>NZ_CP179750.1:5697500-7969155 GCF_058628105.1 Rhodococcus sp. G6(2025)
CCAGTTGATCATTCGTGATGCGGAGTACCAAAAACATTTGGCACTGACATTCATCGACACACTGTTGAGTTCTCAAAGAACACGCACACACCATCACTTCTGGCACACTCGCCAGCCGCTCCGGGGCAACTTTTCCAACTTATCCTACCAGCCTCACCGGCGCAAGCCGAGACGCTGATCAGAATCTAACCGGGATGGAAGCACCACCGTACACGACGATGAACCTCCGATGTACCAGGCGCCTTCGTCCAACCTCGTGTCCCCCGCCTTCCGGCCGGGGTCGGTGTCCGTGTCGCTCTGACCTGGAATAAGTTACGCGACGGGAAACTGCTTGCCAAATCGCCAGGTCACGGTGTTCGTCGATTCGGACTCTGCTGGTCAGAGCCGGTGCGCCGGAACCGATCCGGCATCCTGCGGCTCACATCGGCCGCTGTGACGCCGGACTCACCGCTGAGAAGCGGGATCCGCGTCCACTCTTTCGATGCGGCCGCCGAGTTCCTGGAGGATCTCGACGAAACGGGGGTAACCCCGGTCGATGTGAAAGACGTCGTGGACTTCAGTCACCCCGTCGGCGACGAGTCCCGCCAGCACCAGGCCGGCGCCGGCCCGGATGTCCGAGGACCACACCGGCGCACTCGACAGTTGCGCGATTCCCCGGATCACAGCGTGGTGACCGTCCGTCCGAGCATCGGCACCCAACCGGATCATCTCCTCGACGAAACGGAACCGCGCCTCGAAGACGTTCTCCGTGATCATCGACGTTCCCTCCGCCACAGCGGCGAGACCGATGGCCATCGGCTGGAGGTCGGTGGGGAAACCCGGATAGGGCAGGGTCGCGAAGTTGACGGCCGTGGGCCGCGCTTCCTGGACCACCCGGAATCCGTCGGACTCGGCGGTGACTTCGGCTCCCGCCACCCGCAGCTTGTCGAGCACCAGGCTCAGGTGTTTCGGGTTGACCCCGCGGACACGCACGTCGCCACGGGTCATCGACGCGGCGATCCCCCACGTCGCTGCGACGATCCGATCGCCGATGACCCGGTGCGTGGTCGGCTCGAGTTTGGGGACGCCCTGGATCGTCAGCGTGGACGTGCCTGCACCCCGGATCTGCGCGCCCATCTGAATCAGCATGTTGCACAGGTCGACGATCTCGGGTTCGCGGGCCGCGTTGTCGATCACCGTCTCACCCTTGGCGAGTACGGCGGCCATCAGAATGTTCTCGGTCGCCCCCACCGACGGGAATGCGAGCCGGATGTTCGCACCGTGCAGGTCGTCGGCCTGCGCCACCACGCAGCCGTGCTCGATCGTGCTGTGCGCGCCCAGCAATCGCAGCCCCGACTGGTGCATGTCGAGGGGCCGCGATCCGATGGCATCGCCACCCGGTAGCGCGACCACGGCGCGACGGCACCGCGCGACCAGCGGTCCGAGCACACACACCGACGCGCGAAACTGCCGTACCGCGGCGAAATCGGCGTGGTGTTTGGGCTCCGCGGGTGTGGTGATCCGGACGATGGAATCGTCGAGGTCCACCTCGCAGCCCAGGCCACGCAGGACGTCCGCCATCAAGGGAACATCGAGGATGTCCGGGCAGTTGGTCACAGTTGTGGTGCCCTCGGCCAACAGCGCTGCCGCCATCAACTTGAGAACGCTGTTCTTGGCGCCCCCGACAGACACTTCACCTACGAGGCGGTTACCGCCGGTGACAAGGAAGCGTTCACTCACAGAACACAGCCTAGAGCCAGGGCTGCCGACCCCGGAGGCCGGTACCGTAACGCTATGGCCGTACACCTCACCAAGATCTACACCCGGACC
This sequence comes from Rhodococcus sp. G6(2025), assembly GCF_058628105.1. Classification (NCBI taxonomy): domain Bacteria; kingdom Bacillati; phylum Actinomycetota; class Actinomycetes; order Mycobacteriales; family Nocardiaceae; genus Rhodococcus; species Rhodococcus sp. G6(2025). The sequence goes on from NZ_CP179750.1 coordinate 5,699,310, forward strand.
GGCGACGACGGGACCACCGGACTCAGCGATTTCTCCCGTGTGTCGAAGAACGATCCGCGGCTGATCGCCTACGCCGACTGCGACGAGGCGAACGCCTCGATCGGGGTTGCGGTGGCACTGGGCGACCCGCCCGAGGAGATCCGGTCGATCCTGCGGCAGATTCAGAACGACCTGTTCGACGCCGGCGCCGACCTCTCCACCCCAGTGGAGGCCGAACCGAAGTACCCGCCGCTGCGCATCTCGGACGAGTACATCGACCGTCTCGAGGGCTGGTGCGACGAACTGAACGAACGCCTGGCGCCGCTGAACTCCTTCATTCTCCCCGGCGGCACGGCACTCGGAGCGCTGCTGCACGTGGCGCGGACCGTCACCCGGCGGGCCGAGCGGTCCGCGTGGGCGGCCGTCGACGCGAACCCGGAGACCACCAACGCTCTACCGGCGAAATACCTCAACCGGCTGTCGGATCTGCTGTTCATCGTCAGCAGGCTCGCGAACCCCGAGGGCGACGTCCTCTGGAAGCCCGGAGCCGGGAAGTCCTGATCAGAGTCGGCGACCGCGGACCGATCGGCCGGACGGTCGTGATTCGACCCAGGACAGGAACGCGGTCAACGCTCCCCCGTCCAATGCGATCTCGTACGAGCTACCGCGGTCCTTGACCGACAGAATGATGATTTCCTCGGACATGATGTCGAACTCGGAGCCCTCCGGGCTGCGACGACCTGCGACCTCGATGCCCTGGCGATCGATGCGCGAATCAGGACCGGGACGCAAACTCGACAGTTTGAAAAAGACGAGGGAACCCTCGCCGTAGCGGATGACGCCGTGGCGCCACCCCGTGTCCCCCGGGGCAGGCGTCACCCGGAGGATCGCCGCGGTACCACCGCGGCGCAGTACTGCAAGCCGATACAAAAAGACCGCGACGAAGGCCGCGAGCAGCACAACCAGAATGATCAACACAGTCATTCCGATTGTCACTGTTCGTCGGCTCCGTCGCGGTCTTTCTCGTGCAGCCTAAGCGCGCTCTACAGCGCGGATCCGACCCTTGGCGACAGCGATCGCCTCGAGATCGTCTCCACTCTCTGCGAGCACGGCCTTGGCCGCTTCCACATCGATGTCCTCGGCCAAGTCGGCTGACTCGGCGAGGATCGTGACTGTCTTCGCGGTCACGGACAGGAACCCGCCGTGCACAGCAGCGACGATACGCTCACCGTCGGCCGTCGTGATCGCAACCACTCCGGCCTCGACCAGCTGTCCGAGAACCGGCTCATGCCCAGGCATGACACCGATCTCGCCCTCGGTCGTCTGTGCGCTGACGAGAGTCGCCGAACCAGACCACAACCGTCGCTCCACGGCGACGAGTTCCACGGTCATCTCAGCCATCGTCGACTACTTCCCGGCGATCTTCTTGGCTGCAGCCTCGACGTCGTCGAGTCCACCACAGCTGTTGAATGCCTGCTCGGGCAGGTGATCGAACTCGCCCTTGCAGATGCGGTCGAACGCCTCGATGGTGTCGCGGAGCGGCACCACGGAGCCGGGCTCACCGGTGAACTTCTCGGCGACGATGAAGTTCTGGCCGAGGAACTTCTGCAGACGGCGGGCACGGCCGACGAGCACCTTGTCCTCTTCCTGCAGCTCGTCCATACCGAGGATGGCGATGATGTCCTGCAGTTCCTTGTACTTCTGCAGGATGCGCTTGACCTCGTTGGCGACCCGGAAATGCTCGGCACCGACGATGCCGGGCTCCAGGATGCGGGAGGTGGAGGTCAGCGGGTCCACAGCGGGGTAGATACCCATCTGCGAGATCGGACGCGACAGCTCGGTGGTGGCATCGAGGTGCGCGAACGTCGTGGCCGGCGCCGGGTCGGTGTAGTCGTCGGCGGGCACGTAGATCGCCTGCAGCGAGGTGATGGAGCGACCACGCGTCGAGGTGATGCGCTCCTGCAGCTCACCCATCTCGTCAGCCAGGGTCGGCTGGTAACCCACGGCCGAAGGCATACGACCGAGCAGGGTCGACACCTCGGAACCGGCCTGGGTGAAACGGAAGATGTTGTCGATGAACAGCAGCACGTCCTGGCCCTGGACATCGCGGAAGTACTCCGCCATGGTCAGCGCGGACAGGGCGACGCGCATACGCGTTCCCGGCGGCTCGTCCATCTGGCCGAAGACGAGGGCAGTGTCCTGGAGGACGCCCATCTCTTCCATCTCGAGGTGAAGGTCGGTGCCCTCACGGGTGCGCTCACCGACGCCTGCGAACACCGAGGTTCCGGAGAACTCGCGGGCGATACGGGTGATCATTTCCTGGATCAGAACGGTCTTGCCGACACCGGCACCACCGAACAGACCGATCTTTCCACCCTTGACGTACGGGGTGAGGAGGTCGATGACCTTGATGCCGGTCTCGAGGATCTCCGTCTTGCCCTCGAGCTGGTCGAAGGCCGGTGGCTTGCGGTGGATGCCCCACTGCTCGCCGTCGCGACCCGTGCCGGGAGCGTCGAGGCAGTCGCCCAGTGCGTTGAACACGTGGCCCTTGACGACGTCACCGACGGGAACCGAGATCGGCTTGCCCGTGTCGGACACCGAGGTGCCGCGGATCAGGCCGTCGGTGGGCTGCATCGAGACGGTGCGCACCAGGTTGTCGCCGAGGTGCTGTGCGACCTCGAGGGTCAGCGTCTTGGCGACCGAGGGGAGCGTGATCTCGGCATGCAGGGCGTTGAACAGTTCAGGAATGGCGCCACGCGGGAATTCAACGTCCACGACGGGACCGATGACCCGCACGACGCGGCCGGCGACGGACGAACCCGAGCCTGCCCCGTTGTTTTCGGTTACTGCTGCGGTCATTGCTTAGTCACTTCCTGCGCTCGAGGCAAGCGCATTCGCGCCGCCGACGATCTCGCTGATTTCCTGGGTGATCTGGGCCTGGCGAGCCTGGTTTGCCTGGCGGCTCAACGTGTTCACCAGTTCGTTTGCGTTGTCCGTCGCGGCCTTCATGGCGGTACGACGGGCAGCCGACTCCGACGCCGCAGCATCCAGCAGCGAGGAGTAGATGCGGGTGCTGATGTACTTCGGCAGCAGGGCGCCGAGCAACTTGTCGGGTTCCGGCTCGAAGTTGTATCCGGCGACCGGCTCCGAGTCGCTGGACCCGTGACCGTTCGACAGCATGTCTTCGCCGAGTTCGACGCGCTCCTCGGAGACCATCACCTCGAGGGGAGCCATCCGGCGAACCTCGGGAGACTGGGTCAGCATCGACACGAAGCGGGTGTAGACGATGTGCAGCTCGTCGACGCCTTCGATGGTGCCCTCGCCGTTCGGCGCGGGAACCTCCGAGCCGGATCCGGCCATGAACAGGTCGACCAGGTGCCGGCTCGCCTTGGCGGCGTCGGAGTAGCCCGGATCCTGGGAGAACCCGGTCCACGCACCTCCCAAGTCGCGGCCACGGAACGTGTAGTACCCCAGACCCTTGGATCCGAGCACGTAGATGACCGGATCCTTACCCTCGCTGCGCAGCAGCTGGAACAGCTCCTCGGCCTCCTTGAGGACGTTGGAGTTGTAACCGCCGCACATACCGCGGTCGCTGGTGACGACCAGAACCGCGGCCCGCTTGGGATCGGTGCGCTCGTTCAGCAACGGGTGGTCCAGCGAAGCCGACGCGCTCGCCAGCTCCGACAGAACCTTCGTGATCTCTTCGGCGTACGGCTTCGCCGCGGCGACGCGCGACTGTGCCTTCGTGATGCGCGAGGTCGCGATCAGTTCCTGGGCCTTGGTGATCTTCTTGGTCGAGTTGACCGACTTGATGCGAGACCTCAGTTCGAGAATGCTTGCCATCGATCGATCACTCTCCCTTCATGTTTCGCAGCATCATGGACAGGCCGCTCACTTGCTGACGGTGGTGCGCTTGACGTTGATCTGCTCGTGGCCGACCTCGCCGGCGTCCAGAGCTTCGGCCTCGGCCTCGTTCACGACCCGGCTTCCGTCGGACGCGATGAAGGTTTCCTTGAACTTGTCGGTGGCCTCGACCAGCGCCTTGGCGTTGTCGGCGTCGAGGGCCTTGCCGCCCTTGATGCTCTCGTACACGCCGGAGGCGGTGCGGTGCAGCTCGTCGAGCAGTTCGGCCTCGAAGCGGCGGACGTCGCCGACCGGCACGCTGTCGAAGACACCTTCGCCGGCGAGGTAGATCGACACGATCTGGTCTTCGACGGGGATCGGGCTGTACTGATCCTGCTTGAGCAGCTCCACCAGGCGGGCACCACGCTCGAGCTGTGCCTTCGAGGCGGCGTCCAGGTCGGAGGCGAAGGCGGAGAACGCCTCGAGCTCACGGAACTGAGCCAGCTCCAGACGCAGCGAACCGGAGACCTTCTTCATGCCCTTGGTCTGCGCGGCGCCACCGACTCGGGACACCGAGATGCCGACGTTGATGGCGGGGCGGACACCCTTGTTGAACAGGTCCGACTCGAGGAACACCTGACCGTCGGTGATGGAGATGACGTTGGTCGGGATGTAGGCCGAGACGTCGTTGGCCTTGGTCTCGATGATCGGCAGCGCGGTCAGCGAGCCTCCACCCAGGGCGTCGGACAGCTTGGCCGAACGCTCCAGCAGGCGGGAGTGCAGGTAGAAGACGTCACCGGGGTATGCCTCACGTCCCGGCGGGCGACGCAGCAGCAGCGAGATGGCGCGGTACGCCTCGGCCTGCTTGGTCAGGTCGTCGAACACGACCAGGACGTGCTTACCCTGGTACATCCAGTGCTGGCCGATGGCGGAGCCGGTGTAGGGCGCGAGCCACTTGAAACCGGCGGAGTCGGAGGCCGGGGCGGCGACGATGGTGGTGTACTCCATCGCGCCCTGCTCCTCGAGGGCAGCCTTGACACCCGCGATGGTGGAGCCCTTCTGGCCGATCGCGACGTAGATGCAGCGAACCTGCTGCTTCTCGTCGCCGGTCTCCCAGTTGGCCTTCTGGTTCAGGATCGCGTCGATGCAGACGGCGGTCTTGCCCGTCTTACGGTCGCCGATGACGAGCTGACGCTGTCCGCGGCCGATCGGGGTCATCGCGTCGATGGCCTTGATGCCGGTCTGCAGCGGCTCCTCGACGGGCTGACGCTCGAGGACCGAGGCAGCCTGCAGTTCGAGGGCGCGGGTCTCGTTGCTCTCGATCTCGCCCAGGCCGTCGATCGGCTGGCCGAGCGGGTTGATGACGCGGCCGAGGAAGGCGTCGCCGACGGGTACCGACAGCACGTCGCCGGTCCGCTTGACTTCCTGGCCTTCCTGGATGTTCTCGTAATCGCCCAGGATGACGGCACCGATCTCGGTGGCATCCAGGTTGAGCGCGACACCCAGAATTCCGCCGGGGAACTCCAGCAGTTCGTTGGCCATCGCCGAAGGCAGGCCACTGACGTGCGCGATGCCGTCGCTGGTGTCGGTCACAAGGCCGACCTCTTCGCGGGAGGCCTCCGGGGAGTAGCTCGCGGTGTAGTTCTCGATCGCACTACGGATCTCGTCGGAGGAGATCGTCAGCTCCGCCATGTTTTTCCTGCTCTCGGTGTCTGGTCTTCGAAAAGATCTGGGGTATGGGGTTCGGTTGCGGACTACTTGAGGGACTTCCGCAACGCTGCGAGACGTCCCGCGCCGCTGCCGTCGATCACCTCGTCGCCCACCCGGACGACCAAGCCGCTGAGGAGCTCAGGATCGACCTCCACGTGAACCGTCACCGGCTTCCCGTAGGTACGGGTGAGGGTGGCGGTCAGCCGATCCGACTGCTCACTGGACAGCGGAGCAGAGCTGCGCACCTTGGCGACAACTGCTTCCCGCTGTGCTGCTGCCAGATTCGACAGTTCGTCGAAGGCGTCCGCGGGTGCGGAGTTCTTCAACCGGCCCACTGCCTGGGTCGCCAGCGCCTCGGCGACAGCGGTGACCTTGCCGTACAGCAGCTTGGAGAGCAGTTCACGCTTCCTCTTCGCCGGCACGGAACGGTCGGACAGTGACTGCTCGAGCTTCGGGTCACCGGCAACGATGCGCCCGAGGCGGAAGAGCTCGTCCTCGACAGCGTCGAGCTGTCCCTGATCGGCCGCTGCCTTCAGCAGCGCTTCCCGACCGACGAGCACCAGCGAGTTGAGCAGGTCGGAGGTGACGGACCAGTCCTGGCCCACCGCCGCCTTCAGGACGGCGAGGGTCTCGGCCGAGACCTTGCCACCGAATACCTGCTCGGCCAGACCTTCGCGAACGTTCCCGGGCGTCGAGGTGTCCGACAGAGCACTCCGGAGAGTGCGCTGCTCGTCCAGGATCTCGACGACCGAGAACAGCTCGGCCCCGATCTGGGCCGCGGCCGCTGTGGCTGCTCCGGCAGAGACGGATCCCAAGGCCGAAGACAACGCAGCACGGGTCTGCGTCAAGGCCTCACGGCTCGCTGCGTACATGGTGCTCACTTCCCTGCTGCGGAATTTGCGCCGATGGTGTCGAGCTCGTTCAGGAAGCGATCGACCGTGCCGGCCCGCTTGACGTCGTCGGCGAGGGACTCACCGATGACCTTCTCAGCGAGGTCGACCGCGGTGCGGCCGAGATCGGCGCGCAGTTCGGCGACGATCTGCTGACGCTGGGCAACCAACTGGTTGTTGCCGGCGGCCACGATGCGGTCGCTTTCTTCCTGAGCCTGTGCCTTCATTTCGGCGATGATCTGCTGCCCCTGGGTGCGCGCGTCCTCACGGATCTGCGCAGCCTCGGTGCGAGCTTCGGCGAGCTGGGCGCGGTACTGCTCGAGCGCCGCCTTCGCTTCGGCCTGGGCCTCTTCGGCCCGCTTGATGCCGCCGTCGATCTGCTCGGTTCGCTCGGCAAGGACCTTCTGGAACATCGGAAGGACGTACTTCCAGAAGACGAAACCAACGATGACCAGGCAGACGATCGACCAAACGATGTCATACGTCGCGGGGAGGAGAGGGTTGTGACTCTCTTCCTCTGCCGCGAGCAATGCGATGTTGGCTGCCATGACGGTCTTAGAAAATGAAGCCGGCGACGAGGCCGATCAGCGCGAGGGCTTCGGTGAAGGCGATACCGAGGAACATCGTGGTACGAACCTGTCCGGCCATCTCGGGCTGGCGAACCATTCCCTCGATCGCCTTGCCGACGACGATGCCCACGCCGATGCCGGGGCCGATCGCGGCGAGACCGTAGCCGATGGCTCCGAAGCCCGTCGAGTTGGTTTCCTGGACAGCTTCCTGAGCGAGGTAGGCGAGGCTCATGGTGTTCCGTTCCCTTTCTGTTGACCTCCGCCGGATTCGGCGGGAGGCTCAGTTCTTGGTGTAGCTGGTCGTGAAAACTTGTGGTGCTAGTGCGAATCCGCGTGCAGCGCCAGATCGATGTACACCGACGTGAGCAGCGCGAAGACGTAGGCCTGCAGGAAGATCACCAGCAGTTCGAAGAAGGTGAATGCAATGCCGGCGGCAAGCGAGGCCACACCGAACACGGCCTGGAAGCCACCGGAGACGAAGAAGAAGTACTGGGTGGCGCTGAAGAACAGCACCAGCAGGATGTGGCCGGCCAGCATGTTGGCCATGAGACGAACCATGAGGGTGAACGGCCGGAGGACGAACGTCGAGATGAACTCGATCGGCACGAGCAGGAAGTGCAGCGGAAGCGGAACACCGGGGACCACGATGCTGCTCTTCACGTACTTGAAGAAGCCGTACTTCTTGATGCCGACGTAGTTGAACACGATGTACGCCAGGGCGGCGAGCACCAGCGGCATGCCGATTCGCGCGTTCGGCGAGATATTGATGAAGGGGATGATGCTGCCGAGGTTGCTGGCGAGCACCAGGAAGAAGATGGTGGTGATGACCGGCAGGAAGCGCTTGCCCTGCTCCTTGCCGAGAATCTCTTCCGCGATGTTGATCCGGACGAAGTCGAGCGCGATCTCACCGATGTTCTGGACACCGCGCGGAATGATCTTCGGGCTGCGCATCGCGATGACAAAGAAGAGCATCATCAGTCCGGACAACAGGATGCGAACCAGCATCAGGCGGTCGAGTTCGAACGGAGTCCCTTCGAACAGGACCGCGGGCGGGAAGAAGTCGTTCAGGGAAGGCGCGTGGAATTCTTCTCCAGCAGCCACGTTGATGACGCTCAGCGTTCTCTCCCGTAGTCGGTCCGCAGCCTTCGTTGACTGCGGTTCGATCGGACATTGACGATCAAACAAGTCGACAAGCTCGACTCGCGTATTCGTCAGCTGCTGCGGACTGTTCGAGTCCAGCGTCTGTCGGTGTCGGCGACTCTCGTCGACTCGGCGGCCCTGAAAGTGCGGGCCACCTACAAGCATGCAATACCGGCGAGTAACTTACTCGCACTCTCATTGCTCTCGCTTGACCCAGACCTTAGCAAGTCATCTACGACGTTGTGTAGACGGGGTCCGGGTCGATTCAATTTTACTACATCTCGTAGTACTACTTATCGTCCGATTCCGGCGATCCGGCGTCGTCCGACGGCGTGGGCTCGACGTACGGCGCCTTGGTTCCCAGAACTCCGAACGTCTCCGCTCCCAGCACGATCACGAGCGACAGCACCATGACCAGCACCAATGCTGTCTTGTCGTAGAAGTCGAGCGGTTTGAGGATCGCCAGGACCGTGATCGCGAGGATCATCTTCAACAACCACGTACCGAGCAGTACCGCTCCCGCCGTCAAGGCCGGAAGTTTCGCGGTGAACAGCACACCCAGTGCGGTGCACAGGATGAACCCTCCCCCGACTGCCGCACCGAGAAGAGCGCCGTACAGACCGGGCTTGCCCGCGACGAGAAATGCGATGATCGAGCCGACCACTGCCAGCACGATCAGACCGAGAACTCCGTAGCGGACGGCAGCCCGCAACGACGCGGTGTGATCAGGGGCGGAGGCGGGGGTGAACGTCACGGTCGCCAAGGGTAGTGGATCTTCGCCGGTCCGCCGCAACCCTCCGGTCAACCGCGACGGTCGTGCTGCTGTCCGCGAATCGACGGGACGGCCGTCACGACCAGCGCGAAGACGAGGCCTCCCGCAACCAGGAGAACGACGACGCGACGGTCGAACAAGGCTGATCCGACCGCGCCGAACGCCAGGACACCGACCCACAAGTAGATGAGCAGCACGACGCGGCGGTGCGAGTGCCCGATCTGCAGCAGCCGGTGGTGCAGGTGCATCTTGTCGGGACTGAACGGGCTCACGCCCGCACGGGTCCGCCGGACGACGGCGAGCAGCAGGTCCAGGATCGGGATGAACATGACGGCACCGACGAGGAGCAGCGGAGAGAGAAGACCGAGCAGGTCGCGGGTGCCGTACGCGGTCAGCGGGATGCGACCGGACGCGCTGGTGGAGATGGCCGCGAGCATCAGACCGATCAGCATGGAGCCGGAGTCGCCCATGAAGATCTTGGCGGGCTGGAAGTTGTGCGGAAGGAATCCGAGACACGCACCTGCCAGCGCCGCGGCGATCAGCGCGGGCGGATACGCGCTGACGTCGCCGCCCTGATCGTGCAGAAGCCCCACCGAGAACACGCAGATCGCGAGCGAGGAGATCAGACCGAGGCCCGCCGCGAGACCGTCGAGGCCGTCGACGAAGTTCATGGCGTTCACCATCACGACCGCGACACCCACGGTGACGAGACCGGCCTGGAGCTGGTCGAGGATGACGGTGCTGCCGTCCCCGAACGGCATGTAGATGATGAACCAGCTCACACCCATCACGACGAGGATGCCCGCCGCGGTGACCTGCCCGACGAACTTGGTGAGCGCGTCCAGGCCCCATCGGTCGTCGACCACCCCCACCAGCACGATCACGAACCCCGAGACCAGGGCCGCGGGAATGTCGGAGGTGAACTCGAATCCCCTGGTGAGCGCGGGTAGCTGCTGCGCGAACAACAACGCGACGAGCATGCCGAGATACATGCCGACCCCGCCGAGACGGGGCGTCGGGGTGACGTGGACGTCCCGGTCCCGCGGCACGGCGACAGCCCCGAACCGGAGCGCGAACAGCCGCACCGCCCCGGTGGCCAGGTAGGTGACCACCGCAGCGGTGAAGAGGACGAGCAGGAGTTCACGCAGCGGGACACCCGCGCCCCCACCTGCTTGGGCCAGCGCCACGCCGGCCGATTCGGCAGCACTCACTGGGCGGACAGACTCTCCGCCGTCACTCCGAGCACGTCGGCGACATCGCCGGTGGGCACGGCGCCTTCACGCAGGATCCGGGGGGTCGCACCGGTGAGGTCGACGATCGTCGAGGCCTGCCCCTGCTCCGCCCGGCCACCGTCGAGGTACACGCTCGCCGAGCCGCCGAGCTGCTCGCGCGCTTCCTCGACCGTCGTCGCGGGCGGCTGCCCGGAGACGTTCGCGCTCGACACCGCCAGCGGTCCGACTTCACGCAACAGTTCGAGGGCGACGGGGTGCAGCGGCATGCGCAGCATGACCGTGCCCCGGGTGTCGCCGAGGTCCCATGCCAGCGAAGGCGCTTGCTCCACAACGAGACTCAGCCCGCCCGGCCAGAACGCCCGGATGAGGTCGCGCGTCTGCGGACGCACGCTGTACACCAGTCCGTCGATCGTGTTCCACGAGCCGACGAGCACGGGAACCGGCATGTCGCGCCCGCGACCCTTGGCCCGCAGGAGGGCGGCGACGGCCTCGCTGTCGAATGCGTCCGCGCCGATTCCGTACAGCGTGTCCGTGGGAAGCACGACGAGCCGCCCGGCCTTCAGCGCATTCTTGGCCGCACTCATTCCGGCGGAGCGTGAATCGGGAAGGCCACAGTCGTAAACGGTACTCACCCGCCCATTCTTTCACCCTCGGTGACGGCCCCTGCACGCTGCGCCTCGATATCCGTGGCGACGCGCCGGGCGACCACGAAGCGCGGCTTGCCTGCGAGGTCCGGGTGCTCCGCGACTTCGCCGAACACCCGGCGGGACGCGAACAGGGCCGCCACGTCGGCCCCGTTACTGTCGTCGTGTTCGATGCCGACCGCTCCCCCGATCCGCAACCAGCGGGCGACGTTCGAGATCATCGGCTTGATGACGGACAGGCCGTCCGGTCCGGCGAACAGCGCGCTGTGCGGATCGTGGTCGGCCACCTCGGGTTCGAGCTCGACGCCCTCCGGAATGTACGGCGGGTTCGCCACGATCAGGTCGACGCCGCCTTCGAGCCCGGCCAGCAACGTCCGGTCGGTCACGTCGCCCTGGTACAGGCGAATCGGTGCGTCACCTGCCTGTTCGCGGGCGTCGGCGTTACGCCGGGCCCACGCGAGCGCGTGCGGTTCGAGTTCGACGGCGTGCACGACTGCGTCGGGCCGGGCGTTGGCGATCGCGAGCGCCAGCGCACCCGAGCCGGTGCACAGGTCGAGGACCACCGGCGGATGCTGGTCGCAGCTTCCGAGGAAGGCGAGCGCCCACCCGAGCAGCAGTTCCGTCTCGGGACGCGGCACGAAGACCCCGGGACCGACCTCGATGTCGATGTCCCCCATCGCGGCCGTACCGAGGATGTACTGCAACGGAATCCGCTTGGCGCGCTGGTCGACCATCTTCTTGTACGCGTCGATCACCGACTCGTCGACCAGCGGGACGAGGCCGAGCCGGGTCCGCTCCACCCCCAGCAGGTGGGCCGCGAGCAGTTCGGCATCCGCACGGGAGCTACGCACCCCGGCCTCGTCGAGTTGCGCGGTTGCGTCGATCAGGGCCAGGCGAAGAGGAAGGCGACTCACAGGTACAGAGTGCCACGCGGCTCGCCGTCCGGTGGCGGGGTCCCGCTTCGCGGTTACTCCGCGGCGAGCCTCGCCTCGCGGTCGGACTTGCCCAGGGCGTCCAGTAGGGCGTCCAGTTCGCCGTCCAGGACCGCATCCAGGTTGTGGGACTTGAAACCGATCCGGTGATCGGTGATGCGGTTCTCCGGGAAGTTGTAGGTGCGGATGCGCTCCGAACGGTCGACGGTGCGCACCTGACTCTGCCTGCCTGCCGACGCCTCCGCATCCGCGGCTTCCTCGGCGGCGGCCTGCAGCCGAGCGGCGAGCACCTGCATGGCGCGGGCCTTGTTCTGCAGCTGTGAGCGCTCGTTCTGGCAGGTCACGACGATTCCGGTGGGCAGGTGCGTGATACGGACCGCGGAGTCGGTGGTGTTGACACCCTGACCGCCCTTGCCCGAGGAGCGGTAGACGTCGATGCGCAGATCGGTTTCGTCGATCTGCACCTCCTCGACCTCTTCCGGTTCCGGGTAGATGAGGACACCGGCGGCGGACGTGTGGACGCGTCCCTGCGATTCCGTGACGGGCACCCGCTGCACGCGGTGGACACCGCCCTCGAACTTCAGTCGTGCCCAGACCCCGTCACGCACATCACCCTTCGACTTGATCGACAGCGTCGCGTCCTTGTATCCACCCAGATCGGACACGGTCGCGTCGAGGATCTCGACACGCCAACCGTGACGCTCGGCGTACCGGACGTACATCCGGGCCAGATCGGAGGCGAACAGCGCGGATTCCTCGCCGCCCTCACCCGACTTCACCTCGAGCACCACGTCGTCACCGTCGTGCGGGTCGCGGGGGGCCAGAAGATCGGTGAGGGCCTTGTCGAGTTCCAGGACCTGCGCCTCGAGTTCGGGCACCTCGGCGGCGAAGCTGGAGTCGTCGGCAGCGAGTTCGCGCGCGGCATCCAGATCGTCCTGCGCCGACTTGAGCTTGGCATATGTCGCCATGATCGGCGCGAGCTCGGCGAATCGCTTGCCCGCCCTGCGGGCCGCAGAAGCGTCGTTGTGCAGGGCCGGGTCCGCCAACTGCTGCTCCAGGCCGGCATGTTCGGCCAGGATGTCGTCGATGGCCGAAGGCTGGGTGGTCCCTGCCATGATTCGCTCCGCTCTGCGTTCTTTCGGGAATAGGCACAAAAAAGCCGACGCCCGGCCTGCAATTATCGCAGGACGGGCGTCGGCGGAACAGCTAGGACTCTGCAGATTCCTTGGCTGCGCCCTTGCCGGCGCGCTTGCCGTAGCGAGCCTCGAAGCGGGCGACACGTCCACCGGTGTCGAGGATCTTCTGCTTGCCGGTGTAGAACGGGTGGCACTGCGAGCAGACCTCGACGTTGATACGCCCGGTCTCCTTGGTGCTGTGGGTCTCGAAAGTGTTTCCGCAACCGCAGACCACGGTGGTGGCCACGTAGTTGGGGTGAATGCCTGACTTCATGGTGTCCCTTTCAATGGTCGCCGGGTCGCCTTCGCCGTTCGAAGACGTGAACCGGAACCGGACTCAGCCGCTCAGTATGCCAGATCGCAGGTTCGCGATCCCAATCGGCATTTGTGCTTGCGGTGTGGTCAACGCGGGTGGTCCGCGTTTTGTTCCACGGTGATTCTGGAGGGGAAAAACAGCGGGGCCCGGCGACCGAAAGTCGCCGGGCCCCGCTTCGGGTCGCGATCAGTCGTCGATCGCGCCCGGAGCAGTCTTCGACACCTGCATGAGGAATTCGACGTTGCTCTTGCTCTTCTTGAGGCGGTCGATCAGCAGATCGATGGCCTGGTGCGAGTCGAGACCCGAGAGCACGCGCCGGAGCTTGTGCAGCACCGCGGCCTCGTCCGGGCTGAGCAGCAGCTCGTCCTTACGCGTACCCGAGGGGTTCACGTCCACAGCCGGGAACACACGACGTTCCGCGATCTTGCGGTCGAGCTTCAGCTCGGCGTTACCGGTGCCCTTGAACTCCTCGAAGATCACGGTGTCGCCGGTGGAACCGGTCTCGACCATGGCCGTCGCGATGATCGTGAGCGAACCGCCGTTCTCGATGTTGCGCGCAGCACCGAGGAAACGCTTGGGCGGGTACAGCGCGGTCGAGTCGACACCACCGGAGAGGATGCGTCCCGAGGCCGGCGACGAGTTGTTGTACGCACGGCCGAGGCGGGTGATCGAGTCGAGGAGGACGACGACGTCCTTACCCGCCTCCACCAGGCGCTTCGCACGCTCGATGGCCAGCTCGGCGACCGAGGTGTGGTCTCCCGGCGGACGGTCGAAGGTCGAGGAGATGACCTCGCCCTTCACCGAACGCTGCATGTCGGTGACCTCTTCGGGACGCTCGTCGACCAGCACGACCATGAGGTAGCACTCGGGGTTGTTGGTCGCGATCGCGTTCGCGATGGCCTGCAGAACGCTGGTCTTACCGGCCTTCGGCGGGCTCACGATCAGCGCACGCTGTCCCTTGCCGATCGGCATCACCAGGTCGATGACACGGGTCGTCAAGATGTTCGGCGTCGTCTCCAGACGCAGCCGCTGATTCGGGTACAGCGGGGTGAGCTTGCCGAACTCGGGGCGCTTCTTGGCGGCTTCCACGTCGCCACCGTTGACGGTGTCGATGCGGACCAGCGGGTTGAACTTCTGGCGCTGGTTGCCCTGTTCGCCCTCGCGTCCGACCCGGACTGCGCCGGTGATGGCGTCGCCGCGGCGGAGACCGTTCTTGCGGATCAGGTTCATCGACACGTAGACGTCGTTCGGTCCGGCCAGGTAGCCGGAGGTCCGCACGAACGCGTAGTTGTCGAGGACGTCCAGGATGCCGGCGACCGGCTGCAGGACGTCGTCCTCGCGGATCTCGGTCTCGCGGGCGTCGCCGCCGCCGCCTTCGCCGCGGTCGCGTCCACGACGACGTTCGCGGAAGCGACGTCCGCGGCGTCCGCGACCGCCTTCCTCGTCGTCGCCCGGGCGATTGTCGTTGGTGCGCGGGCCGTTGCTGCCCTGACTGCGGTCGCCACGGTCACCGCGGTTGTCGCGATCGCCCCGGTCACCGCGTTCGCCGCGGTCACCGCGGTCACCACGGGTGTCGCCACGATCACCGCGGTCGCCGGCCCGCTCACGTCGGCTGCGGTCGCCGCCCTGTTCGCCGGAGCCGTCCTGCTTGGCCGGCTTCTCGGCGGAATCCTGACGGTCGTCGGCCTGCTTGCGCTCGGCCTGCTGCGTGTCGGTGGCAGTAGCCGAGGCGGTGTCCTGAGCGTTGCCGCCCTGGTCACCCTGCTCGGGTGCGCCTGCCCGACGCGCGGATCCGCGGCGCTGACGCCCGCGACGGCCGCCCTCGGCGGTGTCAGTGTCGGCGGCTGCGCTGTCGCCCGTCGCGGGTTCGGTCTTGGGCTCGGCGGCCTTCTCGGTGGTCTCCACCTGGGGAGTCACTTCGAGTTCGGTCTGAGCGGACTGTTCGCGCTTCGCGCGGGTCGCCCGGGTCCGGGGAGCGGCTTCGGTCGCGGCAGCGGCCGGGGCGGAAGAACCGCCCTGACGCTCCTTGATCGCGGCGATCAGGTCGCCCTTGCGCATCCCCGAGATGCCCTTGATGCCCAGCTCACCTGCGAGAGTGCGGAGCTCGGTGAGCACCATTCCGGACAGCCCGGCACCCCGGCGCGCCTCGGCGCGCTTGGTGGAGGCCGTCACTGCACCGGTGCCGGGTGCGGTCGATGACGCCTGTGAAGAGTCGCCTGCCTGCGCGCCAACGGTATCCACCGAGGAGGCGCGCACAGGAGCGGCGATGAGGTCCGTATCGGTCACGGAGGTCCTTTCCTTCCCTCACTCGCGCTGCGCAGAGTCGAGGGTTCGTCCCGTAATTCGGTTTCGAATACCGAATTCGGATGTGCCGTACGTAGTTGCATGTGAAGAACTGCCGGCTTGCCCGCCATCACATCACCTTTGAAACAGGCGCGTACTCGCAATCCCTACACGACAGATAGTGCGGAGGATCGTGCCAGGAGCCGTCAACCCCGATTGACCTGGAGTAATTGCCCTGGTGAAGCACCGGCGTCTGATGCGCACGATGTACGGACATTGCCCAGGATAGCTGTGAACGACCGTAGGGGCAAGGAGACGCCCCTACGGCGTGTCAGCTGGTCCGGACGCCGTCCGCCACGTCCAGTTCGAGAACCTGCAACCCCTCGGCCTCGGCCTGCGCCCGAAGATCCACGGGGAAAGGCTCCGTGGTCAATGCGAGGACGGTCGGTCCGGCTCCCGAGACGGTGGCGGCGATACCCGCCTTCCGGAGGACGGCGATCCATCGCGTCGTGAGCGGAAGGGCCGGAGCGCGCTGCGTCTGATGCAGTCGGTCCTCGGTCGCCGCCATCAGAAGGTCGGGACGCTCTGTGAGCGCCACCACAGCGAGGGCGCCGCGGCTGACGTTGAATGCCGCGTCCCGGTGGGGAACCGTCTCGGGCAACAGACCCCGCGTGTGGGCGGTCGACGAGCGCTCCCCCGGCACCAGCGCGACGACGCGGATCGCGGGATGGACCTTCAGCGCGACGGCCGAGTAGATGTCGGTGGCCGCGGGCGCGCCGTCGGTCTGCTCGCCCGCGCAGCTCCACGACACCACGGCGCCGCCGAGCACGCTGGCCGATGCGTTGTCGGGATGCCCTTCGAATTCGGACGACAGCTGGACGAGCTGATCGAGCGACAGCCCGAGTTCGGGGTCGAGCTTGATCGCCAGGCCGTTGGCGGCCGCCAGTCCCCCGACGACGGCGGAGGCCGATGAACCCAGCCCCCGAGAATGGGGTATCGCGTTGCGGCACACCACATCCAGGCCGTCGGCCCACACGCCCGCCGCTTCCAGGCCACGTTCGATGGCCCGGACCACGAGATGGGACGGACCCCACGGCACGTCGTCGGCACCCTCGCCCTCGACCCGGATCTTCAGCCCCGAACCCGTGGTGGTCACGGTGATCTCGTCGTACAGCCCGAGCGCGATGCCCAGCGTGTCGAAGCCCGGGCCGAGGTTGGCGCTCGACGCAGGCACGCGGGCGGTCACGGTGAGGCCCGTGGGGAGGGTCTGTGTCATGGCAGCGGTGTGGTCCTGCGGCGTGGTGGGCGTGGGCGCCACCACTACGCCAGCTCGAGGGCCGACGCGACAGCGACAGGATCGACCGGGATCGGTTGAACCTCAGGCATACCCGCCAGCGCCGTGTCGGGGTCCTTGAGGCCGTTACCGGTGACCGTGCACACGACGGTCAGGCCCGAGTCCAGCCAGCCCTCCTTGCGGGCGGCGAGCAGACCCGCGACGCTCGCGGCCGAGGCGGGCTCGACGAACACCCCTTCGGTCCTGGCGATCAGCCGGTACGCCTCGAGGATCTCGTCGTCGGTCGCGGCCCGGAAGGCGCCGTGCGACTCTTCCTTGGCGGTGACCGCACCGTTCCAGGACGCGGGCGAGCCGATGCGGATCGCGGTGGCGATCGTCTCCGGGTCCTTCACCGGTGCGCCGTGGACGAGCGGTGCGGCACCGGCGGCCTGGACGCCGAGCATGCGGGGCTTCACGCTGGTGAGTCCGTCCGCGTAGTACTCGGAGTACCCGCGCCAGTACGCGGTGATGTTGCCCGCGTTGCCGACCGGGAGCGCGTGCACGTCGGGGGCCTTGCCCAGGGCGTCACAGATCTCGAATGCCGCGGTCTTCTGGCCCTCGATACGGACCGGGTTGACCGAGTTCACGAGCCCGATCGTGGGGAATTCCGCGGTGGTCTTGCGGGCCAGTTCGAGGCAGTCGTCGAAGTTGCCCTGCACCTGGATGATCCGCGCGCCGTGCATGACGGCCTGCGCGAGCTTGCCCATCGCGATCTTGCCCTGCGGCACCAGCACGGCACAGGTCATCTTCGCCTTCGCGGCGTACGCGGCTGCGGAAGCGGATGTGTTACCCGTGGACGCACACAGGACGGCCTGCTGACCGCGGGCCAGCGCGTCGGTGACGGCCATCGTCATTCCGCGGTCCTTGAACGAACCGGTCGGGTTGAGCCCCTCGACCTTCAGGTAGACGTCGCAACCGGTGAGCTCCGAGAGGTGCCCGGCGGGCAGCAGCGGGGTGCCGCCCTCGCGGAGGGTGACCGTCTTCCAGTTCGGTCCGATGGCGAGGCGGTCGCGGTAAGCCTCGATCAGCCCCGGCCAGGGGGTGTGAACGGGGTTACGGGTGCCGGTCATTGTTCGGTGCCTTCCAGTCGCAGCACGCTGGTCACAGCGGTGACGAATTCGAGTTTGCTCAGTGCCTCAACGGTTTCCGACAGAGCAGAATCCGTCGCGACGTGGGTCACGACGACGAGGCGGGCACCGTCGCCGGCGCCTTCCTGCCGCACGGTGGAGATGCTGACGCCGTGCTGCGAGAATTCGGCAGCCACCGCCGACAGGACCCCGGCCTTGTCCGTCACCTGCATGTTGACGTAGTAGCGCGTGGGGATGTCGCCGATCGGCGCGATCTTCAGCTTGGCGTACTTGGACTCGCGGGGTCCGCGGCCGCCGTTCACCTTGTTGCGCGCGGCCATCACCAGGTCGCCCATCACGGCCGATGCGGTGGGGGCGCCACCTGCGCCCTGGCCGTAGAACATGAGGCGCCCGGCGTTCTCCGCCTCGACGACGACGGCGTTGAACGCACCGTTGACCGAGGCCAGCGGGTGTTCCAGCGGCACGAGCGCCGGGTAGACCCGCGCGGAGATCCGCTCCTTGCCCTCGGGGGTGGTGATCCGCTCGCAGATGGACAGCAGCTTGATCGTGCAGTCGAGTGCGCGAGCCGACGTCAGGTCGGCCGCGGTGATCTTGGAGATCCCCTCGCGGTACACGTCGGCGGCGGTGACCCGGGTGTGGAACGCGATCGACGCGAGAATGGCCGCCTTGGCCGCGGCGTCGTAGCCCTCCACGTCGGCGGTCGGATCGGCCTCGGCGTAACCCAGGCGTCCGGCCTCGGCGAGGGTCGCGGCGTAGTCCGCGCCGGTCTCGTCCATCGCCGACAGGATGAAGTTGGTGGTTCCGTTCACGATTCCGGCGACCTTGTTCACCCGGTCACCGGCGAGGGACTGGATGAGCGGGCGGATCACGGGGATCGCACCGGCCACGGCGGCCTCGAAGTAGAGGTCCACGTTGTGCAGTTCCGCCGCCTCGGCCAGTTCACCGGTGTGATCGGCGAGCAGCGCCTTGTTGGCGGTGACGACGGACTTGCCGGAGTTGAGCGCCGAGAGGATCAGCTTGCGGGGCAGGTCCATGCCGCCGATCACCTCGACGACGATGTCGACGTCGTCGCGGGCCACGAGTGACTCCGCGTCGGTGGTCTGCAACTCCTCGGGAATTCCGCGGTCCTTGCCGGGGCGGCGCACGGCCACTCCACGCAGTTCCAGCGGGGCACCGACGCGAGCCTCGAGGTCTTCGCTGTGCTCCCGCAGGATGCGCACCACCTCGCTCCCGACGTTGCCGAGGCCGAGGACGGCCACACCGATAGCGCGATGCGCCGATTCGCTCGTCACTCCTGTACCTCCAAGCTCAGCAGGTCTTCCACGGTTTCCCTCCGGAGGATCACGCGCGACTGTCCGTCGCGCACGGCCACCACGGCAGGGCGGGCGAGCAGGTTGTACCTGCTCGACATCGAATAGCAGTATGCACCGGTGGCCGCGACGGCGAGCAAATCGCCGGCGTCGATGTCCTCGGGCATCCAGGTGTCGCGGATCACGACGTCACCGGACTCGCAGTGCTTGCCGACGACACGGGACACCACCGGCGCCGCGTCGCTGACCCGCGAGACCAGTTTGGCCTCGTACTCCGCCTGGTACAGCGCGGTACGGATGTTGTCGCTCATTCCGCCGTCGACGCTGACGTACCGGCGGGTGAGGTTGGCGTCGACGGTGACGTCCTTGATGGTGCCGACCTCGTACAGCGTCACCGTGCCGGGTCCGGCGATCGCGCGTCCGGGTTCGACGGCCAGCGTCGGCTCCGGCAGACCGGCGAGCGCCGACTCGTTGCGCACGATGTCGCCGAGTTTGGCGGCGAGCTGATCGACCGGCGGCGGGTCGTCGGAGGGGACGTAGGAGATTCCCATGCCACCACCGAGGTCGATGATCGAGATCTGGGCGGTCTTCTCCACACCGAACTCCGCGACGACGTCCCGCAGCAGCCCGATCACGCGGTGCGCGGCCAACTCGAATCCGTCGACGTCGAAGATCTGCGAACCGATGTGGCTGTGGAGTCCCACCAGCCGCAGGTTGCCGGCGGCGAAGACCCGGCGGACCGCGTCGATCGCCTTTCCGCCGGCGAGCGAGAACCCGAACTTCTGGTCCTCGTGGGCAGTGGAGATGAACTCATGGGTGTGCGCCTCGACTCCGACCGTCACGCGGATCAGAACGTCCTGCACCACACCGGCTTCGGCGGCCACCTTGTCGAGGCGGTCGATCTCCGTGGCGGAGTCGAGCACGATGTGCCCGACCCGGGCCGACACGGCGGCGTTCAGCTCGGCGACCGATTTGTTGTTGCCGTGCATGGCAATTCGCTCAGCCGGGAATCCGGCGTGCAGGGCGACCGCCAGTTCGCCGCCCGACGCGACGTCCAGGGACAGGCCCTCGTCGGCGACCCAGCGGGCGATCTCGCCGCACAGGAACGCCTTCGACGCGTAGTGCACCTTGGCGGTGGGCCCGAACGCACGGGCCATGTCGCGGCAGCGGGACCGGAAATCGTCCTCGTCGACCACGAACAGTGGGGTGCCGTACTTCTCGGCCAGTTCGGTGACCGGGATGCCCGCCAGGCTCACGACCCCGTCTGCGCCGCGGTGGGCGTTGCGGGGCCACACCTCGGGAGAGAGTGCGGCGAATGCGGCCGCGTCGGCGGGACGTTCCGGCAGACCGGGTGCGTGCAGCTGTTCGGCGTGCTTGGGACCTGCGGGGTGCGCGTTCACATCTGCTCCGGTGCACTGACGCCGAGCAGGGCCAGTCCGTTGGACAGGACCTGCCGGGACGCGTCGCACAACGCCAGTCGCGCGATGTGCAGCGGGCCGACCTCCTCGTCGCCCTGGGGCAGGATCCGGCAGGCGCCGTAGAACCGGTGATAGGCACCGGCCAGCTCCTCGAGGTACCGCGCAATGCGGTGCGGCTCACGCAGATTCGCGGCACTGGTGACGACGCGCGGGTACTCGCCGAGGGTGCGGATCAGATCGCCCTCCTGCTCCGAGACGAGCAGCGAGAAGTCGGGATCCGTGACCGCGATACCGAGGTCGGCGGCGTTACGGGCGATGGCCGACAGGCGGGCGTGCGCGTATTGCACGTAGTACACCGGGTTCTCGTTGCCGGTGCTCGTCCACAGTTCGAGGTCGATGTCGATGCTCGAATCCACCGACGACCGGATCATCGCGTACCGCGACGCGTCGACGCCGATCGCCTCGACGAGGTCGTCGAGGGTGATGACCGTCCCGGCGCGCTTGCTCATCTTCACGGCCACACCGTCGCGGACGAGGTTCACCATCTGGCCGATCAGCACCTCGACGGTGTCGGGGTCGTCGCCGAACGCGGCCGCAGCCGCCTTGAGCCGGCCGATGTACCCGTGGTGGTCGGCACCGAGCATGTAGATGCACAGGTCGAAGCCGCGGGAGCGCTTGTCCTGGAAGTAGGCGATGTCACCGGCGATGTACGCCGCGTTGCCGTCGCTCTTGATGACGACGCGGTCCTTGTCGTCGCCGAAGTCGGTGCTCTTGAGCCACCAGGCGCCGTCCTCCTGGAACAGGTTGCCGGAGTCCTTGAGCGTCTCGACGGCCTTCTCCACCGCACCGGACTCGAACAACGAGTTCTCGTGGAAGTAGACGTCGAAGTCCACGCCGAACTCGTGCAGGGTGCGCTTGATGTGGGCGAACATCAGGTCGACGCCGATGGCGCGGAAGACTTCCTGCTGCTCGCCCGCGGGCAGTTCCAGCACGTCGGGGCGCTGGGACTGGACCTGGGCGGCGATGTCGGCGATGTACGCGCCCGCGTAGCCGTCCTCGGGGGCGGGTTCGCCCTTGGCGGCCGCGATCAGCGAGCGGGAGAACCGGTCGATCTGGGCGCCGTGGTCATTGAAGTAGTACTCGCGGGTGACCGCCGCGCCCTGGGTGGACAGGATCCGGCCCAGCGCGTCGCCCACGGCGGCCCAGCGCGTTCCACCGAGGTGGATGGGGCCGGTGGGGTTGGCCGAGACGAACTCGAGGTTGATCTTCTTGCCGTCGAGCGTGTGTCCGGCCCCGAAGGCGGCACCCTCCTCGAGGATCTTCGCGACGATCGCGCCCTGCGCGTCGGCGGCCAGGCGGATGTTGAGGAATCCCGGGCCCGCGATGTCGGCGCTGTCGATGCCCGCGGCCGCGGTCAGCGCCTCGGCGAGCCAGCCGGCCAGCTCACGCGGGTTGGTACCGACCTTCTTGGCCACCTGCATCGCGACGTTGGTGGCGTAATCGCCGTGCTCGGGATTGCGCGGACGCTCGACCGTGAGAGTTTCGGGAAGCACGGACACGTCGAGTCCGCGTTCGGCGAGCACTTTCGCGGCGGTTCCGCGGAGCAGTTCGGCAAGGTCAGCTGGAGTCACAGGTATCCATCCTATGGCCAACGCGTCCCGGGCGGTGATCCGCCTTGCCGCGAGTCCCGTCGCGGACCCGGCGACTGCCGGCGAGCGTGGCGGCGGCCACTCTCCCAGGTTGCGCTCAGGGTGGGAAAGTACAGTGGTGTCGCCCTGAGTCCCGGCCCTCAGCTTCCGGTTACCGGGGGTCGAGCGCCCGTAACCCACACACCGAAAGATCACAATCGATGCCAAGCGGTTCGGAAAGTCGCGGTCCCGATAAGAACTCGGGCGCGAAGTCGGCGAAGGCCATCAAGGCCGCCAAGAAGAATAGCGGCGGCGCGAAAGTCAAGGGTGGCGCGTCCGCTCCGCGGAACATCCCCTGGCTGACGATCGGCGCCGGAGCTGCCGTTCTCGCACTCGTGGCGGTCCTCGCGATCAACCTGGTCCCCAAGTACCAGGCCAAGGAAGAAGCCGCGAAGTACGCGCCGAGCGCCGAAAATCCCGACCCGTCGGTCAACATCGACGGCGTCGTCAAGGTCGACTACCCGGCCGGCATCCACATCCAGCCGACGCAGCGCGTCGCGTACGACCAGTCGCCCCCGTTCGGCGGCCCGCACGACGCCATCTGGGCGACGTGCACCGGCACGGTCTACCCGAACGCGATCCGCACCGAGAATGCCGTGCACTCGCTCGAGCACGGCGCCGTGTGGATCGCCTACAACCCGGACGAGCTGTCCGCCGATCAGGTCGAGACGCTGAAGGGCAAGGTGGACGGCGAGACGTACACGCTGATGTCGCCGTTCCCGGGCCTCGACAGCCCGGTCTCGCTGCAGTCGTGGGGCCACCAGCTGAAGCTGGACAGCGTCGACGACGAGCGCATCGACCAGTTCATCACCGCGCTGCGGATCAACAAGAACACCTACCCGGAGGTCGGCGCGAGCTGCTCGTCCATCCCGGGCTCCGGTTTCGATCCGGACAACCCGCCGCCGTTCGACCCGAGTACACCCGGCGCGGACGCGGTGCCGATGGACGGTGGCGGCATCGCCCCGGACCAGTCGGAATCCGGTGGTGCGGGAGCGCAGCTGCCCAGCGGCATGCAGCTCCCGAGCGACCTGCAGTTGCCGTCCGATCTGCAGCAGGCGCCAGCCGAGGGTGGCAATGGCTAGCCCTGCCGAACCCGCAGACGCTCCAGCCCCGTCCCGGCCCAGTCAGCGCACAGCGCTGCTGGTCATCGGGTTGATCGGCGCCATCGCCCTCGGATTCGCGCTCGGGTTCCTCGCCCGGCTTCCGCTCGAGGACAACGGGGCCCCGGTCCCCGAGGCCGGTTCCGTGGATGTCGGATTCGCGCAGGACATGAGCGTGCACCACAGCCAGGCGGTGGAGATGTCGGCGATCGCGCTGGCGGGCGCCACCGACCCGGCGGTGCGCGGCCTCGCGTACGACATCCTCACCACGCAGCAGAATCAGCTCGGGCAGATGCAAGGCTGGCTCGCGATGTGGGATCAGCCGGCGCTGCCGTCCGGCGGCTACATGGGCTGGATGGAAGCCGAGCACTCCGACGGTCACGACCACGGGTCCGCCGACAGCGGGCACATGGGTTCGATGTCGAAGATGCCGGGCATGGCGTCCTCGGAGGACATGGCCGCGCTGCGTCAGGCCACCGGACCGGCCGTCGACGTCCTGTACCTGCAGCTGATGTTGCGCCACCACCAGGGCGGCCTCCCGATGATGGAGTACGCGGCCCAGCACGCGTCGGAGGACGCGGTGCGCTCTCTCGCGCAGACGATGGTGGACACGCAGCAGAGCGAGTCGACGGTGATGACGAACATGCTCACCGCGAAGGGCGCCGCTCCCCTCCCGATGAACTGATCTCCGGCCTCACGACCACGTCCAGTCGCGCACCTCGGGCATGTCCTCGAGGTGCGCGACGACGTATTCGCCGTGCCGTTCGAGTTGCCGGAGGCAGAAGTCGGCCAGTTCGCCGGCACCGGACGGTTCCCTCCGCGTGCGTCGCAGCGCCTCGAGGACCAGGTGATAGCGACTCATCCGGTTGAGCACGACCATGTCGAACGGGGTGGTCGTCGTGCCCTGTTCGCTGAAGCCGCGAACGTGGAACCGGTCCGGGGCGGGACGCCCGTGGATCAGCTCGTGGACGGCGCGCGAGTACCCGTGGAACGCGAACACCACGTCCGTGTCCGCGGTGAACAGGTCCAGGAACATGCGCGCGTCGAATCCGTGCGGATGTTCCGTGGGTGTGAGCAACCCCATGAGGTCGACGACGTTGACCACCCGGGTGACCAGTTCCGGCGTGTGCTCGCGCAGCAACTGCGCCGCGGCGAGGATCTCCTGGGTCGGAACGTCCCCGGCGGCCGCGAGCACGACGTCCGGGTCGGCGCCCGCCGGGGCTTCCGTCCCCGCCCACGCCCACACCGACGCCCCGCCCGCGCAGTGCGCATGCGCCTCCGCGAGGGTCAGGTACTGCAGGTGCGGCTGCTTGTCGACGACGATGAGATTGACGTGGTCGGTGCTGCGGAGGCAGTGGTCGGAGATGGACAGCAAGGTGTTCGAGTCCGGTGGCAGCCAGATCCGGACGACGTCCGGTGCGAGCGGGATGACGGCGTCGATCATGCCCGGCCCCTGATGACTGAACCCGTTGTGGTCGTTGCGCCAGCAGGTACTGGTCAGCAGGACGTTCAGCGACGCCACCGGCGCCCGCCACGGCAGATCCACCGCATGCTGCAACCACTTCGTGTGCTGGACGAGCATCGACACGCTCACCATCGCGAACGCCTCGTAGCTGGCGAACAGCCCGTGCCGTCCCGACAGCAGATACCCCTCGAGCCACCCCTCGCAGAGGTGCTCGCTGAGCACCTCCATCACCCGGCCGCGGGCCGACAGCCCGTCGTCGTAGTCCGTGACCGGCAGCTGCCAGCAGCGGTCGGTCACCTCGAACACGGCGCCCAACCGGTTGCTGGACGTTTCGTCCGGGCAGAACAGCCGGAAGTAGCCGCCGCCGTCGGGCGTGGTGGTGGCGGCGTACAGGTCGCGGAGCAGTTCCCCGAGCACCCGGGTGGTCTCGTGGTGGGTGGTGCCGGGCTTCTCGATGGTGAGCGCGTACTTCTCCAGCGGCGGCACGGGAAGATCCGCACGCAGGCGGCCGCCGTTCGCGTACGGCGACGAACCCATCCGCTTGTCGCCCTGCGGCGCCAGCCGCTCGAGGTCCGGAACGAGTGCGCCGAATGAGTCGAACAGTGCGTCCGGTCCGTACGACCGCATCCACTCCTCGAGCTGACGCAGATGCGCCTCGTCGGTCCGCACCCCCGACAGCGGAACCTGATGGGCCCGGTGCGTGCCCTCGACGAGCACGCCGTCGACGGTCCGCGGACCGGTCCAGCCCTTCGGGGTCCGCAGCACGATCGCCGGCCACTTGGCGGCGCTGCGCCTGCCGGCCCGCGCCTCCCGCTGCAGGTCGGAGATCGCGGTGTGCGCGTCGGTGAGGGCGCGATGCAGCGCCGGGAAGACCTGCCGCGGGTCGTCGCCGGAGACGACGGTCGGCGCCCAGCCCTGACCGCCGAGGAACGCCTCGACGTCCGCGTCGCTGCTGCGGCCGTAGACGGTGGGCCCGGCGATCTTCGCTCCGTTGACGTGCAGGATCGGCAGCACCGCTCCGTCACGTTCCGGATTGAGGAAGGCGGGAAGTTTCCACGACCCGGACAGCGGTCCCGTCTCGGCCTCACCGTCTCCGATCACGCACGCCACCAACAGATTCGGGTGATCGAACGCCGCCCCGGCGGCATGCGCGAGAGCGTAGCCGAGTTCGCCGCCCTCGTGGATGCTGCCCGGTGTCTGCACACTGACGTGACTCGGGATGCCACCGGGCGTCGAGAACTGCCGGCAGAGCCGGTGGATACCCGCGGCGTCGCGGGACACGCCCGGATACACCTCCGAGTACGTCCCCTCCAGGTACGTGGCGGCGACGAGCGCCGGACCACCGTGTCCGGGACCCGTCACGTAGAGACAATCGGTGTCGGTCCGGCGGATGAGGCGGTTCAGCAGGGCGTAGATCATCGACAGACCCGGGCTCGTCCCCCAGTGCCCGAGCAGCCGGGGTTTGATGTGTTCCGGGCGCAGCGGCTCACGCAGAAGCGCGTTGTCCTGCAGGTAGATCTGCGCGACCGTCAGATAGTTGGCCGCCGCCCACCACCGCAGGTCCAGCTCGAGATCGGAATCGGAATAGTGCCCGTCGGAGTCCTGCGACCCCAACTGCCGTCCATCGGTCATTCTCGACGCCTCCCCGGGAGTTCGCGAGCGTCCACGTCCTCCCGACACTAGGCGTGTCCGGGCCGCTACCGGGGCGAGTCCACAAAGTAGGGGGACCGATTTGGTCGATCCCACTACCCATGCGCTACGATTGGCCAGCCCAATCGGCACACCGGTTTTCCGGTGCGCCCCCGTAGCTCAGGGGATAGAGCGTTCGCCTCCGGAGCGAAAGGTCGCAGGTTCGAATCCTGCCGGGGGCACCACGAGAAACTGCGTCGCCTGTCGCGGCGCAGCCTTTCTCTCTGGTGCTACCAGTCTTCCCCGAGTGATCTCCTCGGGCTTTGTCGAGAGCTGCAGCCGCGCCGGCAGATGCCGCGCCCACCGATCGAACGCTGGCCTCCTCCATTGCGGGTTCCGCGGTAAGAACTCTCTGCCGAAGACTCTCTCCGGCAGTGTCGACCAAGGGACACCCCTGTGCAGCAACACCGCTCTCATCCACTCACCCTCGGCGTCGTCGCACGTTCGAGTAAGCCCGACGAACGCCGGCTCCCGATCCATCCGCTCCACTTCGACCGGATCGACCCCGACCTCCGTGGCCGCATCCACCTCGAGTACGGCTACGGCGAGCCCTTCGGTGTCTCCGACGAGCAGCTGGCCCTCTCGGTGGGCGGGCTGCGCACCCGGGAGCAGCTGATCGAGCACTCCGACGTCCTCCTGCTGCCCAAACCTCTCGCGAAGGATCTGGCGGACCTGCGTGACGGCCAGATCCTGTGGGGGTGGCCGCACTGCGTCCAGGACACGGAGCTCACCCAGGTGGCCGTCGATCGCCACCTCACGTTGATCGCGTTCGAGGCCATGAACCACTGGAGCGTCGAGGGGTCGTTCCAGCTCCATGTCTTCCACAAGAACAACGAACTCGCCGGATACAGCTCGGTGCTGCACGCCCTGTCGATCGCGGGTTCGACCGGCGACTACGGCCGCCGCCTGCGCGCCGTGGTACTCGGCTTCGGTGCCACCGCCCGCGGCGCCGTCACCGCGCTGAACGCCCTGGGCATCCACGACGTCCACGTCGTCACGCAACGCGGGGTCACCGCCGTGAGCTCGCCGATCCATTCCGCGGAGATCGTGCAGTTCGATCACGACGACGCCGATCCGCGCCGCAGCCACGTCACCACGGACGAGGGCCGGATGCCGCTCGCCGGGTTCCTCGCCCGGCACGACATCATCGTCAACTGCGTCCTACAGGACACGGAATCGCCGCTGACGTTCCTGATCGACTCGGACATCGAGACCCTCCTGCCCGGCAGCCTCGTCGTCGACGTGTCCTGCGACGAGGGAATGGGCTTCAGCTGGGCCCGGCCCACGTCGTTCGCCGATCCGACGTTCATGATCAGTGAGAACGTCCGCTACTACGCGGTCGACCACAGCCCGTCCTACCTGTGGAATTCGGCGACCTGGGAGATCAGCGAGGCCCTGCTCCCCCATCTGGGGACGGTCCTCGACGGACCCGCCGCCTGGGACCGCAGCGACACGATCCGGCGGGCCGTCGAGATCCGCGACGGAGTCGTGCAGAACCCCCGGATCCTGTCGTTCCAGCACCGCGCGGCGGACTACCCGCACCCGGTCGTCGCCTGATCGACCGGACGAACGGGACGCTCGTTCGATCTGACGCGACGAGCGTCCCGTTCGTCCGAGAGGGCGACTGTTCAGGCCGGAGTGCTGCGGCGCATTTCGCGTCGGAGGATTTTCCCACTGGCCGTCTTGGGCAGTTCGTCGACGATCTCGACGCGCCTCGGGGCCTTGTAGCTGGCCAGCCGCTCCCGGCAGTACTCGACGAGGTCGTCCGTCTCGACCGTCTGCCCGGGGCGGAGGCTGACGAACGCGGCGACCGTCTCGCCGCGGTAGCTGTCCGGCTCGCCGACGACCGCGGCCTCCCGGACCGCGGGATGCTGGTACAGGACGTCCTCGACCTCGCGGGGCCAGACCTTGAACCCGGACGCGTTGATCATGTCCTTCTTGCGGTCGACGACGTACACCCAGCCCTGGGCGTCCATGAATCCCACGTCGCCGGTGAGCAGCCGGCCGCCCGGCAGCGACTGCGCCGTGGCGTCCGGTTTGTTCCAGTACGCGGGGACGACCATCGGCCCGTCGACGGCGATCTCCCCGACCTCGAGCGGGCCGAGGTCGTGCCCGTCCTCCCCGACGATCCGGATCACGGCGGAGGGAAGGGGCAGGCCGATCGCCAGCGTGCCCGACGACGGATCGACCGGCGCCTCCAGGTTCGGCGGGACGACGACGCACGGTGCGCTGGTCTCGGTGAGCCCGTAGCCGTTGCGGATGTACTTTCCGGTCAGCTCCCGGAACCGTTCGACGATGGCAGGGGGTAGCGGGGCGCCACCGGACATCACGGCCTCCAGCGAGGCGAAGTGCTCACCGGAGAAGTCGGGGTGGGCCATCAGCGCCATGTAGGCGGTGGACGGGCCGACCATGAACACCGGCCGCTCCCGCTCGAGAGCGTCGAGGACGACCCCTGCCTCGAACCGGTACGCGAGGATCAGCGGCGACGCCAAATCGATCGCGGTGAGCAACTGGCACACCATGCCCGTGATGTGGAACAGCGGCGCGAGCGCGAAGATCGGCGAACCGGCGGGCTTGCTCTCGTACAGGCGCAGGATCGAACTGTTGACGGTGAGATTCCGGTGGGTGTTGGTCGCCCCCTTGGGGACTCCACTCGTTCCGGACGTGTAGGACACGAGCGCGACGTCGTCCGGGACCAGGCCGGAGTCCGCCATGTCGGCTCCCGCGCGCGCCCGGGCCACCTCGAGCAGGTCCGGCACGCCCTCGGCGCGCACCCGGGTCACGCCCCCGAACACCCGTGGGTCGCCGGACGTCTGGATGTCGAGTTCGCTGGCGGTCATCGCGATCCGCACACCCGCGGCGGACGCCCGCTCCGCCACCCGATCGGCCCACGCGTTCTCGCTGCACACGATCGCGGTGACTCCGGCGTCGGTGAGGATGTGGGAGAGCTCGTCCCGGTACATCGGGTTCAGCGGGACGACGACACCGCCTGCCTTCCATGTGCCGAGCAACGCGAGCAGGAACTGCGGGACGTTCTGCAGGTAGATGGCGAGCCGGTCGCCCTTCCCGAATCCGTTCTCGGTGAGGTAGGCGGCCACACCGTCGCTGAGTTCGTCGACCTCGCGGTAGTCGAGGGTGCCGCCGAGGTACCGGATCGCCGGCCCGTCCGGGGCGGATTCGACCGCGGCCGAGAACATGTCGAGCGCTGTCCGGGCGGGGATCTCCCCCACGGAACGCGTGTTCTCGTCGTACCGTTCCATCCAGGGCCTGTCGTCGTACCAGCTCATCGCCGCCGTGCCGCCTCTCGCTCGTTCCGTGTTCCGACTGTGTGAGGTGCTGTTCAGCGTGCTCCCGAGATCCCGCCGTCGACGGGGACGACGGTGCCGGTGAGGTAGGCCCCGGCGCGTGAGGAGAGGAAGATCGCGGTGCCCGCGACGTCTTCCGGGGTGCCGACCCGGCCGAGCGGGACCGATCCCTCGACCGCCTCCTTCCGCTCCGGGTCGTCGAGGACGAACGCCATCATCTTGCTCGGAAACGGTCCGGGGGCAATGGCATTGACGGTGATTCGCTCGGCGGCCAGCGTCGCTGCGAGCTTGCGGGTGAGCATGTGGACCGCGGCCTTGCTCGCCCCGTACGAGAAGTTCTCGCTACCCGACACCACGAGTCCGTCGATCGACCCGATGTTGATCACCCGGGCGGGGTCACCGTCCGTCGCCGCGGCCCGCAGACTCGGCAGCAACGCCTGGGTGAGCATGAACACGCCCTTGACGTTGATGTCGAAGATCTTGTCGAAACCGGCGGCGGGGAAATCGTCGACCGGCGCACCCCACGTCGCTCCGGCGTTGTTCACCAGGACGTCCAGTCGGGGCGACAACTCGGCGACCCGCGCGACGAGCCCCTCGATCCCCTCCTCGGTGGACAGGTCGGCGGGGTGTGCGTGACACGTCCCCGGCCCGGCGGCGGACAGTTCGGCCGCGGCCTTCTCGCACGCCTCGGCCTTGCGGGCGGAGATGATCACGGTCGCTCCGGCCAGGGTGAATCCTTGCGCGATCATCCGGCCGATACCCCGCGAACCTCCGGTGACCACCACGGTCTTGCCTGCGACGTCGAACAGCGAACCTATGTCCATGTGCGTTCCCTTCAGGGTTGGAAGACGACGCGGCCGACGGTGCTGCCGTCACCGAGCCGGCCGATGCCGTCGGCGACGTCAGCGAGCGAGAGCCGCTCGCTGATGAGCGGCGTGATCGCACCGGAGTCGGCGAGACGGGTCAGTTCCTCGTGGCAGTCGGCGATCGCCTGCTGGTTGTACTGCTTGTACAGGCCCCAGTGCAGGCCGATGATCGAGTAGTTCTTGATCAGGGCGTGATTGAGGCCGGGTGTCGGGATGGTGCCGCCGGCGAAACCGATGATCAGGATCCGGCCTTCGAACGCGATGCACTTGGTGGACTTCGCGTAGGCGTCGCCGCCGACCGGGTCGTAGACGACGTCCGCGCCGCGTCCGCCGGTGAATTCCTTGACCAGCGGAACGAAATCGTCGGTGTGCCTGTCGATCACCAGATCCGCCCCCAGCCGGCGGCAGTACTCGACCTTGTCGGCGCCGCCGACGACGCCGATCACCTTCGCTCCCGCGGCTTTGCCCAATTGCACTGCGGCGCTGCCCACTCCGCCCGCGGCGGCGTGGACGAGCAGCGTCTCCCCCGGCTTCAGCTGGGTGCGCCGGTGCAAGGCGAACCAGCTCGTCTGGTAGCCGATGCTCAACGCCGACGCCTCGGCGTCGTCGAGCGCGGACGGGGCGGCGAACGTGTTGGCCTCGTCCATGACGGCCAGCTGGGCGAATCCGCCGCCGGGCAGGTTGGGGTTGCCGATTACCCGGTCGCCGACGGCGAAGCGGGTCACGCCGTCACCGACCTCCAGCACCTCACCGCACAGCTCGACTCCGGGTGTGAACGGCAGCGGCGGCTTGATCTGGTATTCGCCCCGGCACAGCAGCACGTCGGGGAAGTTCGCCGGTGCGGCGAGAACCTTCACCAGCACCTGGCCGGGGCCTGCAGTCGGGTCCGGGACTTCCTCGAGTTGCAGCGCGGTGCGCGGCTCGCCGAGTTCGTGGACACGCCATGCCTTCATGGATTGTTTCCTGACTGTCGGTGATGGAGCTCGGGTTACGCGGGCAGGTCGATCAGGTCGGCGAGGTGCGCGCGGTGACGGTAGGCGGTGCCGAACGCGAGCTGATCGCTCTTCGCCCTCTTCAAATACAGGTGCGCGGGGTATTCCCAGGTCATTCCGATGCCGCCGTGCAGCTGGACGCACTCCTCGGCGGCGTGGACGGCGACGTCACTGCAGTACGCCTGCGCGACGGCGGCCGCGACCTCGGCGTCCGCGTCGCCCCGGGCGGCGGTGTCCGCGGCGTAGCGGGCAGCGGCGGCCGCGGAGGTGACCTCGAGCCACAGGTCGGCGAGGCGGTGCTTGATCGCCTGGAACGACCCGACGGCGCGGCCGAACTGGGTTCGCTCCTTGACGTACGCCAGGGTGGTCTCGAAGCACCACTGCGCAAGCCCGAGCTGCTCGGAGGCGAGCAGTGCGGCGCCGACGACGAGGGCCTCCCGGACCGCCGGCGCGGCGTTGCCGTCGTCGATGCGGGTGGACGCGGCGCCGTCGAACGCGACATCCGACAGTGGCCGGGTCATGTCGAGCGCGAGCACGGGCGTGACCGTGACACCGGCGGTGCCGGCGGGCACCGTGTGCAGTTCGAGTCCGCCCGAACCCAGGGCGGGCACGATCAGGATGTCGGCCTCCGAGACGCCCGCGACGCTGGTCACGGTGCCGGTCAGGGCGTCGCCCTCTCGGCGCACGGTCGGGGTGAACCGCCCCGGTGCGGTCGCGAGCCCGACCGTGAGCGCACCGGTGGTCGTCCCGTCGGCGAGTGCGCCGACCGTTCGCGTGTCCCCCGCCTTCAGCAGCGCGACCGTCGCGAGTACGGCACTGGAAAGGTACGGGACGGGCGCGACGGCACGTCCGATCTCCTCCATGACCACCGCGGCCTCGCGTGCGCCGGCTCCGGCGCCACCCAGGTCCTCGGGAACGAGCAGGCCCGCCAGTCCGAGTTCGACGGCGAGGGATTTCCATACTCCGGAGAAGTCGGCGGGTGCCCGGTCGTACGCCCCGACCACCAGTTCCGGTGGGCAGCGGTCGGCGAGGAGGCGGCGGACGGAGTCGCGCAGGGCGTCTTCCGTGTCGGAGTACAGCAGATCTGCGGTGCTCATCGGGGCAGGTCCTTCCAGGCGATATCCTTGTCGACGCGGTGCTCCGGCGGGAGCCCGAGGACGCGTTCTGCGATGACGTTGCGCAGGATCTCGGACGTGCCGCCCTCGATCGAATTGCCTTTCGCGCGCAGGTACCGGTAGCCGGGTTCACGGCCGGTGAAGTCGACTTTGTCGGGGCGGCGCATCGTCCAGTCGTCGTACCGCAGCCCGGCCTCGCCGTGGAGTTCGATGTCGAAACCCGAGATGGTCTGCGCGAGCCGGGCGAAGGCCAGCTTCAGGCCGGACCCCTCCGGGCCGGGTTGCCCGGCCTCGAGTTGCTGCCGCAGGCGTTCCCCGGTCAGCCGGGCGACCTCCGCTTCGACCCACAGCCGCAGCAGTTCGTCGTGCATCGCTGGGTCGCGGAGTTCGGGTTGCTCCCGCCAGGCCTGTGCGACCGGTCCGATCATGCCGCTCTCGCGGGCGGCCGCGGAACCACCGATCGCGACGCGCTCGTTGTTGAGGGTCGCGGTGGCCACCCGCCAGCCCTGTCCCTCGTCGCCGAGCCGATCGGAATCGGGAATGCGGACGTCGGTGAGGAACACTTCGTTGAACTCGGCTTCACCGGTGATCTGCCGCAACGGCCGGACGTCGATACCCGGATCGCTCATGTCGCACAGGAAGTAGGTGAGCCCGGCGTGCTTGGGCACCGTCGGATCCGTCCGGGCCACGAGGATCGCCATCTGCGCGTTCTGCGCCCCCGACGTCCACACCTTCTGCCCGTTGACCCGCCAGCCGTCACCCTCACGGACGGCTCGCGTCGCGACCGCGGCCAGGTCGGAGCCCGCCCCCGGTTCGCTGAACAACTGGCAGTAGATGTGCTCGCTGGTGAAGATCGGCCGAAGGTACTTCTGCTGTTGTTCCTCGGTGCCGAACGCGGCGATGGTCGGAGCGGCCATGCCCAATCCGATTCCGTTGCGGCCCTTCGCCGGACCGGGCGCTCCGGCGGCCGCGAGTTCGGCGTCGACCTGCGCCTGGAAGCTCTGCGGCAGACCGAGTCCGCCGCGTCCCGGCGGGAAGTGGACCCACGCGAGGCCGGCGTCGAATCGGGCTCCGAGGAATCCGGCCGGATCCGACAGGTCGTTCTGTTCGACGAGGGTCGCGACGCGATCGCTGAGGTCGCGTGCGATCGCCTGTTCGTCAGTGGTCATGTTCCTCAGTCCTTCGGTCCGCCGGCCACGTAGATCACTTGTCCGGACACGAATCCGGCACCCTCACTCGCCAGGAACGACGCAGTGTTGGCGATGTCCTCGGGCTGTCCGACGCGGTTCACGGGGATCTGCGACGCCGCCGCCTTCTTGAAGTCCTCGAATCCGACACCCACCCGTTCGGCGGTGGCGGCGGTCATCTCGGTTTCGATGAAGCCGGGCGCGATCGCGTTGGCGGTGACACCGAACTTGCCCAGCTCGATGGCGAGGGTCTTGGTGAAGCCCTGCATGCCCGCCTTGGCGGCGGAGTAGTTGACCTGCCCGCGGTTACCGAGGGCGGACGTGCTCGAGAGGTTGACGATCCGGCCGAACCCGGCGTCGACCATGTGCTGCTGCACGGCCCGCGACATCAGGAACGCACCGCGCAGGTGCACGTTCATCACCGCGTCCCAGTCGTCGACGGTCATCTTGAACAGCAGGTTGTCGCGGGTGATTCCGGCGTTGTTGATCAGGATCGTCGGGGCACCGAGTTCGGTCGCGACCCGCTCGACTGCCGCGGCGACCGACGCCTCGTCGGCGACGTTCGCGCCCACGGCGAGTGCCCGGCCTCCGGTGGACTCGATCGCGTCGACGGTTGCCGCGCAGGCGGACTCGTCGAGGTCGAGCACGGCCACCCCGTACCCGTCGCTCGCCAGTTTCTTCGCCACCGCGGCACCGATGCCCCGTGCCCCGCCGGTGACGATTGCCGTTCTCTTCATGAAGTTCTCCATCGTCGTGTGATCAGATTCCGGCCCGGGCGGCGATGTCGCACGCCTTGGCCACGAGGTCGTCGATGCGCTCGACGGTCGGGGTGCCCGCGGCCGCCTTGTTCTGCGGTTCGTCCCGCGCGCGGCGCATGACGCCCTCGGCGATGACCGCGACCTTCCACAGGCCGAGGACGTGCCAGAACGCCAGGGCCTCCGGGTCGCGTCCGGTCTCGTCGAGGTACACCCCGGCGATCTCCACCCGATCCGGGAAACCGTCGAGGGTGGACGCGGGGAAGTCGCCGCCGGTGGTCTCGCCCGGCTCCGGCCAGTACGCGAGCAGGCTGCCGACGTCGGCGAGCGGGTCGCCGAGGGTGCACAACTCCCAGTCCAGGGCCGCGGTCACCTCCCCGGTCCGGTGGGACGTGATGACGTTGCGCAGGTGGAAGTCGCCGTGCACCAGTGTCAGTTCCCGCTGCTCCGGTACCGAATCGGTGAGCCGTCGCGTCAGGTCGTCGAGGGCGGGCAGCTCGCGGGTCTTCGACTTCTCCCACTGCCCCGACCACCGCTTGAGCTGACGCTGCGCGTACGGCTTGTGGCTGGCCAGGTCGGTCAGCCCGGTCCGGTCGAGGTCCACCGCGTGGATCTTCGCGAGCGTCCGCGGCAGCGACAGACCGATCGCCCGGCGACGTTCCGGCGTCAGGGACTCCGCGATCGACATGCGATCGACGACCTGTCCGTCGACGAACTCCATCAGCAGCAGCGGTACCTCGGTCACCTCCGGGTCGTCGGTGAGCCCGAACACCCGCGGGGTGGGCACCGCGGTGTCCTCGAGAGCGGAGAGGATCCGCGCCTCCCGGGCGACGTCGTGGGCCGACGCCAGCAGGTGTCCGAGAGGCGGGCGCCGGAGCACCCATCTGCCACCTGCCTCGTCCCGGACGAGGTAGGTGAGGTTCGACTGTCCGAGTCCGATCCGGTCGAAGGTCAGCGGTCCGGCACTGTCGATGCCGAGCGTGCCGAACCAGCGGCTCACGGCCTCGATGTCGATGCCGACGACGTCCACGCTAGACACCGAGCTGGGCCCCCTGCCGGAACGGGAGGGCGTCGCCGAGCAGTTGACCGCCGTCGATCACCATGGTTTCGCCGGTGATCCAGCTCGCGGCATCGGAGACGAGGAACGCGACCGCGGACGCGATGTCCTCGGGTTCACCGATCCGCCCCAGGGCCGTGGACGCCGACACGGCCTGCTCGTGTTCCTTCCACAGTGCCTCGGCCAGCTTGGTCCGCACCACACCCGGGGCGACGGCGTTGACCCGCACCTTCGGTGAGAGTTCCAGTGCCAGTTGCTTGGTGACGTGAATCAGCGCGGCCTTGGACGCGTTGTACAGGCCGATGTTCGCCTCGAAGGCCATGCCGCCGATGGAGGCGGTGTTGACCACGGCGCCGCCGTGCTCGCCCATCCACGCCTTCGTGACGAGCCCGGTCCACAGCACCGGCGCCCAGAGATTCACGTCGAAGGTCTTGGCGAATCGTGCGTGGTCCTGGTCGATGATCGGCCCGTACGAAGGGTTCGTTCCCGCATTGTTGACCAGGATGTCCAGGCTGCCGAAGCGGTCGAGGGTGACGTCGACGCAGCGCCGGGCGGCCTCTTCGTCGACGGCGTGGGCGGCAATTCCGATCGCGGTGCCCCCGACCTCGGCCGCGGCGGCGTCGGCCGATTCCTGGGACCGTGAGGTGAGCACCACGTTGCCGCCAGCGGCCGCGATGGCCTTGGCGACGGCCAGACCGATGCCCCGCGAGGCGCCGGTGACGATCGCGGTGCGTCCGGTGAGGTCGAGTCCGGCCATGTCAGCTCACCGCAACCTTGTGTCCGTTGGTGGAGGCGTTGACGGCGGTGTCGCGGTAGGGCCGGAGTTCCTGCCGCGCGATGGCGCGCTTGTGGACCTCGTCGGGACCATCCGCCAGGCGCAGCGTGCGCAGGTGCGCCCAGGCCATGGCGAGGGGGAAGTCGTCGGTCACACCGGCCCCACCGTGCACCTGAATCGCCCGATCCACAATCTTCAACGCGATATTCGGAGCCGCCACCTTGATCGCCGCGATCTCCGTCCGCGCCTCCTTGTTCCCCACCGTATCCATCAGATACGCCGCCTTCAGCGTCAACAACCGAATCATCTCGATCTCGATCCGCGCCTCCGCAATCCAATCCTGAACATTCGCATTCTCACTGACCGGCTTACCGAACGTCACCCGCGACGACGCCCGACGACACATCAACTCCAACGCCCGCTCCGCCATCCCGATCGCCCGCATGCAATGGTGAATCCGACCCGGACCCAACCGCGCCTGCGAAATCGCGAAACCCTCCCCCTCGCCCTTCAGCACATCCTTGGCCGGCACCCGAACGTCGGCGAAATCGATCTCCGCATGCCCCTCCCGATCCTGATACCCGAACACCGGCAACCCCCGCATCACCGTCACCCCCGGCGCATCGATCGGCACCACCATCATCGACTGCTGCCGATGCGGCGCCGCCGACGGATCCGTCTTCCCCATCACGATCAACACCCGGCAATTCCGGTGCAACGCATTCGACGCGAACCACTTCCGCCCGTTCAGCACATACTCGTCACCGTCCCGGACCATCGACAACTCCACATTCGTCGCATCCGAACTCGCCACCGCCGGCTCCGTCATCGCGAACGCCGACGCCATCGTCCCCTCCAGCAACGGCGTCAGATACTTCTCCTTGTGCTCCGCCGTACCGAACAACTCGAGCACCTCCATGTTGCCCGTATCCGGCGCATTGCAATTGCACGCCTCCGACGCAATATGACTGCGCCCCATGATCTCCGCCAACGGCGCATACTCGAGATTCGTCAACCCCGCACCCGTCCCCGGATGCGGATGAAACAGATTCCACAACCCCCGACGCCGCGCCTCCGCCTTCAACTCCTCCAACACCGGCGGCTGGAAATGCGGATCCCCCGACTCCCGCATCTGCTCCTCGTACACCGCCTCCGCCGGATACACATGCGAATCCATGAACTCCAGCAGATCGGTCTGCAACTGCTGGGCGCGATCCGAGATGTCAAACAGGGACATGGGAACTCCTGACGGGTAGTGAGGGAAACGTGGGTGTGCGCTTGTCGAGGTGACTCTGTACGCCCTCGACGAGATCGGCCCCGCGGAACGCCTGCAACATCAGGCCTTCCGCGCGGGCCACGGACTCGGCGTAGGTGCCGTCCGCATCGTTCTGTAATTGGTCCTTGATGACGGCCATCGACGTCGGGGAGCAGTGCGTCGACAGCCCCTCGGCATAGGCGACCGCGGCGTCGACGACCGCCCCGTCCGGCACGAGGTGGTCGACGAGTCCGATGCGCAGTGCCTCCTCGGCGTCCACCATGCGGCTCGACAGCAACAGGTCGGTGGCGCGGCTGCGTCCCACGAGCCGGGGCAGCAGCCAGGAGATGCCGTATTCGGCGATCAGTCCCCGCTTGGCGAAGGCGGTCGTGAACCGGGCGGACGCCGAGGCGAACCGGACGTCGCAGTAGAGGGCTTCCACCATTCCGAGACCGGCGGCGATCCCGTTGATCGCCCCGATCAGCGGCGTGCGCAGTGTCGCGGGAAGGTCGCGGGGGCGCGGCCGGAGGAGGTCTTCTTCGGAGACGTCACCGACGGCCTGCAGGCGTCCGAGGTCGGCGCCTGCGCAGAACCCGCGCCCGGCGCCGGTCACGACGATCGCGCGTACGCCGGGGTCGTCCTCGGCGTCGCTCAGCAGCGTGAAGTAGCGGTCCTCGAGGTCGTCGGTCCAGGCGTTCAGCTTGTCCGGCCGGTTGAACGTGAGCACCAGGACCGGTCCACGCCGCTCGGCGAGGACCAG
This sequence comes from Rhodococcus sp. G6(2025), assembly GCF_058628105.1. NCBI lineage: Bacteria > Bacillati > Actinomycetota > Actinomycetes > Mycobacteriales > Nocardiaceae > Rhodococcus > Rhodococcus sp. G6(2025). Next base: position 5,737,953 of record NZ_CP179750.1, read on the forward strand.
GTCTGCGTGCTCGGGTGTCATGCGTGCTCCAGCAGCGAACTCTGGTAGCGGCGCATCCCGCGCAGCCAGCGGTCGTAGTCGGACCCCTTCTGCCGGTACATGGTGAGGACGCTCTCGTGGGGCAGGATCAGGAACGTCTCCCGGTCCACGGCGTCGAGCACGATGTCGGCGACCTGCTCCGGTTGCAGCACGTCGCCTGCCGAGACGACGGCCCGGGTGGCCGCGACGCCGAGTGGATCACCCGAGTTCTCACCCGAGCGCATCAACTTCGTCTCGACTCCCATCGGACAGAGGCAGCTGACCCGAACTCCGTTGTCCCCGTAGGTGACCGACAGCCATTCGGAGAACGCGATGGCCGCATGCTTGGTGACCGCGTAGGTGGCCGAGCCGATTTGAGTGAGGAGACCGGCCGCGGACGCGGTCGACACGAAGTACCCCTCGCCCCGCTCGATCCACTTCGGCACGAGTTGCCGGGCGGCGCGGATGTGGGCGCGGACGTTGACGTCGATCGCGAGATCCCAGCCGGCGTCGTCGGCGTCGAGGCCGGGTGCCCCCGCGATGCCGGCGTTGGCGAAGTAGAGATCGACCGGGCCGAACTCGGTCTCGGCGCGCTCGATGATGCGCCGGATCTGATCGGCGTCCGCGACGTCGGCACCCTCGGCGACGGCCGATCCGGGGTGGCGTGCGTTGATTCCGTCCGCAACCGCGGCTGCGGCGTTCGGATCGAGATCGGCGACCAGCACCTTGGCGCCCTGGTCGGCGAGACGGTCTGCGATCGCCCCGCCGATACCGCCTCCACCGCCGGTCACGATGGCGACCTTCTGTGCAACCTTCACGAGGTGTCCTCTCCTTCGCCGTGCGTTGTGACTCGCGTCTCTCTTTTGTATAGTTGAATCCGTCGTCAAGTTCAAGTGTCGGAGTTCGACGAACACCTCGAAGTTCGATGCAGCCAACGTGACACATCCAGGCCCTGCACCACCCGGAATTGAGGGAGACAGATGACCGACACCACCGCACTGCCCGTTCGCCCCGCGAGCTTCGACGAGCTCACGGCGCTGATCGGCAAGGAGCTGGGCCCCACCGACTGGCACGACGTCACCCAGGAACGTGTCAACGCCTTCGCCGACGCGACCGGCGACCACCAGTGGATTCACATCGACCCCGAGCGCGCCGCCGCCAGCCCACTCGGCGGCACCATCGCGCACGGGCTGTACAGCCTGTCCCTCGGACCGGCGCTGTCGGCGACCCTGCTGCGGTTCGACGGTTTCGCCCACAGCCTGAACTACGGCTACAACAAGGTCCGTTTCCCCGCGCCGGTGCCGGTGGGTTCACGCATCCGGATGCGCGCCACCGTGCAGTCCGCGGAACAGGTCGGGGGCGGCATCCAGGTGACGATGAGCCAGGTCGTCGAGCGCGAGGGCTCCGACAAGCCGGTGGTCGTGTCCGAGTCCGTCGCCCGCGTCGTCGAGGCCGGATAATCCTGCTACCGCGTCGGAGGTTGACGACATGGCAAATGTGATCGATCCGGTGTCCCGCCACGCGGACGCCACTCCCGGCAACATCGCACTACGGGGCGCGGACAGCACCCTGACCTACGGACAGTTGCGCGACGCGAGCACCCGGTATGCGGGCGCACTCACCCGAGCGGGCCTGTCCCCCGGCAGCAGAGTCCTCCTGGCCGCACCCTCCGTGCCCGAATTCGTGGTGGCGTATCTGGGAATTCAGGCGGCGGGGTGCGTCGTGGTCCCGGTGAACACGATGTCCACCCGGCCCGAGACCGAGTACGTCCTCGCCGACGCCGGCGCCGCGCTCGCCATCGTGTGGCACGAACTCGAGCCCGCGATCGGCGACGCCGCGTCGGCGTTGGACATCCCCGCCTGGACGCTCGCACCCGACGCCGCCACACCGGACGCCGAGCCGGTTCCCGTCGTCGAGCGGAGCCGCGACGACACCGCCGCCATCCTCTACACGTCGGGCACCACCGGGCGGCCGAAGGGCGCGGAGCTGACGGTCGGGAACCTGTTGTCCGGCGGTGAGATCGGCGCCGAATGCAGTCGCGGTTCCGGCGACGACCGGACGGGCACCGGGCTTCCCCTTTTCCACGTCTTCGGCCAGGCCTCGGTCATGATGGCGACGTTCACGGGCGGCGGGTCGCTGTCGCTGCTGGCGAGGTTCGACCCGGCCGCGATGCTCGCCCTCCTGCGACGCGACCGGCTCACGATCATGGCCGGGGTGCCGACGATGTGGAACGCGATGCTCCACGCCGCGGACGGCGCCGACTCGCAGGACTTCACGCAGCTCCGCATCGCCATCTCCGGGGGCGCGTCGCTGCCGGGCGAAGTGGCCCGCGAATTCGAGTCCCGCTTCGGGTGCACCATCCTCGAGGGATACGGGCTCACCGAGACCACCGCGTTCGGCACGTTCAACGACATCGACCGCGGCGGCAAGATCGGCTACACCGGACGCGCGGTGCCCCGGCTGGAGGTCGAGGTGCGGGACCACGACGACACCGCCTGCCCTCCCGGCACCGTCGGTGAGGTGTTCGTGAAGGGGGCGACCGTGATGAAGGGCTACTGGAACCGGCCGTCCGACACCGCAGCCGTCCTGGACTCGGACGGCTGGCTGCGCACGGGGGATCTGGGCGAGATCGATGCGGACGGGGATCTGCGCATCGTCGACCGGGTGAAGGACCTCATCATCCGCGGCGGCTACAACGTGTACCCGAGCGAAGTCGAGGAGGTGCTGTACACACACCCCGACATCCTCGAGGCCGCCGTCGTGGGTGTTCCCGACGATCACTACGGCGAGGAGGTGGCCGCGGTCGTGGCCACCGTCCCCGGTTCCGGCCTGGACGGCGGCGAACTGACCAGCTGGGCGCGAGAGCGACTGTCCGCATACAAGATTCCCCGGATCGTCGCGATCGTCGATTCCCTCCCGAAGGGGTCGACCGGAAAGATCCTCAAGCGGTCGATCGACCGGACCGCACTGAAGAACGACGCACTGACCGCAGAAGTACCCGAAAGGTGAACACCGTGACATCCGTGAACAGGCAGGTCCGACTGGCGAAGCGCCCGGTCGGCCGTCCCGACGACTCCACCTGGGAGATCACATCGGAACCGATTCCCGAACCCGCGGACGGCGAATTCACCGTGAAGGTGGACTACGTGTCGCTCGACCCCGCGATGCGCGGGTGGCTCGACGACGTGAAGTCGTACGTGCCGCCGGTGGCGATCGGTGAGGTGATGCGCACCCACGCCGTCGGCCGGGTGGTGGCGTCGAAGAACGCGAAGTTCCCGGAGGGACAGCTCGTCTCCGGGCAGTTCGGTGTGCAGGAGTTCGCGCTCTCCGACGGCCGCGGCGCTCTCGCCGTCGACGAGTCGCTCGCCCCGGCACCGACGTGGCTGGGCGCGCTCGGTTTCCCCGGCATGACCGCCTATTTCGGCCTCACCGATGTCGGCAAGCTGGAGAAGGGCGACACCGTGCTCATCTCGGGGGCGGCCGGAGCGGTCGGGAGTATCGCCGGGCAGATCGCCAAGCTGAAGGGCGCCACCGTGATCGGCATCGCCGGCGGCCCGGAGAAGTGTGCGTGGCTGACCGAGGATCTGGGTTTCGACGCGGCGATCGACTACAAATCCGAATCGGTCGGGAAGGCGCTGCGCGCCGCGGCCCCGGACGGAATCGACATCTATTTCGACAACGTCGGCGGCGAGATCCTCGACGCCGCACTGGCCCGGCTCCGCAAGAACGCCCGGGTCGCGCTGTGCGGTGCGATCTCCGGATACAACGCCACCGACCCGCAGCCCGGCCCGTCCCGGTACCTGTCGCTGCTGGTCAACCGGGCGTCGATGACCGGGTTCATCGTGTTCGACTACCTCGACCGGTTCCCCGAGGGCATGGAGGCGATGTCGGAGTGGATCCGCGCCGGGGAGATCGTGACCCGCGAGCAGGTCGAGACCGGCGGCGTCGAGGCCTTCGGCCGCACACTCAATCTGCTGTTCGACGGCGCCAACACCGGCAAGCTCGTGCTGGAGATCGGCGACCACTGACAGCACACCCGCCCGGAGGGCTCGCCGCGGCCGTCACCGTACTACGGTGGCGGCCGTACCCGTGCGACGACGAGATGACGAGGTAGGCATGCGCGCGATCACCATTTCACGCTTCGGCGCGGTAGACGTCCTCGAGGCGGCCGACCTCGCCGTTCCGGAGCCGGGGCCCGGCCAGGTGAGTATCGATGTGTCGCACGCGGCGGTCGGGTTGGCGGACGTCCTCATGCGGCGTGGTGAATTCGGCGGGACACCACCGATCGTGCCCGGCCTCGAGGTGGCGGGAACGGTGCGGGAAGTCGGTGCCGGCGTGCATCATCTGCGGGTCGGCCAGCCCGTCGTGACGCTCTCTCGCCCCACCGCGGGCGGCTATGCCGAAGTGTCGGTGGCCGATGCGGCCATCACGATCCCGCTGGATTCCGTCGACCCTCGCCTCGATGCCGCCGAGGCGGTGGCGGTGGTCCCGAACACGACCACGGCGCTGCTGTCACTGGAACTCGTGGGCAATGTCGGTCCGGGAAGCCAGGTGCTGATCCACGGCGCCGCAGGTGCCCTCTCGGGCATCACCGCACAGGTGGCCCGTCGGCTCGGCGCCGCGCAGGTGCTGGGCACGGTCCGGTCCTCCCGGCGTGCGGCGGAGGCCGAGCGGTACGGATACGACCTGGTGGTGTCGAGCAACGGATTTCCCAGCGCCCTGTCGGACGCGGGCATCGATTCGGTGGACATCGTCGTGGACCCGGTCGGCGGCCGGTTGCGCGCCGAGAGTCTCGACGTGCTCGCGCCGCTGGGCCGGCTTCTCGCCGTGGGCAATGCGAGCGGAGAGGACGACGTGAAGGTCGGTGCCAACGAGTTGTGGCTCGCCAACCGCGCCGTCCTGGGTTTCAACGTCGGCGGACTGCTGATGCAGGATCCGACTGCCGCGGAGGCCGCCGCGCGCCGCGCGATCGAGTGGGTGGCCGCGGGCGCGGTGAGCATGCCGCACACCACGCTGCCGCTGGCGCAGGCCGCCGAGGCGCACCGCCTGCTCGAATCCGGGGACTGCGAGGGCCGGATCGTGCTGACGGTGCCGGACTGACGGCTGTGGGGTGGCTGGATGCCAGCCACCCCACGCCGCCCGGTAGTCCCGGCTAGTAGAACTGGGCGCCGGGTACGGCGGTGGGATCGTTCCGGACCTCGGCGGTGTTGGTCTCGCGGAGCTTCCACGCGCAAAGGAACGTGACCAGCCCCATCAGTGCGACGAAGACGGCGACGAACGTGGTGGTTCCGGTCTTGGCAATCAGCGCGGTCATGATGAACGGAGTGCCGCCGCTCACCGTGATCGCCGCCAGCTGGTACGCGAGGGACGCCGCCGAGTACCGGACGTTGGGTGCGAACAGTTCACCCATGTATGCGGCGATCGGCCCGTAGGTCATGGACTGGAAGACGCTGCCGACCGTGACGGCGATGAAGAACAGCAGCAGGTTCCGGGTGTTGATCAGCCAGAAGTACGGGAACGCCCACACGATGATCATCGCCGCGCCGATCAGGATCATCGGCCTGCGCCCGATCTTGTCGGACATGTGCCCGGACCACAGCACGACACCGACCGTGAGTCCGGCGCTGAGCAGCGAGATCGCGAGCAGGTCGTTGCGCTTCATTCCCAGTTCCGCGGTGCCGTAGCTGAGCACGCCGGCGATGGAGATGTAGAACAGGGAGTTGGTGGCCGCGAGCAGGCCGCAGCCGAGCAGGATCTTGCGCCAGTGTTCCTTGATCGCCTCCGTCAGCGGTGCGCGGACGACGGTCTTGTTCTTCTTCTGCGCCTCCTCCTGCAGGTCCCGGAATTCGGGGGTGTCCTCGACCTTGGTCTGGATGTAGAGCACGACCGGGAACAGCAGTGCGCTCGCTAAGAACGGGATCCGCCAGCCCCAGCTGAGGAACGCCTCGTTCGAGATCGCCGCGGTGGCGCCGAGGAACACGAGGTTGCCGAGCAGGACGCCGAAGGAGACGCCCATCTGGCCGAAGGTCCCGGAGAATCCCCGGCGCTTCGGGCTCGCCGATTCGGTCAGCAGCAGGACGATCCCGCCCCATTGACCACCGCAGGCGAGGCCCTGGACGAACCGCAGGGCCACCAGCAGGATCGGGGCCGCGACGCCGATGGTCGCGGCACCCGGAAGGCAGCCGATGAGGAACGTCGCCAGTCCCATGAACAGCAGGCAGGTGACGACGGCCGGCTTGCGGCCGTACTTGTCGCCGAAGTGCCCGGCCACGAGGCCGCCGAGTGGGCGTGCGACGAAACCCGCCCAGAACGTGCTGAACGAGAGCAGGGTGCCCATCAACGCCGACGAGTCGGGGAAGAAGACGTGGGGAAAGACCAGTGCCGCAGCGGTTCCGTACAGGAAGAAGTCGTACCACTCGATCGAGCTGCCGACGAGCCCCGCCGCAAGCAGTTTCCGATGCGCACGCTTGCGCGAGACGGCTGTGTCGCCGGCTGCGTCCTTACTCGGCTGCACCGCGGATGTAGTCATCCGATCACTCCTCGAGATAGGTCTTCGTATGGATGTGGGAATGAGACTTTTCAGAACATGACGCCAACTTCAAGTCAGTGAGCGCTTGCTTAGTGTGTTTGAATAGCTGTGTGATGTCAATCACTCGAGGGGATTGATCTTGCCGGATCCGCCGGTGCGGACGAAGCTCGAAACGGCGGAGAGGACCACCGATGACCGAACTGCGAGACGACGTGTCCGCGACCGAGGAGCCGAGCCCGGGTCCGCCGACATCCGAGGAACGCCTGCTCCGGGCGGCGACGACACTGTTCTCCGACAAGGGTTTCGAAGCCACCCGTACGAGGGACATCTCCACCATGGCCGGGATGAGCCCCTCCGCGATGTACGTGCACTTCCCCTCCAAGGAGGATCTGCTGTTCCAGCTCGTCCGCCGGTCGAACGAACGCGCGCTCGCGCTGGTGCTGGAGGCCGTGGCGCCGTTCACCGACCCCATCGACCGTGTCCGGGCACTGGTCCGCGAGTTCAGCATCATGCACGCCCGGAACTTCCGCCGCGCCCGCATCGCCCAGTACGAGAGCAGGCATCTCGACCCCGAACACCGCGAGGTGGTCGCCGAGACCCGGCTCCAGATCCGGGTGGCGGCAATCCGGGAGGTGCAGAACGGGATCGATCAGGGGGTGTTCCTGATCCCCGACCCCCGCGTCGCGGTTCTGGCGATCATGTCGCTCGCGGTGGACATCTGCCGGTGGTACAGCCCCGACGGCGAATTCACACCGGAGGAGTTGGGCGACATCAACGCCGACCTCGTTCTGCGCATCCTCCACGCACCCGGCTACTGACAGCTCCTCACATGCGGTCGGGGACGCGCAGCGCGTTCGTCCACATCCGCGCGAGTCCGGCGGTCAACTGCTCGAACGTGAGCGATCTCCGCTCGCTCGGCGGTCCGACGAAATAGCTGTAGGCCATCCTTCCGACCATGGCGGACAACGCCTTCGACGTCAGCATCGGGTCGAGCGACGCGTCGGCGAGACCGCGGTCCTGCAGATCGGCGATCGCCCGCGCGTTGCGGCGGTAGAACGTCTCGTCCCGTGAGCGTTCCAGTTCACGGAATGCGGGGTCGACGTGCGCGACCTGCTCGAGCAGGGCCAGCAGTCGCGCATTCCGGCGGCACGCGTGCAGGTAGGCGCGGATGCTCGCCTCCACCACCGCGTGCACGTCGCCTTCGTCCGCGACCCGTCCCATGCCCGGATGCAGCAGGTCGTTCTGCGTCACCTCGACGACCGCCGCGAACGCCTCCTCCTTGTTGGTGAAGTAGGTGTAGAACGATCCGGTCGAGAGTCCGGCCTCCTTGCTGATGTCGACGAGACGGGCGTCGAGGTACCCCTCGCGCTCGAACACGACCCGGGCGGCGGCGACGAGACGATCTCGGGTGCGGACGCCCCGGGCCGTGACCGGGGGTGTGGGTGCGATTCGCGGGCGCGACATGTCAGTAGGGGTCGACGTTCTCGAAGTATCGCCGAGGCACCTCGACCAGCATCTCGGTGATCATCTTCTCGGTGACACCCCGCTCGCGGACGTAGGGCAGCACGTCGTTCTCGATGTGCAGGTAGTGCCACTGCGGGAGCGCGGACATCAGGGCGGGGTCGATCCAGTCGATGTAGCAGGAGGCGTCCTGCGACAGGACCATCTGCCCCGCGAATCCCCGGCGGCACATCTCGACGAGCGTGTCGGCACGGGCCTCGAACGTCGTCTCGAGGTTGATCCCGAACCGGTCCATCCCGAGGACGAAGCCGGCCGCGGCGAGGCTGGTCAGATGCTCGATGTCGGTGCTGTCTCCGCTGTGCCCGAGCACGATCCGGTCCGGCCGCACCCCCTCCTCGTCGCACATCACACGTTTGACGTGCACTCCGGCCTCACTACCGGGGTGGGTGTGCACGGTGATGGGCACGCCGGTGCGCCGATGTGCCTTCGCGACGGCCCGCATCACCCGCTCGACACCGGGCGTGGGCCCCTGGTGGTCGATCGCGCACTTGAGCAGTCCCGCGCGGACCCCGGTGTCGCCGATCCCCTCTTCGATGTCCTTCACGAACATGTCCACCATCGGGTCGGGGACCTCGGCACCGACGATCGCATCCAGCGCCGGACCGCGGTAGTGGAAGAAGAACGGCACGTCGTCGTAGGTGTACAGCCCCGTTGCCGCAACGATGTTCAGCTCGGGTAGCTGTTCCGCGACCCGCTGGATGCGCGGAATGTACCGGCCGAGGCCGACGACAGTGGGGTCGACGATGGTCCGGACACCCTGCTCCGCCAGCGCGCGCAGTTTGGTGACGGCGTCGGCGACCCGCTCGTCCTCGCTCCCCCACTCGTCCGGGTAGTTCTGCTGCACGTCGGGCGTAAGCACGAACACGTGCTCGTGCATGTAGGTGCGTCCGAGTTCGGCGCTGTCGATCGGTCCGCGGACCGTGTTGATCTGGCTCATGCAGACTCGCCCTCTCCGGGTGTGACCGTCGTCATACTCCCGAGCTCAGCGTAGAGCTAACTTGAACCTGACGTCAACATTTAGTCAGGAGTGAATACGCCCCGGGCGAGACGGAATCCGACGTCGTCGATGCGATAGGTCGGGTGACTGCGCCGACGCACGGAGGCACGGCAACTCCAGTGCTCGTCGAACCACCCACCGCCGCGCAGCACCCGGTACGTGCCGTACACCTCGGGGTCGTACAGATCCCAGCACCACTCCCACACATTGCCCAGGGTGTCGTGCAGGCCCCAGGCGTTCGGGTGCTTCCCGCCCACGTCCCGCGACCGGCCGTCGGAGTTGCCGCGGTACCACGCGATCGCGTCGAGCGGGCCGTACCGCGGACCCGTGGTGCCCGCCCGGCAGGCGCGTTCCCACTCCGCCTCGGCCGGAAGCCGGTACCCGTCGGCCGTGGTGTCCCACACGACGTCGTCGCCGGTCACGCGATAGGCGGCGGCGAGCCCGCCGCGCTCGGACAGGGTGTTGCAGAACAGGATCGCGTCCCGCCACGACACTCCGTCGACCGGCAGCCGCGTTCCCCGCGTCGTGCCCGGCCACTCGCCGGTGATCTCGGCGTACTCTCCCTGCGTCACAGGGTGGACGGCGATCTCGAAGGCATTCAGCTCGACGCTCCAGCTGCGGGTGGTTCGCCGATCCGACAGCGTGACCTGCCCGGCCGGGACGGCGATCATCGGGCCGCTATCCACCGCCGGCAGCAGCCTGGATCGGCGCCATGTCGAAGTAGTCGCGCCAGGTGGTGATCTTGCCGTCGGTGATCTCGAAGACGCCGACGACGGGCAGTTCGACGACGTTGCCGTTCAGCGTGAACACGTCGATCCGCTCGTTCATCACCACGCCGCTCGATTCCTCGGCGTTGGGACTCTGCCCGCCGTCGGTGACCTGCCGGTGCACCCGGAAGTCGATTCCGCCGAAGGCCGCGATGAAGCCGGCGACGAACTCACGGATCGCGTCACGCCCGATGACGGGTTCCATCGGAATATTGTGGTAGACGGCGTCTTCCGCGAAATACTCCGCGATCTTCGCCGGATCGGGCTCGATCCACTCGGCACAGAATTGGGTGACCAGTTGATCCGGGGTCATCGGTTCTCCCTTTCGATCGCGGACGGTTCGATGATGGCCATGACGGACTGGATCGCCCCGGCCGGGATGTCGAAATGTTCCGTGATCCGGACGGACGTCACCTCGGTGGGCGTGGCCCCGAGGTCGAGCACGAACCGGGCCACCACGTTGTCGCCCCACTCGTGGAAGGAGAGTTCGCGCACGGCCTGGATGGCCTGATACTGCAGGCCGTTCTCGAGTTCGTCCCGGATGAACGCCCCCGATTCGCCCGTGTGCTGCCCGTTCTCCACCCGCCAGGCGTTGTCCGCGAGACGCACCTTGGTGGCGTCGTGGCTGACCAGTGCATCGATGTAGGCCCGGGCCATCGCGACCCGGCCGCTGTCGGCCGTGTCGGTGGCATGTGTCGCGATCGCGGCGAGCAGCGGCCGAGCCAGCTCCGGCCGGCAGATCAGGAGGTCGGGCAGATAGGGGTGGGACTCGTTGTAGTCCAACGGGGTTCCATCGATCCGCGAGCAGTGCAGGCCCGCAGCCTCGGCGACGCCGACGGGCGCGGCCGAGTCCCATTCCCACTGACCGCCCGAGTGGATGTAGGCGTCCACGTCTCCGCGGAGCACGGCCATCGCCTTCGCTCCGGCCGAACCCATGGTGGTGACCTCGGCGCCGATCTCCGTCGCGACGGCGTCGACGAAGGCAGGCGGCCTGCTGGCGGACACGACGATCCGGGGCCGTGCCGGGAGTTGTTCGGTATGCACCGCGTGGCTGTCGTCGTCACTGACATACACCGCGCCCAGCGCCGGTTGCGCGACCGCTGCCGCTGTGATCCCCCGCCCGCGTTCCCACAGCGCGACGTGCACCGCCCAGTCCGAGTGACCGGGCAGTCCGTACTCCTTGGAACCGTCGAGCGGGTCGATGATCCACACCCGGGAACTCTCCAGGCGCGACCTGTCGTCGGCCGACTCCTCGGAGAGGATCGCGTCGTCGGGTCGCTCCGCGGAGAGCTTGCCGAGAATGAACGCGTCGGCGGCGACGTCGCCGCGCCTGCCCAGTTCACGACCGTCCGCCGATCCGAGTCCCGCGGTGCGGATGTCCAGCAGCAGGGCACCGGCACCGGAGGCGATGTCGGCCGCGAGTCGTGCGTCAGTGATCACGTCTCAACAATTCCATAATTCTCTCGGCTTGTTCGGTCGGCGTGCCGTCCCCGGGCCGGAGGACGAGTTCGGCGTTCTCCGGGGCCTCGTACGGGTCGTCGACCCCGGTGAATCCGGTGATCTCCCCCGCGCGGGCTTTCGCGTACATGCCCTTCGGGTCCCGCGCCTCGCACTGCTCTACCGGCGTGTCGACGAACACCTCGACGAAGTCGAGGCCGGCAGCCCGGTGCTGCTCCCGGACGCGGTCCCGGTCGGCGCGGTACGGGCTGATCAGCGACGCGATCGCGACCACCCCGGAGTCGGCGAGCAGTTGTGCCACGGCGCCGACGCGGCGCACGTTCTCGGCGCGGTCCTCGGCACTGAAACCGAGGTCGGCGTTGAGACCGTGACGTAGGTTGTCGCCGTCCAGCCGGTAGGCGGGCACCCCGGCCGCGACCAGGCGTCGCTCGAGTTCCACCGCGACCGTCGACTTTCCCGACGCCGACAGTCCCGTCAGCCACACCGTGCGACCCCGCGTCGCCCGCTCGTCCCGCGAGACGGCCGCGGCGTGCCACACCACCTTCGAACGCGACAGCGTCGGCCCGGTGATCATGCCGGCGGCGACGGTGTTGTGGGTCGACTCGTCGACGAGGATGAAACTGCCCGTCACGTGGTTGCGGCGGTACGGGTCGAACATCAGCGGCTGCGACGTCCTCAACTGGATACGGCCGATCTCGTTGAGCGAGAGCGACTGTGCGGACTCGTCGCGGTGCAGGGTGTTCACGTCGAGGCGGTAGTCGAGCCGCACGACGGACGCCCTGGTGGCGCGGGTGGTGTGCAGCAGCGTGTACCGCGCGTCCGGCGTCAGCGAGGACTGTTCGCTGAACCAGCAGACCATCGCGTCGAGTTCCTGCCCGACGAGCGGACGGTTGTTGGGGCGGCACAGCACGTCTCCGCGGCTCACGTCCAGCTGGTCGGCGAGCTGCACGCACACCGCCGACGGTGCGAACGCCTCGTCGAGGCGGGTTCCGCCGGGACCCCAGATGGCGCTGACGGTGGAGGTGAATCCGGACGGCAGTACCACCACCTCGTCGCCCGGCTTGAACACGCCGCTGGCGACCGTGCCCGCGTACCCACGGAAATCGTGCAGCGCGGAATCGGTCCGGCGCTGCGGCCGGACCACGTACTGCACCGGAAACCGCGCGTCGATGAGGTTGCGGTCGGATGCCACGTGGACCTGCTCGAGGTAGTGCAGCAGCGACGCGCCCTCGTACCACGGCATGTTGACGGTGCGTTGCGCGATGTTGTCGCCGCGCAGTGCCGACACCGGGATGAACGTGAGGTCGTGGACCTCGAGTTTGATCGCGAACTGCCGGAACTCCTCCTTGATCTCCTCGAACCGGTCCTCGGACCACCCGACGAGATCCATCTTGTTGACGCACAGCACGAGGTGGGGAATTCCGAGGAGGCTGGCGATGAACGCGTGGCGGCGCGTCTGCTCGAGAATCCCCTTGCGGGCGTCGACGAGGATCAGGGCCAAGTCGGCGGTGGACGCGCCGGTCACCATGTTCCGGGTGTACTGCTCGTGCCCCGGCGTGTCCGCGATGATGAACTTGCGGTGCGGTGTGGCGAAGTAGCGGTGCGCGACGTCGATGGTGATGCCCTGCTCGCGTTCGGCGCGCAGACCGTCGGTGAGCAGTGCCAGGTCGGCGTGCTCGTCGCCCCGCTCGCGGCTGGTGCGTTCGACCGCCTCGAGCTGATCCTCGAAGATTGCCTTCGAGTCGTACAGCAGCCGGCCGATCAGGGTGGACTTGCCGTCGTCGACGCTGCCCGCGGTCGCGACCCGGAGTAGCTGCGGCATCAGAAGTACCCTTCCTTCTTGCGGTCTTCCATGCCGGCCTCGGAGATCCGGTCGTCGGCCCGGGTCGCCCCGCGCTCGGTCAGCCTGCTCGCGGCGACCTCGGTGACCACGGCCGCGGCGGTGGTTGCCGACGATTCGACGCAGCCCGTGCACGTGGCGTCGCCGACGGTCCGGAATCGGACGAGGGCCTCGTACGGCTCGTCACCGGGGAGCAGGGTCAGGAACCGGGTGTGCGCCAACAGCATTCCGTCGCGCGGCACGACCTCCCTGCGGTGCGCATAGTACAGGGGCGGCAGTTCGATCTTCTCCTCGCTGATGTACTGCCAGATGTCGAGTTCGGTCCAGTTCGACAGCGGGAACACCCGGATATGCTCCCCCTTGCGGTGCCTGCCGTTGTAGAGGCTCCACAACTCGGGGCGCTGCGCCCGCGGATCCCACTGCCCGAACTCGTCGCGGAAGCTGAACACCCGTTCCTTCGCGCGGGCCTTCTCCTCGTCGCGGCGGGCGCCGCCGAAGACGGCGTCGAAACCGTTGTCCCGGATCCCGCGCAGCAGCGCCGTGGTCTGGAGCCGGTTGCGGCTGGCCCGCGGACCCGTCTCCTCGCTGACGCGGCCTGCGTCGATGTCGTCCTGCACGCTGGACACCACCATCCGCAGGTCGAGGTGTTGGACGGTCCGGTCGCGGAATTCGATGACCTCGTCGAAGTTGTGGCCGGTGTCGACGTGCATGACGGCGAACGGGAGAGGTGCCGGCCAGAACGCCTTGGCGGCCACGTGGAGCATGACCACCGAGTCCTTGCCGCCGGAGAACAGCAGAACCGGACGCTCGAACGTGGCGGCCACTTCTCGGAAGATGTGCACGGCTTCGGCTTCGAGTGCGCCGAGGTGGGACAACTCGTACACGGGCGGTGCGGTCATGGGCGATTCCTCGTCGCGAGTGCCTTACCGGTCACTGGTCCATATTTGGACCAGCTCGGTCGAAAATGATTACACCTCCGAGAATAGAACGTGTTTCAGATTGTGGTCAATGCCCCTGTCTCACCGCGGCCGGCGGCCGCCCACCTCCGCGGTGATCGCGTCCGCGGCCGCAGCGAGAGCCTTGCCCCGCCGCGCGATGTCGGACCGCGCGAGTTCGGCGCCCACATAGAGCGTCAGAACCATGGCCTGATGACCCTCGGCGTCGTATGTCGGCGCGGCAATGAGACTGACGGGGTGCGGCGCGGCGGGGTCCGCGTGTTCGGCGTCCAGGTAGATCCGCTCCCCCAGGCTGGACACCATCTCGCCGAGCACGTCGCGCAACTCCGGCGGCAGGTCGTGCGCGGCGACGCCGGCCATGAGCGTGTGGAGGCGCTGACCGACGGGAGTGAGCGTCTCCACGAGATACCCGGTGCGGGAGCACTCGTCCACCACGGTGCGCAACCGGTCGCGGTCGAGGCGCACCGGCAGGGTCGGCTCCCGGCGCAACCACGACTGCAGCGCGTCGTCGCCGTCCCACAGCACGTACATCAGGCCGACGGGCGGCGCGAACGGGTACATCTCCCCCACCTTGGCGGCCGCCCGCACACCGGGCGGACTCGTCAGCTCCAGGACGGCAATACGGTCGCCGACCACCGCCGACGCCGTGCACGTGGTCCGGAACTCCTCACTGAGCACGGCAAGATGCGCGCGCGCCACCGGGCCGGCCGCGAATCCTTGCTGCGCCGCGCGGCCGGCCGCGATGAGTGCGGGCCCGAGGCCGTACGTCTTCGTGGCGGGATCCCGGACGAGATAGCCGCCGCGGGCCAGTTCGGTGAGGATCCCCAGGCAGGTGGGCTTGCTGATGCCGAGTTGCCGGGCCAGCTCCGACAAACCGAAGCGGTGCTCCTTGCGCGCCACCAGGAAGTCGAGCACCTGCACCACACGTTCGGTGGGCGGCGACCGTCGGCCCTGCGCCCTGTCGGGCGTCTCGTCCTCGTGTCCCATTGACCACTCCTTAGAACACGTTCTATTGTCGGTTCATCAAAGTCCTACCACGCAGGTACATATTTGTACCACCCCCATCGTGAGGAGCACGGTGTGCTGACCGACCCATTCGCCGACGCCATGGCCGAGGCCGAGAAACTGATCGAGAGCGCCCCTCACATCCGCACCGAGCAGGATCTGCTGGAGGGCTACCAGTACCTCGCCGGCGGCATTCTCGCCACGACGCACGCGGCCTGGGCCACCGAGCGGTCGCACCCGACGTTCATCTCGGGCACCGGCCCGTACATGAAGATGGGCCTCGACAACCCCGACACGCTGTACTTCGGCGCCCGGATCAACGACGACGTCGAATACGTGGTCACCGGGCGGCGCGGCACCACCGCGGACCTCAGCTTCCAGGTGCTGAGCGGAAACTACACGGCCGCACACGTTCCCGGCAGCGTCACCGCGTTCGACGACCGGGAGATCGACATCGCCCCCGACGGCTCGTTCGAGGTGCGATTCGGCCCCGACGAGAGCGCAGGCAGGCGCAACTACTTCACCCTCGCGCCGGGTTCGTCGCAACTGGTGGTCCGGGAGGTGTACAGCGACTGGAGCCAGCAGCGCGGCACCATCCGCATCGCCAGGGCGGATACGACGGGTACGGCTCCGGGGCCGCTCACCCGGGAAGCCGTCGAGAAGCGTTATGCCCGTGCGGGCAGAGCCCTCGTCTCCCGGGTGAAGACGTGGCTGCAGTTCCCGGAGTGGTTCTACCTGAACCTGCCGGTGAACACGATGACCGAACCGCGGCTGACACCGGGCGGCCTCGCCACGCAGTACTCGTCCGTCGGGCACTACGAACTCGCCGACGACGAGGCGATCGTCATCACCGTCCCGAAAGCCGATGTGCCCTACCAGGGTTTTCAGCTGGGCAGCATGTGGTACATCTCCCTCGACTACGTCAATCACCAGACCTCGCTGAACGTCGCCCAGTCGCAGGTGGATCCGGACGACCACATCCGTCTCGTCGTCAGCGAGCGCAATCCTGGCGTGGCCAACTGGATCGCCACCGTCGGGCACCTCCGCGGGTACTTGCAGTTCCGCTGGCAACGCGTCTCCCGTGAACTGACCCCGGACGACGGGCCCCGCATCGAGGTCGTGAAGTTCGACGAGATCCATCGGGCGCTGCCGTACTACGACTCCAACAAGATCTCGCCCGAGGACTTCGCCGCACGCATCGCCGCACGCCAGGCCGCGGTCGCGGACCGGATGCTGGGGTGAGCGCCATGACTACTCCGCAACTCCTGCAGGACAGGGTGGTCGTCATCTCCGGCGTCGGACCGGCCCTGGGCCGCACCCTCGCCGTCCGCTGCGCCGACGCCGGCGCGGACGTGGTGCTGGCCGCCCGCACCGCATCGCGTCTCGACGAGGTGGCCAAGGAGATCATCGCCGTCGGCCGCCGCGCGGTGACCGTCCCGACCGACATCACGGATCAGGCGTCTGCCGAGAATCTGGTGTCCGCGGCCGTCGACGCGTACGGCAAAGTCGACGTGCTGATCAACAACGCGTTCTCGGTTCCGTCGATGAAACCGCTGGCCCGCACGGAATTCGACCACATCCGCAGCAGTTTCGAGCTGACCGTGCTCGGGGCGCTGCGGCTGACCCAGCTGTTCACCCCCGCACTCGCCGAATCGAACGGAGCGGTGGTGAACATCAACTCGATGGTGCTCCGGCACTCCCAGGAACGGTACGGCAGCTACAAGATGGCCAAATCCGCCCTGCTCGCGACGTCGCAGTCGCTCGCCACGGAACTGGGACCGCAGGGAATCCGCGTCAATTCCGTTGCCCCCGGCTACATCTGGGGTGACACGCTGAAGCAGTACTTCACGCACCAGGCCGAGAAGTACGGGACGACCGTCGAGCAGATCTACGAACACACCGCCGCGAACACCGACCTGAAGAGGCTCCCCACCACCGAGGAAGTGGCCGACGCCGTGATCTTCCTGGCCTCACCGCTGGCGAGCGCCGTGACCGGCCAGTGCCTCGACGTCAACTGCGGCGAATTCCATCACTAGCGACGAGAACCGGAGCATCATGAGCGAGCGCACCACCGTCGGGACGGTCGAGGACCTTCACGCCTCGGCCACCCGCCTGACCGGCCTCACCGACTTCGGCGTGGACGACTACACCGAGGCCCTCGGCGTCCTGCTGGACTCCTACCACGTCGACGAGCAACTGACCCCGCTCGGCAGCAAGGTGTCGCGGGTGTTCCTCCGCGGCGCCCTGGTGGCGCGGCTGCTGAGCGAGGCGGCGTGGAAGCAGCACCCCGAGCACGCGGACGTGCGGATCGAGCGGCCGATCTTCGTCACCGGGCTTCCCCGCACCGGAACGACGGCGCTGCACCGGCTGCTCACCGCGGACCCGTCGCATCAGGGCCTGGAGATGTGGCTGACCGAGATGCCCCAGCCCCGGCCGCCGCGCGAGACCTGGGAATCGAATCCCGTGTTCCAGAAGATCGAGGAGGGCTTCAGCCGCCACCACATCGAACGCCCCGAATTCATGGGCGTGCACTATATGTCGGCGAGCGAGGTCGAGGAGTGCTGGCAGCTGCTGCGGCAGACGTTCAAGTCGATCTCCTACGAGTGCCTGGCGTCTCTCCCGACGTACTCCCGCTGGCTGGAAGGCCAGGACTGGACCAACGCCTATCAGCGGCACAAGAAGAACCTGCAGCTGATCGGGCTTCCCGACCGGGACCGCCGCTGGGTGCTGAAGAACCCCAGCCACCTGTTCGCGCTCGACGAGTTGCTCGCCGTCTATCCGGACGCCCTGATCATCCAGACCCACCGGCCGCCGCGCACGATCGTCCCGTCGGTGTGCAGCCTGGCGGAACAGGCGACGGAAGGGTGGTCGGAGAAGTTCCGGGGCAGCGTCATCGGTGAGAGCCAGCTCGAGCTGTGGGCCCGGGGGCTCGAGCAGTTCACCGCGGCGCGCACCCGGCACGACCCCGCTCAGTTCATCGACGTCGACTACCACGAATTCGTGGCCGATCCCCTCGGCACCGTCGAAGGGGTCTACACGCACTTCGGGCTCGATCTCAGCTCCTCGGCCCAGTCGGCGATGGAGGCGATGCACGCCGAAAGTCGCAGCGGCGACCGCCGCCCGTCCCACAAGTACACGCTCGAGGAATTCGGGCTGACGGCCGAGCAGGTGGACGAGAGATTCGCCAACTATCAGTTCAGCGCGACCAGCTGACGGGATAGTCGAGGATCGACGACGCCGCCCGCGCCGCGATCAGCGGCCTGGGCGACAGCGGCAGGTGGACGACCGGGGACAGCAGCGGTACGGGCTCGGGCTCGGGTCCGGGCTCTGGTTCTGGTTCGGGTTCCCGCATCTTCGTGCCGCTGCCGAGGTCGAGTGCGTCGAGCAGCGGCATCAGTTCGGCGGCGATCCGATCTCCTACCTGTGTGAACGCCGCCTCGCCGAGGCCGACGGGGTCGCTGATGTTCGCGTCGTCGATGGGGCCGTACTCCCTTCGCGCGATGGCGAGTTCGGCGACGGTGCGGGCACCGGTGTCGGTGGCGATCCGGCGGGCCTCGCGAAGCGTGAACGTGCAGTGGCTCGTCCCGAGGAGCAGTTCCATCGAACGGTCCCGGATCTGCTCGGTCATCGCGAGGACGAGGTCGGCGCGTTTGATCATCTCGGGCCGAAGGCGGCGCGCTCGGAATCCGTCGGCGCTCGCGCCGAGGCCTTCGATGACGCGGGCGGCGACGGGTTCGATCGGAAAGCCCACGAGGGCTCGGACGCCGGCGCTCTCCGCGGTGAGGTGCGGCAGGTCGTGGGCAAGCGCGAACGCGTGCGTCAGCCGCTCTGCGATCGGCGAGCGGCAGACGTTCCCGCTGCAGATGAACAGAACGTGCATGAGGGCACCCTAACCAGCGACTTCGCCTTCGCGCGCGGGCAATTCCACTGTCCGAGCGGTCTGTTTCGAACGTTCACCTTCCCGTGGTGAGTCGTTCACCCCTCGGACTCCTCGCGGTCACGTCGAATCACGAACGCCCAGTTCACCGCGGTCGACACCGGAGTGTCGCCGCGTATGCGATCTGCGTCACTTCCCGGGGTGGGCGCCCCGCCGTCGCCGGGGGTTCGGAACCTCCCCGGCACGGGTCGTCTGCCCACAGCAGACAAGTGCCGGTCCGGCGCCGGCGCGGCGGTAGTAATGGAGGCATGACCACAGCCGCACTACCCGACCTGAACTACCGCGACCTGTTGGCGGACAGACTATTTCGTCAGCGCACGATCCTCCTCACCGGCGAGGTGGACGACGCCATGGCCGAGCGGGCCTGCTCCGAACTGGTGCTGCTCGCGGCCGCCGACCCCAAACGCGACATCGTGCTGTACATCAATTCCCCGGGCGGCTCCGTCTTCGCCGGCCTGGCCATCTACGACACGATGAAGCTCGTTCCCAACGACGTGGTGACCGTCGCCATGGGTTTCGCCGCCAGCATGGGCCAGGTACTGCTGTGCTCGGGCACCCACGGCAAACGGATCAGTCTGGCGCACAGCCGCATCATGATGCACCAGCCCTCGGCCGGCATCGGCGGCACCGCCGTCGACATCGCCATCCAGGCCGAGAGCCTCGAACGGATGAAACGACAGTCGCAGGAGATCCTCGCCGCCGAGACGGGGCATCCGGTCGAGCAGATCGCCGAGGACAGCGACCGGGACCGGTGGTTCACCGCCGACGAAGCCCGCGACTACGGGATCGTCGACCGCGTCGTGTCCTCGTTCGCCGAGATCGCCCCGCACACCACCGCCCCGAGAATTGGATTGTGAAGCCATGTCCCAATACACCATTCCCCACGTCATCGAGCGCACCCCGGCAGGCGAGCGGTCGTTCGACATCTTCAGCCGACTGCTGAACGAGCGGATCGTCTTCCTGGGCACCGAGATCGACGACGGAGTCGCCAATGTCGTGATGGCACAGCTACTCCACCTCCAGGCGGACAGTTCCGATCAGGAGATCGGTCTGTACATCAATTCGCCCGGCGGCTCCACGACCGCGATGCTCGCGATCTACGACACGATGCAGTTCCTCCGACCGACCATCGCCACGTACTGCATGGGTCAGGCCGCGTCCGCCGCTGCCGTGCTCCTGGCGGCGGGAACCAAGGGACACCGCCACGTCCTGGCCCATTCCCGGACGCTGCTGCACCAGCCGTCGACACAGGGCAACGGCACGATCTCCGACCTGGCGCTCCAGGCCGCGGAGATCATGCGGGTCCGTTCGCAGACCGAGGCGATCCTGAGCAAACACACCGGTCAGACCGTCGAACGCCTGCGGCGGGACACCGACCGGGACCGCATCTTCACAGCCGAGGAGGCCATCGAGTACGGCCTGGCCGACACGCTCGTCGCGGCCTGACGAGGACGCTACGCGGCGAGCAGCGTGGGCACCTGCCGGTTCACGCTCCTGGTCGCCGGGTTCCGGTTCGCCGCGCCGAGCCGGCGCCCGGACCGGAACAGCAGGTGTTCCACCGGCAGACCGAGCGCGCCGCACACCGCGCGCAGCATTTCCGACGACGGCTCCTTCTTCCCGCGTTCGATCTCGGAGAGGTACTGCTTCGACATGCCGACGGCGGCGGCGACGTCCTCGAGACTCCGATCCTGGTCCCGGCGGGCCTCGCGGAGCACTCGCCCGTACAGCTCACGCACCAGCGGCTCCTCCCGTGATTGCTCGGGAGCGGCCGTCACCAGCGTCAGTCTGCGCTGAGCTTCCATACCTTCGGAGTCTTCCAGACGACGCACCCGGACGGAGCGGCGTTCACCGACAGCGGACAGCCGATCAGTACCGCCCGGCGACGGGGCGCGGACGGACCGATCGGCGTCACGACTCATCGAGCAGGTGGTTGCCGAGTAGTTCGTCGACGCGCTCGGCCGCCTCGTCCGGAATCCAATGGCTCACGCCGCGGAACACCTCGTAGGTGTACGGGCCGTCGACGAAGCGTGCGGTCAGCTCGGGACCTACCGGCCCGATCGCCGTGTCGCCGTCGCTCCACACGAAGAGCGTGGGCACCCGGACCTTCCGGGAGGCCGAACGGGGTGCGGTGAACGGCATGGCCCGATACCAGTTCAGGGCGCCCCGGGCCCGCGTCCGGTCGCGCATGGGCTCCAGGTCGCGCTTCGCCCCGTCCGCAGACTGGCCGCTGGCGAGCAGTGCCCGGTAGCCGTAACCGTCCGGGGTGATCAGCCGCTCCGGAATCCACGGCAGCTGGAACGCGAACATGTACCAGGACTTCAGGATCTGGCGACTGGTGACCATCGCCCGCACGAACGCCGCCGGATGCGGCACCGACAGCGCCGTGAGCGTGCGAACCCGGTCGGGCCGTTCCGCCGCGATACCCCAGGCCACCGCCGCGCCCCAGTCGTGCCCGACGACATGCGCCGGCCCGAGGCCCGCCTGGTCGATGAGCGCGACGACGTCCGCGACCAGTTCCGCGGTGCGGTACGCCCAGCGGGCGCGGGGCCGGGCCCCGGCCGAATAGCCGCGCTGGTCCGGCGCGAGGGTGCGAAATCCCCGCCGGTGCAGCAGCGGCGCCAGTTCGTCCCACGACCGCGAGTCCTGCGGAAATCCATGTAACAGCACCACCGGCGTGCCGTCGATCGGACCCTCGTCGCGAACGTCGAACACGAGCCCGTCCCGGGTGAATGTGCCGATCCGTTCCGTGCCGCTCATCGGACGGCCGGCTCACGCTCGCTGTGGTCTGCGGCCGACGCTCCGGCGCGGAGGAACCGTCCCGTTTTGGTGGCGCCGAACCCGCCGGTGAACTCCCCGTCGCGGTAGACGAGCCTGCCGTTGATCACCGTCGCGACCGTCGCGCCGTCACTGCGGTTCACCATCCGGCGCAGACCGCCGTACTCGGGGACCTCGGCCTCGAACAATCCGTCCACCGTCGCGTCGAGACCCGCCGGATCGATGACGACGAGGTCGGCGCGGTCCCCTTCGCGCAGGTGGCCGGCATCGATGCCGTACCAGTCGGCCAGCTCGCCCGTCAGCCGGTGGACGGCACGCTCGACGGACAGGAACGGTTTGCGGTCGGATTGCGCGTCCTTGACCTTCTTCAGCAACCGGATCGGATAGTTGTAGAACGCCATGTTGCGCAGGTGCGCACCTGCGTCGCCGAATCCCATCTGCACGCCGGAGCTGGCCGCGAGCTTCTTCGCGAACTTGGGACGATGGTTGGCGATGGTGGTCCGCCACCGCAGATCGGTGCCGTACTTCACGACGAGATCGAGATACGCGTCGACCGGGTGGACGCCACGCAGGTCGCCCACCGCGCCGAACGTCTTGCCGATCAGCGCCTCGTCGGGGCACCCGACGATCACCGCGTCGTAGAAATTGCGGTGCCAGATGCGGGGGCTGAACTTGTTGTCGTAGTCCTTGCGGAACCGGCGTCGGTAGGACTCGTCCTGCAGCAGGGCGTTTCGCTCCACCTGGTCCTTGAGATGCAGTGCCGCCGCGCCGGCGCCGAACTCCTCGAACACCACGAGGTCGATGCCGTCCGCGTAGACGGTGAACGGCACCGGGAGGTGCTGCCACTTGAAGTCGGTCTTGGCGAAGCGGTTCAGCAGGGGCGCCGCGGCGAGCATGAAGTACACGATCGGCGGGTAGGCCTTCGAGTCCGCGGCCGACAGCAGCGACGTCTTGAGGGGCTTGCGTCGTCCCAGACCCGAACTCTCCGCGAAGAATCCCGCGATGTTGGGGTGCAGGTTGATCGTCGGCGCGCTCTGCAGGATCTTGCCGCGCTCGCGCAGGATGCGGTTGAGGAAGCGGAACTCCTTCCACCGCGCATACGTGGACGGCAATGAGCGCGAACGGTATTCGTCGCCGTCGATCTTGTCGAGCGCATTTGTCATCGAGGACAGGCCGAGGAAGCCGGCGTCGACGGCCTCGGTGAGCATCGCGCCCATCCGCTCGAGTTCGCGGGTGCTCGGCGTGGTCCGCTTGTCGGTGCCCCGGCCGAGGCCGAGCACGTGGGTGCGGATGTCGGAGTGCCCGATGAAACCGGCGATATTGGGGCCGAGCGGCAGCGATTCGAGTGCCTCGACGTACTCCGCCGGGCTCTGCCAGATCTTGTTCTCGTCCAGGATCCTGAGCACGGAGTCGTGTGGCACGGCCTCGACCCGGCTGAACAGGTCGGCGCATTCACGCGGCGTCGAGTACACGGTGGACAGGGAGCAGTTTCCGAGGACGACGGTGGTCACGCCGTGTCGCACCGATTCCGGCAGCCCGGGGCTGACGAGCACCTCGGCGTCGTAGTGAGTGTGCACGTCGACGAATCCGGGGACCACCCATTTGCCTGCCGCATCGATGATCTCGGTGTCGGGCCCGACGGGCAGCGGACGGATCGATGCGCGGACGACGACACCGTCGCGGATGCCGAGATTGCGCCGCCGGGGCGCGGATCCGGTCCCGTCGAACCACAGCCCACCATTGACGACGACATCGAAATCCGACATTGTTGCGCTCCTCACACTCGGTATGTGTAACCCGAGGTTACGTATCCCGTTGAGTAAAAGTCAATGGACGGCGCGAGGGTTCCTCAATAGAGTGCAGGGGTGGCCGCCGCACCCCGCTCTCCCGAAGATCGGCGCGCGCAGATCCTCGACGTGGCCGTCCGGCTTCTCGAGACGGTGCCGTTCGACGACCTGTCGATGGACCAGGTGGCGGCCGAGGCGGGCGTCTCCCCGCCCCTGCTGTTCCACTACTTCAAGAACAAGCAGGGTTTTCGCAACGCCGTCCTCGAGGCCTCGGCCTCCGAATTGCAACGCCGGATGACACCCGACGCGACGCTCCCCGTGTCCGGGCAGCTCCGAGCCGGCGTCGAAACGTTCGCGGACGCGGTGATCGAGCACCCCACCATCTACCTGGCGGTCATGCGGATGGCCGGTAGCGGTGACGAGCGGATGCGGAAGATCTACCGCGGCATGCGGCGCACGTTCACCCGCTGGATAGGCGCGTCGCTGGCCGAGCTCGGGGTGCCGACGACACCCGCGCTCGAGGCCGCGATTTCGGGCTGGCAGGCGTTCATGGAGGAGATCGTGCTGTCGTGGCTCGACGAGCCGACCATGGACCGCACGGACATGATCGATCTCTGCGAACGCGCTTTCTATCACCTGCTTCCGGCGGCAGGCGTCGACGTCGACGCACTGGACGTGACACGCTGATCCGGATCACACCCGGACAGCAACCCCGGGCTCGCCTCCCACGCCTTCGCGGCCGGGTTGGTCGACGCGTGCCAGGTGTTCGCCGCTCCCGTCGAGGCGGCACCCGGTCTCTCCCGGAGCGCGTCCGGTGCAGGCTGGAACTGCTGGACGAGCGCCGTTTCGGCAGAGGGTCTACCGGACGTCATTGGCCGGCGCGCTGCGCCTCCAGGAATTTCCGTCCCGGCGTCGGGTCGACGCCGAAGCGCTCGGCGTAGCGCTCGTGAAGTTCCTCCCACCGGTCCCACGACCCGTGCGCCTCCGCCTCGGAGAGGTACCCGCCTGCGAGATGAGGCTCGAGCCGCGACAGGTAGGTCTCCCAGCCGGCCGCGGTCTGCGCTGCGATCGCACGGTCGCCGAAGACATGGATGAAGATCAGCCGGCATCCGTCGCCCTCAGCGGTCAGATCGAAGCTGTACCGCTCACCGCCGAAGGTCCACGCCAGCCGATGGGGTTCATCGACCTCGGTCACCTCGCCGGTCGCGCCGTAGGCCTCGAAGGTCTCCCCTGTCGCCGGTGTCCACTCGGCGGCGGCGGGAAACCAGCGCTCGAGCTCTGCCGGCACGCTGACCGCCCGCCACACGCGTTCGATCGAGTGGGCGAGCGTGCGCTCGAAGCGCAGCGCCGGGCGGCCGTCGATCGTCTCCAGGGTTCCGTCGGTCATGGGTTCTCCTCCAGGTGTCGTTCGAGGGCGTCGAGGCGCCTCGACCAGTACGCGCGGTACGGCTCCAGCCACTGGTCGACCTCGGCGAGGGGTTCTGGGCGCAGCGCGTACAGACGTTGCTTGCCGTCCACGCGCACCACGACGAGCCCGGCCTCGCGCAGTACCTTGAGGTGCTTGGACACGCCGGGCTGACTGAGCGCGATGCGCTCCACCAGTTCTCCGGCGGGCCGCTCACCCTCACGCAGCAGGTCGAGAATCTGTCTGCGGTGCGGCTCGGCCAGGGCGGCGTAGGCGCTCATAGCCTCATATTGCCAGACGGAAATATGAGTGGCAACCGTCACCGAGGTCTTCACGGCAACCCCGGCTTCCTCCGGGCGGCGGGCGGGGCCCCGACTTGACACACCTCATGTGACACACGACACTTGCCCACACCGACCGAGCGAGTGATCGGTCGGCCGCTCGAATTCGGACATCCCGTTCGGACCGAGCCGGAGAAAGGACATGCGGTGTCGTCGACGTTCATCAACGACGGAATCCAGGAGCCACCCGTGGCGACCACGCTCGACGCGTGGCAGGCGCGCGTGCAGGCGTATCCCGATCACCCGGCCGTGGCCTATTTCGATGGTGTCCTCACTGCCCGTGAGGTCGACGACCTGTCGGACGCCCTCGCCGTCGCGCTGAGCGAGTGGGGCGTCGGGCGCGGTGACCGGGTGGGCATCTACCTGCAGAATGTGCCGCAGTACGTCCTCGCCCTGCTGGCGCTGTGGAAGGTCGGCGCAGCAGCGCTGGTGCTCAATCCGATGTACCGCGGAAACGAACTCCGCCGCCTCGTCGACGATGCGGAGCCGATCGGCATCCTCTGCGAAGACGTGAGCGCCGCGGCCACGGCGGAGACCCTGCGAGGCAGCAGCGTGCGATTCTCGATCAGCACCAGCGCCCTCGATTTCCAGACCCGCAACGATCCGCGGGTGTTCGAGTCCACCACGCGTGCCACGCCGGCGGCCGACGGCGACCTCGTCGAACTCCTCGCGCGCTTTCGCGGCAGGCGGCCTCCCCTGGTCGAACTCGACGGAGACGACCTCGCGCTGCTCACCTACACCTCCGGGACCACCGGCCCACCGAAGGGCGCGCTCAACTCCCACGCGAACGTGCTGGCCACCGCACTCGACTTCGGTGAGTGCGCCGGCGTCGTCGACGGTGACGTCGTGTTCGCCGTCGCTCCCCTGTTCCACATCACCGGCGCCGTGCTCAATGCGGGTGTCGCCCTCGTCCGGGACTGCCTGCTCGTCTTCGCGAACAGGTTCAACGCGGCCGTCGCACTGGAGACGCTCGTGGAGCACCGGGTGACCTACACGATCGGCTCGATCACCGTGTTCAACGCGCTGTCCGAGGTTCCGGGGGTGAGCGCGGACCACTTCGCCTCGGTCAAGACCCTCTACTCGGGCGGCGCGCCCATCCCGCCTGCCACCGTGGAGAAGTTCGAAGCCCGATTCGGCAAGTACATCCACAACGCGTACGGGATGACCGAGACGACGGCCGGAGTGATTGCGGTGCCACCCGGCCTGCGGGCGCCGGTCGACCCGTCGAGTGGCTCACTGTCCATCGGTCTCCCGCTGCCCCGGGTGGACATCCGCGCCGTCGACCCGAATGGTGACCCTGTTCCGCCCCACACCGCGGGCGAACTGGAAATCGCCGGACCGCAGGTTGTTTCGGGCTACTGGCGCAACCCGGACGCCTCCCGGGACACACTGCCCGGCGGACGGTTGCGCACCGGGGACGTCGCGATCATCGACGAGGCGGGGTGGGTGTACCTCGTCGACCGGCTCAAGGATCAGATCAACGTGTCCGGGTACAAGGTGTGGCCCCGTGAGGTCGAGGACACCCTTTACGAACACCCGGCCGTGCACGAGGCCGCCGTCGTCGGGCAACCCGACGACTACCAGGGCGAATCGGTGGTGGCCTACGTCTCGCTCCGCAAGGGCGCGACCGCCACCGAGGACGAACTCGTCGCGTTCGCCCGCGACCGGCTCGCCGCGTACAAGCGGCCGCGGCTGGTGCACATCATCACCGACCTCCCGAAGACCCAGACAGGCAAGATCCGTCGCAGCGACCTGCGTTGACGGCTCCTCCCCTCGACATCTCGACTCCGCGACCCCGACGAAAGTGACTGCACGTGAACGTCGACCTCACTCGCCAGGCGCAGCCTGAAACCCATTCCGGCACCACCCTCGCCTCCCGCAAGAAATCGCTCCTCGCCAGCTCCGTCGGCAACGTCCTCGAGTGGTACGAGTGGAGCGCGTACGCGGTGTTCGCCCCGTTCATCGCGGCGGCGATGTTCAGCAACTCGGACCCGGTCTCGGCCCTGCTGTCCACGCTCGCCGTGTTCGCGGTCGGGTTCCTGATGCGCCCGCTCGGCGGGATCATCTTCGGCCGGAT
This sequence comes from Rhodococcus sp. G6(2025), assembly GCF_058628105.1. Classification (NCBI taxonomy): domain Bacteria; kingdom Bacillati; phylum Actinomycetota; class Actinomycetes; order Mycobacteriales; family Nocardiaceae; genus Rhodococcus; species Rhodococcus sp. G6(2025). The sequence continues at coordinate 5,765,366 of NZ_CP179750.1, forward strand.
CGCCGACAAGCGCGGACGCAAGTTCGTCCTCGTCACGACCATGCTGATGATGGCCACCGGCAGCCTGATCATCGGGGTGATGCCCACCTACTCGACGATCGGCGCGTGGGCGTCGCTGATCCTGCTCACCGCGCGCGTCATGCAGGGCTTCGCGCACGGCGGCGAGTCCGCGACCGCGTATTCCTACGTCGGTGAGATCGCACCTCCGCACCGGCGCGGCATGTGGGGCAGCGTCGCGTTCATCGCGATCTTCGGCGGTTCGGTGCTGGCCTACACCGTCGGCGGCGTCGTCACCTCCTCCCTGTCCGACACCGCTGTCGGTCAATGGGGTTGGCGTATCCCCTTCCTCATCGGCGCGCTCCTGGCACTGTTCGCCCTGTACCTGCGCCGCAGCATGGACGAGAGCGACGTCTTCGATGCTGCGCAGAAGGATGACGATCAGCCGAGCATCCCCCGCCGCACCGTCGTCCGGGCGATCCTCCTGATGATCGGGATGACCTCGGGCATCACGGCCGCGCACTACACGTGGACGTCGTACATCTCCACGTACGCGATCACGCAGCAGGGCATGAATCCCGACACCGCGTACTGGATGCTGGTGATCGCTCAGCTGATCGCTCTGGTCTCGCTGCCGTTCCTCGGGTTGCTCTCCGACAAGATCGGCCGACGGCCCATGCTGGGGGCCTTCGCGGTTCTGATGTTCGTCCTGCAGTTGCCGCTGACGATGATGATCACGTCCGATGGGTGGACCCTGCTCGTCGCCACCACCGCCGCCCTGCTGATCGTCGCGGTCCCGGCGTCGATTCTGTCCTCCACGCTGTCGGAGAGCTTCCCGACGCGACTACGCACCCAGGCGATCGGATTCGCGTACTCGTTCTCCGTAGCGGTGTTCGGTGGCACCGCCCCGTACCTGAACCAGCTTCTCCTCGGACTCGACCTCGGCTGGGTGTTCGGCGTCTACATCATGGTGCTGGCCGTCCTCACCGGCGTCGCGTGCCTGTTCATGAAGGAGACCAAGGGCATTCGCCTCGAAGACGTGTGACCACGCGAAAGAGAACCGGCAGGTGCATCACCTGCCGGTTCTCACCCGAGCGAGTGACGGGATTCGAACCCGTGTGAACGGCTTTGCAGGCCGGTACCTCAACCACTCAGTCACACCCGCATCGATGATCACTGTGCCCGGCCGGTGCCCCGGGCGCGAGGGTTGCGCTCACGGTGATTCTGAAACCGACACGCCGGGGCGGGAACAAACCACGTGCCCTCGTTGCTGTGTTGCTTCGTGACCGACACCGAAGAACGCGCCGCCCCGACCGCCGACCGGACAACCACCCGTCCCAGCCTTCGGGTGATCCTGGTACTCGGCGCGATGGTGGCCCTCGGCCCCTTCACCATCGACATGTACCTGCCCGCGCTTCCGGACATCGGAACCGACCTCGGCGCGTCCTCGTCCGCGGTCCAGCTGACCATCACCGGCACCCTGCTCGGCCTCGCGCTGGGGCAGTTGATCGTCGGACCGCTCGCGGACAGCCTCGGGCGCAGGCGTCCCCTGATCGCCGGTATCGGTGTCCACGTCGTCGCGTCCGTGCTCGCGGTCTTCGCGCCGACCGTGGCCGTGCTGGGTGTGCTCCGCGTCTTCCAGGGCATAGGGGCCGCCGCCGCAGCGGTGGTCGCGCTCGCCGTCGTCCGCGACCTTTTCTCGGGGAACACCGTGGCCGTCGTGATGTCGCGACTGATGCTCGTGCTCGGGGTCGCACCCGTTCTCGCCCCGAGTATCGGCGGGGCGCTCCTCATCGCCGTCGACTGGCGCGGGATCTTCGTCGTCCTCGCCGTGATCGGCATGCTGACGGCGTTGATCGGTGTGTGGGGTCTGACGGAGACGCTGCCGCCGGAGCGGCGGCGCAAGAGCAATCTGCGCGCCGTGCTGGGCACCTACAAGAGCCTGCTGGGCGACCGCGCGTTCATGGTGCTCGCCCTCGTGTCGAGTGTGGCGATGGGATCGTTGTTCTCGTACGTCTCCGGTGCGTCGTTCGTGTTCCAGGACCAGTACGGCCTGGACGAGCAGCAGTTCGCGCTGCTGTTCAGCTCCGGCGCGATCGCTCTGATCGGCGCCTCGCAACTCAACGTCCGCGCCCTCGCACGGTGGTCACCGCTGCAGATCACGGTGTCGGCCCTCGCCTTCGCGACGGTGGCCGGGCTGGCGCTGGTCACCACCGCCCACTTCGAGTTCGGCGGGCTCGTCGGGTTCGTCGTTCCGCTGTGGTTCCTCCTCGCCGGTGTCGGCTTCGTCCTGCCGAACGCCCCGGCACTGGCTCTCGGCCGGCACGGGGAGGCGGCCGGTACGGCGGCCGCGCTGCTCGGCGCCCTGCAGTTCGGTGTCGGCGCGCTGATCGCTCCCCTGGTCGGCGTGCTCGGCAACACCGGCGTCGCACTCGCGGTCACGATGACGGCGTGCGCGGGACTCGGACTCGTGGCGTTGGCGGCCGCCGCGAAGGCGGAAGCGCACTGACGACACGTTCGGCAGATTTTCGCGGCCCATCACCCGTCATGGGATGATCGACGCATGCCACCACCGTCACCACTTCATCTCGACCCCATCGAAGAGGCCCACCGGCAGTGGACGAAGCACGGCTGGGGTGATGTCGCCGACGGCATGGCCGCGGTGACCTCGGTGATGCGGGCACAGCAGATCATGATGGCCCGGGTGGAAGAGGTGCTCAAGCCGTCGGGGCTCACGTTCGCCCGGTACGAATTGCTGACGCTGCTGACGTTCACGCGTACGGGTGCGCTCCCGATGGCGAAGGCCAGCGCGCGCCTTCAGGTTCACCCGACCAGCGTGACGAACGCTGTCGACCGGCTCGAGACGGCGAATCTCGTGCGACGTGTCCCGCATCCGAGCGATCGCCGCGCGACCCTGATCGAAATCACCGACGCGGGAAGGAAACTGGCCGTCGAGTCCACCGAGCGACTCAACGCCCAGGTGTTCTCGCGCCCCGGGGTGTCCGGTGACAAGCTGGAACAACTGGTCACGATCCTCGCCGAACTGCGCCGCGAGGCAGGCGATTTCGACACCGGAGACGCCCCCACCAAGTGGTGAGAGACGACTGTCGCCCCGCACCGGATCCGGTGCGGGGCGACAGTCGTTTTCAGGGCTTCTAGCGGTGCTTGAAGACGGGCGCACGCTTCTCGACGAACGCCGCCATCCCTTCCTTCTGATCTTCGGTGGCGAACGTCGAATGGAACACCCGACGCTCGAACCGGACACCTTCGGTGAGGGTGGTCTCGAACGAGCGGTTGACGGCTTCCTTCGCCATCATCGCGACCGGAAGCGACATTTCGGCGATGGTGGTCGCCGTCTGCAGCGCCTCGTCCAGGAGATCCGCGGCGGGCACGATCCGCGACACCAGCCCGGCACGTTCGGCCTCCTCGGCGTCCATGTTCCGGCCGGTCAGGCACAGTTCCATAGCCTTGGCCTTCCCCACCGCGCGGGTCAGCCGCTGCGAGCCGCCGATGCCGGGGATGACACCGAGCTTGATCTCCGGCTGACCGAACTTCGCGGTGTCGGCGGCGATCAGGATGTCGCAGAGCATCGCCAGCTCGCATCCGCCGCCGAGTGCGTAACCGGCGACGGCAGCGATCGTCGGCTTGCGGGCCGCGGCGAGCCGATCCCACGCGGCGAAGAAGTCGTCGAGGTAGACGTCCATGTACGACTTGGGCTGCATCTCCTTGATGTCGGCGCCCGCCGCGAATGCCCGATCGGAACCGGTGATCAGAATGGCACCGATCTCCGAATCCTTCTCCAACTCCTCCACCGCCGACACGACCTCGCGCATCAGCTCGGAGTTCAGTGCGTTGAGCGCTTTCGGACGGTTGAGGGTGATGATCCCCACCCGGCCCTTGCGTTCGAGCAGGATGGTCTCGAAGTCGGTCACTGGTCTCCCTTGGTAGAACGGTCGCGGATATCGTTGATGATGGCCGAGAAGTCCTGGCCACCACCACCGGCGGCGTGGAACCGGCTGTACAGCTCGGCGGCCCGCAGCCCGAGGTCGGCCTCGACGCCGTTGGTCTTCAGCGCGTTCGCGGCGAGACCGAGGTCCTTGTCCATCAGCGCGGCCGCGAAGCCCGGCTGGTAGTCGTTGTTGGCCGGGCTCGTCGGAACCGGTCCGGGCACAGGACAGTTGGTGGTGAGCGCCCAGCACTGACCCGACGCGTTGGACGCGACGTCGAACAGGGCCTGGTTGCTCAGACCCAGCTTCTCGCCGAGGACGAACGCCTCACTGATGGCGATCATCGACACGCCCAGAATCATGTTGTTGCAGATCTTCGCGGCCTGACCGTTGCCCGGATCTCCGCAGTGGACGACCTTCTTGCCCATCACGTCCAGCAGCGGCTTCGCGGACTCGAAGTCGTCCGCCGTGCCGCCGACCATGAACGCGAGCGTTCCCGCGGTGGCGCCGACGACGCCGCCGGAGACGGGTGCGTCCACCGAACGGTGGCCCGCCTCGACCGCCTCGTCGTGCGCCGCCCGGGCGTCCGCGACGTCGATAGTGGACGAATCGATGAACAGGGTGCCCGGCTTCGCGGCGGGCAGGATCTCCGCGTAGAGCCCGAGAACGTGCTTGCCGCTCGGAAGCATCGTGATCACGACGTCCACCTCGCGCACGGCCTCGACGGCCGAATCAGCGACGGTGACACCGTCTTTCACTGCCTGTTCGAGTGCGGCGGGCGCGAGGTCGAAGCCGACCACCGTGTGCCCCGCCTTGACGAGGTTGGCCGCCATGGGACCACCCATGTGGCCGAGTCCCAGAAATCCGACGGTAGTGCTCATAGCAGTCCCTCCTGGACGCGTGTGGCTGGTGGTCAGTGCTGGCGCTGCGGGGCCGTCAGGCCGAGTTCGAGGTCGCCGAGTGGGGCGAAGAACGCGTCGACCTGCGCCGGGTCGACCTCCTCGATGGTGGCGGGCGACCACTGCGGGTTGCGGTCCTTGTCCACGACCTGCGCCCGGATGCCCTCGACGAGGTCGGGCGAGCTCAGGCAGGCGACGGACACCCGGAACTCGTCATTGAGTACTTCCTCGAGGCTGCCGGCCTGCCGTGCGCGGCGCAGCGATGTCAGGGTGACCGCGCACGCGGTCGGCGACTTCGAGCGCACCTGCTCGGCCGCCTTCGCAGCTTCCGGCACCCCACTGCCGCGCAGCCGGGCGACGATGTCGGCGACACTGTTCGCCGAGTACGCGGCGTCGATCCAGCCCTGCTGGCCCAGCAACTCCGATGCCGGTGCCGGTTCGGTGAACTGTGCGAGCGCCTCCTGAACCGACGTGGTCGACAGCGCGTCGAGGAACTGCTCGATCTTCTCCGACGGGATGAAGTGGTCGGCGAACCCGCACGCGATCGCGTCGCCGGCACTGAGCCGGGCGGTGGTCAGGGCGATGTGGGTGCCCAACTCGCCCGGGGTGCGGGCGAGCAGGTAGGTGCCCCCGACATCGGGGACGAAACCGATCCCGGTCTCGGGCATCCCGATCATCGACCGCTCGGTGACGATCCGCACGCTGCCGTGCGCCGACACCCCGACCCCGCCGCCCATCACGATGCCGTCCATGATCGCCACATACGGTTTGCCGTAGCCCGCGATGGCCGCGTTGAGGATGTACTCCTCGCGCCAGAACTCCCGCGAACCGGTGCCCCCGTCCTTGGCGTCGTGGTAGATCGACACGATGTCGCCGCCCGCGCACAGGCCACGCTCCCCCGCACCGGTGATCACCACCGCCCGCACCGCGTCGTCGCCGGACCACTCGGCCAAGGCCGCCGCGATCTGCCGCACCATGCCGTGATTGAGGGCGTTGATCGCCCTGGGCCGATTGAGCACGATGCGGCCCAGACCGTCCCGCTTCTCGACAATTACCTCAGATTCAGAATTCACGTAGGTCACCCTGCCGTTCCTCTATTTCCGACGACGCTGCGGGCGATGACCACCCGCATGATCTCGTTGCTGCCTTCGAGGATCTGGTGGACGCGCAGGTCCCGGACGATCTTCTCGATTCCGTACTCGGCAAGATAGCCGTAACCGCCGTGCAGTTGCAGCGCCTTGTTGGCCACCTCGAAACCGGTGTCGGTGGCGAAGCGTTTGGCCATCGCACACAGTTCGACGACATCGGGGGCGCCGTCCTCGAGCGCGGCCGCCGCCCGCCACAGCAGGGTGCGGGCCGCCTCCAGTTCGGTGCGCATGTCGGCGAGCTGAAACTGCAGCGCCTGCGAGTCGATCAGCGGCGAACCGAACGCCTTCCGGTCCGTCAGGTAGGCGACGGCCCGCTCCAACGCGGTCTGCGCGCCGCCCACCGAGCACGCCGCGATGTTGAGCCGGCCACCGTTGAGGCCGGCCATCGCGATCCGGAAGCCACCGCCCTCGGAACCGAGCAGATTCGCCGCCGGCACCCGCACGTCCTCGAAGATCACCTGACGGGTGGGCTGAGCGTTCCAGCCCATCTTCACCTCGTTCGGCCCGAACGACAGACCCGGCGACCCCTTCGGGACGATGAACGCCGAAATCCCCCGCGGCCCGCCCTCCCCGGTGCGGGCCATCACCACGTACACATCCGAGGTGCCCGCACCGGAGATGAACTGCTTGACCCCGTTCAGGACGTAGTCGTCGCCGTCACGGACCGCCCGGGTACTCAGCGCCGCCGCATCCGAACCGGCCCCCGGCTCGGTCAGGCAGTAACTGCCCAGCTGATCCATCGAACACAACCCCGGCACCCACGCACGGCGCTGCTCGTCGGTGCCGAACCTGTCGATCATCCACGTGACCATGTTGTGGATGGAAATGTACGCGGCGATCGACGGGCACCCCTTCGCGAGCTGCTCGAAGATGCGGGCCGCGTCGACACGAGTGAGCTCGGACCCACCCACGTCCTCGCGGATGTAGATCCCACCCATCCCCAACGACGCCGCCTTACGCAGGACATCCACGGGGAAATGCTTGGCCTGATCCCATTCCACGGCGTGCGGCGCGAGATACTCGGCCGCGAAATCGCGGGCAGTGTCGCTGATCGCCCGCTCGTCATCGGTCAAGGTGAACATGGAGGTCCGTTCAGTTCATGGTGGGGATGACGAAGTGGTTGGTCTCTTCCTTCTTGCCTGAGGGCCAACGCTGCGTCACGGTCTTGGTCTTGGTGTAGAAGCGGAACGAGTCGGGACCGTGCTGATTCAGGTCGCCGAAGCCGGAGCGCTTCCAGCCGCCGAACGTGTGGTACGCGATCGGCACGGGGATCGGGACGTTGACGCCGACCATGCCGACGTTCACGCGGTTGGTGAAGTCGCGGGCGGTGTCGCCGTCGCGGGTGAAGATCGCGACGCCGTTGCCGTACTCGTGCTCGGTCGGCAGGCGGAGTGCTTCCTCGTAGTCCGCGGCACGGGCGACGAGCAGGACGGGTCCGAAGATCTCTTCCTTGTAGACGCGCATGTCGGTGGTGACCTTGTCGAACAGGGTCGCGCCGGCGAAGAAGCCGTTCTCGTGGCCCTCGAGGGTGAAGCCGCGGCCGTCGATCACGGCCTCCGCGCCCTCGTCGATGCCGATCTGGATGTAGCTGTTCACCCGCTCGAGGGCGTCCTTGCTGACGAGCGGACCGAAGTCGGCGGACTCGTCGTCGCTGCGGCCGATCGTGAGCTTGGCGACCCGTTCGGTCAGCTTGGCGACCAGCGCATCCGCCGTCTCCTCGCCCACCGGGACCGCGACGGAAATGGCCATGCACCGCTCACCCGCGGAGCCGTAACCAGCGCCGATGAGGGCGTCTGCCACCTCGTCGAGGTCGGCGTCGGGCATGATGATCGCGTGGTTCTTCGCGCCGCCGAAGCACTGGGCACGCTTGCCGTGGGCCGCGGCGGTCTCGTAGATGTACTGCGCGATCGGCGTGGAGCCGACGAAGCCGACAGCCTTGACGCGGTCGTCGGTGAGCAGGACGTCCACCACTTCCTTGTCACCGTTGACCACGTTGAACACGCCTGCGGGCAGACCTGCTTCGAGGAACAGCTCGGCCAGACGCAGCGGCACCGACGGGTCGCGCTCGGACGGCTTGAGGATGAACGCGTTGCCGGCGGCCAGCGCGGGGCCGGCCTTCCACAGCGGGATCATGGCCGGGAAGTTGAAGGGCGTGATGCCCGCGACGACACCGAGCGGCTGACGCATCGAGTACACGTCGATGCCGGTTCCGGCGGATTCCGTGTACTCACCCTTGAGAAGGTGCGGGGCGCCGAGTGCGAACTCGATGACCTCGAGGCCGCGCTGGATGTCGCCCTTCGCGTCGGGGATCGTCTTGCCGTGCTCGGACGACAGGAGGCGCGCCAGTGAATCCATCTCCTCCTGCGCGAGCTGGAGGAACTTCATCAGGACGCGGGCCCGCTTCTGCGGGTTGAACAGCGCCCATTCCCGCTGAGCATCCACCGCGTTCGCGATGATCGCCTCGGTCTCGGCCTTGTCGGCGAGAGGCACACGCGCCTGCACCTCACCGGTGTTGGGGTCGTAGACGTCGCCGAACTTGCTGGAGGCACCGGGGACGCGCTTGCCGCCGACGAAGTGGGATAGCTCTTGAACCATTGTGCGAACCCGTTTCTTGCTCGATGATGAGGGAGTTCCGAATATGTAGCCCATCCTATAGTTGGATGTCCATGCATGTCCAGACCATACGATCGGATCATGCAGAGTCACTCTCCCGAGGAGCTGAACTTCGTCCGCATCCTCCGGACCAACCCGTGCATCACCACCATCCTGGACCGCGCACCCCAACTCGGCCTCTCGGAGTGGTACCTCACCGCAGGCGCCGTGTTCCAGACGGCCTGGAACCACCTCGACGGCCGCGACCCGCAGTCGGGAATCAACGACTACGACCTCTTCTACTTCGACGACAGCGACACCAGCTACGAGGCCGAAGACGACGTCATCCGCAAGGCCGACGCACTGTTCGACGACCTCGACGTGCGTGTCGAGGTCAGAAACGAAGCACGGGTGCATCTTTGGTACGAAGACCACTTCGGCGTGCCCTCGACACCCTTCACCGACTGCAACGACGCCATCGACCACTTCGCCTCCACCACCTGCTGCTACGGCATCCGGAGAACACCCAGCGGAGACGACGAGATCTACGCTCCCCACGGATTCACCGACCTCTTCGACATGATCCTGCGCCCGAACCCCGTCCTCGCCCCGCGGGAGGTGTACGAATCCAAAGCCGCCCGGTGGCAGAAGGAATGGCCTCGTCCGACGGTGGTGCCGTGGCCGGAGTGAGCAGTCAGTGCTTCCGCACGACGTGCTCGGGCTCTCCCGGTTTCCAGATGGTGATGTCCATGTGACCGTCGCCGACCTCCACTGCCGAGCCGCCGGTCAGGTCGGCACGGTAACAGTGATCGAATTCCTGCCCCCGGATGTCGAACCCGGTCTCGTCGAACAGCGCCTGCGCGAAACGCTGATGCAGGGCCTTGTCCTGGACGTCGTCGACGACACCCCACAGTTTCGCGTCGCCCTCCTTAACCTCGGTATCGACGGTCGCGGTGTGCAGGCAGAAGCGCGGATCACGAGCCAGATCCCGGAACTTCGTAGTGTTCGGCATTCCGGCGATCCACAACTGATTCTCGAAGAATCTCGGCTCGACCGGGCTGATCCGCGGGAATCCGTCGGAGCGAAGCGTGCCGAGCATGCAGAGGTTTCCGGTCGCCGCGTGTCTGCGGGAGAAAATAGCGGCAATCCGCGGAGCAGCGTCGGCGAACTCATTCCAGCTGGCCATGCCACGACCCTACGACGAATCCCGTGGCCGCTGGGTCAAGACGCCCGCAATTGCGCGATGAGCACCGCCTCGACCTCCGACTGTCGTGCCGCGGCCGGGAGCGGCGGGGCCGCCGACCGGTAGTGGTGCCCGGTCGGGGTGCCGAGGTCGATGAGGTGAGTGTGGCCGGGCCGCTGTATCGGGCGGGCGGTCCACCCCGGTGCTTCCTTCGCGTAATTGCACGCCTCACAGAGTCCGGACCCGTTTCGCGCGGTGGTCTTACCCAATTTCCTGCGTGAGCGGATGTGATCGTGATGCCGGATCGGCGCATCACACCACGCAGTCCTGCACGTCCGATCCCGCAGGTCGATCAGCTGTCGCAGGCCCTTCGGGAACGTGCGTGACCGGGACTCCATCGCCGTCAACGCCCCCGACTGCGGGCACGAATACACCCGCCGTAGCGACGTCTCGGTGTCATTGTCGACGGCGTCCGCCACCAGCTGCCGCGCGATCCCCGCCGGCACCGGCCCGAAGCCCTGCAGCTGCGCGGCCTCGTGCCCGCCGGCCAGCAAGGTCTCGTCCGAGAGCACCAGATTCACCGCGACGGGAACACCACTCGCAGCGGTCCGGCCGGTTCCGCGGTCGAACAACAAGTCCACCATCAGCTGATTGCGGGTCCGGCCGCCACTGTTCCCGGTCGCAATCAAGCTATCGGCATCCCGACCCAGCGTGGCCTGCACACACACCGCCTGCTCGACGGGCATCAGCACACTCAGATATGCCATCGAATCCGGCGCCGGCCGTGTCGTGACCCGACGCTCGGACACCGCCGTGCGATGCCGGGCTACAACCGCCGCGGCATCGAGTTCGACCGCCAACGCCTTCGCCCGCGCGATCAGACCCCGGTCGCCGACCCCGTCGAGAGTGGCCGGGTCCGAACACAACCGACGGTCCACGATGCCCCGATCCGTCGCCGACAGGCACGCCGTCTCCCGCACGAGCAGCGTGGCTCGCCATTCGTTCAACCGGCCCGACCGCAACATCGCCAGGGTGTGCGGCATCTCGTGCACCAACGCCTGCGCGAACCCGAGATGCCGACCACCGCGGTTCGGGGATTCACTGCGCGCCAACGCAATCTGCGAGGCAATGCCGCGGTCCCAATCCGCCCGCGGCAACCCGGCAGCCTTGCGGTCCGCGCGGATAGACGCGGCGACGTCGTCGGTGATCACCGCCTGCACCGCACACCCGACCGACTTCAACGCCTCGATCGCGTCGAGCAGATCGATCCCCAACCCCGCATCACCGCCAGCAGAAACCACTCGCAGCCGCGCCGCGAACACACGCAACTCGGCCAGATCCGGCGCAATCAATTCCCCCACAGCCAACCTCCCCCAAGGCCGTTAGAATGTATGTTCGATTCTAGCAACAGCCCTTGCCCCGTGGCAATAGTCCGCGTTGACTCTTCCGAGGTGCCCGCATAGTCCATCCGTCGCCTCACCCGAGAATGCCGGCGTAGCGGTCACCTCTGCAGAGTTGTTGCTGCTCAATCAAATTTGGGTGCTGCAGACCAGCACGATGCCGTCACCGGAGAGGACAAGCAATCCTCGCGGACAGATACTCCCGACCAACCCCACCGCCGTCCAACGTCAAATACAGGCGTTGACCACCGAGCTCATCGCCACCGCCACGAACACCAACGAGAGAAGCCGCTGCCACGGGGGCATTTCTGGATGAGTCAACGAATCAGACTTCGCGGGCATCGTGACCTGAGGCAACAGGGAGCCACCGAAGTCAGAGCCCCAGCGCCGCGGCCGCCGCCCGCGCGAGGGTTTCGTCGACGGCATCGTAGCCGCCGGAGCCACCGCCCGGTCCGCCGTTGTCGGCGACGGTGCGGCGGGCGGAGAGGTGCACGGCGTCGACCCCGGTGCCTGCGACCGCGGCGATGTCCTCGACGCGGATTCCGCCACCTGCCATTACTTGAATTCGCCCGTGCGCGTGAGCGACCATGCCGGACAGAGCTTCGAGACCGTCGATGCACCGCGGTGCTCCGCCCGAGGTGAGGACCCGGATGATGCCCGACCGCGCGAGCGTGTCGACGGCGGTCGCCCTCTCGGCGACGACGTCCATCGCACGATGGAACGTCACCTCGACCGTGTACGGGTCGATGCCGTCGAGCAGTCGGCGCAGAGCGTCGCGGTCGACGGACATGTCGGGAGTGAGTGCGCCGAGCACGACCCCGGAGGCGCCGACGTTCACCGCGGCCAGGACGTCGCGAGCCATGACGGCGATCTCGTCGGCGTCGTAGACGAATCCGCCGGGCCGGCACCGGATCAGCGGGTGCACCGCGATCCCCTGGGCCGCGACGGCTTCGATCATGCCGATGCTCGGTGTCAACCCGCCGGTCGCGCCGAGTGCGGTGCACAACTCGACGCGCACCGCGCCGGCACGTCGTGCGATCCGGGCGCCCGCGACATCCTGGACCGCTAATTCGAGTACGGGTGTCATCTAGAACGACTGCCAGGAAGGCTTGTGTTCCAGCGCATACCGGTAGTAGTCGGCGAGTTGCAGCTTGCTCGCTGCGGCTTCGTCGATCACGACGGTCACGTGCCGGTGCAGCTGCATCACCGATGCCGGGCAGAACGCGGAGAGCGGACCTTCCGCGGCTGCGGCGATCGCCTCGGCCTTGCCCTTGCCGAACGCGATCATCACCAGGTGCCGGGCCTCGCTGATGGTGCCCAGACCCTGAGTGAGGACGTGGTGCGGGACGTCGTCGACGCTGTCGAAGAACCGCGCGTTGTCGAGGCGGGTCTGCTCGGTGAGTGTCTTGACGCGGGTGCGTGACGTCAGCGCGGAGCCCGGCTCGTTGAAGCCGATGTGGCCGTCGGTCCCGATGCCGAGAAGCTGCACGTCGACGCCGCCTGCCTCGGCGATGGATGCGTCGTACCGCGCACCTTCCTCGGCGATGTCGGGCGATTCGCCGTTCGGGCTGAGCACACGATCGGTGTCGAGGTTGACGTGGTCGACGAACTCCGAGCGGATCACCGAGAAGTACGACTGGTCATGGCTTTTCGGAAGTCCGACGTACTCGTCCAGCAGGAAGGCTCGTGCTCGCGAGAAGTCCAGTCCGGACTCACGGTGCCTGCGTGCGAGTTCCCGGTAGCTCCCGAGGGGGGACGAGCCGGTCGCGAGGCCCAGCGTCGCCGGACCGCGTCGCACGTACCCCTCGACGATGTCGGCGACGGTCGAGCTGATCTCCGACGGCGTCTGCCGAATTACGATTTCCATGCGAGTCCTTCCGTTTCGGCGGGCATTCCGCCGACGAACACGCCGCGGGGGCGCAGTTGGTGATCGGTCACGACGATATCGGCGCGGCGGCCCGGGGCCAGCGTGCCGCGGTCGGACTCCAGGCCGAGCAGCCGGGCCGGAGTCCTGGTGGCGGAAGCGACGGCGTCGACGAGTCCGATGCCGCTGTCGACGACGGCGGTGCGCACCACGTCCAGCAGCCGTGCGGTGCCGCCCGCGATGGCCCCCTCGGACCCGTCGGTGGTCGCGAGCCGGGCCACACCGTGCGCGACGCGCACGTCCAGCGGCCCGAGCTGGTAGTCGCCGTCCGAGACGCCGGCGGCGGCCATGGCGTCACTGACGAGGACGATCTGGTCGGGCCCGACGGTATCGAACACCATCGACACGGTCTCGGGCGCGAGATGCACTCCGTCCGCAATCAATTCGACGACGATGTCGCCGCGACCGGCCGCGGCCAGGAACGCGGCCACCGGTCCCGGCGCGCGGTGGTGCAGCGGCGGCATCGCGTTGAACAGGTGGGTGGCGGTCAGTGGGCCGCCGGCGGCGGCGGCGATCCTCGCGGACGTGGTCGCCGCGTCGGTGTCGGTGTGGCCGAGGCTGGGTAGCACGTCACGCCGTCGCATCGCGGCGAGAAGTTCGCCGAAGTGCGCGGTCTCCGGCGCGAGCGTCATCGACCGGACGGTGCCACGCGCGGCGTCGCAGATCCTTTCGAACAAATCGGGATCGCCGGGGATCACGGACGCGGGATCCTGCGCGCCGCACTGGGCACCGGAGATGAACGGGCCCTCCAGGTGGATCCCGAGGAGCTCACCGCGTTCCACCAGATCGGCGAGAATCCTGGCCTGCCGGAGCAGGTCCTGCTCCCCTGCCGAGACGAGGCTGCCGAGCAGTCCGGTGGTGCCGTGCTCGCGGTGATGGTCCGCGGCCTGCCTTGCCCCGTCGGCGTCGGTGTTAGGAAATCCCGCGCCGGCGCCGCCGTGGCAATGCAGGTCGATCAGACCCGGCAGCAGTATCGACGAACTCGGTTCCGGCAGCGGCACCTGTCCGTGGTACTGCGCCGCGGACCCGACCCAGGAGATTCGGTCGCCGTCGGTTGTCACCACGCCGTCGTCGATGACGCCGTCCTCCACGACGACCTCGCCCCGCAGGATCATCGAGACGCTCCGGACGCGAGCGCGGCGACCGCCGATCGTGCGGCCTGCGAGGACCGTGCGCCGCGTGCGGCGGCGGCCATGTCCCGGCACAGGCCGAGGTCGGTGGCGGCCAGACTGGCACGCACGGCACCCAGCGACGGGGCCACCATCGACAGGCTGGTGACGCCCAACCCGACCAGCACCGGCGCCAGCGCGGGATCGGACGCGGCCTCCCCGCAGACGCCGACGGGTGCGCCTGCCTCCGCTCCTGCCGCGCCGACCAGGCCGATCAGGTCCAGGACGGCGGGCTGCCACGGGTCGAGCAGTGGCGCGAGACTGCCCGCCATCCGGTCCGCGGCACACGTGTACTGGCTCAGGTCGTTGGTCCCGATACTGACGAAATCGAGGTGCTCGAGCAGGTCGCGTGCACGCAGCGCTGCCGAGGGGATTTCGATCATCGCCCCGACCGTGGCGATACCGGCTGAGCGGGCGAGCGCGGCGAAGCCCTCCGCTTCCTCCGCCGTCGCCACCATCGGCGCCATCACCCACAGGTCCGCGCCGGTGGTGGCCGCCGCGGCGCCGAGAGCCTCCAACTGGGTGGCCAGGACTTCCGGGTAGACGGTGCCGACCCGCAGCCCCCGCACGCCGAGTGCCGGGTTCTCCTCCGCGCCGAGGTCGAGGAACGGCAGTGGTTTGTCGGAGCCGCTGTCGAGGGTCCGGACCACCACCTTGCGTCCCGCGAACTGCTCCAGCACCGACGTGTAGGTGGCGAACTGTTCGTCGAGGGTGGGCGCGATCTGCCTGCCGAGGTACAGGAATTCGGTGCGGAACAGCCCGACGCCCTCGGAATCCGCGGTGGCGGCGCGGGTGGCGTCGTCGACGGTGCCGATGTTGACGAGCAGTCCGACGGGTGCCCCGTCCCGGGTGCGGCCGGGTCCACTCGTGGCCGCAACCCGCGCTCGCGCCTCCGCGACCTGCTCGGCCACCTCTGCCTGCCGAAGGTCGCCGGGGTCGACGACGATCTCGCCAGTCGTCCCGTCGAGCACCACCGGTCTTCCCTCGACCAACCGGTCGAGGTCGGCGCAGTTCACGATCGCCGGCAGACCGAGGGATTTCGCCAGGATCGCAGTGTGGCTCGTCGGCCCGCCCTCGGCGGTGAGCAGACCGACCACGTCGCTGCCGCCGAGCATCGCGGTGTCCGCGGGCGACAGGTCCCTGGCGACGAGAACGAACGGATACCCGGGATCGGGGATGCCGGGCATCGGCACTCCCAGCAGCACCGCGACCGCGCGATGCCCGAGGTCACGCAGGTCCGCAACGCGTTCGGCCAGGTACCCACCGAGGGCCTCGAGTTTGGCGCAGTAACCGTCGAACGCGACGCTCACGGCGTGTGCCGTCGGCATGCCGGCGCGAAGGTTCTCCTCGGCGGCGGACACGATTCCCGGGTCGCGGGCCATGGCCGCCGACACGAGCAGGATCTCGGACGCGACGCCGTCCACCTGGGCGGCGCGGGCTTCGAGGTCGCCGGACACGGTCGCGAGGGCGTCCCGCGCACGGGCGGACTCGGCCGTGATCGATTCGCCGACAGGGTCTTCGGCCGACGTCGCGACCGGTGTCCCCAACGCGAGCCAGGGTGCGCAGACCAGCCCCGGACTCACCCCGAGGCCGTGTACGAGAACTTCCGTAGCCGTCGACATCAGGCGGCGTCGAGGTCGGAGGCGAGCAGGTCTGCGAGGCGGTCGAGGGCCTCCTCGCTGCCCTCCCCTTCCGCGGTGATCGTCACCTCGGTACCGAATTCGGCGCCGAGGGTCATCACCGCGAGCATGCTGCCTGCGTCCACCGGCGCGGACTCGCCGACCGCGATCTGCACTGCGACCGGTATCGCCGCGGCGGCCTGAGTGAACTTCGCAGCGGGGCGGGCGTGCAGTCCGACCTTGGAACCGATGAGGACCGTTCGTGTAGCCATGCTCACTGACCTGCCTTTTCCGTGTCGGCGTTGGTGTCGGCGTTCGTTTCCGCGTCGTCCTCCCGGCCGGGAGTGCGCAGGTTCCACTTCTTGATGACGAAGCTGAACAGGACGTAATAGATGACCGCGTACCCGAGCCCGATGGGGATCAGCATCCACGCGTTGGTGGCCTTGCCGAAGTTGAGCACGTAGTCGAAGAAGCCTGCGGAGAACGTGAATCCGTCGTGGATGCCGAGCGCGTTGACGAGCGCCATCGACGTGCCGGTGAGGAACGCGTGGATCAGGTACAGCGGCCAGGCCACGAACATGAACGCGAATTCGAGGGGCTCGGTGATGCCGGTGAGGAACGCCGTCAGTGCGGTGGAAAGCATGATCCCACCCACGACCTTCTTCTGCGACGGCCGGGCGTTGCGCCAGATTGCCAGTGCGGCAGCGGGAAGGGCGAACATCATGATCGGGAAGAAGCCGGTCATGAAGATGCCTGCCCTCGGGTCGCCGGCGAAGAACCGGTTGAGGTCGCCGCGGACCAGCTCGCCGCTCGCGTCCTGGTAGTCGCCGACGAGGAACCACACGGTGGAGTTCAGGATGTGGTGCAGTCCGGTCGGGATGAGCAGGCGGTTCGCCATGCCGTAGACGCCGCCACCGACGACGGAGTTCTCGGCGACGGTCTCGCCCACCCACGTCAGTGCGGAGTTGAAGGCCGGGTACAGAAACGCCATCAGGACGCCGACGACGAGACCGGTGACGGCGGTGAGGATGGGAACGAGCCTGCGCCCGTTGAAGAATCCGAGGTAGTCGGGCAGTTTGGTGCGGTAGAACCGCTGCCACAGAATCGCGGACAGCAGACCCATCACGATGCCGGCGAGCACACCGTAGTTGATCAGCGCCTGGTCGCCGTTCGGATCGGTCTTGCCTTCGAGGACGACCGGCGACATGGCCTCGAACACGCCGTTGATGACCATGTATCCGACCACGGCGGCCAGGGCGGTGGAACCGTCGGCCTTCTTGGCCCATCCGATGGCGATGCCCACCGCGAAGATGAGGGGCAGCCAGGTGAACACGGCCTGGCCGGCTGCGGAGATGACGGACGCGGCGGTGTGCATCGAGTCGAATCGGCCGAGGAGGTCGTCCTGGCCGAGCCGCAGCAAGATGCCGGCCGCGGGAAGTACCGCGATCGGCAGCATCAGGCTGCGCCCGAGGCGCTGCAACCCGGCAAACACCGCTGATTCCTTTTTCGGGCTGTCTACGACAGTCATATCGGCCTTCTCTGTGTGCGCTTCGGTCGCCGAATCGGCGTCTGGTGAGTCCCGAAACCGGTGGCGGCGAGCGCGTCGTACGGCTTCGGGAAAACTATTGTGGACCAGCACCCCCAACGGGTACTGTCCGGTCATAACCAGTTGCTAGTTTGACCAGGTGAGCACAGGATGTCAACAGGCAAATGTGATCCAGCTAACCCATCCGACACCATCACCTGCGGCTCGAACACGAACTACGAGGGAGAACCGATGTCCAAAGCGGACGCAATCATCAGCGGCCTCGGCGGTGCCGACAACATCGTCGAGATCGAGGCCTGCATCACCCGGCTGCGCACCGAGGTCAAGGACGGCGCCAAGGTCGACGAGGCCGCGCTCAAGGCCGCAGGCGCCCACGGCGTGTTGAAGGCGGGCAGCGTCGTCCAGGTCATCGTCGGCCCCGAGGCGGACACCCTGGCCGAGGACATCGAGGACATCCTGTGAGCCAGTCCGTGCAGGCTCCACTGCCCGGCCGCGTGCTCGCCCTGGCCGACGTGCCCGACCCCGTGTTCGCCGGACAGATGGTGGGTTCCGGAGTCGCGATCGAGCCGGCGCGTGACCGCGGCGCCCTCGACGTGCTCGCGCCGATCTCGGGCAAGATCCTCAAATTGCACCCGCACGCGTTCGTCATCCTCGGCTCGGCGGGCGGCGGTGTGCTGGTGCACCTGGGAATCGACACCGTGAAGCTGAAGGGCGAAGGGTTCACCCTGCTGGCAGCGGAAGGCGACGACGTCGACGCGGGCGACCCCGTGGTGCGGTTCGATCCGACCGAGATCGACGGCACCGGATACTCCGCCATCTGCCCGGTCGTCGTCATGGATTCCAAGCCGGATTCGGTGTCCACCGACACCATCGGGTCCGACGTGGCCACCGGCGACGCCCTGTTCGACTGGACGGCGCCGTAGAAACATCGACGTGGTGCGGGTCGGCAAGGAAGCGCCGGCCCGCACCCTTTTGTCCAGTGCCGGCTTGTCCAGTGCCGGCGACCTGCTCGACTCTGTAACAGACCGGTCGGTCCGAACGATCAAGGTGCCGAGACGATATGCCGACAACAAGGAGCGAGAACTATGGGTTCGTCTGAGATTTTCACCGATCTGGTCGCCTGGGGTGCCGAGGGTTTTCTGAACGGAAACCCGGTGCAGTCGGCAGTGGGTGCTGTGCTGTTCCTGGGGCTGGGACTCTGGGACCTCGTCACGGGTGCACCCATCGTCATCTGACCGGCCAGACGCTCGACAACGGAGGTACACGATGACATCGCCCATGGAGTCCGTCCCCCAGCTGTCCACGCTCGTGGGGGCCTGGACATTGGACCCCGCTCGCACCTCGATCACTTTCCACACCAAGGCGTTATGGCTACTCCCGGTCACCGGGACCTTCCACGCCGTCGAGGGCGCCGGAACTGTCGGCGACGACGGACGTATCACCGGAACTCTGG
The DNA here is from genome assembly GCF_058628105.1 of Rhodococcus sp. G6(2025). Lineage (NCBI taxonomy): Bacteria > Bacillati > Actinomycetota > Actinomycetes > Mycobacteriales > Nocardiaceae > Rhodococcus > Rhodococcus sp. G6(2025). The sequence goes on from NZ_CP179750.1 coordinate 5,784,243, forward strand.
TCGTCGACGCCACCTCCGTGAACACCGAGAACGCCACACGCGACAAGCATCTGCACTCCGCCGACTTTTTCGACGTCCAGAAGTACCCCACCATCATCTTCACCGTGACAGACGCACGCCCCGCCGAACCGGGACACCTCCATCTCGACGGCGATCTGACCGTTCACGGCCAGACTCGACCACTCACCGTCCCAGCCAATGTCGTCGCCACGGAGGACACCGCGACGATCACCACCGAAGTGCACCTCGACCGCAGCAGCTGGGGCCTGACCTACACGAAAAAGGGCTCCCTGCTCGCCACCCGCGTCGTGATCAAGGCGCACTTCAGCAAATCCTGACGACGCGGACGGAACGACCCCGGCCGTATTCGGTGGCTCAGACGCTGCGCTGAGCCCGCTCCCCCTGGACTTCCATCTGGAGTTGATAGCGATCGGACCGGTACCAGCTGCGGGTGTGCTCGACCGGTGTGGGACCGCTGAAGGACACCCGGTCGAAGTACATCACCGGGGCGCCCTTCTTGATGCCGAGCAACGTCGCGATCTCCTGGCTCGCCCCGTCGGCGCTCACGGTCTGCTCCGCCCGGTCGATCGGCATGCCGTACTTGTCGGCGGTCGCCCGGTAGATCGAGCCGGTGAGGTCGAGGTCCAGCAGGCCCGGAAGCAGTGCGGCGTTGAACCAGCCGTCGTCGACGCTGACCGGTTCGCCGTCCGCCAGCCGCAACCGTTTGACGTGATAGGCGCTGGTGTCCGGGGCGATGCGCAGCGCCTTCGCGGTGGCCTCCGGCGCCGCCTCCTCCTCGCTCTGGAGCACCACTGTCGTCGGCTTGTGCCCCTGCGCCCGCATCTCCTCCGTGAACGAGGCCAGGTGGAGTTTCGACTGCACCGGACGATGCGCCACGAACGTGCCCTTGCCACGCACCCGCACCAGGTGACCCTCGTTGACGAGCTGCCCGATCGCCTCACGAACCGTGATCCGACTGACGCCGTAGTCCTGCATCAGTTTTCGTTCACTCGTCATCAGGTCGCCGGGCTGAAGTTCCTTGGTGCACTTGTGCAGCAGGATGGCACGGAGTTGCTCGTGCTTCGGAATCACGCTGTCGCGTAGATGTACGGGCATCATTCCGGCGGCTCCAGCTCTGTCAGTGGTGGGACACATCGGATCAGGCAGTCGGACTGCAAAGGTCCCGTCCGGTCCGGTCCAACCACGAGAATACGTGATCCGGGCGCTCCGGCCTACCGTGCGGCCTCGGCCAACGCCTCCAGATACTTGCGCGTCATCACCCGCTGCACGACCCGGCCGGCGGGTCCACCGAGCCGGGTGAACCACCGATCCGGTGTGGAGAATGCCGAGATGGTGGCGAGCACGGTGCCGTCCGGCCGCTGTTCGACGACGAAGCTCTCCTCGCCGCGCTCGGGGTGGCCCGGCAGCGTCCCGTAGGCGAATCCCTTCCGGTTCGGTTCGTCGAGCACGTAGACGACGCGGCAGGAGAACGTCAGCCGGAACGGACCGATGCCCCATCGCAGTTCGACCGACGTGCCGGGCGCGGCCGTCGGAGCGTCGGCCCGTACGTCGAGCCCGGCGCCGCGGTGCATCCCCCAGGTACACAGGTGGGTGGCGGCTGCGTCGAATGCGTCTGCCCCGTAACCGATCACCTTCTGCTCCGTCAGGTGGTGATATCCCGCCGGGAAGGGAACATCGCGGCTCGCACCCACCTCGGGGTACGTGAACGCGGGCAGGTCGTCTCGGGAGGTACTGATGGCGGGATCCTCTCGGTCCGGACGTCACGAGCAGGTGGGAAGGCACGTTACCCGGCGCACGGTCTCGAGCCCGTCAGGGGTCCCCGGCCAGTGCCGCGCCACGACTTGCGGACCTGCGCGGCGAACCACCGAACGGAGCGTGAGGCCGATGATGATTACGTCGTCGGCGTATCCGATGACGGGGACGAAATCGGGTATCAGGTCGATCGGAACCGCGAGATAGGCAAGCAGCAGGACGAGCCGGACGCGCACACCCCGGGGCAGGTCCGGATCGGCGGCGAGCCGGCGCAGGAGACGGAGCAGGTCCGGCAGCACCCGGATCGCCTCCCCGATCCCGGTGCCGTCGGGTCTCGATCGCCACAGCACGAGCGCCAGTACCACCCAGACGGCCAGCAGGCCCGCTGCCGCGCCGATCAGGACGGGCCATGCCGCCGCCCACACCTGCCCCGCATCCATACGGCCGCGCCTATTGCTCCGACCGGACCGCGGGACGGATGTTCTGGTCCGCGAGCGCACCGTCCGATCCCAGGAGGCCACGGAGGTTGTGTAGTTCCCGCCGGAGGTTGGTGCGGGCCTGCTGCTCGCTCGATTCGGGCCAGAACAGCCCCGCGAGACGGGTCCTGGACTGAGCGAGACCGGCATGCAGCACGAGGTAGGCCAGCAACGCGATCGCCCGTGACGAGATGGGGCCGACCCTGACATCTTCCGGGTTCGATACGCGCTGTTCGCCGAGCAGGTAGACCGTCAACATGACTGACCAGCTCCCGGTCGCGGAACGAGGCGAGCTTCCGCGTCCTCATCATCGCATGGTCAGCGGAAGTGCTGGTACAGCGCTTTCAGCTCCCGGATCGCGGCGTCCACCGCACGCTCGTCCTCGCTGACCGATCGGATCGCCTTCCGCAACAGCAGCGGGTCGAGGTCGTCGATCGCCGCCCGGAAGTCGGCGTCGGGCAGGGCGGGCAGCGGGGACTCGTCACCGAACCAGTCGTCGACGTCCGCGTCGGAGGAGTCGCCGCCGACGCCGTCGATCAGCATGTCCAGGTCGACGCCCCGCAACGTCAGGATTTCGAGCGGGTTCTCGTCGATGCGTTCGGTGGTGAGGTACGCGACCGCCGCCGCATGCTTGCAGGGCCAGCCGTCGTCCGGGCAGGTGCAGTCGTAATTCAGCGCGGACGCCCCGGCGGGCAGCAGCAGGGGTCCGAGAACCTCCGGAACTCCGCCGCCCGCCAGCATCGCGAGACTGCCGGGTTGCCGACGCACCAGCGCGACGAGTTCCGCGACCTCCGCGTCGTCGAGGCGATCGATCGAGACGGTCGCGACGAACGGCTGGAGCTGACTGCCCTGGACCTCCCCCGTCACCATCCCAGCGGCGATCTCGAGCGAGATCACCTGACCGCTGCGCGCGTAGCTCCGCCCACGGCTCATCCGGCCCTTGTCGGCGACGAACTCGATGATGTCCACGAACTCGCGGCCCCACCAGGTGCGCCCGAACGATCCGCGCTGGGACCGTGCCTCCAGCCCGCCCGTCACCGGTCGACGCTTGCCGTACTGACCGAAGTGGGGCCCCGGTCGCCGATTCGTCATTCGCCCACCGCCTCGTCGCCGAGCCGGAGCAGTTCGCCGAGTTGTTCGGTGCTCATCTCCGTCACCCAGTTCTCGCCCGTCCCGACGGCGAGATCGGCCAGCTCCTGTTTGGTGGCGATCATCGCGTCGATCCGCTCCTCCAGGGTGCCGACGCACACGAGCTTGCGCACCTGCACGTCCCGCCGCTGACCGATCCGGAACGCCCGGTCCGTGGCCTGGTTCTCGACCGCCGGATTCCACCACCGGTCGAGGTGGACGACGTGATTGGCCGCGGTGAGGTTCAAACCCGTCCCGCCCGCCTTCAGCGAGAGCAACATGATCGGCGGCCCGTCGTCGCCCTGGAACGAGGCCACCATGTCGTCGCGTTTCTGCTTGGAGACGCCCCCGTGCAGAAACGGCACGGGAGTACCGAACCGCTCCGCGAGGTACGGGGTCACGAGGTCGCCGAATTCCCGGAACTGGGTGAACAGCAACGCCTTCTCGCCGTCCGCGACCACGGAATCCAGGATGTCCTCGACGAGCCCCAGCTTGCCGGAGCGGTGCTGTCCGCGCCGCATCACCGCCGACCCGTCGCGCAGGAAGTGCGCCGGGTGGTTGCACACCTGCTTCAGTTTCGTCAGGGCGGCGAGGACGGCGCCCTTGCGCTTCATCCCCTTCTTGTCCTTGATCTGCGCCATCATGTCGTCGACCACCGCCCGGTACAGCGCGGCCTGCTCCGCGGTGAGGTTGGCGCGGACCGTCATCTCGAACTTGTCCGGGAGGTCGGCGATGACCGCGGGATCGGTCTTGACCCGGCGCAGCACGAACGGCGACGTGACGGCGCGGAGCCGGGCGACGGCCGTCTGGTCCTGCTCCCGCTCGATCGGCACCACGAAACGCTTGCGGAACATCGCCTCCGAGCCCAGGATGCCCGAGTTCGCGAAGTCGAGGATCGAGCGCAGTTCGTCGAGGCGGTTCTCGACCGGAGTGCCCGTCAAAGCGACGCGGTGCGCCGCCGGAATGCTCCGCGCCGCCCGCGCCTGCGACGTCTTCGCGTTCTTGATGTGCTGCGCCTCGTCCAGAACGACACGCCGCCAGTCCTGCTCCTTCAGGTGCGCGACGTCGCGGGCCAGCAGCGCATACGTGGTGATCACCAGATCGCTCTGCGCAACGGCGGTGGTGAACTCCGCACCGCTCAGCCGCTGCGGACCGTGGTGGACGAGCACCCGCAGCGAGGGAACGAAGCGCGCCGCCTCGCGCTGCCAGTTCCCGACCACCGACATCGGGCACACCAGCAAGGTGGGCGTGGGCGCCTTCTCGTGTGCCAGCAGTGCCAGCAACTGCAGTGTCTTGCCGAGACCCATGTCGTCGGCGAGAACGGCCCCGAGGCCGAGGCGGCTCATGAACACCAGCCAGTCGAGCCCCCGCTTCTGGTACGGGCGCAGCGTCGCGTCCAAGCCGTCCGGGGTCGGCACGTCCTGCGGCTTCGTGTCGCCGTCCAGCAACGCGGCCGCCCAGCCGGTGGCCGTGACCTCCTCCACGGGGAGATCGGACAGATCGTCCGCGATCAGGTCCTTCAGCAGGTCCACGATGGCCCGGTCGCCGCTGGCGTGCCGCTCCGCCACGTAGCGCGCGGCGCGGGAGAGCACCTCCTGATCCGCCCGGACCCACTCACCGCGCAGCCGCACGAGATCGCTCTTGGAGTTGACCAGCCGATTCATCTCCGCGGCGGTGAGCACCGTGTCGCCGAGTGCCAGCTCCCAGTTGTACTGCACCAGCTGGTCTTTGCCGACGGCCCGGTTCTCCGCGCTCGCCGGAGTGCTCGGCGAGCTCACCCGCAGACGCATCGACGGCGACGCCACACTCCACGCCCGCGGCAGCAGCAGGCTGATGCCCTTCTCCTTCAACGCCACCGCACCGTGCCCCACGAGGTCGATGACCACGGCGGTGGGCAACATCAGGTCCAGGCTGTCGGGGTCACTGGGAACATCCTGCAGTCGCGGGTAGGCGGCCACGGCCTCCGTCAGCTTGCGCACCCCGATCTGCAGGCGACTCGCCTCCGTGCGGTGCAGCGGAATCGGCACCGGCGCTTCGCCTTCCGGACGAAGACAGACCTCCAGTCGCCACAGCACCGTGTCCGGGTCCCAATCCCCCTCCACGTCCACGTCTTCCGGCTCGAGGAGCCGCAGCACCAGTTCGGGCTCGTCCACCTTGAGGCTGTCGCGCCACCCGTCCAGCGAGCCCGACAGCTGGGCGGTGCCCTCGGCGAACTGGTCACCCCGCACGAGCGCGTCGATCAGCGGATGATCCACGTCGCTGCCGGAATCGTCCGGGTGCCTGCGTTCGAGGACACGGCGGGCGACGGGGTCGGTCAGCTCGGTGACCATGTCGTCGAGCACGGCCCGGGGGGTCGTGCCGTGACGCTGGACCGGCGGCATCGCGACGGCCAGCTCCGTGAGCCACGCACGCTGCCGTTCACCGCCGAGCAGCCGCCAGCGCGGCCACCAGCCGCCCTCCGCGCGGTGCACCTCGGGCACCACCCGCCCGGCGCGTGCCCACCGCTCGACACCGCGGGCGACGTGGGCGAGGTAGCGCAGATCCCCGGCGACCCGGGGGTCGCGGGCCGACACCGACAGCAGGAACTCCGTCGCGTCCGGCGGTGCGAGCGCCACCGCGGCCCACTCGAGCATCTCCAGCCCCGACGGCGTCGGCATCGGCACCTTCACGTGATGCCGGAACTTCCGTGCCAGCACCCGACCGACCGCATCCGTCGGCTCCTCGGTGGCCGGATTCCGGTCCTCCACCCACAGCATGAGACCCGAACCCGGTGTCCAGAGGCCGTGCAGCATGCACCCATCCAAGCAGGTGCGACCGACAGCGCGTGAAATCCCTGCTCGTGACGTGTAACCCTCGACCATATTCCACCGATGAACGAGTTGGCGGCTGTCCACGCCGGTAACTCACCGGGATCGCTGCCGTACGTGATCGCAGTGATCGGAGGAAGTCGAAATGGACATGGAACAGATCTTGGAAGTTCTCGTTCAACTCATCCAGGTTCTCGGACCGTTGATGGGTGGCGGCGGAGGCACAGGCTCCCTGGGTTCCCTGGGCGGCTGAGTTCTCACGAGAAAGGCCCGTCGACTCCACCTCGGCGGGCCTTCGTCGTGCCCGAATCCCGGCCCCGGTTCGTGATAGGACTGTGGGCGTGAGCATGGCATACGGCTTCAGCGAGTACGGCGGCCCCGAGACGCAGCAGTTCTTCGACGTCCCCGTTCCCTCCCCCGGCCCCGGACAGTTGCTGGTCGCCGTCCACGCGGCCGGCGTGAATCCCGCCGATTGGAAGGTGCGGGCGGGCACGCGCAAGGACACCGTCCCCGTCACCCTTCCCGCCGTTCTGGGCCGGGAGGTCGCCGGTGTGGTCGCGGATGTCGGCCCCCGGGTGACCGGCTTCGCGGTCGGCGACGCCGTGTTCGGCGCGACCTCCACCGGATTCGGCGGATACACCGAGTACACCCTGCTCAACACGGCCTCGGCGGCGCACAAGCCCGACCCGGTCTCGTTCGCGGACGCGGCCACGCTCCCCGTCGCGGCGGGAACCGCGTACGACGCGCTGACCACCCTGGACCTGGCGCCCGGCAGTCGGTTGCTCGTCGTCGGTGCGGGCGGCGGCGTGGGGGTGGCGGCGCTGCAGTTGGCCGCGGCGCGGGACGTCACGGTGATCGGCGTCGCGAGCGAGAGCAAGCGGGAGGTCGTCGAATCGCTCGGTGCCACCTGGGTGGCGTCCGGAGACGGACTGGCCGCACGCATACCCGGCCCGGTCGACGCCGTCTTCGACCTCGTCGGCGGTGACGCGCTCGCCGAGGCCGCGCGGGTGGTCGCGGATCCGGCGGCGATCATCAGCGTCGGCGACTCGCTCGCCGCGCGCGATCTCGGCGGCTCGGGAGTGGAACGGCGTCGAACGTCCGCGGTGTTCGCGGAGGTGGCCGCACTGGTGGCGGACGGGACCCTGGACCCGCGGGTCGCCCACCGATTCCCGTTCGCACACGCCGGTGACGCTCTCGCCATGGTCGAGTCCGGTCACACGAGCGGCAAGGTCGTGATCGAGTTCGGTTAGCAGGTCTGGCTTTCACCCGTTCCGAGGTAGATGCTGGAGAGACGTAACTGCCGGACACTCGGGAGTCGGTCATGAGCATCCTGATCCAGGTTCTCGAACAGGGGTACGCGCTCACCACTCCGTGGGAGCAACGGAAGTACGCCTTCGTCGATGCCACGCACATCGTGACGATTCGACTGGACGGACAGTCGGGTGTGTGGCTCGACGGGATGAAACACGGTGAGGCACACAGGCTTGCGGTCACCCCCACCCCCAGCGAGGCGATCTTCTTCCTCCTCCGCACCCTCGACCTGCTCGCCGAGTGCAGGCAGAGCGGAGGTTCCTGGGTGATCGGCCACGACGGCATGCACCTGTCATCGATCGCCGCTGTGCGCCTGCCCTTCACTTGACCTGTCGGGGGCCCGGTGCATACTCCCGGTGGTAGGGGGAGATGGGTCGAGCGCCGGGGGACGCATGAGACTTCTGTACGTGGCCGTGTGGCTGGCGGCGATCCTGGCGGTCTGCGGTTGCGGGGTGTCGCTTCTCGACCTCAGCGGTCCCGGCCCTGCGCCGGGCAGTCCGCCCCGCGCACACATCGAGGAGTTGCTCGGCCGGGTCACGACGGTCGAGTCCCGCCCGCACCCCGGCGGATACCAGCGCGGCTGCTCCGGCAAGGAGTTGTGTGTGTTCGGCCCGGCCTGGACCGACGACCAGGACGCCGCGGCGGGTCACGACGGGTGCGACACCCGCAACAACGTTCTCGCGCTCGATCTCCGCTCGGTGGCGTTCCGCGACGGCACCCGCGGTTGCGTGGTGCTGAGCGGCGTCCTCGCCGATCCGTATTCCGGCGAGGTGCTTCCATTCGACCGGGCCGACGCGAAAGCCGTTCAGATCGACCACGTCGTATCCGTCACTTCGACGATATATCCCCGAATAAGCCCAGGTCATAGTGTCATCGACATGCCGATGACGCCGGAACCGGTCGTAGGTAAGCGCGGCATCGAGGCATTGCCCTGGCCGATGGGGGCCGTATGACCGCCGTGTAGTTAGAGCGGTCTGAGCTGGGCTATTTCGCGGCGGAGTGTGAGATTCTCGCCGTGGGCGGCGGCGAGGGCTTGGCGGAGCGCCAGCACTTCTGCGTGGTGGCGGCTGCGGATTTCCTTCAGCTGGGTGGCCAGTGCGCGGACTGCGGAGGATGTGGTCGGTTGCTCGTCGGGTGCTGCGTCGGGGCCCGTGCTGCGGTGACCGGTCGAGGTGCGAAGGTCTTCGATCTTTCGGCGGAGGTCGCTGTGCTTGTAGAGGAAGTCGGTCGAGAGATGCGCCCTGCGGGCGACACTCACGAAGGTGATTTGCTGGCCCGCGGCGGAGAGCTCGCGGAGTGCGTCGGTGGCGCGTGCCATGGCCTGGTCGTGTCGGAGGCGCGCAGCTCGCTGGAGGTGTTCGGACATGTCGACTCCTATCAGGCGGTCTGGTCTCGGACTCCGGCGCCGCGGATTCCGTGTTGGTCGGCGGTGTCGGTGATCGCGAGCAGGATCTGGTTGAGTGAGGTGACCTCGTCGGTGCGGCCTTGTAGCCAGACGTTGTCCTCGCTCATCTGCGTTCCGTAGCGGGCCGCAAATGTCTCCTTGCGGATCTCGATGAGCCGCTGGGTTTCCTCGAGTTGCCGGGAGAGTTCGGCGGCGTGGGTGGCATCAGTGACGAACTTCGGGCAGGTCAAGCACGCGTTTCCCTTGTCGCAGGATTGCCTCGGTGGGAGGGTGCACCAACCGTTCGGCAGAACGCGATCGGCCCGGCTGTCGAGCTTGAGGAAGTCGTAGAGATCCGAGGTGTCGATCCCCGGGGTTCGGCCGTCGCTGGTGACCTTCTTGTAGCGCAGGAATTCACGCTCCTGGGTTTCCGACAGCGTCACCGCATAATGCATGGTCATTTCCGGGCTGACGTGTCCGAAGTATCTCATCACCACGTGCAATGGAACGCCCGCGTTGAGCAGGTTGGTGGCGGCCGTGTGTCGGAAGCGGTGTGTCTTACTGATCATTACCGGGTGTCCGGCACTGTCGGTGATCGCCAAGCGATCCGCGAGTGCGGCCAGGTGCGTATGCAACGTGGGCATCGGGTAGGACGCGGTGCCGTTGCGGTTCTGAATACGTCTCAGGAAAAGGTATCTGGGGGTCTGATCTGGTCTGCCGACTCGCGCCATGTGCTCTCGGGCGACCTGTTGTTGAGCCCTGATGACGGTGACGATTTCGGCGTCGACCGGGATCGAGGCGGGGTGTGCGGATTCGATCTTCGTCTGTTGGTAGCGCAGGCGGGCCACGAAGTCTGCGCTGTCGACCGTGTCGGGAGGCGACTTCGATGTCCTCTGGAGTGGGATCAAGGGGTCAAAGTCCATCATGAGGATCTCGTTGACTCGGCGTCCGGTGCGAATGAGGAGCATCAATATGTGAAAGGCCTGAATGTCACCGAGGCCACCCTCGGTGCGTGGCTTCGCGAGCAGTTCGGCGCCGGCGGCGATTCTGGTGACCACCGCGTCTTCGAGGACCATGTCATCGTCGTGTCGCTTGTTGGTCAGGCGTGGTTTGTCTTCGGGCCGGAACAACACGCAGTGCTCGGGGCGCAGCAGCCGCCATTCGGGTTGGCCCAGCGTGTGGGACGCTTCGTCGCGATGGTCAAACATCCATTGGTAGAACTGCTCGATTGCGGTCATGATGTTTCGGCGCGGATTCTTGCCCAGGAGCTGGTTCTTGTTCTTTCCGGTGGTGACGGTGTGCGTGCGTAGCATCTCGCAGAATCCCCGCACGAACGGCCGGAAAGCGGAGGGGTCGCTGGTCAGGGTGGGGCCGGCGTCGCCGACCGTGTCGAGATGGCGTTGAAGCCATTTGAGTGCGTCGAGACGCGATTTGATCGTGCTCCAGCTGTAGCGGCCGTTCTCGAGGTTCTCCGAGAGCCATAGTTTGGCTCCCTCACGGAGCCAGTCACTGCTCAGTCGACTGAAGTTGGCGCTGTGGTGACTCATCGGTTCGTGTTCACGCTGGGGAACGCGGGGGTCGAGTTGTGGATTCCACAGGTTCAGCTGCCACCACGGGCCCTGATGGTAGGGGTAGACGAGAATGTCCTGCAGGCGACGCAAACGGTGGAGAGCCTTGCTGTCGTTGCTGGTCCCGCGCTGCAGGCCGCGCAACTGCGCCCGCTGCGCCTCTCTCAGCCACTGTTCGGGGGTGAGGTGCAGCAATGACTCCGCTGACCGGGCAGTCTTCCCGCCATAGCCAGTAGCGGCGCGCAGGATTCCTGTGGTGGCGTTGAAGTGCGTCGGGTGGATAATTCTGCCCAATTCCACCTCCCGGTGGATCAGCCAGGCCAGCTCCCAGGTCATCGGTTCCGGCAGCGAGCGAAAGTTCAGGGCTACCGACGTCCATGGTCCTCCTCCCACACTGCGCTCGGCGACCGCGGGGGCGTAGATGTCGGGCATGTTCTTCTTGTCGAAATGATCGCTGCGGCATGGCTCGGGCAGTGAATCCCACAGCTGCCGTGCCCGAAGGGGGTCGAACATCTCCGAGACAGGCAGCCGCAGGTCGCGGCCTTCGAGACGTTTAGGTTCTGGCCCGGGCTCGCGTCTTGGGCTACGGGACATCGGTTTTCGTCTCCCATCCCGATACGACGTCGCGCCAGTTCGCCAGCGCTTCCAGCTCAGCGTCCTCGGTGACGTGCCCATACCTGTTGATCGTGGTTTGCACGTCTCGGTGCCCAAGGCGCCTGCTGACCACATGCAGAGGTGTTCCCGCGAGCAGCAGTGCGGTGGCGTGGGAATGACGGAACCAATGCGGCGTCATCGCCTCCGGTAGCTGCGGCACCTTCCGCTTCATCGCCCGCAGGTGCGCATACACACTTTCGCCGCGCAGCGGTGCGTAGAGCGGTTCGCGTCGGGTGTTGCAAAAGATGTATCCACTGTCCCAGTCGTCGATTACACCGTCTGCGCCGTGCTCGCAGAGCCACCACACGAAATCGCCGTAGAGGCGGTCGAGGCGGCTGCCGACGAAGACCTTGCGGTAGCCGGATTTCGGTATCAGCCCGTGGGGGTGTGGTCGTGGCACGATGGCAACCGATGCCGTGTCTCCACGGCTGGTGTTCCAGTCTCGATGCTGAAGTGAGAGTGCTTCACCGATTCGCATGCCGGTCTCGGCCAGCAAGGTCCAGAGAAATCGGTACCGCAGATCTCCTGACCAGTCGCCGGTCGGCGCGCAAGATGCCTCGGCTGCGATCAGGGCATCGATGGAGTCCGGCTCCAGCAGTGGAGTCTGCCGGTTTCGGAGTCTCACGCGGATAGCTGTCCGTCGCTGAGCATTTCGACGAGCAATATGTTCGAGAATCGGCATATACCTAGCCGGTCGTGATCGCACGTGCTCGTAGAGGAACGATGCGGCATCGACGCCGAACGCGGCATGGTATCGGTAGAAGCTCATCACCGGTCGTATGCGGATCGCCACGGTCGCTTCTGTGACAGTCGCTTCCGGATGAAGTTGCCGGACGAACGGGTCGAACTGGCCGGTGCGCACGGCCATCAGGAAATGGCCGAAGTCGCTGAGCTGGACCGTATCCCACTGCCGATCGGACTTCTCCAGGTAGGACCACCAGAGCGCTAGACCACGCGCGTACGTTTTGATGGTGTTTGGAGAGAACTCCGATTGACGAGCGAATTCCAGATACTGCTCGATCGGTTCGACGAGTGTGTGGGAATCGGACACCACCGTCCACGTCGTCTCTCCACCGGTCATCACACGTTGAGTGGACGCCATCTGGTCTCCTTCGACGTGACCACGCTAACGCGCTCAACGCCTCGGTCTCGGGATTGCCGTCCGGTGTGTCAGCGATGTCGTCGGCATCGCATGCCAATGTCCGATACGCGTACCAGTGACGAGGATGGCCAATGAACTACACCCATGTCGATGATGTGAACGGCACAACACTCCTAGTACCGGATACCACGTCTACCCTTTGGCGGCGGCGTGGGACATGGGCGCGTCGACGTGGTCGCCCGAGCGTCGGCTGCGGTTCGCCAACGACGTCACGTTCAATCTGCTGGCCGTCAACGGTGCGGATAACCAGGACAAGGGCGACCAGACCCCGCAGGACTGGCTGCCACCGAATCCGGCGTACCACTGCTTCTACGCGGGCAAATACCTGTCGGTGGCGGTGGAGTACGGGCTTCCGGTGACGGTGGCGGACCGCGACGCGCTCGCCGAGGTGGCGGAGAAGTGTCCGTGAGCGCCTCAGAAGACGGTGCCTCAGAAGACGGTGCCTCAGGACACGGTGAAGGAACGCGTGTGCCAGCCGGTCGCGCCACCCGGAATCGGCGGCGTCCGCTCCTCCACCTGAACGTTGCCGTCCAGATCCGTGGCCCGCACCTGGAGGGTGTGCAGGCCGGACGCGGCCTGCCACTCCCAGGTCCACTGCCGCCAGGTGTCGATGGTGTACTGCGGGGCGAGGGTCGCGTTCTGCCATTCGCCATTGTCGACCCGCACCTCCACCTTCGCGATGCCGCGGTGCTGCGCCCACGCGGTTCCGGCGACGAGGACGGGTCCGGGTGCGGTGGGCGCGAACGAGGCGGGCACGTCGATCCGCGACGCGGTCTTGATCGGACCCTTCGCGGACCATCCGCGTTGGGTCCAGTAGGCCTCCGCCTCGTCGAATCGCGTGAGTTCCCAATCCACCACCCATTTGGTGGCCGACACGTAGCCGTAGAGACCGGGGACGACCTGCCGCACCGGATAGCCGTGCTCGAACGGCAACGGCTGACCGTTCATCGCCACCGCGAGAATCGCGTCGCGGCCGTCCCGCAGGGCCTCGACCGGGGTGCCCGCCGTGAAGTCGTCGCTACTCGTGGACAGCAGCATGTCGGCGCCCGGGTGCACGCCGGCCTCGTCGAGGATGTCCTTGATCGGGTAGCCGATCCACGTCGCGTTGCCGGCAAGGTTTCCGCCGACCTCGTTGGACACGCACGTCAGCGTGATCACCCGTTCGACGGGCGTCCTCGCGACCAGGTCGTCCCACGTCAGCGTGAGCTCGCGGTCGACCATGCCGTGGATGTGCAGTTGCCAGTCGTCCGTCGTCAACCGCGGGACCCGCAGGGCGGTGTCGATCCGGTAGAACTCCTCGTTCGACGTGACGAACGGGGTGGCTCCCGGCACGTCGACGTCGGTGCCGGGAGCGATCGGGGCCGCCCGGTCCGACACGTCGGGAAGGGCGAAGGCGCGGCGGTTGTCCAGAGCTCCCGCGGCCTGCTGCCCGAGGTACCGGCCGGCGGCTCCCGCGGCAGCGGCCGTCGCGGCGGCGGCCGCGGCCAACAGTAGAAAAGTCCGGCGCGGCAACCACGAATCCTCGGCATCGGAGTCCTCGGGCGCCCGCGCGGCGGTCGTCAGCACCCGCAGAACCGCGATGCCGGCGACGACTCCCACCACGGTCGGAAGCGCAAACATCCACGTGGCGCTGGGACGCTGGGTCGAGGCAAAGATTCCCACCAGCCCGAGAACCGCCAGGATCGCGCTGCCGAACGGGGCGCGGGGACGCTCGACGATGCCCGCTGTCGCGGCGAGGAGCACGATGAGGATCGTCATCCCGACGAACAGTGCGGGTTTGTCGTTGGTGCCGAACGTGTCGATCGCGAACTCGCGAGCCCAGGCAGGACTGCGGTCCACCGTCGTCGATCCGACCGCGTAGAACGGCGACGAGTTCGGGTCGATCAGCACCGACAGCAGTTCGCCCACCCCGAGCACGACTCCGGCGGCGATCACTCCGGCGAGCGCGCGGGAGAACAGGTGCCGCGGTCTCCGGGGCGTCCGCGCCGCCTCGTGCCGGTCACCGATCGTCGTAGTCATCGCAGCCCTGCTCCTTTGCCGTCGTCACCGTGTATTCGGAGCTGAGAACGCGCACGGATGGGAGCCCACTACTAGTATTTACCGGATGAACCAGCTCGACAAAGACACTCTTCTCTGCATCTCGCTCTCCGGCCGACCGAGCAACATCGGCACCCGATTTCACAATTATCTGTACGGCGAGGTGGGCCTCAATTTCGTCTACAAAGCGTTCACCACCAACGACCTCCGGGCTGCGGTCGGCGGCATCCGCGCGCTGGGCATTCGCGGCGCCGGCGTCTCCATGCCGTTCAAGGAGCAGATCATCGAGTACGTCGACGTGATGCACGAATCGGCGTCGGTCATCGAGTCCGTCAACACGGTGGTCAACGAGGACGGGGTGTTGCACGCCTACAACACCGACTATCAGGCCATCGCGAACCTGTTGCGCGACAACGCGTTGCCCCACTCGCTGTCCGTCGCGGTGGCCGGGAGCGGCGGAATGGCCAAAGCGGTGGTCGCCGCCGTGCGCGACTACGGCTTCACCGACGTCACCGTGGTCGCCCGCAACGAGACGACGGGCGGCGCCGTCGCGAAGCAGTACGGATTCGACTGGCAACCCGAACTCGGCGCGGCACGGCCGGGGCTCCTGATCAATGCCACCCCCGTCGGCATGGCGGGCGGTCCCGAAGCGGACGATCTGGCGTTCGAACTCGATGCGATCGATGCGGCGGAGGCCGTGTTCGATGTGGTTGCCATGCCCGCCGCGACGCCGCTGATCCGGGCCGCGGCCGAACGCCACAAGACCGTCATCACCGGCGCCGAGGTGATTGCACTGCAAGCGGCGGAGCAGTTCGTGCTCTACACCGGTGTCCGCCCGTCCCCCGAAGAGATCCGCAGGGCCTCCGAGTACTCACGGTCGTGAGGTGAACACCGAGGAGTTCTTGCAACGGCTCACACGCAACTCGAGCGAGCTGCTGCAGGAACTCCGTGTCGCGCAGGCAGGCGTGCAGATCCTGTCCGCCTCCTCGCGGTCGCCTTCACCGGGACGACATCCTGCGCAAGGCCGACCTGTTCGCGCCGGCGGTGAGGACCTGAACCCCGCATTTCGGCGCGACCGCGCCCGCGCACTGTTGTCCTACAACAGCTTTCGCGGGTCGTGATTCCAGCACGCCGCGGACCGCACTCGCATCCGAATCTGGATTAATTCAATTTTGGGTCTTGACATGAATTGTGACCCCTGTCACGCTTCTCTATACGGAATCATTATTTCGCATTGTGGAAGAAGGGTCGCATGGATCTCGATGCAGGACTCCAACGATTCAACGAGGCTTCACACTCCGAGGCAACGGAACTGGCGCGAATCTGCCTGGATATTCCCCGGTGGGCAGACGAACTCGTGTCCGCCCGGCCGTACACCGATCGCGCCTCGCTTCTCACCGCCGCCAGGTCGGGCTCGGGACCGCTCTCCGCGGACGAGATCGAGCAAGCCCTCGCGCACCATCCCCGAATCGGTGAACCCCCGGGAGGCGACGACGCCCAGGCGCACCTGGCACGCTCGGAGCAGTCGAACGTCGATTCGTCCGATGCGGCGGCGCAGAAGCGGCTCACCGACGGCAACCGCGCCTACGAGGACAAGTTCGGCCGGGTCTTCCTCGTCCGCGCCGCCGGCCGCAGCACGTCCGACATCCTCACCGCACTCGACCGCCGGCTCCTCAACGACGAGGACAGCGAATTAGCCGTTGTCGCAGAGGAACTGCGCGACATCGCCGCACGTCGGCTCGCCGGGATGCTGGACGCATGAGCGAGATCAGCCAGGTCACCACCCACGTGCTGGATGCGGCCGAAGGCATGCCCGCGCGGGAGGTGCCGGTCACGCTGACGGTCCAGCGGCAGTCCGACTGGATCACCGTGGCCGAGGCCGTCACCGACGACGACGGACGCGTCACGACCCTGGGTCCCGCCCGACTCGAGCCGGGCACCTACCGGATCGTCTTCGACACCGGACGCTATTTCGCCGCGAAGGGACGTCCGGCGTTCTACCCCGACATCACCATCACGTTCGCGCTGACCGACAGCGAACAGCACTACCACGTACCAGTCCTTCTCAGCCCGTTCGCATACTCGACCTACCGAGGGAGCTAATCATGAGCAAGATCGTGCTCGGCCAGAACCAGTACGGCAAGGCAGAAGTCCGGTTGGTCAAGATCACCCGGGACACGAAGCGACACGAGATCGAAGACGTCACCGTGACGTCGCAACTGCGCGGCGACCTCGACGCGGTGCACACCGACGGCGACAACGCGCACGTCGTGGCCACGGACACCCAGAAGAACACGGTGTACGCGTTCGCCCGCGACGGCGTCGGCTCGATCGAGACGTTCGCCATGCGGCTCGGACAGCACTTCACGGGGGAATTCGAGTGGATCACCGGCGGCCGGTGGGAGATCGAGCAGTACTCGTGGGCGCGGATCCCGGTCGACGGTGAGGGCCACGACCATTCCTTCGTCCGATCGAGCGACGAACGGCGAAACACCGTGGTCACCATCGACGGCGATCGGACGTGGATCGTGTCCGGTCTCAGCAACATGGTGGTGTTGAAGTCGACGGGCTCGGAGTTCCGGGGCTACCCGAAGGACAAGTACACCACGCTGCAGGAGACGTCCGACCGGATCCTCGCGACGTCGGTGAGCGCCCGATGGCGGTACCTCACCACCGACGTCGACTTCGACAAGACCTTCGAGAACGTGCGGGCAATCATGCTGGAGGCCTTCGCCACGACGCATTCGCTCGCGCTGCAGCAGTCCCTGTTCCAGATGGGTTCGGCGGTACTCGAGGCGCACCCCGAGATCGCCGAGGTGAAGTTCTCGATGCCGAACAAACACCACTTCCTCGTCGACCTGGAACCGTTCGGACTCGACAACCCCGGCGAGGTGTTCTTCGCGGCCGACCGCCCCTACGGGTTGATCGAGGCGACCGTCGAGCGCGAGGACGCTCCCGACGCCGGCCGCGCCTGGGATTCCGTTCCCGGATTCTGCTAGGAGCGCGGCGATGAAGCGGATCGGACACCGGGTTGCCGGAACTCCCGGACCCGAGGACGAGCGTTTGCCGCTCGGAAAGTCGTATGTCTACGGTTTGCAGCACATCCTGACGATGTACGGCGGCGTGATCGCGCCTCCCCTGATCGTCGGCGGCGCCGCCGGACTGACCGGCGTCGAGATCGGACTGCTCGTGTCGGCGGCTTTGTTCGTCAGCGGTGCGGCCACACTGCTGCAGACCCTCGGCGTTCCGTATTTCGGGGCAAAACTTCCCCTCGTTCAGGGCATTTCCTTTGCCTCGGTGTCCACGATGGTGGCGGTGGCCAGCGGTCCGGGCGGACTGCGCTCGGTGTTCGGAGCCATCATGGTCGCCGGTGCGATCGGGCTGTTGATCAGCCCGTTCTTCTGCAGGATCGTGCGCTACTTTCCGCCCGTCGTCACCGGATCGATCATCACGGTCATCGGCATCTCCCTCCTTCCGGTCGCGGTGCGCTGGGCGATGGGCGGCAACGCCAAGGCTCCGGACTGGGGGTCGATGTCCAATATCGGACTCGCCGGGTTCAGCCTGTTCATCGTGTTGCTGGTGAGCCGGCTGGTGCAGGGAACCCTGTCGCGGTTGTCGATCCTGATCGGCATCGTCGTGGGAACCCTGTTCGCCGCGCTGATCGGCAAGGCCGACTTCGGTGCCGTCGGAAAGGGCGCGATCTTCGAACTGCCGCAGGTGTTCTCGTTCGGCACTCCCCTGTTCCAGATCGGCGCGATCATCTCGATGACGGTGGTGATCCTCGTGATCATGACCGAGACGACGGCGGACATCCTGGCCGTCGGCGAGATCGTGGAAACGAAAGTCGACGCCCGCCGGGTGGGCGACGGTCTGCGCGCCGACATGCTCGCCACCACCGTGGCACCGGTATTCGGCACGTTCCCGGCCAGCGCGTTCGCTCAGAACGTCGGGCTGGTCGCGATCACCGGAATCAAGAGCAGATACGTTGTCGCGGCCGGAGGTTCGGTTCTGTTCGCTCTCGGACTGTTCCCCGTCCTGGGGCGACTGGTGGCGTCCGTGCCGCTGCCGGTCCTCGGCGGTGCGGGGATCGTCCTCTTCGGTTCGGTGGCCGCGAGCGGAATCCGGACCCTGTCCAAGGTGTCGTACGACGGCAACCTCAACCTGGTGATCGTCGCGGTGGCCCTCGGATTCGGGGTCATTCCGATCGCGGTGCCCGAATTCTACGCGGCCTTCCCGGAATGGGTCCACATCGTCTTCGACTCGGGAATCAGCGCGGCCAGCATCGTCGCGGTGCTGCTCAACATCCTGTTCAACGAGATCAAGGCCGGCAACCGGCCCACTCCCTCGGTGGTCTCGGCGGCGCCACCCGTCCTCGTCCACCCAGCCGAGGACTCGGAGCACCCGGCAGACACGGCGCGCACCTCCGCCGTGCGGAACGAATAAGCAGCCGGAACAGGCCACCCCCTGGTCGGGCGGTGCGGTCGCGATGCTACCGGTCCGCGACTGCACCGCCCTCCCTGCGAAGATCGAGCAGGCGCATCACCCGTGTCGCACTCACCCCGTGAACGAGGACGGAGAGGACGACGGTGAAGGCCACCGTCGACCACAACCATTTCTCGTCGTCCACGCCGGCTTCCGCAGCGGCGTAGGCGAGATAGTAGATCGATCCGATTCCGCGAACCCCGAAGAACGCGGTGACCCGGCGCTCGGGACCGGACATCTCCTCGCAGCCCAGCAGCGAAAGCCATCCCACCACCGGCCGGATGACGAACACGAGGGCTGTCGCGACGAGAACCCCGCCCCACGTCAGTCCGGTCAGCAGACCGGAGGTGAGTGCCACCCCCAGCAGGAGCAGAACGGCGAGGGTGAGCACGTGTTCGAGTTGCTCGATCAGGCTGTGCATCTCGGCGTGGTAGTCGTGGGCCCGCTCCGTCCGACGGATCGCGACCGCGCAGGCGAAGACGGCGAGAAAGCCGTATCCCCCGGCCAGTTCGGTGAGTCCGTACACGGCGAACGTGGCGGCGAGCGCGAAGATGGGTTCGCTGCGTTCGGCGAGGCGCATGTGTGTGATCGGGAAGCGGAAGACCGCGCGGCCGAACAGATCACCGGCAATCCACCCCAGGGCCGCGCCGATGACGACCTTGCCGATCAGCTCCCAGGCCACCCACTGCACGATCCACTGCTCGATCGGTCCCTTGCCGATCATGAACAGCGCCAGATACACGAACGGGAAAGCGAGAGCGTCGTTGAGCCCGGCCTCCGAGGTGAGCGCGAACCGGACCTCGTCGTCCTCCCGATGGGACTCGCCGCCCGAGGTGGGACCCTCCACCTGCACGTCGGACGCCAGAACCGGGTCGGTGGGCGCGAGGACGGCCCCGAGCAGGATCGCGACGGCGGGGGTCAGTGCCGCCACCCACCAGCCGAGCAGCGCGACAGCGGCGATTCCGAGAGGCATCGCGATGAGCAGCAGGCGCCACGTCGAATTCCACGTCCGCCAGCCCAGAGGCCTGTCGATCGCCAGTCCCACACCCATCAGGGCGACGATGACGCAGGTTTCACTCAGGTGCTCCGTCACAGCCGGATGCAGTGCCGGCGACAGGGTGTCCGTGCCCGACTCGCCGAGCAGCAGGCCGCCGCCGGCTCCGACCGCCAGGACGATCAGCGGCGCCGAGACGGCACGGTCCTGGAACAGGCGCGGAACGGTGGCCGCCAGCAGAAGAGCCAGTCCTGCCGTGAGATACACGAAATCGGTGTTCAGCGCGGTCCACCGCCTCCGCGTGGGGAAGATCCAGTCCGGTCGCCTCCGGTTACCCCCGTGCGCGAATCCGAACCAGCGCCGTCACCCCACCTCACCCCGCAGCAGGGACGCCATTCGTGCGTCGAACGCCACGAACAGCACCCGGGGGATTTCGGCGTCCGACTCACGGACGGCACCGACCGCCTGCCGGACGGCGTCGTCCGCGGGCCAGCCGTACACCCCGGACGAGATCAGCGGGAACGCGACGGACTGCGCGCCGAGATCGGAGGCCACCGCCAGGCTGCTGGTGTAGGCGCTGCGCAGGGTGGCCGACCGATCGTCCGACGCGGAGTACACGGGGCCGACCGTGTGGATCACCCATCGAGCCGGCAACCGGCCCGCCGTCGTCGCGACCGCCTGCCCCGCCGGGAGCCCGTCCTGCAGTGTGGTGGCCCGCAGCTGCCTGCATTCGGCGAGGATCTCGGGGCCACCGGCCCGGTGGATGGCGCCGTCCACGCCACCACCGCCGAGCAGACCGGAGTTGGCGGCGTTGACGATGGCGTCGACCTCGACCGTCGTGATGTCACCCTGCACTACCTCGATGGTGGTCATCACCCCATTATCGCCGCGAGCTCACCGCGACCCGCACGATCAGTCCGGCGACCAGCGCCCAGAACGCGGACCCGATGCCGAGGATGCTCACCCCCGACGCGGCGATCAGGAAGGTGACGACGGCGCCTTCCCGTTCGCGGACGTCGTCGAGGGCGGAGGCCAGTGCCCCGCCGAGGGTGCCGAGGAGCGCGAGACCGGCGACGGCCTCCACGACGCCCTCAGGTGCCGCGGCGATGAGCGTGGCCACCGCGGCGGAACAGGCGGCGAGCACCAGGTAGGCCCAGCCTGCCGTGAAGGCCGCGACCCAGCGCTTTTTGGGATCGGGGTGTGCGGACGGTGCGGCGGCGAGGGCGGCGCTGATGGCGGCGAGGTTGATGGCGTGTCCACCGGCGGGCGCGCCCACCAGGGTCCCGACTCCGGTCACCAGCATGGCCGGCCGCCACGGCACCCGGTAGCCGAACGAATTCATGACGGCGGTCCCGGGGATGTTCTGGGACGCCATCGTCACGATGTACAGCGGGATCGCGATCCCGATCATCGGCTGCCACGTCCAGGCCGGTGCGGTGACGTCGAGTCTCGGCAGGAGCGCGCTGGTGTCCAGCCCGTCGCTGCCGGAGGCGAGACCGATCGCGATCACCACTGCGGCGGCCCCGAACGCGGCCGGCACCGCCCACCGCGGCGAGTACCGCTGCAGGACCAGCCACACGAGAATCACGGGCGCGACGGCCAGCGGAGCGTCACGCAGCGCCAGCACCGGCGCCAGGCACAGCGGCAGCAGCACCCCCGCGAGCATCGCCTGCGCCAACGCCGAGGGGATGGCCGCGATGAGCCGTCCCAGCCGCGGCCACAGCCCCGTGAGGATCACCGCCGCCCCCACGACGACGAACGCCCCGACCGCCGCCGGCCAGCCGCCGCTCACCGTCCCCGCACCGGCGAGGAGAGCGGCGCCCGGCGTCGACCACGCCAGCGTGATCGGCATGCGGTAGTGCCGCGACATCCACAGCATGCCCAGCGCCTGCGTCACACACAACGCCAGCAGTCCCGACGCGGCCTGGGCGGAGTTCGCTCCCACCGCCGTCAGTCCGGTGAGGACGACCGCGAACGAACTGGTGAAGCCCACCAGGGCGGTGACGATTCCGGCGCTGATCGGCTGGGCGGCGGAATCGGGTGAGCGCACATCGCTGTCGGGCACGGACATAGGACGCGATTCTGCCCGACGCGTGGTCCGGGGGGATCCGTGGCATTAGGGTCGGCACGGTGAAACACGACGACGCCCCCGCACTGCCGACCGCCGCCGACTTCCCCGCCCTGTGGCCGGTGCCGACCCGTTGGGCCGACAACGACCACTACGGGCACGTCAACAACGTCACGTACTACTCGTACTTCGACACGGCCGTCAACGGCTGGCTGATCGCGACGACGGGCACCGACATCCGCGATCTGCCCGCCATCGGCGTGGTCGCCGAGACGTCCTGCAAGTACGTCAGCGAGCTGACGTTCCCGGACCGTCTGCAGGTGGGGTTGTCCGTCGAGAAGCTGGGCACCCGGAGCATCGTGTATGCGCTCGCGATCTTCCGCGAGAACGACGACGCGCTCGAACTCGCGGCTCTCGGCCGTTTCGTGCACGTGTACGTGGACGCGAAGACCCGGCGACCGGTGCCGATTCCCGCCGAAATCCGGAGCGCTGCAACCCTTCTGGTGGCGCCGGACGCCGTCTGAACGTCCGGCACGACCAGGCGGTTCAGCGCAGTCCCTCGGCCTCCGCCGTGGCCACCGCCCGGGCGATGATGCCGTCGATCAGCGCGACCGTGGGCGCACCGGTCTCGGCCTTGTTCCGGGGGTCGTCGATCACCCGGCGCAGGACGCCTTCGGCGATGATCGCCAACTTCCACAACGCCAGCACGTGCCAGTACCCGACATGCGTGACATCGCGTTTCGTGTGGTGGACGTAGGCCTCCACGAGGTCGGCCCGGGTGGGGAATCCCTCCAGAGTGGAGGCAGGGAACGGTCCGGCGTCCTCGTCGCCCGCCTCGGGCCAGTAGGCCAGCAATGCGCCGACGTCGGCGAGGGGGTCGCCCAGCGTGCACAGTTCCCAGTCGACCACTGCGACCACCTCACCTTCCTCGGGCGAGGTGATGACGTTGCTCAGGTGAAAATCACCGTGCACCAACGACAGTTCGGTCTGCTCCGGCATGTTGCGCTCGAGGATGCCCGCCAGGTCCTCGATCGCCGGGACGTCGCGGGTACGGGACTTCTCCCACTGATCCGTCCAGCGCTTCAACTGCCTTGCCGCGTACGGCTTGTGACTGGCCAGATCCTCCAGCCCGGCGTCCCCGAGATCGACCGCATGGATCTTCGCGAGAGCCTTCGGCATCGCCAGTCCGACGGCATTCCGCTGTTCGGGTGTCAGCTTCTTCGCCACGCCGATACTGTCGATCACCACCCCCGCGACGTAACTCATCAGCACGAGCGGCGCGTCCGTGACCTCCGGATCGTCGGTGAGCCCGAGGATCTTCGGCACCGGAACGTCGGATCCCTGCAGAGAGGACAGAATCCGATGTTCGCGGACCACGTCGTGCGCCGATGCGAGCAGATGTCCGAGCGGTGGCCGCCGCAGCACCCACCGACCACCACCCGCGTCGCTGACCGCGTACGTGAGATTCGACTGACCGTTCCCGATCCTCTCGAAGCTCAGCGGCGCGATCGCTCCCACGCCGAGTCCGGCAATCCACGCAGAAACGGCATCTTCGTTCAGCCCCACAGCATTCACGCGCTCGATGCTAACCGCTCGGAAGCCCGATGCGGAGGGAACCGGTCCGCACCGCAGGTCGCGGCCCTAGGGTGGCAACAGTGAGGCCGATTCGGCCGGAACTGGAGGGACCGACGTGGAAGTTTTCCTCATCGTGTGCGGCGTGCTCCTCGCCGTGAGTGCCGTCGCCGTGAGCATTCCCAAGCTGAGGCTGAAGGGAACCGCGTGGACGGGGTTGCAATCCCGGGGCCTGAGCGGGCAGCAGGTCCGGCTGATCGGCGTGGCGGAACTCGCCGGGGGTGTCGGCGTTCTCGTCGGCCTCTACTGGACCCCACTGGGAGTGATCGCAGCGGTGGCGCTGCTGATTCTCCTCCTGTGCGCAATCGGCTTTCACGTCCGGCACGGCGACTACGGCAACCCCGACACCCGGGCCGTCGCGATGCCCGCGGTGTACCTCGCGGTGCTGGCCGTCCTCGCCTCGATCGGGTTCGTGTTCGCGGGGTGATCCGGGTCCTCGGACCCTTGCAGCAACAACCTGGCGTCGGCTGTGTCCGAATTGGTCATTAGACGCAGCATGACACCTCCAGACCCCCCGAAACTGGGCATTCTGCCCGAAGCCGGCGGTGCCACTTGCGCACTTCGCGTTCCCGTGGATGCTGTGAAGTAGGACACACACCTGTCCTGCCGCAGTACCCGTCTCCTACGAACCCACAAGGTTCACGGACTCGACAACGCGAGGTGACCCCGATGGTCGACAAGATTGCCTATCCGGTCCAGCTCATCCAGCCGGACGGCCGACGGGTCTTCAGACCCGACTACACGAGCCTGGTCCGCGACATCGGACCCGACCAACTGCGCGGCCTCTACGAGGACCTCGTGGTCGCGCGTCGGATGGATGTCGAAGCGGTCGCCCTGCAACGCCAGGGCGAACTGGGACTCTGGGCCCCCATGCTCGGACAGGAAGCCGCACAGGTCGGCTCCGCCCGCGCCCTCCGCCCCGACGACTACGCGTTCATCAGCTACCGCGAACACGCCGTCGCCTACTGCCGGGGCGTGGACCCGGGGGTGATGACCCGCATGTGGCGGGGATGCGCCCATTCCGCATGGGATCCGAGTGCCGTGAACGTGACGAATCCCGCGATCGTCGTCGGCTCCCAGGGGCTGCACGCCACCGGCTACGCCATGGGCGCCCACCTGGACGGCGCGGAGATCGCGACGATCGCCTATTTCGGCGACGGCGCCACCAGTCAGGGCGACCTCGCCGAGGCCCTCGGCTTCTCGATGAGCTTCAACGCGCCGGTCGTATTCTTCTGCCAGAACAACCAGTTCGCGATCAGCGAACCGGTCCACCTGCAGAGTCCCGTCCCCATCGCGCAGCGCGCCGCCGGGTACGGCATGCCCGCCCTCCGAGTGGACGGCAACGACGTTCTCGCGGTCCTCGCGGTCACCCGCCAGGCCACTCAGCGGGCGCGCGAAGGCAGTGGGCCGACCTTCATCGAGGCCGTCACGTACCGGATGGGCCCCCACACCACGTCGGACGATCCCACCCGGTATCGGGCGGCAGCCGAGACCGAGGTCTGGAAGGCCCGCGACCCGATCGACCGGATGAGGCGCCTCCTCGACCGGGAGGGCCTGCTCGACGACACGTTCCTCGCCGGGGTGCAGGCCACCGCCGACGACGTCGCGGCGCGACTGCGGTCCGGGACCATCGGCGCTCCCGATCCGGAGCCGCTCGACCTGTTCGAGCACGTGTATTCCACCGACCACCCACTCATCGACGAGGAGCGCGAGCAGTACGCCGCGTACCTCGCGGGCTTCGCAGGCATCGAGGAGGCACTGTCATGACCACCACCACACTGTCGCTCGGCGCCGCACTCAACGCAGGCCTCCGGCGCGCCCTCGAACACGACCGCAAGGTCGTGATCATGGGTGAGGACGTCGGACGCCTCGGCGGGGTCTTCCGCGTCACCGACACCCTGCAGAAGGATTTCGGCGACAACCGGGTCATCGACACCCCCCTCGCCGAGTCCGGCATCATCGGCGCCGCGTTCGGCATGGCCCTGCGCGGCTACCGGCCCGTCTGCGAGATCCAGTTCGACGGCTTCGTCTACCCCGCGTTCGACCAGATCGTGTCCCAGGTGGCCAAGATTCACTACCGCACGCAGGGCCGGGTCACCGCGCCCCTCACGATCCGGATCCCGTACGGCGGCGGCATCGGCGCGGTCGAGCACCATTCGGAGTCGCCGGAGGCCTACTTCGCTCACACCGCCGGACTGCGCGTCGTGACTCCCAGCAACCCGGCGGACGCGTTCCACATGATCCAGCAGTCCGTCGCGGCGGACGACCCGGTGGTGTTCTTCGAACCGAAGCGGCGGTACTGGGACAAGGCCGAGTTCGACGTGGACGCCGAACCGGACCTGCCACTGCACCGGGCCCGGGTGACCAGGGAGGGCACGGACGCCACCGTCGTCGCGTACGGTTCCGTCGTGCCGACGGCCCTGTCGGCCGCGTCCATCGCCGCCGACGAGGGGCACTCCCTCGAGGTGATCGACCTGCGCTCCCTCGCGCCGATCGACTTCGACACCATCGAGGAGTCGGTTCGCAAGACCGGAAGACTCGTCGTCGCGCACGAGGCGTCGACGTTCCTCGGCCTGGGCGCGGAGATCGCCGCCCGCATTTCCGAGCGGTGCTTCTACCAGCTGGACGCGCCGGTCCTGAGGGTCGGCGGATTCGACGTTCCGTATCCCCCGGCGAAACTGGAACTGCACCATCTGCCGGACGCCGACCGCCTGCTCGACGCGGTCGATCGCAGCCTCGCGGCCTGATCGCACCCATCGGAGGAAGGAGCCGTCCGTTGGCGCAGGAATTCCGCCTACCCGATCTCGGTGAGGGGCTGACGGAGGCCGAGCTGGTCTCCTGGGCCGTCGAGGTGGGCCAGACGATCGAACTCAATCAGGTGATCGGAGAGGTCGAGACAGCGAAGGCGCTCGTCGAGTTGCCTTCGCCGTACGCGGGTGTCGTGGAGGAACTGCTGGTTCCGGCTGGCGCGACAGTGCCGGTCGGGACGCCGATCATCCGGATCGCGACGGATGCGGCCACCGAGGAACCTCCCGCGCGCACGCCCGTTCTGGTGGGGTACGGGCCCGAGGCCGCCGCCGAGAGCAAACGGGCCCGGCGGAAGCTGGTGGCCACTCCGGAGACCGGCACGTCCGGCCCGGACCGTCGGCGCCCCGACGCCTCGCCGGCAGCCCGGGCGGCCGCACGTGAACTCGGGGTCGAGCTCGCCGCTGTCGCGGGGACGGGGCCGTCCGGCGCCGTCACCCGGAACGACGTCGAATCCCACGCGGGTTCGGCCGGGCAGTCCGTGCCGTCGACACCGGGCTCGCCGGAGCCGCCGGAGCGCGAGACCCGCACCCCGATCCGCAGCGTCCGGAAGCAGACCGCGGCGGCGATGGTCCGCAGCGCGTTCACCGCCCCGCACGTCACCGAATTCGTGACCGTCGACGTGACCCGGTCGGTGGAACTGCTCGACCGCCTGCGTGACCTCCCCGCATTCGAGGGACTGTCGGTGACACCACTGAGCCTGGTCGCGAAGGCGATGATCGTCGCGCTGCGCGAGAACCCGAGCCTCAACGCCTCGTGGGACGAGGAGAACCAGGAGATCGTCACCAAGCACTACGTCAATCTCGGCATCGCCGCGGCCACGCCCCGCGGTCTGGTCGTCCCCAACATCAAGGAGGCGCAGTCGCTGAGCCTGCTCGAACTGTGCCGCGCGATCACCGAACTGACCGCGACCGCGCGCAGCGGCAGAGCCGAACCCGCGCAGCTGACCGGCGGCACCGTGTCGATCACCAACGTCGGAGTGTTCGGTGTCGACGCGGGCACACCCATCCTCAACCCCGGCGAATCGGCCATCCTCTGCCTGGGCAGCGTCACCAGGCGACCGTGGGTGCACGAGGACGAACTCGCGGTGCGGTGGGTCACCACCCTGAGCGTGTCGTTCGATCACCGGGTGGTCGACGGCGAGCAGGGGTCGAGGTTCCTGTCGTCCGTCGCGGCGATGCTGCACGATCCCGCCTCACTGCTCGCGCACCTCTGATCCTCGGTACGTTTGGTCGGTGAGCACTTCCCGAGCGTCCGCGGTCGACACGCGTCCACCAGTGACCGAGCCGCTCCGCCGGGCTCGTGCGGGAACGTTCGGGATCTTCGGGATCAACGGGTTCCTGCTCGGCATGTGGGTCGTGCACATTCCGGCGATCGAGGACCGGACCGGCATCAGCCACTCCACGCTGGGTTCGCTGCTGCTCCTGCTCGCGGTCGGCGCGATCGGCGGCATGCAGGTCAGCGGTCCACTGGCCGACCGGTTCGGCAGCAGGCGCATGGTGATCATCGCCGGACTCCTCCTGTCGGCCGCCACCGTGGGCCCAGGGCTGGCGTCCGCGGCCTGGCAACTCGGTCTCGCCCTGCTCGTGTTCGGCTTCGCCAACGGCGCACTGGACGTGTCGATGAACTCGCAGGCCGTCGAAGTCGAGCAGCGGTACGGACGGCCGATCATGTCGGCGTACCACGCCCTGTTCTCCGTGGGCGGGGTGGCAGGATCGCTGCTCGGAGCGGCGACGCTCGCCGCCGGGTGGGCACCCGTGACGGCGTTGCTGGTCGCCGGGGCTGTCGGGGTCGTCACCGTCGCCGCGGGCTCGCGGTGGCTGATGGCGGACCGTCCCCGCTCTCGGCACGACACCGCTCCCGCCGAGAAGGCACAGGGCCGGCTGTCCACCCGGGTCCTCGCGCTCGGTGGCATCGCCTTCGTCCTCATGCTGTCGGAGGGTGTCGCGAACGACTGGAGCACCTTACAGGTCAAGGAACACCTCGGAACGTCCGATTCCATCGCCGCCCTCGCGTTCGGAGCCTTCTCCGTGATGATGACGGTGGGCCGGTTCACCGCGGACCGTGTGAGCGGCGCGCTCGGTCCCGTCGCCGTCGTCCGCTACGGCACCCTGATCGCCGCCCTCGGAATGCTGCTCGTCGTCGTCTCGGGGCTGCTCCCGCTCACCGTCCTGGGCTGGGCGCTGTTCGGCCTCGGGTTGTCGGGTTGCGTCCCCCAGATCTTCACCGCCGCGGGGAACCTCGGCGCGGGTTCCGCGGGCACCAACATGTCCCGGGTGGTCGGGCTGGGGTACGTCGGATTCCTCGCCGGCCCGGCCACCATCGGCTGGATCACCCAGGTGGTTCCGCTCACCGTCGCGATGGTGGTGCCCCTGGTCTGCGTGCTCGTGGCCGCCACGTTCGCGGGGACGGTCCGGCGCACCTGACACGCTCGCCGCACGAACAGGACCGTTCACCGACCTCACAGCGGCCTCTCATCGATCGTTCAGCGTCGGTTGGCACACTGTGTGTCGTGACCGAATCGACTAGCAGGCTGCGTCTCAGTCTTCGTCGCCTCGCCTTCGCCGCGGCGGGTGTGGCGGCACTGTGCGCGCTGTACCTCATCCGCCCCGAATCGTCGGGTCTCGTCCTCCCTGAGGCACTCCGACCCGTCGCCGATCCTGTGATCCAGGCGATCGACGTCACCACGGTGCTCGCAGCGACCGTCGTCCTCGCCATCGTCGCGGCGATGCGAAAACTTTCGTACGGCATGGGTGCGGTACTGCTGCTGTGTATCGGCGCGAATCTCACCAGCGCCGCAGTCCGGGCATGGGAATCGGATGCACCGTCGGTGCTCCTGCCGAGCGGACACGTCGTCGCCGTCACCGCGCTGTACGGTTCGGCGCTGCTGGTGTCGGCGCCGCGGTTCCGGCCCGTCATCGCGGGCCTGGGTTTCGCCGTCGTCCTCGGTGTCGCGGGGGCCGCCGCGCTGATCGAACCGATCGGCATCTTCGGCCTCGCGGCCGGCCTGATGATCTTGGCGATCTGGTGGGCGCTGGCGTCCACCCTGATGCTGTACTCCCCCGTCGCCGCCGAGCGAGAAGAGCGACGGCCCGACACCGCGGCCATCGCCTTCTCCCGGCACCGCGGCAGTCTGCGCCTCTGAGGCGCTTCGCGCCCGTGCGCCTTTCTGGTAGCTGGTGCTACCAAAAAGGCGCACGGGCCCGGAGGGCCTACAGGGCCTTGAGTTCCTCGGTGACCTCGGAGACCGACTTCTTCGCGTCCCCGAAGAGCATGGAGGTGGTGTCGGCGAAGAACAGCGGGTTGTCGATGCCGGCGAAGCCGGAGTTCATCGACCGCTTCAGCACGATCACCGACTTCGACTGATCCACATTCAAGATGGGCATCCCGTGGATCGGCGACGACGGGTCGTTGCGGGCGGCGGGGTTGGTGACATCGTTCGCACCGATCACCAGGGTGACGTCGGTGCGGGCGAACTCGTCGTTGATGTCGTCCATTTCCTTCATCGCGTCGTACTCGACGTCGGCCTCGGCGAGCAGCACGTTCATGTGCCCGGGCATCCGGCCCGCCACCGGGTGAATGGCGTACTTGACCTCGACACCCTTCGACTCGAGCAGCTTGGCCATGTCCTTGACCGCGTGCTGGGCCTGCGCGACGGCCAACCCGTAGCCGGGGACCACGATCACCTGGTTGGCGTACGCCATCTGGATCGCCGCATCCGCCGCCGAGGTGGACTTCGCCGTCTTCACGGTCCCGTCCCCGACCGCCGCCGCGACGCCGCCGCCACCGAACCCGCCGGCCACGATCGCCGGGATGGACCGGTTCATCGCCTTCGCCATCAGGTTGGTCAGGATCGAACCCGACGCACCGACGATCATGCCGGCCACGATCATCGCCTGATTATTGAGCGCCAGACCGGCGGCCGCCGCGGACAGACCCGTCAACGCGTTCAGCAGCGAAATCACGACGGGCATGTCGGCGCCGCCGATCGGCAGCACCACCATCAACCCGAGCACCGCCGCCAGCACAAGCACACCCACGATCCACCACTGCGACGTGGGTCCGGTCGGATCGATCGCCTTGACCCCGATGGCCACCGCCAATGCGACGGCCCCGATCAGCAGCACCGCATTGAGCGGCTGCTGCAGCTTGCCGATGCCGATCGGCCGGCCCGGCAGGGTTTCCTGCAGCTTGAGGAACGCGATCACCGAACCCCAGAAGGAGATCGACCCGATGATCGCCGCGAACAGCGACGCGATGACGATGTGCACCGTCGGCGACTCACCGTGTTGGAAGGCGGTGAACCCGTCCGAGTCCAGGAACTCGGCGTACGCGATCAACGCGACCGTGCCGCCACCGACACCGTTGAACAGTGCCACCAGCTGCGGCATCGCGGTCATCTTCGTCCGCAACGCCGGCGGCACACCCAGGATCACACCGATCACCAGACCGGCGACGATCAGCACCCAGTTGGAGGTGTCCCGGATCGCGATCAGAGTGGCGACCACCGCGACACCCATGCCGACCGCGGCGATCTGGTTACCGCGGACCGCGGTCTTCGGGCCGGTCAGGCCCATCAGACCGTAGATGAACATCGCGAACGCCACGATGTACAGAACGTTGACGAGGTACTCCATTACCGGTCCCCACCCTTCTCAACAACAACAACGGGGGCGGTGGGCTTGGACTTGAACATCGCCAGCATCCGGTCGGTGACCACGAAACCACCGACCACGTTGATCGTTCCGAAGACCAGGGCCACGAACAGGATCACCTGCAGCCCCCACGGCGGGTCCTCGACCTTGCCGAGCACCACCAGCGCACCCAACACGACGATGCCGTGGATGGCGTTCGTGCCCGACATCAGCGGGGTATGCAACGTGTTCGGGACCTTCGAGATCACCGCGAACCCCACGAACCCGGACAACACCAGGATCGCGATGTTCGCCAACAATTCGGTGTACATCTAGGACACACCCTCCTCACGGGTGACGCAGGACGCGGCGAGGACCTCGTCCGAGAAATCGGGGGCCAGCGCCCCGTCGACGAGCATCAACTCCAGCAGCGCGGAGATGTTCTTCGAGTACAGCTCCGACGCGTGCTCGGGCATGCTGGCGGGCAGGTTCAGCGGCGAGCAGATCGTCACCCCGTGCTTGACCACGGTCTGACCGGGCTCGGTGAGCTCGCAGTTACCGCCGGTCTCACCGGCCAGGTCGACCACCACGGAGCCGGGCTTCATGCCCTCCACCGCGGCCGCGGTCACCAACCGCGGCGCCGGACGGCCCGGCACCAGCGCGGTGGTAATGACCACGTCGAAGCCCTTGATCGCGTCCTCGAGCGCCTGCTGCTGCTGCGCCCGCTCCTCCTCGGTCAGCTCGCGGGCGTACCCGCCCTCACCGGCGGCGTCGATCCCCAGATCGAGCCACTGCGCACCGACCGAGCGAACCTGATCGGCGACCTCCGGGCGCACGTCGTAACCGGTGGCCCGGCCCCCGAGACGCTTCGCCGTGGCCAGGGCCTGCAGGCCGGCGACACCGACACCGAGCACCAGCACCGTCGCCGGCTTGACCGTGCCGGCGGCGGTGGTGAGCATCGGGAAGAACCGGGTCGACTCCGACGCCGCGAGCAGCACCGACTTGTACCCGGACACGTTCGCCTGCGACGACAACGCGTCCATCACCTGGGCGCGGGAAATACGCGGGATCGCCTCCACCGCGAACGCCTGCACCCCCGCAGACTTCAACGCGGCGACCTGATTGTCCTGGTTACGGGGGGCGAGGAACCCGATCAGGGTCTGCCCGGCACGCAACCGGCCCACTTCCTCGTCCGATGGCGGCGCGACCTTGACGATCACGTCCGCCGACCACGGGTCGGCAATGGCGGCTCCTGCCAATTTGTACAACTCGTCCGGGATCAGCGCGCCCAAACCGGCACCCGACTCGACCACCACGTCGACGCCCTTGGCGATCAACGACGCCACGATCTTCGGCACCAACGCGACCCGACGCTCACCGTCGTTCGACTCCCGAACGACGCCGACCGTCGGGCGCGCAGTGGACGCGCTCTGCGATGTATCCATGTATCGACTTCCTGCGGTAGATGGTGTGTGTGCCGCGACGAGCGGCGATCAACCGATGATGAGCGGAAATATTTCCCCCGACTCGACTGAGTTAGCTGATAGTAGCCAGAGAAAGCGTGACGTAGGGAACAGAGAAGTCCGTGGGTAGGCGTCTGAATCGAGTCCGAACAGTCGTTCTCACACATCTTTCTGCTCGTTTGTGAACCCGGTCACAGGGTGTTTCGTCGTAGTCTGACGGTAGACAGCCGCACGGAAGCGGAGGTTCGGCCATGAGCACACCGAAGGAACGGAGCGCGGAGGACGTCACCGCGAATCCACCGGTCGTCGTCGAGCGGGTCTACGACCATCCGACCGAGGGCGACGGACTCCGACTGTTCGTGGACCGGCTGTGGCCGCGGGGGCTCCGCAAGGACGCGTTCCATTTCGACGACTGGGCCAAGGACCTCGCACCGTCGACGGAGCTGCGTCACTGGTACTCGCACGACGTCGCCGCATTCAGCGAGTTCCGCGAGC
Organism: Rhodococcus sp. G6(2025); assembly: GCF_058628105.1. Classification (NCBI taxonomy): domain Bacteria; kingdom Bacillati; phylum Actinomycetota; class Actinomycetes; order Mycobacteriales; family Nocardiaceae; genus Rhodococcus; species Rhodococcus sp. G6(2025). The sequence goes on from NZ_CP179750.1 coordinate 5,817,116, forward strand.
GGTACGTCCACGAGCTCGACTCGCCGAGCGGACGGAAGGCTGTCGCGCGGGTGCAGGAACTCGCGCAGGGGCGGCCGATCGTTCTCCTGACCGCGACGAAGGACGTCAGCCACAGTCACGCCGAGGTGCTCGCCGAATACATGCTGGATCGGTTGTGACCGCCCACCGCGACGCTGCCGCGCCCATCACCGAGCCGGACGACGACCTCGGCGGCGACCCCGTCTGCTGGCTCGACCGCGTGTGCCCCGACTGCGGGTTGTTCCTCATCGACCACACCGCGGGCACCTGCCCGCGCTGCGGGGCGGCGCGGGACAGGTGACGTGCGGGACAGGTGACGTGCCGGAATTCAGCCGGCGTTCAGGTACCGGGCGCGGAGTTTGTGCTTGACGAGTTTGCCCGTGGGTGTGCGCGGCAGGCCGTCGGAGAAGTCGATGCTGCGCGGCGCCTTGAAGTGACTCACCCGGTCGCGCACGTAGTCGAGTAATTCGCGGGCGACGGCATCGGACGGCTCCACCCCCTCGACGAGTTGCACGACGGCTTTGACCTGTTCGCCCATCTCCTCGTCGGGCACGCCGATCACCGCGACGTCGAACACCTTGGGATGCATCGTGAGAACGTTCTCCGACTCCTGCGGGTAGATGTTCACCCCACCGGAGATGATCATGAACGCGGCGCGGTCGGTGAGATAGAGGAAGCGGTCGGAGTCGATGTACCCGATGTCGCCGCTCGTGGTCCACGTCGGATGGTCGGGGTGCGTCGCGGATTCGGTCTTGGCCGGGTCGTTGTGATATTCGAACGGCCGTTCCTCCCTCTCCCAGTAGACGGTCCCGATGTCACCGACGGGTACGTCCGCACCGTTGTCGTCGCAGATGTGGACGATGCCCATGACCCCGTCGTGGCCGACCGATCCCGGCTTCGCGAGGGCCTGGGCGCTGTCGATGAACGTGGCCCCGGCGCCTTCGGTGGACGCGTAGTACTCGTGGATCACCGGGCCCCACCACTCGATCATCGAACGCTTCACGTCGGGCGGGCACGGCGCCGCCGCGTGGATCGCCACCTTCAGACTCGACACGTCGAACTTGTCGCGAACGTCCTTGGGCAGCTTGAGCATCCGGACGAACATCGTCGGGACCCACTGGCTGTGGGTCACCCGGTACTCCTCGATGAGCCGCAGCGCCTCCTCGGCGTCGAAGCGGTCCATCAGGACGATCGTGCCGCCGACGGACGTGATGGTGCCGCAGAAGCGCAGCGGCGCTGCGTGATACAGGGGTGCGGGGCACAGATAGACGGTGTCGGAATCGAATCCGTACATCGGGGCGAACACGGCGGTGTACGGATCCGTGGTGGTGTCCACCTCGCCCTCGGGCAGAGCGGGTTTGATCCCCTTGGGCCTGCCGGTGGTGCCCGAGGAGTACAGCATGTCCTGCCCGCGGGGCTGCGAATCGAGCGGTTCGGCCGACTGCGCCGCCACGGCGTCGTCGTAGCTGTCGAATCCGTCGAGTTCGCCGCCGTACACGAGACGGTGCCGGATGCGGGGCAGCTGATTCTCCTCGCGCGGCACGGCGCCGCCCGCGTCGGCGGACACGATGAGCACCTCGGCTCCGCAGTCGTCCACGACGTATCCGGCTTCCTCCGGGGTGAGATGCCAGTTCACCACGGTGATGTACAGCCCGGATCGCAGCGCCGCCCAGTACACCTCGAGAACCCGGAGGTCGTTGCTCGACACGAGCGCCAGGTGGTCGCCGACCTTCAGGCCGAGCGAACGCAGGTGCCGTGCGAGGCGGGTGGACCGCTCGTCCAGCTCCCGGTAGGTCAGCTGCTCCCCCGTCGAGGGACGAATGACAGCGGGCTTGTCCGGGGTGGTCGCCACGAAGTTTCCAGGGAACATCCGCACTCCTTTTGTTAATGGAGATTCTCACCATCGGTCTACCACACCGAACCCGGGCCGGGGAGGCCTTCGACGCCGTCACCGGCGCATTCGTCCGCCCGCGGCGAAAACCCTCGGACGCGTCGGCGGGAGGTCCTAGAGTTGAGGCAAAAGGAGGCGTACGACCCGTGAATGCCCTGCAGAAGGAACCGATCCTCGACGCATTGTTCGAGGAATGGGACGTACTCGACGACGTGCTGTCCACGTTGTCCGGCGACGCGTGGTTCACGCCCACCGCGCTGCCGGGCTGGACCGTCCACGACGTGACCGCGCATCTCATCGGCACGGAGTCGCTCCTCGCCGGAATCTCCGCACCGCACACCAGTATCGACGTCCGCGGCCTCGCGCACGTGCGCAACGCGATCGGTGCGTTCAACGAAGAGTGGGTCGAAGGGCTGCGGGGCTGCTCCGGCCCCGAGATGCTCGAGCGTTTCCGGGTGATCGTGGCCCGCAGGCGGTCGGAGCTGAGCGAGATGACCGACGAGGCGTTCGAGGCCGAGACCACCACACCGGTCGGTCCGGCTCCCTACCTCCGGTTCATGCGCATCCGCGTGTTCGACTGCTGGATGCACGAGCTCGACCTGCGCGACGCCCTCGCGCTGCCCGGCGACGAGGGCGGCCTGCGCGGGGAGACGGCGTTCGAGGAGATCGCGGGCGCTGTCGCGTTCCTCGTCGGCAAGCGCGGTAAGGCCCCGGACGGGTCGAGGATCACCCTGGAGCTGACGGGACCGCTCGCGCGGAACATTCACGTCGCCGTCGACGGCAGAGCCGCGGTGGTCGACGCACTGCCGTCCGAGGCCACCGCGACCGTGACTCTCGACTCCCGGCTGTTCACCCGGTTGGCGGGCGGCCGGACGACGGCGGCCGATCACCGCGACGAGATCGCGTTGAGCGGCGACACCGCCGTGGGCAAGAGGATCGTCGACAACCTCGCGTTCACGATCTGACCGCGGTGCGCCTGTTCCTGTCTTCGTATCGGTTCGGTGCGGATCCCGCGCCGCTGCTGTCGCTCGTCGGCCGCCCGGGGCGTGTGGGGGTGATCGCTGCGGCCGCGGACGCGTGGCCGCGGACGGCGCGGACGTCCGCGGTCGTGAGTGACGTGATGCCGCTGACGCGGCTGGGCTTCACCCCGGAAGAGGTGGATCTGCGCGACTACATCGGCAGCGACGGGCACGCGCGTTCGGCCGTGCTGAGGGAGCGGCTGGCGGGGTTCGGCATGCTGTGGGTGCGCGGCGGGAACACGTTCGTGTTGCGCGCGCAGATGGCCCGGAGCGGCGCGGACCGGGTGATCCCGGAACTACTGCTGGGGGATTCGCTGGTGTACGCCGGCTACAGCGCGGGGGCGTGTGTGATGACTCCGACGCTGCACGGTCTCGACTCCTCCGATGACCCGGCGGAGGTGGTCGCCACCTGCGGCATGGAGCCGCTCTGGGACGGTCTGGGCGTGGTGGGCTTCGCGATCGTGCCGCATCACCCGCCTGCGGAGCTTCCAGGGGCCGAAGACGCCGTCCCCTTGGAGGACGCGGCAGCCGTTCGGCGCACTGTCACCGCTTTGAGGCTCGCCGGCATCGAGTACCGCACTTTGACGGACGATCAGGCGATCGTCGTGAACGGAGATCGAACCGAACTCGTGTGACGACGGCGAGCCCTGCGACAGGAAGGCCTTCAGCCGAAGACGGCGACCGGCACGGACGGTGTGAACGGGGCGACGCGGTCGAGTGCGGCCCAGGTGACCTCGCAGCGCTTGGCGGTGACTTCGTCCGCGTCGGCGAGGAGCGTGTTCAGGAGGGTCTTCGGGTTCAGGCGCCATTCCTGCACCATGGACCGAACTTCCTCGTTGGTGAACAACCCCGAACCGGCCAGTGCGAAGATCCATTCGTCGAACTCGCCACGGTGGATCTGTTCGATGGAATCGTAGTCGATACCACCGTCGAGGAACTCGTACGAGAACATCGCGGAGATGTAGCTGCTGGGATCTCGGTGGAGTGCATTCATCGGTGCGGGTCCTTCCAGGGTCGGTGCGGCAAAACCCGGCCCCAACCGTGTTCTAGCTCACATATCGTGAGAATCTCCGTTTGGGTGTAACGCCTCGCCGGTGTTTGACGATGCAAGACGCTAACCCGTAGAAGTGAGTTTTTGCATTGCCTGGCCGATACGATCCGGTAACGGAGTGACGAATGTGACCTGTGTTACACCCGATTCGTCCGGTTCCTCGCGGTTCGCGGGACGCCCCTACCTGCATTTTCTCCTCCGGACCCGGTTGCATACCCCATCGCCGGAACCCCGGAAAAAATTCACCCCCCTGATCCCACATCGTGAGACTCCTACGCGTAAGTAACTAACAGATGGACTATTGGGGTCTCACTTCCAGGCCGAACGTCCAGGTTGGAGCGATATCCGTACAAGCCGGTCGGAATCGGTTCAGTTGGACGTCTGACCAATTCGAGGACACCCGCGGCCCGCTGGGTTACCGTCGGGGCGCCCGACACCCGCATTTCAGGAGTCACGATGACGGTCACCGACGACGCACTCGCGACGCTCGCCGCCGCGCTCCCCCAGGGGTGTCTCGTCACCGATCCGGACATCCTGGTTTCCTATCGCCAGGACTGGGCGCGCGACCCCGATGCCGTCCTCCCCCTCGCCGTCGCCCGCCCCGCGACCACCGAGGAAGTCCAGGTGGTGATGCGCTGGGCGACCGACCACCGGGTACCCGTGATCCCACGCGGGGCGGGATCCGGGCTCAGCGGCGGCGCCACCGCCGTGGCGGGGTGCGTGGTGGTCAGCACCGAGCGCATGCGCCGGATCGAGGTGGACCCGGTGACACGGATCGCCGTCGTCGAACCGGGACTGCTCAACGCGGAGGTCAAGGCCGCGGCCGCCGAGCACGGACTCTGGTACCCACCGGATCCGTCGTCGTTCGAGATGTGCTCGATCGGCGGCAACGTCGCGACCAACGCCGGCGGCCTGTGCTGCGTCAAGTACGGCGTCACCACCGACTACGTCCTCGCGCTGCGCGTGGTCCTGGCGGACGGGACGGACGTGCGCCTGGGCGGACCGCGACTGAAGGACGTGGCCGGCCTGTCGCTGACCAAGCTGTTCGTCGGGAGCGAGGGAACCCTCGGCATCGTCACGGAGGCGACGCTGAGGCTGATCCCGGCCCAGCCGCCGTCGAGCACCCTCGTCGCGTCGTTCGCCTCCGTCCAGGCCGCCGCCGACACCGTCCTGGCCATCACCCGCACGCTGCGGCCGTCGATGCTCGAATTCATGGACCGCGCCTCGATCGGCGCCGTCGAGGACGCGCTGAAGATGGGCCTGGACCGGACGGCGGAGGCGATGCTCATCGCCCGCTCGGACGCGCCCGGTGCGATTGCGGCCGAAGAGATTTCCGTGATGGAGGACGCGTGCACAGTGAACGGCGCGTCCGAGGTATTCACCACCGACGACCCCGAGGAGGGCGAAGCCTTCGCCGCGGCAAGACGATTCGCGATCCCCGCGGTCGAGAGACTCGGCAGCCTGCTCCTCGAGGACGTCGGGGTCCCGCTCCCGAAACTGCCTGCGCTGGTGGAGGGAATCGCTGCCATCTCCCGCGAGCGTGACGTGATGGTGGCGGTGATCGCGCACGCGGGCGACGGAAACACGCACCCGCTCATCGTGTTCGACCCCGAGGACGCCGCGATGGCCGAGCGTGCCCACCTCGCCTTCGGCGAGATCATGGACCTCGCACTCTCTCTCGGCGGCACGATCACCGGCGAGCACGGCGTGGGTCGGCTGAAGAAGGCCTGGCTGCCCGACCAGTTGGGCGAGGACGTCATGGAATTGACGCATCGGATCAAGAACGCACTGGACCCACTGGGGATCCTCAACCCCGGAGCGATTCTGTAGCTACACAGTCCGGGATGCGATACCCAATGGTTACCCAAGGGGCTGGTGTGGCAGGTGAGGTATTGCTAGCGTGACCGGACCCGACTCGATTCCTCGCAGAGAGGTGCGCTCGTGACCAGACTCCGCCGTGTCGCCTCCCTGGCGATGCCCGCCTTACTTGCTTCTACCTGCACGTTTTTCACGATGACGCCCCCTGTAGCGACGGCGGCGCCGTGCCTCGGCGGAACCGGCAGCCTCGGATCGAGCGGCTCCAACCAGGGCATCAACCCCATTCCCTGGCTCAACGGAAGTGACGGTCGCCTTCCCGAACTGCGTGGCAAAACTCAGGCTATCGCGCACATCACCGGGCCGCGCAGCTCCAACGACACGATCGGCAGGTTCCGGGTGCTCGGCACCGACCTCGGCATCATGTGGGACAACGGCGGCGGTGAGATCCTCACCGCGTTCGGTGACACCGTCGGGCTGAGCGACAACCCGCTGTGCGGTCTTGTCGGCGACTGGCGCAGCAACATCCTGTTGCGCAGCTCCGACAAGGACCTCACCGACGGGATGCGCATCGACAATTCCCCGGTCGATACCCCGAACCATTCCAAGGAGATCATCCAGAGCAAGAAGATCCCGGGTGTGGAGCAGACCGTCATCCCCACCACCGGCATCTCGGTCGGTGAGGGTCCCGGGGCGACGCAGTACATCAACTACATGTCCGTGCGGAGCTGGGGCGCCCCCGGCGAGTGGGACACCAACGCGTCCGGCATCGCGTACTCCGTGGACAACGGCGAGAACTGGGTCACCGACCCTCTGACGCTGCGACCCAACGTCCCGGGTACGGGCGCCGAGAACTTCCAGATGGGCTCGTACGTCAAGCACGACGGATTCGTCTACGCGTTCGGCACGCCGTCGGGTCGATCCGGCGACGCCCGGCTGTCGCGGGTGAAGGAAGCGGACATCCGGAACCTCACGCTGTACGAGTACTGGGACGGCAAGGCGTGGGTGAAGGCCAACGCCACCGTCGCCGCACCGGTCATCCCCGGACCCGTCAGCGAGTTGTCGGTGCAGTTCAACCAGTACCTCGGTCAGTTCGTGGCGATGTACACAGATGCCGGCAATTCGGTGGTCATGCGCCGGTCCGACCACCTCGAATCCGGCTGGAGCGAACCCGAGGTGCTGGTGAGCAGCCGGGACGTGCCGGAGCTGTACGGTGCGTACATGCACCCGTGGTCGCAGGGATCCGATCTGTATTTCCTGGCCACCACCTGGTCGGACTACAACGTCATGCTGCTGCGCACCAACCTCGCGGACTGACGGTAATCTGCGAGTGACAGCGTGCGCGGGACAGCGCGCACGCCACACGAGCAGAGGAGCGGTCTGTGGCGGCCACGGTGGAGCACGACGTGTCGGAATCCCGGTTCGAGATCTACCTCGACGGCCAGCTGGCCGGATACGCCGACTATTTCGAGCGGAACGGGGCCCGCGACTTCCACCACACCGTGACGTACCCCCAGTTCCGCGGTCAGGGTCTGGCCGCGGAAGTGGTGAAGGCCGCCCTCGACGACACGAAGGCCAGCGGGCTCACCGTGATTCCGTCGTGCTCGTACGTCGAGAAGTACATCGCCGAGAATCCGAGCTATGCGGAGCTCGTCTGATCCGGTCCGCCTGACCGTCCGCGCGTCGTGTCTGGTCGCCGCGGCGGTCGTGCTGGCCGGCTGCGGTTCCGGCGACGGTTCCGAGACCGATCCGGCGGCGTCCGCGCCGACCACGTCGGTGTCCGCACAGCCCGGCGCGTTCGTGGGTGAATGCGGCTCGCTGACCGACGCCGAGGTGTACGAGCGGGCCGGGATCACCGCGCTCACCCCGGTGTCGCGCAACGGCATCAAATGCCGGTGGGAGGCGGACGGCGGCGAACGGTACGTGATGTTCACCTGGTACCGCGGCAGCCCCATCGACCGGGAGCGGTCGGTGGCCAAGGGCATCGGTCACGAGGTCCACGAGCTCGAGATCGCCGGGCACCGCGGGTTCTCCTCGCAGAACGTCGGATTCTGCGAGGTCGCGCTCGGCACGGGTTCCGACTTCGTGCACTGGCTGGTCCGCTACGGCACGGGCACCGCACCCTCCGATCCGTGCGCGGCTCCCACCGCGCTCGGCCGGTTGACGTTGGAGAAGGTCAAGTGAGCGCCGCCCGCCGGGTCGCTGCGGCGCTGGCGTCGGCGGTGATCCTGGCCGGCTGCGGCACCTCCGTCACCGGCAGTCCCCTGCCCGAGGGCGCCGCATCCTCCGACGACGGCGGCTCCCCGCAGTTCGACAAGCTCCTCCGCGAGTGCGACGCCGTCCCCAACGACAAGATCGCGGAGACCCTCCACGGCGCCGGCATCGACCAGTACTTCTTCGGCGCGGTGTGCATGTGGACGGTGTCGTCCGCCGCCGGTTCGATCGACGTCACGTTCGGCTGGTTCGAGAACAACTCGCTGCAACGCGAGCGGAGTGTGGCCGATGGGCTGGGCTACGAGGTGGAAACCACGTCGATCGCGGGCACGTCGGCGTTCAGCGCCCGGCGTCCGGGCGATTCGGCGGCGTGCGGGATCACCGCCGCCTACTCGGGCGTCATCACCTGGTGGGTGCAGCAGCGGTCGGGCACCGGCGACCCGTGCGACGGTGCGCGCACCCTCGCCGAACTGACCCTGCAACGCAACCAGTAGCGGCCGAAATTCGCTCGCGGTGGCCACGACCTCGCTGTTAGCGTCGAAGGACCACCGATCGAGCCGACCAGAGGACCCTTGCCGTGACCGCCACCGAGACGGCTGTGACTCGCCGGTTCGGGCCCCTGATCCTCTTGAACCTCGCGACGCTGTTCTCGTCCACCGGCAACGGCATCGCGATCGTCGTGCTGCCCTGGCTCGTGCTCGAGAGGACCGGTCGCGCGTCCGACGCCGCGATCGTCGCGGGCGCGGCCACCCTCCCGCTGCTGGTGTCGAGCCTGTTCGCGGGCACGTTCGTCGACCTGTTCGGACGTCGCCGCACGTCGATGATCTCCGACTGCCTGTCCGCCCTGTCCGTGGCGGCCATCCCGGTGATCGCGAACACGACGGGCCTCACCGTGACGGTGATCGCCGTCCTCGCCGCGATCGGCGCCGCGTTCGATCCGGCCGGGATCGCGGCGCGGGAGTCGATGCTGCCGGCCGCCACGAAGTCCGCGGGCTGGTCACTCGACCGGATGAACAGCCTCTACGAGGCCAACTACAACGTGGCGTATCTCGTCGGACCCGGTATCGGCGGTGTCCTCATCGCCACCGTGGGTGCGGTGAACACGTTGTGGGTCACCGCCGTCGGCTTCGTGCTGTCCGTGGTGACCATCGCATTCCTGCGACTGGAGAACGCAGGCAGACCCGACACGTCCACGCGCCCGACGTCCATCTGGCACGGCACGCTCGAGGGCCTGAAGTTCGTGTGGCACAACCGGCTCCTGCGCACGATCGCTCTGGTCGACATGGCGGTGGTCGCGCTGTACATGCCCGTCGAATCGGTGGTGTTCCCGGTGTACTTCACCGAACTCGACAAGCCCGCGCAACTGGGTTCGGTCCTGATGGCGCTCAGCATCGGCGGCGTGGTGGGTGCCCTCGCGTACGGACCGCTCGCGCCGTATGTGTCGCGCAGGATGCTGATGGTGGTGGCGGTGACGGTGCTGGGCGCGGCCATGGTCGCGATGGCGTTCCTGCCGCCGCTGTGGGCGATTCTGGCGCTGGCCCTCCTCCAGGGTCTCGTGTTCGGTCCGGTCGGCCCGATCGCCAACTACGCCATGCAGACTCGTAGTCCGGAGCACATGCGCGGGCGCGTCACCGGGGTCATGACGTCCACCGCGTACGCCGCGGGTCCGCTGGGTTACCTGCTGGCCGGTCCCCTCCTCGACAAGTGGGGAATTCAGCCGACGTTCTTCGTGCTCGCGATCCCGGTCCTGATCATCGGGCTGGCCTGCTTCGCGCTGCCCGTCCTGAAGGAACTGGACGACAAGGTGCCCGTCAGTTGAAGCCCATGACGTCGTTGCCCCACGCGATCCGCATCTCGTGGTCCGGGTCCTTCACGAGGGTGTCCGCGCCGTCGATCAGCAACGTCGAGCGGTTCTCCTCGTCGTAGGGCGCCCAGTGCTTGGACCCGTCCAGCGCGGCGGGGACACCGTGCCGCGCGAACGCGAGCCACCGGCGCTGGATCCGGCCCGACACCTCGAGCGCCGTCTTCCGGCCGCCGAGCCAGAACGTCGGGTCGATGTTGAGGGTGTCGAAATTGCCGAAGACGTACGGGAGTTCGGTGGCGTGGCCGGCTCCGATCCGTGCGGCCTTGAGCATCGGCGTGGCCTGATCGAACCGGTACATCCACGTCGGCGAGTGCCGGCTGTGGGCGTCGGCCACCCACAGGGCGGGCATCCGGAACGCGGCGTCCCTCGACATCGCGAGCGCGCCCTTCGGCTTTCCGCGGTCCGGGTACGCCGACAGGATGTCGGCGAGGCGGGCGGCGGGCAGTTCCGGGTGATCGGCCGCGATCGCCCTCAACATCTCCTGCACCGAATCCGACGTGACCGGCAGCAGAGGAGATTTCATGAACTTGAAGATCGACGACTCGTCCTTGTTGGAACCGATGATGAGAGGGATGCGGTGGGAGTGCCCCTTCTGGAACGCGGCCACCGGGTAACGGGGCAGGAAGTCGCGGTCCACCACGGGCGCCATCGCGAGCGTGCCCGGAATCCTCGTCGGCACCTCGTTGACGAGCGTGTCGCTGGCCTCGATCACCGTGCGGTACGGAAGGTGCAGCAGGGTGTCGATCTGCGCGGGTTCCACCTCGAGGATGTCGAGGAACTGTTTCGCGACGGTGGCCGCCCGCTCGCTCCCGTAGACCGACGTGGCGGGCGGGCTCTGGGCGATCGCGCGGTGGAACAGCCCCTCCGCGCTCGGACACGTCATCAGCGTGGTGATCGACCCGGCTCCGGACGACTCCCCGAACACCGTCACCTCGTCCGGGTCACCGCCGAACGACGCGATGTTGTCGCGGACCCATTCGAGGGCTGCGACCTGGTCGCGCAGCCCACAGTTGGTCTCGAACACTCGCTCGGCCGTCGAGAACGACGACAGGTCGAGGAAGCCGAGCGCTCCCACCCGGTAGTTGAACGAGACCAGCACGACGTCGCCGATTGTGGACAGGATGCGCCCGTTGTAGATGCCCTGAGCTGCGGTTCCCAGGCAGTAGGCACCGCCGTGGATCCACACCATCACCGGCCGCGGGGTGCCGTCGGGTCTCGGGGCCCAGACGTTGACGGACAGGCAGTCCTCGTCCATCTCGAGTCCCGCGTCGATGGGGACGGCGGTGCCGTGCCCCTGCGGCGCCATCGGGCCGAAGTCGACGCAGTCGCGCACACCCTCCCACGGTGCGGGCGGGGCCGGGGCGCGGAACCGCAGATCGCCGACGGGGGCCGCGGCGAACGGAATGCCCTTCCACGCGTAGACGTCGCCCTCGGGGTAGCCACGCACCTCACCGTCCCGCGCGCGGACGACGAGCGTGTCGCCGGACTTGTCGACCTCCACGGAATCTCCTCACGCATCACGTTCCGGGAATCTCTCGCCAAACTACCAACGATGAGCAGGCAGGACCGATCGAACGCGACATAGATCAACAGTGCGCTAACATTCCCGCGTGGCCGCATGGACCGATTCCGAGGGCAGGAGCCTCCTCGACTACCCGCGCCCGTCCGTGGCGGTCGACGTCGCCGTCCTCACCGTCGACGGCCCGGAACTGAAAGTTCTTGTGGTTCCCCGTCGTTCGGGCCGGACCGCCCTCCCCGGCACGTTCCTCCACCAGGGTGAGCGACTGCGGGACGCCGCCGAGCGGTGCCTGCGGATCAAGGCCGGCCTGACGGGCACCGAATTCCATCAGCTGGCGATGCTGGACGATCCCGGCCGCGACGATCGCGGGTGGGTGCTGTCGATGACGCACGGCGCCGCGCTGCCCCGCACGGCGCTCCCCCGCGACACGATGTTGGTCACCGTCGACGACGACCGGGTGACGCAGGACCTGGCGTTCGACCACGCGGACGTCGTCGCCCTCGCCGTCGCCGACCTGAGAGAGCGGTACGCGCGGGCCGTCGACCCGTCCGGCCTGGCCGGCGACACGTTCACGGTGCTCGAACTCCGCCGGGTGTACGAGGTGGTGTTCGGGCGTCCACTGCCGAAGGACTCGTTCCGGCGGCACCTGATGCCGGCCCTCGAGAACACCGGCGACATGGCCGTCGTCGGAACCGGCCGGCCCGCGGAGATCTACCGGCGCGGCCCCGCACCCCTCCCGCCGAGCGCGGCCGCGTTCCTCGCCGGCTGAGCCCCTCCACCGACCCTGGCCTTTCCGCCCGCGGCACGGCCGGTGCTAGGGTCGGCTTGTTCTGACACGGGGTGCTCCGCACGGGCGGGGCTGAGAACACACCCGGGAACCTGCTCAGGTAATGCTGACGAAGGGATGTCAACGTTGTGAATAGCTCTGTCCAAGATGCTGCCGGCGCCGGCCAGCACGCCCGATTCACGGACCACTTGTGGGACCGGACCAAGGTGCTGCGCGAGGCGATCGACGAACTCGAGTTCCTGCGCCGCCTCGGCGACGGAACGCTGCCGCTGGACGTGTTCCGCACGTACATCGAGCAGGATTTCCTGTACCTGACCGGGTACGCGAAAGCCCTTTCACTGGTGGCCGCGCACGCGCCGGGCCCGGTCGAGGCCGGCTTCTGGGCGGGCTCGGCCGCGGAGGCCGCCACGGTCGAGGCCGCGTTGCACCAGAATCTGCTGACCAGCGGACGACTCCCCGAGTCGGACGCGGAGCCGCTGCATTCGCCTGCCTGCCTCGGGTACATCTCCTACCTGACGGCCGTCGCCGCCACCGAGCCGTACGCGGTGGCCGCCGCGGCAGTGCTGCCCTGCTTCTGGATCTACGCCGACGTCGGGCACCGGCTCGCGGCGAGCGCCCGTGAGGTGCTCTCCACCGACCCGTCGCACCCGTACGCACAGTGGGTGACCACCTACGACGCGGAGGAGTTCCACGCCGCCGTCGCGAGGGCCCGCGAACTCGTGGACGCGGCGGCCGAGGCCGCGACCGATGCTCAGCGCGAGGCGATGGCGGAGGCGTTCGTGATCGCCAGCCGCTACGAACTCATGTTCTGGGACACCGCTCTCAACAAGCAGGAATGGCCGGCGTCGTGACACTCTTCTCTCGTACCAAGCGCGCTGCCACCGCAGCCGTCGTCCTGGTCTCCGCCCTGTCGCTGCTCACCGGTTGCGCCGGTGACTCCCAGTCCGGCGACACCATCCGGTTCGCACTCGACTGGACACCGAACACCAACCACACCGGCCTGTTCGTCGCCCAGCAGGAAGGCTGGTTCGCGGACGCCGGCCTCGACGTGCAGGTGCTGCCCTACAACGACACCTCGCCCGACACCCTGGTCGACGCCGGCAACGCGGAGTTCGGGGTGAGCTTCCAGAGTTCGGCGACGTTCTCGAAGGCCGCGGGCGCACAGACCACGTCGGTGATGGCTCCGCTGCAGCACTGGGCGACGGGCATCGCGGTGAAGGCGGATCGCGCCGACATCACCCGCCCCCGGGATCTGGACGGCAAGATCTACGCCGGGTTCGCGGACCCGGACGGCGAGGAGACGCTGAAGCAGATCATCCGCAACGACGGCGGCAAGGGCGAATTCACCACCGTCACGCTCGGCACCTCGGCGTACGAGGCCGTGTACTCCGGCACCGCCGACTTCACCGTCTCGTTCTTCGGCTGGGAGGGCATCGAGGCCGAGCACCAGGGCACGCCGATGCGTTACTTCCACTACACCGACTACGGCTTCCCGGATGCGTACGCTCTCGTCATCGAGGGCAACGAGGAGTGGATGGCCGACCATCCCGAGCAGGCCCGCAAGTTCGTCCAGGCCCTGCAGCGCGGATACCAGTTCGCCGCCGACCGGCCGGACGAGGCCGCGCAGATACTGATCGACGCCAACCCCGGCGCCTTCACCGACGAGTCCCTCGTGCGGGAGAGCCAGCAGATGCTGTCCTCCGAGTACATGAAGGACAGTTCCGGCAAGGTCGGGACACAGACGGCCGAGCAGTGGGCGGGGTACTCCGGTTTCCTGTTCCAGCACGGCCTGCTCACCGGCCCCGACGGGGCACCGCTGACCACGGAACCCGACTGGTCGACGTACTTCACCAATGAGTACCTCACTCAGCCCTGACCCGAGTCTGCGCACCACGGCCCCGGGCACGTCCCCGCTGCTGCGGCGGGTGCTGCCCGCGGTCGTGGTCGTGGCACTGCTGGTCGTCGCGTGGCAGGTGTACGTGACGGTCAGCGGAATCCGGCCGCAGGTGCTGCCGTCGCCGCTGCGGGTGGTCCAGCAGGGCTGGCGGGCGCGGGACGCCATCTCCGGTCACGCCTCCGCGACACTGCAGGTGACACTGATCGGGTTCGCCGTCTCCCTGCTCTTCGCGTGGGCCCTCGCCGTACTCGTGGACTTCTCGCCGTGGCTGCGCCGCGCGTTCGTTCCGCTGTTCGTCGTGTCGCAGACACTGCCGATCATCGCGATCGCGCCGCTGATGATCATCTGGTTCGGATTCGGTCTGCTGCCGAAGATTCTCGTGATCGCCCTCGCCACGTTCTTCCCGATGACGATCGGTCTGATCGAGGGTTTCGCCGCGGCCGACCGGGAGGCGGGCGCGTTGTTGCGCAGCATGGGCGCCTCACGGTGGCAGGAATTCCGCTACGTGCGGCTTCCGTCGGCGATCCCCCGGTTCTTCACCGCCCTGCGCATCGGCATCACGTACGCCGTGGTGGGTGCCGTGTTCGCCGAATACGTCGGGGCCACGTCCGGTCTCGGCATCTACATGGCGACGCAGAAGAACTCCTTCCGCACCGACCTCGTGCTGGCGGCGGTGCTCGTGACCGCCGTAATCAGCGTCAGCCTCTACCTGCTCACCTTCGCGGTCGAGCGCGTCGTCGCCCCGTGGATCAAGAACGAAAGGGCTCGGCATGAGTGACACCGCGCGCGTCGCACTGTCCGGTCTGAGCAAGGGATTCCCGGTCCGCGGCGGCATCCGGCCCGTCCTCGACGACGTCTCGTTCACCGTCGAACCGGGTGAGTTCGTGTCGGTGATCGGCCCCAGCGGGTGTGGGAAGAGCACCGCGTTCTCCATGCTCGCCGGTCTCGATCAACCCGACTCCGGCACCGTCACGATCGGCGGCGAACCGGTGCGTCCCGCGGGGAGTGGTCCCGCGAAATGCGCGTACATGCCGCAGAAGGACCTGCTGTTCCCGTGGCGCACCGTCCTCGACAACACCACTCTCGGACTCGAGGTGCAGGGCGTGCCCCGGAAGCAGGCGCGGGACAAGGCCCGGGAATTGTTCTCAGTGTTCGGTCTCGGCGGATTCGAGGACGCCCGCCCCAGCCAGCTGTCCGGCGGGATGCGGCAGCGGGCCGCGATGCTGCGGACCGTCGTCCAGGACCGTCCGGTGCTGCTGCTCGACGAGCCGTTCGGCGCTCTGGATTCGTTGACCCGCACCGAGATGCAGACCTGGTTGCAGGACGTGTGGCAGCGCTACCGGTGGACGGTGCTGATGATCACCCACGACATCCGGGAGGCCGTCTACCTGTCGGACCGGGTGGTCGTGCTGTCTGCACGGCCCGCCACCGTGCGGCGCGAGGTGACGGTGGGCCTGCCGCGTCCCCGCGAATTGTCGATGATGACGTCGCCCGAGTTCGCGGACGTCGAACACGAATTGCTCGGGGTGCTCCACGAGGAGTCGCGGCGGGCACTCGTCGAGCAGGAGTCGGCCCGGCGCTGAAACAGGCGGCGTCTCAGAGCAGTGCCGCCTCGAGCTCGCCCAGAGCCGTCTCGAGATAGAAGAGGATGCGCTGCAGGCTCGGCACCGAGCGGCGGCACCCGATGACACCGAAATCGAGGTTGCCGCCGTTGGTGGTGAGTGTGATGTTGAGCGCCTGCCCGTCCAGCACCACCGACGTCGGATAGATGCCGTCCAGCCGGGACCCGTTCCAGTACATGGTCTTCCGCGGCCCCGGGACGTTGGAGATGATCACGTTGAACGGCGGCGGCGTGAAGCGGACGAACCCCGGCACCGGTGTCAGAGCGATCGGCGACATGTTGAAAGCGGACCACGCCAGCGCCTGCATCGAGGTGAGGCTGCCGAACAGCTCCTTCCCCTGGGACATGGAGGCGGAGATCGCCGTCAGACGTTCGGCCGGGTCGTCGACGTCCGTCGCCAGGTTGCACAGCGTGACCCCCACCGCGTTACCGCCGGCGTCGGCCTGCTGCTCGTCGCGCAACGACACCGGAACCATCGCGATCAGCGGCTCGTCGGGCAGCGCGTTCTGTTCCTCGAGGTACCCCCGCAGCGCCCCGGCGCACATGGCCATCACGACGTCGTTGACACTGACCCCCGCCGCCTTCCGGACGGCGTGGACGCGTTCGAGCGGCCAGGACTGCGCGGCGAACCGGCGCGCGCCACCGATCGGGACGTTCAGCATGGTGCGGGGCGCCTCGTACGGAAACCTCATGTCGTGCTGCCCCATCGCGGTGCGGGCGATGCGCAGCGACGCAGGCGCGAGACCGGCCACCTCACCGACCGTGCGACGGACCCCGTTCACCACCGACCAGAGGTCGGGGGCGGGGGCGGAACCGTTGGCCGACGCCCTGCGCGGCAGGTTCCACGGCGGCGGTGCGTCGCGCACGTCCGGGTCGGTCGACAGCGTCCGCATCAGCAGCCGCAAACCGGAGACCCCGTCCATCAGCGAGTGGTGCATCTTGGTGTAGATCGCGAACCGGCCGTCGCTGAGACCCTCGATCAGATACATCTCCCACAGCGGGCGATGACGGTCCAGCAGCGTGCCGTGCAACCGGGACGTCAGCGTCAGCAGTTCCCGGACCCGGTACGGGGCCGGCAGCGCCGAATGACGCACGTGGTATTCGAGATCGACGTCCGACTCGTCGGCCCACCACAGGTTCCCGAGACTGCCGACGGGGCCCGCAGGCTTCTTCCGAAAGGTGGGGTCGACGTCCGTGTGCTTCAGCAGTGTTTCGTGCATCGACTTCACGTAGTCGGGGCCGGCATCCTCCGGCGGTGTGAACAATTCGAGCGATCCCACGTGCATCGGATGCTCTCGCGATTCGCCGAGAAGGAATATCGAATCGGTAACCGGCATGATCCCCACCTGGACGTTCACCCCCACTCGGTCACTATCCCATTACGACTTCCGCCTGGATGCTACGTCGGGCGTAGCGTCCGTGCGACCAACTTCGATGTAGACCGTACGGCGCAAAGAGGTGGAAAACCTAAAGGCAGCAAGTCGATGGGAACCGAGGCCGGATCGGAGGCAGGCAATGAGCACTGCGACTTACGAATTCTGCCCGTCACCCCTCCCGGTGACGCGGCGGGAGTTCGCCGGAACCAGCCTGCAGTCGACGGCCCTCGCCCACACACTCCGCCGCACCGTCCGGCCGTTCCTGGACGGGTGGGCGCGCTACCCCGAACTGCCGTGGCCCACGGGAGTCGTCGACCTGTTCGGGTACTCGCTCGGTCCCATCCGCGGAACCGTGCGCAGGCCCATCCGGCTGCCGCACTGCCGCGCCGAATGGATCCGGCCTCCGGGTGAGCTCGGCGACCGGGCGATCCTCTACCTCCACGGCGGGGCGTTCCTGTGCTGCGGGATCAACTCCCACCGCCAGATGGTGTCCCGGATCGCGGCGGAGTCGCAGGCGTCGACGCTGAACGTCGCGTACCGGATGATCCCGCGGAACCCCATCCGGGCGGCCGTCGAGGACGGTGTCGACGGGTACCGGTGGCTGCTCTCGCACGGCTACACCGCGGACCGCATCGTCATCGCCGGCGACTCGGCAGGCGGGTTCCTGACGTTCATGGTGACGCTCGAAGCCCTGCGCCAGGGGTTGCCGCGTCCCGCCGCCGACGTCGCGCTGTCGCCGCTGACCGACCTCGACCCGGTGAACAAGCTGGCCCATCCCAACGCCGACCTCTGCGCTGTCTTCCCCAAACGCGCGGTCGGTGCCCTGTCCAGGCTGATCGAAAGGCTGGACACCAGGGGCGGGCACGAGCCGTCCACGTCACCCGTGGACGGCTCCCTCGCCGCCATGCCGCCGGCGCTGATCCAGACCGGCTCGCAGGAAATGGTCTACGTCGACGCGGAACTGATGTCCGAGCGGCTGTCCCAGGCGGGTGTGCCGTGCGAACTGCAGGTGTGGGAGCGGCAGGTGCACGTCTTCCAGGCCGCCGCCGGACTGCTCCCCGAGGGCACCCGCGCCATCCGCGAGATCGGCCGGTTCATCCGCAAGGCCACACCCGTGAGTACTTCTTAACCGCCGGACGTTGACAAGTACTCACGGGGTGAAGAGGTGATTCCGGTCGAGCGTGGACCCCGGCGTGCGACGGCCACCCCACCCGATCACGGCGCGGTAGGCGCCGAGCGCCCCGGACGCGGCCAAACCCTCGGCGTCGGTGTGCGTCGAGTCCTCGGGAACCGGGGTGTCGAACGGCGCGACGTACAGCGCGTCGGTCGGACAGTTCGCCTCACACATGAAGCATGTCTGACAGTCCTCCTGATGCGCGACGACGGGAACCCCGTCCGTGCCGCGGCGGAAGACGTCCGTCGGGCAGACCTTGATGCAGATGTCGCACTGCACGCAGCGGTCGGCGACGACGACCTCGATCACGACGCGACCGTCCGGGCCTCGGCGGTGCCGTGTTCCGGACGCACCCACACCTCGCCCAGCCCGCCCGACAGCAGTCGACGGGTCTGCGCCGGGTCGGTGTCCGGCAGGTCGGTGCGCACGTGCATCCCCCGGGTCTCGGTCCGCGCCAGCGCGGAGTGCGTCGCCCACCGCGCGACGGCGAGCATCGCGGCGGCCGAACGTGCCTGCAGCAGTTCCCGTTCGGTGCCGCCGAGCAGATCGGCGGCGCCCGACCAGGCCTCGTCGAGGGCGGTCACGCCGTCCTGCAGGCTCGTTGCGCTGCGCCGGTAGCTGCGTCGCAGCGGCAGGGTGTGCTCCTGCACCAGTCCGACGATGGAGCGCGACGCCTGCCGGCGGGCGGACGGTCCGCGCAGGCCTGCCGCGCCCGCGCCGCGCACCCCGTCGGGGGCAGGACGCGTCCGCGCGAACCGGGCGGCCCCCGCACCGGCCCATGTCCCCGAGGAGATGGCCCACGCCCCGTTGTGGCTGCCGCCTCCGCTGCGACCACCGGTGATGAGCTCCCGGGTGGCCGCGTCGCCCGCCACGAACAGGCCGGGAACGTCGCTGGCGCAGTCGGTGCCGGCGACCCGGATGCCACCGGTTCCGCGCACCGTACCCTCCAATACGGCCCGCACGGGATACTTCTGCGTGAACGGGTCGATGCCTGCCTTGTCCAGCGGCAGAAAGTAATTCGGTTGCGACGTGCGCATGGCCGCGCGGATGTCGGGTCTGGCCCGGTCCAGTCGCGCGTACACGGGGCGGCCGGCGGCGAGGTGCGCCATCGCGGCGCCGCGTGCGGAGAAGCCGCCGTCGCCGAGAGCCCGACCGTCCGCGTCGTAGTAGGTGGCGAACTGCATCATCAAACCCTTGGTGTGGCCACTCCACGCCGGTGCCAGCGCGTAGGCCGTCGAGAATTCCATGCCCGAGAACGACGCCCCGACCTCCGCGGCCATCAGCAGTCCGTCGCCGGTGTCGACGTTCGTTCCGAAGCTTCCGGACAGGAAGGCGCAGCCGCCGGTCGCGACGACCACCGCCCCTGCGCGCACCGACCACGGCGCGTATCCGTTCTGCCGTTGCAGACCCGCGGCACCGGACACGACGCCGTCACCGGTGGTGAGCAGTTCCAGGGCGGGGCTGTGGTCGAGGATGGTGACCCCGGCGCGGTGCACGCGCCTGCGCATCCGGCGCATGTACTCCGGCCCCTGCAGGCTGGTGCGCACCTCCCGGCCGTCGTCGCCGGACGGAAACCGGTAGCCGGCGCCTGCAAGTTCGTCCACCCGGTGGTGGGTCTCCTCGAGCACCCGGTACATCCAGGCCGGCTCCGACAGCCTGCCGCCGTCCTCGAAGCGGGCCTGCACCGACCGTTCGCGTGCCGGCCCGGGCGGGACGTTCCACAGGTTGTTGCCGCCCGACGCGGTGGGGCCGCTGGTGCCGCAGTACCCCTTGTCGGCGAGGACGACCCGCGCGCCGTCCCGGGCCGCCGCCAGTGCCGCCCACGTTCCGGCGGGTCCGCCGCCGAGGACGAGGACGTCGGCGTCGACCTCGAGCCGGCTCACGAAGCGAACAGCATCGCCGACGCGGCGACGGCCGCCCCGGTTCGTTCGGGCAGCGGGCGGCGGAACAACCAGTCGAGCAGAGACATCGTTACCCCCGGTCGGAGCGGTATGGACACCGCTCGATCGTCGGCTGACCGGCTCGTCCGAACAAGGGTTCTCGTCAGCGTGCGCCGAACCCCGGCAACCGTCCAGCGAACCCGCCCGGCCGACTCGACTTCCGGACACATGCGGCGGCAGGCGGCACCGCCCTCTATGGTGGACGCATTTGCACGCCGAGGACGGGTAGCGCATGGACG
Source organism: Rhodococcus sp. G6(2025) (assembly GCF_058628105.1). NCBI lineage: Bacteria > Bacillati > Actinomycetota > Actinomycetes > Mycobacteriales > Nocardiaceae > Rhodococcus > Rhodococcus sp. G6(2025). The sequence goes on from NZ_CP179750.1 coordinate 5,837,541, forward strand.
ACAGGACTGTAGCGATCGGGGCACTCGCGATTGCCACCGTGTCGGCGGTCTCCGGCCTGATGATCGGTGCCGCGGGCGGCGCGTTCGGCAACCGCGGACCGGCAGTCGCGCCGCCGCCGCTGACGTCGGAGGGCCTGCAGGCCGCCGGACCCTACAGCGCCGCACCGGCCACCTTCCAGGTGTTCGTCCCGCCGACCCCCACCTGGCAGATGGCCGACCTCACCACCCCACGGGCCGTCACGCTCACCACCGAACCGGCGCCGGTGACCACGGCGCCGCCGCCCGCGCCCTCGACGACCCCCGCCCCGCCTCCGCCGCCGGTCCGGACCACGGTCGCGCCGCCTCCCCCGACGATCAGCCTCGCCCCGGTCACCACACCCGTCACCCGGCCTCCCGTCGTCACGACGACCGAGCAGACCGTGCCCCGGATCGCGGCCCCGCCGTCCGCGGCACCCGCGGAGCCGACCCTGCCGCCGGTCACCACCACCACCACCACCACGACGACGCGTCCGGTGATCACCATCCCGCCCGTCACCACCAGACCGCGCGGCTGACGCCCACCACAGCCCGTCCGAGATCGGGAGCGCCGACACGCCCTGCACAGGAGTCGGTAAGGTGGCTTCCCGCCGGATTGGGGGGTCCACTCCGGGACCGTGAGTGTCCAGCATCGGAGGTCGGGATGAATGGCGGGGAGAATTTTCGGTCGGGCGAGTGGGATCACCGCGCCATCAGGAGTGCGGTCGACGCGCTGAGGCCCGCCGAGTCCGGTGCGGTCGCCGCGGCCTGGGACGACCTCGGACGGCGATTCCAGGAGTCGGTCACCGCGTTCCACGACGCGACCCGCGCCGCGGTCGACACCGGCTGGCGTGGGCCGACTGCGGCCGCGGTGGCATCGGCACTCGACGACTACGCCGCCCGCGCCGGGCAGGTCGGTGGCCGGTTCACCGATGTGGGCGATGCGTTGCGGCACGCGACCGCCGCAGCCGAAGCGGTGCGCGGCGCGGTGGGTCGGCCCGGCGACCACCCGACCGACTGGACCCGGGTGCTGCCCGCCAACTGGACCGCGGACGCCGACGCGGACGCCGCGGAACAGAACGCGAAGGCCGCCATGGACACCCTCTACACCTCGGCGTACCGCCTTGCGGACGAACAACTCCCCGCTGCCGGCCTCGCCGCCACCCACGCCGCCGCAACGACCCACGGTCAGCCGGTGGGCTTCGACATCGGACCGAACGGGGTGCACGGCATACCCAGCGATCAGCAGGTGGCCGAACCCGAATCCGATTCCGTCCCGCCCAATGAGCACCGCAGGAGCGGCGAGGTGCCGCTCGAGGAGCCGGCGACCGCGCAGGCCGCACCGGGTTCGATCGCGGGTGCGGCGCTGGCCGGCGCCGTCGGCGGCGGGGTGGCGCAGTACGCGCGCGGCATCGTGTCCGCTCACCGGACGACCACCCCCGAGCGGCCCGGCGGCCCGGTCCCGCCCGCCGCACGGGAGGACGAGGAGGAACCACCCACCTACCTCGAAAGCATCGACGAGGGCAGCGAACTCGTCGGGAAACTGCCCCTCGTCACACCCGCGGTGATCGGCGGATAGTCGTGGGGCACTGGGTGTTGAGCGGTCCGCAGTTCTCGGCGTTGTGGGCCCGGACCGGACAGGACCGCATTCCGTATCCGTTCAAGGTCACGAGCACGCTGGACACCGCCGACGAGTACGAGGCGGAGCAGCGCCGGATCCGCGCCGACTTCTCCGGCCCCGAACACGACCCGCTCGGGTCGGCGCTGCTGGTGCTCGCCGAACCCGACCTCCGGATCGAGATCTCCGGTTCGGCAGGCGTGGACGGCGGTACCTCGATCCGCATGACGGGCGCCCTGGCACGCGGGCACGGGATCGCGGCGGTGCAGCATCCGGGCGCCGAAGTGGTGATCCGGAGCTGCGAACCGTACGACGTCGGCCGGCAGCTGATCGCTCAGCTCCCCGACACCGACGCGGGCACGGCGGCGGGCATCGTGGTCCCGCCGACACCGGCCGGGAGCGCACGGGCAGCCCGGATCCTCGACAGGCCCTCGACGAGCCAGGGGGTCCTCACCGTCGTCCGCGGCTCGCGGCACTCACCACGCCCCGTCGGCGGTCTGGCGTGGCGGGACATCGACGGCGACGGCCGGTACCTCGTGTGGGGCGATACCGCCGTGGCAGTGGAACCGGGCACGTCGTGGGACCTCCTCGACGCCGTCACCAGGCTGACCGGACGGATCGGGGCCGGTCACCCCGTCTGAGCGCGCCACCCCCTCCTGCGCTGCGGTCTCGGCGATCGCCGCTACCGTATAGAGCGGAAGTAGGTGATTCGTGGTCGACCCGGACGGAGCAGACATGCAGGACTTCGATCTGGATTCGAGTGTGAACCGCGACTGGGCCGAGTTCCAGCGGCGCCTCGCGGACTATCTGGCAGCGATGCAGGACGACGACCTTCTGGTCCTGGAATCGGGGTTCGAGGAGCTCGACGAATCCCAGGGGCTGATGCCGTGCATCCAGTTCGTCGTGTGGGACGGGGACACGGTGCGCTGCGAGGTGCCGTCGAACCATTACCTGCACCCCGACCGCGCACTGACCGGCGCCGAGCAGACGTACCTCACCGAGCTGGGCTGGAACCGGCCGACCCGCGGTCCGGACGACGAACCCGATGACGGCTCCCCCGCGTTCTACGTCGACAAGAAGCTGTCGTGGGCGGATCAGCTGGCCGCGATGGCCGTGGCCGCGTTCCGCGACGTCTGGGGAATCACGCATCCCGCGTTCCTGAGCACCGAGACGTCGAGTACGGATCCCGAGGCCACGTTCGACCCGGTTGCGGTGCGGCCGCCGCTGGTCGCGCAGCTCGACCCCGCAGCCGCCGTGGTCCCGCGCGACGTCGAGCACCTCCACGAACTGATCACTCTCGCGTTGGTCCCGATGCTCGGGCTGCTGCCCGAACGCGACCCGGACGGCGACGTCCCGATCCGGATGGGCAACACCATCCTGTTCGTCGGCCCGCTCGCCGACACCGTCGACGTGCAACTGTTCGCGCCGCTGGTGCACGACATCAGCGACCGCACCCGGGCCGCCGAGGTCACCGCCGACCTCAACCGCATGTGGTCGCGGATCAAGTTCGTGCTGGTCGACGACCGGTTGTCGGCGTTCCTGGAAGTGTCGGGTAACCCGTTCGTCCCGCAGCACCTCACCGACAGCTGCAAGGCGTTCTCCGATTTCCTGCGCACCGTCGACAGCGAGTTCGCGTCGCGGTTCGGTGGCGAACTGTTCTTCAACCGCGACTCCGGACCCGACGAGGAACCCGAACCGGACGCGGCACCTCGCACCGAGAGCCGGATGTCGTCGACCGACCTCCCGAAGGAACTTCAGACGCTGTTCCATCTCGATCCCGGGCCCGGGATCGAAACCGATCCGGCTGTCGTCGCCGACGTCTGCGGTCACGACCGCGACCGGATCCTCGTGCTCCTGGACACCGGCACCGCCTGGGTGTCCCGGTTGCAGGAGACCGACGACGCGTCCGCCGACCAGTGGGAGCGCGTCGTCGGCGCCCTGCGCCACGCCCTCCGGACCGTCGTGCTACCCCCGACGACGGGCGCTCCCGACACCAAGCCGCGGCCTGAGCAGATGGGACTGTTCACCAATCCCGAGGAGCAGACCCTGTTCGACGATCCGTCGTCCTAGAACCCGCCCTTTCGACGATCGGTCCGGGTTTCCCGGGATGTGGCGTACTGTCAGCACTATCGGAGCCGTCCAGGTTCCGCATTCAGGGATGGTCCATGGCTGACAAATCGCCCCGCAATTCCATGTCGAAGAAATCCGGTAAGTCGCTGAAGGAGAAGCGCGCCGACAAGAAGATGAAGACGAACGGACAGAGCGATCCGGAAATCGTCTCGCACGTCAAGAAGCGCTAGCGCCCGTGCGCCTTTCTGGTAGCGGCAGCAACCACAAAGGCGCACAAGCCGTCAGGCGACGACGGAGCGCTGGGGGACGCCCGAGTACTCGCTGAGCGGGCGAATCACACTGTTCGATGCGCCCTGCTCGATGATGTGGGCGGTCCACCCGGTGATCCGGCTCATCACGAACATCGGCGTGAACATTTCCACGTCGAATCCCATCAGGTACTACGCCGGACCGGTCGGGAAGTCGAGATTCGGCGCGATCCCGGTGGCGCCGGCCATCGTCTTCTCCAGGATGTCGTACATCCGCACCCACTTCTCGCCGCAGGTGGCGGCGGCGATGTCGAGCAGTGCCGCCTTCATCGTCGGTACCCGCGAGTCACCGTTCTTGTAGACCCAGTGACCGAACCCATCAGCTTGTCCTTGGCGGCGAGTTTGCCCAGCAGCCACTCCTCGGCGCGGTCGGGCTCGCCGATCTCGAGCATGTCGTGCATGACGGCCTCGTTGGCGCCGCCGTGCAACGGACCCTTCAACGCCCCGATCGCCGCGGTGACCGCACCGTAGATGTCGGACAGTGTCGACGTCACCACGCGAGCCGCGAACGTGGACGCGTTGAAACTGTGCTCCGCATACAGGATCAGCGACACCTCGAACGCCTTGACGACGGCCGGATCGGGCACGTCCCCGAAGCACATGTTCAGAAAGTTCTCCGCGAACCCCAGGTGCGAGTGCGGTGCGATCGGGTCCTGTCCGCGCCTGCGCCGGAAGTCGGCGGCCACGATCGTGGGCAGCACCGCCGTCATGTGCAGCGCCTTCGCGAGGTTCTCGGATGGCGAATTATCCTCCTCCGCCGGGTCTTCCGCGCCGAGGTAGCTGTTCCAGTTGCGCCGAGGTAGGAAGTTCGTTGTACCAGAGCGGGTACGCCACCTCCTCGAAGCTGCAGTGCGCTGCCAGGTCCTGCACCGCGTAGCCGCGATAGGTCAGCGAATTGGTCTCCGGCACCACCCGAGAACGGTCGTCCCGATCGGCGCAGGCTGCAAGGTCTGCGACCGGCCCGCGTGCGCGCCACGCGCCTTCCCGCAACGGGCCGGGCCGTCCTCGTCAACGAGGACAGCAGCGGCCATCTCCCGTATCCGCAGGGCCGGTAGGCGCTCCGCGCCCGTGCGCGGTTAACGAGTCCAGGGACTCGTCGACCACTCACGGGCGGTAACGCTGCTCGCAATCGTGACGACTAGGACTTCGGATGCTCCTTCGTTCGGGATGAGCGCCTGCGACACGGGTGGGGGCACATGAGCGACGGCGCGGACAGGCGCAAGGACCGCTGGACGACGGGACTCGTCGTGGTGTCGATCATGGCGTGCGGGGTGATCGTCGCGGGACTGCTCGATACCGGATCCGGCCCGGCGACCGTCGACCTCACCGCCGACGGTCCCGCCGAAGCCCCGTCGTACGTCACGCCGACGGTCGAGTATCCCGTCGACATTCCCGGGTGCGCGACGGTGGAACCGCCGTCGGAGGGGGAAGCCTTCGCCATGTGGGTCGGAGGTGAGCAGAGTTACGACAACCCGCGCTACCCGTGGTTCTCGGCACTCAAGGCCTCGGCCATGACTGCCGCCGTCCTCGACGCCCTGCCGGAGGCGGTGGAGATCCCCCTCGTCAGCCCCACGGAGTCGTTGCTGTTCGAGCCGATTCCGGAGTACGAGCAGCCACCGGACGTCGAGGACGACTTCGGCGGCGTCACCAGCGCTCGGGGACCACTGCTTCGGGACTCGTCCCCCGGGTCGCTGTGGTTGTCGGTCAGCAAGGCGGACAGGCCGATTCCGCCGTGCGTTGCCGGGGAACTCGACCGTCGCACGACGCTGCCCGACGGCACCGTGCTGGATGCGGACGACACGTGGTCCGAGTACGACGGCCACCGCACCCTGTCCCGGAGCGTCGCCGGCTACTTCCCGGACGGCACGTGGATCCATGCCGACGCCACCGACGAGAACTTCGCCGAGGCCGACCCCGGCTCGAAGTACAGCGGCACCATCCCACTGAGCCTCGACGAACTCACCGCCATCGTGCTGCGTCCCGAACTGTTGGCGAGTACACCGGTTCCGCCGGGCACCTCGCCTCCCCCGACGGCATGCGGGTCGGGGGGCGGCTCCGAGGACGAGGGACCGGCGCTGACCCGCGCCGATCTGGACCGGCTGAATGCCGTGCTCGACGACGCGTGGCGCGATCAGCGCATCGCGCTGTCGAGACCGCTCGGATCGCTGCAACTGGCCGAGCACAGCGACAACGCGGTGTGTGAGAGCGTCGACGTCACCACACCCGGATCCGAGGGGACCCTGCGGGTCTCGATCGCGGGCGGCTACACCGTTCCGCCCGAGCCGGACAAGTACGACCCGTCCTACGACCCGCAGGCCGCGAAAGCCACCCGACTTCCGGACGGTTCCGTGTTGGAGCGACGGGACGGGTACACCTCCGCGGCGACCGTCCCCGGTGAACCCGCCGTCGACGAGGCCGGCCGTCACGTGACGCTGACACGGCCGTCGGGCACCCGGGTGTCGGTCAGCTCGACCTCCACGCTGCCGGCCACTCCGCTCCCCTACGAGCTTCTCGAATCCCTGGCCACGACCCCCGGACTGGAGCTGTAGCCGACATGGGCCTCGACAAGAGCACCCGAAACCTCTGGGCCGCAGCGCTCGTGGCGATCATGACCGTCGCCGGCGCCGTCACCACCGTGATCGTGCACCCGGAGTACCAGGAGGTGAACATCCCCGGGCTCACCGGTTTCGTGGGCCCCGACGCCCCGGAGGCGTCGCCCGATGCACCCGGCGCCGAGTGGTCGCTGGATGCGGCCGCCACCTACGATCGACAGTTCGCCGTCTTCCGCAACCCGGTGTACGGGAGCGGATTCGACTCGGGCGAGCCGGGATTCGTCGACGCCGGACAGGTGCTGGTCACCATGATCGGGTTGGTGAACCAGCAGACGTCGGGACTGGACGAGACGCTGTTGGTCGGGGTGGACGCCGACACGGGATCGGTGCGCTGGGAGACGCCGGTCGAGTCGCTGGGCGGGTGCGCCGACACCCTCGCTGCCGGGCGGATGGTCTGTTACACGACTCCCTTCGAGGACGCACGCGTCATCCTGGCGGTCGACACCGACAACGGGTCCGTGACCCGCACTCCCACCGACTGGACGATCCTGGCGATGACGGCTGCCGACGACTGGCTGTACGTGATGGAAGGCGACCCGGAATCCGACGACATCCGGGTGCACAGCGGTGTGCCCACCGACCCCGACGCCCGCTGGTCGCAGCGGTTCGATCTCGGTTCGGCGTGGGAGGACGCGTTCGGTCACCTCATGAGCACCGAGCACGGTCAGGGTGTGCTCGAACTCGGCGGGGAGGTGGCGGGGTTCGACCTCGCGACCGGGACTCCGACGTTCACCCGCACCCTGCCCGACTGCACGCAGTCCGCCCGGGCCACCGAGGGTGGGGTGGTCGTCCGCGTCCACAGCGACTGCACCCTCAGCAAGGTGCTGGGCTCCGAGGCCGTCGATCGCACCGGTCGCGTCCTCGCGGCATCGGATGTGGAGGCCGCACACACCCTCGCCGTCGATCGCCCCGCCGACAGTACGATTCCGGTGCTTCTCGGCGACGGTGCCTACGACCGGACGACGGGCGAACTGCTGTGGACCAGCCCCGCTCTCGTGTCGACGCCACGGGTCGACACTCCGGAGTCGTACGGCCCGAACGCCACGCAGGGCACCGCTGTGGCCGTGCTGGGCGAGGTGGCATTGCTGCGCGACTACGAGGGCAGGACCGAAGCCGCACTCGACCTGAGGTCCGGGGAACGGTTGTGGCAACGACACTCCGACTCGTACGGCACCGTCGTCGCCGCGGAGGGCGACACCGCGGTCTTGCTGGAATCCGATGTCCTGCGCGCCGAGAACGTCCGGTCCGGCGAGGAACTGTGGGTGCTCCCCCTGCAGACCGTGAGCGACGACGACTCGTGGGGCAGCACACCCGTCGTCGCGGCGTCGAGCCCACGCCTGGTCTATATGACGTCGGGGACGATGGTCGGGTTGGGCTCAGCGAGGTGAGTTGCTACGTGCCGGGCCGGACGAAGTGCACGAGCTGGCTGACGTTGAGCTGCCACCGCTCCTGCACATCGAAACCGTAGGACCGCACGACGCGGTAGTTGGCGCCGAGCCGCACCGGATCACGGGCATCGACGGCCGCCCAGGTGTGGCTGTCGACCCCCGCGGACCGGTTGGTCAGCAGCCAGATCGCGGGACAACTCCTGATCCGGTCCGCGATGCGGTCGGGCGCCAGCGTCTCGTCCCACAACCCGCCCAGTTCCGCGGCCGTCGATCCCCGCGAGATGTCGCGGAGAGCGGCGAAGGCGGGCGGATCCACGGTCTCGACGGTGCGCATCGGGCCGGGATTCCAGACGTTCTTCAGGTCGAACAGCACACAGTCGCCGGGTGCGGCCTCGGATTCGACGAGGTCGGCGACGCGGCTGTAATCCATGCCGCTCGGCTTGGCATAGGGTCCGCGCTGCACGAGGTAGTGCGGCAGGGCGACGGCTCCGAACAACGCGAGGATCACCGCGAGTAGCGGCAGCGATCGTCGTCCGGCGAGACCCGCGATCCACACCATCGACTGTCCGAGGAGCAGTGCGCACGCGGGGGCGGTGAACGTGAAGTACCGACCCAGATACACGTTCTGCGACGTCAGCGAATACAGCAGCACCAGCGCGGTGGGAATGAGGAGCCAGGGCACGGCCGTCGCGAGAAGCCCCGGCTGTTCGCCGCCCCGGTGGTCACGCCCACGGACGATGCCGACCGTCACTCCGGCGACGACGAGCAGTCCGGAGACGACTGCGACGGCGAGTGCGTTGTCGAAGTACTGCTCGACGAGCACGATCCACACGAGATCGAAATTCCGGCCGGCGATCCACGAGACCTGATCCGCCTGCGATTGCACCAGCACGATCACCGGCGCCGCGATCGCGATGCCCGCGCCGGCAGCCAGGAGGAACGACCCGACGCAGCGACGTCCGGTCCTCGTCACCGCGAGCGTCACCACGTGCGCGGCAACGATCAGGATGCTGTAGAGGAACACCGTGGTCGAGACCGCGACGAGCAGCGCGTACAGCACCCACGCGGTGCCCGTCCGCCTGCGCACGGCCACGACGAACACGACGGTCACCCACACCGCCAGCGCCGCGGACAGCGCGTACGAGCGCGCCTCGATTCCGGCGGACGTCACCCGCGGCAGGATGGCGAACACGAGCGCCGCGACCAGGGCCACCCGTCGCGTGGACAGCAGCTTTCCGAGCACGACGAGGCCGGCGGCGCCGATCCCCACGGCCAGCACGCTGGGCAGTCGCAGCCAGAACTCGGTCAGGGGGACGACGCGCAGCCACCCATGCATGCCCAGGTAGTACGCGCCGTGGACGGCGTCGACGTCGAACAGCAACCGCACCATGTCGGGGATGTCGCGCCCGGCGACCGAGACGGTGGCCGCCTCGTCGTGCCAGAACGACGGCGACCAGGACCGGAAGCCCGAGATCGCGACCGCCACGAGTCCGAGCAGGAGCGGATCGCACCATCTCGTCCACAGCCGGGTTCCTCGCTCCGCACCGCTGCGCCGCGACTCGGAAGCCAGCACTGGCAGGGGCGACGTCATTCCGCGGTTCCTCGAGGTAGGTGAAATCAATGACCTACATGGAGACCGTTCCGGACCGCGTCGCCGTTACGTCCGGTGCTACCCGGCGGACGAGTCCTGCGCCCCGAGCCGCCACAGCGACGTCACTTCCCGCTTGCGCGCGGCGTGCAGCGCATCCGATCGGTCGGCGACCTTGCCGTGCCGGGGCGCCACGTCCCGGCGTCCGAGGACGGTCAGTCCGGCGTCGTCGATCCAGGTCAGTAATTCCTCGCGGGTCCGCAGTCCGAGGTGCTCGGCGATGTCGGACAGGATGAGCCAGCCCTCTCCCCCGGGCTCGAGGTGCTCGGCCAGGCCGCCCAGGAATCCGCGGAGCATCCGGTTGTCCGGATCGTAGATCGCGTACTCGATCGGCGAGGTGGGACGGGCGGGAATCCACGGCGGGTTGCACACGACCAGCGGTGCCCGGCCCTCGGGAAACAGATCCGTTTCCACCACCTGCACCTGACCGGCGTAGCCGAGCCGGTCCAGATTCGCCCGGGCGCAGGCGAGCGCATTCGCGTCGAGTTCGGTCGCGATCACCTTCGCGACGCCGCGGTGCGCGAGGACGGCGGCCAGCACACCGGTGCCGGTGCCGATGTCGAATGCCTGCGTGTTTGACGGCAGCGGGGTGTCGGCGACGAGGTCGACGTATTCGCCGCGAATCGGGGAGAACACGCCGTAGGCGGGGTGGATGCGCGCACCGAGGGCGGGGATCTCGACGCCCTTCTTCTGCCACTCGTGGGCGCCGATCGCCCCGAGCAGGTCGCGCAGGGTGGTGACGGTGGGCTGGTCCGTCGGTCCGTACGCCTCGAGCACCGCTTGCCGCACGTCGGGGGCGCGCCGCAGCGGGACGGTCTGGTCGGCGTCGAACGGCACCAGCAGCATCCCCAGGATCCCCGCCCGCCGCGACTGCGTCTGCCGGTGCAGGTGGAACGCGGTGGCGGGGTCGGTGGACGTCTTGCGAGCCTTGCGGTCGGTGCGGGCGGCGACGGCGGTGCCGAGCTGGCGGGCGTTGTGGAAGTCGCCGCGCCACAGCAGCGCCGTCCCCTCGCACGCGAGGCGGTACGCCTCGTCGGCGGTCATCGAGTCGTCGGCCACCCGGATCTTCTTCGGGGGCGTCGCCCCGCTGGTGGACCGCCACACCGCCGAATGCTCGGTGCCGTCCTCGGTCCAGCGGACGAACTCGGTTTCCATGAGGGAGAGCCTAGGCGCTTCGCGCCCGTGCGCCTTTTTGGTAGCTGTAACTACCAAAAAGGCGCACGGGCGGCGGAGCCGCCTCACCGGAGGGTGAGGACACTCTTCCCGACGGTTCGGCGATGTTCGAGATCGAGCAGGGCCTCGGCTGCCGCGTCGAACGGGTACCGGGTCGGCTCCGGAATCGTCAACGCGCCCGACGCGAGCAAGGGACACAATTCGCTCCACTGCGCCGACAGTCGTCGAGAGTCCTCGGCCCACCACGAGCCCCACGCGACTCCGACTGCGGACGCGTTCTTCAGGAGCAGTCGGTTCACCTTCACCGAGGGGATGTCCCGGCCGGTGAAGCCCATCACGAGAATCCTCCCGCCCGTCGCCAGCGATCGGACGCTGTCGGTGAAGCGATCGCCCCCGACGGGATCGACCACGACGTCCACCCCGCGGCCGTCGGTGATCGCGAGGACCTCGTCCCGCCAGTTCCCGGTGGCCACGACGTCGGAGGCGCCGAGACTCCGCACGTACTCCGCCTTCTCCTCACTGCTGACGACCGCGATGGTCCGCGACGCGCCGAGGTGCGGCGCCAGTGTCGTCGCGGCGGTGCCGATTCCTCCCGCCGCGCCCTGGACGAGCACCGACTCCCCCGACTCGAGGCGTCCACGACGTACCAGCGCGAAATGCACGGTGAGGTAGTTGAACAGCAGGGCGGCGCCTGCGGCCATCGAGATCGTGTCGGGGAGGAGGAAAGTCGTCTCCGGCGGCAGTGCTACCACTTCGGCCATCGCGCCGCCCACACCGGTCAATCCGACGACCCGGTCGCCCGGAGAATATCCGCTGCCGCCAGGCGCTGACCGTACGATCCCGGCGACCTCTCCGCCGGGGACGAATGGCAGTTCCGGCTTGTACTGGTACCGGCCCTGGGTGAGAAGCAGATCCGGGAACGACACCCCGACCGCATGAACCTCGACGAGGATCGCGGATTCGTCCGCGACGGGTTCGTCGACCTCGACCGGGGCGAGCGCCCGGGGACCGTCGAGCGCGGTGACCATCAGGGCGCGCATGCGGTTGTGCCCGTTCGTGTGATCGGGAGTTCGCGGACGGCCGCCCGGCGCAGCTTGCCGACTTCGGTGCGCGGGAGGTCGGGCCGGAAGTCGACGACTTTGGGTGCCGCGTAGGGGCCGACGCGCTGCGCGACCAGGTGTGCGAGTTGCGTGACGAGGTCGCTGTCGTCGGCCCGGTCGTCCGCGCGGACGACGACGGCCCGGACCACTCCGCCGCGGATCGGATCGTCGTACGCGACTGCCGCGGCGTCGGCGACCGCCGGGTGCTGCAACAGCGCGTTCTCGACCTCGACCGGGCTGATGTTGTGCCCCGACGCGATGATCATGTCGTCGTCCCGGCCCAGTATCTGCCACCGCCCCTGGGGGTCTGTGACGGCTCGGTCCTCGGTGAGGAATACGTCGCCGCGCCAGCGGTCGGCCCACAGGTCGGGGGTGTTCTCGTAGCCGCTGGACATCTGGTACCGGGGCTGCCGTACCGCGATCAATCCCGGTTGGCCGTCGGCCACCGGTTGCCCGTCCCGGTCGGCGAGGAAGGTGTCGAACCCGGGAATCATGGCGGACATCCAGCCCGGGCCGGACCTCGTTTCGGTGCCCTGGGTGTCGCCCAGGAGCATGCCGACCTCGGACAGTCCGTACCCGTTGCGCACGGCGGGTGCACCGGTGCCGGCCCAGGCCGCGGCGACCACTGCGGTGAGCGGTTCGCCGGCAGCGGCGACGGTGCGGAGCGTCGGCGGGACCCCGTCCTGCGCGAACGTCGCCGTCAGTCGCCGCAGGGCGGCCGGCGCGGTGGTGAGGATCGTGGCCTTCTCTTCCCGGATGACGCGATGCCAGGCCTCGGGGACGAACTTCCCGGAGTACATGACGCGCGGCACGCCCAGCGCCATGACGGCGGCACCGGTGCTGTACAGCCCGAACGCCCACGCCGGGTCCGACGTCGAGAAGACGACGCTGTCGCGGGTCGTCCCGAGAACGGCCTTCGCGTAGGGCATGACGGAGACGAAGGTGGCGTGGGTCATGGTGCACGCCTTCGGTGTTCCGGATGTTCCGCTGGTGAACAGCAGGGTGGCGGTGTCCCCGAGCGCCGTGGTCGCGAGCGGGCCGTCGGCGTCGGCCCGGTCGACCTCGGTCCAGAAGGACCTGTCGTCCGTGCCGGCCGCGACGTCGCCGACGACGAACACCGCGGGATCGAGTCCGTGGGTCGCCTGCGCCTGCGCGAGGGCCGGCCGGTACCGCTGATCGACCACGACCGCGCGGACTCCCGCCGCGTCGAGGCGCAGGCCGATCGCGTCCGGGGCGAACCCGCCGAACAGCGGCACGTACACCAGCCCGGAGCGCCACGCCGCCAGTGCGGTGATCCAACTCTCGACCTGTCGCGAGAGCAGTCCGCCGACGCGATCTCCCCGCGTCAGTCCCGCACGTGCGAACACCCGTGCCGCCTTGGCGGCGAGCCTGTCGAGTTCGCGGTACGTCCAGCGGTCGGCCGAGCCGTCCTCGTGCCGGACGGTCAGCGCCACCCGATTCGGGTCGGCCGCATAACGGGTGCAGATTTCGTGGGCGGTGTTGAAGTCGCCACCGAACGGGTCGCGGTCCAGCAGGGATTCGATGTCCTGCCAGGCACCGGCGAGTGCGGACGTTGCGAGTCTGTCGGGAGACATCAGTGATTCACCTTTGCAGTTTTCGTCAGGGTCAGGACCAGGACCGTGATGGCGCACGCCGCTGCGATGTACGCAGCCAGTGCCCACGAACCGTCCGTCTCGGCAGCGATCGCCACCGCGATGAACGGAGCGGGAGCACTGAACACGACACCACCGAACTGGTAGGCGACGGACGCGCCGGTGTATCGGACTTCGGCCGGGAACAGACCGGTGACGTAGCCGGCCACCGCGGAATAGGTGACGGCGTGACCGATAGTGATGATCAGAATCATCGCCAGCAGGACGGCGACACCCACTCCGGTCGACAGCAACCAGAAGAACGGATACGCGATCGCGGCCATGTAGAGGGACCCGTAGATCAACATCTTCCGTGCTCCGATCCGGTCCGCGATCATCGACGTGTAGGGCACCGTCAGGATGTCGAGGACGCACGCGACGAGGATGCTCAACAGAATCGTCTGCCGCGAGATGCCGAGTTCCTTCGGGCCGTACGACAGGACGAAGACGGTGACAAGGTAGAACGGCACGAGGGAGGCGGCCTGGGTGAGAATCCCGACGCCCAGCGCCCGCTTCTCACCCCGCAGGACCGCGAGGATCGGGAAGTCGGCAATCTTCTTGTTGCGCTTGACGTTCTCGAACTCCGGCGATTCGACGACCTTCAGTCGCACGTACATGCCGACCGCGACCAACCCGGCGCTGGCGAGGAACGGAAGCCGCCATCCCCATGCCTGTACCAGGTCATCCGGAAGCTGCTCGACCAGGAGGAATGCGAGCGTTGCGAGAACGAGTCCGGCGGGCACGCCGGCCTGCGGCCAGCTGCCGTAGAACGCCCGCTTCTCGCGCGGTGCGTGTTCGACTGCCATCAGCACCGCGCCGCCCCATTCTCCGCCGACCGCGAAGCCCTGTGCCAGGCGCGCGAGGACGAGCAGCACGGGCGCGGCGAGACCGATCGCTCCGTAGGTAGGGATGAGTCCGATCGCGACCGTCGACGACCCCATCAGCACCAGGGAGAACACCAGCATCTTCTTGCGGCCGATCCGGTCTCCGAAGTGCCCGAAGACGATCGCGCCTGCGGGACGCGACACGAACGCGACACCGAACGTCGCGAACGCGGCCAGCGTTCCCGACAGCGGACTCAACGACGGGAAGAACGCCTTCCCGAAAACCAGTGCGGCCGCGGTCCCGAAGATGAAGAAGTCGTACCACTCGATTGCCGTTCCGACGAAGGACGCGAAGGCAACCTTCCGGGGTTTGACCCGAGTGACCTCCAGGTCGTCGATGACTCTCATATCGAATCTCCCATCGCTGCTGATGTGGGGCGGTGCGGCTGCCGTGTGTCGATCCGGTGCCACCGCGGTTATGAGCGGGCCGTCGGGCCTCGTCCGGGGTTCGCCGATCGGACATCGTCCGCGCCGTCGCCCCGTGTGGCCACGGTCACAGGTCTAGCACATCCCGGACGTCGACCGCAAGCATTCTTGTACCGATCGATCCAACTCGTGCACCCATCCAAATATCCAGGTAATACGACGTTCAGACCGACTTTCACGAACACTCTGGACTATTTTTGGATCGATCAGTACATTTCTGAACATGAACGAGAACGATCACGACGATCCCCGCGTCGCGCTGGTCTCCGGCGGTTCCCGCGGCATCGGAGCCGCCGTCACCACGGCCCTGACGCAGCGCGGCTGCCGGGTGGGATGCACGTACCGGACGAGCCGTGAGGACGCCGAGAAACTCGCCGCGGACGCTCCCGAGCAGGTACTTCCGATCCGCTTCGACCTGCACGACGACACCACGGCGCTCACGGCGGTGGAGCGCGTCGTCTCCCACTGGGGACACCTCGATTCGCTCGTCCTGAACGCGGGCCAGTGGTCGGGCGGGCGGCTCGTCGAGACGGACCCGGACGCCTGGTGGAGCGTGATAGAGACGAACCTCCGCGGCACCGTCGCTCTCGCGCGGGCAGCGCTGCCCCACCTCGTGCACGGCAGGTCACCGAGCATCGTGCTGGTGTCGTCGGTCGTCGGCCTGATCGGTCACGCCGGCGACACCGCGTACGCGGGTGCGAAGTCCGCGATGATCGGCTTCGGTCGTTCACTCGCCAAGGAGGTCGCGCGGGACGGCATCCGGGTCAACGTGCTGGCCCCCGGCTTCGTCAGCACCGACATGACCGATGCAGTGCCCGACTCCGCGCGCAAGCGCATCGAACGAGAAACCGTCCTCGGCCGATTCGGCACCGTCGACGAAATCGCCAAGGCCGCAGTCTTCCTCAGCGAAGACGCCACATTCTGCACAGGCTCCGTCCTCACCGTCGACGGTGGCTGGGCGCTGTGACACACCACCACCGCAACGACCAACAACGAAGGGACACAACACCATGACCGCGACACTCACGCATTCGGTCGGCATTCCGGAGTCGGAGTACCTGGCGCTCCGGGACCGCATTTTCGAGGCGATCTGGTCCGAACTCGATCCACTCGAACAGCGGATCGAGAACGACGAGCAGGTTCCACACGACATCGTCATGCCCATCCTCGAGCGGATCGGCGCGCTCGGCCTGCTCGTCCCCCGCGAGTACGGCGGCAGCGGCCTGTCGATCGCCCAGTACCTGCCGATCATCGCCGAGTTCGCCAAGGTGCAGGGCGGGCTCCGGGTCATCGTCCACGTGCACAACTCCTTCGCCCACGCGCTCTCCGAGATCGGCAGCGACCGACAGAAGGCGGACGTCCTCCCGGGCACGGCCACGGGCCGGAACTCGGTCGCGTTCGCGCTGACGGAACCGGGTTTCGGGACGGGCGCCGACCTCGGGTCGACCGCGGTGCGCGAGGGCGACGACTACGTCCTGAACGGCGAGAAGTGGTTGATCACCAACTCCGACATCGCGTCTCACTTCATCGTCTTCGCGAAGACGACCGCGACCGACGTCTCCGCGTTCCTCGTTCCCCGCGAGACCGACGGTCTCTCGATCGCAGCGCTTCCCGAGACGATGGGATGCAAGGGCACCGAGCACGGACGCGTCACCCTCGACTCCGTCCGGGTGCCCGCCGCCGCGCTCGTCGGCGTGGAGGGACAGGGAAACGAGCACCTCGAACGCGCACTGGAGATCAGCCGGGTGTTCATCGCGGCAAGCTCCCTCGGCACGTCCGAGCGCGCCCTCGAACTGTCGATCGCCCACGCGAAGAGCCGTGTCACGTTCGGCAAGCCGATCGGCACACGGCAGGCCATCCAGCGCTACCTGGCGGAGATGGCCACCGACGTCTACGCCCTGCGCGGGATCCTCGCCGACGCAGCACAGAAGTGGGATGCCGGCGAACGGATTCCCGCCGAGGCCAGCATGTGCAAGCTGTTCGGCCTCGAGGCCGTCGGCCGGGTGACCGACCGGGCTCTGCTCATCCACGGCGGAATCGGATACACGCGCGCGCACCCGATCGAGCGCCTCTACCGGGATGCCCGCCTCAACTGGCTCGAGGAGGGCACCCCGACGATCCAGTACCTGGTCACGGCGGGACGCCTGCTCGACGGGTACGCGTTCTCCGACGCCTTCGAGACGTCGCGTACTAACTGACATCAGCCGCCCTGCGGCCGGGAACGGCCGCAGGGCGGCACCACGCTCGCGAAGGAGACGAACAATGACCGACCACCACGACCCCACCGTCCTCGTCGCGGGGGCACGAACCCCGTTCGGACGCTTCATGGGATCCCTGTCGAGCCTGAGCGCCCAGGTACTGGGTGGCCACGCGATCGGTGGTGCGCTGGAATCGGCCGGTGTCGACGCACGCGCCGTCGACCACGTCGTCATGGGCCAGGTGCTCACCGCGGGCAGCGGCCAACTGCCGGCGCGCGTCGCGGCGGCAGCCGCCGGAATCCCCATGACCACACCGGCACTGACCATCAACCGGATGTGCCTCTCGGGAATCGACGCGATAACGCTGGCGCACCAGATGATCTCCGCCGGCGACGCGGACATCATGGTCGCCGGCGGTCAGGAATCGATGAGCACGGCGCCGCACCTCCTGACGAACAGTCGGCGCGGGCACAAGTACGGCGACACGGTACTGATCGACCACCTCGCGTTCGACGGGCTCCAGGACGCCTTCACCGGGTCGTCGATGGGGGCGCTGACCGAGTCGAGGAATCCCGAGTACGGGATCACCCGGGACGCCCAGGACGAGTGGGCCGCTCGCTCGCACCGTGCGGCCGCACGCGCGCGCAAGGACGGCGTCTTCGCGGCCGAGATCGTTCCCGTTCCGATCAGGTCCGGGCGGGGTGAGTCAACCGATTTGAGCCACGACGAGGGCATCCGGGCCGACACCTCGGCAGCGGACCTCGCCGGTCTGCCCCCGGCTTTCGCCGCAGGCGGCTCGCTGACGGCCGGCAACTCGTCACCGATCTCCGACGGTGCCTGCGCTGTCGTGGTCACGCGGAAGTCGACGGCCGTCCGGCTCGGATTGTCGTGGCTGGCCGAGATCGGATCACGTGCCGTGGTCGCCGGACCCGATTCGGGTCTGCACGAGCAGCCGTCCAACGCCATCCAGGCTGCATGCCGACGGGAGGGGATCGCACCTCGCGAACTCGATCTCGTCGAGATCAACGAGGCGTTCGCCGCGGTCACACTCGTTTCGTCCGAACGCCTCGGTCTCGACGCGGACCGGGTGAACGTCAACGGCGGCGCGATCGCGCTCGGCCACCCGATCGGTGTCTCGGGGGCACGGATCGTCCTGCACCTCGCGCTCGAACTGCGACGCCGCGGCGGTGGCGTCGGCGCAGCGGCGCTGTGCGGGGGCGGCGGCCAGGGGCAGGCCCTGATCGTGCACGTCGAACGGTGATTCGATGAGCACCAAATACGACCTCAACCGCGCCGAAATTCTGCGCGTGTCCGCCGAGTTGTTCGCGAGGTCGGGCTACCACGGCACCGGGATCGCGGACCTGGGCACGGCAGTGGGGCTCGGCCGCGGGGCCCTGTACCACTACATCGGCAGCAAGGAGGAGGTGCTGTTCGCGATCAGCAGCCGGCAACTCGCGCAGATGAACGACGTGGCCGACGAACTCGCCCTGACCGAACCGGATCCGGAGCGCCGCCTCCGCGGTCTGGCACGGGCCCTGCTCCGCAACATCGCCGAGTACCGCGCCGAGTGGACGGTGTTCTTCCGCGAGTACCACGCCCTGACCGGTGATCGGCGTGCGCGGGTCGTCGCGGCACGCGAACGGTACGAATCGCATTGGCGGCATGCGTTCGACCAAGGCGTCCGAGACGGGGTGTTCACCCTGTTGCCGCCGTTGATGATCAAGGGTGTGCTCGGCATGTTCAACTACAGCTACCTCTGGCTCACCGCCGACGGGGCCCGCACCCCCGAAGAGATCGCCGACGGCTTTCTCGACGCCCTGATCACCGGGCTGGCCGCGCCGAACCCGTGATCTGGGCCGTCTAGACTCACATCTTCGACCGCCGGGAGACAAAGGGGCCCTTCGATGAGCGACAAGTACGACGCCAACCGGGACCGAGTCCTGCAGGTGGCCGCCGAATTGTTCGCGAAGTCGGGCTACCACGGCACCGGGGTCGCCGAGATCGGTGAGGCGACCGGGCTGGGCCGGGGAGCGCTGTACCACTACATCGGCAGCAAGGAGGCAATCCTCTACGAGATCAGCAGCCGGCAACTCGCGCAGATGAACACGGTGGCCGACGAACTCGCGCTGTCCGAGGCCGATCCGGAGAAACGGCTGCGCGGCCTCGCACGAGCCCTCATGCGGAACATCGCCGAGCACCGTGCGGAGTGGACGGTCTTCTTCCGCGAGTACCACGCCCTGACGAACGAGCGTCGGGATCGCATCATCGCCGAACGTGAACGCTACGAATCGCATTGGCGGAACGCGCTGGAGCAGGGCATCCGCGACGGACAGTTCCGGGCTCTCCCGCGGCTGATGGTCAAGGGCCTGCTGGGCATGTTCAATTACAGCTACCTCTGGATCACCCCCGCGGGCGCCGAGACACCCGAGGAGATCGCGGACGAGTTCCTCGACGCCGTCGTCACGGGGATGCGGGCGTGAGGCGCTTCGCGCCCGTGCGCGGTTAGCGAGTCTCTGCACTCGTTCGCCGCGCACGGGCGGCGAAGCCGCTGGCTTGGACGCACCAAGCCAGTACGGACTATCCTCGTTGCATGAGTCCGTCGTCGGCCACGCCTGCCCGTTGCTCCATCGCGCGCACCCTCGAACTCCTGGGCGACAAGTGGACGCTGCTCATCGTCCGCGACGCCTTCTGGGGCCACAGTCGGTTCTCGGAGTTCACCCGCAGTCTCGGGGTGGCGTCCGACGTGCTCACGGCACGGTTGGCGATGCTCGTCGACGAAGGGATCCTCGAACGTCGCGCCTATCGTCAGGAGGGGTCGCGGGAACGTCTGGAGTATGTGCTGACGGAGAAGGGCAAGCAGTTGCATGTCGTGATCGGGGCGCTGGGCCAGTTCGGTCGCGACCATCTGCCGCGTCCGGGTAGCACCTCCCCCGAGTACACCGACGAGACCACCGGCGAGGCCGTTTCCCTCGCCTTCGTCACCGACGACGGTCGCCGCGTCCCCGCATCGACTCTGCATGTACAGCAGGGTGCTCCGGCCCCGGCGGGCGATTCGCAGGGTTAACCGGAACTCGTGAAGAACGGGGCGCGACCTCGTCGTATCCGTGCTAACTTGGAAATTCCAAGTTAGCGAGAGAGCAAGGAAACCATGTCTGTACAACACGGAGTTCACGCAGTCGAGAATTTCTGGGCCCGGGTGTGGCAGTCACCCCAGGACCCGCACGCGATCGACGAGCTCGTCGTCGAGGATTTCGTCATCGTCACCGGCGGGGAGGCGATCCGCGGCCGGGACGCCTTCAAGGAATGGGTGCTGAAGTTTCAGTCGACCGTCGAGGATCTGGAGTTCATCCCCGTCGAAACGTTCCAGAACGAGGACGGTTCCCGCGTCGCGTCGCTGTGGGAAATGACCGGCCGCAACCGCGGATTCATGGGTACCGAACCCGACGGGCAACCGATTCACCTGACCGGCACCGCGGTGTGGAGCGTCCGCGCCGACGGGATGCTCGAATCCAATCGCGTCGAGCGCAATGCCTGGGAGCTGCACCGGCGGCTGACGGCCTAGGCGCTTCGCGCCCGTGCGCCTTTCTGGTTGCGGGAGCTACCAAAAAGGCGCACGGGCCCGGAGGGCCTACCTGGCTGCGGCGATGCGGGCCTCGGCGACGGCGTCGGCTGCGGCGCCGGCGAGGATGCCGTCCCGCTTCGCGACGTCGAGGATCTGGACGACGGTGGCGAAGATCTTCTCGACCTGCGCGCGGACGTCGTCGGCGGACGTGCCGAGCCGCTCGCCGGCGACCTGGATGAGTCCGCCGCCGTTGGCGACGTAGTCGGGAACCCAGGTGATGCCGCGTTCGCCGAGGTCGTGCTCGACCGCGGGGTGGGCGAGCTGGTTGTTGGCGGCCCCGCAGATCACCTGGGCGGTGATCGCGGCGACGGACTCGTCGGTGAGCGTGGCGCCCATCGCGCAGGGTGCGTAGACGTCGAGTTCCTGCCCGATGACGCTGGAGGCGATCTTGACGTCGGGGAAGTCGCGGGCCACGCGGTCGAGTGCGGCGGCGTTGACGTCGGTGGCGACCACCGACGCGCCGTCGGCGAGCAGCAGCTTGATCAGCTGGTAGCCGACCTTGCCGGTGCCCTCGACGCCGACGGTGCGGCCGGCGAGGCTTGCGGTGCCCCACGTGGCCTGGGCGGCGGCGCGCATGCCCTGGAACACGCCGAGGGCTGTCATCGGGGCGCTGTCGCCGGACCCGCCGGCGGACGTGTTGCGTCCGACGACGTAGTCGGTGGCGCGGCCCATCACGTCGAGGTCGTCGGAGTTGGTGCCCACGTCGCCGGCGGTGATGTACCGGCCGCCGAGCGTCTGGACGAACCGGGCGTACGCCTCGAGCAGCGCCTCCGACTTTCCGGTGGCCGGGTCGCCGATGATGACGGCCTTGCCGCCGCCGAGGTCGACTCCGGCGATCGCCGACTTGTAGGTCATGCCCCGCGACAGGCGCAGGACGTCCTTGAGTGCGGCGGCCTCGTCGGCGTACGGGTAGAAGCGGGTTCCGCCGAGCGCCGGTCCGAGGGTGGTGTCGTGGATCGCGACGATCGCCTTGAGTCCGGTGGCGGGGTCCTGGAAGAACGTCACCTGCTCGTGGGCGGTGTCGGTGGGGAAATCGGTGCGCTCGAACACTCCAGCGTTTTCGGGTAGTGCGGTGTCGTGACGTTCCGCGGTGAGAGTCATGTCTTCTCAGGACCTTTCCGGAGTGGTGGCAATCGTGATGGTGGAGGTGTCGACGCCGAGTTCGGCGAGACGCTGGAGGTAGACGGTGACGTTGCGCAGCTTCACGTCCTCGTAGCCCCGGACGAGGTCGGGGGTCGCGGCGATCAGCGTTGCGGTGTCGTAGGTGTCGGCGGAGAGGTCGGCGACGAGGCGGGCCACCGTGGTCTCGTAGTGTGCGAGCAGCTGACGCTCGAGGCGACGGACCTTGGCGTAGCCGAACGGGTCGAACGCGGTGCCGCGCAGGAACTTCGCCTTGGCGAGGGTCTTGAGCGCGACGTGTGAGCGGGGGCCGAATCCGATCTTGGTCTTGCGGCCCATGGCCTTGAGGACGGGCGGGTGCAGCTTGTAGGTGAGCTTGCCCGCGCCGGGGACCTCGCCGGCGGCGGCGTCGAGGAACGCCTGGTCGGTGAGCATCCGGGCCACTTCGTATTCGTCCTTGTAGGCGGTGAGCTTGTGCAGGCCGGCGGCGACGGCCTCGCTGAACTCGGTCCGGCTGCCCAGTTCGCGCTCGGCGTCCCATGCCTGCTGCACCAGGGCGATGTAGCGGGCGGCGACGCGGTCGCCCTGGAAGGCGACGAGGTTCGCGGCGCGGCGTTCGGTGAGTTCGAGCGTCGTGCCGTCCAGGGTGGATCCGGCGAACAGGTGCGTCGGGACGACGGTGTCGCTGCGCTGGGGCACGGCGGCCGAGCTGGTGGCGGCGAGGAAGGCTTCCCGGTCGGCGACGGCGACGCGTCCCCAGTGGAATGCGGCCTTGTTGGACTCGACGGCGACGCCGTTGATCTCGAGGGCTTCCTCGATGAAGCGGGCGGGGACGGGCAGTCCGCCGGCCTGGTAGGCCGCGCCGACCAGCAGGAAGTTGGCGGCGGCCGTGCTGCCGAACAGTGCGGTGGCGGCGGCGAGCCCGTCGATCGCGGTCAGTTCGCGGGCCGAGACGTCGAGACGCTCGAGCAGCTTGTCCTCGTCCGGGTAGCGGACGGCGGGGTCGTAGACCATGTCGCCGGTCGGGGTCTGGCTGGTCGACGCGACGGTGATGGTCCGCTCGGAGCTGCCGAAGCCGGCGTACTTGGCGTCGGCCGCCGTCAGCAGGTCGAATGCGAGGACGCAGTCGGCGGTCGCGGGGCTGATCCGGTTGGACGGCGCCGAGCTTCCCGACCGCGTCTTCTGATCGCTGAGCCGCAGGTGCGAGGTGACGGGTCCGGCCTTCTGGCTGAGTCCGGTCTGGTCGAGTCCCTCGACGTGCAGCCCGGCGCGCAGTGCGGCCATGCCGAGCACCTGGTTGACGGTGACGATGCCGGTACCACCGACACCGGCCATGAACAGGTTGTGCGTTCCGGTCCACACTGCGGGGTCGGGGTCGCCGACCTCCGGCGGAACCGGGATCTCGCGCAACGTCTTCGGTGCGCCTTCCTCGGGCAGCTCGACCGTCACGAACGACGGGCAGTCGCCCTCGAGGCAGGAGTAGTCGGTGTTGCAGCTGGTCTGGTCGATCTTGGTCTTGCGGCCGAATTCGGTGTCGACGGGCTGCACGGACAGGCAGTTGGACTTGACGCCGCAGTCGCCACAGCCCTCGCAGACGGCCTCGTTGATGACGACGCGGGTGCGGCGGGCGGGCAGCTTGCCGCGCTTGCGCTTGCGGCGGGCCTCGGCGGCGCACTGCTGATCGAAGATCAGCACGGTGACACCCTCGACGTCGCGGAGGACGCGCTGCGCCTCGTCGAGCCGGGTGCGGTCCCACAGCAGGGTGTTGGCGGCGAAGTGGGCGCCCTTGTGCCGCTTGGGGTCCTCGGCGCACACGATGATCTGCTTGACGCCCTCGGACGCCAGCTTGTGGGTCAGCTGCGGCACGGTCAGCCCGGCCTCGGCGTCCTGCGCCCCGGTCATCGCGACGGCGGAGTTGTAGAGCACCTTGTACGTGATGTTGACGCCGGCGGCGACGCACGCCTGCACGGCGAGCTGACCGGAGTGGAAGTAGGTGCCGTCGCCGACGTTCTGGAACATGTGCTTGACGTCGCTGAACGGGGCCTGCCCGATCCACTGCGCGCCCTCGCCGCCCATCTGGGTGAGCATCGTGACGGCGCTGTCGGTGCGGCCGGACATCGTGACCAGCGTGTGGCAGCCGATGCCGCCGCCCGCGATCGATCCCTCGGGTACCGCGGTGGAGCGGTTGTGCGGGCAGCCGGAGCAGAAGTACGGGGTGCGCGACGTCGGGAGGACGGTCAGCTCGAGGCGCGGCGGCGGGGCCGGCGTCAGCGCGACCCGGTCCTTCAGGACGCGGCGCAGCGGTCCGGTGAGACGGGCGGCGGTCAGTTCACCGTCGACGGGAATCAGGTTCTTGCCCTGCGCGTTCTTCTTCCCCAGCACTGCCGGTGCGCTGGCGCCGCCGTAGAGGATGTCCTTGAGCTGCGACTCGACGAACGGCATCTTCTCCTCGACGACGAGGACCTGCTCGACGCCGTCGGCGAGTTCGCGAACCTTGTCGGCGCCCAGCGGGTAGGGCATGCCGACGCGGAGGATGCGGATGCCGGCGTCCTCGAGCTGGGAGTCGCCGAGCCCGAGGTCGAGCAGGGCCTGGCGCAGCGAGTCGTAGGCGGTGCCGACGGCGGCGATGCCCAGCCACGCGCTGCGCGGGTTCACCTCGATCTTGTCGATCTCGTTGGCGGCGTTGAACGCCTCGACCATCGCCCAGCGCGGCCCGTACAGGTCGGCCTCGGCATAGACGCTGTCGGGCGGGGACGCGAGCACGCGCTGCCGGTACGACCACGGCTTGCCGTTCCACTCGATCTCGGGGAGCACGATGTCGAGGTCGGCGAAGTCGCGGTCGAGGGTCCAGAGTCCGTCGGCCACGTCGGCGACGATCTTCATGCCCGACCAGCAGCCGGAGATCCGCGACAGCGCCACACCGTAGAGGCCGAACGTGATGACCTCCTCGGCGTTGCGCGGGAAGAACACGGGCATGCCCATCGCGGCCATGGACCGCTCACTGGCGCAGGGGATGGTGGAGGACTTGGCGTTGGGGTCGTCGCCGACGAGGACGAGGACGCCGCCGCGGGCGTTCGCGCCGTACATGGCGGCGTGCCGGATGGAGTCGCTGGCGCGGTCGAGGCCGGGACCCTTGCCGTACCAGACGCCGACGACGCCGTCGTGGGTGCGCTCGCCCTGCGGGAGGTCGACCTGGCTGCCCCAGACGGAGGTCGCGGCGAGTTCCTCGTTCATGCCGGGCACGAACTTCACGTCGTGGTCGGTGCTCAACGTGGGGATGGCGGCGATGGTGCGGTCGAGTCCGGCGAGGGGGCTGCCCTGGTAGCCGGAGACGAACGTCGCGACGTTCAGTCCCGCGCGGCGGTCGCGTTCGTGCTGCTCCACCAGTTGGCGGGCGATGGCCTGCACACCGGTCATCAACACCGGGCCCGAGTCGGCCCGGTATCGGTCGGCGAGATCAAAGGATGCTGCACTGGTGCGAGCGTCGTCTAACTGAGTCATCTGCGATTCCCGATCCGTCGCGTTGAGCATTTCGTGAGCTTGATCCTGTATCTGGTCTAAGATTTGGTCAACGCAAATCGGATCAACTAATCAGTTCACGCAACAGGTGACGGTCGTCACTTCCCGGAGGTACCCAAAGTGCTCAGCATCGACAAGCTCGACGTGCAGTTGCTCGGACTGCTCGGCCAGGACTCACGCATGAGCGTGGCCGAACTCGCCAACTCGCTGGGCGTTGCCCGCAACACCGTCCAGTCCCGGATGAAGCGCATGGAGACCAGCGGACTGCTCACCGGCTTCCGCCCCAACCTCGACCTCGCCGAGGTCGGGATTCCCATCCAGGCGTTCGTCGGGCTCGAACTCGAACAGGGCAAGCTCACCGCCGTCGGCAACCGCCTCGTCGACCTGCCGGAGGTCATCGAGATCCACGCGACCACCGGCCGCGAAGATCTGCTGGTGCGGGTGGCCACGTCCACGCACGCGGAGCTGCAGAAGTTGCTGGAGAAGATCGCGAACCTGCCCGGCATCACGCATTCGACCACCACCATCGCGCTGACCAGCCCGCTGCCGTACCGGATTCAGCCCCTGCTCGAGCACCTCACCGACGACTCCGGGTGGGGCCGGTCCACGGCACTGCCCCGTTCACAGCGCTAGCTCCGGTGCAGTAGTTTCAGACCATGAGTGAGAGTCAGGGACGAATCGCGTTCATCCAGGCCACGTGGCACCGCAACATCGTCGATCGCGCGCGCGAGGGCTTCACCGACGAGGTGAACACGCTGGGGTATTCGAAGGACGAGCTGGACTTCTTCGAGGTGCCGGGCGCGTTCGAGATCCCGCTGCACGCACGCCGCCTCGCCCTCACCGGGCGTTACGACGCCGTCGTCGCGGCCGCGCTCGTCGTGGACGGTGGCATCTACCGGCACGAGTTCGTCGCGACCGCGGTGATCGACGGCCTCATGCGCGTGCAACTCGACACGGACGTGCCGGTGTTCTCGGTTGTGCTGACGCCGCACCACTTCCACGAGCACGACGAGCATCTCAACTACTTCCACGACCACTTCGTGAAGAAGGGCGCCGAGGCCGCTCGTGCCTGCGTCGCCACCGTCACGTCGCTGAAGTCGCTGCCGACCGCGAACTGAGATTCGCCCACTCCGAACCGCAACGAGAAACCACCGTCAGTACGCACTGACGGTGGTTTCCTCGTATTATCGGTCCTTCGCGTGCCGGTGCTGGACGTAGAGGAGCCAGAACACGGGCGCGCCGACGACGGCGAGGATCGTCGCGAACACCCGCAGCCCGACGTTCCCTTCGCCGAAGGGGGCGATCATGAGGACAATCGTGCAGACGACGGCGCCGAGGAGTTGCCAGTGGGCGCCGAGGAAGCCTGCGACCATCGCCCATGCGTTGCGGGCGACGATGCGCGCCGGCGATTCGGGCTCCGGTGGGGGCGGCGGGGACGGGGCCACCGCAACCGTCGAGTTACGCGCGGCGGCCACCAGTTTCGGGGCGTGGACACCGACCGGCGGGGTATCGCCGTCGGGCTCGCACCGGAACAGGGCGATGCCCACCGTGTCCGCGTAGTCGACGGCCTCGTCCGTGTATCCGGGGCCGGAGAAGTACAGGAGCTTCCGGGCGTGGCTGGTTCCGCGGGTGCCGTAGAGGTTCGCGAGGTCCGACTTGCCTGCACTGCCGCCACGCCACTTCACCTGCGCGTACGCGCGTGACGAGTAGACGTCGATGCCGCCGTCCGCGCCTCCGAGTAGCGCTGTGGCGTCGCCGTAACCGAGCTTCTGCATCTGCTCGGCGGCGTTGATTTCGGCTTCAGCCGCCGTGCGTATGCGTGCCATGCCTCACTCCCCCAGATCGAACCAGTCTTTCCCCTCGAAGGTACCCGCAGATCCGGTCAAACCAGCTATCGGCCGGTGAACGTCACACCGGCGCCATCGAATTGCAACACACTGCAACTCTTCCCGCCCCCGGCCGCGCGCCCGTACCGTTCCCCGAATCAGCACGTTCACAACGTAGTGAGGGCGGATTCATGAGGGCAGCACGCTTCCACGGCCGACGCGACATCCGGATCGACGACATCCCGGAGCCGGAATTGCGGCCGGGCGCGGTGAAACTCCGGGTCGCGTGGTGCGGAATCTGCGGCACCGACCTCCACGAGTACCTGGAGGGCCCGATCTTCATCTCCCCGCCGGGGCATCCCCATCCGCTGTCGCATGAGAATGCTCCGGTGACGATGGGCCACGAGTTCTCCGGGACGGTCGAGGAGGTCGGTGAGGGCGTCACCGATGTGGCCGTGGGTGACAACGTGGTGGTGGAGCCGTACTTCGTGTGCAACGAGTGCGCGTCCTGCAAGGCAGGCAACTACCACCTGTGTACGAAGATGGGTTTCATCGGATTGGCCGGTGGCGGAGGCGGACTCAGCGAGAAGGTGGTGGTCGACCGCCGGTGGGTGCACAAGATCGGCGACATCCCGCTCGACGAGGCGGCCCTGATCGAACCGCTCAGCGTCGCGCACCATGCGGTCGTCCGCAGCGGGGCCAAGGCCGGCGACGTCGCGCTGGTCGGCGGCGCGGGGCCGATCGGACTCCTGGTGGCCGCGGTCCTGAAGGGCCTGGGTGTCACCACGATCGTCACGGAACTCAGCGACGCCCGGAAGCAGAAGGCGCTGTCCAGTGGGGTCGCGCATCACGTGATCGACCCGTCGTCGGAGGACGTGAAGACCCGGGTGCTCGAGCTGACCGACGGTGTCGGCGCCGACCTCGGGTTCGAGTGCGCCGGGGTCAACGCCGTCCTCGACACCATCCTCGACGCCGTCCGGCCCGCAGCCGTGGTGGTGAACGTGTCGATCTGGGGAAAGCCCGCGACGGTCGACATGCAGAAGCTCGTCCTCAAGGAGATCGACCTGCGCGGCACCATCGCCTACGTCCGAGATCACGAGGCGGTGATCGAGCTGGTGCGCACCGGCGTGATCGACCTGGCCCCGTTCATCACCGGCCGGATCGAACTCGACAACCTGGTCTCCGAGGGCCTCACGACGTTGATCGAGCACAACGACACGGCGGTGAAGATCCTGGTCCGGGCGTGACCGTCAGTCGGGTTCGTCCGTCGACGGCGTCACCGCCCTGGCCTTGAGCGCCAGCCACAGCTCCATGCGGTCGTCGGCCTGGTCGAGGTTCCGCCCGGTCAGCGCCGCGATCTTGTCGATCCGGTTCCGGACGGTGTTGCGGTGCACGGAGAGGGCGGCCGCCGCCGGGTCCCAGGCCCCGTTGGCTCGCAGCCATTCCTCGAGCGTTCGCTGGAGTTCGACGCGTTCGCGCGGCTCGAGCTGATCGAGGGGTGCGAGGACGGCGGTCGAGAAGCCGCTGAGCACGTCGGCCGAGCCGAGTCGCAGCAGCAACTGCACGGTCTCCCCTTCCTTGGCGTCGACGGCGCGGCCCAGTCGGGCGCTGACGGCGACGAGAGATCGCGCCTGCATCGCCGACACGGCCAGCGCGTCCACCGGAACCAGCGCGCCGATCCCGATGGCGCATCCCTCTGCCACGCCCGACAGCAGGTCCGCCAGCCCGGCGACCTCGGGGTGCGCGATCTCGATGTCCGAATTGCGCTGTCTCAGGACGGAATCCGGAAGGACCGAACCGATCCGGACGGTCAGGTCGGCCACAGCCTCGGGAGTGGAGCGCACGACGGCGATCTGCAGGGGGTCCCGGGACAGCCCGATGCCGGCCGCGATCTGATGTGCGCGCTCCCGCCGGAGTCCGGGTCTGAGCAACTGCGCCAGCGCCGCCGCCCGCCGCTGCCGCTCCGGTTCGCCGGCCACGTGACGCCGTTCGAGTTCGAGCGACAACAGCGAGACGAGAACATTGGACGCGTGCCGCAGCGCGCTGTCCGCCGACCGCTCGAGCACGACGAACGCGAGCGGGTTGTCGATGCGAACGGGGTGCAGTTCGAGTTCCCGCCGACCGGCACCGCCGAACGCCGTCCAGCCCTTCGCCCGGGTGGTGTAGCGACCCACCTGGTCTTGGGCGTCCTGCAGGAACGCCGCGTCGACGCCGTCGGAGAGTTGGACCACCCCGCCGGACGCGTCCAGCACTGCGCAGAGGGAGCCGCTGACGGACCGCCACTTGTCGAGCAGTCCGCTCAGGGGCGACGGTCCGGCCGCGACCGCGGTGAGCTGGTAGCTGAGTTCGATGGCGTCCTCGAGCGCACGTTTCTCCTCCTCGGCGATCCGGGAGAAGATCCATTTGGTGATGGCGATGAACGGCACCGAGTCGGGGGCGATGAGCAGCGGGACGCCGAATTCGCGCGCCGCCGCAACGAGCGGCGCCGGTGGCGCCTGGTAGGGCAGCCCGTGCCCCAGACCGAGGCACAGTGCGGCGACCCCGCCCGCGACGCAGTCCCGCACGTAGTCGCGGCACCCGGATTCGGTGGTGGGAAGCATCAGGCCGACGGTCATCAGCAACTCGCCGCCCTGGAGCCAGTCCCGCGGACGCGTCAGTTCGGACACGTGCGCTGCGGTGATGGGGTTGTCGACTCCCGCCATCCCGCTCATCGACGTGAGCCGCAGCGTGGGAGCCGACAGGACGTCCTGGACGGTGATCACCCGGCGACCCCTTGTACGAATTGCCCAACCGTAATAGACGAACTGTACATCTCGCCTCTGGTGCCGGGGCGGCGCAGTGCGCAGAGTGGTGATCAGAGCCACAGCACCTCCAAGGAGTTTCAGTGTCAGATCACTCCGGCGACACCGCCGCGACCCTCGGTGGCACCATCGAGACCCGCTCGATCGACTACGTCCCCGAGGACGAACGTCACGGGAAGGTCCGCGACCAGGGCCCCTTCTGGTTCGTCGGAAACTTCCAGCCCTTCACGGTGGCCATCGGCTTCGTCGGCCCCGCCCTCGGCCTGTCGCTGGGCTGGACGGTCGTCGCGGGCATTCTCGGCATCTTCTTCGGAACGTTGTTCATGGCGTTCCACGCGTCGCAGGGACCGGTGCTCGGACTCCCGCAGATGGTGCAGTCCCGCGCGCAGTTCGGCTATCGCGGTGTCGTCCTCGCACTCATCGGGACGTTGTTCACGTACGTCGGGTTCAACGTCGTGGACGTCGTCATCATCAAGGCGGGCCTGCACAGCATCTTCGGGTGGAACGCGGCCGTCATCGCCGTCGTCATCACCGCGGTCGCCACGCTGCTCGCGATCTACGGTCACGATCTGCTGCACCTGTCGTTCCGTGTGCTGTTCTGGCTGTCGCTGCCGCTGTGGGCCATCCTCACGTGGGGCGTCGTGTTCGGGCACGCCGGCGGCGACGCGGGCGCGGCGACGGGCGGGTTCACTCTGCTGGCGTTCATCGCCCAGTTCAGTGTCGCGGCCTCCTACAACATCACCTACGCGCCGTACGTGTCGGACTACTCGCGGTACCTGCCGCGCAACACGCGGACGTCGGCCATCGTGTCGGCTGTGTTCCTCGGCGCCTCCGCGTCGCCGGTCTGGCTGATCCCGGTGGGTGCGTGGATGGCCACCCGGCTCGGAGCCACTGACGCGCTCGCCGGCATCCACGACGCCGGCAACTCGGTGGTGCCGTTCCTCGGCAGTGTGCTCGCCCTCGTCGCGACGCTCGTGCTGGTGGCGACCATGGGCCTGAACGCGTACAGCGGCATGCTCACCGTGATCACGGGCATCGACTCCTTCCGGAAGGTCACCCCGTCCCGCCGGATCCGGGTGGTGACCGTCCTCGCGCTGGCCGCGGTCTGGCTGGTGCTGAGCCTGCTGTTCACCGATTCGACGACCGTCCTGAACACGACGCTGCTGATCATGCTGTACCTCCTCGTGCCGTGGACCGCCGTCAATCTCACCGACTTCTTCTTCGTGCGCCGCGGGCATTACGCCATCACCGACCTGTTCACGCCGGACGGGCTGTACGGAATGTGGTCGTGGCGGGGCATGACGGCCTTCTTCGCCGGCATCGTCGCCTCCGTTCCGTTCATGGTGCTGCCGTTCTACGTCGGGCCGATCGCCGCGGCCCTCGGTGACGTCGACGTCGCGTTCGCGGTCGGACTCGCCGTGTCGGGGATCGTGTACTGGGTCCTGTCCCGGTCGCTGGACCTCGACACCGAGGAACGGTTCATCGAAGACAGCGAAGCCGCGCTGGCGGTCGAGGAGAACCCGGCTCATGGCTGACACGAAAACGGCTGACGTCCAGCACGCGATCGACGCGCTGATCCAGGCATTCGGCGAGCACGACACGACCGCCTACTTCGAGGCGTTCAGCCCGGACGCGACGTTCGTCTTCTACACCCACCCGGTGCCGCTGCCCAGTCGCGAGGCCTACCGCGACCTCTGGTCCGAGTGGGAGTCGGACGGGTTCCGTATCCTGGCGTGCCGTTCCCGCGAGCAGAACGTCACGTTTCCGGCCCCGGATGTCGCGGTGCTGACGCACCGGGTCGGCACCACCGTGCGGCATTCGACAGGAACGGTCGAGCTCGACGAACGGGAGACGATCCTGTTCCGGCGGCGTGAAGATTCAGGCTGGATCGCCGTCCACGAGCACTTGTCGCCCCAGTCGATCACAGCCTGATAGCTGACAGATAGCTGGCTCGACGTGGACCGCGTCACATCAGGACCCTGTCGAGTTGCGGACGCAGTCGCCCGACGGTGTACTGGTCAGTAAACCTGCCCGGCTCGGCCTATCGCGAAGGTGCACAGATGACGGACGAACGGCCCGGCAAGAATCAGACCCCACCGGACAAGGCGACGCGACCGACACCGAAGGAGGCGACCCCGGACGTCTCCAAGACCGATCTCGCGGCCGTCGTCGACGCGCTCACCGCGACGAACGAGAAGAATTTCGACTTCTGACCTCGCTCCTCAGGCCCGTTCCCGGTGCGGCACGAACTCGAACGTCAGGCACGCGAACGCCACGGGCAGCAGGTAACGGAAACGCAGGAGGACGTAGCGCCGGTTCCCCGTGGAATGGAACTTGCCGAGGTAGCGGTACAGCGACTCGAGCGAGATCAGCACGTCGCCGAGGTGCAGGACACGGCGGAAGAGCCGGGGCCCCCGCGCCGGGTGCGTCGGGGTCGAGGAGTTCGGGGAACGCCGCGAACGACAGCGAGACGTATCGCGCACCGGTGTGCCCGGCGTACCGGATGACGTCGACGGTCATGCGTTCGTCGGTGCCGTTCGGCGCGCCGTCGGCTCGCCACGGAACGTCGAGGCTCAGTTCGCGGGCGGAATCGGCGGTGCCGTAACGCTGGAAGGCGACGGCGCGCCCGGTGCAGTCGCGGGCGATGACGAGCAGAACACCGGGGAGTGCGCCGTCCAGCAGGTGGTCGAGGATCATCGAGAACCCGCGGCGCTGATGTCCGGCGCGGGCGGCCTCGACGATGTCCGTCAACTCCCGGCGCGTCGGTTCGTCGAGCGCGGCTTCCGGGACGATCTCGGTGGTGAGCCCGGCGTTGTGGGTGCGCTGCACGGCCTGCCGGAGGTTGCGGAACTTCCTGCCGTGCAGGGTGAAGTGTCCGACGTCGATCACCACGTCACGGCCGATCGGGACCGCCGACAACGGCTTTCGGGTGTCGCCGCCGATCTCCCACAGCCGGGCGACGCGCTCTCCCGCTCCGAGCACGGCGACGCGCCAACCGCGTTCGGCCGCGAACTCGGAGAACTCGTCGAGGAGGGCGCCGAATTCGAGCGCGTTGCCGATGGGATCGCCGGAGACGACCGCTATTCCGGATCGCGCCCGGTAGGCGATCGCCGCGGTGCCCGACGCGTTGAAGTAGTACGACTTCGCCGAATTGAGGGCGAACGGCGACAGCGGATCGTCGGTGGTCTGCTGGATCAGCGAGAAGACGCGGGCACGGTCCTCGGGCTGCGGAACACTGCGCACCGGCAGCATCAGGACGGGTCCGGTGGCCACGAGGAGGAGAAATCCCGGAGTCGAATGTGCGCTCGTGTACGCCACATCCGCGGCCGCAACGAACAGCACCGCCGCCACCGAATGTGTCATGGTGACGGGCCGCCGCAGATGCAGTCCCCGGGCCACCAGCAGGACGGCGATTCCGGCCGCCACCATCCACGTGCGAACGGGACCCGACCGCCCGGCCATCCACATGAGCACGAGGCCGACCACGACGGTTGCGCCGACGAGCGCCATCCGCGCCGCGGGTGATTCGGGCTGGTACACCCGCAGCCCGGGCACGGTCATCGGTGTCGACTTCGAATTCTGCATCCGCACCCCTGCCCCAGGTGACGACTGTTCCGGTGCCTCCAATCTAGCGGCTCCGCCGCCCGTGAGTGGTTGACGAGCCCCTGGACTCGCTACGCACTCACGGGCGAAGCCTCGGCGGTGGTGCCCCGTGCGGCAGGGACGGCCCGACCGCCGTGAGTGAGCCTGCGGCACGCCCCTTCCCCCAGCCGAGTTTCTCGCGGTACCGGCCGATGTGGTCCTCCGGGATGTCCTGCCCGTCGACGAGCGGCGTGGACTGCGGGTCCACGTACAGCGCGTCGACCGGGCAGTACGCCTCGCACATGAAGCACGTCTGGCAGTCCGATTGCCGCGCGATCACGGGGATCCCGGTGTCGGTGCGGTCGAACACGTTGGTGGGGCATGCGTCGACGCACTTGTCGCAGCCGATGCACGCGTCGGCCAGCAGCACCTCGATCACGAGGCCACTCGCAACAGCCCACTGCGTGCCGCGCCGGTCGAGGTCCACACGTCGTCCAGCCCACCGGTGAGCACGTGGTGGTGCTGCGCGGGGTCGAGGTCCGGGTAGTCGGCACGCTTGCTCATTCCACGGGTTTCCGTCCGCGCGAGCGTCGAGTGGTACATCCACCGCCCCACCGCGGTGATCGCCGCGGCCTGACGGGCCCGGACACGTTCGTCGCCAGTGTCGCCGCCGAGCCCCAGCGACAACGCCGTCCACAACGACTCCAGCTCGTCGAGCGCACCCTGCACCCGCACACCGTCCCGCAGGTAGTTCTTCTCGTACGGGATGAGTTCCGCCTGCGCGGCCGCGACGACGGCGGATGCCTCCAGCCCCGACCGCCCTGTGGGCCGCAGTCCGGCCCGGCCGGCGGGACGCAGTTCGCCCGCCCGGACCCGACGTTCGGTTCGCGCGAACCGCGCGGCCCCCGTGCCCGCCCAGCTGCCGGACGACATCGCCCACGCCGAGTTGTGGCTGCCGCCGCCGGTGAAGCCGCCGCAGATGCGTTCACGGGTCGCGGCGTCACCCGCCGCGAACAGGCCGGGGGCGGATGTGGCGCAGGTGTCGTCGACCACGTCGATGCCGCCGGTTCCGCGCACCGTCCCCTCGGCGAGCATGCTGACCTCGAAGCGGTCGGTGAACGGGTTGATGCCGCGCCGGTCGAATTGCAGGAAGAAGTTGGGCTGGCCGAGTCGCATCTGGCGTTGCACGTCGTCGTCGGCGCGGTCGAGTTGGGCGAACACCGGCTCGGACAGCAGCGTTTTCGCGATCACCGAACGCCCCTTGGTGGAGCCGGCGCCCTCGAGGACGCGTCCGTCGGCGTGGAAGAACGTGGCGTAGCCGTAGTAGGCGGTCTTGGTGATGGTGGAGTTGGCGGGGACGATCGCGTACGCATTGGAGAACTCCATGCCGGAGAACGTGGCACCCACCTCGGCGTCCATCAGCGCGCCGTCGCCGGTGTCGACGTTGGTGCCCAGGGCGCGGGACAGGAACGCGCAGCCGCCGCTCGCGATCACGACGGCGCCCGCGGTGATCCGGTAGTCGCGGTCGTCGTGGCGCTGGTAACCCGCCGCGCCGCGCACCTGGCCGTCGGTGTCGACGAGCAGTTCGAGGGCCGGCGAGTGGTCGAGAATCCGGACGCCCGCCTTCTTCACCCATGCCCGCATCCGCCGCATGTATTCGGGCCCTTGGAGTCCGGTGCGGATCTGCCTGCCTGTGTCGGGGTCGACGGGGAACGGGTACCGGCCTTCC
Source organism: Rhodococcus sp. G6(2025) (assembly GCF_058628105.1). NCBI lineage: Bacteria > Bacillati > Actinomycetota > Actinomycetes > Mycobacteriales > Nocardiaceae > Rhodococcus > Rhodococcus sp. G6(2025). Next base: position 5,872,831 of record NZ_CP179750.1, read on the forward strand.
TCGGCGAGGAGATTCATGTTCGCGTACGTCTGGTCGAGGACGCGGTCCATCCAGTGGTGGTCGGCGAGATGGCCGCCGAGCGTTTCGCGGCTGGCCTTGGCCTTCGCCCGCGCGGACGGGTCGGGGTCGACGTACCAGACGCCGGTGCCCGAAGGCGCGGTGGCGCCGCTGGTTCCGCAGTACCCCTTGTCGACGAGGACGACGTCCGCCCCGGATTGCCGTGCGCGCAGCGCGGCCCACGTTCCGGCGGGGCCGCCGCCGATGACGAGGACGTCGGTGCTCAGGTCGAGAAGTTCGGTCATGAAGGGCGCTCCTGTCGAGGCGGAACAACTGCCCTTCAACGCTTCCCCACATCGGCCCGCGCCGCCATCGTCAGAATCAGCGTGAGCTGAACGCCCGTGCGCCTTTCTGGTTGTCCCAGCTACCAAAAAGGCGCACGGGCGCTACGCGCCTTTGCCGTAGTCGACGCTCAGCCAGTGCTCCGGCCGCATGCGGATGACGATTGCGCTGTCGTCGTACGCCTCCTCGACGAAACTGTCGACCTCCTCGGCGGGGAGGTAGCGGGTGGCGAGTTCGCGGACGACGTCGGCGGTGGGTGATTCGTCGAACTCCGCCGGACCTTCGACGCTGACGTACCGGTAGGGCGGCTTCTCGTCCTGGGCGACGAGGCTGAAGCGGCCGGCGGCGCGGATCAGCCGCTCTTTCAGCGACCCGCGTCCGGTCCAGACGTACACCTCGCCGCCGGGTTCGTAGCCGTACCAGATGGGCACGGCGAGCGGTGCCCGCCCGTCGCGGTCGACGGCGATCACCCCCACGTGTACGTCGGCGAGGAACTTCTCGCGCTGTTCACTGGTCATCGACAACTGCGACATGTCAGTCTCCGCTCTGGTGTTCGGGTTTCGACGGTGGTGCGGGGTCGAGCAGCTGGGCGAGGTGTTGCGACGATCGGGTCGGGTCGAGTTGCCGTACCTGCATGTGGCAGCTGAATCCGTCGGTCAGCACGACTGCGTCTTCGGGACTGTCGCGCAGTGCGGGGGCGAGTGCCTGTTCCGCCACCTGCATGCTGAGGTCGTAGTGGTCGGCCTCGAACCCGAAGTTTCCTGCGACGCCGCAGCATCCGGTGGCCTCGCGGACGCGTTCGACGCCGACCGCCTGCAGGGTCTTCCGCTGGCCGGCCGCGCCGAACACGGCGTATTCGTGGCAGTGGGTCTGCACGGTGACGTCGTCGGGCAGCGCCACGCTCGGGGTCCAGCCTGCCTGGGTCCACTCGAGGACAGCGCCGGCGAAGCTCTGCACGCGGGCGGCGACGCGTCGGGCGGCGTCGGTGTGGACGAGTTCGGGCAGGTCCTTGCGGAACGCGGCGGCGCAGCTCGGTTCGAGGACGACGATGGGGCGGTCGGTGCCGTCGTCGAGGAGTTCCGCCGCCTTGGCGAGGGTCTTCTTCGCCTGCTTCAGCTGTCCGGTGGAGATCCAGGTGAGCCCGCAGCACACGTCGCTGCGGCACTGCGAGCTGAGGCCCGCCTCGGCGAGCACCCGCGACGCGGCGCCGACCACCTCGGGGCGAAACCCGCGGGTGAACGTGTCGGCGAGCACCACGACGTCCGCGGTGCCGTTCCGCGACGTCTCCCCGACCTCGCGGCGGATCTGCTTGCGGGACGCGAACTCCGGCATCGACCGGTGCGGGGTGAGACCACCCAGCTTGGCCGCAACCTTCGCCAGTCGGCCCGCGGTGAGCCGATTCATCACGGGGGCGGACCGTTCGGCGATCTTCAGCCACACCGGCAGCCAGCCGAGGGAGTAGTGCGACAGGGGACGCATCCGGCCGCGGTAGTGGTGGTCGAGGAATTCGGACTTGTACGTGGCCATGTCGACGCCCACCGGGCAGTCGGTGGAGCAGGCCTTGCAGGACAGGCAGAGGTCGAGGGATTCCTTGACGTCCTCGGAGCGCCATCCGTCGGCGACGGTCGGCGAGTTGCGGACCATCTCCTGCAGGGCGCGGGCCCGGCCGCGGGTGGAGTCCTTCTCGTCGCCGGTCGCGCGGAAGCTGGGGCACATCACCCCGCCGGTCGAGGCGCGGCAACGGCCCACCCCGATGCACCCCTGGACGGCGTGGACGAACGGTGCGACGGGGACGTCGCTGGTGGGGGTGAGGTCGAAAGTCGTCTGCCACGCCCGCGGGTTCACGCCGTCGAGGGCCAGGCTGCCCAGCAGCGGTTCGGGGTCGACGATGCTGCCGGGGTTCAGCACGGCCGCCGGATCCCAGAGCCGCTTGAACGTCGCGAACGCCGCCATCATGGTGGGCGTGTACATGATCGGCAGCAGGGCCGACCGCGCGCGACCGTCGCCGTGCTCCCCCGACATCGATCCCCCGAACCGCACGCACAGTTCCGCGGCGCGGTGGATAAACCGCGACATCACGTCCCGGCCCTCCTCGGTGCGCTGGTCGAAGTTGATGCGGATGTGCATGCAACCGGCGCCGAAGTGCCCGTACATCACGCCGGTGAGACCGAATTCGGCGAGCAGGGCCTTGATGTCGACGAGGTAGTCGGCCAGCTGGTCGGGTGCGACGGCGGAATCCTCCCAGCCCGTCCAGGATTCGCCGCCCTCGACGAGTCGGGCCGACAGTCCGGCGCCGTCTTCGCGTACCCGCCACAGCGACGCGCGTTCCGCCGGGTCTCCGACCACCCGTGAGTCGACGATCCGTCCGGCCGCCCGCAGCTTCGAGACCAGTTCGGCCCCGCGCAGTTTCACCTCGCCGAGGTCCTCGCCGTCGAGGTCGACGTACAGCCAGGCCTCGCCGTCGGGCAGCCCGACCACGGAGTCGGCGCCGCGCAGGTGCCGCATGGTGTCGACGATCGCCGAGTCGATGCCCTCGATCGCCGCGGGCGAGTACGCGAGGATCAGCGCGTTGTCGCGGGCGGCGTCCACCAGGTCGCGGTATCCGAGGCACAGCAGCATCGCCGCGGGCGGCACCGGCACCAGCGCGACGGTCGCGGCCACGATCACCGCGCACGTCCCCTCACTTCCCACCAGGGCGCGGGCCACGTCGAAGCCGTTCTCGGGCAACAGGTTCGCCAGGTGAAATCCCGACACCTGCCGTGGGATGCGGCCCAGCTCGAGCCGGAAGTCGCCGAGATACTCCTGCGTCAGCGCGTCGAGTCCGGCGGCGATCCGCCCGGCCTCGCTCACCGCGGACGCGTCGCCGGGATCGGTGGCCCGCAGCCCGTCGCGGGTGGCGGTCAGCCGGTGCCCGTTCGCCGTCACGAGGTCGAGCGCGACGACGTGATCGGACGTGCGGCCGTACCGCACGGAGTGGTTGCCGCAGGCGTCGTTGCCGATCGCGCCGCCAACGGTCGCGCGGGACTTGCTGGACGGGTCGGGAGCGAAGGTGAACGCGCCGTCCGTCGCCAGTTGCACGTCTTTCTGCAGGTCCGTGAGGACGATGCCGGGTTCGACGACGGCAGTTCGGGCGGACGCGTCGACGGCCCGCACCTGATTCATGTGCCGGGAGAAGTCGAGCACCACTCCCCTGCCGATCGCGTTGCCCGCGAGTGACGTGCCCCCGCCACGGCTGGTGATGGGGAGGCCGCGGTCGGTGCAGGCCCGGACGATCGCCACCACGTCGCCGGCGCTGCGCGGAAACGCCACCGCCAGCGGCGGCACCCGGTAATTGGAGGCGTCGAAGGAGTATTCGGCGCGCCGCCGCGATCCGATGTCGAGGTCGATGCCCAACTCGGCGAGCTCGGCATGCAGGTCGGCCGCGGGACGTGTCAGCTCAGCCACGCGTCGATCTGTCCCGTCTCTTCGGAGTCAGCTACCGGAATTCTCGTCAGCGGGGCCATGGCTACATGGTCGAGCCGCTCCCGAAGATTGTCAACAATCCACTCGGTGAGCCGGGTACGGTTCGGAGGGGTGAGCGTCGTGCGAACGCCGTCACCCGCCCAGCGACTGTTGGCTGTGCGGGCCGGAGCCACGGCCTGGGTGCTCATCGCCCTGTATTTCCTCGCGGAGGTCGTGACCGCACGCGCCTGGCCGCGGCCCTACGAGGTGCGGACCAACTCGGTCAGCAACCTGGGTGTCACGGGCTGCGACGGCTCCGCGGCCCAGGCTGCGGCCGCCCGGCTCTGCTCACCGCTGCACACGGTGATCAACAGCGCTTTCGTGCTGACGGGGGTGCTCATTCTCGCGGGAGCGGTGGGCCTGCGCGAGTTCCTGCCACCGGGACGCCTGCGCCGGGCCGCGTTGACGCTGCTCTGCCTGGCGGCTGTCAGCGCGGCCCTGACGGGCGTCGTTCCGATCAACGTGGACGCCCACCTGCACCAACTGGTCGCGACCCCGACGTTCGTCGCCCGCAACGCCGCCATGATCGTCATCGCAATCGCGCTCTACGAGCGTTGGCGCATCTTCGCGCTCTGGACCGGTCTCTGCTGCCTCGTCGGGGTCGTCGGAATGGTGGCGATCCTCCTCCCCGGCGAACCGTTCGGCATCACCGAACGCCTGGCCCTCTACCCGTTCACGGTGTGGGTCGTGACAGCCGGTGTCGCGGCGCTCCGCACCCGTGCGCCGTTCCGGTCGCCCTGACTACCAAAAAGGCGCACGGGGCGCCGAAGGCGCACCATGGAGTGATGTCCACAGCTCTCACGCATGCCGCCGCCACCCAGCAGTTCGCGGAGAACGGCCGCATCTCCATCGAACCCAATCACAAGCGCATCCGGGTGTTGTTCGGCGGTCAGGTGGTCGCCGACACCACCCATTCGGTGTACCTGTTCGAGAAGGGTCACCTGCCCGTCTATTACATTCCCCGCGACGACGTGAACTTCGACCTCCTCGAGCCCGTCGACGCGACCACGACGTGCCCGTGGAAGGGCAAGGCCCGGTACTGGGATCTCGTCGTCGGCGATCGTCGCGCCGAGCAATCCGTGTGGGGCTACGACGTGAAACTGGACGATTCCCTCGACCTCGGCCCGTACGTCGCGTTTTACTGGCACAGGATGGACGCCTGGTACGAGGAGGATCAGCAGGTGTTCGTCCATGCCCGCGACCCGTATGTCCGCGTCGACGTGCTGCCGTCGTCCCGGCACGTCGAGGTGTTCATCGGCGACACACTCGTCGCCGACACCGTCCGCCCGCGACTGCTGTTCGAGACGTCACTGCCGGTGCGCTACTACGTGCCCCGCATCGACGTGCGGTCCGAGTTCTTCATTGCCTCCGACACCAGGACGTCCTGCCCGTACAAGGGGACGGCGTCGTATCTGTCGTTCACCGGGGCGGACGGGTCCGCGTCCGTCGAGGACGCCGCCTGGTTCTACCCGTTCACCACCGCGGAGGCGTCGGGCATCGACGACCACGTGTCGTTCTACCCCGACCGCGTGCGGATCGTCGTGGACGGCACCGAGGTGGAGAACTGACGTCAGTCCCGAGGGGGCAGCGGGGGTAGTTCCAGATTGTCCCGGAACGTGCCGCCCACGTAGTCGTTGCCGACGATTCCGCGACGCCGCAGTTCGGGCAGCAGTCCGTTGACGACGAAGTCCCGGGTCCGTTCCTCGGCGAGCCCGCCGAGGGAGATGACGTCGAGGACACCCGCGTCGTAGCGTTCCTGGACGGCGTCGGCGAGTTGCTCGGGTGTTCCCGCGACCGCCCAGTGGCCGGTGTCCTTGGACGCGATGATCAGCTCGCGCAGGGTCCGCCCGGACGCGGCGAGCCGGCTGAAGATTTCGACCCGGCCGCGGCGGCGGTTCACCGACCGGACGTCGGGCAGGACGTCCGCCGGGATCGGCTTGTCGAGCGGCAGCCCGGACAGGTCGAGGTCGCCACCGAGCATGTCCTCCAGCCGGATCCGGCCGGCGTCGAGGTCCGTCGCCTCCTCCTGCTCCCGGACCAGTCGTCGCACTTCCTCCTCGGACGCGCCGTAGGTGGCGTGGAAGGAGCTCATGATCAGCGGCAGTCCGTCGGCGCGACCCAGTTCGGTGGCCCGCGCCCGGATGCTCTTGGTGTAGGTGACGGCGTCCTCGAGGGTGGGCAGCGACGTGAACACGACCTCCGCGAACCGGGCGCCGAGTTCCACGCCGGCCGCGGATTGGCCGGCCTGGAATTGCACGGGACGGCGCTGCGGCAGCGGCGGGATGTTCAACGGTCCCTTCACCGTGAAGTACCTGCCGGCGTGGTCGATCGGCCGCACCCGATCGGCGTCGAGTGTGGTCCCCCCGGCACCGTCGGACGTGAGCGCCCCGGGTTGCCAGCTGTCGAACAGCGCGTTGATGACCTCGAGGGATTCCGTGGCGCGGGCATAGCGTTCCTCGGGGCTCGGCAGGTCCCGGTCGCTGTAGTTCTCCTCGCCCAGTGACGACGTGACGGCGTTCCAGGCGGCGCGCCCGTTGCTGACGTGGTCGAGGGTGCCGAACAGCCGCGCGAGATTGTAGGGGTGGTGGAACGTGGTGGTCACCGTCGCGATCAGCCCGACATGCGAGGTCACGGCACTGAGCGCCGACAGGAAGATCAGCGGTTCCTGCGCGCCGATCGCGCCCTGCGCCCCGAAACTGAGGAGGTCGGCGGCGAACAGCGCGTCGAACTTGTTCGCCTCGGCGATCTTCGCGATCTCGATCGACGACGCGACGGTTGACTGCTGCGGATCGATGGCGGCGGCATAGGTGCTCACGGCGCCGCTGACTCCCGTGACCGTTTTCAGCGGCCGGCGACGTGGGGTGCTCATCGTCGAAGCCTAGGAACCACGGCCGGGTCGGCCCAGCGTTTCGATCAGGCGGATTCTGACCGCCCACGGGACGTTCCGGTTACCGTCGGGGTGTGCTGTTCTCGCAGATCGTCGCGACGTCCCGGAACGTGGGGGCCACGCGGTCGCGCAAGGTGAAGGTCGGGGCGCTGCGCGAGGTCCTCACCCAGCTGGAGCCGGCCGAGGTGGAACCGGTGGTGGCGTGGCTGTCCGGGGAGCTTCGGCAGGGACGGATCGGGATCGGCTGGCGGACGATCGCCGACATTCCCGCCACCCCGTCCGACGTCCCGTCCGTGACGGTGTCGGAACTCGACGGGACTGTCACCGCCGTCGCCGGGATCTCCGGTTCCGGATCCGCCGCCCGCCGACGCGAACTGCTCGCGGACCTCTTCGCCCGCACCACCGCCGACGAGCGGGACTTCCTGCTGCGACTGCTCACCGGGGACCTTCGCCAGGGCGCGCTCGAGGGGGTGATGACCGACGCGATCGCGGCGGCCGCCGATCTTCCCGTCGAACCGGTGCGCCGCGCGTTCATGCTGTCGGGAAGGCTGCCGGCGACGGCGGTCGCGGCGTTCGACGGCGGGGTCGACGCCCTCACCGCGTTCCGGCTGGAGGTGGGTCGACCGGTCCGGCCCATGCTCGCCTCCCCCGCCGAATCACTCACCGACGCGTGGACCGAACTCGGCGGCGACGTCAGCGTCGAATACAAACTCGACGGGGCGCGGATCCAGGTGCACCGCAACGGCGACGAGGTGCGCATCTTCACCCGCACGCTGCGTGAGATCACCGGCAGCGTGCCGGAACTCGTCGACCTCGTCGCCGGCCTGCCCTGCACGTCGGCGGTGTTCGACGGGGAGACGCTGGCGCTCACCGACAGCGGCCGGCCCCGACCGTTCCAGGAGACGATGAGCCGCTTCGGCGCCGAGTCCGCCCGCGACCTGCTGCTGCACCCCTACTTCTTCGACTGCCTGCACCTCGACGGCGTCGACCTTCTCGACGCGCCGCTGGAGGAGCGGCTGGAGGCGCTGGAACGCGTTGCCCCGCAACACCGCATCCCCGGGCTGATCCGCCCCGACAGCGACGGCGCCGCCACCCATTTCGACGACGCCCTTGCCGCCGGCCACGAAGGGGTGATGGTCAAATCGCTCACCGCGCCGTATGCGGCGGGACGACGCGGCCGCGCCTGGCAGAAGGTGAAACCGGAGCACACACTCGATTTGGTGGTGCTCGGCGCCGAATGGGGTTACGGGCGGCGCACCGGCTACCTGTCCAACCTGCACCTCGGTGCGCGCGACCCGGACGGCGGCGAACCGATCATGGTGGGCAAGACGTTCAAGGGCCTCACCGACGCGTTACTGCAATGGCAGACGGACGAATTCCCGCGCCACGAACGCAACCGCGACGATCACACCGTGTATCTGCACCCCGACCTCGTCGTGGAGATCGAACTCGACGGCGTCCAGGTCAGTACGCGCTACCCCGGCGGCCTCGCTCTGCGGTTCGCGCGGGTCCTGCGCTACCGCCCCGACAAGACCGCCGCCGACGCCGACACCATCGACGCCGTCCGGGCCCTGCTGCCGGGCTGACGCCGCCCGCTCGTCCTGCGCGGCAAGCGTGTGCGCGGTAACCTCCCCGGCACAGATAAGGACGCCGTGCTGTGAGGGGGTCGACTGGTGAACTTCGTTTCCCATTTCGTTCCGTCCCCCGTCGAGCGCACCGTTCGGAGGGCGGCCTCGGCCGCCGAGGGACCGGTCCGGATCGCCGTGTGCGCCGTGACCGTGCCGATCGAGGTCGCGAAGACGTCGTTCCACATCCTCCGGCTCACCGAGGAACTGCTCGAGGAGGTCGTATTCCTGCTGCGGACGATGCGGCCGGTGGTCGAGGCGGTGAGCACCACCCAGCAGTCCGACAATTTCGACACGGTGTTCCGGACGCTCGAACAGATCCAGCAGTCGGCGGACGCGATCGCCCGCACCCCGATCGGTGTCGTCCGGAGCGTGTTCTCGCCGGCCCGTCCGTCACCCGAGCAGGTCGACTATCACCCCACGATCATCGACGCCGAGCCGCCGAAGCCGTCCGGTGTGGCGGTCCGGATCGCGTCCGTCACCGTGACGGCGCCGAGCATCACGTTCGGCAGGCCGAATCGCTGATCCAGGTTATCGCCCGGGAAAGAAGTCCGCGCTCTGCACGTAGTCCATCGCGGCGGTGAACGTCGGGTCGCTCATGCGCCTCGTCATCTCCGCCTCGTCGACGTCCTCGATGTGGGTCTGGACCCACCAGAGGTTGCCGAACGGGTCGCGGACGCGTCCCACGACGTCGCCCCAGAACAGGTGCGTCGCCTTCGTCACCAGCGTGCCGCCGGCGGCGACGGCCTGCGCGAGCACCGCCTCCGCGTCGTCGACGTACAGGCGGAGGAACCCGGGCGTCGGCGGCCAGTCGGGTCGCGCGTCGAACATCATCACGATGGCGTTCCCGATCCTCACCTCGGCGTGCCCGATGGTGCCGTCCTCGCCCACCATCCGTCCGAGTTCCTCGCCGTCGAACGCCGCCTTCACGTAGTCGATGAGCGCGGCGGTGTCGCGGGAGATGATCCACGGTGTGACGGTGGTGTAGCCCTCGGGAATCGGATCGACGGTCATGCGGTCCTCCTGCGTCGGCGAATCGGTTTCACTCACCGTAGAACCGATAGCGGTCAGCTTTGGTCCGCATTTGATCGCCCGGATACGCTCGTATCGTGTCCGAACACATCCTCGTCACCGGCGGATACCGCGGCATCGGCGCAGCGGTGGTGCGCCTCGCCGTCCATCGCGGTTATCAGGTGACGTTCACGTTCCAGAACGACGACGAGGCCGCCGAGCAACTCGTCCACCACTGCGGTGTCCGCGCCACCGCCGTGCGGGCAGACGTCCGCGACGCGGATGAGGCCGTCGCCGTCGTCGATGCGGCCGACCAACGCGGTCAGCTGGTCGCCTTGGTCAACAACGCGGGGACCACCGGCGCGCTCGGCACGTTCCTCACCACCCCGGACGAGGTGGTGCGGGAGGTGTTCGACGTCAACGTCTTCGGGGCGATGGCCTACGCCCGCGCGGCCGCCGAGCACTGGATCCGAACAGGGCGCCCCGGCGTCATCGTCAATCTCAGTTCGATCGCGGCCCGCACCGGCGCACCGGGCGAATACGTCGGGTACGCGGCCTCCAAGGCGGCCGTCGACAGTTTCACGGTGGGACTCGGGCGGGAACTGGCGAGCGCGAACATCCGCGTCGTCGGCGTCGCTCCCGGTACGACGGACACCGACATCCACGCCGCTGCCGGCGATCCGGAACGACCCGGGCGAGTGGCCGGGAAGGTGCCACTCGGCCGGGTCGCGGAGCCCGAGGAGATCGCCGAAGCGGTGCTGTGGGCGCTGTCGCATCAGGCGTCCTACGTCACCGCCACGACCATCGACGTCGCCGGGGGTCTGTGACGCCTAGCGCCCTCGCGAGCCGACCCTCGGGACGAGCATCGGCACCCGCGAGCGGTAGGTGCGGTAGTCGTCGCCGAACGTGTCGACCAGGTCGTGCTCCTCGAAACGCACCGCCACCAGGATGAAGCCGGTGGTCCCGACGGCGAACAACAACCGGCCCCAGGTCATCGTCGGCGCCACCCAGAACGCGATGATGAAGCCGGCATACAGCGGGTGCCGGATCACCCGGTACATTACAGGTGTCCGAAAGTGACTGGGCAGAGCCGACTTTCCGCTCTGATTCCGCAGCACCTGGCGGAGCCCGAACAGGTCGAAGTGGTCGATGGCGAACGTCGCCGCCAGCACGAGGGCCCACCCGCCGAGCGACACGACGTAGATCACGACGCGGACCCAGTCGGTCTCCACGTCCCAGATCTGGTCGGGTAGCGGACGCCATTGCCACATCAGCAGCGCCAGCGCGGCCGTGGCGAACAGGACGTATGTCGAGCGCTCCATCGGTTGCGGGACGATCCTGGTCCAGCGTTTCTTGAACCGGGGCCTGGCCATCACCGAATGCTGCATGGCGAAAACCGTCAGCAGCACTACGTCGATGACCACGGCGACAGCGACGGGGGCGTCGGGGCCGTCGTTGATCGTGTGGGGCACCACGAGCCCCTCGACCCATCCGATCGCGTACAGGAACACGATCAGGAACGTCGCGTAGACGACCATTCCGTACACGGTGATCAGTGTTCGGGCGACACCACCTGTGCGGTGCGCCTGGGGTGATTCGACCATCTCGGCCATGCTGTTCTCTCCGATCGCTGGATTCCCCCGACGCTCCGAAGTCTCCGATCAGGCGAGGTGCGGAACAAGGAACCCTGGGGTGGGAGTCACCGCACCCCGGCGACCGTGTCGGATCGGTTGACTACTCTGTGGCCATGCTTCCCGGGGACTTGCGCGACATCGACGTGGCGTCGATCAAGGCGGTCCTCGGCACCACCACCTACACCCGCGGCGAGCAGTACGCCCGCGACAACGCGGTAATCCAAATGTCGTGGGATCCGGCGGCGAAGGAGCTGTGGGGCGAGGTGGCGGGCACGGCGAGGGAGCCGTACTCCGCGTCGGCGTTCATCGTCTCCAGCAGCGGCCGCACCGTGTACCGGTACGGGATCTGCACGTGTCCGGTCGGCATGAACTGCAAGCACGTCGCCGCCCTGCTGATCACCGCGATGAAACAGGCGAGGTCCCAGGCCCAGGCGGCGGTCGCGCCCACCTGGGAACGCTCGCTCGGCTCCCTGCTCACCGCCGATCCCTTCGGCGACTCCGGCGGGCGTTCGCCGCTCGCCATCCAGTTCCGGGTCCAGGCGTCGGCCGCCGACGCGGCACCCCAGTTGCTGGTGCGGCCCGTCCAACCGGGCAGCAAGGGCTGGATCGTCGGCGGGCTGGCGTGGAACAAGCTGGGCAGCCAGTTCCAGCATCCCGCCGAGCAGATCCGGGTGCTGCACGAGATTCATCTGCTGTCCGTCGGGGGTCTGACGTACCGCCGCCAGAACCACACCGATCTCGATCTCAGCGTCTTCCCCAGCCGCCAGCTGTGGTCGCTGCTCGACGAGGCGACCCGGGTCGGTGTGGAGCTCATCCACTCCTCCAAGCGGCTGGGCGCGCTCACCCCCTACCGCTCGGCGGAGGTCTGCCTCGACGCCACCCGCGACGATTCCACCGGCGCTCTCGTCGTGCGCCCGGTGGTCCGCGTCGACGGCGAACCCGTCGACGCAGTGACCGTCGGCTTCATCGGAGTCCGGGCCCACGGCCTGTTCTACGTCGACGCAGACGACCGCATACACCTCGCGCGCCTCGACTCCGTCGTGCCCGGCCCCTTGCAGGATCTGGTGCGCCGCCGCACGCCCATCGAGGTTCCCGCCGCCGAAGAGTCCCGTTTCCTGACGGACTTCCTGCCGAAGCTGCGCAACCTGGCCACCGTGATCTCCTCCGACGGCTCGTTCGTCCCACCCGCGATCTCCGAGCCCACCCTGGTGATGCGGGCGGAGTATCTCCCCGACCACGAGGTCGCCGTCGACTGGGAATGGCTGTACACCGTCGGGGACGACGAGCACCGTGCGCCGCTGTCGGCCCGGACCCCCGGCGACGAGTACCGGGACGACGCCCGCGAGCGCGCACTTCTCGACGAGCTCGACATCGCCTGGGACAGATACGGGTTGGGGTCGGGCGGTCCGGAAGCGACGGCGCTGCGCGGACTCGACACGATGCGGTTCACCACCGAGGTCCTGCCCCTGCTCCACGGCAAGTCCGACGTGTCGATCGACGTTTCGGGCGAACCCGCCGACTACCGGGAGGCCGGCGACTCCCTGGCCATCGGGGTGTCCGTCACCGCATCCGAGGGCGGCACCGACTGGTTCGACCTCGGCGTCACCCTCACAGTGGAGGGCCGGGACGTGCCGTTCGACCAGGTCTTCTCGGCGCTGGCCGCGGGGAAGAGCGAGTTGCTGCTGCCCGACGGCGCCTACTTCTCCCTCGACAAACCCGAACTCCACACGCTGCGGAAGCTGATCGACGAGGCGCGGGCCCTCCGCGACCGCGCGGACGGGACGTTGCGGCTGAGCCGTTTCCAGGCGAGCCTGTGGGACGAGTTCGCCGCGCTCGGCACCGTCGAACGTCAGGCGACGCAGTGGCGGCAGCAGGTGGACGGTCTGCTCGCGCCCACCACCATCGGGCCCGCGGAAGCCCCGAGCACGCTGGACGCCCAGCTGCGTCCGTATCAGCTGGAGGGTTTCCGCTGGCTGACCTTCCTGTGGGAGCACGGGCTGGGCGGCATCCTCGCCGACGACATGGGGCTCGGCAAGACGCTGCAGGCGCTGGCGTTGATCTGCCATGCGCGGCAGTCGAATCCGACCGCGCCGCCGTTCCTCATCATCGCGCCGACCAGTGTCGTGTCGAACTGGGAGTCCGAATCGGCGCGCTTCGCCCCGGACGCGACCGTCGTCGCGATCTCCGACACCCGATCCCGGCGGCGCGTTCCCTTCGACGAGCTGGTCGAGGGCGCCGACATCGTCGTCACGTCGTACACCCTGTTCCGCTTGGAGTTCGAGGCGTATGCCGAGTCCGCGTGGTCGGGGATGATCCTCGACGAGGCCCAGTTCACCAAGAACCATCAGTCCAAGATCTACCAGTGCGTCCGACGGCTCGAGACTCCGTTCAAGCTGGCGATCACCGGCACGCCGATGGAGAACAACCTGATGGAGCTGTGGTCGCTGCTGTCGATCACCGCCCCGGGACTGTTCCCGAATCCGGCCCGGTTCACCGACTACTACCGCAAGCCGATCGAGAAGCAGGGCGACACGGAACTTCTGGCGCAGCTGCGCCGCCGCGTGAAGCCGCTGATGCTGCGCCGCACCAAAGAGCAAGTGGTGAAGGACCTTCCGGCCAAGCAGGAGCAGGTACTCGACGTCGAACTGCACCCGCGGCACCGCAAGGTCTACGACACCCACCTGCAGCGTGAGCGGCAGAAGATCCTCGGCCTGCTCGCCGACGTCGACAAGAACCGCTTCACGATCCTGCAGTCGCTCACCCTGCTGCGGCAGCTGAGCCTCGACGCCGGTCTGGTGGACGCCGAATACCACGACGTCCCGTCCGCGAAGGTGGACGCCCTGCTCGAGCAGCTCGCCGACGTCGTCGCGGGCGGTCACCGGGCACTCGTGTTCAGCCAGTTCACCGGGTTCCTCGGCAAGATCCGCGACCGGCTCGCGGACGCCGGGATCGCGCACAGCTACCTCGATGGCAGCACCCGTCGTCGCGGCGACGTGCTCCGCGAGTTCAAGGAGGGCGCCGCCCCGGTGTTCCTGATCAGCCTCAAGGCCGGCGGCTTCGGGCTGAACCTCACGGAGGCCGATTACTGCTTCATCCTCGACCCGTGGTGGAACCCGGCAACGGAGGCTCAGGCCGTCGACCGGGCGCATCGCATCGGGCAGACGCGGAACGTGATGGTGTATCGGCTGATCGCGAAGGACACGATCGAAGACAAGGTGATGACGCTGAAGGCGAAGAAGTCGGCGCTGTTCGCGAGCGTGATGGACGCCGACTCCCTGCTCAGCTCCAGCCTCGACGCCGACGACCTCCGCGGGTTGTTCGAATAGTCCCCTGAGAATGCCAGTGTGTCGGCGTCTGGGTAATGTCCGATCCATGCCTCGTTACACGATTGCCCTGCGGAACAACGCCACGCCTGATGCGCCGGCGTCCGTGAGCCGCCATGTGCCGTTCTACTGCGCGCACGAGGCGGCGGGCGCGGCGTGGAATCGGGCGCTCGTCAAGGCGTGCGGCGACCTGCTCGACCCGGTCACGCAGACCGCCGTGGTGAACGTCGTCAGCAACTTCGGACGCGAACTGTTCACCGGCGACGCGGACGTCGTCGTCGCCCTGGACCGGATCGGCACCACCTCGCTGACCTTGCTGATCACCCTCCACCAGGACGGCGTGCCGGCCGCGGAGCTGACCGTCGTACTCGTGCACCTCGATTCGAGCCGGGTGAACTCGGCGCCGTGGTCGCCGGCGCAGATCGCGGCGCTCGAGGCGTTGCGGAGTGCTCCGGTCGTCGCCTGACCTCGATCGATCGAAGTTTCAACGAAGCCTGATCTGGGCATGTGATGCGTATGAGTATCGAAGACGGGCCCGGTGACACGCTGAGCCCCAGCGAGAGCCTGGACTCCGACGACGTGCGCAACAACGACGGCGACGACGTCGTCGATCCGCCCGACGGGTGGAGTGAGGCCGACAAGTTCGGCACCACGGCGCGCGAGGAGCGGGAGGGTGAGTCCCTCGACGAGAAATTGTCCGAGGAAGAGCCCGACGTGATGCTCGAGGAGCAGAGCGAGGTGTCGTTGGCGGATCTCCCCGACGACCAGCTGAGCGAGGACGTCGACCGTGTCATCGACGAGGAGGACATCGACATTCCGGTGTTCGGAAACAAGCACGCCGACGTGGTCGAGGGCGTCATCGTGCAGGACTCGCGCACCGACCGGGGGCAGATCGACGGGTCGGCGGAGGACGGCGATTCGTTCTTCACGGTCCTGGACTGACGGCAGTGTCAGCCGCGCTGCGTTTCCCGGCCGTAGCGCAGGTAGAGAAAGTCGTCGTTGATCAGAGCATGCTCGAGTGAAAGTGTGCGCGGCGCTTGCACTGTCGGGCCAGACGATGCGGGTAGTGTTTGCGGACCGGCCAATCGCGGGGCGAGGGTCAAGCACATCTCGTCCACCAGATCGTGTGTGACGAGATCGTGGAGGAGGGTGGGGCCGCCCTCGCACAGGATGCGGCCGAACCCGCGGTCCCGCAGAGCGGCCATGAGGGCAGGCATCTCGACGCTGTCGTCACCCGCCACGACGATGTCCGCCGACTCCCCGAGTGCTGCCCCGCGCGTTTCTGCCACCCGCCGGGTGGTGACGACGATCGGCCTGACACGACCGGCGAACAATGGCGAATCCGGCGGAACGTTGCCCGTTCGTGTGACGACAGCAATCGGCGGTGGTGCGTCGAGTCCCCACCGTTCGAGTCGATACCGAGCCTGTTCTTCCGTCAGCTGCACCGGTCCGTACGTTTCGGCGCGGACGGTGCCGGCCCCGACGAGCACTACGTCGGCATACGCACGCATCGCACGCAGGAGTTGGTGATCCACCTGGTCGGACAGGGGCCGGACGCGTCCGCCGAACGCCGCCGCACCGTCCAGGCTGGCAACCATGTTCACCCGTACCCCGTCCGGCGGGTCACGGTAGAACTCCTCCGCCGGCACCTCGTCGGAACCGCTGCTCAGCTTGCGCATCTGCGGCATCACGCCTCGTGCCCGGGTTCGAGGTCGCGCACGTCCGAGAAAGTGACCAACTGCCCGAGGTCGTCCGGGGCGGATCCGGTCTCCGGTGCGAGGAGGAACGCGACGTGGTCACCCAGCTCGAGTCGTTCGAGGATTCGGCCGCTGAACCACGCCGGTGAATTGTCCAGGATCGGCAGCCCGTGGGGGCCGGGATGCCAGTCGCACCGGGCGAACTTGTCGATCTCGTCCCCGGTCTGGGCGCCGAAGAGCGTCGCGAGCGCGACGTGGTCACGGGTCAGGAGGTGCACCGCCAGACGCTCCGCGCGCGACGCCACCGAAAAGGTGTGATTCTTGTTGGACAGTCCGACCAGGAAGCGCGGGGGGGTTGATGCTGACCTGCGACGCGAACCCGACGAGGCACCCCGACATCTCGTCTTCCGACCGTGTGGTCACCACGAACATCGGATAGTTCAGGAGCGCGACGACGTCCTCGAAAGCCTGACCGGCATCCCGATCAGTTGCGTCGATGTCCCCGGTGCGATCGGCCATGGGTCCTTCCTAACAGATTCCGGCCTGGAAGCGTCCGACGTGGTACTTCGCGTCCGACGCTTACTCGAAGGCGGTAGCCGCACCGCAGCGCCTAGACTGGGCAGGATCGCACTCGCGACAGCCACCGAAAGGCCCGACATTACTCAATCCTCCGCTCCGCATGACGTCTACTTCGTACCCCCGGAGCAGGAGACCGCGGACGCCGTTGCCCATGCCTCCGCCGCCGCGGCGTCGAGATTGCGCGACCGCGCCGACGTGGTCCGGTTCAAGGGCCGCTTCGCGCTGCCGATCACGCACACCACGCCGCACGAGGCGATGGTCGAGGACCTGTTGTTCGTCCGCGACGTCCTGGACGGCGCCGGGATCGAGTATCTGCTGGTGCGGGGCAATGACGAACGCCCGGTCATCGCGGTCAACTGGGCGCAGCGGAAGGCGTTGCGTGCGGCCCTGGTCGCCGCGTGTGAGGATCGTCCGTTCTACTCCAAGACCGTCGACGCCAAGGGTCCCGCGGTCCTGGTCTCCGACGGCAGCCTGTCCGCGACGTCGAAGGCCCGCATCTTCCGGCTGTTCCGTCCGCGCGTGCACCTGGCGAGCGGCCTGAGTTACGGGGCGTCGACGGGGGTGCAGATCGAGTTGTGGTCGATCAGCGACGACGAGATCGTGCTGCCGATGGAGAACTCCCTGACCCGGCGGGTGGTGCGCTCGGAGGAGGCGGTCCGCGGCACCGTCGAGCGGTTCGGTCGGGTGTGGCCCACCATCGAGAACATGTTCGCCGACCATGCGTCGGACATCAATTTCGACGTCGACCTGGTGTTCTCCTGGGTCGACGGGTCGTCGGCGGAGTTCCAGGCGCAGCGCGCCAAGCGGATGCAGAGCTACGTGGTCGGCGAGGGTGACGATTCGGCCGCCCGGTTCCGGCAGATCGACGAGCTCAAGTACGCGCTGCGCTCCGTGCACATGTACGCGCCGTGGATCCGCCGCATCTTCGTCGCCACCGACTCCGACCGTCCCGCGTGGCTCGCCGACGACCCGCGGGTCACGTTCATGCCGAGCGAGGAGTTCTTCGCCGACCCGTCGGTGCTGCCCACCCACAACTCGCAGGCCGTCGAGAGCCAACTGCACCACATTCCCGGTCTCGCCGAGCATTTTCTGTATTCCAACGACGACATGTTCTTCGGCCGTTCGGTGGGTCCGCAGATGTTCTTCTCCCCCGGCGGCATCACGATGTTCATCGAGGCGACCACCCGAATCGGGTTGGGCCATAACGACGACGAGCGCAGCGGTTTCGAGAACGCGGCCCGTGTGAATCGCCGGTTGCTGCAGGACCGCTTCGGTCTGATGACCACCCGGCACCTCGAACATGCCGCCACCCCGCTCCGCAAGAGCGTGATGGAGGAGATGGAGAAGGAGTTCCCCGACGAGTTCGCTGCCACGGCCGCAAGCACTTTCCGCGCCAGCTCCAACATTTCGGTGACGAACTCGCTGTATCACTACTACGCGCTGATGAGTGGTCGCGCGGTGGTGCAGACGGCGGCGCGGGTGAAGTACGTCGACACGACGATGAAGTCGGGGCTCCGCGACATGGACTCGTTGCTCGCGAAGCGGTCGATGGACTTCTTCTGTCTCAACGACGGCAGCGCGCCGGAGATCGACCTGGAGTTGCGGACCAGGAAGGTGACGCAGTTCCTGGAGAACTACTTCCCGATCCCGGCGCCGTGGGAGACCGGCGTCTGATCAGACGGCGGGAAACGCGTCTTCGGGGCGCTCGCCCTCGTCGTAGACCGTTGAGGGAGGACCGATGAGGAGCGGGTCGGGGGTGCCGACCACCCGCGGGTCCTTACCGGTGTAGTCGAACTTGTGGAGCACCCAGCGGATCGCCTCGATCCGGGCACGCTTCTTGTCGTTCGATTTCACGACCGTCCACGGCGCCTGCGGGGTGTCGGTGTAGAACAGCATCGCCTCTTTGGCCTCGGTGTAGGCGTCCCACTTGTCGAGGCTCGCGAGGTCGGTGGGGGACAGCTTCCACTGCTTGACGGGGTCGGTGCTGCGGGAGACGAACCGGGCGTGCTGCTCCTCGCGGCCCACCGAGAACCAGAACTTGACGATGTGGATGCCCGACTGCACGAGCATCCGCTCGAACTCCGGCGCAGACCGGGTGAACTCCAGGTACTCGTTGGGGGTGCAGTAGCCCATGACGCGTTCGACGCCGGCCCGGTTGTACCAGGAGCGGTCCATCATCACGATCTCCCCGCCCGCGGGCAGGTGCTGGACGTACCGCTGGAAGTACCACTGGGTGCGTTCGCGTTCGGTGGGCTTCTCCAGCGCCACCACCCGAGCGCCACGAGGGTTGAGGTGTTCGGTGAACCGCTTGATCGCGCCACCCTTGCCGGCCGCGTCCCGGCCTTCGAAGATGATGACGACCTTCTCGCCGTTCTCCTTCACCCACGCCTGGAACTTCAGCAGCTCGATCTGCAGTTTGCGCTTGCGGTTCTCGTACTGCCGCCGGGTCATCTTCTCGTCGTACGGGTACCCGTGGCGCCACGGCGCGTCCGTGTCGTCGATGGCGTGTTTCCGCTTGGACTTGCGCAGCAACTCCCCGATCTCGTCTATCTCCGGTGTCACGTCGATCTGACCGGCACGCGCGAGTTCGAAGGCGTCGGGATCGTGCAATTCATCCACACAGCAAGGCTACCGCCAGAAGGCCGCGCCGTCCGGGCTCGTGAGATCGTGGACCCATGAGCATCGACCACATCGTTTCCGCGCTCGACTCGACGGTCGCGGCCGAGCTCCGGACCGCCCTGGACGGGTCGCCGATCGTCACCCTCGACGGAATGGTGCTGTCCGACCCCGCGCGTGACGCGGTGCTCGACCTGCTCACCCTGCTCGCGGACGGGCAGAGTGTGGCGCTCGGTGCGGTCGCGGACCTGCTCACCACGTCGCAGGCCGCGGAGATCCTCGGCGTCTCCGACACCTATGTGCGCCGGCTCGCCGACTCCGGCGCGCTGCCCATCGAGATGCGCGGCACCCACCGCCGGTTCCGGCTCTCCGACGTCATGGCGTACCGGGAGAAGTTCCCGCGCAGGGGCTGACTACACCCGCACCCGCATGACGGCCTGCTCCCCGGTGTCCGGGATCCGCACACCCTCGGCCGCGAGCCGCTGCTCGGTCTCCTCGGCGGTGACGTATTCGCCGACGGTGTCGTAGCTGCCCATCGGGACCACCGAATGCACGATCGTCTCCGGGTACACGTGCACCAGGTTGTAGCCCTGGGCGCCGTCCCGTCCGCGCAGAGCCCCGGCCGGGACGTTGAGGTCCTGGGTGTAGCAGGTCGCCGACGCGACCGAGACGGGGATGCCCGCGAACGTCGCCGTCGTCGAGTAGTGCAGATGTCCCGCGAGGATCGACCGGACGTCGCTGCCGCGGAGAACGTCGGCGAGACGCGGCTGGTCACGCAGTTCCACCAGCACCGCCAGGTCGAGCACGCACGGCACCGGCGGATGATGCAGCGCCAGGATGGTCCCGTGCGGCGCCGGAACCGCGAGCTGCTGTGCCAGCCAGATCAATTGGCTCTCGGAGATCTCCCCGTGGTGATGTCCGGGCACGGTCGTGTCGAGGGTGACGATGCGCAGTCCGTCGACGTCGTAGACGTGATCGATCGGCTCGTACGACGGTTCCTGCCCGAGCAGTTCCGTCCGGAAGTGGCCGCGGTCGTCGTGGTTGCCCATCGCCCAGATCACCTGCGCACCGAGCGACGCCGCCACCGGTTCGACGATCGCCCGCAGCTTCTCGTAGGCGCCCGGCTGACCGCGGTCGGTGAGGTCGCCGGTGAACACCAGGGCGTCCGGGCGGGCGTGCGACGACTCGATCTCGGTGAAGATCTGCCGCAGGGTGGCCTCGCTGTCGACGGCCCCGTACAGCAGGTCGTCGTCGACGAGATGGGTGTCGCTGAGGTGCAGCACGAAATGTGACGGTCGCGGATACTCGGCCGTCCGTATGTCGGCTGCCTCTGTGCCGCTCATCGGTCTCTCGCTTCCGCTCGCCCCGACGGGGGCAGGTGCCCGGGTGGACGCCACTGTTTGTCCACCCTAGCCAAGCGCACTCCGGTCACCTCCCGGGGCACGCGCGGTGGCCGGACGGTGAACGGTGGGGCACGACGTCAGTTTCGTGCGTGGTGCGGTGTGCGCGCCTCCGGGCCGGCGGGCGGGATCATCGCGGCGAGGTTGGCCTGCGCCTCGAACCGGGCGCGCTCGTCGCCGTCGTCCACCGCTGCCGCGTCCTTGGCCGCGGTGAGGAACGGGCGGACAAGGTCGAGGGGCATCGGGAAGACGACGGTGGAGTTGTTCTCACCGCCCATGGCGCTGAGGGTCTGCAGGTAGCGCAGCTGCAGGGTGGTGGGGTTGCGGCTGATGACGTCGGCGGCCTCGACGAGTTTCGCGGAGGCCTGGAACTCGGCTTCGGCGTTGATGATCTTGGCGCGGCGCTCGCGTTCCGCCTCGGCCTGCCGGGCGATGGCCCGTTGCATGTTGGCGGGGATCTCGACGTCCTTGATCTCGACGGTGGTGACCTTCACACCCCACGGTTCGGTCTGCTGATCGATGACCTTCTGCAGGTCTTCGTTGAGGCGTTCCCGCTCGCCCAGCAGCGCGTCGAGGTCGGCCTTGCCGAGGATCGAGCGCAGCGTCGTCTGGGCGATCTGCAGGGTGGCGGCCAGGAAGTCCTCGACCTCGACGATCGCCCGGTCGGCGTCGACCACCCGGAAGTAGGCGACGGCGGTGACCTTGGCGGGCACGTTGTCGTGGGTGATCACTTCCTGAACGGGGATCTTCAGGGTCACGGTCCGCAGGCTGACCCGTTCCATCCGGTCGATCGCCGGGATCAGCAGGACGAGTCCCGGGCCCTTCAGGTCGACGAGCCGACCCAGCCGGAACACGACGGCCCGCTCGTACTCGCGCAGTACCCGGATCGAGCTGCTCGCGACGACGGCGAGGAGGGTGATGACGACGCACAGGATGACGATGATGGTGGTCATAACGGCAGCTCCCAGGGTTCGCGGCGGCGCACGGTGAGGGTGAGTCCGCGGATCTGCTCGACGATGACGGAATCGCCCGCGGTCGGTGTCTCGTCGTCCCCGAACAGTGTTTGCGCTTTCCACAGGCTTCCGGCGGCCTCGACCTGACCTTGCCGTCCCTTCCAGTTGCGGACGGTGGCGTCGGATCCGATGAGGGATTGCATTCCGGTGCGCACGGGCGCGTGCCCGGCGGCGAGCGCCTTCCGGCCGCCCACCACCGCGAGACCCACACCGACCACCGCGACTCCGGCGGCCGCCGGGATGGCGATCATCTGTGCGGTGTCGCTGGACGTGAACAGCAGCCACACCCCGGCCCCGACGAACAGTGCCCCGAGCCCGCCGAGCACACCCGCCGTCGGTGCGTGTGCCTCGACGACGATCAACAGCACACCCAGCACCAGCGCCAGCACGCCCAACGCGGTCATCTCGCATCACCCACGATCACGCTTTGCGAGGACCCGGTCGCATCGCATAGCCTCTTCGCGATCGAGCCCTCAGTTCAACGGTAAGCGCAGGTCGACGGCAATGCCACCGGCAATTTCCGGCGGGGGTTCAACGAATGACCAACCTTGTTGACGTCCTCTCGGCCGTGAACGACCGAGATTCCCCTCGAGACTCACGTCCCGAGGTTCCTGTTTCACCGACAGTCGCCTCCCCGCACGTTAGGTGCGAGGTGGTCTCACACCATCTCCGCAGGCTGCCACCGCCAGTCCGACGGCCAAAATATTCCTCGCCGCATTCACATCCCGATCATGGACGACGCCGCATCGGCACGTCCACACCCGCACGTTCAGCGGCATCGTCGACGTGACCTCCCCGCACACCGAGCAGGTCTTCGACGACGGATAGAACCGGTCGATCACCACCACCCGCCGCCCGTACCAGTCGGCCTTGTACTCGAGCATCGACCGGAACTCGGACCAACCCGCATCCGAGATCGCCCGAGACAACGACCGATTCTTAACCATGTTCCGCACACTCAGATCCTCGATGGCGATCACTTGATTTTCGCGCACCAGCCGAGTGGAGAGTGTGTGCAGATAATCGCGACGCCGATCGGCGATCCGGCCATGAATCTTCGCGACTTTCAGTCGGGCCTTGGCCCGGTTCCGGGACCCCTTCTCCTTCTTGGCCAGCACCCGCTGCGCCTTCGCTAGCCGCGCACGGTCCCTGCCCTCGTGGCGCGGGTTGGTGATCTTCTCCCCCGTCGAGAGCGTGTAGAGGCTGGTGATCCCGGCGTCGAGCCCGACCACCCGATCCGTCGACGGGGGCTCGGTGATCGTGTCCTCGACGAGGATCGAAATGTGGAACTGACCGCGAGCATTGCGCGACACCGTCACCTGCGACGGCACGGCCCCCTCCGGCAGTGGCCTCGACCACCGGATATCCAGCGGTTCGGACTGCTTGGCCAACCGGATCCGCCCGCCGCGGTAGCTGAAGCAGTTCGAGTAGTAGGTCGCCGAATCCTTCGACTGACCCTTCTTCTTGAACTGCGGGTAGCGGGACTGCTTGCGCCAGAACCGGTCGAACGCCCCCTGCAACTGCCGCAGCGCCTCCTGCAACGGCCCCTTCGACGGCTCCGACAACCACTCGGTCTCGGTGTCCCGCTTCCATCCGGTGAGCATCTTCGAGGTGTCCGCGTAGGTCACCCGTCGCTGCTCCTGCGACCAGGCACGCGAGCGCTCGGCCAACGCCCGGTTGTAGACATACCGGGTGCACCCGAACGTCCGAGCAAGCTGTTCCGCCTGCACTGCAGTCGGATAGAAGCGGTACTTGAACGCCCGCTTCACCACCCTCCCCGCCATAACCCAGACACTAGCCACACCGTCCGACAAACCCAGATCAATTATCCCGGACCTGAAGGACCTGGTTTGCGCCGAAAGACTCACGGATCACGGAGATCCCGGCGACGCCCCGACCGTGCCGCCGCCGTTGGAGGAGGTCGCCAATCCGGCCCGCCCGTCCGCTGCCGAGGAGGCCCGGACAGTCGCGGCCACCACGGACGTAGGCACCCTCGCCAGCCTGACCAGGGACGGCGACCCGTGGGCGTCGTTCGTCACCTACGGTCTGCTCGACGGCTCCCCCGTGCTGTGTGTGTCGCAGATGGCCGAGCACGGCCGCAACCTCGCACACGACCCACGCGCCAGCATCGCGATCGTCGCGCCGAACCCGCCCGCCGATCCGCTGGCCAGCACCCGCATCACCCTCGCCGGGTACGTCTACCGCCCGGAAGGCGACGAACTCGCCGCCGCCCGCGAGGCGCACCAGGCGGCCATCCCGGCAGCGCACATCTACATCGACTTCAGCGACTTCTCGCTCTGGGTACTGCGCGTGCTGCGGGTGCAGCGCATCCGGCGGCTACGGGCGAATGGACTCCGCGACCGCCGAGTCCTACGCCCCCGCCACCGCGGATCCGGTCACCCCGTCCGCCGGCCGGGCGATCGAATCACGGTAAGCGCAGGTGGGCGGCAATGCCACCGGCAATTCGCGGCGGCGTACCGTTCAACGAATGACCAACACAGATCACGGAGATCCCGGTGACGCCCCGACCGTGCCGCCGCCGCTGGAGGAGGTCGCCAACCCGGCCCGCCCGTCCGCTGCCGAGGAGGCCCGGACGGTCGCGGCCACGACGAACGTTGGCACCCTCGCTAGCCTGACCAGGGACGGCGACCCGTGGGCGTCGTTCGTCACCTACGGTCTGCTCGACGGCTCGCCCGTGCTGTGTGTATCGCAGATGGCGGAGCACGGCCGCAACCTCGCACACGATCCCCGCGCCAGCATCGCGATCGTCGCGCCGAACCCGCCCGCCGATCCGCTGGCCAGCACCCGCATCACGCTCGCCGGGTACGTCTACCGCCCGGAAGGCGACGAGCTCGCCGCCGCGCGGGAGGCGCACCTCGCGGCCGTCCCGGCGGCGCACGTCTACATCGACTTCAGCGACTTCTCCCTCTGGGTGCTGCGGGTACAGCGTGTGCGGTGGGTCGGCGGCTACGGGCGAATGGACTCGGCGAGCGAAGAGTCCTACGCCGCCGCGACAGCAGACCCCGTCACCCCGCATGCCGGCCAGGCCATCGAGCACCTCAACGCAGACCACTCCGACGCCCTCCGCGCGATGGCCCAGGCGCTCGGCGGCTTCCCCGACGCGAAGACGGTCACCTGTGAGGGCGCCGACCGCTATGGACTGGACCTGCGCGTCACCACCCCCCGCGGCGTGGCCGTGACCCGCGTCGGCTACGCAGAGCCACTCGACTCGATCGACCAGTTGCGTGCGGCGACAGTCGCTTTGACAGATCAGGCCCGGGCACTCACCGGTCGGTGAGCACGTGACGCCTGGGGTGTCTCCCTCCCCGACCGACCCGCCCGGATGAGAGCGGCGAGCTTCGTGCTCGCCGCTCTCGCGCACTACGCGACTGAGTGACCATGTATGCCTCGAGGCAACCTCCGGTCGCAGCCGCTCGCCTCGGCATCCGCCCGGCTTCGCCCTTCCACGTCCGACGCAATTGCAGCCGGTTCAGGGTACGAATCGGTGATTACCGGTGCCGCATCCGACGTGCGTGTAGGAAACGCTGCGGCAGTGGTGTTGTCACGAGGGCAGCTACCGCAATGGGAGTCCGTTCTTGTCCTTCGGTTCGCCTGCGAGGAGGACGATGCCGTCGATGACGGGCCAGATCCACGCGACGAAGAGCCACATTCCCAGGCTGACGACCGTGAGCACGATGTTCACGATCAGCATCGCGAACCCCAGCCCCGTGTGGCCGGCGTAGAAGCGCCCGGCACCGAAGTACCCGAAGAAGATACTGAGCAGCCCGGCAGCAAGCTTCGTCTTGTGCGAGTACGGCAATCCCGTCACGGGGTGGTAGCCGTACGCCGTCGGCTGGTGCAAAGCCCACCCCGGCCCGAAGTTCTGACCTGGATGCGCCAAGGGCTGCTGCCCATACGGCTGCTGCGCACCATACGGCTGTTGAAATTGGTCGCCGTACGGGCGCTGAGGCTGAGTCATGGAGGGCTGTCCTTCGCCGATGTGGATGCGGATTCGAGCGTGGGGCAGGCAAACGGGCTGAGCCAGCAGTACCGACATCTCCCACTGCGACCGAACTCATCGCAATATGTTCACCGCACATTTGATAACACCGATACCGCGGCCGCGGTATCGGTTGTCTGACCGTATCTCGTGAGCACATGAACCGATCTCGTCGGATTCGACCGACGCCAAGACTCTCCGACCGCTGACGTAACGTGGCGCGAGTGACACCACTCGACCCCGTCGACGTCGCCGGTCGCGTAGTACAGCTCCTCGAGTCCGGGCGTCGTGAATCGACCTACAAGTTGGCGACGTTGCTCGCGCTGGTCGATATTTGCGTCGAGAACACGGCCGCCTCGGACGGCAGTCTCACGGTGCCTGTCAACGAGATCACTCATCGAATCGTGGCGTACTACTGGCCTCAGGTTCGCGTCTTCAACCATCGTGGCCGACTGTCTCAGAACAAGAGCGGCCGATCGATACCGGACCGGATCGCCGACGTTCGCGTCCAGCTTGCTGCCGAGAATTTGAGTACCGCCGAGGCCGCACGCGAAGCGGAGCACCCAGACTACGTCCGACTCATCCGGTCACTGCGACCTACCGTCGCGCAACAGCCGCTCACGCATCTTCAAACGGTCCCCCACGTGCGCGATCGTGACATTCGTGACGACTTCCTCTTCGACGCATCGGGTTTCCACAAGAAGATGACGGTGGGCGACGTCGACCGCATCGGCACGATCACCCTGCGGCCCGGCATACCGGAGGGCCTGCGTCGCACCTCCGCGCTACTTCGTGGCTTTATCCGGACCGCGTGGACCCACGACGTCGTCGCCTTCAACCGCGCTGAGCTCGACGCGGAAGACCTGGACGGCTTCCTGTTCGGCACGGATCGCACTGCGTTGCGGTCCCTGGTGGAACCCTTGCGTGACCTCCAGGACGACCTCTGCTTCTACTGCGGCGGGCGGATGGCCGGCGATGTCCATATCGACCACGTGGTGGCGTGGTCGATGATCCCGATCGACGGTGTCGCCAACCTGGTCGCGGCCGACAGCCGATGCAACCTTGACAAGTCGGCGAGCATCCCGGTTCGCGCCCATGTCGACCGAGCGCTCGAGCGACCACACCTCACCGAGATTGCACGCATTACGCGGCTTCCGCTGCTGTATCGACGGACCTCATCCGCGGCCGACGGCGTGTTCGCATCCTTGCCCGTCGGCGCACTTCTCTGGCGCGGGGTACGCGACTACGAGCCGCACACGGCCTGAGTCACTCCCGTCGGAACAACTGCAGCCATCGTGGAGGCGGATGCGGCGGCGCATTAGATCGGCCACCCGCGTCGGCGACCGCCCTGAAGACCAACAGACGATCACGACCCGGGTGCAAGGTTCCGCCGGTGCTGTCGATCCGGTAGCAGCTGCTCGACACCCCACACGGGCGCCGGGTCGGCGACGACGTCGCTGGTGTGGCTGTGGTGTCATTCCTCGACCCTGCAGAGTACTCATCCTTTCGGGTCCTACGGCGGTCGTGCATCTTGTCGACAACTAAGGTCGCTTAGCGATTGGGGCACATTGACTGTCGGTGCATCAGATCGGTACGACGGGGGGTGAACCCATGAGAACGACCACTGCACGAGCTGCCTCGCAGCGCCCACACGAATGTCCGCTGCCGATGTGCACTAGTCGATCGGTGCTCCCCAGATTTCGGGGTTTCACATCTCGCGGGGATCGCTTGGAGAGGTAAGCCCCGACAGATCCGCCTTTCGTGCCCGGTCGAGCTCAACCGATGAGCGTGATAAGAATTCGACATGGGAATCGACGATCTCCAGTCACTGGTATCGAACTTCTCCGAGCGCCGAGACTGGTCTCAATTCCATACCCCGAAGAACCTTGTGATGGCGCTCAGCGGCGAAGTCGGCGAGCTCACCGAGATCTTTCAGTGGCTGACTCCCGAGCAAAGCGGAGCAGTCGGTCAGGATGCGAAGACGCGTGCGCATGTCGAGGAAGAGGTCGCCGATGTCTTCATCTACCTGCTGCGGCTGGCTGAGGTCCTGGACATCGACCTCGCCGAAGTCGTGAGGAGGAAGGTCGAGCTGAACGACAAGAAGTACCCGGAAGAGGAGTCGCGGGGCAGGGCGACGAAGTACACAGAACTGGGGGAAAGCTGATGTCGCTCGTCGCGCTGCACCCCGCTGGCAGCGAGGAATCGCAGAGGCACTAGCAAGACGCGGTCGCGACTCGGTGTCACGCGCCGATTGTGTCCGGGTCGCGGCACCGATCACCGGCCGACTGACAGTAGCCAACAAGGTCGGTGATGCGGGCGCGGGCGATGGTGCCGCCGAACTGGTCACAGCCAAACGTCCCCCTAGACAGCCGACCCGGCGTCGGTAGCCGCCTGAAGTACCGGTCTTATCACACCTGACCACAGCATGTGTGCCCATGGCGACCCGTATCCGAGAACCGAGAATGACCACTTTCGTCCGAACGTGGCGTGCTGGCAAACAATTGGTGGAAGCTGCCACGGCTTGGACTTCGCGGGCCATTCGGCTGACACGGCACACCGCTGCACGAGCAGAGTATGCAACTCGGCTAATCTGTGTGTTGCGGCCCGACGGACTTCCGCTGTGATTCACAGCCACGGACATGCCCCCACCCGCACGAGTTGATTCGTGCTGCCCGGGGGACCCCACTGTGACCTTGCTTCGTACCTCTGCCGACAGAATCGTCGGCATGGCTCATCCCGAGTCCTTGGCTGAACAGCTTCTTGAACAGATGCTGTTTCGGACCGGTCGCCGGGCGAGCGACGCAGAGCAGAAGTCCTGGAGTCGCAGCCTCCCAGTTCTGGCCCGCGACTTAAGCGATGCAGGGCTAGGCAGCGTGGAGATGCTCGTCGAATACCACCTCCCACTGACTTCGCAACGGGCCGATGTCGTGCTCGCCGGCACTCATCCGAAAACGGGTGAGCCGTCGTATGTGGTCGTCGAACTTAAACAGTGGTCAGCGGCACATCGCTACGAAGACAGCGTGGAACTCGTCGACGTCCCAGGCATGCCAGGCGGGCCGAAGCTGCACCCCGTTGCTCAGGTGAAGGGCTACTGCGACTATCTCTCCGACTTCGCAAAAGCACTCGCCAATCAGCCCGACGCGCTCGCGGGGATCGCATACCTTCACAACGCCACCGACCCCGGCGCAGTCGCTGATCTGCGAGCCTTCCCTGTAAGCACGACCGCACGACTGTATACAGCCGCAGACCGGGGCGACATGGTCGAATTCCTCAAGACACGTTTGTCCGCCACGACAGGCCACACCGCAGGCGACACCCTAATTCGCTCCGCGGTCGCTCCATCGCAGCAGCTCCTCAAGGTTGCGGCCGCTGAAGTCCGCGACCGACCACAGTTCCATCTACTGGGCGAACAACAGCTCGCCGTCGACCTGGTCTTGCATTCCGTCGAGCAGGCGCGCGCCAGCGATGGCAAACGCATCATCATCGTCACAGGCGGGCCAGGCAGCGGCAAGAGTGTGATCGCGCTGTCTCTCGTCGGCGAGCTCGCTCGACGTGGCCGGACGGTCCTGCATGCAACCGGGTCCCGATCATTCACGCAGACGCTCCGGAAGGTGGCTGGCGCGCGTGCCCCGCGAGTGCAGAAGATGTTCAAGTACTTCAACCAGTTTATGACGGCAGACCGCAATGGGCTCGACGTGGTCGTACTCGACGAGGCCCACCGTATCCGCGAAACGTCCGTTGACCGGTACACCAAGGCAGAGCTGCGAACCGACCGGCCTCAGATCGACGAGCTGATCGCCGCCGCGCGCGTGCCGGTGTTTCTCCTGGACGAACATCAGGTGGTTCGCCCAGGAGAAATGGGCTCGCTGGAGCAGATCCAGCGTCACGCCGATACCCTCGGTCTTACGACGCAGCACGTACACCTCGGCGAACAGTTTCGTTGCGGTGGCAGTGAAGAGTACGTGCTTTGGGTCAAGCGCCTTCTTGGGCTAGTCGAGGGAGGTCCGTGCGCGTGGAGGGGTGATCCGCAGTTCGCGGTTCGCGTTGCCAATACACCACTAGAACTAGAGCATCTCCTCTCACAGCAGCAAGAGCGCGGCTACACCGCCCGAATGACAGCCGGCTATTGCTGGCCGTGGAGCGACGCAAACAAGGATGGCTCGCTACCCGCCGATGTCCAGATCGGTGACTGGTCACGGCCGTGGAACAGTAAGAGCGACAGACGCCTCGGTGATGCACCACCAGCACCATTGTGGGCCACCGAGGAGGGTGGTTTTGATCAGGTCGGGTGCGTCTACACCGCCCAGGGATTCGAGTACGACTGGAATGGAGTCATTCTTGGGCCCGATCTCGTGTGGCGCGACTGCCAGTTCAAAACTGTACGCTCTGCAAATCGGGACCCCGATATGCGAAACTTAAAGAAGGTCAGCGATATCCGATTCAACAAACTGGTTCGCAATATCTATAAGGTGCTACTCACCCGCGGGATGGTGGGCACTGTCATCTACTCGACGGACGAGGAGACACGCAACGCTCTCCACGCACTGGTGAGCGAAAATAGCTGAGCCACAGCACTACCGAAACAAAATACTGTACACACGAGCACGGCCCGACAGGCTTCCGCTTCAGGACATGCCTCCACCCGGTGCGATACGGGATAGGCGCACGAGCGTTGACTGCATGGGTACTTGTCATTTCGAAGGACTACCCAGATCACTGGGACTTCGCACAGAAAGACGGCTTTTGGGATACACGGCCCCGTACCAAGATCGAGCCGGCTGACGACGTCTTCTTCTGGATGGCCGGCACAGGTCTCATCGGATGGGCACGAGCAACCTCGGAAACGTTCGAGTTGAACTCGTCCCATCCGCCTGCGCATTGGCACGATGTGGCCACCGGAGGATATCGGTGGCGCTTCACATTAGAGTCGCAGAGCTCCGCACCGGTGCGACAGCCACGATGGAAGGAGATGGCCGCGGCTACCGGAATCACCGTCCCCGCGAGCAACGGTCGCATCGAGGTGAAAGAGCTTGAAGGACAAGCATACTTACGCGGACTATTTGGGAACGAGCCCGTTATCGATCAGACTTTTCCGGACGGACTCACTGCCTATGCGCCCGGGGACGATCTCCGCAAGCGTGCGCAGAGAGACATCGCAGTACGTCAAGGGCAGGGGCAGTTTCGCAACTCCTTGATCAATTCTTACGACAGCACCTGCGCAGTTACTGGATCAACGGTTCTAGCCGTATTGGAGGCGGCACACATCGACCGCTACTACGGTATGCACACAAATCATGTAACCAACGGCCTATTACTTCGCGCCGATATTCACACGTTGTTCGACCTCCAACGCATGACAATCGATCAGGACTTGCGGATACGGGTCGGACCGGACCTAATTCACACGGAATACGGAAGTCACGAGGGCAAGCCTTTGAGACTGCCCTCGAACCCCAGCCATCATCCGGATCGCGACGCTCTGCGCCGCCATTGGGAGAGCTGCGATTGGGCAAACATTTCGCAAAACCAGTAGCCCCTACGTATCCAGCGTGGCCGTAGAAACGGATTCTGTCTGGATCTCGAACTAGACAGCAACCGATTCGTTTCAATCAGCCCGACGACAACATCGGACGCAGGAGCCTGCATCCGAGCAGTTTGTGTCGCTGATTCAGCGACTACCCCGCTGACCGAAACTTTTCATAGCTTGCCTCAAGTAGTTCCCGATCGGGTCGCTCAGCCCGGACCGGCGGAACTACCATGAGCTTCTGACCGTGCCGTTCCTTCAAGCCGTATTCGAGCATCGGCCCGTCGATCTCGATGAGCAGGTCTTGTCGAATTTCGACCACAAGGTCAGGTCGGATGCCCAGAATATGCGCGTCGAATGCCGCATGGTGAATCTTGCACATCGCTAGCCCATTTCGAACAGAAGCGATGCCCTCATCGTCGGAGTCTGGAACGATGTGCGCCGCGTCCAGAAGTTGACTGTGCCCAAGCGCACAAACCGCGCAACGGGTGTCGTACGCGCGCATCACAGTGGACCGGAAGACGGGCTGATGCAGACGCCGCTTGGTCTCCGCAACGATGTATCGACGAAGATGCTCCTCCACAGGCGATTCCGTCCGGTGCAAATCACGCGCCACTTCCGTTGCGACCACGAATTGATGTTGCTCCGCTTCCTCAGCGACAATGAACACTGGGTAGATCGGCTGAAAGCGGCTCGGACCCACGCCATAAAACCAGATAAGCGGAACCTTCAGCTTCATCGCCGCACGAAGACCCCGGTTGTCCATGTTCTCAGGGTCCTTCCCCGACCACTTGTAGCGGAGGAGTCCATCCACACCGACCGTATCCTCGTACGGTCGTTCTTCACCAGCACGACGATAGGTTGTGCTGATCGACAATGCAGAGGCGAGCTGACGCGGCTTACGTATACCGCGAGTGGGATCCATCAATCGGAACATCTCGCCGTCGATGGAGAAGTCGAGCAGTTCCTGTCTACTGATCGAGTCGAGACCGTCATTGGTGCGGACTGCCAGAAACCTCATCGCCTCGCTACGCAGACGTGTGTCAAAATCCGGTGCCACGTCGGCACCCTGAGAGATATCCGCAATCAACTGTTCCTCCACGTACTCACCCTTCCCGCCGCAACAGACCGACAGTAGCTGGCTGTTAGGACAAGTATCGATCCTGAGTACATGCTGCCAGCGGATCTCGGCGATCGGGCGTCCTTCACGCGAAGGCAAGGAAGGTGGAACCTGCCGGGCCGGAGACCGATCGATCGGGATGGTTCCTGGTGACCAAATGGAGTCATATTAGCGTCGCGGGATGTCCGGACTGACTCCGCTTTCAGCGTTTCTACAACTTAGACGCCGCCCTGCCGCATTCGTTCTCGCGTAATGCCATAGATCTTCCCGGTTCATCGAGGGCGTACGGGTCCGATTCTGTCGGCACGTACCGGAGCCGGATGACCTGGGCGATCGAGTCGGATCGAAGAGAACACCGATCCCGGACTGTCGAGCACAGATTCACGGGAAGTCTGATGGCCATTCCGATACCTCTGCGAACCAACCGAGTAGTAGTTTGGCGATGTGGACACTAGGTGGCAGGACCCCAAAGCTGTCTCGTCGATGCTCGACGATTGGGGGACGTGGGCAATCGTCGGACTCTCCGGCAATCCGGACCGGACGGCGTTCCGGATCGCGGAGCTGTTGCAGCGCCGAGGAAAACGTATCGTCCCGATCCATCCCGACGCCCCGACGGTGCTCGGCGAGCAGGGTTACGCCACTCTCGCAGATGTGCCGTTCCCCATCGACGTCGTCGACGTCTTCCGCCAGTCGGAGGCCGCCGGCGAGTTCGCGGACCAGGCCGTCGAGATCGGTGCGAAGGGTGTCTGGTTCCAATTGGGCGTCATCGACGAGGCCGCCTTCCAGCGAACCACCGCGAGGGGCGTCGCCATGGTGATGGACACCTGCCCGGCGATCGAGTGGGGTGCGCGGGAATCAGCGTGACCATGGTCGGGCTGAAGTCCGACCACGCGACTACCGCTATTCTTGACCGAAATCGTGCAAATCGGACAACGGTCTGACGCGCTCAATCGGAAGGTTCCCACCTGTGGCCATCGACTACACCCGACGCCCGTCCGCTCCTGCCGCAGCGCCGGGCGGAGTCAGTCTGAGCAAAGTAACCCTGTCGAAGGCTGCGCCTTCCGTCAGCCTGACAAAGTCGGGTGAGCGGCAGGGTGCGATGCGGGTCAACCTCAATTGGTCGACGGGGGCGACAACGCAACCGAAGAAGACCGGCTTCTTCGCGAAGCTCGCGGCCGCCGCGGGCGGCACCAACGGCATCGACCTGGACCTCGGCTGCCTCTACGAACTGGCCGACGGGTCGAAGGGTGTGGTCCAGGCACTCGGCAACACCTTCGGATCGCTGCAGGACCCGCCGTTCATCAAACTCGACGCCGACGACCGCACCGGCACCGCGACCGGGGGCGAGAACATGCGTATCAACCTCGACCGACCGGAAATGTTCAAGCGGATCCTCATCTTCGCGATGATCTACGACGGCGCACCCAACTGGGCGGCCGTGGACGGTGTCGTCACCCTCTACCCCACCAGCGGCCCCGAGGTGGAGGTACGACTGGACTCGTCGAACAGCTCCGCTCGCATCTGCGCCATCGCGATGCTGCAGAACACCGGACAGGGCATCACCGTCACCCGCGAGGTGAAGTACATCGAAGGCAGCCAGGCCGACCTCGACAAGACCTACAGCTGGGGCATGAAGTGGGCAGCCGGCCGCAAGTAGTAGAGACGGCGGTCGCGAAACCACATCCGCGACAGTGACGGCGGCGGCGCGGTTTCCGGTATACCCGGTCCCCCCTCCGCCAAGGGAATACTGGGACCGGGCTTTGCACCGAAAGGAACCTCAATGCGCACACAGAATAACCTCTTGCTCCACGCATGATTTCCGTCCCGAGGGCGCAACCGCTGCGGGGTCGGGTCCGCCGCTCGAGCCGCCCGGTACTCCTGCAATTGATTCGAGTACCTGAGCATGGTCGCTTAACTAGTTGGGCTCGCCATCGAGATTGCATCCTTAGTTGTCGACGCCGCTCGATGCGGTGTTGACGATTCCGATCGCGGCAGGGCTTGGTCACATTGCGCGTGCGCTGTCACGCACCAGGGCACTAACGTCAGAACTATGTTCAGTACCGAGATCGAGGTGCGCACCGGCGCTGAGCCGGTGGTGCACGACCTGACCCGTGAGATCGAGAAGTTCCTCGCCTCAGCTGTCAACGGACATTCGTTCCCGCCCACTGACGGACACGAAACCTGCCCATAGGCGGACACGTTTCTGCCCACTGGCGGACATCCGTTTCTGCCCACTGGCGGACACGAAACTGCCCACGGTGTTGTGTTGTGGTCAGGTGAGTGGGTCGACGCCGGTGCCGGCGAGGGCTTGGCTCATCCGGATCGATTTACCGCTGGTCTGACACAGGTGGGCGTGGTGCATGAGCCGATCGACGGTGGCGGTGGCCAGAGTCTTGGGCATCAGCTCGTCGAATCCGGCCGGATGAAGATTCGACGACAGCGCCAGGGCGCGTTTCTCATAGGCGGCGTCGACCAGCCGGTAGAGGCCCTCGGCGGCGTCGGCGGCCACCGGCAACAGGCCGATGTCATCAATGACCACGAGATCGGCGCGCAGCAGCTTGGTCAGGGCACCCGAGACCGAGTCGTCGGCGCGGTGCCGGCGGATCAGCGCGCCGAGGTCTTCGAGGGTGAACCACAACACCTTCCGTCCTCGTTCGACGGCGTGCTGGCCGAGGGCCTCGAGGAAGAATGTCTTCCCGGTTCCCGAGGGTCCGCAGACCACGAGGTTCTCGCGCCGCTCGATCCATTCCAGGGTGCGTAGCGCCTGCTGGGTCGGGGCCGGGATGGACGACAGTTCCGGTTTCCAGGCGTCGAAGGTCTTGCCGGTGGGAAACGCGGCGGCGGCGCGGCGGGTGGCCAGTGCCGAGCGTTCCCGGCCGGCGGCCTCCTCGGTGAGCAGCGCCTTGAGGACCTCGGCGGGTTCCCACCGTTGGGCGCGGGCGGTGGCCAGCACGTCGGGAGCGGCGCGGCGGATGTGCGGCAGCCGCAGCCGGTGCAGCAGGGTTTCCAGGTCGGTCGGCAGCGGCGGCGCCGCCGGTGGTGCGGTGGTCACGAGGGTCTCCTTCGGGTGCCGGTTGAATCGGACGGTGAACTCGATTAGTCTGCGGTGCAGAGTTTTTCGCGTCAGCGTGGGCGGTGTTCCTAGAGTTCGGTGGCACCGTCGACGGGAACCTCGCCACCGAGGGCGGCCCAGCCGCTGGTGCCCTGGGCCAGGGACCGGGATTCGTCGGCCCGGTGGGTGCGATCCGAGGCGGCGCCGGCGGGGTGGGCGTCGAGGATCGCCATGAGGTCGCCCTCGGCGAAGCGGCCGTAGGCGGCGGCGTGCCCGAGCGCCCAGTCGACCCGGCCGGCGCCGAGCAGTTTCGCCAGCGACACCGCGTGGTCCATCTTTACGCGGATCTTCCCGGTGCCGGCCTCGGCGGCCTCACACAACCACAGCCGGGCACCGGCACCGATGTCGCAGAAGGCGCGTTCGGCGTCGGTTCGCGGGATCGGCTGACGGTCGAGGATCCCGGCCGGGGGCGGCGGGAAGTGCTCGTCGCAGATCTGCGGGGAGCCGGGGCGGGCCCGCCGGTGCCGGGCGACCTCGACCGGGCCGGTGTCGCCGTGGTGGACGAAGATGATCCGCTCACCGGCACCGGCGCCGTGTGCGCGGACGAACACCGTCTGCCCGCGCAGGGTGTGCGGCACCGAGTACTGGCCGTTCTCGAACGCGACCATCGGGGTGTTGTCCGGGACGATGCGGGTCACTCCCCAGGTGACGGTGTGTGCGGCGGCGGGAACCGGATGCAGGTGGAGGCGTTCTTCGGCGAGCATCTCGGCCGGGATGCGGCGGGTGGTGCGGTGGGTGCGGGTGTTGACCTGCTCGCAGAACTGCGTGCAGGCGGCCTCGAGGTCCTCGAAACTGTCGTACTCGGCGGCGAGGTTGTGGTCGGTGGGCACCAGGTCGGCCTTGGCCAGCTTGACGGTGTTCTCCACCCCGCCCTTGGTGGCCGGGTCCGCGGGCAGGCAGGTCTTGACGACCAGGCCGTAGAACCGGGCGAAGGAGACCACACCCGGGTTGCGGACGGCGACCGAGGCGATGTGTTCGGTGGTGACCATCTTCTCGTTGTCGGTGAGCAGATACGTCGGGACACCACCGATCCGCCGGAAGGTCCGGTCCAGGCCCGCGTAGACGGACGGGGCGGTGCGGTCGCGCAACGGGATCACCACCCGGTGCCGGCACCAGGCCAGCCACGCGCACAGCAGCACCGTCTTGGTGCCGTCGACGACCGGGCCGTCACCGAAGTCGTACTGCAACCAGAGGCCGGGTTCGGTGACCCACGGCCTGTGCACCCTGGTGTGGCCGAGCCGGTAGGCGCGTTTGATCCGGGCGACGGCGCGGCGGGTGGTGCGTTCGGTGCCGGTGAATCCGAGGGCCAGCAGCTTGTCGTGGGCGATGTCGGCGCGGACTCGGCCCTTCGAATGTTCGACCCATTCTTCGATTTTCGGTAGATATTCGTCGATCAGCATCGGTCTCTTCTCCCGCGGTGGGGTCGGCGCATCGGCGGTGTCGCGTTCGGCGACGAGGCGGGCGACGGTGTGATGGGAGCACCCCGCCAGTGCGGCGGCGGCACGGTAGGACTTCGTCAGGTCGTAGGCAGCAAGAATTTCCATGACTTCCTTGGCAGACTTCACGGTGGCCTCTCCTCGGTGGCTCGCATTTTCGGCGTGGTAGCACCGTCGAGCGAACCCGAGGAGAGGCCCCGATCCGGGGAGGCGATCGGGAAGAAAATCGAACGTGCCGTATCAGGCGGACAGACCCGGGTGGGCAGTTTCGTGTCCGCCAGTGGGCAGAAACCCGTGTCCGCCAGTGGGCAGTTTCACGTCCGCCTGTGGGCGTTTTCGTGTCCGCCTATGGGCAGTTTTTCATGTCCGCCGACACTCAGCAGGCGCCGGTGACGGCCTGTTGCATGTATGGGTGCCGCATGCCACTGCTGGACTCGTCGTCATCGAGACCGGCGCCGGAAGCGACGACGACCTCCTGCGGGCGATCGACGAAGTGCTTCCGCGCGACGACCGGTGGATCCACCGCCACGGCAGCCATGGGCACGGTCGCGACCACGTGCTGCCGGCGTTCCTGCCGCCCTACGCGTCCGTGCCCGTCTTCGACGGAGCACTCGCGACAGGCACCTGGCAATCCGT
Source organism: Rhodococcus sp. G6(2025) (assembly GCF_058628105.1). Classification (NCBI taxonomy): domain Bacteria; kingdom Bacillati; phylum Actinomycetota; class Actinomycetes; order Mycobacteriales; family Nocardiaceae; genus Rhodococcus; species Rhodococcus sp. G6(2025). The sequence continues at coordinate 5,910,284 of NZ_CP179750.1, forward strand.
GTGCCTCGTCGACACCAACGTCGACAACCCGGTGCGGCACGTCCGGTTCAGCTTCCTCGCCGGCTGAGCCGGCGCCTGCGGACCGCCTCCGATCACGCCTGCGCGAGTCCCCTTGCCAAGGAATAGATTTCGGGCAGGCTCGCCGTCTCATCGGTGGACGATTGGTCCACCCACGTTTCCAACGCCGCACGGAGCACGGCAATCGACACATCGACTGCCAGTCGAACCTGCAAGTCGGCGCAGTCGAACCTCGTCGACACCACATCGACAAGCGCCGCGGTTCGCCGCACACTCTCGCGCGCCAGCTCGGCACGCAGCGCCGGCTCCTTCTTGATGAGACGGTTCACCCGCAGCAATCGCCGGCAGGCGATCGACGAACTGTCCGAGTACATCGTCAGAGCAGCAGCGAAGGCCGTTTCCAGCGCGAGCCTCGGTGAGACCTCCGCGTCGAGCTGGTCGAGTCCTCCGGCCAAGACCGCCTCGAAGGCCCAGTGATCGCGGAGCGCGGCCTCTTCCTTGGTAGCGAAATATCGGAAGAAGGTTCGCTGCGACACGCCCGCAGCCTGCGCGATCTCACCGACGGTCGTGCCCTCGACACCCTTGTACTCAAACAGTGTGAGTGCGGTCTCGCTGATCTCGACATTCGTCTGCTCGCGTCGTCGCTCCCGCAGCCCCAGCGGGCCGGCGGGCAGGTCAGGGGACACGGAGAACACTTCGGGTCTGGTCATCAAGGGCCTTCGTTATCGGTAGGAGCACACCCCCGCGATGGTCCTCACGTGGTCACCGGTTGTCAATATGGCAGCGTGTGCCATAATGTTGGGGAAGGGTAGGTAATCTATGAATCTCAATATCGGTGATATTTTTCTGTACCCGCACCATGGGTCGGTGACTGTCACAAAGCTCACGACCCGGATGTTCAACGATTTGCCCACCGAATACGTACAGTTCGAAGTCGCCCAGAACGGGCTGTCGATCGAGATTCCGGTAGCGAAAGCCGAATCCATCGGCGTGCGGAATGCGATCAACAACGACGAAGTCGGTCGAGTTTTCGACATCTTGCGCGGTCCGACGGTCGACGACCCGTCGAACTGGTCTCGGCGATTCAAGGCCAACCAGGAAAAGCTGACCGTGGGCGGGATCTTCACGGTGAGTGAAGTCATCCGCGATCTAATGACGCGTTCGCAGGTCAAGCCACTCTCGGCCGGCGAGAAGCGGCAGCTCGAGCATGCAATGCAGCTCGTCATTTCCGAACTCGTCCTCGCGATGAAGTCCGACCCCGACGAGACTCGGCGCCGTATCGAAGCGATTTACGAATCCGCCACCGCCTCTGCGCCGGTGGCTGTCGCAGTCTGACGACACGATCGGCAGCAGCCCCGAACGAAAGTTCGGGGCTGCTGCCGATTTCGTGTGTCACCTCGCGGCCTGTCATGACTCCAGCGTGGGAGTCGAGATCAGCTGCTGCCGAAGGGGTTTCCGAGTGACCCTGTTCCCGAACCGGCCCCGTACGTGATGACTACCGACGAAACGGCATCCGCCCCAGCGACGCTGAAGGTTCCGCCGGGCGCGTAGGACGATCCGCCACCGCCTCCGCCACCGCCGTAGTTCTCGGCGCCACCTCCGCCGCCGAACCAGCCACCGCCACCGCCACCGCCCGTGCCCGCACCGGCACCACCGGCACCGGCCTCACCTGGCGAACCGTGCGGTTCCGTGCCACCGTTGCCTCCGACGCCACCAGCGACGTCCGTGCCGCCTCCGCCACCGCCACCCCCGCCGCCGGGTCCGCCGGCAGGTCCCATCAGGTTGCCTGCGCCACCGATATAGGTGTCACCCGCACCGCCTCCGCCCGCGGCGACGATCTGACGATCCGCCAGCTCACCCGTCCCGGTGCGAACGTCGGAGGCACCGCCTCCGCCACTTGCCCCGTTGCCGCCGGCCCCACCGCCGTTGTATCCGGCCTGGCCGTTGCCGTCGCCACCGTTGCCGCCGACCTGGATGTACAGCGCGTCACCCGCGGCAACCGTCAGCTGTCCGGTTGCAACGGCCGCGGCGCCGCCGAGGATGGTTTGACTGTTTCCGCCACCACCACCCGTTGCCGTCACCGCCAAGCTGGTAATGCCCTCGGGAACCGTGAACGACTGCGCACTGCCGGTAAACGTGAACGTGCAGGTCACCTGGGTGCCGGCGCCCTGCACACAGCCGGCAGGCAACGCCGCCGGCGCGGCAACCGCGACGCTGGGGGCGAGCAGCCCCGAGGCACCCAATACGGCGAGGCCACACATTCCGGTCGTGTACCACCGGCGGCGTGATCGAACGAGGGTTGTGGTCAAAGCAGTCTCCTGTCGCAATGCGAGCATGTTGAAAGCTGGTCCGAGTGGAGCATTCCATAGCGTCCGGCATCCAGTGGGCCTTCCGGTCCCCCGGTCGGATTTCGCGCGAAAGCACCTGGTCACGGGCCATGTCGTTCCGCTAATCGGGACCCGCGGTATCGCAAACCGCGGTGAAAGGTCAGTATGAAGGTAAGTAGAACTAATTTGTTCATCTAGGCAACGAGGTATGCATATGAGCGACGCAGCGCCCATCGGTGACGGGATCTTCCAGATTCCGGTGCCGATCACCGACAATCCCCTCGGTCACACCCTGGTGTACGCGATGGAATCACCCGGCGGTCTGATCCTCGTCGACGCCGGCTGGGACGACGACAACGCCTGGAACGGCCTCACCTCCGGACTCGAGGCCATCGGACACTCGGTGAAGGATGTGGAAGGCGTCGTACTCACGCACTTCCACCCCGACCACACCGGTCTGTGCGGTCGCGTCCGGGAGGCCTCCGGGGCGTGGATTGCGATGCACGAATCCGATCACGGGATGTTCGAGCACATGTCGACCGGTCACGGGCCCGAGTGGTTGGACTTCCAGAAGGAGAACATGACGCGGGCCGGCGCCGCCCCGGCAGATCTCGAGGCATTCGAGAAGGCATCGAGCGGGAAGCCGCCGGCGGGTCCCGAGTCGGCGCCCGATCGTGTTCTCGTCGACGACGAACTCATTGCCCTCGCAGGCCGTAACCTGCGGGCCGTCTACACCCCCGGCCACACTCCCGGCCATGTCTGCTTCTACCTGGAAGACGCCGACGTGATGTTCACCGGCGACCACGTCCTGCAGAAGACGACGCCTCATGTTGGCAACTTCGTGTACCCGCTCGAGGAGCGCGACGGCCTGGCAGAGTTCATGGACTCGCTACGCCGCGTGCAGACCATGGACATCACCCGGGGACTCGGCGCCCACGGCATCCCGATCGACGACGTCGCAGGCCGTGCCGGCGAGCTGATCGAGCACCACGAGGAGCGACTCGACCACCTGTACAAGGCTTTCGGCGACGACCAGATCACCGTGTGGCAGGTGGCCGAGCGCATGAAGTGGTACAAGCCGTGGGCCGACATCTCCCCCATGGGCAAGGGAATGGCGCTGTCCGAGGCGGCGGCTCACCTTCGGCACCTCGTCGCCCGGGACCTCGTCGCCCAGGTCCCCGACAGCGAACCCGCAGTCTTCGCCCGCCGCTGACACGTGAGTGGCAAAGCGTGCCCGAGCACACTTTGCCACTCACGTGGGCGGGGTCATTTCCAGCCGCACGCCGAGGAGTCGCACTTCCCGGTCGTGGTCGAGCCTGTCGACCAATGCTGCTGCCGCATCGGCGATCACGTCCGGATCGAATGTCGGTTCCGGCAGTGGTTTGCTCGTCGTGTGGGTGTCGAACGGGGCGTAGCGCACCTTCAACGCCACTCGCACCGCCTGGCGGTTCTCGGCGAGGATGTCCTCCCGGACCCGGGCGGCGAGTCGTCTGATCTCTTCGGTGACGGCCTCCCTGTCTGAGAGGTTCTGCTGGAACGTCGTCTCCCGGCTGTGCGACCGCGCCACCCAGGGTTCCGCCGAGACCGGGGAGAGATCGATGCCGCGACCGATCCTGGCGTACCACGGACCCATGTTCGGACCGAGGGTCGCGGCCAACTCCTGATCCGAGGCGTCGGCGAGTTCCTGCACGGTGCTGATGCCCAGCGCGGCAAGCTTCTTCGCTGTCTTCTTGCCGATCCCCCACAGCGCGTCGGTGGGGCGCTCCCCCATGACGGTGAACCAGTTCTCCTCGGTGAGCCGGTAGATGCCCTGCGGTTTGCCGAAGTCCGTCGCGATCTTGGCCCGTAACTTGTTGTCGCCGATACCGACTGAGCAGTGCAGCCCGGTCGCGTCGAGGACGGCGTCGTGCACGGTTCGCGCGAAGGCCTCCGGGTCGTCGGTCTCGACACCCAGAAACGCCTCGTCCCAGCCCATCACCTCGACGACGACGCCCAGCTTGCGCAAGGTGTCCATCACAACCGCCGACACCTCGGTGTAGGCCTCGGCGTCGACAGGTAGGAACACTGCGTCGGGGATCTTCCGTGCCGCGATCCGCATCGGCATCCCGGAACCGACACCGAACTCACGCGCCTCATACGACGCCGTCGATACCACCGCGCGCTCGGTGGGATCCCCGCGGCCGCCCACGACGACGGGACGTCCCCGCAGCTCAGGATGCCGTAGCACCTCGACCGCGGCGATGAACTGGTCGAGATCGACATGCAACACCCACCGACGACGCGGCGGACTGCTCATGGAACCAGTGTGCCGGAATCGTCGTACCGGGGCCCTCGAAATCCTCGAGTTCGGCCGCGGTGGAGGTCAGAACACGTCGTCGGCGTCGATAGACGGAATCAACTCGTCGGGGAACCGATACGAGCATCCGAGTTCGCTGGTGGACCGGGTGCCCCAATTGTCCCGGAACCACGCCACGCAGGTGTTCGCGATCAGGTTCACATCGCGACTGAAGAGATAGCCGTCCGTACAGTCTTCGAAGTGGCCGTCGAAATGCCACCTGTCGAGGGTCAGGTGCTCGGCCGAATAGTCGGCGAGCAGCAGGTGCCCGAGTTCGACGCGTGATCGTCGGAGCATCAACACACCGTCGGCCAGTACCTGAATCTGCGCGCAGACGACTTCTTCGTCGTCGTCCTCACTGACGTAGCTGTTCGGGCCGATCTCGACGATGAGCGCGACCGGTTGATCGACCAGCGAACCCGTCAACCACTCGACCATTCCCGCCCACGAAACCTCGGGCACCTCGGTGGAATCGACCATCATCATCACCTTCCCTTGCTCGCGAGCGACCACGCCGGGGTCTTCGAACGCATCCCCGTGAGTCGTATCAAAGCAGAAGGTGCCGACACATGTGGCCCGAAATCGTCTTGCATCGATTAGGTGTCGTCCATGCGATGACATGTGAGTGCTTGGCATTCGAAGTCGTGCACCAAAGCGTAAAGTGGCCGACGAGCGTTAGACCTTTGGTAGGGGAAGATTGCTCGCACCCCCACTTCGTCCTCGGGTGGAGTGGGGGTCCTCGCTTCGAAGGGCACTCAGGTGACCAGGCCGGCCCGAAACGCGGTCAACGCCGCTTCGACGCGGTTCCGGGTGCCCAACTTGCTGAACACCGCCGAAATGTGAGTCTTGACGGTCGTTTCGCTGAGGAACAGTTGCGCGGCGATGTCGGCGTTCGAGGCGCCCGACGCGAGTGACCGCAGGACGTCGCGTTCTCGCGCACTGAGTACGGCCAGACCAGCAGGATCAGGAACCGCAGCGGCGGTGCGGCTGGCAGCGACGATCCGGCGCAGCGACTCCTGACTGAACAGGGTGTTGCCGGCGGAGACGGCACGGACAGACTGGTGAAACGTCTCCGGCGGTTCATCCTTGCTCAGGAAGCTGTGGGCGCCGGCGGAGACGGCCTGGATCACGAGGTCGTCGACGTCCATCGCGGTCATCGCAATCACCCGGGGTGGGTGTTGCAGGGTCATCAGTTGACGGGTGGCGTCGAGCCCGCCGACGCGGCGCATCTTCAGATCCATCAAGACAACGTGCGGTCGATACGCGTGGACCGCGGCGGGCACCCGGTCGCCGTCGTCGACATCGGCGACGACGGTGATGTCCGTGGTGGCGGCGAATATGTCGGACACACCTCGCCGGACGAAGGGGTCGTCGTCGGCGATCAAGACGGGGATTGCGCTGGCTCCGGTCATGGTGACCACAGGGTATTACCCCGGACCGACACGTCCGCCAACGGTATCGGCGACAGCGGTCAGGCGAACCAGGGCAGCCAGCAGTCTACGACGAACTCGTCACCGAGCCTGCCCGCCTTGAGGGTTCCGCCGATGTCGCGGGCCTGCTCCGCGAGCCCGGGAAGTCCGGCACGCGACCCGGGCGGGACACTCGGGGGTTGAATGCTGAGCCGGTTGCGGACGTCTATGCGGATCCCGCTCTCGCTGGCCCCGCTGATCGCGACGCGGATGGTCTGATCGCTCGCGTACTTCTGGGCGTTGGTGAGCGATTCCTGCACAACCCGATAGGCGACGTGGCCCGACACGGTGCCGACGTCTCCGGGCCGCAGATCCGTGAAGTAAGTGGCGTGGAGACTGGCGGCACGGGCGGACTGGATCAGGTCGGCGACGCCGTCGATGCCCTGGTGGCCGCCCGCGCGACTCGCCCCACCCGACCCTCGCAGCACGCCCACGATGTTCTTGAGTTCGTCGAGCGCCTCGTGCGCGGTGCTGCGGATCATCGACGCGGTGTTGGCGACTTTCTCCGGGTTGCCGGCACCGCTGACCTGCAAGGCCCCGGCGAACAGGGAGATCCGGCTCAGGCTGGCGGCGAGAGTGTCATGCATGTCTCGCGCGATGCGAGTGCGTTCCTCGGTGCGAATCATCTCGTCCCGCATCGCATGTGTCTGCTCGGTGGCGCGGTCACGACTGCGCTCGGCCTGAGCGAGTTCGGAACGGGTGTGCTTCAACACCGCGACCGAGACCACGATCGCCACGAGTGTCGCCGCAACGAGCCAGGGGATCCAGAGTGCGATATCCCAGTCCGGCTTCGGCCCGCCGACCTCCGGCCGCGTCGAACCCATCGTCAAAACCGAATTGTCCCGTGTGCGGAACCCGTCATAGGTGAGCGAGACTCCGCACGCCAGGAACACCGCTGTCGCTGCCGCGGCCAGCCGCTGCCCCCGCTCGGTCTGCGCGAGCGCATACAGCGCGATCAATGCGGCAGTGGCATCGGTCGAGAAGAACAACGGACCCACGACGGCCAGGCCCAGCACCAGCCACGGACGCTCATGCCGCCACACCAGCGCGACCGCGGCACCCAGATTCAGCATCAGCCCGATCGCGATGTTCCACACCGCAACAGTTCCGGAATCGCCGGACAGCCCGACCGTCATCAGCGAGCAGAACACGCTGAGGGTCACCGCGCCGGTGGTCCAGACGCGACGACGGATGGTTTCAGCGGATGTTGCAGTCACGGCAATGAGGCTACGCACCGGTCCGACAAGTTCACGATCGGCCGAAAGTAGGGGCCCGAGCGGACTTCCGACCGAAAGGAGGAATCGAACCGACTCTTCGGACGATCCGCGACCGGTGCCGAGTCGGGTGAACTCTTCCCCGAGCGGGACAGCAGCCTCGAAGCGGTCCCGGCACGTCACCCACTCGAGCGATCCGCAGGAGGAACCGACATGACGAACCCCGGACAGCCCTACCAGAACCAGCCCTACCCCACCCCGCAGCCGCCGAAGAAGAAGCGTCGCATCTGGCCGTGGATCGTCGTCGGCGTCCCGATTCTACTTTTCGGCGCGTGCTCGATTGCCATCGCGTCGAGCACGGGAAGCGACGAGGACACCACCGTCACCGCGGGTTCCAGCGGAGACGACGCAGCCACCGACAGCGGCCCCGCGTTCCCCGGAAAACTCGACGAGGACACGTCCGCGGCCGGCGGCGACACGATCACGCGGGACGGGCTCGCCTACACCGTGTCCACGCTCGACCCGGTGAGCAGCGTGATCGGCGAATACCTGTGCAGCACCGTGACCATCAAGAACGTCGGTGACAAGCAGAACGACTTCAACGGATACGTGGATTGGAGCCTTCAGGACGCCAGCGGAGCGATCCGTGACGCGACGTTCGCCCCGGACCGCGAACTGCTGAACTCGGGGAAGATCGCGCCCAGCGGTCAGGCCACCGGCAGCGTGTGCTTCGACGCCCGTCAGGGCTCCGGCCCCGGAACCTACGTGGTGCTCTTCGAGGACACCTTTTCACTGTCCACCGACCGTCTGGCCTGGATCAACACCCTGTAAAGGGCACTGGGGCGGTGACGGGACACGGGGCAGGCAGACACGGCACCCCGTGTCCTGCCCGCATGTCGCCAGATCTCATTCTCCGACAAATCAATACATCATCTGAATGACATCGACCAACCGGAAATGGCCGCCGAAGCCCCCTCCCGAACACACGTGTCGGACGGGCCTGATACTTTCCGTTTCAACGAACCGACCGCAGGTTCGCAAATACTGAGCAAAGGCTGATCATCTACATGTTCCGCAAGGTATCACTCACCGCTGCACTCACTCTCGCGATCCTTGGCGTCGGATCCGGGATCGCGAATGCCGCGCCCGCAACCTCGTTCGGCGACGGCGACTACATCGTTGGTGTGGACATCGCCCCGGGCACGTACGTCGGCAGCGGCACCGTCGACGACATCATGGGCTGCTATTGGGAACGCCTGTCGGGCACCAGCGGTGAGTACGAGGACGTCATCGCCATGGACTACACCCACTCGCCCAAGGTGATCGTCACCATCAAGCCGACCGACATGGTCTTCTCGTCCACGGACTGCGGAACGTGGACGCCCGCTCCGGCCGCCCAGCCCCAGGCCCGGCCGGCACCCGCGGCACCGGCACCGGCATCGGCACCGGCACCGTCGATCTTCGGTTCCTGATCAGCAGGGGATACCCCACCCTCACTCGAACTGGTTGGGCATCCCCTCCAGGCAACCTCGAGCATCCTCTCTCGTGAAGGACCTTCCTATGTCGAATCCGTACTACCCGAATGATCAGCCTCGGCAACCACTTCCTGGCCAGCTGGGACAACCGAGCCCAGGGCAGCCGCCGAGACCCTACGCCCCGCAGCCAGGTCCAGGCAGATCCAAGAAGTGGCCGTGGATCGCCGGGATCGCGATCGCCCTTGTTGTTCTCATAGGGTTAATCGGAGCCGTTGGCTCCGACGACGATGAGCAAACGACTGCCGCAGCGCCCTCCAACACCCGGACCGCTGTTGCAACGTCGACGATCTCGGCCGCGGAGTTCCGAGCGGAGAGCGAAGCACGCGCAGCCGCGGCCGAACGAGAAAGGCAAGCAAGGGAAGCCGAAGCAGCGCGTCTTGCCGCGATCGAGGCCGCCAAACTCGACCCCTCAACATACGAGAGCATCTCGTCCCGAGATTTCGCTCTGTTGACGAAGAACCCCGACGCGTCGAAGGGCCGGAAACTCGTTGTGTACGGAATCGTGACGCAATTCGACTCCGCCACGGGAACAACATCCTTCCGCGCCGAGACCGGCTCTGCGCCGGGCGACAGGTACGACTACGACCAGAATACCGTCGTTACCGCGGGCGATTCCAACGTTGTCGCGAACGTAGTCGAAGATGACTTTGTAACGATGTATGTCGAGGTCGTCGGCTCGTATTCCTACACGACCACGATGGGCGGGACCATGACAGTTCCCAAATTCCAGGCCAACGTCATCGAGGTCACCGGATCGGCTGCCTGACACTGATCCGGCCAGCCTCCTCACGACCGCGCACAAGCCCAGTCGACACACCACAATGAAGAGGTCAAGTGAAGAACAAACTCGTCGGGGCAGTGTTGTGCATGTCGTCGGCGGTTGCGATAGCGGTTTCCGGCGCCGGCGTGGCCAACGCCGCAGGCATCTACCTTGACAGCGACGGCACGTACAGAGTCGGTTACGGCGAGCAGGACCTGCTGCCTGGTCTGTGGTCGTCCTCCGGCGGCCGCACCTGTTACTGGGAGCGCACCGCATCCGACAATTCGATTCTCGAAAATTCCCTGGGCGATGGATCCCAGACGATCGAGATCAAGCCGGGCGATGCGACTTTCACCACGCATCGGTGCGGAAACTGGCGTCGAGCGGAGCCCGTTCCCAACCCGATTCCCGGACTCCCGCCCATCGAAGCCGTCGACTACCGCAATATGACGACATTCGGACTTGGCGCGGGAATCGGTTCGGCCGCTGTCGGGTCGGCCGCGATGCCGTCCATCCTCGCCATACTCCTGTCGGTAGCATCGTCTGGCAGTTAGCCCGAGCGGCCCGGCGGCCATCGGTTCCGTGCACGGCGATGAAGCGGCGCGGGTCTCAACGGAGCAGGACGGGAAGTGCAGCAAACCATCCCCGCCCAAGTAGGACCCGCGTCGATCCGACTGAATGCGTGATGCCCGAGGATGATCGGACGCAGTGCGGAGTATCCCTGTCGAGTCCGGACTCGATGACCATCGGTTAATTCCACATGCGGTGACCCCGACCTACATCGACAGCACCATCTGAGCGAGGAGCCGACCCCATTCGGGGTCCATGGGCTGGTCGCGTTGGACGTAGCCCTCGACCATTGCGCCGATGAGTTCGAGGAACGAGATCGTGGGACGTCCCATCCAGAAGACTTCTTCCCGGCCGACGATCGTGCCGTCGCTGGTCTGCCAGCCGAGGGCGGCGAGTCCCTCGGCGATCGCGTCCCGTCGTTCATCCGACGACGTGCCTGCGGCGAGGGTGAGAAGCACGAGGTATCCGGCCTCCCGCTCGATCTGCTCGGTGCCCAGCGGCAGGCGGTCGAGCAGATGACGCCACATCTGTGTCGCGTTGTCCGCCATCGCCGTTCCGAGATTGGTTCGAACGAGTTTTCCCTTGTACTTGCGCACCAGTCCGAGTGTCTTGGCGTACTCGCGGAGCAGGTGGACCGGCCGTTGGTCCGTCTCGCGGTTGCTGGTGGCGGGCCAGTCGTCGAAGCCCGGTAACGCCTGCCGCATCTCCGCCACCACGGCCGGGGGCAGGTAGCCCGCCTGAGTCAGCGTGATGCCGTCGGATCCGATGCGCTGCAGCAACCACCGCAGATGCAGCGTCGCCGCTTCCTGGGCCGCGGGAAAATCACCCTTTCGCGTGGTGAGCTGGGCATGCTCGAGAAGCGAAAAGACATGCGGGGCAGCCTGATGGGGTATTCGTCGCAGCAGGTCGGCGAACTTCGAATCCGTCACCGGCCAGTGGTCACGGATCACGACTTCGATCCGCAGGTTACGGTTCACGGCGTCGACGCCGAACGATTCGGGCGCGAAGCCGGGCCCGACCCACGCCCCGGCGTCGTGGTGGCCGGGGTGCGACGGCGTGGCCAGGACCGTCAGCAGGTCGGCGTATCCGCCCGGTCCGCCGCAATCCTCGGGTGGGCAGGCGCGGGCGCCGGCGAGGCAGGTCACCGTCGGCGCGGGCCCGTCGGCCTCGATCCGTTCGAGGACGATCGTATGGTCCCAGCCGTCGCCGAAGTCGTATTGATAGGACAAGAGCTCGCCGGGTTCGGCCAGAACCTGATCGAGCCGGACCGCGTCCTCGCACAGCTCGTCGTCCTCGTCGGCGAAGCCCTCCTCGATGCTCTCGCGCATCTCGTACCGCTCGGAGGCGGGCGGCTCGCCGCCGACCCACGAATGCAGGTGGCTGTCCTGCCAGCCCATGACTGTCTGCACGATCGGATGCAGCTCGTTCAGCCGCAGGTTCGAGGGCACGACGAACTGCCGCCAGATGGTCGGCGACACGTCGTCGAGTTCGATCCGCAGGTGGAAACTCGCGACGTCTCGGCGACCCGGCCGCTCGGACGGCCGGACGATCACCGGCGCGTCGGGAACGACGGACAGGTGTCGGCGTTTACCTGAAGCGGTCATGGCGTCATGGTAGGTGGGAGGCAGCGGTGTCCGGCACAAGAGCTGACGATAGCGTGAGCGCATGTCGGTGTCCGCAGTTCTCGCAGGTCGGTACGAGTTGCGGGGAGTGCTGGGGCGCGGCGGAATGGCCGATGTCCACGACGGATGGGACCTGCGCCTGCAGCGACCCGTCGCGATCAAAGTGCTGCGCCCGGAGCTCACCTCCGTCCCCGACACCCGCCGCCGGTTCGAGGCCGAGGCCCGGCTGGCCGCCACGTTGAATCACCCGAACGTGGTCGCGGTACACGACTGCGGCGAGGACGCCGGGGTGGCGTACATCGTGATGGAGCGCCTGCCCGGGCGGACCCTCGCCGACGAGATCGCCGCCGGTCCCGTACCGGACGCGCGGGTGCGGTCGATCCTCGCCGACGTGCTCGCCGCCCTCGGCGCCGCCCACGAAGCCGGGATCCTGCACCGCGACATCAAACCGGGAAACGTGCTGTTCACCGCCGCGGGCACGGTGAAGGTCGCCGACTTCGGCATCGCGAAGAGCGCCGCATCCGACCACACAGCGACGGGACAGGTGCTGGGCACCGTGGCCTACCTCAGTCCGGACCGCATCCTGGGCACACCCGCCACGACCGCCGACGACCTCTACGCCGTCGGCGTCGTCGGCTACGAAGCCCTCGCCGGGCACCGGCCGTTCGCCGGCGACAACATCCTGTCGCTTGCCCGCGCGATCACCGACGGTGCGGCCCGACCGCTGCGCGAAGCCCGCCCGGACGCCGATCCGAACCTCGTCGACACGATCGAACGGGCAATGACCCGCGACCCGCAGCAGCGGTACGCCGACGCCCAGGCGATGCGGGACGCCGTCCTCGGGGCGCCCGGCGCGCACCCGCCGCCGACGAGAACATTCACACCCACCACCTCCGTCCCTCAGCTGCCGCCCGAGCCCCGGCGACCACGGCGGACCGGCCTGATCATCGCCGCCATTGCCGCCGTGCTGGTGGCCCTGGTCGTGGCGGCGCTGGCCATCGCGTCTCAGAATCGGGACGGCACGGTCGGTCCCGGGCCGAGCACCACCGCCGTCGTCCCCGCCCCGGTCTCCGTCCCGAGCAGTGCCGTCGAGGTCAACCCGGTTGCGCCTCCCCCACCGACCGGCGCACCGGTACCGAAGCCCGGACCGGGAAACAACAACGGCAACAACGGCAACGGGAACGACAAGCCCAAGGACAAGGACAAGGAGAAGGACGGCAACTGAGCGAGTCGCGGTCGGGTCAAGCGCGGGCACCCACTCCACGGCGCTCATCCACGGCGGCCCGAACTGCGGGCGCGACGTCGGTCGCGAATCTACGGACCTGGGCGAGATCGTCGCCGTCGGTGCCGAAGATGAACGTGTCCATGCCAGCCTCCACCGCGATTTCCGTCAGCTGGCTCACCCACTGGTCGGCGGTTCCGTGGAACAACGTGTCCGACGGTGTGTCGCTCACCCGGCCGAACACGTTGTAGGCGCGGACGATCGAGCTCGGGTCCCGGCCCGCATCCGCCGCACCTGCGTCGATCCGCGCGTGCATGCCGGGCAGGACCTCGGGCGGAAAGTACGAACTCGACGGGACCCACCCGTCCGCCGAGCGTCCCAGCGCCCGCAGCAGCCGGGGGCCGCCGACGCCCAGCCAGATCCCGATCCTGTGCGCCGGGACCGGTCCGGGATGCACGCCCGCGAGGCGATAGTGCTCACCCTCGGAATACACGGCACGCTCACCGGACCACATCAGGCGGATCACCTCGACCGCCTCCTCCAACGCCGTCGCGGCCTGACCGGGCGTGCGCACGTCACCGCCCATCGCCCCGATCGCCTCCCAGAACGCGCCGGCACCCAACGCCAGTTCGAATCGGCCTCCCGACATCAGGTCGAGGCTGGCCGCGGCTTTCGCCATCGTCGCCGGCGGGCGAAGCGGCAGGCATGCGACGTCGGGAAACACGCGCACCCGCTCGGTCCGGGCCAGCAGCGCGCCCATCAGCGACCAGCAGTCGAGGAATTTCGCCTGGTACGGGTGATCTTGCACGCCGATCAGGTCGAGCCCGGTCTCGTCGGCGAGGGCGGCGAGTTCGAACGTGTTGGCCAGCAACTCCACCGACGGGGTCACGAACGCCCCGAACTGCACGGCCCTGCCGTAGTCGGTCATGACGGTTGCGTCCCCTCTCGGATTGCTGAACTCCTTCGATCCTCCACCTCCACGACGTCCGGGAACACCCGGCGCGCAGTCGGAACCCCGCCGCGCGGCATAGTGGGTCCATGACAGACGACACGAAAGACGGCCCCGCACCCGACGTCCGGAACGCCCCCGAACACCACCGATTCGAGGTCCGCGTGGATGGTGAACTGGCCGGGTTCACCGAGTACCTCGACGACGAGAATCAACGGATCTTCTTCCACACCGAGATCGGTGAGCAGTTCGGCGGGCGTGGCCTCGCCACCACCCTGATCCGCAGCGCGCTCACCGAGACCGTCGGGGACGGCAAGCGGATCGTGCCGATCTGCCCGTTCGTCGCCGGTTACCTGAAGAAGCACGACGACTTCGCCGACGACGTCGACCCCGTCACGCCGGCCGCGATCCAGGCGGTGCAGCGTTCGAAAGGTTGATCAGGGTGCGCCGTCGGCGTCGCGCGCCTCTTCGAGCTGCCGGATGAGGGTGGCGGCGTCGTAGGGGCCGCTGTGCCGGGCGAGGTCGGTGCCCGTCGCGCCGAGGTAGAACGTGGGGGTCACCCGGAAATCGCTCGACTCGGCGTCGAGTTCGTCGTCGTCGATGCGGTGAACGTAGGTGCCCCTACGGATGTCTTCCTCGAACCGGTCCATGTCGAGCCCCAGCTCGGCGGCGTAACCGAAGATCTCGTCCTCGGCGAGGGCGTCGCTGTTGGCGAACAGGTGATCGTGCATCTCCCAGAACCGTCCCTGCGCGGCCGCCGCTTCGCTCGCCTGGGCGGCGAAACGCGCGTGCGGATGCACGGCGTCGAGGGGGAGATGCCGGAAGACGTAGCGGAGCTCGTCCCCGAAATGCGCCCGTACGTCCCGGATGCTGCCGGTGGCCTTGCTGCAGAACGGGCACTCGAAGTCGCCGTACTCGACGAGGGTGAGCGGCGCATCCACCGGCCCGCGCAGGTGATCGCGGCCGGGGTCGACGGGCCGGAGCAGGGTGAGCCCGACGGCCTCCGTCGGCGGGTGCACCCAGTCCGACAGCCGGAACAGAGCCCAACCGAGGACGGTGGCGATGACCGCCGCCGTCAGGACACCCACCCGAGCGTCGTTGGCGAGCTCGGGTGAATCGATGGCCAGGTCCACGATGAACAACGAGATCGTGAAGCCGATACCGGCCAGCGCGCTGCCACCGGCGATCTGGGACAGCGTCAGCCCGGGCGGCAGGCTGCCGGGCCGCAGCTTCGAGAACAGAGCCGTGGCAGCCGTGATGCCGACGAGCTTGCCGACCACCAGGCCGAGCACGATGCCCCACGCCAGCGGAGACCGGGCCGCGTCCGCGAGGGTCTGCCCGGTGATGACCACGCCGGCATTGGCGAGCGCGAAGATCGGGACGACGAGGAACGCCGTGTAGGGCTGGTAGAAGCGCAGAAGCCGCTCGTTGACGGACACCGCGCGCAGCACACCGAGTTGGGCGGCGCGGGCGTAGTCGGAGTTGGGTGACTGCCGGAACGCGCGCGTGAGTTCACCCGCCCGCTCCACCTCGCTGCGCCGCGGCGGATACACGGGCAGGATCAGCGCGATCAGCACGCCGACGAGGGTGGGGTGGACGCCGGACTCGTAGAACGCGACCCACGTGCCCGCCGCGACGATGAAGTAGGCGACACCACGCCACACCTCGAGCTTGCGCAACTGGATGATCAGCAGCAACCCGACGCACCCGAGGAGCAGCGGTCCGAGCCGGAGGTTGTCGGTGTAGAAGAAGGCGATGATGGCCAGGGCACCGATGTCGTCGGCGACGGCCAGGGTCAGGAGGAACACGCGCAACCGGGCGGGGCATCGGGGTCCGACGAGTGCCAGTGCGCCCAGCACGAACGCCGTGTCGGTGGAGACGACGACGCCCCACGCACCGGCCTCGGCGCCGCTGGGGTTGAGGATCAGGAACAGGACGGCGGGCAGTGCCAGACCCGCGATCGCGGCGAGGAGTGGGACGGCGGCACGGGCGCGGTCGGTGAGTTCGCCGATCGTCAGCTCACGTTTCACCTCGAGCCCCACGACGAAGAAGAACAGCGTCATCAACCCGTCGTTGACCCAGTGCTTCAGGTCGAGGCTGATGCCGTAGTCGCTGATCTGGATGGTCACCGGGGTGTGCCAGAACGACTCGTACGAATCACCGATGTTGGCCCACACCAACGCCAGGATCGTGGCGACGAGGAGGAAACCGGCCGACAGCTTGTCGTCGTCGGTGTCGTCGCGGATCAGGGCCAACCGCGCCGACAGTCGCCGAAGCGTGGTGGGGCTGCTCTGCTCGACCGTCATCTGGTCCTCGTCAGACGTAGTTCTCGAGAACGAACTTGGTGAATCCCTTGCGGATCAATCGCACGGCCTGCTTCTGCCCCTGACGCAGCACGGACTTCGGCACCCACACCTTCGGCTCGACCGACATCGTGAGGTGAACCGACGTCCCGCGCGGGGTGGGGGTCAGCCGATACTCCCCTTCCTGGCACTTCTGCTTCTCGCTCTCGAGGAGCGTCCACGACATCTGCTCGTCCCCGAGCCACTTGTGCTCGGCCAGCTGCGTGTCCGCGACCCCGAGGACGGCGAGCGTCATCCGCACGGTGCGGGGGCGTCCGTCGTCGAATCGGGACTCGACGACCACCTTCTTGTGCACCACCGACCATTCGGGGATACGTTCGACGTCCGCCAGCGCAGCCATCACCTGCTCCTGGGGCGCCTCGATCTCGAACTCGCCCGATACCGACAACGCCATCGATTGTTCTCCTTCTCGTCGGATGTACATGCCCTACAGTTCGGACGCGTAGCGCTCCAGCATGGCAGCAAGTTCGCCGGGGCGCGCGAGTGCCGCCAGATGGCCGGTGTCGATGACCTCCGGTGCGATGCCCAGTCGCTCCCGGACGATCCGCTGCATGAAGTCGAGCGGGAAGAGCCGATCGCGTCTCCCGGCGACGACCCGCGTCTTCACGTGCGGCCACGCGTCCGCCTGCCACACCGTCTCGAACGGGGTGTTCGACATGACGGGCTCCTCCTGGCTGAACGCCTCCTCGGTGACGTCGTCGGGCACGTCGTGGAAGAACAGCGCCCGCAGGTCGTCGGGCGCATCCGGGTCGCGGCCCTCCAGCACGTCGAACGCCCGTTTCGCCTCCGGCTGACCGGTGGTCTCCCACCACTGCCCGGGTGCCTCCCCCGGCGCGGGCAGCATCGGTGCCAGGAGAACCAGCAGGTCCACGTCGACCTCGCCGCGCTGACAGACGATCGCCGCGGTGAACGCGGACATGGACTGCGCGACCAGCACGATCGAACCCTCGACGTCCTCGACCGCATCCACGACGACGTCGGCGAACTCGTACTGGCCCGCGTCGTCGTCGCCGTACGGAAGGTCGACGGCGATCACCGAGTGCCCTCTCCCCTCCAGGATCGGTGCGACGCGGTGCCAGTACCACGAGTCCGAGCCGGCGCCGGGCAGCAGAACGAAGGTTGCGGGCATCTCGACTCATCTCCTGTTTCCGGGACACGAACGGTCGAGTCGAGCCTAAGCGTTACGTGCGCGGGAATGCGCGCCCGAACACACTTTGCCACTCACCTGCGGGGACCTGAAACGGAAGCGTCGCCGAGGGCGATACACCCAGTAGGTCGGACAAGAAGCTCCGACCGTGCCGGGATCCACCACACGTTACGAGAACTGAGCTGACATGTTCACCAACCATCTCTTCGGCGGAATGACCGAACAGGAAATCGACATCGAAATCGCCGACGAGCTGGCGGCCTGACGCACGGTCCCCGCACGTGAGTGGCGATGTGCACCCCGGCACGCTGCGCCACTCACCTACGAGTTACGTTCACGCTCAACACCGGTTAGCCGGTTCACCCTCCCGACATCCGGAGGCTTCGAATCGATGCACCGAACGAACTGTGCAGCAACGGCATCCAATCCGGCACCACACAGCCGAGATCCACTCCGATCGCAGCCACCTCCGCGACGGCGACCGTCATCGACGACGGCGGCGTCGCGGAGTCGTCGTTATGCCGGCTCTCTCATCACGCCGAAGTGGCGCACCGTCCCAGAAACGCCTGGAAGCTCTTGCACGGGCGACCAGGTGCGCAGCCCATCCGTGCTGTCGGAATAGAGATACTTTCCTTCGGTGTAGGCGTCGAGATATATCCGCCAGGCGCCGCTCGGCAACTGAACCAAGGCTGGGCCCTCCACCAGCGAGCCCCAATTTCCAGGCGGGACGAATGAATAGGGTCCCGTCACCGACGACGCGACCGCATGCTCGACGACCTTCTTCGTCTCGTTCTTGGTAAACGCATGGTAGGTCGATCCCACCTTGACCACGGTGGTGTCGATGTGGTCCGCGCCGATCCCGGCGAGCGGAACAGGCGGGCTCCACAACGTGAGAGATGGTTCCAGCGCCGTCATCAGATACGGCACGAATCCACCACCGGTCGACATCGACAGGATGACGTTGACCCGGTCGCCGTCCACGAACCATTCGGGTGCCCAGGCCTTGGTGGTGAACGGCGACAGCGACGGTCCGTCGCTGAACCCGGCCGACCCTGAGGAACCCGGCGGGCTCGCTGAGCCCGTTCCGTCTCCCGTGCCCGGCAGGAAGGCGCAGCAGAACGGGACCGGCCAGGCCCCAAGGAACTTCCAGTCCATGCGGTCACTGCTGCGTGCGAAGCCGATGTTCGCCCCGTCGACCGTCGTGTAGGTGAGGTAGTAGAACCCGTCCGTGTGCCGGAAGATGCTCGGGTCACGCACCACCCCTGACGGAGGCCGATACGCAGACATTCGGAGGGGCTGGAACCCCGTGCCGTCCTCCGACTCGTACACATCCAGGTCGCGGTCGCTGACGTTGCTGAACGCCACCATCGTGGTTCGCCAGGCGAGCGGTGCAGCGCCGGTGCTCCCCGGGGCGGCGACCAGCAAGCCTGCGACAGCGAGCATCACCATCGATAGGGCGGAAAAGCAGGTTCGTTTGGGCAGCATCACCGGTGCAGTATCTATCACAGCAGGCGCACCCTGCGTAACTTTGGCCGCAGGCAGCGGATCGTTACCGACGGCGGTGCAGTGACGCCGTATAAGAACCCGAGGGCGCCACCCGCAGCAGCGGCGATCAATACTCCTGCGGCGCGGTCGGTCTACGCGCGAGCCTTATGCGTGACGGCATCTCGGCGTAGCCTCACGGGGACACTGTCGACGGAGGAGTGCTCATGTCGGGCGAACTGTCATTCTTCGAATTGGGTGTGGCCAACACCGAGCAGGGCCGAAAGTTCTACTCGGCGTTGTTCGGCTGGGAATTCGAATCCGGGCCCGGCGGATCGGGATACTCGATCAACACACCGAACGTCCCGGGCGGGATCCACGGCAGCGACGAGGGCGCCGGCCCGTACGTCTTCTTCCGGGTGCCCGACCTCGATTCCGCGGTCGAGCAGGTGCTGGCGCTGGGCGGCACCGTCGATGCCGTGGACCTGGGCGAAGACCCCGAGTCGGTGGCGAAATTCGGGCGGTTCAAGCTGTGCCACGACGATCAGGGTTCCGCGTTCGGACTGCACGAACCGCCCTCCGGCAACTGAATCAGCGCGCCCCGGAACGGAGACTCCCGGGGCGCGCTGATTCGGATCGGTCGGTCAGGGCTCGTTCGGCGAGTCGCCTCCGCCCTCGTCGCCGCTGTAGGTGGCCGGTTGCGGCAGACCGTCCTCGGGTCCGTCGCACCAATTGTCGTACTGGTTGTACGGGTCTGTGCCCCACGCCGGGACGTTGTTCTCGTACGGTTCCGCCCAGTCGTCGCAGCCGGCCGGGCCGGTCGGCGGAACACCGGGAGGCAGTGGTGCAACCGTGTCCGGTGCGCGCACCGGTACGACCGCCGAGTCGAGCGCGTCACCCCAGGCGACACCGGATGTTCCCAAACCGATCGAGGCCGCGAACACAGCGACCGCAGCCAATCTCAAGCCGACCTTCATCGTTGCCTCCCATAGGTGAATAACGCTGCCTAAGGGCTGTACCCAAAGACAACGTAAACAATCCTCGGAGGGCGAATTTCGTGAATGAAATTTGACGGACGGTCGGTTTCAGTTCACGACCGCGCTACACGACGGCACAATGCCTCGTGCGAACATTCACCGTCGAATCAGGGATTGACCGTCCGGCCCTGCTGGTCATTGACCGGCGGCTGCTGCGCGGAAAGGCCGTCCTCGGGACCGTCGCACCAGTTGTCGAACTGGTTGTACGGATCGGTGCCCCACTGCGGCACATTGTTCTCGTAGGGTTCCGCCCAGTCGTCGCATCCGATCGGACCGTTCTGCGGGAAGCCGGGTGGCATCGGTTGAATGACGTCCGGCCGACGCACCGGCACCGCCGAGTCGAGACTGCCGCCCCAGGCGACACCGGATGCTCCCAATCCGATCGAAGCCGCGAACACTGCCACCGCGGCCACTCTCCTGCCCATTCTCATGACTGCCTCCGTTGGTTACCTGGCCTTTCGGGGCGGTACCCAGAAACCCGGAAAACAATCCTCGAAGGTAGCGTTTCGTCCAAGAATTTCGACGATCAGTCGGTTTCCGGTCGGCAGCGCATGTACATCTCGGTCACCGAGGTCAAGACCTGCTTGCCGGATCCGTTGAGAATCTCCGCCGCGACGGTCACCAAGGCCCGTCCGCGATCGTCAGGCGTCACCTCCTCCACGACCAGCTTTCCGGTGAGCACATCACCCGGCTTCACCGGACGGAGAAAGTTGACGTCGCGCATCCGCACCCCCGCAATAACGCTCCAGCCTGCATAAACAGTGGTCGCGGACAGTCGCTGGCACACCGCGATCGTGTGCACACCACTCGCGATGAGCCCACCGAAATAGCCGCCATCTGCAGACTCGCGGTCGATATGGAACGACTGCGGATCCCACTGCCCCGCGAACTCGACCAGTTCCTCCTCCGTCACCGTGTACGAGCCCAGCTCGAACTTCTCGCCCACCCGGAGGTCGTCTGCGTACACGACGTCACATTTGCTGTCCACTACCAACCGTCCGATCATTCGCCCACGCCTCCACCGAACACGGAAGGCTGACGTCGAGGATATGACCGGACGACGGCAGCGGCGACAGTGCCCTTCCGCCGACGGTGGCGGTGGCCGTCAGTTCTCGTCGTAACGCGGCCAGCCCGGATACGGAGCAAGCGTCGGGTAGGGGGTGTCGTGGGGGAGGTCCCACTTCGCCGGCCGATTCGACGCCTCGTCCGGCATCCGGTTTCGACATTCGAGGAACGCCGTTTGGTTTCGTGCACTGTATACGTGGTCGACCACCTTCCAGCCCCCGAAGACATCGGCGACCGGAGCGCGTTCGGGGCCCTCCGACGACTGACTGAAAGCTCTCGCGTCGGGCGCCTCGATCTCCACGGTTTCCGCAACAATATTCGTCGATCCGACGTTGAAGAACCGTCCGTCTGGGCCTTCGCGCATTACCGAATAATCGCCCGTGCACACGGTTGCAAACCATCCGCGCTCGGTCGGCGCCATCCACAGCAGATGCTGAAACTGCGTTCCCACAAAGTGGCTCTTCTTCAGCTGATCGGGGTTGCCGTAGTCGGTCAGGAGACGCTCGTCCACGGATTCAGAGAAACCCGGGTATCCCGCGGCCGGTGTGAGCGCCCGGACTGTGAGGTAGTAGGACTCGACGTACGCCCTGATCACCGTCACTTCGGGAGTCAACAAATCGATACCCGGATCTGCCGACCAGCGATAGTTATAAGCGGCATTGTCGGGCACGGAGTACAGCGCTGACGCGACCACCGGCGGCTCCGGTGCTTCGCTCGCTGCATCGGTCCCGCAGGCCGACATGACCAACATCGCCGCGATCATAGGGAAGACCGGCCGCCTCACTGCCCGTACCTCATGTCTTTCACTTGGTCACGGCCGGCGTTCAAGGCATCAATAAAATGGCCCAGCCCCGTCACTCCCGAGTCCGTCAAGTATCCGGCCAAGCCCGACTGCAGGAGAGGGAGCCTCTGGTACGGGTTATCGTCCGCAATTTGATCGTATGGCAGCAGCGGTCCGTCAGTACCGTCTCGAAATAGGTCGAGCCCTGAATATGAATCCAATACTCCCCCATTTGCAGCCTGAAGGCCCAATGCAATCTGGTAGTACTGATTGGTCAACAACGCGTTGTCGGCGAAATCCGCATTCGCCTGCAGCGTGCTGTCCGGTATGGATCCCAAGACCGCGCTCTTGAACGACGGGTCGGCGAGATCGATACCACTTGAAATCAGAGGGCCCGCTACAGGAATGAATTCGACGCCTTTGCTGATCACTGTCCTGATGGTGTCGTAGGCAACGCCCTTACTTTCGAAACCAGCAGCGTTCTGGGATGTTTCGTCGCCGAGCCGGTCGGCGAACTCGAGGTCGAGCCCCTTGTCCACTACGCCCTGAAGATTGCCCGCCCACGTCCCGTACTGATAGTGGGGGTCCTGGGGTGTCTGGCCGTCGACAGCCCAAGCCTGCTCCAACTGAGCTGACAACCCCAAGGCTTGCGCATTGAAATACGAGGCGCCTTCGGCATTGGAATCGATCACCGAGAATATTCTTGGTGCATCCTCCAGCCGGAGGTATTCATGGCCTGTTTGGCCGGTGAACGCATTGGTTCCGGTGAAGGACTCGGGCACCCCGACCATATTGCCGATGTAGGGTGCGAGCGTTGTGCCCAACGCCTGCGTGATTTCGGGGTTCACCTCTCCGATTGCCTGCCCGTTCGTCCCCGGGATGTCGAGTAGGTCGGCGTCTTTCGCGGCGAGGATTTGTGCGAGCCCGAATGCCGATTCGCCGGCTTGGCGCGACCGGAACATTTCTCCGGGATCGGACGGATCGGCGGGCCGGGCGTCGTCGGCGATCCAGTCGAACATCCCGGCGACGTTCTGTTCGCCGCCGTCGGGCCAATCACGTTGGAGCAGGGGCATGATGACGTCGTCGCGGTTGTAGTCGGCCGGCATGCCTTCGCCGGACAGGATGTTGTGGACGGCGGCATGGTCGCGGCCGCCGACGCCGACCATGCCCTGCAGGAGGGTGTCGACGCCGTCGCGGCCCAGCGCGTTGTGGTCGAAGGAGTCCCCGATGAGGAGACTCTTGTCGTTGGTGGCCGAGGCGATCTCGCCGGCACGGGAGAGGAGGCTCTCGCTCAGCTCACTGCCCTGCTGCACGGCCGGGTCCGCGAGGCCGAAGGCTTTGGTGAAGCGTGCCAGGTCCTCGCCGTTGTTGACGACCACCGACGGTTGCGGCGCGTCGTGCGCACCCTTCGTCAGGTTGCCGGTCGACGTCACCGGACCCTCGAACAGCCCACGAAGGCTTTCCGGAATGTGGCTCTGACCTCCGACGTCGCCGCTGGCACTGCCGACGTTGTAGTTCGACACCACGGCCAGGCCGTTGGACAGAGCGCTCGCGGCCTCGGTGCGTCCGTTCTCGCTGTACTGCTCGGACAGGGCGAGGAACCCGTCCTTGCCGGCCGCGGCATAGAACTGTTGCAGGAAGTCGATCGTTCCCTGTGGAAGATCGGTGACCTTGCCGCCGTCGGCCAGCGTCTGCACTTGTTCGGGAGTGAGCCCTGCGGCCGCGATCTCCCGGGCGACACGGTCACGGACGTCCTGTGGAATATCGGACCCACCCCGCACGACCTGCTCGCCCAACGTGGTGCCCTCGTGCCCCGACAGGCCCGCGGACGCCGGGGCGCTCGCCGCCACGGCGCGCAGCGCGTCCCGGATCGCCGTCGCCATGCCTCGGTCGGCATTGTCGAGTTCCGTGAGCGCTCCACCGAGCTGGCTGCGCCAGTACTCGAACAGCTCGGCATGCTCGGCGGCTTCGGCCTCGCTCATCGTCGTCGGCGGGCTGACGATCTGCCAGTCGTCGGAGACGGTGAATCCGTCGGTTGCCGCCTTGTCGATCACGGTGGCGACGTAGTCCCGCGCATGGCCGAGGCGATCAGCCCCGCCCACAAGCGCGTTCGACAGATCCTCCAGATCATCTGCAAGCCTGCGGATTTCCGTGCGCTCACTGTTCGCCCGCTGCTCGGCGGCCCCCTGCGTCGGACCGCGCCAGTCGTCGTGCCGGCCCAGATCCGCGACAACACGCTGGACGTCGTCCGCCCGGCCCCGCGTGTCCTCGGCGGTCCGCCCGATCTCCTCGCCCGCCAGTGTCAGGTCTCGCGGGTTCCACACATGCAGTTGCGACCTACGCGGAATCACAGCTCCCCCATCGCCGACAGCTGCGACGCGAACGACGCGTCGATGACCTCGTAGTTCTCGGCCCCGTCACCCGCGATGAACGCCATCTCGTCGATGCGACCGGCCGCGACTCCGAGCGCGGACGCGAGGATGTCGCCGGCGTCCTGGCATGCCGCCGCGGTGTCGGATCCCTCGACGGCCCGGACCGCGTGCTCGAAGCTCCGCCGGCCGCCCAGCGCCTCGATCTCACGCGCGATGACGGCCAGCGCGGTCGACATCGCACGCAGCATGTCGGGGTCGACCTTGACGACCTCGACATCCGGTCCACCGAGCACCGGCGCCAGCCCGGGGACGGCGGCCAGCGGAGGCTGCGTCGCCCCGGTCCCGTCCAGCGACGCAATGACACTTTCCGGCCACGTCATATCGCCCTCTGACATCGACATCTCCCCCTGATATCCGTATCGAGATCCACCCCCGGATCCGGGTCACCGACACGCTCGGCGACCGTGGAGAGAATAGCGGACGCCGTCACACGGACGTGCGACCACAACACGGTTGTGGAACGGTTGGGCGGATTCGCAGATTGAGAATCGGCTGAACCGGGTATCGAGACCAGATGGCCATCACCGATATCAAGGAGTACAGCCACCTCACCGATGCGGATGTGGAGGCGCTGGGCGCGGAACTCGATGCGATCCGGGCAGACATCGAGGAGTCCCGCGGCGCCCGCGACGCGCGGTACATCGACCGGACGATCAAACTGCAGCGGTCGCTGGCGATCGCGGGCAGGATCGTCCTGTTCGGTAGCCGGAAGAGACCTGCGTGGATTCTGGGTACCGCCTTGATGGGTGCGGCGAAGATCATCGAGAACATGGAACTCGGCCACAATGTCATTCACGGCCAGTGGGATTGGATGAACGATCCCGAGATCCACTCGTCGAACTGGGAGTGGGACAACACCTGCCCGTCGTCGGGGTGGAAGCACTCTCACAACTACGTCCATCACAAGTTCACCAACATCGTGGGTCTCGACAGCGACGTCGGTTACGGGATCCTGCGCATGACCCGGGACCAGAAGTGGTCGCCGGTGTACCTGGCGCAGCCGTTCTACAACGTGCTGCTGGCGTTGCTGTTCGAGTGGGGTGTCGCGCTGCACCACCTGGACGTGGAGAGCATCCGGCGCGGCGACTACGACCGCGCGGAAACCCTCCGCAACGCGAAGGAGGTGGGACGCAAGATTGCGCGGCAGGTCGGCAAGGACTATGTGGTGTTCCCGGCGCTCACCGGCCCGGCATGGAAGAGCACGCTGACGGCGAACATCACGGCCAACGTGATCCGCAACCTGTGGGCCTACGGCGTGATCTTCTGTGGTCATTTCCCGGACGGCGCGGAGAAGTTCACCAAGGAGGAGTTCGAGAAGGAGACCAAGGCCGAGTGGTACCTGCGGCAGATGCTGGGCTCCGCCAACTTCAACGCCGGCCCGGTGCTGGCGTTCATGAGTGGCAACCTCTGCTACCAGATCGAGCACCACGCGTTCCCCGACCTGCCCAGCAACCGTTACGCCGAGATCGGTGTGAAGATGCGGGAACTGTGCGACAAGTACGACCTCCCCTACACGACGGGTTCGCTCCCCCACCAGTACGGACTCACCCTCCGCACCATCTTCAAGCTCGCCCTGCCCAACCGCTTCCTGTCGGCATCCGCGGACGACGCACCGGAGACGGCGTCGGAACTGCGATTCCGCATCCGGGGCGGGATGAAGGAAGTGTTCGGGGTCGACCCTGCGACCGGGAAGCGGCGCGGACTGCGCACCGCGCTGGCGATGATCCGAAACTGACTACGACGTCCACGCGTACCGGAAGCGTTGCGCGACCTCGTCGACCGGTTTCTCCCGGTATTCGGCGAGCTCGTACCCCTTGACCGCCGCGAGCGCTTCCACGATCAGCGGCCCGAACAGATCCCGCGCGAGCGCCGACGACTCGAACGTTCCGAGCACGTCGGACGGCAGGGTCGGGAGGAGATCGACGGCATGGGCGCCGGTCAGTTCCGCCGGGTCGACCGCCACCTCGTCCGGGAGGGGAAGCGCACCGGCGATGCCGTCGTGGGCGGCGCCGAGAATGGCGGCGTTGCTCAGATACGGGTTCGCGGACGGGTCGACGGGTTTGATCTCGAGGTTCGCGCCGTGCGGGTTCCCGGCGGTGTCCGCGCAGAGCCGGACGGCGGCCTCGCGGTTCTCCAGGCCCCAGCAGCGGAACACCCCCGACCACATGCCCGGGCGCAACCGCAGATGCGACAGCGCCGACCCGGCGAGAACGGCCGTGAACTCGGGTAGCGCCCGCAAAATCCCGGCGATGGCCGCGCCACCGGCGGGAGTCAGCCCGTGCGGGCCCGGGCCTCCCGACAGGATCGGCAGATCACCCTCGAAGATCGACACGTGCTGGTGGGCGCCGTTTCCCGCCCCTCCCGCGACGGGCATGGGTGAGAACGACGCCCGCAGCCCCTGGGCGCGCGCGACCCGGCTGATCAGGGTGCGGGCCAGCACCGCATTGTCGGCCGCCTCGACGGGATCCGCGGGGGCGAGCGACACCTCGAACTGGTCGAGCCCCGCCTCGGCGTGGACCTGCTCGATCGGCAGCGCGGCCGTCGACGCCGCCGCGAGCAGGTGCTTGAAGAATTCTTCCTGCGCGAGAACGGCATTGAGGCCGTAGGCGGACCATTCTTCGGCGGTCGCCGCGTCGAAGAGGGTGAACTCGATCTCGTGGCCGATCCGTGCGGTCAGCCCGGACTCCGCCAGCCGCGCCGTCACCCGCCGCAGCGCGCCCCGGGTGCAGGCGGGCGACGGCGTCCCGTCCTGCTCGGTCAGGCACGCCGGCGCCCAGTACGTGCCGTTGCCCAGATCCCGCATGTCATCGCCGTCGATACGCAGACGGAGGTCGCCCACGACGGAGAAGGACGGGGTGAACGCGAGGTGGTCGTCGACGCAGAACACAGTCCAACTCGGCGACGCGCCTGCACCGGAGTCGACGAAGGATTCCAGCCTCGAGATCGGAAAAACTTTCGCCCGGGACACCCCGGCCATGTCGACGATCGAGCCGACGATGCGGTCCGTGTGGCCGAAGCCGCCCTCTGCGCCGCGCATCAGGCCCTCGCCACCGCGGTGGTCCGCGCGAGGAAGCCGAGCACACTGTGCACCGATTCGCGCTGCGCCTGGCCCTGACCTGCGCCCCCGCCGCCGAACGCGATGCCGCCGGTCCACTGCGCGTCGGCGGGGAACATTCCGAGCCGGAGGAGGTGGCCGGCGCCGTCGAACGTCCGGTGTTCGTCGCGCGCGTCGGATCGGCGCCCGAGAAGTGCCGTGGCCATCTCGTCCGACGGCCACAGCTGGTCGTCGGCACCGGTCAGGCACAGCACCGACGCGGTCGCCTGTTCGGACCGCAGCGTCGCCTCCGCCGGTGCGGCCGCGAGCCCGGCCCGGTAGGCGGCCCCCAGGCGCAGCAGGCTCGGCCGGTGCGCGGTGAGGTCGTGATGGGCCCGCCATGCGTTGCGGATCAGCTGGGGCATCAGCACCCCGCCCGGCAGCGGCGCCCACGGCACGTGCCGGCCGTTCCACGTCCACGACGGGGTGCCGGCGATCTCGCCGTCGGGGCCGATCGCCTGCCACGACACCGAACTCGGGCTGATCAGGATCAGCCCGGCGACGGGGAGTTCGCCGACGCAGGCGGAGGCCAACAGGCCCTCCGCGCCGCGCGAAATGGCCATCGCGGTCAGGCGGTTCGCGTCCACCGACGGCTGCGCACCGAGAGCCTCGACCGCGGCTGTGAACCGCTCGAGCGGAATGTTCACCAGCGTCGCGTCGGTGTTCGATTCGTCCACCCACGAATAGGCCAGTGCGGCATACCCGTTGGCGGCCAGCATCCCGATGGTGGAACGTTGGGAGTCGACGCCGCCCTCCGAGCCGCCGAAGCAGGCGACGCCCGGCCACCCGCCGCTCGGAGCGTCGCCGGCGGGCAGCGCGAGCAGGGCGGGCCGGCCGCCGACATCGAGAGAACGGACGGACACTCCGGGGGCGCTCACATGACGCGTCACCGTCCGCCGCGACGTTCCGTCCGGGGTGCTCGCCTCGACGGTGACCAGCCAGGTGTCGGGCGGCGGCACGAAGAGGTCGGGAACCCGGTCTTCGGACACGAAACGCATGGCCCACAGCGGTGCGTCGGCGTCCGCCACGTCCCAATCACCGTGGTCCGGAACCTGTCCGGCGACGTCGACTGTTCCGTCTGCCGGGACGGTGAACGTGGCCTCGGACCGCCACCGCCCACCGAATACGTCGGTCCCGGTGGTGCGGACGGTCACCGACGATCCGGGCCGGGCGCCGCGGACGATCAGCGAGAACGCCTCGTCGTGACGCGACCACGCCGGAACGTCGAGTTCGAGTAACCCTGCCGACACGTCCGCGGCCGGCGCGGGCTGCTCGGCGACCGCCGGCTCCGCCGAAGATTGCGTCTCCAGAAGCTGCGACCGCTTCTCGAACCATCCGGGAAATACCGCGGACACCAGGCCCGCGACGCCCATGAGGGTGAACGGCAGCACCCAGTAGCAGACGACGGACAGGGTGTCGCCGGCGTCGCGCATGGTGGCGTCGCCGTCGACGATCGGTGGGATCAGCGAGAACACGGTCATCAGTCCGAACGCGGCCACCCACATCCACGTCATGGCCGTGGTGATGTACCGGAAGCCGCCGCTCGCCGCCGTCCGGGCGTCCACGGTTGCCACCGCGTACTCGCGCACGAACGGCCGCCCGATCAGGACACCCACCGCCGCGATCGCGAACAACCCGAAGTTGCTGACCGGCTGAAGCCAGCGTTCGAGGACGGCGTCGTCCAAAGTGAGCGCCGCGATCAGCAGCAACGCGAAAACGGCGACGGTGCCGACCTCGAGGGTCCGCCACGGCTGGCCCCGCAACCGTTGCACCACCTGGCCAATCGCCGCGATACCAAACGCGATTGCGACGGCAGCGACGAATCCCGTGTTGCCCACCAGGATCCAGTAGACGATCCACGGTGCGAATCCGATGATGAATCCCATTGCACTGCCCCACTGCTCGGCATACCCGAGCGGACGACGGCCGACCCACACACATTGTCGGCCCTCGGGCGGGCGCGGGGGCCGGATTCACCGAGCCGAGCGGGTGCCGCTCAGGTCACGCACCGAGCAGCTGGTGCGCCCGCAGACCGACGTACAGTTCGGCGGCGTCGATGGGGTCGGAGAAGTCGCGTCCCGTCAGGGTGTGGATTCTGCGCAGCCGGTACAGGACGGTGTTGCGGTGGTAGTGCAGTTGGGTGGCCGCCGCGGTGGTGGATCCGCGACAGGAGAACCAGGCGTCGAGGGTGGCGAGCAGGCTCTCCTGTTCCTCGGTGGGCAGGGCCAGCACCGGTCCGAGGATCTGGTTCGACGCCAGCTTGCCGGCGTCGGGAACGCTGACCAGCAGCAGCGACACCGGCACCGACTCGTAACGGGTGAGGGTGCATCCGCCGTGTCCGGCGCAGCGACGCGCGATCCGTGCCTGCTCCACGGCCCGGCTCGTCCCGCCGGGACGTCCGAACACCGAGCTGACCCCGATCCGGCCGTGACCACTGCGGCCGAGGAGGTCCAACGCGGAATCGAGTACGTCGGCGGTGGCGGCCCACAGCAGTCCGATCCGGCCGTCGACCTCCGTGTCCCACACCGAGTCGACACCCACACCGCGAAGGTCCGACTGCACGACGTCCGCGGCGGACGGGGACGCCGCCGCTTCCACGGACACGACGAGGAACGTGCTGTTCTCCGGGATCCGGAACGTGCGGAGCGCGTCGGCGGCACCGGCCGGGTTGGCGGCGTGGTCACCGAACAGGGTTCTGATCAGCCGGCCCCGCGACTCGGCGTCCTCGCGGGCGCGCAGGTCGGCGGTCTCCCGATATGCCTCCGCGGCGCTGTCCGAATAGACGTCGACGAGCGCCCACACCTGGGCGGCCATGTCGAGCAGGGCGTTGGTGGCGCGGCCCTCCGAGCGGTCCATCAGTTCGTCCCAGATCAGGCGGCCGCCGAGCCGGAACGCGTGGAGTAGCGCCGCGAGGGGCACACCCTGTTCGGCCTTCAACTGTCCCGCCGCGCGCGCCGCCTCGAGCCGGATCGGCGCACTGCCCGCGAGGTTGCCCAGCATCGCCGTCAGATTGTCGACGCACGCCGCGTACAACTGCTCGGGAGTGAGGAGGGTCGCCTCCACGTAGCCGTGCTCGGCCGACAGGATGCGCGAGACGAGTTGCTCGGACAGCTGGTCCACGGACTCCAGCATCGATCCGAGAAGATCGGTGGGCGACGGCGCGACATCCGAGCTGACAGTCATCCGGCAAGACTATCCACCGGGCGTGGTCCGCGCCATACCCTTTTTGTGCGACGGCATAGCCCGCATGTTCACATTGACAGCCGCTGCCTATGGCGCGATGCCCGGAACTGGGACGAGAATCAGTGTTCTACGCCACAGTAGTTTTTCGTTTCTGCGGCGCGGTCCTTCATGTACTCGACTCGAGCGGAGCTGTCCACAGTGAGCACTTCAGAACCCGAGGCCACCTCCACCACCCCCGGCGCGGCCTCCCCACATCCGGAGGTCGACGCCGCCCTCGCCGACCTCGCCGAGGGCGAGAAGACCTGGGCCGACCTCTCCCTCGCCGATCGCAGGGAACTCCTCGACAAGGTGCACGACCTCACCGTGCAGCACGCCGCCGACTGGGTGGACGCCGCGGTCGCGATCAAGGGGCTGGACCCGAAGTCGCCGCTGGTCGGCGAGGAATGGATGTCCGGACCGTACCCGCTGGCCACCGGCACCGCGGCGCTGTCCGCGAGCCTGGCGAAACTCGAATCCGGGGCCAGCCCGCTGGACGGCGCCACGTTCGGCACCGCCCCCGGCGGCCGCACCACTGTCAAGGCGCTGCCCCTGAACATCTTCGACAAGCTGCTGCTCAGCGGATTCAGCGCGGACGTGTGGCTGCAACCGGGAATCGATCGTGCGACGGCACAGCGCGACGCCGGCCTCGCCCAGCGCGACCCGTCGCGGACTCAGGGCATCGGCGTGGTTCTGGGCGCCGGCAACATCACCTCGATCGCCCCGCTCGACACCCTGTACGAACTGATCGCGCACAATCGCGTCGTCGCACTCAAGCTCAACCCCATCACCGACCGGCTGCTGCCCGTACTGACGCGGGTCCTGGAGCCGCTCATCTCGATCGGCGCGGTCCGGTTGCTGACCGGCGGCGCGGAGGTCGGGACGTATCTGGTGCACCACGACCTCGTCGACCACGTGCACATGACGGGCAGCGCACTCACCCACGACGCGATCGTGTTCGGCACCGGCGAGGAGGGTGCGCGGCGCAAGGCTGCGAACGACCCCATCCTCGCCAAGGCCATCTCCAGCGAACTCGGCGGTGTGTCCCCCACCATCGTGCTGCCCGGTGAGTGGAGCCGCGCCGACATCAAGTTCCAGGCCGAACACGTTGCGACGCAACGGCTCCACAACGGCGGCTACAACTGCGTCGCGGCGCAGGCCGTGGTCGTGTCGTCCGAGTGGAAGCAGCGCGACGAGTTCGTGGCCGCCCTGAAAGAGGCCCTCGACACGGCACCGGACCGCGCCGCGTACTACCCCGGCAGCGACTCCCGGGTCGCCGGGGCCACCGCGTCGTTCCCCACCGCCGCACGCCTGGGCGAGAACGGCGGACGCGTCCTGGTCACCGATCTCGAGCCCGGCGCCTACGCCCCACTCCTGCAGACCGAGTACTTCGCTCCGGTGCTCGGCGTGATCGACCTACCCCACGGCGGCGCCGAGTTCGCGGCACACGCCGCCGACCTCGTGAACGAGGACTTCATCGGCACCCTCGGGGTCAACATCGTCGCCGCGCCGCAGACCATCCGCGAGCTGGGCCCGGAGTTCGACTCACTGCTCGAGAGCCTCCGCTACGGGACCATCGCCGTGAACGCGTGGACCGGCGTCGGCTACCTCACCGCCACCGCGACCTGGGGAGCCTTCCCCGGCCACACCCTCGACGACGTCCAGAGCGGCATCGGCGTGGTGCACAACGCCCTCCTCATCGACCGGCCGGAGCGCACCGTCGTCCGGGGCCCGTTCCGCCCGTCGCCGCGGTCGATCCTGAACCGTGAGATGTCCATCTCGCCCAAGCCCCCGTGGTTCGTCACCAACCGAACCGCCGCCACGACGGGCCGATTGCTGACAGGATTTGCCGGTGCACCCTCATGGACCCGGCTGCCGGCGATCTTCGCGTCCGCGCTGCGTGGATGAGGGCTGCGTGTCCTCGATCCCTCACCCCCGTCGAAGTGGAGATGAACGATGAATCAGGAACTGTCTGTGGCCGACTACGTGATCGTGGGGTCGGGTTCGGCAGGTGCCGTGCTGGCCGACCGGCTCAGCGCCGACTCCGGCAGCGAGGTCGTGGTCCTCGAGGCCGGCGGTGAGGACAAGGACAAGTTCGCGCACATCCCCGCCGCATTCTCGAAACTGTTTCGCAGTGAGTTGGATTGGGACTACCTGACCGAGCCGCAACCCGGGCTCGGCGGGCGGACGATCTACTGGCCGCGCGGCAAGATGCTCGGCGGCTCGTCGTCGATGAACGCGATGATGTGGGTGCGCGGGTTCGCCGCCGACTACGACGAGTGGGCCGAACTCAGCGACGACTCCTGGTCGTTCAAGGAAGTGGTCAAGTACTTCCGCCGCATCGAGAACGTGCAGGACGCGTCGGACGCCGACAGCGGAACCGGCGGACCGATCGTCGTCTCGCACCAGCGGAGCCCCCGCGCCCTCACCGGGTCGTTCCTCGCGGCCGCCGAGGAGACCGGCTACCCCGTCGAACGGGCGAACACCACTCGGCCCGAGGGTTTCTCACAGACCATGGTCACGCAGAAGCGGGGCGCCCGGTGGAGCACCGCCGACGCCTACCTCCGGCCGGCGCTGAAACGGAAGAATCTGACCGTCCTCACCGGTGCCCAGGCCACCCGGGTGCTGTTCGAGGGCACCGCCGCCGTCGGCGTCGAGTACGAGAAGGACGGGGTGCGACGCACCATCCGCGCCGCGAAGGAAGTGATCCTCGCCGGCGGGGCGATCAACTCCCCGCAACTCCTCATGCTGTCGGGCATCGGCGACGAGGCACAGTTGCGCGAGCACGGAATCGCGGTGCAGCAGCACCTGCCGGAGGTCGGGAAGAATCTGCTCGACCATCTGGTGTCGTTCCTCGGCTACAGCGTCGACTCGGACTCGCTGTTCACCGCCGAGAAGATCCCCGAGTTGCTCAACTACCTGACCCGTCGCCGCGGCATGCTCACGTCGAATGTGGGCGAGGCGTACGGATTCACGCGCAGTCGGGACGATTTGGCACTGCCCGACCTCGAGATGATCTTCGGGCCGGCGCCGTTCTTCGACGAGGGCCTCATCCCGGCGACCGGTCACGCCGCGGTGATCGGCGCCATCCTCGTGAAACCCGAGAGTCGAGGCGAGATCTCGCTTCGGTCGGCCGATCCCCTCGCCAAGCCGATCATCGATCCCCGCTACCTCAGCGACAGCGACGGAGTCGACCGGCGGGCGATGCTCGAAGGACTACGCCTGTGCGACGCCCTCGCATCGGCTCCGGCGCTGAAGTCGAGGCTCGGCAACATGATTCGCCCGGCGGTCACGCCGAGCACGCCACTCGACGAGATTCTCGCGCGGGCACTGCAGGAGAATGCCCACACCCTCTACCACCCGGTCGGGACGTGCCGCATGGGCAACGACGACGCCAGCGTCGTCACGCCCGACCTGCGGGTGCGAGGGGTCGACAAACTGCGCGTCGCCGACGCGTCGATCATGCCCGCCATCATCCGCGGGCACACCCACGCACCCTCCGTCCTCATCGGTGAGCGGGCGTCGGATCTGATCCGGAACTCGTAGGGCGCTTCGCGCCCCGTGCGCCTTTTTGGTAGCGCTGGCAACCAGAAAGGCGCACGGGCGGCGGAGCCGCCTCAGTACCGGCGCGCCGCGTAGAACGGCATCGAATCGAGGGGCGCCTGCTTCACCGGCTGCCCGGACGTGGGCGCGTGGACGACCGTGCCGTTCCCGGCGTAGAGCCCGACGTGGTTCGCCCCGTTGAACAGGACGAGATCACCCGGCTGCAGGCTGCCCTTGTCGACGGGCGAGCCACCGTTCACCTGGTCGTAGGTGGTGCGGGGTACCGAGATGCCTGCCTGCTTGTACGCCCACTGCACCAGACCCGAGCAATCGAAGGCGTTCGGCCCGGTTGCGCCCCAGACGTACGGCGATCCGATCTTCGATTCGGCGGCCGCGAGAGCCTGCGCGCCGTGGGTGGACGGCAACGCCGGCGGGGCCGGCAGGGGTCCCGGGAGGGGCCCTGGGTTCGGAGCCGGAGCCGGAGCCGGAGGCACTGGCGGCACGCCTGGTACCTCGAACGTCCCAATCCCTGGGATCGTGATCGGCTCCGCTGCAGCGGGAGCAACGGGAAGCAGAAAAGCTCCCACTCCCACACCGGCGGCAATCAGAAGACTGCCGGTCGAAAACTGCAGACGATTGCCCCGACGCAATCTATGCTTGGCCATTGAGCTGAGTCCTTCAATTCATGAGGTTCCGGCGACATCAGTGCCGCTCGGACGAGACGTTAGATAACATCCCGGTCACGGACTCAGCGGACAACGGCCGAATGGCCCATACACATACCTGTTTTCGCAATCCAGGTATATAACGATCAGATCTCGAACCGACCGGTCCGTCATGAAACCCCAGAAACAGGTATGCCTTCAGGCAATTCGGCCCGTTACCGAAGGCATGCGCGTCGTCCACGCTGTTGGGCGTGTCACTGATCCAGAACTCAGAACCCGAGATCTTCGGGGAACCCGCAGTTGCGGACGCCGCGACCCTCACCGTCGTGGGGCGCGGCTCGCCCGTCGTCTTCCTGCACGGATGGGGGCTCACCCCGCGGGTGTACGGCCGCAGCCTGTCGATGCTCGCCCAGCACGGGCACCGCGTCCTCACTCCGACGCTCCCCGGCTTCGGCGGAACTCCCGACCATCCGCCCGAGGCGCGGACCTTCGCCGGTTACGCGGCCTGGCTGGGACGGTTCCTGGACGAGGCGGGAATCAGCGAACCGATCACACTGGTCGGCCACTCCTTCGGCGGGGGCGTCGCCATTCAGGCTGCCCACGACCTTCCGGAGCGGGTCGAACGCCTGGTGCTCGTCAACTCCGTCGGCGGTGGCGCCTGGTCGTCCGACGGCTGGGGAATACGGCCCATCGGCGACAGGCCGCTGTGGGACTGGGGCGCGTCGGCCCTGGGTGAGGCGCTGTCGATCCGGACCATCACCCACACGGCCGCGTCACTCGTCAACGGCTTCCTGCCCAACACGCTGCGAGATCCCGGTGCGGTCTGGCGCACGGCACACCTGGCCAGACGGGCGGACCTGCGCCACGAACTCGGTGTCCTCGCCGACCGGGGCCTACCGGTGTCCCTCGTCTGGGGTCGCGGGGACCGGACGATTCCGCTCGCCAGCTTCGAGTCGATGCGGAAGGCACTCCGCAATCCGCCCGTCCTCACCGTGACGGGCGGCCACGGCTGGCTGATTCACGACCCCACCACGTTCGCCGATACCCTCCGCCGGGCACTCCGCAGCCCGTGAGTGGTTGACGAGTGCAGAGACTCGTTAACCACGCACGGGCGGCGGAGCCGCCTACTTCTCGCCGCGGAACGCCGCACCGGCGAGGGACGTGGACTCCTTGCCGTCGGGGCCGACGGGAACGTCGCCCTCGAGGGTGGTGCGGTACAGGACGCGGGTGACGTCGAGGTGGTCGAGGTCGGTGGGCGCGAGGTGGGCGGTGGCACGGTTGTCCCAGAACGCGAGGCTGCCCGGCGCCCAGCGGAACCGCACCGTGTAGGCGGGATTCGTCACCTCGGCGAACAGCAGGTCCAGCAGGCGGTCGCTCTGCGACGGCGAGACCCCGACGATCCGGCTGGTGAAACCGGGGGTGACGAACAGTGCCCGCTCCCCCGTCACCGGGTGCACTCGGACCACCGGGTGTTCGGTGACGAGCGGGTTCTCCCGCGTCTTCTGGGCGTAGCTGCTGTCCTCGGCCCACTGCGGGTGCCGTCCGCCGAACCGGTGCTCAGCGCGGAGACCGTCGACGAGGCCCTTCAGCGAGTCCGGCAGACCCTCGTATGCGGCGACGAGGTTCGTCCACTGGGTGTCGCCGCCCTGCTCCGGGACGATGTGGGCGCGCAGGATCGTGCCGGCAGGCGGGTTGATCAAAGCGGTGACATCCGTGTGCCACTTGTTGTCGTAGCTGTACTTCTTGCGCCCGAAGCGCTTCTCGTACTTGCGGCTGTCGACAGCGAGGATCTGCGGGAAACCCTCGGGGGCTTCGTCGTCGTACGGGTGCGACGGCGTCACGTCACCGAACTTCCGCGAGAACGCGATCTGTTCGGCATGCCCGATCTCCTGGTCGCGGAAGAACAGGACCTTGTAGCGGTGCAGGGCGTCGCGGACCTGCGCTACCTCGTTGTCGGCCAGTTCTTTCCGGAGGTCGATTCCGGAGATCTCGGCGCCGATGTGCCCGGCGACGGGACGGACCTCGAGTGCGGCGTCGGCGGTCCGATCCGAGTCGGCGGGCGCGGCGGTGGTGAGTGTCATGAGTACTCCTGGTTTCGGGCTGAATCGATACGTCGCGATCATCATCGAATCCCGAACCACGGTGCTACAACGGTATTTTCACAATGCGAAAAAGGTTCACCCTGAGTTTTTCCCTACCGGAACGCGGGAAATGCAGTTCCGGCCCCTGCGCCGATCCGCGCCGCGACGCCGCGCATCGGCGGCACGATCTCCCGCACCAGTTCGTCGGTGAGTCGCCGGCGCAGTGCCTGGACCCCCAACGCGCCGCGGGGCCGTCCCTCGGGGTCGAGAACGGGAACCGCGACGGCGAGCACGTCCCGGTTCTCGGAGGAGAAAGCCGCGGCGTACCCCAGCCTCCGGACCCGTTCGAGGTCGGAGGACGCCGTCACCGAACTGCTTCGCCGTGCGGACGCCGTGCCGAACGCCAGGATCGCCATCCCCATCACGCTGCTCTGCAGCGGTTGGCGTGCCCCGGGCAGCTGATGCGTGCAGAACCGTTCGGGTGGGCGTGCCGAGAAGACGGTGACCGCGACGTCGTCCCTCGCGACCCCGAGGCTGGTCGTCAGCTTCACATGCGCGGCGAGCGAATACAGATGCGGGGCGAACGATTCGGCGTCGAGACGCCCCAGCGATGGGACGGCGAGGGAGATCAGGCTCGGCCCCACCCGATAGCAGTCGGTCCGCTCGTCACGCTCGAGTAGTCCGCCGCGGACGAGGGCCTGCACGATGCGATACGCGGTGCTGACGGCCAACCCGGTGCGGGCGGCGAGCGCGCTGACGGTCAGGTCGGTGGCGCCCTCGAAGCAGGCGAGTACCGCGATTGCCCGTTCCACCGCCTGCGAGCCCGACCGCGGTGACGTCACGAGGCCCTCCTTACCGTCTGAACGAACTCAGGCCGACCGTGCGGCGCCGTACTCGGGAAGCGGCACAGCGAAACGCTCACGCAGGGTCTTCTCCGCGTATTCGTGGCGGAAGAGCCCCCGCTTGCGGAGCAGGGGCACCACTTCGTCGACGAAGGTGTCGAGTCCGGACGGCAACGCGTCGGGCATCAGGTTGAATCCGTCGGCCGCCTCGGCGCGGAACCACGCCTCGATGGTGTCGGCCACCTGTCCCGGTGTGCCGATCACGGCGCGGTGCCCGCCACCGCCGTCCAACTCGCGAAGGAGCTGGGCCACGGTCAGATTCCGCTCACGCGCCAGCCCGACCACTGATTCGCGGAACCCGAGGGAACCCGCGAACGTCGCCGGGTCGGGCGGCCCGTCCAGCAGCGATGCCGGGATCGGCTGGTCGAGGTCGAGTTCCGCGAGCGGGACTCCGAGGGTCAGACTCAGCCGGTCCCAGCCGAACTTCGCGGGGACGTGGGTGCGGAGTTGTTCGTGTCGAGCGACGGCCTCCGCTTCGGTCGAGCCGATGACCGTGATCAGCCCGGGCAGGATCTTCACGTCGTCGGGATTGCGGCCGCCCGCCCGCGCCACGTCCTTGACGTGCTTGTAGTGCCTGCGCCCGGCGTCGAGCGTCAGCTCCGCGGAGAAGACGCCGTGCGCGGTGCGTCCGGCGAGGGCACGGCCGGCGGGTGACCCGCCTGCCTGGATGAGGGGCGGCTGTCCCTGCTCCGACGACGGCACCCGCAGCACGCCGTCGACGTCGAAGAATTCGCTGTGATGCGACACCGGGACACCGCTCCGGGCGCTCTCCCACAGCGCGGTCACCACGCCGACGAACGCCTCGGAGCGGCGATAGCGGTAGTCGCGGTCCGGAATCTGGTCGAATCCGAAATTGGCCGCGGCCGTCGGCGAATACGTGGTGACCACGTTCCACGCCACCCGGCCGCCGCTCAGGTAGTCGAGGGAGAGGAAGCGTTCGGCGAGATCGCGCGGGTCGTTGAACGTGGTGGAGGCGGTCCCGATCAGGCCCAGGTTCTCGGTGGCCGTCGCCACGGCCGCCAGGATCACCGACGGTTCCAGCGCCCGGGTCGGCTTCACCCGGGGGTTCTCCCAGAAGCCGGGACCGTCGGCGAGGAAGAACGCGTCGAGGGTGCCACGCTCGGCGATCTGCGCGATCCTGGTGAAGTGATCGAGGTCGACGAACGAGTGCGCGTGCACGTCGTCGAGCGTCCACGCTCCGGGGGCGATTCCCACGTCGAGCACGTTCACGTTGAGCACCAGTTGGCGTCGGGATCTACTCACGGCAGTGCCTTCCGAATCAGAAGAATCCGGTGTCCGGAAGCGGGGTCTCGTTGACCACGAGGTCGCCGATCACCCGCGCCTTGTACACCGTCGGGTTGTGGGAGAACAGGGTTCGCAGGTTGCGCCAGTGCCTGTCCAGGTGCGCCGACTCCCGGGTGGCCGAGGCGCCGCCGACCTCGAACAGTCGGGTGGCCGCTCGGAGCGCGATGTCCTCGATGGCGACCTTCACCTTGGCGGCCAGTACCGCGGCCTCCTGCTCGAGTCGGGCGTCGACGCCGGAGGTGCGCGCGACGTCCGCGGCCACATCCTGTGCTGCGGCGGCCGCCCGGACCACGGACTCCGCCGCGAAGGCGGCCGCAGAGAGGGTTCCGACGATCTCGAGCAACTGCGGGTCGTGCCGTGGTTCCTCGGCCACTGCGAACACGAAGCTGCGCTTGCGGCCGCGGATCAGCTCGGCGGACTCGGCCGTGACGGTGCGGAGGATGCCCGCCGCGATCGCGTGCAGGTACAACTGGGGAAGCGCCTGCCGCGGCCGGGTCTCCTCGTCGCCACCGCGGAACGGCAGCGTCTCGGACTCCTCGATGGCAACGTTCTCGAACACCGTCGTCCCGCTGCCGGTGTGGCGCTGGCCGATTCCGTCCCAGTCGTCCTTGTGGACGATGCCCGCCCGGTCGGCGGGAACGATGGCGCTGAGCGCCTTGCCGTCCGGGAGGTTGGCGGAGACCCGGATGAAATCGGAGTACAGCGAACCGGTGCTGTAGAACTTGACCCCGTTCAGGCGGTATCCGCCGGGATCCGGTGTCAGAGTGGTTTCGAAGCTGTAGGAGCCGACGGCGCGGGTGCTCAGTTCCGAGGATGCGCCACCGAACAGTGTGCCCGACAGGATCTCCGGCAACCATGCGTCCTTGCGCTCCGTGCGTGGGGCACGCAGCACTTCCTCGACGAACGCGTAGTGGACCCTGACGATGTGTGGCACATCGGGATCGGCCTCGGCGAGGTCGATCACCAGATCGAAGAGAGCCTGCAAGGTGTAGCCACCGCCGCCGTGTTCCCGCGGCACCCGCACGGCCCCGAGCCGGTGTTCGCGGATCAACTCGACGGCCCGTTGCGGGCCCTCGGTCCCGCCACGGGCGCGCCGCCGCGCGGCGTCCTCGGCGATCACGGCGATCACGGCCGCCAGTTCGGCGGAGCCGCGGGCCGGCGGACGCACCGCCTCCGGCGCGGGGGTCTCGGATACCGCTGTCATGGTGAATCTCCTGTCTTCGGTGGAATGCTCAGCTGACCGGGAACGCGCTGCGGCCGCCGGACAGTACGGTCTCCGCCGCCTGCAAGCCCAGGCGGTCACGCAGGGTGCGCCGCGGGTCCCGGAGGATCGGTTCCCGCCGTACCGCGCCGAGCAGGGCGGGCAGGGTTGCCGTGGTGGCCCCTCGGAAGACGACACCGTCGGCCTCCGTCGCCAGAGGGGAAACGCCGCCGGGCGCCCAGTGCCGGTCGGTCAGTACCACCTGGTCACGGGCGGCATCGGGGTCGAAGTGCGCCCGATAGCGGCGCACCGCATCCTCGTCCGCGAGGATCACGGCGTCGGCCGTGCGCCGCGCCGCCACCAGTTCGGCCTCGTTCGCGGGGCGCCAGAAGACGGGCGGCTTGCGTTGCGGTGGCTCGGGGACGTTGAGGGGGCCCGACACGGAGAACGTGCCCGCATGATCGATATAGACGATCCGCTCGGATTCCGCGAAGACGCCGCGCTCGGCGTCGTCGACGATGCTGTCGCCCGGCCAGCTCTCCCACAACTTCCGGACCACCGACACGGCATCGACCGCGGCGTCCACCGGGCCCGAGCCGATCAGCCACCCGGCCCTGCCGTGGGATCCGTGGTCGAGCGAGCCGAGGCGGCGCGCGAGATTGAACGGGTGATCGCGGACGGGAGCACCGGCCACCACCAGTCCGACCGACGTCGTGTGACGTGCCAGGACGGTGGCGGCCACGGTCGCATCGATCGTCGCGTGACTCGGCTGCCCCGCGTCCAGGCGGTCACCGCCGAGAACGACGAAGTCGATTCCCGACTCGTCGATGCCGCGCCCGAACTCTTCTCGCCGCGCCGGCTGCCTCGGGTCGAGCAGTTCGGTGACGACTGCGGCGTCGACGTGCAGTCCGACGACGGAATGTCGGCTCATGACGGTTCCCCTTTCCGCGATAGTCGTTACCTTCCCAGAGCATCGCTCACGGGACGAGCGTTGCGCTCAGTCTGATTCTGGACGTGTGTCGATATGAAAAGTTCTGTCCCCCAACATCAGTCACTTGCGTTCCGTCACGTGTCGTAGAACCAGGGCACAGAGTTGGCCGCGTTGCCGAAGTCGTGGATGTCCGGAGCGGGAATCGAACGAGACGCGCAGGTTCCGTGTTCCGCTCACGCTGCGGCGAAGGCTGTACGACACACCGAGGCGGGCCGTACCGTCGCCCGTGTGATCACCGTCTGGATCATCGCGGGTGCGTTCCTCCTGTTCCGTGGGGTTCCGGGCGTCCTCGCGCTGTGGAGATCCCGGTCGTGGACCGGGTCCGAGTGCTCGGTCGTCGATGTACGACCGTCGATCACCTACTCGTATCGGGTCGGAAGCGACGAGTTCGTCGGTCAGCGGCGGACATTCGATCCCGGCTCGACGCTCGGCGCCTCGCTGTCCGATGCAGGTAGGGGCGAATTCGTTGCCGGACAGTCTCTCTGGCTGTGGTACGACCCGCGGGATCCGCGGTCCAGCGTCCTCCGGCGCAGTGCGTCCGTATCGATGTTGCTGGTGATCCTGGGACTGACATCCCTCACCCTCGCGACATCCACCCTCTTCTCAGGAGATACCCCTTGACATCACGTCAGCAGACCCTCAAACCGACAACGGGAGACCTCCGATGAGTGTGATCCAGCGCAGCAGGACCTTCCACGGACTCGCACTCGGTGAGCGCCTGCTCGTCGACGCCATTCGCCGCGGCCGGATCGACGAACTCGCCGCATTCATCACCCGCACGGGCGCGGACTTCGTCCTGCTCGGCGTCGAGCGGGTGTCGCGGACCGCTCCCCGGCCCACCGCCGCCCTGTCGCCCAGCGTGTCCGCCGCAGCACTGATCGCCGCCACCGACGATGTCGGTGTATTCGTCACCGCGGTTCCCCACCTCGACCACCCGTACAACCTGGCTCGCCGGCTCGCATCGCTCGATCACACCAGCCGCGGCCGGGTCGGCTGGCTCACCGGTGTGGAAGACCGATCGGCGCCGGGAAACCTGGCTTCTGCGGGGGTCTGGATCGATGCCGGACCGAGTCCCGCAGCCACGACCGATGCGATCCACGCCTCCCGCACACTGTGGGAGAGCTGGCCGGCCGACACGATCCGTGGACGCCCGCACGACGTGCGTTTCGCCGATTCCGACCGGATCGTCTACGCCGACCACCGCGGGGTCTTCGACATCGCCGGCCCCCTCAACGTGCCCACCCCGCCGCAGCAGAAGATTCCCGTCGCGTGGTGGGCGCAGGACGGCGACGACATCGTCTCCGCCGCCGAGGTTTCCGACATCGTCGTGCTGGACGGCAGCCAGGTCGACCGTCACGGGCAGGCTGTGCGCGAGCGCGCCTTGCTGTTCGTCGTCGACGATCCAGGCGCCACCGACGTGGACGGTCACATCGCGACCGTCACCGACCTCGACGCCGGGTTCGCCGCGTGGACGAGGCCGGCTCGGCCCCGCGGGTACCGGCAGCGGTCACTCCGGGCGACGCTGCGGCTGCCCGATCCGGCGCCGGCGCCGGCCCACCGCCGTCCGGTCTATCCGGGCGCGCAGAACTAACGGTCCTTCCGATCAAGTCGATTCTTAGGCATGACTTTCCGTTTACCCACGCCTATCGTTTCGGGAATCCACCGGCCCGTCCACGGGCCGGGATTTCCGTCC
This sequence comes from Rhodococcus sp. G6(2025), assembly GCF_058628105.1. Classification (NCBI taxonomy): domain Bacteria; kingdom Bacillati; phylum Actinomycetota; class Actinomycetes; order Mycobacteriales; family Nocardiaceae; genus Rhodococcus; species Rhodococcus sp. G6(2025). The sequence continues at coordinate 5,953,306 of NZ_CP179750.1, forward strand.
CGACGGCCGACCGAGGTGCCGTCATCCGACACAGGTGGTTCAGCATGATCGAAGTCCGTTCCGTCACGAAACGATTCGGGAACAGATCCCGTTCCGTCGAAGTGCTCCACGACATCGACTTCTCCGTCGGCACCGGCCAGATCGCGGCGGTGATCGGACAGAGCGGTGCGGGCAAGACCACGCTGTCGCGCATCATCAGCCTGCTGGAGCGTCCGTCCGAGGGCCGCATTCTGCTCGACGGCACCGACGTCTCGGGACTGTCCGAACGCCGGCTCCGGGATCAGCGTCGCGCGATCGGCACGATCTTCCAGGCGTCGAGCCTCCTCGCCCGCCGCACGGCGGCGGAGAATGTGGCCCTGCCCCTCGAATTCGCCGGTGTGGGCCGCTCCGAGCGGCGAACACGGGTGGCGGAGCTGCTCGAGCGGGTGGGACTGTCCGACAAGGCCGACCTCTACCCCCGGCAGCTGTCCGGCGGGCAGCGGCAGCGCGTGGGGATTGCCCGCTCGCTGGCACTCGCTCCCAAGGTCCTGGTGTCGGACGAGGCAACGTCGGGGCTCGATCCCAATACCACGCGATCCATCCTCGCGTTGCTGCGCGAACTGCGCGACGACCTCGGGCTGACGATCGTGCTGATCACCCACGAAATGGATGTCGTCCGGCAGGTCGCGGACGTCGTCACCGTCCTCGACGCGGGGCGGGTGGTGGAATCGGGCCCGGTGATCGAACTCCTCCGCGATCCGCACTCCGAACTCGGCGTCGGCCTCCTCCCCGATCGTTCCCACATCACCGCGGAGGACCGGGACGTGCTCTGGCACGTCACCTACGGCTCCGACACCGTTCCCACCAACTGGATCGAGCTTCTCGGCAAGACCACCGGCCGGTCGATCGGCGTGCTGTCCGGGACCGTGGAATCGGTCGGCGGGCGCCCGGCGGGGCGGGTCACCATCTCGGTGGCCGGTGAGCATCCGTCCGTCGGCGACCTGCTGTCGTCCTGGGGTCTGCACGGAACCCGGGTCGACGACGACGCGTCCGCGCGGACCACCGAGGAGGCCGCGGCATGAGCGCCCCGGACAGTGTCGTTCTCGCCATTTCGACTCCGGTCGAGGAACTTCCCGAGCTGTTCCTCCCCGCCCTGCAGCAGACCGTGCAGATGGTCGGGATCACGGTGATCCTGGCGATCCTGCTGGGCACTCCGCTGGCGGTCATCCTGCACAACACCGCGCCCCGGGGGCTGTTCCCCAACCCGGCGGTCAACGCGGTGGCGGGCTGGGTGGTCAACCTCGGTCGATCGCTGCCCTTCCTGGTGCTGATGGCCGCCATCATTCCGTTCACCCGATTCGTCGTCGGCACCTCGCTCGGGGTGCAGGCGGCGGCGGTTCCGATGACGCTGGCCGCGACACCGTACGTCGCGCGTCTGATCGAGAATTCGCTGCGGGACGTTCCCCCCGAAGTGGTGGAAGTGGGCCGGGCCTCGGCCGGGTCGAACTTTCAGATCATCCGCAAAGTGCAACTCCACGAAGCTGTTCCGACCATCATCGGCGCTCTGACCATCGCGCTGATCGGCATCCTCGACATGTCGGCGATCGCGGGAGCGGTGGGCGCAGGCGGCATCGGCAACCTCGCCATCGCCTACGGCTACAACCGATTCGACAACACCGTGATGATCACGACGGTCATCGCCCTCGTGGTACTGGTCCAGGTCATCCAGCTCGTCGGCGACCTGGCCGCCCGCCTCACCAACCGGCGCTGAGCCTTCCTTCACATTCACCCAGATCAGAGGACAACACCCATGACGACTCGACCCCGCTCGGTGACGCGCGCCCGTGCTGTGGCGGCAGGCGGACTGACGGCCACACTGCTTCTCCTCCTCACCGCGTGCGGCGCGGTCGGGGGCAACGACCGAACCGAAGGTGACGGCCCGCAGACGACGTTCAAGATCGGATACACCGCCGGATCGATCCTGGACGAGAAGCTCGCCAAGGAAGTCGCGAAACTCGCCCCCGACCACGGCATCACCGTCGAACCCGTGCAGATCGAGGATTCGAAGCTCAAGAATCTCGCGGTCTCCCAGGGCGACATCGACGCCAACCACAGCCAGCATCAGGAGTGGATGCGCGTGCAGAACGAGGACGGCAACCTCGGACTGCATGCGGCCGGAGACTGGTACGTCCTCAAGTTCTCGGGATATTCCGAGAAGTACGGCAAGCTCGAGGATCTCCCGAAGGGCGCGAAGGTCGCCATCCCCGACGACCCGTCGAATCAGGCGCAGGCACTGCAGACCCTGCAGGATCTCGGCCAGCTGACCCTGAAGGACGGTGTCGACCCGTCGCGCGTGACCATCCGCGACGTGAAGGACAACCCGAAGTCGTTCGAGTTCACCGAGGCCGCGCTGGCGCAGTTGCCGCGCACGCTGCCCGACGTCGACCTGGCACTGGGCTGGCGGTCCAACTTCGACCTCGCCGACGTCCCCGACGACAAGATCGTCTTCAACGCCCCCGCCTACGAGTTGTACTGGATCGAGGTCGTCATCAACGAGAAGAACAAGGACAACCCCGACTTCGCGCCGCTGCTCGACACCTACCACGACCCGCGGATCGGCCAGCTCATCGACAGCGACCCGTTCTTCTCCCGGGTGGCGCAGAGCATCGAATCGGCGCGAGCCACCGACCGCAGCCAGACCAACATCGACGGCGCGGCCGCGAAGCCGGCCGGCTGATGCCCGCGCAACGAGAGGTCATCCTCAACGTCAACGTGCTGGACGTGGGTTTCCACCCGTCCGCGTGGCGGGCTCCCGACCTGCACCCGACGTCGTTCATCGACCCGGACTATTACACCGAGGTCGCGACGATCGCCGAGCGCGGCACCCTCGACGCGCTGTTCCTCGCGGACGGTCCTGCGCTCCGCGAGGATCCCGCCGTGAAGCCGACGCGGGCCCTCGAACCCACCACCGTGCTCGGGGTGGTGGCGAGCGCGACCGAGCACCTCGGGCTGATCGGCACGGCGTCGACGACGTTCAACGATCCGTTCGATCTGGCGGACCGGTTCCTTTCCCTCGACGTCGTGTCCGGTGGACGGGTGGCGTGGAATGTGGTGACCACGTTCCACGCCGGGACCGCCCACAACTTCGGTCTCTCCCGGATTCCCGACCGCGAGTCGCGGTATCGCCGGGCCACGGAGTTCGTGGACGTCGTCACCGCGCTGTGGGAATCGGCGACCACCCGGGTCCCGGTGCACCACGACGGGGAGTACTTCCACGTTCACGGCGCACTGCCCGTGCCGCCGTCGCCTCAGGGCCACCCCCTGCTCGTGCAGGCCGGCGGCTCCCCGCAGGGCCGCGCGCTGGCCGGTCGCAGCGCCGACGCGGTGTTCTCGGCGGAGCTCACGCTCGACGCCGGGCGTCAGCACTACCGGGAAGTGAAGGATGTCGCCCGCGCAGCCGGTCGGGATCCCCAGGCGGTGAAGATCCTTCCCGGGCTCGTCACGGTGGTGGGGAGCACCGAGGCCGAGGCGATCGCCCGGTACGAGGACTGGGAATCCAAGGCCGCCGACGGTTTCTCCGCCGAACGGCTGGGCGGCATGCTCGGTGTCGACCTGAGCTCCCTCGACCCGGACCGGCCGATCCCGGAGGAGTTGCTTCTCGCCCCGGTCGATCCGTCGTTCTCCGGCTCGCTGGGGTTCCGGGAGGCCGTCGTGCGGCTGGCGCTCGAGAGCCGGTATTCGGTGTCCGAACTGCTTCGCAAGGCGGGCGGCTTCGGTCACCGGCTGGTCGTCGGCTCACCCGAGCAGATCGCCGACACCATCGAGGAATGGTTCCTGGCTGGCGCGGCGGACGGATTCAACCTGATGCCGGACGGATTCCCTTCCGGGCTCACCGATTTCGTCGATCACGTCGTGCCGATCCTCCGCGCGAAGGGGATCTTCCGGTACGAGTACGCCGAATCCACCCTCCGCGAACGCTTCGAGGGCGCTCCGCTCCCCGTGAGTGGTTAGGTTCAGCGCGCTAGCCGACGCGGGTGTCGTACGTGTTTCTGTTGGCAAGCACCTCGTCCATGTGCGCCTCCGCCCACGCCTTGATCCCGCGGATGACGGAGTGGAGCGAGAGTCCGAGGTCGGTCAGCTCGTAGGTGACCGTGACAGGCACGGTCGGCGTCACCGTGCGGGTGAGCAGGCCGTCGCGTTCGAGGGAGCGCAGCGTCTGGGTGAGCATCTTCTGACTGACTCCGGCCAGCCGGCGAGACAGCTCCGAGTAGCGCATCCGCCGCGGCTCGCCGACGCAGTCTTCGTCCGGGTGTGGGCCGTCGCTGCCCAGCGCGGCCAGGACCAGCGTCACCCACTTGTCGGAGATCCGGTCGAGGAGCTGGCGGCTGGGACAGGTCGCCAGGAACGCCTCGTACTCCACCTTCGCCTGCGCCCGCTCCTGGGCCGCCGTTGTTGTCGGCATCGACCGCTCCTTCCCGTGCGGTGACCTACGCACTCTGAAGTGCGTACTTTCCATTGGAGAGTAACCCCTCCATCGTGGAGTTGCAGCACAAATCCCGGTCCACAGGAGGCAACATGTCCACCACCTTCCGCACCGCCGTCGTCCGCACCACGGGCGGTCCCGACTCCATCGAGATCATCGACGTACCCGTCGTCGAGCCCGGGCCGGGCCAGGTCCGGGTCGAGATCGCCGGGGCCGCGGTCAACCCCGTCGACCTGGCGCTCGCCGCCGGGGTGTTCCACCGGCTCGGGCTGATCGACCAGCCCGACCACACCGGCCTGGGCTGGGACTTCGCCGGTACCGTCACCGCGGCTGGTCCGGACGTCGACATCCCGGTCGGCAGCCGCGTCGCGGGGCTGGTCGCCGGCTTCGACCGGGACTTCGGCACGTACGCCGAGCAGCTGGTCGTCCCGGCGAGCGACACCGCTCTCGTGCCGGACGGCCTCGACCTGGCCACCGCCGCAACGGTTCCGCTCGGCGGCCTCGCTGCAGACCAGCTGGTCGATCTGCTCGGTGACGGTGGAGGCCGGAGCCTGCTGGTGACCGGGGCCGCTGGAGCGGTCGGGGCGAACGTCGTGACACTCGCCCAGGACCGCGACTGGCGGGTCACTGGACTCGCCCGCGCCGAAGACGAGAAATTCGTCCGGGGCCTCGGCGCCGACTTCACCACGGAGGCGGCGCGCGCCTGGGACGCGGTGGCCGACGGTGCCGCACTCCAGGAACAGGGCCTCACGCTGGTTCGCGACGGCGGCGTCTTCGTCGGCGTGCAGCCGGGCGCGGCACCGGCAGGGGAACGCGGCGTCACCGTCCGGGTGCTGGTGACGCAGCCCGACGGTGCCCGGCTCGCCCAGCTCCTCGACTCCACCGCGAGCGGCCACCTGCCGGCGCGGGTGCACGCCGTCGTACCGCTCGATCGGGTCGCCGACGCCCACCGCGTGATCGCGCGGGGCGGCGTACGCGGGAAGTACGTCCTTCAGCCCTGATCTTCGCCATCCCGGCCGCAACGTTCCAGGGACGACGCTCGACTTTCCGCAATGATCGACGGCATGGAGAACACGAGCGCCGCACCATGCGACACGGTCCGAGAGTCCTACTCGGCCAGATCCCAGGAGTACACGGACCTCTTCGGCTCCGTGAGTTCGACACACCCCTCCGATCGGGCCTTGGTGAGCAGCTGGGCCGCCACCCTGACAGGTCCGGTAGTCGACGCCGGGTGCGGTCCGGGGCAGTGGACGGATTTCTTGGCCGAGTGCGGACTGGCGGCGAGCGGGATCGATCTGGTTCCCGAGTTCGTCGAACGAGCTCGCCTGCAGTATCCCCACCTCTCCTTCGACATCGGCGGCTTCGAGACAGTGGACGCCGCGGACGAATCACTCGGTGGTGTGCTGTCGTGGTACTCGCTCATTCACCACAGTCCGCAGGACATCCGGACTCCGCTCGCCGAGTTCGCGCGCGTGATTCGGCCGGGCGGCGGGTTGTTGGTGGGCTTCTTCGAAGGAGCAACCGTGGAGACCTTCGACCATGCTGTGACCACTGCCTATCGGTGGCCGGTGGCGGAACTCGGCCAGGAGTTGGTCACGGCCGGCTTCGAGGTGATCGAGACCCATACACGAACGGGGAGCGGCCACAGGCCGCACGGCGCCATCACCGCACTCCGGCAGCACACCCGGTGAGATCCCTTCTCGGGCTGGAGAATTGCTACCCGGTTTGCCGGAGGCCGGTACGGGCAAGGCAGATGTCGGCAAGCTCGTCGAGCGACAGGGGAAGCACCCGGGCGAGGGCCGCGACAGTCGTGAATGCGGGTGTCGCCATCCGCCCGGTCTCGATCTTGCGCAGAGTCTCCGGGGAGATCCCCGCCTCCTGCGCAACCTCGGCGAGGGTGCGATCCCCGCGCGCCTGCCGTAGCTGAAGACCGAGGCGCTTACCTGCGGCCAGCTGTTCCGGAGTCAAAGGAAGACGCACCATGCGAGCAGTCTAACTCCGCAGCGGTATGAAAATACCTATACATCGTCTAGGGTGGTATTTTAATACCGATTTTGGCCTATCAGGAGGAGTAATTGGTGCTGGAACTGAAAACACCACAGGAGATCGCTGCGATGGACGTCACCGGCACGTTCATCGCCGAGTTGCTCGACGATCTCGAACACCGCGCGGGCCCGGGTGTGAATCTGCTCGAGCTCGAAGAACGCGCCCGCCAGCTGATCGCCCAGCGCGGCGCCACGTCGTGCTACTGGGACTACGCGCCGTCATTCGGGCGCGGGCCGTTCCGCAACGTCATCTGCCTGTCGGTCAACGACGCCGTACTCCACGGCCTGCCGCACGACTACGTGCTGCAGAACGGAGACCTGCTGAGCATGGACATCGCAGTGTCCATCGACGGGTGGGTCGCCGACTGTGCCCGCAGCATCATCGTCGGTGATCCACGACCCGAGGACGAGCGCCTCATCGCAGCCACCGAGAAGGCCCTGACAGCCGGCATCGCCGCCGCCGTACCCGGCAACCGGCTGGGCGATATCTCTGCCGCGATCGGCGCGGTCGCCGCCGAGTACGGGTACCCGGTCAACACCGAGTTCGGTGGTCACGGGCTCGGACGAACCATGCACGAAGATCCGCACGTATCGAATACGGGACGTGCGGGCCGGGGACTCACACTGCGACCGGGACTGACCCTCGCCCTCGAACCGTGGTTCGCCGCCGGCACGGACAAGATCGTCTACGACCCCGACGGGTGGACCATCCGCTCGGCCGATGGATCGCGCACCTCGCACAGCGAACACACCATCGCGATCACCGACGGCGCGGCGCTCGTGCTCACGCGCCGGGAACACGTCGCCGCATCCGCACTGTGATCAGTGGCGTCAGCGCCCGGTGGCGCCGAGGGCGTCGGAGCGTCCGGATGCCAGGCGGGACCATTGCGCGGTGGGCCGTCCGTCGGTGCGCATGATGTCCCTCGTGCCGGGCTCCCAATGCTGGGGCCAACCGCTCGGCGAATCCTCCCACGTTTCCTGACGGCCGTACGCGGTCATGTCGAGCAACCCGTACGTCGGAGCCATCGGTTCCAGACCGCGGCCGCTGGTCCAGAACGTCTCGAACACCCTGTCATCCTGTCGCAGATAACAGACCAGAGGCGCCGGGGACCGTGGGCGATCGCCGAGCAGGGCATCCGCCGCATCCTGCGCGGAATACCAGGGCACGTCCCAACCCATGAAGTCGCGGTAGCGGACGCTCACGTCGTACGGTCCCTGGCACAGCGTGGCGTACGTGACGTCGCGCGAGTGCAGGTACGACAGCTCGCGCACCTGGCCGTTGAAGAATGTGCAGCCCTCACATTGTTCGGCCGCGGGGTGGCCGGCGTGCCACATGTGGAAGTACGCGATCAACTGGCTGCGGCCCTCGAACACGTCCAGCAGCGGGACCGGCCCGTGCGGGCCGACCAGGGTGATGGCGGGGTCCACCTCGACCATCGGCAGTCGCCGGCGGGCCGCAGCAATCGCGTCGCCTTCGTGGGTGTGCGTCTTCTCCCGGACCCGCAGCGCATCCAGTTCGGCCTGGTAGGTCGCGCGGTCGACGACGGACGGGGTTGTTTCCGTGTTCACGACACTTTCCTTCCTCTTGGTGGGCTTTCACCTCACCGACGAAGGATTCCGTCCAAGATCGACAACAACCGCACAATGATCTCGAGATTTCTTCAGAGCTCGCGCAGGCGGCCGGTCAGGTAGCGGCGCTCGGCCTCGGTCGGCGCCAGCTGCAGGGCTTGCTCGTACGCTGCCTCGGCCTCGGCGGGGCGGCCGTCCCGGCGGAGCAGATCGGCCCGGGTCGCTGGCAGCAGGTGGTAGCGGTCGAGCCGGCCGGATGCCGTGATCTCGTCGACCAGGGCAAGGCCGGCCGGAATGCCGTCGGCCATCGCGACCGCCACGGCGTGGTTGAGATCCACCACCGGGGACGGCGCCAGTCGCGCCAACTCGGTGTACAGGGCCGCGATCTGCGGCCAGTCCGTGCTCGCCGAGTCAGGCGCGGTGACGTGGCAGGCGGCGATCGCGGCCTGCACCTGGTAACCACCGATGCGCCCCGATGCCAGCGCCTGGTCCAGCGTTGCCACACCTTCGGCAATCAGCGCATGGTCCCACCGAGACCGGTCCTGGTTCTCGAGGGTGACCAACGCTCCGTCGTCGGTGCGCGTCGCGCGCCGGGACTCGTGCAGCAGCATCAGCGCGAGAAGGCCACGCGGCTCCGGTTCCTGGGGCATCAGCCGGATCAAGAGCCGGGCCAGGCGGATGGCCTCGGCCGTGAGGGCCCGCCCGTCCTCCTCGTCGTAGCCCTGGTTGAAGATCAGGTAAAGCACCGCCAGAACCGCGGCCAGTCGCGGTGAGAGCACCTCGACGGGCGGGACCCGGTAGGGAATCCCGGCCTCGTGGATCTTGCGCTTGGCGCGGACCAGGCGCTGCGCCATCGTGGACTCGGCGGTCAGGAAGGCCCGGGCGATCTCGGCGGTACTCAGACCGGCCAACGTCCGCAGGGTGAGCGCGACCCGCGCCGGAAATGGCAGCGCCGGATGGCAACAGGTGAAGATCAGCCGCAGCCGCTCGTCGGGGATCTCGTCATGCGGCTCGTCCGGGTCGCGGGTCAGCACGGCGAGCTGGCGTACCTTGCCCGCACCTGCCGCGTCGCGGCGCAGCCGGTCGATCGCGCGGTGGCGCGCCGTCGTGGTGAGCCAGGCGCCGGGGCGGCGCGGAACGCCGTCGCGCCGCCAGTTCGTCAACGCGGAGGCGAATGCGTCCTGAGCACAGTCCTCGGCCAGATCCCAATCCCCCGTCAACCCGATGAGAGTCGCAACGACCTGCCCCCACTCGTCCCGGAATGCCGCATCGACCGCCGCACGCACTCGGTCATCGGGCGCAGTCATTCCCAGACGGGGCGGATTTCGACGCCGCCCCAGCGCGCGTAGGGATGGCCGGCAGCGATCTCGATCGCCTCGTCCAGGTTCGCGCACTCGACGATCACGAATCCGCCGACGAAGTCCTTGGTCTCGGCAAACGGCCCGTCCGAGACCAAAGTCTCACCGTCGCGGACCCGGACCGTCGTGGCATCCACCACCGGTCGCAGCCGCTGGCCGACGAGCATCCCGCCGCGTCGTTGCAGATCCTCCCACCAAGTCTGATGCACCGGATCCGCCGCGAGCTCCTCGTTCGTCGGCGATACCGACTCGTCGTCGCAGATCAGTAGCACGTACTTCATACCTGCGATTTTGCCTGACCGGTGTCACGGCGGGCGCCGGATCGGCCTACGCCGGCGTCCGGACGACGGTGAGCGCGGACTGCTGGCGGAGGGTGAAGCCGAGACTTTCGTACAGGCGGATCGCCGTCGTGTTCGCCTGCGCGGCGTGCAGGAACGGTCTTTCCCCGCGGGCGCGGATCCCTGCTCCCACGGCGCGCACGAGCCGGGCACCGAATCCGCGGCCCCGGAAACGCTCATCGGTGCAGACCGCGCTGATCTCCGTCCACCCGGGCGGATGCAACCGCTCGCCCGCCATGGCCACCAGTTCACCGTCGACACGAAAACCGAGATACGTCCCCATCTCGATGGTCCGCGGAAGATACGGTCCGGGCCGGGTGCGGCCGATCAGGTCCAGGATCTCGGGGACGTCCGCCGCGCCGAGCACCTCGGCGTCGGGGTCCGGTGCGACGTCCAGCGCGGTGCCGTCCATCTGGACCAGGCCGAAGGAGTCCACGACCTCCCAGCCCTGAGGCGGGGTGTGCCCGAATCCGCGCAGAGCGGCCGTCGACGACGACCCGAGCAGTGCCGCGAGATCCGCCCACTCCTCGTCGCCCAGCGTCGCCGGGTGGCCCACGTGCGGCGCGACGTCCGGGTGGTACCGCGCCACCCGGCCCGACCATGTGGCGAAATGCGCGTGCGCCCCGCGAAGGGATTCACGGATGGCGTCGTCCAGGGGATGAACGTCTGTATCGGCCGGCGCCGTCAGTTCCGTGGTCATCTCACCCCGTGTCAGGACGCGACGGTGCGCAACCAGCGGAACCGGCTGCGGTGGAACACGATCGGCTCGATCTCCGACTGCACCCTGAGCTCGTTGATCCGCAGGACCACGATCGCGTGATCCCCCGCGGGCACCTGCTGGGTGACGGTGGTGTCCAGCCACACCGATGCTCCGTCGATGAACAGCGCACCGCCGTCGGTGGTTTCGGTGTCGAGGCCCGCGAACCGGTCGCCGGTCTTCGCGGCGAGCACACGGGCGGCGGCGTCGTGCGCCTCACCGAGCACGCTGATCCCGACGTGGGCGAGGTCCGCGAGTTTCGGCCATGTGGTGGACGTGTTCTGCACGCAGAACGCGACCAGTGGCGGCTCCAGCGACACGGGCACGAACGTGCTCGCCGCCATCCCGACGCGCTCACCGTCGACTTCGGCGCAGACGGCGACGACGCCGCTCGGGAAATGTCCGAACGCCTCCCGGAGCGAAGTCTTGTCCAGTGTGCCGTCTGCCTGCGTCATGAGAGTTCCGTCCGGGTCCGGGCCGCCGCGGTCAGGATCGAACCCCATCGCTCGGCGTAGTCGGTGATACGTGTGTCGGTCGTGTAGGTGGTGTCGATGAGGTACAGGCCGGGAGCGGGGGCCGTCGCGCCGAGTTCGACGAGCACCGGCTTGAGCAGCAGGTCCGGCGCCATGGCGTGCGCGGGCCCGGCCCCGAGCATCAGCGGCACCACCACGACGTCCTTCAGGCCGTCTCCGGTCGCGAACTGGTCGAGGAACAGCTTCAGCACGCCCGTGTACGACGCCTTGAACGTCGGGCTGGCGAACACGACGAGGTCCGACGACGCCACCGTCTCCACGGCCGCCGCGACCTTGTCGTCACCCCACCCGAGCAGACCTGCCCCGAGTTCGATCACGTCGACCGTGGAATCCGCGGCGGCGCCCGTGACCGCGGTCGCGACCAGACCGGCTGCATCCAACGTCCGCGAACCGGGCTTGGGATTGCCCGCCACTACCGTTACCTTCATCGCTACATCACCTCTCGCGTGTCTACCCTGCCACCCTAGAGCACGCAGCCGGTCCGGTCGAATACCGCAGGGCAGGAACGGAAGTCGGGACACTCCCCTTCGAATCACGGCGATCCGAACCATTCCGCGCGGCGCCCGGAGGCGCTACCTTGCCCGTGGCCACACTCCGTGGTCATCCGATCGATCGTGGGGATTTTCCGTGAAGTTCAGCCGTTCTCTCGCCCTTGCCGCCGTGCCACTCCTGGCGGCACTGACTGCGTGCTCCGGTGGATCCGGCAGCGCCGACGGCGACACGGTCCGGATCGGAACCACCGAGGCCGGCGACCGCTCATGGGAGATCTTCGAGGACAAGGCGAAGGACGCGGGTATCACGCTCGACGTCGTGAACTTCTCCGACTACTCGCAGCCGAACATCGCCCTGTCGCAAGGGCAGATCGACGCCAATCTCTTCCAGCACCTGCAGTTCCTCGGCGAGTACAACACCGGCGCGGACGACGACCTCACCCCGATCGGCGCCACCCAGATCGTGCCGCTCGGCCTGTACTCGCAGAAGCACCAGAGCCTCGCCGACATTCCGCAGGGCGGCGAGATCGCGATCCCCAACGACCCCAGCAACCAGGCTCGTGCCCTGTTCGTGCTGAAGGGCGCCGGCCTGCTCACGCTGACCGGCGACAACCCATCCCCCACGCCCGCCGACATCGACACGGCTGCGTCCAAGGTGAAGGTAACCCCGGTCGACGCCGCCCAGACGGCGCTGTCGCTCGCATCCGTCGACGGCGCGATCGTCAACAACACGTTCCTCGAGCGTTCGGGCATCGACCCCCAATCGGCTCTCTACAAGGACGACCCGTCCAGCCCCGCCGCCGAGCCGTACATCAACACGTTCGTCACCCGCGCCGAGGACAAGGACAACGCGACGTACCTCGAACTCGTGAAGATCTGGCACGACCCCGAGATCCAGGCCGCCGTGCGCGAGGAGTCGAAGGGAACGTCGGTCGAGGTCGAACGCGACGGTGCCCAACTGCAGCAAATCCTGTCGCGGGTCGAAGAGGGAATCCGTTCGGCCAAGTAGATGACACCGATCGTCCGATTCGAATCCGTCACGAAAACCTTCCAGTCGGGAAAGAAGACCCTCACCGCTGTCGACGCCGTGGATCTCACCATCGAGAGGGGTGAGATCTTCGGGGTCATCGGCTACTCGGGCGCCGGGAAGAGCACGCTGGTTCGGCTGATCAACGGCCTGGAACGCCCGACCAATGGGCGTGTCGTCGTCGACGACGTCGACATCACCGCGCTGTCGGAATCGAAACTCCGGCACGTGCGCGCGAAGATCGGGATGATCTTCCAGCAGTTCAACCTGTTCCGCTCGCGGACCGTCGCCGGGAACGTGGCCTACCCCCTCGTCGTGGCCGGCTGGCCGCGACAGAAGCGCCGCGAACGCGTCGCCGAACTCCTCGAGTTCGTGGGCCTCTCCGACAAGGCACGGGCCTACCCCGACCAGCTGTCCGGCGGGCAGAAGCAGCGCGTCGGGATCGCCCGCGCGCTCGCGACGTCGCCGGACCTGCTGCTCGCCGACGAGTCCACCAGCGCCCTGGACCCGGAAACCACACAGGACGTACTCCGCCTGCTCCGCAAGGTGAACCGGGAACTCGGGGTCACGATCGTGGTGATCACGCACGAGATGGACGTCGTCCGGGCCGTCGCGGATCGTGTCGCCGTGCTGGCGGAGGGTCGCGTCGTGGAACTCGGCACGGTGTTCGACGTCTTCTCCGAACCCCAGGCGCCGGCGTCGAAGAGCTTCGTGAGCACGATCCTGCGTAACCGCCCGGAGCCCGCCGACCTGGAACGGCTGCGGTCGCGTTTCGGTGGCCGGATCGTCACCGCCGACGTGCGGGACGGCAGCCGGATCGGCGACGTCCTCTCCGACGCGGGAGGGCACGGCGTCCGGTTCGAGATCGTCTACGGCGGCATCACCACCCTGCAGGACCGCTCGTTCGGCAGTCTCACACTCGAACTCGTCGGTCCGGACGACGGCGTCGACGACGTGATCCGCCGGTTGCGGACCGTCACCGACGTCGAGGAAGTACAGGCATGACCACGAACTGGGACAAGCTGCGCCCCGTACTGTTCGAATCCATCGGCACGACCGTCTACATGGTGGTGATCACCCTGGTGGTCGGTGGACTGATCGGGCTCGTGGTGGGCACGCTGCTGTATGCCACGCGGAAGGGCGGGATTCTCCAGAACACGGCCGCCTACACTGTGCTGAACATCCTGGTGAACATCGTTCGGCCGATTCCGTTCATCATCCTGCTCGCCGCACTCGGGCCCGTGACCCTCGCCGTGGTGGGCCGGACCATCGGAACCGAGGCCGCGATCTTCGTGATGATCATCGCGTCGTCGTTCGCCATCGCCCGCATCGTGGAACAGAATCTGGTGACCGTCGATCCCGGCGTGATCGAGGCTGCCCGCGCGATGGGCGCGGGACCCCTGCGGATCATCGTCACCCTGCTGATCCCGGAAGCCCTGGGCCCGTTGATCCTCGGCTACACGTTCGTCCTCATCGGCATCGTCGACATGTCCGCGATGGCGGGGACGATCGGCGGCGGCGGACTCGGCGACTTCGCCATCGTCTACGGCTATCAGCGCTTCAACTGGCAGGTGACCCTCGTGGCCACCCTCGTCATCATCCTGCTCGTCCAGGCCTCCCAGTTCTTCGGCAACTGGCTGGCGCGAAAGGCGCTGCGCCGCTGACCCGTGAGTACTTGTCAACCGCCCGCGGTTAACAAGTACTCACGGGAGGCGGAGCCTCAGTTCGCGGCGACGTTCCCGCGTCACCGCGCCGCCGCTCAACGTAGGAGCCGAACCGACGAGGAGCGCCGTGTACGGGTGCTGGGGATCGGAGATCACCTGATGGGTGGGCCCGTCCTCGACGATGTTTCCGCGGTACAGCACGACGATCCGGTCGACCAGCGCCGCGACCGCCCCGAGGTCGTGCGAGATGAACAGCTGAGCGAGTTGCCGCGAGTGCCCGAGTTCGGTGAGCAGTTTCAGGATCTGGATGCGGTTGACCGAGTCGAGGGCGCTGACCGGTTCGTCGAGCAGCAGCAGCGCCGGATCGAGGACGAGGGCCCTCGCGATCGCGATCCGCTGGCGCTGCCCACCCGACAGGTCGGCGGGAATCCGCGCCGCGATGTCGGCGTCGAGTCCGACACTGCTCAGTACCGCTGCCACCCGCGACCGCACGAAACCCCGGTCGAGTCCGCCCCGCACGAGCAGTCCCTCGGCGATCGACTCGCCCACCGGAATGTCCGGATCGAGGCTCAGTAGCGGATCCTGGAACACGTATTGCACGGTCCCCGTGCGGCGGTGCGCCCTGCGGTGCGCCGTGGACAGGTCGTCGACGCGCTGCCCGCGGATCTCGATCGTTCCGGACGTGGGAGTGATCAGACCGAGAATCGTGCGGGCCAGTGTCGTTTTCCCGGAGCCGCTTTCACCGATGAGTCCCACCTTCTCACCGGCATCGATGGTCAGGCCGACGCCGTGCAGGATCTGCTTGCGGGCCCCGCGGGCCCCGCGCTCCACCCGGACGCCGGTCATGCGCAGCAACGACTCAGACACGAGCCGCCTCCTTTCCGGTGACCGACTCGAGCCCGTACTCCCGATGGTTCTCGACGAGTTGGCGGGTGTAGTCGTGCCGGGGCGCGGTGAGCAGGTCCTCCGCACGCCCGGACTCGACGACGGCGCCGTCCCGCATCACGATCACGCTGTCGCAGACCTGAGCCACCACGGCGAGGTCGTGGGAGACGAGGACGAGGGCGAGGCCCAGTTCGTCACGCAGGTCCTCGAGGAGGTCGAGCACCTCGGCCTGAACGGTGACGTCCAGGGCGGTGGTCGCCTCGTCCGCGATGAGGAGTTCCGGTTCCGCGGACACCGCGATCGCGATGAGCACCCGCTGGAGCATTCCTCCGGACAGTTCGTGCGGGTATTGGCGGTACACGGTGTCGGCGTCGTTCAGCCCCATTTTCCGGAAAAGTTCGACGCCGCGCCGCCGGGCGTCCGCGCGGGACAGCCCCAGGGTCGACCGGAGTGCCTCGGCCAGTTGTTCACCGACCCGGATGGACGGGTTCAGATAGGACGCCGGGTCCTGGAAGACCGCCGAGATGCGGGTACCCCGCAGCGGCCGCCAGTGTTTTCGACCGAGGTCGGTGAGTTCGATGCCGTCGAAATCGATCGAGCCTGCGGTGACGCCGATTCCGCCGGGCAGGATTCCGAGGATGGCCCGGCAGGTCAGCGACTTACCGCTGCCCGATTCGCCGACGATCCCGAGGGCTTCGCCGCGCGCGAGGGAGAAGTCGACGCCGTGGACCAGTTCGGTTCCGTCGTCGAGTGCGATGCGCAGATCGCTCACGGTGAGCACCGGAGTGTCGGGACGCGTGGTTGCGGGTGCCGACGGGGCATCCAATGTGTCAGTGGACATCCGAGGTGACCTCCTGTTTCCTGCGGGCGCGTGGTTGGGGTCGGCCGGTCGCATCCCGCAGCGCGTCGGCGATGGCGTTGAGTGCCCAGACGGTGGCCACGATCAACAGGGCGGGCACGACCGGGCCGAACGGAACCTGGTAGAGGTACTGCAATCCGCTGGCGAGGAGTCCGCCCCAGGTCGGGTCCGGCGGAACGACCCCGATCCCGAGGAACGTCAGCGAAGACACGATGACGAGGCTGGCTCCGGTCATCGCCGCGAACGTCACCCCCACCGCCGGCAGCACCTTACGCACCGCGTGGCGACGGATGATCCAGGACGTGTCGGCCCCCATCAGTTCGGCGGCCTCGACGTACTGGGAGTTCGCCACCGTCAGCGCCGCGGCACGGGTGACCCGGTAGAACGCGGGTGCGATGAGGATGCCGACCGCGAACATCGCCTGCGCGAGCCCGTTTCCGAGCAGCGCGGTCATCGCGACGGCGAACACGAGGAACGGCAGCGTGATGAGCGCATCCATCAACCGGAGGGTGAACCATTCCACGCCGCGCCCGAGGTACACCGACAGGAAGCCCGGGATCACGCCGAGGAGGAATCCGACCACCACGCACTGCAGTGCGGACAGCACCGACACGGTCGAACCCGCCAGCAGCCGGCTGAACACGTCCCGTCCGACGTTGTCCGTCCCGAGCCAGTGAGTTCCGCTCGGGCCCTGCAGGATTGCCGACGTGTCCTGCTCGAGCGGGTCGAACGGCGCGAGGGCGGGCCCGAAGACCGCGAGCACCACGATCAGCCCGAGAACGACCACCGCTGCGCGAGCGGAGTGATAGCGCAGGATTGCTGTGAGCATGGGATTTCAGTCTCTCCGCTTGGTTGCCGGCTGCAGCGCGCTCTGCGCGATGTTGACGACGATGTTGCAGAACAGCACGAACACGATCGCCACGACAAGCGTTCCCTGGACGATGGGAACGTCTCCGCGCAGCGCGGAGTCGGCGGCGAGGCGACCGAAGCCGGGCATGGAGAACATGGTCTCCATCACGACGGCGCCGCCGATGAGCGTGGGGATCTTCATGCCCAGGATGGACAGCGCGGGCCCGCTGCCGTTACGCAGTGTGTGCACGAACAGGATCCGGGCCGGACTGATGCCCCGGACCACCGCGCCGGTGACGTAGTTCTGGTCCAGCTCCGCGACCAATCCGGTGCGGAGTTGTCGCGCGATGTCGGCGACGACGTCCATGCTCAACGCGATCGCGGGCATGATGATCAGCGACAGCCAGCGGCCGAAGTCCTCGTCCGGCGGGACGTACCCGGCCGACGGCAGCCAGTGCAACCCGACGCTGAGGACGAGGATCAGTCCGATCGAGATGACGAACGGCGGCAGCGTCGAGGCCACCGACGTGTAGGCGGTGATCAGCCGGTCGAGCAGGCTGCCCTTGTAGACGGCGGCGAGCACCCCGAGTCCGACGCCGAGGACGAGTCCGATGACCAGAGCCACACCCGCGATCGAGGCACTGACGGCCAGCCGCTCACCGATCAACTCGCTGACCGGGATCTTGCTGAACCACGAGACCCCGAGGTCGCCGCTCAGCATGCTCGACATCCAGTCGACGTACTGCTGCCAGACCGGCTTGTCCAGCCCGAACTCGGCGTCGATGCGGGCGATCGTCTCCGGGGTCGCGGCGTCGCCGGCGATCCCGGCGGCCGGATTCAGCCCGCTGGCCGCCCCGAGCAGGAAGGTGATCAGGGTGGAGAACAGGAAGACCGGGACCACGATCAGCACGGTGCTCAGCACGACCCGCACCGCCGCGCCGAGCGCACCCGCCGGCATCGGGAGAGCGAATGTTCTCCCGGTGCCGGCGGTCTGGACGTCTGCGGTGGTCACGAGACCGTGACGCCTTCCCACCGCACCTGGGACGGCAGGATGTTCAGGTTCTTCAGGTCCGGGTTGGACACGATGATCCACGGATTGCTGAAGATGTAGTTCGTCGGCGACTGCTCGACCCCGACCTTGACGGCCTGCCACAGCCGCGGCTTGTACTCCGGGTCCTCGAGGGGCGTACGACGCACGGCGTCGAGGGCGGCAGTGAACTCCGGCGACGCGTGCGGGCCGCTGAGGTTCATGATGCCTTCCGGACCGTAGACGGCGAGCAGGTTCTGCACCGGTGATTCACGCCCGATGGTGCCGTCCGTCGCCAGCTGCGGGTTCTTCGCGATGTAGACCTCGCTCTGCCACGTCGACGATCCCGGCGGCACCACCTTGATCGTGGATTCGACGCCGATCTTCTTCAGCTGCGACTGCACCAGCTCTGCCCGGTTGGTGGCCGCCGACTGCGCGGTGATTTCGAGAGACAGCTGTCCGGGCCCAAAGCCCGCCTCGGTGAGCAGACGAGCTGCCTTGTCGGGGTCGTAGTTCCAGAGCTTCTCGATCTCGGGGTTGAAGGCGAGGTACCCGCTGGGGAACGGCTGGCTCGTCGTGCTGCCCAACCCGTTCGTGATGACGTCGACGAACGCCTGGCGGTCGAATGCGTAACGGAACGCCTCGACGACCTTCGGATTGTCGAACGGGGCCTTGTTGAGGTTGATGGAGACGTCGTTCGCGGCCAGCGACGGCTTCACGGTCACATCGAGACCGGCGGCCTCGGCTTCCTTGGACTGCAGGGCCGGTAGCGTCGCGAAGTCGATGGAACCGGACTGGACACCGGCGACGAGTGTGGCCGGGTCCGGGGCGACGCTGAGTTCGAAGTGATCGATGTGGATGTTCTCCGCGTCCCAGTAGTTCGGGTTCTTCTCGAAGTACGCGTGGTCCTCGGCGACGAAGTCGGTGATCGTGAACGGACCGGCCCCGACCGGCCACACGCTGAGCTTCTGCGGGTCGGCGGCCGCGGTCGGGCTGGCGATGGCCCCGGTACGCCCGGCGACCAGGTAGGGGATCTGGTAGTCGGCGTCGGCGAGGTGCAGCGTGACGTCGGTGGCGCTGTCGGCCGTGACCTCGGTGACGCCGGCCAGCTGATCGCGGAGGAAGGAATCGTCCTGGGTCTTGCCGCGATCGAAGAACGCCTTGACCGCCGGGGCGTCGAGGATGGTCCCGTCGGAGAAGGTGAGACCGTCACGCAGGGTGAAGGTCACGGCGGTGCCGTCGGCGTTGTACTTCCAGCTCTCGGCGAGTGACGGTTCGACGTTGCCCTCGGCGTCGAGCCGGGTCAGCGACGCGTACGCGAGGCTGATCGTGTTGATGTCGTTTCCGGTCCGGCTCGTCACCGGATCCCAGGAGGTGGGGAGGTTGAACGCCCACTTGACCTCGGCGCCGTCCGAGCTGCTGCCGCCGCCGCACGCGGTGGCAACGAGCCCGACGATCACTCCGAGTATTACGGCGCCGACGATCCGCCGGCTCTTCTTGCTCACTGGGTGCTCCTGACCATGCAAGGGGGGGTGGTGATTCAGACGCTCGCGGACAGCGATGCGGTGGTGCCGGGCAGCGGGGCGGGGTCGACTCCCTCACGCCGCGCGCGGGTGTAGCGGTTCTCCGCGAAGGGCAGACCGAGGTTGCCGCGCAACGTGTTCTGCTCGTAGTCCTCCCGGACGACCCCGCGCTCGCGCAGGATCGGCAGCACCTCGTCGACGAAGCGCTGGAACTGTGCCGGGTGGCCGATGTGGATGTTGATGCCGTCGAGGGCGTGGCCGTCCAGCCAGCGTTGCAGTTCGTTCGCGACGGTCTCGGCGCTGCCCGTGAACGGCGACGTCTTCGGTGCGCTGAGCGCCTCGACGGTCTGCCGCAGTGTCAGCCCGCGGTCGGCGGCGAGGTCGGCGATCTTCTTCGCCTGCGTGTAGAAGCTGCGCTCGGCGTGCTGCAGTGCCTCGGCGGGGAACGGCGCGTCGAGGTCGTACTGCCGGAAGTCGTGCCAGCCGAATGGCCGGCCCAGTTCCCGGAGGGACTTTCCGAAGTCGTTGTCCGCCAGCTGGGTTGCACGTTCGATCTCGCGGGCGTCGGCGTCGGTGTCGCCCACGGTGACGGTGACTCCCGGCAGGATCACAATGTCCTCGGGAGCGCGCCCGTAGGCCGCGGCGCGGGTCTTGATGTCGGTGTAGAACGCCGCGCCCGCCTCGAAACTCGGCGCGTGCGTGAAGATCCCGTCGGCGATCCGCGCTCCGAGGTCGCGGCCCTGGTCGGAGTCGCCGGCCTGGAAGATCACCGGCTGCCCCTGCCGCGAGCGTTCGATGTTGAGCGGGCCCACCACCGAGAAGTGCTCGCCCCGGTGGTCGAGGGTGTGCAGCTTGTCTGCGTCGAGGAAGCGGCGGGCCTCCCGGTCGCGCGGAAACGCGTCGTCCTCGTAGGAGTCCCACAGAGCCTTGACGACCTCGACGTGTTCGAGGGCCCGGCCGTAGCGGGTGGCGTAGTCGTAATGCTCCTCGAGTCCGTAGTTTCCGGCGGTACCCGAGTCGCCACTGGTAACCACGTTCCAGCCGGCACGGCCGCGGCTGATCAGATCGAGGGACGCGAACCGTCGCGCGAGGTTGAACGGCTGGTTGAACGATGTGGTCAGTGTGCCCACGAGCCCGATGTGTTCGGTGGCCACCGCGAGCGCCGACAGCAGCGTCAGCGGCTCGAGCCGGTTCAGGTAGTGCGGGGGCGAGTCGGGGGTGATGAATTGGCTGTCGACGATGAACACGAGATCGAACCGCGCCTGCTCGGCCAGCCGCGCGTACCGGATGTACCAGTCGATGTCGACGCTCGCGTCGGCGGGAATCTCCGGGTCCAGCCAGGTGTACGGGTGCCCGGGACCACCCGTGGGGGTGAGGACAGCTCCCAATTTCAGTTGCCGTCTCGTCATGTTCTCGCTCCTTCGTCGTTCGCCGTCAGGCACCTGCCTCGGCACGCCGCGTTGAAGTGTATGGAGCAAACAGACGCGTGCAGAGTATTAAATTCTCGATGTTTCAAAACATATTTCGTATGTCCCGCAGGGCTGTCGAACAAAGTCCGATCAGTCGAAGAACTCGCGCGACGACTCCGCGACGGCCACCGCGACGACGTCGGCGAGTTGCCCGATCAGGTCCGGGTCGTCGGGCAATTGGGTGGCCGACAGGCGTAGGAGTTGGCGTGCGGGCGCCTGCACGAACGAGCGGGATCCGGCCCCCACCGAGATGCCCTGCCGCGCCAACGCGACGAGGGCCGCGGTCTCGTCCGACACCGTTACCCACACGACCAGACTGTGCGGGCCCGCGAAAGCCTCGATGCCACGGTCGATCAGCGCCCCCAGCAGCGACGTGCGTCTGGCGGCGTAGCGCTCGTGCGCCGCCGTGACCGCGTGCTCGGCGTCGGCGCTGCCGATCAGATGGGCGAGGGTGTTCTGCAGGATCCGGCTGTTCGAGCCGACTCCGTGGCTGCGCACCTTCATGGCCTTCTCGATCAGTTCGCGGGACCCGCCGAGAACGGAGGTCCGCACGTCGATCCCGTATGCCTTGCAGTAGCTGCGGATCCGGACGACACGCTGCGGCAGTACCGATCCCAGAGAGGGAGGCTGCTGCGGTTCGAGCGGTCCGATCGAGTCGTCCTCGACGACCCACACGGCCGGATGCCGCCGCAACACCTCGGTGAGTTCACTCGTGCGCCGCGCGCTGACCGCATGGTCGACGGCGAACGGCGCACCGGGCTGGAACACGAAAGCCACCGCGCCGGCGGTCAGGGCCGCGTCGAGAGCGTCCGGCCGGGGGCCGTCGCGGTCGGCGCCGACCCCGACCGCATCCAACCCCAGGTCGCGGAGGGTGTCGAGAACACCCGGGCCCAGGGGCTCGTCGACGGCCACCATCGAACCGGGTGGTGCCGCCGCCTCCACGGCCAGCAACAGCGCCTCGGTGCCACCGCCCGCCGTGGCCCAGGCCTCCGGTTCGAACGGCCAACCCGGCGCGACGGCATTCCGCAACCGCTCGGTCATCAGTTCCCGGCCGAACACATTCAATGTCTCGGCGTCCAGACTGGACAACAAAGCGTCGGACAGGGAGGGCTGCAGCGCCAGGTCCGGTGCATTCTGCGCCAGGTCGACGCCACGCCAGTCCGGTATGCCACGCTCGGGCACGCTGTCGAGCGGCGGAAGAACAACGGTGCCGCCGCGGCGACGGGTCTGCACGAACCCCTGTTCCTGCAACCGGCCCCACGCGTTGACGATCGCACCGACACTGAGATCGGTCGATTTCGCGAGTGCGCGGACGGTCGGCAGGCGATCGCCGGGGCCGAGCTCACCCGACCTGATGAGGTCGGCGACGGCATCGGCCAGTTCCGCGGTGCGGCCGTCGATCTTGTCGAGCAACCACTCCGGAGCTATCGTCTCCGACTCCAGCACCGCTGACATCCACACCCCTTCGATCGACAACCACTACCGCCCCCGCGCCCCGCGAGTCCGGGTCACTGCGCGAGTGCCCCGGCCGGTTCGCGGAGGATGATGTCGGGCGTCCCGGGCAGGCGGAGACGCTCGAGGAACTGCACGATCTCAGCGGCGACCGACCGGTGGGACACGTCGTTGAGGATGTCGTGCAGCCCCTCGTGAACGACGACGACCCGGGCGTCGGGCAACGCGGACGTGACGGCCAGGACGTCCGCTGCCGGGCTCAGTACGTCGGCGCCGCCGTGCACGACGAGGACGGGAACCTGCACGTGGGTCAGCGAATCGGCCGTGGCGACCGGCGTTTCCGCACCGAGCGTTCCCCGCTCGAGAGCGTCGGCCGACGACAGGACCCCCCGATGCACGGGACACGCGGAACGGATCTCGAGTTCGCCGTCCCACTCTCCGGTGAAGGCGTCGGCGCCCGCGACGAGAAGACCCGCGGCCACCACACCGGACACGGCCGGATGCGTCGCGGCCAGGTCGAGGGCGGTCAGGGTGCCGCTGTCCGACCCGACGAGGGTGACCGGAAGATCGGTCTCCGCATCGGCGATCACCCGAGCAGTCGCCGCGGGATCGTTCTCCACCACCGCGACACGGTAACCGTCGAAGGCGATCCGGCGGGCGAACCGGCGGTACACGTGAGCATGCTCACCGCGGCCGGCGACCACGATCACCGAGCCACGCACAGTCGCTTCGGGTTCCAGCCAGTCGATGTCCACTGATTACCTCATTCGGGGGATTGTTCGCAGGATTGACTGCGTCACCCTGACCCACACGCGCGAGGTCGAACAAGACTAATGCTCGAGCAGAACAAAACGCGTGCCTTCTCGCCGCGCTTCGTGTTTTGTTCCGAACATATTCGTTTTGCTCTGCCATTCACCCGCTCTGCCATTCACCCAGAAGTATCGACGAAGGGACAGACACACCGATGCCCGAGACCACAGGGTTCGCGACCCGGCAGGTCCGCACCGGCTATCAACCCGGAACGCCGCAGAACACCGCGATCCCCCCGATCTACCAATCGGTTGCCTACGATTTCGGCAGCTTCGAACAGGCACGGGACATCTTCTCCCTCCGCCGGAAGGGAAACCTGTACAGCCGCACCGGGAATCCCACGCAGGCCGTGTTCGAGCAGCGCCTCGCCGATCTCGACGACGGAGTCGCCGCCCTGGCCACGGGTTCCGGGCAGTCCGCTGTCGCGGTCGCCCTCCTCACGCTCGCCAAGTCCGGACAGCACATCGTCGCGGCGCGGCAGCTGTACGGGGGAACCGTCGATCTCCTCACCGACACCTTCGCGGACTTCGGGATCGAGGTCACGCTCGTCGATCAGGACGACCTCGACGCCTGGCGTGCGTCCGCGCGTCCGGAGACCCGGGCCTTCTTCGCCGAGACGATCGGCAACCCCGTCGCCTCCGTGCTCGACGTCCGGGCCGTGGCCGACATCGCGCACCAGGCGGGGGTCCCGCTGATCGTCGACAACACGATCGCCACCCCGTATCTGCTCCGCCCGAAGGACTTCGGAGCCGACATCACCGTGTACTCGGCCACCAAGTTCATCGGTGGGCACGGCAGTTCGCTGGGTGGTGTGATCGTGGACCTCGGCACGTTCGACTTCGGCGCGGAACCGCAGCGGTGGACCCAGTTCACCGAGCCATACCCGCGCATCGGTGACCTCGTGCTATGGGAAGAGTTCGGCCGCGAACGCAGCGCCTACCTGGTCTACGCGAAGACGAAGATCGTCCACGATCTCGGTCCCGCACTGTCCCCGTTCAATTCGTTCCAGCTGCTTCAGGGGTTGGAGACGCTGGACCTGCGGCTGGAACGGCAGGTCGGTTCGGCGCTGGCGATCGCACACTTCCTCGACGGCCATCCCGCGGTCGCCAAGGTCAACTACCCCGGATTGCCGGACAACCGGTGGCACGCTGCCGCCCAACGGTATCTGCCACGCGGCGCCGGCTCGGTCTTCTCGTTCGATCTCGCCGTCGACGACTCGAAGGTGGCGAAGTTCATCGACTCGCTGCAATTGTTCGCCATCGTCGCCAACATCGGCGACGCCCGTTCGCTGGTAGTACACCCCGCCACCACCACGCACAGCCATCTCGGCGACACGCAACTCCGCGACGCCGGATTCGGCTACCGCACCGTCCGATTGTCGATCGGACTGGAAAACCTGGAGGACCTCGTCGACGATCTGCGTGCTTCGCTCGACGCCATCACGGAGGAATGACATGCACTTCGGCTACTGGACGCCCATCTACGGCGGCTTCCTGCGCAACCTCGGCGACGAAGGGATGCCCGCCACCTGGGCCTACGTCAAGAAGCTCGCACAGCTCGCCGATCGTCTCGGATACCACACCACCCTCGTGCCCGAGCTCTATCTCAACGACCGCAAGGGCGTCGACGCGCCCAGCCTCGAGGCGTGGTCGCTGTCGTCGGCGATCCTCGCGGTCACCGAACAACTCCGGGTGATGACGGCGGTGCGACCGGGATTCCACCTGCCGGCGGTCACCGCGAAGGAATCGGCGACGATCACCGACATCGCCGGAACAACCGAGGCGGGTGCGGCACGGTTCGCGCTCAACGTCGTCGCCGCGTGGTGGGAGGAGGAAGCCCGACAGTACGGCGGCGCCTTCACCCGGCACGACGATCGATACCGGCAGGCCACCGAATTCGTCGACGTTCTCCGTGGGCTCTGGGAGCACACCCCGTTCACCTACCAGGGCGAGCACTTCAGCGTGCGCGACTCGATCCTGTCGCCGAAGCCCGGCATCCATCCCCCGGTCTTCGCGGGCGGGGAGAGCGAGAGCGGCCGCGAATCGATCGCGACCTTCGCCGACTCGTATGTGCTGCACGGCGGCACCGTCGAGGAGGTGCGCACGAAGATCGCGGACATGAACGCACGGTCGCAGCGAATCCACCAGCGGGACATGGCCGAATTCGGCATGTCCACGTACATCATCGTGCGCGACACCGAAGCCGAGGCCCGCGCCGAACTCGAACGCATCACCACCGTCGATCCGCACTCGCCCGGGTATGCGTCGTTCGAGGAGTTCGTGAAGAACTCCGAACTCGACGTCGAGCTGTCCAGGCGCGAGTACTCCGTCGGCACACGTGGACTGCGTCCCGACCTCGTCGGCACACCGGAACAGGTCGCCGAGAAGATCCGCGCCTACCAGGATGCCGGTCTCACCCTGCTGCTCATCCAGTGCTCCCCCGCGCACGAGGAACTCGAGCGCATCGCCGAGCAGGTCTTCCCGCTCGTCCCCACCCGTGAGTACTTGTTAACCACGGGCGGTTAACAAGTACTCACGGGTCGGGCCTTGACCGGACCACTCGCCGCGAGTAAGGATGAATATGTTCTGTGCGCGGCGATTTCATTCCCGGAGAGAGGAATTCACACCCCCAGGACCAATGGCGGCGCACCCGTTACATACGGCCGCACGAGGGCCGCGCGCGCAGCGCGAGGGGATGTGTCATGACAGACATCGAGGTCGACTATTGCGTCGTAGGCGCCGGATTCGCCGGACTGACGGCGGCACTGCGCCTGAAGCAGGCCGGACAATCGGTCGCGCTCGTGGAGGCGCGTGACCGGATCGGCGGCCGAACGTTCACCGAGGTCCGCGAAGACGGTTCGTGGATCGATCGGGGCGGTGCGTGGATCGGGCCGGGACAGGACCGGATCTACGCCCTGATGGACGAATTCGGCGTCAAGAGTTACAAGCAGTACACCGACGGCGAGGCGATGATGGTCGTCGACGGCAAGCAGTACCGGTACAGGGGCACGATTCCCCTGACGATGAGTCCGTGGGCGGCCGCGAATCTCGGCGCCGTGTTCGTCGAACTCGGCGAGATGTGCAAGACGATCCCGCTGGACGCGCCGTGGGAGGCGAAGAAGGCAGCGAAGTGGGACTCGATCAGCCTCGCCAAATGGCTCGGCGACAACACGCTGTCCACACCCGCCCACGACCTTCTCGAGACCGCCATCGCCGGCTGCTACACGTCCGCGGCGTCCGAGGTGTCGATGCTGTTCGTCCTGTACCAGATGGCATCCGGCGGCGGTCCGAGTTTCGTCCTCGGTGTGAAGGACGCCGCCGAGGACGCGCGGCCGGTCGGCGGAATGGGTGCCGTCTATCGTCCGATGGCAGCCGAGATCGGCGACGCGCTCCACCTGTCACAACCCGTCCGGGACATCGCGCAGGACGGCGACGGCGTGACCGTCCGCTCCGCGGATCTGGCCGTGCGGGCCCGGAGAGCGATCGTCGCGGTACCCCTCGCGATCGCGAGCCAGATCGTCTACGAACCGCTGCTGCCGATGGATCGGTCCTTCCTGCACCAGCGAATGCCGAGCGGTGCGGTCATGAAGATCGCCGTCCTCTACGACGAACCCTTCTGGCGCGCCGCCGGACTGTCGGGGCAGTCGGCGGCACCCGACTCCCCCGCGACCGTCACCATCGACGCGAGCACGGATACGGGACGTCCCGGTGTTCTATGCGTGATCGTCGAGGGACCGATCGCCCGCAAGCTCGGGACACTGCCGGAAGCGGAACGGAAGAAGGCCGTGCTCGGCGAGTTGACCGCGAGGTTCGGAAATAAGGCAGCCTCCCCCGTCGACTACATCGAGCAGAACTGGAGCGTCGAGCGCTACTCCGGCGGCGGCATGCTCAGTCATGCGCCGACGGGAGTGCTCACCCAATTCGGGCACGCCCTCCGCAAGCCCTGCGGTCGCATTCACTGGGCCGGCACGGAGAGTTCGTCCGTGATGTGCGGCTGGGTCGACGGGGCCATCCGGTCCGGGGAGCGCGCCGCCCGGGAAGTCACCGAACACGACGGCGTGCTGTCACCCGCCCACGCTCAGTAATAGACGGCGCCCGGAGCACCACCGCCGACGGCCACCGCGTCGCCGGTGATCCCGACACTGCGCGGTGACGCCAGGAACGTGACGACGTCCGCGACCTCGCTCGCGTCGATCAGCCGGTGGATCGAGTTGGTGGCCAGCCGCGACTCCAACTCGGCGACCGGTACACCTTCGTCCTCGGACTGCTTGGCCAACCGGTCGACGAGTCGCTCCGTCCGCGTCGGTCCCGGATGCACCACCGTCACGTTGATTCCGTGCGGTCCGAGTTCGTCGGCGAGGTTCTTCGTCAGCGCCGACACACCGACGTTCCGCACGGTCTGCGCGATGGAATTGGCCTGGCGTGCACCGAGCCCGCTGATATTGATGATCCGTCCCCACCCCTGCTCCACGAGGTGCGGTGCCACCGCGCGGGCGGTCCGCAGATAGCCGAGCACCTTGATCTCGAGTTCGGCGCGCACCACGTCGTCGGTGGTGGACGCGAAGTCGCTCGGCTTGCCGGCACTCCACGGTTCGGCCGCGGCGTTCACGAGAATGTCGACGCCGCCGAGTTCGTCCACCGTCCGCTGCACGAGGGCGCGCACCGAACCGTCGTCGCCGGTGTCGGTGGGGACGCCGATCACCCGGCGCCCGGTCTCCTGCGACAGCGTCTTCGCCGCCAATTCCAGCGCCTCGACGCCCCTGGCCGCGAGCACCACGTCGACCCCCTCCGACGCGAGGCTCCGCGCGATCGCGAAACCGATTCCGCGGCTGCCGCCGGTGACGACGGCCCGCTTGCCGCCCAGACCGAGATCCATGTCGTTCTCCTCATCTCCACTGTCCACCCCTCGGTTCGAGGGTAGGACCGCGGCGGTCGGGAGTCACGGATTCGGTTCAGCGTGAGGCCAATTGCGCTCCGCACCCGTGCGCCTTTCTGGTAGCAGTCACTACCAAAATGGCGCACGGGCGGCGAAGCCGCCTACCGCTGGATCGACTTGATCTCGAGGAACTCCTCGAAGCCGAGGACGCCGGCCTCGCGGCCGATGCCCGACTGCTTGTACCCGCCGAACGGGGCGTTGGTGTTGAACGCGCCGCCGTTCACCTCGACCTGGCCGGCGCGCAGCTGCCGCGCGACGCGGTCGGCCCGGTCCTGGTCACCGGACCACACGCCGGCGGCGAGGCCGTACTCCGTCGCGTTGGCGATCCGCACGGCGTCGTCCTCGTCCTGGTATCCGATGATCGACAGGACGGGGCCGAAGATCTCCTCCTTGGCGATGGTCATGTCCTCGGTGACACCGGAGAACACGGTGGGGCCGACGAAGTAGCCGGATTCCTGGCCGGTCTCCCGGCCGTCGAGTACGGCGTGCGCGCCTTCCGCGATGCCCTGTTCGATGTAGCCGCGCACCCGCTTCAGCTGGTTCGAGTTCACCAGCGGCCCCAGCACCGAGGTGGCGGCCGTCGGATCGCCGACCGAGTAGTTCTGCGCGACCTGCGCCGCGATGGCGGCGGCCTCGTCCACCTTGCCCGCGGGGACCAGCATCCGGGTCAGCGCCGAGCAGGTCTGACCGGAGTTGAGGAAACACTTGGCCACTCCGTCGGTGACCGCCTTCGTCAGGTCGGCGTCGTCGAGGATGACGTTGGCGGACTTGCCGCCGAGCTCGAGTGCCACCTTCTTCACCGTCTCGGCCGCGACCACCGCGACCCTCTTGCCCGCGCGGGTGGAGCCGGTGAACGAGACCATGTCCACCTCGGGATGGCCGGCGATCGCCTCGCCCACGACGGGCCCGAATCCGCTGACGAGGTTGAACACGCCTGCCGGCAGACCGATTTCGTCGAAGACGTCGGCGAGCGCGTACGTGGCGAGCGGCGCCACCTCGGTCGGCTTGAGCACCACGGTGCACCCCGCGGCCAGAGCACCGCCGACCTTGAGCACCACCTGGTGGAGCGGGAAATTCCACGGGGTGATCGCCCCGACCACACCGATCGGCTCGCGCACGATCAGCGAGTTGCCCACCTCGTGGGCGTCGAAGTCATAGGTGGCGGCCAGTTCGGCGAACGCGGCGAGGTTCGCGAGCGGCATGCCGATCTGGATGGGCTTCGCGAATCCCAGCGGCATGCCCATGTCGCGGGACACCAGGGCAGTGAAGTCGTCGAGGCGCTCCTGGATCAGCGCAGCGGCCTTCCGGAGGTACTCGCCGCGTTCCTTGCCGCTGAGCGCAGACCACGCGGGGAAGGCTGCTCGCGCGGCCTTCGCGGCGCGATCGACGTCGTCGGCGGTGCCCTCGGCGACCACCGCGATGACGTCCTCGGTGGCCGGATTCACCACGTCGATCCGGCCCGTCCCCTGCGAATCGACCCAGGATCCGTCGATGTAGATCTTGGTCCGGTCCAGAACTTCGCTCATCGGTCAGCCTCCAGTGAAAGTGTTGCGGATCCCCTGCCGCCCCGCAGCCTACGACCGGAATCGTCCGGCGAGGGGCGAATGCGATCTCCCCGAACCACACACCGGGACGGCACCGATCACGGACCATCGACTACGGCAGCACATCAATAGGAGGAGCGATCAGATGCGCACGCAGTCACCGGCACGCGCCCTTCTCGGCGTACTCGGAATCGCCGCCGCGCTCACCGCCTCGGCCTGTGGCTCGACGGACGAGACGGGGACCGCCGAACCCTCGCGTGACATCACCGTCACGAGATCCGCACCGTCCGAGGCGACCGCACCGCACCCCGACCGCTGCCTGATCGGCGAACTACAGGTGACGCTCGGACAGGCGAGCGGGGCCGCCGGATCTCAGGAGATCCCGCTCGTCTTCACCAACACCGGCACCCGCAGCTGCGTCCTCCACGGATACCCCGGGGTCTCGTACGTCGCGTCCCAGGGCGGTCCGCAGGTAGGTGCCGCGGCCGAGCGGGACGGCGGAACCGAGACTCCGGTGACGGTCGCCCCGGGCGCACGGGCCACCGCAGCGGTGCGTGCCACGGTGGTGCAGAACTATCCGGCCGAGACCTGTGGCCCCACTCCGGTCGCGGGATTCCGGGTGTACCCACCCGACGACACCGGGTCGGTATTCCTCCCCTACCCCACCACCGGCTGTTCGCAGACCGGCGTGAAACAGCTGTCGGTGCAGCCCGTGATCGGGTGACCTGGTTCACCCGCCCCGGGTGAATCGGCTCACCCTGTTCCCGACCTACCGTCGGGCTACCGACTCGCGTAGAAGGAAGGCGGAGACATGTTCGAGATCATCCGCGAAGTGCATTCCGAGGTTCAGCACCGCCGCGGTCCGCGGCACCACCACCATCTCCTCACCCGACCGCAACGCCGGTCGCGGATCCTGAAGCACTTCCACATGTGATCCACCGGGGCGGCCGGCCCTCGAACCGGACCTGTTCCTTGCCTTCGCTAACAATTGTCGCGGATGGGTACTATCCGACGTCGTGACTGACAGCAGGCTGGAATCGGCGAAAGTGTCCAGAGACGACTCGGACGAGTCGCCGATCGGGACCCCGCCCCAGTCATCTCCCCTCGGTCAGTCGGTCCGCTCCGCCCGCCTTCTCGCGATCATCGCCTCCGTCTTCGGAGTGCTGCTCACGTTGTCGCTCCCGTTCCTTCCGGTCGAGCAGGACAGCGCGACCCTCAGCTGGCCGCAGAACGGCAGCACCGGAAGCGTCGAGGCACCGCTCGTCACCTACGCGCCGCTGAGCCTCGACGTGCAGATCCCCTGTTCGGCGGTCGGCGAACTCGCCGACCGCGGCGGGATCCTGACCTCCACCGCCCCCGCGGGCGCCGCCGACGCCGGGAGGTACGGACTGGTCGCCAGGGTGAATCCCGCGACCCCGGACGGTCCCGCCGGCGTCGAGGTGCTGTTGCGGAACAAGGTGCTGCTGTCATCGCCGCTGGACCAGCTACCCGCAGACTGCGCGCTCGTGGTGTCGTCGGATTCCACGCGGACCACCGCCGGTTTCGGCGCGGCAGGCCAGGACGCACCGACCGTCGTCGACGGCGACCTCCGCCCGCAGATGGTGGGCATCTTCAGCGACCTCGACAGTGCGGCGCCCGACGGACTGCAGGTGACCGCTGAGATCGACAGCCGCTTCTCGTCGACGCCGTCGACCCTCAAGTTCGTCGCCGTGGTGGTGGGCGCGCTCGCGACGATTCTGGCGCTGGTGGCGCTGCACCGTCTCGACGACGTGGACGGGCGCCGGGCACGACGATTCCTGCCCACCCGCTGGTGGTCGTTCGGGGCCGTCGATGCCGTCGTCATCGGCACGCTGGTGCTGTGGCATTTCATCGGCGCTTCCACCTCCGACGACGGCTATCAGTTCAACATGGCCCGCACGTCCGAGGCGGCGGGTTATATGGCCAATTACTTCCGCTGGTACGGCGTCCCGGAGGCGCCGTTCGGGTCTCCGTATTACGACGTCCTCGCGGTGCTGGCGAACATCACACCGGCGAGCCCGTTCGTGCGTCTGCCCGCGCTGCTCGCCGGTATCGTCGCGTGGCTGGTGATCAGCCGTGAGGTCGCACCGCGACTCGGCGCCGCGGTCCGGGGCAACCGGCTCGCGCTGTGGACCGGCGGATTGGTGTTCCTCGCGTTCTGGCTCCCGTACAACAACGGTCTGCGGCCCGAGCCGATCGTCGCGGTGGGCGTGCTGCTCACGTGGTGCTCGGTGGAACGCGCCGTCGCGACCCGGCGACTGCTGCCCGCCGCGGTGGCGATTCTGGTCGGTGCGGCGACGCTGACCGCGGGGCCGTCCGGGTTGATCTGTTTCGGCGCCCTGGTCGCGGGCGCCCGGCCGATCCTGCAGATCGTGATCGCGCGGGCCAAGACGGTGGGGTACGTCGCCTTGCTGGCGCCGCTCGTCGCGTCGGGGACGGTGATCCTGGTGGCGGTGTTTGCCGACCAGACCCTCGCCGCCGTCATGGAGATGCAGCACGTACATGCGATCGGCCCCAACGTTCCCTGGTTCGACGAGTACCTCCGCTACCAGTACCTGCTGAACATCTCGGTCGACGGTTCACTGGCGCGCCGGTTCGGCGTGTTCGTGATGGTGCTGAGCCTGGCCGTGACGGTCTTCGTGATGCTCCGCAAGGGCGGCCGGATCCCCGGGACCGCGGCCGGACCGTCGCGGCGGCTCATCGGCATCACGCTTGCCGCGATGGGGCTGATGATGTTCACGCCCACCAAGTGGACGCACCACTTCGGCATCTACGCCGGCCTCGCAGGGTCGCTCGCCGTCCTGGCGTCCGTGGCGGTGAGCACCGCCGTGGTGCGCTCGCCGCGCAACCGCGCCCTGTTCGCGGCCGCCGTGCTGTTCCTGCTGGCGATGTGTTTCACCAGCACCAACGGGTGGTGGTACGTGTCCAGTTACAGCGTCCCGTGGTGGGACAAGCCGGTGTCGATCGCCGGCCTGGGCGCCGGCACGATCCTCCTCGGCGCCACGCTGGTGATGCTGCTGATCGCGGCGTGGTGCTACTTCCGCGAGCCCTACACCCGGACCGACGCCGTGCGGCGACGCCGGTTGTGGGCGATCCCGCCGTTGACGGTGGCGGCCGCCGCGATGGTGCTGTTCGAGGTGCTGTCGATGGCGAAGGGCGCGGTCGCGCAGTATCCCGCGTTCTCCCTCGCCCGTTCCAACGTCGACGCCGTCACCGGCGCACCGTGCGGTCTCGCCAACGACGTCCTGCTCGAAACCGATCCGAACGCGTCGCTGCTGCAACCGCTGTCCGGCGACGCCGCCACCGCCCTGGCGGGTACCGGCACCGTCGGCTTCACACCGAACGGCGTCGCCGGCGACCTCAGTGCCGACGAGGAATCGTCGGATGCGGGTGTCGCCAACTCCGTCAAGACCGACAACACCGAGCAGACGGCGTCGAGCAATGCTGCGGGCACCGGCGGCGGCGCCGGCGCGGTGGGCGTCAACGGCAGCGCGGTGGCCCTGCCGTTCGGCCTCGACCCCGACCGCACGCCGGTCCTCGGCAGCGACGGCAGCGACGGCGACGCGTCACTGACCACCGATTGGTACCGGTTGCCGAATCCCGACTCGGACGCCGGGGCGGGCGACATCATCTCCATCGCCGCGGCGGGTCGCATCCACTCCGTCGACGCGGACGGCGTCGTCACGTACGGCCAGAACCTCGAGGTGGAATACGGCACCACGGGGCCGGACGGCGCGGTCGCGGTGGCGGGACGCGTGACGCCGATCGACATCGGCCCGGCACCGTCCTGGCGAAATCTGCGCGTTCCGCTCGATTCCCTGCCGGACGATACGGATGTGATCCGACTCGTGGCGTCGGATTCGGACAGTGATCCGCAGCAGTGGCTGGCGGTGACACCGCCGCGTGTTCCGCGGACGCAGACACTGAACGACGTGATCGGATCCGACGCACCCGTGATGATCGACTGGGCTGTGGGACTTGCCTTTCCGTGCCAGCGACCGTTCGACCACCGCACCGGGGTCGCGGAGGCGCCCGAGTACCGGATCCTTCCCGACCGTCCCGGCGCGATCATGACGAGCCTGTGGCAGGACCGGTACGGCGGAGGCCCCCTGGGCTGGATCGAGATGACCCGGGCGAGCCGAACCATACCGTCGTATCTGCGGGACGACTGGGACCGTGACTGGGGCGGAGTGGAGCAGTACTCCCCGCTCGACCCCGACGCGAAGACCGCGGAGATCGACACCACCCGGACTCAGCGTTCGGGCATGTGGAACCCGGCGCCGATCATCACGGCCTACTGAGCGTCGGTGACGCGCCCGTGAGCCGGGCGCGTCACCGATCACCTCAGAGTTCGAATTCCGCCGGGGCGATGCCGACGGCGAAACAGGCGTCGCGCACCACGTTTCGCTCGTGCTGGTCGAAGTTGCCGTCGGCGCCACCGATGACGATGCCTATCTGGATGACGGCACGTGCCTGATCCTGCTTGGACTTCAGCTTCGCGATGGTCGCGGTGGCCTCGATCTTGCCGAACTCGAAATCGGACTGCAGCTTGCTGCAGTACCAGTCGAACTTCTGACTCAGCTCGTCCGACGGGAACACACTCAGCGCCTCGTTGCTGGTGATCAGCGCCGCGGTCTTCTGACGCTCGGACGGGTCGATGGTCCCGTCCGCCGCGGCGATGAGGGCGCACATGGCCATGCTGGCGTTGGCGAACTCCTTGTTCTGGAACTGTGCCGTCTTGGTCTTGAGCTGGCCGTTCATCTCGAACGCCTTTGCCTTCAGCTGATCCCAGAAAGCCATTGGACTCCTTCTTCGTGTGCCCACGCACGGTGCGTGTGGTGTCCAATTTGCCAGGTTTCGCCCGGGGGCGTCGCCGCGGTCGGTCTACCAGCGCAGTCGCAGGAATCCGCCGCTAGGGCTGCAGCGCCTGCAGGCCTCCCGTCGGCACGTGGATCCATCCCTCCCGCTCGGCGACGGCGCGGTCGTCGCCCTCGGGTAGTGCTGTGCAGCCGACGGCCGCGGCCCGTGCGATGACGGCGGCCAGCACGGCGTCGAGGGCGTCGTCCGATTCGCGGCAGATCGTCTGGAATGCACCGAGTTCCAACCAGTCCGCGGCCGCCAGGAGCGCGTCGACCAACTCCCCCAGCGTCACCCGGTTCTGAGCGCTCTTGTATCCCCGCGACACCAGCCCCCAGGTGCGCAGCGCGGCCGCCGGATACGCCTCGACCACGCGGCCGTCGACGCGTCCGACGTCGATGCCGAGGTCGCCGAGTTCCGCAAGTATTCCGGCGCAGCGCAACGCGACGTGCGCAATGAGATCCGCCGACACACTGAGCGGGGATATACCCGTCGCGGCCTGCACCACGAGGTCGGTGCGCCGCTTCGTCAACGGTCGACGCCCCTCGCGGTTGGCGAGACCGCTGGCCGCGGACAGTCGGCCGGCATGATGCTCGGACACCATGCGGACGAACGCGTCGGGCCAGCCGAACGGTGCATCGATACCGGTCCTGTCGCAGGCCAGCACGGCCTCGGTGACGGCGTCGTTCCCGGCTCCCAGCCGGACGGACTCGACGCGGGCCACACCGTCGGACCAGTCGATGACCGCCAGGGCCGTCTTCTTCGGTTCGGCCGCCAGGTCGACTCCCACGGTGCGCATCGGCCCAGGCTAGTCCCGACCTGCTGAATCAGAAGAAGTGATGCAACGCATCAGTTAGTTGTTCTGTACAGATTCACTGCCTCCGACCATTGTGGTCTCCACTACTCGACCTAGAAGTGGCGCACTTGCGCCGTTCGGAGGATTGATGCCCGACACCCACGTCGCCCCGATGCTGGAGAAGCACACCATCGGGTTCGTCCCGGAATCCGATCGCCACGGCAAGGTTCGCGATCTGTTCACGCTGTGGTTCGGCGGCAACCTCGCCCCGCTCCCGATCGTGACCGGCGCCCTCGGCCCCAGTCTGTTCGGACTCTCGCTGTGGTGGAGCCTCGTCGCGTTCGTCGTCGGACA
Source organism: Rhodococcus sp. G6(2025) (assembly GCF_058628105.1). Lineage (NCBI taxonomy): Bacteria > Bacillati > Actinomycetota > Actinomycetes > Mycobacteriales > Nocardiaceae > Rhodococcus > Rhodococcus sp. G6(2025). The sequence goes on from NZ_CP179750.1 coordinate 5,988,928, forward strand.
TCTCGCCGGCGGCGCCCTGATGGCGTTGCATTCGGCGCAGGGACCCCAGATGGGGATCCCCCAGATGATCCAGAGCCGCGGCCAGTTCGGCACGTTCGGGGCGCTCATCATCGTGGTGATCGCCGCCGTCATGTATCTCGGCTTCTTCTCGTCGAACATCGTCCTGGCCGGCCAGTCGATGCACGGGATCGTGAACGGCATACCCGTGGACGTGGGAATCGTGGCCGGGGCTCTCGGCTCCGCCGTCATCTGCATCATCGGCTACCGGTTGATCCACATCCTCAACCGCATCGGAACCTGGGTCCTCGGGATCGGAATCCTGGTGGGCTTCTTCGCGATCCTGACTGGCGACCTGCCGTCGGACTTCCTCACACGGGGCGACTTCAACTTCGCCGGCTGGCTCGCCACCGTGTCGCTCGGCGCACTCTGGCAGATCGCGTTCGCACCCTATGTGTCCGACTACTCGCGGTACCTCCCCAAGGACGTCGGTGTGCCGTCGACGTTCTGGGCGACCTACCTCGGTTGCACCCTCGGCTCGTTCCTCGCCTTCGCGTTCGGCGCGGTCGTCACGCTGGCCGCACCGATCGGCATGGGCACGATGGACGGCGTCAAGGCGACGACGGGAAGCCTCGGCAGCATCATGCTGGTGCTGTTCCTGCTCAGCGTCATCAGCCACAACGCGCTGAACCTGTACGGCGCCGTCCTCGCCATCATCACGTCGGTCCAGACGTTCCGCGCCCGCTGGATTCCGACCGCCCACGCCCGCATCATCCTCTCGACGATCATCCTCGTCGCGGCGTCCGTCGTCGCCATCGCGCTGTCGGCCGACTTCGTCGCGCACTTCGTCGATCTGGTGGTCGTCCTCCTGGTGGTCCTGGTGCCGTGGACGGCGATCAACCTCATCGACTTCTACATCATCCACAAGGGCGTCTACGACCTCGAGTCGATCTTCCGCTTCGACGGCGGCGTCTACGGCCGGTTCAACTGGACGGCAATCACCGCCTACCTGCTCGGCATCGTCGTCCAGATTCCGTTCATGGCCACATCCCTCTACACGGGCCCGGTGTCCGCGTTCCTCGGCGGCGCCGACCTGTCCTGGGTGGCCGGACTCGTGGTGACCGGACCCCTCTACCTGCTCCTCGCGCGGCGCGGCTCGACCGGAGCGAAGAGCACGTCCGCCGCGACGCGTGAGCCTGCGCGCCTGTAGTCCTCGAACACCGCACCGCCCGAGCCCGTTACAGGCTCGGGCGGTGTGCGTGGTGCCCGCCCCTGTCCGCTCGGGCAGGGTTTCGCGTTTGTCCACCACCCGGCAGCGCCGACTCGCTAGGGTCGAAAGAAGAGACCGATTCACCGGAGAAGGAAGTTGTCGCAGATGTCCAGTTTCCCGGGCCTCACCCACGTCGCGATCACCGTGTCCGACCTACCGGCCAGCACCGCCTGGTACACCGCACTGTTCGGATCAGCCCCCGTGCTCGACGAGGACGAGGAATCGGGAACCTTCCACCACACGGTGTTCGCGCTCGACGGCGGCATGCTCTTCGGCCTCCACACGCACCCCGACAGCGGCGCTCCCGCACGTTTCGACGAACGGCAGGTCGGACTCGACCACATCGCGTTCCAGTGTTCCCCCGACGCGCTGCCCCGGTGGGTGGAGCGGCTCGACGCCCTCGGCATCGAGCACGGGGGCATCAAGACGGCGCACTACGGTTCCGGCATCTCGTTCCGCGACCCCGACAACATCGCGCTCGAATTCTTTGCCCCACCCGTGAGTACTTCTTAACGTCGGGCGGTTAACAAGTACTCACGGGTGGCGGAGCCGCAGGCGTCGAGCAGGGTCAGAGCGAGGGCCAGCGCACCGTCGACGGCCGCCCGGTCTGCAGCGGGCGCGGCGCTGGCCGCGGCGAACTCGGCCTGATGGTTGACGGCAGGCGCGGAGTCGATTCCGATGTAGGGGTGGATCGCGGGAATCACCTGCGAGACGTTGCCCATGTCGGTGGAGGCCCGGTTCATCAGCGAGTCCGCGCCGGTGCGGAACACGCGGCCCAGCCCCTCCGCGTGCCGGACGTACGACGCGAGCAGCGCTTCGTCGGTGCGGAACTCCGAGTACGGTTCGCTTTCCGGGGCGATAGTCAGTTCACAGCCGGTTGCGATGGCGCCGGCCTCGAAGCAGCGGGCCACCCGGGGTTCGATGCGGGCCAGTTCCTCCAGCGTCTCCGCGCGCACGTACCAGCGACCTTCGGTGCGCTGGGGAATGGCGTTGGGCGCCTCTCCCCCGCGGGTCATCATCCCGTGCACCCGCGTGCTCGACGGAAGCTGTTGCCGGAGAAGCCCGATGGCGACCTGCGCCACCGTGAACGCGTCGGCCGCGTTGACACCCCGCTCCGGGTACGCGGCGGCGTGTGCCGCCTTGCCGTCGTACCGGATGTGGCTGTGGGACACCGCGTACGGTTCGGCCCGGGCGACGTCGACCGGGCCGGGGTGGGCCATGACGGCGGCGTGGACGCCCTCGAACGCTCCGCGTTTGAGCATGTCGATCTTGCCGCCCCCGCCTTCCTCGGCGGGGGTGCCGAGCACCGACAGGGTGATGCCGAGGTCGTCGACGAGCGGGGCGAGAGCCAGCGCCGTCCCCACCGAGATGGCGGAGATGACGTTGTGCCCGCACGCGTGCCCGAGCCCGGGGAGCGCGTCGTATTCCGCGCAGACCGCGAGGTGCAGCGGTCCGGAACCGACGTGCGCGCGGAACGCGGTGGGCAGTCCGACGTACTGCTGCTCGACCGTGAAACCGGCGTCCGACAGCACCCCGGCCACCCGGACGCACGAACGTTCCTCCTCCCACGCGACCTCCGGGTGGGCGTGAAGGTCGTGCGACAGAGCCAGGATCCGGTCTTCCGCCTTCCTCGCTCCGTCACGAACCGCGGCGTCGGCGCTCACAGGTCCCCCGGCACGCCGTAGGACGGGGCGGCCGTCGGGTCGACACCGCGCACCCGGTAGTCCCGCTTCTGCGGTTCCCACACCGTCCACAGCCGGCGCAGTTCGCCGACCGGGTCGTCGTGCCAGTCGACGCGCAGATCGGTGACGGGCCAGGGCACGTCCTCGACCACCTGGATTCCCGCCGAGTGCACGGACCCCGCCTCCCCGCCGGCGGTGACGGCCGCGGTGAGTCCGTCGAGCAGTCTGCCCTCGAACGTCGGGGCCGTGCTCGACACGTAGCCGAACAGCAGCGACCGGATGACGCCTTCGTCGCGGAGCATGTTGCCGGCGACGGCGGCGCCGCTGCCCTGCGCGCTGCTGTGGATGCCCAGCGTCTGCGCGCCCGAGTGCACGGCGGTGCCGCCATCCGCATCGACGACGACGACCTGGCGGTACTCCGGGAACTTCTCGTGCGCAAGTGCGCTTTTCAGTGCGGTCTCCGCATTCGCACCCGAGGCGAGCGCGTCGAGGCCGAGCGGTCCCAGCTGCGGATTGGTCACGTTCTGGGAGGCGACGACACCGACCCCGGACCGCACGTGCAGGCAGCGTGCGGCCACGGCGGGGCTGGAGGAGCAGACGACCATCCCGAACGCGCCCCCGGAATCACGGGCGACGAGTGAGAACGTCATGAGCCGATCACTGCCGTCGCGTCGATCTCGACGAGCCATTCGGGCCGGGCGAGGGCATCGACGACGATGCCGGTGGACACGGGGTGCACACCCTTCAGCCAGCGTCCGACCACCCGGTAGACGGTCTCGCGGTACCGGACGTCCACCAGGTAGATGGTGACCTTGACGACGTCCTCGAGCCGGCTGCCCGATTCCTTCAGCAGCATCGCGATGTTCGCCATCGCCTTCTCGGCCTGGGCCTCGACGTCACCGATTCCCACCGACTCCCGGGTGTCGAGGTCCTGACCGATCTGCCCGCGGAGATACACGACTCCGCCGGCGACGACCGCTTGCGCGAGATCGTTGTCGAGGTTCTGTTCCGGGTACGTGTCGCGGGTGTTGAACGGGCGGATGCGGGTGTGGGTGGTCATGCCGCACCCCCGTCGACGTTGTCCGACAGCCCCGCTGCGGCCTTGACCAGCCCGAGCGGCCCGTCGAAGTCGAAGTTGCGGTAGACGGCGGCGAGCTGCGCGAACGGTGGTGACTGGGCGAAGAGCTGGAACGTCAGGCGATGTCCCGCGTAGTCGCTGTTGAGCAGGTCGCGGGCGAACGCGAGAAGCTTGCGACGGTCGTCGGCCACCCAGTTGTCGTTGATGGAGTAGAACTTCTCCAGCCACGGCGCGACGTCGGGGTCGGCGAACGTGGCGGCGTCCGGGGTGATGCAGATCTGGCCGCCGCACAGCTCGCGGGCGATGTGCATCATCGCGGGTAGCTGGCTGAGCGCCATCACCCGGCCGGTGTAGAGCAGTGACTGGTTGGGCATGAGCAGGCCACCCGGGCTGGGCTCGGCGAGTGAGATGGCCGCGGTGAGGTGGGCGTTGATCGTCTCCCGGTAGCAGGCGAGCTGGGCGAGCTTCTCCTGCACCGCCTGCTGCTTCTCGAGGCCGCTCTGCTTGACGTTCCACAATGCGGATCCGATCATCAGATCGGCGAGGTGCAGCGTGCGTTGCACGAACGGGAACGCACTGTAGCGGTGCAGGGTGGAGCGGATGAACGTGGCCGCCCGGGTGTGCCGGTAGAACAGCACGTCTTCCCAGGGGATCTCGACGTTGTCGAACACGACGAGGGACTCCACCTCGTCGACCCGGTTGGCGAGCGGGTAATCGGCGGACGGCGCGCGGCCGGCGAACCCGTTGCGGGAGATGTACTTCAGCCCCGGCGCGCCCATGTCGAGCACGAATCCGACGGCGTAGTCGGACAGTTCACTGTTTCCCCAGTTGGCAATGGTGGGTTTGGTGAACGCCTGGTTGGAGTAGGCGGCGGCGGTCTCGTACTTCGCGCCGCGCACGACGATGCCGTTGTCGGTCTCCTTCACGACGTGCAGGAGCATGTCGGGGTCCTGATCCTGCGGCGACTTGGACCGATCGCCCTTGGGGTCCGTGTTCGCCGACACGTGGAACGGGTCCTCCCGGACCGACCGGTCCAGGTGGCGGCGGATGTTCTCCGAGAAGCGCGGGTCGACCTCGTTGAGGACGTCCTGACCGTCGAACAGCGACCACATCTCGCCGATGGTCTCGTCACCGACGCGGGTGACCACGCCGCGGGTGTCCTCGAGGACCAGGTCGACGGCGGCGCGCTTGTCGAGCCAGTCCTGCTGCGTGCGGGGAAGCTTGTTGGCGATGGCGTTGCGTTCGCCGGATTCGGGGTCGACGTAGGTCATCGCGTCCTGCGTGGCCTCGTCGTGCGCGAGGTCGTAGATGCGTGCCCGCACGTCGACGATCGGCTTGAACATGGGGTGGTCGGCCACGTCCTTGACGCGTTCCCCGTCGACCCAGACCTCGCGGCCGTCCCTGATGGACTCCCTGTATTCGTCTCCGGTGCGGATCATTTCGTGCTCCTGGTCCTCGGCGCGGGGTGTGCGTCCGGGTAGTCGGGGAAGGTGGAAGGTTCGAATGCTGCAGGCTTGCTGTAGGTGTGGGAGGCGTACACGAGCGGTTCGCCGGGGTGCGCCTCCACCGCGGCGACGCGTCCGATGTAGACACGGTGGGTACCGGCCTCGATGACGTCGTGGACGGCGCAGTCGAACGACGCGATCGCGTCGTGGACGCGGGGTGAGCCGGATTCGGCCACGGTCCAGTGCCCGCAGGTGAAGTCCCACCGCTGCTTGCCCGGCCAGGGCCGGCCGGCGAAGGTGTCGGCGACGTGATCGTGCTGGGTGGCAAGCACATTGACGCAGAAGACACCGTTCTCGGAAATCGCGTCGTTGACCGGGCTTCGTCCGTGCAGGCAGACCAGCACCAGCGCCGGGTCGGCCGAGACGGAGCACATCGCACTCACGGTCTGGGCGGCGCGACCGCCGGGACCGTCGGTCGCGACGACGGTGACTCCGGTCGCGACAGCGCTCATGGCCATGACGAAGTTCGCGGTCGAGTTGTCCGGCATCGGTGAGGCCACCGATGTTCGGGCCGTCGTTTCGACGGCTGGGTGACGGTCAGCGATCGGCATGACGGGCTCCTTTCTGTGTGCGGTGAGCGAGGAGTTCGTGCCGTTGCACCAATCTTGAGGTCCCCGGTGAAATCTGTACAACACAGATAAGTGGCGCACTGCATAAGGAAAAGTGATGAACTGGGAACCGATGTCGATCACGGGTTCGACCAGGGATAATTCCCTACATCAGCCGATGCGGACGGGGACGATCATGACGCCACTGCAACGCTATATCGCCGAAGAGATCGCGATCGATCATGCCGACGGGCTGCTGTCCCGCCGCGAGGCGTTGCGCAGACTCGGACTCATCGGCCTCGGCGTGGCGGCGGCGTCCTCGTTGCTCGCCGCCTGTTCCACCGACAGCGACGAGTCGCCGACCTCGGCGCCGGTGACACCCGGCGGGGCGACGCCCCCGCCGCCGGGAGCGGCCGAGGCCGTCGAGACCGAAGCGGTGACGTTCCCCGGTCCGGACGGCCGCGTCCTGCAGGGCGCGTGGGCCGACGCCGCCACACCTCGCGGAGCGGTCCTCGTCATACACGAGAACAAGGGCCTGACCGACCACATCCGTTCGGTGGCGGGACGATTCGCGGGTGCCGGCTACTCCGCGCTCGCCCTCGACCTGCTCTCGGAAGAGGGCGGGACCGCAACGTTCACCGATCAGGCGCAGGCCACCGCCGCGCTGGCCACCGTGCCGCCGGCACGCTTCGTCGCCGACATGAAGGCCGGGATCGACGAACTCGGGCGTCGGGTGCCGGACGAGAAGATGGCGGCGGTCGGGTTCTGCTTCGGCGGCGGGATGGTGTGGCAACTCCTCGCGTCCGGCGAGCCGCGGCTGGCGGCGGCAGTCCCCTTCTACGGTCCCCTGCCCGAGGGCGCCGACTTCTCCGGGTCGAAGGCCGCGGTCCTCGCCATCTACGCGGAACTGGACGCCCGGGTGAACGCGTCCCGCGACGCCGCGGCCGCCGCACTCGCGAAGGCGGGGCTACCGCATGAGATCGTCACGATTCCGGGTGCCGATCACGCGTTCTTCAACGACACCGGGCCCCGCTACAACGCGACCGCGGCAGCCGAGGCCTACGAACGTGTCCTCGCCTGGTTCGGCGAATACCTGGGGTGAGGCGGGCGCATCAGCAGTGCGGCCACGAGGAAGCAGACCGCGCCCACGAACGTGCCCAGATCGGCGACCGCCGCGTTCTTCAGCGCGTCGGTGCCGGGCACGATGTACGCGCCGACCGCGGACACACCGAACGCTATCGACCCGATCATGTTCAGCCAGGTGCTGCGCCAGTTGCGCGCATGCGGATCCCACAGCTTGTCGGTTTCGGTGGTGGCCACCACCGCCAGACCGCTGGCGACGAGGAACGCCGTCGACCCGAAGAGGTCGGGACTCCACCCCCACACCCGGTCCTGTTCGACGGTGAGGCTCTGGATCAGCACGACGCCGGTACTCACGTTGAACAGCAGGGTGCCGACGAACTGGATCAGCGCCGCCCACCAGTCGTAGCGTTCGACCGTCGCGGATTCCTCCCCGGGCACCGGCCTGCCGCTGAGCCGCAACTGGATGAATCCGGCGGTCGTGAAGAACAGCGATCCGACGAAGTAGGTGATGTTGTCGATCTCGGGGCCGACCGCCTGCCCGTACACCCGCGTGGCCGCCATCCCGAACAGGAAGGAGCCGATGACGAATCCCCAGGACTCCCGGCGCAGCCGGAGCGTTCGGCGAGGTGCGGACGAGGTGTGGTCACTCGACACCGTGACGTCACCCCCTCACCGGTCGGCAGGGTCTCAGACTCTCCGAAGACACGTACCGGGTCAAGGTCGCGCGTTGACTCATCCAAAATGCCCGCGTAAGCCCCTTCGTTGCCTCACGTGAGAACGCCCGCGTAGCGGCGTGTCGATCACGTCGGTGTGGTGGTCGAGGGTAGGGCCGGAGGATGGGACTGACCATGGCTGAACGCAGAGCCGTCACCACGGCGATCGCGACCCGCTACAAGCGCGCCGACAAGCCGGGCAAAGCGAAGATCCTAGACGAACTGTGCGCCACGACCGGCTGGCATCGCGACCACGCCCGCAAGGCATTGCGGGCAGCGTTGATTCCGAAGGTGGTCCGTCCCCGAACCGGGCGCCCACCGACGTACGGGCCGAACGTTGTTGCAGCGTTGATCTTCTGCTGGGCGGTGCTGGGGATGCCTGCCGGGAAGCGGCTTGCGCCGGCACTGCCAGACCTCGTGCCCATTCTGCGTGCGTTCGGTGAACTCGACATCGACGACGCTACCGCACTGTTGCTGGTCGGCATGTCTGCAGCCACCATCGACCGACGGCTGGCGCCCGAACGCAAGAACCATGAACTCAAGGGCCGATCACATACCAAGCCCGGTTCCCTGCTCAAGTCCCAGATCCCGATCCGCACCTGGGCGCAGTGGGATGATGCGGCGCCGGGGTTCGTCGAGATCGACCTGGTCGGCCACGAGGGCGGCAACGCCGTCGGTGAGCACGCTTACACGCTGACGGTCACCGACATCGCCACCGGTTGGACCGAGAACCGCAGTGTGCGCAACAAGGCCCGCAAATGGGTCATCGCCGCACTCGACGAGATCGCTGCCATCATGCCGTTCCCACTCCTCGGCGTCGACTCCGACAACGGCAGCGAGTTCATCAACCACCACCTGCTCGACTGGTGCAACAGACAGCAGATCACCTTCACCCGCTCGCGTCCCGGAAACTCCAACGACGGGGCACACGTCGAGCAGAAGAACTGGGCCGTAGTACGCACCATCGTCGGCTATCTCCGCTATGACACCTCTGCAGAGTTGTTGCTGCTCAATCAGATCTGGGTTCTGCAGTCGCAGCTAACGAACTACTTCTACCCACAGCAGAAATTGGTGTCGAAAGAACGTGACGGCGCGAAGGTGACCAAGAAGTACGACATCGCCACCACTCCGCATCGGCGTGCAGACCAGCACGAGGCCGTCACCGGAGAGGACAAGGCCATCCTCGCCGACACGTACTCGACCATCAACCCCGCCGCCGTCCAGCGTCAGATCCAGGCATTGACCACCGAGCTCATCGCCCTCGCCACCGCCAAGAACACACCCACGAGGAGAGCCCCTCTCACGCGGGCACTTCTCGATGAGTCAACGAATCAGACTTCGCGGGCATCTTGACATGAGGCAACAGGGGTCGGAGGCCGAAATTCGGCTGCGCGTCCACGTGGGGTGTGCCAGTGTCGGGACATGACGACGACCACCGCCGGCATCACGATCAGAACGGCGACCGAACAGGACTGGCCGAAGATCACCCTGCTCAACGAGATCTGCTTCGTGACACCGCAGAACGAGGAGTTCACCGCCCACTGGAGGCAACTCGTCAGCGGCGCGCCGCCGATCATCGCGGTCGACGAGGACGCGGTGGTCGGCGCCACCATGGACATCCCCATGACCGTCACCGTTCCCGGTGGCGAGGGCGTTCCCGCGGCGGGCGTCACCGCGGTGACGGTCGCGCCCACCCATCGACGCCGCGGTCTCCTTCGCGCGCTCTACGCCGAACATCACGACCGCATCCGGACGTCGGGGGTACCGCTGTCGCTCCTCACGGCCAGTGAGGGCGGGATCTACGGACGCTTCGGGTACGGACCCGCAACCATCGAGACCACGTCGAGCATCGACCGCCGATTCGCCGTGCCGCATCCGAAGGCACCGGATCCGGGTGGTGTGCGGATGGTCCATCCGGCGGAGGCCCGGGCCGCGTTCACCGACGTCTACGACCGCTGGCAACGGGTGACCCCGGGGGCGCAGGTGCGGCCCGAGATCGTGTGGAATCGGATCTTCGCCGACCGTGAGAGCGAGCGCGGCGGCGGCACAAGCCTGTTCGGGCTCGTGCACGACGACGGTTACGTGCTCTACCGTCGCGTGTCCGGCGACAACGGAACCGTCGCCCGGGTGGAGGAGATCCGCACGGTCACGCGGGACGCGCACGCCGCGGTGTGGCGGGCACTGCTCGGCCTGGACCTCGTGCGGCGCATCGAAGCGCACCTCACCCCCGAGGACCCACTGCCGTATCTGCTGACCGACGGCCGGCTGGTGCGCACCACCTCGCGTCACGACGAGCTGTGGGTCCGGATCATGGACGTGCCCGCCGCGCTCGAGGCCCGCAGGTACCGAACAGACTTCGACGTCGTGATCCAGGTCGACGACGGATTTTTGGACGCCGGCGGGCGGTTCGCGCTGACCGTGCGGGACGGCACCGCGATGTGCACCCCGACCGACTCCACCCCGCAGGTGGTGCTCGACCTGGACGTGCTGGGCAGCCTGTATCTCGGCGCCCACCGGGCACGCACCTTCGCGGCCGCGAACCGGCTGCAGGCCGCGGATCCCGGCGTCCTCGACCGTGTCGATCACGCCTTCGGCGCCGACCGCGACGCCCAGATGGGGTGGCCGTTCTAGCGGGCCGAACCCGCCTGTTTCGCGAACACGGCCCGCGCCCGTTCGGCGACGGCCCGGGCCCGCGCCGTGCTCCGCACACCCTTCAGCCGGGCGAGTACCACGGGGAGGCCGGGAACGTCGTCGGCGATGGGCAGCGTCGCGACCCGTCCGCCGTCGTAGGTTCGGCCTTCGGCGGGCCGCTGGTTGAGGATCGAGAAGCCGTGGCCGCGGGCGACGAGTCCGCGCACCGTTTCGTAGCTCGCGGACCGGTACCGGACCACAGGCGTGACCCCCGCCGCCGACAGCATCGCCAGGAAGTAGTCGCGGCTGCTCGGCAGGTCCAGCAACACCATGGGTTCGCCCTCGAGGTCGGCGAGGGTGATCGCGTCGTGTCCGGCCAGCCGGTGGTCCGGCGGAAGGATGACGTGCGGCCTGGCGACCCCGAGCGTCTCCGTCTCCATGTCGTCGCCCAGCGCGAGGTCGTAGGTCAGGGCCAGTTCTGCGGTGCCGTTGCGCAGCGCCGCCCGCACCGCCTCCGCTTGCGTCTCGACGACCTCGACCTCCAGGTCGGGGTGCTGATCGCGCAGGTCCGAGATCAGTGTCGGGAGGATGAACGGTGTGAGGGTGACGAAGCAGGCCAGGCGCACCGTTCCCCGCACGTTGTCCTCGTGACCGCGGGCCGCGTCGAGAACCTCACCGAGGTGGGCGAGGACGCTGCGGGTGTCGCGGAGCATCTCCTCCCCCGCCGCGGTGAGGACCAGTCCGCGGGACCGTTGCCGGATGAAGAGCTGGGTGCCGATCTGATGCTCGAGTTGGGAGATCGCCGAGGAGACCGCCGACTGCGCGACCATCAGTTCGTCGGCGGCCTTCGTCATGCTGGAGAAGTTCGCGGCCTCGACGAAATACCTCAGTTGGGTGAACGTCACGTCGGGTCGTCGTTGCATGCGCTCTCCTCGGGATCTGAGGCCACCAGGATTGCAGGTCTCCGACCGGGGAGCCACCCACGACACACGCGGCGGACGCGACACCGTCAGCGGATGTCGGCGTTCACGAGATCGGGATCCGGCTGCGATCCGGGGCCGTCTTCCCGGGTGGGGCGCGGGCCACTCGCGGACCGCACGGATGTGCCGCGCACGTATCCGACGGCGCCGAGTAGCGCGAGCACGGCCAGCGTCCCGAGGGTGAACAGTTCGAACGTCCCCTGGCTCACTCCCCAGATCTCCTCGAAGTCGTAGTCCAGGCCGAAGACCGATTCCAGGGTGCCCGGGAAGACCGCCACCCAGGAGCCGAGCAGCACCCACGCGAAGCACAGGATGCCGAGGACGCGGAAGCCCGCGTTTCCGGTGGGAACCCGGAAAGGCCGCACGACGTCCGGGAAACGCGTGCGCAGGCGGACCGCCGACGGGATGACGATCAGGTAGCTGAGCAGGAACGTCGAGATCGAGATGGTGAGCACGACCGCGAAGATGGAGCCGCCGGATCCGGTGATCTGCATGGCCGCGACCATGAAGACGGTGGCGACGACTCCGGACAGGAAGTTGACGCGCACCGGCGTTCCGAGACGCGGATGGAAGCGGCCGAAGAACCCGCCGAAGAACGCACCGTCGGCCGCGGCCATCGCCTGCATGCGGTCGCTGATGATCATCCACGCCGCACCCTGGGTCATCAGGATCACCGCGAAGATCACCCCGGTCACGGTCAGCATGGCGGGTGCGGCGGGACCGTAGACGCTGTACACGGTCGCGACCGCCTCGAGGAGTCCGCCGACACCGGTGATGTCGTCCGCGGGTACGACGAGCAGGATGGCGAAGATCGGCAGCAGGTAGGACGCGGCGGCGATGGCGCAGGCGCGGGCGATCGAGATCGGGACGTCGCGGGCGGGGTTCTTCATTTCCCCGGCGGCGCTGTTGCCGGATTCGAAACCGAGGTAGGAGAACAGCAGCAGCGGCGTCACACCGAGGAGCCCGGTCAGGGTGGGGCTGAAGTCGCCCGCCGAGATGCCGGCGAAGCCGTTCTTCGCGGCGTAGATGCCGGTGGTGACGAGGAAGAACAGCAGGAAGACGATCTTGAGGAACGCACCGACCGTCGGAATCCATTTGCCGCGAGCCAGACTCACGACGGCGGCGAGCACCGTCAGCCAGATGAAGACGAGCTTGAACAGGTAGTCCGTCACCGATCCTTCCTCGAACGCGGTGACGTAGTGGTTCCAGGTCTCCGCGGCGATGAACGCCATGGACCCGCCGACCCACACGGGCTGGGTCACCCACGTCAGCAGCGATGCGAGGGCGGCGAGGGGCCGGCCGAACGCTCTCCGGACCCACACGTAGACCCCGCCCTCGCCGGTGAACGTGCTGCCGATCTCGGCGAAGATGAGGCCGTACGGCAGCAGGAAGAACACCGCGAGAACCAGTGCCCACGTGAACGTCTCCGCGCCGAAGGTGGAGACCTGACCGAGAACCTCGACCGACACCACCGCCGCGACGATGAGGAAGACGATGTCGAAACGGCCGAGTGACTTCTGGAGATGTTGTGTCTGTTCGTCCGCCAGGGCGGTGGGGGTGTTGTCGCTCATCGATCGTGCCTCTCACGTTGCAGTGATGCCGGTCACTACTCTCGTCCGCACCCGGCAAATCTGTACAGCACAAAAATCCGGGGTACTGCATCAGTTCTCCAGATGCGGAGGCCGCCGGGTTGGCATCTGAATAACTGATGCAGTGGCACGGAAAGATCCTGTTGACTGTTGTGGTCGCGCGGACCGACGATTCTGGCACTGCACGAACCGAACAGCGTGAGGAACCCACCGTGCGTGATCCGCGATACGACATCCTTTTCGAACCGGTCAAGATCGGACCGGTCACCGCCCGCAACAGATTCTTCCAAGTCCCGCACTGCAACGGCATGGGCTACCGCGACCCCTCCGGGGAGGCGTACATGCGGCGCGTCAAGGCCGAGGGCGGCTGGGCCGTCGTCTGCACCGAGCAGGTCGAGATCCACCCCACCTCGGACATCGGCCCGTTCATCGAACTGCGCCTGTGGGACGACCAGGACCTGCCTGCCCTGACCCGAATCTCCGAGAAGATTCACGAGGGCGGCTCCCTCGCCGGCATTGAGCTCGCCCACAACGGCCTGAACAGCCCCAACCTGATCAGCCGCGAGACCCCGCTCGGCCCGCAGAATCTGCCCGTCGTCTCCTGGAACTACGACCCCATCCAGGCCAGGGCGATGACCAAGTCGGACATCGCCGACCTCCGGCACTGGCACAAGGAGGCGGTGCGCCGGTCGCTGAAGGCCGAATACGACATCGTCTACGTCTACGCCGGGCACGCGATCGGCGGCCTGCACCACTTCCTGTCCCGCCGCTACAACAACCGGACGGACGAGTACGGCGGCAGCCTGACCAACCGGGTTCGCCTGCTCCGCGAGATCCTCGAGGATTCACGCGAGGTCGCCGACGGGAAGGCCGCCGTGGCGTGCCGCATCTCGGTCGACGAACTCCTCGGCGACGAGGGGATCACCCGCAGCGAGATCGAGGACGTGATCGGCCTGCTCGGCGAGACCCCCGATCTGTGGGACTTCGTGCTGGGCAGCTGGGAGGACGACTCCGTCACGTCGCGATTCGGTCCCGAGGCGGAGCAGGAACCATACGTACGCGGTCTGAAACAGCTCACCACGAAACCCGTCGTCGGCGTCGGCCGCTTCACCTCGCCCGACACGATGCTGCACCAGGTCAAGAGCGGAATCCTCGACTTCATCGGGGCGGCCCGCCCCTCGATCGCCGACCCGTACCTTCCCCGCAAGATCGAGGAAGGGAACCTCGAGGACATCCGGGAGTGCATCGGCTGCAACATCTGCGTGTCCGGCGACTTCACCATGTCGCCGATCCGCTGCACCCAGAACCCGACGATGGGCGAGGAGTTCCGGCGCGGCTGGCACCCGGAGCGAATCAAGGTGCGCTCGACCGATTCGAACGTCCTCGTCGTCGGCGCCGGCCCCGCCGGACTCGAGGCGGCCCGCGCGCTCGGGCAACGCGGCTACCACGTCAGCCTCGCCGAGGCGAGCAGGCAACTCGGCGGCCGTGTGACCCGCGAGTCCAGGCTTCCCGGACTGTCCGCGTGGATCCGCGTGGTCGACTACCGCGAACAGCAACTCCGCAAGCTCCCCGACGTGGACGTGTTCATGGAGAGCGAGATGACCGCCGACGACGTCATCGAGAACGACTTCCACCACGTGGTCGTCGCGACGGGCTCGCACTGGCGCCGCGACGGCGTCGGCCGGTGGCACACCCACGCCGTCCCCGTCGACGAGCACGCCGACGTCCTGACCCCCGACGACGTAATGGCGGGGCTCCGCCCCCGGGGCAACAAGGTCGTGCTCTTCGACGACGACCACTACTACCTCGGCGCGGTCGTCGCCGAACTCCTCGCCAAGGAGGGATTCGACGTCACCCTGATCACGCCGGCCGCGCACGTGTCGCAGTGGACGACGAACACCATGGAAGTGGTCCGAATCCGCAAGCGAATCATCAAGGCCGGCGTGCACGTTCAGGTGAACCGCGCCGTCACCGCGGTCACCCCCCAGGGCGTCCGCACCGTGTGCGCGTTCACCGGCGACGAGCAGTTCGTCGACGCGGACAGCGTCGTCCTCGTCACCGCCCGACTCCCACACGACGGGTTGTTCCACGAACTGCAGTCCCGCGAATCCGAATGGGCCGACGCCGACCTGCGCAGTGTCCGCGGCATCGGCGACGCCTGGGCGCCGTCCACCATCGCGGCGGCGGTCTGGTCCGGGCACCGGTACGCCGAGGAACTGGACGAACCGCCGGCCCCGGGTCCGGTCGCCTTCCGACGCGAAGTCACCGGACTGTCCATCGAACCCGTCGAGAAATTCTCCGTCCCCCCGCTCGCCACCGCACAGAACTGAGGAACACCATGACCGCAGTGCACCCGATCCCGACCGACGCCCGGAACATCGCGGCGATGACGCCCAGCGCCTACGTCACCGCGGACACGCTCCGGGCGGGCGATCCGAAGGAACACGAAATGGTTCACCTGAGCAGCGGTGACGAGAAGTTCACCGTCGGCTCGTGGCGCGCCGAGCCGTATCGCGAGTACATCGAGTCCTACCCGGGCGACGAATACACCCGGGTGCTGGAGGGTTCGGTGACGCTGACAGCGGACGACGGCGTCTCGCACACCTTCGGACCCGGCGACGCGTTCACCCTGACCAGGGGGTGGCGCGGCGAGTACCGCGTCGACGAGCCCCTGCTCAAACAGTTCGCCATCTATGTTCCCTGATCGCACACCACCACTTTCGAACCCGAGGGATGACGATGCCTGATCCGACCACACTCGACGACTGGACCCGGCTCGCCGCGACAATCACGCCGCGCCGGGAGCTTTTCATCGACGGCGCGTTCCGTCCCGCCAAGTCGGACGAGACGTACGACTCGATCAACCCGGCCACCGGTGAGCTGCTGGCACGGGTGGCGGCCGCGGACGCCCCGGACGTCGATGCCGCGGTGCGGTCTGCGCGCGAGGCGTTCGACTCGGGCGTCTGGTCGCGGAGCCCGGCGTCCCACCGCAAGCGGGTCCTGCTCCGGCTCGCCGAGCTGATCCTCGAACACCGTCACGAGCTCGCCCTGCTCGACTCCCTCGACATGGGCAAGCTCGTGGTGGAGGCGCTGACCGTCGACGTCCCCTCGGCCGCCGAGCTTTTCAGGTTCTACGCCGAGGCCCTCGACAAGATCGGCGGGGAGATCGCGCCCACCGATCCCGGGAGTCTCGCGCTCGTCTCCCGCGAACCCCTCGGGGTCGTCGGGGCGGTGGTCCCGTGGAACTTCCCACTCGACCTCGCGGTGTGGAAGCTGGCGCCGGCCCTGGCGGCGGGCAACAGCGTCGTCCTCAAACCCGCCGAGCAGGCTCCGCTGTCGGTGCTGCGGCTGGCCGAGCTCGCCGCCGAGGCGGGCCTGCCCGACGGCGTCCTGGGCGTCGTCCCCGGGTTCGGCGCCACCGCCGGGGCGGCGCTGGGCCTGCATCCCGACGTCGACGTTCTCGCCTTCACCGGCTCGACCGCGACCGGGAAGCGGTTCCTCCGGTATGCGGCGGACTCGAATCTGAAGCAGGTCTGGCTCGAATGCGGAGGCAAGAGTCCCAACCTGGTGTTCGCGGACGCCGATCTCGACGAGGCGGTGGAGAAGGCGGTCTTCGGCGCGTTCTACAACCAGGGCGCGGTGTGCTCGGCCAACTCCCGGTTGTTGGTCGAGGAGTCGGTGGCCGAACAGGTGACCGCGGCCCTCGTCCGCCGGGCGTCGTCGATCCGCCCCGGCAATCCGCTCGATCCCGCCTCCACGCTGGGTGCGATCGTCGACGAGAACCACGCTCGCACCGTCGCGGGGTTCATCGACCGGGCCCGGTCCGAGGGCCGGGTGTTGCTGGGCGGCAACAGGACCACCGTCGACGGCCGCGGGTCCTTCGTCGAGCCGACGATCTTCGCGGACGTCGCACCCACCGCCGAGGTGGTGACCCGGGAGGTGTTCGGCCCCGTCCTCACCGTCCAGACGTTCACCGACGAGGCCGACGCCGTCCGGATGGGTAACGACAGCATCTACGGCCTGGCCGCCTCGGTGTGGACCGAGAACCTGAACCGGGCGCACCGCGTCTCCGCGGCACTGCGGGCGGGGACCGTCTCCGTCAACACCGTCGACGCCATCAGCGCGCAGACCCCGTTCGGCGGGTTCAAACAGTCCGGGTTCGGCCGCGACCTCTCCCTGCACGCGATGGACAAGTACACCGGGCTGAAGACGACGTGGATCCGGCTGCGGCAGTGAGCGTCACGACACCGGGTTGAGCTCCCGACCTCGCCGGGCGAATGTACCCGTCGGCGCTGCCGAGGCGCCCGAAGGTACATTCGCCCCGAAACGTGGCACCCCACATGGGCACGTCGAGCCGCTAAGCTGGCGCCATGTTTGCCCTCGTCCCTTCAGAACCCGATCCTCGATTACGTTGTGTCACAGCATTTCATGGCCACACCTCCACGATTCCGCCGATCACCGTCCGCCGGCTCGATGCGGGTGACTGGGGGTCGGTGCTCCGGATCTATTCGGAGGGCATCGCCGGCGGGCTGGCCACTTTCGACACCGAGACCCCGACACGGTCGGAACTGGACGCGCGCTGGCTGGGCGGGCACCGCTGGGTGGCGGAGGTGGACGGGACGGTCGCCGGATGGGCGGCCCTGTCCCCCGTGTCCTCGCGGCGCTGCTTCCGCGGGGTGGCCGAGAACTCCGTGTACACGGACAGGGAGTTCCGCGGCGCGGGCGTCGGGACCGCGCTGATGCGGCGGCTCATCGACGAGGCGGACTTCTCGGGCATCTGGACGCTCCAGGCCTCGGTGCTGGCCGTGAACACCGGGTCCATCGCGCTGCAACACGCGGTCGGCTACCGGACGGTCGGGGTACGGCGTCGGCTCGCGCAGATCGACGGCGTCTGGCACGACAGCGTGCTGCTCGAGCGCCGCCGGGAGACCTGACACCACGACGAAGCGGGCATACCGTGGAGGGATGCTCCCCGTCATCGACCTCGCCGAACTGGACACTCCGGTCGGGCGGGAACGGCTGCGGGAGATCACCCACCACGTGGGGTTCTTCTACCTCGACGGGCACGGCGTCGACCGCGAACTGCTCGACCGCGTGTTCACCGTCGCGAGGGAGTTCTTCGCCCTGCCCGAGGCCTCCAAGCAGTCGATCGCCATGCTGAACAGCCCCCATTTCCGTGGCTACAACCGGGTGGGCGGCGAACTGACCAACGGCGAGACCGACTGGCGGGAACAGATCGACATCGGCCCCGAGCGGCAGCCGATCCCCGGTGCCGCCGGCTACCTGCGACTGCAGGGTCCCAATCAATGGCCCGCGGATCTCCCCGACCTCGAGAAGACGATCGAGGCCCTCGACGCCGCACTCGCCGACGTCGGGATGCGACTGCTGCGGCACTGGGCCGCGTCACTCGACGCCGATCCGGCGATCTTCGACGACGCATTCGCGCACGCCCCCGCCACGCTGATCAAGGTCGTCCGCTATCCGGAACGGCCGAGCGCCGACCACACCGGAGAGCAGGGCGTCGGCGCCCACAAGGATTCCGGCGTGCTGACGATGCTGCTCCTCGAACCCGGGTCGTCGGGACTCCAGGTGGAAACCGAGACCGGCGACTGGATCGACGCGCCTGCCCGCGCCGGCTCGTTCGTGGTGAACATCGGCGAACTGCTCGAGGTCGCGACCGGCGGGTACCTGAGGGCCACCCGGCACCGCGTGCTCACCCCGGCCGGTGCGCCCGAGCGACTGTCCGTGCCGTACTTCCTCAATCCTGCCCTCGACGCCACGGTCCCGACCATCGGGCTGCCGCCGCACCTGGCCGAACGTGCCCGCGGCATCGAACTCGATCCGGCGAATCCGCTCTATCGCACGTACGGCGAGAACGCGTGGAAGAGCCGCACCCGCGCGCACCCCGACGTCTACGCCCGCTGGTATCCGGGCGAGGCCGAACCGGAGTAAACGCGCGCCGCCACCGGGAGTATTGTTCCCGCAGTGTTGTTCCTGACCTCTCGGCGCTACGTCGACCTCCGCCTGCAGGCGAGCGCAATCTGTCCGCGCTCGCGCTGACGCACCTCTCCACTCAGGACTCTCTCTCGCCGTATCCGCCCCACCGGGCGACGTTCCACGGCCCCATGCGAAAGGCACACCCATGCCCAGTCCCGCGCTGTCCACGCGCGCCGAGACCACCTCTCGACGCCGTCTACCCCAGTGGGCCACATCCTTCGGCCCCCAGATCGTCACCGGGCTCGTCGTCGGCGTCATCCTCGGACTCGTCGCCCGCGCCATGCCCGTCGCCGCCGACGGCAACGAGAACTGGCTCGTCGGAACCGTCCACACCATCGGCTCCAGTTACGTGAAACTCCTTACCGTCGCGGTGATCCCGCTGGTGTTCACGGCCATCGTCAGTTCGATCGCCAACCTGCGCGAGGTGGCGAACGCCGCGCGCCTCGCGGTCCAGACACTGCTGTGGTTCGCGATCACCGCGTTCATCGCCGTCGTCATCGGGATCGTCATCGGACTCGTCACCCAGCCCGGATCCCACACGACCGTCACCGGCGCCGGCAAGGAACCGGCCACCACCGGCTCGTGGTGGGCGTTCGTCACGGGCCTCGTGCCCAGCAACTTCCTCGGCCTGAACGCGAAGACCACCCTCACCGAGGGCGCCGCCAGCACGTCGCTGAGTTTCAACGTGCTGCAGTTGCTCGTCGTCGCGGCCGCGATCGGCATCGCCGCACTGAAGGTCGGGGCCAAGGCCGAACCGTTCCTGCAGTTCAACGCGTCGCTGCTCGCGATCGTGCAGAAGGTGCTGTGGTGGATCATCCGCCTCGCACCGATCGGGACCGCCGCGCTGATCGCGAACGCCGTCGCCACCTACGGCTGGGACGCCATCGGCTCGCTCGGCTGGTTCACCGCCGCCGTCTACATCGGCCTGGCCATCGTGTTCCTCGTCGTCTACCCCGTCCTGATCCGCGCGCACGGACTGTCGGTGCGCGCCTTCTACTCCGGCGTCTGGCCTGCCACGCAGCTCGGCTTCGTCTCCCGTTCGTCGATCGGCACCCTGCCCCTCACCGAGCGGGTCACCGAACGCAATCTCGGTGTCCCCCGCGAGTACGCGTCGTTCGCGGTGCCGCTCGGGTCGACCACCAAGATGGACGGCTGCGCTGCCATCTATCCCGCGATCGCCGCGATCTTCGTCGCCGAGTTCTACGGTGTGCCTTTGTCGTTCACCGACTACCTGCTGATCATCGTGGTCTCCGTGATCGGATCCGCGGCCACCGCGGGCACCACCGGCGCCACCGTCATGCTGACGCTCACGTTGTCGACGCTGGGACTGCCCCTCGCCGGTGTGGGCCTGCTACTCGCCGTCGAACCGATCGTCGACATGGGCCGCACCGCGGTCAACGTCACCGGGCAGGCTCTCGTCCCGACGATCGTCGCGAAGCGGGAAGGCATCCTCGACGAAGCCCGCTACAACGCCGAACGGACCGGCGACCCGTTCGAGGACGACGAACCGGTCGCCGCGAAGTAGCGAAATAGTCGACGAGGGCCTTCCGCACGTGGAAGGCTCTCGTCATGGCCGACCTCGACGCGATCAAACGACGGATCGTCATGCAATTCCAGCGGCACGTCGCCAACCCGCTCTCCAGGCGACTGTCGAGCCAGACGCTCCTCGAGACCACCGGCCGCGTCAGCGGGCAGCCCCGCGTCACGCCCATCGGCGGCCGGCGCACGGGCACCGAGTTCTGGCTGGTGTCCGAATTCGGTGAACGGTCGAACTACATCCGCAACATCCGCGCGAACAATGCCGTTCGGCTGCGGATTCACGGCAGGTGGCACGCGGGTACCGCGACGCTGCTTCCCGACGACGACGCCCGCGCCCGGTTGGCGCAGCTTCCCCGGATGAACAGCGTCGCCGTCCGGGCCGTCGGCACCGACCTCCTGACCGTCCGCATCGACCTCACCGACTGAGGTCAGCCCACAAACGCCCACGGAATAGTTACCCGCACCCGCAATAGCGTCCGCATCTGACCAATGTCCGTGCATCTCCGAGCGGGGCCCAGCGTCCTGGCCAGGTGTGATGTTCGCAACTCGTCGTTCGGCTGCACGCTCGGCGCGGATTTGGTACCGCTCGTCGGCTGCGGATCGAGCTACTTGCTCTCGAGACTTAGCCTCGGCTAATCTGCGATTTCGCGCGGACCTGCGAAAGTTCCGCACCTCAGACAACGACGTCTGCCTCACCGGCGTATCGGTTCGGGGCCGGTTCTCTGCCGTGATCCTCTCGCCGACGCCACCCGTGCGCCCAGCACGGCCCCATATTCGGCGAGTATCGCGAGGAGACAGTCGGTTGAACACGAGTGCCACCGAGTCCGGCCTGTACGACAGGACGCTCGACAAGAGCAGCTGCGGCGTGGGCTTCATCACCCGCAAGGACGGCATTCAGACCCATGACGTCCTCACCCGGGGCCATCAGGCCCTGTGTGCTGTTCCTCACCGCGGTGGCATGTCGGCCGAGGGTGTCGGCGACGGCGCCGGTGTCTGCGTCGACTTGTCGGTGCCGTTCTTCCGCACGCTGACCGGTCAGGACGATCTCGAGGCCGGCCGGTTCGGTGTCGGCAACTTCTTCCTCCCCACCGACGTGGCGTTCCACGGCGACGCGGAGGCCGTCATCGAGCGGGCTCTCGCCGATCAGGGTTTGCGGGTGCTGCTCGAGCGTGACGTGCCCGTCGACGCGACCGTGCTCCGGCCCGCCGCGATCCGGCACCAGCTGCCGATCCGGCAGTGGGTGTTCACCGCGCCCGACGCGTGCGCCGACGAGACCGAGTTCGACCGTCGCATCCACGACGCCCTGCTCGCGATCGAGGCCGTCGCGTACACCCAGCCCGATCTGGCCGGGCTGTACCCGCTGTCGCTGAGCGCCCGCACCCAGGTGCTCAAGGGCCGCCTCAACTCGAACGAGGTGATGCCCTACTTCCAGGACCTCGTCGACCCGGCGCACGCCATCCACACCCTGTACTTCCACACCCGGTTCTCGACGAACACCGACCCGCACCCGACGATGGCGCAGCCGTTCCGTCTGATGGCGCACAACGGCGAGCTCAACACGGACAAGAAGAACCGCCTGTCCGAGACGGCGCTCGCTCGTGCCCGCAACCGGGAGATCGTCCGCCCGCACGGCCAGTCCGACAGTTGCCGCCTGGACCAGACGCTGCAGAGCCGGGTGGTGGAGGACGGTCTCGACCTGGTGACCGCGGTGGTGTCGATGATGCCGCCGGCGTGGGAGAACGACTCCACCCTGTCGTCCGAGGTCCGGGCGATGCTCGAGTACTTCTCGCTGTACGAGGAGAAGAACGACGGCCCGGCGGCGCTGATCTTCGGTGACGGCACCGTCGTCGGCGCCCGGCTCGACCGGCTCGGACTGCGTCCGCTGCGCTCGGTGGAGACGGACGAGTACCTGTGCGTCACGTCCGAGGCCGGGCAGATCGACTTCGACCCGGACACCGTCCTGCACCGCGGACGCATCGAGGCCGGCGGAATGCTGTACTTCGACCACCGTGAGGGCCGCTCGTACTCCACCGACGAGGCACTCGAGCTGCTCGCCTCCCGGAACGACTACCCGACGCTCGTCGCGGAGGCTCGCCGGACCATCGAGGCGCTGCCCGAGGTCGAGGCCGAGCCGGGACCGCTGCGGTACAACGGAGACCTCGAGCGCACCCAGCGCTACGTCGCGTACTCGCACAACCAGGAAAGCTTCAAGTTCATGATGGACCCGATGCTCGCGTCGGGTCAGGAGAAGATCTCCGCGATGGGCTACGGCAACGCCATCAACGCGCTCTCCGATCAGGAAGGCGGGGTGGCCAAGTACTTCTCGCAGCGTTTCGCTCAGGTCACGAACCCTTCGCTCGACAGCATCCGTGAGGCCGACGGCATGACGCTGCGCGTCGCGCTGGGCGCCAAGCCGAACAGCGGGGCGCGGTCGGCGCCGCAGATCGTGGTGCCGTCGCCGATCCTCACCCACATGGACATGCTGCGGATCCGCAAGCAGTCCGAGACGCCGGTGCAGCGTTTCCCGATGCTGTACACCCCCGACCACGGTGACTCCGCCGCCAACGCGGCCGCACTCGAGGCCGCGGTCGACGGGCTGTGCGACGAGGTGGAGTCGTTCGCGCGCGAGCAGGGCGGCATCGCGATCGTCACCGACCGCCACGTGGCCACCGACCGCGCCGCGCTGCCGATGATCGTGGCGATCTCCGCTGTCAACCAGCGGCTGATCGAGGAGGGCCTGCGCCTGCGGGTGTCCGTCGTCGCGGAGAGCGGTCAGATCTCGTCGTCGCACCACGTGGCCGCCGCCCTCGGTTTCGGCGCCGCCGCGATCTACCCGCTCGCCGTCCGTCTGCGCGCCGAGGAGAAGTTCGCCGACGAGGCGGATGTGGCGTTCAAGCGGTTCGCGAAGGCCGCCGAGAAGTCGCTGATGAAGACGATGGGCCGGGTCGGCCTGTGCACCGCCGAAAGCTACATCGGCGGCGAGTTCTTCGAACCCAACTACCTCGACACCGACGACCGGGTGCTGCGCCGCTACTTCGCGAACGTGAAGACGCCGGTGGGTGGTGTCGGGTTCGCCGTCATCGCGCAGGCCGTCGCCGACTGGCACCAGCGCGCCCTGACGGTCACCGGGGAGAAGGACGTCCCGCTGCTCGGCCTGTTCAAGGAGCGCGCGGAAGGCGCCGGTCACTCATACGGCACGGCGGCCGTGCGTGGCTTCGTCGACCTCACCGAGGAGCCCATCTCGTTCGACACGGCGGGCACGCAGGACCACACGGAATCGCTGCGACTGCTGCCGTTGAACCGGCTCGAGGACGCGTTCGGCCTCGACGACGACGCCTACCGCAACGCTGGCTTCCAGAAGCTGACACCCGAGGCGATCGACCGCTTCGAGATCACCCCCGGCTACCGCGCGTTCGCGCGGACGATGGCCGAGGAGCGCACCCGTCGTCCCGCAGCGCTGCGCGACGTGCTGGATCTGCCTGCGGACGTCACGTTCCTCACCACGGCAGCCGAGTTCCGCAAGCAGATGGGCCGCTTCTCACGCAAGGGCAACAACAGCTTCGCGGTGCGCGGACTCGAATCCGAGGCCCTCGGCGAGGACCGGTTCCGGTTGCGGCTCACCGGCCCCCACGCGGGCGAGGCCCGTGTGCTGGCGGCGCTCGGCGAATCGCTGGCGATGCGGTTCGGCGACGACCTCCTCGAGCACAGCGTGGACGGCGATGCCCTGCTCGTGCGCACGTCCGGTGAGGCGCTGCGATGTCTGTCGCTGCTGCGCACCGCTCCGGCGAGCCTGCCGATCGAGCAGGTGCAGAAGGCCAGCGAGATCACCCCGTTCCTCACGTCCGGCGCCATGAGCCACGGCGCGTTGAACTCCAACGCGCACGAGGCCGTCGCGCACGGCACCAACATGGTCGGCGGCATGTCGAACAGCGGTGAGGGCGGCGAGCACATCTCGCGCTACGGCACCATCCGCGGTTCCCGGATCAAGCAGTTCGCGTCCGGCCGCTTCGGTGTGTGGGCCGGGTATTTGGCCGACCCGATGCTCGAGGAACTCGAGATCAAGATCGCGCAGGGCGCCAAGCCGGGCGAGGGCGGGCAGCTGCCCGCACCCAAGGTGACCGTCGAGATCGCGGCCGCGCGTGGCGGCACCCCCGGTGTCGAACTCGTCTCTCCCCCACCGCATCACGACACGTACTCCATCGAGGACCTCGCGCAGCTGATCCACGACTGCAAGGCGGCGCGGGTTCGCGTCATCGTCAAGCTCGTGTCCTCGGAGGGCATCGGCACCATCGCGGTGGGTGTCGCGAAGGCCGGCGCCGACGTCATCAATGTCGCGGGCAACACCGGCGGCACCGGGGCCGCGGCGGTGACCAGCCTCAAGTACGCCGGACGTTCGGCGGAGATCGGTGTCGCCGAGGTTCATCAGGCGTTGTGCGCCAACGGGTTGCGGCAGAAGGTGCTGCTCCGTTGCTCCGGGGCGCACCAGACGGCGAGCGACGTGGTGAAGTCGGCGCTGCTCGGCGCCGACAGCTTCGAGTTCGGCACCACCGCGCTGATGATGCTCAAGTGCGTCATGGCCAAGAACTGCAACGTCAAGTGCCCGGCCGGTCTGACCACCAATCCCGAACTGTTCGACGGTGATCCGCGGGCGATGGCGCAGTACCTGCTGAACATCGCGCACGAGACCCGCGAGGTGCTGGCCGAGCTGGGGATGTCCTCGCTGCGCGAGGCCCGGGGCCGCTCCGATCTGCTGCAGCTCCTCGACCACCCGTCGAGCGTCGGCCAGCTCGACCTGCGCGCGATGCTCGCCGTGGTCGAGGAAGTGACCATCGGCGATCCGGTGTACCTGGAGAAGGACTACACCCTCGACGACGGCTGGCTCGTGCAGCTGCGCGCCGCAGTGGTCGAGCAGGGCGAGGCCACGGTCGAGCTCGGCGACGGGGTGCACCTGAGCAACCGCAACAAGAGCGTCGGCGCCCAGCTGGCGGTCGACATCGAGCGGATGCTGAACCACGAGCTCACCGATGTCGAACTGCCCGCGGTGCTCCGCGACGAGCGCGGCCGCGGCTACCTGCGCGACGGCAGCGTCCGGATCGCCACGTCCGGATCCGCGGGCCTGTCGTACGGTGCGTTCTGCAACGACGGCATGACCCTCGTCCACACCGGAACCGCCAACGACGGCGTCGGCAAGGGCGCCAACGGCGGCAGCATCGTCGTGCGCTCGCCCGGTGGCGGCTCCGATCTGCACGGCGGCAACGTGCTGATCGGCAACTTCGCACTGTTCGGCGCCACCGGTGGACGCACGTTCGTCGAGGGTCAGGCGGGCGACCGCTTCGCCGTCCGCAATTCGGGTGCCACCGCGGTGGTCGAGGGCGTCGGCGACTTCGCGTGCGAGTACATGACCAACGGCGCCGTCCTCAACCTCGGCGGCTTCGGCAAGGGTGTCGGCAACGGGATGAGCGGTGGCTTCGTCTACCAGTACGACCCCGAGGGCAAGCTGCCCGCCAAGGCCAGCGCGGACTCGATCCTGCTCGGCTCCATCACCGGCGACGACGAGCATGCGGCGCTGCACCGTCAGGCCGTGCACGTGCTGCTCGGGTGGCACCTCGAGGCCACCGGTTCCGCCAAGGCGGCCTGGTTGCTCGAGAACTGGGAGACCGAACAGCACCACTTCGTGTACGGCATGCCGCGCGCACTGCTGCAGTACCAGGACAGCGACGAGATCCTGAAGGCCAAGCCCCGCAAGGAGCTCGCCGACGAACTCGCCGCCGCACTGGTCGCGCACCAGGTGCGCAAGTTCAAGCTGGACTACCGGGACGGTCACGCGGTGCTGGACGGCGCCGTGCCCGGCTACGGCGAGGCCGACACCGAAGCCATGTTCGCGCTGCTGAACAACTACACGGTGCTGAACGCGGCGCAGGAGATGGCGCTGTCCAAGCTGCCGGGTGCCGCGGATCCGTCCGATCCGGCGGTCGACAAGGCCGTCCGCAACCTGCTGCTCACCGAGGACTTCTTCCTCATGCAGCGGTTGCAGCGGTACGCGCGGGAAGCGTTGAAGGACTACAGCGACGAGGACCTGGCCGTGATGGTGGCGGCCAAGCGTCTCGCCGACTACAAGGATGCGCTGCGCCGCCGCAACGTGCGGTCCATCGACGCCCCCGGCACGTACGGCTGGATCCTGCACCAGGACGCCAAGAACGTCGACAAGATCGGCCGGCTGCCCGGTTTCGAGGAGCTGTTCGCGCAGCACGCTCTCCCCGATCTGATCCCCACGAGAGACGTGGTCCCCTCATGAAGATGCCCTACATCCCCCAGGACGCCCCGTTCAGCGAGGACCAGCGCGTGTGGCTCACCGGCTTCCTCGCCGGCATGAGTTCGCGCCTGGTCGTCGGCGGCTCCGACGCGCCTGCTGCGGCGGGCGGTGGGCAGTTGCCCGCCATGCACGTGCTGTATGGCAGCCAGACCGGGAACGCCGAGGGTGTCGCGGAAGACGCTGCGGCCGCGGCCCGTTCGCAGGGCTTCGCGCCGGTGGTGAGCGCGCTCGACGACGTCGACAGGGACGCCCTCGCCGCCATGCACCGCGTCCTCGTCGTCACCTCCACCTACGGTGAGGGTGAGATGCCGGACAACGCCGAGCTGTTCTGGCAGGCGCTGGCGGCGGAGACCGCGCCGCGACTGGAGAACACCGACTTCGCCGTCCTCGCGCTCGGCGACACCGGCTACGACGGGTACTGCCAGGCCGGCAAGATGATCGACACCCGGCTCGAGCAGCTCGGTGCCCGCCGCGTCACTCCGCGCGTCGACTGCGACGTCGACTACGAGGACACCGCCGCCGCGTGGGTCGCCGACACCCTCCCCCTGTTCGCGGCCGTCGAGGGCATTCGCGGCGAGTCCCCCGTCGCCGATGTCGCCGAGCCCGAGACGAAGCCGGCCCGGAAGCGGTCGCAGTGGAACCGCAAGAACCCCTACGCGTCCACGCTCTCCGTGAACCGGCGGCTGTCGAGTGACACGTCCGCGAAGGAGATCCGGCACTACGAGTTCGCGCTCGCCGACAGCGGTCTCGAGTACGAGGCCGGTGACGCGCTCGGTGTGATGCCGATCAACGATCCCGCGCTCGTCGACGCCCTGGTGTCCCGGCTGGGCATCCCGGCGGATGCCGCCGTCACCGGCAAGGAGCGACCGTTCAGCGATCTCCTGCTGCACGGGTACGAGATCTCCACGCCGAGCCACGAATTCATCGACGAGATCGAGAAGCGGGCGGGCGACGAAGAACTGAGCCACGTGCTGCGGCACGGCGACAAGGAAGCCCTCGACGCCTGGTTGTGGGGCAAGGACGTGCTCGACCTGCTGCTCCTCGAACCGTCGGTGACCCTGACCGCGGACGAGTTCGTCGGGCTGCTGAAGCCGTTGCAGCACAGGGCGTATTCCATCTCGTCCAGCCCACTCGCCAACCCCGGCAGCGTGCACCTGACCGTCGCCAGCGTCCGCCACAGCTCGGCCGGACGCGACCGCGGCGGCGTGTGCTCCACGTTCCTCGCCGATCGGATCGCCGAGGGTGGCAGCGGCGGGATCTTCGTGTCGAAGAACAAGTCGTTCCGCGTCCCCGCGAACGACGACGCACCGATGATCATGGTCGGCCCCGGCACCGGCATCGCGCCGTTCCGCGCGTTCCTGCAGGAACGGCAGGCGCGAGGCGCGTCGGGACGCAACTGGCTGTTCTTCGGCGACCAGCACCGAGCGTCGGACTACATCTACGAGGACGAGATCGGCGCGATGAGCGACAGCGGTCTCCTCACCCGCCTCGACCTCGCCTTCTCCCGCGACCAGGCGGAGAAGATCTACGTGCAGAACCGGATGGTCGAGAACGGCGCGGAATTGTTCGCCTGGCTCGAGGACGGCGGCCACTTCTACGTCTGTGGCGACGCCACCCGGATGGCGAAGGACGTCGACCGGGCCCTGCACGAGGTCATCGCCACCCATGGCACCCTTTCCACCGAGCAGGCCGCCGACTACGTGACCAAGCTCAAGAAGGAAAAGCGCTACCTGCGCGACGTGTACTGACCACGTCGGCAGCAACTCACGAGGAGCAAGAACAATGGCAGTGGTGATTCTGTACGGCAGCGAGGGCGGAACCTCCGAACTGGTGGCCGACAACATCGCCGACGTGCTCGGCGACTACGGCGACACGTCCCTGTACGACATGATGGAGTTCGACGCGGGCGACCTCGACCCCGAGAATTTCCACGTCATCGTGTGCTCCACCTACGGTGAGGGCGAGCTGCCCACCGGCGCGGAACCCTTCTTCGAGGGTCTCGAGGAGGACCAACCCGACCTCACCGGTGTGCAGTTCGCGCTGTTCGGCCTCGGCGACAAGGTGTACGAGGAGACCTACAACCGCGGCGGCGAGATCATCGCGGAGAAGCTCGTCTCCCTCGGCGCGGTCCAGGTGGGCGAACACGGCAGGCACGACGGGTCCAGCTCGATCCGCCCGAAGGATCAGGCCGAGGAGTGGGCCAAGAACATCGGCGAGGAATTCCTCGGATAGCACCTCACACGGGTAGTCGCGACTGCACGCTCCGCACCCAGTCGCGGCTCCCGTCGAGGTAGCGGTCCCGCGCCGACGCGAACAGGCGGACGCTGTCGGCGCCGGGCCAGTCCGCGGGCAGCATCCCGGTAGGCAGGCCCGGGTCGATGTACGGGATGATGCGCCATTCGTCGAGCAGCGGGACGAAGCGGACGAACGCGTCGCGCGGCGACACCTCCTCTGCGGCAGACAGCGCGACCCGGTGGCGGTCCAGGAAGTCGCGGTGCCGCCCGGCGATGCCGCCCAGATCCCACCACCGCGTCGCCGCGTCCCCCATCGAATCGGGGACGAACACCGCCGTGGACACGAACGTGGTCACGTACTCGGACAGGCCCAGCGCGGCGACGATGTCCTGGACCTCGCCGGCGAGGTACTCGGGGGCGATCCACAGGCCGGGCGACACGGTTCCGCAGCCGATCCAGCCGAGTCGCCTGCGCAACTGGTGCCGCACCGCCCGTTGCGATTCGGGGATGGTGAACGAGATCAGCCGCCAGGGATCAGTGTCCGACATTTGACGGAAGCCGAAGATCCGCGGATCGCCGCGTCTGAACATCGCCTCGGCCTGCTCGGTCACCTCGTACCCGCTCCGCCCGTCGCGGGTCAGCGGCCGCAGCACCCCCTTCTTCTTCAGGCGGGCCACCGCGATGCGCGTCGATTCGGACGGGATACCGACGGCCTGCATCAATTCCACGAAGTCGGCGATCGCCACCCACCCGCCGAGGTCGCGCACGTACGCGCCGAGGACGGTGCGGATCAGCGACGTCGCGCTGCCGGGCCGCGAATCGAAGTCGTCGAGGATCGCGCTCGCCGGTTCAGTCGGTGAGTTCATCACGGATCGCGAGTATCCCGGCGCACACCTCACCGAAGCTGGTACTCAACGGGCTCAGGCCGAGCCGAAGCCCCTGCGGGGCCCGGAAGTCGGGGATGACGCCCTTCGTCCACAGTCGCTCGACGACGGTCTGGAACCGCGGGTGGTCGATGATGACGTGACCACCCCGTTCGGCGGAATCCTCCGGCGACCCGATCTCCGCACCCAGCGGCACCAGAAATTCGCGCACGAGGTCGAGTGCGTACTCGGTGAGCGCGATCGACTTGGCGCGCACGGCGTCCATGCCGACCTCGTCGAGGAGTGCGAGGGTGTCCTGCAGCGCGATCATGCCGAGGACCGACGGCGTTCCGCTGATCACCCGCCGGATGCCGGGCGCCGGGCGGTAGCCCTGCTCCATCGCGAACGGGTTGTCGCGGCCCATCCAGCCCCAGATCGGCTGCACGAAGTCCTGCTGATGGTCGGCACGAACGTAGGCGAACGCCGGTGAGCCCGGTCCGCCGTTCAGATACTTGTACGTGCACCCGACCGCCAGATCGACACCCCACGTGTCGAGTTCGAGGGGAACCGAGCCGACGGAGTGGCACAGGTCGAGCAGCAGGAGCGCACCGGCGTCGTGTGTCACGCGAGCGGCGCCGGCGGCGTCGACCAGGTACCCGGACCGGTAGGCGACGTGGCTGAGCACGACGAGCGCGGTGCGTTCGGAGACCACGGACTTCAGGTCGTCGACGGTGACGCCGCCCCGGGTATCGGACTCGATCCACCGGAGCGTGAGCCCGAGTTCTCCCGCGACGGCCTCGAGCACGTACCGGTCCGTCGGAAAGTTGTCGCGGTCCACGACGATCTCGGTGCGGTCCGGCCGCAACGCGAGCGCACCTCGCGCGAGTTTGTACAGCAGGACCGTCGTCGAGTCGCCGATGGTGGTCTGCCCGGCGGCCGCGCCGAGCGCCACCCTGGCGAGAGTGTCACCGATCGTGATCGGCAGGTCGTACCACTCCTCGTCCCACCCGCGGATGAGCCGGCCACCCCACGACTGGGTGACGAAGACGCCTATCCGCTCGGCGCTCGCCTTGGTGGGTCGGCCGAGCGAGTTGCCGTCGAGGTAGGCGGGCACCGAGGGGTCGTCGGCGCCGATGAACAGGTCGCGGTACGGGCGCAGCGGGTCCGCGGCGTCGAGCTCGGCGGCGCGGGCGGCCGGCACATCGGTCGAAGTGGTCATCATCGTCCGATCTCGGTGCGCACGGCCAGCAGTTCCGGGAAGAACGTCAGGTCCAGCGCCTTCTGCAGGAATCCCACTCCGCTGGACCCTCCCGTTCCGGATTTCATGCCGATGGTCCGCAGCACCGTGCGCATGTGACGGAAGCGCCACAGCTGAAAGTTCTCCTCGAGGTCGACGAACTCCTCGAAGGCCTCGTAGACGGCCCAGTGTTCGTCGTGGTTCTCGTAGACGAACTTGATCAGGGGCAGCAGGTCCTCGTTCAGCGTGTAGGCGGCGGTCACGTCGCGGTCCAGCGCGGAGGCCGGCACGTCGTACCCGAGCCGCGCCAGACATTGCCAGAACGCGTCGTACAGGCTCGGCTCGGCGAGGAGCCGTTCGAGCAGATCGTGGGCGGCGGGATCGGCGTCGAACACCGCAAGCATTCCGGCGTTCTTGTTGCCGAGCACGAACTCGACGGCGCGGTACTGGTAGGACTGGAACCCGGACGAATTGCCGAGGAACCGGCGGAACTCCGAGTACTCGGTGGGGGTCAGCGTGGCCAGCACCGACCACTGTTCGGTCAGCGTCTTCTGGATGTGCTTGACGCGGGCCACGCACTTGAGCGCCCGGCCGATCTCGTCCTCGTCGAAAGCGGCTCGGGCGGCGAGCGTTTCGTGCAGGACGAGCTTCAGCCAGAGCTCGGTGGTCTGGTGCTGGATGATGAACAGCAGTTCGTCGTGATGCTCCGGCCGGCTCACCGGTTTCTGCGCGCTCAGCAGGGTGTCGAGGTCGAGGTACGAGGCGTAGCTCATCCGCTCGCTGAAGTCGGTGACGATGTCTTTCTCGATGGCTCTGGTGTTGGCCTGCACGCCCATGACCGTCCTCACTGCTGGTGTTCGAGTTCCGGGCTCCGCCCTCCATATTACATAATCGTGGCGACCGCTACAGTTGTCGAATACGCGCTTCGTAGCTCGGCGATTGACCAGACGTCACGGCCCCAACCGACGCTTACCGTTCCGCGTCAGCAGGAGCTGTGAGCGTGGTGGTGGTCGTCGGTGTGGGTCTCGTCGTCCGCGTCGGTAGCTCTGGTGGCGGCAGCATCCAGGTGGTGGTCGGCTCCGACGAGCGTGTCACCGGGAGCACCTCGAACGACGTCTGCACCACCATGGACGGGGTCGGCAGACACCTCAGACCGGCCACCTGGAAACCGCGACTGCCGCGGTTCGGCACCGCCGCGCGGAAGTCGGCGACGCTGCCGACCTGACGGGTCTCGCCCAGGACACGATCGCCGAACTCCACCGCCCACGGCCCGCCACAGGTCGGAAGACTCGTCGCGTGATATTGAATGCGGTCGCCCGGCTGCCCGCGCGGCGGAGTGAGGACGAGGACCGGCCCGGCGGGATCGAGCATGCGCGTCGCGTCCCTGTCGGGTTCGCTCGACGCACCGCCGCCGGTGTGGAATGCGAGCAGGACAGCAACCGACCCGACGAATACCGTCGTGGCCAACCAGGGCGTCTGCCGCACCGACCTCACCTCGCACCCTCAATTATGCGGCTTCGCCGTCCGTGCGCACCGACTCAGCGCGCATCCGAGAGAAGACCACGCACAGAGCCACCTCACCCAGGACACGAACACCCGTGGCCAGATGTCGTCACGGGTACGTACGGTGACCCGGTGACCGAACCAGCCCGCAGAGTCGACATCGTCTTCGCCCCCGGAGCGGTGGCGCACCGTGGAACCGCGGAGGAACTCGTGGGCCGGGCGCTGGATGCGCGCGGCCTGACCGGTGGGTTGACGTTCGCCGCGGACACCGCCCGGTTGGAGCGGGCCGTGCGGTCGGCGGCGGGGCGAGGCGAGTTCATTGCCGTGCCCGGTGCCGGGGCCTCCTTCACCGCCCCGGCCGGCGGAGCGATCCGCGTCGATTTCGGGGAGTGCGAGGCCGACCGCTCGCCGGGCACCCGGGTCCACATCCGGGGGCGCGGACTCGACGGACTCCGCTACGCCGTCGACAGTTGGTATCACCACCGCTTCCATCCCGGACGGACCGTCCGCTACGGCGACCACCCCGATCAGCGAGTGGAACTGCGGATCCCGGGCGCCGACGGCCCCTTCCCCGTCGCCGTGCTGATCCACGGCGGATTCTGGCGTCCGCGTTGGGAGTCCGACTTGATGGACGCGTTGGCAGTCGACCTGACGGCCCGCGGGTACGTCACCTGGAATGTCGAGTACCGGCGGGGCACGGAGAACCGATGGGCAGCAATGGCGTCCGATGTCGCCGACGCCGTGCAGGCCGTCGCGACGGTGCCGGAAGCGGACCCGGAGCGGGTCGTGATTCTCGGCCACTCGGCCGGTGCTCAGCTTGCGCTCCGCGCCGCCGCCGACGCCGCGACCGAGGACGCAGCGGTTCGTCCGGCACTGGCCGTCAGCCTCGCCGGGGTGCTGAATCTGCGACTCGCCGGCGAACGCCACCTCGGCGAGGGCGCGGTGGCGGACGCCGTCGGCGGCGACCGGGCCGGCGACCGTGCGACGTACGAACGGTCGTCGCCGATCGAGCGACTGCCGCTGGGCACCGCTCAGCTGGTGGTGTGCGCCGTCGACGACGAGCCGGACATGCTGGAGATGAGCAGGGAATACCACGACGCCGCCGCGGCGACCCCCGACGACGTCGTCCGGATCGAGGGTCCCGGCGATCACTTCACCGTCATCGATCCGGAGAGCGAGATCTGGCGAAGGACCGCCGAGGCGATCGACGCCCGGATCAGACCTCGGACAACGTCGACTCCGCCGCCCGCAGCCCGGACCCGGCCCGGCCGCGGAGCAGATCCGCGCACCTCTCGGCCATCGTCATGACCGTGATGTTCGGGTTGACGTGCGGCAGTTTCGGCATCGCCGACGCGTCGACCACCCGCAGTCCTCGAACCCCCTTGACGCGCAGTTCCGGGTCGAGCACCGCCATCGGATCGTCGACGGCGCCCATGCGGGCCGTGCCCGCGGGGTGATACACCGTGTTGTGGGTCTTGTGGATGTAGTCGAGGATTTCGGCGTCCGTCACCGCGTCGGGTCCCGGCGCCAGTTCGCGGGCAATCCACCCGCGTAGCGCCTTCTGCTCGGCGATCTCGCGGGCCAGCTTCACCCCGGACAGCATCACCCGGTCGTCATGGCCCTCGCTGTCGGTGAAGTATCGGGGGTCGACCTTCGCGCGGTCGCGGAAGTCCCGCGACCGCAGCCGGACCGTTCCGCGGGAGCGGCCCTGAGTGACGTTGGGTGTCAGGCAGAATCCGTTGTCGGTGGTCGGGTAACCCCACCGCAGGGTGTTCATGTCGAACGGGACGCTGCCGTAGTGCATCATCAGGTCGGGATGGTTCAGGCCCTCCCGGGTGGTCGCGAACAGTCCGATCTCCCACCACTGCGTCGATTCGGTGACCATCGGCTGGGACGCCTCCCAGAACACGAGGCCCTCGACGTGATCGTCGAGGTTCGATCCGACACCGGGCGAGT
The DNA here is from genome assembly GCF_058628105.1 of Rhodococcus sp. G6(2025). Classification (NCBI taxonomy): domain Bacteria; kingdom Bacillati; phylum Actinomycetota; class Actinomycetes; order Mycobacteriales; family Nocardiaceae; genus Rhodococcus; species Rhodococcus sp. G6(2025). The sequence continues at coordinate 6,023,646 of NZ_CP179750.1, forward strand.
CGACGCGCACGGGGATCCCGAACTCCGAGAGATGCTCCGCCGGGCCGATACCCGACAGCATCAGGAGTTTCGGGGTGTCGATGGCCCCGGCCGTCACCACCACCTCCCGTCGCGCCGACACCGTGTCGTAGCCGGTGAGGTCGGGACGCTGGTACCGGACGCCCGTCGCCGTCTGCTGTTCGTCGAACAGGATCTCGCTCACCCAGCAGCCGGTCCGGACCTCCAGGTTGGGCCGGGTCCCGAGGATCGGGTGCAGGTAGGCGTGCGACGACGACATCCGGGTGCCGTCCTCGGACGCGTTGATCTGGAACCATCCGGCACCGTTGAGCACCGTTCCGCCGCGGTTGAATGCGACGGTCGGCAGACCGACCGCGGCGGCGGCGTCGAGAACCGCTCGGCCGCAGGGGTCGTTCGGCGGGACGTCCCGCAGCCGCACGGGCCCGCTGCGGCCGTGCCCGTCGCCGGGGGCGTCGTTGCTCTCGAGCCGGCTGACGTACGGGAGGATGTCGCGCGCACCCCAACCCGACGCCCCCATCGCCTCCCAGTCGTCGAGTGCCTCGGCCGGCGGCCAGAATGCGATACACGAGTTGTGGGACGAGCAGCCACCGAGGACCTTGGCCCGGGCGTGCCGCATGAAGCTGTTGCCCTTCTCCTGTGGCTCGACGGGGTAGTCCCAGTCGTAGCCGGAGTCGAGCAGATGCATCCATTGGGACAGCTCGAGGATCGCCCGGTCCCCGACGTCGGACGGGCCCGCCTCGAGCAGGCACACCGTTACCGACGGGTCTTCGCTCAGACGTGCTGCGAGTGCGCAGCCCGCGCTGCCACCGCCCGCGATCACGTAGTCGAATTCCCCTGCAGTGCTCTTCGATTCGCCGTCGGTCATCGGGCGAGCTCCTTGTCGTTCGGTTCGGATTCCGGCGCGGTCGTTACCACCGCCGCGCAGTGTGACGTCAACGTTCCGATGTGGTGCCGGCCGGTGGTGAGGTACCACAGCAGGCCGAACCCGAGGATGATGCCGATGTAGACGAAGGCGCCCCAGGTGTTGTACCAAGGTTCCCCGTACACGGCCTCGCGTGGCCACGCGAGGTTGAGGGCCATCCCGATTCCCCAGACGAGTGCGACGATGTTGACGGGCAGTCCCCATCTGCCCATCGTGAAGTAGCCGCCCTCCTTCAGGTCCCGCGGCGGCCACTCACCCCGCAGCCGTTTCTTCAGCATCGGTCCGGTGACCATCAGGTAGGCCAGGTAGATCATGATGATCGCGATCGACGTGAGCACGGTGAAGATGTGCGGTTGACCGATGTTGACCACCAGGATCAGCGCGGCCACCACCCCGATGGTCACCGCAGGCACGACGGGTGTCCGCGTCCGCGGGTGGACGCGGGCGAGCCGCTCACCGAACGGGAGGGCGTTGTCGCGGGCCATGGCGAAGGTCAGCCGGATCGCGGCGGTGTGCACCGCCAGCGAGCAGACCGTCACCGCAATCACGATGCACACCAGGAAGATCGTGCCCAGCGGACCCCACATCACCTGTTCCACGATGTACTGCAGGCTGCCGTCCGACGCGCCGATCTTCGGATCGTCGAGGTCGGGTGCCGCCATCACGGCGAACACGAGGATCGCGCCGCCGATCACGAACGACGCGAGGATCGCACGGAAGATCGCCTTGGGGGCGGTGCGGCGGGGTTCGACCGTCTCCTCGCCCAGCGAACTCGCGGTGTCGAAGCCGTACATCACGTAGCCCGACGCGAGCGTCGCCACCAGGAACGCGCCGAGGTATCCACCGCTTTCGTCTGCGCCGTACCCGTGGGTGGAGAAGAACACCTGCGGGCCGCGGGTCATGTTGGCGGCGAGGATGATCGCGATCAGCACCGCCGCGATGATCTCGATGAACACCCCTGCGCTGTTGATCATCGCCATGAGACGGACACCGAGCGCGTTGACGACGGTGGTGAAGCCGATCATCACCGTCCCGAGAATGACGGCGTTGGTGGCGAAGTCGTGTTCTCCGGTGCCGTCACCGACGATCTGGAAGCCGCTCCACAGCCGCGGCAGGTTGAGCTGCAGCGCCAGCACAACGGCCGACAGGGTGACGATCGACGCGGTGAGCATCAGCCAGCCCGCGGACCACCCCACTACTCTGCTGCCGAGCGTCTTCGCCCAGTTGTACACGGAGCCGGCGATCGGATACTTGGCGGCCAGCTCCATGAAGCAGAGCGCCACGGCGAGCTGGCCGACGAACACCAGCGGCCACGACCACAGGTAGGCGGGGCCTGCGGTGCCGAATCCGAAGTAGAACAACTGGAAAGTGCCGGTCAGGATGGAGATGTAGCTGACGCCCGCGGCGAAGCTCGCGAACTTGCCGATACTGCGATCGAGGGACTCCTTGTAGCCGAACTCCTCGAGTCCACTGTCGTGATCGCCGGTCGTATTGTCGGTGCTGGTCATTCGATCACTTCCTGAGAAGGTGAGTAGGCCTGCTCGCGCGCCCCTGCCGGGAGCACGTCAGGTCGCGGTGAACCAACCCGCGAGAGGCGAGGTCGTGTTGTTCCAGATGTGTTTGACTTCCTGGTATTCGGAGAGCCCGGCCGGTCCGAGTTCGCGCCCGTTGCCGGACTTCTTGAATCCGCCCCATTCCGCCGCCGCGGTGTAGTAGCCGAAGTCGTTGAGCCACACGGTCCCGTGGCGCAGGCGGCGCACCACCCGTTCGCCGCGGGCAGCGTCCGACGTCCGGACTCCGGCGGCGAGGCCGTACTCGGTGTCGTTGCCGAGCCGGACCGCGTCCTCCTCGGTGGTGAACCTCTCGACCGTGAGAATGGGCCCGAACGTTTCCTCCTGCACGATGCGCATGGACCGGTCGCAGTGGTCGAAGATGGTGGGCAGGTAGTAGCTACCGCCGTCGAGCGCGGGATCGGCGGGCCGGGAGCCACCCGTCCGGAGCACCGCCCCTTCGGAGATACCCAGTGCCACATAGGCTTCGATCTTGTCGCGCTGTGCGGTCGACACGAGCGGTCCGGTCTCGGTGCCGGGATCGAGCCCCGGGCCGACGCGGATGGCCTCGGCGCGCGAGACGAGGGCGGCGACGAAGTCGTCGGCGATCGACTCCTCCACGATCAGCCGCGTCCCCGCCGAGCACACCTGCCCCGAATGCAGGAAGACGCCGGTGAGCACCTGGTCGACCGACGACTCCCACTCGGCGTCCGCGAACACGATGTGCGGGTTCTTCCCGCCGAGTTCCACGGCGACCTTCGTGACGTGCTTCGCGGCCGTCTCCAGGATGGTGGTGCCGGTCGCGAGTCCACCGGTGAACGAGATGAAGTCGACGTCACCGGTGTCGGTCAGCGCGGGTCCGAGGTCGGCGCCGCTCCCCTGCACCAGGTTGACGACACCGGCGGGCACACCCGCCTCCTCGATCAGCCGGGCGAACGCGATCGTGCTCAGTGGCGTGACTTCACTGGGCTTGAGCACCATCGTGCAGCCGGCGGCCAGCGCGGGTGCCACCTTCCAGGAGATCTGGAGCAGCGGGTAGTTCCACGGCGCGATGAGGACGCACACCCCGATCGGTTCGCGAACGACCCGGGAGACCACAGCGGGGTCACCCACGTCGACCACCCGGTCGCTGGAGACGAGGGCCAGCCGGGCGTAGTACCGGAATACGGAGACGACGTCGTCGATGTCGATTCGGCTTTCCACCAACGTCTTACCGGTGTCCAGCGTCTCGATACGCGCCAATTCCTCCTTGTCGCGCTCGAGCAGATCCGCGATACGCGACAGGAGCGACGACCGCGCGGCGACCGCCGTCTCCGGCCAGTCCCCGGCGTCGAAGGCCGCCCGGGCCGCCTGCACGGCTCGCCCGGCGTCTTCGGGCGACGCCTCGTCGACCGTGGCGATCACGTTCCCGGTCGCCGGGTCGATGCAGTCGCGGGTGCGGCCCGACGTCGCCGCGACCCACTCCCCCGCGATGAAATTCACCTTCCCGAACAACCTCTGGACGCCCTGATCCGCGGATAGTGCCGTCATCTTCATACTGTGTCCGAAACCCTCTCGTGTGCATACCTTTTCGATGAGCCGACGATGAGCGGATCACGGGAGAGGTCCCGATACAGCGAGAAGCACAATCCGATCATCACCAGGAGGAACGGCGCGGCCGCGATGATCGTCATCGTCTGCAGACCCTGCAGGGCGTCCGAGCCGCCGGTCCAGAGGATGAGTGCCGCGGTGCCCCCGGTGAGGGTTCCCCAGAAGATGACGACCCACGTGCTCGGTTCTCGTGCACCCCGCTGCGACAGAGTGCCCATCACCAGGGACGCGGCGTCCGCGCCGGATACGAAGAAGATCGCGACCAGCACCATGACCAGCACGGTGGCGAACCCCGTCAACGGCAGATGGTCGAGCATCCCGAACAACTGGCCTTCGGTCGAAGAACGCGCCGCCAGGTCGACTCCGTCCTGCTGCTGTCCGATGCCTGCGCCGCCGAACACCGCGAACCATACGAGGCTGACCGAGGTGGGAATGACGATCACGCCGATAACGAACTGCCGGATCGTGCGGCCGCGGCTGATCCGGGCGAGGAACATTCCGACGAACGGAGTCCACGACACCCACCACGCCCAGTAGAAGATCGTCCACGACGACAGCCAGGACGCCGTGTCGTCGCCGGAACTCGCGGCCGTCCGTCCCGACATGGTGGCGAGTTGCGCCGCGTAGTCCGCGATCGCGGTGGGGAGCAGATTGAGGATGAGGACGGTCGGACCGAGCACGAACACGAACAGCGCGAGAATCACCGCAAGCACCATGTTGATGTTGGACAGCCAGTGGATCCCCCGCGCCACTCCCGACACCGCCGAACCGACGAACGCGAACGTCAAGAGCCCGACCAGGGCAACGAGCGCGAACGTGCCGACGTGGCCCATCCAGCCGATGATCTCGAGACCGGAACCGATCTGCAGTGCGCCGAGTCCGAGCGACGCGGCGGTGCCGAACATCGTCGCGATGATCGCGAGGATGTCGATGACCTTCCCCACGGCGCCCTCCGAGCGGCGACCGAGGAGAGGGAAGAACGCGGCACTGATGAGCTGCTTGCGGCCACGCCGGTAGGAGCCGTACGCAATCGACAACCCGACGACCGCGTAGATCGCCCACGGATGCAGACCCCAGTGGAACATCGTCGTGGCCATCGCCGACCCGACGGATCCGTCCGTTCCCGGCGGCGGGCTCACCAGATGGGCGAGCGGTTCGGCGACGCCGTAGAACATCAATCCGATTCCCATGCCGGCGCTGAACATCATCGCGATCCAGCTCACCGTGCGGAACTCCGGTTTCTCGCCGTCGCGGCCGAGCGGAATCCGGCCGTACCGGGAGAACGCGAGGAAGAGTGAGAAGACGACGAACGCCGACGACGCGGCGATGAACAGCCAACCGAGGTCGGCCACCAGCCAGTCCAGCGCCGCGGTCGACACGACCGAGAGGTTCTCCGGTGCCAGCAGTCCCCAGAGGATGAGCCCGACACCAAGCGCCGCGGCCGTGCCGAACACCACCTTGTCGACGCTCCGCCGCCCCTCGCCGTCGGACGGCGCCGCCGCCTGCTGCTCCTGCGCCTGGTGTCGGGGTTGCGAATCGACACCGTTCACCCTGGGAGAGTCGGTCACCCTCGGTTGCTCGCCGGCGTAGGTCATCGGGGATCCCCGCTCAGCCTTTCGAGTAGCCAGTCGTGGAATTCGCCGATGTGGTGTTCCGCGGGCACCAGCACACCCCCGTTCCGGTACGCCTTCGACGCCATCGTGGGCTGGGTCCGCTCACAGGCGTCGAAGTCCTGCTGGTTGACCCGGTGGAACAGCTCCACCGAACGGGAGACGTCGCGACCCGACGCGGTGACCTCCGGGGAGTACAGCCAGTCGCATTCGACGATGGTGCGATCCGCGGACACGGGGTACATGCGGTGGAAGATGACGTGGTCGGGCACGAGGTTGACGAAAACCTGCGGCCGGATCGTGATGGCGTAGTACTTGCGGTCCTGGTCGGGACTGATGCCGGACAACGACTCGAATCCGCCGGTTCCGTCGATGGTGAATCCCTCGACGTCGTCACCGAAGGCGGCACCGTGCCCCACGAAGTACTGTGCGGCAAGGCCGTCCGCGAACTCGGGAAGTACCTCGGTGAGCTCGGGGTGGATGGTCGCGCAGTGGTAACACTCCATGAAGTTCTCGATGATCAGCTTCCAGTTGGCCGCGACGTCGTAGACGATCCGGCGGCCGAGTTCCAGGGTTCCGATCTGGTACCGGTCGATGGCGGCCGGATCACCGAGTCGTTCGGTGACGGCGCCGACGACCTCGTCCTCGAACGACGGCGGTTCGTCGGCCAGGCACACCCATGCGTAGCCGAGCCATTCGCGAAGCGCGACCGGCACCAGTCCGTACCGCACCCGGTCGATGTCGGCTCCGGTCTCGTCCCGCAGCGCGGCCATGTTGGGGGCGGCCACCAGTTTGCCGTCGAGTCCGTACGTCCACGCGTGGTAGGGGCACTGCAGGTTTCTGCGGATCTGCCCTTCGTCCTCGGTGCACAGCATGGCGCCGCGGTGCCGGCAGATGTTGAGGAAGGCGCGCAGTTCCCCGTCGCGGCCGCGGACGAGGAGCACGCTCTCCCGGCCCACCGTGATCTTCCGGAAGGCTCCGGGGTCGGCGAGATCGGCGGCGCGGACGGCGCAGAACCACATCGCCTCGAACAGGTTCTCCTGTTCGTCCGTGAAGATGTCGGCGTCGGTGTAGTACCGGCCACCGAGGGTGGGGATCAGTGCCGGTGCGGGCGTGGAGGCGGGAGCGGGGGCTTGAACGTCCGGAGCGGACATAGATGTCACCGTTTCTTTCGTTGCCGGGAAAGATGCGTGTCGGTCGAGCTGTGACCTGATGTCTGTGTGCGTAGGGGGCGCAGATCGCAGGGGGCGTCGTTGCCGAGAGTGACGACATGCGTGCCCGATCCGCGGCGACCGTCCGAACAGCGGACAGCTGTTCCCGCCGAGTCATCGCGGCGTCAGCATTGTTGCGTCATCAGCAACGCTATGCGATTTACACAACTTAGACTGTGGCCCGCGGACGTGTCAAACATCACATTCGACACTTCTTTCGCGGACGCGACACGACCGAAACACCGCGTTAACCGCGGACGGCCGGAACCCGGACAAACGGGACTATCCGTTCGCCCCGCCTTGAGGGAGAAGCACTTCCGGGCGTTCAGTCACCCGCGCCGACGGATTGCTGCGCTTCGATCCGCGCGACCGCGTCGGCGAGTTCGAGCGCCACGGCCTCGAACCGCTCAGGAGCAAGCCGGTACTCCGGCCCGGACACACAGATCGACGCGACGATCCGGTTGGTGACCTTGCTCCGCACCGGCACGGCGATGGAATTGAGCCCCGCTTCGAGTTCCTCGGCCGTGGACGCCCACCCGCGCGACCGCACGTGCTCGAGTTCGACGTCGAACGCCCGGAAGTCGGTGATCGTGTTGGGAGTGAGCGGGCGCAATTGCGGCCCCAGCCGACTCCGGAGCTGGCCGGACGTCAATTCCGAGACCAGGACCTTGCCGGTCGCGGTCGCGTGCGCCGGGGTCACCTGACCCACCCAGGTACGCAGCGCGACGTGGCGATCGCTGCGGGCCTCGAGCACGTTGAGGGTCGCCGCACCGTCCAGTACCGCGAGGTTGACCGTCTCCCCGAAGGCATCGGCCAGGCGGTCGCACTCCGGCTGCGCAACCTCGACGAGCCCGCTCTGCGCGACCGTGGCCTCGGCCAATCGCACTACCGCGAATCCGAGCTGATACTTGCCGCGGACACCCGCTTCCTCCACGAATCCGCGTTGCTGCAGCGACGCAATCAGGCGTGACACGGTCGATTTGTGCACGCCGAGACGCACGGCGATCTCCGAGGCGCCGACACGGCCTTCTGCCGCGACTATCTCGAGCACGTCGATGGCACGTTCCACGGCGTGCACTGTCTTCGCCTTTCCTTCCGTTCCCTGGGCCGCGGGCGCCGTTGCCTCGGATTCACTCATGCCCCGAGGTTATGCCCACCGACTTCGGGAACGCAGTTTTTACACGCGAATGCTTGACACCGTGGGGCAGCACCGGAGAGCATTGTGTTGCACAGCTTGCAAGTCGTCGCGCATAGCGCAACAACCGCTCCACAACTTGTCCTTCCTCCCCGACGTTTCGGAGGTATCGAGTGATTCTCGATAACGATTCCCCAGTTGTGACCCACCCCGGCGCCACGGCGTTCCCCGTCTGCGAACTCGTGACACTGCCCGTGGGCGAAGTCGTCACGGTGACCCCGCCGGGCGTGGCTCCCATCTCCGTCTTCCACACCTCCGACGGTCTGTATGCCATCGACGACACCTGCACCCATCAGGACGCCTCCCTCGCCGACGGCTGGGTCGAAGGCTGCACCGTCGAGTGCCCGCTCCACGAAGCGTGCTTCGACCTCCGCACCGGAGTGCCCTCGGGCCCGCCGGCCAAGATCGCAGTCCGCACACACGACGTGTCGATCGTCGACGGCACCGTGCTGCTTCATCTCGACCAGAAGGGCGACGCCCGATGAACACTGTCCCGAATTCCATTGTGGTACTGGGCGCTTCCCTCGCCGGACTGTCGGCGGTCCGCGCACTGCGCGAGAAGGGATACGCAGGCCGCCTCGTCGTGGCCGGGAGCGAGCAGTCCCTGCCCTACGACCGGCCGCCCCTGTCCAAGGAATTCCTCACCGGCGACCTGACCGACGAGGACCTCCTGTTGATGAACAGCGACGACGACACACTCGACGTCGAATGGCGCATGAACCGAACGGCCACCGGTCTGGTTCGCTCCCCCGACGGGATCCACCGGGTCACGTTCGACGACGGATCCCACTTCGACGCCGATGCCGTCGTCGTCGCGACGGGCGCGCGCGCCCGGACCCTGCCCGGACACTCCGGCCTCGCCGGCGTGCACACCCTCAGATCGGTCGACGACGCACGCGCACTGCGGGATTCGCTGTCGCGTGCGCAGAACCTCGTGATCGTGGGAGCAGGGTTCATCGGCGCCGAGGTGGCCTCCACCGCGGCCCGCATGAGCCTGAACGTCACCGTCGTCGAGGCGTCACCGACACCCCTGGCGGGCCCGCTCGGCATCGAACTCGGGGCGATCTGCGCAGGACAGCATGCCGCACACGGCGTCCGGCTCCTCACCGGGGCAGTCGTCGCCGCACTGCTCGGTGACGACGCGGTCGAAGCCGTCCAGCTGAGTGACGGAACCATCCTCCCCGCGGACGCCGTGGTGGTCGGAATCGGGGCCGTCCCCAACGTCGAATGGGCACGCGATTCGGAACTGATGATCGAAGACGGCTTCCTCACCGACTCGTCGTGCCGCACGAACGTGCCCGGCGTGTACGCGATCGGCGACTGCGCACGGACTTTCGACGACGCCCACCAGGTGCACCACAGAAGCGAACACTGGAGCAACGCCGTCGCACAGGCCGCCACCGTCGCCGACACGATCATGGCCACACCGTCCGGACCCGCCGCGATCCCGTACTTCTGGTCCCACCAGTACGGCAAGATGCTGCAGTTCGCCGGGACGAGATACAGCACCGACGAGGTCCGGTTCGTCGACGGCGATCCCGGAACCGGCACGTTCGTGGCCACCTACGACCGGGACGGCGACACCGTGGGCGTCTTCGCGATGAACAGTCCCCGGCTGTTCACCCGGTACAAGAAGCAACTCGCCAGGTCGCGGGCCTGATGCCGGCGCTACGTGACGGCATAGCCCAATCGGCTGCTGATCTGCTGGGACGTGTCGAGTGCGGCGCGGGCGACGTCCTCGAACCGTTCCGGCAGCAGCCGGTAGGCGGGGCCGGACACACTCAGAGCAGCAATCATTTTCGACGTGTAGTCGCGGATCGGGACGGACACCGCGTTCAGCCCGAGTTCGAGTTCCTCCTCGGACTCCGCCCAGCCCCGCCCGCGAATGGTTTTCAGCGATTCCACGAGCGCAGGCACATCGGTGAGAGTTTTCTCCGTGAGAGCAATCGGAGTTTCTCCCACGCGCTCCGCGAGTTCGCTGTCGGACAATTCCGTCAGCAACAATTTTCCACTCGCCGTCGCATGTGCCGGGCTGCTTTGACCCACCCAGGTATTGGTACCGACGCCGGCCGGACCGTCCGCTTTGACGATGCTCACCGATCGATTTCCGTCGAGTATCGACACATTGACGCTCTCACCGACAGTTTCCGCCAGTTCGGCGCACAATTCCTGACTCTGCCGCACCAGATCGCCGTCCGGCGACGCGGTGCGGGCCAGCCGGACGATGGAATTGCCGAGTTGGAATTTTCCCCGGCTCTTCAATTGCGCGACGTACCCTCGCGAATCCAGAACGGCGACGAGGCGCGATGCGGTCGACTTGTGGACACCCAACTCGTCGGCGATTTCGGTGACACCGGCGGTACCGAGCCTCGCCAGGATTTCGAGTACCGCCAGAGCGCGGTCCACTGACTGCACAGCGCCGGACGGCCGGCTCCGATCTCCATTCGAGTTATCGTCCAATTCAGTCATCTCGACTTCAGGATAGGCGACATCACCGTGCGACGGTTACCTCCATCCACACCTGGTTCCACGTCATCACAGTCGGGGTCGGTGCGCATTTCCACTTCGGATCGCGGAATTGCGGCCATTTCATCGACCAATCGTCTTGGAATTACCCGCAATTCGGGGTTGACCCCCTTACTCGTCCAGACCTAATGTGTTGATATATCAGTTGTCGATTTCGGTTCGGATCAGTCCGATCCGTTTCGCAATTCACAGTTCTTTCCGGCGCCGTTCGAGCCCACACCGAACACCGAATCTCCCGCTACTTCGCCACACACAGGCACCCACCCAACCAGGAGGACCATCATGGGGTCACCGCGCGTAGTGATCATCGGAGCCGGCATCGTCGGCGCGAATCTGGCCGACGAGCTCACCGCTCGCGGCTGGGATCGGATCACGGTTCTCGATCAGGGACCGTTGCCGCTCACCGGAGGCTCCACGTCGCACGCACCGGGCCTGGTGTTCCAGACGAATGCGTCCAAGACGATGACCGAGTTCGCCCGGTACACGGTCGAGAAGTTCGTCGGGCTCGACGTGAACGGCGAATGGTGCTTCAACCAACTCGGCGGGCTCGAGGTGGCCACCACCCCCGAGCGTCTCACCGATCTGCACCGCAAGCAGGGCTGGGCCACGTCCTGGGGCATCGAGGGCGCCGTCCTCGACCCGGCCGAGTGCGCGAAACTGCACCCGCTGCTGGACGAGAAGCGGGTACTCGGCGGGCTGTACGTGGAGACGGACGGCCTCGCGAAGGCGTCCCGAGTCGTCGTCGCGCTGGCCCGGCGCGCCGAAGCCCGCGGTGCCGTGTTCCAGGGTTCGACCAAGGTGATCGGCATCGAACAGAGCGGCGGCAAGGTGACCGGCGTCGCCACCGCGGACGGGGTGATCCCCGCCGACATCGTGGTGTCCTGCGCGGGTTTCTGGGGTCCCGACATCGGCGCGATGGTGGGTATGGACGTCCCGCTGCTGCCCCTGGCACACCAGTACGCGAAGACCGAGCAGATTCCCGAACTCGTCGGACGGAACACCGAACTCGCCGAGGCGGGCTTCCCGATCCTGCGTCACCAGGACCAGGATCTGTACTTCCGTGAGCACGTCGACCGCCTCGGCATCGGCACGTACGCCCACCGTCCGATGCCGGTGAACCTGCGTGACCTCGACGAGAGCGACGACGTGTCCGCGTCCGACATGCCGTCGATGCTGCCGTTCACCGAGGAGGACTTCGCGCCGTCGTGGGAGCAGAGCAAGTTGCTGCTGCCGTGCCTCGAATCCGCGAAACTGGACGCCGGTTTCAACGGCGTCTTCTCGTTCACCCCGGACGGCGGACCGCTCATCGGCGAGTCCCCGGACGTCGCCGGGTTCTGGATCGCCGAGGCGGTGTGGGTGACACACTCTGCCGGTGTAGGCCGGGCCGTCGCGCAACTGCTCGTCGACGGCCGCTCCGAGGTCGAACTGCACGGCTGCGACGTGCACCGCTTCGAGGAGATCCAGCTCGCACCCGACTACGTCAGCGAGACGTCGCAGCAGAACTTCGTCGAGATCTACGACGTGCTGCACCCACTGCAGCCCAAGGAGTCTCCCCGCGACCTGCGGGTCAGCCCCTTCCACACGCGCCAGAAGGAACTCGGCGCAGTGTTCCTGGAAAGCTCCGGCTGGGAACGCCCGCACTGGTTCGAGTCCAACGCCCATCTGGTACAGGACCTTCCGGCCGAATGGCAGCCGCCGGCCCGCGAACCGTGGGCAGCGATGTTCCACTCCCCCATCGCCGCGGCCGAGGCCTGGAAGACCCGAACCTCGGTGGCGATGTACGACATGACACCGCTGAAGCGCCTCGAGATCAGCGGCCCCGGCGCGCTGGCCCTGCTCGACCGGCTGACGACCGGCAAGATGGACAAGTCCGTCGGGTCCGTCACCTACACGCTCGCGCTCGACGAGTCCGGCGGCGTCCGCAGCGACCTCACCGTCACGCGACTGTCCGACACCGTCTTCCAGGTCGGCGCCAACGGCAACCTCGACCTCGACTACTTCCGCCGCCAATCTCCGGACGACGGCAGTGTGCAGATCCGGGACATCACCGGCGGCACGTGCGGGATCGGGTTGTGGGGCCCGCGCGCCCGGGACCTGGTGCAGGCGTTGAGCTCCGACGACTTCACGAACGAGAACTTCAAGTACTTCCGCGCGAAGCAGGTCCGCATCGGCGGTGTTCCCGTCACGGCGATGCGTCTGTCGTACGTCGGCGAACTCGGCTGGGAACTGTACACGTCCGCCGACAACGGTTTGCGCCTGTGGGATCTGCTGTGGGCGGAAGGGCAGAAGTACGACGTCATCGCCGCCGGCCGCGCCGCGTTCAACAGCCTGCGGATGGAGAAGGGCTACCGCTCGTGGGGCAGCGACATGACCACCGAGCACAATCCCTACGAGGCCGGTCTCGGGTTCGCGGTCCGACTGCAGAAGGGCGACTTCCGTGGGCGTGACGCGCTCGACGGCGTCTCCGACGAGACGGTGGAGCGGCGCCTGGCGTGCCTCATGATCGACGACCGCACGTCGGTGGTCCTCGGCCACGAGCCGGTGTTCGTCGACGGACAGCCCGCCGGGTACGTCACGAGCGCCGCGTTCGGTCACACGGTGGGGGCGCCGATCGCCTACGCCTGGCTTCCCGCGAACGCGACCGTCGACACCCCGGTGGAGATCGAGTACTTCGGACGCCGCATCCCGGCAACGGTTGTGGCCGAGCCGCTCGTCGACCCCGAGATGAAGAAGATCCGGTCATGACCCTCCGAGACGACACGATCGCCGGGTTCCTGGACTCGCTCGCCGATCGAACTCCCGCGCCCGGCGGCGGCGCGACCGGCGCCCTCCACCTCGGCCAGGCAGCCGCGCTGGTCGCGATGGTCGCCCGCTACACCACCGGCAAGAGGTACGCCGACCACGGGATGCTCGTCGAACGCATCTGCGCGTCCGCGGATGCGTTCCGCGAGAAGGCACTGCAGTTCGCCGACGACGACATGGCGGCATTCACGGCCGTCATCGACGCCTACCGGCTCCCCCAGGACACGGACGACGAACCGGCCGCCCGCACGTCGGCGATCGCGACCGCCCTCGCCGGCGCCGCCGCGGTCCCCGCCGAGGTGGTGGTCGCGGCGGGCGACGTCGTCGCACTCGCCGACGTCCTGCTGCCGGTAGCGAACCGCACCGTCGTCAGCGACGTCGCGGCCGCCGCCGAGGCCGCCCGCGCAGCCGCCACCACCGCCCGGGTCAACATCGAGGTGAACCTGCCGGGTATCACCGATCTGGACACCCGCCGGGCCCTCACCGAGTGCCTGTCCGGCGTCGACGCGATCGTCGAGCGTGCCGACGCAGTCACGACACGAGTACGAAAGCAGCTGACTTCATGACCAGAAGCCTCGGTGGCGCCGAACTCGCCACCTCCATCCGCAACGACGCATCCGTCGCCGCCGCAGCCCTCAACGACCTCGGTATCCGGCCCAAGCTGGCGGTCGTGCAGGCCACCGACGACGAATCGACCGCCTGGTACGTGCGGTCCATCGCGTCGGCCGCGAAACGCACCGGAATCCTGTGCGACATCGTCGATCTCGGTGCCGCGGCGTCGACCGAGCAGATCCGCAGCACGCTCGTCGAACTCGGCCACGACCCGGACGTCCACGGCATCATCCTGCAGACACCCCTGCCGGACGGAACCGACCTCGATGCCCTCCGGGAGGCGATCAACCCCGCCAAGGACGTCGACGGCGCCAACCCGGTCAGCCTCGGCCGACTCGTCGCGCGTCAGCCGGCGTTCGCGCCCGCCACCGCACAGGCCGTGATCGCCCTCCTCGATCACCACGGGATCTCCCCGCACGGCAGGACGGCCGCGGTGGTCGGCAGATCGACTGTAGTCGGAAGTCCCGTCGCGCATCTGCTCGTGCAGCGCAACGCGACGGTGACCGTCTGCCACCGGCACACCACCGACCTGGCCGCCGGCACCCGTGGCGCCGACATCCTCGTCGTCGCGGTCGGCATTCCCGGACTGATCACGGCCGACCACGTCGCCGACGGCGCCGTTGTCATCGATGTCGGGACCACGGCGACCGCGGACGGCCAACTGCTCGGTGACGTCGACGCCGTGGCCGTCGACGGTCGGGCGGGCGCGCTGACCCCGGTCCCCGGAGGGGTGGGACCGGTGACCACCGCGTTGCTGCTCAATCACACGGTCGACGCCGCCGGGACGCAGTACGCCCAGACTCGATCGGAGTCCGTGCTCGCCGGGTTCCGCAGCAGCGTCTGACTCCGTCTCCACCCCTTGACCCGCTCGTCCAGCCTGAAATAGCATGGCCCATTCTGATATATCAGTTCGCTCGGACTGACACCTCAATTAGTGACACCGTAACCAGTCCGGCATCGAGGAGACCCACATGACCCAGACCTTCACCCTGACGCTCAGCTGCGCTCAGCGTCCCGGGATCGTTCACGCAGTCAGCTCCTTTCTCTTCGAGCAGAACTGCGATATCGCCGAGCATCAGCAGTTCGACGACACCCGGAGCGACGCGTTCTTCCTCCGCACGTCGTTCGTGTCCGCGGAAGATGTCGACATCGAACGCCTCACGGCGGAATTCGGAAGCGTCGCCGCGAAATTCGGCATGACGTTCAACTTCAACGGCACCGACCTGCCCCGGGTGATCGTGATGGTCTCCAAGATGGGTCACTGCCTCAACGACCTCATCTTCCGCTGGCGAGCAGGCAACCTCGGCGCCGAACTCGTCGCCGTCGTCTCCAATCACGAGGTGCTGCGCCCCATGGCCGAGGCCGCCGGGCTGCCGTTCGTCCACGTCCCGGTCACGCCGGCCACCAAGCCGCAGGCCGAAGCCCGGCTGCTCGAACTCGTCGAGGAATTCGACGCGGATCTCGTGGTTCTCGCCCGGTACATGCAGGTGCTGTCGGACGACGCGTGCCGCGCGCTACGCGGACGGGCCATCAACATCCACCACTCGTTCCTGCCCGGTTTCAAGGGCGCCAAGCCCTACCACCAGGCGTTCGATCGCGGCGTCAAGCAGGTCGGGGCCACCGCCCACTACGTGACCCCTGATCTGGACGAGGGGCCCATCATCGAGCAGGAAGTCATCCGCATCGACCACTCCTTCGACCCGACGCGACTCGCCACGGTCGGGCAGGACGCCGAGGCCCTCGCGCTGTCGCGGGCCGTGCGCTGGCACTGCGAGAACCGCGTCCTGCTGCACGGTCACCGGACGGTTGTGTTCAGCTGAGGCGCTTCGCGCCCGTGCGCCTTTTTGGTAGCTCCCGCTACCAGAAAGGCGCACGGGCCGGAGGCCTACAGCAGGTCGCGGATGGCCTTCTCGAAACCGGCGACGTGGGCGAGGGTGAGGGACGAGGCGGTGTTCTCGTCGCCGTCGACGATGGCCCGGAGCAGGGCGACGTGCTCGCGGACGTGGCTGGCGACGTCGGGCAGCCGGTCGAGGAAGAGGCACCAGATGCGGGTGGCGTGTGCGTCGAGGCTGACGAGGATGTCCTCGAGGTGAGGGTTCCCGGATGCTCGGTAGATCTCGCGGTGGACGCGCACGTCCTTGCGCAGGACTTCGCGCGGGTCTTCGCTGTCGTCTATCTCGGCGATCTCGTCGGCGAGCGCGGTCAGCCGGGCTCGCGCGTCCGGGGACGCGGTCCGGGCCGCCCGGGCCGCCGCGGTCGGTTCGAGTTGCTTGCGGATTTCGGAGATGTCGGCGAGATCGGTCATGTCGACGGCGGTGGCGAATGTGCCACGACGCGGGTAGGCGACGACGAGACGTTCCCGCTCGAGGCGTTTGAGCGCTTCCCGCACCGGTGTCCGGCCGAATCCGAGTTCTTCGGCGAGACGGTCGTCGTTGATCGGCTCGCCGGGCCGGATGTCCAGCATGACCAGGCGTTCGCGGACGATCTCGTACGCGCGGTCGGCGTTGGTGCCGCCGTTCGATGCCGTGTCCGCGACCGATGAATGCGCCAGGCTCATGTTCCGTCTCCCTGATTTTCCGGAGCTATTGACCTTTGTCCGTCACTGACCTTACTCTACTTTCCAGTTGATATATCAGTTCGAAGTCAACTGACCTTCCAGAAAGGCGAACCATGACCGTGGACACCGCACACCTCACCGAGGTGGCAGCAGCGAACCCGACGCTGACGCATTCGCTCGCCGATCTCGACCCCGCCGTGCACCAGGCGATCGCGGCCGAGCTCGAGCGACAGCAGGGCACCCTGGAAATGATTGCCAGCGAGAACTTCGCCCCGCTCGCGGTGATGCAGGCGCAAGGGTCGGTACTGACGAACAAGTACGCCGAGGGTTACCCCGGCCGCCGCTACTACGGCGGTTGCGAGCACGTCGACGTCATCGAGCAGCTCGCCATCGACCGCCTCACCGCACTGTTCGGTGCGACATTCGCCAACGTGCAACCGCATTCGGGAGCGCAGGCCAACGCCGCCGCGATGTCGGCACTGCTGAAGCCCGGCGACGGCATCCTCGGCCTGGACCTCGCGCACGGCGGTCACCTCACGCACGGGATGAAGCTGAACTTCTCCGGCAAGCTCTACGAAGTCGCCGCGTACCACGTCCGCGAGGACGACCATCTCGTCGACATGGACGAGGTCGAGCGTCTCGCGCGTGAGCATCGCCCGAAGCTGATCCTGGCCGGCTGGTCCGCCTACACACGCCAACTCGACTTCGCCGCGTTCCGTCGCATCGCCGACGAGGTCGGCGCATACCTCATGGTCGACATGGCGCACTTCGCCGGACTCGTCGCCGCCGGACTGCACCCCTCCCCCGTCCCGCACGCCCACGTGGTCACGTCGACGACGCACAAGACCCTCGGCGGTCCCCGCGGCGGCGTCATCCTCACCAACGACGAGGCACTGGCGAAGAAGTTCAACTCCTCGGTGTTCCCCGGACAGCAGGGCGGCCCGCTCGAGCACGTGATCGCCGGCAAAGCCGTCTCGTTCAAGCTCGCCGCCGAGCCCGAGTTCCGGGAGCGCCAGGAAC
Source organism: Rhodococcus sp. G6(2025) (assembly GCF_058628105.1). NCBI lineage: Bacteria > Bacillati > Actinomycetota > Actinomycetes > Mycobacteriales > Nocardiaceae > Rhodococcus > Rhodococcus sp. G6(2025). The sequence continues at coordinate 6,041,259 of NZ_CP179750.1, forward strand.
GCACGCTCGCCGGCGCGAAGATCCTCGCCGACCGCCTCCTCGAGGACGACTCCCGGCAGGCGGGCATCAACGTCGTGTCCGGCGGCACCGACGTGCATCTGGTGCTGGTGGATCTGCGCGAGTCCGAACTCGACGGCAAGCAGGCGGAGGACCGGTTGCACCGGGTGGGAATCACGGTGAACCGCAACGCCGTCCCGTTCGACCCGCGTCCGCCGATGGTAAGCTCGGGGGTGCGGATCGGCACCCCCGCGCTCGCCACCCGCGGTTTCGACCTGGATGCGTTCACCGAGGTCGCCGACATCATCAGCTACGCGCTGCGACCGGCCACCGACGAGGCCGGACTCGACGAACTCCGCGCCCGCGTCGATGCCCTCGCGCTGCGCTTCCCGCTCTACCCCGACCTCACGGAGGCGAACTGATGAGTGCCACCCAGCCGCCCGGCGCCCACCTGCCCGACCACCCCGACTTCCTGTGGCGTAACCCGGAACCGAAGAAGTCGTACGACGTCGTCATCGTCGGCGGCGGCGGACACGGCCTCGCGACCGCGCACTACCTGGCCAAGAACCACGGCATCACCAACGTCGCGGTCCTGGAGAAGGGGTGGCTCGCGGGCGGCAACATGGCCCGCAACACCACGCTGATCCGGTCGAACTACCTGTGGGACGAGAGCGCCAAGATCTACGAGCACGCCCTCAAACTGTGGGAGGGCCTCGAGGACGACCTCGACTATCCGATCCTGTTCAGCCAGCGCGGCGTCCTCAATCTCGCGCACAGCCTGCAGGACGTCCGCGACAGCGTCCGCCGGGTGGAGGCGAACAAGCTCAACGGAATCGACGCCGAGTGGGTCGGACCCGACGAGGTCAAGAAGCTGTGCCCGCTGGTGAACATCTCGAGCGACATCCGCTACCCCGTCCTCGGCGCGACGTATCAGCCGCGGGCCGGCATCGCCAAGCACGACTACGTGGCCTGGGGATTCGCGCGCCGCGCCGACGAGGCGGGCATCGACATCATCCAGAACTGTGAGGTCACCGGTTTCGTCACCGACGGCAACAAGGTCACCGGGGTGCGCACCACCCGCGGCGACATCGCGGCCGGTCAGGTCGCGCTGTGCGCGGCCGGGCACACCTCGACGCTCACCGACATGCTCGGCATCCGCACCCCCGTGCAGAGCCACCCGCTGCAGGCGCTGGTCTCCGAACTGCTCGAACCCGTGCACCCGACCATCGTGATGTCCAACGCCATCCACGTGTACGTCTCGCAGGCGCACAAGGGCGAACTGGTGATGGGCGCCGGTGTCGATTCCTACAACGGGTACGGCCAGCGCGGCGCGTTCCACATCATCGAACGTCAGATGGCGGCCGCGGTGGAGTTGTTCCCGGTGTTCGCCCGCGCGCATCTGCTGCGCACCTGGGGCGGCATCGTCGACGTGTGTCCCGACGCCTCCCCGATCGTGGGACGCACTCCGTACGACAACGTGTATCTCAACTGCGGTTGGGGCACCGGCGGATTCAAGGCCACCCCGGGGTTGGGTTGGTGTCTGGCGGACACCATCGCGAACGACGAACCGCACGAGTTCATCGCGCCGTTCAGCCTCGACCGGTTCGTCACCGGCGCTCTCGTCGACGAGCACGGCGCCGCGGCCGTCGCTCACTGATCCCCCGTCGCGCACTGAAATTCAGGAGCCACAATGCAACTCATCGAATGCCCGTGGTGCGGGTCCCGTGAGGAAACCGAGTTCCACTACGGCGGCGAAGCCCACGTCCTGTATCCGCAAGATCCCGAATCCCTGACCGACGAGCAGTGGGCGCACTTCGTGTTCTTCCGCGCGAACCCGAATGGTCTTTTCGCGGAACGGTGGAACCACAGCGCCGGCTGCCGGCGCTGGTTCAACGCCGTACGCGACACCGCCACCTACCGATTCCACAGCGTCTACCGCTTGGACGAGCAGAAGCCGACGATATCGTGAACGCACCCTTCCGCACCCGCCAGGGCGGTCGCCTCGACCGCGACACCTCCTACACCTTCACTTTCGACGGCCGGGAACTGACCGGTCACCCCGGTGACACGCTCGGTTCGGCCCTGCTCGCGAACGGCGTCCACCAGATCACCACCAGCATCAAACTCGGCCGGCCCCGCGGCATCACCGCGGCGTGGGCGGAGGACACCGGCGGTCTCGTGCAGATCGAGGAGCCCTTCCCCGAGCCGATGCTGCTCGCCACCACCATCGAGTTGTTCGACGGCCTCGTCGCCCGCGGCATCCCCGGTCAGGGCCGGCTCGCCGAGATCGCCGATTCGGCGAAGTACGACGCCAAGCACGTCCACACCGACCTCCTCGTCGCCGGCGCCGGACCTGCCGGTCTCGCCGCCGCGCTCACGGCGGCCCGGGCGGGCGCCCGGGTGGTGCTCGTCGACGAGCAGAGCGAAGCCGGCGGCGACCTCCTCGGGTCCACTGACCTCATCGACGGCGCACCCGCCCTCGACTGGGTCGCGGCCGCGGTCGCCGAACTCGCCACCTACCCGGATGTGCTGCACCTGCAGCGCACCACCGCGTTCGGCAACTACGACGACGGCTTCGTCCTCGCGCTGCAGCGGCGCACCGACCATCTCGGTGTCGAGGCCCCCGCGGCGCTGAGCCGCCAGCGCGTCTGGCGTATCCGCGCCCGGCACATCCTCGTCGCCGCCGGAGCGCACGAGCGTCCCGTCGTCTTCACCGACAACGACCGCCCGGGCATCATGCTCGCGCACGGCGCCCGCACCTTCCTGCACCGCTACGGTGTCAAGGTCGGTGAGCAGGCCGTCGTGTTCACCACCAACGACAGCGCGTACGAGGCCGCGATCGACCTACACGACGCCGGGGTCCGGATCAACGCGATCGTCGAGGCCCGCGACGAGGCACCCGCCCGCTGGCAGCGTGAATGCGACGCGCGCGGCATCACCATCCGCACCGGGTCGGTGGTGTCCGGCACCCGCGGCAACGGCCGGATCAGTCACGCCGTCGTCGCCCAGCGCGAAAACACCGGTACCGCAGTTCCCCTCGCCTGCGACGTCCTGCTCGTCAGCGGCGGCTGGAACCCGGCCGTGCACCTGTTCTCGCAGGCCCGCGGCAAGCTCCGCTACGACGAGAGCCTCGGCGCCTTCGTGCCCGGCGAGGACCTCGACGGAGTCTCCGTCGCCGGGTCCGCGAACGGTGTGTTCGACCTGGACGGGTGCCTGCGCGACGGGCAGACCGCCGGCCAGTCGATCATGCGCGACCTCGGCTTCACCGTTCCCGATCGCACGATCGACCCGGAACCTGCACCCGCGATCGAACAGTCCACCCCGCTGGTGCTCTGGCGGGTGCGGGACGTCGCCGGTGAGGACACCCAGTTCGTCGACGTGCAGCGCGACGCGACGGTCGCCGACCTGGCCCGCGCGGTCGGCGCAGGCATGACGTCGATGGAGCACATCAAGCGCTACACGACCATCGGCACCGCGCACGATCAGGGCAAGACGTCCGGGGTGATCTCCTCCGGTATCACGGCCGAACTGCTCGGCAGGCCGATCGAGACGCTGGGCACCACCACGTTCCGGCCGCCGTACACCCCGGTCGCATTCGCCGCCCTCGCCGGCCGCAGCCGCGGCGCCCTCTTCGATCCCGAACGGGTGACGGCACTGCACGATTGGCACGTCGGCCGCGGCGCGGTGTTCGAGGACGTCGGCCAGTGGAAGCGTCCCCGCTTCTACCCCCTCCCCGGGGAGGACATGGACGCCGCGGTGCTGCGCGAATGCGCCGCCGTGCGCCGCAGCATCGGCATCCTCGACGGCTCCACCCTCGGCAAGATCGACGTCCAGGGCCCCGACGCCGGGGTGCTGCTCGACATGGTCTACACGAACATGATGAGCACCCTGAAGGTCGGCATGGTCCGCTACGGCGTCATGTGCGGGGTCGACGGCATGGTCATCGACGACGGCACCGTGATGCGCCTGGACGACGACCGGTTCCAGGTCTTCACGACCACCGGCGGCGCCGCGAAAATCCTCGACTGGATGGAGGAATGGCTGCAGACGGAGTGGCCCCACCTGAAGGTGCGGCTCACCTCGGTCACCGAACAGTGGGCCACGTTCCCCGTCGTCGGACCGCGCTCCCGCGACGTGATCGGTGAGGTCTTCCCCGACCTCGACGTCACCAACGACGCGTTCCCGTTCATGGCGTGGCGCGACACCTCCCTCGGCGGCGTCCACGTACGGGTCGCGCGGATCAGCTTCTCCGGTGAACTCGCGTTCGAGGTCGACGTCGACGGCTGGCACGCACCCGCGGTCTGGGCGCGCCTGATCGCCGCGGGCGAGAAGTTCGACATCACCCCGTACGGCACCGAGACCATGCACGTCCTGCGCGCCGAAAAGGGGTACCCGATCATCGGTCAGGACACCGACGGGACGGTCACCCCGCAGGACCTCGGGATGAGCTGGGCCGTGTCGAAGAAGAAGCGCGACTTCATCGGGAAGCGCTCCTTCACCCGGGCGGAGAACCAGAACCCGCTGCGCAAACAGTTCGTCGGACTGCTGCCCCTCGACAAGCAGACCGTGCTGCCCGAGGGCGCGCAGATCATCGAAGAGGCGCAAGGCGGCATCCTGCCGCCCCCGCCGGTGCCGATGCTCGGGCACGTCACGTCGAGCTATCTCAGCGCCGAACTCGGCCGCCCGTTCGGGCTCGCCCTCGTCAAGGGCGGCCGGGCCCGGCTCGGCGACACCCTGCACGTCCCGGTGGACGGAAACCTGGTCGCCGTCGAGGTCACCAGTTCCGTCCTCGTCGATCCCGAAGGAGCACGTCGCGATGGCTGACACCCTCGTCCCCCTCAGCCCCCTGCACGGCTGGGACCAGAAATTCTCCGAACTCCCCGAGTCGGTGAGCATCGCCGAGGAACCTTTTGTCGCGATGGTCGACCTGTGGGTCGACCCGGCCGGACCGGGAGCCACGGCCGCCGCAACGGTCCTCGGGTTCGACCTCCCCACCGCGGCGTCGACGTCCGCCGGAACCGACGCCACCACCGCCGTCTGGCTCGGTCCCGAGGAGTGGCTGATCACCACGCGATCACAGTCGGCACCCGCTCTCGAGTCTGACCTGCGGGCGGCGGTGACACCCCACGGCGGCGCCGCGATCGACGTCTCCGGACAGCGAACCACCCTGCGGCTGCGCGGCACTCATGCCCGCGACGTCCTCGAGAAGGGGTGCTCACTGGATCTGCATCCGAGGGTGTACGGCCGCGGCACTGCAGCGCAGACCATGCTCGGCCTCGCGGGCGTGATCCTGATCGCGCTCGACGACGAGGGGGCCGACTACCGGATTCTCGTGCGGTCGTCGTTCGCCCGGTACCTCGCGGAGTGGTTGATCGACGCCGCCGAAGAGTTCGGCGTCGACCCGGTGTAAGCGACAGCGTCGGTCCGGTGGACGGCACGGCGTCGTCCACCGGACCGATTCCCCTTCTGGAAGGAGATGCGCCCGAATGGTTCCGTTCCCGACGCTCACCGCCACCGGCCCCGGCCGACTGCTCGAGGCTCTCGCACGCGACATTCCCCTGGTCTGCGGCATCGTCAACGTGACCCCGGATTCGTTCTCCGACGGCGGCCGATACCTCGACGCCGCCGCCGCGGTCGAACACGCCCTGTCCCTGGTGGCGGAGGGTGCCGACCTCCTCGACGTCGGCGGCGAGTCGACCCGCCCCGGGTCCCGCCCGCCGTCCGTCGCGGAGGAGATCGAGCGCGTGGTGCCGGTAGTCGCAGCCCTCGCGATGTCGACGTCGGTCCCGATCTCGGTCGACACCTCGAGACCGGACGTCATGCGCGAGGCGGTCGCCGCCGGCGCGTCGATGATCAACGACGTTCGTGCCCTCCGGCTTCCGGGGGCACTGCGGACCGCGGCCGGCCTGGACGTGCCCGTGTGCCTGATGCACATGCGGGGCGAGCCCGAAACGATGCAGACGTCGCCGGAGTACGGCGACGTCGTATCCGAGGTGCGCCGGTTCCTCGTCGACCGTGTCGGCGCCTGCCGGGGCGCGGGAATTCCGCTCGAGCACATCATGGTGGACCCGGGTTTCGGCTTCGGCAAGACCCTCGCCCACAACCTCGCGCTGTTGGCCGAGCTACGGCAGATCACCGACCTCGGTGTTCCCGTGATGGCCGGACTGTCCCGGAAGGGCATGCTGGGCACGATCACCGGTCGCGGCGTCGAGCACCGTCAGGCCGCATCGGTGGCCGCTGCCCTGATCGCCGCACAGAACGGGGCAGCCGTCCTCCGGGTGCACGACGTGGCCGCCACTGTGGACGCGGTATCCGTGCTCCGCGCGCTCGTATATCGTGGTCCCGCCAGCTTCAGTCACGCGTCGAATCGAGTCTCCGCACAGTGAACACCTCCGTGTCCGCCGCCGGTCTCGCGACGATCGGTCCTGCTGAAGCGCAGCTTGTCGAAGCTGGTGCCCAGCTGATGGAGACGATGTATCACGATCCGCGGACCGGCTTGCGGCACGTGGACCGTCACCTGCGACGTCTGGCCCGTTCGGCGGCCGTGCTCGGGTACGAGTTCGGGGAACGTGACGTCCGGCGCCACCTCGCGCAGCGGCTGTCGGGCGTCGGTCCGGCCCGGGTCCGCGTGCGCCTGCACCGCGACGGCGGGGTGGACGTCGACGTCTTCGGGCCGCCGGTCGCACCCGCGTCGGTGTCTCTCGTGCTCGACGACGAGCCCGTCGACTCCCGGGACGTCCTCCTCGGACACAAGTCGACGTTGCGTGAGCGATACGACCGCAGACGACACCGCCATCCCGGGGCCGACGACGTCGTGCTGGTCAACGAACTCGGGCACGTCACCGAGACCACGATCGCGAATCTCGCCGCCCGGATCGACGGCGTCTGGTGGACGCCGCCATTGGCGTCGGGGTGCCTGCCGGGTGTCGAGCGGTCGTGGCAGCTCGACCGCGGGCTGATGCGCGAACGCATACTCACGCCGCGCGATCTCCTGGCCGCCGAGGCGCTGGCCGTGACGAGCTCACTCAAAGGCGTGCTGCCCGCGACTCTCCGGCCGTAGCCGCTTCGTTTCCGGACGTTTTCCGGACCACCTCTTGACCCACCCTCACACCTGACCTACTGTTATGACACATACTGATATATCAATGTCAGACCTGTTGGATCACAGCGCGACTCCGCGACCACAACGCCCGACTGTCAAAGGAAAAGGCATGAGAGCTGGAAAGATTCCCTCGGATCGACGGTTCACGGCAACGCATAGCTGGTTGGCCCTCGCACCGGGACAGAGCTTCGCCGACTACCCACTCCGGGCCGGGGTCACGGACACCGCACTCGACGAGGTCGAGGTGGTCGGACTGGAACTTCCGGCAGTGCGCAGCACGATCGAGGCAGGCGCCCCCTGCGCCCTCGTGTGGACGTCCGCCCGGACCGTCGTCACGGTGTACGCGCCGATCAGCGGACTCGTCACGATGACGAACACCGACGCCGCCGAGAACCCTCAACTCGTCGCCGACGACCCCTTCCACCGTGGCTGGCTGTTCGCCGTCCTCCCCTCGCCGACGTCGTCCGCCTACGGACTTCTCACCCCCGCGCAATACGCGAACGAACTCAGTGAGGCGGTGTAATCCCATGACCATCAGCGTGTTCGACCTGTTCTCCGTCGGCGTCGGCCCCTCGAGTTCACACACCGTCGGACCGATGCGCGCCGCCGCACGGTTCGTCTCCGACCTCCGCGCCCTCGACGCCCTGCACGCAACGGCGGACATCCGCGTCGACCTGTACGGGTCGCTCGCAGCCACGGGAGCGGGCCACGGGACGATGTCCGCGGTGCTGCTCGGGCTCGAGGGGTACTTTCCCGAGAAGATCGAGACCGAGGAAATGGAACGACGTCTCGAGGAGATGCGCAGCACCCGGCGCATCAGGGTCGGCGGATCCCACGACGTCGCACTCGCCGAGGACGAGATCGTCCTCCATCCGCTGACCATCCTGCCGTTGCACCCGAACGGGATGAGGATCACCGCGTCCACCGCCGCCGGCGTCGAAATCCACAGCGAAACCTACTTTTCCATCGGCGGCGGCTTCGTCGTCACCGAAGCGGAGAGCGCACAGCCGCCGCGCCCCGCCACCGGCGGGCTGTCGTTCGGGTCCGCCAAGGAACTCCTCGACGTCGCGGCCCGCCACGGCTACACCATCAGTGACGTGATGCTCCAGTTCGAACGCGAAACGCGGTCGACCGTGGAGATCTACGAACGGCTCCTCCATATCCGCGACGTCATGGTGGAATGCGAGAAGCGCGGGATCGCGCGCGACGGAATTCTTCCCGGCGCCCTGCGCGTGCGCCGGCGGGCACGGGACTGGTATCTCCGCCTGGATCAGGAAGATCCGCACCGTGATCCCGCATTCGCCGAGGACTGGGTCAACCTCGTCGCCCTGGCCGTCAACGAGGAGAACGCATCCGGCGGCCGCATCGTCACCGCGCCGACCAACGGCGCCGCGGGCATCATCCCCGCGGTGCTGCACTACGCCGTTCACTACACCCCGGCCGGGAAGTCGGATCCCGACGACACCGCGATCCGCTTCCTCCTCGCCGCCGGCGCCGTCGGATCGCTGTACAAGGAACGCGCGTCGATCTCCGGAGCCGAGGTCGGCTGCCAGGGCGAGGTGGGTTCCGCGGCGTCCATGGCCGCTGCCGGGCTCGCCGAGATTCTCGGCGGCACAATCGAACAGGTGGAGAATGCCGCGGAGATCGCGATGGAACACAGCCTCGGTCTCACGTGCGATCCCATCGAAGGGCTGGTGCAGATTCCGTGCATCGAACGCAACGCGATCTCGGCGGGCAAGGCCATCAACGCCGCTCGCATGGCCCTGCGCGGCGACGGCACCCACCGGGTCAGCCTCGACCAGGTGATCGAGACGATGCGCTCGACCGGCGCAGACATGCTGTCGAAGTACAAGGAAACGTCGACCGGTGGTCTGGCCGTCAACGTCCCGGTCAACTATGTCGAGTGCTGACATGATCACCGACGAACTTCGCCTGCTCCCTGCCCGCGCCGCCCAGTTCATCCGGCGGCACCCGGTTCCGAAGCCCGGCGACTACACGCCGGAGACCCGGCTGTCGGTGCTCGACGTCCTCGTGCACTGCGCCCCGGTCCGCGGCGACGCGTTCGTCGCGTTCCAGCTGCTGAGCCGACGTGAGCTGCCCGGCTCGTACCTTCTCCACGTCGACGTCGTGGACGACGCGCTGTCCGCCCTCGACACGTTCGCCGTGACGGAACACGAGTGCGAGCAGAGCTTCGGCCCGAACTGGCAGGACGTCGTGCGACATGCCGTGGAAGCGGCAGCCCTCCTGCACGGGCACTTCGGTGCGCTGACGCGGACGAGGAGCGTCGTCGACAGCCGCCGACGGCTCGGTGCCTGGGCGTGCGCACGTGAGGCTGCCTGGGACGCGGGCCGGATCAAATCCTGGTACCGCGCCCAGGACGCCGCGTGGGAACGGCACTTCATGGACGAGGCGACAGTGCGCGAGGACGAGCAACTGTGCGCGGACATCGCGACCGCGGTGCGCGACGCGGCAGCCGCGCACGCGGTGTCCGATCTAGTGGGGCGGCACGACTTCACCAGCGCACACTTCGACACCCTGCTCGCCCCGTGGCGGACGGCCGCCGCGCACCTGCTCCCGCGAGGCGATTACTGCGCGGCCGCGAGCACGGTGTCGACGAACGTCCGCGGCCGCTCGGGGTGACCGTTCTCCCGCAGCGCTGACAGCGTTTCAGATCCCGCGGGTCGCGCGACTCCCGCTGTCATTCGCGTGATCGACAGCGGAGACGCCTGTGTCACAGAATCTTTCGGCCGCGGCTACCATCATCGGCAGACGGGATCGAATTCACGAAAGCACTGTCGCGAGGTGCATGTGCCGGTGGTCCTGCCGAAGCCCCACCCCACCCCTGAACGAGGTAAATATGAAGGCTCGACGGTTAGTTCTCAGCGTCCTCGGTTGTGCCGCCATTTCGATGGCAGTCGCGCCCTCCGCACAGGCGGCGACGATCTTCGACTTCCTTCCCCCGGAGATTGCGTCGCTGATTCCGAGCGGTTCGGCCGACGCCGTGAACCCCCTCCTGCCGCCCGCGCCCGCGGCTCCGGCAGCACCGGCACCCGCACCGCAGGTCGCGCCGGCACCGCAGGTAGCCCCCGCACCGCAGGCGGCTCCGGCACCGCAGGCTCCCGCACCCCGCGCGGGGTACAAGAACTGCACCGAGGCCCGCAATGCGGGTGTGACGCCGATCTACCGCGGCCAGGACGGTTACGCGTCGCACCTCGACCGCGACAACGACGGCATCGCCTGCGAGTAGTCGATCCCCGGCGCGCCGCCCGACACACGCACCCCTTCTGCGCCCACGCACCCCTTTTCGAGCCCTGGAACGGGTGCGTCTACCGAGAAGGGGTGCGTCGGTGCCTGGCAACGCCTCGGCCAACGTGCAGGTGTCGCCATTCCCCGTGCGGCGCAGGGCGCCCGGCACTAAGTTCGGCGATGACGGTTGAGGTTCTACGCGAGGGGGCGGTCCGGCATGAGCAGGACACATTTCAGGGCTCTGACACTGGGCGCGGTCGCGCTGGCCGGGGGTGCCGCACTCAGTGCGGGCGCCGGGACGGCCGCGGCGGACGTCCTCACCGAGATCAACGGCTGCAAGATCGTGGCCATTCCGAACCCCGGCGATCGCACGACCTGCCCCGGCGCCGATCTGAGTTCCGCGAATCTAGCGGGCCTGAACCTGAGCTTCGCCGACCTGTCGGGCGCGAACATGAAACGAGCGAACCTCACCGGCACCAACTTCGCCGCCGCGAATCTGTCGTACGCCGACCTGAGCGACGCGAACATCACCGGCACGAACTTCACGGATTCGCAGCGCAACGCGGTAATCCTGTACAGCACGGACATCGACATCTTCGGCACGATCGTCGGGGACATGAACATCACGACCGAACCCGAATGGTCCACCGACGCCCACGAGCGCGCACTCGCCTCGGTCGTCCCGGTGACACCGACATTTCCGGCTCCGTAAACCACCCCTGACCTATTCACCCGGGCCGCGCACCGCGCGGTCCGGGTTTTCGTATGCCCACACCCCTTGACATTGGATACCCGCACTATCCACTATTAGATAGTATCGGTATCCAACATTGGGAGGCATCCGATGACGACGATCGACCCCACCCGTTCGACGCACCACTACGACGGCGAACTGGTGGTCTTCCTGATCGGGATGACCATCAACCGACCCTGGCGACCGGACCTGTGGCTGCCCACCTTCCTCGCGATGCCGAGGATGCTGCGCGAACTGTCCGAGGACCCGGATTCGGGTCTGATGGGCTACCGCCTGACGTTCGAGGGGCGCGGCCCGACAGTGGTCCAGTACTGGAACTCCGTCGACAAGCTGTACGCCTACGCCAGTGACAGCCAAGCGAAGCATCGTCCGGCGTGGGGCGCATTCAACCGGCGTGCCCGCAAGGCCCCCGGCGCGGTCGGCGTCTGGCACGAGACCTATCCGGTGGACCATGCCGAGTCGATCTACGTCGGCACGCCGGCGATGGGCCTGGCCCGCGCCACCGCACGTGTGCCCGTCACACAGAAGTTCAGCCGCGCCCGAGACCGGTTGTCCCGCAGTAACAACACCCACGAACAGTGATCATTCAGGAGAAACCATGGAACCCTTGATCGCCCTCGTTGCCGTCACTCTGGCACTCCTCGTTGCAGGTGCGGCGGGTGTGCGCCGGCTCCGGCCGTGGCCTGTTGCCCTGCGGGGCGGACTCGCGGCCATGTTCACGCTGACCGGCATGGCCCATTTCGTGGGGATGCGTGCGGAACTCGTCGCCATGGTCCCGCCGTCGCTGCCGAACCCCGAGCTACTGGTGACCGTGACCGGTCTGCTCGAACTGGCAGGCGCCGCGGGACTGCTGATACGACGCACTGCGCCGTGGGCGGCGGGCTGCCTCACCGCCCTGCTCATCCTGATGTTCCCGGCGAACGTGTACGCCGCCGTAGAGGGACTCTCGACGGGACCGTTCGAAGCCCTGATCCCCCGGACACTCCTGCAGGTCGTCTTCGTGTCGGCAACACTCGCGGTCGTGATCGCCTACCGGCGGAGCCGTGCTACGGAATCGCCCTCCGAAGCCCACTCGCCCTCAGCACCCGACGTTGCACTCCCGCCCGCACTGCATCCTCGGACCCGATGATCCGCACGTGCTTTCGTGCCCGGGTGATCGCGGTGTACAGCAATTCGCGAGTCAGCAGCGACGACGCCTCGCCGGGAAGAACCACGGACACCGTGTCGTACTGGCTGCCCTGACTGCGGTGAATCGTCATCGCGTACACCGTCTGCACCGCGGACAGATGCGTCGGATGCAACAGGAACGGTTCGTTGCCCCGCACGAACGCGGCGACGAGTTCGTCGTCGTCGCGGCGCACGATCACCCCGGTGTCGCCGTTGTAGATCTTCGTTTCGTGATCATTGGCAGTCACCATCAGCGGCTGGCCCGGATACCAGCGATCCGGGTTCAGCCGCTGCCCCGTCGCCTCCCCTATCCACTCCACCGCCTGCCGCGCCCACCGCTGCACGCCGTACGGACCTTCCCGGTGCGCGCACAACAGCCGGTGCTCCTCCGAATGCCGCAGTGCAGCAAAGGCATCGCCGGATTCCGCGGCTGCGGTGACCGCGGCGGCCGTCCCCACCACGTCCGCCCGCAGTGCGTCCAGATCTTCGGGACCGTGGAACGACACCTCGGGGAAACCGCTCGACAGGATCTTCACAACCTCGTCCGGTTCACCCTTCCGCACCGCGACGGCCAGCTGAGCGATGCCGCCGCCGAACCGCCGCCCTCGGCTGAGCCGGACCACTCCGCCCCGCAACCTGTCCCGTTCCCCAGCGCTCAAGGCGGCTTCGAGCGGGTCGTCGGCCGCCTCCAGGTCATCGCCGACGATCCTGGCGAGCACCGGATTCTCGGTTCCCGTCACCGGCCTGGCCACGAGATCGGCCAGAACCGCGCCCGCGTCGACGGACGTCAGCTGATCGGGGTCGCCGACGAGCACCAGCCGGGTGTCCGGGCGGACCGCCTCGAGGAGTCGGCACATCATCGTCAGCGACACCATCGACGTCTCGTCGACCACGATCGCGTCGTAGGGCAGGTGATTGTTCGCGTTGTAGCGGAACCGGCTGCCACGGCCGCGCTGCCAGCCCAGCAGCCGGTGCAGCGTCATCGCAGTCAGGTCGGGTGGCAACCCGAGTGCGTCGGACTGCTCGCGCACCGACTCCTGCAACCGCGCCGCGGCCTTTCCGGTGGGTGCGGCGAGCGCGATCCGGAGACCCGGCCCTGGCTGCCTGGTCAGCAGCGCCAGCACCCGGGCGACGGTGTGCGTCTTGCCTGTTCCGGGTCCGCCGACCACCACTGACGTCCATTGTGTGGCGGCCACTGCGGCGGCGATCCGCTGCCGGTCCGGTGCCGGGGCCGGCTCCCCGTCGTCGTTCTGGTCGCGGAACAACGCGTCCAGGCCCTCCCGCAGCGACTGCTCGTCGACGAGGGGATGCCCGACGGCGCGCTGGTCGAGCACCCGCCGGATGGTCGCTTCCTGCCGGAAGTACCGGTCGAGGTAGAGCAGGCCACCCTCGGCCGTGTCGACGAGCCGCAGCGGTCGCAGCGGTCCCGCCGAACCACCCGTGACCAGCGGACTCCGCCGCAGTGCCTCGACGACGATGCCGTCATCCGGCCAGGGCAGTGCGTCGAGATCGACTTCGGACTCCTCGTCGACGGTCACCTCACGGATCCGCGTCAGGTCCAGGCACACCGAGCCGGACCGCACCGCGCGCACCGCCAGCGCGGTGGCCAGTACGACGTCTTCCGAGGATTCGCCGCCGAGCGCCGACAACCGCAACGCGACGTGCACGTCCGCGGCGGCCAGCACACCGGCCTCGTTGAACACCCGCAGCATCCCCTTGCCGCGCTGCGCCACCTGCACCTCGGTCATCGCGTCCCCTCGTGCTCGGAGGCCGACCCGGACAGCAGATCGGACAGCTCGGTGATCAGCGCGGCGGGCGGTGCCCAGTCGAAGACTCCGCAGCCGGGCGGGGTGTCGGGGCCGACCATTCCGCGAACGAACAGGTACTGGACGCCACCGAGGTGCACCGCCGGATCGTAGTTCGGTTGCCGCCAGCGCAGATAGCGATGCAATGCAACGGAATACAGCAATGCCTGCAGCGGATAGTGCGCCCGCACCATCTCGGCGGCCATGCACTCGCGGGTGTAGTGCGCGGTGGTCAGGTCGCCCTGCGCGAGGCGATTGGTCTTGTAGTCGACCACGACGTATCGCGGTCCGGGCAACCGCAGCACGACGTCGATGCTGCCGGTGAGGTATCCGCGCAGCGGAGTCGGTTCGAGTGTCTGCACGGCATCGGCGTACGGCCGCAGCGGATCGTCGACGGGAAGGTGGGTGCGCAGCAGCCTGCCGACGCCGTCGAGCATCACGGTGAGCGAGGGTGTGTCGCCACCGGCGAGCGGCAGTTCGAAGTCGAGCTCCGCCAGCAGGTCTGCGGGGGCGATGTCGGCGAGAGTCGGCTCGCCCCCCGCGCCGAGGGGAGTCCGCAGCACGGGCAGCAGCGCCGTCGCCAGCTGGGCGGGGTCGATGTCCGACAGCGTCGACGCGATCACGTCACGGCAGCAACGCAGCACTTCTTCGCCCAGATCGGGTGCGGCGGTGTCGACGATCTCGAAGACCGCGTGGACGAGCGTGCCGAACGTCGCGCCGCCGGGCAGTTCGTTCATCGTCGACGGCACCCCCGAAGTGACGTCGGCCGGCGCCTGCAACGGAGGTTCGTCCGGTTCGTCCGTCTTCTCCTCGACCTCGGCCTCACTGCCCACCGCGGGCGCGTCGTGCGCAGACGCTGTCAACGCCGAATACGACGTGCGACGCCACCGCGTGTCGAGCAGCCGCCGGAAGCGGGCGGCTTCCAGGTCTCCGCTGGGCTCACGCTGTGGTGTCCATCCGACCCGCACGATCGGGTCGGAACCCACCGCCTCGACGGTCACCGTCTCCGGAGCTGCCGTACCCCACGCGGACAACCGTTCCGCGACAACCGGATCCTCGGGGACGGTGACCTTCTGCGGGACCTCCCGCTGCCCGGGCTGCCGTCCCAGGATCATCCGGTGCAACGGCGCGCCCGCGGTCGTGAACGCCGGTGCCCACCACACCACGAGCCCGCACATCGCCCGGGTCACCGCGACGTACAGCAGCCGCAACTCCTCCCCTGCCTCTTCCGCGTCGTGCCGGTTCCTGCGCTCCGCGTAGCCGGGGCTGCCCGGACCACCGACGTCGAGGATGCGTCGTCCGTCGTCGTCGTGCAGCAGCAGTTTGCTCGGTTTCGAGATCTTCGCGGCGTCCCAGGCGTACGGCAGGTACACGAGCGGGAATTCGAGGCCCTTGCTGGCGTGGACGGTCGCGATCTGCACCGCCGCGGCGTCGCTGTCGAGTCTTCGGCTGCGGTCCACCCCACCCGAGGACGGATCCTTCATCCGTTCGGTGAGCCAGCGGGTGACGGCCGTCAGACCGAGCGACTGCTCGACGGCGGCACCGTTGAGCAACTGCGCCACGTGCCGGAGATCGGTCAGTGCCCGCTCACCCGCTGCCACCCGAAGCAGTCGCGCCTCCAGCGCGGCGACCGCGGACAGCCGTTCGAACAGCGCCGCGAAACCGGACTGCGCGAACACCGCGCCCAGCTCGCGGAGCTGCCCGCCGACCTCGGCGACGATGTCGTCGCCGCGAGCGTCGAGTTCCTCGGCGGTGTGTCCGAGCAGCGGGGTCAGCGCGGCCAGCCGCACCCGGTCGGAACGATGCGGTTGCTCGATGGCCTGCAGGATCCAGAGCCAGTGCTGCGCAGCCGGAGTGGTGAAGACACTGGCCCCACCGGCGAGCACGGACGGCACACCCGCCCGGTCGAGGGCGTCGTGGACCAGTGTGATCTGTGCGTTGGTGCGCACCAGGACGGCGATGTCGCCGGGTTCGACGAGTCGGGCGCTCCCCCCGACGTCGAGTGTCGCGCCACCGTCGAGGAGAGCGACGATGTCGGCGGCGAGGTCGGCCGCGATCCGCTTCCGGAGCGGCCCGACCGCGGGGTATCCCGACTTGTTGATCGGCCCGGCGCCGGTCCTCGGCAGATACCGCAGCCGTAGCGGCGCGGCACCCGTCATACGCGACTTCGGTCTCGCACCGTCGACGCGGTGCACCACGATCTCGGGATGCCCGAGCGCGGCGCCGCCGTGCAGATATTCGAGGCCGTCGAGGAGTTCCTGATCGCTGCGCCAGTTGGTGGTCAACTCCTGGTGGCGGTCGGCCGACCGCACCGCGTCCAGATAGCTGAGCACCTCCGCGCCGCGGAACGCGTAGATGGCCTGCTTCGGATCGCCGACGAGCACCAGCGTTCCGCTGCCGTGGAACGTGCGGCGCAGAATGTCCCATTGGAGCGGGTCGGTGTCCTGGAACTCGTCGACGAGCACCACGCCGTAGCGTTCGCGGACTCGCCGGCAGGCCGCCGCACCGTGCTCGGGATCGCTGAGGACGCGGTGGAGCAGCATCGGCAGATCGTCGAAGTCACGCAGACCCACTGCGCGTTTGCGCCGTTCGACTTCGGCGCGCACCGCCTCGGCGAACGCCACCCGGTCCCCGGCCGGGGTGCCCCGCGCATCTTCCGGGGCGAGCACGGCCTGCGGGTCGAAGATGGCGGCCCGGGCGGCCGCGGTGGCCTCTGCCGGCGTGAACGGCGCCGACTCGACGCGACTGTAGGCCCGCAGGTACAGGTCGGCGATCACCTCCGTTGTGAGGTCGTCGGCGGCCTCGACCAGCACGGTGTCGGGGTCGCGTTCGCCCGCGATGCCGAGCCCGTCGAGCATGCGCTGGCAGAAGCTGTGGGTGGTGACGATGGTGGCGGCGTCGAAGTCCGACAGTGCCTGCAGCAGGCGTCGGCGGCGCAGCGTCACCTCGTCGGTGTCGGCTTCGGCGAGATGCCGGATCAGTTGATCCGCGCTCAGCCGTGCCGCTGCCGGATCGGCCAATGCGGCTGCGGCGGAACCGAATCGTTCACGGGTGCGTTCCCGCAGCTCCTGCGTGGCCGCCCGGCTGAACGTCACCAGCAACAGCTGGGACAGGTCCACGCCTCCCTCGGCGACGAAGCGAGCGGCCAGGCCGACGATCGCGTACGTCTTGCCGGTTCCGGCGCTCGCCTCGAGCACCGTCGTGCCCTCCGGCAGCGGACCGAGGAGGTCGAAGCCTCGCGCGCCGGTCACGGCTGCGCCAGCGTCTCGGCGGCGAGCAGCGGCGCCCACAGTTGCCGGGCGTAGTTCTCGATGGTCACCGTGTCGCCGAGGACGTCGATTCCTGGTGAGGACCCGTACACGTACGTGATGTGCCGGTCGCGTGAGTCACCGAAGTCACTGCTCCATTCCTTCCGGGCCGCCTCGATCGCGTCCTCCATGCTGCTGCCGCCGTGGCGTCGTTCGGCATAGGCCGCCGACGCGCCTGTGGCGATCGGCAACGGCGCGTGCAGCCCCAGATCGCGCAGTTCGACGAGTCGCACCAACTCCTCCGCTGCGTTCTCGGGTGCAGTGAGGGTCGACCGCCACGCCGGACGGCTGTACGCGCCGCGGCCGGTCGTGACGGCAGTCCACTCGGTCTCGTTGTCGGACGCCGCGACCGCCAGCAACTGTGCCCAGGCTGCGAGGCGGTGTTTCGGCCCCAACTTCGAATACGTGGTGCTCGCGATCACCGACCCGTGCACCCCGCCGACGGTGCCGGTGAGGCGCCGTCCGGAGCCGAGATCGACATCGACGTCCACGGTTTCCGCCCGCCCGACGTGCACGGACCCGCTGACGGCGACGAGCGACTCGACCGCGTGCTCGATTCCACCGAGCACCGACTCCCCCAGCTTGAACGGCGGCAACGTCCCGCGGCGCCACTCCGCGGCGCGGAAGTCGGCCAGTTCGACTCCCGTCAGCCTCGCGACGAGCATCCTCTGGCCGAGATCCCACCGGGCCAGCGGATCGGGCGACACCTCCAGTGCGTCGGCGAGGTCCTCGTCCACGTCGGGGACCCGCAACCCGAGCCGTTGCCGCAGAAACGCCTGCGTCGGGTGCACCAGGAACGCGATGAGGTCCGCGAGATCGACGTCCCCCAGCGGCGGCGGCACCAGCGGTGCCGGCAGGAATGCGGGCTCCGGTTCGGGCGGATGCTGCGCGGCGCGGGCACCGGCCAGCGCCGCCCGATCGAAGCTGAACGGGTGCCCGGGCCGGAAGTTGCGTGCATCGAACGGCTGCAACGGATGCCGGGTCACGATGCCGGGGACGGCATCGCTCCCGACGGTGGCCGCCACTGCGTCGAGCAGCTCGGACAGCGGGATCGCCGGCGGCCGGGACATGCCGGTGACGGGGTCGGCGCCCGTATAGAACAGCAGCAGTTTCTCACTCGCCGACATCACGGCGTCGAGCAGCAACTGCCGGTCCTCGCTGCGCGGATCACGTTCTCCGAGAAGCGGATTACGGGCCAGCACGTCGTCGCCGTCCACGCTCACCCCGCGCGGGAACACTTCGTCGTCGAGGCCGAGGAGAACGACGACGCGGTGCGGCACCGACCGCATCGGCACCATGGTGCACACCGTCAGCTCGCCGGTGCGGAAGTTCGCGCGGGTGGGGCGGCCCGCGAGCCGGGTGGCCAGCATGGCGCGCACGTCCGACAGTCGCAGGACCGCGTCGCCGCCGTGCTCCATCGCCGCCCCGAGTTCTCGTCGCGCCTGCGCGAGTTGCCACGTGTCGGCGGCGCTGACGTCGACGAGGAGGTCGAGTGCCCGGGTGAGCGCGCTCGACCAGTCCGCGACCGACTGCGGACCGCCGAGCCCGCGCAGCGCGACGTCGAGCCGGTCGACGAATTCGGCCAGCCGCCCGGTGAGGTCGATGTCGTTGCTGTCGACGTCGTCGAGCGGCAGCGCCAGGGCGAGCCATTCGCCTTCGGACTCGTCGGCGGCGGCGCCGAGCAGGATGCGGTCGAGCGCGGTGGTGAACGTGTTCTGTGGGAAGTCGCCGAGACCGAATGCGGCGCGCTGCCGCGGCCCGATTCCCCAGCGGGCGCCTGTCGCGGTCGCCCACTCCCGGATCCGTTCGAGGTCGTCGTCGCCGAACCGGAACCGCCTGCGTACCGGCGCGGCCGCCGACAGGTCGAGGACCTGACTCGCCGTCACCCTCGCGTCGGCGAGTTCGAGGAGAGTCGACACCACGGCGAGAACCGGATTGGTCTGGTGCAGGGCACGATCCGCGAGCCGGACCCGGAGGCGATGGCCGGGATGCCCGAGCACGTCCTGCCCGAACGCGGCCCGGATCAGCGGGGCGTACGACTCGACGTCGGGGCACATGACGAGCACGTCACGCGGTTCGAGAGTCGGATCGTCCTCGAAGAGATGCAGGAGGCATTCGCGCAGGACCTCCACCTGGCGGGCCGGTCCATGGCACGCGTGGACCTGGACGGACGCGTCGGCCGTGCACTCGGAGAGCGCGGGCGCCCGGTCGTCCCGGACATCCGCCTGCAGGCACCCCAGCAGGGAGTCGCGGGGCGCAGGCCCCTCGTGGTGGAGGTCGTCGACGTCGAGGCGGGTCAGCCTCGACTCGAGTTCGCGGACGTCCCGCGCCAGGCTCGACAGCAGCGGGTGGGCGACGGACAGCGCGCTGTGGTCGTCGGCGCGTGCGAGAACACTGTCTGCCGTCGACAACGACGACCACATGGCCGGACTCGGATGCGGAAGCCACAGGTGCACATCACGATTGATGGCGAGGGCGGCGAGGACGGCGATCTGATCGGTGGCGAGGCGCGTCGGACCGAACAGCGACAGTCGGGCGGGGAGTTCGACGAGGTCCGGTTCCGCGCGCAGCCAGGCGCAGGCGGAGTCGAGCCGCTCGGCGGGAGCGGGGCCGCCGATCTTCTCGCGCAGCCGCCGCCACAGTTCGGCCTGCCAGAGAAGGTCGTCGTCGAGTGGACCACCCGCACCGTCGGTGTCGCGGCCACCGGCCCAGTCGACCAGCATCGCCGGCCGCTGTGCGGCGTAACTGCGGAACAGATCGGTCAGGTGGGACGCGGTCGCGTAGCGCCGGCCCGGCCGGTGATCGTCCGGGTCGCGGTCCGGGACACCGTGCCCGAGGTGTTTCGCGAGGACGGCGCACCAGGGCTCACCGAGACAGTCGTCGACGACGCCGAGCAACGCCCACAGCACCCGGGACGCGTTCCATGGGTCGTCGTCGGCGGACACCCCGGTGGCGGCGGCGAGGCACTCGTCGACGAGCCGGGTCGGGGACGGGAAGTCGATGTTGGCGGCCACCCCGTCGCCGACGTCGGGCCGGGCACCGAGCGCGGTCGAGAGTCGCTGGGTGAGCCAGCGCTCCACCCCCTTCGCCGGGACGGCGACGACCTCCCGGGCGAACGGATCGGACAGCGGGGTCGCGAGCACGTCGCCGAGAGCCGACGCGAGAGTGGTGGAACGCTCGGCGCGATGCAGTACGAGCACGTGGCCTCCCTTCGCTCCCCAACTCCGGTCGGCTCAGACTTACCACACCCCACCGACTCGGGAGGCCCACTCTGCAGGTGAGTGGCAAAGTGTGCCGGGGCACGCTTCGCCACTCACGTCAGCGGCCGGGGCGCGCCTGGGTGAGGTGCGGGACCCAGCCGTGGGT
The DNA here is from genome assembly GCF_058628105.1 of Rhodococcus sp. G6(2025). Lineage (NCBI taxonomy): Bacteria > Bacillati > Actinomycetota > Actinomycetes > Mycobacteriales > Nocardiaceae > Rhodococcus > Rhodococcus sp. G6(2025). Next base: position 6,062,004 of record NZ_CP179750.1, read on the forward strand.
GGGCCACTTCTTCAGACCGACCTTGGCGGGGACGATGCGCTTGTTCACGAATTGGCTCTCCAGTTCGGTGTCGGGCTCGCCGGTGAACCGCCACAGCGCCGCGTCACCGGGTCGTGCGACGGACGACCAGGACTTGGCACGGTATGCGGCGCGAACGATGTTGTCCGCGAACACGATCACCGGGATGTCGTCGGTGTTGCGGACGGCAGCGCCTGCCGCCCACGCGCCGCGGGACAGTTCGTACACCTCCTCCGGCGTCACGCCGCGCCGGGACGCGGCGGGCACGTCGAGGACCACGCAGGGGGTCGGCAGGTTCGGGACGGGTTCTGCTGCGTACTGCAACACGAGGTCGTCGACGGGTACCGCGCGATGCTCGCCCGCGCCACCGGCGAGATTGCTGAGCACCGCACCCTCGTTCAGCCCCAACGCTCCCACGACTCCGCCCCGCACCGCGCCGGCGACGTCCCCGGTGTCGGCGATCCGATGCGCCACGACGTAGTGCTCGACCTCGTGGCCGGAATCGTAGATCTCGCGGATGCGGGCGATCGTCGCGGCCTTCACCTCGGCGCTGTCGGTCTCCGGATCCTCGAGCGTCTTCCGGTGCTCGTTCTCGGCCAATGCCTCCCACACGTAGCCGTATACCCGGGTGCCGCGTCCGGCGCCGACGTAGAACACCGACCTGTTGCGGGGATCGAGGAGCGCGTAGACGTAGGTGCCGAGTTCCTCACCGACCCGCTTCGGGAACGGCTGCGGCGCGTGGCGGGTCTGATACACCTCCTTCAGGATCAGGCGCAGCGCCGCCAGTTTCAACGCGACGGGCACACCGCCGTCGATGCCGTCGAAGAGTGCGGTGGCCGCGCCCTGCACCGAGGAGAAGGTGTGCCCGATGTGCCGTTCCAGCGACTTCGTGACGTCCGCGAACTGCGCGAACCGCACCCGGGGGTCGGGTGCCGCGTTGTCCAGGTCGTTGGACGCGAGGAAAGTCTGGACCTCGGAATTGTCGAGCCAGCGAGAAGTGATGTCGATCGGGATCGTCCAGACGGTAGCCATGCCCCTACCGTAAGGGAAAACCTGGGTGAAGAACTCGCACGAGGAAGGCTCGAGGAGATTCGAACCCTTTCGACGTCCTACCGAGTGCGGGAGGATGGAGTGGTACCCATTGCGACGCAGGTTGGGAGAACATTCATGACAGCGCCCAGCTACTCCACCCGCACAGCCGTCGACATCGCGGTCGGCATTCTCATCGCCTACCGCGGATGCTCCGAGAACGACGCGTTCACCGAACTCGCGGAGACGTCCCGCAGGCACAAGGTCGCCCTCGCGCGCACCGCCCGCGCACTGATCGCGTTCATCCAGACCCATCACCACGACCTTCCCGCGTCCGACGTCACGGCTGCCGCTCTGCAGTGGAGCCACGCCACTCCGTACCGCGGCGCGTTCGGTACGGCTGCGTGAATTCGGTCGAAGTCTGAGAATTCTCTGGCTTCGACGGCGCGACGCTGCCCAAACCTTCAGACTCGATGTGAGACCGAACGACCAGCGCACCGAGATACGAAGAGGTAACTGAGTTGACGATCCGCAAAATCACGGTTGCCGCGGTAGCGATCGCCGCAGCCCTCACGATGTCCGCTTGTGGTTCCGACGAGCCGTCCGGCCCGAGCGCAACCACCACGTCCACGACCACGGCAGCGGCCGAGACCACCGACGACCTCGTTCTGCCGACCGCGGCCGAACTCAACGCCCTGCTGGCGAAGGGCCTCGACCCGGCCACTCCGCTCGAGGAGAAGATCGCGATGGTGGAGGGTTCGGAGCAGGACCCGAACCTGTTCAATCAGGTTGCTGCCGCCGCCCAGCAGGCGGGCGCGCAGGTCACGGTCCTGGACCCGGTGATCGACAACGGTGACGGCAGCGCCAGCGCGCAGCTGCAGCTGACGATCAACGGCCAGGTGCAGCAGAACACCCTGCCCGCCATCTTCGTGCCGGGCGAGAACGGGACGTGGAAATTGTCGAAGGCGACGGCATGTTCCATCGTGGCGATCGCGCAGCTGACGTCACCGGCCTGCCCGCCCGCCTGATCCGGACTTCCGCGTCACGCGCCTTCCAGGGCCTCCCCGATCTCCTGGACGGCGCGGTTGTGCTGATCGGTGATCAGGATGTGTCCTGCCGCGATGGTCAGGGCAACCGGCCATTCGATGATCTCGACGGCGGCGAGCAAGCCGATCGCCGCGAAGAATGCCAGTTGCTCGGGCCTCGGCAGCGGCACCCTGCCGAGGATCGGTAGCTGCACCGCGAAGCTGCGGGCCTCCCGCACCCGCTGGACGGCGTCGCTCTGCGATTCCGCCTGCGACGTTCGTTGGGCCATGGTTCGTCTCCCTTGTCCGTGCCGTTTCCCGGTCAGCCACCTTGATCGCGGACCGTGTCAGCTGTGCTGAGTTCCGTCGCCCAGACCGCTGCCGGTGTCTTCTCCGCCGCCGGGGACCCGTTGACCGGGGTGGTCACCCGCGTGCTCACCCCACCGCTGCGGGAGGTGTATGCGGTGCTGTTGCGGGCGGGTGTGATCGAGATCGTCGACTGATCGCCCGCAAGCTTTTCGAGCAACCCCGGTGCGAACGCGGCCGCCGCGGCCGCCGCACCCGCGCAGCCCAGCGCCTGGGCCCACCCGACCGGCCCGAGCGGGGTGCACCCGAGGAGCTGGCTGACACCGGGAGTACTGACCATGACGGTGAGTGCGGCCAGTGAACCGCCCGCGGTGAGCACCACGAGCGGGCTCCGCGAATCGATCAGTGTCTGACCCAGCTGCGTGCCGACCAGCGCCACCAGCCCGACCGTCGACGCCCGGCGTTGCCTGCCCGTCACGCTCGCCAGCGCCCACGCCGTCGTCGCGCCTGCCGCGGTGGCGGCGCCGCGGATCGCGACGGTCCGCCACAGCGCAGCGCTGTCCGGGCCGCGGCCCTCTCCCCGGGCCTGTTCGTTGGGCGGGCTCACCGCGAGGGCGGCCGCGGGCAGGGCGTCCGTGAGCACGTTCACCAGCAGGAGCTGACGCGCGGTGAGCGGCGACCGTCCGGCGATCGCGCTGCCGATCAGGGCGAACGCCACCTCCCCGGCGTTCCCGCCGAGCAGCACCGACACCCCCGCCTGCACCCGCCGCCACAGCTGACGGCCCTCGTCGAGGGCGTCGAGCAACGCGTCGACACGGCCGTCGAGGAGCACCACGTCCGCGGCGCTGCGGGCCGGGTCGCTGCCGCGTGAGCTGACACCGATCCCCACGCTGGCCGCCCGGATCGCGGCCGCGTCGTTGGCGCCGTCGCCGACCATCGCGCAGACGTGACCGACTCGCTCGAGGGTCTGCACGATCTGCACCTTGTTCTCGGGCGACATCCGGGCGAAGACGACGCACTTCTCGACGGCATTCTCCTGCCCCCGGTGCGACAGGGTGTCCCAGTCGGTCCCGCTGATCACCTGCTCGGACGACACCGCCAGTCCCAGCTCTTTCGTGATGGCGGTGGCCGTGACGGGATGGTCGCCGGTGATCAGCCGGACCCCGACCTGTAGCCCTTCCAGTGCCGGGAGCAGTCCGGCCGCTTCGGGGCGCGGGGTGTCCGCCAGCCCGAGCAGTCCGACGAGTTGCAGCCCACTGCCGCATAGATCGTCGAGCACCGCGGTGTCGTCGGCCGCGCGACGCGCCTGGAAGGGCGTGACGGTCCGGCGGGCGACGGCGATGACGCGTAACCCGTCGGCAGCCATGCCGAGAACGGCGTCGTGGACCTTGTCCGCGTCGATGCCGGTGCACGCCGCGACCACGACCTCCGGTGCACCCTTCACCGACACGTGTGTCCCGGACAGCGAGGCGGAGTAGGGCCGTCCGGAGCGGAACGGAAGGTAACTGCTCCGGTCCTCCTCCTGCGCTAGCAGGTCCACTGCAGCGTCGGCGATCGCGGCGTCGGTGGCGTGCGCGGCCGGACTGCCGTCGGGGGTCACGGCGCTCCGGCCCGCGCACACGAGCACGTCCTCGCGATCGAACCCCGGCTCCGGGACGGCGGTGACGACCCGCAGACGGTTCTCGCTCAGGGTGCCCGTCTTGTCGAAGCACACCACGTCGACGCGGCCGAGTGCCTCGACGGACCGCGGCGTCCGCACCAGTGCGCCCGACCTCGTCAGTCTGCGTGCGGCGGCCTGCTGCGCGAGTGTCGCGACGAGCGGTAGACCCTCGGGAACCGCCGCCACCGCGACCGCGACGCCGCTCGTGACGGCCTGCCGCAGTCCGGTGCCGCGCAGGAACCCGACGGCGGTGACCAGCGCGCCGCCTCCCACGCTGACGGGCAGCACCCGGTCGGTGAGGCTTCTGAGCTGCGCCTGCAGACCCACGTGCGACGCACTCGCGGGGGTGAGGGCACCCGCGCGTCCCGCTTCCGTTGCGTCGCCCACCGCGGTGACGATCGCCGCCGCCGTGCCGGTGAGGATCGTGGTCCCCGCGAACACCATGCAGGCGCGGTCACTGAGTGGTGCGCCCGGAGTCGGCGACGTCTGCTTGCTCACCGGCAGCGATTCCCCGGTGAGCGAGGACTCGTCGACTTCGACGCCCGACGCCTCGACCAGCCTGCCGTCGGCGGGCACCACCTCGCCGGGACCGATCTCGATCACGTCGCCCGGCCGCAACCGCGACGCCTCCACCCGCTCGGTCACCCGGCGCTCCGGAGGCCCGGCGACGCGATGCGCGGGCGGATCGCCCGCCGCCAGCAACCGGTTCAGCAGACGTTCCGCGTGCAGGCGTTGCACGGCCGACAGCGCGGCGTTGCCCGCCAGCACGGACCCCACGAGCACCGCGTCGATCGGCGACCCCAGCAGGGCGCTCGCCGCCGATCCGGTGGCGAGGACGGGGGTCAGCGGATCCGACAGTTCCGTCCGCATCGCCCGGCCGAAATCCCAGGCCAACCCGACCGGCCACGCCGTGAGCCGCCCGATCGCCTCGACCGGGGTCAGCACCAGATTCACCGACCGGCGCCGGGAGACCGCGGCCTCCTCCTCGTTGCGCGCGGGAAGCAGCCGGCGCACGTCCGGCACCGGCATCTCGTGCCAGGCGTGAACCGGGGCGGCGGGTGGAACCTCGGCCCGCAGCACAGCGCGCGCGAGGGAATGCCCCGTCCACAGTCCTGCCGCCGCGCCGACCGTGACGGGTCCGGGTCCACGCCCACGCACTCCCGGCAGCATGACGAGCGCACCGAGCATCGACGCCGCCGTTGCGATCTCGACGCCGCGCCTGCTCGCCGTCCGCGCGTCCGGCAGGGACCGCAGCACCCGCCACACTCCGACGAGGTCGTCGACCAGCAGGTCCGCGCACCACGGCGGCGGGGCGTCGTCGACGAGGACACCGATACCGACATCGGCGGACGACAGTGCGTGCGGCGCCCGGCCGGCGACCACCGCCACCGTCGCGCCGTTAGCCTGCAACTGCGCGACGCCGTCGCGCAGATCGACATCCAGTGACCCGCTCGACGGGAGCAGATCGTCGAACGCCGAGCGGAGTCCGCCGAGCGTGTCCACGTTCACCGACACCACCTGGGCGCCCGACGAGCGCGCCTGCGCGAGCACGGCCGCCGCGCTCGGATGGTGGGCAGGCGTCACGAGTACGGCGGCATCTTCGTCCACGGCTGCCGCGGCGACATCGTCCGGAAGGTCGGTCAGCGCGTGCCAGCCCACCCCGAGGGCGCCGGCCTCCACGGCAGATCGAGCGGCCTCCCACACTCTCGTCCGGTCGGCGTCCCGAACCGCACGGATCCCGCTCACCCGAAGTTCGGCCGTGTGCAGCACCGACGGGTCCACGACCACCGCGTCGACCCGGTCCAGGCAGCGCAGCGCGCCGGGACGCAGGGCCAGCACGGCGTGGCGATCGGCCAGTCCACGGCCCAGTGTCGCGGCGAAGGCCTCGCGTGCGGTGCGCGCCGCCTTCGGCGCGGCGACCAGGGCCGCGTCCGCGGCGCCTGCGACGCTTCGGGTCGCCGCTCCCACCGCGGTCGCGCCCACCCACTGCGCGATCGCCGCCCTGTCCACGTCCCGCTCCACCGGTCCCGATGCGCCGCGCGGGCGGGCGGGGCGCTCCGTGTCGTCCGCGGGGTCCCGGGCCAGTTCGGGTTCGCGGCGGTGCCACACCCGCCGGCCCGACCACGCCTCCGCCGTGATCGCCGACCGCAATGCCACGTCCACGGCGAGTGACGCAGGTGCCCGCCGCAGCACGTCGCCGACGGCCTGAGCGGTGGCGAGCAGCAGTTCGGCGGCGTCCGGCCCGAGCCGGTCCTCGACCATGCTGCGCAATCGGGGTTGATAGTTGACGAACGTGACGGCGGCGGCTGGCACCGCCGCCGGCAGGGCCGGCATCGGAAGCAGGCGAACGCCGGCGGCCGCGACCAGGCCCGTCGTGACGGCGGCCAGTGCGAGCGCGCGTTCGGCGAGTGCGACGTCGTCGCCGGGAAGTTCTCCGGGCCGGTCGCGGACGGCACCGCGGGCGATCGGTCGCGCGACATCCTCCGCGCCCCCGACCACGGCACACAGCGCGGCCACCGACGGTCCGTGCTCGTCGACCGTCACCACCAGCCGGGACAGCGCGCGGTTGAGTTCGGCTCCCGCCACACCGGCGGTCTCCCGGACGGCGCCGAGAACGGTCGCGGCCACGTCGTCCCCGCGAGGTCCGTCGAGTCCGCGGACCTCGATCCAGGCACGGCCGCGTCCGGAACTCGTGCGGCGGGCCGGGGTTCCCCCGAGCACCTCGGTGGCGATCTGCGTCGCGGTCCGTGCGGTGGTGGATATCAGATCGGCTGCGACCGTGCCTCCGTAAGACGCCACCCCGAGTCCGACACCGGCGCCGCGCACCGGCAGGGATGCGGCGGCACGGACGTATCGACCGAGTCCCACGGCAGCTACTGCCTGGAACCCGCGCCGAACTGCCGCAGCACGAGCGCCGCCCCGCCCACGGTGACCAGCACCGGCCACTCGACCAGTCCGGCTGCGCCGACGGCGGCCAAGGTCAGCGCGGCGGCAGGCGTCGAATGACTCCCGCTCTCCATGCCGGACCGGACCCCGCTCGCCGCTCCGCGCACTCCGCCGACCACACCACCGATCGCGGCCCCTCCGACCGCGCCGACCGCACTGGTCGTCGCGTTCGCAGCACCTGACACGGCGTGCACTGTGCCATCGACGATTCGCATGATGAGCTCCCATCGGCCGTGGCCACAACCGCCGATGCACGGCGGATCATGTCTGCGGTACCCACCTCAGGGTATTCTCAACCGCCGCGCGCCGGAACAGTTTCAGGGAACTCTCAGCTGCTATCGGATACTGTTCTGCCCCATAGGAATTCGCTCGCCTTGTTCGGTGCGCCAGAATTCCCAGCCGTCGTGGGTTTCGATGTCTCCGCTGATGTGACTGGCAACGGCGGTCGCCGCCGTCGTGGGGTCGGGGAACCGGCGGCCCTGCATCGGACCACGCATGATCTCCAGAGTCTGGGTGTCGGGGTCGAACCGTCCGACCAACCGATATCCCTCGAAGTCCGCCACGACCTCGAGGCGGGTATCGATCAATTCCTCCAACGCCGCCGTCGCCTTGGCCGGCTTCTTCCGGGCCGAAGCGCGGGCGTCGGCGTCGGCGCGCAACGTCGCCGCCGTCGTCGCGCGTTGCGCGTCGCTGTACCGGCTGGGGTCTTTCTCCCCCGCCAGCCCGAGCAGGTCCCAGCGCCCGCGACCGTGCGCGATCCGGCTCAGCGGGATCGCGTGATGTCCGGTCCGCGTGCGTCCGGGGGTGTCCATCATCCACAGATCCACCTCGGCGCGGATATCGTCGGCGACCTCGGACGAGGGCACGACGAAGAACTCCTCCGGCGAACTCGCGAGATCCACGAACACCCAGAACTGCGAGCCGGTGTCGTCGTCGTCGAGCGATTCGTCCTGTTTGCGGGCCTGCCAGTCGCCGCTGAGCTTGGAGCGCACCCGCACGATGCAGCTCGTGCCGTCGTCGCCCCAGACCTGGACGGGGTTACGTCGCGAGTGGGTGAGCCGGACGGCTTTGCCGCCCCGTTCCACGACGTCGGCGATGAAAGCCTGGATTCCCCGGCTGGCGGTGTCTTCCACTGTCTACGTGTCCGTCCCTGATTCTGCGCCCCGTACGCAGGTGGAGAGAGGTGTGGCGACGGGTTTGCACAGCACGACTCGGGGGTTCTTCTCCTCACCTTACGTGCCGAGCCCGGCGCGCGGTGACTACCCGACCGTGCGGGCCGCTTCCGCGGCCTCGGCGAAGAACCACGACAGCACCAGTGCACCGGGGTCCACGACGCCGCGCGCCGCCTCACCGATGTAACTGGCCCGGCCGCGCCGCGCGGTGATGTCCGCGGTGGCCTCGGCACCGCGGGCGGCGGCGTCCGCGGCCTCGGCCAGACCCTCGGCCGGACCCTTCCCGGCCGCGACGGCCGATTCGAGGGCGGCGACGGCGGGGGCGATGGCGTCGATCATCGTCTTGTCTCCGGGTTGCGCCCCGCCGAGTTCCTGGATCGTGTCGAGGCCTGCTCGTGCCGCGGCGGCGATCGCCTTCGTGTCCAGTCCGTGCGGTGCGTCGGCGGCCACCCGGTAGAACTGCCGGAACCAGACACCGAACAGCGCGCCCGACGTGCCACCCGCGTGACCGAGGTAGGCGTCGGACACTGATTCGAACACCGTCGCCGGAGAGTAGCGGTCGCGGATCCCGGGAACGTCGACGTGGTCGAGGGCGGCCACCATGTTGGTGCCGAAGTCCCCGTCGCCCGCGCGGCGATCGAGGTCGGTGAGGTTCGGTTCCTCGGCGAGCACCTTCTCCACGAACGCGCCGATCCACGCACCCACCGCCGCCCGGCCCAGCGCGTCGGCGGTGCCGGGCACCTCTGCCTCGTCCTCGCGGGAGGCGACGTTCGACCGGAACCGCACCTCGGATTCGTCTGCGATGCCGCGGAATTCCCCGGCCGGGGCGTTGGGCCATCCCGGTGCGGCGGTCGGTGCGTCCCACAGGTCGAGGAGCTGGTCGTCGCAGCGCACCAGCGTGATGGACGCGCCGTCCATGTCGAGGGCGGTGACGAAGCTGCCGACCAGCGAGCGACGGATCACCACACCCCACTCCGCGAGGTGGTCGGCGAGCTCACCGAACAGCAGTTGCAGCTCCAGCGGATGGGCCCCTCCGAGCCCGTTGACGATCGCGATCACCGGCTCGCCCCGCTCCACGCCGAGGGAGGCGAGCACGGGGTCGGTGAGCCGGCGGACCAGTTCGGCCGCCCTCATCGCGTCGACCCGTTCGGTTCCACGTTCGCCGTGGATGCCGATCCCGAGTTCGATCTGCCCCTCCGGGAGGTCGAACGACGGCGAGTCCGCCCCCGGAACGGTGCACGCGCTGAGCGCGACCGCCATGCTGCGGGAATTCCGGGCCGTGCGTCGCCCGAACTCCGCGACGGTGGCGAGGTCGTCGCCGCGTTCGGCCGAAGCGCCGCAGATCTTCTCGACCGCGATCGTGGCCGCGGTGCCGCGACGTCCGGGCCCGTCCTCCCGTTCGGAGGCGACGTCGTCGTCGACGAGGACGTGCTCGACCGTGACGCCGTCCTCCGCCGCCAGTTCGCCGGCGATGCGGAAGTTGAGGACGTCGCCGGTGTAGTTCTTCACGATGTGCACGACTCCGCCGCCCGCGTCCACGGCCCGGGTCGCGGCCCGCACCTGCAGCGCGTTGGGCGAACTGAAGATCAGGCCGGGGCAGGCTCCGGTGAGCATGCCCCGGCCGACGAACCCGGCGTGCAGCGGTTCGTGCCCGGACCCGCCGCCCGACAGCAACGCGACCTGCCCGGACGGCAACGGTTCCCGCCGTGTGAGATAACCCGGTTCCGGATGCCATTCGAGATCGTCGGTGGTGGCGACGGCCCCGCGGAGCGCGTCGACGACGAAGGACTTGGGCGAGTTCAGGAACTGTGGGTGCGCCATGCTCCCAGGCTAAGCGTCCGCATGTGAGTGCCGCGGAGTGCCGGAGCACACTTTGCCACTCACGTGGGAGGCGGCGGCCAGTGCTTCCTCGAACTCCCGCCGGCCCGACTGCGATCCGAGTAGGAGCGCGAGCCGGGTCAGGAACCCCTCGCGGTCCGATTCGTCCGCCTGGTCGAGCGCCTCGGACAGTCCCATCCACACGTTCTCGCGCAGCAGTTCGTCCGGTGTCGCCGTCGTCTCCGTGTGCGCGGGGACGATGCCCAGCGTGGGGGCGGTTGCCGTTTTCAGGTGGTCGTGGACGTTGCCGAGCAGCGACAGGTCGCGGACCCGGCACAGGACGAGTCCGTCCGGGCGGATCACGAAACACTCACCCGCGGCCGCACCGAGAGCCGTCGGCAGCGCACCGTCGGGGTCGTCGAGGACCGTCAGGTCGGCCGCCGCGGCCACCGCCGCACCCGGTGCCGCGACGACGACCGCCCGCACCGATTCGGGCGACAGCGCCATCGCGAGCGCGGATGCGTGTGCGGCGATCATCCGGGCACCGGCCGCGTCGACTCCGACACCGAGGAGCGCGAAACCCGTTCCCCGGACCCGGTTCAGCGACGACTCCACCGACCCTTCGGCGGTGACGACGCGGACGCGCCGGTCCTCCATCGGATCCCCGGGCAGCACGCCGGTCGTCCCCTCGGCCACCGGCCACGTGAGCGGCGACAGGTGCGCGTGCGTCGCACTCGACTGCCGCGGATTGATGAGGTGACCGAACTCCGGACGGGTCGTGGCCAGCGCCAGCACCGCGTCGCGGGTGGTGCGGTAGCCGTGGCTGCCGGGCGACATGATGAGCGTCGACTTGCCCGCGTTGTCGACGTTCTGCTGCCAGGCGGCGCGCCGTTCGGCCGAATATGCCTGCAGGAGAGACCCGTCTGCGGTCCCGTGGACGACGGCGGCCAGGGTCCAGGCCAGGGTCTCGGCGTCCTCCATGCCGGAGTTCAGCCCGCGGACGCCGAAGATCGGCACCAGGTGGGCGGCGTCGCCGGCGAACAGGATGCGACCGTGCGTGAAGTCTTCCAGCGCGAGCGCGTGCGCGCGGTAGAAGCCGTGCCATTCGAGGGTCCACGGCACGTCGTTCTCGAGCCAGTCGAGGTGCCGGGTGATCCGGTCGCGGATGCGGTCTTCCTGCGTCTCGAGTTCGGCGTCGTCGGAACTGTCGAGTTGGTAGTCGATGCGCCAGATGTCGCGGGGTTGCTGATGCATGATGATCGTCGAGCCGGGGTTGCTCGGCGGGTCGAACCACACCATCCGCTCGGCGGGCAGCGTCGATTCCCAGTGGATGTCGGCGATCACGTAATTGCCCTGATAGCTGTTTCCCTGCAACCGGATTCCCGCGAGTTCGCGCATCCGGCTGCGACCGCCGTCGGCGGCCACCACCCAGCGCGTGCGGAGTCGGCGAGCACCGAACGCGGTGTCGACGTCGAGCGTCACGTCCTCGTCCGACCGCAGCACCCCGGCGACGCTCGACGACCAGTGGAACGTGATCAGCGGGTGCGCGAGCAGTGTGTCGGTCATGATCTGTTCGATCTCGGACTGCGACACGTTGACCATGGGCCCGCGGACGTCGTGTTCGCCGTGCGCCATCTGGAAGTGCAGCACCTGCTCGTCGCGGTAGAAGCTGCGCCCACCCACCCAGGGGAGCACGATTTTCTCGAGTTCCGGGCCGAAACCGAGCCGGGCGGCCACCTCGAGGCTGTGCCGGGAGATACAAATGGCCCGGCTGCCGAACGACACCTGGTCGGCGGCCTCGAGCACGGTGACGGGGATGCCGCGCTGCGCGAGGCCGAGCGCGACGCCCATGCCGACCGGTCCCGCGCCCACGACGACGACGGGCAGGGCCTCGTCGGTTGCACCGGTCGACGCGAACTCCGTCGCCGGGTACTTCTGTGGCTGAAAGTAGGTGGACATGTCAGGCGGCCTCCGCTTCCCGGCGCTTGGTGTTGGTTTCCGGCAACAGCAGGATCGAGACGAGACTGACCACGGCGATCACCACGAAGTAGGCGGTGACGGCCGTCGAGGTGCCGAACGCTTCGAACAGCCACGTCGCCATGAACGGTGCGAGCCCGCCGCCGAGGATGGCGCCGATCTGGTAGCCGAGAGACGCACCGCTGTAGCGGATGTGGGCGGGGAAGAGTTCCGCGAACAGTGCCGACTGCGGCCCCGCGGTGGTGCCGAGGACCGCCGCCATCACGATCATCGCGAGCAGCATGACGGGGATCGACGCCGTGTCGATGAGCGGGAAGAACACCGCGGCCACGATCACGAGCGCGATCGAACTCCACGTGTACACGCGGCGCCGGCCGAGCACGTCCGACTTCCAGGCCGACACGGCCATGCCCGCCATCCAGACCGGGCACGCGACGATCAGCAGTGTGAGCATCGTGGCGCGGCTGTAGCCGAGTTCCTTGGTGCCGTACGTCAGGACGTACACCATGAACACGTAGGCGATGCCGTTGGTCGCAATGAACGTGCCCGCCGCGAGCAGGACCGTCCGCCAGTTGCGGGTCAGCACCTCGACGATCGGCATCTTCACGATCGTGTCGCTCTCCTTGGCCTCCGCGAACGCCGGGGACTCGAAGACGCCGAGGCGAATCCACATCGCGACGCCGACGAGCACGGCGCTCATCAGGAACGGCACCCGCCAGCCCCACGTCTGGAACGCGTCGTCGGACAGCAACTGGGTGACGGCGAGGAACACGACGTTCGCCATGATCACTCCGGCCGGGACACCCATCTGCGGTGCCGCGCCGTACAGTCCGCGCTTGCCTTCCGGGGCGTGTTCGGTGGCCATGAGCACCGCACCGCCCCATTCGCCGCCGACGCCGATGCCCTGGACGAACCGCAACGCCACCAGCAGGATGGGTGCGGCCACCCCGATGGCCTCGAAGTTCGGGAGCAGGCCGATGCCGACAGTCGCGGCGCCCATCATGGTCAGCGACAGCACCAGCATCGACTTGCGCCCGATGCGGTCACCGAAGTGGCCCATGACGACACCGCCGATCGGGCGGGCGATGAATCCGACCGCGAACGTGGCGAATGCGGCGAGGGTTCCGGCGAACGTCGACGCGCCGGGGAAGAACTGCGGTCCGATCACCAGGGCTGCGGCGGTGCCGTAGATGAAGAAGTCGTACCACTCGATCGCGGTACCGACGAAGCTCGACAGGACTGCCCTGCGCGCTTCCTTGTGGGACACCGGCGGTGTCGCCTCGGTGATTGCCGTCATCGTCTGCCTTCCCGGTTCTGCTGCGCGCATACTCATCGCGCTACCGGAAAACAATGACCCGACTCACATACATCTGAAAAGCGGGACTATCCCCGCATGAATTGCAGAAAAACCGTGGAAGGCACGAATGCGCAGCTCAGGGCGTGACGAACCGGATGAATGCTCGCGCGACCCGGCTCAGCGTCGCCTCCTGATGCCATGCCACGACCACGGCCACCGACGCCGGTTTCGGTTCGGCGATCGGTTTCACGACGACGGGCAGACCCTCGTACGTGACGTCGACCAGGGGTCGTTGCAACAGCAGCGTCCACCCCAGGCCGCGTCCGACGAAGGCCCGCGCCGTCTCGAAGTTCGCGGTCCGGTACGCCACCCGGGGCGCGAAACCGGCCTCCCGGCAGACGTCCATCGCATGGTTGGTGCTCGGTGGCGCGTCCAGCAGCACCATCGGGTGCTCGGCCAGATCCACGAGCCGCACCGGCCCGTCGACTCCCGCCAGCGGATGCTCCGCCCCGAACACCACCATCGGCTCCCGGGTCATGAGCGGCACGGTCTGCCACTCCGGGGACAGGTCCAGGTCGTAGACGATGGCGACGTCCAGTTCGCCGCCCTCGAGCTGCGTCCGCAACCGGTTCTGCGTGTCTTCCCGGAACTCCACGGACGCCCGCGGGTACTCGGCTGTGAACGCGTACAACATCGACGGCAGGATCGTCGGGCCGAGCGCGGGGTAGCAGCCGACGGCGATCGGCCCCGCGACGACACCGCCCTCCCCGGACGCGTCGGACTGCAACTCCCCCGCCTGCTGCAACAGGGCGCGCGCCCGCGACAGGACCGCCTCCCCCGTCGGGGTCAGCTGCACACCGCGGGCCCGCCGGCGCACACACAATTGCGCCTTCAGTGCCTTCTCCAGGTCCGTCACCGCCGCGGACAGCGCCGACTGCGACAGGTGCATCCGCTCGGCCGCACCACTGATCGTTCCGGTCTCCGCGACCGCCACGAACGCCGCCAGCTGGCGCATCGTGTACACGGGGACGGTGTCGGGGCGGGGCATGCAAGAACGGTAGCCCGGACCTTCAGCGTCCGGTTGCCACCGGAACCTGCGCGAGCACCTCCCGGGTGGCGGCGACCAGCCGCGCGAGCCACGCGTCCGTGCCGGCGGCCCGCCGGAGCGGCTCGTTGGGGAGTTCGATGCTCACCGGGAGACCCGCAGGCAACGTCGACCAGATGTCGGCGAGCGGGATGCCGCCCGACCCCGGAACGAGGCGCTCCTCGCGGGCCTGACGGATCAGTTCGGCGTCGTCCGTGGGCGCGGGCACCGAGCCGTCGCACATCTGGGCGTAGTGCAGCCATGCCCGCGGGATCGCCGCCAGGTCGTCGAGCGTGGTGCTCGACCGTCCGGCGTGCAGCCCGTCCACGAGCACGCTGCGCGCCGGCCCGTCGGCCTGCGACACGATCTCGACCGCGGTGGTCGCGTCGGGCACGGCCGTCCACGGCATGAACTCGAGGCTCGCGACGATGCCGTACTGCGCGCACAGTTCCGCCAGCCGGGCGTAGGAGTCGGTGAGCCGGGCGCGGTCGCGGTCGTCGCCGCCGACGAGCACGGCCTTCGCACCGAGGCGTGCGCCCGCCTCGAGCAGCGGAACGTACGACTTCGGGTCGAAATCGGCTCCCAGCCGGATGATTTCGAGGTCGAACACCTCTATCGGCGAATCGTCGAGACGACGGATCAGCGCGTCGAGGGCGGCGTCGTCCTCGTGCAGCGGGTAGGCGGTGGTGCCGGGCGCGGCGGGCAGCAGCCGGATGCCAATGGTGTCGAAGCCGTGCTTCTCGGCGAGGTCCACCTGCTGCAGCGGCGCGGTGTCGAGCACGGTGAGTGCGGCGAGGCCGAGTGGGGCGGTCATCGCTGATCTCCTGTCGTCGAGGCGAGGCGGCGACCGGTGAGGTAGCCGAAGGTCATGGCCGGGCCGAGGTTGATGCCGCCGGACGGGTAGTGGCCGCCCATGACGCTGGACTGGTCGACCCCGACGGCGAACAACCCGTCGATCGGCTGGTCGTCGTCGTTCAGCACCCGGGACGTCGCGTCGGTGACCAGACCGGCGAACGTGCCGAAGCTGCCGGGCACCACCTTGACCGCGTAGAACGGGCCCTCCTCGAGCGGTGCGAGGGAGGCGTTGGGCCATAGATTGTCGGCGTCCCCGGACCCGATGGTGAACGGCGTGGTGCCACGACCGAACTCGGGGTCGACGCCGTCGCGGGCGCCCTCGTTGAACGCTGCGACCGTCTTCTCCAGGCCGTCGGGGTCGACGCCGATCTTCTCGGCCAGCTCGCGCACCGTGCGGCCGCGGGTGAGGTAGCCGGACTTCAGGTACGGCCACGTGGGGATCGGCAGCGGCTTGGCCATGCCGAGCGGGAAGTACCGCAGGTACCGCTGGTCGGCGATCAACCAGGAGCAGACCTCGTCGCCGTCGGGGACCTGGTCGACCATCGCAAGAGTGTAGTCGTGGTAGCCGAGGGCCTCGTTGACGAAGCGGCGGCCGTCGGCGAGAACGCCGATGGCGCCGGGCTTTCCGCGGTCGAGGATGTGCGGGAACACGCCCTCCTTGCCGTTGCGGTATCGGATGATCGACACCGGGCAGTACGCCACCGGCGATGCGACCGAGCGGTCGAGTCGCCCGCCGACCGACTCGCCGAGGGTGATGCCGTCGCCGGTGGTCGTGGGCGGGGTGAGGGTCCAGTGTTCACGGCCCGTGGGCGTGCGGGGGAAGAGTTCGCGGCGCCGGTCGACGTCGCGACTGAAGCCGCCCGTCGCGAGGACGACTCCGCGGCGGGCGGACACGGAGTAGGCCCCGTCCGGGCCCTCCAGCCGGACACCGGTGACACTGCCCGCGGAGTCGGTGGTCAGCGCGGTGGCGGCCGTGCTCACGCGAATCTCGACGCCGGCGTCGAGCGCCGACCGCAGCAGCCGGCCGACGAGTGCGGTGCCGTTGACGAGTTGCTGGCCGCGGCGTGTGGTGGCGAGGTCGAGCAGGTGCGTGGACACCCTACGGGCGCAATGCACGAACGCCTTCGCCGAACGCGTCGAGTGCAGGAAGGCCTGCAGGTCCGGGCCGGCCATGATGCCCATGCCGAGGAACGAGGTCTCGTAGAGCTGCCGTCGGAGCAGCGCCGCGACGTCGGGGCCGAGTTTCCGGAGGCCCACCGGCTTCGGCCCGACGGAGCGGTGCCCCGTGCCCGCACCCGGTGTGTCGCCGTGGATGTCGGCGATCTTCGCGCCCGGAACGAACTGCAGCGCCGTCTTCTTCTCGAAGAACTCGACCATCTCGGGTGCTCCGTCGAGCAGGGCGTCGACCTTGGCGGCGTCGAAGTTCTCGCCGAGTCGGTGCTCGAGATAGGTGCGCGGCAGCGAGCGGTCCTCGTTCACGCCGTCCGCCTGCGCGAACAGGTTCCGCGGCGCCCACATCCAGCCGCCGGACCATGCCGTCGCGCCGCCGCACGTGTCCGCCTTCTCGACGACGAGGACGGAGGCGCCCCCGTCGGCTGCGGCGACGGCGGCGGACAGACCGCCCGCTCCGGAGCCGATGACGACGACGTCATAGGTGGCGGTGGTGTGTTCGGGGGTCATAGCGTCTCCTGAGCGGATGTTGTTGCGAAACTCGGTGCGGGCGTGAGGTCGACGACCCGGCCGGTGCGCGAGGACTCGTAGATCGCCGCGATGATCGCCAGCGAGGCGCGCGCGTCACGTCCGGTGACGGCGGGGTCGCGACCCGTCAGGACGGCGTCCGCGAAGTCGTGCACCTGGAGTGTGTGGAAGTCGGCGAGTCCGGCGTTGACTTCCGTGACGTCGAGATTGGCACGGACGCCGGGGCCGAACGGGGTGCGGAACTCGACTTCTCCGGGGACCGTCCAGATCTCGTTGACGCCCTCCCGGCCCTCCGGGAACTCGAGGACGCTCGCAATCGCACCGGTCTGCCCGATCACGGTGACCCGGTTGCCGAGGTTGTGGTTGGCGCCGGTGGTCGCGGTGACGGTCGCCGTGCCGCCCGACGCGAACGAGACGACGGCGGACGCACTGTCCTCGGTCTCGATGTGGTCGCCGTGCGTGTGGGTGCGGATGAAGCCGCTTACCGAGACGGCCTCACCCATGAACCATTGGAGCATGTCGATCTGGTGGACGGCCTGTGTCATCAGGACTCCGCCGCCGTCGGTGTCCCACCGTCCGCGCCACTCGTCGGCGGAGTAGTAGGACGACGGGCGGTGCAGGAGCACCGACGCCTCACCGAGTACCGGAACGCCGATCCGGCCGTCGTCGATGGCCGTCCTGATGCGTTTCGCGGCCGGCCAGAACCGGCGCTGGAACAGCACACCGAACGTGATGGCGGCGCGGTCGGCGGCCGCGATCATCCGGTCTGCCGCGGCGACGTCGACCGCGATCGGCTTCTCGCACAGCACGTGGATCCCGGCCTCGGCGGCCGCGACGACCACCTGCTCGTGCACCGGATGCGGGGTGCAGACGGTGCACGCATCGAGGCCGAGGGCGATCAACTCCTCCACCGAACCGACGGCCCGCGCGATACCGTGTGCGTCCGCGAACTCGCGGGCGCGGTCGACGTCGGGGTCGCAGCAGCCGACCACGTCGACGCCGGGCACCTGCTGCAGGGCCCGCGCGTGGTTGCCGGCGATCTTTCCGCAGCCGACGATGCCGATACGTAGTGCCATCAGTAGTGCTCCTCCGTTTCGACGTCCCGGGCCGCGGATTCGCCGCGGTCGAGACGGTTCAGGGCGTCGACGTCCGCGGCGGTGAGCCGCACGTCGAGGGCGGCCAGGTTCTCGGCCTGGCGGGCGGGATTCGCGGATCTCGCGATCGGCACGACACCCTGCGCGAAGTGCCAGGCCAGGACCACCTGCGCGGGGGTGCGGTCGAGGCGCCGGGCGATGTCGGTGACCGTGGGTGAGCCGAGAACCTCGCCGCGGCCCAGTGGGCTCCACGACTGCGTGAACACGCCGAGTTCGTCGTCGGCGCGCCGGACCGGCAGCCGGGCGAGCGACGGGTCCATCTGGATCTGGTTGACCGCGGGCGCTTCTCCGGTCTCGGCGACGACGCGACGCAGGTGCTTCTCCAGGAAATTGGAGACGCCGACGTAGCGGACGAGGCCGGCGTCGCGGCACGCGAGCATCGCGTCGAACGCCGCCACGTACCGGTCGTGGCGTGGCAGCGGCCAGTGGATGAGGAACAGGTCGAGCCGATCGAGTCCCAGAGTCTTCAGGCTGCGCTCGACCGCGCCGCGGATGTCACCCGACACGTGATCGCTCCCACGCAGTTTCGTGGTGACGAACAGCTCCTCGCGGGGCAGTCCGCACTCCGCGAGCGCAACCCCCACGGCGTCCTCGTTGTCGTAGACCGTGGCGGTGTCGACGAGCCGGTAGCCGGCCTCGATGCCGGACAGCACGGCCCGGGTGGCGTCCGGGCCGGTCAGTGGCCAGGTCCCCAGACCGAGGGGCGGAATGTCCATCATGCGCTGACCTCCTCGCGCGCATCGGCGGCCGCGGTGATCTTCGCGGCGACGTCGGCTGCGGTGACGAGAGCGGCGTGGATCGAGCCGCCGTCGCCACTCGCGTCACCGACCGTGTGGACGCCGAGTCGCAGTGCCAGCGACCGCACTGCGGCGAGCAGGTCGGTGCGCGGTTCGACACCGTGCGAGATCAGCAGTTCGCCGGGGGCGTCGACCACCCGCTCTTCTCCGGCGGTCGAGATCACCACCCGGTCTTCCTCGATCCGAGTCACGATCGACGACAGGTGGGTGGTGAGGTTCGCACTCGCCGCGAGCCGCGGCAGCAGCACGATCTTTCCGCGCCGGCCGACGTCGTGGGCGATCGTCTCCTGCGGGCCGATCATGACCACCTTCGTGCCGTGCTGGAGCAGGTCGTCGGCGACCGCGGCCGCTTCCCGGTCGGCGCCGAAGATCGTGATCGCCTCGGGTGCCGGGTCTCCGGATTCCAGGAACTCGCGAACGTCGCGGACCCTCCGGGTGTCGGCCCCGGGGAGGTCGACCTCGGGTCCGCGGCCGCCCGTCGCGAGCACGACGGCGTCGAAGTCGAGTTCCGCCAGTGCGGCGGCGTCGACCCGCGTGCCGGTGTGGCAGGTGATGTCGAGGTCGGCGATCTCGCCGAGGTACCAGTCGACGATCCGTGAGTACTCGGGGTACTCGTGCAGTCGCGAGGCCAGCGCGAAATCGCCACCGAGACTGCCACGTTCGTCGTACAGGTCGACGCGGTGCCCGGCGAGCGCGAGGTCGCGGGCGGCCGCCATCCCCGACGGGCCACCGCCGACAACGGCGACACGCACCGCCACGTCCGCCGGTTTCGACGGCTGCTCGAGTTCGCGGCCCACCCACGGATTGACCGAGCACGGAACGGGTCCGGCGGCGAGGCTGTCGATGCAGTAGTTGCAGGCGATGCAGGGCCGGTACCGGCCGCCGTCCAGCGCGCGGTTCGGGAAGTCCGGGTCGGCGTGCAGGGTGCGGGCCATGCTGACGAAGTCGGCCTGCCCCGATTCGATGATCTGCGCCGCGACCTCGGGTGAGTTGATCCGGCCTGCGACCCCGACGGGGAGGTCGAAGTCCCGCGTGTACTGCTCGGAGTACGGGGCGAGGAGGCCGCGGGGCCACTCGCCGGGTTGGATGATCCACTGCCCGGCTTCGTAGTTGCCGGCGGAGACGTCGAGGAAGTCGAGCCGGTCGGTGTCGATCGCGTCGATCCGGGCGCGGGTCGTCTCGGCGTCGAGACCGCCGTCGACGGCCTCGAACGCCGAGAACCGCAGTCCGAGAGCGATACCCGGTGCCATCGTGCGCACGGCGTCGATCACCTTGTTGACGAACAGCGTCGGGTCGGCCCACTCGTCGTCGCGGTGGTTGTACGCCGGCGAGAGGAACTGGTGGATGAGGTAGCCGTGACCGCCGTGCAGCGAGATCACGTCGACCCCGGCCCGCTGACAGCGCGCGGCGGCCTCACCGAAGCATTCGATGATGTGCTCGATGTCGTCGCCGTCGAGTTGCTCGGGCATTTCGCCGCCGACCACCGCGCACGGGATCGGCGACGGTGCGACGGGGACGAATCCGCTGACGGAACCCTGCGCGGTGCGGCCGCCGTGATTGAGTTCGACGCCGGTGAGCGCACCCTGCGCGTGGATCGCCGCGGCCATCTTCGCGATGCCCGGGATGCGTTCGTCGACGTCCACGCCCATCTGCCGGATACGGCCCTTGCCGTCGGCCCGCACGTAGCTGGCCTCGGTGAAGACGAGAGCGGCACCGCCCGCCGCACGGCGCTCGAGGTACGCGACGTAGTCGTCGGTCATCGTGCCGTCGACCTCGCAGTAGTTGCGCTCCATCGGCGCGGACACGAAGCGGTTGCGCAGTCGCACGTTACCCAGGTCGAGTGGTGCGGCGAACGGACGCGCGGTCATCGGGACTCCTCGAGAGCGGTCGGGGCGCACTGATCGGCGAGCAGTTCGCCCAGGTGACGTCGCATGCGGTCGGGGTCGGGCGTGACTCCGGTGAGGAGGGCGAACGTGTCGGCCGCCTGAGCGACGAGCATCTGACCGCCGTCGAGCACGTCGCAGCCGAGAGCGGTTGCTGCCGTAACGAGTTCGGTCCGCAGCGGGCGGTAGACGATGTCGGCGACCCACAGTCCGGGATGGAGCGCGTCGGTGTCGAACGGCGTTCCCGGATGTCCGACCATGCCGATCGGAGAGGCGTTGACGACGCCGTCGCAGTGCTCCAGGTTCGCTTCGATCGCGTCGAGGGGGATGGCCGTGACTCGTGTCTGCGGGAACGCCGCCGCGAGGCGCGCGCAGACGTCCGCGGCACGGGCCGGGTCGAGGTCGGCGACCCGCAGGTCCGTCACCCCGGCGGCGGCGAGCGCGTAGGCGACGGCCGAACCGGCACCGCCCGCACCGGCGAGGACGACGCGGCCGAGCCTGGCATCGGGCAGTCCCCGGCGCAGCGCCGCGAGGAATCCGCTGTGGTCGGTGTTGTGACCGATCAACCGCCCGTCGCGGACGACGACGGTGTTGACGGCACCGAGAAGTCGCGCGTTGTCGGATAATTCGTCGAGGGAGTCGACGACCACCTGCTTGCACGGGTGGGTGATGTTGAGTCCGGTGCAACCGGCTGCGACGGCCTGCCGCAGCGTGTCGCCGGAGTCGTCGACGGGGATGCCCTCCGCCGCGACGTCGATCAGGTCGTAGCGGTAGTCGGTCAGGCCGAGGGCGGCGGCCTCGTGTTCGTGCAGCGCCGGCGACAGGGACGTGGCGATCCCTGCCCCGACGAGGCGGATCCGGTGCCGGGTGGATACGGGGTGCATGACAATCTCCTGCAGTGAAGGGCGGGGCCGGTCAGGCGTCGTTGCGGACGAGCGTCTGGTGCCGGGCGCCGACCGTCGTCGTGCCGGGTTCGCCGAGCTGCTCGGTGGGGGTGCGGTAGGTCTCGGGACCGGTGAGTGCGGCGACCGACGACAGCAGCGCGAAGCCCAGGCACATCCAGGCGACCGGGGTCCAGTTCGCGGTGTCTCCCGCCGACAGCCACTGCGCGATGGCCGGGGTGAAGCCGGCGACCAACAGTCCGAGCATGAGGCTCACGGCCATTCCGGTGTACCGGACCTTGGCGGGGAACTGCTCGGGGAAGTACGCCGGGTACACGCCGTTGGGCATCGCATAGAACAGGCCGATCAGGACGATGCCTGCCGCGAACACCATCGGCGCGCTGCCGGTTCCGATCGCGTGGAAGAACACGAACACCATGCCCGCGGCGCCGACGGCGCCCGTCACGAACACCGGTTTGCGGCCGATCCGGTCGGCGAGCATTCCGAACAGCGGCTGGGTGAGGACCGCGACGAAGTTGGCGGTGGCGATGGCCCACAGCATCGTGGAGCGTTCGAGCCCGGCGACCTGCACGGCGTAGGCCAGCGCGAAGACGTTGACGATGGTGTTGATCATCGCGAACGTCGCGCTGAGGCTGATGCGGATCACGGTGCGCCAGTGCGAGCGGAACATCTCGACGACGGGGATGCCCGCCGTGTCGTCGTGTTCCTTCAGCTCTTCGAAGACCTCCGGCTCGTCGAGCTTGCGACGCAGCCAGACCGCAACACCCGTCACGAAGATGCTGAGCAGGAAGGGCACACGCCAGCCCCACGAGTAGAGCGCGTCGTCCGGCAGCGCGGCCACGGGAATGAACACCAGGCTCGAGATGACGATGCCGAACATGATGCCGCTCATGGTGAACGAGGTGTAGAACGAACGACGGTCGTCCGGTGCGTGTTCGAGCGTCAGCGCGGACGATCCTGGCGATTCGCCACCGGCGGACAGGCCCTGCAGCAATCGCAGGAGCACCAGGATGATGGGCGCGGCGATACCGATCTGGTCGTACGTGGGCAGGCAGCCGACGACCACGGTCGCGATACCCATGAGCAGGAGGCACGCCAGCAGCGAATTCTTGCGCCCGTATCGATCCCCGAGATGCCCCCACAGCACTGCGCCGAGTGGACGCGCGATGTACGCCACGCCGAGCGTGCCGATCGACAGCAGGGTCGCCGTGGCTCCTCCGCCCGGGAAGAAGATTCGCGGGAAGACCAGCGCCGCCGCGGATCCGTAGATGAAGAAGTCGTAGTACTCCAGCGTGCTGCCGAGGAATCCCGAGACGGCGGCCCGGCGGGCGTTCTCGTTCGGTTGTCCCCCGGTGTCGCGAGTGGAAGTGCTTGCCATGGTGTTCCTTTCGTCCCAAGGATCCGGTGCGCCGCGAGGCTTCCTTCGGAGGTGATCCACCTCACACGAAGTTCCGGACCGTGACGAGCGTGTCATGGCGAACTATGCGCAGTCCAGCGCAAAAAAAGTCTTAGATATAGACCGAAAATGTCCTAATCGGGAGTCGGGAGAATGTCCTCCGAGACCGCGAGGGCCACCCGGAGCGCGTCGGAGACCCGACGCGGTGACCAGGCGAGACCGTGGTTCATGTAGATCGGCTCGCCGGTGAGCGGCACGAACACCGTGCCCGGGGGCGTGAGCGCGGCAATGCCCGACGTCATGAGCGCCACGCCGACACCCGTCGCCACCAGCATCAGGATCATGTACGGATCGGTGATCTCCTGCACCACGCGGGGACGGAACCCCGCATCGACGCAGGCCCGCATCGCGACCTCCTGCAATGCCGAACCGGCCGACAGCGGTGTCGTGACGAAGCCGTCTTCGGCCAGGTCGCGCAGATCGATCTCCGGCTCGGACGCGAGCGGGTGGTCCGCCGGGAGCACGGCCCCGAACGGCTCGCGGCGGATCAACCGGGTGGACACCGAGGCCGTCTCGACGGGAAGGCCGACGAACGCGAGATCGAGTGCACCACTGTCCAGTTGGGTGATGGCGTCACGGGTCATGATGCGCCCGACGAGGGTGAGTTCGATGTCGGGGTAGCGCTGCCGGAGCGCGCGGGTGAGCGGGGGCAGGGACAGGTGATTGAGCACGCCCGTGAAGCCGATCTTGATGCGGCCGTACACGCCCCCGGCGGACGCACGGGTGGCCTGCCGCGCGATGTCGACGCTCTCGAGAATCCGGTACGCGTGCGGCAGGAACGTGTGTCCGGCCGACGTCAGGGCGACACTGCGGGTGCTCCGCTCGAACAACGGCACGCCGATGTCCTTCTCGAGTTTGCGCACCGTCTGACTCAGCGGCGACTGGGCCATCTGGAGTCGCGCCGCGGCCCTGCCGAAATGCAGTTCTTCGGCGACGGCGACGAACGCTTGCAGCCAGCGAATCTCCATCGGATTCCCTTCGGCGAGTTTGACGAGTGTTGCTCAGCCCATATATTCCAATTCATACACAGTGTGAAACGGATCATACCGATTTCGCACATAGAACAAGACTAATGCGCACACAGTCGCGAGGAGAAAACACCATGTCCACGTATCCCGAGGGCGCCACCGCGCTCGTCACCGGCGGCGCGAGCGGAATCGGCGCGGCGTGCGCGAAACGCCTCACCGACGCCGGGGTCCGCGTCGTCACCGCCGACGTCGCCGCCGAGGCCGACGAGCACCTCGACGTCACCGACGCCGACGCCGTCGAGAAACTCGCCGCCCGGCTCGGCCGTGTCGACATCCTCGTCAACAGCGCCGGCGTTGTGGGACCGTCCGCTCCCCTGGTGGACGTCGACCTCGAGGACTGGCGCCGCACGTTCCGGATCAACGTCGACGGGACATTCCTCCTCTGCCGCGCGTTCGTGCCGGCCATGACCGGCGCCGGCTGGGGGCGGGTCGTGAATCTGGCGAGCATCGCGGCGAAGGACGGGAATCCCAACCAGAGCGCCTACTCGGCGTCGAAGGCCGCCGTGATCGCGCTGACGAAATCGCTCGGCAAGGAGGTCGCGCAAACCGGTGTCCTGGCCAACGTGGTGGCACCCGCCGCGGTGGAGAGCCCGATGAATGCCGGCACCGACCCGGCGATCCTCGCGCGGTCGCAGAGCCTGACCCCGATGGCCCGGATGGGACGGCCCGAAGAGATCGCCGAACTCGTCGCATGGCTGTGCTCGGAAGCGCTCAGCTTCTCGACCGGCGCCGTCTACGACGCCAGCGGTGGCCGGGCGTCGTACTAGCGCGACACTCGCTCCAGCCAGTTCGGCAATGGCACCGCCATCTTCACCAACGACGACGGCGGCGCCGCCCGACAGTTCCTGAACGAGGTCGAGGTCGGCACGGTCGGCATCGACGTCCCCGTCCCCACCGCGTACCACTCCTTCGGTGGCTGGAAGAACCCCCTCTTCGGCGACACCCACTCCCACGCAACCGGTTTGGCGCCAACCGGTGTGATCGCTTCGGTGCTCGCGTCCCCGCCGCCGTTGCTCACGATGACGAACTCCGAGGTGGCGCCCGCATGCACCTCGGCGTGGTCACCCACATTCACATGCGTGCGACTTCCAGGATTTTCGGTCCTCCCCTGTCTCTCCGCGCGCACGAATTCCCGGTCAGCCTCGATTCTCGTGCCCCGGCCCGTGCAAATCCTCGTTGCTGTGCGAATCGCGAACCCACTCGACGGTAGATGCGAACCTGCACGTCAGCACGCCGAATAGGCGCGGGGTCCTGAGCCGTCCGCGCGTGCGGTGGTCACTTTCGCAATCAATCCCTCTCACATCTCGATGCCTTGACAACGGCGATGCAGTGTGACCACCATTACTGCATCATGTGATAGAGGTTATCACAGTATGAGAGGAAATTATGAAGGTTGCGATCCTCGGCTTGGGTGAAGCCGGAAGTCTCTACTCGTCGGGATTCCTCGCGAAGGGCTGGGAGGTGACCGGGTTCGACCCGGCCGACACCGCCACTCCCGCGGGAGTGCTGCGCTTCGACGACGTCGCCGACACCGTGCGGGGTGCGGATCTGGTGCTGAGTCTGACCAGCGCGAAGGTGGCGGTGCGGGCGGCGCTCGACGCCGCACCGCATCTGTCGGCCGGCATTTGCTACGCGGACATGAATGCCGCGCCGGCCGAGATCAAGGCGCAGGTCGCCGACGTGGTCGGCGCGGCAGGCGCTGCGTTCGCCGATGTCGCGGTGGTCGGGTCCGTCCCCGCCCACGGGGCGCGTACCGCTCTGGTGGTCAGTGGCGACGGATCGACCGCGGCGGCCGCCTATTTCGAGGCACTCGGCGCCGCGGTCGAGGACATCTCCGGTGCGCCCGGGGACGCGTCGAACCGCAAGCTGCTGCGCAGCGCGTTCATGAAGGGCCTCGGCGCGTTGATCGTCGAATCGGTCGATGCCGGGATCGCTGCCGACGCCGAGCAATGGGTGCGTGCGCAGATCGCCGGTGAGCTGTCCGGCAGCTTCTCGGCCCTGGACCGGCTGCGGGACGGCACCCGCAAGCACGCCGCCCGACGCTCGGTGGAGGCGGCCGCCTCGGTCGAGCTCCTCGACATCCTTGGGGTCCGCCCGGTCCTCGCGTCCGCGACGGCCGAGGTGCACCGCACCCTCGCCGATGCGAATGGACGCGCCACCGACGAGTTGCTCGAGGCCTACGCCGGGCTCCCGGTCGCCAACATCGGCGACGCCCGCCAGCGCATGGGCATGGTCGATTCGGGTATCCATGCCATGTGGAAGGGTGCACGGATCGTCGGCCGTGCCCGCACGGTGTGGACCCGGGCCGGCGACAACAAGGCGCTGCACGAGGCGCTGGCGAAGGTGCAGCCTGGTGAGGTGATTGTCATCAACGGACAGGGCGACCAGAACCGGGCCTTGATGGGTGAGTTGATCGCCGAACGCGCCCGCTCCCGCGGCTGCGTCGGCATGATCATCGACGGCGCCGCCCGCGACATCGATGTCCTGCAGGAGATCGGATTCGGTGTGTGGGCCCGCGCGGTGAACCCGTCCGGCCCCTACAAGGACGGCCCCGGCAAGATCGACGTCCCGGTCGCGGTCGGCGGTGTCGTCTGCGCACCCGGCGATCTGGTCGTCGCGGACGACGACGGCGTCATCATCATCCCGGCGGCCGAAGCGTTCACCAGCCTTGCGGGTGGCCGGGCGGTCGAAGCCGACGAGGCGCAGCGTCGCGCCGCGATCATCGCCGCCCGTAAGGTCGCGGCATGATTGCCATCTGGGCGTTGCTGGCGTTCATCGCGTCCATCGTCTTCTGGAATGCGGTGCTCAAACGCAACATCGGTGAGGCGATGATCGTCGGGTTCGTCGTCGTCGGGGCCTTCGCCGGCCGTGACGCCCCGAAGTACATGTGGGAGGGCTTCGTCAATTCGATGCAGGAGGAAGTGACGTTCGCCGGGCTGGCGTTCATCTTCATGAGCTTCATCCTCGCGAAGACCCCGGTGCTGGACCGGCTCATCGACATCCTCAACTCGTTCCTCGGCCGCCTGCGCGGCGGCCCGATCTACACGTCCACCGTCGCCGGCGGCATGTTCGGTGCCATTGCGCATGTCGGTGCCTCGGTCACCGCCGCGGTCGGCTCGGTCACCGTGCCGTGGATGAAACGCTCCGGCGTGAGCGGCGAACTGTCCGCGACGGTGGTCGCCGGCTGCGCGGGCATGGGCGTGACGTTCCCGTTCAGTGCGACCATGTTCATCCTGGTCGGGTCGAGCACCGTCACCGGGATGATGGCCGCGGACGACATCATCGTTCCGCTCGCCATCGCCGGCCTCTGGTGCCTCGGCTACCGACTGGTGCTGAGCTACTACCTGGTCCGCAAGAACGGCCTGCAGCCGATCGCCCCGGAGGACCGGATCCCGGTCAAGCGGAGCCTGCGGGTCGGGTGGACCTCGCTGTTGCTGTTCGTCCCGATCCTGATCCCGCTGCTGCTCACCCGCGGTCCGATCGCCGCACCCATCGCGCACTACACCGACCTGGTGATGTCGAGTGCTCTGAGCCTGATCACCTGGATCCCCGTCCTGATGATCCTGCTGGTGCTCTTCCTCGGGCGCCGGCACCTGCCCAAAACCAGCACGGGCTGGTGGAAAGTCCTCGGCGACGCCGCCCCCCAGTTCGGCGTCATCGGTATCACCATCGTTGCCGCGTTCTCCGCGTCGGCGGTGCTCGCCAAGCTGAAACTGCCTCAGCAGCTGACCGCGATGCTCGAAAGCCTCAGCGCACCGTCCTGGCTGATGGCGATCCTCGTCGGGATCATCATCGTCATCATCGCGATCCCGCTGACCGCCTCTGCCACCATGGCCTCGGTCGGCCCCGTCGCCGTCGCCGCCCTGGTCGGCACCGGTATCGCCGCCCCCGTCGCCGCGGCCGCCGTCTTGGTCTTCGCGTCCACCGAGGGCGCCTCCCCGCCCTCGGGCGCTCCCATCTACGTCGCCTCCGGTATCGCCCGGATCGACCCGTCGAAGATCTTCATGCCACTCCTGAAGTACTACTGCATTCCCATCCTCGGCATCGGGGTACTGATCGCCCTCGGCCTCCTCCCCGTCTAATCCCGCGACAGGACACGTCATGTTCCAGAAAAGCTTCTCTACCCTCTTCCGCATCAGCGTCGTCGCGTTCCTGCTCGGCGGACTGGCGATCGTGCTCGGCCAATCCGTCGGACTGATCCTCGGAGACGGCGTCGTCGTCACCCACGTCGAGGAACTGCTCGCCCCTTACGCCTACGGTGCCGCAGGCATCGCCGGACTGCTCGCCTTCGTCTTGTCGTACTTCCACCACGGCGGAGAGGAGGACGCCCTCGGAAACGAGGACTCTCCCGCCCGCACCGCCGAACACGTCGGATGACCAGGCGGATGAGCACGATCGGTGCCGACTCCACCTACGCCGACCTGTGCGCCCGCACCGACGGCGCCCCGGCCGGGTCGAGTTGGGGAGTCTTCGACAACCGGGGCCGGGGGACGGCGAACTTCGCCGGCCCCGGGCAGGTCCGCGACGCCGCCACCCTGGTCACCCGGGGTGCGGTGTTCGCCCTCGACTATCCGCTCGGCGCGTTCGACCCACCGATGGCCCGGTCGCGCACGGCGCCGAAGCACACCATCGTCTCCGCGCACGCCGAATCCCGCGACGACCTCCTCGACGGTTTCTACCTGCAAGCCAGCAGTCACCTCGACGGATTGCGCCACCGACGGGTGTCCGGGCACGGCTTCTATGGCGGTATTCCCGACGACCAGGTCACCGAAGGGTCCCCGGCGCTCGGGATCCAGGCCTGGTCGCAGGACCCGATCGTCGGCCGCGGCTTGCTCCTCGACCTCGAAGCGCTTCACGCCGAACGCGGGCATCCCCTCGACCACACCCAGGGTCCGGCGCTCGACCCTGCCGACCTGGACGCCGCCGCGCAGCGCCAAGGCTGCGAGATCCGCGGCGGTGACCTGATTCTCGTCCACACCGGCTGGGCACACTGGTACCTCACCGCCACCGACGACCAACGCAACGAGGTCCGGACCGGCCGCCGTTCCACCGGCTTCGCACAGAGCCGCTACCTCGCACAGTGGTTGTGGAACAACAAGATCGCCCTCTTCGGCACCGACACCTTCGCCGTCGAAGTTCTCCCCGTCCTCCCCGACAGCCCGTTCACGGAGTCCGCCCCCGAGGATGCCGGCATGATGCACCAGGAACTGATCGGCAAACTCGGTGTCCCCCTCGGCGAACTGTGGAACCTCACCGCACTCGTCGAGGACAGCCGCCGCACCCACACCTGGGACGCCCTGGTCACCGTCAAACCGCTCAACTTCGTCGGCGGGGTCGGTTCGCCCTGCAACGCGACCGCCATCCGCTGACAGGCTTATCGCACAATGATAAGTTTCATCGAAAGTAGGTGAATCGAGGAGGAAACATGGCGGCGCCGACCAACAACATGCGATCACTGGACCGCGCGTTCGACGTGCTCGGTGTCCTCCAGGAGGCCAAGCAGCCCCTGCGGCTCAGCGAAGTCGCCCGCCATGCCTCACTGCACGTCGCCACCGTGCAACGGATCCTCGGCGTGCTCCTCGAACGCGGGTACGCCGCCCGCATCGGCGACACCTACACCGCCGGGCCCGCTGCGCTCGCGGTCGCGCACGCGTTCATGGTCACCAACCCGCTCAGTGTCCTTGCCCAGCCCATGCTGCAGCAGCTCGCCGCGAGTACGGGGTTCACCGCGTCGATGTATGTGAAGGTCGAGTCCTCCCGAGTGCTCATCGCGCGGGTGGAAAGCGACCATCCGCTCAACTACATCCTCCCCGTCGGTGAGCGCCTGCCGCTCTACCTGGGCGGCGCCGGGAAGACGATCCTCGCTCATCTCGACACCGCGGAGGTCGACGAGATCCTCGGCGGTATCGGCGACATGGCATTGGCCAGTGGTGCGACCGTGTCGAAAGCGGAACTGTTCGCCCAACTCGACAAGATCCGCAGCGATGGCTTCGCCGTGTCGGTCAGCGAACGCCTCTACGGCATCGCCTCCGTCACCGCCCCGGTCCGCGCCTCCGACGGCACCCTCGTCGCCGTCCTCGGCGTCACCGGACCCGCCGACACACTGACCGACACCCAGATCGACCACCTGATCCCCGAAGTCCGTCGCGCCGCCACCACTCTCGGCACACGGGTACCCGTCGCCGGCTAGCCGGAGCAATGGCCAAACCTGCACGTAGTCAAGACATCATCGCCTTCGTCAATCAAAGCCAACGGGGCGGTTCCCCGACTTCACCGGCGATGTTCACGCCGACGGTGCCGCGTCCGGCGGCCCACCGCACGACCGCGGCGAGGGGTCCGGACACCTTCTCGACCGGCGGTGAATCCGGCTGCACGGCAACAGGTTCACCTCCGTCGACCGCGAGTATCAGGCCGGCGCCGAGGTCCTTGCGCCGCCACATCCCGACGATGTCGGTGAGCAGCGACTCGAGGACCACGTCGGGGAAGTCGCCGAACCGGCCGCCGTTGCCGAGGTCGACGGCGTGGATCCACACCTCGCGGGTGCGCATCCACGCCGTCTCCGACACCGGCACCAGACGGCCCTGCGCGGTCCGGACCTGCGCATCCCACGCCGAGGCGGGCAGGTGACGCCACTTCTCGTCGAGCCGGGCGACGGTGTGGTCGAACAGGTTCCGCAGCGCCGCCGCCGACAGAGTGGCACCCTCGGCGATCTCCCGGCCCCGCTGCTCCACCGACGCATACATCGGGGTCTCGATCCCGGTGGCTGCCCAGTCCAGCAACCGGCACAACGCGGCGGCGTTATAGCCGACGTGCGCCACCAGGTGTCGCCGCGACCACCCCGCCAACCCGGTCGGCTCGGACAGCTGCTCGTCGGACAGCTCGGCGAGGCGTTGCGCGAAGTACGCGGTGCCGCGGCGCGCGATCAGCAGCCGCTCGGACAAGTCGAGATCGTGGAAACCCACCGGGTGCACCCCTACTTGACGATCGTCGTGTTGCGGACGGTGCCCAGGCCCTCGATGGTGACCTCGACGGTCTGCCCGTCCTGAACGTAGAGACCGGGCTTACGGGCGTGCCCCACCCCGCCCGGGGTGCCGGTGATCACCACGTCACCGGGCTGCAACGTCACGATGTGCGAGATGTACTCCACCAGCCTGGCCGGGGTGAACACCAGATCATCGGTGGTGGTGGACTGCACCACCTGCCCCTCCAATTTCGTGACCAGGGTCCCACCGAACGTGTACGAGTCGGTGGTCGTCAGGAACGGCCCGAAACCACTGGTCTTCTCGAACGTCTTGCCCTGATCCCACTGCAACGTCCGGTACTGGTAGTCGCGCATCGTGTAATCGTTCATCACCGAATACCCGGCAATGTACTGCTCGGCGTCCGCCTCCGGCACCTGGTACGCCTGCCTGCCGACGACGAACGCCAACTCCCCCTCCCAATCCAACTGGGCGGCGGCATACGAGGGGACGATCACGTCGTCGTACGGACCAGTCAACGCCTCCTTGAACTTCGCGAACAGGGTCGGGTACTCGGGCAGATCCCGGCCCATCTCCTGGATGTGGTTGGCGTAGTTCAAGCCGACGCAGATGATCTTCCCCGGGTTCGGGACCACCGGGGAATAATCGGCCCCGTCGAGATCGACGGTGGCACCGGACGCGTTCTGCGCGAGGGTTTTCCAGTCAGGGTCGGCCAGCAGGGCGGACAGGTCCGGGTACCCGTCGATGATCGTGGCGGTGGTGTCGGAATCGACGCGGACGGCGACGGTGGCGCCGGCGCGGCGCAGGGTGGCAAGCTTCATGGGATTTTCAGGCTCCTTCGGAGATGTAGGTGCGATCAAAGTGCAGGCGCTCGACGATGGGGGCGTCGGAGAACGCGAACAGGTCGAACTCGGTGTCGGCCTCGATCGACCACTCCGTCCAGGACGGGACGACGATCATGTCCCCCGTGCCGACCTCACGGTTCTCGCCGTCGAGGACGAACCGGCCGGAACCGTCGAACACCTGGTAGACGGTCGATCCGACGTCGCGGCGGGGCCGGGTGCGGGCGCCGGCGCGCAGGCGGTGGAACTCGGCGCGGATCGTGGGCATCACGTCGCCGCCGGTGGTCGGGTTGGTGTAGCGGACCGCGGCGTGACCGGGTTCGGTGGTCGCCGCGTACCCCTCGTCCTCCAATGCCAGTTGCTCGCGCAGCGCGGCGTCGGTGTGCTCCCACCGGTACGCCGCGATCGGCGACGACGCCTTCGCGTCCAACCCGACCAGCGGCCGCAGCCCCGGATGCGCCCACAACCGCTCCGACCGGGACACATCCGGGGTGGAGTCGTCGGTGACGTTCTCGGATCCGAATTCGAAGAACCCGGTGTCGGTGTAGTGCACGAACGGGATGTCCAGGCCGTCGATCCAGGCCATCGGCTGATCGGTTTCGTTGTGGTGGCCGTGGAAATGCCAGCCCGGGGTCAGCAGGAAGTCGCCGCGCCGCATCGCGACCGGGTCCCCGTTGACGACCGTCCACACCCCCTGCCCCTCGACGACGAACCGGAAGGCGTTCTGCGCGTGCCGGTGCTCGGGGGCCACCTCCTTCGGGCCCAGATACTGGATGGCCGCCCACAACGTCGGCGTCACATACGGCACCCCACCCAGGCCGGGGTTCGCCAGGGCGATCGCCCGCCGCTCCCCACCACGGCCGACCGGCACCAGATCCCCGGCCCGCCGCGCCAACGGGTACAACGTCGACCACTTCCACACGAACGGCACCGCCCGCGACGTCGGCGTCATCGGCATCAGATCACCGAGCTGAGTCCACAACGGATTCAGGTGCTCGGCCTCGAAATCGGTATAGAGCTGCTTCAGCTCCGGAGCGTCGTCGACGTGCGGTTCGGTAGCGGTCATGGCGTCGACGCTAGGAGGGCCGGCGTCCCAGCCGATAGACAATTCTTCTGTGCAGAAACTTTGTCAGGGTTCGAGGTCGGCGATGTCCACCTCGAGTTCGCGGATCGCGTTCTTGATCTGCGACACCAGCGGTCCCTGCGAGTGCTGCCGGAAGCGGGTGATCGGCACAGCCACCGTCAGCGCCCCGACGGCCGTGCGAGCCCGGTTCCGGATCGCGACACCGAACGCCGCGACCCCTTCCTCGGTCTGCTGCACGTTGACGGCGAATCCGACGGCGCGGGCGGCAGACAGTTCCCGCCGGAACCGCTCGAAGTCGTCGGGCGACAGGCGGCGGTCGCCCCACTCACGGTCGTCGTCGGCCAGATCCGCGGGCCGCAGGTACAGCTGTTCGAGGGTCTCCCTCGGCAGTTCTGCCAGCAGAATGCGTCCTCCCGCAGTCAATTCCGCGTCGAGCACCTGCCCCTGCCGGTCGCCGACGCGCAACATTCCCGCCGACTCGGCGGACGACAGGAAGCGCGCCTGGGTGCCGACGCGGATCACGAGGTTGACGGTCTCGCCGCACAGGATCGCGAGGGCTTCCATGTGGGGCCTGCAGAGGTCGGTGAACTCGCGCGTCCACCCGCGCCGGGCCGGGCCGGCGCCCATCGCCGACCCGGGGTGGTACATGCGTTTCTCGTCCTGAACGGCGAACCCCCGGTACACCAGCATCGCCAGCAGCCGGTGCGCGGTGGACGGCGCGATGCCGAGTTCCTCCGCAGCGTCCTTGAGCCGCAGCCCGCCGACGTCGCGCAGCATCTGCAGCAGGCGCAACGCGTTGTCGACGGACTCCAACATGTACGTCGGCTTTTCGATCGTTCGCTTCTTCTGCACAGCAGAACTTTATTGCACGGGAGCTGTGCGCCGCATCACCCTCGATTCATGCCCCTCACTGCCACCATTACGGTGCCGCCGGCGAACCGTGTCGGATTGGACCGCAACGCCGCGATCGCCGTCGCCGTCTGCTGGCTCTTCGTGGTCTTCGACGGTTACGACCTCATCGTCTACGGCAACGTCATCCCGAGCCTGCAGAAGGAGTGGGGCATCAGCGCCGCGACCGCGGGCACCCTCGGCAGCCTCGCATTCCTCGGGATGATGATCGGCGCGGTGCTCGCGGGACGCCTCTCGGACGTGGTGGGACGCAAGCGTGCGGTGATCGGATGCGCGATCGTCCTGTCCGTGTTCACCGCGCTGTGTGCGCTGGCGACCGGACCCGTCATGTTCGGCGCGTTGCGTCTGATCGCCGGACTCGGCCTGGGTGGCCTCGTGCCCACCTCCAATGCGCTTGCTGCAGAACTGATTCCTGCGAAGTGGCGCGCCGCGGTGGCCACGATGATGATGTCCGGTGTTCCCATCGGCGGTTCGATCGCGGCGCTGCTCGGCATCCCCGTCATCCCGAACTGGGGTTGGCAGCCGATGTTCGCCTTCGCGCTCGTCCCACTGATCCTGCTGGTGCCGATCGCGTGGAAGACGCTGCCCGACCACACTGCGGCGGTGACGTCGACGGAGGTGCGGCCGGCAACCGGCTTCAGCGCACTGCTCGGTACCCGGTTCCGTTCCGTCAGTATCATGTTCGCGCTCGCCACGGTGGTCACCCTGCTCGCCTGGTACGGCCTCGGCACGTGGCTGCCCAAACTCATGCAGGGCGAGGGCACCGATCTCGGCAGCGCGCTCACGTTCGCCCTCGCTCTCAACCTCGGCGCCGTCGCGGGCTCGTTCGTCACCGCGTGGGGCGGCGTCCGGTTCGGCACGATCCCCACGAGCATCGTCGCCGCACTCCTCGCGGGTCTCGCCCTGCTGACGTTGCTCACCGCCCCACCCGTGGCGCTGGTCTACGTCATATTCGTGCTCGCCGGCGTCGGGACACACGGAACCCAGTGCCTCATCATCGCCGCGGTCGCGTCCTACTACCCCGATTATCTGCGGGGCACGGCCCTCGGCTGGGCGCTCGGCGTCGGCCGCGTCGGAGCCGTCGCCGCACCGCAGATCGGCGGCTTGCTCCTTGCCGCCGGACTCGGCGCGGATTCGAACTTCATCCTTTTCGGCGTCAGCGCGCTCGTCGCCGCACTGCTGCTCACCGTGATCTGGCGACGCTTCCCCTCCCCCACGTGAGTGCCGCCGTGTGCCCCGCCACGCATTGCCACTCACATGCCCCGAACGCACGAAACGAAGGAACTGTCATGTCGAATCTGCAGGACGCACGCATCATCATCGCCGGAGGCGGGATCGGCGGCGCGGCCAACGCCCTGGCTCTCGCCCGGAAGGGCGCGAACGTCACGTTGTTCGAACGTGCCTCCGAGTTCGGGGAAGTCGGCGCCGGACTGCAGGTCGGACCGCACGGCGCCCGCATCCTCGACTCCTGGGGCGTACTCGACGACGTTCTCTCCCGGGCCTTCATGCCGAAGAACATCGTGTTCCGCGACGCGATCACCGCGGAGGTGCTCACCACGATCGACCTCGGTTCCGAGTTCCGCGCCCGCTACGGCGGACCGTACTTCGTCACCCACCGCAGTGACCTGCACGCGACCCTCGTCGACGCCGCGCGGGATGCGGGCGCCGAACTGCACACGGGCGTCACCGTCACCGACGTGATCACCGACGGTGACAGGGTAATCGTCAGCACCGACGACGGCCGCACCCACGAAGCGGACATCGCGCTCGGCATGGACGGCCTCAAGTCCCGGCTGCGGGGGAAGATCTCGGACGACGAGCCCGTGTCGTCCGGCTACGCCGCCTACCGGGGCACCACCCCGTACCAGGACGTGGAACTCGACGAGGACATCGAGGACGTGGTCGGCTACATCGGACCGCGGTGCCACTTCATCCAGTACCCGCTGCGCGGCGGCGAAATGCTCAACCAGGTCGCGGTGTTCGAATCGCCCGGTTTCAAGAACGGAATCGAGAACTGGGGTGGACCCGAGGAACTCGAACAGGCCTACGCGCACTGCCACGAGAACGTCCGCCGCGGGATCGACTACCTCTGGAAGGACCGCTGGTGGCCGATGTACGACCGCGAGCCGATCGAGAACTGGGTGGACGGGCGGATGATCCTGCTCGGCGACGCAGCGCACCCGCCACTGCAGTACCTGGCCTCGGGAGCGGTGATGGCGATCGAGGACGCCAAGTGCCTCGCCGACTATGCCGCCGAAGACTTCTCCACGGGCGGAAACTCCGCGTGGCCGCAGATCCTGAAGGAGGTCAACACCGAACGCGCACCGCGCTGCAACCGCATCCTCACCACCGGACGCATGTGGGGTGAGCTGTGGCACCTCGACGGCACCGCCCGCATCGCGCGCAACGAACTGTTCCGCACCCGCGACACGTCGAGCTACAAGTACACCGACTGGCTGTGGGGGTATTCGTCCGATCGCGCGTCATAACCGCTTCCCTGCCGGAATGGTTCGGCAGACTGGGAGCGTGACCCTCAACCTGGTGCAGACCCGCGTGTGGCGCGATGGCGAGTGCGTCGGCAAGGATTTCCCGCTTGCCGACGTGTCCGAACAGGTGAAGGACGAGAATGCGCTCGTGTGGGTCGACCTGTGCGACCCCGACCACGAGTGCCTGACCGAGCTTGCGGCCGAGTGGTCGCTCGATCCGAACGCCATCGAGGATGCCGTCGCCCGAGGTGAGCGGCCGAAGGCGACGCGCTATGCGGGCCATGCGTTCGTGACCGCGTACGCCACCTGGTTCGAGACCGACGACGTCAGCACTCTCGGCGTTCTCGATTCTCGGCTTCGGCTCAGCCGCGTCTCCGCGTTCGTGGTGTCGAACGGGATCATCACGGTGCGGCGGGACGATCGATTCGACATGTCGCAGGTGGTGGAGCGCTGGGAGGAGGACCCCGCACTGCTCACACCGGGTTCCGGCGCACTCGCGCTCCTGCACGGACTGCTCGACGCCATCGTGGACGGGCAGTTCGAGACGATCGAGACGATCGACGACGCGATCGAAGCGCTCGAGGAGGGCTTGTTCGACGAGTCCGCGCGGACCCGGGAGATTCAGCAACGCACGTACCGGCTGCGGAAGGAACTGGTGCAACTGCGTCGCGTCGTGCTTCCGATGCGGGAGGTGGTGGGCGCCGTCATGCGCGGGCGGGCCGAATCCCCACGCGACAAGTCGCCGGTTCTCGACAGCTTGTACACCGATCTCTACGACCACGTGACGCGCGCCGCGGAGTGGACGGAGTCGTTGCGCGACATGGTGGTGACCGTCTTCGAGACGAATCTGTCGCTCCAGGATGCCCGGCTCAACACCGTCATGAAGAAGCTCACCGGATGGGCGGCCATCATCGCGGTTCCCACGGCGGTGACCGGGTGGTTCGGTCAGAACGTCTTGTTCCCCGGAGTCGGGCAGCTGTCGGGGATGATCGCCAGCACCATCGTGATCGTGACGTCGGCCACCCTGCTCTACATCCTGTTCCGCCGACGCGACTGGCTGTAGTCGGGACGGACAGCCCTCAGGGCGCCGTCTTCGCTCCTGGCGACCCGGTCTCGCCCGCGGGAACGGCGGCGGCCTCGCTCATCAGGCGGGTGATCTCGGCACGGTCGGCGTCACCGGGCAGCCCCCAGCCGGTCCGGTAACCGTAGAGGTCGGCGAGCGTGATCGAATGCCGGTTGCCGTCCGCGACCTCGACGTCCGACGCGGTGATCAGGCCCGGGTGCGCGACACCACACGCCTCGGCCACCTTGAATACGTCCCGGCGCAACGCCCGCAGGTAGTTCGCGGCCCGGACCGATTTGATGCCGGCGTCGAGTCCGTGTGCGAGCCAGTGATTTTGCGTCGCAACACCCGTCGGGCACCGATCGGTGTGGCACTTCTGCGCCTGGATGCACCCGACCGCGAGCATCGGCTCACGCGCCACATTGATCAGGTCACATCCGAGCGACATCGCCGCCACGGCATTGTCGGGCAGGCCCAGCTTGCCTGAGCCTATGAACGTGATGCCGTCGGTCAGACCGGCTTCCGCGAACTTGGCGTACACGCGCGCGAAGCCGCTACGGAACGGCAACGAGACCGCGTCGGTGAACACCAGCGGCGCAGCGCCGGTACCGCCCTCACCCCCGTCGATGGTCACGAAGTCGACACCCCGCCCGGAGTTGCTCATCGCGTCGACGAGCAGGTCCCAGAACGTCGGGTCGCCGACTGCGGACTTGATCCCGACCGGCAGCCCCGTCTCGGCGGCCAGGAGCTCCACCCAGTCGAGCATGCTGTCGACGTCACGGAAGGCCGTGTGCCGGGACGGGCTGATGCAGTCACGGCCCTCCGGTACGCCTCTGATCTCGGCGATCTCCGGTGTCACCTTCGCCCCGGGCAGGAGACCCCCGAGGCCCGGTTTCGCGCCCTGGCTGAGTTTGATCTCGATGGCCCGCACCGGCGCCGACTCGACGAGCGCCCGAAGCCGCGCCAGGTCGAACCGGCCGTCCTCGTCGCGGCAGCCGAAATACGCGGTCCCGATCTGGAAGATCAGGTCTGCGCCGTTCCGGTGGTACCGGGAGATTCCACCCTCGCCGGTGTTGTGCAGGCAATCGGTGGCAGCGGCACCACGGTTGAGAGCGACCACGGCCGCGGACGACAGCGCCCCGAAACTCATCCCCGAGATGTTCACGATGGAGCGCGGGCGGAAGGCATTCGTCCGGCCGCGGGCGGCACCGAGCACCTTCGCCGACGGAATCGCGAGCTGTTCGTCGGCATGCGGCATCGCCGAGGGAGGAATCTCCGAGAACGTCCGGTGCTTGATGATGGTGTAGCCGTCGGTGAACTCGATGTCGTTGTCCGTACCGAACCCGAACGTGTCGGTCACCCGCTTCGACGACGCGTACACCCAGCGACGCTGGTCCCGGGTGAAGGGACGTTCCTCGTCGTTGCCGGTCGTAATGTACTGCCGGAGTTCCGGGCCGAGCGACTCGAGCAGATAACGTCCGTGCCCGACCACGGGAAAATTCCGGAGCAGCGCGTGACGTCGCTGAACAAGATCGTACGACGCGATCGCAGCCGCGGCGGCTGCCGGAATTGCCAGGGCGTTCCACCGCTTCATGAATTCACCGTACGCGCGCGCCGCCACTCGGATCGGCTCCTCGCGCCAATTTCACCCCGGCACGGACCCCTGAGTCGGAGCCTCCTGCGACACCGCAAGCAGCACCCGCAGATTGTCGGTGACCACCCGAGCGGAAATGGTCGGATCGATGGCGCGCTGAATACCCAGTCCGACACCGAGACTGAGGATGCTGCCGGCCGCGTCCTCCACGGGCACGGGCAGGACGACCCCGAGCGAGTCGGTGAACGACTTCAGCAGTGTCACCGTGATGTCCCGGGCCACCCCGAGAGTGGCGGTGAGTGCGTCGCGGAGTTCGGGATCGTGGCGGGACAGCACGATCAGCTCGAACTCCAGCATGGTCCACCCGACGTCGCCGAGCGTCTTCTCCGCCCAGGCCTGGAACGCCTCGAGCCGCTCCTCCATCGTGCCGCCGCCGCCGAGTGCCTCGGCGATCTCCTGCCCCTTGGTGGCGTGGATGAGCCCCAGCACCTCGAGGCACAGTTCCTTCTTGTTCTTGAAGTTGGAGTACACGGCACCCTTGGAATAGCCGGCCTCGTCGGCGACCTTCTCGAGCGACGTGGCCGCGTACCCGTCGGCCAGGAAGAGGTCGCGGGCAGTCGCGACGAGATGCGCCCGTGTGCGCGCCTGACTCTCCGACCTGGTCAATCGCGCCATGCTCACCCTTTCGCCGAAGCCCTTGCGAGAATATTCTAATTTTCATATACCACCGGTATCTGGTTTCTGCTAGCTTCTAGATATGACTTCGAGTGACATACAACCCAGCCGCGGACTGGTGATCGGGTGCGGCGGCACGCTCGGCGCGGCCTGGACCGTGGCGGCCCTGGTCGCCGTGAGCGACGCGCTGGGCTGGGACCCGCGCGACGCCGACGTACTCGTGGGCACGTCCGCGGGCGCCGAACTCGTCACCATGCTCGGCGGCGGGGCAGGCGTCGACGACCTGCTAGCGATGCAGCTCGGTGGGCCCACCCATCCGGCGCTCGACGGACACCTCGCCGCCGCACCGGGACGGTTCCCGCCGCTCCCCAGACCGGGCCTCGGCTCGCCCGGCTTGTTGCGCCGCGGGCTCCCACCCGTGACCGCCGCGAGCGGCCTCCTCCCCCACGGCCGCGGCGACGCCGCCTGGCTCGACCGGCTCGCACAGCGGTTCACCTGCGCCTCCGGCTGGGTGAGTCACCCCGCGGCGTGGCTGGTGAGCATGGACTACGACACGGGAGAGCGCATCGCGTTCGGCTCACCCGGTGCACCGACCGCCACCCTGTCCGAGGCATTGCGGGCGTCGTGGGCGATTCCCGGCTGGTATCCACCGGTCCCCATCGGCGGCCGCCGGTTCGTCGACGGCGGCGCGGCGTCCACCGCATCCGCCGACCTGGTGCTGCCCCTCGAACTCGACGAGGTGATCGTGCTGGCACCGATGGCGTCGACGGGCCGCATCGCCGGCCGCCGGGCGGCCCGCGTCGAACGCCTGATGCTGCGGAACTGGATGAGTGCCGGGCTGGACGCCGAGATCGCGAAGCTGGAGGCGGCAGGCACCCGGGTGATCCGGCTCGACGCGACCGCCGAGGACCTCGCCGTCATGGGTCCGAACTTCATGGACGGCCGGCGCCGGCTCGCCACCCTCGAACATTCCCTCGTCACCACCCGCGCTCAGCTCGCGAACGGAGTACGCGCATGACGCATTACGACATTCTGATCGTCGGTGCCGGGATCTCCGGCATCGGAGCCGCGATTCGCCTGAAGCAGAGCGGAATCGACAACTTCGCCATCCTCGAGAAGGGCGACGCACTGGGCGGGACCTGGCGTGACAACACCTACCCGGGCTGCGCGTGCGACGTCCCCTCGGCGCTGTACTCCTACTCGTTCGCACCCAACCGGGAGTGGTCGCGGTTGTTCGCCGGACAGGAGGAGATCCGCCGGTACATCGAGCGCACCGCCGCCGAACACGGGGTGCCCGCACACGTGAAGTTCGGCACCGAGATGCAACGTGCCCAGTGGAGCGAGCCGAGCAGGCGGTGGACGGTGGACACGTCCGCGGGCACGTTCACCGCGAACGCCGTCATCGCCGCCGCCGGACCGTGGAACGAACCGCTCGTTCCCGCCATCCCCGGCCTCGACACCTTCACCGGCGAGGTGTTCCATTCCTCCCGCTGGAATCACACCTACGACCTCACCGGCAAACGCGTGGCCGTCGTCGGAACCGGTGCATCCGCAGTGCAATTCGTCCCGGCGATCCAGCCGACGGTCGAGTCGCTGCATCTCTACCAGCGCACCGCGCAGTGGGTGCTACCGAAACCGGATCACACCCTGCCCGGTGTCGAGCGCGCGATCCTGCGCCGCGTGCCGGGTGCGATCCGGGCGCTGCGACGCGTCGAGTACGCGATCATGGAATCGCTCGGACTCGGTTTCCGGCACCCGTGGATCCTGCGGGTGATCCAGCAGGTCGGCAAGGCACAACTCCGCGCACAGGTGCGGGATCCGAAGCTGCGCAGGGCCTTGACCCCCGACTACACGCTCGGCTGCAAGCGACTGCTGCTGTCCAACACCTACTACCCCGCACTCACCCGACCCAATGTCGAGGTGCACGCCAACGCCGTGCAGTCGGTGCGCGGGAACGTCGTCGTCGGCAGCGACGGCGCCGAACGGGAAGTGGATGCCATCATCTTCGGCACCGGCTTCCACATCCTCGACATGCCGATCGGTTCCAAAGTGTTCGACGGCGACGGTCGCAGCCTCGACGATCACTGGAAGGGCAGCCCGCAGGCCTACCTCGGCACCACCGTCGCGGGTTTCCCCAACGCGTTCGTCCTCCTCGGACCCGCGCTGGGAACCGGCCACACATCGGCGTTCATGATCCTCGAGGCGCAACTCGACTACCTGATCCAGGCCGTCACCACGGCTCGGAGCAACGGGTGGACCAGGATGGAACCGCGCCGGGAAGTGCAGGACGCGTTCAACGCCCAGGTCCAGGAAGCCCTGGCCACCACCGTCTACAACGCCGGTGGCTGCCAGAGCTACTTCCTCGACGTCAACGGCCGCAACAGCTTCAACTGGCCGTGGTCGACCGACCGCATGCGGCAGCGACTCGGCCGGTTCGACGAGGCGGCGTACGACGTGTCGCGTGAGCCGGCATCGGCTACAGCGACTTCGCGATGATTCCCTTCATCACCTCGTTGGCGCCCGCGTAGATCTTCTGGACGCGGGCGTCCTCGTACATCCGGGCGATCAGGTACTCCCGCATGTACCCGTACCCGCCGTGCAACTGCACACACCGGTCGATCACCGCGCACTGCTGCTCGGTGAGCCAGTACTTGACCATCGCCGCCTCGGACGGGTCCAGTTCCCCACGCAGGTGCGCCTCGATGCAATGGTCCAGGAACACCGCACACGTGCGGGCGATGGTCTGGCACTCGGCCAGCTCGAATGCCGTGTTCTGGAACTCGAACAGACTGTGCCCGAACGCCTGCCGCGACTTCGTGTACGCAACGGTGTCCTCCACCGCACGAGTCATCGCACCGGACGCCTGCGCGCCGATGATCAACCGCTCCTGCACCAACTGCGCCATCAACTGCCCGAAACCCTGCCCCTCCTCGCCGAGCAGATTCGACACCGGCACCCGCACATCGGTGAACGACAACTCCGACGTGTCGGCGCCGTGCTGACCGACCTTGTCCAACACCCGCCCGACAGCGAACCCGGGGCAGTCCCGCAGATCGACGATCAGCAGCGCCACCCCCTTGGCGCCGGCCTTCGGATCGGTCTTGACCGCCAGCACGATCATGTCGGCGGACGCGCCGTTGGTGATGAACGTCTTCGACCCGTTGACGACGTACTCGTCGCCGTCCCGGATGGCGGTGGTCTTGATCGCCTTGAGGTCCGAGCCGGCGCCGGGCTCGGTCATGCCGATGGCGCCGAGGATCTCCCCGGTCGCCATCCCCGGCAGCCAGGTCTTCTTCTGTTTCTCGGTGCCGTACTCGAGGAGGTAGTGCGCCACGATCCCCGAATGCACCGAGATGCCGAGCGCGAGGTCGCCGGCATAGCCCTGGGCCTCGAACACGGCGAGATCGTGCGCGAACGTGCCGCCACCGCCGCCGTACTCCTCCGGGATCGAGCAGCACAGCAACCCCAGCTCGCCTGCCGCGAGCCACACCGCACGGTCGATGCGGTGCTGGGCGTCCCACTTCTCGTTGTGCGCGACCACCTCGCGTTCGAAGAACCCGACCGCGAGCTCGGACAGCGCCTTGACCTCGTCGTCGTGCCAGGACGGGATGTGCTTCTTCATCGTCTGCCCCGGTTCTAGATGCGCCGGAAGAGTGCGGCGAGGGCCTGGCCGCCGCCGATGCACATGGTGACGATGCCCAGTTCGAGGTCGCGGCGCACGAGGTCCTTCGCCAGGCGCAGGCTCAGGATCGCGCCCGTTGCCCCGACCGGGTGACCCAGCGCGATCGCACCGCCGTACGGGTTGGTCTTCTCCGGATTCAGCTTCGCGTCCCGGATCACCGCGACCGCCTGCGACGCGAACGCCTCGTTCAACTCGATCACGTCGATGTCGCCGGGGGTGGTGCCGGTCTGCTCGAACAGATTCGCCAGCGCCAACACGGGGGCGTATCCCATCAGGCCCGGGTCCATCGCCGCGGTCGCGACGGCCTCGAGCGTGACCAGCCCGGTCAGGCCCTTCTCCTGCGCGGCGGACTGTGTGGCCAGCACCAGGGCCGCGGCGCCGTCGTTGATACCGGACGCGTTGCCCGCGGTCACCGAGCCGCCCTCCTCGAACGCCGGCCGCAGCTTCGCCAGGGTCTCGAGGGTGGTGTCGGGCTTGGGGTGCTCGTCGACGTCGATCGTCTTCGGGCGGCGGCCCCCGATCTCGACGGGGGTGATCTCCTCGGCGAACGCGGCCTTCGCGGCCTCGGAGGCGGCGCGGCGCTGGGATTCGACGGCGAACTCGTCCTGCTGCTGCCGGCTGACGTCGTACTTGCGGGCGACGGCCTCGGCGGTGCGGCCCATGTGCACGCCACCGAACGGGTCGGTCAGAATCGCGACCGTGCCGTCGACGAGTGTGCGGTCGCCGAGTTTGTAGCCGGAGCGGGCGGAGAAGTCGTAGAACGGCATCCGCGACATGCTCTCGTCGCCGCCGGCGAGGGCGAAGTCCACCCCACCCCAGCGCATCTGCTGCGCCGCCGACCACACGGCCTGCAGACCGGACCCGCACAGCCGGTTGACGGTGTACGCGGGGGTCTTCTCGGGAAGTCCGGCGGCCAGGGCCACACGGCGGGCGTTGTAGGCGTCCGGTCCGACCTGACCGATGCAGCCCATCACCACCTCGT
This sequence comes from Rhodococcus sp. G6(2025), assembly GCF_058628105.1. Lineage (NCBI taxonomy): Bacteria > Bacillati > Actinomycetota > Actinomycetes > Mycobacteriales > Nocardiaceae > Rhodococcus > Rhodococcus sp. G6(2025). Next base: position 6,106,406 of record NZ_CP179750.1, read on the forward strand.
CGATGTCGCCGCCCGGCACCCCGGCACGGTCCAGCGCGGCCTTGACGGCGGTGGCACCGAGTTCGTGGGCGGGCACGTCCTTGAACGCACCACCGAAGCTGCCGATCGGGGTCCTCGCGCCGTCGACTACCACGATCGGTTCAGGAGAATTCATGACGTGCCCTTCCGTCTCTCTACCAGTACGGAGAGATAGTAGGACTTCAAAGTACCCAGCGGTTCACGCAGGGCCTCCGCCACGTTGCCGGGTCAGGTTCCGCGGATCAGATCGGCGCACTTCTCGGCCATCGTCATGACCGTGATGTTGGGATTGACGTAGGGCAGTTTCGGCATCGCGGACGCATCGACCACCCGCAGATCGCGGACACCCTTCACCCGCAGTTCCGGATCGAGGACGGCCATCGGGTCGGTGGCCGCACCCATCCGGGCGGTCCCGGCCGGGTGGTACACCGTGTTGTGCGTCCGGTGCGCGTAGTCGATCAGTTCGTCGTCGGTGACCGCCTCCGGCCCGGGGGCCAGTTCCCTCGTGATCCAGCCGCGGAGAGGTTCCTGCTCGGCGATGCGACGCGCCAGCCGGATCCCGGCGAGCATCACGGCCTCGTCGTGACCGTCCGGGTCGGTGAAGTACCGGGGATCCACTCTCGGGCGATCCCGGAAGTCGCGGGAGCGGAGCCGCACCGTTCCGCGGGAGAGTCCCTGCGTGACGTTCGGGGTGAGACAGAAGCCGTTGTCCGTGGTGGGGTATCCCCACCGGAGCGTGTTCATGTCGAATGGCACGCTGCCGTAATGCATCATCAGGTCCGGATGGTTCAGCCCCTCCTCGGTGGTGGCGAACAGTCCGATCTCCCACCACTGCGTGGACGTCTCGACCATCGGCCGGGACGCATCCCAGAACACCAGACCCTCGACGTGATCGTCGAGGTTCTGCCCGACCCCGGGAGCGTCGACCCGAACCCGCACCCCCATCTCGCGCAGGTGCACCGTCGGCCCGATACCGGAGAGCATCAACAGTTTCGGTGTGTCGATGGCCCCGGCGGTGACGATCACCTCGCGGCGCGCCGAGACCGTGTCGTATCCGGTGAGATCGGGGCGCTGGTACCGCACGCCGGTCGCCGCCAGCGCGTCGTCGATGACGATCTCGCTGACCCGGCAGTCGGTGCGCACGTCGAGGTTGGGGCGGGACCCGAGAATCGGATGCAGGTAGGCGTGCGACGTCGACATGCGCGTGCCGTCCTCGGACGCGTTGATCTGGAACCACCCCGCCCCGTCGAGCACCGTCTCGCCCCGGTTGAACTGCACGGTGGGCAACCCGACCTTCGCCGCAGCCTCGAGTAACGCCACGCCGCAGGGGTCGTTCGGCGGGACGTCACGCAACCGCACCGGACCGCTGCGGCCGTGCTGCTCGCCGGGGGCGTCGTTGTTCTCCACCCGCGCCACGAGCGGCAGCACGTCCTTCGCGCCCCAGCCGGTGGCGCCCGCCGCCGCCCAGTCGTCGAGTGTCTCGGCGGGTGGCCAGAACGCGATGCACGAATTGTGGGAGGAGCATCCGCCGAGCACCTTGGCGCGGGCGTGCCGCATGAAGCTGTTGCCCTTCTCCTGCGGCTCCACCGGATAGTCCCAGTCGTAGCCGGAGTCCAGCAGATGCATCCATTGCGACAGCTCGAGGACGTTGCGGTCACCCACGTCGGACGGCCCGGCCTCCACGAGGCAGACGGTCACCGAGGGGTCCTCGCTGAGCCGCGCGGCGAGCACACATCCAGCCGTTCCCCCGCCTGCGATGACGTAGTCGAACACGGTGTCCGTCATGGCAGTTCACTCTCCGCCTCGTCCTTCGACGACGCCGCGTGCGAGGCGAGACATCCGATGTGGTTGCGGCCCTTCACCGCATACCAGAGGAGACCGAGCCCGAGAATGATGCCGATGTAGACGAACGCACCCCACGTGTTGTACCAGGGAGTGCCGTACACCTCGGGGCGCGGCCACGCCAGATTGAGCGCCATCCCCACTCCCCACAGCACGGCGAAGATGTTCACCGGAAGCCCCCACCGGCCCATCGTGAAGTAGCCGCTCTCCGCGAGTTCCTTCGGCGGCCACTGCCCCTGCAGGCGTTTCTTCAGCAGCGGCCCGGTGACCATGAGGTACGCCAGGTAGATCATGATGATCGCGATCGACGTCAGCACCGTGAAGATCTGCGGCTGACCGATGTTGATGACGAGGATGAACGCCGCGAGCACACCGATCACGATGGCGGGGACCACGGGCGTCTGATGCTTCGGGTTGACGTGGGCCAGCCGCTCCCCGAACGGCAGCGCGTTGTCGCGGGCCATCGCGAACGTGAGCCGGATGGCCGCGGCGTGCACCGCGAGCGAACACACCGTGACCGCGACGACGATGCAGACCAGGAAGATCTTGCCGAGCGGCCCCCACATCACCTGCTCGACGATGTACTGCAGGCCGCCCTCGCTGCTGCCGATCAGCGGATCCTCGAGGTCGGGGGCCGACATGACGGCGAACACCAGGATCGCCCCGCCGATCACGAACGAGGCGAGGATCGCCCGCAGGATCGCCTTGGGCGCCGTCCGCCGGGGGTCGACGGTCTCCTCGCCGAGCGAACTCGCGGTGTCGAAGCCGTACATCACGTACCCGGACGCGAGTGACGCCACGAGGAAGACGGTCAGATAGCCGCCGCTCTCCCCGGCGCCGTAACCGTGGGTGGAGAAGAACACGTCCGGACCGCGAGTGATGTTGGCGGCGAGGATGACGGCGATGAGCACGGCCGCGATCAGTTCGATGAACACACCCGAACTGTTGATGAGGGCCATCAGTTTGACGCCGAATGCGTTGACGGCCGTGGTGAACGCGATCATGATGGTGCCGAGAATCACGGCGTTGGTGGCGAAGTCGTATTCACCGCTGCCGTCACCGACGATCTGGAACCCGCTCCACAACCGCGGAAGGTTGAGTTGCAGCGCGAGCACGACCGCGGAGAGGGTCACGATCGACGCGGTGAGCATCAGCCAGCCCGACGACCATCCCACGATCCTGCTGCCGAGCAGCTTGGCCCAGTTGTAGACCGAGCCGGCGACGGGGTACTTGGCGGCGAGCTCCATGAAACACAGGGCGACGGCCATCTGCCCGACGAACACCATCGGCCAGGACCACAGGTACGCCGGCCCCGCGGTGCCGAACCCGAAGTAGAACAACTGGAACGTGCCGGTGAGAATCGAGATGTAGCTGACCCCCGCCGCGAAACTGGCGAATTTGCCGAGGCTGCGGTCCAATTCCTGTTTGTACCCCAGTTCGCCGAGTCCACTGTCCCCCGGCGCACCTCCGTCACCCACTGCTCCGTGCCGAGTAGCCATGGTTCTCTCGCCTCTCCGTGCGCCGACCTAGCCGTTGTCGAACCACCCCGCCGCCGTGGGCGAGGTGTTGTGCCAGATATGTTTCGTCTCCTGGTATTCCGCCAGACCGGTGGGACCGAGTTCGCGCCCGTTCCCCGACATCTTGAAGCCGCCCCACTCGGCGGCCGCGGTGTAGTAGCCGAAGTCGTTGAGCCACACCGTTCCGTGGCGCAGACCGCGCACCATCCGCTCGCCCCGCGCACTGTCGGCGGTCCGGACGCCGGCGGCGAGGCCGTATTCGGTGTCGTTGCCCAGTCGCAGCGCCTCCTCCTCCGTGCTGAAGCGCTCGACCGTGAGGATCGGTCCGAACGTCTCCTCCTGCACGAGGCGCATGGTGCGGTCGCAGTGGTCGAAGATGGTGGGCAGGTAGTAGCTCCCGTCCGCCAGCGCGGGATCGGAAGGCCGGGCTCCCCCGGTCACCAACCGGGCGCCCTCGGAGAGGCCGAGCGCCACGTACCGTTCGACCTTCTCCCGGTGGGCCTCCGATACCAGCGGGCCGGTTCGGCTCGCGGGATCGAGACCGTTGCCCATCCGGATCTTCTCCGCCCGCGCGGCCAGTGCGGCGACGAACCGGTCGGCGATGGACTCCTCGATGATCAGGCGGGTTCCCGCCGAGCACACCTGCCCGGAGTGCAGGAACACCCCGGTGAGCACCTGGTCCACAGAGTCGTCTCCGTCGGCGTCGGCGAAGACGATGTGCGGATTCTTGCCACCGAGTTCCACCGCCACCTTGGTGACGTTCTTCGCCGCGGTCTCGAGGATGACGCGTCCGGTGGCCAGCCCGCCGGTGAACGAGATGAAGTCGACGTCGGGGGTGCCCGTGAGCGCGGCGCCCAGGACGGCGCCGCTGCCCTGCACGAGGTTCACCACCCCGGCGGGGGCACCTGCTTCGGCGATCAGCGCGGTGAACGCGATGGTGCTGAGCGGGGTCACCTCGCTCGGTTTGAGGACCATGGTGCACCCGGCGGCCAGCGCGGGCGCCACCTTCCAGGAGATCTGCAGCAGCGGGTAGTTCCACGGTGCGATGAGCACGCACACACCGATCGGCTCACGCACCACCCGGCTGATCACCTCGGGCCGGCCGACATCGACCAGATTGTCGGCTTCGACCGCGGCGAGTTGCGCGTAGTACCGGAACACCGACACCACGTCGTCGATGTCGATCCTGCTCTCCTCCAGCGTTTTTCCGGTGTCGAGCGTCTCGATGCGTGCCAGGATCTCCTTGTCGCGCTCGAGGAGGTCGGCGATCCTCGCGACCAACGCCGTGCGCTCGGCGACGGGTGTGTGGGGCCAGGTTCCCTCGTCGAACGCCGCGCGGGCCGCGGCGACTGCGCGGGTCGCGTCCTCCGGGGAGGCCTCGTCGACGGTGGCGACCACCGATCCGTCGGCCGGATTGATGCAGTCCCGGGTCTCACCGGAGCTGGAGCGGATCCACTGCCCGTCGACGAACAGGCCCGTGTTCAAGTGGTCATCGATCGACTGGTCCTGCATCACTCAACTCCGTGTCTCGCCGGAACGAACGCACCCCCTTTACGGTATGCCGTCGGAGTCGCGGTGGGCGGGGATCGCGCACACATGTCCGATTCGCGACGGTATCCGTCACCGAGAAGACTGTGTCCGGTAGCCGGACGCGCGTGCGCCTAGCGGCTGCGATAGCGTCGTCACGCGAACTCTTCGCACATTCCCGGACAGGGGACACCTAGAAACGGAGCACCCGTGGTCGCGATCGGCAACTCGGATCTGGACATCTTTCCCCTGGCCCTCGGTGGTAACACCTTCGGCTGGACCAGTGACGAACCGACGTCGTTCGAGATCCTCGACGCCTTCGCCGCAGGCGGCGGCAACTTCGTCGACACGGCGGACTCGTACTCGGCGTTCGCCGAGGGCAACTCCGGCGGCGAGTCCGAGACCGTCCTCGGAAACTGGATGGCGTCCCGCGGCAACCGCGACCACATGGTGATCGCCACCAAGGTCAGCCAGCACCCGGAGTTCAAGGGCCTGGCCCCCGCCAACGTCCGCGCGGCGGCGGAGGCATCCCTGAAGCGGCTGCAGACCGACCACATCGACGTGTACTACGCCCACTTCGACGACGCCGACACTCCCCTCGTCGACACACTCGGCGCCTTCGACGAGCTCGTCCGCGACGGACTCGTCCGCCACGTCGCCATCTCCAACTACTCGCCCGAGCGCATCCGCGAGTGGCTGTCCCTGACGGCCGAGAACGGCTTCGCTGCCCCGATCGCGCTGCAGCCGCACTACAACCTGGTGCACCGCCACGACTACGAGCCCGAGGTGGCCGCGATCGCCACCGAGAACGGCCTGGGCGTCTTCCCGTACTACTCGCTCGCCGCGGGCTTCCTGGCGGGCAAGTACCGCACCCAGGCCGACCTGGACGGTCAGCCCCGCCAGCGGATGGCGACCCGCTACTTCTCCGAGTCCGGTCTCGCCGTCGTCGACGCCCTGGCCGAGATCGCCGACACGCACTCGGCGGAAATCTCGACCATCGCGCTCGCGTGGCTCCTCACCCGGCCCGGCATCACCGCGCCGATCGCGAGCGCGAGCCGCCTCGAACAACTTCCCGCGCTACTCGACGCCCCGACCGTGACCCTGACCGCATCCGAGATCAGCCGGCTCACGACTCTCTCGGACGCGATCGGCGCCTGACCTCAGCTCAGCAGCTTGCCCCGGAGCCGGTCGACGGTCGCCGCGCTCAGACCGAGACCCTCGGTGAGATAGCGGTCGACCGTACCGTACTGCTCGGTGAGCCGGCCGAGCCCGGCCTCGAGGTAGCTCCGGTCGACGCCCAGCAGCGGCTGGTAGATCTGCGCCACCGCCTCGCCGCGGCTGGCGGCGATCTGGTCGTACGTGATCTTCATCGACGCGGCGGTGTAGTCGTTGGTGAGCAGATAGTCGTCGAAGATGGTGTCCTGCGGGACGCCCGCGATGGAGAGCAGCAGCGCGGACGCCCAGCCGGTGCGGTCCTTGCCCGCCGTGCAGTGGAAGATCTGCGGCCCCTCGGTATCGGCCAATGACGTCAGGAGTTGCGCGAACCCGGCCCGGGTCGCCGCGTCGTCGACGAAGCTACGGTTCATCTGCTGCATGAACGCGACGGCGTCGGCGGGCGACTTCAGTTGCGCGACTGCGGCCCCGAGGTCTCCCGACAGGATGGGGATACCGAGGTACCGCGGCCCGGCCGGGAGCCGGTCGGGTTTCGCCGCCACCTCCTCGACGGTCCGCACGTCGTACACCGCGGTCAGTCCGAGCCCGGTGAGGACGGCGAGATCCTGATCGTTCGGAACCAGAGCGTTCGAACGGTAGAACACTCCCCTCGTGACGTGCCCTCCGCGGGTGGTGGCGTACCCACGGCCCGTTCCCCCGACGTCGCGGAAGTTGTCGACCGACGCCAGTCGAGGTGTCTCGACGACCGGGCCCGCGCTCCCGAAGTCGGACGAACCGAATCCCGGGAGGCTGATTCCGGGCAGCGACAGCGGGTCCGCCGAAGCGAGCGCAGGCGTGCCGAAACCCGCGAACAGGACGCTGCCGGTGATCAGCACCGCGGCGGTGGAGGTGACGCGTCGAGACATGGGGGAAGCCTTTCGATGGGCTGTCGGGGAGATCCGCTCGTCCGGCATGTCCGGAGTGTCAGCGGGTAACCCACATCACAGTGGTCGGACGTTTCCCGTGGCTACGAGTTGTTCCGATCACCGGGAGAACCCGTTTCCCGCCGGCGGCGCCCACAGCAGACTCGGGCCGTCGGCAGCCGACGTGCCCGACGAAGATGACTCTTTGACGACGAGGATGTGAGCTGAGATGACCGAGACCGCACAGCAACTGGCGGGGAAGGTTGTGATCGTGACCGGGGCGGCGCGGGGGCTCGGCGCGGCCTTCGCCCAGCGCATCGTCGACGAGGGCGGCAGCGTCGTGGTCGGCGACGTTCTCGACGACGACGGCCGCGCGATCGTCGACCAACTCGGTGAGCGGGCGCGGTACAGCCACCTCGACGTCACGGACCCGCAGCAGTGGCAGGCCGCGGTCGACGTGGCGACGAGCGAATTCGGACGCGTCGACGGCCTCGTCAACAACGCCGGCATCTCCACCGGCCAATACATCGAGCACGAACCGCTCGAACACTTCCGGACGGTCCTCGACATCAACCTGACCGGCGTGTTCAACGGTCTGCAGGCCGTGATCGGTCCGATGCGCGCCGCCGGCGGCGGATCGATCGTCAACATCTCGTCGGCCGCCGGTCTGATGGGACTCGCGCTGACCGCCGGTTACGGCGCGTCCAAGTGGGGCGTGCGCGGGCTCACGAAGATCGCCGCCGTGGAACTGGGCACCGACCGGATCCGCGTCAATTCCGTCCACCCGGGGATGACGTACACCCCGATGACCGCGGGCCTCGGAATCCAGCAGGGCGAGGGCAACTACCCGAACACTCCCATGGCCCGGGTCGGCGTGCCCGAGGAGATCGCCGGTGCCGTCGGGTTCCTGCTGTCCGACGCGTCCACGTACGTCACCGGGGCGGAACTGGCCGTCGACGGCGGATGGACCGCGGGGCCGACCGTCAAATACGTCATGGGCCAATGAGATCGAATTCGGCAAACACACGAGGAGCACAGATCATGAATCGCTTCGACAACCGGCGGATCCTGGTGACCGGAGCCGCATCGGGCATCGGACAGGCCACCGCCCTCCGCCTGCTCGAGGAAGGCGGCACCGTCGTGGCAGCCGACGTGTCCGAGGACGGCCTCGCGCGGACAGCGGAACTGGCCGAGGCAGCAGGCACGGCAGGGCGACTCAGCGTGGCCGCAATCGACATCGGCGACGAGAAGTCCGTCACCGACGGCGTGAGCCGCAGCGTCGAGAAGCTCGGCGGACTGGACGTACTCGTGAACGCCGCGGGCATCCTCCGCGCCTCGCACACCCACGAGACGTCGCTGGACGTGTGGAATCAGGTGATCGGGATCAACCTCACCGGCACGTTCCTCATGGTCCGCGAATGCCTGCCCGCGATGCTGCGCAACGACCGCAGCGTGGTCGTGAACTTCAGTTCCACGTCCGCCGCGTTCGCGCACCCCTACATGGCCGCGTACGCCGCGAGCAAGGGCGGCATCCAGTCGTTCACCCATGCACTGGCTCTCGAATACGGCAAGCAGGGTCTGCGCGCCGTCGGTGTCGCCCCCGGCAGCATCAAGACCGGCATCACCGACGCCACATCCGGATACGTTCCGTCCGATGCCGATTGGAGCCTGTTCGCCAAACTCTCACCCATCCTGCCCACCACCCTGGAATCGGGCGGCGCGGCGATGGGCGGACCCGAGCAGGTCGCCGGAGTCGTCGCCATGCTCGCCTCCGACGACGGCGCGTTCGTCACCGGAACCGAGATCCGCATCGACGGCGGAACCCACGCCTGACCGGTTGAACCCTTGCGCGTGCGACGGCGGCACGTAGGTTGGACACATGAGCTTGCCCACCCCTGCCGCCGATCGCACCGCGCTCGTCACCGGAGCGTCGTCCGGTATCGGTGCGGCCCTCAGCCGTGAACTCAGCCGCCGCGGTCACCAGGTGGTGCTCGTCGCCCGCCGAGCCGAGAAGTTGGAGGAACTGGCCACCGAGCTACGGGCCGCAGGTGGTCGGGCGCATGTGCTGGGTGCCGATCTCTCCGACCGCTCGGCCCGCGCGACGTTGCTCGACCGGGTCGGCGAGCTCGGGCTCACCCTCGACATCCTCGTCAACAACGCCGGCCTGTCCACGCTCGGCCCGGTGGCCGCGTCCGACCCGGACGCCGAGATGAACATGATCGAGGTCGACGTCATGGCCGTCGCCGACCTCTGCAGCCGCGCCCTGCCCGGCATGGTGCAACGACGCCGAGGAGCCGTCCTCAACGTCGCCTCCACGGCCGCGTTCCAGCCGCTGCCCGGACAGGCTGCCTACGCCGCCGGAAAGGCATTCGTCCTCTCCTACACCGAGAGCCTCACCGGCGAACTGAAGGGCACCGGTGTCACCGCGACCGCCCTCTGCCCCGGACCCGTCGACACCGGTTTCGGTGAGACAGCCGGCTTCGCGAAGGAAGACGCCGAAGCCGCACTGCCCAGCTTCATGTGGGAAAGCCCAGAATCCGTGGCCAGGACCGGAATCGACGGCCTCGACAAGGGGCACATGATCGCCATCCCCGGCCTCGCGAACCGGGCCGCCTCCGTGTTCGCCCACCTCGCGCCGAACAAGCTCCTCGTCCCCGTCCTGGCCAGCCGTCATCCCGGATTGCGAACGTAGAAACTGCGGCCGGTTTACTGTGGCCGGTTTACTGTGGCAATGGTGGAGATGACTACCGCTACTCGCCGATTCACACAGATCACCGCGACCGTGGCCGTCGCCGCAGCCGCCCTCCTCGGGAGCGCCGGTGTGGCCGCGGCCGACGAATGGCCGCCAGTACCCACCGAGCCCAGTCCGGTCGCGCCGTTCGACAACCAGAACTTCCTCACCCCCACCGATCTCGACTATTGGAATCCGTTCGTCAGCGCGAATCGGCTCACGTCACCGTTCGGAACCGCCAACCGCATCGTCTGCACAGGATTCCACGGCGTACTGCTCGACTGCTGGCAAGCCGACCAGAACGGGCAACCACACAAACTCGTCAAGTTGTCCATGAACTTCCCCGGATCCCTCGGCGCCACCCTCCCCGGCGGAGGTCCCGGGCACTTCGTCTACCCGGGCGTCATCCCGGGTATCTGAACCGGACTACAACGGGTCGCCCTCGACCCGTCCTGCCGGCAGCGCGCGGCCGCAGATCATCAGCGCGAGATCCTCGCCCGTTCCGCGTAATTCGGCGCCCGACCCGTACGACCAGTCGAGGTCCGTGGCCCGCAGGCCACGTCCCTCGATGTCGATGCCGAAATTCGAGTGCCCACCACCCGCCGTGAGATCGTTGAGGACGACGCGCATCGTCTCCTCCGGTACGTGTCGCGGCACCCCGAGCGGCACGGTGGCGTCGAGACCGTGGATCACCACATGGTTGAGCGCGCCGTGATAGCCGCCGCCCGGCGGGGTCCACCTGCGCATGATGTCCGAGCGCAGGTTGGCGACGAGTTCCGCCGGCGCCAATTCGGCGTCGCTACGGGCGATCTCGTTGGAGAGCCGGGTGAAATCGAACTCGCACTCACGCAGGCGCGCCATGAACTGCTCCTCGGAGTAGCGCGCGGCCATGGTGAGATGCGCGACCACTTCCCGAATCCGCCAGCCCATGCACAGCGACGGCGTGTCCCATTCCGCGTCCGAGATCCCGTCCAGCAGATCGGCCAGTGCCGAGAACTCGTTCGCGACCGCACGTTGCAGATCGGCGTCATCGGTCATCGCACCCAGCCCCCACATCTTTGTCGACGAGAGTCCCACACCACCGTAGCCGGGTATTGCCTTGGTCGAGCATGATTGATAGGATCGAACATACATGGCCGTCCTGACCCTTTGGTGGGCGATTAACGTTGCGGAAGAGGTGGGCACGCCCCTCCTCGTGTAAGTGTCGCCATCGCAATCAAGGCCTCTGGGCTGTGAAATCCGTAGGATCGCTTCGTCAGCGACCGCAGGTGGGTGTTGTTGGCCTCGACGCGGGCATTGGACAGGTCGTATTCGATTGCGTTGAGGATCTCGCGCCGATAGCGAGCGATGCTCTTAGCCAGGCCTACAAGTTCCGGGATCCCACTATCCTGGGCCATCTGCACCCACACTCGCAGTCGTACCGAGGCCCTCTTCTTCGATCCGGAATAGACATGTTGCAGTTGCTCTTTCAGGACATATCCTCGACACAGTTCGCTGTTTCTATCCTCGAGGATCTTTGCTCGGACTGATATCTGCGCGGGGGTGAGATTCTCGACGTTCTTCAACAATGCCCACCGCAGGTGCCGTCGATCCCGGTCGGTGAACCCCCACAACCGCGACAACACACGCGACCGCAGCCGGTCCAGAGCCCGCGTCATCCACTGAATCACATGAAACGGATCCATACACCGCTTCACCTGCGGCGCCCTACTGCGCACGGTCGAGGCGATCCACTTCGCAGCATCAGCACTGATATGCGTCAGACGAGCTGTGCGTTCTTCACCCAACTCGTCGAAGAATCGATTCAAGGTGCTCTCGTTGTGCCCTTCGGCCGCCCATACGAGTCGGCCTGTGTCATGATCGACCACCACGGTGAGGTATCGGTGACCTTTCCGGTAGGCGATTTCGTCGATCCCCAAGCGCCGCAGCCCTTGGAGCCGATCAGTACGTCCGACAGCGTCGCCGACGACGCGGGTGACGATCCTGGTCACAGATCGCCACGCCACTCGGGCGTACTCGCACACCGACGTAGCTGGACTGTGCGCGGCCAACCACGCCACGTTGTCGTCGAATGCCCTGGTCATGTTCGCAGCCGGCCGTGCCCACGGCACCATCTCGGTCACCACGCCGTGCTCGGGGCATCGAATTCTCGACACCGAAGCTTGTACGAAGCACCGCGTGCCGCCCATATCCAGATGACGCCACTGTCGAGGTCGATTCGGGCGATCGTATCCGGGACAGCGCTGTTCACAATGCGGACAGCGGGATCGCACCGAGGCGTGCGGCTCGAGGGTCACCAGGATCACCGGCCCTCGTTCGTCGTCCGTGAATTCGATACCGATTATCCGGGCCTTGTCGATTCCTAGCAGTTTCTGCAGTATTCTGGCAGCGCGCAACGCCTTCTCCCTTAGGTCTTGTCTTCGCAAACCAAAACCTATGCGAGGGAGGGCGTTGCGTCTATCAGGCTCGCGGAGATCACCCATCAAAAGGTCAGAAGAGCCACATACATTCGAACCTTGGGGGAGGTTGGTTGTGGGGGAATTGATTGCAGCAGATCTGGCCGAGTTGCGTGCGTTCACGGCGCGGCTACGAGCGGTCTCCGCTGGCGGTGATGCGGGGTTGGGGATCGAGTGGCTCGACGCGATCGAGGCGTTGAAGTCGGTCGGGTGTGCGGTGCAGGCGGTGATCACCGACGGCGTCGCCACGAGTATTCGTGCGGATCGCAGGGCTCGGGGGTTGCCGCGGGTGGAGTGGGACCGCGGCATTGCCTCGCAGATTGCGTTGGCGCGCAGGGAATCCCCGAACCGCGGTGGTCGGCATCTCGGGTTCGCGCAGGCTCTGGTGCACGAGATGCCCCACACCCTGGCCCTGTTGCGGTCGGGCCGGCTGAACGAATGGCGAGCCACGCTGCTTGTGCGGGAGACGGCGTGCCTGTCGGCGACGGATCGGGGCATCGTGGACCGTCGGTTGTGTTCGGACCCGGCCACTCTCGACGGGGTCGGCGATCGCGGGCTGATCGCACGGGCGAAGGCGTTGGCGGTGGAACTCGACGCCGCAGCGGTCGTGGCCCGGCACCGCAAGGCGGTGTCCGAGCGTCGGGTCACGACCCGGCCGGCGCCGGACTCGATGGCCTACCTGAGCGTGTTGATGCCGGTCGAGCAGGCGGTCTGTCTGCAGGCGACCCTGGGGCGGGATGCGGACAGTCTGATCGCCGCCGGAGACAGTGGCGGCCGCACCCGCAATCAGCTGATGGTGGACCTGTTGTTCGACCGCGGAACCGGCCGGGCCGCTGCGAGTGGTGTTCCGGTGGCGGTGAATCTGGTGCTCTCGGACGAGACCTTGCTGGCCGGTGGGCACGAGGCGGCGCAGTTGCAGGGGTTCGGGCCGGTGCCGGCGGGGATTGCCCGGCAGTTGGTGGCAGATTCTGTCGATGCCGACGCGGAGACGTCGTTGCAGCGGGTGTATTCCTGCCCGCAGTCGGGGTCGTTGACCGCGATGGAATCGCAATCCCGCATATTTCCGAAGGGCCTGCGACAGCTGATCGACCTGCGGGACCGGACGTGCCGAACCCCGTGGTGTGACGCGCCGATCCGGCATCACGACCACATCCGCTCACGTCGAGAATCCGGTGCCACGACGGCGGACAACGGGTCCGGCCTGTGCGAGGCATGTAACTATGCGAAGGAAGGCGACGGATGGTCCGCCCGCCCCGTGCACAACCACGGCCGCACCCACCTCATCGACGTCGGCACCCCGACCGGGCACCACTACCGATCTGCGGCCCCGCTGCTACCAATCCCGGCGCACCTGCGCGCGTCATGAGGTGGTGGGGGTCAGCCTCTCGGTCGCCGGGGTCACTTGCTCCCACCTGACCAGGACGTGAGTTCGGCGATGTCGCCGTACAGCGTCGACTGGTAGGTGAGCATCAGTTCCTCCACCCCGCCGAACTGATCGCCGACGTGATGGGTGTTCTCCGCCGACAGCTCGCGGTCGCCGGAGCGTGAGATGAGTTCGTCGATGCGGCTGTCGAGACTCATCGCCCGGTTGACCGCCAGCACGGACCGCAGTTGCACCTCGGCTCGGGACAGCAGGTCGCCGATTCGTGCGAGTGCGGCGACGCGGTCGACCAGTTGATCCCACACCGGCTTCAGTGCGTTCTGCCGGGCCTCGATCTGTCGACGGGCCGTGTCGGAATGGGTGGCACGCAGCGCTTCGTCGAGTTCGATCCGGATTCCGCGCAGCGCCACGGCATCGACGGCGATCTGTGTCAGTTCTTCGGCGAGGTCGAGTTGGTACCGCTGGATCGCAAAGTGCTCCGAATGCCAGACTGCGGAACCGTCGATCCTGTCGAAGAGCCTCCCCGCCAGGTAGAGCAGGGTGTCGTACGAGTCGGCGAATCTGTCGTTGTCGAGATCGACGCCCTTGCCGATGGCCTCGGCGACGCGGCGGCCGACTGCGGCCATCGGGGTGTTTTCGGCGGCCTGGCCGAGGCGTTCCGCCGCGGTGCCGCGGGCATAGTTGCCTGCACGTTCGAGCGCGGTGCCGGCGATCGGCGCCGGTGTGCGTTGCAGCGCCCGGAACAGCGCCTCACGCTGCTCGAGATCGAGATGGACACCCTCACGCCGATCCCGGCGCATCGCCCGGACACCGTTGCCGTAGTGCGCCGGCGACATCACGACCGCGGACCGAGACGACTGCAGCTTGCGGGCCAGTTCGGTGGCACGGTATTTGAACAGTAGTTGCGCCGGTCCGGGGCGCAGGCTGTCGGCGCGGCGCGCCAACTGGTGGTACTCGTCCGTCAGCAGACGCAGGGCCCCGAAGCCGCCGAGCGACGGGATGGTGCGGCCCGCGCGACGTCGGTGGGTGAGTACCTGCCGGGTAGGCGAATCGAGGTGTCCGGCGGCGATCAGGACGGCAGCGGCGTCCGACAATGGGGCGTGCGTGCCCGTGATCGCGGATCGTTCACACCATTGGCGGACCTGCAGGGAGATGCGTGCACGCCGCTCCTCGTACTGGGTGCTTTCCGACATCGGACCTCCTGGCGGTTCACTGGTCACCACTGTCCCAGAATTTCGTCCGACGCGCCGCGACCACTCGGGGCGGGGTGCGGTTCTAGGCTCTCCCTCATGACCTTCACGGTGCGTGCGGTGCTTCTGTTCGCGACGGCGTTGGTGGTGGCCGGTTGCGGTCGCGCAGTCGACGGATCCCCCGAGACCGGCGCCGTCGCGGGGCCCGCGACCACTCCGACCGTGACGACCGCACCGAAGACCACCGCACCGAAGACGACCACCACCACCAGCCCGACCACGACGACGTCGTCGCGCCCCACCACCACCACGACGACGACCACCACGAACACCCAGGCCCAGGCAGACCCGGAGACGTTTGCGGGCACCGCGGCGGGGAGCTACTACTTCACGACACCGAGCACCAAGTTCCACTGCGCGATCCTCACCGGCGGCGACGTCCCGACCGCCGGCTGTCACGGGCCGATGCCGGCGTCGGCGCCGAAGGTTCCGGGCGCGGGCGCGTCCGGCAGCCCGGTGACGCCCAACGCGATCGAGGTCGCCGGTGGCCGCCCCGGTCAGTTCGCCAGCGCCGGCGACCCCCGGTACTACCCGCTCGACCGATCTGCCGCCCCCGCACTGTCGTACGGCACCGCGTTACACGTGAACGACCTGACGTGCCTCGTCGACGAGACGTCCGGGGTCACGTGCCGTAGCGACGCGGGCCACGGATTCACGCTCTCGGACAGCGCGTTTCGAGTGTGGTGAGCCGGCTCAGCCCAGTTCGTCCGAGCGCCGTTCCATCAGCGTGCGCAGCTGGGCATTCTCTTTCGCGGTGAAGCCGATCGTCTCGATCTCCGCGATGCCGCGCCCGATGCCCTTGCGGATGCCGTCGAGCATTCTGGTGACCGCGCGTTCGGGGACACCGAGCCGGCCACCGGATTCGACGAAGTGCCTGCGGTTCAGCTTGTTCGCCTTGCCGTAGAAGTCGAGAGCCATCGGGTCGCGCCATCCGAGGTACGGCTGGGTGCACAGCAGGTCGTAGGCCGGTGTGACGCTCCACAACCCCGATTCGGCGAGCTGCACCGAGAAGTTCTTTCCGTGCAGGTCGCCGTTGCCGATCGCGTACGAATAGGCCACCAGCCGAAGCAGTTCCAGGGTGGCGACCCGGGCCGAACCGCCGCCGCGCTCACACACGCCGGCGAGTGCGGTGATCACGTTCTCGGTCTTCAGCCGGTACTTGGCGGCGGGGAACATCCCCATCACCTGGCACGCATCCTCCTGGGGTGTGCGGATGACGCGGCCGGACGAATCGACGCGCCGGTCGAATCGGGCGACGAGCAGACCGGCATTGCCCTTCCCGTCGCGCACCAGCTGGTGGTCGGCGACGGGCAACCCGCACTGCGCGGCGAGGCCCATGAAGAAGTGCTCGTTCTCGACCAACTGCGGATACCCCTGCGGTGGTGAAAGTTTGAGGATGGCAGGACCCTTCTCGGTGGCGATCGGCGTCGAGTACATCTGCGCCGACACCTTCGCCTGCACACCGGGTAGCGAGGTGGGGTCCAGTTTCACCGCCTCGTGCCCCGACATGTGCTCGAACAACGCCCGCAGGTCCTGGCGCTCGACCGCGTCGGGGTCGAACACCGGTGCGGTCTCGGGCGGCGGCACCCCCGCGGGTAGCACGCGCACGTCGCCGATCGTGTCGGCCCCGACCGCCATCAGGATCGTGAGGTGATCGTCTTCGGACGTCTTGGTGGCCGCCACCGCGCCCCGCAGCCGGATCCCTTCCGGGAGGAGACCCGCGAAGAACGGTGGGACGCTGCCCCCACTCGCGCGCACCTCGGCCGACGACGTGGGGATCGTCCACGCGATCTGCGGGGCGCCGGGGTCCTGCAGGTACGTGGTGTCGTAGCGGAAGACGACGTCGCCGCCCTCCCGCACGAGACTGCCCGCGAGGCGCTCGCCCTTGTAGACGTCGGCCCGGTCGATGTTGCTGAGGTTCTCGACCATCAGGACGCCACCTCCACGCCCGAGCGGGTGACGAGCGCCAGGCGGCATCCCATGGCGTCCGCGACGGCGTCGACGAGATCCAGTTGCACGGTCCCCCGACCCGATTCGATCGACTGCACGCTGGACCTCGACACCCCGGCCAGGTCGGCCAGCTCCGCCTGCGTCAGCCCGAGCTGGTGTCGCCGCGCCACGAACCCGTCGGCGACCCCGCCGGTCTCGGTTCGCTCGCGGCGGCGTGGGGTTGCCATGAAGCCTCCCTGCTCGGTGCAATGCTTGTCGACGGATGCTTAACGCCAGTGTGCGCCGATTCCGTCTCGAAGTCCATACCTATGACTGCCATCGCAAGCTTAAGTTGCGAGAAGAACGCAAAATGCATCTCCTCCGGCTTTAAGCATGCGATCACAAGCACAAGGCACCTCGTCACACCCACCCCCTACCCTGGATACATGCGCATAGGAGCACACGTCCGCCAGGACGAAGATCCGATCGGATACGGCGAACGGCTCGGCGCCGACGTCATCCAGATGTTCCTCACGGACCCGCAGAAGTGGGACAAACCGCCGACGCATCCGCGGACCGACGAGATCCGGAACAGTCCCATCGACGTCGTCGTGCACTCGTCGTACGTGATCAACGTGGCCAGCCTCAACAATCGACTCCGCATGCCGTCCCGCAACGCCGTCGCGCAGCAGGCGCAGGCCGCCGCCGACATCGGCGCGTTCGGGCTGGTGGTCCACGGCGGGCACGTCCGCGACGGCGAGGACGTGAACGCAGGGATCATCAACTGGCGCAAACTCTTCGAACGCCAGGCCGACAAGGGCGGATTCCCGGTCCCCATCCTGATCGAGAACACGGCGGGCGGCGACTTCGCGATGGCACGGCACTTCGACGCCATCGACCGGCTGTGGCAGGAGGTCGGCGATTTCGGCGCCGGATTCTGCCTCGACACCTGTCACGCGTGGGCGGGCGGCGAGGAACTGGTCGGTGTCGTCGAACGCATCAAGGCCATCACCGGACGCATCGACCTGGTGCACCTCAACAACTCCCGCGACGAGTTCAACTCGGCCCGCGACCGGCACGCCAACCTCGCCGACGGAACCATCGACGCCGAACTGCTCGCCGAGGTCGTGCGCACCGCCGATGCGCCCGTCGTCCTCGAGACGCCGTCGGAGGGGCTGGCCGAGGACCTCGCGTACCTGCGGGAAACCGCGGGTTAGTCGCCCAGCCGGCCGGTCAGCCTACGGTACCGCTCCTCGCTGACCGGGTTCAGGCCCTCCACCGTGACGTCCGTGCCGCGGCTCGCGTACTTGGTGGTGATGCCGTCGAGCGCGGCCACGGTGGACGCGTCCCAGATGGTGGCGCCCGACAGGTCGATCACGACGCGGCCGGGGTCGTCGGCGTAGTCGAACGAGAACACGAGGTCGTTGGACGAGGCGAAGAAGAGTTGACCGCTCACCCGGTACGTCTTCACGTCGCCGTCGAGTTCGCCGCGCACGTCCACCATGTGGGCCACCCGGCGCGCGAACAGAACCATCGCCACCAGCACGCCGACACCCACACCGATCGCGAGGTTGTCGGTGGCGAGGGTGCCCGCCACGGTGCTGAGCATCACCATCGTCTCGCTCAGCGGCATCCGCCGGAGCGTGCGGACGCTGTGCCAGTCGAAGGTCGTGGCGGCCACCAGCACCATCACGGCGACGAGCGCCGCCATCGGAATGGTCCCCACCACGTCGCCGAGCCCGACCACGAGAATCAGCAGAAACGCACCGGACAGAAACGTCGACAACCGGGTTCGCGCGCCACCGGTCTTGACGTTGATGATGGTCTGCCCGATCAGTGCGCACCCGCCCATGCCGCCGAAGAGCCCGGTGACGATGTTCGCGACGCCCTGCCCCCACGACTCCCGCGTCTTGTCCGAGTGCGTATCGGTGACGGAGTCCACGAGTTTGGCGCTCATCAACGATTCGAGCAGTCCGACGACGGCCATCGCCAGCGCGAACGGCGCGATGATCTGCAGGGTGTCGACCGTGAGAGGAACGTCCGGCAGCCCGATCAGAGTCGGCAGCCCGTCGGGCAGTTCACCCTGGTCTCCGACCGTGGGCACCGCGACACCGGCGAGGACGGTGAACACGGTGAGACCGACGATCACCAGCAGCGGGGCGGGCACCGCCGTGGTCAGCTTCGGGATCCACACGAGCAGCGCCAGACCGGCGGCGAGCAGCGCGTACACCGCCCACGGCACATCCGTCAGATACGGGAACTGGTGCACGAAGATGAGGATTCCCAGCGCGTTGCAGAACCCCACCATCACGCTGCGAGGCAGGAACCGCATGAGCCGCGCCACCCCGAGGACGGCGAGGAGGATCTGCATCGCACCGCCGAGGAAGACGGCCGCAATGAGGTACTGCAAACCGTGTGACGCCATGAGCGGGGCCAGCACCAGCGACACCGAACCGGTGGCCGCCGAGATCATCGCGGGACGGCCACCGGTGAACGCGATGGTCATCGCCATGATCGCGGCGGTGAACAAGCCCACCCGCGGATCGACCCCCACGATGATGGAGAACGACAACGCCTCCGGGATGAGGGCCATCGCCACGACGAGCGCGGACAACGACTCGATACGAAACACCGTCGGATGCAGCCACACCGGCCGTCGGAGAGCGAGAGAGGGCACGGCGAGACAATCCTTCTTCCTGAGGGGACTCGGAAGATCCTATCCGGGTAGCGTTCGACCAGTACGGTTAGCTGATCCGCCGACAGAGGAGGAACCCCGTGCGACGCACACTTCCGGCCGTCCTGATCACCGTCCTGACCGCGCTGTCGATGGCGGGGTGTGGGAACTCCGACTCGGGGCCGGTCATCGACCAGGTTCGCGAGGCCGGGGTACTGAAAGTCGGCACCGAGGGCACGTACACACCGTTCAGCTACCAGGGCCCCGACGGTCAGCTCACCGGGTACGACGTGGATGTCATCCGCGCGGTCGGTGACAAACTCGGCGTCTCCGTCGAGTTCACGCAGACACCGTGGGACTCGATCTTCGCGGGCCTCGAAGCGAAACGCTACGACCTCGTCGCCAACCAGGTGACCGTCAACGACGAACGCACCCAGAAGTACGACCTGTCGACGCCGTACACCTACTCCGAGGGTGTGATCGTCACCCGCGCCGACGACAACTCGATCACCTCGCTCGCCGACCTGAACGGCAAGACGACGGCGCAGTCCGCGACGAGCAACTGGGCGCAGGTCGCCAGGGAAGCGGGCGCGAACGTCGAATCCGTCGAGGGCTTCGTGCAGGCCATCACCCTGCTCAAGGACGGTCGCGTCGACGCCACCGTCAACGACAATCTGGCCGTCGCCGAATACCAGAAGCAGACGAACGACACCGGTGTGAAAGTGGCTGCCGAAACCGGTGACACGAGCGAGCAGGCGTTCGCGGCCCGCAAGGACAGCGGTCTGATGCCCGACATCGACAAGGCCCTGGACGAACTACGCGCCGACGGAACGCTCGCCCAGATCTCGCAGAAGTACTTCGGCACCGACGTCTCGGCACCGACCAACTGAGAGCCTGCCTGTGGACGACGCAACAGTCCAGCTGATCCTGGACAACCTGTGGCCGATGCTGAAGGCCACGGTCACCATGACGATTCCGCTGACGATCATCAGCTTCACCATCGGGCTCGTCATCGCGTTGCTGGTGGCGCTCGCCCGGATCTCGTCGATCAGACCGCTGTCGGTGATCGCCCGCTTCTACGTGTCCATCATCCGCGGCACGCCTCTCCTGGTGCAGCTGTTCATCGTGTTCTACGCGCTGCCCCAGTTCGGCGTGGTTCTCGACCCCTTCCCGGCGGCCGTGATCGCGTTCAGCCTCAACGTCGGCGGGTACGCCGCCGAGGTGATCCGGTCGGCGATCCTGTCGATCCCCAAGGGCCAGTGGGAAGCAGCGCAAACCATCGGGATGGGGT
This sequence comes from Rhodococcus sp. G6(2025), assembly GCF_058628105.1. NCBI lineage: Bacteria > Bacillati > Actinomycetota > Actinomycetes > Mycobacteriales > Nocardiaceae > Rhodococcus > Rhodococcus sp. G6(2025). The sequence continues at coordinate 6,127,097 of NZ_CP179750.1, forward strand.
ACACCACCACACTGCAGCGGATCGTGCTGCCGCAGGCCGCACGGGTCGCGGTGCCGCCGCTGTCCAACACATTGATCTCGCTGGTGAAGGACACCTCGCTGGCATCGACGATCCTGGTGACCGAACTGCTGCGCGTCGCCCAGCTCGCCGCCGCACCGACGTTCGACTTCTTCGCCCTCTACAGCGTCGCCGCCCTGTACTACTGGGTGATCTGCATCTTCCTGTCGGCCGTCCAGGGCCGGCTCGAAGCCCGACTCGACAGGTATGTGGCCAAATGACCGACACCCCTCCCCTGCTTCAGGTATCCGGCGTCGAGAAGTCGTTCGGCGAGCATCACGTCCTGCGCGACATCAGCTTCGACGTGGGGGCCGGAACGGTGACCGTCATCATCGGGCCGTCGGGGTCCGGCAAGACGACGGTGTTGCGCACCCTCAACGCCCTGGACGTGGCGGACCGCGGGACGATCTCCATCGGCGACGTGTCCGTGGACTTCGGCGCCAAGGTGGACCGGTCGACGCTGGCCACGTTCCGCGGGCAGAGCGGCATGGTGTTCCAGGCCCACAACCTGTTTCCGCACAAGACGGTGGTCCAGAACGTCACCGAGGGGCCGATCGTGGTGCAGAAACGCCCCAAGGACGAGGCGCGCGCGGACGCGATGCGGTTGCTCACCCAGGTCGGCCTGGCGGAGAAGGCGGATCAGTACCCGTATCAGCTGTCGGGTGGTCAGCAGCAGAGGGTCGGTATCGCCCGGGCGCTCGCGCTGAAACCGAAACTGATGTTGTTCGACGAGCCCACGTCCGCACTCGACCCCGAACTGGTCGGCGAGGTATTGCGGGTGATCCGGGATCTCGCGACCGAGGGCTGGACGATGGTGATCGTCACCCATGAGATCCGGTTCGCGCAGCAGGTGGCCGATCAGGTGTTGTTCGTCGACAACGGTGTCGTACTCGAACGCGGCACACCGAGAGACGTACTCGCCAACCCGACCGGGCCGAGACTGCGCCAGTTCCTGCACCGTATCCTCGACCCGCTGTGAACGGTCAGCGCAGGGATTTCTCCATGAGCACGACGCTCGGCCATTCCACGTCGAAGTCCCTGCGACCCACCGGGAAGAATCCCTGCTCCTCGTAGTAGTCGCGTAGCCGGGCGTTGGTTTCGACGCACTCGAGCCGGACGACGGACGCGTCCTCGGAGCGGGCGTGCTCGTCGACCCACCGGAGCAACTGGGCGCCGAGTCCCGCGCTGGCGTGCCGGCGGTCTGTCATGACCCGGGCCACGTAGGCGGCCGGTATGTCGTCCTCGGTCCACACGTCGGGGTCGGACCGCAGCACCCGCAGCGCGCCCACCACGATGCCCGCGAACAGCGCGACACGCCATTCCCCGAACTCGATCTGTTCACGAACGTCGGCGAGCGACACCTCACCCCGGGCGGGTGCGTCGAGTTCCCTGGCCAGGATCCAATCCTCAGCGTCCCAGTGCATCTGAACGATGTCTTCAGCCTGCTCGAGTACTGCCCGCTCCACGGTGACCGCCATGCACACACAGTAACCACCCCGCGACGAAAACAAACCACCGCTGTACCCGTGTCGATCTGCGATGATGTGACTGGAGTTACAGTTACATTCTGGGACAGTTACCTCAGGCGGTGGTAGCGATGAAGCTGTTTCGTGCAGTGGTCCTGATGACACTCTCCACCTGCGCGGCCGCGTTTGTCTGCGTCCATCCCCCACGTGTGTCCGCCCAGCCCCTGGGCACCGAATCCATTCTCCCGTCCCCCATTCCGGACGACGACTTCTTCGCGTGGCCGCCGAACGTCGCGGAGTTCGACGCCGGTGAGATCATCCGCTCGCGGGAAGTGACGCTCCGGGCGTTCCCGAACACGCTGGTGCCGCACCGGGCTCACCAGATCATGGTGCGTTCCAACGATTCCAAGGACCGTCCCGTGCCGGTGACCGCGACGGTCCTGGTGCCGACCGCGGCGTGGACGGCGCCGGAACCGAGACCGGTGGTCGCCTACAACATGCCCATCGACTCCCTGGGCGCCCGGTGCACCCCGTCCTACAAGATGGTGCACGACTGGCAGACCCTGGACCTGGACATCCCACCGGTGCTGTCGCTGTTCCTCGCGAAGAACTACGCGGTGCTCGTGCCCGACCACGAGGGACCGCGGATGGCGTACAGCGCGGGACGAATGGCGGGTCATGCCGTGCTCGACAGCATCCGCGGCATGAAGCGTCTGCCCGGTCTCGGGCTCTCGGACAGTCCGGTCGTCGCGACGGGTTACAGCGGTGGTGCGATCGCCACCGGCTGGGCGGCGCAACTGCAACCGTCGTACGCGCCGGACGTCGAACTCGCCGGCGCCGCCGCGGGCGGCATCCCCGCCGATTTCGGTTTGCTGCGCAGGACGATGAACGGCCAGCTCGGTTCGGGTCTGTACCTGTCCGCCGTCCTCGGGCTCGCCCGCGAGTATCCGGAAATGCTGACACTGGCGAATCCGCTCGGCGTGCTGCTGGCGACGTCCCCACTGAAGGACCAGTGCATCCTGGCCCTCGCACCCGCCGGGATCGCGTTGCTTCCCGCCGAACTGTTCGCGGCCGTACCCGACCCGTTCGGCAATCCCACGGCCCGAACGGTGGTCGCCGAAAACAGGATGGGCGCGCTCACCCCGGCCACGCCGGTGCTGCTGTATCACGGGTCGTCGCGGGTGTTCCTCGGCGACGAATGGATTCCGGAGGAGGGGGTGATCGCGCTGCAGCAGGAGTGGTGCCGCGGCGGCGGCGACGTCACCTACGCCCCGCAGTTCGGCGAGCACCTCACCGCGGCCGTGTTCGCGCTGCCCGAGGTGGTGCGCTGGATCGACGAGCGACTGGCCGGGGTGCCTGCGGCCGCGGGATGCCGCTGACGGTTATCCGTGCACGTGCGGCAACAGCAGATCGGCCTGACCGACCTGGACGACCCGCGCCTCGTCGAGCCACTTCGCGGTCTGCTCCCGTGCCCGCGTGATCAGCTCGTCGGCGTCGCCGAAGTCGGCGGGACTCGTGTCCAGTGGGCACAGCGGGGGCACCACTCGGATGTCGGCGGCACTCTCGTACCGTTCGATGTCGAGGGCGAGCCGCTGATTGATCGCGAGGGTCACACCGAGCAAACCCATGCCCAGGGCACTTCCGGGGACCTTCGAGAGGGTGCACGCATATCCGGTCGGGAGTACCCACACGGTCGTGGCCCCCAATTCGATTGCATGGGAGATGGGCGTGTTGTTGACGACCCCGCCGTCCATCAGCGCCCGGCCGTCGATCACCACGGGTGGGAGGATGCCGGGCAGCGCCGCGCTGGCGGTGACGGCGTCGACGGCCGGCCCCGTGGACAGCCGGACGTCCTTGCCGGTCAGCACGTCGGCGGCGATGACGTGCAGCGGGATCGGCGCGTCCTCCATCCGTTCGAACCGCAGATTCTGCTCCAGCAGCCTCCGGATGGCGCGGTTGGACACCAGATGGTTCCGGAGGCCGACGAAACCGGTGAATCCGGTGAGCAATCCGGTGGGGAACACCGCACTGCGGGTGAGACCACGCCACAGGTCGGCGAGTGCACGCAGATCTGCGTCGGAGGAGCCGCCGGCGAGCCAGGCACCGTTGAGCGCGCCGACGGACGTGCCGACGATGAGGTCCGGCCGAATTCCCCTGCCGATCAGGGTCTGCAACATGCCGACCTCGATGGCACCGAGGCTCGCCCCACCCGACAGAACGAAAGCTGTTGTCACTCCGCCACCGTAACGGGTCAGCCCCGCCGGTACAGGCTCGCGATGTCGTCGGCGAAGCGCTCGGTCACCACGGGACGCTTGATCTTCAGGGTGGCGGTCAGCTCTCCGTCGGCCTCCGTGAGGTCGCGGCCGAGGACGACGAACCGTTTGATCGACTCCGTGTGCGAGACGGTGGTGTTCGCGTCGTCCACCGCGTCCTGCAGGTCCCCGCGCAGCTCCTCGTCGTCGCGCAGGTCCGCCACCGTGGCGTCGGACGGCTTGCCGTGCGCGGACTTCCACTTGTCGAATTCCTGCGGATCGACGGTCAGCAGGGCACCGATGAACGGGCGGCCGTCGCCCACCACGACCGCCTGCGAGACGAGGGTGTGCGAGCGCAGCCGGTCTTCGAGCGGCCCTGGCGACACATTCTTGCCGCCGGCGGTGATCAGCAGATCCTTCTTGCGGCCGGTGATGGTGAGGTAGCCCTCGTCGTCCAGGTCGCCGAGATCGCCGGTGCGGAACCAGCCGTCGTCCAGCACGTCCCGGGTGGCGTGTTCGTTTCGCCAGTAGCCGCCGAACACGACGCCGCCGCGCAGTTCGATCTCACCGTCCGCGGCGATGCGCACGCTGTGGCCGTCCAGGGGCTGACCGACCGTCCCGATCTTCTGGGCGCCGGGGACGTTCACGCAGTGCGCGGCAGTCGATTCGGTGAGACCGTAGCCCTCGTAGACCGGAACTCCCATGCCGCGGAAGAAGTGACCGAGCCTCGGGATGAGGGCCCCGCCACCGGAGATCGCCCACCAGCAGTCGCCGCCCAGGGCGGCACGGAGTTTCGCGTAGACGAGTTTGTCGGCGAGCGCACGCTCTAGCCGGAGTCGCAGCGATGGACCGCCCGTGTCCTGGGCCTCGCTGTACGCCACCGCCGTGGTCTCGGCGAAGTCGAAGATCCGTTTCTGCAGGCCGCCCGCCGACGCCGCCTTGCGCGCCGCACCGTCCCGCACCTTCTCGAACACGCGGGGTACACCGAGAATGGTGTTGGGCCGGAAACGTTCGAATTCGCCCGTGACCGTACCGAAGTCGGACCAGTGTGCCTGCGTCGCGCCGGCCTCGAACATCGCCAGCGACACCGCGCGCGCCAGCACGTGCGCCAGCGGAAGGAACGTCAGGACGCGGTTGCCGGGCCGGGCGACGTCACCGATCGGTGCCGCGAGCAACGCCCGCACCTCCGACAGGAAGTTCCGGTGGGTGAGGGTGCAGCCCTTGGGACGGCCCGTGGTCCCGGACGTGTACACGAGCGAGGCGAGATCGTTGGCGGTCAGCGCCACCACCCGTTTGAACACCTCGGAATCGTCGATCGACAACCCGTCCTTGATGAGCGTGCCCACCGCGTCCTCGTCGATGGTGAGGATGCGCTTCAGCGTGTAGGGGATGCCGTCACCCTCGAAACTCGACGCGTGGGCCGGAGTCTCCACGAGCGCGGCGACCGCCCCTGAATCCTCGATGATCCACCGGATCTGGTCGTGCGAGGACGAGTCGTAGATCGGGACGGACGCGGCGCCGGCCGCCCAGATCGCGTAGTCGAGCAGCGACCATTCGAATCTCGTCGACGACAGCAGTGCCACACGGTCGCCGGGCTGGACACCGTTGGCGATCAAACCCTTCGCGACCCCGATGACAAGCGCGCCGAAGTCCTTGGCCGTCACGTCGACCCACCCACCGGACTCGGGACGTGTGTACATCACCCGATCCGGATGGCTCTCGGCGTGCGCGAACACCCTCAGCACGGCGTTCTCGTGGTCGGAGACGGTGAACGTCGGGGCGCTGGTGTACTCACGCACGGGTGTCGTCTCCGATGCTGTCGTGGTCTGTGTCGCCGCCCTGGCGGAATTTCCGGAGGTGCCGGGCGAACGCGGCGATTTCACTGTCCGACCACGTGGCCACCCGGTCGCGGACTTCCTCCACGCGGCGTGCGTCGGCGCCGGCCAGCACCGCGACGCCGCCGTCGGTGAGGCTCAACGGATGACCGCTGCGGAGCGGTCCCGGCTCGGCGTGCACCCACCCCTCGTCGATGCAGGCTCGGAGTTGACGCGACACCGTGGAGCGGTGCACGCCGAATGCCTCCGAGATCTGGGTGGCCCGGCATCCCGGATTGCGGGCGACGAAGGAGAGCAGCGAATGTTGAGCGAACGTCGGGGATCCGACGGGAGGACGGTCATCGGCAACCAGTTGACGGACGAGGCGGACGAGTTCGTCATGGACGGCCACCACGCCCGACGCGGGCGTTTCCTCCGGCTCGACCTCGTTGTGTTGCACACCGCAACTGTATCCGACCACTCTGGCCTCGACCACCCGCACCCCGATTCCCTTTGTCCTTCGCTCGACTCACGTTCTGCCCATACTGCTATCGATCGTTCGGAAATTCATTCGGCCCGAATCGTCACACGGTCACAATTGGAGAACGCTTTCCGTCCACCGCTACCGGCCGGACAACGGGCGCCGTCAGAAATCCGTTGCGGCCGCGGGCCCGTCGATACACTCTGCCCGCATGCTGATCAGACGCGAGAATCCGGGCGACATCGACGCGGTGGCGGAGGTGCACCGGCAGGCCTTCGACGGCGACACTCCCCTCGAGGTCGGCCTCGTGACCCGATTGAGGTCGGGCGACGCGTGGATTCCGCAGCTGTCCCTCGTCGCCGAACTGGCCGGGTCCGTCGCCGGCCACGTGTGCCTGACCCGCGCGACCGTCGACTCCACGGACGTACTCGCGCTCGGCCCGATCGGCGTGCTCCCCGGCCTCCAGCGCGACGGCGTGGGTTCGGCACTGATGCACGCCGCGCTCGGCGGCGCCGACGCCAGGGACGAACCCCTGGTGGCACTGCTCGGTCACCTCGACTACTACCCGCGGTTCGGCTTCGTCTCCGGAACGTCGGTCGGGATCGAGCCGGACCAGCCCTCGTGGTCGTCCCACTTCCAGGTCCGCCGGCTCGCACGCTGGAATCCGAGCATCACCGGCACGTTCAGGTACGCCGCGCCCTTCTACGACCTGTGACGTCGTATCCGCTGGTAGTTTGAGGTGGCACGTGTCACGGGGGTGAGCGGAACCGAGGTAGGAAACGATGGAGCACGCGGCCGAGGGCGCCGGAACAGCCGGGCCGGTGGATGCGTCCGTCACGACGACCATCGTCCGCCGGGTCCTTCCCGGCTGCGACGAGGAGTTCGCCGACTGGATCCAGACCGGACTCGGACTGGCCCGGCTGTTTCCCGGATTCCTCGGCGGAGGATGGCTGAAGGAGAGCAGCACCTCCGATGTCTGCGTGATCGTGCTGAAGTTCGAAACCCAAGCCGCGCTGGACAACTGGTTGACATCGTCGCTGCGGAACGGATGGCTGAGGACCGGCGGGAACATCGCGGTCGAGGAGCCGGACGAGCCGGCATCCGACGTGGAGAGCCTGTTCGAACGCCCTCGACGCCGGACCGTCGCCGGCCACGGTCAGGCGGACTCCCCGGGGATCTGCGCACCCGACGGCATCCCCTCCCCCAAATAGGTCTGATAAAACGGGCGCCAGTCCGCGGACGCATCTCCACGGTGACCGGGCGCGTCGGAGCCGTCGAGGTGCCGGTCGAGGTCGGCGAGGCAGACACTCCACCCGGCGGCGTTCCTGGCTGCCGTGTTGCGGACCTCGAGAACGTTGACGAGCGTCAGGGCGCACCCGTCCGCGGTCGGCTCGACCTCGAAGTGGATCTCGTCCCCGCCCCACGTGAACGCCAGCGTGCACGGGGCGCCGTAGACGAGGACCGTCCCCGTCTCGGGGTCGCTGTGCGGTTCCGGGAGGAACTCGATGTCGCCGCCGGCGTAGGTGTCGAGGCGGACCCGTGACGGAAACCAGTGCGCCAGCTCGTCCGGCTCCGACACGGCCTCCCACAGCCTCTGGACGGGGAACGGGTACGTGCACCGGAACCGCACGGCGGGACGACCCTTGAACTCGAAATACCTTCCGTGGATCACCGGCCCACTCCCTCGCTGTCGTACCTGACGACAGCTTGACACGGGAGACCGACGTCCACACCGAAGTTGGCCGACAATTCCGAGCACCCTCCTCCCTTCCTGTCGGACAACTCCCCTACGGTGGCGGAGTGACGTCGCCTTGGTCGGAGGGACAGGTCGCATCGGTCGCCCCCGATGCCGGCTCGCTCGCTGCCGCCGCAAAGCTGTCGGCCGCGTGGTCGGAGACGGGCAGCAACGGTGGCGCGCTCTGGGGTCTGTGCCAGGGCAGCGGCAAGAGCCCCTATCGATCGGTCGTCGATCTCTCCGGGCCGGCGTACAACTGCTCGTGCCCGAGCCGGAAATTTCCCTGCAAACACACGCTCGGATTGTTGCTGATCTGGTCGCACGGCCGGGTCCCGGAGCGGTCCGAGCCGCCGCCGTTCGCGGCGGACTGGCTGAGCCGCAGAGCGGGGCGGGCAGCCGCGCCGGCGGCTGCCGCCACCACGACGGCCGGTGCGAAGGCCACCGAACGCCGGACCGAGCGGGTGACGGCGGGCCTCGACGAACTCGACCTGTGGCTCACCGACCAGATCCGCGGCGGGCTCGGCGCAGCCGACATCTCGGCATCCGCGTTCGACGCCATCGCCGCCCGCATGGTCGACGCGCAGGCGCCCGGCGTCGCGTCCGCCCTGCGTCGCCTGCCGATCGTCGTGGCCACCCGCGCCGACTGGCCGGACCGGCTGCTCCGCGAGTACGCCAGGCTGCACCTCCTCGTCGTCGCCCATCGCCGTCTGAGCGAACTACCGGAACCACTGCAGGCGTCGGTGCGCTCGCACGTGGGGTACCCCGTGGCAACCGACAGCGTGCGCGGCGAGCCGGGAGTCCGTGACCGGTGGATGGTCCTGGGAATGCAGACCACCGAGGAGAAGCGCCTCTTCACCCGCAAGGTGTGGCTGATCGGCCGCAACCACGGTCGCCGCGCGATCCTCCTGGACTTCGCGCACGGCTCCGCGAACTTCTCGACAGTGGTCCCGCCGCTCGGTTCGCTCGTCGACGCCACCGTGCACTTCTACCCCGGCGCCGCGCCGCTGCGCGCCCAGTTCGGCGACGCCCACGAGACCCCCGAACCATTCACCACCGTCGCTCCGAGCGACATCGACACCGCTCTCGACCACTTCGCCGCCGCGGTCGGGGCCGACCCGTGGGTCCGCTCGTGGCCGGCGCTGCTCACCGGCGTCACCCCGGCAATCGACGACGGGCACTGGTTTCTCGTCGACGCGGAGGGGCGCGCGCTGCCGCTGTCCGGCGAAGACCCGGTCCTGTGGCGGCTCCTCGGAATGTCCGGCGGCCGTCCCGTCACCGTGTTCGGGGAGTGGACCAGCGAATCGCTGGTTCCCGTCTCGGTGTTCGATCGCGGCGACGTGTACCCGCTCGGGCCCGGCACGCCCTCGCCCGCGGCGGCGGGGAGCCGGCGATGAGCGAACTCCTGTCCGCCGCCCTGCTCGGCACGGCACGGTCCACCCCCTCGTTCGAGGATCTGGCCACCGGCGAACTGACGCAAGCGGTCAGCGGTGATCCGGCGGAGACCCTGCTGGGCGCCGCCGCGCTCGAGAACGCATACCGCGACGGCGGGGTCGCCGCCTCCGCGCGCGTGCTGCCCGCCCCCGCCGAGGACGATCCGCGGCTGCAGTTGCCGCCCGCGTCCGCGTCGCACCTGATGCAGTTGCTCGCAGCCAAGTCGTGGACGCTCACCGAGTGGTTCGCGGTCGTGACCGAGCGGAATTACCGCGCGCCGGATCATCTCGTCGCCGACCTGATGGCCGTGGCCCGCACCAACGACGCCCACCGCGAGAGCATCCTCCGACTGGTGGGCCCCCGCGGCCAGTGGCTCGCCGCGCAGAACCCGGACTGGTCGATGCTGGTCCGCCGATCCGATCGCACCGACGTGTGGACGCACGGCGCACACCAGGAACGACTGCAATGGCTCACGGCGATGCGGGCGGTGAACCCGGCGATCGCGATGACCGAACTGAGCCACACCTGGGATTCCGAACGGGGCGAGCACCGGGCGGCGTTCATCGCCGTTCTGGGAACGGGGCTGAGTGATGCCGACTCCGCATTGCTCGAGCACGCACTCGACGACCGGCGGAAAGAGGTGCGCCAGCAGGCGGTCCAGTTGCTGCGCCAGCTGCCGAACTCCGCATACGCCGAGCGGATGGCCGCTCGCGCCCGGGCATGGGTGCGCGTGGAGAAGAAGCCGCTGCGCACCCGTCTCGTGGTGAACATGCCCGGCTCCCTGGACGATTCGGCCCGTCGCGACGGCATCGAGGACGTCCATTTCAAGAACAAGGGAATCCGCAGCTGGTGGTTGCGGATGGTGGTCACCGCCGCCCCCTTGTCGGTGTGGGAAGGCATGATCGGCTCCGCCTCCACCGCGTTGGAGATTCGGATCGAAGACCAGTGGCGGGAGGTGATGATGGAGGCGTGGACCACCGCGACCGTGCTGCAGCGCAATCCGCGCTGGGCGTCGGCTCTGCTGCACCGGGAGGGACGGACAACCGAACGTCGCGTCGTGCCGATCGTCCCCGCCCGCGAACGCCTCGCATACATCCTGTCGGGTCGCGCCGACTCCTACCTGCTGGGCGTCGACGGCGCCGCCCTGTTCGACGGCCTTCCCCACCCCTGGCCGCTCGACCTCGCCGAGCGGGTGATCGCTCGCCTCGAGGACGTCGCCGGGCGGCACGCCGAGACCGGCAAGGACCTGGGGCAGTTCTCCCGGCACAGCCACTACTCGACCCTCCGCAGCGCCGAGACGCATTTCCCGTTCGCTGCGGCGCCGCTCCTCCGCGCAGCAGCCGAACGCACCCGTGATCCCGGCTGGCACCAGGCATTCGCCACCGTCGCCACCAACATCGACCACCGCAGAACAGTCCTGAAGGAGCTCGAGTGACCGAGATCGCGGCCGCCCAGGCCGACCTGCTACGACCCCACGCCGAGCAGGCCTACGCCGACGAACTCGCCGCCCTCGCCGCGCACGACACCCGGCCCCGGCCACCGTCGTGGAAATTGTCTCCGTGGGCGGTCGTGACGTACCTGCTCGGCGGCGAACTCGACGACGGCACCGTCATCACCCCCAAGTACGTCGGTCCCCGCCGACTCATCGAAGTGGCCGTCGCGACGCTCGCGACCGACCGCGCGCTGCTTCTGCTCGGCGTCCCCGGCACCGCCAAGACGTGGGTGTCCGAACACCTGTCGGCGGCGGTCTCCGGCGAGTCGACCCTGCTCGTCCAGGGAACCTCGGGGACGCCGGAGGAGGCCATCCGGTACGGCTGGAACTACGCGCGGCTTCTCGCCGAGGGCCCGACAGCGGGTGCACTCGTTCCGTCCCCCGTCATGACGGCCATGCAGGGCGGGCGGATCGCACGGGTCGAGGAACTCACCCGCATTCCCGCCGATGTGCAGGACGCGCTCATCACCGTGCTGTCGGAGAAGACGCTGCCCATCCCCGAACTGGGCACCGAGGTGCAGGCCGCCAAGGGTTTCAACTTGATCGCCACCGCGAACGACCGCGACCGCGGGGTCAACGAACTGTCCTCCGCGCTGCGCAGACGGTTCAACACGGTGGTCCTGCCGCTGCCCGCCGACGAGGAGGACGAAGTCGCCATCGTCGCGCGGCGCGTCGAGCAACTCGGGTCCTCGCTGGAACTGCCGGAGATTCCTGCGACCGTCGACGAGATCCGGCGCGTGGTCACCGTGTTCCGCGAACTCCGGTCGGGCGTCACCGGCGACGGCCGTACCAAGCTGAAGTCGCCGTCCGGAACGCTGTCCACGGCGGAGGCGATCTCCGTCGTCACCAACGGACTCGCCCTCGCCGCGCACTTCGGCGACGGGGTGCTCCGCCCGTCCGACGTCGCCGCCGGCATTCTCGGGTCCGTGCTGAAGGACCCGGTGGCCGACAAGGTCGTGTGGATCGAATACCTCGAGGCCGTGGTCCGCGAACGGGAGGACTGGGCCGACTTCTACCGGGCGTGCCGCGAGGTCACGGGGTGAACTCCGACGTCCGTGTCTTCGGCATCCGCCACCACGGGCCCGGTTCGGCACGATCGGTGCGGCGCGCGCTCGACGAATTCGTCCCCGACGCCGTCCTGATCGAAGGGCCCGCGGACGCCGATCCGCTGGTCGCGTTGACCGCCTCCGACACCATGGAACCTCCGGTGGCCCTGCTCGCGTATGCCACCGGGGAGCCCCGGACGGCGGCGTTCTGGCCGTTCGCCGTGTTCTCCCCGGAGTGGCAGGCGCTGTCGTGGGCGGCCGGGCGCGGCGTCGACGTCCGCTTCTGCGACCTTCCCGCCGCCAATACCCTCGCCGCAGACGACTCCGAGCCCCGTACCGAGGATCCGCTGACCCAGTTGGCCGCCGCGGCGGGCTACGACGACACCGAACGCTGGTGGGACGCCGTCATCGAATCGGGTTCGGGTCCCGACTCGTTCGACGCGATCACCGAGGCCATGACCGCGCTGCGGGACACCGTCGAACTCGACGAGCCCACCAGCAGGCGCGAGGCGTACATGCGCCAGACGCTGCGGAAGGTGATCAAGGGCGGCGCGCAACGGATCGCGGTGGTGTGCGGCGCGTGGCACGCCCCGGCACTCGCCGGTCCTCTCGGCCCGGCCACCGCGGACGCGCGAATCCTCAAGGGAATCCCCAAGATCAAGACCTCGCTCACGTGGGTGCCGTGGACGCATTCACGACTGTCCGCGGCATCGGGGTACGGCGCCGGGATCGCCTCCCCCGGCTGGTATCACCACCTGTTCACCGCACCGGACCGGACGATCACCCGCTGGCTCACGAAGGTCGCGCGGGTGCTGCGGGACGAGGACCTTCCGGTATCGAGTGCGCATGTCATCGAATCCGTCCGTCTCGCAGACACGTTGGCTGCAATGCGTGCGCGGCCGCTGGCCGGTCTCTCCGAGGTCACCGAGGCCACCCGCGCCGTGATGTGCGACGGCGACGACGTCCTGCTCGACCTCATCACACGGCGACTCGTCGTCGGCGAGGCACTCGGCGCCGTCCCGGAGAACACCCCGACGGTTCCCCTCGACGCCGACCTGCGGGCGCGGGCGAAGACGCTGCGCCTCAAGCAGCAGGCCACCGAGAAGACCATCGACCTCGACCTGCGCCGAGACAACGACGTCGCGCGGTCCCGGCTCCTGCACCGCCTGCAGATCCTCGGTGTCGACTGGGGCACGCCGGCCGACAGTGACATCCGCGGCACCGGCACATTCCGTGAGACGTGGTCCCTCACCTGGAAACCCGAACTGGCGGTGTCGATCATCGAGGCGTCGCTGTGGGGCACCACCGTCGAGGCCGCGGCGACAGCGAAGGTGCGTGAGGAGGCGTCGGCCGGTGACGTCTCGCTCGCCCAGCTCACCGGGCTGCTCGAGCAGGCCCTCCTGTCGGATCTCGGCGATGCGCTGGCCGAACTGCTGCGGGCACTGGAGACGGCGGCCACACTCGACCACGACGTGATGCACCTGATGGATGCCCTGCCCGCGCTCACCCGCACCTTGCGATACGGGGACGTCCGCGGCACCGACGTCTCGTCCCTCACCCGCGTCACCGACAGCCTGCTCGTCCGCATCTGCGCCGGACTGCCCACCGCGATATCGGGTCTGGACGACGACAGCGCACTCGACCTGCGCCGCGCCGTCGATGACGTCCACGCGGCGGTGATGCTGCGCGACGACGATCGTGCGTCGGCGCGATGGCTCGGCACACTCGCAGGCCTCGTCGACCGCAGCGACGTGAACGGCCTCGTGATCGGGCGCATGGTCCGATTGCTCCGCGACGCAGGCACCGTCAGCGAAACCGAGTCCGCCACCCGACTGTCGCGGGCGCTGTCCGTCGGCGCCGATCCCTCCGCCAAGGCGGGGTGGGTCGACGGCTTCCTCGGCGGCGGTGGGCTGCTGCTGGTCCACGACCGGCAACTGCTGCAACTGCTCGACGGATGGGTATCGGGGCTGCGCCAGCAGGACTTCGTCGACGTACTGCCACTGCTGCGGCGCACGTTCGGCGGGTTCGAAACCGGGGAACGCCGGGCGATCGGGCAGTCCGTGGAGGGCGGGTCCACCGCCGATGCCCGCGCCGAGGTCGACGCTCGTCGGGGCACGATCGCGATCCGGACCGTCGCGGACATTCTGGGGGTGACGTCGTGACCGAAGACGCGGAGCGGCTACGCCGCTGGCGGCTGCTGCTGGGCAACGCCGCCGAGGAATCCACCGGCGGTCTCGCGTCCAAGGCGGACGCGGCGATGGACGGCGCTCTGGCCGCCCTGTACGACACCAGCAGCGAAGGGACGAAGAGCCGCCGTCGCGGCGCGGGTCTCGGCGGATCGGCGCCGAAGGTCGCGCGCTGGCTCGGCGACATCCGCACCTACTTCCCGAGCAGCGTCGTGCAGGTGATGCAGAAGGACGCCATCGACCGGCTCGGCCTCACCCAGCTGCTCCTCGAACCCGAACTGCTCGACGCCGTCGAACCGGACGTCCACCTCGTCGGCACGCTGCTGAGCCTGAACCGGGTTATGCCCGAGACCAGCAAGGCCACCGCCCGGATGGTCGTCGAGAAGGTGGTCCGGGAGGTGGAGGAACGGATCGCGCAGAAGACCAGGACCGCCGTCACCGGTGCCCTGAACCGGTCGGCCCGCATCACCAACCCCAAGTACCGCGACATCGACTGGAATCGCACGATCCGCGCCAACCTCGCGCACTACCTCCCCGAGTACAAGACGGTGGTGCCGGAGCGGCTGCTGGGATACGGCCGCCGATCGCAGGCCGTGCACCGCGACGTCGTCCTCGCCATCGACCAGTCCGGGTCGATGGCGTCGAGCGTCGTGTACGCGTCCGTGTTCGGCGCGGTCCTCGCCTCGATGCGCGCGCTGAAGACGTCGCTGGTCGTGTTCGACACGGCGGTCGTCGACCTCACCGACAAGCTGTCCGATCCCGTCGACGTGCTGTTCGGCACGCAACTCGGCGGCGGCACCGACATCAACCGGGCCATCGCCTACAGCCAGTCACTGATCGACAGACCGACCGAATCGCTGTTCGTGCTGATCTCGGACCTGTACGAGGGCGGGATCCGCGCGGAGATGCTGCGGCGGATGGCGGCGATGACGAACGCGGGCGTCCAGGTGGTTGTTCTGCTGGCACTGTCCGACGACGGCGCCCCGTCGTTCGATCACGACAACGCCGCGGCCCTCGGGGTGCTCGGCATTCCCGCATTCGCCTGCACCCCGGACAAGTTCCCGGAACTGCTGGCGCTCGCACTCGAACGCGGCGACATCGGCAGGTGGGCGGACGGTCTTCAGACGGAGTGACCGCGGGTCAGCCGGCAGCCATCCGGCGGTCGCTGTGCAGTTCGGGGTGCGCGTCGGCGCGGATCCTGAGCAGGACCAGTCCGGAGACCGAGGCGACGATCAGCGATGCGACCGTCCAGGGAACGTGCAGTTCGGAGATCCCGACTCCCGCACCGACGAGTCCCACGAAAAGCAGGCTCCACATGATCGCTTTGACTGGACCGGACCCCATGGCAATGCTCCTTCACCGAGATTACGTACATCCCCCGTGAGTTCTGGTGTGCGCGCAGAACGTTAGCCGCGTCACACTGGGGTCCCTGTGCGACACGTCGTAAACGCTCTTTCCGATACCAATCCGAGACCTGGACCCGTGAGTACTTATTAACCGCGGGCGGTTAATAAGTACTCACGGGGGCGGCTAAATGATGCTGATGGTCCCCTGGGTGGTCGCCGACGCGAGCACCCGCAGGTGGTCGTCGGACCCGCCGAGGGTGTGCTCGATGGCCGTCAACCGGCTCACGTAGTGGCCGACCGGATACTCGGCCGTCATGCCGATGCCGCCGTGCATCTGGATCGCTTCCTGCCCGATCGTGCGGGCGGAGCGGCCGATCTGCAGCTTGGCGCGGGAGGCGACCACCGGATCGGCGGCTCCGTCGGCCAGCGACATCGTCGCGTAGAGACTCATGCTGCGAGCCAGTTCCAGCAGCACGTACATGTCGGCCGCACGGTGCGTGAGCGTCTGGAACTTCGCGATCGGGACACCGAACTGCTTGCGGGTCTTCAGGTACTCGGTGGTCAGTCGCAGCGCTTCCTCCATCGCGCCGACGGCCTCCGCACACAGTGCCGCCTGCGCCCGGATCTGCGCGCTCTCGATCGCCGACGATGCGTCGCCGCCCGCACCGAGAGGCTCCGCCGGGGTGTCCGACAGTTCCACCTGCGCGGCCCGCAATCCGTCGTGGGTCGCGTAGGCGGTGCGGGTCAGGCCGCTGGCATCGGCGTCGACGAGGAACAGTCCGACCCCACCGTCCGGGAGTGCCGCCGTGACGACCAGGGTGTTCGCGCTACCGCCGTGCGGAACGGGGTTCTTGGTACCAGTGAGGGTCCACGCGTCGCCGTCCTTCTTCGCGGTCGTGGACACCTGGGTGGACGGCCAGCGCACACCCGGTTCCCGATCGGCGAAGGCCAGCAGGAGATTGCCCTCGGACACGTCCGGCAGAATCCGGCGACGCTGCTCCGTGCTGCCGGACGCAGCGATCAGACCGCCGGGGACGAGCACGGCGTCGAGGACGGGTTCGGGCGCGAGGCGGCGGCCGATCTCGGTCATCACCGACGCGACCTCGACCGGTCCGGCGCCCATTCCGCCGTCTTCCTCGTCGAAGCTCAGGCCCAGCAGTCCCACCTCGGCGAGTTGCTTCCACACCTGCGGGCTCCACCCCTGCTCGGTGTCGGTGACGGCGTTGCGCTTCTCCGCGTCGTAGCTGCGGCCCAGCAGTTCGCGGGTGGTGTCGCGCAGCAGTTTCTGTTCGTCGGTCAGTTCGAAGTCCATGTCACGCCCTCACAATCCGAGGATCGAGGAGGCGATGATGCTGCGCTGCACTTCGCTCGATCCGCTGTAGATGGAAACCTTGCGGTAGTTCAGATACGTCGGAGTCGTCCGCTGCGCCCAGAGCGGCGAGGCGATGCCGTCACCTGCGGCGAAGGGCAGGGAGTCGGGTCCCGCGACGTCGGTCAGCAGTTCGAGTGTGGCCTGCTGCAGTTCGGACCCGCGCAGCTTCAGCAGCGACGACGCCGGGTTCGGCTTGCCGTCGGCCGAACTGGCCACCACCCGCAGCTGGGTGAGTTCGAGCGCGATGATCTCGTTCTCCAGTTCGGCGATCCGGGCGGCGAACAGCGGATCGTCGAGCAGCGTCCCCTCGCCGACCGAGATCTCGGCTGCGCGTTCCTTCGCCTGCGCGAGACGGACTTTGGAGAATCCCAGCCGGGTCACACCGGTGCGCTCGTTGCCGAGCAGGAACTTGGCGTAGCTCCAGCCCTGGTTCTCCTCGCCCACGAGGTTCTCGGCCGGCACGCGCACGTCCTCGAAGAAGATCTCGTTGACCTCGTAGCCGCCGTCGATCAGCTTGATCGGGCGCACCGTGACGCCGGGCGTCTTCATGTCGACGAGGATGAACGAGATGCCGGCCTGCTTCTTGGGGGCGTCCGGGTTGGTGCGGGCAAGGACGAAGATCCAGTCGGCGTGCTGCGCGAGGGTGGTCCACGTCTTCTGGCCGTTGATCACGTAGTCGTCGCCGTCGCGGACGGCGCGGGTCTTCAGCGACGCGAGGTCGGAGCCTGCCTCGGGTTCGGAGAATCCCTGGCACCACCAGATGTCGAGGTTGGCGGTCGGGGGAAGGAATTTCTCCTTCTGCTCCTGCGATCCGAATGCCGCGATGACGGGGCCGACCATGCTGGTGTTGAACGCGAGCGGCTCGGGTACCGAGGCGAGCTGCAGTTCGTCGAGCCAGATGTGCTTCTGCACCGGAGTCCAGTCGCGGCCGCCCCACTCGACCGGCCAGTGCGGCGTCGCGAGCCCGTTGGCGTTCAGAATCCTCTGGGACTCGATGAACCCTTCCTTCCCCACTTCTTCACCACGCGCATACCGCTCGCGGATCTCCGCCGGAATCTGCGTGGTGAAGAACGTTCGCATCTCGTCGCGGAACGCCAGCTCCTCGTCGGTCAAGGCCAGATTCATCGGAATTCCTTCGCACTCGAGGTCGGATTCATGTTCTGTTCCCGACGTTACTCCCTCGTGCGACTCCGCCGCCCGTGAGTACTTGTTAACCGCCGGGGGGCTGTTTCAAATTTCCGGGTCGGGGTCTCCGCGTGCCGCGGCGCCCCGACCTGATGTTTCTTGGATAATGTGTTGGTGGCCAAGGGGTATCGACCGGTGAATCGTGATCAGCAGTTTTTGTTGCCACCGGACATGCGGGAGTGGGTGCCGCCCACGCATCCGGTGTGGACGGTGATCGAGATCGTCGACACCCATCTCGACACCAGCGCTTTTCACGGCTCTCGCCGCACCGGGGGTGCCGGGCGCGCCGGGTACGACCCGGACATGCTGGTGACCCTGCTGATCTGGGCGTGGTCGCGGGGGGTGCGGTCGTCGCGGCAGATCGAGCGGGCCTGCTCGGAGGTGGTGTCCTACCGGGTGATCTGCGCCGGCGACACCCCCGATCACGTGACGATCTCACGGTTCCGCAAGGACAACCACACCGCCTGCGAGGCCCTGTTCACGCAGGTCCTGATCCTGGCCGCACGGTTGGGTCTGGGCCGACTCGAGACGATCGCGTTGGACGGGGTGAAGATCGCCTCGAACGCATCGAAGGACGCCAACCGCACCGAGGACGGGCTGCGCCGGGCAGCCGAGGCCGAGGCCGCGCGGATCGCCGCCGCCGCGGTGGCCGCGCACGCCGCCACCGATGACGCCGAGGACGACCTCTACGGCGAGGACGATCCGGGCCCGGGACAGGTGCCGGCGGAGTTGGCCGATCCCAGCACCCGCTCGGCCCGGATCGCCGAGGCATTGGCCCAGCTCGACGCGGAGAAGGACGCCGAACGGTGCGAGCGGGAGGGGAAGGCGCAGGACTATCTGGCCCGGCTCGACGCGGGCCAGACGGTGATGGGCCGGGTGCCGGTCGGGGCCGAGGTCGCCGCCGCCGAGCGGCGTCTGGCCGAGGCGGTCGCCGCCCAGCACGCGGTGATCGAGCGGTTCCAGGGTGGCACCGAGGCCGGGGGCGGGGGCACCCGGTTCGCACCGAAACCGGTCGAGAAGCACCACCTGGTCCGGCGCCGGCGCACCGAACTCGACACCGCCCTCCGCAAACAGGGCGAGCGCACCGCCGCCGCCGGGCAGCGGCGCCGCAACACCACCGATCCCGACTCGCGGTTGCAGCCGCTGCGCGGCGGCGGCTGGGTGCAGGGCTACAACTGTCAGGCCTTCACCAGCGAGGACGGGTTGATCCTGGCCACCGGGGTCGGGACCGGCCCGGCGGACTACGACTATTTCCCCGAGATGGTCGACAAGGCCGGGGCGGCCGCGCACCTGATCGACACCACCCGACGTGGGAAGGAACCGACCGGCACGAGCCCGGAGGAGCTGATCGGGGTGATGCTCTTCGACGCCGGCTACTGCTCCCGCGAGAACCTCACCGCGCCGGGCCCGGACCGGTTGATCGCCACCGGCAAATCCCGTCACCTCGAGGCCGCCGCCACCGCTGATCCGGTCACCGGACCGCCACCGCCGCAAGCGGATCCGATCCAGGCCATGACCCACCGGCTGCGCACCGAGGCCGGTATCGCCACCTACCGCAAACGCTCACCCATCGCCGAAACCGTGTTCGGGCACGCCAAACACAACCTCGGATTCCGCCGCTTCACCAGCCGCGGACTCGACCGCGCCCGCAGCGAATGGGCGTTCCACGCCGCCGTGCACAACCTCGGCAAGATCCTCACCCACCTGACCGGCGGCACCCCGCTCCCGGCCACCCCCTGACCCGGCGGGGGCCACCCCCGCACCGGCACCCACCTCGGCACGAGACACCCGCACCCGGACCGCCCTCACTCAATTCCGCAACAGCCCCCCGCGGTTAACAAGTACTCACGGGTCAGGCGGTGCGAAGGACGAGCAGATACGCACCACCGGCGGCATCGATCTGCGTCTCGACGTTCAGTTCCGGTGCAAGACGGGACAACCTGTCGAGCAACCACTCCGCCGCGTCCTCGGCGTCCGATTTGCCCGGACATCGCGCCACCGCCACCCGTCCGCCCTTGCGGCCGAGTTGTTCGACCACACCGATGATCGGGGCGGGATCGACGACGAACAACCGGTCGGGCCACGGCACGACCGGTTTGACGGCACCCTTCTTGGTGTTGCACGCCCGGTGCGCAAGGCGTTCGACGCCGCCCTTCGCCTTGGCCTTCTTCGCGGTGACGACGCTGTCGATGCTGGGGCCACGCGGATCGTTGACCGACATGTCGGGGTCCACCGGTTCGTCACACAGCCAGCAACGCCACGACTCGCGGTCGCCGACCTCTCGAAGAGTACTCATGGGCGCCAACGCTACCCGGACGACTGAACCGGATCGAAGCCCGAAATCAGCCAGTTGTCGCCGGACTTGGTGAGCTCGACGGTGATGCTCGTCGCCGTTGCCGCCGGTTCCGGTTTCGCCGCACTGGTGGTGGTCTGATTGACGAACAACAGCACCGTCGCGGTGTCGGCCGCCACCTCGACCGGACCGGACGCGGCCACCGTCGCCTGGGTCGCGACCTGGCTCTCCTTGGCCGCCGGGACGACGACGTCCGTCGTGAACTGTGTGTAGTAGTCGAGGAACTCCCCCGTCAGGCGTTCCTTCGCGGCGCCGACGTCGTTCTCCACCGTGTCCGGCTTGTAGGACAGCAGGGCGATCGCGCCCTGCGACGCGGTGTCGGTGACGGTGGCGCGGACGGCGTCGTCGACGCGCTGGTCGGGTCGGTAGAGCGTGAAGTACAGAACCCCCGCCAGCACGGCCGCGGCCACGGTGAGCGCGCCCAGAATCAGGAGGAGTCTGCGCGACTTCGGCGATGCGTCGGTACTCACTGCACGAACCCCGCCTTCACGATCTTGTACGTGCCGTCCTCGAGTTGCATCGTCACCCGCATCCGCTGACCGCGCGGCTCCTCGGCCGCGCCGCCCGCATTGGACACCTTCTGCGCGACCGCGACGAGCACGTCCGCGGAGTCGCCGTTCTGCGTCTCGATCGCAGCCTGGCGCACCTCCCCCTGGGACTTGACCTTGGCCTCCTGCATGACCGCGATGAGGTCCTTGGATCGGGCTTCGAATTCGTCGCGGAATTCTCCGGCCGAGCCGTCGAGTACCTTCTGCACGTCTTCGTCGGCCCGCTCGAAGTCCATCGTCGTCAGATTCACGACGCCCTGCCGCGCTGCTTCGAGGATCTCGGATCTCTGCTGAGCCTCCTGCGCCGCCTGCCGGTGTGTGTAGCCGAAGTAGCCGCTGACCGCGACGAACGCGAGTGCGAGGACGGCCAGAACCACCACACCCGCGGCGACGGCCGGCGTCCGGGCATGAGGAGCGGCGTCCTCACCGGTGGGCTCTTCCGCCATGGGGTTCCTTCCGTCGGGCTGCGTCTGCGTTACCTGCATCACGTCAGATGTTACCGGGTAGTCATATCAAATATTTTTGGGTGTCTCCCGTCACGGGATCCGCGGACGGAAAGGCGCGTGGGAGACCCCGCGTACGGTCGGTGATCATTACTGTTGAGGAGAAGGCAGGCGACTCGAAGGGGATCCACGATGACCAGCGATTCAGGGGCACGCAGCCGCGTGCAGTTCGGTGCCGGGGCGACGCCGGAACTCGTCAGTTCCGAGGGACGGACCATCATCGCGGACGCCGTGGTCGCCAAGATCGCCGGGATCGCCACCCGTGAGATCAACGGCGTCTACGACGTGGGCGGCGGTACCGCGCGCGCTGTCGGTGCCCTCCGCGATCGGATCCCCGGCGCCCGCGTCAACCACGCCCAGGGCGTCGCCGTCGAAGTCGGCGAGAAACAGGCCGCAATCGACATCGGCATCGTCGCGGAATACGGTGTCGCACTGCACGAACTCGCGGTCGGCATCCGACGCAACGTCATCGCGGCCGTCGAGCGCATGACCGGGCTCGAAGTGACCGAAGTGAACATCACCGTCTTCGACGTCATGCTGTTCGACGAATCCGAGGCCGCGTCCGAGCTCGACGGCAAACCGAGGGTGCAGTGACCGGACCACTTCCACCGGACACCCACGCCGAGGACATCTCCGAACGCATCGTCGCCGCCGTCCTCGCCACCCCCGGAGTGGCAGCGATGCACGGCGGCGCGTTCGGTGAAGTCGCGACCTACCTGCCCGGACGCCGGGTGACCGGGGTGACCGTCGGCCCCACGTCCTGTGCCGTCCACCTCGCGGCTCGCTACCCCGCCAACGTCGTCGACACCGCCGAAAGAGTGCGGGCCGCAGTGGAATCGCTGGTGGACGTCCCCGTCGACGTGACCATCGAAGATCTCCTGACAGAGACAGGACAATCTCAATGAACAGCACAATCACAGGCCTGATCGTCGGGTTACTTCTCGCCATCGCCGGCATCCTCGGTGGTTTCAGCGGATTCGTCTTCGCCGTCCTCCTCGGCGCGCTGGGCATGGCCGTCGGCGCGCACCGCGACGGCCACCTCGATCTCGGCGCCATCCTCCGAAGCCGCGGCCGTGGCTGAACCCTTCACCGCACCCCCCGCCGGTCCGCATGACGACGCGGCGCTCGACGACACCGCCCTGCGCGGCGAACTGGTCATCAAGGAGCGCGCCGTCGTGAAGATCGCCGTCGCCGCAGCACTCCAGGTACCCGGCGTCGTCAAGCAGTCCGGTGGGCTGTCCCGCCTGACGGGGCGGGAACTCCCCCGCGCCGACGTCTCGACGGGAGCGGGCGCCGTCGCGATCAACCTGTACATCGCGGTGCAGTGGCCGTGCCACCTCGACCTCGTCAACCGCCGGCTCCGCGCGCAGGTGCACCGTCAGGTCGAGCAGATGACGGGCATGCCGGTCATCGAACTCAACATCGTGGTCGTCGGAACGGAATCCGCCGCCCCCGAAGACAGTTCGGCCGAAGGCCGTTACTCCGAACAGGGCGATCCTGCCGTGCCGCCCGCCCCGGTGGCGCCCCTCCGGCCACGCACGCCGCGCGCGACCCCGGCCGCTGTGCCCGCCGCGATCATCGTCGCCGTCGGAGCCCTCGGTCTCGCGGTCGTCGCAGCGCGTGAGCTGCTCATCATGCGCGGCACCTTCGCCAACGCGCCCTGGATCCGCAACACCGTGCAATGGCTGGGCCGGCTGCACTGGTCCGAGTGGATCGTCCCCGTCGCCGCAGGCGCGATCGTGCTGGGGGTCGTGTTCATCGTCGCGGCCCTCAAACCGCGGCCGCGCACCCACCTGCCGCTCGCAGTCGGTGACACCCCGATCGTCTGGCTCCGCCCCACCGACCTCGCTCGCAACTCCAGTAGTCACGCCAAGACCGTCCCCGGCGTGCTGTCGGCGCACACGACGGTCGACCGCAAACACGTCACCGTCCGCGTGGTGCGCACCGAGTCGACACCCGCCGGCGACGTGGCCATCTCCGTACGCGAGGCCGTGGAACCGACGCTGTCGCTGCTCGGCACGTCCCCCGAACTCCGAGTGCAGGTGAAACCGTGAGACATCGGACCGCCGCCGTCAACCGGGTCATCGTCCTGCTCGTGGGGCTCGCACTCCTCGGATTCGGCGCGTACGCCCTGGCCTGGGACCTGCATGTTCCGATCGTCCGCGAATGGGTGTCGCGGTACGACCGCGCGCGTGTCACCGCACTCCCCGACCAGGACTGGTGGGGCTGGGCGCTCGCCGCGACGGTCGTCGTGGGGCTGGTCTTCGGGATCGTGCTCCTCGCCCTGGACCTCACCCGGCGACGCACGTCCCCCGTCGCCGTACCGGACCGCGAATCGGGCACCTACGTCACCGTCGACCTCGGCTCCCTCGCCAACGGAGTCGCCAGCGAACTCGCGCAGTACCCCGGAGTGCGGCAGACACGCGCTCGCGCCGTCATCGAACGCGGACTCCCCACCCTGTCGATCGTCGTGACCGCCGACCCCACGCTCGACATGTACGACTTCACCCGCAAATCCGAGGACGTCGCGTCCTGGGTCGCATCGACCCTCGGCGGTGAAGAGGTCGCCACCCAGGTCCTGCTCCACCTCGACCGCGCCGACCACCCGGTGCACGTCGAAAGCTGACACGCGGCGTTCCGGTCTCGGTAGGTTCGGTGCCATGGAATACGTGGTGTTCTACGCGACCGATCCGACCACCGCCGCCAGGATTCCGGAGATCTATCCACGACACCGGGAGTACCTCGACGCGTTCGCCGCGGAAGGTGGGCTGCTCGGTATCGGACCGTTCGACGACCCGGCGAGCAACGGGTCCATGGCGATCTTCAGCAGCCGCGAGCGCGCAGGACAATTCATCGCCCGCGACCCGTTCGTCCTCGAGGGCATCGCGCATCCCAGCGACATCCGAGAATGGGATGCGTTGAACTACCGCTGAGTGTCACACCCCGAAAACGCCAATGGCGCCCACCCCGGAGGGTGAGCGCCATTGGCGTTGGTGGAGCTAGATCACTTGTTGATCTTCGTGACCTTGCCGGCGCCGACGGTACGGCCGCCTTCGCGGATCGCGAAGCGCAGGCCCTCGTCCATGGCGACGGGCTGGATCAGCTTGACGGACATCTCGGTGTTGTCACCGGGCATGACCATCTCGGTGCCCTCGGGCAGCGTCACAACGCCCGTCACGTCCGTGGTACGGAAGTAGAACTGCGGACGGTAGTTGTTGAAGAACGGCGTGTGGCGGCCGCCCTCGTCCTTGGACAGGATGTACGCCTGGCCCTCGAACTCGGTGTGCGGGGTGGTGGTGCCGGGCTTGACGACAACCTGTCCACGCTCGACATCTTCGCGCTTGATACCACGAACCAGCAGACCGACGTTGTCACCGGCCTGGCCCGAGTCGAGGAGCTTGCGGAACATCTCGATACCCGTGACCGTGGTCTTGGTCTTGGTTTCCTTGATGCCGACGATCTCGACGTCCTCGTTGACGTTGATCACGCCACGCTCGATACGACCGGTGACGACGGTGCCACGACCGGTGATCGTGAAGACGTCCTCGACGGGCATGAGGAAGGGCTTCTCGGTCTCGCGGACCGGGTCCGGGATGGACTCGTCGACCGCAGCCATGAGCTCGAGGATGTTCTTGGTCCACTCCGGGTCGCCCTCGAGCGCCTTGAGTGCGGAGACCTTGACAACCGGAGCGTCCTCGTCGAACTCCTGCGCAGCGAGGAGCTCACGGACCTCCATCTCGACGAGCTCGATGATCTCGTCGTCGTCCACCATGTCGGCCTTGTTCAGGGCGACGAGGATGTACGGCACGCCGACCTGGCGGGCGAGCAGCACGTGCTCACGCGTCTGGGGCATCGGGCCGTCGGTGGCCGCGACCACGAGGATGGCGCCGTCCATCTGCGCCGCACCGGTGATCATGTTCTTGATGTAGTCGGCGTGACCGGGAGCATCGACGTGCGCGTAGTGGCGCTTCTCGGTCTGGTACTCAACATGCGAGATGTTGATCGTGATACCGCGAGCCTTCTCCTCAGGAGCCTTGTCGATCTCGTCGAAGGCCGAAGCCTCGTTGAGATCCGGGTACGCGTCGTGCAGAACCTTGGTGATGGCCGCGGTCAGCGTGGTCTTGCCGTGGTCGACGTGACCGATGGTGCCGATGTTCACGTGCGGCTTCGTCCGCTCGAACTTCGCCTTCGCCACTGTGTGTCCTCCTGGACTGATTGATGCTTGCGGTATGCAGCAGTGCGGTTGTTATTACTGGGTCGTGCTTCGGCCGGCTGGAACCGAGGTTACTCGCCGGTCGCCTTGGCGATGATTTCCTTCGAGACGTTCGCGGGAACCTCTGCGTAGGAATCGAACACCATGGAGAAGTTCGCCCGGCCCTGGGTCTTCGACCGCAGATCACCGATGTAACCAAACATCTCCGAGAGCGGAACCAGCGCCTTCACGACACGGGCACCACTGCGTTCCTCCATGGCCTGGATCTGGCCACGGCGGGAGTTCAGGTCGCCGATCACGTCACCCATGTATTCCTCGGGTGTGGTGACCTCGACAGCCATGAGCGGCTCGAGAATGACCGGGCCGGCCTTGCGGGCGGCTTCCTTCAGCGCCTGCGAACCGGCGACCTTGAAGGCCATTTCCGACGAGTCGACGTCGTGGTAAGCACCGTCGAGCAGCGACAGCTTCAGGTTCACCAGCGGGTAGCCGGCGAGAACGCCGTACTGCATCGCGTCCTGCGCGCCTGCATCCACGGAAGGGATGTACTCGCGAGGGATGCGACCGCCGGAAACCTTGTTCTCGAACTCGTAGGTGGCACCGTCTTCGCCGACGAACGGCTCCAGCGCGATGATCACCTTGGCGAACTGGCCCGATCCACCCGTCTGCTTCTTGTGGGTGTAGTCGTGCTTCTCGACCTTCTTGGTGATGGTCTCGCGGTAGGCAACCTGCGGCTTGCCGACGTTGGCCTCGACCTTGAACTCGCGACGCATACGGTCGACGAGGATGTCGAGGTGGAGCTCGCCCATGCCGCCGATGACGGTCTGGCCGGTCTCCTCGTCGAGCTCGACGGAGAACGTCGGGTCCTCTTCGGCGAGCTTCTGGATCGCGGTGCCCAGCTTCTCCTGGTCGGACTTGGTCTTGGGCTCGATCGAGACCTGGATGACCGGGTCCGGGAAGCTCATGGACTCGAGCACGATCGGGGCGTCCTGTGCACACAGGGTGTCACCGGTCGTGGTGTCCTTCAGACCGATCATCGCGTAGATGTGGCCGGCCACGGCCTCGTCGACCGGGTTCTCCTTGTTGGCGTGCATCTGGAAGAGCTTTCCGATGCGCTCCTTCTTGCCCTTGGTCGCGTTCATGACCTGGGCGCCCGGATCGATCCGACCGGAGTACACGCGGACGAACGTCAGCTTGCCGAAGAACGGGTGCGAAGCGATCTTGAAGGCCAGAGCCGAGAACGGCTCTTCCTTGCTCGGCTTACGAGTGAGGATCTCTTCTTCGTTGCCCAGGGCGTGACCCTGGACCTCGCCGATGTCCAGCGGGTTCGGCAGGTAGTCGATGACCGCGTCGAGCATGGGCTGAACGCCCTTGTTCTTGAACGCGGAACCGCACAGAACCGGGTACAGCTCGGAGTTGACCGTCATCTTGCGGATGGCGCCCTTGATCTCCTCGACGGAGAGCTCCTCGCCGGCGAAGTACTTCTCCATGAGCTTTTCGTCGGACTCGGCAACCGTCTCGAGCAGCTTCTCGCGGTACTCGGCAGCCTTGTCGGCGAGATCGGCCGGGATCTCCTCGATGGTGGGCTCGGCGCCGATGGCGACCGTGCCACGCCAGGTGACAGCCTTCATCTCGACCAGGTCGACGACGCCGTCGAAGTCGTCCTCGGCGCCGATCGGCAGCTGCAGGACGAGCGGCTTCGCGCCGAGGCGGTCGATGATGGTCTGGACCGTGAAGTAGAAGTCCGCGCCCATCTTGTCCATCTTGTTGACGAAACAGATGCGCGGAACGTCGTACTTGGCGGCCTGACGCCACACCTGCTCCGACTGGGGCTCGACGCCCTCTTTGCCGTCGAACACTGCGACGGCGCCGTCGAGCACGCGGAGCGAACGCTCCACCTCGACGGTGAAGTCGACGTGGCCCGGCGTGTCGATGATGTTGATCTGGTTGTTGTTCCAGAAGCAGGTCACCGCGGCAGAGGTGATCGTGATGCCGCGTTCCTTCTCCTGTTCCATCCAGTCCGTGGTCGAGGCACCGTCGTGCGTCTCACCGATCTTGTAGTTGACACCGGTGTAGAACAGGATGCGCTCGGTGGTCGTGGTCTTGCCGGCATCGATGTGCGCCATGATGCCGATGTTGCGGACCTTGTTCAGGTCGGTCAGCACTTCCTGTGCCACAGGATTCTTCCCCGCTCGTAGCTCGTGTATCGGGTGTCGGCCTCCCCGGTGTTCCACCAGCGGGGCCATTGTCTCGAGTTGTAGATCAGCCGGTCCCCGGTAGGGGCCCGACGTGCGACGACGCCGGAGCAGTCACGGTAGGTGACTGCTCCGACGTGACGTCACCAGCGGTAGTGGGCGAATGCCTTGTTGGCTTCGGCCATCTTGTGAGTGTCCTCACGGCGCTTCACAGCGGCACCCAAGCCGTTGCTGGCATCGAGGAGCTCGTTGGCGAGACGCTCGACCATGGTCTTCTCGCGGCGCTGCCGGGAGAAGGTCACGAGCCAGCGGAGCGCGAGGGTGGTGGAGCGGCCCGGACGGACCTCGACCGGAACCTGGTAGGTGGCGCCACCGACACGGCGGCTGCGGACCTCGAGGGCGGGCTTGACGTTGTCCAGTGCGCGCTTGAGGGTGACGACCGGGTCGGTGCCGGTCTTCTCGCGCGCCTGCTCGAGTGCTTCGTAGACGATGCGCTCGGCGGTGGACTTCTTGCCGTCCAGGAGAATCTTGTTGACGAGCTGCGTCACCAGGGGCGAACCGTAGACCGGGTCGTTGATGAGCGGACGCTTCGGAGCGGGGCCCTTACGTGGCATTAGCTCTTCTCCTTCTTGGCGCCGTAGCGGCTGCGGGCCTGCTTGCGGCCCTTGACACCCTGGGTGTCGAGCGAGCCACGGATGATCTTGTAGCGCACACCGGGGAGGTCCTTCACACGACCACCGCGGACGAGCACCATCGAGTGCTCCTGCAGGTTGTGACCCTCGCCCGGGATGTAAGCGGTGACCTCGACGGAACTGGTCAAGCGCACACGCGCGACCTTACGGAGCGCCGAGTTCGGCTTCTTCGGGGTGGTGGTGTACACGCGGGTGCACACGCCACGACGCTGCGGGCTGCCCTTGAGGGCTGCCGTCTTGACCTTCGCGGTCTTGTCGCGGCGGCCCTTGCGGACCAGCTGGTTGATGGTTGGCATTTACCGGCTTTCTTCGTGTTGAACAGACTGCTCTGGACAAGCAACCTTGGCTGTTCTGAAATTAGGGATCTAGCAGTTGGGGCAAGAGAGCTGCTGCCCCTCACCCGCGCCTCGAGCTGCACCCGAGGTCGGGTGTGTCGCATACCCCCACACAGGCAGCCGGATGCTCGTTCCATGCAGAAATCTGCACGAACGCGCGCACGGCAATACCTCGCTAGGCACACAGATCGGCCCGGGCATGCCGGACACGACCCACAACGATACCCGGCGGCGCGCCGGAAGGTCAAAGTGGGTTGGCAGTGGTAAGGGCTGACCTGCGATGTGGGGTACTGCTCGGAGCTGTCGGTACGGACACGGGCACATCAACTACTCAGATTGAGCGTCAGATCCGCAAGCGTCGATGCCGCTTCACACGGGTCTGCCGCCCCCGTCTGGAACTGTACCCACCAGCCGACGACGCCCGCGGAGGGTGATCCGACCGTCACTCCGCACGCCCCCGGATCGCCGGGGGGACGCATCACGACGGCCTTGCGGCCCTGGATGGTGGAGGACTCCACGGTGTAGCCGAGCTTCTCGCCTGTCGACTTCTCCGTGTCGAGGGAACCCGTCTCGAACCAATTGAACGTCACCTTCACGGGACCGTTGGCGCCGACCGCGTCCCAGCGGCAGATCGCGCCGAAGAAACCCCGTTCGATGGCGTCGGCACCGACGGTCTGAGCGATCTGTTCGTCGGCGACGGCGTTGCACTCCTCCAGCAGGGCCGTGAACTGTTCGGTGTCACCGGACGAGGACGCCCCCTCTGCCCTGGGTGAGCCCTCGATCGTCGACCCGCACCCCGCGATCAGCCCGACCGCGGTGGCCGCGGCCAGCACCCGCACGGCGCGCCACGTCCCGCTGCTCATCACTCCCCCGCTCACTTGGCCCTCGACACGCTGAGTTCGGCGAGATCGCGCGCCACCGTGCACGGGTCCGCCGCGGGTTGCGCATCCGCGTACATCACCGACCAGTGCACGAAGTCACCCCCGAACTCCACACCGAGTTCGCACAGAATTCCTTCGGACGACGCAATGAATCCGGGATGCCCCTCGATGTCGATGTCGGTGGCAGGCCTGCCGATCAGCTCGGAACCCGCCCGCTCGCGGCCGATGGGGCTGCCGCGGTACCAGGAGAACGTCACGCTGGGACCGCCGATTCCCGCGGTTTCCCACTCGCAGCCGACGGAATTACGCGTCACGCCGGTGAAGGTCGGCATCCCGAACGCCTTCGCCACCTCGTCGTCGGTGACCGAACCGCACTGACCGAAGAACGGGCCCGGATCGGTCACCTGCGGGAGTTGCTGCGCGGGGGGTTCGGTACCGGAATCGTCTCCGTCTCCCCCACAGCCGGCCAGACCGGCCGCGACGGTGATCAGGACGAGCGCTCCCCATTTCCGGCCCATGGTCGGTGACTCTACCGATCCCCGCGCTCTTTGCCCGGTCAGTCGAGAACGGCCACGTCGAGGCTCCGCGGCTCTACCGACTGACCGCTCCGCGGCTGTCCGGACGGTAACGCCGCGTCCAGCTGCGCCGCCCACTGCCGCACGATCTCCGCCCGTCGTTTGGAGTCGTCCGTGAGCACGTCGGCCAGACCGAGTCCGCGGGCGAGATCGAGGGTGGCCTGGACGAGCCGGTGCGCCACCGGGTCGGCGTCGTCGAACCCGAAGTGTTCGACGGCGGTGCGGTGCGCGACCCGCCCGAACCGCTCCTCGAGCGGCACGATCCGGGCCCGGAGTTCGGGGTCGGCTGCGGCGGCCGTCCAGACCTGCAGCGCCGCCTTGAACAGGGTGCCCGTGTAGTAGTCGACGAGCCGCGACACCACCGCCTCGGTGCGTCCCTCCCCGGTCGGCAGATCGGTGGCTTCGCGCCGGGCCTGCTCCATCCGCGCGTCGAACATGACCTCGAGTGCCGCGGTGATGAGGTCTTCGCGGGTGGGAAAATGGTGCTGGGTCGCGCCGCGGGACACGCCGGCGCGCTGGGCGACGAGGCTCACCGTGGTGGCACCCCAGCCCAGCTCGGCGAGGCAGTCGATGGTGACCTCGAGGAGATGCCCGCGCGTGACCCGGCTACGGTCCTGCTTCGGTTCGCGGGTCATGTGCCACTTCCTCTCGTCGCGCTGCGCGCCCGTGAGCGGGTGACGAGTCCAGAGACTCGTCAACCACGCACGGGGCCGGAGGCCCATCTCGGCGGCCGCTTCTGCAGAAACGCCATCATGCCCTCCCGCGCCTCCTCGGATTCGAACAGCCTCGCCGACTGGGCGGTCAGCTCGTCGGTGTAGCGGTCGAAATCGGCGAGCACACTGCGCGTCGTCAGGGTCTTCGATTCGGCCAGACCCTGCGGCGACGCCTGCCGCAACTGGTCCAGCAACTCCTCGACGGTGTCCTCGGGATCCTCGGCGGACTCGCTGATCAGCCCGATGGCCTCCGCCTCGTGGGCACCGAACTTCTCGCCCGTGAGGAGGTAGCGGCTCGCCGCGCGCGAATCGATACGCGGCAGCACCGTCAACGAGATGATCGACGCGGCAAGTCCGAGCCGGACCTCGGTGAGCGCGAACGTGCTGCGCGGGCCGGCGACGGCGATGTCGCAGGCCCCGACCAAGCCCATGCCCCCGGCCCTGACGTGACCGTCGATCCGGGCGATCACCGGCTTCGGCAACTCGACGATGGCCCGCAGCAGGTCGGCCATCTGCCGGGTCCGCGAGCCGACGTCGCCGGACGTCTCACTCAGATCCGCCCCGGCGCAGAACGTGCCGCCGGTGTGGGTGAGGACGACGCCGCGGACGTCGTTGTCCGCGGCGGCGTCCCGCAATCCCTGCAGCAGTTCGTCCACGAGCCTGCCGGAGATCGCGTTCCTGTTGTGGGGCGAATCGAGGGTGAGGGTGGCGAACCCCCGGTTCACCTCGTACCGGACGTACCGGTCGGCTTCCACGTCGGTCATGTGCTGTCCGTTCGACATCAGTACGACTTCGGCAGCCCGAGCGAGTGCTGGGAGACGAAGTTCAGGATCATTTCCCGGCTCACCGGGGCCACACGGGCGATGCGTGCCGCGCCGAGCATCGCCGCGAGACCGTATTCCTTGGTCAGGCCCGCGCCACCGTGCGTCTGGACAGCCTGGTCGAGTGCCTTGATGCTGGCTTCGGCGGCGGCGTACTTGGCCATGTTGGCGGCCTCGGCGGCGCCGAAGTCGTCGCCGCTGTCGTAGAGGACGGCCGCCTTCTGCATCATCAGCTTGGCGAGTTCGAGTTCGATCTTGATCTGCGCCAGCGGATGCGAGATGCCCTGGTGCGCGCCGATCGGCTCCTTCCACACCGTGCGTTCCTTCGCGAACCGCACCGCGGCGTCCAGCGCGTATCGGCCCATGCCGATCGCCATGGCGGCGCCGAGTATGCGTTCGGGGTTGAGACCCGCGAACAGCTGCATCAACGCCGCGTCGGCCTCGCCGACGAGCGCGTCGGCGGGCAGCCGGACGTCGTCGAGGAACAGCATGAACTGGTGGTCGGGCTCGACGATGTCCATCTCCATCGGCGTCTTCACGAAGTTCTCGGCGTCGGTGGGGACGATGAACAGTGCAGGCTTCAGCTTGCCGGTCTTCGAGTCCTCGGTCCGCGCGACGATCAGCACGGCGTCGGCCTGGTCGACCCCGGAGATGTAGATCTTGTTCCCCGACAGCAGCCAGTCCTCAGCTTGACCATCACCCCTCGCTTCGCTCGACCGGACCCGACGCGCGGTGGTCGTGATCTGGTGCGAGTTCGAACCCGCGTCGGCCTCGGTGATGCCGAACGCCATGATCTTCGAACCGTCGGCGAGGCCGGGGAGCCAGGCCTGCTTCTGCTCCTCGGTGCCGTACTTGCCGATGATCGTGCCGCAGATGGCCGGCGACACGACCACCAGCAGGAGGCCGGCGCCGTGGGCCGCGAGCTCTTCCTGAACGAGGGCGAGTTCGTAGATGCCTGCCCCGCCGCCCCCGTATTCCTCGGGGAGATTGACGCCGAGGAAGCCGAGTTTGCCCGCCTCGTTCCACAATTCGGTCAGCGGTTCGCTGCGCCGCGCCCGGGGCAGCACGTAGTCGATGTAGTTGAACCGCTCCCCGAGCCTCGACACGGAGGCGCGGAGTTCCTTCTGTTCTTCGGTCTCGATGAAGCTCATAGTTCTCCTCCAGGCTGCGCTGCTTCGACTACTGCAAGGACCGTTCCCACGTCGACCTGCTGACCGGCGGTCACGGAAAGTTCGGTGAGGACACCGGAGGCCGGTGCCTTGATCGTGTGTTCCATCT
Organism: Rhodococcus sp. G6(2025); assembly: GCF_058628105.1. Lineage (NCBI taxonomy): Bacteria > Bacillati > Actinomycetota > Actinomycetes > Mycobacteriales > Nocardiaceae > Rhodococcus > Rhodococcus sp. G6(2025). Next base: position 6,160,064 of record NZ_CP179750.1, read on the forward strand.
TCATCGCCTCGAGCCACACGATCGGCTGACCGGCGGTCACGGTGTCGCCGGCCGCGGCGCCGAGGCGGATGACGGAACCCGGCATCGGCGCGAGCAGCGACCCCTCGGCGACGACGGCGCTCGGATCGGTGAATCGCGGTGCGGCGTGCAGGCTCACCGGGCCCAGGGCGGAGTCGACGAACACGTCGTCCCCGTACCGGGACACCGCGAACGAGCGGCGCAGCCCCGCGACGTCCAGTGCGACGTGCCGCGCCGTGGCCGACACGAGCGCGACGTCGTCGAAGCCCTCGGCCTTCAGCCCGTACCGGGTGAGCAGGTACCGGATCTCGATGTCACCGCCTCCGCCCGTGAACGTCTTGCTCTGCGGCGCGGACGCCAGGTTCCGCCATCCGCTGGGCAGCGAGGTGTTCACGGTCGCGACGTCGCGGTTGTGCGCGGCGTCCGCGAGTGCGGCGGCCAGCGCCGACAGTCGCTCGGTGTCGGCCGAGGCCAGCGGACGTGCCAGCGCGTCCAGCCCGTGCGTGTCGAAGAAGGCGGTGTTCGTGTCGCCGGCGAGGAATGCCGGGTGGCGGAGCACGTTGACGAGGAGGTCGCGGTTGGTGCGCAGTCCGTGGATCTGCGCACGACTCAGGGCCGTGGCCAGCCGGGTGGCCGCCTGTGTGCGGGTGGGCGCGAAGGCGATGACCTTCGCGAGCATCGGGTCGTAGTGCACGCCGACGGTGGATCCGTCGACCACGCCGGAGTCGAGGCGGATCCCCGGGGAGCGCAGGACGTCGAATTCGACCGCGTTGTCGGGCAGGTCCAGGCGGTGGACCGGTCCGCTCTGCGGCTGCCAGTTCTGCGCCGGATCCTCGGCGTACAACCGGACCTCGATGGAATGGCCGGACACCGCCGGCGATTCGGCGCCGAGCGCCTGCCCGGACGCCACCTGCAGTTGCAGTTCCACGAGGTCGAGGCCGGTGGTGCATTCGGTGACCGGGTGTTCCACCTGCAGCCGGGTGTTCATCTCGAGAAAATAGAACTCGCCCGCGTCCGGGTCGTCTCCCCCTCGCTCCGCTCGACCGGAAGCGAGGAACTCGACCGTTCCCGCGCCCTCGTAGTCGATGGCCTTCGCCGCGAGCCGGGCGGCCTCGAACAGTCGCTCGCGCATCCCGGGGACGGCTTCGACCAACGGTGACGGCGCCTCTTCCACCACCTTCTGGTGCCGACGCTGGATGGAGCATTCACGCTCCCCCACCGCCCAGACGGTTCCGTGCCGGTCGGCCATCACCTGGACCTCGATGTGCCTGCCCGTTTCCAGGTATCGCTCGCAGAACACGGTCGGGTCGCCGAAGGCCGACTGCGCTTCGCGGCGGGCGCCTTCCAGCTGTTCCGAGAGGTCCGCGAGCTCACGCACGACGCGCATGCCGCGTCCGCCGCCACCTGCGGACGCCTTGACGAGCACCGGCAGGTCCGCTTCGGTGACGGCGCCCGGGTCGAGTTCGGCCAGCACCGGAACTCCGGCGGCGGCCATCATCTTCTTGGACTCCACCTTCGAACCCATCATCTCGATGGCGGGCGCGGGCGGCCCGATCCACGTCAGCCCCGCGTCGTGGACGGCGCGCGCGAAGTCCGCGTTCTCGGAGAGGAACCCGTAGCCGGGGTGGATGGCATCGGCGCCGGCGAGCAGTGCCGCCTCGATGACGAGGTCACCGCGCAGGTACGTGTCGGCGGGACTGTTGCCCGGCAACCGGACCGCGGTGTCGGCCTCGGCGACGTGCGGGCTGAGGGCGTCGGCGTCCGAGAACACGGCGACGGTCCCGATGCCTGCGCGGCGGCAGGTGGCGAAGACGCGGCGGGCGATCTCACCACGATTGGCAACCAGTACGGACTGGATCATGTCGGGCCTCACATCCGGAAGACGCCGAAGTTCTCGGCGCCTTCGATCGGGGCGTTGGCAATGGCCGACAGGCACATTCCCACCACGGTTCGGGTGTCGCGCGGGTCGATCACGCCGTCGTCGTAGAGGCGACCGGACAGGAACATCGGCACGGATTCCGCCTCGATCTGGTTCTCGATCATGGCGCGCATGCCGGCGTCGGCCTCTTCGTCGAACGCCTGCCCGCGGGCCTCGGCAGAGGCGCGGCTGACGATGGAGATGACACCGGCCAGCTGCGCCCCACCCATCACGGCGGATTTGGAACTGGGCCAGGCGAACAGGAAGCGCGGATCGAATGCGCGTCCGCACATGCCGTAGTGGCCGGCGCCGTAGGACGCGCCGAGCAGGATCGAGATGTGCGGGACGGTGGAGTTGGAGACGGCGTTGATCATCATCGACCCGTGCTTGATCATCCCGCCCTCCTCGTACTCCTTGCCCACCATGTAGCCGGTCGTGTTGTGCAGGAACAACAGCGGTGTGTGCGAGCGGTTGGCGAGCTGGATGAACTGGGTGGCCTTCTGCGATTCCTCGCTGAACAGAACGCCGCGCGCGTTGGCGAGGATGCCCACCGGGTATCCGTGCAGTTCGGCCCAGCCCGTGACGAGTGACGATCCGTACATCGGCTTGAACTCGTCGAAATCGGAGCCGTCGACCATGCGGGCGATCACCTCGCGGGGATCGAACGGGATCTTGAGGTCGGCGGGGACGATGCCGAGCAGTTCCTCGGGGTCCTCGAGCGGTTCGATGACCTCGGCCCGGGGCGCGGGACCCTGCTTCTTCCAGTTCAGGCGCTTGACGATGCTGCGGCCGATCCGGATGGCGTCCTGCTCGTCGACCGCGAAGTAGTCGGCGAGGCCGGACTTGCGGGCATGCATCTCGGCGCCGCCGAGGGTTTCGTCGTCGGATTCCTCACCGGTGGCCATCTTCACGAGCGGCGGTCCGGCGAGGAACACCTTGGACCGTTCCTTGATCATGACGACGTGATCGGACATGCCGGGGATGTACGCGCCGCCGGCCGTCGAGTTGCCGAAGACGAGGGCGATGGTCGGGATACCCGCGGCGGAGAGCTGGGTGAGGTCGCGGAACATGCGGCCACCGGGGATGAACACTTCCTTCTGGGTGGGAAGGTCGGCGCCGCCGGATTCCACGAGGGAGATGACGGGGAGCCGGTTCTGCCGGGCGATGTCGTTGGCGCGGAATCCCTTCCGCAACGTCCACGGATTGCTGGTGCCGCCGCGGACCGTCGGGTCGTTGGCGACGATCAGGCACTCGACGCCCTCCACCACGCCGATACCGACGACAGTGCTGGCGCCGACCGGGAAGTCGCTGCCCCACGCCGCGAGCGGGCACAGTTCGAGGAACGGCGAGTCGGGGTCGAGGAGCAGTTCGATGCGCTCCCGGGCGAGGAGCTTGCCGCGCTTCTTGTGCCGCTCGGTGTACTTCTCGCCGCCGCCAGCGAGTGCCTTGGCGTGCTCGGTGTCGATCTCGGTGAGCTTGTCCGTCATGGCCTTCGCCGCCGCGGTGTACTCTTCGGAACTCGTGTCCAGCGTGGACTTCAACGTGGTCATGACTGATACCCCAATCGCTTGGCCGCGAGCCCCGTCAGGATCTCGGTGGTACCGCCACCGATCCCGAGGATGCGCATGTCGCGGTACTGCCGTTCCACTTCGCTCTCCCGCATGTAGCCGAGGCCGCCGAACAGCTGGACGGCCTGGTTGGCCACCCATTCGCCCGACTCGACGGCGGTGTTCTTCGCGAAGCAGACCTCCGCGATGAAGTCCTCGTTCGACACGAGCGAACGCTCCACCAGCGCTCTGGTGTAGACGCGGGCCACGTCGGTCTTGCGCGCCATCTCCGTGACCGTGTTCTGCACCGACTGCCTGCTGATCAGCGGACGGCCGAACGTCTCGCGGTCGCGCACCCACTGCAGCGTGAGGTCGAGGCACCGTTGCGCGCTCGAATAGGCCTGCGCGGCGAGGGCGATGCGCTCGGTGAGGAATGCCTGGGCGATCTGCGCGAACCCGCTGTTCTCCTCGCCGACCAGGTTGGCGGCGGGCACCCGGGCGTCGACGAACGACAACTCGGCCGTGTCCGACGCACGCCAGCCCATCTTGTCGAGTTTGCGTGCCACCTCGAAGCCCGGTGTGCCCTTCTCGATCACGAGCAGGGAGACCCCCGATGCGCCGGGACCGCCGGTGCGGACGGCGGTGACCACGAAGTCGGCCCGGACAGCAGACGTGATGAACGTCTTGGATCCGTTGACGACGTAGTGGTCGCCGTCGCGGACCGCCGTGGTCCGCAGATGCCCGACGTCGGAACCGCCGCCGGGTTCGGTGATGGCGAGGGAGCCGATTAGCTCGCCGCGCAGGGTGGGGCGGACCCACTTCTCGATCTGCTCCGGGTCACCGGCCGCTGCGAGGTGCGGCAGCGCGATTCCCGACGTGAACAGGGAAGCGAACGCGCCACCCGATGCACCCGCCTGGTGGAATTCCTCGCAGATCAGTACCGCGTCGACGAGGTCACCGCCCTCGCCTCCGACGGATTCGGGGAAGCCGGCGCCGAGCAGACCCAGCTCGGCGGCCTCCCGGTGCAGCGCGCGGGGCAGTTCGCCGTCGCGTTCCCACTCGTCCAGGTGCGGCAGTATCTGTCGTTCGACGAAGCTGCGCACCGTCTTGCGCAGTTCCTGCCGCTCGGGTGTGTCCCACACGCTCACAACGTTGTCCCTTCGGGAAGAAGTGCTTCCGGTATGTCGAGGTGCCGGGATCTCAGCCATTCGCCGAGACCCTTGGCCTGCGGGTCGAACCGGGCCTGGGACGCGACGCCCTGCCCGAGGATTCCCTCGATCACGAAGTTGACGGCGCGCAGTTTCGGCAGCACATATCTCGTGACGGTGAGGTCGGCGGCCTCCGGGAGGAGGCGCTTGACTTCGTCGACGGTCAGGGCGTGGGCCAGCCACCGCCACTGTTCGTCGGTACGCACCCACACACCGACGTTCGCGTTGCCGCCCTTGTCCCCACTGCGCGCTCCGGCGATGGTGCCGAGCGCCACCCGGACCGTGGGTTCGGCACCCCGCGGCTCCGGGAGCGCGGGTTCGGCGACGTCCTCGAGTTCGCGGACGTCGGTGGCGGGTTCGATGTCGACGCGCGTTCCGTCCGGCAGCACCGCGACGTGCGGCACCTCCTTGGCGTACACGTATCCCGGGGTGAACACGCCGTAGGGCTGCCCCTGCCCGGGGGGCGCCGTCAGCGTGAAGCCCGGGTAGCTCGCCAATGCCATTTCGACTGCGACGGAGGAGAATCCGCGTCCGACCGCGTTGGCGTCGGAATCCCGGACCACGCAGCGCAGCAGCGCGCTCGCGGCCTCCTCGGTGTCGGCGTCCGGGTGATCGGTGCGGGCGAGCGACCAGTCGAGTTCGGCCGGCCGCGTGGGAAGCCACCCCTCGAGCTGCCGTTTCACCAGGGCAGCCTTGGCCTCGATGTCGAGGCCGGTGAGGACGAACACGGCCTCGTTGCGGAATCCCGCGAGCGTGTTCAGTGACACCTTGAGCTGCGGCGGCGGTGCCTCCCCGACGACGCCACTGATGCGCACGCGGTCGGGTCCGTCCTGCGACAGTGCGGCGGAGTCGATCCGCGCGGTCACGTCCGGACCGGCGTAGCGGCCACCGGTGATCTCGTACAGCAACTGCGCGGTGACGGTGCCGACGTTCACGGCGCCGCCGGTCAGGGGGTGCTTGGTGATGACGGACGAACCGTCCGAGTCGATCTCGGCGATCGGGAATCCGGGACGGTCGAGGTCGTCGATCTCGGTGAAGAACGCGTAGTTGCCGCCCGTCGCCTGGGTGCCGCACTCGATGACGTGCCCCGCCACCACGGCGCCGGCGAGCTGGTCGAAAGCGTCTCGCTGCCAGCCGAAGTGCGCGGCGGCCGGGCCGACGATGACGGACGCGTCGGTGACGCGCCCGGTGACGACGACGTCGGCACCGGCATTCAGGCATTCGACGATGCCCCACGCGCCGAGGTAGGCGTTGGCGGTCAGCGGGCTGCCCAGGCCCAGTTCGGCGGCCCGGCCGATGAGGTCGTCGCCTTCGACGTGGGCGATCGTCGCCTGCAGCCCCAGCTTGTCGTTCACCTCCCGCAACGCGTCCGCGAGACCGCCCGGGTTGAGGCCGCCGGCGTTGGCGACGATGCGGACTCCCTTGTCGAGGGCCAGCCCGAGGCAGTCCTCCGCCTGACGGAGGAACGTCTTGGCGTAGCCGCGATTCGGGTCCTTCATGCGGTCGCGGCCGAGGATCAGCATGGTGAGTTCGGCGAGGTAGTCGCCGGTCAGATAGTCCAGCTCGCCGCCTTCGAGCATCTCGCGCATCGCCGACAGGCGGTCGCCGTAGAAGCCGGAGCAGTTGCCGATCCGCACGGTCATCGGGTTCCCGCCTCACGGCCGCCGCCCGCGGGGCCCGCGAAGGCCTGAGCGATGTTCAGCCACGCGTCCGCATCCGCGCCGGTGGCCTCGAGGGCGAGATCCGCTCGGTTCGCGCGCTGCGTGACGAGGAGGCAGAAGTCCTCGGCGGGCCCGGTGACCTTCTGCGCGGCATCCTCGGGTCCCCACGTCCAGACGGACACTCCGTCGGGGGCGGTCAGTTCGACGCGGAACTCCTCCGTGGGTGGGGCGAGTTCGTTAACGGCGTAGGCGAAGTCGCGGGTGCGGACACCGAGGTGGGCGATGCTCTTCAACCGCTCGGTGGGTGTGCGCGGCACCGAGAGCGCGTCGGCGACGTCCTGGCCGTGCGCCCACGTCTCCATCAGGCGGGCGGTGGCCATCGAGGCCGCCTTCATCGGCGGGCCGTACCAGAGGATCTTCTGTCCCGGCGGCACCGCCAGGAGAGCCTCCGCGAGTCGAGCCCGGGCCGAGCGCCAGGCCTCGAGCAGTTCCGCAGGTTGCCGCCGGGCGTGCTCCTCGGCGCCGGCATCGACGAAGCCGGCCGGGTTCGAGGCGGCCACCGTCAGTTGCTCGGTGAAGCCGTCGGGGTCGGTGATCGCCAGGAGGGCGGCCTCGTCGGTCCACAGCAGATGTCCGATCTGGTGGGCGATGGTCCAGCCCTCGGCCGGTGTCGGATCGGCCCAGCGGGAGTCGGGGAGGTCGGCGACCAGGGCATCCAGTGAATCGCTCTCGGCGCACAAGTCGTCGATGAACCTCTGCAGTTCAGCCATGCGACCAGCATCACACCGGCCCGATAAAAAAGCAAGCACGATTGATTGTTATTTGGCTGCGGATCGTCCGGCGAGCTGCCACGCTGGTCACGTGATACGACAGTTGCTCACCCATGCCGCGCTCAACCCTCTCCCCTCCCCGCGCGCACTGGCCGCCCGAGTCGTACCGGGAACCGGCCATCGCATCGCCGGGAAACGAATCCTCGTCACCGGTGGTTCCTCGGGGGTCGGGGAAGCGGCCGCACGCCGGCTCGGCGCCCTCGGCGCGGAGGTGGTCCTCGTGGCCCGCGGCTCCGACGCCCTCGAGTCCGTGCGCGACGACATCCTGCGGTCCGGTTGCGACGCGCACGCCGTCCCCTGCGACCTCACGGACCCGGAGTCCGTCGACGCCCTCGTCGCTCAGGTGCTCGGGGAGATCGGCCCCGTCGACGTCCTCGTCAACAACGCCGGGCGGTCGATCCGGCGGACGGTCGAGGATTCGCTGGACCGATTCCACGACTTCGAGCGCACCATGGCCGTCAACTACTTCGGCTCGACGCGACTGACCCTCGCGTTGCTCCCGTCGATGATCGAGCGCCGCGAGGGCCACATCATCAACGTCGCGACGTGGGGAGTACCCGCCGGCGTGATGCCCAAGTTCTCCGCCTACCACGCGTCCAAGGCGGCCGTCGGCGCGTTCGGCCGAAGCCTCGGCGCCGAAGTGCGCGACCGCGGAATCTCCGTGACCACCCTGGACTTTCCCTTGGTCCGGACTCCGATGATCGCGCCCACCACGGACTACGACGCGATGGCTGCCCTGACTCCCGAGCAGGCGGCGGAATGGTTCGTTACCGCCGTGCGCACCCGGCCGATCGAACTGCTCCCCAGTTACGCCGAACTGTTCCGGGTGCTCGGCACGTTCGCGCCGTCCGCCACCGACGCACTGGTACGGCGCACCGGCATCTGAGCGCAATGACAGACTGGGACGGTCTCGAATCCGCGCTCACACCCGAGGGAGTCGTCCATGACCGACGCCGTGCTCACCACCCGCGAAGGCGACATCGTCACCTGGACGCTCAACCGTCCGGAGGCGCGCAACCCGATCTCCGAGCCGGACGTGATCGAGGCGCTCGAGAATGCGGTGGCCGACGTCAACGGTGATCCCAGCGTGCGCGTCGCGATCGTCACGGGTGCGGGTTCGGCGTTCTCCTCCGGCGGCAACGTCAAGCACATGCGCGACCGCGCCGGAATGTTCGGCGGCTCCCCCGCCGACCTGCGGCAGGGTTACCGGCACGGCATCCAGCGCATTCCGCTGGCCCTCTACCACTGTGAGGTGCCGACCATCGCCGCCGTCAACGGACCCGCGATCGGTGCCGGATGCGACCTGTCGCTGATGTGCGACATGCGGATCGCCTCCACGGCCGCCGTGTTCGCGGAGAGCTTCGTCAAGGTCGGACTCGTTCCCGGCGACGGCGGCGCCTGGTTCCTGCCGCAGGCCGTCGGGATGGCGCGCGCCAGCGAGATGGCGTTCACCGGCGACGCGATCGACGCCGCGAAAGCCCTCGAGTGGGGACTCGTCTCGCAGGTCACCGAACCCGAGGAACTCCTCGGCGCGGCACGGGCGCTCGCCGAGCGGGTGGCGGTCAACCCGCCGCAGGTGCTGCGGATGACCAAGAAGCTGCTCCGCGAGGGCCGTCACCAGAGCCTCGAGAGCCTCCTCGAACTGTCGGCGGCCATGCAGTCGCTCGCCCATCACACCGCGGACCATCACGAGGCGGTCGGCGCGATGCTCGATCGCCGCAGCCCGAACTTCACCGGCCAGTGAACCCGGGCATCGCACACCGGTGACAGCCGAGCCGCGCAGTCAGCTTCTTCCCGTCGTCTCGGTCCTCGGATCGGTGCTGTCCGTCCAGTTCGGCGCCGCCTTCGCGAGCACCCTGTTCGAGGCGGTGGGCGCCAGTGGCGCGGTGTCGCTGCGGCTGACGATCGCGGCGATCATCCTCGGGGTGATCGTGCGGCCGCGGTGGCGACGGTGGACACGAACGCAACGCGAGGGCATCCTCGCACTCGGAGTGGCGCTGGCCGTCATGAATTCGGCGTTCTACGAGGCCCTCGCGCGGCTCCCGCTCGGCACCGCCGTCACCATCGAGTTCCTGGGGCCGCTCACCCTCGCCGCCGTGCTGTCGCGAAGACTGCGGGACGGTGTGTGGGTGCTGGCGGCGCTGACCGGGGTGGTCATGCTCGGCCTGCGCGAGAACTCGGGTGCCGAGTCCCTCGACCTCGTGGGGGTGGCATTCGCCCTCACCGCCGGGGCGGCGTGGGCCGGTTACATCGTCGCCGGCTCGAACCTCGCGGCAACGGTTCCCAGCGCGGACGGCCTGGCCGGCGCGAGCATCGTCGCGGCGGCCCTGACGCTTCCGCTCGGCGCGGTGTCCGGCGGCACCGCACTGTTCGACCCCCGGATCCTGGCCGTGGGCGCGTCGGTGGCGCTGCTGTCGTCGGTGATTCCGTACTCGCTCGAGCTACGGGCGCTGCAGGTGATGAGCAAGAAGGTGTTCGCCGTGCTCATCGCGCTCGAGCCTGCGGCCGCGACCCTCGCCGGGGTGATCGTGCTCGGGCAGGTCCTCGGACTGCAGTCGCTGGCCGCGATCGCGCTCGTCGTCGCGGCCGGCGTCGGCTCCGTCCTGAGCAACCGGTAGCGGCACGGCCTGCGGGCGGGGCTGGCAGGATCGACGCGTGAGCACAGCGAACCTGACCCGAGCCGAAACCGCCGAACGTTCCCGCGCGATCGACGTTCTCGGCTATCGGGTGGAACTGGACGTACTCGGCGCCGTCGACCGGGAGGTCGGGACGTTCGCGACCACCACGACCGTCGAGTTCACCGCCCGCACGTCCACGACCTGGCTCGACTTCCTCGGCGCCGGTGTGGAGTCGGTGACGGTCAACGGCGCCGACGTCCCCGTCGACTACGACGGCGCCCGCATCGCGTTGACCGGGCTGCGTGAATCCAACGTCGTGATCGTCGCCGCCCGGGCCGAGTACAGCCGTTCCGGTGAGGGTCTGCACCGGTTCCTCGACCCGGCGGACGGGCAGACGTACCTGTACACGCAGTACGAACCGGCGGACGCGCGGCGGGTGTTCGCGTGCTTCGAACAGCCGGACCTGAAGGCGCCGTTCACGTTCGTCGTCACCGCGCCGAAGGAGTGGGAGGTGGTCTCCAACCAGCAGGTCGCCGAACGGGAAGACACCACCGGCGGGCAGGTCGTCACGTTCGCGCCGACACTGCCGATCTCCACCTACATCACCGCGGTCGTGGCCGGGCCCTACCACCGGGTCGACTCGGAATGGAGTGGCGGCGACGTCCCGATCCCGCTGGGCGTCCTCTGCCGCGCCTCGCTTGCGCAGTACCTCGACGCGGACACGATCTTCGAGATCACCCGGCAGGGGCTGGGGTTCTTCACCGACGGTTTCGATTACCCCTACCCGTTCGGCAAGTACGACCAGGTGTTCGTCCCCGAGTACAACCTCGGCGCCATGGAGAACCCCGGCTGTGTGACATTCACCGAGGCGTACGTGTTCCGCGGCGCCGCCACCGACTCCCAGTACGAGGGCCGGGCGAACACGATCCTGCACGAGATGGCCCACATGTGGTTCGGCGACCTCGTCACGATGGTGTGGTGGGACGACCTGTGGCTCAAGGAATCGTTCGCCGACTACATGGGCGCACTGGCCAACGCGGAGGCCACCCGGTGGACCGGCGCGTGGGTGGCCTTCGCCAACCGTCGCAAGGCATGGGCGTACCTGCAGGACCAGTTGCCGACGACGCATCCGATCGTCGCGGACATCGTCGACCTCGAGGCCGCGAAACTGAACTTCGACGGCATCACGTACGCGAAGGGCGCCAGCGTCCTCAAGCAACTCGTCGCGTACGCCGGGCGTGATGCGTTCTTCGAGGGGGCACGCCGCTACTTCCGCGCCCACGCCTTCGGGAACACCACCCTGACGGATCTGCTGACGGAACTGTCGGCGACGTCGGGCCGGGATCTGACGAGCTGGGCGCGCGCCTGGCTGCAGACCACCGGCGTGTCCGCACTGAGCCTGCAGCGCGGCGCCGACGGGCGCGCCGCGATCGTGCAGACCGATCCGCGTCCGCACCGGCTCGGCGTCGGGCGCTACGACTTCGACGGGACCGGCGACCTCGTGTGCGTGCAGCGGGTCGAGGTCGACCTCACCGACGCCCGCACCCCGATCGACCTCGCCGACGCGCCGCTCGTGTTGCTCAACGACGCCGACCTGACGTACGCGAAGGTACGGCTGGACGACCGATCGCTGACCACCGTCGAGACGTCGCTCGACCGGCTGCGCGACCCGCTGGCGCGGGGCCTGATCTGGTCGTCGCTGTGGAACGCGACCCGCGACAGCGAACTGGGTGCCACGCGGTATCTGTCGATGGCCCAGCGGTTCTCACCGGCGGAGTCGCACCTGACCCTCCTCACGTCGGTGCAGGCCAACGCCCCCTATGCGATCGAGCACTTCCTCCCCGTGACGTCGCGCGACTCTGCCCGTCTCGACTGGCTCGAGCACACCTGGCGCACGTTGTGGGACGCCACGCCTGGTTCGGGAAGCCAACTCGCCTGGGCACGGGCGGTGGCGTCCGCAGCGGCGATGGACGGCAGTCGCGCGGCCGGCATCCGATCGATTCTCGAGTCCGGCGGGTCGGTACCGACCGGGCTGTCGCTCGACCCGGATCTGCGCTGGGGATTCTGGGGCGCGCTCGCCGCCACCGGACACGCCGACGACGCGGACCTCGACGGGGAGCTGCGCCGCGACGACACCGGTTCCGGTCGCACCGCGTACCTGCGGGCGAGTTTCTCGCGACCGGACCCGGACGTGAAGGCGAAGGCCTGGGAATCGATCTTCCACGACCGCACACTGTCCAACGAACATCTCGGGGCGATCATCGCCGGGTTCCGCGCAGGCGCCCGGCACGACCTCGTCGAGGGTTACGCCGCCGACTACTTCGCCTCGATCCGCTCGGTGTGGGAGGAGCGCAGTATCGAAATCGCGCGGCGGATCGTGGTCGGGCTGTTCCCGTCCGAGCCCACACTCGACGCGGCGGACGGATGGCTCGATACCAACGCCGATGCGCCCGCCGCGCTACGACGGCTGGTGCTCGAGCAACGGGATCATCTCGCCCGAGACCTGCGAGCGCAGGCGTTCAACAGCCGTTCGGACGTCACCGGCTGACCGGCCGGGCACCGTTCGACGTGCGGGCCGTCCACCGTTCCAGGGCGTCCCGCCACCGGCCGGACGCACTGTCGCCCGCCCAGGCGATGTAGCCGTCGGGACGCACGAGCAGTGCGGGGCCCTCGTCGGTCCGGGTCACCGCGTGGACACCGCCCAGGACGGGAGCCCCGGGCGCGGTGACCAGGACGAAACCGCCCGAGCGCATCACCTCGTACAGCCGTCCGCCGTCGGTGGGCAGGTCCTCGGCACGTCGGCCGACCAGGGTGCTCTCACCGGCGGCGTGGCCGTACCCGATTCCGATCCCCGAGAACATCCGGGCGATCGCGTCGCCGATCGGCGGGAAGGAGAGAAGCGCCGCCACTGCCCCGTTCCGGAGCTTCCGGAGGATCCACGGCCGGACGATCATCATGCGCATCGTGGCACCGCTCGACCGCAGAACCAGCCGTCCCACCGGGTGCCGCTCGGAGTGGTACGTGTCGAGAACCGCGTCGTCCGCGCCGTCCAGGACGGCCGCGAGTTTCCAGCCGAGATTGACGGCGTCCTGAATGCCGGTGTTCATTCCCTGCCCACCGGCAGGCGAATGCACGTGGGCTGCATCGCCGGCGAGAAACACCCGACCCGTCCGATACTGCGGGACCTGCCGTTCGTCGCTGTGGAAACGCGACTGCCAGCGCACGCCGCCGAGGCCGTAGTCCGTGCCCATGGCGACCTCGATGGTGCTGCGCAGTTCCTCCCGATCCACGGGCGCGGTGTCGTCCACCTGATGCCGCCGGTTCCAGGCGATCACGCGAAACAGGTTGTCGCCGTATGGTGCGATGAACGCGAATCCGTCGCGGACGGCGTTGACGGTCACGAGATTGTCGGGTGGGTTCTCGAGTTCGACGTCGGCGAGCATGATCGACCACAGCACGGCCTTGCCGGGGAACGGTTGCCCGATCATCGTCCGGACCGCGCTGTGCGCGCCGTCCGCACCGACCGCATACATCGCGTGGAACGTGCTGTCGCGTCCCGAACTGTGGTGGCCGTGAACACGGACGCCGTTCCCGTCCTGCTCCACCCCGGTCACGGTGAACCCGCGGATGATGTCGGCGCCGCGGTCCCGGGCGTGTTCCTCCAGGAGGGTGTCGACGTTCCGCTGCGGGGTGACGAGGACGAACGGGAACCGGGACCGCAGGCGTCCGAGGTTCAGCGCTGCACCGCGCCACAGCTTCAGACCCGGCGAGGCGGCGCCGGTGGCGACGAGTCGGTCGGCGAGTCCGCGGGCGTCGAGCAGTTCGAGGGTGCGGGCGTGGACGCCGAATGCGCGGCTGAGGGTGGACGGTGCGGCGCGCTTGTCCAGCACCGTCACCGATCGGCCCGCCGCCGCCAGCTCTCCCGCGAGCATGCATCCGGTGGGTCCCGCGCCGATCACCACCACGTCGATGTGCGTCATGACGTTGCCTCCGATCGAAAGCGTCCCGACTAAGTCAACAACCGTTGACTTCCACGGTAGGCGCATCCCCGCGCGAGGTCAACAGCTGTTGACTTACACTCTGGGAATGCCCGACCGCCGCGCCCGCTCCGCCGTCGCCACCCGCGCCGCGATACTCGACGCCGCCCGCGCCCGATTCGGCACCGACGGCTACGAACGCACGACGATGCGCGCCGTCGCGTCCGATGTGGGCGTCGACCCCGCACTGGTGGTCCGATACTTCGGCAACAAGGAATCACTGTTCGCCGAGGCCGCCGAATTCGATCTGCACCTGCCCGACCTCCACGACGTTCCCGCGAAGGACCTCGCGGCCGTGCTCATGCCGCGCTTCTTCGCGGTGTGGGAGAACGACGGCGCGTTCCTCCCCCTGCTCCGCGCGGCCGCGAGCAGCCCGCGGGCCGCCGAGGCGATGTTGCAGGTCTTCGCCCGCCAGGTAGCGCCCGCGCTGGCCGTGGTCACGGCGGACCGCCCGGACGAACGCGCGGCCCTCGTCGGGTCGCAGGTCCTCGGACTCGCCTTCTCCCGCTACGTACTCCGGGTGCCGCCCGTGGCGAACATGACGCACGAGCAGCTGATGCGCTGGGTCGGGCCGGTGCTCGAGTACTACCTCACGACGGAACCGCGGTAGCCCTGCCGGTGATGCCTGCCGCCGTTCAGCATCCAGCGGACGTCGAGCTCACTCGCGCTGCGGCTGTGCCGCCTGATCGTGAACGACGTGATCGGCAACCGCTCGACGACGCTCGCCTCGGCACGCGGATCACCCGCGATGCCCTGTTCCAGAACCGAATACGCGGTGTGGTTGACCGAATGCACGGCAAGCCGGAGCGCGTCGAGCGCCGTGGGTCGCGGCCCGAACGCGGCGAGCGTGTGACCGCCGTCCACCGCGGTTTCGACCACCGCGTAGAAATGCCAGTCTGCGCCCGAATCGCCAGTCATGATGCGCCTCACTCGATGTGCTTCTGTGAGCTGTGCCATGACGATATCGCGGGGGTACGACACGTTTTCGGAGCCGCGCCGCTCAGGCGACGGATCGGCGGCCGATCCCGAACAGCTCCTGGGGGACGTCGATCCCCTTGAGCCGGTGACTGCCCGCCGGTTCGCCCCAGAACTCGTCGGTGTCGAGTTCGTCGTAGAACTCGCCGGTCACGACCACCTCGTGAGACGGCGCGACCGCGACGACGCGGCTGGCCATGTTCACGGGCCTGCCGAACCAGTCGCCCGCGCTCGGCACGGCTGTGCCCCAGGCGATCCCGGCCCGCAGCGGCGGAAGCCCCTCGGCGCGGGCGGCCTGCACGAGGTCGAGCGCGGTGTACGCCAGCGCGTTGGGATCGGCCGAGACCAACATGACGGCGTCGCCGATCGTCTTCACCAGACGCACCGGCGGAAGCACCAGATCGGTGGCCATCCCATCGAGCCGCTCGGCCACCCGCCCCAGATCGGCGGGCGCCACCTGCTCACCGAGCAGCGTGAATCCGACGAGGTCGGCGAAACAGACGCCGATCTCCTGCGCCCCCCGAACCTGCAGGTTCGAGTCCCTGGCGATACCCACCGCATCGGAGCGCAGTTGGTGGCGCAGAGTGGTGGCGATGAGATGAGCCAGGATCTGCGCCTCGAAATCCGCTATGCGCCGCACCTCCACCGCATACCGCAGGGCCACCTCGGGGTGATCGCGCGTCGCCTCGAGCCGCTCCTGCAGGAGCGCGTCCGCGGCGTCGGCGACCGTCCAGAGGTTGCGGCCGAGGACCCGGGCGGCCGCGAAGATTCCGCTCTCGTCGAGCCCCAGATCCCGGTACTGCTTGAGTCCGCGCGCGAGGTCGAGGTCGCCGTCGTCGTAGAACGTCCCGTCCTCCGACGCCCCCCGGCCGATCGCCCGGAACCACCGACGGGCATCCTCCACGGTGACGCCGGTCTTCTCGGAGATCTCGTCGATGCCGTACCGGCCCTTCGGCGCCAGCGCGTGCTCGAGCAGCAGGTGCGCGAGCCGATTGGTCCGCGAGGCGGCGCGGAGTTCGTCGATCGACACCCCGTCCTCGATCAGGGTGTTCAGGACCCCCATGCGCGCAGAGCGATCCGATCCGCTGAGTCCGTCGAGGAGGCCGGCGGCCTCGAACTCGTGGAGTTGCGTGGGCGGCGGACCCGGGCGTCGGAGCGGGCGAGGCGGCGGGGACACCAGACGTCCCGTTCGGGGCGTGATCCGTCGGGGCTGTCGCGGGTTGCGCACGTCCTCATCGTCCCAGGAACGACGTCGCCCTTCGCCGTAAACCTGCGAACTCGCTTCCCCCGCGACCATGACCGAACTATATTCGGTATGTGCCGATTCAAAGTCTGTTGCTGGATGCGGCGGAGGGCCACTTCGCCCGCCGCGGCGTCCTCGCGACCCGGCTCGCCGACATCCGGCACGAGGCCGGTGTCAGCGTGGGAGCCGTCTACCACCACTTCCCGAACAAGGAAGAGCTGTACCTCCAGGTCTGGTTACGCGCGCTCGCCAACTATCAGGACGGATTCCGGGCCGCGCTCTCGGAATGCGCCGATGCGCGGTCGGGAGTGGAAGGCGCTGTCGTCCGCCACCTGCAGTGGGTGTCCGGCAACCCGCAGCGGGCCACCATCCTCGCCGCGCCCCGGCCCCCGGGCATCGACGGGCGGGCCGATTCCACCAACGCGGCGTTCTTCCGCGACGTCACCCACTGGTGGCGGGTCCACGAACACTACGGAACGGTCCGCCGGTTCGACTTCGACGTGCTCTACGCGTTGTGGCTGGGCCCAGCCCAGGAGTACTCCCGCCAGTGGCTCGCGGGCGCCATGACCACCGACCCCACCGCGGTGGCGCCCGAACTGGCGCGCGCCGCGTGGAATTCGCTACGGAACCAGGAGTAGAGGCATGACAGTGGACGTCGCACTCACCGCCGACACCGCGCAGGCCGTGCTGGCGGCCCAGCCGTTCAGCATGCTGGTCGGCGCCCGCATGACCCAGTTCGGCGAGGGCGGCGCCACCCTCGAGATCCCCGTCCGGGACGAACTGCGGCAACAGAACGGCTTCGTGCACGGCGGCGTCCTGTCGTACGCCGCCGACAACGCTCTGACGTTCGCCGCGGGCACCGTACTCGGCGCGAACATCATGACCGCGGGCTTCACGATCACCTACCTCCGCCCCGCCCAGGGCGTGCTGCTGCGGGCGGACGCCCGAGCCGACGCGTCGACCCGGCGGCAGGCGTTGTGCCGGTGCGACATCTACGCGGTGCAGGACGACGGCTCGGAGGTACTGTGCGCCGCCGCCCAAGGCACGGCGACGGTCAAGCAGCCGCGGTAGTCGCGGCCGCACGGGATGGAACGATGGGACCATGGCTGAATCCGTCGACCGCGCATCCGTGGACAGGGCGCGTGAGCGCATCACCGGCCTGATCCGCCGGACACCCACGTTCCGTGCCACCGTCCCCACTGTGCGCGGCGCCGTACCGGTGATCTTCAAACTCGAGTTCCTGCAGTACGGTGGCTCGTTCAAGGTGCGGGGCAGCCTCAACGCGCTGCTCCACGCAGAGGAGGACGGGCGGCTCGACGATGCGGGTGTCGTCATCGCGTCCGGCGGGAACGCCGCCATCGGCGCGGCCTGGGCGTCGCGGCTGCGGGGCGTGAAGTGCACGGTGGTCGTCCCCGTCACGGCGCCCGACGTCAAGATCGACAAGCTGATCGCGCTCGGCGCGGACGTGCGCAAGGTCGGTGCTCGATACGCCGAGGCGGCCGAGTATGCGGACGAACTCGCGACGTCCTCGAACGCCCTCGCCCTGCACGCCTACGATCTCCCCGACATCGTCGCCGGGGCAGGCACCATCGCCCTCGAGATCCAGGACGACGTCGCTGAGCCGCTGTCCTACGTGATCGCCGTCGGCGGCGGCGGACTGCTCTCCGGTGTCGTCGCAGGCAGCGGCGAGGACGACAGCATCTACGGCGTGGAACCGAGCGGAGCGGCGACGCTGCACTCCGCGGTCGCCGCCCGGCAGCCCGTGGACATCGACATCGACAGCATCGCCGGCGATTCCCTGGGCGCCACCAAGATCGGTTCCATCGCCTGGGACACCGTCCGGTCGCGGCCCGTGTCCAGCCTGATCGTCGACGACGACGCCCTCATCGACGCGCGAACACTGCTGTGGGAGGAGTTCCGGATCGTCGTCGAGCACGGCACCGCCGCGGCTCTCGCTGCGATCGTCACCGGACAGCTCGCCCCCGCCGACGACAAGCCGCTCTGTGTGGTGCTCTGCGGCGCCAACACGTCGATGACCAGCTACTGATTCGCCGACGTCTCAGCCACGCGGTTTCAGCCGGCTGTTCGGCAGTTCGGGTGCGGGCAGCGGATCGCCGTCGTAACCCTCGACCGTGCCGAACCGGGGGTCGGCGGGCGCCGAGCCCCGGAGCTCGGACTGCCACTCGCGGCGGTAGCCGACGATGTCCTCGTGGCTACGGCCGAGGAAGTTCCACCACATGATCACCTGCTCGCCCAGCGGCTCACCACCGAGCAGCAGCAGCCGGGCCCGGGTCCCGCCCGTGTTGCGCAGCGCCACCAGCGATTCCCCGGGCGGCTGATAGCCGAGTTCCGCCCACCGCAGCGTTGTCCCGCGCAGCTGCACCTCACCCTCGTCGACGAGCACCCCGACCTCGAAGCCGCGCTGGATGTCGAGGGTGACGTCGGCGCCCGGCTCCAGGAGGATCTCCGCGCCGAGCAGCGGCGTGAACGTGCGGACCGGCGAGGTGGAGCCCGCCGTGCTCCCGAGGAACACCCGCACGCTCGCGCCGTCCAGTTCGACCGGGTCGGGTGCGTACGTCTCGAACGCCGGATCCGCGTCCTGCGCCGACGCCGGCAACGCGACCCACAGCTGCGCGCCGTGCAGGATGCGCGTCTGCGGGGTCGAGACCTCGGAGTGCGCGATCCCCCGACCCGCGGTCATCAGGTTGAGCTCACCGGGACGCACCATCGCGTGCGAACCGATGCTGTCGCGGTGCTCGATCTCGCCGGTGAACAGCCAGCTCACCGTCTGCAGTCCGGTGTGTGGGTGCGGCGGAACGTTCATCCCGCCCGTGTTCCCGACGTCGTCCGGACCGTAGTGGTCGGCGAAGCACCAGGCTCCGATCAGCGACCGCTCCCGCTGCGGGAGGGTGCGCCGGACCGGCATCGCGCGGGGACCGCCGAGCGGGACCTCGCGCGCGCCGAGCACCTGGATGCCCCCGCCGTCGGGGTGCGACTCGCACCGCTCTTCCACCGAATTCGTCTCCAGATTGCTCACTGTTCCATCGTGCCTTCCGTCAGCCCTGTGCGCCGCGCAGTTTCGCGCAGAGCTCGGTGAGCGTGTCGAGTTCGTCGTCGGACAGTGCCGGGCCGACGTGTCTCCGGATGCTCGCCGCGTGCCGACGTCCGACGGACTTCTGCACACGAGCACCCTCGTCCGTCAAAGCGACGACGGTCCCCCGGCGGTCGCCCGGATCGCATTCCCGCGTGACGAATCCGGACCCGGCCAGCCGCTCGACGAGCCGGCTCAGCGACGGCTGGCTGAGCAGGATCTCCCGGTTGAGATCGTGCAGACGCAGTCTGCGCCCGGGGGCCCGGCCGAGCGTGAACAGCACGTCGTATTCGCGCATGCTCAGCTCGTCCCACACGTCGTCGGCGGCGAGGTTGCGCATCACCGCGACCTGGGCGCGGAAGAGTGCCTCCCACGCCTCGGCCGCGCGTTCGGTCCTACTGACGGGCGGCATCGACGGGCTCGCGATCGGCCTTCATCGACGCGTGCGTCGGCGGGTTGTCCGGCACGCCGGCAGGTCGGCGGGCAGCGAACTCCTTGCGCAGCACGGGCACGACCTCGCCGCCGAGCAGATCCAGTTGCTCGAGCACCGTCTTCAGGGGTAGTCCCGCATGGTCGACGAGGAACAACTGCCGCTGGTAGTCGCCGAAGAAGTCGGCAAACGTCAGGGTCTTCTCGATCACCTGCTCCGGTGTGCCGACGGTCAGCGGGGTCTGCTCGGTGAAGTCCTCGAGACTCGGCCCGTGGCCGTAGACGGGGGCGTTGTCGAAGTAGGGCCGGAACTCGTCGACGGCGTCCTTGGCGTTCCGGCGCATGAACACCTGCCCGCCCAGTCCGACGATCGCCTGGTCCGCGCGGCCGTGACCGTAGTGCTCGTACCGCTCGCGGTAGAGGTTGATCAGGGCGATGTAATGCTCCTTCGGCCAGAAGATGTTGTTGGCGAAGAAACCGTCACCGTGGAACGCCGCGATTTCGGCGATCTCCGGACTGCGGATCGAGCCGTGCCACACGAAAGGCGCGATGCCGTCGAGCGGACGCGGCGTGGACGTGAACCCCTGCAGCGGGGTGCGGAACTGTCCCTGCCAATCGACGACGTCCTCGTCCCACAGCCGGCGCAGCAGCCGGTAGTGCTCGAGCGCCAGCGGAATCCCCTGGCGGATGTCCTGCCCGAACCAGGGGTAGACGGGGGCCGTGTTTCCGCGACCCATCATGAGGTCCACCCGGCCGTCCGCGAGGTGCTGCAGCATCGCGTAGTCCTCGGCGATCTTCACCGGGTCGTTGGTGGTGATCAGCGTCGTGGACGTCGACAGGATGATCTTCTCGGTCTGCGCTGCGAGGTAGCCGAGCATGGTGGTCGGGGACGACGGCACGAACGGCGGGTTGTGGTGCTCGCCGGTGGCGAACACGTCGAGCCCGACGTCCTCCGCATGCTTGGCGATGGTCGTCATCGCCTTGATGCGCTCGTGCTCGGTGGGGGTACGGCCGGTGGTGGGATCGGGGGTCACGTCGCCGACGGTGAAGATTCCGAACTGCATAGCTGTTCCTCTCGCGCCAGAACTCCATGCGTTTGCATGAAACTATTGCAACATTCAACCACCTCGTCCTATTCCGGGAACGACGAAGGGCGGCAAGCGCAGTGCGCTTGCCGCCCTCGGCGACGTTCGGATCGAACGAACCTGATCAGTGCATCATGACCGTCGGGGCACCTTCGGCCTCGAGCTTCGGGTTGACCGACTTCTTCCGCGGCAGCAGGAACGCCGGGATGAGCGTCAAGGCGATCAGCACGGTGGCGACCAGTAACGTGTTGCCGAACGCATCGGCGGCCTGGCTCAGGACCTGATCCACCATTCCGGGAGGCTCCTGTGCGGCGACCTCGGGCACGTGCTGCATCGCGACCGTCTGACTGTCGAGACCGCGATCGAGCAGCTGGTTGGTGAGGACCACCGACATGACGGCGGTACCGATCGAACCGGCGGTCTGCTGGACGATGTTCATCAGCGTGGAACCGCGCGCGACCTGCTCGTTGGACAGCGTGACGATCGCTGCCGTCATCAGCGGCATCATGGTGCAGCCCATGCCCATGCCCATCACGAACAGCGCACCCATCAGCAGCCAGGTCGGCGAGTCCGACGCCACCTGCGTGAAGACACCCAGACCGATCAGGATCAACGGCAGACCCGTCAGCACGATCTTGCCGGGGCCGATCTTGTCGACGAGACGTCCGGCCACCGGCATGGTCAGCATCGCGCCGATACCCTGCGGAGCCATCAGCAGACCGGCGGCGAGCGTGGTGTGACCACCGACCTGGATGAAGTAGCTGGGGAACAGCAGACCGGCACCCATGAATGCGACGATGAACAGCGAGGTCGTGATGACCGCGACCGACAGCTGCCGGTTCTTGAACAGGTGCAGGTCGATCAGCGGGTGATCTTTGCGGAGTGCGTGGACGACGAACGCGACGATCAGCGCCAGGCCGATCGCACCGGGCACGAGCACGCGAGCCGAAGCGACCGTGCCCACCTCCGGGATGGACGACACACCGAACAGGAACAGAGCCAGACCCGGCGAGAGCAGCAGCATGCCGAGGAAGTCGAAGGACTCCGAGGGCGACGCGTTGTCGGAGGGCAGGATGATGAACGCGGCAGCCAGGGCGATGATGCCGATGGGCAGGTTGATCAGGAAGATCCAGTGCCAGCTCGCCGCCTCGATCAGCCAGCCGCCGAGGATCGGACCACCGATGGGGCCGAGCAGCATGGGGATTCCGAGAACCGCCATGACCCGGCCGACACGGTCGGGGCCGGCCGCCTTCGTCATGATCGTCATGCCGAGCGGCATCAACATGCCGCCGCCGAGGCCCTGCAGGACGCGGAAGCCGATGAGCGACGTGATGTCCCACGCGAAGCTACACAGCACCGAGCCGAGCACGAACAGCACGAGCGCCGTCATGTAGAGGCGCTTGGTGCCGAATCGGTCGGCCGCCCACCCGGTGACGGGGATGACGGTGGCCAGGGCGAGCGTGTACGCGGTCATCGTCCACGCGACGGTGGCGTACGTGGTGTCGAACTCCGTGGCGAACGTCGGCAACGCGACGCTGACGACGGTGACGTCGAGGATCGACATGATGGCACCGAGCACCACCACGGACGCGATCTTGAGGACCGTGCCGTCGAGCTTGTCGGGCGCCGCGTTCGCGGCGGTCGGCGATGTCATCCGAGTATCTCCTGGTTGAGTTCTCGCAGGGACTCCCCCGCGAGGATCGGTTGTAGTGCCTCGATCAGCCGAGTCCGCTCGATCTCCGGAACCCGCCATGCGAACCGTCGCAACTGATCACGCTTGCATTCGACGTGCTGGGTAGCGACCTTATGTCCGGCCTCCGACAGGGAGACCCGCTTGACCCGCCGGTCGCGTTCGTCCTCCCGGCGAACGACCAGACCCAGTTTCACGAGTTGATCGACGTTCCGACCCGCTGCGGCCACCGAGAGCCGCAACCGCTCGGCCACCTCGTTGATCGGAAGTGGCTCACCGTGCTGAACCAGCGCGAAGAGCATGCGCACCTGCGAAAACGTGAGGTCCAGTTCGATGAGGTTGTCCATCGACTCCGACTCCCCCGCACTCAACAGTTGGGTGAAGAAATCGTTGAGTAGTTCGAAGAGAAGATCAGGAGATTTGTCGGGCACCCTCGAATGCTAGCGCTCATGCAACTATTGCCCAAGGGCAACTATGGCGCAACCGAATAAATGGTGTCAGGTATCACATCCCCCGGCGGCAGCCTGGACCTGCGGGTTCAGTCCTGGACGAGCACCGCTTTACCCAGCACGAGGCCTGCCTCGAGGTCACGCAGTGCGTCCGCGGCCCGCTCGAGGGGATACCGCGAGGTGACCACGGGACGCAGTCCGCGTTCGACGTGCCGGATCAACGCGGCATGCGCCTCTTCCAGCGCAGTCGGTTCGGTCCGGATGAACTCACCCCACGCCGCACCCACGATGCTGATGTTGCGGAACAGCACCCGGTTCACCTTCACCTCGGGGATCGTCCCTCCCGCGAAACCGATCACGACCAGCCGGCCTTCCGGGGCCAGCACCCGGACGGCCTCGTCGAACGCGTCGCCGCCGACCGGGTCGACCACGATCTGCGCGCCGCGGCCGCCGGTCAGCTCACGGACCCGGGCGCCCCAGCCGTCGTCGAGGCGGACGACCTCGTCGGCCCCCAGTTCGCGCAGGAAGTCGTCGGCGCCGTCCCGGCGCACCACCGCGATCACGCGGGCGCCGTGCGCCTTGGCCAGCTGGATGGTGGACGTCCCCACCCCACCCGCCGCGCCGAGGACGACGACGGTTTCGCCTGCCCGCAGCCGGGCCCGGCGCTCCAGCGCGAATTCCATCGTCTGGTAGTTGACGATCAGCGACGCCGCTTCGTCGAAATCCAGGATCGACGGAATGGGCAGCACCTGCGCCGGCGGCACCGCGACCCGTTCGGCGTAACCGCCGACCTGCGACGCCGCGAGCACCCGCTGTCCGGGCTCGAATCCGCTGTCGACCGGTGCCGACACCACGACACCCGCAACTTCGGCGCCGGGAACGAACGGCAACTCGGGGCCGAGCTGATACTTGCCGTAGCTGATCAGCAGGTCGGGGAAGCACACGCCGCTGGCCTTGACGTCGATCAGGATGAGCCCCTCGGCCGCCGGTTCGGGTACGTCCTGCAGCGTCATGCCGCCCGGCCCCGACAGCTCCGTCACCACCACTGCGCGCATGCTCGAAACACTAGACGCGCAGGGGCGGCGAGAGGCGTCAACGAGCGAACAGCCGCTTCCGCTTGCGGGCGACGGACACCAGCTCGACCTTGTCGGTCATCTTCACGCGGGGCCGGCCGGACCCCGCCGCGCGGCCGGTCTCCGCCTTGTCGATCGCCCGCCAGCCGGGGAACCCGATCTGTTCCGGCTGGCGCCGCTCGATCAGCTTCTTCACGTCCTTGCGGGTGCCGACCGTGCCGAGGAGTTTTCCGGCCTCGAAATCTGCGAGCAGCGACGACACCGTCTCCTTCGCGCACGCCTTGTTGGTGCCGATGACGCCGCTGGGTCCGCGCTTGATCCATCCGGTCACGTACACCCGGTCGGTGACCCGGCCGTGCTCGTTGGGGATCACGCCGCGCTTCTCGTCGAACGCGACACCACCGACGGGGTTGCCGCGGTAGCCGATGGAGCGCAGCACGAGCGAGGTGTCCAGCGAACCCTCCTCGCCGCGAGCCCGGGCGGACAACGCGCCGGAGTCGTCGACCACCAGTTCGTTGCGTCCGTAGCGCAGGGCCTCGGCCTTGCCGGAACCGGTGACCTCGAGCGGCGACGTCAGGTAGCGGAACACGATGCGCTTGTGTCCGGGCCGCGGGGCACGCTGCGCGAACTCCCGCGCGAGCCGGACCTTCATCGCGGTGGCCGGATCGTCGAGCAGTGCCTCACTGGCCGAGTCGAGGTCGAGATCGGCGTCGTCGATGACGACGTCCACGTTCTCGAGGTCGCCGAGCGCCAGGAACTCGGGGTTGCTGTAGGCGGCCTGCGCAGGCCCGCGGCGGCCGAGCAGAACGACTTCCTCGATGTTGCTGCGCCGCAGCGCGGCGAGAGCGTGATCGGCGATGTCCGTCCGTTCCAGCTCCTCGACGTTCATCGTGAGGATGCGGGCCACGTCGAGCGCGACGTTGCCGTTGCCGACGATCACCGCGCGCTTCGCGGACAGGTCGAACGTGCGCTCCGCGTAGTCCGGGTGGCCGTTGTACCAGGCCACGAACTCGGTGGCGGCGTGCACGCCGGGAAGATCCTCGCCCGGGATCCCCAGACGCCGGTCGCTCGACGCCCCGACGGCGTAGATGACGGCGTGGTGATTCTCCAGCAGCTCGTCGTGGGTGACGTGTTTGCCGACCTCGACGTTGAGGTGGAACTCGAAGTTCGGCCGGTCGAGGCTCCACTCGAACATCCGGGTCACCTCCTTGGTGCCGGGATGGTCGGGTGCGACACCCGCGCGGACGAGTCCCCACGGGGTCGGGAGCTTCTCGAACATCTCGACCTCGACGTCGGACCGTTCGAGCAGTTCACCGGCGGCGTAGCAGGCCGCCGGGCCGGCGCCGACGACGGCGACCCGGAGCTTGCCGAGGTCGCGGCGCGGCGGGGTCGCGGGTGTGAGGGGGATCCACCCGGTCGGCATGGGGTTGGTCGTGTAGTACTCGGCGTTGATGTCCTTGTAGCGCGTGAGCGAGCCGATGAGCTTGTCTTCCGGGAAGATCGCGTCGACCGGACACGCGTCGACGCAGGCCCCGCAGTCGATGCAGGTTTCCGGGTCGATGTGCAGCATCTCGGTCTGCGCGAATTCCCGCTCCTCCGGTGTCGGATGGATGCAGTTCACGGGGCATGCGGAGACGCAGCTCGCGTCGTTGCAGCACGCCTGGGTGATGACATATGCCATTGCGGTTTCCTCACACCTGTCCGGACCATCGAACTCGTTTGTGTTACACGTAGTAACAGTTATATGAACTGTACTGAGAATCGCGTCCGCAAACAAGCACCGGCGCCGGGATGGAAGAATCGGGGCTCCGTCCTCGAGCGAAGGAACCGCATCTTGGCACTCGACCGACCCCTCGCCGCTGTCCCCGCACGCGGCCGCTTCTTCGAGACGTCCTGGCCGGTCCGCACCGGCGACATCGATGCCGCCAAGCGCCTGCGCCTCGACGGGATCGCGCGGTATCTGCAGGACGCCGGACTGGACAACCTCGACGCGGTCGACGCCGCCGACAGTCACCCGCTGTGGATCGTCCGGCGCACCGTCATCGACGTCGTACGACCGGCGGTATGGCCCGAGCGGGTGCACCTCCGGCGCTGGTGCTCCGCGCTCTCTACCCGCTGGACGAACATGCGGGTCCAGATCGAGGGTGAGGCGGGCGCCCTCATCGAGACCGAAGGTTTCTGGATCCACATCAGCGGCGAAACGGGAATGCCCACCCGCATCGACGACGGGTTCATCGAACGCCTCGGCGAGTCGGCGGAGGAACACCGGCTCAAATGGAAGCGCTGGCTCGTCGAGAATGCGCCGGCCGCCGAGGAAGACGGCATCGTGGATACCGAGTTCGTTCTACGCCGCACCGATATCGACCCGTTCGACCACGTCAACAACGCCGTCTACTGGCAGGCCGTCGAAGAACTGCTCGCCGACCACGAGCATCCGGGCGGCGGTCGCCTCGTCGACAATCCCCATCGCGCCGTGCTCGAATACCTTTCGCCCATCGTGTCGACCGACCGGATCGTCCTGCGTTCGAGGCGGGACGAGACGTCGCTGACCGTGTGGTTCCTGGTCGACGACGCCCTGCGGGCCGTGGCCCGGGTCGGGCCACTCACCACCTGATCAGACCATCTGCTGGGTGCCGATCACCCGCAACAGGTCGAGCCTGGCCCGCGCGTCGGAGCCCGGCTGCGGCATGTACACGAGCAGATGCTGGTAGGCGCTCGGGGTCAGCAGCGTCTCGCAGACGAGGTCGATGCGTCCGACCTCGGGGTGGAGGACGGTCTTGGTGTCGGACCTGCGGACGGCCACATCGTGCCTGTCCCAGAGCGCCGCGAACTCGGCGCTGCTCTCGTAGAGGCGGTCCACCAATTCCGTCACGTCGGCGTCACCGGCCCGCCGGGCAGCCGTCGCCCGCAGATCCGCGACGTGGTTTCCGGCGAGCCGCTCGTGATCGTCCTCGGGGAACATCCCGCGCTCGCCGGAGTGCGCGAACCACCGCCACGGCACGTACCGGTCGAGACCCGAATACCGGGTCGCGTCGCCGAACAGGATCACGTGCATGCGATTCTGGACCAGCACCTCCCCGAGGTCCGAGATGACGCAGCCCGGGGTGTCGTCGAGCTTGTCGAGCAGGTGCAGCAGTCCCGGTCCGACGTGTTTGTTGCCCGCGGCCCGCATCGGCGGCACCTGACCCGACAACAGGTAGAGATGGTCTCGCTGATCGTCGGTCAGCCGCAACGCCCGCGCGATCGACGCCAGGACCTGCGTCGACGGATGCGGGCCGCGGGCCTGCTCGAGTCGGGTGTAGTAATCCGTCGACATTCCCGCGAGCATCGCCACCTCGTCGCGCCGGAGCCCCGGCGTCCGCCGGCGTACACCCGGTGGCAGTCCGACGTCGGCCGGAACCAGCTGTTCCCTGCGACGGCGGAGGAAGTCGGCCAACTCGGAGCGGTTCATGCATCAACTGTGCCGGACCCACCGGGACGCTGCCAGGGATCGCCGGTCCCCCGATGAACGGTCTCTGGTTGCCGCTCCCGGCGACGGCGACGCTGGTGTCAGTCCGGAACAGACACCGACAATCGGAGCAGAACATGATCAGCACCACCGCACTCGGAACCACCGGTCCCACCGTCAGCCGGCTCGGCCTCGGCGCCATGGGCATGTCCGGGATGTACGGCAGGACCGACGACGTGGAGTCCATCGCCACCATCCACGCGGCGCTCGAAGCCGGGATCGATCTCGTCGACACCGGGGACTTCTACGGATCGGGCCACAACGAGTCCCTGATCGGCAAGGCCCTCGCCGGCCGTCGACGGGAGGACGTGACCCTCAGCGTCAAGTTCGGCGGACTGCGCGGCCCCGGCGGCACGTGGGCCGGAGTGGACACGCGACCCGAGTCGATCCGGAACTTCCTCGCCTACTCGCTGCAGCGTCTCGGCGTCGACTACATCGACATCTACCGCCCCGCCCGTCTCGACCCCGACGTGCCGATCGAGGACACCGTCGGAACGATCGGCGAACTCGTCGAGGCCGGCTACGTGCGCCACATCGGCCTGTCCGAGGTGGGCCCCGAGACCCTGCGCCGCGCGGCGGCCGTGCACCCGATCGTGGACCTGCAGATCGAGTACTCGCTCATCTCGCGGGGTATCGAGGCCGAGATCCTTCCGCTCTGCCGGGAACTCGGGATCGGCGTGACGGCCTACGGCGTACTTTCCCGGGGTCTGCTCAGCGACTCGCTGCGCACCGATCAGACCCTCGCGGCCGACGACTTCCGCGCACACAGCCCCCGGTTCCAGGGCGACAACCTCCGGCAGAACCTCACCCTCGTCGACTCGCTCGCCGCCGTGGCCGCGCAGCACGGGGTGAGCGTCGCACAGCTGGCGATCGCGTGGGTTCTCGCCCAGGGCGACGACATCGTGCCCGTCGTCGGAGCGCGCACCGTCGCCCGGCTCGAGGAGACCCTCGGCGCACTCGACGTCCACCTCGACGCCGGTGACCTCGCCGCCATCGCCGCAGCGGTTCCCGACACCGCAGTCGCCGGGGACCGCTACGCGCCCGCGCAGATGGCCCAACTCGACAGTGAACGCGCCGGCGTGGGGCGCTAGCGTCTAGCCATGGCCTCGCACAGCTCCTCGCGGAATCGCACCCTGATCCTGATGCGCCACGGCAAGTCGGCGTACCCGGAGGGGGTCGCGGATCACGAGCGGCCGTTGGCGCCGCGCGGACGGAAGCAGGCGGGTCTGGCCGGTGAGTGGCTGCGGTCGACGCAGCCGCCGATCGACGCCGTGCTGTGTTCGACCGCTCGCCGCACCCGGGAAACGCTGGAGGCGACCCGGGTCGGCGCTCCCGCCCGGTTCGCCGACGAGTTGTACGGCGCGTACCCGTCCGAGGTGCTCATGGAGATCGTGCGGGTCGAGCCGTCGGTGCGCACGCTGCTCGTGGTCGGACATGTTCCCGGCATGCCGTCGACGGCACTGGATCTGGCGGGCAACCCCGACACCGGGGAAGCCGACCTGATGCGGGAGAAGTTCCCGACGTCCGCGCTCGCGGTCCTCACGGTGCCGTGCGACTGGGACGAACTCACGTCGAGTGCGGCGTCACTCGCCGCGTTCCACGTCCCGCGGTAGGGGCCTCAGAACAGCTTCCGGCCGACGACGGCGACGACACCCAGAATCAGGACCAGCACGAGGGCCGACCAGAATCCGAACAGCCACCAGACCACCCCGAAGACGACCAGTGCCGGTGCCACGGTGATGAGTGCGATCGTGGGGCTTTCCCGCAGCACTTCGAGTGCCGACTCCGTCTTGACGCGATCGATCTTCTTCTCGGACATCTCGTCTCCGTTCAGCGAACCACGCATATCGGACAGGTGTGGTCGAGGATAGTCTTCACGGGACGAGAACCAGCTCGAGCGAGGGCAGACCAGCGGCGAGGGAGATGGGAAACCGCAGTGACCACTCGACAGGAGAAGGCCGCCCAGACGCGCCGGGACTTACTCGACGCAGCCAGAGTGGTCTTCGAACGCAAGGGTTACCTGAACGCCACCATCACCGACATCACGACCGAGGCCGGCAAGGCGGCGGGTTCGTTCTACAACCATTTCGACGGCAAGGAAGCGCTGCTCCTCGCGCTCGCGGACGACATCGGCGACGACGCGGATGCACTCATCACCACCTCCCCCGACGATCTGCGGAACCTCGGTCCGCATCTCGCCGTGTTCTGGCAACTGCAGTCGCGGCATCGCACCGTGATGGCCGCGCTCCGCGACGCAGCCCTCGTCGATCCCGAGTTCGCGCAGCGGATGCACGACTTCGGGATCGAGCAGATGAAGCCGTGGGCCGAACTCCTCACGACACTCTCCGCGGACGGCGCACCCCTCCCTGCGAGCCCCGACGTCAGTGCCCAGTTGCTCGCCGCGGTGGCGACCGCCTTCGTCGGCCTGTGGGACGGCGACGACGATGCGGGCATCGCCGCACTCACCCGGTTCGTCGAGCGCGGGCTCCTCGGCTAACTGCCCGGGAACGTCACGACATCGAGGTACAGCGGCATCTCCTCGGTGCGCGATCCGGTCTGCGTTCCCGCCTCGTCGACCACCGGGGCGCCGGCGGTCGCAGCAGCTTCGAGGCTCTCCCCCGTCACCCGCCCGTCGAGGTCGAAGTTCTCGAACTCGAACGGAATGCCGTTCGACGCCAGGTAGTCCGGCCCGTCCATCAGATGGAAGTGCAGATGCGGTGCGTCGGTGTTACCGCTGTTGCCCAGCAACCCGAGCTGGTCGCCCGCCCGCAGGTCCTGGCCGACGCTGATGTCGTCCACGCTGCCGGGCTGCAGGTGCGCGTAGAACGCGTACCGCCCGTTCCCGATGTCCTGGACGACGTGGTTTCCGCCGTACTGGTCGAGGGGCAGTCCCTGCGGACTGGCACCCGGAACCTGTTCGGACAGGTCGCCCACGACGGCGATCACCTTGCCGTCCGACACCGCACGGACCGGTGCGCCGTAGTACTCGTAGCTCGACAGCTGAGTCTTGTCGCCGACGTAGATGCGTCCCTGCTCGTCGAGTTGGACGAAGTCGATCGCGAAGCGCTCGGCCGTGAGCATCCGCCCGTTGATCGGCAGCACGGCCGCGCGGTGGGACGTGACCGTGCAGCAGCCGGTGCCGTCGAGCCACCGCGGACCGTCGAGGGGAGCGCGGATCCGGACGGCGTCGCGGGTGTCGACTTCGGTGTCCGCCACGTTCTCGGCGAGCTGCGACGGCACGAGTGACGTCGCCTGCGGAAAGTTGACGTTCACGACGTGGCCGAGACTGGTGGGCACGTCGTCGGGACTGTTCAGTGTCGCGTCGATCCACACCAGCCCCTGCTGTCCGGGGGCGAGGACGGTGCCGGTCTTCGGGCCTCCGCCGAGTGCCTGGAACCAGGGCGTCAGCGCATCGCCGCTCAAATCCACCAGTGTGCGGCCGTCGCCCTTCACCTGCAGCGACGTGATCGTCGCCGGCTGCGAACCGGTGTTCGTCAGCCGCAGTTCGTAGACCAGGTGCACGCGACCGTCGCTGCCCGTCACCGGGATCGGTGCGGCCACCACATCCGCGACCACCGGAGTGAGCACCGCGGGACCGGCGGACGCGGCAGGCGCCGCCGACGACGTCGCCTCGCTCTGCTGGGTGTCCGAGGCCGTGCAGGAGGTCGCGGCCCCCACGACGACGGCGAGTAGGAGCGCGATGGCGAACCTCGACCGGGCCATCATCCGACGCTAGCAACGGCGAACACCCGGCGACAAGGCATGGAAACAGATGAAGGCCCCACCCCCGAAGAGAGAGGGGTGGGGCCTTCGTCCTTGGTGAGTGCCCGGCGAGTCCTGGGACTCGTCAGCCGCTCACGGGCGCGGAGCGCCTACCGGTAATCGTTGCTGAAACCGTAATCGTCCAGCGGCACCGCGGCACCGGTGTTCTGGCCGAAGCCGTCCGGGCTGTAGTACTGGTCGTCGTAGGACGGAACCGCGTACGCAGCAGCGCGAGCTTCTTCGGTCGGCTGAACCTGGATGTTGCGGTAACGGTTGATACCGGTACCGGCGGGGATCAGCTTTCCGATGATCACGTTTTCCTTCAGACCGATCAGCTTGTCCGAGCGGCAGTTGATCGCCGCATCGGTCAGCACGCGAGTGGTCTCCTGGAACGACGCCGCGGACAGCCACGAGTCGGTCGCCAGCGATGCCTTGGTGATACCCATCAGCACCGGACGTCCGGCTGCCGGCTCGCCACCCTCGGCGACGACACGGCGGTTGGCCGCTTCGAAGTCCGCACGCTCGGTCAGCGAACCGGGCAGGAACTCCGTGGCGCCCGAGTCGATGATCGTCACGCGACGCAGCATCTGGCGCACGATGACCTCGATGTGCTTGTCGTGGATCGACACACCCTGGCTCCGGTACACCTCCTGGACCTCGTTGACGAGGTGGATCTGCACCTGACGGGGGCCCATGACACGCAGCACCTCGTGCGGATCGGCAGCACCTTCCATGAGCTGCTGACCGACCTCGACGTGGTCACCGTCGGCCAGAAGGCGTTCGGTGCCGTCGTCGTGCTTGAAGACACGCAGACGCTGACGCTTCGAGAGCTTGTCGTAGACAACCTCTTCGCCACCGTCGTCCGGGACGATGGTGATCTTGTAGAAGCGGTCGCCGTCCTCGAGCTGCACGCGGCCACTGACGTCGGCGATCGGGGCCTTGCCCTTGGGGACGCGGGCCTCGAACAGCTCCTGAACACGCGGCAGACCACCGGTGATGTCGTCTCCGGCGACACCACCCTGGTGGAACGTACGCATGGTCAGCTGGGTACCGGGCTCACCGATGGACTGTGCGGCGACGATACCGACGGCCTCACCGATGTCGACGAGCTTGCCGGTGGCCATGGAGCGGCCGTAGCAAGTGGCGCAGACACCGGTGCCGGTGGTGCAGGTGAGCACCGAGCGGACCTTGACCTGCGTGATGCCTGCTTCGAGCAGCGCGTCGATCGCCGGGTCGCCCAGGTCGTGTCCACGCTCGACGATGACGTTGCCGTTCTCGTCGACCGCGTCGGCGGCCAGGGTGCGGGCGTACGTGCTCGTCTCCACGTGAGCGTCGCGGATCAGCGTGCCGTCGGCCTGCTTCTCGGCGATCGTGGTGACGATGCCGCGCTCGGTTCCACAGTCGACCTCGCGGACGATGACGTCCTGCGAGACGTCCACCAGACGACGGGTCAGGTAACCCGAGTCGGCGGTGCGGAGCGCGGTATCGGCCAGACCCTTACGGGCACCGTGCGTGTTGATGAAGTACTCGAGAACGGTCAGGCCTTCCTTGAAGGAAGACTTGATCGGACGCGGGATGAACTCACCCTTCGGGTTGGTCACCAGACCCTTCATACCGGCGAGCGACCGAACCTGAGTCATGTTGCCGGCGGCGCCGGACTTCACGATCATCGGGATCGGGTTGTCGTCGGGGAAGTGGGCCTCCATGGCCTTACCGACCTCGTCGGTGGCCTCGGACCAGATCTTGACCAGGGCGCTGTTGCGCTCGGTCTTGTTCAGAGCACCACGCTGGTACTTCTTCTCGATTTGGTCGGCCTGAGCCTCGAAGGACTCCATGATCTGAGCCTTCTCCGGCGGCACGAGGACGTCGGAGATCGAGACCGTGACACCCGAACGCGTGGCCCAGTAGAAACCGGCGTCCTTCAGCTTGTCGACGGTCTGCGCGACCACGATCATGGGGTAGCGCTCGGCGAGGTCGTTGATGATCGTCGCCTGACGCTTCTTCGGCATCTGCTCGTTGACGAACGGGTAGTCCGCGGGCAGCAGCTCGTTGAAGAGCACGCGACCCAGCGTCGTCTCCGCGGTCCAGCCGTCACCGTAGTTCCAGCCTTCGGGGAACAGCTCCGACTCGATGTCGCGGGGCGGGCGCTGCTGCGTGAGCCGCACCTTGATCTTCGCCTGCACGACGAGCGCGCCACGATCGACGGCCATCTGAGCCTCGGCAGGCGAGGAGTACACGCCCTGCTCCGCCTCTTCGCTGGTCGACGCTTCGAGCTCGCCGATCGCACCCTCGTCCAACCGGGTCAGGTGGTACAGACCGGTGACCATGTCCAGACGGGGCATGGCGAGCGGTCGACCCGACGCGGGCGACAGGATGTTGTTCGACGACAGCATCAGGATGCGAGCCTCGGCCTGCGCCTCCGCGGACAGCGGAAGGTGCACGGCCATCTGGTCACCGTCGAAGTCGGCGTTGAAGGCCTCACACACCAGCGGGTGGAGCTGAATGGCCTTACCTTCGACCAGCTGCGGCTCGAAGGCCTGGATGCCCAGGCGGTGCAGCGTCGGTGCACGGTTCAGCAGCACCGGGTGCTCGGCGATGACCTCTTCGAGGACGTCCCACACCTGTGCGCGCTGACGTTCCACCATGCGCTTGGCGGACTTGATGTTCTGCGCGTGGTTCAGGTCGACCAGACGCTTCATCACGAACGGCTTGAACAGCTCGAGAGCCATCAGCTTCGGCAGACCGCACTGGTGCAGCTTGAGCTGCGGGCCGACGACGATGACGGAACGACCCGAGTAGTCGACGCGCTTACCGAGCAGGTTCTGACGGAAACGACCCTGCTTGCCCTTGAGCAGGTCGCTCAGGGACTTCAGCGGACGGTTACCGGGACCCGTGACGGGACGGCCACGACGGCCGTTGTCGAACAGCGCGTCCACGGACTCCTGCAGCATCCGCTTCTCGTTGTTGACGATGATCTCGGGGGCACCGAGGTCGATCAGTCGCTTGAGGCGGTTGTTGCGGTTGATCACGCGGCGGTACAGGTCGTTCAGGTCGGAGGTGGCGAAGCGGCCACCGTCGAGCTGAACCATCGGGCGCAGCTCCGGCGGGATCACCGGGACGGCGTTCAGAACCATGCCCATGGGCGAGTTCTGGTTGACCTGGAAGGCTGCGACGACCTTGAGACGCTTCAGTGCGCGGAGCTTCTTCTGCCCCTTGCCGCTGCGGATGGTCTCGCGGAGGTTCTCGGCCTCGGCGTCGATGTCGAAGCTCTCCATGAGCTTCTGGATCGACTCGGCACCCATGGCGCCCGTGAAGTACTCGCCGTAGCGGTCGACGAGCTCGCGGTACAGCAGTTCGTCGACGATGAGCTGCTTGACACTCAACTTGGTGAACGTGGTCCAGATCTCGTCGAGACGATCCAGCTCGCGCTGCGCGCGGTCACGGAGCTGACGCATTTCGCGCTCGCCGCCGTCCTTGACCTTGCGGCGGACGTCAGACTTGGCGCCCTCTGCCTCCAGCTCGGCGATGTCGGCTTCGAGCTTCTGAGCGCGGGCCTCGAGGTCGGCGTCACGCTGATCCGCGACGGACTTCTTCTCGACCTGCATCTCGGCTTCGAGAGTGGACAGCTCGTTGTGACGCAGTTCCTCGTCGACACCGACGATGACGTACGCGGCGAAGTAGATGATCTTCTCGAGATCCTTCGGCGCCAGGTCGAGCAGGTAGCCGAGACGGCTGGGCACGCCCTTGAAGTACCAGATGTGCGTGACCGGGGCGGCCAGTTCGATGTGGCCCATACGCTCACGCCGAACCTTGGCGCGGGTCACCTCGACGCCGCAGCGCTCACAAATGATGCCCTTGAAGCGGACACGCTTGTACTTACCGCAGTAGCACTCCCAGTCCCGGGTGGGGCCGAAGATCTTCTCGCAGAAGAGGCCGTCCTTCTCGGGCTTGAGGGTGCGGTAGTTGATGGTCTCCGGCTTCTTGACCTCACCGTAGGACCAATTGCGGATGTCCTCTGCACTGGCGAGGCCAATGCGGAGTTCATCGAAGAAGTTGACGTCGAGCACGTAACTTCCTTTCCCCAGAGGGATTGTGGATCAACGGTCACCCGCCGATACCTGACTGCCAATTCAAATGTGAACTACGCCCCCGGATCCTGATTTCTCAGGACCCGGGGACCGAAACCTAGTTCGCGAGGTCGTCGACCGTCGCCGCTTCGTTCCGGGACAAGTTGATGCCCAGGTTCGCTGCGGCCCGCTCCAGGTCCTCGTCGTCGCCGTCGGCCATCGCGATGGCCGCGCCGTCCGAGGACAGCACCTCCACGTTGAGGCAGAGCGACTGGAGCTCCTTCAGGAGCACCTTGAACGACTCGGGGATGCCCGGCTCGGGGATGTTCTCGCCCTTGACGATGGCCTCGTACACCTTGACTCGACCCACCACGTCGTCCGACTTGATGGTGAGCAGCTCCTGCAGCGTGTATGCCGCGCCGTAGGCCTGCATCGCCCAGCACTCCATCTCACCGAAGCGCTGGCCACCGAACTGGGCCTTACCGCCGAGCGGCTGCTGGGTGATCATCGAGTACGGACCGGTCGAACGAGCGTGGATCTTGTCGTCGACCAGGTGGTGCAGCTTGATGATGTACATGTAGCCGACCGAGACCGGGTACGGGAACGGCTCGCCGGAACGGCCGTCGAACAACGTGGCCTTTCCGTCGGACGCGACCATGACCTCGCCGTCGCGGTTCGGCAGCGTCGAACCGAGGAGACCGGTGAGCTCGTCTTCCTTGGCGCCGTCGAACACCGGGGTAGCGATGTTGGAGTCGGCAGGTGCAGACAGCATCTCCTCCGGCAGCTGCTCCGCCCAATCGGGACGGGAGCCGTCGCCGGCGATCTGAACGTTCCAGCCGGTCTTGCCGATCCACCCGAGGTGGGTCTCCAAGATCTGACCGATGTTCATACGACGCGGAACACCGTGGGTGTTCAGAATGATGTCGACCGGAGTGCCGTCGGGCAGGAACGGCATGTCCTCCTGCGGGAGGATCTTGCCGATGACGCCCTTGTTGCCGTGGCGGCCGGCGAGCTTGTCGCCGTCCTGGATCTTGCGCTTCTGTGCCACGTAGACGCGGACCAGCTCGTTGACACCGGGGGGCAGATCGTCGTCGTCGTCGCGCGAGAACACGCGAATGCCGATGACCTTGCCGGTCTCACCGTGGGGAACCTTCAGCGACGTGTCGCGAACCTCGCGAGCCTTCTCACCGAAGATGGCGCGCAGCAGGCGCTCCTCGGGGGTCAGCTCGGTCTCGCCCTTCGGCGTGACCTTTCCGACCAGCACGTCACCGTCACGAACCTCGGCACCGATACGGATGATGCCGCGCTCGTCGAGGTCGGCGAGGACCTCGTCGGAGACGTTCGGGATGTCGCGAGTGATCTCCTCGGCACCGAGCTTGGTGTCGCGGGCATCGATCTCGTGCTCCTCGATGTGGATCGAGGTCAGGACGTCCTCTTCCACGAGGCGCTGCGACAGAATGATCGCGTCCTCGTAGTTGTGGCCTTCCCACGGCATGATCGCGACGAGCAGGTTCTTGCCGAGCGCCATCTCACCGTTCTCGGTGCAGGGGCCGTCGGCGAGGACCTGTCCGAACTCGACACGCTGTCCCTCGTCCACGATCGGACGCTGGTTGGCGCAGGTGCCCTGGTTCGAACGCGCGAACTTGCGCATCCGGTAGGTCTTGCGGCTTCCGTCGTCGGCCATGACCGTGACGTAGTCGGCGGAGACCTCTTCCACGACACCGGTCTTCTCGGTGACGATGACGTCGCCCGCGTCGACGGCGGCACGCAGTTCCATGCCGGTACCGACCAGCGGAGCCTCGCTGCGAACGAGGGGCACCGCCTGACGCTGCATGTTCGCACCCATCAGGGCACGGTTGGCGTC
The DNA here is from genome assembly GCF_058628105.1 of Rhodococcus sp. G6(2025). Lineage (NCBI taxonomy): Bacteria > Bacillati > Actinomycetota > Actinomycetes > Mycobacteriales > Nocardiaceae > Rhodococcus > Rhodococcus sp. G6(2025). Next base: position 6,197,137 of record NZ_CP179750.1, read on the forward strand.
GTCGTGCTCGAGGAACGGAATCATCGCGGTCGCGACGGACACCATCTGTCGCGGCGAGACGTCCATGTAGTCGATCTCGGCGGACGAGACGAACTCGACCTCGCCACCCTTACGACGGACCAGAATGCGATCGTCCGTGAAGTGACCGTTGGCGTCGAGGGCCGAGTTGGCCTGGGCGACGACGTGGCGGTCCTCTTCGTCCGCGGTCAGGTAGTCGACCTGGTCGGTGACCTGGCCGTTCTCGACCTTGCGGTACGGCGTCTCGATGAAGCCGAACGGGTTGACCCGTGCGTACACCGACAGCGAACCGATCAGACCGATGTTCGGACCCTCAGGGGTCTCGATCGGGCACATGCGGCCATAGTGCGACGGGTGAACGTCTCGCACCTCGAGGCCGGCGCGTTCACGGGACAGACCACCGGGGCCGAGGGCGGACAGACGACGCTTGTGCGTCAGCCCCGACAGCGGGTTGTTCTGGTCCATGAACTGCGACAGCTGGGAGGTTCCGAAGAACTCCTTGATCGCAGCCACGACGGGCCGGATGTTGATCAGCGTCTGCGGCGTGATCGCCTCGACGTCCTGGGTGGTCATGCGCTCACGAACCACTCGCTCCATGCGGGACAGGCCCACGCGGATCTGGTTCTGGATGAGCTCACCGACCGTGCGCAGACGACGGTTACCGAAGTGGTCGATGTCGTCGACCTCGACGGGCACCGCACTGCCGCCGGGGGCGGTCATCTCGGTGTCACCGGCGTGCAGGCGCACCAGGTACTCGATGGTGGCGACGATGTCTTCCTCGGTGAGGGTCGACGCGACGATCGGCTGTCCGAGGTTCAGGCCCAGCTTCTTGTTGATCTTGTAGCGACCCACGCGAGCCAAGTCGTAGCGCTTGTCCTTGAAGAACAGGTTCTCCAGGAGCGTCTGCGCGCTCTCCTTGGTCGGCGGCTCGCCCGGACGCAGCTTGCGGTAGATGTCGAGCAGCGCCTCGTCGGTGCCGGCGGTGTTGTCCTTCTCGAGCGTCGCCATGAGGATCTCCGAGAAGCCGAAGCGCTCGGTGATCTGCTCGGTGGTCCAGCCGAGGGCCTTCAGCAGCACGGTGACGGGCTGGCGGCGCTTGCGGTCGATGCGGACGCCGACCGTGTCACGCTTGTCCACGTCGAACTCGAGCCATGCACCACGGCCCGGGATGACCTTGACGCTGTGCAGGTCCTTTTCGGTGCCCTTGTCGACGGAGTGGTCGAAGTAGACGCCGGGGGAACGCACCAGCTGCGAGACCACGACACGCTCGGTGCCGTTGATGATGAACGTGCCCTTGTCGGTCATCATCGGGAAGTCGCCCATGAAGACCGTCTGGCTCTTGATCTCACCGGTGTTGTTGTTGATGAACTCCGCGGTCACGAACAACGGCGCCGCGTAGGTCATGTCTTTGTCTTTGCACTCGTCCGTCGAGGCCTTCACCTCGTCGAAACGCGGGTCCGAGAAGGACAGAGACATCGAGCCCGAGAAATCCTCGATCGGAGAAAGCTCCGCGAGAATGTCCTCGAGACCTCCGGAGATTGCGCTGTCGCCACGAGCGGCGGCGCGTTCGCGCCAGCTCTGCGCACCGATCAACCACTCGAACGAATCGGTTTGTACATCAAGAAGCCCGGGAACTTCGAGGGGTTCGCGAATCTTTGCGAACGAAACCCTCTTCGGGGCTCCGGGGATTCCGGAAACTGCCTTGGTCTGGCTAGAGACTGCCAAGATGCGTCCTTCCAGCACCTCACGCGGGCCGCTCTTGCTGTTGCGACCGCCGCTGTATCTGCTTCGAATTTCGCTGGTCACAACCCGAACGAAACTCGTCACAGTTGCTGAAGAGTGAATCACTTCGCAGCGGTGCGGACGAGGGGTGGACAGGAGGCAGCCAGCGCAACGTCCAAAAGTACACCCAAACTCAGTAGATGTCGAGTCGGGCACCCGAAACAGCACCCAGCCGGGCGCTTGGCCACGCGTCACTGCGCATGTTCACGCATCAGAGTGACGCGTGATCATCGCGGCGTCAAGAGTTAGGGGGCGTGTCGCGTCGTTTCGCGAGGCCCGGGACAGTTCACGCCGCCCCTTCCCAGCCGCTGACGGGCGGTGAACAATATGCGCACGCGATCGCCGTCGATTTCTCGAGGGAAGCAGAGCCGTGACGCGCTGGAGTTCGTTCGTCGTCGCCCGTCCGAAGCTGGTCCTGGCCGCCACGGTGCTGCTGGTGCTGCTCGGTGGGGCGTGGGGATCGGGCGTGTTCGACCGCCTGAGCCTCGGCGGGTACACCGATCCGGGCAGCGAATCCGCGGCCGTCGAGCGCCTGATCGAGGGGACGTTCGGACGGCAGACCCCCGATCTGGCGGTCACCTACCACGCACGTCCGGGTGCGACGATCGAGGATCTCGGTCCCGAGGTGGCCGCCCACCTCGCGCAGATCGACCCCGGAGTGCTCGCCAACACTCCCCTGTCGTACTGGTCGGCGCCGCCGCAGGCGAAGGAGTTTCTGCGGTCCACCGACGGCACCGAGGGACTGGTGGTGCTGTCGCTGAGCGGCGACGAGAACACGCGTATCGCGGCGTACCACGTTCTCGAACCCCTGCTGGTCATCGACGGCGCTGACGCGGAGTTCAGCGGCTTCAGCGCGGCAGCCAACGCCTTCAACGAGGTGTCCGAAAGTGATCTGCTGCGAGCCGAGGCGGTGTCATTCCCGCTTCTGCTGCTCCTTCTGCTCGTCATCTTCGGCGGCCTCGTCGGCGCAGCCGTCCCGCTGTGCGTCGGTGGTCTCGCGATCCTCGGCGCCCTCGGCGCCCTGCGCGTGATCTCGTACTTCACCGAGGTCAGCGCATTCTCGGTGAACATCGCGAGCCTCGTCGGGCTCGGCATGTCCATCGACTACGGATTGTTCGTCGTGACCCGGTTCCGCGAGGAGCTGCGGTCCGGCTCCCGCACCGACGACGCCGTCCGCCGGACGCTCGCCACGGCTGGCCGGACCGTGGGGTTCTCCGCCCTCCTCCTCGTGTGCGGTTTCGTGGGCATGCTCGTGTTTCCCCAGGCCATCGTCCGGTCGTTCGCCTACGGCGGGATGGCAGCCATCGGGATCGCCGCCGTGCTGTCGCTGTCGGCGCTGCCCGCGGCACTCGCTCTGCTCGGGCCGCGCATCAACTCGCTGACGTGGCGACCGGGAGTGGTCGAACGCGGCGAAGACCGGGCGCACCGGTTCTGGGGCGGCGTCGCCGCCCGCGTCATGCGGCGGCCCGTCCCGATCGCGACGGCCATCGTCGCGGGGTTGCTCGTGCTCGCCGCGCCCCTCACAGGCGCATCACTGGGTGATCTCGACCACACCGGACTGCCCGCGGCTCACCCGCTCCGACTCGCCGTCCAGGATCTCGCCACCGACTTTCCACTCGCCAACAACGGGGCGACGCTGGTCCTGCAGGGCAGCGACGGCAAGGCCCCGCCGCCGGCCGCCACGGCGGAGTTCTTCCGGGCGACGGCCGCGGTCGACGGCGTCCGGCGGGTGGTCCCGGTCGGCGCCACCGACACGTTCGTCGCCATCCGGGCCATCTTCGGCGACGCCGACCGCACGACGGGGGCCATGGCGACGGCCGCCGCACTGCGCGACCTCCCGCCCCCGGAAGGCACCGAGAAGATGCTGGGCGGGCTGAACGCCCTCACCGCCGACGGACTGGACGCGATGGCCGCGGGACTGCCGTGGATGATCGGGATCATGGTGGGCGTCACCTTCGTGCTGATGCTGCTGGCGTTCCGTTCCGTGGTGCTGCCCCTGAAGGCGATCGCGATGGCCACTCTGAGCCTCGCCGCCTCGTTCGGCGTGCTCACGTGGATCTTCGAGGATGGTCACGGGGCCGAATTTCTCGGCGTGACGCCGGGACCGCTGCCCGCGACGATGGTCGTCCTCATCATCGCGGTGGTGTTCGGGCTCTCCACCGACTACGAGATCTTCCTGATGTCACGGATGGTCGAGGCCCACGACAACGGTGCGTCGACCGAGGAGGCCGTGCGGATCGGCACCGCACATACGGGGCGCATCGTGACTGCGGCCGCCGCGTTGCTGATCGTCGTCACCGGCGCGTTCACGCTCTCGGAACTGACGATGATGCGATTCATCGGGCTCGGCATGATCGTCGCGCTGCTCATCGACGCCACCGTCATCCGCATGATGCTGGTGCCCGCCCTGGTGAAGCTGATGGGTGAGGCCAACTGGTGGGCGCCGGGATTCCTGGCACGGAAAACACCTACCCCCGGTTCACCAGAGCATCCGAAACCGACACCGCAGCAACAGATTCCCATCCAATCGTGAAGACGATCGGATGCGAATCGGTTTACTCTGCCGGAGAGGGCAATTCAGCACTCACCCGTCCGGAGCGCACGGATCCCGTTCCAGCTCAAATCTTTCCGGGCGGCAGGATCAGCCCTCGCTGTCGGAGATGTCGGACAGCACCCACTTGCCGTCGATCTTCTCCATCTTGATCGACAGCGGGGTCGCAGCACTGCCCTGAGCCACGGCGTCACCGGTGGCGCTGACGTTCATGTGCGCGAGCAGTTCGGCCCGGTCGCCGTCGAGCATCGTGACCCCGATGTCGGTGACGGAGGCCTGGGTGGCCGTCTTGGTCTGAATGGCGGCCTCTTTGGTGGTGCCGGCGGTCGAGTCGAATTCGTCACGCTTGGCGTCGTTGAGGTAGCCGCGCGCCTTCTCGAAGTCCTGATCGATGCTCTCATAGCTGTACGTGTACAGCGTCTCGATCGCCTCCGTTCCCGCCTTGGTCACCTCGGCGGTACCGCCTTCGTCGACCCAGGCGGTGTTCGTGATGTCTGCGCCGGGCTTGAAAGCCGCGACCACCGCGAAGACCCCGAGCACCACCGCCACGGCTCCGAGGATCCCGACGAGCTTCCAGGTGATCCGACTGGACCCGCTGTCGGCCGCCGCGGTCTCGGCGGCGGGGGCCTGCTGCTTGCTGATGCGCGGTTGAAGGTTGGCAACCTTCGCCTTCCCCGCGGACGCGGCCTTCGCCGTCGACACCGGCTTGGCCAACGACACAGTCGTGTCCGTGCCGGAGGTCTTCGCCGTCTCGGTTTCGGCCTTCGCCACCGGTTCCGTCTTCTTCGCCGGTTCCGTCTTCTTCGCCGGTTCCGGCTTCGTCACCGGCTCCGTCTCAGCGACCGGGGTTTCCGGTCGGGGCGGCTTCGGCGTCGACTGACGGGTCCCCGCCACGCGCGGACGCCTGCCCTTTGCAGCGCTGTCCGGCACGTTGTTTCGGCGCTTGGGGGGCATAGTTCACCACTTTCTCATTGCACGACGAGCTTTCGTCGACGTGGACACCGCAGCGACATGCCGCCGCGGCACATCAGGACTACTGACCGCCGCTGTCGCCTTCGGGGGCCTGTTCGGCCGGCGCCTGCTCGGCGGGAGCCGGTTCGGTGGGGGCCGGGGCGGGAGCCGCGCCGTCGGCGGGCACCGGTCCGCTCTCGAGCGGAATACGCCCGCCCACCGGTTCGACCGACGAGGCCTTCCAGACCCCGTCCACGTCCAGGACGTCCATCCGCATCGTCACCTTGGCCTTGTCGAAGCGGTCGGGCCACGTGGTGGTGACTGCCACGACGACCAGTGCCTTCGCGGTGCCGTCGTCGGTGTTCAGTTCCGTGAGTGTGCCCTGGATCAGCTCGGCCTTGCTCGTCGCACCGGATTGACGCATCTGGTCGGTGAACCCGTCCATCGTCGCCTGGAGGTCCTGGTTCATCTTGTCGCCCGTGATCGACGACTTCATGTTCTCGAAGGATCCGTCGAGGTCTTTCGAATCGACCGAGTTGAGGTTGATCGCGGCCTGCTGGGCGCCTGTCAACGCGGAATCGCGTGCGTCGGCGATCGGCTTGTCCACGAAGAGAGCGCGCGCCCACCCGAAGCCAAACCATCCGGCTGCGACAACCGCGATCACCACCAGTGCGGTCACCGCAGCAAACGAGGCCTTCAGAGTTCTGTCCTTCCCCGGAGCCGGTTGTCCCGACTCCGGGGGCGTGGTAATTCGCGTCACACCAATACCCTACTGATTGTTTTCTTCTACTCGCCCTCGGCCGGAACCGAATGCTACTTGGGAGTAACCCCGAGGAGCGGTGCGAGCTGCGTTGCGATGGGATTCAAGTTGAGAGTGTCAGGCATGACCTTCGGCTTGAAATCCCACGGCTGGATCGTGTCCGGATCGGCGAACACGATGCGGTCTGCACTTCGCACACCCGTCACGCTTCCCTGGGGAGCGTCGCAGTTGGCCTTCGTGTTGTACGGGAAGTCCTGCTGGGTGTCGTCGAAGTTCGGGTCCTGCCGCTTCATCTCGGCCAGGATCTCCTGTGTCCCTTCGTAACCGAGTGTGCACGACGGCGGATTGTTGGTTTCCAGGACGATGCCCTGATGCACCGTGCCGTCGCCGGGGGCCACGGTCGACGCGGACGCCGCGATGGCAGGCAAGAACATCAGGATCGGCCGCAGCGCGATCGCCTGCGGAGCCAGCTTGTCGCCGACCGCGGCGAGGTTCGTCAGGTCGGTGGTGAGACTCGGACCGATCTGGTTCACCAGCAGACCGACCTCGTCGCTCGCCGGAATTCCCTTGTCGATAATCGCGCGGAGATCGGGGTCGCTGGTCCGCAGCTGCGCCGCAACCGCGTCGAGATCCGAACTGAACTGGACGATCGCGGAGGACTGATCGGACTGCGTCGCCAGCACCGTCTGGCTGTCCCGGATGAGGGCCAGCGTCTGCGGGAGAACGTCGAGTCCGTCCTTCGTCAGCGTCGACAGAGAGTCCGCGAGCGTCTGCAGATCTTCGCCCTTGCCGTTGAATGCCGTTCCCAGCTGGGTGACGACCGTGCGCAGCGAGTCGACCGGAACCGACCGGACCAGACCGTCGGTGGCCATCAGCACCTGCTCGACCGGAACAGGTGTCGACGTGTCGGCCTCGGTGATCACCGAGCCCTGTTCGAGGAACGGCCCCTGGTCGCTGTCGGGCTGAAGGTCGACGTACTGCTCACCGATCGCGGATCGGTTGGCGACGACGGCCTTGGCCGACGCCGGGATGTCGGGCCCACCCGAGGAGATCTTCAACTCGACGTTGATTCCGTCCGCGGTCAGGGACAAGTCGCCGACACGGCCGACGGGAACTCCGCGGTACGTGACCTCGGCGTTGGTGAAGATGCCGCCGGAGTCCTTGAACTGCGCGTTCACGTCGTACTCACCGAACCCGAGAAGATTGTCGAGGCGGACGTACTTGGCGCCGACGTAAACGAGCCCGAGCATCGCCACGATGGCGAACGCGACGAGCTGGATCCTGACCAGTCGTGACCTCACTGTCCACCCCCTATTCCGAACTGCTCCAGCAGTCCCCCGAGCGGGTTCTGCGGCGGCGGCGCTGCACCGTCCGTCGTGCCGTTCCCTGCGCCACCGTTGCCTGCCGCAGGCGCGGTGCCGGGGAGACCCGGGATCCGCAGGCCCGTCGGGGCGGGGATGATCGGCGGAATCGGCAGCAGCGACACCGTCGGCCATCCCGGCTTGGGCCCGTTGCCGTTGTAGTACGGGTTCGAGGGATCGACGATCGGCTTGGGCTCACCGAACTTCGGCGGCACGTACACCGGGTCGCCCTGACCGACGCCGAGTGCGCTGAGCGCATCGCCGATCTGCAGGTCGACCGTGAGGAACAGGTTGACCGATCCGCCGAGCGCGATCTTCTCGACACCGTCCGGGAACGGGACGGTCGGGATGAACGCGAGCGAGTTGGGCAGGTCGTCGCCGGACTCGGCGAGCGCCTTCAGCGTCGGCCGCAGCGCGAGGAGGTCCGCGATCAGATCGTTCTTCGACCGGTTGATCACGTCCGTGCCGACGGTGCCGAGCCGGTCCAGTTGCGTGAGCATCTGGGTGAGCTGCGGTCGCTGCTCGTTGAGCACTTCGGCGGCGATCGGGAGCTGGTCGAGGATCAGCCCGATCTTCTCGTTCTGTTCGTTCACCCGCGTGGTCAGGGTGTCGAGCCCGTCCAGGGCGCGGGTGATGTCGTCGCGCTGCTGGTTGAGACCGTCGATGAGCGTGTTCGCCTGCTCGAGAAGTCCCCGGACACGATCCTCACGCCCGTCGAGTGCGGTGGTCAGTTCGTGCACGATCGGCTGCAACTGGCCGACGCCGCCGCCATTGAGCAGCAGCGACAGCGCGCCGAGTACCTGCTCGATCTCCGTGGCGTGCCGGGTGCGATCGAGCGAGATCGTGTCGCCGTCCTCGAGCCGCGCGGGATCCTTGTCTTCCGGCGGTTCGGACAGCTGGACGAACTTCTCGCCGAGCAGGTTGGTCTGCTCGATGGCGGCGACCGCGTTGGCCGCGAGATCGACGGACGAGTCGAGGACGACCTCCACATCGGCTGTCCAGCCGTCCGGGGCCACCTTGATCGTTTCGACCCGGCCGACCGGAACACCGTCGACCTTGACAGCGGACTGCGGGACGAGGTCGAGGACGTCGTCGAACTGGATCGTCAGGTGCATCGGGTGGTCACCGACATCCGGGCCGCCCGGCAGCGGAACTCCGTAGATTCCCTCCGACGAGCAGGACGTCACTGCGATGGCGACGGCGCACGCACCGGCGCCGAGGATTACCGACCGCTTCATTCGCCCTCACCACCCGTTGCGCCTTCGAATCGCGGCGACACGACACCCGGCACCGTGCCGGGCGTGACCGTCCGCTGAATGTTGTCCGCACTCATGATCCCGAACGGAAGCACGAGCGACGGCGTCTTCGCCGATTGCGTGATCTGCGACGTGATGTTGGCGCAGTTGTCGATCAGCGGCTGCATCTGACGCCCGAGTTGCTCGAAGCGCGGATCGCCGGGTACCAGCTTGCCGAGGTCGATCAACTTGCACGCGACGCCGGCCGGGTCCTGCAGATCCGGGAACGCCAGGCGCGAGGCCAGGTTGCCGGACTCCGCGTCGTAGGAGTTGGCCAGGTTGCTGATCGCCAGCGGAAGCAGGGTCAGCGAATTGACCAGCGACTCGCGGTTGTCCGCGAGGGTCTGCGTCACCGGAACCAGATCGTCCACGTTCTCGGCGAGGATCTCCCGGTTGTCGGCCACGAACTTCGAGACGTCACCCAGGGCGATCGCCAGCTGGTTCAGGGCGGCACCGAGGTTCTCCCGCTCCCCCGCAAGGAATCCGGACAGGTCGGACAGCTGGGAGTTGAAGTCGCGGACCTGCTGATCGTTGGCCGCCAGCGCACCCACGAACACCTGGAGGTTCTTGACAGTGTCGAACAGATCGCCGCGGCTCTCGTTGAGCGTGCGGGCGGCGTCGGACAGCTGATTGATGCTCTGCCCCAGCGCCTCTCCGTTGCCGTCGAGGTTGGCCGCGCCGGTCTCGACGAACTGTGACAGCGCGCCTTCCTTGTTCGCCCCGTCCGGGCCGAGAGCGGTGGACAGCTTCTCGATGCTCGCGTAGAGCTCGTCCACCTCGACGGGGGTGGCAGTGCGGTCACGCGAGATGACGGCGCCGCTCTGCATCGTGTCGCCGCCCGTGTAGGCAGGCGCGAGCTGGATGTAGCGGTCGGACACCACGGACGGCGTGACCTGGGCTGCCTTGGCGTCGGCGGGGATGTCGACGCCACGGTCGACGCGCAGGTCGACCTTCACCTGGTCGCCCTGCGGTTCGACACCGTCGACGGATCCGACCTTCACACCGAGGATCCGCACGTCGGAACCCTCGTAGATGCCCACCGACTTGTCGAAGTACGCGGTGATCTGCGTGGTGCCTGCGCGGGTGAACAACCACCACAGGGCCCCGGCGATCACCAGCGCGACGATGACGATTCCCGCGATGAGGGCGACCCCGCCGCGTCCGCCGCGTTCGGCTCCGTTCTCGACGTCTGCCATCAGTTACCCCCCAACGTGCGGACGGGATCGCGCGGACCGGGAATGTCGGGCAGACCCGGCGGCAGGAGGTTCACCACGACCTGGTCGAACCAGCGACCGTTACCGACCACGTTCGTGTACAGGCGGACGAACGGCTCGTACAGTTTCATCGCCTTGTCCAGGTTCTCGTTATTGGCCTTGAGGATCTCGACGACACCGTCGAGCTGTTCGAGTGCGGGACCGATGGCGGCCTCGTTGTCGCGCACGAGTCCGGTCAACTGCTGCGACAGCCGCTGAGTTCCGGTGAGCAGCTGAGAGATCGACTGCTGACGGCTGTTGAGCTCACCGAGCAGCAGACCGGCGTCGCTGATCAACCGGTTGAATTCGGCATTGCGGTCGGCGAGGACCTTGGTGGTCTTGCCCGTCGCGTCGAACAACTTCTGCAGTTCCTGATCGCGGCTGGCGATGGTCTGCGACAGCCTGCTCACACCGTCCAGGGAGGCTCGGATCTCCGTGGGAGTTCCCTCGAACGCCTGCGACAGCGTCACCATGCTCTGGGCGAGCTGATCGGAGTCGATGTCACCCACCGTCTGTGCGGCGGCCGAGAACGCCTCGATCACGTCGTACGGAGACGTGGTGCGGTCCAACGGGATCACGTCGCTCGGATTCAACGTGTCCGAGCCACGGGGGTCGAGGGCCAGATACTTCTGACCCAGGATCGTCTTGATCTGGATGGACGCCGACGTCTCGTTGCCGACCCACGCATCCGACACCTTGAAGGCGACGTCCACATGGTCGCCGTCGAGTTCGACGGACGTGACCTTGCCGACCTTGACGCCGGCGATCCGGACCTCGTTGGAGGGCTTGAGCCCTGCCGCCTCGGTGAATTCGGCGTGATAGGTCGATCCGGCGCCGATGAACGGCAGCGAATCGAGGAAGAAAGCCGACAGGGTGGCCAACAGCACCACGAGAATGCCGAGGGCACCAGCCACTGCCGGGCTGCGACGTCTGCTCATCGTGTCTGCAACTCCTGTAGGCCGTCCTGCGTGCACCGTTTCGCCGAGTTCGTATAGAGCGGCTGGTTGACGGTGGGCAAGCCCGTGGGCAGGTTCAGTTGGGGCGCGGTACCTGGTCCTGCGACGATGTCGACTCCACAGAGGTAGAACTGGAACCAGGATCCGTAACTGGCTGCCCGGCCGAGCTTCTCGAGCTTCACCGGAAGCGTCTGGAGAACGCTGTTGACCGTGTCGGAGTTACGGTTCAACGTCGTCGCCAGCGTGTTCAGCGACGTGATGGATTCCTGGATGGACGGTCGGGTGGGTTCGAGCAGGTCGGCGGTCGCGTCGGTGAGTCCCGCGAGGGACGTCACCGCAGAACCGACAGTTCCCCGCTCGTTCGCCAGGCCCGTGACGAGTTGCTGGGTGTTGACGATCAGCGAATCGAGTTGATCGTCACGCTGATTCACCGTGGCCAGCACGTCGTTGAGGTTGTTGATCACCGCACCGATCACCCGATCCTTGTCGGCGACCGTGTTGGTGAGGCTTGCCGTGTTCTTGACGAGTTCCGTGATGGTTCCCGACTCACCCTGGAACACCTGGATGATCTGGTACGACAACTTGTTCACGTCGTCGGCGCTGAGGGTCTGGAACAGCGGACGGAACCCGTCGAACAGCGTGGTGAGGTTGACGGCAGGCTTAGTCCGCTCCATCGGAATGGTGTCGCCGCCGCTCATCTTCATTCCCTGCTGCCCCTCGCCCTGTTCGAGCGCGATGTAGCGCTGCCCCACAAGGTTCCGGAAGCGGATGGTCGCGGTGGTGCTGGCGGGCAGCCAGTCCCGTTCCGACACCGTGAACTGGACCTCTGCCTCGCGGTCGTCGTGGATCGCGATCTTCTCGACCTGGCCCACGCGCACACCGGCGATGCGGACCTCGTCGCCCTCGTTGAGCGAGGTGACGTCCGAGAAGATCGCGTTGAACTTGGTGCCACCGCCGCCACCGAGGTTGGCGATGGTGGCGGCCAGCAGACCGGTCGCGAGGATGGTGACCACGGCGAACACGATCAGCTTGACCAATGGTGCGGCCAGGCCCCTCACTTGAAGCTCACCTCAGTCCCCCTCATGGTCGGCGCGCCGACGAGTGTCGTCCAACTCGGCACGTCCTCCGGCGCCATGCCCCCGGCCTCGCCGTAGACGACGTCCAACGTGTCCTGCTCCATCTTCGAACCCGCGTAACTCGCGGGTGTGACCTCGGCTCCGTAGCCCGGGACCTGATCGGGGACGCCGGCGGGCGCCGGGAGGAAGTCGATGGTCGACGGGCCGGGATTCCGCGAGGGCACCTGGTAGGCACCGTCGTTGTAGGACGACCCGCCCGGGTACTGCGGGAACTTTCCACCCGGAGCGGTGACGTTGTCATAGCAAGCCGGTCCGCGGTTGTCGAGCAGTCGCGGCTCGTCCTGGTTGGGCACGTAGCGACCCTTCGGATTGACGAACTGCACGCTGGCACGCACGCCCGGGTACGGATCGTCCGGTGCCAGCAGTTCACGGGCGACGGGAGCGGACTTGGCGAAGCCCGCGAACGTGCAGCCGAAGCTCGGCGAGTAACGGCCGAGGATCTGCAGTGCCTCACGCGAATCGGCGGCGATACTGACGATCGACTCGGCGTTGGTCTGCAGGAGATCCGCGGTGCTGGACGCGGTTCCGGTCAGCGACGCCAGCAACGTGGAGATCTCGCCCTGCTTCTCCACCACGGTATTTCCGGTGGTACGCAGGTTGTCGAGGGCATTGACCAGGTCGGGTGCCGCCTCGGAGTACGTCTGCGAGAAATCTGCCAGACCGCGCAGATCCTCCTGGATGGCAGGAAGTTCAGTGTTCAGCCCGCCGAAGATCTCCTCGAGACGGTCGAGCGTCAGGCCGAGTTCGGCGCCGCGGCCGCTCAGTCCCTGGGACAGCGCGCCGAGCGTATTCGCCAGGTCCTGCGGCGGAATCGCCTGCAGCAGCGGCAGCAGACCGTCGAGAACCTCGCCGACCTCGACGGCGTTGCCGCTCTTGTCCTGACGCAGCGTGTCGCCGGCCTGGATCGGCGGAGCGGTGTCGCCCTCGGGAACGATCAGCGACACATAGCGCTCACCGAACAGCGTCTTGGGCAGCAACCGCGCCGTCGTGTTGGACGGAATCAGCTGCGCCTTGTCGGGCTGGATCGCGAGAGCCAGGGTGACCTCGCCCTCCTGGGAGGATGCCGAGCGCACCTCGCCGACGATGAGGCCACGGACCTTCACGTCAGCGTTGGGCGGCAGGGCATTTCCGGCGGTATCGGTGAGGAGGTCGATCTTGACGACCTTGGTGAACGTCTTGTTGAACATGCCGATGGTGAAGACCAGGAACAACGCGAGGACAAGGAAGAACACCAGCCCCAGCACCCGTCGACCCACAACAGATGTCGTGTTGCTCATCCGGCCACCCTCACTGTGGTCGTCGTGCCCCAGATGGCGAGGCTCAGGAAGAAGTCGAGAACGGCGATGGTGACGATCGCGGTGCGGACCGCCCGACCCACGGCCACACCGACACCGGCGGGACCACCGGAGGCGTGATAGCCGTAGTAGCAATGGATCAGGATCAGCACGAACGCGAAGATCAGCACTTTCGCGAACGAATAGAGGACGTCCTGCGGTGGCAGGAACAAATTGAAGTAGTGGTCGTACGAGCCGGTCGACTGGCCGTTGAACACGGTACTGATGATGCGGGACGCGAGGTAGGCCGCGAGCAGACCGACGATGTACAGCGGGATGACAGCGACGAATCCCGCGATCATGCGGGTGGTGACGAGGAACGGCACACTCGGCACCGCCATGACCTCCAGCGCGTCGATCTCCTCCGAGATCCGCATGGCGCCGAGCTGCGCGGTGAAACCACAACCGACGGTGGCCGAGAGCGCGAGTGCCGCAACGATCGGCGCGATCTCACGGGTGTTGACGTAGGCCGACAGGAAGCCGGTGAGCACCGAGCTGCCCAGCTGTTCGAGCGCGGCGAATCCCTGCAGTCCGACGACGACGCCGGTGAAGCCGGACATCATCGCGATGACGCCGATGGTGCCGCCGATGACGGCGAGCGCGCCGCTGCCGAACGTGACCTCGGCGAGCAGCCGGAGCACTTCCTTGCGGTAGTGCACGAGAGTGTGGGGCGACCAGGCGATTGCCCTGGCGTAGAACGACATCTGCTCGCCGGCCCGGTCGAGCACGTTGAGCGGCGCACGACCGACTCGGCGTGCCGCCATCAGAGTCCGGTCACCACGTCCCTTGGCGATTGTCATGGGGTCACGATCCCTTCGCCGGAACGATCTGGAGGTACACCATGGTCAGGATCAGGTTCGCGAAGAACAGCAGCAGGAACGTGATCACCACCGACTGGTTCACCGCGTCACCGACGCCCTTGGGTCCACCCTTCGGATGGAGCCCCTTGTACGCGGCGATGACACCGGCGATGACACCGAAGACAGCCGCCTTGAGCTCGCCGACCCAGATGTCGGGAAGCTGCGCGAAGGCCGAGAACGATGCCAGGTACGCACCGGGATTACCCCCTTGGAGGATGACGTTGAAGAAGTACCCGCCGGCGATACCGACCACGGACACGAGGCCGTTCAGCAGGATCGCGACGAGAACCATGGCAAGCACCCGAGGCACGACGAGACGCTGAATCGGGTTGATACCGAGAACTTCCATGGCGTCGATCTCTTCGCGGATCGTCCGCGCACCGAGATCCGCCGTGACGGCCGAGCCCGCAGCCCCGGCCACCAGTAGTGCCGTCACCAGCGGGGAACCCTGCTGGATGACGGCGAGCACGCTGGCCGCTCCCGTGAACGACTCTGCACCGAGCTGCTTGATGAGCGATCCGGTCTGCAGTGACACCACTGCGCCGAACGGAATCGCGACCATCGCCGTCGGCAGGATCGTGACGCTGGCGATGAACCAGGCCTGTTCGATGAACTCGCGGAACTGGAACGGCCGCTTGAACGTGTTTCGTGCAACATCGACAAAGAGCTCGACGATGTTTCCGGCCTGTGTCAGCGCACCGTTGACCGGCCGCAAGACCGAGCTGCGGGTAACCCCCATCCGATATGCCTACCCTTGCCCGTGAGTGGTGTTTTCGTATCCTTCGCCCCGGTATGCGGGGATGACCTGAGTGTCTTCCTGGCTGTATGCGTAGTCGTAGCCGCCGCCGCCGTTTCCGCCGGAAGTCTCGTCGAGGCTTTCCTGGATGGCGATCTGGGCATTCTCCGGCAGGGTGTGCATGATGTGCCGGACACGTTCCTGCCGGCGGGCGACGGCCTGCCGGAACGGCATCCCCGGCGTCGCCTTCATCTGCGGGACGATGCCCTCGACGTCGTCGACACCACCCGCGTGGTGACCGGCGTCGACCATCGCCTGCTCCTGCGCCATGGTGGCCTCGTCCTTCTCCTCGGACATGCCGATCGGACCGATCATGGTGCCGTTGAGGAACTGCTTGACCACCGGCTCCTCGCTGGTGAGCAGCACCTCCCGCGGACCGAACATCACCAGATGACGGCGGAACAGCATGCCGATGTTGTCCGGCACCGTCCGCGCGAGATTGATGTTGTGCGAGACGATCAGGATCGTCGCGTCGATCTCGGCGTTGATGTCGATCAACGTCTGGGAGATGTAGGTGGTACGCACCGGGTCCAGGCCGGAGTCCGGCTCGTCGACGAGGATGATCTGCGGGTCCAGCACCAGGGCGCGGGCCAGGCCCGCACGCTTGCGCATACCACCGGAGATCTCACCGGGCAGCTTGTCCTCGGCCCCGAGCAGGCCGACGAGCTCCATCTTCTCCATGACGATCTTGCGGACTTCGGATTCGGACTTCTTGGTGTGCTCGCGCAGCGGGAACGCCACGTTGTCGAACAGGTTCATCGAGCCGAACAGGGCGCCGTCCTGGAACAGCACACCGAACAGCTTGCGGATCTCGTAGAGCTCCTTGCTGGAGCACTCGAGAATGTTGGTGCCGTCGATCACGATCGAGCCCTGCTCCGGGCGGAGCAAACCGATCAGCGACTTCAAAAACACCGACTTACCCGTACCCGACGGCCCGAGCAACGCACTGACCTCACCGGCGGGAAGGGTCAACGTGACGTCCTGCCAGATCCTCTGCGAGCCGAACGACTTGGTCAGTCCCTCGACGGATACCTCGACTCCCACCATTACCTCCGCGACCGTTCGATGCACTCACCCCGTGTGGGTTGGGTCACTCTATCGCATCGACGTGTTACCTGTGACAAGGGATGCTACTCATGAGTAAGGAAGCATGCCAACAGCGGGTCCCACTATGCAAAACAACGCGTCTGAACTGGGATAACGGTAGCGAAATTTCTGGTCGCGCGTCCAGCTTTCGGCCAGGAATCTCGACACTCCGAAGACGTCCGCGGACACAAAAAGAGGGTCACTCCCCACGGATGGGGAGTGACCCTCTTCGTCTGCTCGGTGAGCAGCGCGGGAGAGACCGTCTTACTTGACGGTGATCTTCGCGCCGGCAGCCTCGAGCTTTTCCTTGGCGGCGTCGGCCGCGTCCTTGGCAACCTTCTCCAGGATCGCCTTCGGAGCACCCTCGACGAGGTCCTTGGCTTCCTTCAGGCCGAGGCCGGAAACGACCTCACGGACGACCTTGATGACCTGGATCTTCTTGTCGCCGGCCGACTCGAGGACGACGTCGAACTCGTCCTGCTCCTCAGCAGCCTCGGCAGCAGCCGGCGCTCCGCCTGCAGCGGCAACGGCGACCGGGGCAGCGGCGGTGACCTCGAAGGTCTCCTCGAATGCCTTCACGAACTCCGAGAGCTCGAGGAGGGTGAGCTCCTTGAACTGGTCCAACAACTCTTCGGTGCTGAGCTTCGCCATTGTGGCGGTCCTTCCTGTAAGTCCCATGTCGCTGATCCGCGACCGGGCGGGGTTATAGCAGTGATGCGCGGGTGCGGATCAGCTTTCGGCTGCAGCCTCGGCGGGAGCTTCGGCAGCTCCGCCTTCTGCGGCCTTCTTTTCCTGCAGTGCAGCAGCCAGTCGGGCCACCTGCGAAGCAGGAGCGTTGAACAGGCCTGCGGCCTTTGCCAAGTTGCCCTTCATCGCGCCGGCAAGCTTGGCCAACAGGATCTCGCGGGACTCGAGGTCCGCGATCTTGTTGACCTGGTCCACGGACAGCGCAGCGCCGTCCATGTAGCCGCCCTTGATGATGAGCGCCTTGTTGTCCTTAGCGAAGTTCTTCAGAGCCTTCGCAGCATCGACGGGCTCGCCCTTGATGAATGCAATGGCGGTCGGACCGACGAAAAGGTCATCAAGGCCCTCGACGCCCGCTTCAGCAGCGGCACGCTTGACCAGGGTGTTCTTGGCGACGGAGTAGGTGGCACCTTCTCCGAGAGCGCGTCGCAGTGTCGTGATGTTGCCCACCGTCAGACCACGGTATTCCGTGATCACAGCAGCGGTCGAACCCTTGAACTGCTCGGTGATCTCCGCAACCGCGGAAACCTTCTCAGGCTTTGCCATACTTCGCCTCCTCTCATGACAGTCGTTATCCCACTTCGGAACCGCTGCGCACCGCCGGAATCCCGGAGCACACAATCCACGACATGCAAAACGCCCCGGTGCAGGGCACACGGGGCGTGAAAGGAAACGACACGGTCAGGGCGCGAGCCCACAACCGATACGCATCCCCCTACCTCGTCCTCCTGCGTGGGCCGCCGGACATTCCCGGACTTTCAATCACACCCCTGCGGGAGTGATCACCAACGGTCTTGGGTAGAACATGATTTGGGGTGAAGTTCAAATACTGCATTGAACTCCGCAGGACAGATTACGGCATGGCCTGCATAACCGCCAAATCGCGGCGGGACTCCACCCATCGCAGTGATCAGCATCACTCGGCATGCGGTGTGTGGTCCATCAGACTGAAGCAGCGTCCATTTACCTGTTACGCGACGTTACATATATGAGCTAGCTTTTCCTCATGACAATCCTCGAAGCCCGGGCCGTCGTGACCGGATCCCGGACACGACGCTTCCTCGCGCTCGCCGTGATCTGCCTGGCCGAACTGCTGGTCGTGCTCGACAACACCATCGTCAACGTCGCTCTCCCGTCGATCGGTGTCGAACTCCGCACCAGTGTCAGCGGCTTGCAGTGGGTCGTCGACGCCTACACGCTGACGTTCGCAGGCCTGCTCCTGGCGTTCGGCAACCTCGGCGACCGCTACGGTCGTCGACGCGTCATGGTCATCGGTCTGATCGGCGTCGCCGTCATGTCGATCGCCGGCGCCAACGCCGAGAGTCTGGGGGAGGTCATCGCGGCCCGCGCGGCGATGGGTGTCTTCGCGGCCGCAGTCTTCCCCGCGACCCTCGCCCTCGTCATCAACATCTTCACCGACGTGCGGGAACGGGCGCTGGCCATCGCCGCCTGGACCGCGATGGCCGGATTCGCGATCGCCATCGGGCCGATGGCCGGCGGGTGGCTGCTCGAGCATTTCAGCTGGCACTCCGTCTTCTGGATCAACGTGCCGATCGCGGTGGTCGCGGCAGCAACGACGCTGCTCCTGGTGCCGGAGTCACGCGCCTCCGTCATCGGACGCATGGACCTCGTCGGAATCGCCGCCTCGATCACCGGAATCACCGTCCTCGTGTGGGCCATCATCGAGGCCCCTCACCACGGGTGGACGTCGTTCGTCACCGTCGGCGCCGTCGCCGTCTCGATCGCGGTCCTGGTCGGATTCGTCCGCTGGGAGCTGCGCACCGAGCACCCGGTCCTCGACCTGCGCCTGTTCCGCAACCGCAGGTTCTCCCTGCCCGCCCTCGCGATCGCCATCGGGTACTTCTCGATGTTCGGCTTCCTGTTCCTCATCACGCAGTACTTCCAGGGAGTCCGGGAGTACACGCCGTTCGAGTTCGGTGTCGCGTCGCTGCCGTTCGCGGTGTCGGTGGCGGTCGGCGCCCCCGTCGCCACACTTCTGGCCCAGCGGATCGGGACGACCCCGGTCATCGTGTTCGGCCTCCTCCTCACCGGTGTCGGGCTGTACCTCGGCGGTCAGGTGGCCGTCGACAGCAGCTACATGACGGATGTGCTTCCGTCGATGGTGTCGATGGCGCTCGGCTTGGCCATCGTGCAGGGGCCCGCCACCGAGTCGATCATGGCATCGCTGCCTCTCGACGAGGCGGGAGCAGGCTCCGCCGTGAACGACACGACGAGGGAAATCGGTGGAACGCTCGGTGTCGCCGTGCTCGGATCGATTGTCGCGTCGTACTACGCGACGACGATGAGTCCGCTGCTCGACCGGATTCCGGCCGCATTGATGGACGACGACGAGAAGGGCTTCGCGCGTGCGACGGTCCTGAGTGTGCTCGAGATCCGGAAACGGGAGATCCCGCCGTTCCTCGAACAGCAGCGTGAGAATCTCATCCTCACCATGAAGACGACGGTGCTGCAGGGGTCGCACACTGCGTCGCTCGTCGCGGCGGGCGCCGTGGTGGTCTGCGCGGTCGTCGTCGCGATCTTCATGCCCTGGGCGCCGGCACGCACCGATTCCGTGATGCTGGCGTGGCGGAAGAAGTCCGAATCGGAAACCGGCGACGAAGACTGACCCCGGAAAAAGCAGTTCGGCCGGTACGGAAGATTTCCGTACCGGCCGAACTGTGTGAAGCGTGACTTACGCGTCGGCATCCTCGAGAAGGTTGCGGGTGCGGTTCGGGTCCACCGGGATGCCCGGGCCGGTGGTGGTCGAAACGGTGACCTTCTTGACGTAGCGGCCCTTCGCGGAGGACGGCTTCGCACGCAGGATCTCGTCCAGCGCGGCGCCGTAGTTCTCCACCAGCTTGGCGTCGTCGAACGATGCCTTGCCGATCACGAAGTGCAGGTTGGCCTGCTTGTCGACGCGGAAGTTGATCTTTCCGCCCTTGATGTCCGCGACAGCCTTCGTGACGTCAGCCGTCACGGTGCCGGTCTTCGGGTTCGGCATCAGGCCACGCGGTCCGAGGACGCGGGCGATGCGGCCGACCTTGGCCATCTGATCGGGAGTCGCGATGGCGGCGTCGAAATCGAGCCATCCACCCTGGATCCGCTCGATGAGGTCCTCGGCACCGACGGCGTCGGCTCCAGCTGCCTCGGCCTCGGCGGCCTTCTCTCCGACTGCGAACACGATGACGCGGGCGGTCTTACCGGTGCCGTGCGGCAGGTTGACCGTGCCGCGGACCATCTGGTCCGCCTTGCGGGGGTCGACGCCCAGACGGACGGCAACCTCGACGGTCGCGTCCATCTTGCTCGACGACGTCTCCTTCGCCAGCTTCGCAGCCTGCAGCGGGCTGTACAGCTTGTCGAAGTCGATCTTCTCAGCGGCGGCGAGATACGCCTTGCTGCGCTTTGCCATTTCTTCTGTCCTAACTTCTCACCGCAGTGTGTGTCTTGTCTGCGATGGTGAATGGTTCAGTAGTGGTCTGGGCCTGGCCGGCCCTCCCACGCTTTCTTCGACGGCGGTGCCGTCAGTCGATCTTCGACGGCGGTGCCGCCGATCGATCAGGGCTGACTCAGCCGTCGACCGTGATACCCATCGAGCGTGCGGTGCCGGCGATGATCTTCGCGGCCTGCTCGATGTCGTTCGCGTTGAGGTCTTCCTGCTTGGTCTTCGCGATCTCGCGCACCTGATCCATGGTCACGGAAGCGACCTTGGTCTTGTGCGGCTCGCCGGAGCCCTTCTGCACGCCTGCAGCCTTGAGCAGCAGCTTGGCAGCCGGAGGGGTCTTCAGCTTGAAATCGAAGGTCCGGTCTTCGTAGACCGAGATCTCGACCGGCACCACGTTGCCGCGCTGGGACTCAGTCGCCGCGTTGTAGGCCTTGCAGAATTCCATGATGTTCACGCCGTGCTGACCAAGCGCGGGACCCACGGGCGGTGCAGGGTTAGCCTGACCGGCCTGGATCTGAAGCTTGATGAGCCCTGCGAGCTTCTTCTTCTTGGGGGGCATCTCGATTTCCTAATTCTTGCTGGGTGTGTTTCTTGCTACTGCAGTGCAAGTATGTGGCGCTAGATCTTCGCGACCTGCGTGAAGGACAACTCGACCGGGGTCTCGCGACCGAAGATCGAGACCAGGACCTTGAGCTTCTGCTGCTCGGCGTTGACCTCGCTGATGCTGGCGGGCAGCGTGGCGAACGGGCCGTCCATGACGGTGACCGACTCGCCGACCTCGAAGTCGACCTCGATGAGCGGCTTTGCGAAGCTTTCTCCGCCGGTCTCGCCGGCCGAGACGGTTGCCGCGGCGGCCTGCTTCTTCTGCTCCTGCTGCGGGAGCAGGAACTTGATGACCTCGTTGAGGGTCAGCGGGGACGGGCGCGACGTCGCACCGACGAATCCGGTGACGCCGGGCGTGTTGCGCACAGCTCCCCAGGACTCGTCGTTGAGATCCATGCGGACCAGGATGTAGCCGGGCAGAACCTTGCGGTTGACCTGCTTGCGCTGACCGTTCTTGATCTCGGTGACCTCTTCGGTGGGAACTTCCACCTGGAAGATGTAATCGCCGACGTCGAGGTTCTGGACACGGGTCTCGAGGTTGGCCTTGACCTTGTTCTCGTAACCCGCGTAGGAGTGGATGACGTACCAGTCACCGGGTGCGCGACGCAGAGCGGCCTTGAGTTCCGCAACGGGGTCCTCGGGCTCTTCGGCCGTCACAGCCTCGTCGGCGGGCGCAGCCTCGTCGGCGGGCGCAGCCTCGTCGGCGGGCGCAGCCTCGTCGGCGGGCGCAGCCTCGTCGGCGGGCGCAGCCTCGTCGGCGGTCACAGCCTCTTCTTCGGCGGTCACCTCGTCCTCGACGATCTCGTCGGCCGGGGCGTCCTCTGCACCGTCGTCACCGACGATTTCCGCGGCTTCGGTGCCCTCGTCGGCAGCCTCGACATCCACTTCGGCTGCCGCCTCGGCAGAAACACGCTCTTCGGCCAAAGCCTCATTCGTGTCGTTCTCGGGGGTGCTCACTGGGGCACTCGCTTCCTCTCGTCACTCACATACTTCGGATCCACCGGGGCGGATTCCGTCAACCGAACAACCAGGTGACGCCCTTGATGACCACCAGATCCAACACGCCGATGAACGTCACCATGAACACCACGAAGACCAGGACGACGCTGGTGTAGGTGATCATCTGCTTGCGATTGGGCCAGATGACCTTGCGCAGCTCGGCGATGACCTCGCGGAGGAACCGGCGCAGGCGCTTGAAAATGTTTTCCTTGCGCGGCTTGTCGGCGCGATCCTTCTTCGCCGGCTTGACCTTGGTGGTCGTGTCCGACTTCGAGAGTTCCGGTGACTTCACGGAACTCGCGGCGACCTCGGTACCTGCCTGCGAACGACGGCCCTGGCGCTTACCGCTGGGCTTTCCCGAGGGAGTGGCGGAACGCGTGGTGGTGGCGTCGGCCGCGGTGTCGTCGGCACCGTCCGGGCGCGTCGACCCTGAAGTGTCGCCGTCGCGCTTGGCGCGCTCCTCGCTCACGT
The DNA here is from genome assembly GCF_058628105.1 of Rhodococcus sp. G6(2025). NCBI lineage: Bacteria > Bacillati > Actinomycetota > Actinomycetes > Mycobacteriales > Nocardiaceae > Rhodococcus > Rhodococcus sp. G6(2025). Next base: position 6,219,535 of record NZ_CP179750.1, read on the forward strand.
CGTTCCTCTCAGTCGCTGGCATCCGGGGGCAGGGGCGACAGGACTTGAACCTGCAACCTGCGGTTTTGGAGACCGCTGCTCTGCCAGTTGAGCTACGCCCCTTTGGTCGGGAGACCTGGTCCGAAACTAGCCTCGGACCAATTCTTGACCGACCTCTCTGTGATTACATGACACGCGCGCCACCCTTGCCGGCCATACAGCACCGTAGGGCAGCGCGCAGCGCTGAGTAATCCCAGAAATCTCAGTGTACTTCAAAGCCCCGGAACAAACCCAATCCACCCGGCTGTCAGGCCAGACGGACCGTTGCGGTGGCGCGACCGAAGATCTTCTTTCCCTCGGAACGCGCCACGATCGCGACTACTGCTGTCTTGCTTTCTTCGTCGAGCGATTTCACCTTACCGGTGTACTCGACCTGCGCGGCCTCGTCCTCACGGACGTAGACCGAGCTCGTGAAACGAACGTTGTATTCCTTGACAGCACCCGGATCTCCGAGCCACGACGTGACGAAGCCGCCGCCGAGACCCATGGTGAGCATTCCGTGCGCGATCACGTTGTCCAGACCGGCGAGCTTGACGACCTCGTCGCTCCAGTGGATCGGGTTGGGATCGCCGGACACGCCCGCGTAGTTGACCAGGTCGCCACGCGTGAGCTTCACGATGCGCTCGGGGAGTTCTTCACCCACCGAGACGTCCTCGAACTTACGAAGCGCCATGCATGATCACGTCCTTGACTGCGTGAGCGATGTTCTCGTCGACCTCGCCACCGGTGCGCGCGACGAGCGTCGTCCACGTGGTCTGGACCAGTTCGTCGTACTGATCGGTGACGATGTTCTTGGTGACGATGATGTCGCTGCCGCCCATCTGACGGAACGACTCCAGGTACACGTCACAGACCAGGCGGTCGCCGACCTTGATCGGCTTGTGGAACTCGAGCCGCTGATCGGTCTGGAGAATCTGGCTCGGGTCGTAGCCCGTGACGATCTCCTTGAAGAGACGTCCCTGGGCGATGATGCCGACGAGCGAGATGAACGTCAGAGGAGCGAGGAGACCGTCGTAGCCGAGGCCCTTCGCGGCTTCCTCGTCGTGGTGAGCGGGGTGCCAGTCCTGCACGGCACGCGCATACTCGCGCACCTTCTCGCGTCCGACCTCGTAGAAATCGTCGACGCGGTAGTGGTGCCCGACCATTGCCAGTGCGTGCGCGGCAGGATCAGCAGGAACAGCCTCGGGCACGTATGCCTCTGTCTCTGTCACAGTGTCAGTCACGCGAAAGAACCTCTTCTACCCTTGACGTCAGCGCGTGAGGGCAGCCTAGAGGACTCCCTTCGCGAACGCAGTCCTAGTTCCGGACCGTGTTACTTGGACTCGCGATGCGACTGGTGAGTTCCGCAGTTCGGGCAGAACTTCTTGATCTCCAGGCGATCGGGGTCGTTGCGCCGATTCTTCTTGGTGATGTAGTTGCGGTGCTTGCATACCTCGCAGGCCAAAGTGATCTTGGGCCGAACGTCAGTCGAGGAGGCCACGGGATGCCTTCTTTCGGGTGAATCTGATTACGAACAATCAGGGTGGATCATGCATATTGTGTAGCGGTGACCGGACTTGAACCGGCGACGCAACGATTATGAGTCGTTTGCTCTACCAACTGAGCTACACCGCCTCGGTGTCGAGTGTCGCGCACTAGGCGCTCCACTTCAATCCAGCGAGCCCCCTAACGGAATCGAACCGTTGACCTTTTCCTTACCATGGAAACGCTCTGCCGACTGAGCTAAGGGGGCGTGCTTCGCTCGCACATCGCTGCGCGCTGAAGCCTTGACGAGATTACACAGAGTTCGCGTCCAGAACCAAATTGCCTGGTCAGCGGCTTTCGTATGTCGCTGCACCCGGCAGTTCGGGTCGGCAGCCCACACAGAGCGGGGTGCCGGCCGGACAACCGGTCCCGGCCACGAACGACAGAACCCCGGTGAGCTGTCGCTCACCGGGGTTCTGTGTGTGGCAGATGTAGGATTCGAACCTACGTAGGCATAAGCCGACGGATTTACAGTCCGCTCCCATTGGCCGCTCGGGCAATCTGCCGGGGTTGCACGAGGAGCGCGAAATCTGTGCGAAATCGCTCTCCGCTGCGGAAAGAAGAATACAACGAACGGCCCCCCGTTTTGCAAACCGGGTGGATACGGGCGGTTGCGAACCGATAGCGTCGAATCTGCTCGTCGGCATTCGGCGGGCCCCCGGCCGGGTCGCGGCGGGGAGAACTAGACGAAACCGGGAGTGTGAAGTGGCTGATTCGTCCTTCGATGTGGTGAGCAAGGTGGAGCGTCAAGAGGTGGACAACGCCCTGCATCAGGCCGGCAAGGAGCTGTCGACCCGGTTCGACTTCCGGAACACGGGAGCATCGATCGAATGGTCCGGCGAGGAAACCATCACCCTGACGGCCGACACCGAGGAGCGACTGCTCGCCGCCCTGGACGTCTTCAAGGAGAAACTGATCCGGCGTGACATCTCCCTGAAGGCGTTCGACGCGGGCGAGCCGGCGCAGTCCGGAAAGATCTACAAGCTGTCGGGCAGCCTCGTCCAGGGCATCACCACGGAGAACGCCAAGAAGATCACCAAGAAGATCCGCGACGAGGGCCCCAAGGGCGTCAAGGCGCAGATCCAGGGCGACGAACTGCGGGTGAGCAGCAAGAAGCGCGACGACCTGCAGGCCGTGATCTCCCTGCTGAAGGGTGAGGACTTCGGGATCGCGCTGCAGTTCGTGAACTACCGGTAGAGGCGCTCCGCACCCGTGCGCCTTTCTGGTCGTAGGAACAACCAGAAAGGCGCACGGGCGGCGAAGCCGCCTACATGCCCGCCATGCGCTCGAGCCGCTCGATCCGGTCGGCCATCGGCGGGTGGGTGGAGAACATCCGGCTCATCTTCTCGCCGGTGCGGAACGGGTTGGCGATCATCAGGTGCGACTGCGCGGCGAGCTGAGGCTCCGGCGGCAGCGGCGCAGCCTGGGTGCCCTGCTCCAGCTTCCGCAGCGCAGACGCCAGCGCCAGGGGGTCGCCGGTGAGTTCTGCGCCCGACTGGTCGGCCTGGTACTCCCGCGACCGCGACACCGCGAGTTTGACGACCGTCGCGGCGATGGGCCCGAGCAGCGACACCAGGAGCAGCGCGATCGGGTTGGCGCCCTGTCCCCCGCCGCGTCCGCCGAACATGTTGGCAAACATGGCGAAGTTCGCGAGTCCCGACACAACGGCGGCCATGGCGCCGGCGACGGAGGAAATCAGGATGTCGCGGTTGTAGACGTGCGACAGCTCGTGTCCGAGCACGGCCCGCAACTCGCGTTCGTTGAGGATCTGCAGAATGCCGCTCGTGACGCACACCGCGGCGTGGCGCGGACTGCGCCCGGTGGCGAACGCGTTGGGCGCGGACGTGGGGCTGATGTAGAGCCGCGGCATCGGCTGGTGCGCGGTGGTGGCCAGTTCCCGGACGATGCGATAGATGACCGGCGCCTGCACCTCGGTGATCGGCTGGGCGTGCATGGCCTTGAGCGCCATCTTGTCGCTGTTGAAGTACACATACGCGTTCATTCCCACCGCGAACACGATCGCCAGCAGCAGGATGGTGGGGTTGCGGAACAACGCGCCGATGAACACGATCAGCGCCGACATGCCGACCAACAGAACCAGAGTCTTCGCCCCGTTTGCGTAGCGCACGTCACGCCTTCCTTGTCGTTGTCACCCGATCACGTCACCCGAGTTTCGGGATCTTGATCATTCAACGAAACACGGTGGTGGGACGGTTCCCGCTCGGACGACGAGAAATCGGGTGAAGACGAGTTCGGGTACTGACGATACGGCTCAGCCGACACGCTCGATCGTGTAATCGACGAGCTTCACGAGGGCGTCGTTGGCGGGGCCCTGCGGCAGCTCGGCGAGCTGCGCGCGTGCCTGGACCGCGAACTCCTCCAGCTTCGCCTTGGCGGCGGCCATGCCGGGTGACCGTTCGAGGAGCGCGAGCGCCTCCGCGACGTCGTCGTCGTTGGTGACGGGGCCGTCGAGGAGCACCCGGAGGCGATCGGCGTCGGGTCCCTCGTCGCGCAGCGCGTACAGCACGGGCAGCGTGTGGACGCCCTCACGCAGGTCGGTTCCGGGTGTCTTGCCGGACTGGGCGGACACCGAGGAGATGTCGATGATGTCGTCGGAGATCTGGAAGGCGGTGCCCACGGCGTCGCCGAGGCGTTCGAGCCGCTTCACGTGGTCGGCGTCCGCGCCGGAGAAGGTGCCGCCGAAGCGTCCGCACGCCGCGATGAGCGAGCCCGTCTTCTCCCACACGACCTTGAGGTAGTGCTCGACCGGATCCTGCTCGCCGCGAAGCCCGATCGTCTCGCGCATCTGGCCGGTGACGAGTTCGGCGAACGTCTCGGCGATGATGCGCACCGCCTCGGGTCCCAGCGTCGAGACGAGACGGGACGCGTGCGCGAACAGATAGTCGCCGGCGAGGATCGCAACGCTGTTGCCCCACCGCGAGTTCGCGCTGGGTGCACCGCGGCGCATCGACGCCTCGTCCATCACGTCGTCGTGATACAGCGTGGCGAGGTGGACCAGCTCGACGACGGTGGCCGCCGTGACCACCGACGGGTCGGAGGCCTTCGGTCCGAGCTGGGCGGTGAGCACCGTGAACAGCGGACGGAAACGCTTGCCTCCCGCCTTCGCGAGATGCAACGCCGCCTCCGTGAGGAAGTCCTCCCCGTCGGAGAGCTCACTGACCAGCAGTTCCTCGACTTGCTTCAGTCCTTCACGGACCGTGGCAGCGAGCTGCGGGTCGCCGAGATCGATCCCGGCGACCGTAGTGCCCACTACAGCGTCGGCAGCGGTGTGTGCTGCGCCCTCGGTGCTCACGTTCTCAGTACCCATCCTGTCGTCAGTGACGGCTCGGTTCCCGCGCCGTCGGTGGCGGCTCGGCTACCACGGTAGTGAACCTAGCGGTTCCGCTGCCCGTCGGCCTCGCCGCGGTCGCATAGCGAAGCCTGACAGGATGTAGGTGTGGTCGCAGCAGAACAGTCGCCCGCGGGATCCCCGCTTCCCACCGCCACCGATGTCCTGGTCATCGGTGCTGGTCCGGCCGGTTCCTCGGCTGCCGCGTGGGCGGCCCGCGCGGGACGTGACGTGGTGCTCGCCGACGCGGCGGTGTTTCCTCGCGACAAGACGTGTGGCGACGGACTCACTCCGCGTGCCGTCGCCGAGCTCGACCATCTCGGTCTCGGCGACTGGGTGCGGTCGAAAGGGACCAACCGCGGGCTGAGGCTCAGCGGGTTCGGTCAGGAGCTCGAACTCGAGTGGCCGGGAAGGTCGTTCCCGGCCGTCGGCAGTGCGGTGGCCCGCACCGAGCTGGACGACAAGATCCGTGCGACCGCCGTCGACGCCGGGGCCGTCATGGTGCAGGGCGCCAAGGCGATCGGCGTCGAACGGGACGGTGACCGGGTGACGGCGGTGACGCTGAAGACGTCCGACGGAACCCACACCATCGGCTGCCGGACGCTGATCGTCGCCGACGGCGTCCGGTCCACACTGGGCAAGCAGCTCGGCCGTGAATGGCACCGGGACACGGCTTACGGTGTTGCCGCCCGCGCCTACATCGCCACCGACCGCAGCGCCGACCCGTGGATCACCTCGCACCTCGAGCTGCGGGACGGGGCGGGGACGCTGCAGTCGGGCTACGGCTGGGTGTTCCCCCTCGGCACCGGAGAGGTGAACATCGGGGTCGGCACCCTCGCCACCGCCAAACGTCCGGCCCCGGGTGCGCTGCGACCGCTGCTCGACCTGTACACGGCGCAGCGGCGCGACGAGTGGAAGTGGGACGGCGAGCTCCGCGCGGTGGCGTCGGCGTTGCTGCCGATGGGCGGTGCGGTGTCGCACATCGCCGGCCGGAACTGGGCGATCATCGGCGACGCGGCGGCATGCGTGAATCCGCTGAACGGCGAGGGCATCGACTACGGGCTCGAAGGGGGGCGCCTGGTCGCGGAGATCCTCGACTCCGACGACCTGACGGAGCTGTGGCCCGCGATTCTCCGGGAGCGGTACGGCCGGGCGTTCTCCGTGGCGCGGCGACTCGCCGGGCTGCTGACCGTCCCCCGGGTTCTGCCCGCGTCCGGTCCGGTGGCGATGCGGTCCCGTGCGCTGATGACCATCGCGGTCCGGGTCATGGGCAACCTCGTCACCGAGGAAGACAGCGACCTCACCGCCCGCGCGTGGCGGGCGTCCGGTCTGCTGTCGACGAAGGTCGACTCGCGACCGCTGTTCGGCTGAGGTTCAGCGGGTGGCGCGGTGCAGGGCCACCACACCGCCGGTGAGGTTGCGCCACTGCACGTTCCGCCACCCGGCCGCCTCGATGCGCAGCGCGAGTTCCTGCTGGGTCGGCCAGGCGCGGATCGATTCCGCGAGGTACACGTAGGCGTCGGGATTGCTGCTGACGGCGCGCGCGACCCGCGGCAGGGCCCTCATCAGGTACTCCATGTAGACCGTGCGGAACGGCCCGAACACCGGGGTCGAGAACTCGCTCACGACGAGGCGCCCGCCGGGTTTGGTGACCCGGGCGATCTCGCGGAGACCGGCATCGAAGTCGGAGACGTTGCGCAGCCCGAAGGAGATGGTCGCGGCGTCGAACACGGCGTCGGCGTAGGGCAGGTGCATCGCGTCGCCCGCGACCATCGGGACGTCGCGTCCGCTGCCTGCCTGCAGCATTCCCTTGGAGAAGTCGGTGGCCACGCACCACGCACCCGACCGTCCGAGCTCGACGGTCGACACCCCGGTCCCCGCTGCGAGGTCGAGAACGCGCTCCCCCGGCTTCAGTGCCAGGGCCGAGCGCGTCGCCTTGCGCCAGCTGCGGTCCTGACCGAACGACAGGATCGTGTTGGTGAGGTCGTAGCGCTTCGCGACGCCGTCGAACATCGACGCGACCTCGTGCGGATCCTTTTCGAGCGACGCCCGCGAACCGTGTGTAGTTGCCACGCCCGAAACGCTACCAACCGCGCCCGCCGCCGATGTCGGCGCCGGGCGCGGTTGCGAGGCGGTCACTTCTTGGAGACCCGCACCAGCTTCTTGTTGACGAATTCGTCCATTCCCCACGGACCGAGTTCGCGGCCGACGCCGGAACGCTTGACGCCGCCGAACGGCAACCCGGGAAGCGTCGTGCCGTGCTCGTTGACGAAGGCCATGCCGACGTCGAGCCGGTCGGCGACCTCACGTGCCCCGTCGAGGTCGGTGCTCCACACCGAGCCGCTGAGCCCGTAGGAGGAGGAGTTGGCGAGTTCCACGGCCTCGTCGGCGGTGGCGACCTTGTAGACGACGCCGACCGGTCCGAACAATTCCTCGCTGTACGCCCGCATCTCGGGGGTCACGTCGACGAGCAGCGTCGGTTCGACGTACGAGCCGGGGCCGTCGATCTTCTTCCCGCCGGCGAGGAGCGTCGCACCCTTGGCGACCGCGTCCTCGATCTGCTCGATCAGCGAATCCGCGGCGCTCTGCGAAGACAGCGGCCCGAGGACGGTCTTCGCGTCGAGTGGATCGCCGGTCGGGGTGGCCTTGAACGACTCGGCGAGCTTCGAGACGAACTCGTCGTAGTTCGGCTCGGTCACGATGAATCGCTTGGGCGAATTGCAGGCCTGGCCCGCGTTGGACAGGCGGGCACGGGTCGCGGTCTTGACCGTCGCGTCCATATCGTTGGTGTCGAGGACGACGAACACGTCGGACCCGCCGAGTTCGAGCACCACCTTCTTGAGGTTGCGGCCCGCCGTCTCGGCGACGCTGGTCCCGGCCCGCTCACTGCCGGTGAGAGAGACCCCCTGGACACGCGGATCCGCGATCATGTCGGCGATCTGCTCGTTGGTGGCGAACACGTTGATGTACGCATCCTCCGGGAGACCGGCCTGCCGGAAGATCTCCTCCATCAGCAGTGCCGACTGCGGACAGTTCGGGGCGTGCTTGAGCAGCACGGTGTTGCCGAGCATGAGGTTCGGCGCCGCGAAGCGGGCAACCTGGTAGTACGGGTAGTTCCACGGCATCACGCCGACGAGCGCACCGATCGGCCTGCGGTAGACCACGGATTCGTCCGCGCCCGGCACGTCGAGCCGTTCCGCCTCGAGCAGTGCGGGGCCGTTGTCCGCGTAGTAGCGGTAGATCGCCGAGGAGAGCTTGACTTCGCCCTTGGCCTCGCGGACGGGTTTGCCCATCTCGAGGGCGATCATCCGCGCCAGTTCGTCTTCGCGCTCCGCGTAGAGATCGGCGGTTCGGCCCAGGATCCGGGCGCGTTCCTCGGCGGGGGTGGTCCGCCAGTGGAGATATCCGCTGTGGGCGCGGGACAGCGCCGACTCCACTCCTGCATCGTCCAAGGTCGTGAATTCCCGGACGGTTTCACCGGTCGCGGGATTGACAGTCTTGTACTTCGCCATACTGCGGGCAACCACGAGACAGCCTCTCGAATTCCCCACCGGAATCGATGCGGTGGTCAGGCCGCCCGGGACTCGCGAAAGTCCTGCCCGCCCACAACCGCCGCGTAGTGACCCAGCAGCTCGTCGCAGATCGCAGGCCACGTGCGGTGCAGCACCGACTGCCGGGCGGCCTCCCCGAAGCGGGCCCGCATGCGGCGGTCGCGCAGCGCCTCGAGGGCGCTCGGCAGCAGTTCGCCGAACCGGTCGACCGGAAGCAGGTAGCCGTTGCGGCAGTGCGCGACCAGATCGCGCGGACCACCGGCATCCGGTCCGATCACCGGCACCCCGCTGGACAACGCCTCCTGCACCGCCTGGCAGAACGTCTCGTGCTCGCCCGGGTGGACGAAGACGTCCAGGCTCGCATAGGCCTCGGCCAGCTCCACACCGCCGAGCTGGCCGGTGAACACCGCATCGGGCATCAACCTCTGCAGGCGCGCCCGTTCCGGACCGTCGCCGACGATCACCAGCCGCACCCGCTGGTCGCCGGCGACTGCGGCCAGCCGCTCGACGTGTTTCTCGGGTGCGAGCCTGCCCACGAATCCGACGACCAGCCGATCCGAGCCGCCCAGCCAGGAGTCCCGCAGACCGGTGCTGCGACGCGACGGCGCGAATCGAGCGGTCTCCACGCCGCGGGCCCAGCGGTGGACCCTCGGAATCCGCTGCTCGGCGAGCGCCTCGACCGCCGACGTGGACGGCGCGAGGGTGCGGGTGCAGCCCCGGTGGATGCGACGGGTCCAGGCCCACGCCGCACGGCTGGTGATGCCGAGGCCGTAGCTCTCGGCGAAACCCGCCACGTCCGTCTGGTACACCGCGACGGTGGGAACGTCGAGCCGGTGCGCCGCACCGAGCCCGCCCGCCCCGAGGAGGAACGGCGACGCCAGATGCACGACGTCGGGGTCGAACGCCCGCAGCGCGGCGGTGAGCCCGGGCTGCGGCAGGCCCACCGGGAGCGAACTGACCTTCGGCACCATCACCGCAGGCACCCGGTAGACGGGTACGCCGCCGTGTTCGGTCGGCGCGGACGTCTGCGATCCGACCGTGTCCGGGGCGACGACCATCGCCTGGTGTCCGGTGCGCTGCAAATGGTCGAGAACCCGCAGCACCGAGTTGGTCACACCGTTCATGTTGGGAAGAAACGATTCCGCGACGATGGCTACTCTCACGCGCTCAGCGTGGCAGTGCTCGTGGTCACAGCAGCGAGATCGACGTGACCGTCGCGCGAAGTTCCGGGAAACTCAGGATGACACTGTCGGCTGGGCCTCCGCCGAACTCTCCCGCCGCCGCAGGTACCAGATCACCGGTCCCGCGATCAGCCAGGTCACGACGATCAGCGAACCGGCGGGGACGACGGCCACGCTGGCGTCGCGCCCGGACACCCGCACCAGGTCAGGGTCGCTGCGCGCGTACTCGACGTCGATCCGCTGCCCCACCGTGAGCTTGGTCGGGTACAACACGCCCAGTTCGGGGTTGTGCGTCACCCCGTCGGGCGTGACGAAGCTGATGGCGGACCTCAGCGATCCCGCCGACAGCACCTCCGCCGTGGCCACGCCCCGGTCGGATTGGATGGTGTGGTCGTTGCGCCAGGCGGCCAGCACGAGAAGCACGGCGAGGACCGAGATGCCGATCGCCGTCACCAGCACCCCCCGCCGGACGCGCCGCGACACCCGCGCATTCACAGTTGTGCCCGCACCGCGGCGTGCAGTTCGCGCAGCCCGGAACGTTCGGTGGTCACCTCGAGCACCCGGATGCCGCGGTCGCCGGGCGCCTCCGGCGCACTCAGCCGTGTCGAGAGCTCACCCAACCCCACCAGGTGATGCTCCACCCGGTAGGCAGCGCAGAGTGCGGCGAGATCCATCCCGTGCGGAGTGCCGAAAACCCGCTCGAATACCCCGGCATACTGGGGATCGCCCTGTTCGAGCAGTTCGAAGATGCCGCCACCGTCGTCGTTCGCGACCACGATGGTCAGGTCCCGGGGACGCGGTTCGCCCGAACCGATGAGCAGCCCGGACGCGTCGTGCAGGAACGTGAGGTCGCCCAGCAGGGCCACCGTCCGCCCCTCCTCGTAGGCCAGGGCCGCCCCGACCGCGGCGGACACGGTGCCGTCGATGCCGGCGACACCCCGGTTGGACAGCACCCGGATCTTCGGCGCCGGATAGCTGACGAGCGCGGCGTCCCGCACGGGGTTCGACGCCCCGAGCAGCAACTGGTCACCGTCGGCCAGGGCGTCCATGACGGCGGCCGCCACGTGCAGTCCCGTCGCCTTCGGGTGCGCAGCGAGCTGCGCGCGCACCGCCTTGTCGGTGTGCTCGGACAGCGTGCGGCACCGATTGATCCAGGCCCGGTCGGGTTCACCGGACACGACCGCGCGGGTGCCGGTGGCCAGCACGTTGCCGGACACGTCGGGCCAGCGGGGGCCGGTGGTGAGCGCGTAGACGGCAACCGACGGATCGGCGAGGACCTTCGACACGGACCGGTGGAGGGTGGGGCGCCCGGTGATGACGGCCTGCCGCGGTTTGAGCTGCGGCAACGCCATCGGATGCACCGGGATGCCGTGCAGCGGCGCGGTCGGCTCGGCGACCGTCGGAAGTCCGGCGAGTTCCGGCCGCAGCGCGGACCCGTGCCCGGAGATCACGATGGTGTCGGGGGTGAGGTCGAGGTCCATCGGCACGTCGAGCGTCGCGTGCTGGGTGGTGGTCCACGCCGCCCCACCCGGTCGTCCCTGCGGGACCGGGCCCTGCGCGTGGACGTCGGGAACGAGCGGTTCCCGGAGCGGGATGTCGAAGTGCACGGGACCGGCGTTGCCCGACCTCGTGCCGCGCGCTGCGGCGAGGACCCGGCACACCGCCGAACGCCACTGGCTGTTCTGCCCAGCATCGTCCTCGGCCAGGCCCAGGCTGATGGTCGCGCGCACCTGGCTGCCGAACAGTCCGAGTTGCTCGATGGTCTGGTTGGCGCCCGTGCCGAGCATCTCGTACGGGCGGTTGGCGCTGAGCACCACGAGCGGCACCCGGGCGTAGTTCGCCTCGAGGACCGCGGGTCCGAGATTGGCGACCGCGGTGCCGGACGTCATGACGATCGGGACGGGGCGCTTACCGGCCACAGCGAGGCCGAGCGCGAGGAATCCCGCGGTGCGTTCGTCGATGCGCATGTGCAGACGCAACCGGCCCTCGAGATCGGCGGCCTGCAGGGCGAACGCCAACGGCGCGTTGCGCGAACCCGGGCAGAGCACGACCTCGCGTACTCCCCCGCGGACCAGTTCGTCGACGACCGCGGTGGCTTGTGCAGTGGACGGGTTCACGACATCAAGAGTGTCAGATACTCCGGCAACCCCGTCCGGCGACCTCGCCGGGTGAGTTCACGGCCACATCGCGGGCGCTGACACCATGAACGCATGCGCACTCTCTTCGATCCCGCCAAGCTTCCCCCACACCGCATGTATCAGGTGCTGACCGCCTCGATCGTGCCCCGGCCGATCGCGTGGGTGTCCACCGTCTCGGCGGACGGGGTGGCCAACCTGGCCCCGTACAGCTTCTTCTCGGTGTCCAGCACCCACCCGCCGGTGGTGCAGTTCACCTCGGTGACCCGCAAGGACAGTCTCCGCAACATCGAGGCGACGGGAGAGTTCGTGATCAACGTGGCGACCGAGCCGCTGATCTCGACGGTGAACGCCAGCTCCGCCACGTTCGACAGCGAGGTCGACGAGTTCGCCGCGCTGGGCATCGACACCGAACCCAGCGAGCGGGTCCGTCCCGCCCGGGTCGCGGGTTCGCCGGTCGCCATCGAGTGCACCCTGCACCAGGTCATACCTGTCGGTGATTCGTTCGTGGTGATGGGCGACGTCGTCACGGTCGCGGTGCGGCCCGAGGCGCTCGCCGACGACGGACTTCCGGACTTCCGGGAACTCGCCCCTCTCAGCCGCCTCGGCCGCAACGAGTGGGGTCTGCCGCCGAAGGTCGTGATGCTCGACCGACCGCGTCGCCCCGCATAACCGATCGATTGGTTAGGCTTACCTGACAAATCGCACCGATACCGGGGGAGAAGCCGACGCCATGGCTCAACGCAGCAAGTTCGTGAAACCTCAGAGTCGCCGGATCGCGTCCGCACGCGTCGTCGCGGGCAAGCAGATCAGCCCGAACTTCGTCCGCGTCACCATCGCGGGCGAGGAACTCGACTCCGTCAGCCCGATGGGGTTCGACCAGTGGTTCCGGATGTTCATCCCCCAGCGGGGACAGAGCACGCTGCGGCTTCCGACCAGCGCGAGCAACCTCTGGTACGCGCAGTACAAGCTGATGTCCAAGGACACCCGGCCGGTCGTGCGCAACTACACGATCCGCGAGATCCGGGTGGCGGGATCGGGAACGTTCGGCGACAGCACCGAGATCGACATCGACTTCGCCTCGCACGGCGACCTCGGTCCCGCGTCGGCGTGGGCGAACTCGGCCGCGGCCGGTGACGAGGTGGCGATCCTCGACGAGGGGCTGATCTACAACCCGACGCCGGACGCCGAGTGGCAGCTGCTGGTCGGTGACGAGAGCGCGCTTCCCGCCATCGTCGGGATCCTGCGATCGGCACCGCGGGACCTGCGGGCCGAAGTCTTCGTCGAGATTCCCGATGCCGAAGACGCTCAGGAAGTTTCGGTGGGTGACGGCGTGAACGTGCACTGGCTGGTGCGCGAGGACGCCGATGCCCGTCCGGGAGTGCTCGCGCTCGACACCGTGAAACAGTCGGAGTTGCCGACCGGGCCGTCCTACACGTTCGTGGCCGGTGAGAGCGAGCTGACGACGGCGTTGCGACGCCACCTCGTGAACGAGCGCCACATCCCGAAGGCGAACATCTCGTTCACCGGGTACTGGCGCCACGGCCACGCTGCCAACTGACCACAGGTGAGTGGCACGGCACGCCGGAGCGCGCCGGGCCACTCACCTGGGTTCTCAATTGGCGTGCTTCTGAACGAGGGCGCCCAGACGCGGAAGTGCCTCGATCACATTCTTCTTCGCCGACGGACGCAGCGACGAGTACACCTTCTTGACAGCACCGCGGTCGCTGCCCTCGATGCGCTCGTCGGTCACACCGAGGAGCGAGTCCGCGACCTCGTCGCTACGCGCGACCAGGTACTCGGAGAATCCGGCCTCACCACTGGCGATGAAGGCCTGCCAGTACGGCTCGAGCTTGGTGACGAATGCCGGCAGCAGGCCCTCGATGGCGTCCGGCACGATCGACGGTCCCACCTTCTTGACGGCGCCGTATCCACCCTTGAGTGCCAGTCCCGAGGCCCCCGACTTGTCCGAAACCTCCGCGTCGATGAGAGCCTGGACGTCTGCGATGACCGCAGGAACGCGCGACTCGTCGAGCAGGGTTTCGTTCAGAGCTGCAACCACTTTCAATGCCTCCGTATTGACTGAGCGATCAGGTCCGGCCAGACACTATACGAAAAACCGGACTCCGCGTTGTTCGAGCAGGCCATGGCACCGGCGTGCCCGCTCGATCCACCAGCGCGAACGCTCCGCGGACGCGGCGAGGGCCGTGACGCGTTCGACGTCGGGTGCCACCGCTTCGACGGTGAGTTCGCCGTCGACGGGTTCGCGGGGGCGGGCCACGTCCGCCTCGAAGAGGCCCCCGGTACCCAGACCGCACGCAAACTGCAATTCGGGGAGGGCGGCGGCAGCGGCGACACCGGCGGCGATGCCGACCGCGGTGTCCAACGCACTCGACACGACCACCGGCACACCGTACGAAGACAACTCGTCCGCGAGCGACAGCAGCCGCCGCATTCCCCCGAGCGGAGCGACCTTCACGACGGCCACGTCGGCACCGCCCGCCCGCACGACCTTCAGCGGATCCTCGGCGCGCCGGATGCTCTCGTCGGCGGCCACCCGCACGTCGGGCATCCGCCTGCGGACCTCCACCAGCTCGGGCACGCTCGCGCACGGCTGCTCGGCGTATTCGAGCGGACCGTCGACGGTCAGGGCCCGCAGCGCGGCCTCGGCCTCGTCGACCGACCATCCCCCGTTCGCGTCGACGCGCACGTTCGGAACGAGTGCGCGGACCGCCCGCACCCGCGCGACGTCGTCGTCGAGGGTCTGACCACGTTCGGCCACTTTCACTTTCGCGGTCCGCGCGCCGGGGTAACGCTCGAGCACGGCGGGCACCCGGGCGGCGTCGACGGCAGGGACGGTGGCGTTGATCGGCACCCGCGTTCGCACCGCGGGCGGCGGCCCGAGCCAGGCGTCCTCGATCGCCGACTGCAACCAGTGCGCCGCCTCGTCGTCCGCGTACTCGGGGAACGGCGCGAACTCACCCCACCCCGCGGGACCGCGCAACAGCAACGCTTCTCGCGTCGTGATGCCGCGGAACCGCAGGCGCATGGGCAGACTCACCACGACGGCATCGGCCAGGACCTCCTCCACGGAGGGCAGGGACGTCACGACGTCAGGGCTGCCCGGGCAGCAACTGGAGCATCAGGGCCTCGCAGTCGGCGAGCAACGTGTCGTCCTGCATCAACCGTGCGGTGATGAACGTCTTGCGCCCCTCCACGCGGTCGACGCTGCCCTCGACGGTCAGACGCGTGTCGAGCGGTGTGATCGCGCGGTAGTTCACATGCAGGTAGGCGGTGCGGCTGATGGGCCGCCCGTACGCGTGGACGATCATGCCCATCAGGTCGTCGAACAGCAGCGGCAGCGTGCCGCCGTGCGCGGCACCGTTGCCACCGAGGTGGTAGCGCCGGAACATGCCCGCACTACGCACGCCCTCGGGCCCGAACTTCTCGATGTTCCACGGCGGCATGAGGAGACTCCCCCGGCCCGGCAACTCGATCGTGCGGCCCGCCGGCGACCGCCCCTCGGGGACGACGTGCGGTCCGAGCAGTTCGGCCAGCTTCTCCACCTGGTCCGCGGCCTGCGCGAGCACGTCGTCCGGGGCGTCGACCGATACCGCGAGGTCCTGCAACGTGCGCATTCCCTCGACGAACCGCGGCCAGTCCGGGCCGGGTGTCACCGGCTCGTATTTGGGGAACCCGCCGTGGTGCTCGTACTCGTCGTCGCCCTTGCCGTCGAGACGGGTGACGTCGGCAGCCTGTTCGCTCATACCTGCACGGTAAACCCGGGCAAAGTCCTGCGCGCGCGGACACCCGTCAACCGCACCCGATAACCTCGGAGCCGTGACTTTCAACCCGCAGCACTGGCGACCGGTTCCCGGTTTCGAGAACCTGACCGACATCACCTACCACCGGCATGTCACCCAGGGAATCGTCCGGGTGGCGTTCGACCGTCCCGAAGTGCGCAACGCGTTCCGCCCGCACACCGTCGACGAGTTGTACCAGGCGCTCGACCACGCCCGGATGACGTCCGACGTGGGCGCCGTGCTGCTCACCGGCAACGGTCCGAGCCCCAAGGACGAGGGCTGGGCGTTCTGCTCCGGCGGCGACCAGCGCATCCGCGGACGCAGCGGATACCAGTATGCGGAAGGCGAAACCGCGGACACCGTCGACAAGGCCCGCGCCGGACGTCTCCACATCCTCGAGGTTCAGCGCCTGATCCGGTTCATGCCGAAGGTCGTCATCTGCCTCGTCAACGGCTGGGCCGCGGGCGGCGGTCACAGCCTCCACGTGGTCTGCGACCTGACCCTCGCCAGCCGCGAACACGCCCGTTTCAAGCAGACCGACGCCGACGTCGGCAGCTTCGACGGTGGATACGGCAGCGCCTACCTCGCCAAGATGGTCGGCCAGAAGTTCGCCCGCGAGATCTTCTTCCTCGGTGAGACGTACACCGCGGAGGAGATGCACCAGATGGGCGCCGTCAACAAGGTCGTCGACCACGCCGAACTCGAGGATGTGGCAATCGACTGGGCCACCAAGATCAACGGCAAGTCCCCGCAGGCCCAGCGCATGCTCAAGTACGCGTTCAACCTGCAGGACGACGGACTCGTCGGTCAGCAACTGTTCGCCGGCGAGGCAACCCGCATGGCGTACATGACGGACGAGGCCGTCGAGGGCCGTGATTCCTTCCTCGAAAAGCGCGAACCCGACTGGAAGCCGTATCCCTGGTATTTCTGAGCGCCTACGTGTACTCGACCGCCATGCGGTCGATGGTGCCGTTGAACGGGAACGGCGCCCGGTCGTAGTAGTCCAGCGACACCGGGGAACCGAGGCAGGTGCCGACGTCGAGACAGTCGTTGGCTGTGAACAGCAACGGCACGCTCACCGGCACCTGCCCCTCCCCGACGACACTGCCGTCGACACAGAGCTTCACGTTCAGCGGGCCACCGGGCCGCGCCTCGATGAACTCCGTGACCACCTGCACCGTGCGGGTGCCCGGCGGGATCGGCACGGTCGAACGAATCTTGGTGCGCATCAGGATGAACAGGTTGTACTCGTAGCAGAGGTAGCCGTCGTCGACGAAGCACGTGAGTCCGCCGGCGTTGCTTCCCAGTGCGTAGAGCACTCCGCTCGGATTCTCCGGCGCGGAGAGGTCGAGGGTGACCCGGTTGTTCTTGTTGCCCAGCGCGGGAGCGCAGAACTCGGGCATGCGGATCGTGTCGCCGGAGAACTCCCAGCTCGTGTACGGCGTCGTGATCCGCTGCTCGGGATGCAGCGCGATGACCCACAGCCCGCCGCCGACGGGGAGCACGTTGTTCTTCGCGGCCTCGATCGCGAACAGTTCCCGCAGTTGCGCCAGCTTCTGCGGATGCTGCTCGGCGAGGTCCCGATTCTGAGTCCAGTCCTCGTCCAGGTTGTAGAGCTCCCACGTGTCGTCGTCCGGGCTCCAGTCGCGGATGCCGCCCGGCACACCCGCCGCCCAGGGTGCGCGTGGCCCGAACGCGGACGCCATCCATCCGTCGTGGTAGATCGCCCGGCTGCCCATGATCTCGAAATACTGGGTGAGCTTTCCCCCTGTCGCGCCGGGTTCGACGAGCGTCTGCGCGAAGCTGGCGCCGTCCACCGGGTCCTGCGGAACACCGTTCACCGTCCGCGGCGGGGTGATCCCGACGATGTCGTACAGCGTCGGCACCACGTCGTTGCAGTGCAGGAAATGCGTGCGGGGTGTCGGGTCCGGTGTCACCTTCGCCGGCCACCGCACGACCATCGGGTTGCGGGTGCCACCGAGATGGGACGCCAGCAGCTTCATCCCCTTGTAGGGTGCGCTGCCCGCCCACGCCCAGCCCGCGTGATACATGTTGTCGGTCTTCGGCGACCCCAGGACGTCGAGGCCACCGAGTTCCTCGAGGGCCGCGATGTGCTGCGCCGGTGTGGTCGGAATGCCGTTCTGCGCCAACAGTTCACTGATCGTGCCGTTCTGCCCCTCACCCGACGAGCCGTTGTCGCCCCAGATGTACAGGATCAGCGTGTCGTCCCGGTACCCCAGACGGTCGAGCTCGTCGAACAGCCTGCCCACCTGGACGTCACAGTGCTCGGCGTACCCGGCCGCGACCTCCATCAGCCGGCGCTGGAACGGCTTCTCGTCCTCGGGGATGTCGTCCCATGCGGCCATCGTCGGGTCGCGGTCGGTCAGCTCCGCTTCGGGGGGAATCCAGCCCTTCTCCTTCGCCCTCGTGAAGACCCGCTCCCGGTAGGCATCCCAGCCGTCGTCGAACTTCCCGGCGTACTTGTCGGCCCACGGCTTCATGATGTGGTGCGGTCCGTGCAGGCAGCCGCTGGCCCAGTACATGAAGAACGGTTTGTCGGCGTCGAACGCCTTGTGCCTGCGCAGCCAGCCGATGGCGTCGTCCGCGAGATCCTCACTGAGGTGGTAGCCCTGCTCCGGGGTCTTCGGCGGCAGCACCACCGTCGTGTTCCGCACCAGGTTCGGCTCGTACTGCGACGCCTCGCCTGCGAGGAAGCCGTAGAAGTACTCGAACCCGAGACCCGTCGGCCAGTTGTCGAACGGGCCGGCGGCCGTGGTCTCCTCGGCCGGCGTGTTGTGCCATTTCCCGAAAGCGGCAGTGCTGTACCCGTAGTGGCGCAGCACCTCGGGCCCCGTCGCACTCGACCTCGGGATGTGGCCGGAGTAGCCGTCCCAGTCGTTGGCCAGCTCGGCGATCTGCCCGTTGCCGACGCGATGGTGGTTGCGTCCGGTCAGCAGCGACGCCCGGGTCGGCGAACACATTGCGGTCGTATGGAATCGGTTGTACCCGACACCGTCCTGCAACATCGCGTCAAGCGTCGGGGTGTTCACCTCACCGCCGAGACCACTCGGCAGGCCCGGCCCGGCGTCGTCGATGAGGACGATCAGAATGTTCGGGGCGTCGCTGGGGAGCCGCCGCTCCTTCGGAAGTGGGCTGTACACCGACTCCTGCATGGTCCGGCCGGCGATGCTTCCCGACGGCGTCGGCGGGAACGGTAACGATTCGCCACCCGGTATCGGCTCACCTGTCACGCTCGATTTCATGGCCCGGTCCCCTCGTCGTCCGATGCTGTCGATCCAGTCCAGCACCGGGCGGCCGGGCGCGAGTACACCCTCGGAGGGTGAAATACGCGGACGGATTCGTCGCCTCGGCAGGAGAGGGCACGCGAGGTCTCCGATTCGGGCACACTGACCCACATGAGCATCGACCGCGAGCTCCCCGCACCGGAACATCGTCGTCCGCCCGGAGTGAGCGACGACACCGTCGCCGCGCTCGGGAAGTTGTCGGAGGCCCTCGAAACGGTCGAGCGTGCCCGCGGGCACCTCTACTCGTTCCATCAGCTGATCGGACACGCCGACCTTCAGCTCGGCGAAGCCGTCGACGCGCTCCGCGACGCGGGACACGCGGCCGTCGCGGACCGGGTGCAGTCCGAACTCGTGGGACGCAACGTCGTCGAGGGCCGATGGACGTTCCAGCTCGTCGAGGAGTTCGACGACCACTACTGGTCGCCGCTGCGCGAGCACGAACGTGGCGCACGTCACGAACTCGCCGACGGACGACGGCACCTGTTCGAGGCGGAGATGAAGGAAGATCGACGCACACACGGCCGGACGGGACACGAAGCCCGGCCCGGCGAAGGAGGGTGACGGGTGGAGATCCTCAGCAGCAGGACGATTCTGCGGCCGCGCGACTACACGACGACGCTGAGCTTCTACCGCGACATCCTCGGACTCGCGACCGCCCGCGAATACCCCGGGGGCACGGTGTTCTTCGCCGGTCAGGGCCTGATCGAAGTGGCCGCGCACGGCGGAACCGGTGAGTCGTCCTCCTTCGACGGCGCCCTGTGGCTGCAGGTTCGCGACCTCACCGCGGTCCAGACCGAGCTGGTTCTCGCCGGGGTGAAGATCGACCGCGAGGCCCGGCAGGAACCGTGGGGACTGTTCGAGATGTGGATCGCGGACCCCGACGGAATCCCGATCGTTCTGGTGCAGATCCCGGAGGATCACCCCATCCGCCGCGACTCCCGTCCGAAGGGTGAGAACTGACGGAAGGCCATACGCAGGAGTGATCCTGTACACCGGACGTCAGCTGTACATTTTCGGTTGAAATCCGCACAATCTGGGTGTGACCGCAGAGCTCGTAGTTCTCCTGGTGGTGGTCGTCACCGCCCTCGCTTTCGATTTCACGAACGGCTTTCACGACACCGGCAATGCAATGGCCACCTCGATCGCGACGGGAGCTCTGCGACCCAAGGCCGCTGTCGCGCTCTCCGCATCGTTGAATCTGGTCGGCGCGTTCCTGTCCGTGGAGGTGGCGGCGACAGTCGCCAAGGGTGTGGTCAATCTGGGAGAAGTGGGCGGCGAGGATCTGCTGCTCATCGTGTTCGCCGGCCTGGTCGGCGGCATCATCTGGAACCTGGCGACGTGGCTGCTGGGCCTGCCGTCGAGCTCGTCCCACGCACTGTTCGGCGGACTGATCGGTGCAGCCATCGCGTCCATCGGCATGAGCGGTGTCGAGTGGGGCGGCGTGCTCAGCAAGGTCGTGGTTCCCGCCGTCCTCGCCCCGGTGGTCGCAGCACTGGTCGCCACTGCGGGCACCAAGCTGGTCTACCGGATTACCTCCGGCGTGCCCGAGGACACCAAGGAGCACGGGTTCCGCATCGGCCAGATCGGTTCCGCGTCCCTGGTGTCGCTGGCCCACGGAACCAACGACGCCCAGAAGACAATGGGCGTGATCTTCCTCGCACTCGTCGCGCACGGAAGCCTGTCCGCAGACGACGAGATGCCGTTCTGGGTGAAGCTCAGTTGCGCCATCGCCATCGCGCTCGGCACCTACCTCGGCGGCTGGCGCATCATTCGCACGCTCGGCAAGGGACTCGTCGAGATCGCCGCTCCCCAGGGCATGGCCGCGGAGTCGTCGTCCGCCGCCATCATCCTGACGTCCAGCCACCTCGGACTGCCGCTGTCCACGACACACGTCGCAACCGGTTCCATCCTCGGCACCGGTCTCGGCCGCAAGGGCGCCGAGGTCCGCTGGGGCATCGCCGGGCGCATGGCCGTCGCGTGGCTGGTCACGCTGCCGTCCGCGGCGATCGTGGGAGCCGTGTGCTGGGTCATCGCCCACATGATCGGCGGTCTGCCCGGTGTTCTCATCGTGTTCGCCGCCCTGATCCTGCTCGCCGGGTTCATGTACCTCCGCTCCCGCCTGCAGCCGGTGACGTCCGGCAACGTAAACGCCGAGTGGGAGTCGGGCGACGCCGACGTTCCCGCCGAACCCACCGAACCGGGTGTGGCCGAGACCGCGGACTCCGCCGGTCCCGCCGCGAACCGCTGAGGGGCTCGCTATGACACTGCTCACCACCACCGTCAACTCGCTCTGGCAGGTCATCCTCGTCGGTCTGCTGTTCGGTGCCGGCCTACCCGCGATCTTCGCACTCGGACTGCGCTCGCTCGGCGGCACGGACACCGGTGAAGGAGTCTCGCAGCCGACCGTCGCAGGCCGGATCGGCGCCTGGGCCTGTTTCGCCGTGGTGCTGATCGCGATCATCACTGGGATACTTCTCTTGATGCAGGGCTTTTTGGCCAGCAGCTTCGGTATCCACATCTTCTGAGCGGCGACCACGAGTCCCGTTCCATCGACGAAAGAAGCCGAACGCGTGCCCAAGAATTCACTTCGCTCCGTGCTCGACTGGCTACGCGCCGGGTACCCCGAGGGAATCCCGGCGAAAGACCATTTCGCGTTGCTGGCCGTGCTGCGTCGCCGTCTCACCGACGAGGAAATCGAACAGGTCGTCGCGCTGTCCATCGAGACGGCCCACGAGACACCCGAACGCCACGTCGACTACGACAACATCCGCCGCCTCATCAGCGAGATCACCCACGAGGAACCCTCCGAAGAGGACGTCGCCCGGGTGACGGAGAACCTCGAGGCCGGAGGGTGGCCGGTCGGACCCGACGCCGAATGCGGCGACGGTTCCGGCGACGGGGAAGAAACCCGCGACGCAGGCTAGCCATGAGCCTTCCACCGTTTCTCTCCTCCATCATCGGCTGGCTGCGAGCCGGCTACCCCAACGGCGTACCCGAGCAGGACTACATTCCGTTGTTCGCGCTGCTCACCCGCCGGCTGTCGGAAGACGAGGTGGACGCCGTCGCCGACGCCCTCGTCGAGGAGGGCGACATTCCCATCGAGAAGACCGACATCCAGGTGCTCATCACCAAGGTCACCGACGAGTTGCCGCTGGAGTCGGACGTCGACCGGGTGCGCAGCAACCTCGCCGCCGGCGGCTGGCCGCTGGCCGGGCCCGCCCAGTGAGCGAACTGCAGGTCCTGCCCGTCCCGTCCGGTGTCGGGGTTCTCGGCCTCCTGCCGCAGCTGTCGGCGATCCTCGACGGAACCGCCCCCGCCGCGCTGCCCGTCCCCGCCGCGGACGAGCGGGAGACCCGGCGACTGACGGACGCACTGCACCCCGGGGAGCCGATCGACGACGGTGTCGCCCTCGTGGTCGCGACGTCCGGGACGACGGGAGTGCCGAAGGGGGCCATGCTCTCCGCGGCCGCACTCCGCGCGAGCGGTGACGCGACGCACGCGCGGCTCGGGGGTGCGGGCTCCTGGCTGCTGACGCTTCCCGCCCACCACATCGCGGGCATGCAGGTGTTGCTGCGCAGTGTCCTCGCCGGCACCGAGCCGGTGGTGATCGACGTGACCGACGGCTTCGACCCCGGTTCACTGCCTGCCGCAGTCGCGTCGATGAGCGGCCCCCGCCGCTACACCTCGCTCGTTCCGACCCAGCTGGTCAAGGCCCTCGACCACCCCGACGCCGTGGCGTCGCTGGCCGCACTCGACGCCGTCCTCCTCGGCGGAGCCGCCACCCCCGCCCCCGTCCTACGTCGCGCAACCGACGCCGGCATCACCGTCGTCCGTACGTATGGAATGAGCGAGACGTGCGGTGGATGCGTATACGACGGGGTGCCCCTCGACGGGACCCACGTACGGATCGACGGTGACGGCCGTGTCCTCCTCGGCGGACCCATGCTCGCGTCCGGTTACCGCGGACTCCCCGACCATCCCGCGTTCGCCGAACCCGGCTGGTTCCGCACCGACGATGCCGGCGCCGTCACCGACGGCGTCCTCAGCATCTCCGGCAGGCTCGACGAAGCCATCTCCACCGGCGGTCTCACCGTCGTCCCGCAGGTGGTCGAAGCGGCTCTCGTCGCGCACCCCGGCGTCCGGGAATGCGCGGTGATCGGCCTCCCCGACGAGCGACTGGGGCGCCGCGTCACCGCCGTCGTCGTCGCCGAGCCCGGCACCGCACCGACACTCGCCGAACTCCGCTCCTTCGTCGAACGCACCCTCGACCCCACCGCCGCCCCCCGCGAACTGCACCTCGTCGACACCCTCCCCCTCCGAGGTCCGGGGAAGATCGACCGGCGCGCGCTGGAATCGCGGTTCGGCTAGCGGGTCCGCCCGTCTGCGGAGACATTGGCCAGATGCGCCCGCAATTTCCGCGCGTCTGGCCAAAATCCACGCGGATGCTGTTGTCCACAAGTCGAGCTCTATCCACAGGCTCCGCCGAAATCCCAGGTGAGCGAACCGATCACCACTGCGGGGTGGGGCACGATGTCGCCATGAGCGACGACGTGATCTTCCGACGCAGAGCCTTGGCCGACGGTTTCACCGACTCCGAGATCCGGCATGCACGCGATTCCGGGCGTCTCGTGCGAATCGCGGCGGGTGCGTACGTTTCCGACGAGCACTTCGCCGCACTCGATGCGCCTGCGCTGCATCGGGCCCGCATTGCGGCGGCCCTGCAGTCGCGCCCACCCGGCGTCGTGGTGAGCCACACCTCTGCGGCACTGCTGCACGGCATGGACCTCGGCGACCTTCCATTGGAACGGGTGCATCTGACGAGGAACCACGCCTCCGGTGGTGGCCGAACCACGGGAGTCCACGTCCACGCCACACCGTTGGACGCGTCCGACGTCGTCACCCTGGGCGGGCTGGCGGTCACCTCCCCCGCCCGGACTGTGGTCGACACCGCACGCATCTCGACGTTCGACCAAGCCGTCGTCATCGGCGATTCGGCGCTGCACCGTCGACTCGTCTCGCTCGACGAGATTCTGGACGAGGTCGGCCGGGCGGGACCTCGCAACGGCATCGCGACGGCGCGGCGGGCAGCGAGTTTCCTCGACGGTCGCAGCGAGAGCCCGGGGGAATCGCTGAGCCGCATCCGGATCCGCCAGCACGACCTGCCGTCTCCCGAACTCCAGCACGTCCTCCACGACGGCACCGGTGTCTTCCTCGGCAGAGTCGATTTCTTCTGGAGAGAATTCGGCGTGGTCGGGGAGTTCGACGGTATGGGGAAATACGGCGTCGACGGTGGCCAGGCGGCAGTGGCGGTCCACCGCGAGAAGCTCCGGGAGGACGCGATCCGCGACGCCGGGTACGAGGTCGTCCGGTGGACATGGCGCGACCTGTTCGACTTCGCTGCCGTCAAGGCGCGCTTCGACATGGCTTGCGCGCGTGCCGGGCACCGGCGCTGACAGACGTTTGCTGAGACATTCGCCGGATTCCGCCGCAATAGCCCTGATTCCCACCAGTGTCTGAATCCGCAGGACAACGGCGTCCGCAAGCCCGTGCAAGAGGCGTGCAAGCCCGCTGCAAGGGGTGGGCTGCATCGTCTACGGCATGAACCTCACTGCAACTCCCCCAGCCATCGAGGCCGACGGGCTCGTGAAACTCTTCGGCCGTCAGCGCGCCGTCGACGGCGTGAGCCTGTCCGTCCCGACCGGGTCGGTGTACGGAGTGCTCGGCCCGAACGGCGCCGGCAAGACCACGACGGTGCGGATGCTTGCGACGCTGTTGCGTCCGGACGGCGGCGAGGCCCGCATCTTCGGCCACGACGTGGTGCGCGAACCCAACGCGGTGCGCTCGCTGGTCGGTGTCACGGGCCAGTACGCGTCCGTCGACGAGGACCTGTCGGCGGTCGAAAATCTGGTGATCTTCGCCCGGTTGCTCGGTCTGAGCCGGGGCGATGCCCGCCGCAAGTGCACGGAACTGCTCGAGGAGTTCGACCTCACCGAGGCGGCGACGAAGCCGCTCAAGAATTTCTCGGGCGGCATGCGGCGACGTCTGGACCTGGCGGCCAGTCTGATCGCCCATCCCCCGCTGCTGTTCCTCGACGAGCCGACGACGGGTCTGGACCCTCGGACGCGCGCCCAGATGTGGGACACCATCCGCAGGCTGGTCGCGGACGGGTCGACGGTGCTGCTCACCACGCAGTACCTCGACGAGGCGGATCAGCTGGCCGATCGGATCGCCGTCATCGACCGCGGAAAGGTGATCGCGGACGGCACGGCCGACGAGTTGAAGGCGTCCGTGGGCGTCTCCTCGCTGCAGTTGACCCTGGTCGATCGCGGGCAGACCGACGACGCGCGGTCGGTGATCGCCCACACCCTCGGTGTGGAGGTCGCGATCACGCCGGAGATCGGCCGTCTCACCGCGCCGGTGACCGATCCGTCGCTCACCGTGGAACTGTTGATCCGGTTGCGCGACCACGGGATCGCCGTCGACGAGATCACCGTCCAGAAGCCGAGTCTCGACGAGGTCTTCCTCACCATCACCGGCCACGGCGCAGACGGCACCGAGGCCGACACCGAACGGAGCGTCGCATGACCACCACCCTCGAATCCCGCACTCACGCGGGCCCCCGACCGATTCCGGAGGCCCGGAACCGGATCAGCCTCGAGCAGTCCGTCGCGAACACGCTGACCATGGCGTACCGGGGACTGCTCAAGATCAAGCACAACCCGGAGCAACTGTTCGACGTCGTCGTCCAGCCGATCATCTTCACGTTGATGTTCACGTACATCTTCGGTGGCGCCATCTCCGGCGACGTGGCGTCGTATCTGCCGATCATCATCCCGGGCATCCTGGTCCAGACGGTGATCACCACGTCGATCGTGACGGGCACCCAGTTGCGGGAAGACATGGACAAGGGCGTCTTCGACCGCTTCAAGTCCCTGCCGATCGCCCGCATCGCGCCGCTGTCCGGTGCGCTCCTCGCCGACGTCGTGCGGTACGGCATCGCCACGACCATCACGTTCGCCGTCGGTATCGCGATGGGGTACCGGCCCGGCGGCGGTGTCGTCGGGGTGGTGTCGGCCGGCGCGCTCGTCATCGTCTGCGCCTTCTCGATCAGCTGGATCTTCGCCCTGATGGGTGTCCTGATGAGCAAAGCGTCGTCGGTGCAGGGCATTTCGATGCTCATCCTGTTCCCGCTGACGTTCATGTCGAACGCGTTCGTGCCCGCCGACACGATGCCGGGCTGGATGCAGGCGTTCGTGAACGTCAACCCCGTGTCGCACGTCGTGACCGCGGTGCGTGAACTCGTCAACGACGGCCACTTCGGTGTCCACGTCGTGTGGTCGCTGCTCGGTGCCGCCGTGATCGTCGCGATCATGGCACCGCTGACGGTCCGGACGTACATGCGTAAGGCCTGACACCCGAAGAACGAAGCGAGCCGGTGGACGCGGGGTCCACCGGCTCGCTTCGCCTATTTCTCCGGTTCGGGGGCGTCCGCCTGCAACTCCCCCACCTCGGTCTTGAGGATCCGCATCGAGCGGCCCAGGCCGCGGGCGGCGTCCGGAAGTTTCTTCGACCCGAACAGCACCACGAGCACCACCGCGATGATCGCCCAGTGGCTCGGGCTCAGCGCCCCCACTACTGGGGCTCCTCACCGTCGGGGTACACGGCGTCCACCTCGACCTCGACGAGCCAGCCCGCGGCGGGCAGGCTCGCGACCTCGAGCGCGAACCGGCTGGGACGCGCGGAGTTCCGTTCCATCGGCGCGGCCGGTTCCGCGGTGCCGAGCGGGACCAGTTCGGTGTCACCGGTGCCGAGGTTGGTGTTCGCAAAGAACTGCCGGTAGGCGCGGTTCCAGCCGGCGTAGTCGGCGCGGTCGGTGCCGGGGGCGTTGTCGAGGAACACCCGCATGGTCACGACGTCCTCGAGCGTCAGCCCCTGTGCCTCGAGATTGTCGCGAATCCGCTTCAGCGCGTTGATTCCCTGCGCTTCGGTGATCGTGACTCCGGCCGGGAGTGCGCCGCCCGCGAACACGTCGGTGTCGATGTACGACTCGGGGGTGCCCTCGGGTGCGGCCTTGTTGGACGCGCCCGGGCCGATGCCGCTCGACTTGTAGACGGCGGTGCCGCCACCGATGGCCACACCCTGCGCGATCATCGGATTCGCCTCGCCGGCTTCGAGAACGGACTTCGACACGAACGTGCTGCCGGGCGCTTCCGCCGCCGCCTCCTCGGAGGAGCACGACGTCGCCCCGGCGATCAGAGCGGACGCTGCGAGCGCGGCGGTCACGGCCTTGGTACGAAAAGACTTCACAGTTCACAACTCCTTGTTCGAGGGGAAGGTCAGGCTTCCTGGGCCACGCGCTCGTGGAGGTGGGTGACGACGTCGCGGGCGGACGTCAGGGCGCCGTGCTGCCACGCGATCGCGTTGGACAGGTGGTCGCCGGCGAAGTAGATCTTGTCGACGGGTTCGAGCAGCTTCTCGTACTCGGGAGTGGCCGCCCCGCCGTGCGAGCCGCCGCTGCCCGCCCAGTTGGCCCAGGCACTCTCGGAGTACTTGGTGCGCCGCCAGCTGCCTGAGAACGACGAGGAGATGTCGCGGGTGTACTTCTCGCCGTGGATCTCCGAGCCCTCCGCGATCGCCTTGGCGAGCCGCTGGCGGTGGGTGAGGGACTCGAACGCTTCCTGACGCTTGCCGCTGCTGTAGTAGGCGACGACCACGCCCCGGTCGGAGTTGTAGTGGTCGTACGGGAACATGATCTGCGAGATGTCCTTGTCGGTGTTGGATGCGCCGCCGTAGATGCGGTCCTCCGTCTCCCACCACCGGCGCGAGTACTCGATGCCGAGCTTTCCGGACGACGACGGCTTGGCCGCCTTCAGCGCGGTGAGCACGTCGGCGGGCAGATTGTTCTGCAGTCGTCCGATGAGGTGCGGCGGGATGGTGCAGATCGCGTAGTCGGCGGTGATCGACTTCTTCGCGCCGCCGGCGGTGTATTCGACGGTGACGCCCTCGGACACGTTCTTCATCGACGTCACCTCGGCGCCGAAGACGATGTTGTCGGTGCCGATCCGGTCCTGGAACGCGTAGTAGATCCGGTCCATGCCGCCGACCGGGGTGAACATCATCATCGCCTGGTCGTAGCCGAAGTCGAAGCTGAAGTTGCGGCCGATGCCGCTGCGGATCACTTCCTGCATCGCGAACGGCTTCTTCTCGGTGCCGAAGTTCAGGCCGGCCCCGGGCTCGGAATCGTATCCGCGACGGGAGGATCCGAGGTAGCGTCCGTCGTCGGACAGGTCCCCGAAGTCGCTGAGGAACTCCGACAGCGCGTCCTTGTCCTCCCGGCTCAGCACCTGGTCCAAGGCGCCCTGATCGGTGGCCTTCTTCAGCAGCTCCGACATGTAGCCGAACGTGTCGGCCTTCGCGGCCCGGTACGTGACGGACTGGCCCGACAGCGACGTGTCGCTCTGATAGTTCACGAACGTGTTGGCGTTCTGGTTTCCGAAACCCTGGATCTCGACGCCGAGTTCGCGGCAGTAGTCGAGCGTGATGTGGCTCTGCGGGATGCGGGTGGCGCCGACGTTGTAGAAGTGCCCCTCCGAGAACGTGCATTTCTGCGTCTCGCCGTTCAGGTCGGTCTCCTCGGTACCGCCCCGGGCGGTCCAGACGCGGCCACCGGGCCGGGTGCGAGCTTCGAGGACCGTCACCGTGTATCCGGCCTTCTGCAGTTCGAACGCCGAACACAGGCCGGCGGGGCCGCCGCCGAGCACGACCACGGAGTGGCTGCCCTTCACCTTCCCGATCAGGTCGCCGGCCGCGAGCGGCTGGAACGCGCGGGCGGGAGCGGCGGTCGACGGTGCGAGCCCGAGCGTCGACATCGCGCCGTACGCGAGTCCCGCGCCCCCGGTGGCCCCGAGGCCCTTCATGAAAGATCTACGTGTGAATGCCAATTCGCGCTCCCATTCTTGCGCCCGGCGACCCGGGTAACTTGTCCGGATTCATCCTGGGAGGAACGCGAGTCGGGAAGTTGTCGGCAGCGAAACAGTCTGAGGCCGGCGAGCGAGAACGGACGCGGGCCGTTCTCACTCCCGAAGCGGAGTTCGACCCGAAACCGAAACTTTTCGGCAACACGACCCGGCTAGTTTCACGCGCATGTCAGCCCTTTCCGACGCCATCGCGCGTTCGTTCGCCACCGGCGAGCCCGAACGTCAGGCCGTGTCGCCGCTGCGTGCGCTGGGCCGGCGGCAGTTGTCGGGCTTCGAGGTTCTCGCCCAGTCGGTGGCCACGACGGCTCCGGCGGTGTCGATGGTGGTCCTGCCCGTCACCATGTTCACCCACCAGATGCTGCTGAGCGGTCTGATCACGATCGTCGTCGCCACGGTGGTGGTGTCCCTGATCGCGGTGTGTGTCTCGCAGTTCACGCGACGCATGGCGGCCGCGGGCGGCCTCTACAGTTTCGTGTTCCAAGGCCTCGGCACGCGTGCCGCGCTGACCGCCGGGGTCGCCATGCTGACCAAGTACGTGGGCAGTGCGGTGATGACGCTGTACCACGGTGGCCAGGCCGTGATCGCGACGCTCGGCTTCTTCGGGCTGGAATTGCGCGAACCCGCCGAACGTCTCCTCGTGTACGCCGGGATCGCGATCGTGATCCTCGGCTGCCTGGTCCGCGGGGTGCGGTTCGCGGCCCTCGCCATCCTCGCCGTCGAATCGTGCTCGTTGCTGTTCATCGTCGGTCTGATGATCGTGACCGGTGCGGGCGGCCAGCACGCCGCGGTGCCGCCGTCCGATTCCGCGTACGGGCCACTGCTCATGACGCTGGCCGCGGTGTTCGCCCTGGCCGGCTTCGAGAGCGCCACGTTCTTCGGTCCGGAGGCCAAGCGCCCGCTCGCCACCGTCACCCGCACCGTGATGCTCACGCCGATGATCTGCGGCGGCCTGTTCATCTTCTCGGCGTGGGCCGCGTGGTCCGGTCGCACGGATACCCTGGTCAATGCGTATCTGCACGGCACCGGCACCGGGGTCGACCCGGCCGTGGTGATCGCCCTGAACCTCGGGTTGGGCACGTCGTGGCTGGCGTCGGCGATGGCGTCGTCGAATGCCGCGTCGCGCCTGCTGTATTCGATGGGGATCGAACGAGTCGTGCCGCGTCTGTTCGCCCGGGTGCACCGGAGCTACCGCACCCCGTACGCGGCGCTGGCGGTCATCGTGTGCGCCGTGTGCGTCGGTGCCGCGACATTCGCCGTCGTCGGCAAATCGACCGGATTTTCTCACGTGCAGTTGATCGCCAGGACCGCGGTGGTCGCGGCGTACGTGCTGGTCGCCGTGGCGTCGGTGCGGTTCCTCAGCCGCATCGGGGAACACACCCCTCTCGTCCTGGCGGCGGGAGTCGCGGGCAGCGCCGCCGGCGGAATCGTCCTGGCCTACATGCTGTTCGTGAACGTGGCCCACGGCTTCGCGATGGTCCCCACCGTGGTGCTGACCCTGTTGCTGTCGGGTTCGGCGTGGCAGGTGTACCTGCGATGGCGCCACCCGGCGAGTCTGCGGTCGATGGGTGTGTTCGACACGGCGGAAACGGATGATGTGCTGCCGGGAGCCGGCGTGTTCGCCACGGACGCCGCCGGAAACCTCGCGTTGACGGCGGCTGGACGTACCCCCGGGTCCCGGTGATGGGCGCCCGAGCGGGGGAGATCGCGGGCCACGAACCACGCGCCGTGCAGAAGGCACTCGCCCTGCTCGAGGCCGTGGCTCAGCTCGGGTCCGGGGCGACCGCGCGAGACATCGCCGCACACGCGGGGATCCCCCAGGCCACGGCGTACCGGCTGCTCAATCTCCTGACCGCCGACGGCTATCTGGTGCGGATCGCCGACCTGTCCGGGTTCGCACTGGGCCGAAGGACCAGACAGCTCGCGGGGGCGGAGGCGGCACCGGACCCGGTCGACCACCACGCCGTGCTCGAGGAACTGCGGGGGCAGGTGCGTTTCGGGATCCATCTGGCGTCGTTCACCGGCGGCCGGGTGCGACTGATCGACCGGGACCCCGACCACGAACTCAGCGGCGAGAACACGATCGCCGCGCACCTACACGCGTCCGCCATCGGCAAGATCCTCCTCGCATCCCGTCCGGACCTGGTGCCGCCGAGTCTGCGCCGGGTCACGTCGCGGACCGTCACCGACATCGCCGCGCTGCGGGGCGAACTCGACGCCGTCCGTCACACCGGCTCGGCCCGAGAGGTCGACGAGGTGCGGGTGGGCCGCAGCGCCGTCGCCGTCCCGGTGCACGATGCGCAGAACGCGGTGGTTGGATGCCTTGCGGCGATCGGCAAGACCGGACGCCTGGCCGTCGACGATCCCGAACTCACCGACCTCCTGCGATCGTGTGCGGCCCGGGTGAGCGGCCGGGTCCCTGCCTGAGGCCGGCACTCACCTCGAACCGGCGAGCATGTCCAGGATTTCGGCGCGCACCGCGCGACGCGACCAGCCGCCGAACCGCTTCTGCGCCGCCTCCCAGCGGTCCTCCCCCACGCGCTCGACTGCGAACGCGACGTGCCGGGGGTGTCGCAGCGACGCGATGTCCTGCCGGGCCCGGGCCCGGACCGACAACGCCAGCAGGGCGAGGCCCCGATCCTGGTCACCGGCAGCGAGTTCGAAGCACCCCACACCGGCCGCGACGGTTCCGGTGACCGGCAGATCCTGGTAGGCATCCTGTCCCAGCCTCGACAGCGCCGCCTCCGCGAGCTTCGGCACGAACTCCATCATCATCTCCGACCGGCCGTGCAGTACATGTGCGCACACCACCGACGCCGCCAGCATCATTCCGAACGGGTCGGCGTACGGCTCGGACAGCATCCGGGGATACACCACGTCCAGCGCCTCACGGTATCGGGCGAGCCCGCGTTCGACGTCGCCGTCCGCGAGATCGATTTCCGCGAGACTGCCGGTGGCGGCGGCCCGCCATTCGTCCGGCTGGTGGTCGTCGGTCCCGGTGCCCGCACCGCGATGCTCGAGTACCGTCTCGGCCAGCACCTTCCGGCCGGCCTCCACCTCACCGGCGGCGATCAGCGCGGAGGCCTGGAAGCCCCACAGCTGATCCGCCTCCTCCTGCGCACCCAGCTTCCGCATGCCCTCGACAGCATCCTGATAGTGCCGCACCGCGTCCCGGTACTCACCGGACTGGCTCTGCAGTGAACCGAGGAACTGCGACGCCATCGCCGTGCCCCACACGTCACCGATCGCCCCGCACAGTCCGGACACGGTCGTGGCATCCTTCATCGCGCCGCGGAAGTCGCCGAGGTTCTCCCGCATGCTGGCCCGCGCGGAGAGGGCGGCCGCGCGGGTCTCCGGATCCTCGGACCGCACGCCTTCCGCGACGATCCTCGCCAGCCGCCGACTCGAACCCAGCGACAGGATGAGCCGCACCGCGAACCCGGTGACCGACGGTAGGTCGGGGCGCTCCCGGAGCACGTGACGCAGCCGGATCCGGGCACGGGCGAGCGTGCGTGTCTGGCCACCGAACACCAGGTGCATCGCCGCGAGCAGGAAGGTGTACGCCACCAATTCCGAACCGACGTCCGTCAGGTCGGCGTCCGCCGTCGACCCGAGAATCCGCGGGGTCCAGTTCATCACTTCCGAGTGCGCACCCCGGATGGCCCACAGGCCGCCCAGCACCGGGAACACGGTCGCCACCGTCTCGGCGTCGTCGCGCTCGACCGCCCACCGCAGGACCGCGAGCAGGTTGTCGTGGTCGGCGTCGATGTCGTCCGCGAGCGCAACCTGGTCGGCGCGGCACCGGCGGAGCGCCTCGGACGCGAACTGACTTGCCCAGACTCCTTGGCGAGCAAACACTTCCGTCCCCTCGCCGGCCGCCGCGAGCTGTTCCTCGCCATACTCGCGCACCGTCTCGAGCATGTAGTAGCGCAGCGTGTCCGACGTCTCCGATACGGACAGCAGGGATTGGTTGACGAGGCCCTCGACGGCGTCCACGACATCGTCGACGCCGTCCCACTCCGCGATCGTCCGGGCGGCGTCGAGGGTGAACCCGGCCGGGAACCGGCAGAGTCTGCGCAGCGCGATCTGCTGCTGCTCACCCAGAAGCTGCCAGCTCCAGTCGATGACGGCGTGCAGGGTGCGGTGCCGCTCGGGCGACGTCGGGTCGTGGGATCGCAGTAGCGCGAACCGGTGCTCGAGCCGTCGGCCGATGTCCTCGACGCTCATGCTGCGCACCCGGGCGGCGGCCAGTTCGATCGCGAGCGGGAGACCGTCGAGGGTGCGGCAGACGCTGCGCACCGTCTCCGGGTCGAGGCGCGCGGTGGGCCGCACGGCGCGAGCCCGCGCCGTGAACAGTTGCACGGCGGGCGCATCGTCGTCGTCGATCGCGAGCGGCGGCAGCGGGTACACGGCCTCGGACGCGAGCATGAGGGGTGACCGGCTGGTGGCGAGGACGGTCAGCTGGTCGCCGGCCGCCACCAGGTCGGCCACGACCTCGGAGCACGCGCCGATGACGTGCTCACAGTTGTCGAGGATCAGGAGCATCGGCCCCGCCGACAGCGCTTCCCGGAGCCGTTCCCGCGCCGAGTGGACGCGGCTGACGGTGAGCCGGCCCGGCGCGATGTCGACCTCGCTGAGCCCGAGCGTGCTGCTGATCGCCGCGACGACGTCCTCGCTGCTGCGCAGCGACGCGAGTTCCACCAGGGCCACCGACGTCCCCGTGGCTGCCCGCGCACCCAGTTCGTGCGCGAGTCGCGTCTTGCCGGCACCGCCGGGCCCCAGGATGGTCACCACGCGCGAGGACGTGAGCGACCGCTCGATCTCGGCGATGTCCGAGTCGCGTCCCAGGAGGGCGTTGGGTGCCGCGCGGAGCCCGATCGCCGTCCGATCCGGCGACACGAGGTGCGGAGCCGCCACGGCACCGGGACGTCCGCCGCGCAGGATCTCGGTGTGCAGAGCGACGAGCGCGGGCGACGGATCGGCCCCCAACCGGGACACCATCCGCTTGCGGAAGGTCGCGAACACGTCCAGCGCCTCGTTGTCCCGCCCGAGCCCGGCGAGCGCCCGCATCAGGTGCGCGTGCCCCTGCTCGTCCAGAGGTTCGGCGGCGACGTGGGCCAGCGCCTTCGGGAGGGCGGCGTCCCAGTCTTCGACCGCCACCAGCGCCGCCAGTTCCGCGGCCTCGAGTCGCCCCCGGACCCCTGCGGCATCGGCAGCGAGTTCCGTTGCGGCGGCACCGCCCGGAAGGTCCGCGCCCGGGTCGCCCCGCCACAACGCGAGGGCATCGCGGATCTCGTCCGGCCCGACGCTGCGACCGTTCCCCCGGCCCTGCAGCCGGCGTACCACGTCCTCCGCGCGCGCCAGATCGACGGCATCCCTGGGCACCGCCAGCCGGTACCCGGCCGGGCCGATCTCCAGCGCTCCGTCCGGCAACGCCGCGCGCAGACGGGAGACCTGCGTGTGCAACGCATTCATCGGGGACCGCGGCGGATCCTCGCCCCACACCTCGTCGATGAGGGCCTGCGCCGACCGGCTCCGGCCGGGATCGCGGGCGAGAGCGACCAGCAGGCTGCGCGCGCGGGTGCCGGGCAGCGGCGCGAGCACGCCCGATCGCCACGTCGATATTTCACCCAACAACGCGACCTGGATCGGTGTGCTTGCCGGTGCCACTCTCTCGTCCACGCTCATGTGCTGGTCCACCGCGTTCGATGGTATTGCACGGCGTGGGTGCGGGCGTATTCTCGCACGGTGCAAAGATCGGTGCATGGCAACGGCTGCTCAATGGATCGAAGGCGCTCGTCCGCGCACCCTCCCGAACGCGATCGCCCCGGTGCTCGTGGGCACCGGCGCCGCGGCGTCGCTCGGCGGCGCGGTGTGGTGGAAGGCAGTACTGGCACTGGTGGTCTCTCTCGCGTTGATCGTGGGCGTCAACTTCGCCAACGACTACTCGGACGGGATCCGCGGCACCGACGACGAGCGGGTGGGCCCGCTGCGGCTCGTCGGGTCCAAGCTGGTGAAACCGTCGGCGGTGAAGGCTGCGGCCATCGCCTGCTTCGCCGTCGCCGCGGTGGCCGGTCTGGCCCTCGCCGCCACCACCGCGTGGTGGCTCGTGCTGATCGGCGCCCTCTGCATCGTGGGCGCCTGGTTCTACACCGGCGGCAAGAAGCCGTACGGGTACAGCGGGTTCGGCGAGGTCGCCGTCTTCGTGTTCTTCGGTCTCGTCGCCGTGCTGGGCACCCAGTACGTGCAGGCCGAGACGGTGGACTGGGCCGGTCTCGTGTCCGCGATCGCCGTCGGTTCGTTCTCGAGCGCGGTTCTCGTCGCCAACAATCTGCGGGACATTCCCACCGACACCGAGTCCGGCAAGCGCACGCTCGCCGTCCGGCTCGGCGACTCGCGTACCCGAATCCTGCATCTCGTCACGCTGACGGTCCCGTTCGTCGTGACGCTGGTCCTGGTGCTGCGCACCCCCTGGTCGCTCGTCGGACTGCTCGCGCTGCCTCTCGCGGTCCGGGCGAACGCGCCGGTCCGCTCCGGCGGCCTGGGCCTCGCACTGATTCCGGCGCTTCGGGATTCGGGGCTGGCGATGCTGATCTGGGGCGCCGCCACCGCCGTGGCCCTCTCGGTCGCCTGAGCGGCCGCCCGGTCAGTCGCCGTCCGGTAGGACGATGCCGAGGATGAAGTTGACGATCGAGATGATCAGGCCTCCCCACACGGCGGTCCAGAAGCCGTCGACGGTCAGGCCGTAATCGGTCTGGGAGCTCAGCCATGCGGTGAGCAGCAGCATCAGGGCATTGATCACCAGGGTGAACAGGCCGAGCGTCAGGATCAGCAACGGCAGCGACAGCAGCTTCACCAGTGGTTTGACGAAGATGTTGACGACGGTGAACACCGCCGCGATGCCGAGCAGCACCACGATGTCCCATCCGGTTCCGTTGCCCGAACTGGAGATGTCGATGCCCGACACCCAGGCTGCCGCCAGCCAGATCGCGAACGCGTTGATGACGAGGCGTACCAAGAAGGTCATGGGTGCATGCTGGCACACCGTTCGGACAAACGGGAACCGGATAACCCGGGACCGGGAGGGTCAGGCGGCGCGGTCGTCGAGTGCCGCGTGCACGCGACGGCGGAGTTCGCCGACACCGACCTGGACCTCGAGGATCTCCCGCGTCGTGCCGTCGGCCACTCGCAGCACTCCGAGGAAGATGTGCTCGGCGCCGATGTGATCGTCCTTGCGCGCCAGCGCCTCCCGCAGTGACAGTTCGATCGCCTTCTTGGCGTCGCGGGTGAACCCGATGTGCCCCGACTTCCGGCCGAACCACCCGCGCTTCTCCGACGGCTCCTCGGGA
The DNA here is from genome assembly GCF_058628105.1 of Rhodococcus sp. G6(2025). NCBI lineage: Bacteria > Bacillati > Actinomycetota > Actinomycetes > Mycobacteriales > Nocardiaceae > Rhodococcus > Rhodococcus sp. G6(2025). Next base: position 6,255,745 of record NZ_CP179750.1, read on the forward strand.
TCGAGGACGCCCTTGCCGAAATTCTGCTCGAGGCTCTGACGCACCGCGTCGAGGTCGATGCCGATCGATTCGAGCGCTTCCGCGTCGGCGTCGCTCAACGCCGTGCCGCGCGTCGCGACGGTCGATCGCGACTTCTCCTCCTCGATGCCGGCGTCGACGAGGATGCCGTGGACGGGTTCGGTTTGCACGGACAGCAGCGCGAGCACGAGGTGTTCGGGCCCGATCTGGGGCGACTTCAGTGCGCGCGCTTCCTGTTGCGCGCCGATCACCACGGCCCGGGCGTCCGTCGAGAATCGTTCGAACATGCGCCGTTACCTCCCTCTCCGGTTGTGCTTCTGATGGACGGCCTGCCTGCTCACCTCGAGGGAGTCGGCGATCGCCTGCCAGGACCAGCCCTGGGCGCGGGCGTTGGCGACCTGGATGGCCTCGAGCCGTTCGAGGAGACGCCGCAGCGCACGCACGGCCCGCAGCCCCTCGGCGGGGTCGGGGCTGCCCGCGGCTGCGGCGAGCGTGGTTGCTTCGGTCATGCATGTCAATTTAGGTTGACACCGACCGGGTGTCAACCCTACTTGACAGATCCCGGGGGCCGTCAGTACGCGGCGACCGCCCCGTCGACAGCGATCTGCAGTTCCTTCTGCACGACGTGGGCGATGTCCATCGGCTTCGCCGGGAGGTCGAACAGCGGTTCCCCGACGAAGACGCTGGCCGACTTCACGTTCTCGGGGTCGGGCCCGTGGGCGTCCGGCCCGTAACTGAGGCCGATGGACAGCAGGACGGGTGAGACTCCGCGATCCGCCGCACGTTTCGCGATGTGACCGATGCCGCTGTTGATGTGCTGCAGGCGGGTCGGGTCGCCCTCGTTGCACGTGCCCTCGGGGAAGATTGCCAGGTTGTCACCGCGACACAGCCGTTCGGCGGAGATGTCCATCATGAGCCGGCCCGCGTCGGCGACCGCCCGGAGTCCGTAGTTCTTGCTGCGGAACACCGGGATGCCGCCCATCATGTCGACCTTCTTGTGCAGGTCGGGGTCGACGAACAATTCATCCTTGGCGAGCACCCGGGTGCGTCCGATCGCGCGGCGCAACGGCGTGTTCCATGCCGTGGCCGCAAGCGTGTACTGATCGCTGTGGGTGATGTGATTGGTGGCGACGATCAGCACCCTGCCGGACTTCACCAGCCCCGCCAGCTGCGCCTTCGCGTCGTTCGCGTACACGACCCGCGGCCGGTACTTCGCATACAGCGACGCGTACGCCAGCTTGGCGAGCATTCGATTCTGCTGATGGTCGCGGTAGTACGCGTACACCGCTTCGTAGTTCTCGAGAGTTACCTCGGGCTTGTCCATCCTCGTCCCCGCTCCGTCGTCCTATCGCCAGGCTACCAACCTACGGTTGCGTAGCCTACGGTGGAGTAAGTTTTGGGAAAGTGCAGGGAAACTGTGCGAACAGCACGATTTCGGGTACAAAAGACCTGTGATCCGCCCGGCCATTTCCACCGACCTGCCCGTTCTGCAAGACATCGAAATCGCGGCGGGTGCGCCGTTTCGTGACATCGGAATGGACGCCGTCGCCGACGATCCCCCGTTCACACTCGACGAGTTGACCGAATACCTCCAGCTGGAATGCATTTGGGTTGCGGTCGACGCAGACGATGCCCCGGTCGCATACGCACTCGTCGCCGTGGTCGACGGGGCCGCCCACATCGAGCAGGTGTCGGTCCACCCCGGCCACGCCCGCCAAGGGCTCGGCGCCCTGCTCCTCGACGAGATCTCGTCGTGGGCGGCCGTCCGCGGACTGCCCGCCCTCACCCTCACCACGTTCGTCGACGTCCCGTGGAACGCCCCCTACTACGAGCGGCTGGGTTTCCGCCCCTTGCCCGAAGACACCCTGACCCCGGGTCTGTCGCGCATCCGCGCCGACGAGGCCAGGCACGGCCTCGCCGCATGGCCGCGGGTCACGATGTCCCGCCCGGTGACGGCGCCGGTGCGGACCGCCGCGACCGCGCCTCAGCCGGGCTGACCGGGCCACTCCCCGGTCGCCGCGAAGCGGTCGAGCACCGCGGCCGGACCGGTGAGGTCGATACCCTCCCCGGCCACCCAGTCGTCGTCGAAGTAGGTGTCCGCGTAGCGTTCGCCGCCGTCGCACAGGATCGTGACCACACTGCCGGACCGTCCGGCCGCGAGCATCTCCGCGACGACGGTGAACGCACCCCACAGGTTCGTGCCCGTGGAGCCGCCGACCCGGCGGCCCAGCACCGAACTGGCGTGCCGAGCGGTCGCGATGGACGCGGCGTCGGGCACCCGCATCATCCGGTCGATGACCTGCCCGACGAACGACGGCTCCACCCGCGGCCTGCCGATGCCCTCGATGCGCGAGGGCATCCCCGTCGCGTAGTCGCAGGAGTTGGTGTCGTAGCCGCCGAAGAACGCCGAGTTCTCCGGATCCACCACGAGCAGCCGGGTCGCGTGTCTGCGGTAGCGGATGTACCGGCCCAGCGTCGCGCTGGTGCCGCCGGTGCCGGCGCTCATGACGAGCCACTCCGGCACCGGGTGCTCTTCACGAATCATCTGGTGGTAGATCGACTCGGCGATGTTGTTGTTGCCCCGCCAGTCGGTGGCCCGCTCCGCATGCGTGAACTGGTCCATGAAGTGACCGCCCGTTTCCGCGGCGAGCCGTCGGGCCTCGCTGTAGATCTCCGGCGGCCGGTCGATGAAGTGGCAGCGACCGCCCTGCGCCTCGATGAGGGCGATCTTCGCGCTGCTCGTGCTGCGCGGCATGACGGCCACGAAGTCGAGTCCGAGCATCTTCGCGAAGTACGCCTCGCTGACGGCCGTGGACCCCGAGGACGCCTCGATGACCGTCGTCCCCTCGGTGATCCATCCGTTGCAGATCGCGTAGAGGAACAGCGACCGGGCCAGGCGATGCTTGAGGCTGCCCGTGATGTGGGTCGACTCGTCCTTCAGATAGAGCTGCACACCCCATTCGACGGGCAGCGGGTACCGCAGCAGGTGTGTGTCGGCGCTGCGCTGCGCGTCGGCGTCGATGAGGCGGACGGCGTTGTCCACCCAGTCACGCGGAAAGCTCCGGTCGATGACGACGCAGTCGCCGTCCGTCACCGGGACGTGCCCTCACCGCGGAGCCTGGCACGCAGGTCGGCCTGGTCGGCGCGACGCTGCGCGTCGAACGCGGCGATCCCCTCGTTGACCCGCCGGCGGAGTTTCGCGAACAGCAGCAGCGACAGCGGGAGGGCGATGAGGACCGCGAAGATGGCCGCGACGAGCAGCGGCACGGCGACTCCGACGAGTGCGGCCACCCCGAGGATGATGGCACCGATGACGACGACCAGCAGTAGCCGGGCGATCGAATAGATCGCGACGTCGCGCGCCAGCTGCCCCTTGGTCACCCGCCCGTCCGGCTTCGCCGGTGCGCTCGAATCGGCTGCGACGGGGCGCTCGACCTGGTCTTCTGGCTTCTCGGATGACTCACTCACGCCCCCAGGTTACCCATCGCCGAGGCCACCCCTCACACGTCCGACTTATCCGATTTGTCTATTACCTCCCCTTTACCAACATTAGATCGTTCGAGTACCCGGGGTGCCAGATGTCACGATGACCGAGTTCAGTCGCAACAGCGGCCGGCTTCAGCACAGACCAGTCGAAAGCAGTGGAGGACCGTCGATGAGCGCACCCACCTACAACGGACCCGGATTCAGCGGATCCAACGAAGCCCTCATGACCCCGGGCCAGGTGGCTGCCCTGTTCCATGTCGACCCGAAGACCGTGACGCGATGGGCGCACGCGGGCCGGCTCGGATCGCTGCGCACCCCCGGCGGGCACCGCCGCTTCCGCGAGGCCGAGGTCATGCAGCTGCTCCGCTCCCTCACCACGGAGGCGGGCCGACCCTGACGCTGGGCGGGCCGACCCTGACGCTGGGCGGGCCGACCCTGACGCTGGGCGGGCGGCCGTAGGGCTGACCGCGACCGCACTACCCGGGACGCACTGCGACCGGGTAGATGCCCTCTGCCGCCGACGCGGCTACGCTCAGGGATACCGGCTACCCTCGAGCGGTGTAAGGAGGTGCGCGGTGATCTATCTGTTGGCACTCATCGGGCTCGTGACAGTGGCGGTCCTGCTCTGGAAGGCATTCGGCCCGAACACCAGGCCCGTGCTCAGCAATCGGGTGCAGGGACCCGACGACGATCCGGATTTCCTCTGGAAGGTGGATCGGGAGACCCGTCGGAAGAAGTCCGACGAACCCGAGGCCGGTCCGGCGGACCCCGCCGGGTGAGCCGAAGCCGGGGTGCCGGTCGATCCGGCACCCTCGGCGTCATTGCCTCAGCGACGATCCTGTAGCGCGAAACTGGACGCCGGGAAGTCCGACGCCACCGCGGCCGCCAGTTCGAGAAGAGCGGTGCGCGTCTTGGGACGCAGCCGCTCGAGTTCGATCTCGGCGCCCTCTTCGAGGTGCGGATCGAACGGAATCAGCCGGACCAGGCGGCACCGCTGCTCGAAGTGCTCGACGACCTTCGGCAGATCCACCTTGCCCGACCGTGGTCGGACCGCGTTCACGACGGCCACCGACCGGGACACGAGTTCGCGGTATCCGTGGGCGTCGAGCCAGTCGAGGGTCGCGGAGGCGCTGCGGGCGCCGTCGACGGAGCCCGAGCTGACCACCACGAGCGCGTCGGCCTCTTCGAGGATGGTCTGCATGGCGGAATGCATCAGTCCGGTGCCGCAGTCGGTGAGGACGATGCTGTAGAACTTCTCGAGCATCGTGACGGTCCGCGAGTAGTCGTCCGCGCTGAACGCCTCCGACACCGCCGGGTCGCTGTCGGACGCGAGCACCTCGAGCCGGTGCCGGCTCTGCGACGTGTAACTGCGGACGTCGCTGTACTTTTCGATGCTCTGCTCGTCGCGCAGCAGATTGCGCACTGTGGCCGGGGTCTCGAGGGGAATCTTCTGACTGAGCGTGCCCCGGTCGGGGTTGGCGTCGACGGCGATGACGCGGTCGCCGCGCAGTGACGCGAACGTGGAGCCGAGGGTCGCGGTGGTGGTGGTCTTGCCCACTCCGCCCTTGAGGCTCAGCAGCGCGATCTTGTAGCACCCCTGCAGCGGCTGGTTGACCTGCTTGGTCAGCTCGATCCGACGCTGTTCCTTCGCGCTGTTGCCGACGTTGATGTAGCGGCCGGACAGTTGGTACAGCGCCTTGCGCCACCCCGTGGTGGGGGCCGGCTTGACCTGCTTGAGGAGCAGCGACGTCGACAGGTCACGCGCCGACACCGCGTACTGCTGATCGGCATTCGTGTTGTTCGGGCGGGGATGCTGGGGCGCGTGCTGGACCGGCGCCTGCTGCGGCGGCGTGAACGTTCCCTGAGCGGGCGCCTGCTGGGGAGCCGGAGTCTGCTGCGGGGCCGGGGCCTGCTGAGGGGCCGGGGCCTGCTGCGGGACGGGAGCGGTAGCCGGGGCCTGGGTCTGCGGCCGCGCGGGTGCGGCGGAGGGGGCCTGGGCACCGGGCTGCGCGAACGGGTTGGGACCCTGCGGCTGAACGTACGGGGCCTGCCGCGCGGCGTTCCACGCGGCGGCCGATGCGTGGTCGTCCCCGGGCGGATTCGATGCAGGCCGTACCGGCTCCCACATGCCGGCGTTGTTTTCGGACATGGCTGAACATCCCCCTCGTGAAGTCTCCATCGTCTCCACCGAATCACACCGGTCGGAGACGTCGCGGCGGAAGGATATCAGTCGGTGACTACCGTCAGTTGAGGCCCGCGTACGAGTGCAATCCCGACACCACCATGTTGATGATGAACAGGTTGAACAGCATCGCGACGAAGCCCGCCACGTTGATCCATGCAGCCTTGGTGTCGCGCCAGCCCGACGTCGCGCGGGCGTGGAGGTAGGCGGCGTAGATCACCCAGGCGATGAACGACACCGTCTCCTTGGGGTCCCAGCCCCAGAATCGGCCCCAGGCGGCCTCGGCCCAGATGGCGCCGAGGATGACACCCGCGCCGAACAGCGGGAACCCGATGATGGTGGTCTTGTACGCCAGCCGGTCCAGGGTCTGCGCGTCGGGCAGCCGCTCCGCGATCCGCGCGAACACGCCCGTTCCCTCCTCGCCGCGCGGGTACCGCATGCGCAGCAGGAACAGCAGGCTCGCGATGCCCGACACCAGGAACACACCGGAACCGACGCTCACGATGGTGACGTGGATGGGCAGCCAGTACGACCGCAGTGCGGGCACCACGGGCGCCGCGTCCGCGTACAGCACGGTGGCGGCGAGGAACATCAGGATCAGGACGGGGACGAGCAGGAACACCCACATCGACCGGTACGCCGGCTTCGACAGGAGTGCGAGACCGACGACGAGTGCGGCCGCGCAGGCCATCGTCACGAACTCGTACATGTTGCCGAGCGGGAACCGTGCGGTGGCGAATCCGCGCAGCACGATCGACGCGAAGATCAGCACCGTGCCGACGACCAGCACGGCCGCGCCCATGCCGCCGAAGCGCTCGGCCATGGGCTTCTTCGGCTGCTCGACCACTCGGCCGGGAACCGACGGCGCATCGGCCGGACGGGCGCCGGAGCCTGCCGACACGAGTTCCCGGTCCTGCACGGCCTGCGCCCGGCTGGACGCGTACTGCACGATGAGCAGCACGAGTGCCAGCACCAGAACGGTGAAGGCTGATCGGAAGGCCCAGTCGCTGTACTGCGCCAGTGTCTCGTTGGTCGTCATCGTTGGCTCTCCTGCGCGTCAGGCTTCGTGTCGTCCGTGAGCAGACGGGTGCAGAGTCGGCCGAACTCGTCGCCCCAGCCGGCCTGATCGGTCCGGGCGAGTCCACCAAGCTCTACTACAGTACGTCGTGGGTCAAGATCGGAAGCGTCCGCGGGGTAGATGCGGGCCCAGACGCGACGACGCTTGACCAGCAGCGAGACGAGCAATCCGGCCATCATCGTCAGCGCCGACACCAGCACCCACTGCTGCGCCGGGTCGTGCGAGACCTGCAGGTTCACGAAGTCCACCGCACCGTCGAACCGCACCTGGGTGCCGTCAGCCAGCGTCGAACTCTCCCCCGGTTTCAGATTCACCCGGTCCTGCTTCACGAGCCGGCCCTGATTGATCAGTTCGGTGTTCAGCGAGAACAACGACTGCGGATTGCCTGTGTCGAGGCCGGTGTCGCCCTTGTAGATGTCGATGGCCACGGCCGGGTCGTTCATGGCCGGGTAGCTCGACGCCAGCAGATTGCCGTGGAACAGCGCGGTCGGGGCGAACAGTCCCTCGATCGCGATCTGATTCTTCCGGCGCTCGTCGGTGTCCGTGTACATGCCGCCGGGCGGGTCGAACCGCATCGCGCCGCTGCTGAGGAACGTCGTCGCGTCGTCGGGCCGCCACTGCAGCGTCTCGGTGCGGGTTTCCCCGTTCGGGAACGTGACGGTGAACGTCGGCGCGTACCCGTGCCCCTGCAGGTAGACGCGGTCACCGTCGACGCGCAGCGGGTGATTGACCTGCAACTGTCCGTCCCGCCACGTGTTCGTCTCGAGGTCGTCGCCGGCCTGGTAGGCGATGTTGGATGTGAACATCTCGGCCTGACCGCTGTCGAGGTAGTCGGCCGCGAAGTCCTTGACCTTGACGCACAGCGGCGTCATGCCGGTGCCGTCCTGCGTGTTGCCCGCCTTGAACGAGTCGAAGACCGCGGGCGACGTGGTGCAGAAGCCGGGACCGTTGTTGGCGACCACGATGACGTTGCCCTCGTAGCCGAACAGCTTGCCGACGGCGATCGCGACGAGCAGCGCCACGAGCGACAGGTGGAAGACCAGGTTGCCGAGCTCGCGGAAGTAGCCCTTCTCCGCGGAGATGGTGATCTCGCCGTCGTGCGCGGCGCGCTCCCCTCCCGCGCGGGTCTCGACCCGCCACCCTTTCAGGTGGGTGCGGATGCGGGCGGCGAGTTCCTCCGGTGTCTCGTCGACGCGGTCCTCGTGGTGGTGCGGAAGTCGCGCGAGGTTCCGGGGGGCAGGCACCGGACGGGTGCGCAGCGCCTTGGCGTGGTCGACGCAGCGCGGCAGGATGCAGCCGACGAGGGAGATGAAGAGCAGGACGTAGATCGCGGTGAACCAGAAGCTGCCGAACACGTCGAACAGCTCGAGCTTGTCCATCCACGGTCCGAGGGTCGGCCGGTTCGAGATGTATTCGTCGACCTTGCCCGCGTTGAGGCTGCGCTGTGGGAGCAGAGCGCCGGGAATGGCCGCGAGGGCAAGCAGGAACAGCAGCACCAGCGCGGTGCGCATCGATGTGAGGCCACGCCAGGTGTTGCGGACGACCGCGAACGCGCGGCCGGGCAGCGATTGGCGGGGCACCGGTGTGGCTTCCGGGGCCTCGGGGGTCTGGGTGTCGCTCATATCGGCAGAGTCACTTCCGAGATAAAGGCGTCGCGAACCCAGCCGACGAACTGGTCCCACGCGCCGGTGACGAGGGCGATACCCACGGCCACCAGCATGATTCCGCCGAAGATTTGAATGGTCCGCGCGTTCCGGCGCAGCCAGCCGACACCGCGCAGCGCGCGGGACGAGCCGAGCGCCAGGATCACGAACGGCAGCCCAAGGCCGAGGCAGTACGCGACGATCAGGGCCACTCCGCGGGCGGCGGTGGCACCGTCGGTGCCTGCGGCCAGGGAGATGACACCCGCCAGGGTGGGGCCGAGGCACGGGGTCCAGCCCAGCGCGAACACGGCACCGAGCAGCGGGGCCCCGGCCAGGCTGGAGATGCGGCGCGGCTCGAGCCTCGTGTCGCGCTGCAGGGCCGGGATCAGGCCGATGAACACCAGGCCCATGGCGATGGTGACCACCCCGCCGACCCGCATCAGGATGTCGCGGTTGATCGCGAGCGCCGAGATGGCGCCGAACACGGACGCGGTGGCCAGCACGAACACCACGGTGAAACCGGCGACGAACAGGGCCGCGGCGCCCGCGACCCGCAGCCGACCGTCGGCGACCGTCTTCGTGCGGGTGGCCGCCTCCTCCGCGGTCACGGCCGGGGCGTCCGCGCCGACCACACCCGCGAGGTAGGACAGGTATCCGGGAACGAGGGGCACGACGCACGGCGACGCGAACGACACCAGACCGGCGAGGACGCACGCACCGAGCGCGAGCAGCAGCGGTCCGGATGCCGCGGTGGACTGGAAGGCGTCGCCGACGCCGCCGGCGAGAAGGGTAGTGCTGGTGCTCACGATTCCTGCGCCACCCGTTCGACCACCGGCTTCAGGTCCTCGGCGAGCAGTTCCTTCAGGAACACCGCGGCCACGCGGTGGTCCCGGTCGAGCACGATCGTGGTGGGGATGACGCTCGTAGGGTAGTTCTGCCCCAGCGCGATCATCGTCCGCATGGCGGGGTCGTAGATCGACGGATACGACACCTTGTTGTCGATCACGAAGTCCTGCGCCTTGTCCTGCTGGTTGTCCCGCACGTTGATCCCGAGGAACGACACTCCCTGATCCTTGGTCTCCTCGTACACCTGCTCGAGGTCGTTGGCCTCACCCCGGCACGGGCCGCACCACTGCCCCCACACGTTGAGTACCACGACCTGCCCCTCGAAATCGTCGAGCGAGGTGGTCTTGCCCTCGGTCATCAGGTCGGGTCCGGACACCGTGCCGATGGTGCCGCGGTCAGCAGGCGGGTCGTAGAAGATCTCGGTCTGCCCGCCCGGCGACACGAAGTCGAACGTGCCGCCCTGGGCCACGGCGTCGTCGCCGGACGCACACGCCGACAGCGACACCGCGGCCGTACAGATCACCGCGAGAAGCCCGGCGAAGCGCCCCCGACTCATGCCCCGGTCACCCTCGGATCCGACGCGCCCGCGGGCTCCGAGTACACGATGTCGATGAGGGTATCGCCCTCGTAGACGAGGGAGGTCAGCGACGCGAGACCGCACTGACGGTGCCGCGGGTCGTGCCACAGCCGCTCCCCCTGCAGGAATCGGCGGAGGGTCCAGACGGGGAGTTGGTGGCTGACGACGACGGCTTCGTGGCCCACCGCCGACACGCGGGCGCTGTTGACGGCGGCCAGCATGCGGTGCGCGATCTGCAGGTACGGCTCGCCCCACGACGGGGTGAACGGGTCGCGCAGTTTCCACCAGTGCCGGGGACGGGACAGCGCGCCGTCGCCGACGGACACCTTGAGGCCCTCGAATTCGTTGCCTGCCTCGATGAGGTTCTCGTCGGTCGCGATCTCGACGCCGTGCGCGTCGGCGATCGGAACCGCCGTCTCCTGCGCGCGCTGCAGCGGCGAGGACACAACGTGGGTGATGTCGTGCTTGGCCAGCACCGACGCCACCGCGCGGGCCTGCGCCTCACCCGTCACCGACAGCCGGAACCCGGGGAGCCTGCCGTAGAGGATTCCTCGCGGGTTGTGCACCTCGCCGTGCCGGAGCACGTGCACGATGGTGCGGGTCTGTGTGTGGTCGGGATGATCGGCTTCGGTCACGTTGCGATTCCTCGGGTCGGGACGGGAGGGCGGGTGGGTGTCGGCGGCAAGGCTGCCGGCCGCGAGGGGGGAGGACACGTCAGGGCTGGACGGCCGCGGCGGCGGCCTTCGCGGCGTGCGGCAGGGCGTCGGCGATGATCGAGAAGGCTCTGTCGTCCATGGCGGCGGAGACGAACCACGCCTCGAACGCGCTCGGCGGCGGGTACACACCGCGTGAGAGAAGCCCGTGGAAGAACGCCGGGAAGCGCCAGGTCTGGGCGGCCTTGGCCTCGGCGTAGTTGGTCACCGGGTCCTCGCTGAAGAACACGCTGAGCATCGTGCCTGCGGTCTGCACCCGGTGCGGCACACTCTCGGCGGTCAGCGCGTCGGACAGCAGGGTCCGCAGGGTGGCGCTGTTGCGCTCGAGTGCGTCGTACACGGCCTGGTCCGCGGCGCGCAGGCTGGCGAGCCCGGCGGCGACGGCGACGGGGTTCCCGGACAGGGTGCCCGCCTGGTAGACGGGTCCGGCCGGGGCGAGATGGGCCATGACGTCGGCGCGGCCACCGAATGCGGCGGCGGGCAGACCGCCGCTCATCACCTTGCCGAACGTGTAGAGGTCACCGGCGACGCCGTCGAGCCCGAACCAACCGGCGGAGCTGACGCGGAACCCGGTCATCACCTCGTCCATGATGAGTAGGGCGCCGTTGTCGCTGGTCAGCTTCCGCAGGCCCTCGTTGAATCCGGGGTGCGGCGCCACTGCGCCCATGTTGCCGGCGGCGGCCTCGGTGATGACGCACGCGATCTGGCCCTCGTTCGCGGCGAAGGCCTGGACGACGGCGTCGAGGTCGTTGTAGGGAACGACGATGGTGTCCTCGGCCTGCGCGCCCGTCACGCCGGGCGATGTCGGGAGGCCGAAGGTGGCGAGCCCCGAGCCGGCGTCGGCCAGCAGCGCGTCGACGTGTCCGTGGTAGCAGCCGGAGAACTTGAGGACCTTGGTTCGGCCGGTGAATCCGCGGGCCAGGCGGACGGCGCTCATGGTGGCTTCGGTGCCGGAGTTGACCAGGCGCACCTTCTCCACCGGCGCAACCCGGCCGACAATCTCCTCGGCCAGTTCGATCTCGCCCTCGGTGGGCGCGCCGAACGACAGGCCGGTGGCGGCCGCCTTCTGCACTGCCTCGACGACGGCGGGGTGCGCGTGACCGAGGATCATCGGTCCCCAGGAGCAGATGAGGTCGACGTAGTCGTTGCCGTCGACGTCGGTGAGCGTGTAGCCGGACGCTTCCTTGATGAACCGCGGGGTGCCGCCGACCGAGTGGAAGGCTCGCACCGGGGAGTTGACGCCGCCGGGAATGACCAGATCAGCCCTCTCGAAGAGCTGGGCGGAGCGGGATGCGTGCACGTCGGGGTCACCGGAGGAAACAGTCACGGCCTCCAGTGTCCCAGTTCTGTCGAATTTGCCAACGACAGGGTGTAGTGGGTGGCCAGGATCACTCTGCCCGATCCGTCGCGCCGGGTGGTTCCGGGACGAGCGAGGCGAACATCGCCCTCATCTCCTCGGACAGTTTCAGCAGTTCCACGTATCCGCCGAGCGGGCCGCCCTCGAGGTACGCGAACTCCATCCCGACGCCCTCGAACCGGCCCCGCTGCACCACCGGCAGTCCTCGACGTCCGGCTTCGGCGAGGGTGTCCTCGAAGTCGTCGGGGACCCAGGCCACGTGATGGACGCCGGGACCGGTGGTCTCCAGCTGTTCCGTGTAGAGGTTGCGTCCCGACACCGGCTGGATCAGCTCGAGCTGCTGTCCGCCGGCGTATCCGAGGGACACGTGGACCACGTAGTCGGCGGGCTGCCCGCGGTACGTGCAGTGCTCGGGTCCGAAGTGCACGTCCGGGAGCCGCAACCATCGCGCGACGCCGAGCTGCTCGGTGAAGTACCGCTCGGCAGCCTCGATGTCGTCGACGACCCAGCAGATCTGGAAGATCGGGCCAGCGACGAGGCTCACGCCATCTTCCCGTTGTCCACCGAGTACACGGCTCCGTGGATGGCGGACGCGTCGTCGGATGCGAGGAAGGCCACCGTCTTCGCCACGTCCTCGGGTTCCATCAGCCCTCTCGGGGAGGCCGACTTCAGGACGAGCTCGAAATCGACGCCGTCGGGGAACGCGAAATTCGTGACCTGCGGTGTCATCATCCCGCCCGGGCAGACGGCGTTGATCCGCAGCGGTGTGCCGGTGAACTCGAGTGCCATCGCGCGGGTGAGACCCACCAGTCCGTGCTTGGCGGCGCAGTAGCCGGCCGAGTACGCCTGCCCCTGCAGTCCGGCGACGGATGCGACGTTGACGATGTTGCCTCCGCGGTCGAGCAGATGCGGCAGCGCTGCCCGCGACAGGTAGAACGGCCCGTTCAGGTTCACGGCGAGATCGTGTGCCCAGTCCTCGTCCGTGACGTCCGCGGTGTGCCGGAGGGTGTGCGAACCGGCAACGTTGATCAGGACGTCGAGACCGCCGAGCCCGGCGACGCAGGCTGCCACGGCCGCGCTGCACGCTTCCGGCGACGCCACGTCCGCCGGTGCACAGCGCCCCGCGGCCTCCGGCCCGGCGATCCCGATCATGGCCTGCCGCAGCGCATCCCCGTCCCGTGCGACCCCGAAGACGAGGGCTCCCCGGTCGGTGAGGAGCCGGGCCACGGCGTGCCCGAGCCCCGAGGAGGCCCCGGTGACGAGAGCGACTTTCCCTGCGAACGTTCCCCGATCCGTGTCATCCATCAGTCGATGATGCACTGCGTGCCGATCGGAGGTTCACAGATTGCCGCGCGCCGCCTGCTCACGCTCGATGGATTCGAACAGGGCCTGAAAGTTGCCCGCCCCGAATCCGAGCGAACCGTGCCGTTCGATCAGCTCGAAGAACACGGTCGGCCGGTCGCCGAGCGGCTTGGTGAAGATCTGCAGGAGGTATCCGTCCTCGTCGCGGTCGACGAGGATTCCGCGCTTCTGCAGTTCCTCCACCGGCACCCGGACCCTCCCGATCCGGGCACGCAACCGCGGGTCCTCGTAGTACGCGTCGGGTGTGTTCAGGAATTCGACGCCCTCGGCCCGCAGCGCGTCCACCGTCGCGAGGATGTCCCCGGTCGCGAGGGCCAGATGCTGGCAGCCCGGCTCACCGTAGAACTCGAGATATTCGTCGATCTGCGACTTCTTCTTTCCCACCGCGGGTTCGTTGAGCGGGAACTTCACCCGGTGGTTGCCGTTCGCCACGACCTTCGACATCAGCGCCGAGTACTCCGTGGCGATGTCGTCGCCGACGAATTCGGCCATGTTCGTGAATCCCATGACGCGGTTGTAGAACCGGACCCAGTGATCCATCCGGCCCATCTCGACGTTGCCGACGGCGTGGTCGAGCGCCTGGAACAACCGCGGGGGTTTACCCGGTCGCGCCGCGAAACCGCTGGAGCGCGCGACGAATCCGGGGAGGTAGGGGCCGTCGTACCGGCTGCGGTCGACGATGGTGTGCCGGGTGCTGCCGTACGTGGCGATCGCCGCGAGCCGCACGGTGCCGAACTGATCCGTGACGTCGCGCGGCTCCTCGAGAATGGCGGCCCCCTGCGAGCGGGCGTGCGCGATGCAGCGGTCGACGTCGAGCACTTCCATCGCCAGGTCCACGACGCCGTCGCCGTGCGCCCGGTGATGGTCCGCGAGCGGGCTCTTCGGATCGACGGCGCCGTGCAGCACGAACCGTGCCGACCCCGACTCGAGGACGAAGGACTTGTGCGAGCGCTGACCGGTCTCCGGCCCGGCGTAGGCGACGAGGGTCATGCCCCAGGTGGAGACGAAGTACTGCATGCTCTGCGTCGCGTTGCCGCACGCGAATACCACGGCATCCATCGCGACCACGGGAAACGGATCCGACGCGTCGTCGTGTTCGACGAGCCCGACCAATTGCCGGAGCTCGTCGGTCTCCAGATGTGCGGCCACCTCGCGGGGCGTCAGGCGAATGTCGGCGATAGTCATATCTCACTGTGATCCAGCACACATCACTGCGCAACGGTGCCTCTTGACGCTGTTCAATCTGTACAGAATGCTGGACGAAAAGACGGTTGGACCCTACATATTGACCAGGGACGCCATGAGTATCGATCAACTCGACGCCACACTGCTCGACCTGCTCCACGCCGAGCCGAAGGTCGGGGTGCTCGAGGCGTCGAGACGCCTGGGAGTGGCGCGTGGCACCGTTCAGGCGCGTCTCGACCGGCTCGAACGCACCGGCGTGATCACCAGTTCGGCACCGACCCTCGACCCGGAGGCACTGGGGTTTCCGGTGGTCGCGTTCGCCACCCTGGAGATCGCCCAGGGCAACGGGCACGCCGCGGTCGTCGAGCATCTGACCGCCATCCCCGAAGTTCTCGAAGCGCACACGATTACCGGAGCCGGCGACGTCCTGGTCCGCGTGGTGGCGCGCACCCACGCCGACCTGCAGCGGGTGATCAACTCGATCGTGGACGGGCACAACGTTCTTCGCTCGTCGACCGTCATCGCGACGCAGACCCAGATCGCCCTGCGTCACGAGCAACTCGTCCGCGCGGCGGTCCCTCCGCCCACGGTCAGCGGTCCTCGGGACTCAGCTCGTCCAACAGTGAATTGAGCACGGAGCAGGCGTCGTCGAACCGGTCGTGGCCGACGATGCCGCCCCAGTGGTGCTCGATCTCGGCGACCCGTACGGCGGCGTCCTGCAGCGCCTGCCGTCCCCGCGCGGTCGGGACGACCAGTTTCGCCCGCCTGTCCCGCGTGTCCGGAACCCGCTCGACGTACCCGAGGTCCTCGAGATCGTTGATCAGTTCGGACGCGGCGGACAGACTCAGTTCGGCCCGGGAGGCGATCTCCGTCAACCGCCGGCCCTCCCAACCGATGTTGCCGAAGATCTGCAGATGCGGCGGGCGGATGTCGCCGTAACCGCGTTCCGCCATGGGCTCGCTCAACTCCCGGCGGAACTCGTGCAGCAAACGAACCAGCAACTGCCCCACCGCAGGGCGATCGGACGGCAGACCTCTTGACCGTTCCATGACACAGGAGAATACTACGGTTACCGAAGTTTCGGTTTCCGAAGCATTACTCGACACAGCACCTGGGGCATCCCATGGACACACAATCGATCACCCGGACCGTCCCGACGAGCGTCGGGAACCTCGCCGTCCACGTCACCGGTAGCGGACCGCCGACCGTGCTGTGGCACAGCCTTTTCGTCGACTCGACGACGTGGGCACCCCTGCGCAGCCATCTGGTCGCGCACCGGCAGTTGATCTCGATCGACGGACCCGGCCACGGAGCGAGCACCGCCGTACCGCGCCGGTTCACGATGGAGGAGTGCGCGGAGGCGGCGATCACCGTCCTCGACGTACTCGGCGTCACCGAGCCCGCCGACTGGGTGGGCAACGCCTGGGGTGGACACGTCGGGCTCGTCGCGGCCGCCGACACTCCCGACCTGTGCCGCACCGTGGTCACCATCGGGACACCGACCCAAGCCCTCACCCGCAGGGAACGCGCCAGGATCGTGCCGATGGTGTGGGCCTACCGCATCGCCGGGCCGATTCCACCGCTCACGAATGCGGTGATGAACGTCCTTCTCGGCACCGAGCTTTCACGAACGCAGCCGCAACAGTTCCAGGCCGTCTCCCGGACCTTCCGGCAGGCACCACGCCGCGGCATGCACCAGGCGATGCAGTCGATCATGCTGCACCGCAAGGGCCTCGGCCCTCTCCTCCCCCGGATCGGAGCGCCGACGCTGATGGTCGTCCCCCGCGCAGACACGATGATCTCCCTCGAGCAGGCACGGGCCGCCGCGGCGACGATGCCGCACGCCGCAGCCAACACGGTGGACGGCGCCGGCCACATCACACCATTGATCGCCGACCCGGCCGCACTCGCCGACCTGATCACCGCGTTCTGGCGCGACCCCGTGGGATATCTCGCGATGATCAGCACCTCGGCCTGACTCGACTGGTCCACGCATGACGAGCGGCCACCCGATCCCGGACCCCGTCGGTCCGGGCCAGGAATCGGTGTGGGACTACCCGCGGCCACCCGTGGTCGAGCAGAGCGGCGAGTTGGTGGAGGTGCGGTTCGGCGGGCAACTCGTCGCACGCACACGCAACCCGCTGCGCCTGCTCGAGACGAGCCACCCGCCGACGTACTACCTGCCGCGCACGTGTTTCGCCGAGGGGGTCCTGCGTCCGGTTGCCGGGAGCACGGTGTGCGAGTGGAAGGGGCGGGCGGATTATTTCGACGTCGTCGCGGGCGGACACGTCGCCGAGCGTGCGGCGTGGCACTATCCGCGGCCGGTCGCCGGGTACGAATCTCTCCTCGGGCACGTGGCGGTCATGCCGGGATCGGTGGACGGCTGTTTCGTCGGCGGCGAGCGGGTTCGGCCCCAGACGGGGGGCTTCTACGGCGGGTGGATCACCGATCAGGTGGTCGGCCCGTTCAAGGGCGGGCCCGGGAGTCGCTTCTGGTGAACGCCTCACCCACTACCGTGGGACTCGTCCGTCTCCCACGGCGGCAGGTCGTCGACGATCAGGGCGACGAGCCACGGCAGGGGCAGCGACACACCGATGATCGCCACGGCCACCCACGGGTTACCGGACAGACCGTAGACCACCGCGGACAGCACGAACGCGAGAATCCTGAACGACGCCACGATCACGTACTTGCGCACCCGCACCCGATGCTGTTGTTCGAGTGACACCGATGCCGTGGTGATACTGATCGGGTGGCGGGCGGTGCCACTCGGTGCGGACGTCCACCGGAAGGTCGGGCCCGTGACGAGGGACCGTAGTGCGTGGGAAATGCTCACCACACCGGAATACCCAGAGCATTGCCGCATGCAACGCCCATCACCGGTGTTACGGCCGGCCGGAGGAAGGCTTCGGCACCTTCGGTGTCCCCTGATCGCCGGACCTGTTCCTCGACCGACATCACGCGCCTCGGAGCGACCGCTACTGTCGAGTCATGGCCACCACAGCTGACCACCTGAGAAGCACCCTCGACGGACGCTGGCGGGAGGTACGCGAGCGCGTCAGGGCGGAATTGTCCGGATCCCCCGACTTCGCACCGCACTACACCCCCGACCTCGACGAGGCCCGCGCCAAGACGCTGGCGCAGTTGCGTCTGCTCGCGAGCAACGGCTACGCCGCCGACGGATTCGCGAAAGACCACGGCGGCACCGGTGACGCCGGCGCCGCAGTCACGAGCATCGAGATGCTTGCGATGTCGGACCTGTCCCTGATGGTCAAGGCGGGCGTGCAGTGGGGACTGTTCGGCGGCGCGATCGAGAACCTCGGTACCGCGCGCCATCACGAGGCGTACGTGAAGCGTCTCGTCGATCTGGATCTGCTGGGGTGTTTCGCGATGACCGAGACGGGTCACGGCAGCGACGTGCAGGCCCTCGAGACCACCGCGACGTACGACGCGGACGCGGGCGAATTCGTCATCCACTCCCCCACGCCGTCCTCGCGCAAGGACTACATCGGCGGGGCGGCGCAGCACGCGACGATGGCGGCCGTGTTCGCGCAGTTGATCACGGGCGGCGAGTCGCAAGGCGTGCATTGCTTCGTGGTGCCGATCCGGGACGAGGACGGCAACGACCTCCCCGGCGTCCACACGTCGGACTGTGGGTACAAGGGTGGACTTCCCGGCGTCGACAACGGCCGAATCACGTTCGACCAGGTCAGAATTCCGCGGGAGAACCTGCTCAACAAATACGCAGACGTGGAACCCGACGGCACGTACACCTCGCCGATCGACAACGCGAACCGCCGATTCTTCACGATGGTGGGCACTCTCGTGCGGGGACGCGTCACGGTGGGCGGGTCCGCCGGCGCCGCCGCCCGCGTCGCATTGTCGATCGCCACCCGATATGCGTTGCAGCGCAGGCAGTTCAATGCCCCGCAGGCCGAGGACGAGGTGCTGCTCATGGACTACCTCGTCCACCAGCGCAGACTGTTCCCGTTGATCGCACGCTCCTACGCTCTGCAGTTCGCGCAGAACGAGCTCGTCGCCAAGATGCACGAGATCCAGAGCAGTGCCGACGCCGACCCCCAGGAACAGCGTGAACTCGAGGGCCGCGCCGCCGGGCTCAAGGTTGCGAACACCTGGCACGCCACCCGTGCGATCCAGGAGGCCCGTGAAGCGTGCGGCGGCGCCGGGTACATGGCCGAGAACCGTCTCACGGCGCTCAAGGCCGACACCGATGTGTTCACCACGTTCGAGGGCGACAACCACGTCCTGACGCAGCTCGTGGCCAAGGAACTGCTCACGTCCTACGCGGACGAGGTGCGCGGCATGAGCCCCGTCGAATGGATGCGCTTCGCGGCCACCACGGTTTCCGACGTCGTCAAGAAGCGCACCGCCGCGCAGCAGATCATCCAGACGATCCTCGACACGCGGCAGGACAACGAGGAGGACGGCAGCCTCTTCAACCGCGGCACGCAGCTGACGATGTTCGAGGACCGCGAGCAGTACCTGCTCGCGACCGCCGCCCGTCGCCTCCAGGCTGCGCAGAAGCGCGAGGAGAACCCGTTCGACGCCTTCAATTTCGTGCAGGATCACGTGCTGCACGCCGCGCAGGCGCACATCGACCGGGTGGTGCTCGAGGCGTTCGTCGCCGGCATCGACGAATGCGAGGACGACGACGCCCGCGCCCTGCTGAGCGATGTCTGCGACCTCTACGCGCTGAGCGTGATCGAAGAAGACAAGGCATGGTTCATGGAGCACCGGCAGCTGTCGGTGGAGCGGTCGAAGGCGGTGCAGCGGGGAATCAACGAGCGCTGCCGGTCGCTGCGGCCGCACGCCCAGACGTTGATCGAGGGTCTCGGGGTTCCCGAGGCGCTACTCGGCTCCGCGATGCTCGACGGTCCCGGGACCGACACCGTCCGCAAGACCCAGATCTTCCGATGACGAGGACGGCTCGGCGGGTTCGCCCGCCGGGCCGGACCGGAGCCGGCGCACCGAATCGATCACCAGCAACCCCGCGACCGTCAGCAGTCCGGCGGCGACGGCGATCCACGACCCCGAGTACGCGGTTCCCTCGAAGGAGGGTGCACCCGGCGCCACGGGACCGAACTCCGATGTGACCTGCGCGTGGTTCCAGCACCACACCGCGGCGACGACACCAGCCACGGCACCGATCCACTCCGCTGTCACCACCGCGGTCCGGCGGTTCATTCCGCCGACCCGCCCGCCGACTTCGCGAGCAGCGATTCGAGCTGCGCGCGCAATGCCTCGTCGTCCTTCGCCCACGCCTGCACCAGGGCGCCGCCCCGCAGTCGCAGTCCGATGCCCGTCCGCCGGCGGGGAACCGCGGACAGCTCCCCCAGACTCCGGGCGGTTTCCCACGGCTGCTGCTCGTACGACTCCGGGTCGGCGGGGGGCATGATCTTCACGATCTCGGTGATCGGCAGGTCTTCGGTGCCCTGCCGCAACGACGACGTCGTGAGTTCGACGCTGGCATGCCTACGGGCGGCCACCACCTGCACGTAGACGAAACCGCTGAGCAACACTGCGAACAACGACAGCGCGAACCAGTGCACCACCGGGCCGGTCAGTAGTTCGATGATCAGCGCGATCAGGCAGAAGACCGGGCCGAACGCCACCATCCGCCACCGGGCGCCGGGCTCACTGAACAGGACGGCTGGTTCGCTCACACGCTCATCCTGCGACATCGTGGCGCGGAGGAAAACGTGGGGCACGTCAGGAGAGGGCGCCCGGGATCACGACGAGCAACAGAGTCAGCAGCACGAAGGCCACGATGATGGCGAACATCAGTGCTTCTTTGCGAGACCCGTGTGCTCGATCGTCAGCGCGCATGGAGAAAAGTCCTTCGGTCGAAATGAAGTCTGCGGTCTGCCCTTGTGACGTACTTCACGGTACATCTTTATATTTCACGAGCAAATCGAAGCTACTCGTCGGAGGGGGGCAACCTCAAAAAGTAGCTGTTGGAATCCTTGCGGTGCATCAGCACGACGGCTCCGACGGCCACCACGGCCTGGAGGATCTGCACGCCGCCGAGAGCGAGCGCGGTGCCGCTTCCGTCGGATCCGATGCCGAAGAGCACCGGGACGGTCCACACCACCATCATCACGCACGCGATGGTGAGCAGCATCCTGGCCCAGTTCCGGCCCTTGCGCATGAAGTGCACGAACAGGAGGAACAGCCCGGTGAGGATCAGGATGAGGACGACCGTGAACCCGATACCCACGTAGAACAGTTTCTCCACGCTGTCGCGGCTCATGTCGACCTCGCCGGATGTGACGCTGGGGTTGTTCATCAGTTCGTCGACGAACGTCGACTTCTCCCCCACCACCAGAACCATCGCGGCCAGCGCCTGGATCAGCCCGAGCCCGGCCACCGCCCACAGCAACTGGGCTGCCGTGCCCACGTCGACCGGTGCCGGACGTTCGGGCTTCGGCTGCGGCACCGGCGGGGGGTACGGGAAATCGTGCGGAGACGGGCTCTGCTGATGCGGAGCCTGGTGCGGCGGTGTCGGTGGCCACTGCTGGGTCATGGCACTACCGTATCCGCCGACGAGACGATCACAACCAGCCGGCCGCTTCGGTCGCCCAGTACGTCAGCACGACGTCCGCGCCAGCGCGGCGGATACTGGTCAGCGATTCGAGGATCGCGGCGTCCCGGTCGATCCAGCCGTTCTGCGCGGCGGCCGTGATCATCGAGAACTCGCCCGAGATCTGATACGCCGCAACGGGGACGGGAGAGCGGTCCGCCGTCTCGCGCAGGACGTCCAGGTAGGACATCGCCGGCTTCACCATCACCATGTCGGCGCCCTCGTCGATGTCGAGGTCCACCTCCCGCAGCGATTCCCGGCGATTGGCCGAATCCTGTTGGTACGTGCGGCGATCACCCTGCAACGAGGACCCGACGGCCTCCCGGAACGGGCCGTAGAACGCCGACGCGTACTTCGCCGAGTACGCGAGCTGACCGACGTCGGTGTAGCCCGCGTCGTCGAGGGCCTTGCGGATGGCGGCGACCTGGCCGTCCATCATTCCGCTCGGACCGAGCAGGTGCGCGCCGGCCTCGGCCTGCGCGACCGCCATGTCGACGTACCGCTGCAGCGTGAGGTCGTTGTCGACCGCACCGCTCTCGTCGAGAACTCCGCAATGACCGTGGTCGGTGAACTCGTCCAGGCAGGTGTCCGCCATGATCACCGTCGCATCGCCGACTTCGCCTGCGAGCCAGCGCAATCCGCGGTTCAGGATGCCGTCCGGGTCGGACGCGCCGGACCCCTCGGCATCCTTGTCGTCGGGACGGGGCACCCCGAAGAGCATGAGTCCACCGAGTCCCGCCTCGACCGCTTCCGTCGCCGCCCGACGCAGCGAGTCGGGTGTGTGCTGGAAGACGCCGGGCATCGACGAGATCTCACGAGGCTCGTCGATACCGTCCGCGACGAACATCGGCAACACGAGATGCCGTGGCTCGAGCGAAGTCTCGGCGACGAGACGACGCAGCGCCGGTGTCCGGCGGAGGCGTCGCGGTCGGTGGGTCGGGAACAAGGACATGCCCTCCTTCGTCGGGCCCGTGCGCCTTTTTGGTAGTGGGAACAACCAAAAAGGCGCACGGGCGCGTAGCGCCTATCGCCGAGCGCGGGACTTCTTGCGTGGCGGGGGCAGTGCGCCCTCGGCACGCAGGCGCGCGGCGTGCTCGGCGAGAGCCTCCACCAGCGGGCCGACCTGAGCGGTCTCCGGCTGCACGTCCACGCGCAGGCCGAATTCGATGGCCGTCTCGGCGGTCTTCGGACCGATGCAGGCGACGAGGGTGCGCGCGTGCGGCTTTCCGGCGATGCCGACGAGGTTGCGGACGGTCGAGGACGAGGTGAAGCAGACGGCGTCGAACCCACCGGTCTTGATCATCTCGCGGGTCTCGGCCGGCGGCGGCGCAGCCCGGACGGTGCGGTAGGCGGTGACGTCGTCGATTTCCCAGCCACGTTCGCGCAGGCCCTCGGCCAGCGTCTCGGTGGCGATGTCGGCGCGGGGCAGCAGAACCCGATTGACCGGGTCGAACACGTCGTCGTAGGGGGCGAATTCGGCCAGCAGGCCTTCGCTCGACTGCTCACCGGAGGGCACGAGTTCGGGGTTGATTCCGAACGAGCGCACCTTGGCGGCCGTGGCCTCACCGATGCAGGCGATCTTGACGCCGGAGAACGCGCGGGCGTCGAGCCCGAACTCCTCGAACTTCTCCCACACCGCACGCACCGCGTTGGTGGACGTGAAGACCACCCACTGGTAGCGGCCGTCGACGAGGCCCTTCACGGACCGTTCCATCTGCGCCGGGCTGCGGGGCGGCTCGACGGCGATGGTGGGCACCTCGATCGGGATGGCGCCGTGCGTGACGAGGCGGTCGCTCATTTCGCCTGCCTGATCCTTGGTGCGCGGCACCAGGACCTTCCAGCCGTACAGTGCACGCGACTCCCACCACGACATCTTGTTGCGCTGGGCGACGACCTTGCCGACCGTCACGACCAGCGAACCGACCAGTTCGGAACCGGCCTCGTTCAGCGTCGCGAGGGTGGCCTCGACGGTGCGCTGCTGCCGGGTGGTGCCGCGGACCGTGATGGCGGCCGGGGTCTGCGGAGCCAGGCCGTGCTCGACGAGCGCGCTCGCCGTCTCGGCGAGGTGACCCGACGTGGCATGCAGGACCAGCGGTCCGGGTGCGGCGGCCAGGGCAGCCCAGTCGACCTCGCCGCGGACGTCGGCCTCGGTGTGTCCCGACCCCAGTGCCATACCGGCGTAGGACGGGACGGCGGACGCGGACGGCAGGCCCGGCAGGACCTCGAACTGCACCTGGGTGCGGGCGACGGCGGTGACCTCGGCGATCACGGAGTCGGTGGTCAGCGGGTCGCCGGACACCAGACGCACGACGTCGTGGCCGTTCCTCGCCTCGTGGACGAGGGTCTTCGCGACCTCCGCCGGCTCACCCAGTGCCGGACGGACCTCGGCGAGCGGCTCACCGGTCTCGGCGTCGACGCCCAGGTCGGTGCCCACCAGGACCGTGACGCCCTTGTCGACGTCGGGGTCGGTGAAGGCGAGGGTCGCTGCGGCAAGGACGTCCCGTGCGTGCACGGTGAGCAGTGCCGGATCGCCCG
Organism: Rhodococcus sp. G6(2025); assembly: GCF_058628105.1. Classification (NCBI taxonomy): domain Bacteria; kingdom Bacillati; phylum Actinomycetota; class Actinomycetes; order Mycobacteriales; family Nocardiaceae; genus Rhodococcus; species Rhodococcus sp. G6(2025). Next base: position 6,279,328 of record NZ_CP179750.1, read on the forward strand.
GTCCGGATCCCACGAACAGGATTCGTCCGGGGGTGTTCTTACGGACTCGGCTCATCGGTAATTCTCCAGTGCGATCATGTGTCGAGATGGGTACAGGAAGCGGATCGGCCGATCAGTCGGCCTTCGCACATCAAACATCGGCATCACCGGCCTCGGTGACATTCATCAGCTCCCGCGCACCGAGCTCGAGAAGCTCCCGCGCGACGGAGCGGCCGAGTTCTGCGGCGTTCTCCGGGGAGCCCACGGCCCCCGTGCGAATGACGTCGGAACCGTCGATGGCTGCGGCGCAGCCCCGGACGGACAGTTCGTCGAAGATGCGGCCGTCGTCGTCGAGTGATTCGACGACCTCGGCTATGGCGCCGACGGGCGCGGTGCAGCCGGCCTCGAGCTCGGCGAGCAGCGCGCGTTCCGCAGTGACGGCGGCGCGGCTGTTCGGGTCGTCGAGCTCCGACAGGATCGCGACGAGCGCCGTGTTCGCGGACAGGCATTCGACGGCGAGCGCGCCCTGCGCGGGTGCGGGCAGCATCTGGACCGGTTCGATGGACTCGGTGATCAGGTCCAGACGTCCGATCCGCGCCAGGCCCGCGCGGGCCAGGACGACGGCGTCGAGTTCGCCGGACTCGACCTTGCCGAGGCGCCGCTGCAGGTTGCCGCGCAGCGGACGGATGTCGAGGCCGAGGCCCAGCGCCCGGAGCTGCGACGCGCGCCGCGGTGCGGACGTGCCGACCTTCGAACCGGCGGGCAGTTCTCCGAGGACCAGTCCGTCGCGGGCCACGAGCGCGTCGCGGGGATCCTCGCGCGGCGGAATGGCGGCGATGGTGAACCGTTCGTCGGGGGCGGTCGGCAGGTCCTTGTAGGAGTGGACGGCCACGTCGACGCGGCCGTCGGCGAGCGCTTCCCGGAGTTCGGCGGTGAAGACGCCGACTCCGATCTTCTCCACCGATTCCATGGACTGGTCGCCCTTGGTCTTGATGATGACGAGCTCGGCGTCGTGCCCGGCCGAGATCAGTGCGTCGCGCACGGTCCCGGCCTGGGTGGTCGCGAGCTCACTCCCACGGGTTCCGATCCGCAGCGTACGGGTGCCGACGGCGCTCATGCCTGCGATTCCTTCCCATGGTTGTCGTCTGTGACGAAGCGGCGCAGGCGCGGGTCCTGGCCGGCGATGAAGCCGTCGGTGATGTCGATGGCGCTCAGGTCGGTGGCGCCGCCGAGGTCGGTGGGCTTGGCGACGGCCTCGACGGATCCGGGGCTGAGTTCGAACAGCTCGCGCAGGGCGGCGGCGTAGGAGTCGCCACCGGGTGCGGAGGCGAGCTGCTTCACCCGGACGGTGGGCGCGTGGAGAAGCTTGTCGACCACTCGCCGCACGGTGCGGGCGACCTCGTCGCGCTCGGGGTCGTCGAGTCCGGGCAGACGCGAATCCAGTCGCATCAGCTCCGCCTCAACCACGTCCGCGGCGCGCTGGCGCAGGGCGGTGACGGTCGGCGTGACCTCCGCCAGCCGCTGGCCGGCGAGGTAGTTGGCGAGTTCGGCGGCGACGATCGTCCGGGCGGCGTCGGCGTCGGATGCAGCGGCGCCTGCGGCGGGATCGCGCTGCAGCGATTCCATGTCGAGGACGGTGACCCCGGGCAGACCCGACACGGCGGGCTCCACGTCGCGGGGCAGACCGAGGTCGCAGATGACGAGGGGGCGTTCGGCGTCGCGGCCGGGCTGTGCCAGCGCGCGGTGGGTGTCCGCGAGCGTGACGACGGCGCCGACCGCGCCGGTACAGGTCACGAGGACATCCGCCTGGGCCATCGCGGCGGGGAGTTCGCTCAGTTCGAGGGCTTCCGCCTCGACGCCGTTGGACCGGGCCGTGTCGGCGAGGTGCTCCGCACGCTCCTTGGTCCGGTTCACGACGACGATGCGGCCGATCCCGGCCCGCGTGAGGTGGGCGACCGACAGGCCGCCCATGGATCCGGCACCGACCACAACGGCGGTGCGTCCGGTCAGTCCGCCGTCGCCGACGATGCCGGCGGCCCGGTCGAGGGCCACGGACACGACGGACGCGCCCGCCGAATCGATACCGGTCTCCGAATGCACCCGCTTGCCGACGCGCAGCGCCTGCTGGGCGAGTTCGTGCAGGGTGCGGCCTGCGGCCTGCTGCGCGTCGGACGACGCGTAGGCGGTCCTGATCTGCCCCAGGATCTGCTGCTCGCCGATCACCATCGAGTCGAGGCCGCTGGCCACGGCGAACAGGTGCTCCGCCGCAGCCTCGCTGTAGCGGACGTACGCGTGCCGGTGCAGATCGGTGAGATCGAGCCCGGAGTGGTCGGCGAGCAATTCGCCGACCTCGGCCAGCGCACCGTGGAACGCATCGACGACGGCGTAGATCTCCACCCGGTTGCAGGTGGAGACGATCATCGCCTCCGAGATGTGCGACGACGCCAGAAGCTTGTCCGTCAACTTCGGGCGATCGGTGTCGGTGACAGCTACCCGCTCGAGAACCGGCACCGGGGCCGTTCTGTGCGAGACCCCGACAAGCAGAACACTCACGGCGCGATCACTGATCCGTTTCTTGGTGCGGTGGACGGGACAGCCGAATGTCCGATGCGGACGCGGGGAGCGGTGGGGACCGACTCCGTGTTGCGTGCGCTGTTGAACGAGAGAACCTGCATTTCGACGGCGAGGTCAACGCGGCGCATCTCGACGTGATCGGGGACGTCGAGCGAGGTCGGCGAGAAGCTGAGGATGCAGCGCAGTCCGGCGCGCACCAGACGGTCGGCGACTTCCTGCGCCGCCTCGTCGGGCGTCGAGATGACGCCGATGGTGGCCTCGAGTTCGGCGCAGGCCTGCTCGAGTTCGTCGACGTGCCGCACGGTGAGGTCGCCCACCGGCGCACCGACCCGCGCCGGGTCGCTGTCGAACAGTCCGACCATGGAGAACCCGCGACGGCCGAAGCCGCCGTAGCCGGCGAGCGCCTGGCCGAGGTTTCCGACGCCGACGAGCACCACTTTGTGTCCGCGGTCCAGGCCGAGCGCGCGTTCGATGCGGGCCCGCAGGCGCGTCACGTCGTAGCCGACGCCGCGCACACCGTTCGGCCCCAGGAAGGAAAGGTCCTTGCGGAGCTTCGCGGAGCCGACACCGGAGGCTGCGGCGAGTTCCTCGCTCGAGACGATGATCGTGCCGCGTTCCGTCAGCACTCCGAGGACCCGCAGGTACGTCGCGAGGCGCGTCACCGTAGCCTGGGGGATGTCCCGCGATTCGGGGAGCGGAGCGGCGCCGGCGACCGAGGGGGCCGGAGACCCGACCATCGACTGCCCGACCGCCCCCGTGACGCCAGGGGCCACAGACCCATGCGTCTGGTGCGTTTCGGTCACGTCGTTGGCTCCTCGTCCGACCGGCATTCGATGCCGTTCTTCACGATGCTCCGGGGAATTGTTCACACCACGGTAACTGCTTGTGAACCCATGCACAAAGTCGCTGCGACTGCGCGACATGCGGTCCTACCTGCACGGCATCGGAAGATCCCACTTTTAGGGTTCCCTTACTTGCGTAAATCCGAGCGAAGGCGCTCGTCGTCGACCTCCCAGTAACTGTGCTCACGTCCGTCGAGCAATACCACCGGCAATCGGTCGCCGAATTCGGCCCGCAATTCGGGGTCCGTGGCCGCCGCCTCGTCGACGTCTATGCACGTCAGTTCCAGCCCGAACTCCTCGCACAGAACCAGCAGCAGCTCGCGGGCCGGCGCGCACGCACCGCACCCCGCCCTCGTGAGAAGCGTCACCTCGTGTCCGCCCGTGCTCATGCCTCGTCACTTCCTTTCGACGCCTCCGGTGGAGTCACTGTGCCGTTTCGGGGTCCGCAGACGCCAATCGGCTCGGAGATGAACGTCACACAGTTCCCTCAGCGCGGCCATCCACCCGCCCCGCCCCCGATTCGGGGGATAGGCTGCTCCCAGAGGCTTCTGCGATACGGGAGGTGCGAGTGCCTGCGCGATCACTACCGAACGGCACGGGTTTCGGTTCAGGTCTGGCGGGGATCATCCTCCCGGGCCGACGCCAGTTCAGGAATCCGCTGGGACCCAGCGAAGCCGAGGTACGTGCCAATGTCGCAGGTGAGGCGAGTGCCGATGCGGCCCTCGCGCTCCACGTCGCGTCCGGCGAGGAAACCGAACTGGTGGAACACGACGTTCCCCTCGACCTCACGGCGGCCGCGTTCTTCGACGTCGACAACACGATGGTCCAGGGCGCCTCGATCATCCACTTCGCCCGCGGACTCGCCGCCCGCAAGTACCTGAAGACGTCCGACCTCGTCGACTTCGCGTGGAAGCAGATCAAGTTCCGCGTCACCGGCAAGGAGAGCAGCGACGACGTCGCCTCCGGCCGGGAGAAGGCCCTCTCGTTCGTCTCCGGACGGTCGACGGCCGAGCTCGCCCGGCTCGGCGAGGAGATCTACGACGAGGTGATCGCCGACAAGATCTGGCCCGGCACCCGCGCGCTGGCGCAGATGCATCTCGACGCCGGGCAGCAGGTGTGGCTGGTCACCGCGACCCCGGTGGAGCTGGCCCAGGTCATCGCGAAGCGCCTCGGCCTCACCGGTGCCCTCGGCACGGTGGCCGAGAGCGAGGACGGGATGTTCACGGGACGTCTGGTCGGCGACATCCTGCACGGCCTCGGCAAGGCGCACGCCGTGCGCGCCCTGGCCGTCCGCGAGGGGCTCAACCTCAAGCGCTGCACCGCGTACTCGGACAGCCACAACGACGTGCCGATGCTGTCGCTGGTCGGCACGGCCGTCGCGATCAACCCCGACACCGACCTGCGCGAACTCGCCAAGAACCGGGGCTGGGAGATCCGCGACTTCCGGACCGGACGCAAAGCCGCCAAGATCGGCGTCCCCACGGCGCTGCTCCTCGGCGCTGCCGGCGGCGCACTCGCCGCGATCGTCGCGCGCCGCCGCGAACAGGCGGCCTGAGCCGCCCGCGGCGGTTCAGCCGAGGAACACGTTCCGGCGCTTCGCGAGGAGCCGGTACAGCGTCTGCTGGATGGTCTCCCGGACGTGGTCGGTGACCTCGAACAGTTCCATCGGGTCGTCGGCCGCCGCCGCGTCGTAGGTGTCGGTGACGATCGGCTTGCCGAACTCGATGTACCACTTCGACGGCAGCGGGACGAGTCCGAGCGGTCCGAAGTGCGGGAACAGCGGGGTCACCGGGAAGTACGGCATCCCCAGCAACCGGGCGAGCGTCCCGAGTTCGCCGATCTTCGGGTAGATCTCCTCGGATCCGACGATCGAGCACGGAATGATGGGCGCACCGGTCCGCATGGCGGCGGACACGAAGCCGCCGCGGCCGAACCGCTGCAGCTTGTAGCGTTCGCTGAACGGTTTGCCGATGCCCTTGAAGCCTTCGGGGAACACGGCGGCGACCTCCCCGTCCTGCAGGAGGCGCACGGCGTCCGGGTGGCATGCGAGGGTGTGCCCGGCCTTGCGGGCGACACCGCCGACCAGTGGCATCTCGAAGGCCAGATCGGCGGCCAGCATCCGCAGCGGGCGGTGCGCGGGGTGATGGTCGTGGACGGCGACGGACGTCATCAGACCGTCGATGGGCAGGACACCGGCATGGTTGGCGACCACCAGCGCGCCACCGGTAGACGGGATGTTCTCCAGACCGCTGACCTCGACGCGGAACCACTTGTCGAACAGTGGCCGCAGGATGGGGAGCCACACGTTCTCGGCGAAGTGCGGGTCGTAGCCGAAGTCGTCGACGTGGTAGTCGCCCGACAGCCGGCGCCGCACGAACTCGGCGGTGTTGACGATCTGCTCGGCCAGGGCGTTGCGGACGGCGTCGACGGCCGAAGTCTCGGTGACGGGCTCGGGTGGGGTGATCACGGCGGGTGGAGGCATCGCGGACGGATGTCGGCTCTCGCTCTGCTCACGCCTCGAACGTCCGATAGCGGCCCCGCGCGCGGCTGTCGCACCGTGCAGCGGAATGACCTTCGCCACTTCGTTCACCTCTCTCCTTTCGCCGTGCCGGTAAGAGCGAGTAGTGCGTTTTCTGCTGCGTCGACCCATTCGTTCTTGATGATCGCCTTGACGCCTGCCGCGCGAGCGAAGTCGTCGAGCGCCTGCATCGAGGTCCACCGTGGCTCGAAGGATAGTTCGCTTCGCATGCGGGTGGTGTCGAGTCCGCAACCGAAGTGGAAGTACTCGAGTTGCTCGGTGGTGTACGACCGCATTACCGGACCCATCAGCGCACGTCCGACGTTGCGGAACAACCCGAACGGCATCGGGACCTCGATCCGCCCGGCGCGGCGGATGGCCTGGGACATCATGACCACGCCGTCGCCGGCGACATTGAACGTGCCCGCCGGGCCCGATACCGTGGCCCGTTCCAGGGCGGCGAGCGCGTCCTCCTCGTGCAGCACCTGCAGGCGTGCGTCGCGTCCGAGAATGGTCGGCACCACCGGTGAGGTGAGGTACTGCGCGACGGTTGCGTTGAGGCGGGGACCGACCAGCGGTGCGAGGCGGAGAATCGACACCGCGATGTCGGGGCGCCTGCGCCCCATTCCCCGCAGATATCCCTCGATCTCGATGCAGTCCCGTGCGTAGGCACCCGCGGGACGCCGCCGGGCGCTCATCTCCTCGGTGAACTTGGCAGGGTCCTTGGCGCTGCAGCCGTACACCACGGAGGCCGACCGCAGCACGACTTTCCGGACGGTCGGCGCCTTCTGGCAGACGGCGAACAACTGCATCGCGCCGATGACGTTCATGTCCTTCATGGCCGCGCGACTGCCCGACTTCGGCGGGCGCGCCAGCGTCGAGGCGTGCACGACGGTATCGACCTCGGCGTTGCGAATGACCTTGCCTATCAGGGGATTCCGAATATCGGCGCGCACGAACTCGGCGCGGCCCATGCGGCGCAACATGTCCTTGCTCGGCGACACCGCGTCCACCGCGATGACCCGCTCGATGTCCGGATTCTGAGCGAGCCGGGTGACCAGGTACCCACCCAGAAACCTGCTTGCCCCAGTGACCAGCACGACGCGCGGCACCGCCGTCCGCGTAGTACTGTCTCCGTCACTCACAACCACTAGGACCCCCGATCACGTAGCGAGTGACGTCAACGATACGTGCAGGAGGGGGATGGCGCTCCGCACAACGACAATTGGTCGGTCCGCCCACTACGCGGAGAGTGCCGGGGAAACGACGGATGCCCGCCACCGGAGGTGACGGGCATCCAGACGCAACTCTTTACTTACCGAGTTTCCTGCGCTGCACTCGGGTGCGGCGAAGCAGCTTGCGGTGCTTCTTCTTCGACATGCGCTTGCGTCGCTTCTTGATCACTGAACCCATAGCGGGTGTCCCTCACGTTCTTCTCTAGCGTTCCTGCGCACGCCGGTCACGTACGCCTGCGCCGCTCTGGCGCCTGGGCCTCGTTTTAACTAGCTCAGCGCCTTACGACACCAGCTGGCTGGTACGACAGTCGCTAATCGTACCGGTGCGGGTCCGCTCTCTGAAAACTAGGTCGCACCGTTGCCGGCGAAACCGAGGTGACCCTCTTCGTGCCGATCGGTCAACCGGCGTCGAAGTACGAGGTTTCGAGGTAGTCGTGCACTGCTTTCGCATGCACTCTGAACGAGCGGCCCACACGGACGGCGGGCAGTTCGCCGCTGTGCACCAACCGATACACAGTCATCTTGGACACTCTCATCAGCGTCGCTACCTCGGCGACGGTGAGAAATTGCGTTCCGGCCAGGGCCGGTTGTCCGTCCGGGGCCGAGCCCTTGGACGGCTTTTTTGCAGACGTCATCAACCACTTACCTCCGGCACGTCTCGCGCCGCCGGCTTCCCCTCCGGCGGAACAGACACGCACGTGCTACTTCGAGCTTAGCGGGACGGATGGGGTTACTGCGACGGGTGTGGGCAATCGAATATTCATTCGGTCGACGTGCCGAGTTCGGCGGAACGAATCTTCGCGGCTTCGAGAGCGTCGAAAAAGGCTGTTCGGAGCCCGTTTCCCTCCAGTCGGCGGATCGCGGCCGCGGTGGTTCCGCCGGGCGAGGTCACGGCGGCACGGAGTTCGGTCGCGCTCTCCCCCGACCTGTCGAGCATCGCCGCGGAGCCGACCATGGTCTGCACGACCAGCTCGGAAGCGGTCGCCCGGGTCAGTCCGAGCCCGACGCCCGCGTCGATCATGGCCTCGGCGACCAGAAAGAAATAGGCAGGACCGGAGCCGGAGACGGCGGTGACGGCGTCGATCTGCGATTCGGGGACGACGACGACCTTGCCGACCGACGACAGGACGCCGCGCACCAGTTCGAGGTGCTCCTTCTTCACGTGCCTGCCGGGGGCGAGCACGCTGACGCCCTCACCGACCAGCATGGGCGTGTTGGGCATGACCCGGACCACCGGGAACCCGGCGGGCAGTCTCGTCTCGTAGAAGGCGGTGGGGATCCCCGCAGCGAGCGACACGAGCAGCTGCTCGCGCTCGCCGTCGAGCTCCACCTTGGACACCTCGGTGAGCGCGGCCTCGACGTCGCCCGGCTTGACGGCCATCACGATGACGTCGGCGCCTTCCGCGGCGTCGGAGGGGGTGGTGACCCGCACCGCGTACGCCGCGGCCAGCTCGTCGGCGCGCGCCGGATGCTGCTCGGCCACCACCAGATCCTTGACGGCGTGACCTGCCTGCAGAAGCCCCGAGATGAGGGCCTCGCCGATCTTGCCGCCTCCGATTACCGCAATTCTCGTCATGCCGAACAGCCTGCCACGACGCTCCGCGGCGCCTTCCTAGCGGGGGATCATCGCCAACTGCCGGCTCTGCACGACGATCGCCCCGGTCGAGTCGAGCACGGTGTGATCCTCCTCGAACCACGCACCGCCGAGCACCGTGCTGCTGGCCATCACGCGCAGCCACCCCGGCGCCGGCTGCCTGCGCAGGTACGTGGTCAGCTGCACCGTGGGCGCCCAGCCGAACATGCCGCGGTTCATCGTCACGGGGGCGCTGATGTCTCCGGTCATGATCGCGAACAGGGCAGCCGTGTCGGGATCGTCCTCGTCGCCCGCGCGCGGTCGCACCCACATGCGCACCTCGGGTTCGCCCTGGTTGCCGGTGAGGAAGTGCGCCGACGTCCCGTCCACCCGCATGTCGCAGCCCTGCGACACGTGGACGATCTTTCCCATCGGATGGTCGGCCGTGAGCACGACGGCGTCGGTGGGCGGTTCCACCGGGAGCTGGGACAGGGCGTGGACTCCGCTGTACTGCGGCTCCCCCGCGTCGGGGACACCGAGCGTGACCGACGCGTGCACGGCCACTCGGTCGCCCTGCTTCAGCTCCACGTCGACGAACGACACCTGCTTGCCCTGCTTGCGGACCGTCGTCGACAGCGTCACCTCGCCGGGGTCGGGGGCGGACAGGTAGTTGGCACCGACCGCGAGGGGCTGCACCCGGGACAGCTCGGCGTCGCCGCTCTCGTCGAGCAGTCGCCTGCGGGCGGCGGCCGCGCAGAGCGACATCATCGAACCGCCGTGCACCTTGGGGCCGATCGTCCAGATCGGGTCGATCGACGCCCGATAGGTCCCGTCACCGGCAGCGGTGAGGACGTTGAGGTCGCGGAAGGGAGTTGAGCTCACTGCTGATCCTGTTCTTCGGGGTTCCGGAGGCGCTTCTGCGCGAGGTCCTGGTGTGCGAGGCGGCGCATCGCGGCGATCACCGGCTCGTAGATGGCGGTGCCGAGCACCGCGTAGCGGATCGCGTCCTCGGTCGATTCGGTGGGCATGAGTCCGATGTCGATCTCGGCGATCCCGCGCACGTGCCGCCCGTAGGCGTCGAGTCGCTCGTCGGTCATCGGGATGCCGGCCTCTTCGAGCCCCTCGAGCGCACGTTCGAGCTGTCCGACCGCGACGTACCGCGGGTCGTACACCTGCCCGAGCCTGTCGAGGACGGCGCGTGCCCGCGGGAACTCGTCCCCGTCGTCGACGGCGGCGTCGAGGTAGGGCGGGAGTTGCGCGATGGCCTCGCCGAGCACCTCGAACAGCGAGCCGCCGGGATGGTCGACGAGCCGGAGGATCTCCCGGATGCGCGGAATCGGGAGTCCGGCCCCGGCGAGCGCCTTGACGAGGCCGAGTCGCTCGACGTGCTTCTCGCCGTACCGGGCCTGGGTGGCGCTCGTCGCCTCGCCGGGCATCAGCAGACCTTCGCGCAGGTAGTACTTCACCGTCGCGAGCGGAATGCCGGTACGGGCGACCAACTCGGAAACGCGCACGGCCCTCCTCCGGCTCATCGACTGTCGACTTCAGATACCCAGCACTAGATACTGAGACTATCCAATATGGCGACGAGCTTACCGCAGCAGGAAGGCGGCAGATAGGTCAGGTGTCGTCGTGATCGCCACCGGAGTGGCTGCGGGGCGACCCCGAGGCGGCGCGGCCCGGCTCGAGGTGCTCACGGGCGAAGGCCAGCGCCTGCGCGAGCATCGACGACCGTTCCCGCTGCGTCCGGGCGTTCTGCGTGTTGATCTCGATCACCGCCTGCCCGTCGAATCCGGTGTCGACGAGATGCCGGCACAATTGCGCGCAGGGCTGGGCTCCGTGGCCGGGGATGAGGTGCTCGTCCATCGACGCGCCGCGGCCGTCGGCGAGGTGGAGATGAGCGAGGCCCTCCCCCATACGCTCCGCCAGCTTCATCGCATCCATGCCTGCCGTCGCCGTGTGCGACAGGTCGAGGGTGTAGTGGGCGTGTCCCGAATCGGTGGGGTCGTAGGACGGGCTGAACGCCGACAGCGCCGCCCCCGGTCCGCCCCGCCTCCGGAGCCGCTGCGCGGATCGCTCCTTGCTGCCGAAGAAGCCGTCCGCCCGCATGGGGAACATGTTCTCCACCGCGACGATCACGTCGCTGCGCTGTTCCAGGTCGGCCACCTGATCGGCGAAACCCTCGGCGTACCGGCGCTGCCAGCGGAACGGGGGGTGCACCACGACACTCGTCGCCCCGAGCGACTCGGCGGTGCGCACGGAACGCTCCAGCTTCGCGACCGGGTCGGCGCCCCACACCCGCTGCGAGATGAGCAGGCACGGCGCGTGGATCGCCTGAACCGGAATCGCGTACCTGCGCACCAGCCCGGCCACGGCCCCGACGTCCTGGCTGACCGATTCGGCCCACACCATCAGTTCGACGCCGTCGTACCCCAGATCGGCTGCGTACCGGAACGCCGCCTCCGTGTTCTCCGGGTACACCGAGGCCGTCGACAGGCCCACCAGTACCTTCCGCCCGCGCGATGACCGTCGAACCTGCCCGTGCCCACTGTCCCCGACCATGAGCAACTCAGCCCGACGCAAGCATGAAGGCCAACGGCCCCAGAGTGACGATCATCCCGACCACGACGGCGATCACGAAGCTGGTGATGTCGTCGGTGCGACGCAGGATGCGGACCATCGCGACCAGGCCCACGATGACGAGCAGCGCCAGGATCAGCGCGACCCACGGAAAGACGTCCCACAGCTTCTCGAAGCCCTTGAAGAGCAGGGCGCCGGCGATCACGGCTACGACACCCTGACCGATGAGGACGGCCCACTCACGAGTGGAGTTCTCGCCTGCCTCGTCCTTCTTGCCTGCCTTCTCCGCTTTCGCGGCCTCGGCCTTCTCGGCCTTCGCCTCCTTGCGGGAACGGCGAGGGCTCTCGGGCTTCTGAGTGTCGCCCTCGTGCTTCTCCGTGTCCGCGTCGTCGGTGGCGGCCTCGATGAGTTCCGTCTCCTCGCCCGCGTTCGCCGCCTCCGAGTCCCGGGACTGCCGCATCAGGTCGCCGGCCAGCGTCGAGCCGGACAGCAGTGCGGGTTCCGGCTTCGCCTTGGCGGGAGCCTCGGGCTTCGGCGTCTTCACGAACTTCGACGCGCCGTTCGACGGTGCCGCGGCACCCGCCGTCGCGGGGGTTCCGGGCTTCGCCGGCGCCTCGGGCTTCGCCGGGACCGCGGGCTTCGCGGGCGCGTCGGACTTCGCCGCCGGTGCGGTCTCGGCCGCCGCGGTGTCGGTCTTCGGCGCCGGCTTCACGCGGGGAGCGGCGACGGTCGGGGCGGGCTCCGCCTTCTTCACGGCCGGGGCGGCCACGGTGGGCGCCGGTGCGGGCGCGGCGGCCTCGGGCGCCGGCCGTTCCTTCTGGACGGATCGGCTGACCCAGGTTCCCTGGTGATCACGCGACGTCCCACCCGCCACCACTCCGCGGCCGCGGCCGGCGGGGCGACTGGCGATGGGCTCGTCGTCATCGTCGTCGTCGACGGGAGCCTTGAACGCTGCGGTGCGCTCGTCGGCGCGCGCGGACGGTGCCGACGGTGCGGACGCGCGGGGCGGCTCGGGCGCGGCAGGTTCCGGTTCGGGTTCGGGTTCGGGGTCGAGCGCCCGCGAATCGGACGGATCCCGGACCACCGGAATTTCACCGGTCAGCTCGGCGACGGAGATTCCCCCCTTGACGCCGCGACGACGCCGCCCGCCCCGGGACTCCACCTGCTGCCCGTTGCGTTTGAGCAGCTCTGACACAGAGATCTGCTGACTGTCCTCGGTCATCGAGCACCCACCATCAATTCACCGCCCATTTCCGTATCGAGCTTGCGGAGGATCAAACCCTCACGCAGAGCCCAGGGGCAGATTTCCAGTTCCTCCACGCCCAGTGCTCTCATGCTGGCCTCCGCAACGAGTGCTCCGGCCACGATCTGCTGCGACCTGTCGGAGCTCACCCCTTCCAATTCTGCACGGTCCGAGGCCGTCATCCGCGAAATGAAAGCTATGAGTTGCCTGAGACCGCTGGCGGTGAGGGTGCGCTTGACCCGCGGGCCGGCGCCGGACGGCGCTGCGCCCGTCAGCCGGGCCAGCGAGCGGAACGTCTTGGACGTGCCGACCGCCCGATCCCACTGCCCCGCCGCGCGCAGTTCCTTCGACGGGACGGTCAGTTCGGCGTCCAGCCAATCCCTCAGCACCGCCACGCGACGCTTGCCCGGCGGGTCGGCCTCGAGCCAGTCCCGGGTGAGCCGTCCCGCGCCGAGTTGCAGCGACAGCGCGACGTCCGGGTCCTCGTCGCCGCCCGCCGTCAGCTCGAGGGACCCGCCGCCGATGTCGAGATTCAGGATGCGGCCCGCGCTCCACCCGAACCAGCGGCGCACGGCGAGGAACGTCAGCCGAGCCTCGTCGACACCCGACAGAACCTCGAGCGTCACTCCGGTCTCGGCGTGTACCCGCTCGAGCACGGCGTCCGAGTTGTTGGCGTCGCGCACGGCGGACGTGGCGAACGCCATCAGCTCACCGCACCCCGACGTCTTCGCGATGCTGGCGAAGTCTGCCACCGTCGAGACCAGGCGATCTGCACCCTGGGAGGTGATGTCACCCCGGTCGTCGGTGTTCTCCGCCAACCGCAGAGTCGACTTGGTCGAACTCATCGGTGTGGGGTGGCCGCCCCTGTGGGCGTCCACTACGAGAAGATGGACGGTGTTGCTTCCGACGTCGAGTACCCCTAGTCGCACATTGACACGGTACTGGGTCTACCGTCGGGCTTTGTGACAGCACGTAAAGCAGGGCGTTCACACAAGATGACACCCAGCCCGGAAGTACCCCTCGACTTCGCTCGCGAATGGGTCGAATTTCCCGATCCCGACAACAGCGAGCACATCATCGCCGCGGACATGACGTGGCTGCTCTCCCACTGGACCTGCGTGTTCGGCACCCCCGCCTGCCAGGGCATCATCGGCGACCGGCCGGACGACGGCTGCTGCTCCCACGGCGCGTTCCTCTCCGACGAGGAGGACCTGGAGAAGCTGAACAAGTCAGTGAAGATGCTCACACCCGAGGACTGGCAGTTCATGGAGAAGGGTCTCGGCAAGAAGGGTTACGTCGAGGAGGACGACCTCGAGGACGAGCCCGCGCTGCGCACCCGCCGCTACCACGGCGCCTGCATCTTCCTGAACCGTCCCGGCTTCGAGGGCGGCGTCGGTTGCGCGCTCCACTCGATGGCCCTCAAGCGCGGGATCGAGCCTCTCGAGGTCAAGCCCGACGTGTGCTGGCAGCTCCCGATCCGCCGCACCCAGGAGTGGGTGGAACGCCCGGACGGCGAGCAGATCCTCAAGACCACCATCAGCGAGTACGACCGACGCGGCTGGGGCGAGGGCGGCTCGGACCTGGACTGGTACTGCTCCGGCTCCCCCGACGCCCACGTCGGAGTCAAGGCCGTCTGGCAGTCGTACGCACCCGAGTTGACGGAACTGCTCGGCAAGGCGGCGTACTCGGAGTTGGCGAAGATGTGCAAGCGCAGGGCAGGCCTCGGCCTCGTCGCCGTGCACCCCGCCACCGCCGCCGCCCAGCGGAAGGCCGCCGAGTAACGCATCAGACCCATCGGTCGATTTACCCGTCACGGCCCCATTCCGGGCACAGCCATGACGGGAGAGATCATGTTCGCTCGAATTCTGACAGGTGCCCTGTTGACCGCCGCCGCGACGCTTGCCCTCGCGCCGACCGCGTCCGCCCAGCCGACCCCGGACTGGAACACCTTCTACGACAAGACGGCGAACTTCGTCGCACCGTTCGATCCGGGTGCGTTCGGCGACAAGGGTGACCGGGCGCTCGTGCTGAGCCCGTACGGAACCGGCCGGGTCATCGAGTGCAAGGGCGACGGGCACTACGTCGCGGTCTACTGCAGGCAGTTCGACGACCAGGGAGGCGAACACGCCCTCACGCAGGTCATCTCGGCGCCGTTCCGCGGTGTCTACGTGTACAACCCGTTCTGACGCACGCCCACGAATTCGTCAGCCGCACACGCAATTGCGTGTGCGGCTGACGAATTCTTCTGTAACCGTGGCGGATCGGCGTCCGCTCACGCCTCCAGTTTGTAGCCCAGGCCTCGGACGGTGACGAGATGCTCCGGCTTGGCCGGGTCGGTCTCGATCTTCGAACGCAGACGCTTGACGTGCACGTCGAGGGTCTTGGTGTCGCCGACGTAGTCCGCGCCCCACACCCGGTCGATCAGCTGCCCGCGGGTGAGCACCCGGCCCGAGTTCCGCAGCAGGTACTCGAGGAGGTCGAACTCCTTGAGCGGCAGCGTGACAGCCTCGCCGTTCACCTGGACCACGTGACGTTCGACGTCCATCCGGACCGGCCCCGCCTCGAGGACGGCCGAGTCCTGCGCGACGTCGAGTTCGCTGTCGACGCCGCGGCGCAGCACCGCGCGGATGCGGGCGATCAGTTCCCGCGCCGAGTACGGCTTGGTCACGTAGTCGTCGGCGCCGAGTTCGAGGCCCACCACCTTGTCGATCTCACTGTCCCGTGCCGTCACCATGATGACGGGGACACCGGACCGGCTGCGGAGTTGCTTGCAGACGTCCGTGCCGCTCATGCCGGGCAGCATGAGGTCGAGGAGGACGATGTCGGCACCGGCCCGGTCGAACTCGGCGAGCGCGGACGGTCCGTCGCCGACGATCGTCGTCTCGAACCCTTCCTTGCGTAACAGGAATGCCAATGGGTCGGCCAGTGACTCCTCGTCTTCCACGATCAGCACACTTGTCATCGCTTGGCCTCCATACCGGTTTCTCTCTTCCCGACGTTTCCGCTCTCGGCGTCCACTGTCTCGATGTGTGCAGGAATCTGCAGGGTAAACGTCGAACCTGTTCCGGGCTTGCTCCACAGGTCGATGGATCCGTTGTGGTTGGCGGCCACGTGTTTGACGATCGCAAGACCGAGTCCCGTTCCGCCGGTCGCGCGGGCGCGCGCCTTGTCGACGCGGAAGAAGCGTTCGAACACGCGCTCCTGGTCGGCCTTGGCGATGCCTTCGCCGCGGTCGGTCACCGAGATCGCCACGTTGTCGCCGCGGATCGACCGGCTCACCGACACCGGGGCGCCCTTCGGCGAATAGGCGATCGCGTTCTGGACCAGATTGGACAGGGCGGTGACGAGCAGGGCGCGGTCGCCGAGCACCTCGTAGCCGCTGTTGTGGTCCGTGGTGACGGCGATCCCGGCGGCTTCCGCGGAGATCTTGCAACGCTGCAGCGCCTCGTCCACCACCTCGTCGACGGAGACGGCTTCGAGGTCGGGCAGTTTCTCGGCGCCCTGCAGCCGCGACAGCGCGATCAGTTCGGTGACCATCTTGCCGAGCCGGACGGATTCACTGAGCACGCGTTCGCCGAAGTGCCGGACCGACTCGGGGTCGTCCGCCGATTCGAGGAGTGCCTCCGCCAGCAGACCCATCGCGCCGACCGGGGTCTTGAGTTCGTGGCTGACGTTGGCGACGAAGTCGCGGCGGGTCGCTTCCATCCGGACTTGCTCGGAGTCGTCGTCGGCGAACAGGACCACGAAGTTGTGGTCTTCCTTGCTGAGCAGACGTGCGGTGCCGCGCACCGCGATCCGATCCCGTCCCCGCTGCGGGTTCTTGGTACTCAGGTCGACCTCGACGGGTTCGCCGGTTTCGAGGACCCGGAGCGCCGCCACCCACGCACGGTCGTCGACGAGCCGGTTCCGCACCAGGCCCAGCTCCTCCGCCCGGGGGTTGAACAGGACGACGTCGTGGAACTGGTCGACCACGGCGATGCCGCTCTCGGATGCCAGCACGATCAGGTCGAGGACCTGCGACATCGTGAGCCCGGACTTCTCTTCCATCCGCTGCGCCTGCCGGGTGGACAGCATGGGGATCAGCACGCCACCGACGAGGTAACCGACGAAGCCGCCCACGATGGCAAGCAAGACGGCTTGAACAACACTCACGCCTGAATCGTACGTTCGCGCGGCGGGCCGGTTACGCAGGGTCCAGGCATTTCCGCGCACGTCACACGCGGGAACCGGAGTCTTCGTCCGTAGTTAACCTGCCGTTGGCCGGACGTCCCGCGAACGGGACGTCCGGCCGGACGCACGGGTTACTTCCCGCCCTGGTTCGCGACCGCGGCGGCGCCCGCGGCGGCGGCTTCGGGGTCGAGGTACGTGCCGCCGGGGTTGAGCGGCTTCAGGTTCTCGTCCAGGTCGTAGCGCAGCGGGATGCCCGTCGGGATGTTCAGGCCCGCGATGTCCTCGTCGGAGATTCCGTCGAGGTGCTTGACGAGGGCGCGCAGCGAGTTGCCGTGCGCGGTGATCAGCACGGTCTTGCCGGCCTTCAGGTCGGCGGAGATGGTGTCTTCCCAGTACGGGATCAGGCGGACGACGACGTCCTTCAGGCACTCCGTCAGCGGGACCTCATCGAGGTTCGCGTAGCGGGGATCGGTGTCCTGGCTGTATTCGCTGCCTGCCTCGATCGGCGGCGGCGGGGTGTCGTAGCTGCGGCGCCACAGCATGAACTGCTCGTCGCCGTACTTCTCCTTGACCTGCGCCTTGTTGCGTCCCTGCAGGGCACCGTAGTGGCGCTCGTTGAGACGCCAGTCGCGGGTGACGGGAATCCAGTGCCGGTCGGCGGTGTCGAGCGCGATGTTGGCGGTGCTGATCGCGCGGCGCAGCAGCGACGTGTACAGCACGTCGGGGAGCAGGTTGTGCTCGAGCAGCAATTCGCCGGCGCGCTTGCCCTCGGCGATGCCCTTATCGGTCAGGTGGACGTCCACCCAGCCGGTGAACAAGTTGAGCGCATTCCATTCGCTCTCGCCGTGGCGGAGCAGCACAAGGGTTCCGGTACTCATGCCGTTCATCCTGGCATGCCTCCCGGAACCCTCGCGCCGTGAACCCCTGCCGTCAGCTCCGGCCGGCCTCGCTGGCCCGCAGATCCTTGCGGAGGATCTTGCCCGCGGCGGACTTCGGCACCAGGTCGATGAACTCGACCTTGCGGACCTTCTTGTGCGGCGACACCCGCTCGGCGACGAACGCGATGACCGCAGCCTCGTCCAATTCGGCACCGGGCTGGCGGACGACGAACGCCTTCGGCACCTCCTCACCCTCGTCGTCGAGAACCCCGATGACGGCGGCGTCGGCGATCTGCGGGTGCGTCAACAGCAACGCCTCCAGCTCGGCGGGCGGCACCTGGTAGCCCTTGTACTTGATCAGCTCCTTCATCCGGTCCACGATCGTCACGACGCCCTCGGAGTCGACGGTCGCGATGTCGCCGGTGTGCAGGTACCCGTCCCCGTCCAGGGTCTCCGCGGTGGCCTCGTCGTTGCCGAGGTACCCGGCCATGATGTTCGGGCCCTTGCACCACAACTCACCCGGTGCGCTGACACCCTCGGCCGGGTAGGCGACCTCCTCGCCGGTGGCCGGGTCGACCAGCTTGCATTCCATGTTCGCGATCGACGGACCCACCGAATCCAGGGCGATGTCGTCACGGTCGAACGGAATCGCATGCGAGACCGGGCTCATCTCCGACATCCCGTAGCCCTGCCGCACCCGGCAACCCAGCCGGTTCGCGACGGCCTTGCCCAGCTCCTGATCCAGCGGGGCGGCGCCGGAGAAGATCGAATGCACACTCGACAGGTCGTAATCGTCGACCAGCGGATGCTTGGCCAACGCCACCGCGACCGGCGGGGCGATGAACACATACGTGCACCTCTGGCCGGACACGATCGACAGGAATTCGACCAGGTCGAACTTCGGCATCGTCACCAAGCTCGCCCGGTTGTACAGGGCCGCGTTCAGCAGCACCGTCATCCCGTAGATGTGGAAGAACGGCAGCACCGCCAGGAGCTTGTCGTCGGCGCCGATGCCCATCCGCGGGTTGATCTGACACACATTCGCCACCAGGTTGCGATGCGTGAGCATCACCCCCTTCGGCCGGCCGGTGGTCCCGGACGAATACGGCAGCACCGCCAGCTGGGTCGCCGGATCGAACGACACCTCCGGGGCGGAGGCGCGCTCGGCCAGCAGATCTTTCAGCGACGGGTGCCCGTCGGCGCCGTCGAGGACGATCACGTTCGCTACCGGAATCCCGACCTTCGCGGCCGCGGCCTTGGCCTGCGGCAGCAGCGGGGAGACGGTGAACAGGAACTTCGCCTTCGAGTCGGTGAGCTGCTTGGCGATGTCCTCGGCGGTGTAGAGGGCGTTGATGGTGGTCGCGACGCCACCGGCCCGCAGGATCCCGTGGAACACCGACGCGAACGCGGGAACGTTCGGCGAATGCAGACCCACCACCTCGCCGACGGCGAGACCGCGCGCGGCCAGCGCCCCTGCCACCCCGTTGATCTGGGCGACCAGCGACTGGTACGTGGTGACCGCGCCGGAGGCACCGTCGATCAGCGCGGGCCGGTCCCCATCGGCCGTGTCGACCTGGCCGAAAAGGAAATCGTAGACACTGAGGTTCGGAATCTCGACGTCCGGAAACGGGCTCTTGAAGCTCACTGGGGCCTCTCCCTCGAAGTGTTGCAGCAGCAGTTGTCGGTACAAGTTTCTGTGAACATCAGACACATGTACCTAACCTGTGACAACAGTCACAAGCTCGCCGCAACTCTACCCGCGCGTATTTCCCGTCCGCGGGCGGTCGACCAGCACTCAGGCCTGCGAGTCCTCGATGAGATGCTCGAACGGTTTCAGGTTCGCCAGCGACTCCCCGCGTGAGACGCGCCACTCCCATTCGCGCTTGATGGACTCGGCGAATCCGAGCTCGAGGAGAGTGTTGAAGTCGCCGTCGGCCGCCTCGAGCACCTGCCCGAGAATCCGGTCCAGTTCGTCCGCGGTCACCGCGTGCTCGGCGATCTGACCGACCAGGTAGATGTCGCCGATCTTGTCGATCGTGTACGCCACCGAGTACAACCGGCGATTGCGCCGCAGCAGGTACTTGTAGACGCCTTCGAAGTTCTCGTCGGGTTTGCGGCAGACGAACGCCTCGACGCGCAGACCGTGCTTGCCGACGGTCAGGAGCGTGGTGGTCTTGAGCTTGCGCTCGCCGGGCAACTCGACGATAAAGTGCGTCGAGTCCTTCCTGGTGAAGTCCATCTCACGTTCGGTCAGGGCGGACTCGATCACGTCGGCCAGCTCGCTCATGCGCGCACCCCTCCGGCCCTGCGCAGCTTCCACAATCCGCGTCCGCGACGCGGGGAGAATTCGCTGGGGCCGTGTCCGTAGTTGTAGTTGACGGTCGCCATCCGATAGCTCTCGAGGAGGCCGTCGGCGGTGTGTTCCCAGGAGAAATTCTCCGCGTGACGCGGAGCCTCGGCGGCCAGCGCGGCGAGCCTGCCCGGCTCGGAGACCAGCGACTGCAACGCCGTCGCCCAGTCCTCGGTGCGGTGCCCGTCCACGAGAAGCCCGGTTTCGCCGTTCCGGACGGCGACGCCGAGACCGCCCACGTTCGCGGCGATCACCGGAGTGCCGCAGGCTTGCGCCTCGATGGCCACCAGCCCGAACGACTCCGAATAGCTCGGCACCGCAACGAGATCCGAAGCCCGGTACACGTCGACGAGCCGGTCGGGCGCCTGCGGCGGCAGGAACGTCACCCGAGCGGCGATGCCGAGCGAAGACGCGAGTTCGATCAACGCGTCCGGCCGGGCCAGCCCGGACCCGGACGGGCCGCCGACCACGAGCACCCGCAGTGTCGATTCGGGATCTCGGGCGATCAGCTCGGCGGCGGCGCGGAGCAGGACGTCGGGCGCCTTGAGCGGCTGGATGCGTCCGACGAACGTCACGACGGTCTCACGCGGGTCGAGCCCCAGCTTCGCCCGGGCGGCGGCCCGGTCGCCCGGCCGGTACCGCGTCAGATCGGCGCCCGGCGCCACCACGTCGATCCGGTTCGGGTCGGCGCCGTAGTGGCGGACCAGCTGATCGGATTCCTCGGTGGTGTTGGCCACGAGCCGGTCGGACTCGGCGACCACCTGCTGCTCGCCGATCTGGCGGGCGGCCGGTTCGGGAGTGTCACCATCGGCGAGCGACAGATTCTTGACCGCCGCGAGCGTGTGCGCCGTGTGCACGAGCGGCACACCCCAGCGGTCGCGGGCGAGCCAGCCGACCTGCCCCGACAACCAGTAGTGCGAGTGCACCAGGTTGTAGTAGCCCGGTTCGTGGCGGGCCTCCTCGCGGAGCACCCCGGCGACGAACGCGCAGAGCTGCGTGGGCAGATCCTGCTTGTCCAGCCCCTCGAACGGGCCGGCCACCACGTTGCGGACGAGGACCCCCGGGGCCGCTTCCTGGACCGGTGCGTCGGCGGACGACGTGGCCCGGGTGAAGATTTCCACCTCGACGCCGCGACGCGCCATCTGGATGGCGGACTGCAGCACGTAGACGTTCATGCCGCCCGCATCGCCGGTACCGGGCTGCGCCAGTGGTGAGGTGTGGACCGAGAGGACGGCCACCCTGCGGGGGCGCGAATTGTGCATGGGCGTCACCACTCCATAGTGCTCCCTCACCGATCGGCCCCTTTAACCGAGGTTGTCGACGAACTCGCCGACCTCTTTCACGAACCTGTCGGGATCCTCCACGAACGGTCCGTGATCGCAGCCTTCCCAGAACGACGCCCGCGCCTGCGGGATCAGCTCTGCAGCGTGCCTACCAGCTGAGACGTCGACGACGGAGTCCTCGGTGCCGTGCAGGACGAGCACCGGCACGTCGAGCGAGCGGAGCAGCTCGTCGTGACTCGCGGACCGGTTGAAGAGGGCGGCCCGCACCCGGGGCGGGGTGGCGAGGCTGGCCCCGAACAGCGCCTGCGACTGTGCGCCCTTGCCTTCCGGCGGTCCGGTGAGCGCGTTGCCGAACGCGCCCAGCGCGCGGATCGCGTCGCGCGGCTCCTCGGACATCGCGCCGGGGATCGCCGCGCGCATCGCCGCGCCGACCTTGCCGCCTGCCTCCCCGCGACCGATGCTGGTGATGGCTCCGACGAGGACCACGCCGTCGACGGCGGACGTGCCGTGCGACGCCAGGTAGTCGCAGATCACGAGGCCGCCGTAGGACCAGCCGAGGAGCACGGCGCCGGACGTGACGCCTTCGGCCGTGAGTACCGCGTCGACGTCCCCGGCCCAGATCGCGGAGTCGTCGTAGCCCGCGTCGGGTGCACCTGAGTAGCCGTGTCCGCGCAGGTCGACGGCGATGACGCGGTAGCGGGCCGCGAGTTCGTCGAGCACCCCGGGGCCCCAGCACTTCGAGGACTGCGCCCAACCGTGCAGGAGGACCAGGGTCCGCGCGTCGGGGGCACCGGTCACCGAGTAGACGAGGGGCGTTCCGTCGACGCCGACTGTTTCACGAATAGCCATGGGGTCACCATAGAGGCCAGCAGCGCGGCGACCGCCGCCACCGCGTAACCCGCGGTCGTGCCGAATTCGTCGATCATCCGGCCCGCGAGTGCCGACCCCATCGCGACGCCGACACCCAGTCCGGTGACGATCCAGGTGATGCCCTCGGTCAGCGCGGCCGCGGGCACGATCTGCTCGACGAGACCGGTCGTGACGATCATGATCGGTGCCACCGTCATCCCCGCCACCGCGTAGGCGACGGCGAGCGCCGGAATGCTGTCGGCCAGAAGGAGTGGAACCGTCAGGACTGCCACCGCGAGGACCGCGACCATCAGCTGTTTCCGGAGCGGCGCCGACACCCGGATCGCGCCGAACACGATGCCCGCCACAGCGGAACCGGCCGCGAACAGGGCCAGCACCACGGTGGCGGAGGCGGGTGCGTCGTGGCTTCGGGTGAAGGCGATGGCACCGACGTCGATGACGCCGAAGATCGTGCCCATCGACACCATCACCGCCACGAGGATCCACACGGCGGGGGTCCGGACGACGGACGGGCGACCGTCGTGCGTTGCCGAATGCACGGGGGGTTCGGTGCCGCGCTGAGCGACGAGTGCGAGCGTGCCGACCACCAGCAGGACGAGACCCGCGAGCGGTCCCGCCTCGGGGAACACCGTGACGGACAATCCGACGGAGACCACCGGTCCCGCAATGAAGCACAGCTCGTCCACCACCGCCTCGAACGCGAACGCCGTCCGCAACAGTGACGTGCCGCGGTACAGCTCGGTCCAGCGGGCGCGCACCATCGCACCGATCGTGGGCATGCAGCCGGCGGGAACGGCCCACACGAACAGCACCCAGTCGGGCGTCCCGAACCGGACGCACACCAGCATCGCGGCGATGGACGTCGCGCTGATCCCCGACGCGACGGGAAGGACACGGGACTGCCCGTACCGATCCACCGCCCGGGACACGACCGGGGTGATGAACGCGTAGGTCAGCGCGAACACCGCGGCGAGGGCACCGGCCAGTGCGTAGTCGCCGCGCAGTTCGGACAGCATCGTGACGATGCCGATGCCGACCATGGCGATCGGTACCCGCGCAACGAATCCTGCGGCGGAGAACGCTGCGGAGCCGGGGGCGGCGAAGATCTGACGATAGGTACCGAGCACGCGTCGAGCCTCACAGATCGTGGCCGCGACTTCCAGCACGTGCAAGTATTGCGCTCATGAGTGTCCTGGTGTGTTTCCACGCCCATCCCGACGACGAAGTGTTCACCACGGGCGGCGTGATGCGTCAGGCCGCCGACGCCGGTCATCGCGTCGTCGTGGTCACCGCGACGGACGGGGCGCTCGGCGAGGCCCCCGACGGGATCCTGACCGACGGCGAATCACTCGCCGAGCGTCGGCGCCGCGAGCTGGAGGAGTCGACGTCGCTGCTCGGCGCCCAGCGTGTGGTGTTGCTGCACTACGCGGATTCCGGGATGGCGGGAACGCCGGAGAACGAGAACCCCGCCGCGTTCTGCAACGTCGACGTCGAGGAGGCCGCTGCCCGGCTGGCCGCGATCCTCGTCGAGGAATCCGCCGACGTGGTCACCATCTACGACCCCAACGGTGGCTACGGTCATCCCGATCATGTCCAGGTGCATCACGTGGGCATCCGGGCCGCCGAACTGGCCGGTGTGCCGCACGTCTACGAGGCCGCCGTGAGCCGCGACCACATCCGGCGGCTCATGGCCGCCAATCCGGAGTGGTCCGAGAACACCCAGCCACCGGACCTCGACACGTTCGGTCTGCCGGACTCCGAGATCACCACGGTCGTGGACGTCACCTCGGCCATGGACGCCAAGCGCGCCGCGATGCACGCGCACGCCACCCAGATCGGGGATTTCGGCCCGTTCCTGCAGATGCCCGAAGACCAGTTGCGGGCGGCGTTCGGTCAGGAATGGTTCCGCCGCCGCGGGGCACCGGCCGGCCTCGCGGAGTCTTCGCTGCCCCTCTGATCGACCGGCCCGGGTGTCCTCCTGCCGGAGAACCGCTTCCCCGCCAGGGTGAGGACGGCTGCGGCGAGGAGGCATCCGCCCGCCCCGATCCCGGTCACCGTGCCGGGTGCCACGGTGGTCGTCAGACCCACGACGAGCCCGGCAGCGGCGACCACGACGAGCAGCGCACCGAGGACGGTCAACGACGACTCGCCGAGTACGCCGGCCAACGGCACGAAGTGGACGCCGACGGCGAAGCACACCCAGACCGGTATCCACGCCGACAGACCCGTGTTTCCGAGAACGGCGGCGCCCGCCCAGATCACCGCGAACTCGACCACCACCACGAGGGTGTACCGCCGCCGGACCGCCCGGTCCGCCAACGCGGAACTCTCGGCGGGACTACGCACGGCGAGTACCGCTCCCAGCACGGCGACGACGAGCGCCACCACGATGGCGGCGTCGAGGAGCACGGTGAGGGGGCGGCGAAGGTCGACGGCCATGGCCCAGCCGAACCAGCCTGCGGCGAAGAATCCGACCACCGCGGCGGCGCTCCCCCGCGCCCGGCCCGACCGGCGGGCGGCTTCCGACAGACTGGACATCCCGCCAATCTAGCCCCGCGAACCGCCTGCGCGGGTGTGGTTCCGCGCCTAGCATCCACGGGTATGGATCCCGCTGATCTCGTCGCGACCATGCCGTTCGCCGTGCACACCGGGGTTCGTCTCACCAAGGCCGCACCCGAGGAGGTCGTCGGGCACCTCGAGTGGGAACAGCACCGCACGACCGCGGGAAACGGCATGCACGGCGGGGCGCTGATGACGCTCGCCGACAGCGTCGGAGCCGTCTGCGCGTTTCTCAACCTTCCGGCGGGAGCGTCGACGTCGACCACGAGTTCGAGCACGGTGTTCACCCGCGGCGTCCGCAAGGGCACCGTCACCGCGACCGCGCGTCCGCTGCACGCCGGACGAACCACGGTCGCCGTCGTCACCGAACTGCGGGACGACGAGGACCGTCTCGTGGCGCAGGTGACGCAGTCGCAGGCGGTGCTTCACCCCCAGCCGGGAAGCTGACCGATGTCACGACTGCTGCGGGCATACCGCGCCACGGGAGCGGATCTGCCGTTCGGCAACCTCCTCGCCGCGCACGACGTCGCGATGGAAGGCTATTTCTGGCGGTTCACCCAGCCCGCGACGGGACAGGTCGTCATCGCGCTGGCGGGGATCAACCGGGCCGCGGACGGGCACTGGGCGACGCTCGGTCTCGCCGGTCATCCCACCCGGTTCCTGCGGACCGCCGCGCATCCGGAGGGCTACGCCAACCCTGCCGGACTCGGCGCGTTCGCCGGCGACGCGTTCCGCGGGTCCGTCGACCGCGTGCGGGTGGATCTCGGGCCGGACGCCCGCCTCGACGTCCGGGTCGGCGCCCAGGTTCCGTGGCCGCGGCGCAGGCTCGGCGGGTCGAGTGTGTTCCAGACCGTGCCCGCACTGAACCAGTACTGGCACCCGTGGCTGCTCGGCGGCCGGGCCGAGGGCACGGCCGTGCTGGGCGGCACCGAGATCGACCTCGACGGCGCCCAGGTCTACGGCGAAAAGAATTGGGGCAAGGGCGGTTTCCCCGACTCCTGGTGGTGGGGCCAGGCTCAGGGTTTCGCCGACCGGCAGGCATGTGTCGCGTTCGCGGGCGGCGAGATCACCGCGGGTGGGCTGCGCACCGAGGTCACGGCCGTCGTCGTCGCGCTGCCCGACGGCACGGTGTTCCGCCTCGGCAACCCGGTCACCTCCCCCGTCCGGGCGCACGTCACGGACGATCGGTGGTGGCTGCGGGGCCGCAATCGCACGTGGAGCGTCGAAATCGAGGGCGGTTCCCCGCTGGGCTCGGCGCACGTGCTGCCGGTTCCGCTTCCTGCCGAGCGTCGCAACATTCCCGGCGCCCTCGAGCACCTCGCCGGCTCGATGAGTGTGACGGTCCGCCGTCGCGGTGAGCTCGTCTGGGCCGACGAATCACCACTCGCCGCGTTGGAACACGGCGGTATCGGGCGGGCGCGGGCGGAGCTGCGCAGGCGGGGCGCGCCACCGGACGCGACATCCGCGCCGCCGCTCAGCTGATCACCTCGAGCTCGGGTGGCTGCAATGCCTCGACGATCTCGTCGGTCTCCGCGTGGAGAACCCCTATTCGCCCGGCCTCCTCCAGGTGACGCGCGTCGACGCCCGAGATCGCGTCGGCTGCGACGAGCACCTTGTAGTCGCGTTCGCTGGCGTCGACGATCGTGGCGCGCGGGCAGTTGGGGTAGTTGCATCCCGCGATCACCACGGTGTCGACCCGCCACTGGCGCAGGCGGTCGTCGAGTTCGGTGCGGTAGAACGAACTCCACCGGGGTTTGAACAGGATGTGCTCGGTGGGCGAGACGGTCTGGAGACCGCCGCCGAGGAGCGACTCGGGGTCGAGCGGCGGCACCCCCAGCTCCGGCGCCACCTGGGAGCCGGCGGTGCCCGGTCTGGCGATGTCGAGTCCGGCCGCGATCACGCGGCGCCGGCACAGGTCCACGTCGTCGCCCTCGTACAACCGGACGACGTGCACGATCGGGGCCGAGGCCTCCCGGTAGGCGTCCACGAGACGCGCGATCGCGGGCAGCACCGCCGAGGTGCCGGGAATCGGGGCGGTCCCGCCGTCCACGAAGTCCACCTGCGTGTCGACGACGAGCAGCGCGGACCGGCCGAGATCGGGAGCGAGGAACGGATCCGAGTTCTGCCGCCAGTGGGTCACGCAGCAAATCTAACGCTCACGCACACCCTGTAGCGGGAATCACAGGGACCGGTTCGTTCGCACGCAACGCGGGTTTGGGACCATGGAGCGGGTGGGGTAGTGCGAGAAGGGTCCCAACCGATGACTGTGAGCGATGAGAACTGGCCGTTGATCGGCGCGACAGGGGCGCGCTTCGGATCAGCCGGCCGGCGCCGCAGCGCCAGGAAAGAGCAGGACCCGAGCCCGACGCAGTCGGCCGAATGGGTGGAGCCCGTCCCGGCCGAGGCCGCTCCCGAGCAGGTCGAACCCGTGCCCGAACCTGCCGATCGGACTCCCGAGGCGGCCGACAGTGCTGCTGTCGAGTCCACCGAGTGGGTGGCGCCCGAGGACACCGTCTCCATCGTCCGGCCGTTCATCCTCACGGGCGGGCGGACCGAGTCCGGGGTCGATCTGCCACTGGAGGCGGTCATCGTCGCCCGCGCGGACGGCGACACCGTGGTGGACGGGATGCTTGCGCCGGACGAACTGCGCCGCGTCTTCGCGCTGTGCGCCGAACCGCGGTCGGTGGCCGAGATCGCGTCGCTCGCGTCGATCCCACTCGGGGTCGCGCGCGTACTCGTCGGCGACCTCGCGGCGGCCGGGGCGGTCACCGTGAACGAGACCGCCGGGTCCACCGGCCCGGACCGGAATCTGATGGAACGCGTCCTCGACGGGCTGCGCAAACTCTGAGATCCACCGGGGAGTCGGCGCCCGGAGCGATGCACACGAATTCGTCAGCCGCACAGGCTATTGCCTGTGCGGCTGACGAAGTGCTGTGACGCTAGATCGACGTCCGGCGCATCGCTCCGACCGGATCGGAGTAGATGGTGCTCAGCGACACCACCGTCGAGGCATACTCCTGCACCCGGTTGCCGAAACCGGAGATTCGAATGTCCCTGCGTTCCAGCGACGATGCCTGCGCGAAGGCCTCGGCGACGTGCGGGATACCGGCCGGGTACTCGGTGAACGCCTGGCCCCCGAGGATCACCCGGTCCGGGTTGAACAGGTCCCGCAGCATGGCGACCGTCTTCCCGAGCACCTGAGCACGTTCCACCAGAAGTTCATGCGCGGGAACGGAACCCGACGACGCCGCCTTGTAGAGGGCACTCATCGTCGGCCGCTGGTTCGACTCCGCGAGGATGCCCGCGTCGAGGGCTGCGGAGATGACCGCGCGATCGCTGATCGTCGCCTCGAGGCACCCGCGTGAACCGCACGAGCACTGCGCCGACGAGCCCGTCGGCAAGTGCGCGATCGATCCGGGACCGCTCGACGGAGTGTGAACACGGCCGTCGATGGTGATCGCGATGCCCGCCGTCTCACGGGCGTAGAAGTACAGGCCCGTTTCGCCTTGCGCGACACCGTCTTCGCTGTCCGGGCTCAGCAGCAGTTCGGATGCGGCCATCGCCTCGACGTGCGCCGCGACGGAGACGGGCAACCCGAGTCCGGTCGCGATGATGGCGCCGACCTGGGCGGACTTCCATCCCAGTCGGGGATGGTCGACGACACCGGTCTGCGGATCGACCCGACCGCCGAGTGCGACACCCGCCCACAGCGGGCGACGCCGGTGCCAGCGGGAGGCGAAGGCCCGCGCGCTGCGTGCGATGCCGGCGAGTGCGTCGGCGGACGCTCCCTGCGGGGTGGGTACCTCGACCGCGCCGAGGACCTTCCCTCGCAGGTCACTGGCGATGATGCTGGTCACGACCGCGCCGATGTGGATGCCCACCGTCAGGTAGGGCTCGTGGTTGACCTCGAACGGAACCCGCGGACGACCGATGGCGCCGGACGGCGTGAGGTCGCCGCGTTCGCGCAGCAGCCCGAGGTCGAGGAGCGCCGACACCTGACGGTTGACGGTGGCGATGCTCAGGCCGGTCGCTTTCGCGGCGACGTCCCTGGACAGCGGCCCGCGAGACCGGGCCACCCGCAGTACACCGGCGGCCGGGCCGTCGCTGATCCGCAGCTCAGGGGGAACGATGTGGAGACGGGGACGGGACACGGGCCGCTGGAATCGAGATGCGGAGCCGGTCCGGGTGGGGCTGGAAAGAGTGGGGGTAGACACGTGGCAGTCCTTGCAAGCGGAGGCGGTGCGCACCTTCGTCCGAACGCTGCATCCGTCCCGGGTCGAGAGTGGGACGACCGAGGACGATCGATCAGGAGAAGACTGCGCGAATTAGCTGCAGATGCTGAGACAGCGACAACACAGTTCCCGCGCCAAGGGCAGCCGCGAGCCCAGCGCGGAAGTCACATAGGTGACCCGCGGAGCGGTCGACTGGCCTGAAGACATGACACGAAACTAGCAGCTTCGGTCGGTTTCACCAATCGGAGGGCGCGTCGGCGTGTGGATCCGCGCCGCGCCACTTCCGCAGTTCCCGCCGTTGCGAGGCGCCGCCTGCGGCGCACATCGGAGAGCATCGCCACTCTTGACTACAAGAGTGTCTCACCACACGAACCGCCAAGATACCAACCGAACGTACGGTTACAGGGGTGAGATGTACCGACGTGATCGCCTCCGCGACGACGCGGATCAGACGGCAGAGATCGCCATCCTGACCGAACAGTCGTTCGTGCCCTCGAAGGAAATCGACATGACCTCCACCCAGATCTCCGTGACACCCCGGGCGACCGTCCGGCCGCCGAAGGTGGCCGGCGCCAGTCTCATCGGGACCGCCATCGAGTGGTACGACTACTTCATTTACGGCATGGCCGCGGCAATCGTGTTCGGCCCGTTGTTCTTTCCGTCCTTCTCCTCCATCGCGGGCACGCTGGCGGCGTTCGCGACGTTCTCCGTCAGCTTCATCGCACGGCCGATCGGCGGCGCGGTAATGGTGCTGATGGGGCTCGTCATCCGGTTCACCATCACCGAGAGCCCCGACTTCGAGAAGGTCAAGAGCACCCACCGCGATCAACGACTGCCGATCGTCACCGTACTGCGGGAGAACCTGCGCGAAGTGCTGCTGGCGGCGGGCGCGTTCATCGGCATCAACACGGTCGGATACATCTTCATGGCGTACCTGCTGTCCTATTCGACGAAGGTCCTGGGCATGAGCAAGACACTGGTGCTCGTCTTCACGCTTATCGCCTCGTTCGTGTGGCTGATCGTCATCCCCGTCGCGTCGATGCTGTCGGACCGGTCTACCTCACCGCGGTCACACTGCTCAGCCTGCTCTGCGTCGTCGCGATCACACGGAAGCTCCGCGGCCCGTTGCGATCAGGGTGACGCAAATCCTTCCGGCGACACACCGCCCGATGGTTCGGTTACGGGACTCCACACCGTCTCCGGTATCCGAAAGGCTCACCATGTCCATCGATTTCGCGCCCGAGCACGTGACAGACGCCGAGGGTTCCCCGAACGCGGCGAGCGTCGTCAAGCTCGGTGCACACATCGGCGCCCGGATCGACGGCGTCCGGCTCGGCGGCAACCTCGACCCCGCCACCGTGTCGCTCATCCGTCAGGCCCTGCTCGAGCACAAGGTGATCTTCTTCCGTGGCCAGGAACATCTGACCGACGACTCGCAGTACGAGTTCGCGGAGCTTCTCGGCTCCCCCACCACCGCGCATCCGACCGTCACGTCGCGTGGCACCAAGGTGCTGCCCATCGACTCCGACTACGGCAAGGCCAACAGCTGGCACACCGACGTCACGTTCGTCGATCGCATCCCGAAGGCGTCGATCCTGCGCGCCGTGCAACTCCCCACCTACGGCGGATCCACCACCTGGGCGTCGGGTGTCGCCGCCTACAACGCGCTGCCCGAGCCGCTGAAGGTCCTCGCCGACAACCTGTGGGCGACGCACACCAACGTCTACGACTACGCGGCGACCAGCGCGGAACGCGCGCAGGACGACAAGGCGAAGGAGTACCGCGCCGAGTTCCAGTCCACCTACTTCGAGACGGAGCACCCGGTGGTGCGGGTGCACCCCGAGACCGGCGAGCGCACACTGCTGCTCGGTCACTTCGTCAAGAGCCTGGTCGGCCTGAGCAGCACCCAGTCGCAGGCACTCTTCCGAGTTCTGCAGGATCACGCGATCTCGCTCGAGTTCACGACCCGGTGGAACTGGCAGTCGGGCGACGTGGCGATCTGGGACAACCGTGCCACTCAGCACTACGCCGTCGCCGACTACGACGATCAGTACCGGCGACTCAACCGCATCACCCTGGCCGGCGACGTCCCCGTCGACATCCGGGGCGAGCGCAGCCGCAGCGTCGCCGGCGACGCGAGTGGCTACTCCGTCATCGACGAGCCCTAACATGTCGGCATGACCTTTTCACCTGACACCCGCATCGCCGTCGTCACCGGGGCGAGCTCCGGAATCGGAGAAGCCACCGCCCGCACCCTGGCCGCGCAGGGATTTCATGTGGTCATCGGGGCCCGGCGACTGGATCGTCTGGAGAAGATCGCCGAAGACATCGGCGGTACCGCGCTCGAACTCGACGTCACGGACCAGGATTCCGTGGACGCGTTCAGCGCGGTACTGCCGAGGGTCGACGTGCTCGTGAACAATGCGGGCGGCGCCAAGGGACTGGCCACCGTCGCCGAGGCCGATCTCGACGACTGGCGGTGGATGTGGGAGACCAATGTCCTGGGCACCCTTCGGATCACCAAGGCGCTGCTGCCGAAGTTGATCGAGTCGGGTGACGGTCTGGTCGTCACCATCACGTCGCTGGCCGCGCTCGAGGCGTACGACAACGGTTCCGGATACACGACCGCCAAGCACGCGGAGGGCGTCCTGCACCGCACGCTGCGCGGAGAACTGCTCGGCAAGCCGGTCCGTCTCACCGAAATCGCGCCGGGCGCAGTAGAAACCGAGTTCTCCCTGGTGCGTTTCGAAGGCGACCAGGAGCGTGCCGACAAGGTCTACGAGGGCATCACCCCGCTCGTCGCCGCGGATGTCGCGGACGTCGTCGGGTTCGTCGCCTCGAGGCCCTCCCACGTGAACATCGACCAGATCGTCGTCAAGCCACGAGATCAGGCTTCGTCCGGGCGTTTTCACCGCACGACGTAGACGCGTTCGCGGCTGTCCGCCGGTCCTGGTGCTCGAGCACCAGGACCACGGTCCACAGTCCCGCCACGATCGTCACGACCCCCAGCAACATCCATCCCATCCCACAGCCCCCTGCCGATCAGCGACTTTCGACCGAAACGGACTGTCGGGGTCGTCCGTCGACCCCTCGACAGCGGACGACTCCCCACAGTTGTGTGAACCGAGAACACGGCGCCGTCGACGCGTCCTCATTCAGGTAGACGCAGCAGCCCCGGTTTCGGTTCCACCGGGTGTGAAGAAAGTTCGCTCGCCTATGCGAGGGCCGACATGGACTGCCATTCGGACCAGCTGAGGGCCCAGTCGTAGATGTCGCCGTCAGCGGCCGACAGGTCGATGGACGTTCCGGTGACCTCGACGGGATCGCCGTACATCGCGATGCCGAAGTACTGCTGGGCGTCCCCGAGGGACAGGTTGATGCAGCCGTTGGTGACGTTGGACGAACCCTGTACGCCGATGGTCTGGGGGTTCGCGTGGATGAACTCGCCGTTGTTGGAGATGCGGACCGCCCAGCGCTCCCGCACGTTCTCGTAGAACGGCGGGTTGGACATGAGGAAGTCCTCGTGCTTCTCGGTCACCATGTGGATGCCGCTGCGCGTGACGTTGCGGGCCTCGTTCCCTTCGCCGTAGCTGACGGGGATGTCCATGATGGTCTCGCCGCCGCGCACCACCTGCATGCGGTGGCTGGGTGCGTTCGCGATCACGATCTGACTGCGCCCGACGGTGAAGTTCAGCGACAGATCCTCCGCGCCATACGCTCCGTCGCCCAAGTCCAGCCCGTACAGCTTGGCGTCGAGGCCGACGGTGGTGCCGGGCGCCCAGTAGTTCTGCGGACGCCAGTGCGCGCGCGACCCGTTGTCGTCGGGCAGCCACGCCCATGAGCCGGGTGTGGGCGGGTTGGTCGTGACGATCATCGCCTTCTCGACCGCCGCCTTGTCCTCGACGGACTCGTGGAACTGGACGATGATCGGGGCCGCGATCCCGACTTCCTGACCGTCGGCGATGTTGAGTGTGGCGCCGATCGTCTCTTCGGGCTCGACCGTGGTGAAGCTGCCGTCGACGGCGACGGACTTGCCATCCGTGCCGAGCGCCGTGCCCTTCCACGTGTACGTGGCGCCGTAGCCCAGCGCCTCCCCGACGGTGAACGTGGTCCGGTCGGGTGACAGCACACCCTGCACGGCACGCCCCTCCGCGTTGACGAGGGAGATGTCGGTGAACGTGCCCTGCGACGCGGTCGCGGAGATCTGCGCCACCGGATTGACGTCCTCGGTCCCCGACGCCGGATTCTGGGTGACCTCGACCGCCGGTTCGGGCGGCGCGGTGGCGGTTCCCGACTCGGAGCCGACCGTGCATCCGGTCAGCACAACGAGAAACGCGATCAGCGCCGCCGCGATCAACGCGACGCGCGACCGACTTGTCCGAGAACCCAGTTCATGCACAGCTAACAGGTTACCTGCGCTACGGACCTGTCTCAGATCGCGCAGCCCACCGTCACGGGTTCGGGTTCGAGCCGGACACCGAACGCCGCCTGGACGCCGTCCCGGACGTCGCGAGCCAATGCCAGCAGGTCCTCGCTCTTCGCGGCACCTCGATTGGTCAACGCGAGAGTGTGCTTGGTCGACAGCCGCGCGACGGCGTTCTCGCCGGGATACCCCTTCGAGAAGCCGGCCCGCTCGATCAGCCACCCCGCAGACAACTTGGTTCCGCCGTCGGCCGGGTATTGAGGAACAAGCACGTCGCCGAGGCGGGTCTCGATCGCGGCGAGGACACCCGCCAACTCGCCGTCCGCAACGACGGGGTTGGTGAAGAAGGAGCCCGCGCTCCAGGTGTCGTAATCCTCGGGATCGAGCACCATGCCCTTGCCCCGCCGCAGGTCCAGCACGGCGTCGCGGACCTGCGCCGACGGCAACCGGTCGCCCTCGGCACTGTTCAGCGCCGACACCAGTTCGCGGTAGCGCAGCGGCTCGCCGAGCCCGTCGGGATGCACGGTCAGTTCCACGGCCAGCACCAGGGCGGCATCGGAGTGCTTGAGGACGCTCGAGCGGTAACCGAGACCGAGGGCCTCGGGTTCGACCCAGCGCGCCTCACCGGTGCGTCGATCGAGGAGGTGGACCCGCCGCAGCATCGACCCCACCTCGACGCCGTACGCGCCCACGTTCTGCACCGGGGTGGCCCCGGTCGACCCGGGAATCCCCGACAGGCATTCCAGCCCGCCCAGCTCGGCGGCGACGGTCTGCGCGACCACCTGATCCCACTCGGCGCCCGCCTCGGCAGTGACGAATCCCTCCTCCAGACCGACGGTGGTGTTGCACACACGCACCACCACACCGTCGAATCCGCCGTCTCCGACCACCAGATTGGAGCCGCCGGCAAGGATCAGCGTCGGGATGTGCGCGGCGTCGAGAAGGCGCACCACGTCGACGAGGACCTGCGTGGTCGGGCACTCCGCCACGATCCGCGCCGGCCCGCCCACGCGCAGCGTGGTCATCCCCGACAGTTCGAGGTTCTCGGACACGAATGCGCCCGAATCGACGAGTTGACTGACAATGCTCACGTCCCACACAACCGCAAACGGTAGCCTGCGGATCGTGAGTCGCCGCATCGAGCATTCGTCGTCCTATGCGTTTTCCGTCGCCCAGGTCCATGCGGGCCTGATCACCGAGCAGTACTGGCGCGACCGTCTCGACCGGGTGGGAGGACCGGGGGCAACCCTGGACGAGGTCACGACCGGCCCCGGCACCATCTCGGTGGCCATGTCGCAGTCGATTCCCGCGGAGCACCTGCCCAGTATCGTCTCGAAGGTCCGTTCCGGCGATCTGGTGATCAAGCGCACGGAGACGTGGGGCACGCTCGACGGCGATCACGCCGAGGGCACGTTCACCGCCGAGGTCGTGGGTGCGCCCGCGACGATCTCCGGGACCCAGACGCTGACGGCTTCCGGTTCCGGGTCGAACGTGCAGGTCGAAGGCAAGGCCGACGTGAGGATCCCGCTGATCGGCGGCAAGATCGAGAGCGCGATCGCGGACGAGGTCCTGCGCCTGATCGCGAAGGAGCAGGGGTTCACGGAGCAGTGGCTCGGGGCCTGACCTGGGGCGGGTGTCCCTTGTGTTCCGTCACAGCCGGTAACCTTGGCGATCATGGCTCGCCGCATCGACTACTCAGCCCGTTACAAGCACACCCCCAAAGAGGTGTACAACGCGTTCACCAACCGTGACTACTGGGATGCTCGCATCGAGGAGATGCGGAAGTACTCCGAGAACCACATCGAACACTTCGAGGTGACCGACGACGGGATCGACATCGTCCTGCACCACATCCTGCCGCGCTCGGAACTCCCCGAGATCGCGCAGACCGTGATGAAGAAGGACATGGTCATCACGCGCAAGGAGTCGTACACGCCCTTCGGTGAGCCGACCACGGGCACGTACGAGGCGTCGATCCCGGCGGGGCCGGGCAGCCTCACGGGCACCATGAAACTGTTCGCCACCGAGACCGGGTGCACGTTCCGCACGTCGTCCGAGGCCAAGGTGTACCTGCCGTTCGTCGGCGGGAAGCTCGAGCAGCTGATGCTCGTCAACCTGATCGACCTCTTCCGCGCCGAGGCCGAGATCACCGAAACGTGGTTGTCGCAGCACTAGCAACCACCGCACGGATTTCCCATGACTTCAGCGACGCTGAAGCGGCCTCACGGTGTCATCACCCGGGGTACGACAGGCATCAATCGGCTGCGACGCAGCGACCGCTGGCTCGTCCACGACGCGCTGGTGCGCCGGACGCTGCACGCATCCGCCGACCCGCTCGTCGTCGACCTCGGGTACGGCGCCCGACCGCACACCACGTTCGAGCTCGCCGACCGGTTGACCGCCGTGCGCGGCGACCGCCGGGTGGTGGGGCTCGAGATCGATCCCGAGCGTGTGGTCGAGAGCAGGAACGGAGTGAGTTTCGCCCGCGGCGGGTTCGAGCTCTCCGGACTGCGCCCCGTCCTGGTCCGCGCGTTCAACGTGCTGCGTCAGTATCCCGAGGATGCGGTCGGGCCGGCCTGGGCGCGGATGCAGTCCGGGCTCGCACCGGGCGGGCTGATCGTCGACGGCACGTGTGACGAGCTGGGCCGCCGCTGTGCGTGGGTGCTGCTCGACGCCACCCGCCCGCTGTCGCTGACGCTGGCATGGGATCCGTTCGCCGTGGAGAAGCCGTCGGACATCGCCGAACGGCTACCCAAGGCGCTGATCCATCGCAACGTCCCGGGTGAGCCGGTCCACGCCCTCCTCGCGGCAGCGGATCGTGCGTGGGCCACCGCGGCGCCGCACGGCTCGTTCGGACCGCGGGTGCGGTGGCGGGCCGCCCTCGAACTGCTGCGCGCGCAGGGACTTCCCGTGCAACCCCAGCGCCGCCGGCTCCGCGACAACATCCTCACCGTTCCGTGGCACCTGGTCGCGCCCGGTTCCGGCACGAATTAATTCACGCGACATCCCCCACAGCGCCCCGTAGAGTCACTTCACGAAACATGTTGTGCCGGTGCGCAGGCGAGGGCTACTTCGACTGTGGATCGCGTGGTCGCCGGTTCGAATCCGGTCAGGGACGCAGGTCCCTGTAGCTCAGTGGTAGAGCGCGTCCGTGCCTCCGCCGACTCCGAACTCGGCACGACATGCGTGCGCGCCACCCGGTGCGCAGACGACGGATACTTCTCAGGTGAAGTGCGCAAGCACGCGGTTCGACTCCGCACCCCGTCGTCGCCTCGATCTCGGGTGGCGCGCACCCCACGAGCACCGACACCTCCCGGAAGGAGGAACACCCATGAGCAAGTTCAACCTGAAGACGCTGCGCCGCACCAAGGTACAGAGCCCTGTCACGTCGGAAATGCAACCGGCCGGCCGCACGTTCGAGGGCGGCAGCGGCTACGCCCGCGACGCGAAGAGCGAGCTGTTCCTCCTCGCCGTCACCAACATGGTGGGTGAGCACACGTTCTACGAGTCGGCTCCGGACCGCGACGGCCGGTTCGTCCAGCTCGTCCACGAGGTCACGCTGTCGGACCCGGAGTGGACCGCCCGCCTGATCGGGTGGCTGCGCCGCGACGCGCATCTGCGTTCGGCGTCGGTGGTGGCCGCGGCCGAGTTCGTCCGGGCCCGGCTGGGCGCCGGTCTGCACGGCGGCAACCGCGCCGTGATCTCCTCGGCGCTGGAGCGGGCCGACGAGCCGGGTGAGATCCTCGCCTACTGGATTGCGCGCCACGGTCGTTCGATCCCGAAGCCGGTCAAGCGCGGTGTCGCCGATGCCGCTGTCCGCCTGTACTCGGAACGCTCACTGCTGAAGTGGGATTCCGATTCCAGGGACGTCCGCTTCGGCGACGTCCTCGAGCTCACCCATGCGTCGCCGTCGGCGACGTGGCAGGGCGAGCTGTTCCGGCACGCGATCGACCGGCGGCAGGGACGCGAGAACACGATCCCCACCGGCCTGCGGATGCTCACGGAACGGGCGGCGCTGGCGGCGCTCCCGCCGGAGGATCGGCGTGCCGTCCTCCGGACCCCGGAGCGGCTGTCGGCGGCCGGCATGACGTGGGAGTCGCTCGCCGGCTGGCTGCAGGGACCGATGGATGCGGCAGCATGGCAGGCGGTGATCCCGTCCATGGGGTACATGGCTCTTCTGCGCAACCTGAGGAACTTCGACGAGGCCGGGATCCCCGACCACGTCGCGGAACAGGTAGCGGCCCGGATCGCCGATCCGGGGGAGGTCGTGAAGTCGCGGCAGCTTCCGATGCGGTTCCTCGCGGCCTACCGGAACGCGCCGAGCCTGCGGTGGGGACACGCACTCGAACGGGCACTCGGGGCGTCGCTGTCCGCGGTCCCGTCGCTACCCGGCCGCACCCTGGTGCTCGTCGACCGGTCCGGATCGATGTTCTACAGCCGCGTCTCGGCGCGGTCGGAACTGACGCGGGCGGACGCGGCCGCGGTGTTCGGCACCGTACTGGCGGCGCGCGCGGAGCGGGCCAACCTGGTCGAGTTCGGCTCGGACAGCCGGTTCGTGCCGTTCAAGCACCAGCCGGTGCTGCGGGTCGTCGACAGTTTCGGCGACCTGGGCGGCACGGACACGGCGTCGGCGGTGCGGAAGCATTACCGCGACCACGACCGCGTCGTCATCGTCACCGACGAGCAGGCGGCGTGGGGCGATCCGACCCGGCACGTCCCGGCCGACGTCCCCGTGTACACGTGGAACGTGGCGGGCTACCGCCACGGACACGGTCCGACGGGGTCCGCGAACCGCCACACGTTCGGCGGACTATCGGACGCCGGATTCTCGATGATCCCGCTCCTGGAGGGCACCCGGGACGGCGAGTGGCCGTTCTGATCCCGGATCGGTGATCCGTCAGGTGCAGGTGGCCAGTGCGTGTTCGACGCGCTGCGCCACCTGCGCCGGCAGGGATCCGCACTCCCCGTGCAGTGCGCGCGCATTCAGTCGCCCGATCGCGACGCCGTCGGCGACCACTTCGTCGAGCAGTTCCTGCGAGATGCCGCTCGCGGCGAGGTCGAGTGCCGTGCACAGCGGCGTGGTGATGCGCAGGGGTCCCACCTGCTCGCAGTCCTCCGGGCGGAGCGAACGCCGGTGCAGCGCCAGTTGCTGCGTCGGCGACGGCGGTGACAGCACCGTCGAGAGGTGGATGAACCGCGGGTACAGGTGCCCGAGGCCGTGAAGTTCGGCGGCACTCTGGTGGGAGACCGCGGCGGCGGCACCGAACCAGGTGCACCACTTCGCGAACTCCTCGAGATCGGAGTGCGGACAATCCTTCAAGCGGAACAGATCTCGCTCGACCTTGACCCACGAGCCGTCGGCGACGCGCTCATCGATCTCGTCGGCGGCGAAACCGAGGCGCAGCACCTGCGCAGTGGTGAAGAAACCCGCCTGAGCCGTCGCGACGCGTGTCAGCTCTTCACCGACACCTTCGCGCTCCGGGTCACCGGGACGTGGAGCCAACCATCCGGACATTCCCCTAGATTACTGGGCGTTTGTGGCACGCATCACAATTTCTGCGGATCTCGGCGACCCGCCGCGGGCGCATTCACAGAATTTGTTCAGAGTTGTCGGGAAGAATCCGTGTAATGGCAGCCCGAACGAACTCCGCACCCCGAAGTAACCGTGTGCTCGTCATCTCTCTTGTCGTCATCGCCGCGCTCGTGGCGGTCCTCGTCGGCGGCGAACTCTTCGTGCGCAACAGAGTGAAGACCTGCATGGCAGACCAGTTCGAGAGCCAACTCGGCTCGCAGGTGGACGTGGGCCTGAGCTGGAAGCCAGTCCTACTCCAGTCGGTCGACAAGAACGTCCCATACATCACGATCGACAGCGACGACACCAAGTTCGGCCCCGCCCAGGGGATGCAGGTGCACGCCCAGGTCAACGACATCCGGATCGAGAACACCGCGGACAGCAGCGGCACCATCGGCAGTTCCGATGCGGACATCACCTGGTCCACCGCGGGAATCCTCGCGACGCTGCAGCAGCAGGCGTTCGGCTCGCTCATCAGCGGTGTCACCGCCGATTCGAGCGCGGGCACCCTGCGGTTCTCCGTCGGTCCGGCCGGGCTCGCGGACCTGACCGTCAAACCGGAGGTCGTGAACGGGACCGTGAAAGTGGAGACGGTGGGTGCGGCGATCCTCGGTTTCGGCCTCCCCACCGACCTGGTGGACGGGGTCGTCCAGATTCTGACTTCGAGCCTGCAGACCTACCCGCTGGGCATGCAGCCGACGTCGTTGAAGGTCACCGACGACGCCATCGAGATCACCCTCGAGGGTGGCGCCTACACGATGCCTGCCGCCGGCACCCAGCAACAGCAGC
The DNA here is from genome assembly GCF_058628105.1 of Rhodococcus sp. G6(2025). Lineage (NCBI taxonomy): Bacteria > Bacillati > Actinomycetota > Actinomycetes > Mycobacteriales > Nocardiaceae > Rhodococcus > Rhodococcus sp. G6(2025). The sequence goes on from NZ_CP179750.1 coordinate 6,318,998, forward strand.
AGGAACAGCAGAGCAGCTGCGGCCTCCTGGTCTGATCGACCGTCGGGTCAGTCGGGCAACCCGTCCAGGACGGCACGGGTTCCCGACAGTCCCAGCCGCGTCGCCCCGGCCGCGATCATGTCGAGCGCGGCCTGTGCGGTGCGGATCCCGCCGCTCGCCTTCACGCCGATCCGCCCGCCGACGGTCTGCGCCATCAGCCGCACCGCCTCCACGGTCGCTCCCCCGGCCGGATGGAATCCGGTGGACGTCTTCACGAAGTTCGCCCCGGCCCGCTCGGCGGCCCGGCACGCTTCCACGATCGCCTCGTCGGTGAGCGCGGCGGTCTCGAGGATCACCTTCAGGACCGTGTGGTCGCCGACCGCCTCGCGGACCGTGAGGACGTCGGCCAGCACCGCGTTGAAGTCGCCGGCCACGGCGGCCCCGATGTCGATCACCATGTCGATCTCCTGCGCGCCCTGGTCCACGGCGAGCCGCGCCTCGGCCCCCTTGACCAGCGAGTGGTGCTTGCCCGAGGGGAACCCGACCACCGCCGCGGTCACCAGACCCGGCGCCTTGACCGGCAGCATCGACGGCGACACGCAGACGGCGAGCACACCGAGCGAGCGCGCCTCGGCGATCAGCGCCGTCACGTCGTCGGTGGTGGCCTCGGGCTTGAGGAGCGTGTGGTCGACGAGGTCGGCCACCTGGGAGCGGGTCAGTGCAACGTCGGACATACCTGTGAGCTTCGCACAATGCCTTCCGGGGCTTGCGGCACGGCCTAGCATCGCCGTATGAGCGATCCGGGATCGATCTTCGACGAGGCGCGGCTGGAGTTCGACCGGCTGACGACGGCCGTGTGGACGCCGGCCGGGCAGTCACTCGCCTTCCAGCTCGGACTGCGTCCCGGCGACGCCGTCCTCGACGTGTGCTGCGGCGCAGGCTCTTCGGCGCTCCCCGCAGCCACCGCCGTGGGTCCGTCGGGCCTCGTCCACGGCGTCGACCTGGCCGACGAACTGCTCGAGCAGGGGCGGCTGAAGGCGTCGGAGCGTGGATTGCAGAACATCGAGTTCGTCTGCGCGGACGCCACCACCTGGGAGCCGCCGAGCACCGTCCCGGAAGCGGGCTACGACGCGCTGGCCTGCTCGTACGGCGTGTTCTTCCTGCCCCACATGGATGCCGCGTTCACCCGGCTCGCCGGCCTCGTCCGGCCGGGCGGCAAGGTCGGGATCACGGTGTGGCGGCAGGGCGCGTTGCGCGACTTCGCGAGCGCGTTCCAGGACGCCGTGGCCCGGCACCGGGAACCCGAGCCAGAACCGGCCGGGTCGCCGTTCGATCCACTCGAACGCATCGACACCCCGGACGCGCTCCACCAGTGGCTGGGCGAGCTGGGCGCGCACTCGACCGAGGTCCGGGAGCTGTCCAATAGCATTCCCGCCACCCCCGAGTTCGCCTGGGACCTCGTCCTGGGTGGGAACTTCCGTCGCGCGCTCGCCCCGTTCGACGCCGGGACGGTCGAGCAGATTCGCCTCGATCTCCTGCAGCTGCTCACCGAACGCGCGATTCACGACATCGACGCCGGCACCCTCGTCGGCACCGCCGTGGTGAACGGCCGGAGCGCGACCTGAAAGACTGTTGCCCATGAGCGCTGCTTCGACCGAGGACCACCGGTACGTTCTTTCTCTCGGCTGCCCCGACCGCACCGGCATCGTCGCCCGGATCTCGACGTTCCTCGCCGAGGTCGGCGGCTGGATCGTCGAGGCGGCGTACCACGCCGACGCCGACACCGGCTGGTTCTTCACCCGGCAGGCAGTGCGTGCCTCCTCGGTAGACATGTCGATCGAGGAACTCCGGGAGCGCTTCGCGGCCGTCGCCGCCGAACTCGGCCCCGAGACCGAGTGGACCGTATCCGACACCGGTCAGCGAAAGCGGGTGGTGCTGCTCGTGAGCAAGGAGGCGCACTGCCTCCACGACCTGCTCGGCCGCGCGGCCGGAGGCGAGTTGCCCGCCGACATCTGCGCGGTGATCGGCAACCACCGCGATCTCGAGACCGTCACCAGGCAGCACGGCATCGACTTCCATCACGTCCCGTTCCCGAAGGATCCCGCCGAACGCGGGCCCGCGTTCGAGCAGGTGCGTGAACTGGTCGACGCCCACGACCCAAATGCCGTCGTGCTGGCGCGTTTCATGCAGGTGCTGCCCTCGGCACTGTGCGAGCACTGGGCCGGCCGGGCCATCAACATCCACCACAGCTTCCTGCCGTCCTTCGTCGGGGCCCGCCCCTACCACCAGGCATTCGCCCGTGGTGTGAAGCTGATCGGCGCAACCTGCCACTACGTGACGGCCGAACTCGACGCGGGCCCCATCATCGAGCAGGACGTGATCCGCGTCGACCACGCAGACGAGGTCGCGGACATGGTCCGGCAGGGTCGCGACATCGAAAAGCTCGTGCTGTCCCGTGGCCTGCGCTGGCATCTCGAGGACCGCGTCCTCGTCCACGGCCGTAAGACCGTGGTGTTCAGCTAGCCCCGGCAAACATAGATTCCGACGAATTGTTCAGGCTCACAGGCTATTGTGTGTGAGCCTGACCAATACGCGGGCAACTGTCGGATCAGAGATTGCGCAGCCGGACTATCTCCTTGTCGAACTCGTCGATGCTCTCGACGGAGCTCATGTGGCCGACGCCGGGCAGGACGATGAGCCGCTCGAGGTGACCGGCCTCGTCCAGGACGCGAGCGAGCTTGCGGGCGTGGACGGGTGGGGTCAGTCGGTCCATGGAGCCGACGAGCACCGTGGTCGGGACGTCGAGGTTGTCGAGAGCCTCGTGGATGTCGAGGCCGCTGAGCGCGGCGCCCCAGCCGCCGCGGATGCGCGGCTTGCAGTCCCGGACGATGTTCTCGCAGAACTGGACTTCGGCGCGGGAGGCGTTCGGCGACATCGACACGTACTGGAGTGCGCGCGTCATCACCGGCGACGACACCAACGGAACCGGGGTGCTCAGGACGGCGCGGCCGACCGGAACCGGCACGCGCGGAAAACGATTCGGCAGCGGGATGACGGTGGTCTCGGCGATGAGCCGATCACAGGCGGTGCTGGCGAGCAGAACTGCCGACGCGTACTTCTTCACCTCGTCGGGGTGACGGCCTGCCCACGCCATGATGCTCATGCCACCCATGCTGTGACCGACGAGCACGGCCTTCTTGTCGTCACGCACCGTCGCCTTCAGCACCTCCGACAGGTCGTCGGCGAGGACGTCCGGGCCGAGCGGGAGCGAGCCGACGGTGCTGCGGCCGTGCCCACGCTGGTCGTAGGTGATGACCCGGTACTCGTCCGCCAGCGCGTTCACCTGCGGGTACCAGTATTCGGTGGAACAGGTCCAGCCATGGCTCAGCACAATGGGATCGCCGTCCACCGGACCGTAGGCGCGGACGTACAGCGTCGCTCCGTCGTCGGTGAGGATCTCCGTCACGTCCGGGCGCAGGTTCGGGGTGCGCAGCAGCTCGTTCGGCGCCACCTCGGTCGACAACGTCAACCCGCGGGTGGCGCGCTTGTGGCGGATCGCCGCTGCCGCGGCGACGACGGCGCCCACTCCGGCTGCGCCGGCTAGTGCCCGGAAGGCGATGGTGCGCGAACTGCTGGTCATTCCTGCCCCTGTCCTGTCTAACTTGCTCTGTTGGTGTCTGTGCTCGTCGCCGGGCCCGGTGTCTCACCGAGTTGCCGGGCCGCCCGTTCGAGTGCCTTGGAGATCTGTTCCTCCATCGCCTCTTCGAACAGCGACTGGACGGCATCGCGCGTGAGGGGACGCATCTGGTCGACGAGCCGCGCGATCTCCGAGACTTTCGCCTCGTCGAGTTCGAGCGGCTCGCCCTCGGCGGCGAGGTAGCGGTCCGCGACGACGGCGACGAACCGCGCGGCGACGTCCGAGAGGTCTCGTCGCACCGCCGCGGTCTGTTCGAGGACGTCCTCGAGCGGGATGCCGGCGTCGACGAGGACCTGCGCCGCCTCGACCAGTCGTGGATTGTTCACCGAGTAGTCGCCTCCGGCGGGAACGAGCACTCCGAGTTCGGTGCCCTTGGCGATGTTGGCCTCGGTGGTCTGCGCACCGAACATGCATTTCAGCTCGGCGATCGTGAGGCGGGCCGCTCGCCTGCGCTTCTTCCATCGGCTGCCCGGGTCGTCGGTCTCCAGAACGTCCTTGACCTGGAGGCCGTAGTGCGCAGCCGTGAGAAGTTCGCTGATGGTGGCGAACGTGTAGCCGCGATCGAGCATGCGCCCGATCAGGTGCAGACGGGCGAGGTGCGATTCGTTGTACCACCCGGTGCGCCCCTGCTTCCGTGGCGGCGGGAGCAGTCCGCGGTCCTGGTAGACGCGCACGTTGCGCACGCTCACCCGCGCCTCGCGCGCGAGGTCGTCGATCCGGTATTCCTTCATCGGACGATGTGCGCCCGTCGGAGCAGCAGCCGCGACGGGCCGCCGACGAGTCCCGCGGCCGGGTGGGCATCGCTCACTGAGTCACGCAGATGGACGACGGACATGTCAGCTCCTCGGTAGCCGTGTCACCACAATAGCATTGTCACAATGCCCATTGTCATCGTTTGGGTGCACGAGAGCCACGCCTTCACGTGCTCATGGGGTGGGGAGCGGCTACCAGCGAGGCCCGCGCTGCACGTCGTCGACGCGCGGGCGCACGTCCACGAGATAGACGCACACCGCGACGACCGCGACGATGCCGAACAACTGCACGGCCGGGAACAGCAGGAGGACGAGGAACGCGACGGCGAGAATGCTCAGCCAGATCGGTTTGCTCAACTTGTCCACGGCGGTGAACGCGTCTTTGCGCTGGCGAGCCGCGTGGAACAGCGCGTACGCAGCACCACCCAGGGCGACGATGCGAATCACCAACAAGATCACCGAGACGACGCCGTCAACTTGAATCACAGCCCCATCCTACGAGGTCGACACGCAAACGGCCCCCGCACCGAACGTGCGGGGGCCGAAAAGCGTGAAGGATCAAGCCTTCTTGACCGGAGCAGCCTTCTTGGCCGGAGCGGCGGCCTTCTTGGCCGGAGCCGGGGCCGGAGTTGCCGCAGCCTTGGCCGGAGCAGCCTTCTTGGCGGGAGCGGCGTGCTTGGCCGGGGCAGCCTTGTCGGCCTGAGCCTGGACGTCGGCAGCGGTGGCGTCGACGCGATCGGCAGCGCCCTTCGACGCTTCCTCGGCCTGGTCGCCCAGGTCGAGAACCTTCAGGGCAGCCTCGTCGCCGGCTTCGGCGATGGCCTCCCCGAGCCCCTCGGCGGTGTCGGAGATGCGACCCGAAGCGCGGCCCGCGAGCTTCGCGGCCTGCTCGCCGACGGCGCGCGTCTGGCGTGCAACGGTGCCGAGAGCTTCCTCGGTCAGCTCGACGGCGTCACCGAAGGCGGTCTCGGCGCGGCCGATGCCCTCCTCGACGACCGGCTGCTTGCGGATGCGCTCGACGGTGTCCTCGCCGCGCTCGGCGAGCGACGTGTACAGGTCGGAGGCGACCTTCAGGTAGGCCTCGGCGACCTTGCGCAGCTCGTCGGCGGTGAACTTCTCACGCAGCTCGGCAAGCTCCTCGGGCAGCTCGGACGGCAGTCCGGCGAGGCGGTCGCGAAGGTTCTCGACACCCTCGGTGACCTCTTCCTGGAGTCCGGCGATGCGCTCCTTGGCGCCGCCGACACGCTCCTCGACGTCGCCCTGGGTGGACTCGGCGCGCGAGCGGACCTGGGCGACGACGTCGGCCACGGCCTGCACGACGACGTCGCCGGCGCCTACGGCCGCGTACAGCGAGGTCTTGACGCTGTCGATGGTCTTCTGGTCAGTCATCGGCTTTCTCCTGTTCAACGGTGGGGGGTTCTGGTTCCGGCGTCTGGGAATCAGAACGCTGGTGTTCTTCTGTCCGAAGCTCGGACGTCCGGGATTCGGCCGCTTCCGCCGATTCGTTCTCACGACAGAACGACTCGTAGATCTCGAGCAGCACTTGCTTCTGCCGCTCGGTAATGGCCGTATCCGCGAGCAGAGCGTCACGGAGGGGACCGTGTGGCCGCTGCTCGAGGTAACCCGCCTGGACGTACAGGACCTCCGACGAGACCCGGAGACCCTTGGCTATCTGCCCAAGCACCTCGGCCGAGGGCTTGCGCAACCCACGTTCGATCTGACTCAGATACGGATTACTGACACCGGCCAGCTGCGCCAGCTGCCGCATCGACACCTGGGCCGCTTCGCGCTGGGCACGAATGAAACCTCCGATGTCGTGAGCGGCGTTGCTGACTACGCGAGCTGCCAGATCTCCTGCACCGGCTGCGTCGCGATCATCGCTTGCCATCAGTCCTCCGTGTTGCTGGGCAGAACCAAGCCTAAAGCAGGGTGCTAGCAATTGCAAGCACTCTGTTAGCACCCAGCTAGCGGACCCTCCGCCGAGGCCGATGTCAGCCGAACAGCACCGTCGAGAACGTGTAGATCAGCAGCCCCGCGATCGACCCGACCACGGTGCCGTTGATGCGGATGAACTGGAGATCCCGTCCCACCTGCAGTTCGATCTTCTTGGACGCCTCCTCGGCGTCCCAGCGCTCGACGGTGTCGGAGATGATCGCGGTGATCTCGTCGGTGTAGTGGACGACGACGTAGCGCGTGCCGGCGAGCACCCACCCGTCGACCTTGGCCCTCAGCTCGTGGTCGTCGCGCAGCCGCTCACCGAATCGCACGACGTTCTCCGCGACCTTCGTGCGCAGCGTGCTGTTCGGGTCGTCGACGGATTCCATGATCAGGCGCTTGGCGACCGTCCACGTAGCCGCAGCGAGACCGGTCACCTCCTCGCGCCCCATGATCTCGGCCTTGATCTTCTCGGCCTTCTCCATGGTCGCGGGGTCGTTCTGCAGGTCGTCGGCGAAGTCGACGAGGAAGCGGTTGGCCGCCTGCCGCACCTCGTGCTCCGGGTTGGATCGCACCTTCCAGGTGAATTCGACGAGCTCCCGGTGGATCTTCTCGCCGAGCATGGCGTCGACGAACTTGGGCGACCAGGCGGGCGAATCGCGGCTGACGATCCGGTCGATGGTCTCCTGACTCCCGAGCGCCCACTGGTGCGCCCGCTCGGCGAGCAGATCCAGGATCGGCAACTGCCGGTTCTCGCGCAGGAGTTCGCCGAGTACGCGCCCGATCGGCGGCCCCCACTGGGGCTCGGCCAGCCTGCGCACCAGGGTGCTGTCGATGATCTGCTGCACGTCCTCGTCGCGCAGGATCTCGACGAAGCCGCGCAGGATGGTGGCCGTCTCGGCAGCGACACGCGCGGCGTGCTTGGGCTGCGCCATCCACCTGCCCAGCCGCAGCGGGATCTCCGCGGCCTCCACCTTGGCGGACACCACCTCGGGGGCGAGGAAGTTCTGGCCGACGAAGTTGCCGAGGCTCGCCCCCAGCTGGTCCTTCTTGCGCTTGATGATCGCGGTGTGCGGGATCGGCAATCCGAGCGGATGCCGGAACAGGGCCGTCACCGCGAACCAGTCGGCCAGCGCACCGACCATGCCTGCCTCGGACGCGGCCCGCACGTAGCCGACCCACGCCCCCGCGCCCCGCGATTCCTGCCACCTGCACACGAGGTACACCACGGTGGCGAACACGAGAAAGCCCGTCGCGACAGCCTTCATCTTGCGGAGATCGCGACGCTTCGCGTCGTCGTCGAAGGCGGAAAGGCTCAGTTGATCCACAGACGCCATTGTGCCCAAGGACGGCGGGAAGGCGGCAACCCAGCCGCTGGACGCGCGCCCGCACAGACGGCGTTGTGCCGTGCGACAAGACCGGAGCACTAAGCTGACAGGAGATCGCGACACGAAACGGATGTGAAGAGACTCAGTGGCGAACGACGACGTGAAGGATCCTGAGCAGGTGACCGAGTCGATGACGAAGCTGGACAAGGCGGCAAAGCCCGATGGGCGCAAGCGCCGCTGGCGTGAGCACAAGATCGCGCGCCGAGAAGAACTCGTCGACGGAACGATCGCCGCCATTCGCTTGCGTGGACGCGACATCGGCATGGACGAGATCGCATCCGAGATCGGTGTCTCCAAGACGGTGCTGTACCGCTATTTCGCGGACAAGAGCGATCTGACGAACGCGACCATGGCGCGTTACGTGGAGACCACACTCGCCCCGCGGATCTACGAGGCCATCGGCGGCGACCTCGACGACTTCGAGCTGACCCGCGCCACCATCACGGCGTACGTCGAGACGGTGGCGTCGGATCCCGACGTCTACCTGTACATCATGGCGAACGGCTCCGGCCCGGGCCGCGAAACGGTCGCGGACTCGGAACGGATGATCGCGGAGGTGCTCTCCACGGTTCTCGGCGAGCGGCTGCGGCAGATGGAGATGGACTCCGGCGGCGCCGTCCCCTGGGCGTACGGAATCGTCGGCGGTGTGCAGCTGGCGACGCACTGGTGGATCTCCAACCGGTCCATGTCGGTCGAGGATCTGATCAACTACCTGACGATGATGACCTGGGGTGGCGTCACCGGTATCGCCGCCGTCAACGGCTCGCCCGCGCGATTCAATGCGATCCCGCACCCGCTGCGCCCGCCTGCGGCCGAGGCCGACTAGCGCCGAACGTTTCTTGTGTAACTATCAGTTACAGGTAAACTCGCCTGTGTGAACGAACACGAGGAAGAAGAAGAGGGCTACCGCGGCCCCGCCGACGTCGTCGTCGGCGACCGTCCTGCCGTGACCGTGCAGGTCCAGTTGGCGGGAAACTTCGAACCCATCAGCGGTCGGTACGTCTGGCACGGCCGCGTACGCACCCTGACCGACGTCCTCGGCGCCGATGCCGACCTGTCCGCGGGCACCGAACTGCAGATCACGGGCCCGGATGGCACGGCCACCGCCCGGATCACCGGGATGGACCTCTGGGGAAGCCATCTCGTCGACGGAGTGACGCCCCCGCCGTTCAGCCGGGTGTGAACTCGAAGTCCGCCGGTTCGACCGACCGCGTCCGTCGCCAGTAGCGCACGGTCGAACCCGGCCAGATAGTGCGGTTGACGCCGTGCGAGTCCAGGTACCAGCTCACGCACCCGCCGGTGGACCACACGCCCTTTGCCAGTTTCCGCTGGATGTCGGTGTTGAAGCGGCTCTGCACCGCGGGCCGGACGGCCGCGGAATCGGCGCCGCGCCGGTCGACGAGATCCATCAACTCCAGTGCATAACGAATCTGCGACTCGATCATGAAGACCACCGAATTGTGACCGAGCCCGGTGTTGGGGCCGAAGAGGAAGAACGCGTTGGGGTAACCCGCGACGGTGATACCGAGGTGGGTGCGGATCCCGTGTTCCTCCCATTCGTCGGCGAGGCGCCGGCCCTCGACCCCGGTGAGGTCGACATTGTCGAAGCCGTCGGTGACGTGGAATCCGGTGGCGTAGATGATCGCGTCCACCGCCCGCTCAGCCCCGTCGCCCGCGACGATACTGTGCGGGCGTACCTCGGCGATGCCCTCGGTGATCACGACCGTCTTCGGTGAGATCAACGCCGGGTAGTACACGTCCGACCCCAGGATCCGCTTGCAACCGATGCGATAGGACGGGGTCAGCTTCCGGCGAAGTTCGGGATCGGTGACGGTCCTGTTCAGGTTCTTCCGCGCCGCGCTCTCGATCGGCCGCATCAGGCGGGAGTGCCCGTTGAACCCGAGCGCGAGCGATTCGTAAGTCCAGTAGACCGCGGCACGCACCATTCGACGGGCCAGCGGGACCCGGCCCAACAGGCGCCGCGCCTCCGGCGGAATGCCGAAGTTCAGGCCGGGTATCACCCAGGGCGGCGTCCGCTGATACAGCTGCAACTCGGCTACGTCGCCCACGATCTCGGGAACGAACTGGACTGCGCTGGCGCCCGTGCCGATCACCGCGACTTTCTTGCCCCGCAGGTCGTAGTCGTGGTTCCACTGCGCCGAGTGGAACTCCGTTCCCTCGAAGGTGTCGGCGCCGGGCAGATCCGGGACGTTCGGGATGTGGAGGGCGCCGATCCCGGACACGACGAACTGGGCGACGTACTCGTCGCCCGACTCGGTGTGGACGTGCCACCGTTGCCGTTCGGCGTCCCAGTGCCCGCCCGTCATCGTGCGGCCGAAATGAATGTTGCGCCGCAGGTCGTACTTGTCGGCCAGGCCACGCAGATAGTCGAAGATCTCCTCCTGTCCCGACCACATCCGCGTCCAGTCCGGGTTCGGCTCGAACGAGAACGAGTACAGGTGCGAGGGCACGTCACACGCACAACCCGGGTACGTGTTCTCCCGCCAGGTGCCGCCGACCTCCCGCGCCTTCTCCAGCAGGATGAAGTCGTCGCGTCCCCGCTTGCGGAGCTGGATGGCCGTGCCCAGACCGGAAAATCCCGTCCCGATCACCAGAACACGACACCGGTGCACCTCGCCGCCCACGACTCCATGTAACGCTCCTGTGGCACTGTTTGTACATGGCAGACAAGGCACGCGGATTGTGGAAGACGCCGGCGATCGAGGCCCTGCGATCGCGCCCGGGTCAGCGGATCGCCGAACTCGATTGCGGGAGCACACCGGGGTTCGTCGGCGACAAGTCGGACGGGGTCGCGCTGCTCGAGGAACGCGGTGCGGTGCTGTCGTCCCTCCAGGAGAAGCTCTACGCCAACGGGCGATCCGGCGACGGCCGGTCGGTGCTCCTCGTGCTGCAGGGCATGGACACCGCAGGTAAAGGCGGGATGGTCCGCCACGTCATCGGGCACGTGGATCCGCAGGGCGTGGATCACGCGTCGTTCGGCGTGCCCACACCCGAGGAGAAGCGCCACCACTTCCTGTGGCGGATCGACAACGCCCTGCCCCGCGCCGGGCAACTCGGCGTGTTCGACCGGTCGCACTACGAGGACGTGCTGGTGGTCCGGGTTCACGATCTCGTGCCCGCCGAAATCTGGAGCGGCCGCTACGACGAGATCAACCATTTCGAGAAGGAACTCGTCGCCGGCGGCACGACGCTGGTGAAGGTCGCGATGTTCGTCTCACTCGACGAACAGAAGTCGCGGCTGCGCGAACGGTTGGAACGCCGGGACAAGTACTGGAAGTACAACCCCTCGGACGTCGACGAGCGCAAGCTCTGGCCCGCGTACCAGGACGCGTATCAGGCGATGCTCGACGAGACGTCGACCGATTACGCGCCGTGGTACGTGGTTCCGTGCGACCGCAAGTGGTACAGCCGGATCGCGGTCAGCGAGCTGCTGATCGACGCCCTGGAGAAGCTGGACCTCGGCTGGCCGCCCGCCACTTTCGACATCGACGCGGAGAAGCGGAGGCTCGCGGACTCCTGAGACCTTCCGGAAATGCCGCCGTCAGAAGAGGTGCGGCGTTTCGTGGTGCAGCCTGTGATCGTGACGCACGGCTCCTCCGTACAGCGCCATCGCTCCGGCCAGCGCGACGACGCACAGAGATCCGGAGATCACCGCCCAGCCGCCCTGCCCCGAGCCTGCGGCGACGAGGAATCCGCCGAGACAGACCACCGACAACAACACGAGAGCGAAGCTGACCCAAGCAGCGAAGAGATTGAGTTTCACGGCACTCACCTCACCTTCGAGAACGTGGTCCCGACGCTACGCCCGACCTGCATCGACGACAAGGCAGGCCGGTTTTCTTCGCGCCGCCCTGGGTAACCGGGAGTCATGAACCTCGAGAGCCTGTTCCGGAAAGCGGAATCCGCCGGGTTCCTCGACGGCGGCAGCCGGTTCCTGCAACAGCGGATCCAGGGGGCGCTCGGTTCGTCCGGCGCGGGTGCGATATTGCGCGGATCCTGGCTCGGGCACCCCGTGCATCCCGTTCTCGTCAGCCTCCCCATCGGTGCGTGGGTCGGCGCGACCGTCTTCGATCTGGCGTTCCGCGATCACGTCGGCGCACGCAGGCTGATCGGCCTGGGACTGCTCGCCACTCCCCCGACGTTGGTGACCGGCTGGGCGGACTGGGCCGAACGCGATACGCGTCAGCGCCGCGTCGGCCTGATCCACGCCGAGGCCAACGCCATCGGCATCACGGCCATGCTCGCGTCCTACCTTCGCCGCAGACACGGAACGGACGCACGCGCTGTCGTCACGAGCACCGCGGGACTACTCGCGATCGGTGTCGGCGGCGCGCTCGGCGGCCATCTGACCTACGCAATGGGCGCAGGAGTCGACGGGGTGCGGGAGGGTCCGGGGTCGGACTCTCGCCTCGCCCCGGTGGGATGAAGAATCGAGGAACGTCATGATCGTGCTCGGACTGATCTTGCTCCTGATCGGATGGCTCACCGGCCTCACTTGGCTGTGGACCATCGGCATCATCCTCCTGGTGATCGGCGCGATCTTGTGGATTCTCGGCGCCACTGGTCGTGCGGTCGGCGGTAGGCGGCGTTGGTATTAGAACGCAACACCGGCCTGCCTGTGCCACCTGTCCTGTGACAGAGTGCTAGCCGGTCGGTTTACAAACCCGAAGTTCGGGAATCCCCGTGGCATGACGGCCATTCATCGCGAACCCAGACCTCCCGTGTGCGGCGGGCAACCGATGAGAACGGCAGCCGTCGGCACCTCGAGACGATTGAGGATTTCGATGGTCTCGGCCAACGCCAGTCCTCTCGACGTCTCGGACGGCGCCGATGTCGGGGGGCAGAGCATTCACCTCGCCGAACTGTCGGCAGCCCTCACACGAGAGGGTCACGACGTCACCGTCTACACCCGGGCGGAGAGCGAGGACGCCCCGGCGCGGGTCACGACCCCCGGCGGATACACCGTGGTGCACGTGCCGGTCGGGCCTCCGCGGCGGATGTCCGAGGCCGAGATCCTGCCGCTGATGGGGGCGTTCGGCAGCGTTCTGAAGGCCGAATGGGAAGCCGAACGGCCGGACATCGTCCACGCCCACTACTGGATGTCCGGGATCGCGACGCAACTCGCCGCCCGCACCATGGGCATTCCGGTGGTCCAGACGTTCCATGCGCTGGGGGTGGTCGAGCAGCGGTTCGAGCGCGCGGATTCGTCGAGCACCCACAACCGAATTCACTTGGAACAGTTGATCGCCCGCGGCGCCACCCGGGTGGTGGCGACGTGTACTGACGAGGTCTTCGAACTCTCCCATCTCGGCCTGCCGCGCTCGCGCACGTCCGTGGTTCCGTCCGGCGTCGACGTCGCCGAGTTCACGCCCGACGGCCGCGCCGACGAGAAGGGCAAACGCCATCGCCTCGTCATGGTCGGCCGCTTGGCGCCGAGCAAGGGGTTCGACACCGCGATCGAGGCGCTCTCCCACTTCCCCGACACCGAACTCGTCATCGCGGGCGGGCCGGCCGCCGACGACGTCGCCGACGACCCCGAAGCGTCGCGATTACTGACCCTGGCCCGGGAGACGAAGGTGCGCAACCGGGTACGGATCGTCGGGCGCGTGCCGAGGAACGCCATGCCCTCGCTGCTGCGCTCGGCGGATGCCGTCGTGTGCACCCCCTGGTACGAGCCGTTCGGCATGGTTCCGCTGGAGGCGATGGCCTGCGGCACACCGGTGGTGGCGTCCGCCGTCGGTGGTATGAGGGACACGGTGGTCGACGGCATCACCGGGCGCCTCATCTCACCGCGCAACCCGGTCCGCCTGGCCGAGGCCCTGCGACAGATCTTCGACGACGACGCCCTGCGCACGGGATACGGCATGGCGGGCTGCGATCGCGCCCGCGCCCGCTACTCGTGGGACCGGGTCGCCACCGATACCCTCCGCGCCTACGGCCGCTGCGTGTCGGCCCCTCCGCGCACGAGTCGAACCGGCGCCCACTGACGTCGGGCGCCGGTTCGGACGGTCAGGCCGTTCGGCCGTGCCAGGCCCCGAGGGCACTGTCCACGGAAGCGAAGCAGGGGTAGCTCGACTCCTGGCCCGCGGCTCTGAGCAGCCGATATACCGGCCGGCCGCAGATCATCGCCCATGTCCGCCCGTCCCGGACGTTCGTCGCGTGGACGGTGTCGAGCACCGACAGCCCCGCGGTTCCGATGAAATCCACCTTCGACATGTCGAGGATGAACTGCCCCTCGGGCGAAATCCGCGTGCACACGTAGTCGCGGAACCCCGGTGCACTGAACAGGTCGATTTCGCCTCGCACCCCTACCAACATCACCCCGGACCCGACTCGCTCGGAAGTGAATTCCGCGCTCGCACAGCGTGTCGGAGCGGAACCGACAGCCGAGAGCGTTACCCTCGGCTTGTACGTGGTACCGAACTCCGTGCCCGAACACGCCATTTCAGGTTCTGGGACCCCTGGACCAACAGACATGGCTCACCCCATCTCGAACATTGAGAGGGGAAGCGGAGCACCTGCAGACAGACCCGACCTCGGACACATGACACCGTCTGCTACGGCAGCGCTTCCCGACATCGGCTGTGTGTTCAACCTCGGTTCGAGACTACTCCCGCCTGTGGTGTGTCACAAGGAAATAACAGATACTCGAGCTCTCATTTGCCCTGGTGAGCGATTACAAACCGTTACGCACGGTTGTCCGCGCCGAAACAGCCGCGACGACACGTTCTGCGACCACGCGCAGTTTGACGTTCTCCCGCTGCGAACGCGTGACGAGGACGTCGAACGCGGTCTCGGCGTCGAGACCCCGCAACGCCATCACGATTCCCTTCGCCTGATCGATGACAGCGCGGGACCGGAGGGCGATACGGAGTTGCTCGATCAGATTTCTCGCCTCGCCGTACCGCCGGGCATTGCGCACCGCGACCGCAGCCGCCTCGACGTACAGCTCCAGCACCGACTCGTCCATGCGATGGAAGGCGTGCGGCAACAGTCCGTACAGATTCAGCGCGGCGGACTGCTCCGCGACGGGCAGGGGTACGGACAGATAGCTGTGGACGCCTGCCGGCTCGGAACTCGCGGCGTACGCCGGCCACCTCTCGTACGCCGCGGCACGGTCGGCCCGCACGGTCTCGCGGGAGCGCACGGCGTCGAGCGCAGGCCCCTCACCGAAGCGGTACTGCAACTCCTCGAGCGCCGCGAGCTCGTCCGACGTCGCGGCCACCGTGACGGGACCCGTCGGCCGGAGAACGGTGATCCCGGCCATCGCAGCACCCGGGAACACCTCGACCACCCGACGACACAGCGTGTGCAGCACCACGTCGGTCTCGTCCACGGGTTCGAGCAACTCGAGCACAGCGTCGAGCGACACGGTGACCGCGTCGACATCCGCGGTCTCGACGTCATTCGTCAACGTGTGCAGGTGAATCTCGTCAGGCATCCCACTCGTCTCCCGTGACCACCATGACCCTGCCGAGGGCCTCAGGAACGCTGATCGTGCCGCCAACACTACTCGGGCAAACGTACTGATCGGACTGGTTTGATCGGTCCTGTTCTGCGGTATTCCACCTGCGGTGTCGCCGGATCGCTACCCTGACTTCTCAGCAGCGCGGGCCGACCCACCGCCCGCCGACAGCACGGTACGCCCGACCCGGAGGTCTCATGGCCATCGCCAAGACAATCGAACCCGACCAGGATCACACACATCCCGTCGTCGAACTGCGCGTGCGAGCAACGCCCGATCAGCTCTCCGTACTGCGCGCCCTGGCAGCAACCGTTGCCATTCACGAAGATTTCGACCTCGACTCCATCGCCGACATCAAACTGGCCATGGACGAGATCTGCACCCAGCTGATCGTCCGCGCGACACCGGACGCGCTCCTGGTGTGCCGGCTGCAGTATCTCGACAACACCCTGCGAGTCGACGTATCGAGCACCACCACCTCGGTCGACTCCCTCGGCGAGCGTTCGTTCGCCTGGCACGTGCTCAACGCCCTCACCGATTCGGTCGATCTGAAACAGGAGCCAGACTCCGCCACCGCGGGTTTCGTGACCACCATGGAATTCACCAAGGTGAAGAACGGCCTGAGTCTGTGACGTCCCATACTCACAGTGGGGGGCACACGGCCCGTTGGCCGGACGAGTATCAGGACGTCACAGCACTCTTCGAACAGATGGCAGCCCTCGACGAGGACGATCCCCGGCGCAGCAGACTGCGCGACGCCGTCGTGACGCGCTGTCTCCCGCTCGCCGAGCACATCGCACGCCGCTTCGACGGTCGCGGCGAGGCGCACGACGATCTGGTTCAGGTCGCGCGCCTCGGCCTGGTCAACTCGGTCGACCGGTTCGACGTGGAGCGGGGATCCGACTTCGTGTCGTTCGCGGTCCCCACCATCATGGGCGAGGTGCGACGGCACTTCCGCGACACCGGGTGGGCCGTGCGGGTGCCCCGCCGGATGAAGGAACTGCACCTCGCGCTGAGCCAGGCCGTCGCCGAACTGTCCCAGAGTCTCGGCCACGCTCCCACTGTCAGCGAACTCGCCGAGCACCTGGACCTCGAACAGGAGGAGGTGGCGCAGGGGCTCCTCGCCGGCAACGCGTATCAGACCGTCTCCGTCGACAACACGTCGTCGGACCGGACCGGCGAACTGTCCATGGTGGAGACGCTCGGCGACTACGACGCCGCGATGGACGACGTCGAGAACCACGAAACCCTGCGCCCCCTGCTTCAATCCCTCCCAGAACGGGAGCGGACCGTCCTCATGCTGCGATTCTTCGGCAACATGACACAGACCCAGATCGCCGACCGGGTCGGTATCTCGCAGATGCACGTGTCCCGGTTGCTGGCGAAGACACTGGCATCACTGCGAGATCAACTCGGTGACGCGTAGGTCAGATCGTTGCCGTGTCGATCACGAATCGGTACCGCACGTCGCTGCCGACCACGCGGTCGTAGGCGCCGTCGCGTGCTGCCCCACTCGTGGCGGCCTACACCTCGACATGTTTGCGCGACCGAAAGCCCGTTCGGGGCCACCGCTGAGGCGGTGACCCCGAACACGCCGGAGAAATCAGGCCTCGGATTCTTCCTTCTCGGCCCGCCTGCGGAGTCGCTTCGCCGCCGCCACCATATTGCGCAGCGAAGGCTCGAGCTGCCAGTAGTGACGCGTCTTCAGGCCGCCGTCCGGGTTGGCCCACAACCGTTCGAGTGAGACCGACTCGCTCGCCTCCGTGAGCAGTTCGTCCAACTCGTCGATGTCCGGAATCCGGGCCGACCGGCTCTCGTACACACCCGGACCGACACCGTGGGTCAGCGCCCGCTCCTTGATGGCACCGAGCACCCACGTGATGGAGCGCGTCGCCACGATCGCCGTCACGTCCGCGTCGAGCCGTTCGATGGCGTCGACCACCGACGCCCGGCTCGTGTACGTGATATGCGTGTGGATCTGCGTCTCCGGCTTCGCCCCGCCCGTCGCGAGACGAAATGCGTCGACCGCCCACTCGAGATACGCCTCGCGGCCGTTCTCGCGCAACGGCAGCAGTTCCCGGATCGCCGGCTCGTCGACCTGGATGATCGCGATGCCCGCCGCCTCGAGGTCGGCGATCTCGTCGCGGATCACCAGCGCCAACTGGTCGGCCGTCTCGTACAGCGGCTGATCCTGGCGGACGAACGACCGCGCGATCATCGTCACCGGACCCGTGAGCATGCCCTTGACCGGCTTGTCCGTCAGCGACTGCGCGTACGAGATCCACTCGACGGTCATCGGCTTCGGCCGCGACACGTCCCCGTAGAGGATCGGCGGACGTGTACACCGCGAGCCGTAAGCCTGCACCCACCCGTTGTGGGTGAAGGCATACCCCTCGAGAAGCTCCGCGAAGTACTGCACCATGTCGTTGCGCTCGTGCTCACCGTGCACGAAGACGTCGAGCCCGATGTCTTCCTGCAACCGGATCGTGCTTTCGATCTCGGCCTGGATCCGCTTGTAGTATTCCTCCCACTCGAGGCGTCCCTCACCCAGCTCGTACCGCGCCTGCCTGATCGCGTCCGTCTGCGGGAACGAGCCCAGCGTCGTCGCCGGAACCAGCGGCAGGTTCAGTCGCTCCTGCTGGGCGACCCGCCGCTCCTCGTACGGAACCCGGAAGCGGTCGCCCGGCTTGATCGCGTTGACCCGTGCCCGCACCGCGTGCTTGAGCTTGAAGTGCACCGACGTGGGACGCTTGCGCCACTTGTCGGACGGCCCCTCGGTGAGCGCCTTGGCCAGCGAGACCACCTCGCCGACCTTCTGCTTCGCGAACGCGAGCCGGTCTGCGACATCACCCGGGATGTCGTACTCGGACAACACGTCGTACGGAACGTGCAGCAACGACGTCGACGTCGAGACCACGAGATCCGGCACGACGTCCTTCAGCGTGTTCAGGTACGTCAGCGTGTTGTACCGGTCGACGCGCCACACGTTGCGGCCGTCGACCACACCGGCGTAGATGCGCTTGCGCTTCATGCCCGGGATCTTCGCCAGCTCGTCGGCGCTCAGCCGGTGACTGACGAGATCGAGGCCCAGAGCCTCCACCTTGGTGGAGGCGAGGATGGCGAGCGCCTCCCCGAGATGCCCGTACGGACCGGTGACGAGGATGCGGGGCCGCAGCGGTGCGTGCGACAGCTTCTCGTACGCCTTGGCCAGCGCGGCCAGTTCTTCCGGTGCGCGGTCCTCGGTGAACGACGGCTCGTCCAGCTGGACGCATGTGGCGCCGGCCTTCGCGAGCTGCTCGAACAGCCTCTCGTACTCCGGCAGCACCTTGTCCAGCAGGTCGAGGGTCGAGAAACCGTGCCGCTTCGACGTCGGACCGACCTTCGACAGCAGCAGCAGCGACACGGGCCCCAGCACGACCGGACGCAGTTCGATCCCGCGCGCCTTCGCCCGCTCGAACTCGTCCATCACGGTCTCGGACCGCAGCGAGAACTCGGTGTTCTCGTCCAGTTCGGGCTGACGGTAGTGGTAGTTGGTGCCGAAGAACCGCACCAGCTCGAGGGGCGGGAAGTCCGGCCGGCCACGCGCCAGCGTGAAGTAGAAGTCCAGCGGATCGAGCTGCCTCTCGAGCGGCTTGAACCGCTCGGGCACGGCACCGAACAGCAGCGCGTTGTCGAGTACGTGGTCGTAGTAGGAGAACGTGTTGCCCGGGACCTGGGTCAGACCGGTCGCGGCGAGCTCACTCCACGTCTCCTCCTGAAGGTCCCGGGCGACGGCGACGAGTTCTTCCTTCGTGCTCGTGCCGTGCCAGTAGGACTCGAGGGCACGCTTGAGTTCGCGGCGAGGTCCGATGCGGGGATACCCCAGGATGCTGGATCCGTATGCTGCGGTGCTGGACATGCGGTCGACCTTTCTGGGCTCAGTCCAGTGGCTGAGAATGCCTCTGGGCTCGATGCACCTGTGCGCCTCTCACAACCGCCAGTGGTCGTGAAAGGCGCACAGGTGTAGTCGCCTACCTACCTACTAGCTGGCCTTCTTGCTGGCACGACCGTTGTCGCCGTACTCGTAGAAGCCCGCACCGGACTTCTTGCCGACCAACCCGGCCTCGACCATGCGAAGCAGCAGCGGCGGCGCCGAGTACAGGGGCTCCTTGAACTCTTCGTACATGGAGTCGGCGATGGACTTGACCGTGTCCAGGCCCACCAGGTCGGTCAGCGCGAGCGGACCCATCGGGTGCGCGAGGCCGAGAACCGTTGCCTTGTCGATGTCTTCCTTGGTCGCGAACCCGGACTCCACCATGCGGATCGCGGAGAGCAGGTACGGCACCAGTAGGGCGTTGACGACGAATCCGGAACGGTCCGCGGAACGGACGACCTGCTTGCCCAGCACATCGCTGGCGAAGGCCTCGGCCCGCTCGGACACCGATTTGCTCGTCTTGAGCGTGGTCACCAGCTCGACGAGGGGAAGCACCGGAACGGGGTTGAAGAAGTGCATCCCGATGACCCGTTCCGGGGACTTCGTGGCGATGCCCAGCTTCATGATCGGGATCGACGACGTGTTGGACGCCAGTACGGCGTTCGGATCCGTCACGACCTGGTCGAGTTCGGTGAAGATCTCGCTCTTCACCTTCTCGTCCTCGACGACGGCCTCCACGACGAGCTGCCGGTCCGCGAAATCACCGAGATCGGAGGTGAACCGCAGCCGCCAGGCGGCCTGCTCACGTTCCCGCTCGGTGATCTTGCCGCTGCTCACTCCGCGGTCGAGCGAACGGAGGATGCGCGAACGCCCCGCTGCCGCAAGCTCGCGGGTTTGCTCGAACACCAGAACGTCGACGTGCGCGCGAGCACACACCTCAGCGATTCCGGCACCCATGATCCCGGCGCCGATCACGCCGACGCGCTGAATCTTTTCGCTGGTCACGTCAGCTCCTTTTCGTCTAGTGGAGTCGTCGCCCGGGGAGGGGCCCTGTTACAGGCCCCTCCCCGGGGTCGGGTTGATCAGGTGAAACCGTGATCGGTCGAAGCCTTGGAGGACAAGGCTCAGTGGAACTGACCCTCTTCGGTGGAGCCCTTCAGAGCAGCCGTCGAGGTGTTGGGGTCGACCGTGGTGGCGATACGGTCGAAGTAGCCGGCGCCGACCTCACGCTGGTGCTTGATGGCGGTGAAGCCACGCTCCTCGGCGGCCTTGAACTCGCGCTCCTGCAGGTCGACGAAGGCGGTCATGCCCTCGCGGGCGTAGCCGTGGGCCAGGTCGAACATGCCGTAGTTGAGCGAGTGGAAGCCGGCGAGGGTGATGAACTGGAACTTGAAGCCCATCGCGCCGAGCTCCTTCTGGAACTTCGCGATGGTCGCGTCGTCAAGGTGCGCCTTCCAGTTGAAGGACGGCGAGCAGTTGTAGGCGAGCAGCTGGTCCGGGAACTCGCTGCGAACGGACTCGGCGAACTTCTTGGCGACCTCGAGGTCCGGCACGCCGGTCTCCATCCAGATGAGGTCGGAGTACGGCGCGTAGGCCTTGGCGCGAGCGATGCAGGGCTCGATGCCGTTCTTCACACCGTAGAAGCCCTCGGCGGTGCGAGTGCCGTCGAGGAACTCGCGGTCGCGCTCGTCGACATCGGAGGTGATCAGGGTGGCGGCCTCGGCGTCGGTGCGCGCGATGACGACCGTCGGAACGTCGGCCACGTCGGCCGCGAGTCGCGCCGAGGTCAGGGTGCGGATGTGCTGCTGCGTGGGGATGAGGACCTTGCCACCGAGGTGGCCGCACTTCTTCTCCGACGCGAGCTGGTCTTCCCAGTGCGAACCGGCGACGCCGGACGCGATCATGGCCTTCTGCAGCTCGTAGACGTTCAGAGCGCCACCGAAGCCGGCCTCGCCGTCGGCGACGATCGGGGCGAGCCAGTTGTCGACGGAGGTGTCGCCCTCGACCTTGGCGATCTCGTCGGCGCGCAGCAGCGCGTTGTTGATGCGGCGCACGACCTGCGGCACCGAGTTGGCCGGGTAGAGACTCTGGTCCGGGTAGGTGTGACCCGAGAGGTTCGCGTCGCCGGCGACCTGCCAGCCGGACAGGTAGATGGCCTTGAGGCCCGCGCGGACCTGCTGCACGGCCTGGTTACCCGTGAGGGCACCCAGCGAGTTGATGTAGTCCTCGTTGTTCACGAGGTCCCAGAGGATCTCGGAACCACGGCGGGCGAGGGTGGCTTCCTCGACAACGGTGCCCTGGAGCTTGGCGACCTGCTCCGCCGTGTAGTTGCGGGTTACTCCCTTCCAGCGCGGGTTGGTGTCCCAATCCTGCTGGATTTCAGCTGCGGTCTTCGGGGTGCCGGTGGTCGACATCAAGACTCCACTCTCTTCGATCTGCTGGTCCGGTACGGATGTACTGCTTCACATCCTTGCCAGGCCCTTCGTATGTACTTACCGAGAATGACACAAGCAAAAAGTGCCGTCTACCTGTTGCTAATGCCAATCTTGGCTAGCTTTTCACAACACCTTGCAAAGACTGTTAAGAAAGTTCGGCGCCACACCTGCCCGATCGGAGAGGAAAGATACTCGCCAGTAGCAAAAAGCCGCAGGTGGTGAACCAAATGCACGCAACTCGCCGTACACAGATATTTCCGCCCGTGCGACCCTCGCCTTCCCACCGCGGCACAGCCGTCGACCCGCCCGTTGTGACTGCAATCACCAATCGGGTCGGTTACCGTGACCTCGAATGGTCTCCTCCGGCGAAGGGCACCACGATGCCGCTGTACGAATTCCGATGTGCCGCCGACTGCGGCCCGTTCGAGCAGTCGTTCCCGATGGCCGACGTACCCGGCACCACACGCTGCCCGCGGTGCGACCGCGACGCCGTCCGGCGCGTGTCCTCACCGCGACTCGGACACGGATCGTCGTCCGCGATGAACCTCCTCGACAGCACGAAGAGGTCGGCTCACGAACCGGACGTCGTCACCGGTCCGCCGCCCCAGACCACGGCAGGGCGTTCACCCGTCACGAGCAATCCGCTGCACCGCCGACTTCCTCGTCCCTGACCGGCCACCGAAGGAGCGCACATGCCCGAACTGCTGTTTCCGCTCGATTCCTCGAAAAAGTTCACCGATCAGGCGATCGTCGGCCACAACCGCTGGCACCCGGACATCCCGGCCGCGGTCACGGTGAAACCGGGCGACTCCTTCCGCGTCCACTGCCGCGAATGGTTCGACGGCGCCATCCACAACGACGACTCAGCCGACGACATCCTGAACGCTCCCCTCACCACGGTCCACACATTGTCCGGGCCGTTCGCCGTGGAGGGCGCGAAGCCCGGCGACCTGCTGATCGTCGACATCCTGGACGTCGGACCCATCCCCCAGGAGGATTCCGGCCCGCTGGCAGGCCAGGGCTGGGGGTACACCGGGATCTTCTCCCGCCACAACGGCGGCGGATTCCTCACCGAGCAGTTCCCCGACGCCTACAAGGCCGTCTGGGATTTTTCCGGTCAGACCGCCACGTCGCGGCACGTCCCGCACGTCTCGTTCACCGGCATCGTCCACCCCGGACTGATGGGCACCGCGCCGTCGGCCGCCCTCCTGTCGAAGTGGAACGCGAGGGAGGGCGCGCTCATCGCCACCGACCCGGGCCGGGTTCCCCCACTCGCCCTGCCGCCCGAACCGCAGGACGCCGTCCTCGGGTCCCTGTCGGGCGCCGACTTCGACCGCGTCGCCGGCGAGGCCGCCCGCACCGCGCCCCCACGCGAGAACGGCGGCAACCAGGACATCAAGAACCTCACCAAGGGCAGCCGCGTCTTCTACCCGGTGTTCGTCGACGGCGCGAACCTGTCCGTCGGCGATCTGCACTTCTCCCAGGGCGACGGCGAGATCACGTTCTGCGGCGCCATCGAGATGGGTGGCTTCATCGACCTGCGCGTCGACATCATCAAGGGCGGCATGGACACGTACGGCGTGTCCGAGAACGCGATCTTCATGCCCGGCAACACCGACCCGCAGTACTCGGAGTGGCTCGCGTTCTCCGGAACGTCCGTCACCCTCGACGGGGAACAGAAGTACCTCGACTCGCACCTGTCGTATCAGCGGGCCTGTCTCCACGCGATCGACTACCTCACCAAGTTCGGGTACAGCCCCGAGCAGGCCTACCTCCTCCTCGGCGCCGCACCGATCGAGGGCCGGCTGTCGGGGGTGGTGGACATCCCGAACTCCTGCTCGACGGTGTACCTGCCGACGGCGATGTTCGACTTCCCCGTCGCACCGTCCGCGTCGGGTCCGTTCCAGATCGACCCGGGTGTCGGCGCGCCGCGCTCGGAGAACGAGGCCTGAGCGCGGGCGAATGTACCTTTCAGCGCCTCCAGTGCGCCCAGAGGTACATTCGCCCCGCGTCACCGTGTCCCGACCCGCGCGAGTAAATCTTGCGAAGGTTCCGTTCGCACATCTGACCTGCGCCGGTACCATTGCCGTATGTCCAAGACCTTCGTCGGCACCCGGTTGCGTCAGCTCCGAACCGAGCGTGGACTGAGCCAGGCGGCGCTGGCGAAGACGCTGGAGATCTCCGCCAGCTACCTCAATCAGATCGAGCACGACGTGCGGCCGCTGACGGTGCCGGTGCTGCTGCGGATCAGCGAGGTGTTCGGCGTCGACACCACGTTCTTCTCATCCCAGGACGACACTCGCCTGATCGCGGAGATGCGCGAGGTGGCGCTGGACCAGGAGATGGGCATCGACGCGGACGCCCAGGAGATCGCGGAGATGGTGGCGTCGCATCCGGGCCTGGCGAAGGCGATGGTCAACATGCACCGCCGCTTCCGTAACACCACCGCGCAGCTGGCTCTCGCCACTGAGGACCGCTACAGCGACGGCAGTGGTAGCGGCTCGATCACGATGCCGCACGAAGAGGTCCGCGACTACTTCTATCAGCGGCAGAACTATCTGCACGAACTGGACACGGCGGCGGAGGAACTGACCGCGCGCATGCGATTCCACCGCGGCGACGTCGGCGGTGAGATCGCCCGCAGGTTGCAGACCGTGCACGACGTGCAGATCGTCAAGCGCATCGACCTGGGCGAGAACGTCCTGCACCGGTACGACCCCGAATCCCGGCTGCTGGAGATCTCGCCGCACCTGTCGGGCGGCCAGCAGGTGTTCAAGTTCGCGACCGAGCTGGCGTTCCTCGAATACGGCGACCTGCTCGACAAGCTGGTGGCCGAGGGCGGCTTCACGAGCGACGAGTCCGTGGCGCTCGCCCGGCTCGGGCTGGCCAACTACTTCGCTGCGGCCACGGTGCTGCCGTACGGCCAGTTCCACGACGTGGCCGAGGACTTCCGGTACGACATCGAGCGGTTGTCCGCGTTCTACTCGGTGAGCTACGAGACGATCTGCCACCGCCTCTCGACGCTGCAGCGTCCGAAGTTGCGCGGCGTTCCGTTCATGTTCGTCCGCGTCGACCGGGCCGGGAACATGTCGAAGCGGCAGTCCGCCACCGGGTTCCACTTCTCCACCAGCGGTGGCACGTGCCCGCTGTGGAACGTGTACGAGACGTTCGCGTACCCCGGCAAGATCATGAACCAGATCGCGCAGATGCCGGACGGCCGCCGGTATCTGTGGATCGCCCGGACCGTCGAACGTCGCGCCCAGCGCTACGGCCAGCCGGCCAAGATCTTCGCGATCGGGCTCGGCTGCGAGATCCGGCACGCCCACCGGCTCGTCTACGGCGACGGTCTCGACCTCGACGATTCCAACCCGGGCACCCCGATCGGCGCCGGTTGCCGGGTGTGCGAGCGCGTCAACTGCCCGCAGCGCGCGTTCCCGCCGCTCGGCAAGCAACTCGACATCAGTGAGCACCAGAGTTCGGTCTCCCCGTACCTGATCCGCTGACTCGCCTTGTGTCACATCGGTTCAATCCGACTGAACCGGTGTCACATTGGCCGCAGCGGCAGCAGCCTCCGGCCCCGCCGGGAGCGCTGTGAGCGGTTGTTCACGTAACCGTAATTCGCGTCACGAACACGTCACCGACAGACATTCAGGCGCAACAACGGCCGCTTAATGTTCGCCCCACGAATACACCTCTGTATACGTGGGGCGGATACATGTCCCGGGTTGCGGAGGTCCCCAAATCCTCCGACGGAAAGGCCCGTACATGCGCACCTTCTCCAAGCGCGCCCTCGCTGCACCGACCGCGCTCGCCGCCATCGGGCTCGTGCTGACCGGTTGTGGCAGCAAGGCGTCCGACACGGTCGGCGAGTCCACCGCGGCGTCCTGTGTGGACACCTCCGGAGACACGATCAAGGTCGGGTCGCTGAACTCGCTGTCGGGCACGATGGCCATCAGCGAGGTGACCGTCCGGGATTCGATCGCGCTCGCGGTCGACGAGATCAACAACTCGGGCGGCGTGCTCGGCAAGAAGATCCAGATCGTCGCGGAGGACGGGGCCTCGGAGCCCACCGTGTTCGCCGAGAAGGCGGAGAAGCTGATCAGCAGTGACTGCGTCGCAGCCGTGTTCGGCGGTTGGACGTCGTCGAGCCGCAAGGCGATGCTGCCCGTGTTCGAGGACAACAACTCGCTGCTCTACTACCCCGTGCAGTACGAGGGCCTCGAGGATTCGAAGAACATCTTCTACACCGGGGCCACCACCAACCAGCAGATCGTGCCCGCACTCGACTACCTGAAGGAGAAGGGCGTCAAGTCGCTGTACCTGGTGGGCAGTGACTACGTGTTCCCGCAGACCGCCAACCGCATCATCAAGGCGTACGCGGAG
Source organism: Rhodococcus sp. G6(2025) (assembly GCF_058628105.1). NCBI lineage: Bacteria > Bacillati > Actinomycetota > Actinomycetes > Mycobacteriales > Nocardiaceae > Rhodococcus > Rhodococcus sp. G6(2025). The sequence goes on from NZ_CP179750.1 coordinate 6,344,966, forward strand.
GCCAACGGCATCGAGATCAAGGGTGAGGACTACACCCCGCTCGGCTCCACCGACTTCTCGACCATCGTCAACAAGGTCCGCTCCGCCGATGCGGACGCCGTCTTCAACACACTCAACGGCGACTCCAATGTCGCGTTCTTCCGCGAGTACGCGAACGTCGGCCTGAAGCCCGCCGACATGCCCGTCGTTTCCGTGTCGATCGCCGAGGAGGAGGTCGGCGGTATCGGCGTCCAGAACATCGAGGGCCAGCTGACCGCCTGGAACTACTACCAGACCATCGACACGCCGGAGAACAAGAAGTTCGTCGACGCGTATAAGGCCCGGTACGGCGCGAACAAGCCGACGTCCGACCCGATGGAAGCCGCCTACACGTCCGTGTACCTGTGGAAGAACACCGTCGAGAAGGCGAACTCCTTCGCCACCAAGGACATCCAGGACAACGCGGACGGCGTCACGTTCGCCGCCCCGGAGGGACTGGTCACCATCGACGGGTCCAACCACCACATCACCAAGACCGCGCGCATCGGTGAGATCCGGAACGACGGCCTGATCTACACGGTCTGGGATTCGGGCACACCGATCCAGCCGGACCCGTACCTGAAGTCCTACCCGTGGGCCGAGTCGCTGGGTAGCTAGAACACGGTCCGACGAGCACGAGGGAAGAGAGAGGACATACATCGATGGATGTAGTGATCGGACAGCTGTTCACCGGATTGAGTATCGGATCGATTCTGTTGCTCGCGGCGCTGGGGCTGTCGTTGACGTTCGGCCAGATGGGCGTCATCAACATGGCCCACGGCGAATTCATCATGGCCGGCTCGTACACGGCGTATGTGGTGCAGCAGGTGGTATCGAGCGCCACCGGTTCCCTGTTCATCTCTCTGCTCGTCGGCTTCGTGGTCGGTGGCGCGATGGGTGTCCTCCTCGAGGTCACCCTCGTCAAGCGGATGTACCACCGGCCGCTGGACACGCTGCTGGTGACGTTCGGTGTGGGGTTGATCCTGCAGCAGCTGGCACGGGACGTCTTCGGTGCGCCCGCCGTCAACGTCGCCGCACCGGAGTGGCTCTCCGGTGGTGTGGAGATCCTGGGCGCGGTGGTGCCGAAGACGCGCCTGTTCATCCTGGTGCTGGCCGTCGTGGCCGTCGTCGCGCTGTCGCTGGCGATGCAGAAGTCCCCGATGGGACGCCGCATCCGCGCCGTCGTGCAGAACCGCGACCTCGCGGAGACGAGCGGGATCTCCAGTCGCCGAACCGATGTGACGACGTTCTTCATCGGTTCCGGTCTGGCGGGTGTCGCCGGTGTGGCGCTCACCCTGATCGGCTCGACGAGTCCGACCATCGGGCAGAGCTACCTCATCGACGCGTTCCTGGTGGTCGTGGTCGGCGGCCTGGGTCAGATGAAGGGCGCGGTGATCGCCGCGTTCGCACTCGGCATCCTCAATTCGTTCGTCGAGTACTCGACCACGGCGTCGATCGCCAAGGTCATCGTGTTCGTGGTCATCGTGGTGTTCCTCCAGGTTCGGCCGCAGGGCCTGTTCGCCGTCAAGACGAGGAGTCTCGTATGAGCATCCTGACGAGTGGCCGCTACCGCGCGTGGGCGGGATTCGCACTGGCCGCGCTGCTTCTGTTCGTCGTCGCCCCCGCGGTTCTCAGCGACTTCCGGCTGAGTCTGCTCGGCAAGTTCCTGTGCTTCGCGATCGTCGCGGTCGGTATCGGCCTGGCGTGGGGCCGCGGCGGCATGCTCACCCTCGGCCAGGGTGTCTTCTTCGGGCTGGGTGCCTACATGATGGCGATGCATCTGAAGATCGCCGACGCCGAACTCCGCGGAGACACGGTGCCCGACTTCATGCAGATCGCGGGCATCCGGGAGCTGCCGGGCTACTGGGTGCCGTTCACGTCGCCGATCGTGACGATCCTGGGAATCCTGCTGATCCCGGCGCTGGTGGCGTTCGTCCTCGGGCTCGGGGTGTTCAAGCGCCGCGTCAAGGGCGCCTACTTCGCGATCCTCAGCCAGGCGCTCGCCGCCGCATTCGCCATCCTGCTGGTCGGCCAGCAGAGCACCGGAGGAAGCAACGGCCTCAACCGGTTCCGCACGTTCTTCGGTTTCAACCTGAACGATCCGGCCAACAGGCAGATGCTGTTCTTCATCGCCGCCGGCGTGCTGCTGGCCGTGGTCGCGATCACCCGGCAGCTGATGAACAGCCGTTACGGCGAACTGCTCGTCGCCGTCCGGGATCAGGAGGAGCGCGTCCGCTTCCTCGGGTACGACCCGGCGAACATCAAACTCGTCGCCTACGTGACGGCCGCGTTCTTCGCGGGCCTCGCCGGCGCGCTGTTCGTTCCGATCGTCGGCATCATCTCCCCCGCCGATGTCGGGATCGTCCCGTCGATCGCGTTCCTGATCGGGGTGGCCATCGGCGGACGTTCCACGCTCCTCGGCCCGGTCCTCGGCGCCATCGGGGTGGCGTGGGCGCAGAGCGCGTTCTCGGAGTCGTTCCCGTCCGGCTGGACGTACGCGCAGGGTCTGCTGTTCATCGTGGTCGTCGGCTTCTTCCCGGCCGGTGTCGCGGGGCTGTTCGCGCTGCTGAAGCGGAAGAAGAAGGCCTCCTCCGACGAACCTGCCCCGCCCGGACCGGAAGACGAGACCGAGCCGACGGAACGAATGGAGATGGCCCGATGACGATTCCTGCCACGGCCAAGGAGCCGGTGCTCGGCGGCAACGCCGGAATGTCCAGCGAGTACCTCGAGGTCCGGGACCTTCGGGTCAGCTTCGACGGCTTCAAGGCGGTCGACGGCGTCGACCTCACCCTGATGCAGGGCGACCTGCGGTTCCTCATCGGTCCCAACGGCGCCGGCAAGACCACTCTCGTCGATGCCATCACCGGGCTCGTCCCCGCGACGGGATCGGTCACGAAGTCCGGTGTCGAGTTGATCGGCAAGAAGGTGCACCGCATCGCCCGGCTCGGTGTGGGCCGCACGTTCCAGACCGCGAGCGTGTTCGAGGAGCTGACGGTTCTCCAGAACCTCGACATCGCGGCGGGCGCGGGCCGGTCGGCGCTCACACTGCTGCGCCGACGCAAGACGGTGCTCCCTGCCATCGAGGAGGCGCTCGACGTCACGGGTCTCGGCAAGCTGCGCGACACCCCGGCCGGAATCCTCGCGCACGGACAGAAGCAGTGGCTGGAGATCGGAATGCTGCTGGTGCAGAACTGTTCCGTCCTGCTGCTGGACGAGCCGGTGGCCGGCATGAGCCACGAGGAACGCGACGAGACGGGAAACCTGCTGCGCCGAATCGGCGGTGAGCGGACCGTCGTGGTGGTCGAGCACGACATGGACTTCATGCGCGCGTTCGCGACGTCGGTGACCGTGCTGCACGCCGGGAAGGTGCTGAGCGAGGGAACCGTGGAGCAGGTGCAGGCCGATCCACGGGTGCAGGAGGTGTACCTCGGGACCGCCGCGGCCGGTGCCGCCCCCGAACTGCAGCCCGAGGTTTCGAAGGAGGACAGCGATGCTCGAGCTTGAGAACATCCGGGCCGGGTACGGCCGAACCGAAGTGATCCACGGAGTCTCGCTGACGGTCCCGTCGGACGGTGTGGCCGCGGTGATGGGACACAACGGAGCGGGCAAGACGACGCTTCTGCGGGCGGCGGTCGGACTGATCAAGGTCGATTCCGGGCGGGTGCTGTTCGACGGCGAGGACGTCACGGCGTCGCGGCCGAGCGCCCGGGTGGCGCGCGGCCTCGCCTACGTGCCGCAGGGCCAGCAGTCGTTCGGTCAGCTGACCACCGCGGAGAACCTTCAGGTGGTGGCCGACGGCCGCAAGCGCGGAAAGGAACTCGTCGGCGAGGTGCTGGATCTGTTCCCGGCTCTACGCGGCCTGCTCGACCGGCGTGCCGGTCTCCTCTCCGGTGGGCAGCGTCAGCAACTTGCCATCGCGCGGGCCCTGATCACGGAACCGAAGATGCTGATCCTCGACGAACCGACGGAAGGCATTCAGCCGTCCGTCGTGGCCGAGATCGAGCGCACCATCATGGAACTCACCCGCCGCGGCGGACTCGGAGTCCTGTTGGTGGAACAGCACATCGGGTTCGCTCTCGAATCCGCCGAGAGCTACTACGTCCTCGAGTCGGGGCGGGTCACGTCCTCCGGCGCCGGTGGCGCCGCACCCGGTTCCGACGTCCGTACCGCGGTCTCCGACGTCCGCGCGGCGATGGCGATCTGATGGCACGCCGAGAACCGGCCGGCTCCCTCAGCGATCACGTGTATCTGTCGCTGCGCACCGACCTGATGAGCGGCCGGATCCCACCGGGACAGCGTCTCGGCGAGGAGCGTCTCGCCGACACCTACGGGGTGTCGCGGACGCCGGTGCGGGAGGCCCTGGCCCGGCTCCTCGCCGACGGACTCGTCCAGCGCGACGTGGGCGGGTTGTTTCCGTACCGCCCCCGCATCGACGAGCTGGCCGGACTGTACGAACTGCGCATCACGCTCGAGCTCCAGGGAATCGCCCGGGTCCGCGCCGACGAGTCGCTGTCGCACGACCCGGACGTTCTCGGACCCGAGCTCGACCGGTGGTACGCGTTGCGGAAGGAGAACCCCGAGCCGGACGCCGGGTTCGTGGCGCTCGACGAGCAGTTCCACACCGTTCTGCTGCGGTCGGCGGGCAACCGGGCGCTGTCCGATGCGCTCGTCAACGTGAACGCGAAGGTGCGGCCGGTCCGGATGTTCGACTACCTCACCCCCGACCGCATGAGCGCGACCGTCGATGAACACATCTCGGTGGCCGAGCTCGCCCTCGACGGCAAGCTGGATTCCGCGTACGACACGCTGCTCGCGCACATCAGCGAGTCGCGTGAGGTGGTCATCGAGCGTGCTGAGCAGGCACTTTCCCTCGCACGCATGGCGTGGGCGATCCGCGATTGAGACAGTTGTCCAACTCGGTTGGACATTTTTCCCACCAATGAACCGAGCGGGTGCTAGCGTCTTGCTACCGCTCGGTAACACAGGTTGGGAACTCGCTTCATGTCACGCACTCTCGAAGAGAATCTGGTCGGACGCCGCGTCCTGATCACCGGCGCAGCCCGGGGTATCGGCGCCGGACTCGCCAGACGACTTCACGAGCGGGGCGCCCGTGTCGGGCTGCTCGGCCTCGAACCCGAACTCCTCGAACAGACGGCCACCACGTGCGGCCGGGCGCCGTGGCGTCGCTGCGACACCCGCGACCGGCGAGCCGTCGAGGACTCGTTCGACTACCTCACCGACCGGCTCGGCGGCCTCGATGTCGTCGTCGCCAACGCGGGCGTGACGCCCCCGGCGCACATCGTCGAGGGTGATCCGGAGGTGATGCGGTATGCCATCGAGGTGAACGTGATGGGGACGTACCACACGCTGCGGGCCGCGGGACCGTACATCGGGCACCGCAACGGGTACGCGCTCGTCGTGGCGTCGTCGACGACGTTCAGCCCCCTGCGTGGTGTCCACGGCGCCACGAGAGGCGGTGCCGAGGAACTCGGCGAGGCCCTGCGGGACGAGATGAAATCGCTGGGGACCCGGGTCGGCATCGCCCGGCTCGGCGAGATCGACACGGACCGCACCCTGATCGATTTCGACGGCGTCGCGGTTCCCCCACCCCGCGGCAGCGCACTGACCCGGACCTCCTCGATCACGGTGGCGGTCGACGCACTCGAGCGGGCAATCGCGGGACGGAAGAATCGGATATACGCACCGTCCCGGGTACCCGGAACGGATTCTGTGCGTATGCTCGCACTTCGGGCCACGGAGATGACCCGTTCGATCGAACTACGCGCGCACGCAGCCGTTCCCACGAGGGGACGAGCAGAAGGAGAGGGGGCGGCGTGACCGCACGCATTCCACCCGGACGTCTGAAGGAACTCGGCCCCGTCAACTGGGTGTTGTGGCGAATCATCTCCCGTGTCGCCGGTGTGCCGGACGCTCATCTGTTCAGCACGGTGGGCCGCACGAGGGGCCTCTTCCGTGCGTGGCTGCAGTACTCCGGCAAGCTGATGCCGGGCGGGCAGATCTCCCGGTACGAGACCGAATTGATCATCCTTCGCGTGGCGCACCTGCGGAAGTGCGGCTACGAGATGGATCACCACGTGCGCCTCGGACGCCGGGCGGGCGTCACCCCGGCGCTCCTCGAACAGGTGCTGGAAGGTCCCGCCGCGGACGGCTGGGACGCGCGCCGCCGCGCCATTCTCACCGCCGTCGACCAACTCGTCACCACCGACAACCTGGACGATGCCGCGTGGTCGGCGCTGAGCACCCACTTCGACGACCGCCGGATGATCGAATTCTGCTTTCTGGTGACCCAGTACGACGCCCTGGCCACCACCATCGGGACTCTGAGGATCGAACGCGACTATTCGTAGGTTCCACATCGCGTAGAGAAGAGGAACGGCCGCATGACATCCGCTACCGAAGAAGTCCGTTCCGAGAAGGGACTGGCGCGGGTCGCGCAGTCGCTGGCCGGCTGGACGGAAAAATGGTTTCCGGACGCCTACGTCTTCGCGCTCGTCGGCGTCTTCGTCGTCTCGGTGGCCGCATTGGCCAACGGTTCGTCTCCGCAGACGGTCGTGGACGCGTTCGGTGACGGTTTCTGGGATCTGACGGCGTTCACCCTGCAGATGGCGATGGTGGTGCTGACCGGATACGTCGTCGCCACGTCCCCGCCGGTCGCCCGGCTGATCGATCGTCTGGCCATGGTGCCTCAGTCGGGGCGCACCGCAGTCAGTTTCGTCGCATTGCTGTCCATGTCGGTCTCCTTCCTGAACTGGGGGCTCAGTCTGGTGTTCGGCGGGCTGCTCGCCCGGGCGATCGCCCGCCGATCCGACCTGAGAGTGGATTACCGCGCGCTCGGCGCGGCGGCCTTCATGGGTCTGGGCGCCGTGTGGGCGCTCGGCATGTCCTCGTCCGCCGCGCAGCTCCAGGCCACCGCCGCGTCCCTGCCGCCCGCGCTGCTGGAGATCACCGGCGTCCTCGACTTCGGGACCACGATCTTCACCTGGCAGTCGCTGCTGATGTGCGTCATCATCATCGCCCTGACCGTGGTCATCGCCCACTTCTCCGCGCCGAGGGGTGCGGCCGTCACCACCGCCGAGGATCTGGACGTCGACCTCGACGACCGGCCGAAGGAGGTGGCACCCCGATCGCGACCGGGAGAGTGGCTCGAATACAGCCGGATCCTGCCGGCGCTGGCCGGTCTGATGACGCTGGGGTGGCTGATCTCCCAGCTGGTGACCAAACCCGTGCTCACCGTCGTCAGCAGCCTGAACGCCTACCTGCTGGTCTTCCTCATGCTGGGGCTGGTGCTGCACGGGACGCCGCGTAAGTTCCTGCAAGCCGTCGCGCTGGCCGTCCCCGCCACCGCAGGCATCCTGGTCCAGTTCCCGCTGTACGCCGCGATGGCCGCGATCCTGACGAAGGCCGAGGGCAGAAACGGCCTCACCATCTCCGAGCACTTGGCCGATTTCTTCACGAACATCGGCAGCGGCGGCGGCTTCACCGTCGTCATCGCCCTCTACACGGTCGTGCTGGGCCTCTTCGTGCCGTCCGGAGGCGGAAAATGGCTGGTCGAGGCGCCCTACGTCATGCAGTCGGCCACCGACGTCGGGATGAACCTGGGCTGGACGGTCCAGGTGTACAACGTCGCCGAGGCCCTGCCGAACCTGATCAACCCGTTCTTCATGCTGCCCCTCCTCGCGGTGCTGGGACTCAAGGCGCGCGACCTGGTGGGATTCACGTTCCTGCAGTTCATGTTCCACCTGCCGGTGGTCCTGCTCCTGGTGTGGCTGCTCGGAACGACATTCGAGTTCGTACCCCCGGTGCAGCCCTCCTCGCCGTGACCCCGAACCGCGCGGGCCGTGAGAGGTCTTACTAACCCACGCTTTACCTCGAGAAATCTCGGCGAAACACCCCGTCCTTAGCGTATACAACCATGTCCACAGGGATGAATACGCCGCCGATCGAGTACTCCTTCGACACTCTGCTCGTCGCGAACCGGGGCGAAATCGCCTGCCGCATCATGCGATCCGCGCACATCCTCGGACTGAAGACGGTCGCGGTGTACTCGGACGCCGATTCGGCGGCCGCGCACGTCGAGATGGCCGACGTCGCCGTCCGGCTGGGCCCGGCTCCCGCCCCCGAGTCGTATCTGCGGGCTGACGCCGTCGTCGAAGCCGCGCTGGCGACAGGCGCGGGCGCGATTCATCCCGGATACGGCTTCCTCTCGGAGAACGACACGTTCGCCGCGGCGGTCGAATCCGCCGGGATCGCGTTCGTCGGCCCCACCCCCGAACAGCTCCGCACGTTCGGGAACAAGCACACGGCGCGCGAGGCCGCCCGCGCCGTCGGCGTCCCGCTCGTCGCGGGCAGCGGGCTCCTCGACTCCGTCGACGCCGCCCTGTCCGCGGCCTCCGACGTCGGCTATCCGGTGATGATCAAAGCCGTCGGTGGCGGCGGCGGCATCGGGATGCAGGCGTGCTTCGACGCCGCCGAACTCCGCGAGGCCTACGACCGCGTCCAGCGCCTCGCCCAGGCCAACTTCTCCTCGTCCGGGGTGTTCCTCGAACGCTTCGTCGCCCGCGCCCGCCACATCGAGGTGCAGGTGTTCGGCGACGGACTCGGCCGCACGCTGAGCCTCGGCACCCGCGACTGCTCGCTACAGCGCCGCAACCAGAAGGTGGTCGAGGAGGCCCCGGCGCCCGGACTCTCCGACGACGTGGTGGAACAACTGCTCAGCTCGTCCCGCAGTCTCGCGTCGTCGGTGAACTACCGGTCCGCGGGAACCGTCGAGTTCGTCTACGACGTGGACCGCGGTGAGGCGTCGTTCCTCGAGATGAACACGCGACTGCAGGTCGAACACCCGGTGACCGAGGAAGTCACCGGGGTGGACCTCGTCGAGTGGATGCTGAGGCTCGCCCGCGGGGACGGTTCCATGCTCGATGGGCTGCCCGACTCCGGACCCGAGATCAGGGGAACCGCCGTCGAGGCCCGCATCTACGCCGAGGACCCTGGCCACGATTACCGTCCCAGCGCCGGACGACTCACCGGGGTCGAGTTCCCGGCTCACACGCGGGTCGAGACGTGGGTCGAGACGGGCACCGAGGTGAGTGCCTACTACGACCCGATGCTGGCGAAGGTGATCACCCGCGGGCACCGGCGCACGGCGGCGTTCGCCGCCCTCGCGGAGGCACTCGCCGACACGCACATTTACGGGGTCCAGACGAACCTGCCCCAGCTGCGGCGGATCTGCGTCGCCGACACGGTGCTGGGCGGCGAGCACACCACGCAGTCGCTGGCCGATCTGCGGCCGACCGGCCGACGCGTCGACGTGCTCCGCGCCGGGACGATGACCACCGTGCAGGATCACCCCGGCCGAATCGGACTGTGGGAGGTCGGTATTCCGCCGTCGGGACCGATGGACGACCTGTCGTTCCAGTTGGTCAACACCGCGGTCGGCAATCCGGTCGGCGCGCCGGGTCTCGAATGCACCCTGCAGGGGCCGCGCCTCGTGTTCTCGGACGCCACCGTGATCTGTGTGGGCGGTGCCGACACCCCGGTCACTCTCGACGGCGAACCGATCCCCTTGTGGGAACCGGTGGAAGCGCCGGCCGGCTCGGTCCTCGACGTCGGCACTCCGGCGGACACCGGCCTGCGCACGTACGTCGCGTTCCGGGGCGGCATCGACGCTCCGCTGTACCACGGCAGCGCGTCCACGTTCACGCTCGGCGGGTTCGGCGGCATCACCGGCAAGGCCGTCACCACCGGTGACGTGCTGGGACTCTTCGACGACTCGCTGTTCGAGAACACCACGGGTCTCGGCGCACCGCATCCCGTCCCGGAGGACTCGCGTCCCGAGTTCACGCACGTGTGGCATCTCGCCGTCACCGAGGGACCGCAGCCGGCGCCCGCCTACTTCACCGACTCCGACATGGCGCAGTTCTACGACACGACCTGGAAGGTCCAGACCCACGCGAACCGGACCGGCCTCCGACTCGACGGCCCCAAGCCGGTCTGGTCGAGGACCGACGGCGGCGACGCCGGGCTGCACCCGTCGAACCTGCACGACAACCCGTACAGCATCGGAGCGCTCAACGTCTCCGGCGACACCCCGATCCTGCTCGGCCCCGACGGACCGAGCCTCGGCGGCTTCGCGTGCCCCCTCACCGTGGTGAAGGCGCACCGGTGGAAGCTCGGGCAGATCAGGCCCGGCGACGAACTGCGATTCGTCGCCGTCTCCGACGACGGTGCGCACGTGCTGCGGGCCTCGGATTCGTCTCGCAGACTGGATCTTCCGCCCACCGCAACCCGCTCGGCGAACAGCGACGGCGGGGTCCTGCGCCGCATCGCGCCCGTGCTGGACCGACCGGAGGTCGTGTACCTGCGCGGCGGCGACGACAACATCCTCGTCGAGTACGGCGACCGGGAACTCGACCTCGGACTCCGCATGCGCGTCCACGCGCTGTCGGAAGCGCTGATCCGGCGTCGGGTCCCGGGCATCATCGACATCACTCCAGGTGTGCGCTCCCTGCACCTGCATTTCGACGCCGACGAACTTCCCGCCGGTCGGTTGCTGGACATCCTCCAGGACATCGAGGAACTGCTGCCCGCGACACACGATCTGGTGGTGCCGAGTCGCACGGTCCGGTTGCCGCTGTCGTTCGACGACCCGTCCATCGCCGAGGCCATCGACCGGTACCGCAACGGTGTCCGCGACGAGGCGCCGTGGCTGCCGTCGAACACCGAGTTCATCCGGCGCATCAACGGTTTGGACAGCGTCGACGACGTGCGCGACGCCGTGTTCGACGCCGAATACCTGGTGCTGGGGCTCGGCGACGTCTACCTCGGCGCACCACTGGCCGTGCCCCTCGACCCGCGGCACCGCCTGGTCACCACCAAATACAACCCGGCGCGCACGTGGACGCCGTCCGACGCGGTCGGGATCGGCGGCAAGTACCTGTGCGTCTACGGCATGGAGTCGCCCGGCGGTTACCAGTTGATCGGGCGCACCGTCCCGATCTGGTCCGGCTACCGGCAGCACCGCCCCTTCGACGAGGGCACACCGTGGATGTTCCGGTTCTTCGACCGCATCGTGTGGGAACCCGTCACCCCGGAGCAGCTGCGCGAATACCGCGAGCAGGCCGTCGCGGGGCGGTTCGACGCCGAGATCTCCGACGGCACGTTCGCGTTCGCCGACCACCTGAAGTTCCTGCGGGACAACGCCGAATCCATCGCCGAGTTCGACTCCCGGCAGTCCGCGGCGTTCGAGGCGGAGAAGTCCGCGTGGCGCGCGTCGGGCGAATTCGACCGCGTCGAGCAGGCGCCCGCACCCGAACCGTCGGCACGGGTCGACGTTCCGCCCGGGGCTGTCGTCGTCGAGGCTCCCATGGTCGGCAGCGTGTGGCGTGTCGAAGTCGAAGCCGGGCAACGCATCGAACCGGGCCAGAACGCCGTGGTACTCGAGGCGATGAAACTCGAGATGCCGGTTGCGTTCACCACGTCCGGAACAGTCCTCGAAGTCCTCGTGTCACCGGGCGCGATCGTCGAACCGGGCACCCCTCTCGTCGTGATTGGAGCAGAAAACTGATGACTGTCGATGCCGTGAACCGCGGACAGACCACCCTCTCCCCCATCGCCCGTGTCGAGGATGCCTTCCGGCGGATCGCCGAGGTGGACCGTCCGGAAGTGTGGATCACCCTCCGGCCCGCCGAGGACGTGCACGCCGATGCCCTTGCCGTGCAGGCCCGTCTCGACGCCGGCGAAAACCTCCCCCTGGCCGGGAAGGTTGTGGCAGTCAAGGACAACATCGACGTCGCGGGACTGCCGACGTCGGCAGCGTGCCCCGAGTTCGCCTACCTCCCCGACGTCACCGCGAGCGCTGTGCGCCGCCTCGTCGAGCAGGGCGCTGTGGTGCTGGGAAAGACGAACCTCGACCAGTTCGCGACCGGGCTGGTCGGGACACGCAGTCCGTACGGCGCCGTCCGGTGCTCGTGGGACCCCGAACGGGTGTCGGGCGGATCCAGCTCCGGTTCCGCCGTCGCCGTCGCCCTCGGCATCGCCGACATCGGAATCGGCACCGACACGGCAGGTTCCGGGCGGGTCCCGGCCGCGTTCAACGGTCTCGTCGGCATCAAGGCGACACTCGGCGTCATCCCCGCCGACGGCGTCGTTCCCGCCTGCGTCGACTACGACTGCGTCACCGTCTTCGCCACCGAACTCGACACGGCCGTGACCGCCGCCCGCATCATGTCGGGCCCGGCGAGCGCGGACCCGCGAAGCCGCGCGTGGCCGTCCGACGTCCGCCTGGCGGCGCCCGCGCAGCCGAGGGTCGCGATTCCCGCGGAACAGAATCTCGACCTGCTGACACCGGAGTACCGTGCGGCATTCGTCGCCACGGTGGGGTCGTTGGCGGACCGAGGTTTCTCCGTCGAGGCGATCGACATCTCCCCGCTCCTCGACGCCGCCCGCCTGCTGTACGACGGCGCCGTCGTCGCCGAGCGGTACACCGCTGTCGGGAAATTCCTCGACACCGCACCGGCGGGTGCCGATCCGGTGGTCACAGCCATCGTCGAGTCGGCGAGGAAGCCGGCGGGCCACGAGTTCGCCGCCGACCTCGACACGCTCACCCGCGTCAAGGCGCAGACGCGGGAACTGCTGGCCGGTTTCGACGGCCTCCTGCTGCCCACCACCACCGAACACCCGACCATCGCTGCCGTACAAGCCGATCCGATCGACATCAACCGGCGGATGGGCACCTACACGAACTTCTGCAACCTGCTCGATATGGCCGCCGTCGCGGTCCCGGGCGCCCCGACCGCCACCGGCGACCCGTTCGGTGTCATGTTCGTGGTGCCTGCGTTCGCCGACCAGGTGGCCGTGGACCTCGCGGCCCGTCTCGTCGGTGCACCGGCGCCCACCCTCGTCGCGGACGGTGTCGAACTCGCCGTGTTCGGAGCCCACCTGCGCGGACAGCCCCTGCATTTCCAGCTCGAGGACATCGGCGCACGGTTCGTGGACACCATCACCACCACGGACGCCTACCGGCTCACCGCGCTCGCCACGACACCGCCCAAGCCCGGCCTCGTCCGTCGCGGCCCCGGCGCGGGAGCGGCGATCGCCGGGGAACTGTTCCGGGTGTCGCCCGCCGGGCTGGGCGCCTTCCTCGCCGCACTGCCCGCCCCGATGGCGCTGACGAGCGTCGAATTGTCCGACGGCCGCGCCGTGGTCGGCTTCAGCTGCACCCACGACGCGGTCGACGGGGCCACGGATATCACCGAGTTCGGCAGTTGGGTTGCCTACACCCGTGAGTACTTATTAACCACGGGCGGTTAATAAGTACTCACGGCAAGGACGGCGGCGGCGCGAGTCGAGTTGCGCCCGATCAGCTTCTGCAGGTCGCCGCTCCCGGTGTCGAGGGCGCCGACCGCGACTCCCGCATCGGAGTCGGCGAGCATGCTCGCGATCGGTGCGGGCAGTCCGGCCCCCTCGAGCACCGCGGCGTACTCGGCCTGCGGAAGATCCTTGTACGACACCGACTTTCCGAGGACGGAGGAGATGACCTCCGCCAGTTCGCTGTACGTCAGGCGCTCGTCGCCACCGAGCTCGTACACCTTGCCTGCCTGCCCGTCGGCGAGGAGGACCGCGGCGGCGGCCTCGGCGTAGTCCTTGCGGGCGGCAGCGGCGACGACACCCGTTCCGGCACTGCCGAACAGCGCACCGGTCTCGGCCGCGGCGGGAATGCTGCCGAGGTAGTTCTCCCAGTACCAGCCGTTGCGGAGCAGCGCGAAGTCGATTCCGGACTGCGTCAGCCGGTCCTCCGTGGCGCGGTGTTCGACGGCCAATCCGATCGGGCTGTTCTGCGCGTCGAGGACGCTGGTGTACGCGACGAATCCGACCCCGGCGGTCTTCGCGGCGTCGATGACGTTGGTGTGCTGGGCAACCCGCTGACCGACCTCGCTGCCGGAGACGAGCAGCAGCTTGTCGACGCCGGCGAAGGCCGACTCGAGTGCGGCGCGATCACCGTACTCCGCCTGCCTGATCTCCACGCCCTTGTCGGCGAGGTCCGCGGCCTTGGCCGGGGTGCGGACGACGGCGACGATGTCGCCCGCGGGGGTGCCCTTGTCGAGCAGTGCCTCGACGACGAGTCGACCGAGGTGTCCGGTTGCTCCTGTGACGGCGATGGTCATGACGAACTCCTAGCGCATGAGGGGGCGAGTTGACTTTTCAAGCTCACTTTCCATCATGCACTAATTTTTCGTAAGTGCAAATGTTTCGGTAAGCACTTCCTTCATGTGGGGTAGGCTGGACGCATGTCCGAGCTCGCACAGCCAGCACAGGAAGCCGAGGACCCCACCCTCGAGGCCGACGTCTTTGCACGCAACTGCGCGTCGCGCGAGACCCTGCAGACCATCACCGGTCGCTGGGGGGTGCTCGCACTCGCGGCGCTGACCGAGGGGAACTACCGATTCAGCGCACTCCGCCGACGCGTCGACGGCGTCAGCGAGCGCATGCTGTCGCAGACGTTGCAGGCCCTCGAACGAGACGGCCTCGTCGTTCGCGAGGTGCTCGAGGCCATTCCACCCAAAGTCGAATACAGCCTGACACCGCTCGGCGCCGAGGTCGGTTCACGCCTCATCGGCCTGATCGAACTGGTCGAATCGCGCGTCCCCGACGTTCAGGCAGCACAGGAGAAGTACGACGCCGGACGCGGCGTCAGCTGAGTTCGTCGAGTTCGGTTTCCTCGTCGACGATGTGGACCGCGGCCTCTTCGGCCGACGCCGCTCCCCCGTCGATGCCGATGTCGGACGCCACGAGGTCCTTCTCCTCGTCCTCGCCCACACCCTCGTCCTCCGCGACGAGCCGGCCCGACCGCAGCCGCCCGACCTCGTTGTCGTCGAGGATCTCCGCGTTGTCGTCGTCTTCCAGAGCCGGGTCCGGCTCCTCCTCCGCGAGCCGCTGATCGAGGGTCTCACCCTCGCGCTGCTCGGCGGCCGTCGTCCCGTACGCGTCGAGCCCGAGCGGCCTCTCCGGAGGCGAATAGCCCTCGTCGAGAACGTCGTCCACACCTCGGTCGACCAACGTGTCTTCCGGCTGCAACTGGTCCTCTTCGTCCAGGCTGTACTCGCCCTCGGATCCTTCTGGCGTGCTGTCCGGCATGGTCATCTTCCCCACGATGCCACCGGAACGGACACTTCGCCATCGGATCGCGGAAGCAACCCGGTGAGAAACGAGAAGGGCCCGCACAGAGACTGTGCGGGCCCTCTCGGTGTTCGGGTCAGAAGTTGATCATGTGCCCGGCGAGACCGTGGATGGCCTCCTGCAGGGCTTCGCTGAGCGTCGGGTGCGTGTGCACGTTGCGGGCCAGCTCGTTGACCGTGAGGTCCCACTTCTGCGCGAGGGTCAGCTCGGGCAGCAGCTCGGAGACGTCGGGGCCGATGAGGTGTCCGCCGAGCAGTTCGCCGTACTTCTTGTCGGCGATCAGCTTGACGAAACCGGTCGGGTCACCGAGGCCGTGCGCCTTGCCGTTGGCGGTGAACGGGAACGTCGCGACCTTCACGTCGTACCCCTCGTCCTTGGCCTGCTGCTCGGTCAGACCGAAGCTCGCGACCTGCGGCTGGCAGAACGTGGCCCGCGGCATCATCCGGTAGTCCTCGATCGGCAGCGTCTCGACGCCGGCGATCGTCTCGGCGGCCACGACGCCCTGCGCCTCGGCGACATGCGCCAGCTGCAGCTTCATCGTGACGTCACCGATGGCGTAGATGTGCGGCACCGACGTCTGCATCGTGTCGGTGATGCCGATCGCACCACGATCGAGCTGCACGCCGGTCTTCTCGAGGCCGAAGCCCTCGACGCGGGGCGCGAATCCGACCGACTGCATCACCTTGTCGACCACGACGGTCTCGATGTCGCCGGACTTGTTGTTCTTGATCGAGACGGTGACCTTGCTGCCGTCGTCGTCGATGCTCTGGACGGCGGCACCGGTCTTGATCGTGACGCCGAGCTTCTTGTACTGCTTCTCGATCTCCTTGGAGACGTCCGCGTCCTCGTTGGGCAGCGCACGGTCGAGGAACTCGACGATCGTGACGTCCACTCCGTAGTTCTTCAGGACGTACCCGAACTCCATGCCGATCGCGCCGGCACCGACGATGAGGATCGACTCCGGGAGATCGCGGGTGAGGATCTGCTCCTCGTAGGTGACCACGTTCTCGCTGAGCGAGGTGCCCGGCAGCAGCTTGGTGGTGGAACCGGTGGCGATGATGGCGTTGTCGAACGTCACCGTCTCCGTCCCGCCCTTGGACAGCTCGACCGAGAGGGTGTTGGCGTCGGTGAACGACCCCTTGCCGTCGTACTCGGTGATCTTGTTCTTCTTCATCAAGAAGTGAACGCCCTTGACACGCCCGTCCGCGACCTTGCGGCTGCGGTCGTAGGCGGCGCCGAAATCGAAGGACGCCTCTCCCGAGATGCCGAACGTCTTGGCCTCTTTTGTGAAGAGATGCGCAAGTTCGGCATTGCGGAGAAGTGCCTTGGAGGGGATGCAGCCGACGTTCAGGCACACACCGCCCCAGTACTTCTGCTCGATGATGGCGGTGCTCAATCCCAGCTGTGCCGCGCGGATAGCAGCGACGTACCCACCGGGACCGGCTCCGAGGACAACGACGTCATAGTGTGAGGTCACGGTTGTTCAGGGTAGTCCCGTCCGGAATCGCTGTCTCCACGCGGTCGTATTACCCACGAGTAGCCTCATCTGTCACACCTTTGCCGCCGCGACCAGGCATGACACCGCCTGCAAGAATGGCGCCATGACGGATCCCTTCCTCTGGCTCGAAGATGTCACCGCGGACCGGTCACTCGACTGGGTGCGGGAGCGCAACGCCCGCACTCTCGCCGAGTACACCGAGACCGCCGAGTTCTCCGCGCTCGAGAGCCGGATCCTGGACGTGCTCGACACGGACGACCGGATCCCCTACGCCGGCATGCGCGGCGAGTACCTGTACAACTTCTGGCGCGACGGCGACCACAAGCGCGGCATCTGGCGGCGCACCACGCTCGAGCAGTACCGCACGGAGAACCCCGAGTGGGACGTCCTGCTCGACGTCGACGCCCTCGCCGAACGGGAGGGCGAGAACTGGGTATGGGCCGGGGCCAGCGTGCTGCGACCCGAGCAGTCGCGTGCCCTGCTGTCGTTCTCGCGTGGTGGCGCCGACGCGTCCGTGGTGCGCGAATTCGACATCGAGAAGCGCGAGTTCGTCGGCGGCGACCACGCATTCGACGTCCCCGAGGCGAAGACCAGCATCAGCTGGATCGACACGGACACCGTGTACGTCGGGACCGACTTCGGCGAAGGCTCGATGACCGATTCCGGCTACCCGAGAATCGCGAAGCGCTGGCATCGCGGCACCCCGCTCACCGAGGCGGTCACCGTCTTCGAGGGCGAGACCACCGACGTGTCCGTCGGCGCCTCGTACGACGACACACCCGGATACGAGCGGCACTTCGTCGGCCGGTCCATGGACTTCTACAATTCCGAGCGCTACCAGCTGCTCCCGGACGGCTCGAAGGTCCGGATCGACACACCCGACGACGCGGGCTCGTCCGTGTACCGCGACTGGCTGACCATCCGTCCGCGCACCGACTGGGACGTGGACGGCACCGTCTACCCGGCCGGGTCGCTGCTCGCCGCGAACTACGCCGACTTCCTCGCCGGGTCACGCGAGCTGACGCCACTGTTCACCCCGGACGAGCACACGTCCCTCGAGCAGGGAACGTGGACCCGGAACCACCTCCTCCTCGTGCGACTGTCGGACGTGCAGACCAAGCTGTCGGTGCTCACACCGAACGACACCGGGTGGGAGGAGAAGCCTCTCGACGGCGTACCGGAACTCACGGCGAGCGGGATCATCAGCACCGACCCCCGCAACAGCGACAGCTTCTTCGTCAACTCCAGCGGATTCACGACACCGGCGACACTGCTGTACGGCACGGTCGGCGGACCGCTCGAACCCGTCAAGCAGGCGCCGTCGTTCTTCGACGCGGACGGCATGTCGGTGGCGCAGCACTTCGCGGTGTCCGACGACGGAACCGAGATCCCCTACTTCGTAGTGCGCCGTGACGACGTCACCGGACCCTGCCCCACCATGCTGTACGGATACGGCGGCTTCGAGAATTCGATGGTCCCGGGCTACAGCGGTTCGGTCGGGTTCGCGTGGCTCGAACGCGGTGGCGCGTACGTGGTGGCGAACATCCGCGGCGGCGGCGAGTACGGCCCGTCGTGGCACACCCAGGCGGTGCGGGAGGGTCGCCACAAGGCGTTCGAGGACTTCGCCGCGGTCGCTCGCGACCTGGTGGCCCGGGGCATCACGACGTCGAAGCAGCTCGGGATCCAGGGCGGCAGCAACGGCGGGCTCCTCATGGGTGTCATGCTCACCCGCTACCCGGAACTGTTCGGGGCGATCGTGTGCCAGGTTCCGCTCCTCGACATGAAGCGGTACCACCTGCTGCTCGCCGGGGCGTCGTGGATGGCCGAGTACGGCGATCCGGACAACCCGGACGACTGGAAGTTCATCAGCGAGTACTCGCCGTATCAGAACACCGACGCGACCGCGGACTACCCGCCGATCCTCGTCACCACGTCCACCCGCGACGACCGCGTCCACCCCGGCCACGCCCGCAAGATGACGGCACTGCTCCAGGAGCAGGGCCACGAGGTCTGGTATTACGAGAACATCGAGGGCGGGCACGGCGGGGCCGCGGACAACGCACAGGCCGCATTCAAATCGGCGCTCACGTTCACGTTCCTGTGGGAGCAGCTCACCCGCCCGTGAGTACTTATTAACCGCGGGCGGTTAATAAGTACTCACGGATCAGGTGTGGTCGTGGATCCACTCGACGATCCGGTCGACGGTGCCGGCCGGGTCGCGGATCCAGCCGTTGTGGCCCAGCGGCTTCGGCTGGTGCCACAGCGTGACATCGGCGTTCGGGAGCTTCGCGAGGAGGTTTTTCGCCGAGGACTCCGGCGCCAGATCGTCTCCTTCGACGGTCACGGACAGCACCGGCAATTTCAGCCGGGCGATGCGTTCCTCGTAGTCGATGTCGGCGCCGTCGGGTTCGATCCTGCCGGTGCGGGCGAATCGCGACCAGTCGGTGATCAGCGCCTTCGACTGCCGCCCGAACCCGCCGATGTCGAGTTTGTCGCCGGGCCAGAACCCCGCCAGATTGGCCGTCATCGACATCGCCGCGGCGCCCACCAGCATCCGCGGGGCGTGTATCCCGGGGAATCCCCGGTGATACGGCGACCCGGACGCGACGAGCACGATCCCACCGAGCCGGCCGCGGATCCGGGCCGCGTACATCACACCGAGCTGACCCCCCATGCTATGTCCCAGCAGGAAGGGCGTCGCGGCGGGAAAACGCTCCCGCACCACCTCGAAGATCGCGGGGAAGTCGAGGGCCACCAGTTCGTGGTAGCCGTACGTGCTGGCGCTGCTCGGACGGGGACGACTGTCGCCCTGCCCGCGAAGCTCGCCGATCGCCGCGTTGAACCCTCGGGACACGAGCTCCTCGGCGAAGGGTTCGTAGTAGCCGGCGGGAATTCCCAGGCCGGGAAACACCACGATGACGGGGGCCTCGTCCGGGCCGGGAAACAGGCGAACCGGAGTGGTGGTTCCGTCGGGCATCTGGATCGGTACTGTCTCCACTTCGTCAGACTAGACGGCTCGACCCCCGCAGATCCGGGATCTGCGGGGGTCGAGTCTCATCCGAGACCGGTGTTTACAGGCCGATCGACGCAGCGAGCATCGGCCACGACTTGTGCAGGTCTTCTTCCCAGTAGGACCACGAATGCGTGCCGACGGGCCGGAAGTCGAACGTTGCGGGAATCTGCAGTTCGTTCAGCTTGTCCGCGAGGGCGTGGGTGCACTGGTTGGTGGCCGCCTCGATGGCGCCGCCGAGGAGGATCTGGTTGGCGAGCGTTCCGACGTCGCCGTTGATCCCGGGTCCGTTCAGCTGGTCGCCGGGCCCGGGCAGTCCGGATCCGTTGCTGACGTAGATGTCGAGTCCGCGCAGCTTCTCCGCGTTGACGTACGGGTCGTTGGCCGTCCAGCCGGGGCCGTCTTCCGGCCCCCACATGTTGGAGGTGTCGCCGCCGCCGCGGCCCTCGACGACCAGCTGTACGTACGTGCGGCCGGGGTCCGTGCTGGTCATCGCGCAGCCGCTGTAGGCGCCGACGCTCTCGTACAGGTCCGGAGCCGACTGTGCCAGGCTCAGCACCGAACTACCCGCCATCGAGATACCGGCGATCGAGTTGACGCCGTTGGTGCCGAGCGCGGAGTCGACGATCGGCGGAAGTTCCTGCGTGAGGAACGTCGTCCACTTGTTGTTGCCCAGTTCCGGGTCGGTCTGCTCCCAGTCCGTGTAGTAACTGAACGCGCCCTCCATGGGCGTGACCACGTTGACGTTCTTGTCAGCGAAGAAATCGACGACATCGGTCCTGGCCTGCCACGTGGCGGAGTCCTCGCCGCCGCCCGCCCCGTTGAGCAGGTACAGCGTGGGCCTCGGCTCGCTCGTGTCCGCGGGGGTGATGACCCGCAGCGGAATCTCCCGGTCCATGGAGGCCGAGTACACCTGCATGGTCAACTGCCGGTCGTCGATCTCGTCGGTGCTCACCAGGTGGGAACCATTGTCCGCGACGGTGGCGTCTCCGGTCGGATCGGCGGAAGCGGACGCCTGGACTCCGAGGCACGGAATCGCCGCCGTCAGGGCGACCGCGAGCGCAAGCCGCACCCCGTACCTACCCGCTGCAGTGCGGTTGACCATCGTTCTCCTTCGCTGCGACGTCACCTGCCCGACTCCGAAGAGGCGAGAGCTGGAGCCCACATGATGTCATGTGGGCTCCAGCTCTCGTCGAGAAGTGGGGTCGAAACGGGGGTGTCCCTATTCCGCGACGGACCCGATGAAGTCGATCAGTGTGGTGAGCGCTTCGAGCAGAGTCAGAAAGCTGTCGGACATAGTATTACTCCTTTTCGACGCAGTGGATTTCGAACTTCCCCCCGCGATCAGGGGCTCCGTCATTTGTACCCGAGTTTTCTCCTCGAATAAGCACAAAGTGGTAAACATTTGCGATCGTTGACTTAACGACGAACCCGCAAATCAGTACTGGCTACTTCTCAATTATCTGCAGAACATGCCTATCTAGCTGGGGATATGCGATGGATACGATCTCCGAATCCACGTTCTCGTAATCGAATAGCGACGGAACATACCTCACTGCATTGTTTCCGGACTTTTTCTTGTCGCCGCACTTGAATTCCCCCGCGGAGTAACGAGGCGTGAACGAATTCGAACATCCCTTCTTTGCCCCGGTGAGCGCATCGATTTGTCTCGAATCAGCAATTCGATGGCAAAAGTTTCTATTGTCACATCGAATTGACACAAAGTGTGGGATATCGAGTTTTTCGGCGCGGCGCGCCACGGGAGACGCCGAACCGACGTGCGGCCTCCGGCGGTATGGAGCGGGCACTCAGGGTCGAAGACCAGGGTCGAGATCGGGGAACATCCCGATGTGCCGGCAGATGCCGCCGAACAGAATGGACGCATGACATTCGACAGCAACACTCCCCGCCAGTTCACCCGTTCCGACAACCAGAAGATGCTCGCAGGCGTCTGCGGCGGCATCGCCGAATACTTCTCGGTGGACGTCAACCTCGTCCGACTGCTCACCGTGGTCGCCACGCTGGTCACCGGCGGCACCGCGGCCCTCGTCTACCTCGCCGCATGGATGCTGATGCCGGCCGGACACTGACACAGGCGGCAGCAGCCGAAAGCACTGTGGCCGTGGAACGAATCCACGGCCACAGCCGACATGAGATATACCGACGCGCACACGGGAAGGGGCGGGTCACCGACAAGAAAGAGCCCGGGACACCAGATGGTGTCCCGGGCTCTTTGAGCACTTCGTGCCCGTGAGTGGCGGGCGAGTCCGAGGACTCCTCAACCACTCACGGGAGGCGTAACCGCCTTTAGAAGTCCATACCGCCCATGCCGCCGGTCGGGTCGCCCACGGGCGCTCCGGCCTTCTCCGGCTTGTCGGCGACGACGGCCTCGGTCGTCAGGAACAGAGCCGCGATGGACGCTGCGTTCTGCAGCGCGGAGCGGGTGACCTTGACCGGGTCGTTGATGCCGGCTTCGAGCAGGTCGCCGTACTCGTTGGTCGAGGCGTTGAGGCCGTGACCTGCGGGCAGGTTGCGAACCTTCTCGGCAACGACGCCGGGCTCGAGGCCCGCGTTGAAGGCGATCTGCTTCAGCGGTGCTTCGAGGGCGACGCGAACGATGTTCGCACCGGTGGCCTCGTCACCTTCGAGCTTCAGGTCGTCGAGCGCGGGAGCCGACTGCAGCAGAGCCACGCCACCACCGGCGACGATGCCCTCTTCGACGGCAGCCTTGGCGTTACGCACGGCATCTTCGATGCGGTGCTTGCGCTCCTTGAGCTCCACCTCGGTGGCAGCGCCGGCCTTGATGACTGCAACGCCACCGGCCAGCTTGGCCAGGCGCTCCTGCAGCTTCTCGCGGTCGTAGTCGGAGTCGCTGTTCTCGATCTCGGCGCGGATCTGCGACACGCGACCGGCGATGGCCTCGGGGTCTCCCGCGCCTTCGACGATGGTGGTCTCGTCCTTGGTGATGACGACCTTGCGTGCCTGGCCGAGCAGCTCGAGTCCAGCGGTCTCCAGGGAGAGGCCGACCTCTTCGCTGATGACCTCGCCACCGGTGAGGATGGCGATGTCGGCGAGCTGAGCCTTGCGACGGTCACCGAAGCCGGGAGCCTTGACGGCCACGGACTTGAAGGTGCCACGGATCTTGTTGACCACCAGGGTGGACAGGGCTTCGCCCTCGACGTCCTCGGCGATGATGACCAACGGCTTGCCGGACTGGATGACCTTCTCCAGCAGCGGCAGCAGGTCCTTGACCGTGGAGATCTTGGAGCTCACGAGCAGGATGTACGCGTCCTCGAGGACGGCTTCCTGACGCTCCGGGTCGGTGGCGAAGTACGCCGAGATGTAGCCCTTGTCGAAGCGCATACCCTCGGTGAGCTCGAGCTGCAGGCCGAAGGTGTTGGACTCCTCGACCGTGATGACGCCTTCCTTGCCGACCTTGTCCATGGCCTCGGCGATGAGCTCGCCGATGGACGGGTCGCCTGCGGAGATACCAGCGGTAGCAGCGATCTGCTCCTTGGTGTCGATCTCCTTGGCGGTCTCGAGCAGACGCACGGTGACGGCCTCGACGGCCTTCTCGATGCCGCGCTTCAGACCCAGCGGGTTGGCGCCGGCAGCGACATTGCGGAGACCCTCACGGACGAGAGCCTGGGCGAGAACGGTAGCGGTGGTGGTTCCGTCGCCGGCGACGTCGTCAGTCTTCTTGGCGACCTCCTTGACCAGCTCGGCACCGATCTTCTCGTAGGGGTCCTCGAGCTCGATCTCCTTGGCGATGGAAACACCATCGTTGGTGATCGTGGGGGCGCCCCACTTCTTCTCGAGCACGACGTTGCGACCCTTGGGGCCCAACGTCACCTTGACTGCGTCGGCGAGGGCGTTGAGTCCCCGCTCGAGGCCGCGACGGGCCTCTTCGTCGAACGCGATGATCTTGGCCATTGCGAAGTGATCCTCCGGATTGGGGGTGACACACAAGGCGACCGCTAGTCGGGTCGCCTCATTTACGCCTTCGGCCGAGTTCGGTGCCCGCGACGGACGACCAGGGGTGTCTTTGGTTCCCGGTCTCACCGTCCCGACCTGGCACTCACGCGTCGTGAGTGCCAAGTGCATTTTTAGCACTCGAACAGGGTGAGTGCAAGGTCGGGACGGAACCGGTGAGCCCGGGCGATCAGCGCATCGCGCAGACCTGGCCGGTGTTCACGTTGAACGCGAGGGACAGGGCACCGACGCAGTCGACGCCGTTCGCGTCGGCAGTCGCGCCCGAACCCCAGCCGGCGATCGCGACGGTGGTGGTGCCGTCGGCCGCACCGGAGCGAGCGATGCCGCCGCCGAGCGCGAGCGCGTAGGCCTGACCCGAGCCGGTCGACGCACCGAGCGACGTTCCGTATCCATTGGCGTACGTGGTGGCGCCGCTGCGTCCGTTGGCGACACTCACCGCGGTGCCGCTGTCCGCGGCCATCGCGTGGGCGACGCCGGCCTCGGACGCCTTGGCGCCGCAACTCGCGGTGTCCGACACCTGGACGTCGTTGGCCGACGGCGGGGAGACACAGTTGACGGGGGCGGCACCGGCGACGCCTGCACCAGCCACCGAGATTCCCGCCGCGACGCCCAGACCCACGGCCATCGCCGCTCCCACACGTGCCAGCCGTCGGCCGAACAGAGACGAGATACGAGTACGAGATGCCGAGGCGGTCGAGGTGACGGGCGTGGAGACAGCGAGCATGGAAGCTCCTTCTGGGAACGACGAATTGGAGGATTCGCCGCGAGAGTACCCGCTCACGGCCGGTTAGTCCCGGACCGCGGTCAGGCGAGTTCGTCGAGGAGCTTCGGCAGCTGCGCGACCGAGTCGACGACGTGGTCCGGTCGCTGCGGGGCGAGGTCCAGAATCGACTGGCGGAACTTGCCCGTCCGCACCAGCACGCCGGTCAGTCCCACCCGCTGTGCGGCCAGGACGTCATTCGTCAGGTCGTCACCGACCATGACCGTCACGTCCGGTTCCGTGCCCATCAGATCGGTGGCGGTGAGGAACGCCGCGAGCGACGGCTTGCCCACCGAGACGACGTTGGTTCCCGCGACCTCCTCCATGCCGGGGAGGTAGGTGCCCGTGTCGATGCGCAGCCCGTCATGGGTGGCCCATGTGGTGCCCCGGTGCATCGCGACGACGGGGACGCCGTCGAGCATCAGCCCGACCACGCGGCTCAGAGCGTCGTGGGTGAATTCCGGCCCGGCGCCACCGAGGATCACCACCTCGGGGTCCTCGTCGTCCAGTTCGATCCCGGACAGATCGGCTGTGATGTCGCCGCTGTTGAGGACCCAGGCCCGCGACCCAGGGTAGGTCGACCGGACGTATTCGGCGGTGAGCCGGGCCGCCGTGACGATCTCTCCGGAGTCGGCCTCGATGCCCGCCGACCGCAGGGCGTCGGCGATCTCGTCGCACGTCCGGGACGTCGTGTTGGTGAGGTAGGCGCACGCGAGTCCGCGCTCGCGCACCTCCCGCACCGCGGCGACGGCACCGTCGATCGGATGCCACGAAGTAACCAGCACCCCGTCGATATCGAGCAGGACACCCTCGACCCCAGCCATGACAGGAGCCTATCCGCGCGGCTCGGACGGTGTCACTGCCGAGCCCGGCTCGGACGGTGTCACTGCCGAGCCCGGCAGACGAGGACGGGGCAGGGTGCGTGGTGCACCAGATTCTGGCTGACGGATCCGAGCAGGGCACCCATCACTTTGCCCCGGCCGTGGCTTCCGACCACCAGCAGTTGCGCCGTCGTCGCGTGCCGCAGGAGGACGTCGGCGGACACCCCCTGTGTCGTCACCTCGTTCACCGGCACGTCCGGGTACTCGTCCCGGATGCCGGCGAGGCATTCGGACACGATGGCCTTCTCCCCTTCCTCGTAGGCGGTCCAGTCCACGTACTTCGACGCATGGGCGAGGCCGTGCTGCTTCTCGCCACTCCACGCGTGCACCACGTCCAGACCGACGCCGAACGCGGACGCGAGCGCGAAAGCCTCCTCGACGGCCTTCTCGCTGACCTGGCTGCCGTCGACGCCGACGACGATCGGGCGGGTGTCCGGTGAGGCCGTCGTGGACGCTCCCCGGACGACCGCGACCGGGCTGTGCGCGTGGTTGACCGTCCGGAGCACCGTGGACCCGAGGAGGTAGTCGGTGACCGCGCCGGCGCCCTGCGCGCCGAGCGCCACTATCCGCGCCGCCCTCGACAACTCGATCAGGTGGGACGCCGCCGTCCCGGATCGGACGTCGCGCTCGACGGCGAGTCCGGGGTGGTCCTGCAGGACGGCGGCGGTGGTGGCGTCGAGCATCGAGTTGCCGTCCTCGCGCAGTTCCTGGATGAACTGGGCGTCGATCATCATCGCGGTGCCGTTGTAGAACGTGGCCTCGTCCGGGTAGGTGTGGGCGAGCAGGAGTGGGGCGTCGAGCCGGACCGCCGTGCCCGCGGCCCAGCGCGCCGCGTCGAGCGCGGCGCGTGAACCATCGATACCGACGACCACGGGCGCCCCTGCATGTTCGCTCATATCTCTCTCCCTCTACGGCTCGAGAACTGCTGCACCGCTGAACTTTCCGCCGGCCAGGTCGCGCAGGGCCCGGTCGGCGCGGTCGAGTGGGTACGGGTGGATGTCGATACTCAGCCGGTGTTCCGCTGCGATGCGCAGGAATTCGACGGAATCCGAACGGGTATTGGCGGTGACGCTGCGGATCTGCCGTTCCCGGAACAGATGCCTCTGGTACTCGAGCGCGGGAATGTCGGTGAGGTGGATCCCCGCGACGGCGAGGGTGCCGCCGTCGGCGAGCGCCTCCATCGCGACGGGCACCAGATCGCCGACCGGCGCGAACAGAATCGCGGAGTCGAGGGGTTCGGGCGGCACGTCGCGCACACCCTGCACGGACGTCGCCCCGAGTCGCTGCGCCAGCGCACGGGCCTCCGCCCCACGCGTCATGACGTGCACGCGGGCGCCGCGGATCGACGCGACCTGGGCGGTGAGGTGCGCGCTGCCGCCGAACCCGTAGAGGCCCAGTGCGCCGCCGTCGGGGACCGCGGCACGTTCGAGTGCGCGGTAGCCGATGATCCCGGCGCACAGCAGGGGTGCGAGTTCGGTGTCCGAGTAGCCCTCCGGCAGGTGCAGCGCGTAGTCGGCCGGGACCGTTCCGAATTCGGCGTATCCGCCGTCCGCATCCCAACCCGTGTACTGCGACTGCCTGCACAGGTTCTCCGCGCCGCGCAGGCAGGCCGCGCAACGTCCGCAGGTGTGACGCAGCCAGGCGATTCCCACCCGGTCGCCGACAGCGAAGGAACCCGACACCGAATCACCCAGTGCGGCAACCTCCCCCACCACCTCGTGGCCGGGAATCACCCGGGGCCGGTGCACGGGCAGATCCCCTTCGGTCACGTGCAGGTCGGTGCGGCACACTCCGCACGCCAGCACCTTCACGAGAAGTTCGCCCGGTCCCGGCCCGGGAACGGTCTCGCGTCCGAGTTCCAGCGGGTGGCCCGCGACGGGGCCCGGCGCGACCACGCGCCACGCGGCCATCGTTCCGGTTCCGCCCTGCGCCGCCGCCATACCCCCCACAATGCCCGTGTGGGGTGGCCACCGCCAGGACCCGGAGGCCCGTGTCTCGAGGACACGGTGTCGCGGCGAAGACCGGGCCGGACCGTTCCCGGCAACTAGGCTCCCAGACATGGACCTGCGCGGTGAAGACCTGTTCACGGTGGCGGGGTCGCTGGCCGAGCTGATCGGTGCGCCGATCACGATCGAGGACGAGAACTCGACGGTTCTGGCCTATTCGAGCGGCGAGCAGGCCGTGGACCAAGCCCGCATCGAGACCATTCTGGGACGGCAGGTGCCCGGGAAGTACCGGCAACTCCTCGCGGACGCCGGTGTCTTCGAGCGCCTGCATCGCGACACCGACGTCTTCTACGTGGACATGCGGATGCCGAACATGACTCCCCGCGCGGTGATCGCGGTGCGGGACGCGGGACGGTCGGTCGGGTCCATTTGGGCGGCGATGACGTCCGCCCCCACTCCGGAACAGGAATCGATCCTGCGGTCCGCGGTGCCGGTTGTCGCCGAACACATCGCGGCGGAGCGCGAGCGGGTGGACGTGACGCGCCGGATGCAGGTGGATCGGGTGCGTGCGCTGATCAACGGCGGCGAGCCCGCCTTCCGCGCCGCCGACGACCTCCGGCTGGAGGGAAGGCTGACCGTCGCGGCGGCCGCCCCGGTCGCGATCGGGCGCTCGCTGCCATCCGGTTTGCTCGCTTCCCTCGGCCTGTACCTCGACACGTTGGCGGTCGATTCGGTCGCCGCCCAGCTCGACGACGTCATCTATGTGGTCATCGCCGCGTCGGAGAAGGACGTCCGGCGCCTCGCCGAGAATTTCCTCGGTCGCGCCCGCAGCGGGGCGGCGTTCGTGGTCGCCGTCGGACGCGAAGTGACCACGGCCAGCCAGGCTCACCTGTCGCGAGGGGACGCCGACCGGGTTCTCACCGTCCTGCAGCACGCCCGGTCCGGCGGTGTCGTCGGGACGATGCGGGACAGTCTCGCGTCCGTGCTGGCGTTGCGTGTGGCAGACATCTTCGACGGCCTCGGCGAGCTCACCCCACTCGCCGCGCTCACCCGGCACGACGAGCAGCACGGGACCGATCTCGTGGCTACGGCCCGCGCCTTCCTCGCCTACGGCGGCGACGTCGCCGATGCGGCCGCCGCGCTGCACGTGCACCCCAACACGCTGAGGAACCGGCTGCGACGCTGCGTCGATTCGTGCGACGTGGACCTGTCCGACGCGGACACCCGGCTCATCCTGATGTTGCATCTGAAGCTGACGGGACTGCGGGGCATGTGACCCCTGGCCGATTGCACAGGGGGCACTGTCGGGGACTGGCCGAACGGCTACTCCCCCGGCGCCGTCGCCGACCCATGATGGAGTCATGAGCACAGTGCAGCGCCCTGACCACGTCGCGATCGTCGGAGCAGGCGTCGTCGGATTGTCCACGGCGTGGTTCCTCCAGGAGCGCGGCGTGCGCGTCACGGTCGTCGATCGTGAGAGTGTCGCGTCGGACGCGTCCTGGGGCAACGCGGGTTGGCTCGCACCGGCATTGACGCTGCCGCTGCCCGAGCCCGCCGTGTTGAAGTACGGTCTGCGCGCAATGCTGAATCCGTCGTCGCCGGTCTACGTTCCCTTCACGACCGATCTGCGCCTGGTGCGTTTCCTCGTCGGCTTCGCCCGGCACTGCACGCCCTCCCGGTGGGAGGACGCGATGAAGGTGTACGCCGAGGTCAACCGGATCTCCCTGAGCTCCTACGACGAACTCGCGGACGGCGGCGTGCGGGAGCACACGCATCTCGCCGACCCGTTCCTCACCGCGTTCAAGTCGGACGAGGACCGCGAAGCGCTCGTCGACGAGTTCCGTCACGTCGAGGCCGCGGGCGGCGAGGTCGAGTACGACCGCGTCGACAGGGACGAGATCCACTCTCTCGAGCCGAGTCTCGGCAATGGCGTGCACTCCGGTCTGAGGCTGCGCAACCAGCGCTTCATCGACCCGCCGCGCTTCGTGCACTCACTCGCCGACGCCGTCCGGGCCCGTGGCGGCGACATCAGGTCCGGTTTCGACGTGGCCGCTGTGCAGGATCGGGGACAGTCCGGGGTCAGCCTGGCCTCGGCCACCGGCGACGCGGTCGCCGCCGATGCCGTCGTCATCGCCAGCGGCGCACGCCTCAATGCTCTCGCCCGCCCGTTCGGTGTCCGCGCCCTGGTGCAGGCCGGCCGCGGCTACAGCTTCAGCGTCCAGCCCGAGCAGATGCCGAAGAACCCGATCTACTTCCCCACGCAGCGAGTGGCGTGCACCCCGCTGCACGACCGTTTCCGTGTCGCCGGGATGATGGAATTCCGCAGTCCCGACGCGCCTCTCGACCCGCGTCGGGTCCGGGCGATCATCGAGGCCGCGACTCCCATGTTCACCGGCATCGACTGGGAATCGCGTCAGGAGGAGTGGGTCGGATCCCGGCCCTGCACCACCGACGGACTTCCGCTCGTCGGCGCCACCCGCTCCCCCCGCGTGCACGTGGCGGGCGGTCACGGAATGTGGGGCATCGCCCTGGGCCCGCTCACCGGGCGCATGATGGCCGACTCCATGACCGGCGGCGAGGTTCCCGGCGTCATGCGGCATTTCGACCCGCTGCGCTGAGCGCGGCTCACGAACGGGCTGCCCAGAATCTGCGCAGTTCGACGACCAGCTCGCGCGCACGTTCGTCGGGGAAGAACAACTTGCCACCCCGGATCTCCACGACTTCCCGTGCTCCCGGGATGAGGTCGCGCAGCCAGTAGGCCCACTTCGTCCGGAAGAACATGTCTCCGGTGCCCCACACGACGAGTGTGGGGACCTCGAGTGCCGCGAGGTCCGGCTCGACCGCGAGTAGGTCGCGTGGATGGAGGGACCCGATCCAGCGCTGGAAGAGCAACGCTCGGTCGTGGGTGCCGAGCAGCGGCTGGACGTACGACGCCACGACTTCCTCCGGCAGTGATCGCACGTTCTGATACCCACTGCCGTACAACAACTTACGAGCCCTCGACACATTCCTCGCCAGCGGTCGCGCAATCCGGGCGAGCAGTCCCGCCCGGGCGAGCAGCACGGCGGGAAGGAATGCCTTCGGCGGCACGTTGTCATGGGTCTCGCAGTTCGTCAACGTCAGCGACGACAACCTGTCGGGGTGCCGGGCCGCGAAGATCTGCGCGACCGCTCCGCCGGTGTCGTTGGCAACCACGTCGACCTCGAGCAGCCCGAGGGCGTCGCACGTGGCCGCGACGACGTCGGCGAGCGCGCCCAGCGTGAAGTCCTGATCGGGCGCGGCGGGGGTATGACCGTGCAGCGGAAGGTCGAGGGCGACGCACCGTCTTTCGCCCTCGAGCTGACGGATCACGTTGCGCCAGAGGTAGCCGGAGGTCCCGACGCCGTGGATGAAGAACGCCACACGGCCGGTGCCGGAATCGAGGTAGCTGACCGGACCACGGTCCGTGTCGACGGTCTTCCTGCGTGTGTCGAACTCCGCGAGAGTCATGAGGACCATCTCCTGCATTCCACGGTAGTTCGCAAGCCTCGAGACATCAACGCGGCCGTCGAGCGCCCCGGTCAGTCCAGCTTTCCCACCACCGACTCCGCGCTCGCGACCAGCGCGCCGGACGAGGCGAGGATGACCGCGGCCTCGATCTCCGGCGCGAGGTGACGATCGGCCCCCGGTCCGGCGACGTGCTCGCGGATCGTGTCCCGCACCGCACCCGTCGCCGGCGACGGCGCCAGCGGGGCACGCAGGTCGAGCGCACGAGCGGCCGTCAACGCCTCGATCGCGAGCACCCGGGTCAGTCCGTCGATCGCCCGGCGCAGCTTCCGGGCCGCCGACCAACCCATCGACACGTGATCCTCCTGCATCGCCGACGACGGAATCGAGTCCACACTCGCCGGCGCCGCCAGCCGCTTCAGCTCCGAGACGATCGCCGCCTGGGTGTACTGGGCGATCATGTGGCCGCTGTCCACCCCGGGATCGTCGGCCAAAAACGGGGGCAGCCCGTGATTGCGGGCCACGTCGAGGAAGCGGTCGGTGCGGCGCTCACTCATGCTCGCCACATCCGCGACGACGATCGCCAGGAAGTCCAGCACGTACCCGACCGGCGCCCCGTGGAAATTGCCGTTCGACTCCACCCGCCCGTCCAACGTGACCACCGGATTGTCGATTGCGCTCGCCAGTTCCCAGGACGCCACCCGCTCGGCGTGCGCGAGCGTGTCCCGCGCCGCCCCGGCGACCTGCGGGGCGCACCGCAACGAATAGGCGTCCTGCACCACGGTGCAGCTGGGATTGGCGTGACTCTTGACGATCTCCGAGCCGGCGAGCAACCGAACCATGTTCGCAGCAGCGCGGGCCTGACCGGGGTGCGGCCGCAGCGCCTGCAGGTCCGGGGCGAACACCCGGTCGGTGCCCAGCAGCGCCTCCACGCTCATCGCCGCGGTGACGTCGGCCAGTCGGAGGAGCCCGTGGAGGTCCGCGCACGCCAGCAGCAGCATGCCGAGCATGCCGTCCGTGCCGTTGATCAAGGCCAGCCCCTCCTTCTCCTCGAGGATCACCGGTGCGATACCGGCGGCGGACATCGCCTCTCGCGCCTGCATCTGCGCCCCGTCCGCATCCCGCACCGTGCCCTCACCGATCACCGCGAGCGCGACATGGGCCAGCGGCGCCAGATCACCCGAGCACCCGAGGCTCCCGTATTCGTGGACTACCGGCGTGATGCCGGCCGACAGGAGCGACGCGTAAACCTGCGCGACTTCCGGCCGCGCGCCGGTCCTGCCGGTGGCCAGGGTCGACAACCGCAGCAGCATCAGCGCACGCACGACCTCGCGTTCCACCTCGGGGCCGTTTCCGGCGGCATGCGAGCGCACCAGACTGCGCTGCAGCTGCGTCCGGAGCGCAGAGGGGATGTGCCGGGTGGCGAGGGCCCCGAAACCCGTCGAGATCCCGTACACGGGCTTCGGGTCCTCGGCCAGCGCCTCGATGCGCTTCCGGGTTTCCGCCATGGCCGACATCGCGTCCCGCGAGATCCGCACCGGCGCGCCGAGACGCGCCACCCGGATCACTTCTTCGGCGGAGACCGCTCCGGTTCCGACCACGACAGACTCTTCGGCTCCCACAACCCCCAGTCTCCCCCGGGGCCGGGCGGAGAGTGACGGGATTGCGGGAGCGACGACGGCGTCTACAACCGGCCGCGGAGAGCTTCCTCGATTTCGCGTGGCGTCATCAGACGTTCGAGTTTTTCACTCGGCCACGAGGACGGACGTCCTTGCAATCGGGCTGATTCGAGTAGAGGGAGAGGGCTGCGGTCCCACCGCAGGATCGAATGAACATTCACTACCGATCACTTCCGAACACCGACTCGACAACTTTCCATTTGCGCCATTGCACCGGCGACATTTCGTCGCGCTCTTGACTCATCGCCCATCGTGCCCCTTTGGTTACACGGTTTCGATGAGGCGCGCGGAAGTGCTGGAAAACTGCGGTCGGGACGAGAATTCAGTGACCTACCGCACACCTCTCCGGCACGAGCGCCTACCATGACGTCAAAGTAATTGTTACCTTACGTACCACCTTCCCTGACTGGAGACAGCCGATGGCAAACACCCTCGAAGCAAGCATCGACATCGACGCGACCCCGCAAGACGTGTGGGCCGTCGTGTCGGATCTGAATCGGATGGGCGAATGGAGCCCCCAGTGCCGCACGATGCGCGTCCTCGGCGGCGTCGTCGAAGAGGGCACCAAAACCGTCAACATCAACCGCAAGGGCTTCCTCGTGTGGCCGACCACGTCGAAGGTCGTGAAGTTCCAGCCGAACAAGACCATCGCGTTCCGGATCCTCGAGAACCGCACCATCTGGTCGTACGAACTCGAGCCGACGGCAGGCGGAACCAAGGTCACCGAGCGCCGTGAAGCCCCGACCGGGACGTCGAAGGTGTCACAGTTCCTGGTCAAGACCGTTCTCGGCGGCAACGAGGACTTCGAGGTCGACCTCGTGAACGGCATGAACACCACTCTCGCCCGCATCAAGTCGGCCGCCGAACGCACGTAGTCCGGTTGACCCTCGACCTGGTCGAGGCCCCAGCGTGGTCCGCATGGACACACCGGACGCCGTCATGGCGAGGATCGCGCAGGGACAGGAACTGGCAGTAGCGGGTGACCGGGAGGGCGCCCGACGCATCTTCGAGGAGGTGTGGGACGCCCTCGCCGGTCCCGGCGACGACACACCGGACCCGCTGCACGTCGCCACGCTGGCCCACTACATGGCGGACGTCCAGACCGACCCCGCCGAGGAACTGCGCTGGGATCTGCGAGCCCTCACCGCCGCCGACTCGCTGACCGACGACCGAGCCCGGCAGCATCACTCCTCGCTCCGGGTCGCGGGGTTCTACCCGTCGCTGCACCTCAACGTCGCGGCCGCTCATCACGCGCTCGGCCAGTCGTCCGAGGCACGCGACCATCTCGATCGGGCCACGCAGAGCTGCGAACACCTCACCGACAACGGATATGGCCGGATGATCCGCGGGGCCGTCGAGCGGCTCCGCGCAGAACTCGACGCCGAGGCTGTCGGACCGCAAGGGCAGAGTGAGCACCGTGCTCAGCATCGGTGAACTCGCCCGGGCGTCCGGTCTGTCGGTCAGCGCGCTGCGGTTCTACGACAAGGCGGGTGTGCTCACCCCACACGTGGTCGACCCGCGCACGGGTTACCGCTGGTATGCCGACCGGCACGTGGGCGCAGCGGTCCTCGTCGCCGCGATGCGCCGGGTGGGTGTGCCGGTGAAGGACATGGCGGCCGTGCTGAGCGGGACGGATGCCCACGGGCTCCTCGACCGACATCTCGGCCGGCTCGAGAAGGGGCTCGACGACGCCCGGCGCGAACTGGCAAGGATTCACCGCCTGCTCGACGCGCGAGCGGCGCGGGAGTGCACAGTCGTCCTCCGCACCACCGACCTCCTCACCGCGTTCGGCTCGGTGCGGTTCGCCGCCGACCCGGACTCGGCGTTCCCGGTGTTGCGCGGCTGCCTCCTGGAAACGGACCACAACGTGCTGCGGCTCGTCACCACCGACCGCTACCGGCTGGCGGTGGGAACGGTGCCCCTCCTCGAACCGCCGGACGCACCGATCTCCGCCGTCGTCCCGTGCACGTTCCTGGACGACGCGGCCGGGCTGCTGGGTCGCCACGACACGGTGACCGTCGTCCTCGGCGCCGACAGCATCACCCTCCGCTGCGGCGCCGAACAGCTCGGCACCCGCCTCGTCGACGGTGCGTTTCCCGACCATCGCAGTCTGTCGCCCCTCGACCGCGGAATCGAACACACCTTCTCCTCGGCGGACCTGCGTGCACTCCTCGCCGACGCCGGCGACCGAGTGGATCTCGGCGTTCTCGAGTCGGGCGAGATCGTCGTCAGCAGGCAGGGGACGGAGCAGCCCGTGCGCTTCCAGGTGCAGGTGAACACCGGTTTTCTCCTCGAAGCCGTCGACGCGCTGCCGGGTGAGCAGTTGACGTTCCAGGTGGGTGGACCCATCACCCCGCTCGCCATCCGGCCACGATCCGTTCACACATCGGACCCCGCGAGTGCGTACTCTCTCCTGATGCCGTTGCAGCCGGTAGTGCTCACGTAATCTGTGGGTGCGGCGCGATGGCGCGCAGGCAGCACGTCCGTCCGACACAGTTAGAGGAGCCCGTGGCACGCAAGCCCACACCCCCCGGAACCCCGCAATCCACGAGCGTCGGGCACATCGTCGACCTCGTCCGCGGAGCAGTTCCGCCCCTGCACCCGGCCGGGCTGCCCTTCGTCCTCGCGCCACTCGGTGTGGCCGTCCTCGGCCGCAAGCGCAAGTGGGTCCGGCGTGGAGCGCTGACCTCCGCCGCAGCGTGCGCCGCGTTCTTCCGGCATCCGCACCGTGTTCCGCCGAACCGTGTCGGCGTCGTGGTCGCACCCGCCGACGGCGAGGTCGCGCTCGTCGACTCCGCGGTCCCGCCGTCCGAACTCGACATGGGCACCGAGCCGCTCCCCCGGGTCAGCATCTTCCTGTCCGTGCTCGACGTGCACGTCCAGCGCAGTCCTGTCGGCGGTGAGGTCACGAAGGTCGTCCACCGGCCGGGTCAGTTCCTCTCCGCCGACCTCGCCGACGCCAGCGAGGTCAACGAACGCAACAGCATGCTGCTGCACACCCCGGAGGGCCACGACGTCGCCGTCGTGCAGATCGCCGGTCTGCTCGCTCGCCGGATCGTCTGCGACGCCAAGGTCGGCGACACCCTCCCGATCGGTGACACGTACGGCCTGATCCGGTTCGGCTCCCGCGTCGACACGTACTTCCCGGCGGGCACCACGTTGCTCGCCGAGCGAGGACAGCGGACGATCGGTGCCGAGACCGTCATCGCTCAACTGCCGTGATCGCCAACGCGAAGCAGCAGCGGAGGGGTCGACCCCAGCAGGCGGTCCGGCTCCTGCCGAGCGTGGTCACGATCCTCGCGCTGTGTGCGGGGCTGTCCGCCGTCAAGTTCGCGCTCGACGGCGACCTGGGAACGGCGTTGGCCATGATCGGTGCGGCCGCGGTCCTCGACTCGCTCGACGGCCGGATCGCGCGCATGCTCGACGCCACCAGCAAGATGGGTGCCGAACTGGATTCGCTCGCCGATTCCATCTCGTTCGGCGTCGCCCCGGCCCTGGTCCTCTACGTCACGCTGCTGGACGGCCAGAGTTTCGGCTGGATCATCGCCCTGATCTACGCGGTGAGCATCGTGCTGCGGCTGGCCCGGTTCAACACGCTCCTCGACGAGGACGACATGCCGGGTTACGCCAACGAGTACTTCACGGGTGTCCCGGCGCCCGCGGGTGCCCTGGTCGCGCTGACCCCGCTGGCTGCCGCGGCGCAGTGGGGCGACGGCTGGTGGTCGTCGTATCCCGTCGTCGTGGCGTGGACCGTGATCTCCGCGGCGCTGATCGTCAGCCGGATCCCCACGCTCGCACTGAAGACGGTGTCGGTGCCCCCGCACATGGCGGCCGGTCTGCTCGTCCTCGTGGCGCTCGCAGCGGCGGCTCTGGTCACCTACCCGTACATCCTGCTGATCGCGCTCGTCGCGGTGTACCTCGGGCACATTCCGTTCGCGGTCCACTCCAAGCGGTGGGTAGCCGCGCGACCCGAGACGTGGGACATCAAGCCGTCCGAGCGGCGGGCCATCCGGCGTCAGCCCGACGCCCGTGGCAGGCGATCCGCCGCACGGCTCGGACTGCGCCGTCCCCGGGCCCGATAGTTCGCTCCCGCACGTAGGCTCGACGGCGTGACCTCACCGGAACTTGCGCTCACAGTCCGACTGAACACCTCGGCCGCCGACACCCGGCGCGGCGTGGTCCGGCTGCATCCGGAAGCCCTGGCCGCGCTCGGCCTCCGCGAGTGGGACGCGATCGCCCTCGTCGGCGCGCGCCGCACCGCCGCGGTGGCAGGTCGCGCGCCGACCGGAACCCCCACCGGGACTGCACTCCTCGACGACGTGACGCTGTCCAACGCCGGGCTGACCGAGAACAGCACGGTTGTCGTGACACCGGTGACGGTGTACGGCGGGAAGACCGTGACGGTCAGCGGGTCGAATCTGGCCGTCAACTCCGTCTCCGACGTCACCCTGCGTCACGCCCTGCTCGGCAAGGTCCTCACGGTCGGCGACACGGTGTCGCTGCTCCCCCGCGATCTGGGCCCCGGCACCAGCACCGCCCCCGCGACGCAGGCACTGTCCCGGACGTTCGGTGTCGCCTGGACGTCCGAGTTGCTCACCGTCACCGGGGTCGACCCGGCCGGTGGTCCGGTGAGCGTGCAGCCCAACACCGCGGTCGGGTGGGGCGAGGGTGTGCGCGCAACGGTGTCCACGGCCCCGACCCGGCTGCCCGCGCCGCCCGTCCGGCCCGCCGAGGAGGTTCCCCCGGTTCCAGTCGAGGACCTGGTGGGTGCCCACACCCAGGCAGCCAAACTCACCGAGTGGCTCGGACTGGCACTCGACGAACCCGAACTGCTCCGCAAGCTCGGGGCCTCACCCCATCTGGGCGTCCTGGTGACCGGGCCCGCCGGTGTCGGGAAGGCGACGCTCGCCCGCGCGGTGCTCGCCTCCCGGCGACTCGTCGAACTCGACGGGCCGAGTGCCGGCGCGCTGGAAGCCGACTCACGGTTGCAGCGGGTCACCGCGGCGGTCGACGCGATCCGCAGCGGCGGCGTCCTGCTGATCACCGACATCGATGCCCTGCTGCCCGCCACCCCGGAGCCGGTGTCCGCGCTGATCGTCGAACAACTCCGCCGCGCAGTCGACACCGTCGGGGTCGCGTTCGTCGCGACGTCGGCGCACCCCGAGTCGGTCGACACCAGGTTGCGCGGGCAGGACCTGTGCGACCGCGAACTCACCCTGACCCTGCCCGACGGCTCCACCCGCCGGGCGCTGCTGGAACTGCTTCTGCGGAAGGTCCCCACCGACGGCATCGCCCTCGACGCGATCGCGGCCCGCACACCGGGGTTCGTCGTCGCCGACCTCGCCGCGCTGTGCCGGGAAGCGGCCCTGCGGGCCGCCTCACGCGCCACCAGGAAACCCGTCGACCCCGCACTCACACAGGACGACCTGCTCGGCGCGCTCGACGTCATCCGCCCGCTGTCGCGGTCGGGCAGCGAGGAACTCGCGATCGGCACCCTCACCCTCGACGACGTCGGGGACATGGTGGAGACCAAGCAGGCGCTGACCGAGGCGGTCCTGTGGCCGTTGCAGCATCCGGATTCGTTCGCCCGCCTCGGCGTCGATCCCCCGCGCGGAGTGCTGCTGTACGGTCCGCCCGGTTGCGGCAAGACCTATCTCGTTCGGGCGCTGGCAAGTTCGGGGCATCTGAGTGTGCACGCCGTCAAGGGCGCCGAGCTGATGGACAAGTGGGTGGGCGCGTCCGAGAAGGCCGTCCGCGAACTGT
Source organism: Rhodococcus sp. G6(2025) (assembly GCF_058628105.1). Lineage (NCBI taxonomy): Bacteria > Bacillati > Actinomycetota > Actinomycetes > Mycobacteriales > Nocardiaceae > Rhodococcus > Rhodococcus sp. G6(2025). The sequence goes on from NZ_CP179750.1 coordinate 6,383,195, forward strand.
TCCAGCGGGCGCGGGATTCGGCCCCGTCACTGATCTTCCTCGACGAGGTGGACGCCCTCGCGCCGCGGCGCGGCCAGAGCTCCGACTCCGGGGTGTCCGATCGGGTGGTGGCCGCCCTGCTCACCGAACTCGACGGCGTCGAACCGCTGCGCGACGTGGTGGTCGTCGGCGCCACCAACCGTCCCGACCTCATCGACCCGGCGTTGCTGCGCCCCGGCCGCCTGGAGCGGCTGGTTTTCGTGCCGCCGCCGGACGGCGAGGCCCGCCGCGCGATCCTGCGGACATCCGGGAAGTCGGTGCCCCTCGCCGACGACGTCGACCTCGACGCCCTTGCCGACGACCTCGACGGCTACTCGGCCGCCGACTGCTCGGCGCTGCTGCGGGAAGCCGCGCTGGCCGCCATGCGCCGGAACATCGACGCCGCCGACGTCACCGCGGCCGACGTGGCCGAGGCACGCGAAAAGGTGCGCCCCTCACTCGATCCCGAGCAAGTGGCGCACCTCGAGTCCTATGCGCTGTCGCGCCCGTGAGTACTTGTTAACCGCCCGGGGGCTGTTTCAAATTTCCGGGTCGGGGTGTCCGCGTGCCGCGGCGCCCCGACCTGATGTTTCTTGGATAATGTGTTGGTGGCCAAGGGGTATCGACCGGTGAATCGTGATCAGCAGTTTTTGTTGCCACCGGACATGCGGGAGTGGGTGCCGCCCACGCATCCGGTGTGGACGGTGATCGAGATCGTCGACACCCATCTCGACACCAGCGCTTTTCACGGCTCTCGCCGCACCGGGGGTGCCGGGCGCGCCGGGTACGACCCGGACATGCTGGTGACCCTGCTGATCTGGGCGTGGTCGCGGGGGGTGCGGTCGTCGCGGCAGATCGAGCGGGCCTGCTCGGAGGTGGTGTCCTACCGGGTGATCTGCGCCGGCGACACCCCCGATCACGTGACGATCTCACGGTTCCGCAAGGACAACCACACCGCCTGCGAGGCCCTGTTCACGCAGGTCCTGATCCTGGCCGCACGGTTGGGTCTGGGCCGACTCGAGACGATCGCGTTGGACGGGGTGAAGATCGCCTCGAACGCATCGAAGGACGCCAACCGCACCGAGGACGGGCTGCGCCGGGCAGCCGAGGCCGAGGCCGCGCGGATCGCCGCCGCCGCGGTGGCCGCGCACGCCGCCACCGATGACGCCGAGGACGACCTCTACGGCGAGGACGATCCGGGCCCGGGACAGGTGCCGGCGGAGTTGGCCGATCCCAGCACCCGCTCGGCCCGGATCGCCGAGGCATTGGCCCAGCTCGACGCGGAGAAGGACGCCGAACGGTGCGAGCGGGACCAGAAGGCGCAGGACTATCTGGCCCGGCTCGACGCGGGCCAGACGGTGATGGGCCGGGTGCCGGTCGGGGCCGAGGTCGCCGCCGCCGAGCGGCGTCTGGCCGAGGCGGTCGCCGCCCAGCACGCGGTGATCGAGCGGTTCCAGGGTGGCACCGAGGCCGGGGGCGGGGGCACCCGGTTCGCACCGAAACCGGTCGAGAAGCACCACCTGGTCCGGCGCCGGCGCACCGAACTCGACACCGCCCTCCGCAAACAGGGTGAGCGCGCCGCCGCCGCCGGGCAGCGGCGCCGCAACACCACCGATCCCGATTCGCGGTTGCAGCCGCTGCGCGGCGGCGGCTGGGTGCAGGGCTACAACTGTCAGGCCTTCACCAGCGAGGACGGGTTGATCCTGGCCACCGGGGTCGGGACCGGCCCGGCGGACTACGACTATTTCCCCGAGATGGTCGACAAGGCCGGGGCGGCCGCGCACCTGATCGACACCACCCGACGTGGGAAGGAACCGACCGGCACGAGCCCGGAGGAGCTGATCGGGGTGATGCTCTTCGACGCCGGCTACTGCTCCCGCGAGAACCTCACCGCGCCGGGCCCGGACCGGTTGATCGCCACCGGCAAATCCCGTCACCTCGAGGCCGCCGCCACCGCTGATCCGGTCACCGGACCGCCACCGCCGCAAGCGGATCCGATCCAGGCCATGACCCACCGGCTGCGCACCGAGGCCGGTATCGCCACCTACCGCAAACGCTCACCCATCGCCGAAACCGTGTTCGGGCACGCCAAACACAACCTCGGATTCCGCCGCTTCACCAGCCGCGGCCTCGACCGCGCCCGCAGCGAATGGGCGTTCCACGCCGCCGTGCACAACCTCGGCAAGATCCTCACCCACCTGACCGGAGGCACCCCGCTCCCGGCCACCCCCTGACCCGGCGGGGGCCACCCCCGCACCGGCACCCACCTCGGCATGAGACACCCGCACCCGGACCGCCCTCACTCAATTCCGCAACAGCCCCCCCGCGGTTAACAAGTACTCACGGGTCAGGACCAGCGGCCGAGCAGCGTAGCCGCGTGTGCGGCGAGGGCGGCCTGGAAGAAAGGCCCGAAGCTCACCCGCGCGACGCCGAGCGGCCCGAAGCTCGCCGGATCGTCCTGATCGGGCAGGCCGATGGCGTTGACGGGCAGCGGGAGCTCCGACGTGAGCCGCTTCTGGGTGGCGTCGTCGTGACGGCCCACGGGGTACAGCACGTCGGCGCCGGCCTCGGCGGCGAGCTTCAGCCGAGCGATCGCGCGGTCGACACGGTCGGACTCGTCGCCCACCTGCTTCACGAACAGGTCGGTGCGCGCATTCACGACCACGTGGACGCCGGCAGCGTCGGCCGCTTGCCGCAGCCCTCCGACGAAGTCGGCGTGCTCCTGCGGTTCGCGGAGCCGCCCGCCCTCGCTGTGGACCGTGTCCTCGATGTTCAGGCCCACGGCTCCCGCGCCGATCAGACCTTCGATCAGCCGGGCGGGCTCGAGCCCGTATCCCGATTCGATGTCGACCGACAGCGGCAACTCCACCGCCGCGGTGATCTGCGAGATGCGGTGCAGCAGCTCGTCGAACGTGATCCCCTCGTTGTCGGGCTTGCCGATCGAGTCGGATACCGGGTGGCTCCCGACGGTCAGCGCCTGAAACCCAGCGGACACAGCCAGATTCGCGGACCAGGCATCCCACACGGTGGGAAGGATGACCGGGTTGCCGGGCTGGTGCAGCCCCAGCAGGGTGGTGGCCTTCTCGTTGATCGACGTCATAGGTGGGCTCCTCGCCTCGGTTGTATTCGATCGAAGTCGTTCTCGGGCACGCCTTCGGTGCCAACGCCGGGTTCGCCATTTCCATTCCTTCCCGCTCGAGTACCGTGAGCGAATGGACTTCCGGGAACCTCTGTCGGCCGCGGCTGCTCTCGCGTCCGGCGCACTGGCCGGTTTCGTCCTCACCAATCCCCGCAACCGGGCCTGGACGATCAACGCGTCCGACCGGGAGATCGAGCGGTGGCTCAGCAGCCAGCCGACGGGTGTCGTGGTGGCTCTCGTTCTCGCCGTCGTCGCGGTGGCCGGTCTGCAACGGTCCGGCTCCCGGCGGGTGTCGTGGATCCTGGCGGCGGCGTGCGCGCTCGCCCTGATCGGCGCGCGCTGGGCGGTGCCGAATGCCGGCGGGGTCGACACGCTGATCGCCCTGCACTTCGCGAAGACCGCGACTGCCGGGTTCCTGCTGGGCGCGGCGGTCGCCGCGGTGTGGGGTCGCTGGGTTTCGCATCTGGCGCTGACTCTCGGTGTCGCGAGCGCGTTCCTTCTCGCGAGTGTGCAGCGACTGCCGCGTAGTGACACCGCGTACGTCGAGCCCGCGAGTATGAGCACCTCCGCGATCGGCGAACCCCCGCAGTGGCTGCTGCTGGGAGTTCTCGTGCTCGCGCTCGCGTCGGCGGTGGTGGCGCGGTCGCAGTTCCGGGTGCAGCGTCCGGACCGGAGGACCCTGCTGACCGCGCTGGTCGGCGCCGTGGCTCTCGCCCTGCTCAACCGGTTGTTCGGGGCGTGGATCGACGATCAGGAATTCGGCGAGCCCCTGACGGTCTGGCTGATCGTCGCGTTCTCGCTCGCCGTGATTCTGACGGCCACGGTGCTGATCGCACGCCGGTTCCCGGGGATCGACGGACGCTTCCTGCTCGCCGCGACCGGTGTCACCGCGGCGGCCGTGCTCGTCCTCGACGACCTCCGCACTCCGCGGGTGACGACGCCCGCGCCGGCGTTGCTGGCGGTCGGCGTCGTCGCTCTCGCCGCGGGAATCGCGGTGGCGGTCCGGGTCCCGCCGAAGTGGCGGCGCCCGCAGTGGGGACTCTGCCTGGCCGCCGTCGTTCCGCTGCTCGCCGCCGTGTGGCCCGACGTCGGCGACGACGGCGTCGCACTGCTGATCCGGCTGGCCGTGCTGGGTTGCGGCACGGGTTTCGCGCTCGCCACCGCTTTGCCGGGGTCGGCGCCGGTCGCGGTACTCGGTTTCGCGTTGCCGTTCGCGTCGCTGGTGTTCGTGGCGGCGACCACCGTTCCCCGCAGCCGGGTGGTCTACTCGGGCGCGAGCAGCGAACACCGTCTGCCGTCGTCGCCTGCCTCGACCGCTGCGTCCGACCATCTCGTCGGCTTCGTGATGCTGCTCGTCGTGGCGTTCTGCGTCTACTCGGTGCACGAGCGGCGCAGTACCCCGGAAGGCAGCTAGTCGAGGAGGCCGAGCGACTGAAGCCGGCGGAACACGAGCATCGAGCCGGGCGCGACGTCGGGCATGGCCGCGTATTCGTCGACGGTGAAGTACCGGAGTTCGGCGATCTCGCTCGTCGGCCGCGGCTCGGCGCTCAGTTCGGCGAGGAAGCAGGTCATGTGCAGGTCGGTGCCCTCGGGATGTCCGTACGCGGGCGCCTCGAAGACCCCCAGATGTTCGAGCGTCCCATCGACGATTCGGGCGTCGAGTTCCTCCCGGATCTCGCGGTGCAGAGCCTGTTCGGCGTTCTCGCCGGGATCGATCTTTCCGCCTGCCATGTAGAACGCGGTCTTCCCCACCGATCGGGTCTGGAGGAGTTTTCGGTCGCGGATGTGGGCGAGCGCGGCGGTTCGGATCTCGGCGGGCACCGTCACAAGATAGAACAGTCCGGTCGGCCGCCCATAACACACGCGCCCCAATAGTCCGATTTGCCGCGATTGCGAGTCCGAATAACCGACCCAGTAGGATGTACCCCGTAGCCCAGTTCGCTAGCTAAGCGAACGGTCTACACGACTCGGTTCGTTTCGTTCCGACACCCCGCCGCCCGCTGACCCCCGACGGAGTGCCTTTTGCTTGCTGTTCTGCTCGCCCATGCCGTTGCCGCCGTTCTGGCTCCGCTTGTGGTGCGCAAGTTCGGCCGCAACGGTTTCTACCCTCTCTCCCTCGTCCCGCTGGCGTCGCTCGGTTGGGTGATCGCGAACTGGGGCACGGAGCAGACTGTGTCCATCGTGTGGGCTCCGGGCCTGTCGATGGACCTCGACTTCTGGTTCGATCCGCTGGCCGCGATCATGTCGGTGCTGGTGCTGGGCATCGGCACGCTGATCCTGGTCTACTGTGCGCGTTACTTCACCGACGACGAACCTCGTCTCGGCATCTTCGCCGCCGAGATGGTGGCCTTCGCCGGCGCCATGTTCGGCCTCGTCGCCAGCGACAACATGTTGCTGCTGTACATATTCTGGGAACTGACGACGGTCCTGTCGTTCCTGCTGGTCGGGCATTACGCCGAACGCGCGTCGAGTCGCCGGGCGGCCACGCAGGCGCTGCTCGTCACCACCGCGGGTGGTCTGGCCATGCTGCTCGGCATCATCATCCTCGGCCAGGTGAGCGGCACGTACAACCTGTCCGAACTGATCGAGGTCGCACCTCGCGGCTGGCTCGCCGGTGTCGCCGTCGTGCTGGTCCTCATCGGCGCGCTGTCGAAGTCCGCGATCGTGCCGCTGCACTTCTGGCTGCCCGGAGCGATGGCCGCCCCGACCCCGGTCAGCGGCTATCTGCACGCCGCGGCCATGGTGAAGGCCGGCATCTTTCTCGTGGCCAGACTGTCGCCCGGTTTCGCCGACTCGGCGCCCTGGCGGTTCACGATCATCACGCTCGGCCTGCTGACGATGGTCCTCGCCGGGTGGCGGGCGATGCGCGCCTTCGACCTCAAACTGGTGCTCGCGTTCGGCACCGTCAGCCAGCTCGGTTTCATGATGGTGCTGGTCGGCCTCGGCACCCGCGACGCCGCGCTCGCCGGCATGACGATGGTGGTCGCGCACGCGATGTTCAAGGCCGCGCTGTTCATGGTGGTCGGCATCATCGACCACACGACGGGCACCCGCGACATCCGCAAGCTCGCGCACCTCGGCGACCGTGCGCCCGCGCTCGCGGTCGTCGCCGCACTGGCCGCGGCGAGCATGGCCGGGCTTCCCCCGTTCCTCGGGTTCGTCGGCAAGGAAGCCGCATTCGACTCCCTGCTGAGCACGACCGTCCTGGCCGACCCGGCACGGATCGTCACCGTCGGCGTCGTGGTGTTCGGTTCGATCCTGACACTCGCCTACAGCGTGCGCTTCATGTGGGGAGCCTTCGGTCGCAAGCGGCTCGCGCGGCCGAGCCCGGCCGTGCAGGGCATGCACGCACCCGGACCGTTGTTCCTCGGCGCGCCCGCCGTTCTCTCGGTACTGAGCCTGGCGGCGGGACTCGCGGCGTCGCAGCTCGAGAAGCTGCTGACGCCGTACTCGCAGACCCTGCCCGCCGAGGGCGTCTCCGACTACCACCTCGCGCTGTGGCACGGCATGAACACCGCGCTGGCGCTCACCCTGCTGGTGTTCGCCGTCGGCACCGCGCTCTTCGTGGCGCAGCGCTGGGTCAACCGGTTGCGGTTCGAGCATCCTCCGCTCGGCAACGCCGACCGCATCTACGACGCGACGCTGCGCGGCATGGACGCGCTGTCGATGCGGCTGACCGGCGCCACCCAGCGCGGTTCGCTGCCGCTGACCCAGGCGACCATCCTCGGCACCCTCGTGGTGGTGCCGCTGGTACTGCTCGTCGTCGGCACGAATACGGGCGCCGACGTCCGGTTGTGGGATTCGCCGGTGCAGTTCGTGATCGGGCTGATGATGGTCGCGGCCGCGCTCGCCGCCACGGTGATGCGCAACCGTCTGGCCAGCGTGATCCTCGTCGGTCTCAGCGGTTACGGCTGCGGTGTGCTGTTCGCCCTCCACGGTGCCCCCGACCTCGCACTCACCCAGTTCCTGGTGGAGACGCTGACGCTCGTCATCTTCGTGCTCGTGTTCCGGAAGCTGCCCGCCGAGGTCGACGAGCGCCGGGCCATCGGATTCAAGATTCCGCGGGCACTGCTGGCGGTCGCGGTCGGTGCCACCATCACCACGATCGGCGCGTACGCCATCAATGCGCGGAACTCGGTGCCGATCTACGAGCGACTCCCCGACGCGGCGTACTACCTCGGCAACGGCAAGAACGTCGTCAACGTCCTGCTCGTCGACATCCGTGCCTGGGACACGCTCGGTGAGATCTCGGTGCTGCTGGTGGCGGCCACGGGTGTCGCGAGCCTGGTGTTCCGCAACCGCCGCTTCGGCAGCGCCCCCCGGGTGTCCGACGCTCCAGCGGTCACGGCCGATTCGTCGGCGTCGCATTCCGAGACCACGTGGCTACTCGGCGGCGACCTCATCGATCCGAAACACCGGTCCCTGGTCCTCGAGGTGACGACCCGGCTGATCTTCCCGACCATCATGGTGTTGTCGGTCTATTTCTTCTTCGCCGGTCACAACGCGCCCGGCGGCGGGTTCGCCGGCGGCCTCACGGCCGGTCTCGCGCTGGTCCTGCGATACCTCGCCGGCGGACGGTACGAACTCGGCGAAACTGTCCCGATCGACGCGGGCAAGATCCTGGGCCTCGGGCTCACGCTTGCCGCGGGCACCGCGCTGGCGTCGCTGTTCCTCGGCGCCCCGGCGCTCTCCTCCGCGGTGTTCGAGGTGACGCTGCCGCTGGTCGGCCACGTCAAGATGGTCACCGCCCTGTTCTTCGACCTGGGTGTGTATCTCATCGTGGTCGGTCTCGTACTCGACGTGCTCCGCAGTCTCGGGGCGCGTCTCGACGCACAGATCGAGGTGAACCAGCGGTGAGCGCGAACATCGGATTTCTCGTCATCATCGGCGTCCTGGTGTCGGCCGGCGTCTACCTGCTCATCGAACGCAGCATCACCCGCATGCTGCTGGGACTGCTGCTGTTCGGCAACGGCATCAATCTCCTGATCCTCACGTCCGGCGGTACGGACGGCAATCCGCCCATTGTCGGCCGCGAGTCCATTCACGAGTCGATGGCCGACCCGCTGGCTCAGGCGATGATCCTGACGGCGATCGTCATCACGATGGGCATCGCCGGCTTCGTGCTCGCGCTCGCGTACCGGTCGTTCAAGATCACCACGCAGGACGCCGTCGAGAACGACCCCGAGGACACCAAGGTCCTGCGTCGCCGGTCGCCCGCCGAGGCACCCGACCGCGACCGCTCCGACGACCCGGTCACCGGCGAGCCGAGTTTCAGCGGCGACGCATTCGACAAGGACGGAAACCCCATTCCCCTGGAAGAGCTGAAGAACCTCGAAGACCTCGAATGCTACGAAGACCTGCACGAGGGTGACTTCGACGACGAAGAGGACTCCGACAAGGCCGGGATCGGGGAGAAGTCGTGACCATTTCCCCGCACATCATCACGGCCCTCGCGCCGCTACCCGTTCTCGTCCCGATGCTCGCCGCCGCGGCCACGCTGGTGCTCGGCCGTCGTCCGCGGGCCCAGCGGATCATCACGCTCGTCGCGTTGATCGGCGTCCTCGTCGTGTCGGGACTGCTGCTGTTCCTGGCCGACCGCGACGGGACGACGGCCATTCAGGTGGGTGGCTGGGATTCGCCGATCGGCATCACGCTGGTGGTCGACCGGCTGTCCGCGATGATGCTGGTGGTCTCGTCGATCGTGTTGCTCGCCGTCATGGCGTACGCCGTGGGTCAGGGTATCCGCGACGGCAGTGAGGACCAGCCCGTCTCGATCTTCCTGCCGACGTATCTGGCGCTGACGGCGGGCATCTCCAACGCGTTCCTGGCGGGCGACCTGTTCAATCTGTACGTCGGCTTCGAGGTGCTCCTCGCCGCCAGCTTCGTGCTGCTGACGCTCGGTGCGAGCGCCGACCGCGTCCGTGCGGGTGTGTCGTACGTGATGGTGTCGATGGTGTCGTCGCTGATCTTCCTGGCGGGTATTGCGTTCGCCTACGCGGCCACCGGAACCCTCAACCTCGCCGACATGGCCACCCGCCTCGACGGCATCCCGTCCGGCACGCGCACCGCCATCTTCGGTGTGCTGCTCGTGGCGTTCGGTATCAAGGCGGCGGTGTTCCCGCTGTCGACGTGGCTGCCCGACTCCTACCCCACCGCGCCCGCCCCGGTCACCGCCGTGTTCGCCGGCCTGCTCACCAAGGTGGGTGTGTACGCGATCATCCGCGCGCACACGTTGCTCTTCCCGGAGGGCGAACTCGACAACGTGCTGATGGTGTGCGGCCTCCTGACGATGCTCGTCGGCATCCTCGGTGCGATCGCGCAGAGCGACATCAAACGACTACTGTCCTTCACCCTGGTCAGCCACATCGGGTACATGGTGTTCGGTGTCGCGCTGTCCACCCAGTCGGGGCTGTCGGGCGCCATCTACTACGTGGCCCACCACATTCTGGTGCAGACCACACTGTTCCTGGTGGTCGGTCTGATCGAACGCCAGGCCGGGTCGTCGTCGTTGCGACGTCTGGGCGGGCTCGCCGCGGCGAGCCCCGTCCTGGCCATCGTGTTCCTCGTCCCGGCCCTCAACCTCGGCGGCATTCCCCCGTTCTCCGGGTTCATCGGCAAGGTCGCGCTGCTGCAGGCCGGCTCGGCGGATGCGAGCGTGCTGGCGTGGATCCTCGTCGCGGGCGGCACCCTCACCAGCCTCCTCACGCTGTACGTCGTCGCCCGCGTGTGGACCAAGGCGTTCTGGCGGGCCCGCGCCGACGCCCCCGAGGGTGACCTGGCGGACGTCAGCCCGTCGGCGCTGCTCGACGAGTCCGAGGCCGACATCTCGTTCGACGACCGCGCCGACGTGGGCCGTATCCCCGCGATGATGCTCATCCCCACCGTCGCCCTCGTCGCCGTGGGGCTGGCGATGACGGTGTTCGCCGGCCAGATCATCCAGATCAGCGATCGCGCGGCGAGCGATCTGCAGAACCGGTCCATCTACATCGACGCCGTCCTCGGCGGGCACCCCGGCGGCGAAGCGCAGGAGGCACCGCGATGAAACGCGAGAGACTTCTCCAGTTCGGCGCGCTGCTGTGGCTGATGGCGGTGTGGATCCTGTTGTGGGGCAACGTCAGCTGGGGCAACATTCTCGGCGGGCTCGCCGTCGGCGCGCTCATCATGGTGCTCATGCCGCTGCCGCGGGTGCCGGTGGAAGGCCGTGTGCACGTCCTGCCGCTGCTCCGGCTGGCGATGATGTTCGTGTACTACTCGCTCCAGTCGAGCCTCCAGATCGCGTACCTCGCGCTCCGGCCCGGGCCGCCGCCCGTCACCGGGGTCCTGCGCTACCAGCTGGGGATCAAGTCGGACCTCGTCCTGACGCTGTGCATCGACGTCCTGAACCTCATTCCGGGCACCATGGTTCTCGAGATCGACCAGGTGCGGCGGATCGTCTACGTGCACGTCCTGGACATGGGCTCGCAGAAGGCGGTCAGCCAGTTCTACCGCACGGTCGCGCAGTTGGAACGGTTGTTCGTCGAGGCGTTCGAACGCGACTCCGACTGGAAACCGAGCCCCTGGCACAACCGCGACCTGCAGTACGACGACCCCACTCAGGAGGACAGATCATGACAGTCGTCTCGGTCATATCCGGAATCATCCTGGTCGTCGCCGGGGTCCTGACGACGTTCCGGCTGCTCGACGGGCCCAACTCGCTGGACCGCCTCGTCGCTCTCGACACCCTGATCGCGCTCGCCATGTGCGGGCTCGCCGTGTGGGCCGCGTACACCGGCGACACGACGATCGTGCCCGCCATCGTCGCGTTGTCGCTGGTGGGGTTCATCGGTTCGGTGTCGGTGGCCCGGTTCCGGGTGAGTGACAAGTCGTGACCACCGTGCTGAACGTCATCGGGGCCACGCTCATGCTGTGCGGCTCCCTGCTCGCACTGACGGCCGCCATCGCCATCGTGCGATTCCCGGACACCCTGCGCCGCATGCACGCCGCCACCAAACCGCAGGTGGTCGGTCTCATCATGGTTCTCGCGGGCGCTGTCCTCGAACTGCGTGGCAACGTCGACATCTGGATGCTGATCCTCGTCGGCATCTTCACCCTGTTCACCGCGCCGGTCATCGCGCACAGCGTCGGACGGGTGGCGTACCGGGAGCAGCGAGATCAGGACGGGCTGTTGATGATCAACGAGTTGGAGCCGCCAGAACATCAGTGACCGCTGCCTTCGCGCAACTTCCCCACCGCGCGAGTGCGGTGTCGGGCCGGGCGAAGAACGTCGCGTAGAACCCGAGGCTCATCGCGGCGAGGGCACCGAGGACGAGCGGTCCGGACACCTCGGGGAATCGGCCCATCGGCACCGCGAGGTAGCGGTAGCTGAGGAGCAGTCCGGCCAGCACCAGCGCGCCGCCTCCGACGAGACGGACCCGGAACCAGCCCCACCCCCGTTCGGGGTCGCGCAACGCGGATTCGATGGTGAGGCACAGAACGGCGCCGGCGACCAGGTCGACGCCGTAGTGGTAGCCGAACCCGAGGGTCGCCGTCAGCGTGCACACCAGCCAGAACGTGCCGCCGAGGCGCAGCCACCAGGCGCCCTGCCGGGAGTGGATGAACAGGGCGAGGGCCCACGCCGTGTGCAGGCTCGGCATGCAGTTGCGGGGGGTCGTCGAATCGAACGACATCGGTTCGGGCGCGAAGTCGGGTGTCGGGACGACGTTGGGCCAGTAGTCGCTGACCTGGAACCCCAGCCCTTCGGTGCCGAACGCGAAGATCGGTCCGACCACCGGGAACAGCACGTAGAACACGGGACCGATGAGACCGATCAGCAGGAACGTGCGCACCAGGTAGTGCGACGGCCAGCCGTTCCGCAGCTGGTAGACGGCCACCGCGATGGCCGCGACCGGCAGTTCGATGTAGACCCAGTGGAGGATGCCGTAGCCGACGGGTCCGAGGGCGTCGACGAACTGCCCCAGGTGCCACGACGGGCTGCCCAGCGCGTGGTCGGCCAGCTGGGCGTATTCGTCGAGGACCATCGGCCCGGCCATGATCGTGACCTGCAGCCAGGCGTCGCCGAATTTGGTCGCGAGAATCAGCAGCGCACCGAGGCCGACACCCTTGAGGGCGCTGCGCCGGTGGTCGCCGGTCCAGCGGACCGCCGCATACACGCCCACCCCGGTGAGTACCCAGGTCGCGCCGTTTCCGACGGTCAGCGGTCCACCGGACAGATAGCGCACCGCGGCGACCACGATATCGATGCCGGCCGCGGCGGCGAGTGCCACGACGCGCTGGCGATTGGTGAGCCCGACCATCGCCAGCGCCAGGCCGGCCCACGGGACCGACGCCGACTTGGGGGTCAGGACGTAGTCGTGGAAAAGGCTTTCGAGGGGACCCTGGAAACCCTGTATGGACGCGACCGATTGGACGACCACCAGCAGGATCGCCACCCCGAGCGCCCCGCCCGCCACGAACATGCGGGAACGATCGACGGACCCACCCGGCCGTACAACGGCAACATCGTCGATCGACACCCGCCAAGTGTAAACAACACGTGAACGGGAAGTGGACGAGTGTCCTGCCCGAGACCGTCTTTCAGGTCCCGAGCTCCTTCACCAACGCATCGACCACGGCCACAAGGTCACCGCCGGTCGCCGCCGCGACCTGACGTTGCCGCTGGTAGGACGCCCCGCGACGGGGAATCTCGGCGACGGCGGCCAATTCGTCCGCGCAGCCGAGTCGCACGGCGGTCGGGGCCAGCTTGTCGAGCAGGTCGTTCAGGTCGTCGGTGACGAGCCGCTCGTTGCTGTCCTCGTCGAGAATGATCTCGGCGTCGAGCCCGTACCGCGCGGCCCGCCACTTGTTCTCCTTCACGTGCCACGGCTGCAAGTTGGGCAGGTTCTCGCCCGCCTCGAAACGCCGGTCCAGGTCGACGATCAGGCAGTGCACGAGCGCGACGAGGGAACTGAGTTCGGCGCGGGTGGAGATGCCGTCGAAGACGCGGACCTCGATGGTGCCCCACCGCGGCGCCGGCCGGATGTCCCAGTGCATCCCGCCGATCTTGGTGATCACCCCGGTCTTCATCTGGTCGCTGATGAAATCCTCGTACTGCCCCCAGTTCGCGAACTGGTACGGCAGTCCAGCGGTGGGAAGTTGCTGGAACATCAGCGCACGATTACTCGCGTACCCCGTGTTGACGCCGGCCCACATCGGTGAGGACGCCGACAGCGCGAGCAGATGCGGGTACCGCTGCAGCAGCGCGTTGAGGATCGGGAACACCTTCTGCGGCGAGGACACACCGACGTGGACGTGCACACCCCAGATGAGCATCTGACGGCCCCACCATTGGGTGCGTTCGATCAGCTCGTCGTAATCCGGTGTGCGCGTGACCAATTGGGTCGACCACTGTGCAAACGGGTGCGTTCCCGCGCAGATCAGATCCACGCCGAGCGGGTTCGCCGCCCGCCGCAACAGGTCGAGCGACTCGTCGAGGTCGTCCATCGCCTCACCGACGGTGGAGTGGATACCGGTGACGAGTTCGACGGTGTTGCGCAGCAACTCCTTGGTGATCCGCGGATCCTCGGGACCGGCGAGATTCGCCACCGCGTCGAATACCTCCGCGGCCGTGTTGGAGAGATCCCGCGTGACCCTGTCGACCAGCGCGATCTCCCACTCGACGCCCAGTGTCGGCCGCGGCGAACCGGGAAAAGGAACTACCACGGTTTCGATCCAACCACAGGCCGCAGTGGACGGCAGCGCACCGACATCCCGGCCGAAGCCGGGATGTCACGCGACTCAGCTGGCGCCGATGACACCGCAGGCCACCCGGGAACCTGCGTCCCCGGTGTTCAGGGTTTCCTGATCGGGGGCGGGTGCGTAACGGGTGGGGATGTTGGCGAAATTGTCGGAACCCGAATGGATCATGACGGCGGTACCGCTGTCACCGTTCTTCAGGTCCTCGACCGTGAAGGCGTCGGTGGTGGTGACCAATTCGGCCGTGCCGTCGGCCAGAACCTGCAGCGAGGTGAGGTCACCGCTCGCGGGGTGCCCCGAGTGGCCTTCGGCCTGGAAGTGCCCGCCGGCGGACAGGAAGTTTCCGGGCGCACCCCCGGTCGGTGCCACGGAGTTCGTCTCACACTTGCCGACGGAGTGCACGTGGAAACCGTGGAATCCGGGTGTCTGATCCTTGACGGAAACGGTGACCTCGACGTGGCTGCCTGCCTGCTTGAACGTGGCGGTGCCCACGTCTTCGCCCTCGGCGTTCTTCAGCGCCGCGCTGACCGCGCCGCTCTCCGCGGCTTCACCGGAACCGCTCTCGGCGTCGCCGGGAACGCCTGCGGCGCTGGGATCGGCGGCGCCGGTCCAGACGGGAGGAGTGGTGCCGGGAACGTCGGTCGGCTCCTCGTTGTTACTGCAGGCGGTCAGTCCGAGTGCTGCAATGGCCACCACCGGGGTGACAATGCGCCAGGACATCCGACGGGTAGAACTCGAGGCCATCAAACCGCTCCTTTGGGGTGGCGAAGAAGTGCATCTGATCATAACCGCGGCGACGGTGCACCGACCGTCCGGTCTACTGCGCGGAGGTGACGATGACGATCACACCGGCGGACGAATCGGCGATACCCGGGAACCGCGGCTGGGCCGACACCCCGAGCTGCGCGGCGATCTCCGTCGCCGCTTCCTTCTCGGCGGCGGAAGTGCCGTAGTACACCGTGGTTTCGGAGATGGTGCCGTCGCTGTAGTTGCCGGTTTCCGACACCGTCCACCCCGAGGACATCAGTTCGGTGGCCGTCTGACTCGCGAGACCGGTGACGTTGCTGTTGTTGAGCACCCGCACCGGGACCGACGCCGCGGCGGCGGACTTCGAGGTGCTCGAGGCACCGGACGTGGTGCTCGCCGCGGACGTCGAGGTGGCGCCCGCCGCTCCGGCAGCCGTCGTCGGGCGCGCGGCGGGAGTGGTCGTGGCGGCCGCCGTGGTCGTGACGGTGGCGGCGGTCTCCTCCGAGTCCGAGCCTCCCAGGGAGGCGAACCCGAGACCCGCGAAGAGAATCGCGAGGGCGATCAGCACCATCGCGAGGGCACGTAACGGCGGGCCGGACGATTCGGGTTTCGGAGTACTCACGATGTCGACCTTAGCGACCGGGTGCTACGTGACGTCGAACCCGAGGCGACGGGCGGCGCGGGCCTTCTGCCTGCTCGCGCGCAGCCGTCGCAGCCGCTTCACGAGCATCGGGTCGGCCGCGAGTGCCTCCGGCCGGTCCACCAGTGCGTTGAGAACCTGGTAATACCGGGTGGCGGACATGTCGAACAGCTCTTTGATCGCTTCTTCCTTCGCGCCGGCGTACTTCCACCATTGGCGCTCGAAGGACAGGATGTCGTGCTCCCGACGCGAGAGGCCGTCGTCGCCGACGTCCTTGACCCCCGCCGAGTTGTCGCCGTCGATGCGCTCGGACTGGGTCCGACTACGCGCTGTTGCGCCGTCCATCTCACTCCTCGACTACTAGCTCTCGCTCGACCTCAGCGAAACCACGTTCCCCCGGCTCCTCGATCGCGTGGCCGACCGAGCAACGAATTACACCGCTGTACTTCAGCGACTATTCAACCACGACGAACGCCGCGGGCAGTGCGAACGGCTCGGGCGCGCCGCACTATCCTTGACGACCATGGCCATCCTCCCCATCCGGATCGTGGGCGACCCGGTATTGCACGAACCGACCGAGGCAGTGTCCCAGTCACCTGCGGAACTCGCTGAGATCATCGCCGACATGTACGACACGATGGACGCCGCCAACGGCGTCGGGCTCGCCGCCAACCAGGTCGGCCTGCCGCTGCGGTTGTTCGTCTACGACTGCCCGGACGTCGACGGAGACGGCACGGCGCTGCGCCGCCGGGGTTGCGTCGTCAACCCGGTCCTCGAAACGTCGGAACGACCCGAGACCATGCCGGATCCGGACGACGACGTCGAGGGCTGCCTGTCGGTGCCGGGCGAGCAGTTCCCCACCGGGCGGGCCGAGTGGGCGAAGGTCACGGGCACCGACGCCGACGGCAACGCCGTCGAGATCGAGGGGCACGGCTTCTTCGCACGCATGCTCCAGCACGAGGTCGGTCACCTCGACGGCTTCCTCTACGTCGACATGCTGGTCGGCCGCAACGCGCGCGCCGCCAAGAAGACCATCAAGCGCGCCGGCTGGGGCGTTCCCGGCCTCAGCTGGGTGCCGGGAACGGTCGACGACCCGTTCGGGCATGACGACTGACATTCCGCTCGGAAGCCGGGTGGTGCTGCGATACCAGCTGCCACCCGGCCACAGCCATCCGATGACCGACGTCATCGGGGTGCTGGAGAGCGTCGACCCGGTGGTGATCGTCCGCGCCGCGGACGGCTCGGTCGTCGAGGTGGATCCGGAGCGGGTGGTCGCGCTGAAGGCCGTCCCCGCACGACCGGTGCGCGCGAGCGAGATCCGATCCCTCGAACTGGCCTCCGCCGACGGCTGGCCGGGTGTCGAGTACACGTGGATCGACGGGTGGCTCGCCCGCTACGGTCACGGCTTCACCGGACGCGCCAACTCGGCGGCCCCGCTCGGCGACCGTGGGTCGGTGGGCAGCCTGGACGACGCCTCCCCCGGCGGCACGCTCGACCGTCTGCGCGAGTGGTACGCCGAGCGCGACCGCCCCCTGCGGTTGCTGATCCCCGACCGGCTGGGCGAGGTGCCGCTCGGCTGGAACGTCAGCGACGAAGTGGTCGTCATGGCGGCGGACATCGACAACCTGGCACTGCCCGAGGGCCCACGAACCACCACCGTCACCGATCACCCCGATCCGGACTGGCTCGCCCTCTACCGCTACCGCGGGTCCGCGCTCCCCGACTTCGCCGTCGACGTGCTGGACTCGGTCCGCGGCGGCACCCTCGGGTTCGGCCGGATCGGCGCCGCCGACTCGACGCTGCTGGCCGTCGCCCGCGGATCCGTCACGTCCGCGCCCGACGACCGCCGGTGGGTCGGGCTCACCGCGGTCGAGGTCGCGGAGGCTCACCGCCGCCACGGAATCGGCAGCCTCATCTGCGGCGACATGATCAACTGGGGACGCGAACACGGCGCGACCCACGCGTGTCTGCAGGTCGCCGTCGAGAACGAGGGCGCCCAGGCGATGTACCGCAACCTCGGCTTCGTGGCGCACCACCGGTACCGCTACGCCACCGAACCTGGCGGCTGACGACCTGTCGGAGAGTGCCGCTAGGGTGGCTGCCGTGCGCATCGCAACCTGGAACGTGAACTCTGTTCGTGCCCGTACCGACCGGATCCTGGACTGGCTCCAGCGGTCCGACGTCGACGTGCTGGCGATGCAGGAAACCAAGTGCAAGGATGAGCAGTTCCCGTACGAGCGTTTCCGTGAACTGGGCTACGAGGTCGCGCACGTGGGCCTCAGCCAGTGGAACGGCGTCGCGATCGCGTCCCGCGTGGGTCTCGACGACGTGCAGATCGGGTTCGAGGATCAGCCCGGTTTCCACAAGGACCCGGAGGTCGCGCCCGCGCAGGAAGCCCGCGCCATCGGCGCCACGTGCAACGGCGTCCGCATCTGGAGCCTGTACGTCCCCAACGGCCGTGAGCTGGCCGACCCGCACTACACGTACAAGCTCGACTGGCTGGCGAAGTTGCACACCGACGCGGTCGGGTGGCTGGGGCAGAACCCGGACGCGCAGATCGCGTTGGTCGGCGACTGGAACGTGGCCCCCACCGACGAGGACGTCTGGGATCCGGCGCTGTTCGAAGGCAAGACGCACACGTCCGCACCCGAGCGTGAGGCGTTCCAGGCATTCGTCGAATCCGGATTCGCCGACGTCGTCCGGCCGCACACCCCTGGCCCCGGTGTCTACACCTACTGGGATTACACCCAGTTGCGGTTCCCGAAGAAGCAGGGAATGCGCATCGACTTCGTGCTGGGTTCGCCCGCCCTCGCCGGCCGCGTCGACAAGGCCGAGATCGACCGCAACGAACGCAAGGGCAAGGGCGCCAGCGATCATGCGCCGGTCATCGTCGACCTCGGCGATTGAGAACGCAGCACACCGAGCGCCACAACCGCGCACCCGAATCCGATGAGCACTCCCTGCCCGATGCGCAGTGGGGCGTCGACGTAGAACTGCGGGATGAACAGCGCGAACCCCACTGCCATCGGGATCCCCGCCCACCCGGCGAGTAGCCGGGACCGGGCGATCGCCACGGCGGCAGCGGCTGCGCCGACCGCGACGAGGAGCAGACCGGTGGCGAACAGCGTCGCCTGCGCCGCCCCCATCCGCACGCTTTCGGTGAGGGTTGTGACCGCATTCTCGTCGAGGTCGCTGCCGCCCAGGGCGTGCAGCGCGAACGTTTCGGCCCCGTAATAGGGCAGCGTCAGCCCTGTCCCGATCCACGACGCCGCCACCGCGACCACCGCCGCCCGTTCACCGCCCGTCCCTTTCAGCAGTCCGCTGAGCGCGACGAGCGCAAGCCCGAACGCGATGAATCCGCCGACCGCGGCGAGGTGTGCGACGAGCCACGACGGTGAGGCGAACTCGGCCCGCCCGTCCGGCGCCCCGCCCGCTGCGTAGGGACGCACCAAGGGGTACACGACGAACAGGACGCCGGCGAGGGCGAACAGCGCCGCGGCGCAGATCCGTGCGACCCCGGTACGACTCTCGATCCGATCCGACACGGTCATGACGACTCCTCCATTGTGAGCACCGCTCTCTATGCAGAGCAGTATTCACAGCAGAGTCGCAGATGGCAAGAGCAGTGCTCTCGCGAGTGGGGCTACTCGGCAACCAGGACGTCGAGGTACTCAGGATTGAGCGCCAAGTAGCGCTGGACATACGTGCAGATGGGACGCACTTTCCAGCCACGCCGACGCGCCGAGCCGAGCGCCTCGCCCACGAGGACCGCGGCCAGCCCGCGCCCACCGAACTCTTCCTTGACGACCGTGTGCATGAACGCGACCACCTCGCCCGGCTTCGCGGTGAATCCGGGAATGTCGTCCTCGTCCCGGTAGCCGAGGATGCCGACCAACTCGTCCCCCAGCCACAGATCGAATCGTTCATGGGCAGGGTTGTCGAGCACGCGAGCATCAGCGGCCGTGATGTTCCCCGACGACTCGGAACTGTTCGAAATGTGATCCATGCCACTCATGGAATCAGTAAGGCGGCATCCTCGCGAGCGGAATCGCCGCTCCCGGAACCGTTTCGTTGCCGACGAGTGCCCGATTCGTGGCCCGCCGCAGTCAGCCGTCCACCGGAACGACGAGGTCGCGGTACTCGGGATGCGCCGAAACGAAGCGCTGCACGTACGTGCACACGGGCCGGACCTTCCAGCCGTACCCGCGGGCGAGGTCGAGGGAGCGACCCACCATGAGGGCGGCGAGTCCGCGGTGGCCGAAGTCCTCCACGATCACGGTGTGCATGAACGAGACCACGGGCGCCTGCCGCCCTCGACTCTTCGGGCCCGGCGGCCGAGCGGCCACCACGCCCTCGCCGGCACCGGCGCCGGGCGGGGTGTCCGCGAGGTCGAAATACCCGAGGATGCCGACCAGATCACCACTCAGGCGTAGCTCGAATCGGTTCTGATCGGCGTTGTCGATCACGTCCACAACCTGCGCGTCTGTCAGCATGGCTATCTCCTGGGGGTATGTGTCGTAATCGAAATGTGATGTTCATCACCCTTTATACCGATGCCGGGAACCGCTGTCCAAGTTTCACCCGAATGATTGATCACAGAGATCTCGGTTACAGTTTGTGTGACAACTACACATCCACGGGGGCTCGCACCAGCGGGCTGAGAGGACGGCTAGGGCCGTCGACCGTCGAACCTGTCCGGGTAATGCCGGCGTAGGGAGCATCATCGATGAGCACACACGTATCTACAGCCACGTCCGTCACGACGGGGCCGATCGAGGGCAGCACCAAGCAGTACCTGCTGTCGGGCGACGACATCCGGGTGCCGGTCCGGCGCGTACACCTCACCAACGGTGAACACCTCGACGTGTACGACACGTCGGGTCCGTACACCGACGCGGACGCCACGATCGACCTGGGAGCGGGATTGCCGCATCTGCGCGCACCGTGGATCGCCGGCCGGGAGGGCACCCAACTCGATGCCGCTCGCGCCGGCGTCGTCACCGCCGAGATGCAGTATTGCGCTGCACGCGAGGGTGTTTCACCCGAGACGGTGCGCACCGAGGTCGCGGCGGGACGCGCCGTGATCCCGGCCAACCGCTGCCATCCCGAACTCGAGCCGATGATCATCGGCAAGGCGTTCGCGGTGAAGATCAACGCGAACATCGGCAACAGCGCGGTCACGTCGTCGATCGCGGAAGAGGTCGAGAAGATGGTGTGGGCGACGCGGTGGGGTGCAGACACCATCATGGACCTGTCCACCGGCAAGAACATCCACGAGACACGAGAATGGATCCTGCGCAATTCGCCCGTGCCCGTGGGAACCGTGCCGATCTACCAGGCGCTCGAAAAGGTCGGCGGCGACCCGACCGCGCTCACATGGGAGATCTACCGCGACACCGTGATCGAACAGTGCGAGCAGGGCGTCGACTACATGACGGTCCACGCCGGTGTACTGCTTCGCTACATCCCGCTGACAGCACGTCGGGTCACCGGAATCGTCTCCCGCGGCGGGTCGATCATGGCGGCCTGGTGCCTGGCCCACCATCGAGAGTCATTCCTGTACACCCACTTCGGCGAACTGTGCGAGATCCTCCACCGCTACGACGTCACGTTCTCGCTCGGTGACGGTCTGCGCCCCGGCTCCATCGCGGATGCCAACGACGAAGCCCAGTTCGCGGAACTGCGCACCCTCGGGGAGCTCACGCGGATCGCGAAATCCCATGGGGTGCAGGTGATGATCGAAGGTCCCGGGCACGTCCCGATGCACAAGATCGTGGAGAACGTGCGCCTCGAGGAAGAGTTGTGCGAGGAGGCGCCGTTCTACACGCTCGGGCCGCTCGCCACCGACATCGCGCCGGCGTACGACCACATCACGTCCGCGATCGGCGCGGCGATGATCGCGCAGGCCGGCACCGCGATGCTCTGCTACGTGACACCCAAGGAACACCTGGGACTGCCGAATCGGGACGACGTCAAGACCGGGGTCATCACGTACAAGATCGCGGCGCACGCGGCGGATCTCGCGAAGCAGCATCCGCGGGCGCAGGAGCGGGACGACGCGCTGTCGAAGGCCCGGTTCGAATTCCGCTGGCACGACCAGTTCGCGCTGTCCCTCGACCCGGATACCGCGCGGGAGTTCCACGACGAGACGCTGCCCGCCGAGCCGGCAAAGACGGCCCACTTCTGCTCGATGTGCGGCCCGAAGTTCTGTTCGATGCGGATCTCCGCCGACGTGCGCGAGTACGCACAGCAACATGGACTCGATTCGGTCGAAGCCATCGAGGCGGGCATGGCCGAGAAGTCGAGCGAGTTCGTCGACGCAGGTGGTCGCGTGTATCTGCCCGTCGAGTCCGTCACCTCAGAGAATCGGTAAGGTCCCCTTCGTGAAGCTGCTGCCCCTGACCCCCGACGGCCAGACCCCCGTCCGAGTCCTCACCATCGCAGGCACCGATTCCGGCGGTGGCGCCGGGATCCAGGCCGACTCGCGGACGATGGCGCTGTGCGGCGTCCACGCATGCGTCGCGGTCGCCGCGGTGACGGTGCAGAACTCGGTGGGCGTCAGCGGTTTCCACGAGATTCCGCCGGAGACGGTGGCCGCGCAGGTGCGGTGCGTCGTCGACGACATCGGGGTCGGGGCAGCGAAGACGGGCATGCTGGCGTCGACGGCCATCATCGAGGCCGTCGCCGCCGTGTGCACCGAGGTCGGGATCGGCCGCGACCTACCGGTCCCGCTGGTCGTGGACCCGGTGTGCGCGTCGATGCACGGCGATCCGCTCCTGCACGCCGAGGCGCTGGACGCCGTGCGGAACACGCTGATCCCGATCGCCACGGTGGTCACCCCGAACCTCGACGAGATCCGGTTGATCACCGGCATCGAGGTGGTGGACGACGCGACCGCACGCCGCGCCGCCGAAGCGCTGCACGCGCTCGGGGCGCAGTGGTCGATCGTGAAGGGCGGGCATCTCCGGACGTCGGCGTCGAGCACCGATCTGCTGTTCGACGGCGACAGGTTCCTCGAGTTCAGCAGTCCCCGCATCGACACCGGCAACGACCACGGCGGCGGTGACACCCTCGCGGCCGCCATCGCGAGCGCGCTCGCCCACGGGTGGTCCGTGCCCGATGCGGTGGCGTTCGGTAAGGAATGGGTCACCAAGTGCCTGGAGGCGTCGTACGACCTGGGTGCCGGTCACGGCCCCGTCTCTCCACTGTGGCGACTCCGTCACCCGTGAGTACTTATTAACGTCCGGCGGTTGAGAAGTACTCACGGGCGGCGGAGCCGCAACCGCCAGATACCGAGGTCGGAGGGCACCCCGCTCGGCGCGGGGGCGAAGAAGGCGCGTCGCCACGGTTTGACGCCGACACCCAGTTCGTCGAGGGTGCCCGGCTGCAGACTCTCCAGCGTGGCGGACGACGCCATCACGTTGCCGTCGCCGCCCAGTTCCATCATGCGTGCCGCGATCGTCACGTCCACGCCGAGCCAGTCGCTGCCGATCTGCCGGGGCACACCGGTGTGCATGCCGACGCGCATCCGGGGGCGGTAGCCGTCCACCTCCACCTCCGCGAGCGCCTCCTGCGCGGCGAAGACGGCGTCGATCGCGCGGTCCGGGCTCGGGAAGACGGCCATCACGCCGTCCCCCAGGCGTTTCACCACGTGTCCTCCGCGGTCGACGATGGGGGTCTCGACGGCTCGGGCGACGTCACGCAGCAGGGCGAGGGTGGCGCTGTCACCGGCGGGCAGCGACCAACTGGAGAACCCCACCAGGTCGGTGAACACAATGGTCACTTCCTGCGTTCCCCGGCCGCGTCCGGTGCGCTCGAGCAGCGCCTGCCACACCTGCAGCGCGCCGAGGCTCATCTCGCGGGACGCGCCCGGCTGGTGGTCGAGGAAGCGATCGGCGACGCGGGCGATGGCCCGTGCGCTGCCGGGGCCTGCCGTCGACAGTGGATCGCCGAACGCCGGATCGCCGGGTAGCGCACGACGAACCCTCCGCAGCCCTTCGATCAGCTGTGGCTGCCGGTTCACCGATCCCATCCAGCCCAGAACCTTGTCGCCTCGTTTCGGTGTCTGCGCAGCGTCGAGTTCGGCACTGTCCTCTTCGGCCGGGTCGTCGCTCACGAGAGTAAGGGTAACCCAGCGTCACATGCACAAACCCGTGTCGAATCGGACATCACTCCGCCGCCCGCGCCTTCTCCCGGTCCGCGCCGGTGGGGACACCGTTCGGCCCGGCGAGCGACTCCGCATAGACCCCGACGGCATACGCGACCGCGGCGGCATTCTTGGCGAGCGCGGCCCGGTTCACGTTCTCGAGAGTGTCGGTCGCGCTGTGGTAGTTCTCGTCGTACACCACATCCGGGGTGCCGCCCCACTTCTGTGCCTGCTCGGGGGTCTTCGTCTCGTCGGCGCCGCTGAACACGCCGCCCGAGGGGATGCCGTGCTCGATGAACGGACCGTAGTCGGATCGGCCGTCGAAGTCCGTGCCGTCGGCGGCGACCCCGTTGCCCTTAAAGAACTCGATGAACGTGCGCTCGATGCCCGCGGAACCCTCCGGTCCGGGCCCCTCGCCGACGTTGTCGGAGTTGTCGCCGTCGTACGCCAAGTAGCCGGCGTTCTCGGAACCGAGCATGTCGAAGTTCAGGTACAGCGCGATGTCGTTCCGCTGGTCCTGGCTGAGGCTGTTCACGTAGGCCTCCGAACCGAGCAGACCCAATTCCTCGGCGCCCCAGAACGCGAAGCGCACCGCGTTGTCGACGTCGGGCGAACCGCCGAGCTGCACCGCCGTTTCGAGGGTCGCGGCGACGCCGGTGCCGTTGTCGTTGATGCCGGGACCGTCCGGGACGCTGTCCAGGTGGGCGCCGACCATCACGACGTCCTCGGCCGAACCGGTCTTCGTCTGGGCGATGACGTTACGAGCGGTGCTCGACTCGGTGGTGGTGTCGAGGGTGAGGGTGACGTCGCCCCCGGCCTGCTCGAGTGCGGCGCCGTCCGCCTTGCTCACTCCGCCGGTGGGCACCTTGCCCACGTCCGGGTCGCCGAGGGTTCCGCCGTTCATCGGTCCGTCCTCGTTGTTGACGACGATCACGCCTGCGGCGCCGCGCTCGGACGCGAACTGCTGCTTGGCCGCGAACGGGCACACCCCGCGGTTGACGAGGACGATCGCCCCGGTGACGTCGAGGCCGTCGTAATCGGTGACCTCGCATCCCGGACTCTCGTCCTTGGGGGCGGGTACCAGGCGGGCGGTGATCCCCTCCGGACCGGTCGACGGCGAATACGACAGCGCACGCACCTCGAAGTCACGGTCGCCGGACCTGAGTGCCTCCGTCCGGACGTCGAACTTGTGGAACTCGAATTCGGGCGTCTCGACGTCGAAGCCCTTGTCTTCCAGCACCTGTGCGACGTAGTCGACGCTGGCGTCGTAGCCGGAGGTTCCGGCCGCGCGGTTGCCGTTGTTGTTCTCGGCGATCGTCTGCAGTTGCTCCAGGTGTGCCACCACACCGCCCTCGGTGACCGAGGCCGCGAGAGCGCTCGCGTCGACCGGCGGCGAATCGGGTTCGCTCGTCGACGAGCACCCGGCCAAGATCATCGCACCGGCCACTCCGACTGTGAAGGCTCCCCGTAGTCGCATGTCGGGAGCCTAACGCAGAAGCACCGGTGGGCCGGCGCGAATGGATTTCGCACCGGCCCACAGGCTCCCGCCCCACCGTCACCCTCAGCCAGGTCTCCCGACGATCACCTGGCGGAGGAGCGGGGCGAAAGTACTGTATCGGGTGTCAGGCGTCGCGCTTGTTGACGACCACCAGGCCGGCCCCGAAGATCACGAAGACGAACACCGCGAAGTACACCAGGCTGCCCCACGGGCCCCAGTGGAATTCGACCCCCTGCGGCGCCCCCAGGAAGTTGTTGGCGTTGAGGAACGGCAGGAAGGGCATGATCTTCTCGCCGAACGAGCCGAACAGGTTGAACAGGCTCTCGATCAGCAGCGGCCACAGCAGCAGCAGTGCGATCGCGCCCGCCGACTGACGCAGCAGCGTGCCGACACCGACGGCGAGAACCACGCACAGGAACGCGTAGATCGGGACGCCGTAGATCGACCGCCACGCGTCGTCACCCGACAAGGTGAGCGCCGCTCCGGCCTCGTCACCCGCGGTCGCCTTCGCGATGGCGTACGCACCGAAGGTGAGCACGAACGTCAGCACGGCGCCGAACGCGCCGATCAGGCCGGCCTTCGCGACGAGGACGGACGCGCGGTTCGGGATGGCCTGGAACGTGGTGCGGATGACGCCGAACCGGTATTCGCTGGTCACGGCGAGCGCCGCGAGGATCATCAGGACCAGCACGCCGAATCCGGAGACCCCGCCGACCGCGTCCGACATCTGCGGCAGGAACGGATCGAAATCCGGTTGCTTACCGTCGGCGATCTGGTTGTTGAAGGAGTTGATGCTCGCCTTGGCGCTCAGCCCGATGACCGCGGCGAGGCCGAGACCCAGCACGATGATGATGACCGTGCACCACCACGGCGACCTCGTCGACGTGATCTTGATCCGTTCGGCATTGAGAACAGCCATTACAGTGCACCCCTCATCACATCTTCGACGCCCTCTGCGTGGTACTGCACGTCGTCTCCGGTCAACTTCATGAAGGCGTCCTCCAGCGATCCACGCTGAGATGCCAACTCGTGCAGGACGATGCCCTGCGAACCGGCGATCCCGCCGACGACGTCCGTCGACGAATCCACCACGACGAGCGCCTGCTGCCCGTCGGATCCGTCCTCGCGCACGGTGAGCCCGTTGGACGTGAGCGCGCTGCGCAGCGCGTCCAGCTGCGGGCTCCGCACGCGCACCGTCGATTCCGAGGACTTGCTGACGAACTCGGACACGGTGGTGTCGGCGATCAGACGCCCCCGGCCGATGACCACCAGATGTTCGGCGGTGAGCGCCATCTCGGACAGCAGGTGGCTCGACACCAGCACGGTGCGTCCCTCCGCGGCGAGGCGCTGCATGAACTTCCGGATCCAGACGATGCCCTCCGGGTCGAGCCCGTTCACCGGCTCGTCGAACAGCAGCACCTTCGGGTCGCCGAGGAGCGTGGCGGCCAGGCCCAGTCGCTGGGACATGCCGAGCGAGAACCCGCCTGCCTTCTTCCCGGCCACCTCGGTGAGCCCGACGAGGTGCAGCACCTCGTCGACCCGGCTCTTGGGCAGCGAGTTGGACGCCGCCATCCACTGCAGGTGGGCGCGGGCCGAGCGGTTGGGGTGCACCCATTTCGCGTCGAGCAGTGCCCCCACCGTCCGCAGCGGCTGCACCAGGTCTCCGTACGGTTTGCCGTCGATCAACGCGGTGCCCGCCGTGGGGCGGTCCAGCCCGAGGATCATGCGCATGGTCGTCGATTTGCCTGCACCGTTCGGGCCGAGGAAGCCGGTGACCATACCCGGCTTCACGTTGAACGTCAGGTTGTCCACCGCCTTCGTCGCACCGAAGGTCTTTGAAAGTCCCCTCACTTCAATCATGGTGAGAAGGATGCCGGAACCTGCGGCCGGCGCGCATCGGCCGCAGGTCTACACCTGACTCGTCCCCTGGTACCGGTCGGACCCTGAGCGAGACCCCGACGCGACCCCGAGAACTACGACGACGCCTGCGCCCAGAACCGCTTGGGAATGCGGCCCGCGTGACGTGCCTCGTAGCCCGCCACCACGGCCCCGCGCATCGCCGAAGCCATGAGTGCCGGGTCCTTCGCCCTGGTCACAGCCGTGGCCAGCAGCACGGCATCGCAGCCGAGTTCCATCGCGAGGGTCGCGTCGCTGGCGGTCCCGATGCCGGCGTCGAGGATGACGGGAACCCCGGCACCCTCCACGATCATCTGGATGTTGTGCGGGTTCGCGATACCGAGCCCGGTGCCGATCGGCGAACCCAGCGGCATCACGGCCACGCAGCCGACGTCCTCGAGCCTGCGGGCCAGCACCGGGTCGTCGGTGGTGTACGGCAGGACGACGAAACCGTCGTCGACCAGTTGCTCTGCAGCGCTGACCAACTCGATGGCGTCGGGCATCAGGGTGCGTTCGTCGGCGATGACCTCGAGCTTCACCCAGTCGGTCTCGAGCGCCTCACGGGCGAGTTGCGCCGTCAGCACCGCCTCGGCCGCACCGCGACACCCGGCCGTGTTGGGCAGCGGCGCGATGTCGAGCCGGCGCAGCAGGTCCAGCACACCGGTGCCGCCTGCGGCGTCGACGCGGCGCATCGCGACCGTGGTCAGCTCGGTGCCGGACGCGACGAGCGCCTCTTCGAGCACCGTGAGGTTGGCGGCGCCGCCGGTGCCCATGATCAACCGTGAACCGAACGTGCGGCCCGCGATCGTGAGGCCCTTCTGCACGCCGGGCGTCGCGTCAGCCACCCTGCACCGCCGTGAGGATCTCGATCTCCCAGCCCCGGACCACGAGCTCGTCCCACCGGGCGCGCGGGAACACGGCGCCGTTCACTGCCACCGCGATGCCTTTGGTGGGCAGGTTCAGCACCTCCAGCAGCCCGGTGACGGTCAACGGTTCCGTGAACTCGTGGTCCTCGCCGTTGACGCTGATGCCGATCGGCACCACTAGTTGCTGCTCACTCATCTCTACCTCGCTACTTTCTCGAAACGTTCGGGGTCGGCGGCTTTCGCCTCGACCAGTGCCGAGCCCTCCAACAATGCCACCGTCGCGTCGGCGGTCACCGGGGTGAGCAGGATGCCGTTACGGCCGTGTCCCGTCGCCACCACGACCCGATCGGACACCCGGCCGATCAGCGGCAGGTTGTCCGGGGTCATCGGGCGCAGACCTGCCGAGGTCTCGCGCAGTTCGTACTCGCCGATGGCGGGCATCAGCGCCTCGGCGTCCGCGATCAGGTCTCGCACGCCGGCCACCGTGACCTGCGTGTCGTTGCCCGACTCGTACTGGGTGGCACCGACGACGATGCCGTCGGCCCGTGGCACCAGGTAGGCGGGCCTGCCGTGCACGCTGCCGCGGATGGTGCGGCCGGGCGCGGGGGTCACCCCGGGACGCGAGCGCAACCGCAGGATCTCGCCCTTCACGGGGCGAACCGGAAGCCCGGGCCACAGGGCCGGTGACGCGATGCCCGCGGTGACGACGATCTGGTCCGTGCTCAGCCGGTCGAGGCTGTGCACGGCCTCCCCGATCAGCTCCACTCCGGCGTCGACGGCGCACCGCTGCAACGCCTGCAACAGCAGCCTGTTGTCCACGGCCAGTTCGTCGACGGCCAAAAGTCCCAACCGGACTCCGCGACCCAGCATCGGCTCGAGGGCCCGAACTTCGGCGCGACCCAGGATCTGCAGTTCCCGCCCCTGCGCACCCACCCATTCGGCGATGGTCCGCAGGTCCTCCGCGTCGGCGCCGTCCAGCGCGACGGTGAGCGAACTCTCCGACGTGAACAGCTCGACGCCGGCCCCGGCCTCGAGTTCCTTCCCGAATTCGGGCCACCGGTCGAGCGACGCGCTCCCCAGTTCGAGGACGCTCTCCTCGCCGGGCCAGCCCTCGGACAACGGGGCGAGCATGCCGCCCGCCACCCAGGACGCTCCCGAACCGATCGACGGGTCGTACAGCCGTACCGACCACCCGTTGCGGGCTGCGCGCCACGCAATGGACAGGCCGATCACTCCGCCTCCGACGACGGATACCGATCTCGCCATTGAACTCCACCTCACTTCCTGCGCCGGCATGATCCGGGTCAGGTATGACGGTCGGGCTCGGCGTGAGCCCCTCTCAGCCCCACGTTCCCCGGGACTCCCGTGTTGCACTTTCACCGTAGAGG
The DNA here is from genome assembly GCF_058628105.1 of Rhodococcus sp. G6(2025). Taxonomy (NCBI): domain Bacteria; kingdom Bacillati; phylum Actinomycetota; class Actinomycetes; order Mycobacteriales; family Nocardiaceae; genus Rhodococcus; species Rhodococcus sp. G6(2025). The sequence goes on from NZ_CP179750.1 coordinate 6,412,264, forward strand.
CTACCGTCATGCCGTGACCACCTCGCATCACAGCAACCTCACGGACCGTCGGCGCCGCCTCGGAACAGCACGTTTGTACCTGTGCACCGATGCTCGGCGCGAGAAGGGCGACCTGGCGCAGTTCGCCGAGGCCGCACTGTCCGGCGGCGTCGACATCATCCAGCTCCGCGACAAGGGCTCGGCCGGAGAGAAGAAGTTCGGCACGATGGACGCCCGGGACGAACTGGCGGCACTGTCGGTGCTCGCGGCCGCGGCCAGGCGGCACGGAGCGCTGCTCGCGGTCAACGACCGCGCCGACATGGCGCTGGCGGCCGGGGCCGACGTGCTGCACCTCGGCCAGGGCGACCTGCCCGTCCCGTACGCACGGACCGTGGTGGGTTCCGACGTCCTGATCGGCCGCTCCACCCACAGTCGCGCGCAGGCCAGTCTCGCGGCGATCGAGGACGGCGTCGACTACTTCTGCACCGGTCCGGTGTGGGCCACCCCCACCAAGCCGGGGCGGACCGCGTCGGGCATCGATCTGGTGCGATCGACCGCCGACTCGGAGCCGAACCGCCCGTGGTTCGCGATCGGCGGCATCGACGAGTCCCGCGTTCCGGAGATCCTCGCCGCGGGGGCCTCCCGCATCGTCGTCGTGCGGGCCGTCACCGAGGCCCGCGACCCGCAGGCCGCCGCGCGCTCGCTGTCCGCCCTGTTGCAGCAGAACGCGTAGTTACGGCTGGTCCAGCCAGTCCAGCACCGTAGCGGGCGGCAGGACCACGACTGTGGCCGGCAACTGTTCGATCAGGTCGGGGTCGGTGGTGACGAATGCCGTCACCGTTCCCAGTGTGGTGCCGTGGCCGGCCGGTTCGGCGAGGCTGCCGACCGCGTCCAGGGCTTCGAGCACCTCGACGCGCGGCAACCACCCGTAGGTGCCGTCGGGCAGGTGCACCGTGCGGGGCAGTGCCTTCGACAACTGCGCCAGCGCGCCGCGTTCGCCCAGCACGTCGTGCCGGTCGAGCAGCAATCGCACCTCGGTGGTGCGCAGTTGCGGCCACCCCGCTTCGAATCCCGGGTGCAGCGGCAACCCGGCGACGTCGGTTTCCCGCACCCAGCGCAGTTCGGTGCTCTCGCCGTTCGCGACGGTGGGCAGTGGGCGCTCGGCGTCGGCAATCACCGTGGTGTAACTCCAGCCGCTCGCGGCCTTCATCGTGACGACCTCGGTGCGGACGCGGATGGCCGCGCTCTCGATGCCGGCTTCCTCGTGGGCCTCGCGTACCGCGGCGTGGGTGGTGGTCTCGTGGCTGTCCCGGGCACCGCCGGGCAACGCCCACGTACCGCCCTGGTGACTCCAGACCGCACGGTGCTGCAGCAGCACGGCCGGCGTCTCGTCGGGGAGCGGCGCACGCAGCAACAACCCGGCCGCACCGTGCTTGCCCCAATGACGACTGCCGTCCGGCCCGGTTGCCCAACCGTCACCGTCACCACGCATCGACTACCCCTGTCCGACCTGATGGGTCTCCCTGCAGTTCCCTCACACTAACGGTTTCTTCCGGAACTGCCCGTCGGCAGTCGTGAACCGACCGCTGCTTATATGCTCCCCACAAGGTGCGGCCATGACACGGGAGGGGTGCGAGGTGGTTCTGCGTGAGGCACCGTCGATCGAACCCCACGGCAGCCGCGCATTGTCTGCCGTCGCGGACGACGACGTCGACCCCGCGGTGGCACGCCGCAAGGAACTGCGCGCGTTCCTGGAGTCGACTCCCGCCAAACTCACCGCCCTCGGAGCCCTCCTGGTCCTGCTCACACTCGCGGCCGGGTTGGTGGCCGCCTCGACGGTGAACAGCAGGGAAGCCACTCTCGACAGCGTCCTCGCGGAGACGGAACCACTGTCGTTCTCGGCGCAGAACCTCTACAGCGCCCTGTCCGTGGCGGATGCCGCGGCCACGACGGCGTTCATCTCCGGCGGTCTCGAACCTCCCGAACTCCGCGACACCTACGCGCAGGCGATCGGCACGGCCTCCGCCGACCTGGTGTACGCGTCGGGCGGTCTCGCGGCGAGCGACGTGGACAGCCGCCGTCTGCTGGCCTCCATCTCCAGCGACCTCAGCGTCTACGCCGGTCTCGTCGAGACCGCGCGGGCCAACAATCGCACCGGCCATCCCGTCGGCGCGGCCTACCTCAGCGAGGCGTCCACGCTGATGCAGACGAGCATGCTGCCGATGGCGCAGCAGTTGCACGCCCAGCAGGAGGCTGACGTCGCGGACACGCAACGGGACTACTCCCGCCCGCCCTGGCTGGCGCTGATCCTGATCCTCGTCGCGCTCGTCGCGCTGCTCGGCGCCCAGATCGTCATCGCGAGACTCAGTCGGCGCACGTTCAATCTCGGGCTGATCGTGGCGTCGTCGTGCACGGCGATCCTCCTGGTGTGGATGCTGGTCGCCGGTCTGGTCTCCTCCGTCGACACCAAGCGGGCACTGACCGAGGGCGCCCGCCCGATGCACGAGTTGACCGCCGCCCGCATCCTGGCCCAGCAGGCGCGCACCGAGGAGACTCTCAAACTGGTCCGCCGCGACTCGAACGGTGACTACGACGCCGTCTTCGAGGACAAGTCCGGTCAGCTCGACACCCTGCTGTCGAGCTACCCCCACGACGGCGACCGCGCGGTCGGCCACGACGAGGTGGCGCGGGCGCAGGAGGCGTGGACGCTCTGGTCCTCGGCGCACGACCGCATGAACGAGATCCTCGCCGAGGGCGACTTCGCCTCGGCGGCAACAGTCGCCATCGGACCGGGACCGTCGGATTCCGCGGCGCAGTTCACCGCCGTCGACGACGCGCTCACCGACGGAATCGGCACCGCCCGCGACCGTCTGCGGTCGCATGTCGAATCCGCGGCCCGCGTGCTGACCGCGCTCGGTTCCGGTGCCCTCGTCCTGACGCTCATCGCGTTCGGCGGAATTATCATCGGGTTGTGGCCTCGGTTGCGGGAATACCAGTGAGGGGGCGCCGGATCGCGCTGGCGCTGGTGGCGGCCACGTTGCTGATCGGCGGGTGCGCCGAGTCGAGTCCGGAGCACGTCGGATCGCCGAGCGTGTCGTACACCGAGCCCCCGCTACCCGCGGCCGCGACGCCGGCGCCCGAGACCAGCGCTGCGCCGCCGACTCCGGAGAAGGACTGCGGCGATCCCACCGCGAGCCTGCGCCCGTTCCCCGATGCCGACGCCGCACCGCCGATGCCGACGGTCGACGCCATCCGCGCGCGGGGCCGTCTCGTCGTCGGCCTCGATACGGGCAGCAACCTGATGAGTTTCCGCGACCCGGCGACCGGCGCCATCCAGGGCTTCGACGTCGACATCGCCCGCGAGATCGCGCGGGACCTGTTCGGCGATCCCGACCGGCTCGAGTACCGCATCCTCACGTCGGCGAATCGTGAGAAGGCACTGCAGGAGTCGATGGTCGACATCGTGGCCAAGACGATGACCATCACCTGCGATCGGAAGGAACGGGTGGCGTTCTCCTCCGAGTACTTCGAGGCGCAGCAGCGGGTCCTCGTCGTGAAGGGCTCCCCGATCCGCAGCGCCGCCGACCTGGACGGCAAGCGGGTCTGCGTCGTCCGCGGCACGACGTCGCTGACACGGCTGCAGCAGGTGGCGCCCACCGCGGACATCCTGACGGTGCCCATGTGGTCGGATTGCCTGGTGGTCCTGCAACAACGGCAGGTCGATGCGGTGAGCACCGACGACACGATCCTCGCCGGCCTGGCGTCCCAGGACCCGTATCTCGAGATCGTCGGAGACAGCATGGGCGCCGAGCCGTACGGCGTCGGCATCACCAAGGCGAACGAGGACCTGGTGCGATTCGTCAACGGCACGCTCGAACGCATCCGCCGCGACGGTACCTGGACCAGGATGTACGACCAGTGGCTGTCGATGCTGGGGCCGTCCCCCGCCCCGCCGTCCGCCGTGTACCAGGACTGAGGGGACACATGCCGCAGCATTCGAAGAACCCGGAGTCCACCGACCCGGACATCGCCACCCAGGCCGCCGTCCGGGAGCCGGAAGAGGAGGCCACACAGGCCGCGGTCCGGGAAGAACCGGACGAGGGTCCGGCCACCCAGGCGAGGCCGACGTCCCGGCCGTCCGATGCGTCCGGCACCGGCCGCTCGACGCGCTCACCGCGCACCCGGTCCGGGCGGCGCCTGCGACTCGGCGGCGGTCTCGTCGAGGTTCCCGTCGTGAAGACGCTCGACCCGGCGTCCGCCGTGATGACCGACCCGAAAGTCCCCGAGAGCAAGCGCTTCTGCTGGAAATGCAACAAACCGGTCGGCCGCACCAGTGCCACGTCGGAGGGCTCCGAGTACGGTCTGTGCCCCTCGTGCGGAGCCACCTACGACTTCCGGCCGCTTCTCGACCCGAACGAGCTGATCGGCGGCCAGTACGAGGTGCAGGGCTGCATCGCGCACGGCGGCCTCGGCTGGATCTACCTGGCCATCGATCGCAACGTCAGCGACCGGTGGGTGGTCCTCAAGGGCCTGTTGCACTTCGGCGACGCCGAGGCTCAGGCCGTGGCGGTCGCCGAACGCCAGTTCCTCGCCGAGGTGGCCCACCCGAGCATCGTGAAGATCTTCAACTTCGTGGAGCATCCCCGGTCGGACGGGACCCCGATGGGCTACATCGTCATGGAGTACGTGGGCGGTCACTCGCTGCGGGACGTGCTGTCGACGCACGAGAAGCCCGAGCGCATGCCGGTCGAGCAGGCCATCGCCTACGTGCTCGAAATCCTTCCCGCACTGGCGTATCTGCACTCCACCGGCCTGGTGTACAACGACCTCAAACCGGACAACGTGATGGTCACCGAGGACGCCCTCAAATTGATCGACCTCGGGGCCGTCGCGGGCATCGAGGACTACGGCTACCTGTACGGCACACCCGGGTTTCAGGCGCCGGAGATCGTCAAGACGGGCCCGACCGTGGCGTCCGACATCTACACGGTGGGGCGCACACTCGCCGTCCTGACGCTCGACATGCCGTCCGACAAGGGCCGGTACCTCGACGGGATCCCGTCCCCCGAGCAGGCGCCGCTCCTCGCGGAATACGAGTTCTTCCACCGACTCCTGTTGCGCGCCACCGACCCCGATCCGAGCCGGCGTTTCGCGTCCGCCGAGGAGATGGCGGGTCAGCTCACGGCAGTACTGCGGGAGGTGCTCGCGCAGCAGACCGGCGAGGAGCATCCCGGACTGTCGACCGTGTTCAGCAAGCAGAGAACGACGTTCGGCACGAACGAGGCCGTCGAGCAGACCGACGTGTACGTCGACGGCGTCGAACGGGACGAGAATCTCGATCCGCAGTCCGTGGCGCAGGCGTTGGCGGTGCCCCTGATCGACCCGACCGATCCCAATGCCCCACTCCTGGCCGCCGCGGTGCACAGCGAACCGCAGCAGACACTGGAGTCCATTCGGCACGCGCGCGAGAACGGTATCGAACGAGTCGTCGGCGACTTGGACGTGTCGTTCTCCCGGGAACTCACGCTCGCCGAGATCAAGGCGCACCTCGATCTCGGTGACGCCGCCACCGCCACCGAACTTCTCCGCGACGTGGCGGGAGACATGGGCGGGAACTGGCGCGTCGACTGGTACGCCGGACTCGCGACGCTCATCGCCGGCGAATACGAGACAGCGTTCTCCCGTTTCGAATCCGTGCTGAAGGCGATGCCCGGGGAGACGGCTCCCAAGCTTGCGCTGGCCGCCACCGCCGAACTGATTCTGCAGCACTGGGAGAGTTCCGATCCCCATCAGTGGCGGACGTTCGCCGAGAAGTACTACCGGACGGTGTGGCGGACCGACCACAGCATGGTGAGTGCGGCATTCGGGCTGGCGCGGCAACTCACCCAACGCGGAGACCTGCCCGGTGCCATCGCCGCCCTCGATCAGGTTCCCGCGACCTCCCGGCACTTCACCATGGCCCGGATGACGAGTGTGCTGATGCTGTTGTCCGGCAAGCCGATCGAGGAGATCGACGAAGCAGCCCTCCGGGAGGCCGCACTCCGTGTCGCCGCGCTCGCACCCGAGGAGAGCCGGGCACTGCAGATGCGCACGCTCGTACTGGGCACCGCACTGGACTGGATGCGCGCCGGTCACACGTCGGCGACGGAACGCGACCAGATCCTCGGTGTGCCGTTCACCGAACGGGGCCTCCGCAAGGGCGCCGAGGCCGGCCTGCGGGCGCTGGCCCGCAACGCCCCCGAGCGCACTCACCGGTACACGCTGGTGGATCTGGCCAACGCCATCCGGCCCAAGAGCCTGCTGTAACGCTCAGGCCCCGATCAGGTCCGCCGCGGCACGGGCGATCGCGAACTCCTCGTTGGTGGGCACGACCAGCACCTGCACGTCGGACTCGTCCGCCGAGATACGGCGTGCGTCCCGGGAATCCGTGCGATTGCGGTCGTCGTCGACGACGATGCCGAGCCGCCCCAGCCCGGCCAGACTGTCGCGGCGGACGTCGACATTGTTCTCACCGACTCCCCCGGTGAACGTGATGACGTCGACGCCGCCCAGTTCCACCAGGTAGGCGCCGATGTACTTGCGGAGTCGGTGCACGTACACGTCGTACGCCAACGCCGCGGCCTCGTCACCCTCACCGACGAGCGTCAGGAGCGCCCGGAAGTCGTTGACCCCCGACAGGCCCTTGAGTCCGGAGTGCCGGTTCAGGAGGTCGTCGATCTGATCGACACCCATCCCGCTGCGGTGCAGGTGCAGGATGACACCGGGATCGACGTCCCCGGACCGGGTGCCCATGACGAGCCCCTCGAGCGGGGTCAGCCCCATGCTCGTGTCGACGGCCCGCCCCCCGCGGATCGCGGACGCCGAGGCGCCGTTCCCCAGGTGCAACACGATCTGGTTCAGCTCGGACAGGTCCCTGCCGAGGAACTCGGCCGCGCGCGCCGACACGTACTGGTGCGACGTGCCGTGGAAGCCGTACCGCCGGATGGAGTGCTCCTTCGCGACCTGCAGGTCGATCGCATACGTCGACGCCTCCGCGGGCAGGGTGTGGAAGAACGCGGTGTCGAAAACCGCGACGTGCGGGATGTCCGGCAGCTCCTCCCGCGCCACCTCGATCCCGATCACATTCGCCGGATTGTGCAGCGGTGCAAGGTTCGAGAGATCCGAAATGGACTGCACCACCGCGTCGTCGATGATCGTAGGTTCGAAGAACACGTCGCCGCCGTGGACGATGCGATGACCGACCGCGACGATCCCGGCCTCCCTCAGCGGTCGGCCCACCTCCGCGACGATGTCCGACACCATCTTCAGCCCGGCCCGGTGGTCGGCGATGTGAACGTGGCGCTCCGCCAATCCGGTGCGGTGGTGGTAGACGATGCGCCCCTCGGGTTCCCCGATCCTCTCGATGAGCCCGGACGCCGAGGCCTTACCGGTGTCCGGGTGGATCAGCTGGAACTTGATCGACGACGAACCGGAATTGACTACCAGTACGGACCCCTCGGTCACTGCTCTGCTCCCTGCGCCTGGATGGCGGTGATGGCCACGGTGTTCACGATGTCCTCGACCAGCGCCCCTCGCGAAAGGTCGTTGACGGGTTTGTCGAGGCCCTGCAACACCGGTCCGACGGCGATCGCGCCGGCGCTGCGCTGCACGGCCTTGTACGTGTTGTTCCCGGTGTTGAGGTCGGGGAAGATGAAGACCGTCGCCTTCCCGGCCACCGCCGAATCGGGCATCTTCTTGTCGGCCACGCTCTGCTCGATGGCGGCGTCGTACTGAATGGGGCCCTCCACCAGGAGGTCCGGGCGACGCTCGCGGACGAGTTTCGTCGCGGAGCGCACCTTGTCGACGTCCGCGCCGCTGCCGGAGTCGCCGGTCGAGTACGACAGCATCGCGATGCGCGGATCGATGCCGAACTGAGCCGCCGTCTGCGCCGAGGAGATCGCGATGTCGGCCAACTGTTCGGCGGTGGGGTCGGGTACCACCGCGCAGTCCCCGTACGCGAGCACCCGATCGGACAGGCACATCAGGAAGACACTCGACACCGTGGACACCCCCGGTTGCGTCTTGATGATCTCGAACGACGGCCGGATGGTGTGCGCCGTGGTGTGCGCGGCACCGGAAACCATGCCGTCCGCGATTCCCAAGTGCACCATCATGGTTCCGAAGTACGAGATGTCGCCCATCACCTCGCGGGCCCGCTCCACGGTCATGCCCTTGTGGGCGCGGAGCCGCGCGTACTCCTCGGCGAACGGCCCGGCGTGGTCGGACGTCCGGGGGTCGAGAACCTGTGCGTCACCGAGGTCGACGCCGAGTTCCGCCGCGCGGCGCCGCACCTGCACCTCGTCGCCGAGAATCGTCAGCGCCGCCACCTGCCGCTGCAACAGTCTCCCCGCCGCGCGGAGGATGCGGTCGTCGTCGCCTTCCGGGAGCACGATGTGCTTGCGGTCGCGGCGGGCACGGTCGATCAGCTGGTATTCGAACATCTGCGGAGTCACCACCGAGGGGATCGGTAACTTCAACCGCTCCAGCAGTGTGGGTGCGTCCACCCGCAGTTCCATGACGCTCAGCGCGGTGTCGATCTTGCGCTGCGAACCGACCGCCACCCGGCCACGGGTCTGCGCGGCCGCACTGGCCGTGTCGAACGTGCCCAGTCCGGTGGTGAGGATCGGCAACCGCGGCTTCAGGCCGGCCATCAGCTTCGCGATCGCCGGGTGCGGCATCAGGCCGCCGTTCATGATGATGCCCGCCAGCGACGGGAAACCTTCGGCCTCATGCGCATTCACCATCGCCAGTAGCACGTCGGAACGGTCGGCCGGGGCGATCACCACCGTGCCCTCGGTCAACCGTTCGAGAATGTGCTCCGCCGTCATTCCGCCCACCATCACCCGCAGCGCCTCGCGGTGGAGAAGCTCGGGGTCGCCGCTGAACAGGCTGCCGTCGATCGACTCGAGGAGTTCGGCCATGGTCGGTGCGACCAGCAGCGGGATCTCGGGCAGGCTCCACGCGGGCACACCGGTGGACGCCAACGCGGCGGTGACCGCATCGAGCTGATCCGGGTCGCAGCGGTTCGCGACCACGGCGAGCGGATGGGCGTGGTGAGAAGTCAGTTCACCGATCGCGAGATGGGCGAGTTGCGCGACCTCCTCGGGGGTGCGCCGCGCTCCCTTCACGGCGAGCAGCACGGGTGCGCCCAGGTTGGCGGCGATCCTCGCGTTGTAGCCGAGTTCGCTCGGGCTCGCCACGTCGGTGTAATCACTGCCGATCACCACGACGGCGTCGCACTGCGCCGCCACCTGGTGATACCGGGAGACGATCTCGCTGAGCGCCCCGTCGGGATCGGCGTGGACCTGCTCGTACGTGACCCCCAGGGACTCCTCGTAGCCGACGTCGGCCGTCGTGTGTTCGAGGAGCAGCTCGAGGATGTAGTCGGGTTCCCGTGTCGATCGGGCGATGGGACGGAAGACGCCCACCCTCGCCGCGGACGCACACAGCATCTGCAGGACACCCAGCGCGATGGTGGACTTGCCGGTGTCCCCCTCCGGTGAGGCGATGTAGACGCTCGACGGCTGGGGACGTGCGGGCGGATTCACGGGTGAGGGTGTCGCTGGCGCAGCCATGGCCATAGCGTATCCGGCCGCCGCCGCCCGGCGATTGACACCGCACCCGCCCGGCGGTCAGATGACCTATGGCCGAATCACCCTTCCCCGACGTCCGGTGGGGCAGCGGGAACAGCTTCCTCCGCGAACCCGCCGCGAAATTTGCCGCCACCCGACCCGGATCGTGGGTGATCCGGAATCTCGCCGGGGTCGACCGCCGGCTCCTCCAGAAGAGCAGAGGACGCTTCACGATCCTCGGTCCGATCGCCGCACCGGTGGTCCTGCTGACGACGACGGGTCGTAAGTCGGGCGCACCGCGGACGAGCCCGCTCCTGTACTACTGCGAGGGACAGCAGATCTTCGTCGTGGGCAGCAACTTCGGGCAGGATCACCACCCGGCGTGGTCGGGGAACCTCCTCGCCCAGCCGAACGCGAAGGTCACGATCGGAGGGAAGGACATCCCCGTCACCGCGACCCTCCTCGCCGAACCGGAGCGGACACGGATCTATCGCGAATTCGACGAGATGGTGCGCGTCTACGGCGTCTACGAGCACCGAACGAACCGCACGATGCGGGTGTTCGCTCTCACCGCCTCGTGAGCAGACCATCGCGCGGCAGACGGAAGCGGCGGCGCCGCCGATCGGTAGTGGTGTCCGGTCGGGGTGCCGAAGTCGAGGAGGTGGGTGACACCGGGGTTGTCTACGGGGCGGGCGGACCATCCGTCGCCTTCCTTCGCGTAGTTGCATGCCTCGCAGAGGCCGGACCCGTTGTCCGCCGTCGTGGCACCGGATTCTCGGCGTGAGCGGATGTGGTCGTGATGCCGGATCGGCGCATCGCACCACGGAGTCCTGCACGTCCGATCCCGCAGGTCGATCAGCTGTCGCAGGCTCTTGGGGAACGTGCGCGACTCCGATTCCATCGCCGTCAACGCACCCGACTGCGGGCACGAATACACGCGCCGCAACGACGTCTCGGTGCCACTGTCGACGGCCTCGGCCACCAGCTGCCGGGCAATTCCCGCGAGTCCGGCCGCCACTGTTGCCGGTGGCGATCAGATTGTCGGCATCCCGACCCAGCGTGGCCCGCACACACACCGCCTGCTCCACCGGCATCAACACACTCAGGTAGGCCATCGAATCTGGGGCCGTCCGCGTCGTGACCCGACGCTCCGACACCGCCTTGCGGTGCCGGGCCACGACCGCTGCGGCATCGAGTTCGACCGCCAACGCTTTCGCGCGTGCGATCAGACCGCGGTCGCCGACCCCGTCGAGAGTGGCCGGGTCCGAACACAACCGGCGGTCCACGATCGCCCGATCCGCAGCTGATAGGCAGGCCGTTTCGCGCACCAACAACGTCGCTCGCCATTCGTTCAACCTGCCCGACCGCAACATCGCCAGGGTGTGCGGCATCTCGTGCACCAGAGCCTGCGCGAACCCCATATGCCGACCACCACGGTTCGGGGATTCCCTGCGCGCCAACGCAATCTGCGAGGCAATGCCGCGGTCCCACTCCACCCGCGGCAACCCCCGAGCCCTGCGATCCGCACGGATACACGTGGCGACGCCATCGGTGATCACCGCCTGCACCGCACACCCGACCGACTTCAACACCTCGAGCGCATCGAGCCACTCGATCCCCAACCCCGCATCCCCGTCAGCAGACACCACCCGCAACCGCGCCGCGAACGCACGCAGCTCATCCAGATCCGGCGCCATCGATTCCCCCACAACCAACCCTCCCCCAAGGTCGTTCGAATGCATGTTCGACTCTAGCAACAGTTCGTGAACAATGGCAATAGCCGCACGCCGTAAAAGTGCGTGCAGCACAGGACCGTACGGCGCTATACAAGAGATCGCGCACGCCTGCGCCGAGGAATGGAGAAGTAGTTGCCCACGAATGCCGCACCGGATCCGATGACCCTGCACCCTGTTTCGGGTCAGCCTCGGGTGGTCCTGCTCAAACCTCTGATCGAGAACCCGCTGATCATGGTCGGGGAGTACAGCTACTACGACGACCCCGAGTTCGCGGACGAGTTCGAAACGCGCAATGTCCTGCACCATTACGGGCCGGACCGGCTGATCATCGGCAAGTTCTGCGCATTCGCGACCGGGACGACGTTCATCATGAACGGCGCGAATCATCGAATGAGCGGAGTCTCGACCTTCCCGTTTCCGATCATGGGAGGGGCGTGGGCCGAGCATTCCGATCTACTCGCCGACCTACCGTCGCGCGGCGACACCGTCGTCGGCAACGACGTGTGGATCGGAGGCAACGCGACGATCATGCCCGGCGTCCGCATCGGGCACGGTGCGATCGTGTCGACCGGTTCGGTAGTGACGCGGGACGTGCCGGACTATGCGGTCGTGGGCGGGAATCCGGCCGTCCACATCAAGGACCGCTATTCGAAAACCGAGATCGCCGCGCTGGTGCGGATCGCGTGGTGGGACTGGCCGATTTCCATCGTTACCGAACATGTGCGGACCATCGCCGCAGGCACCGTCGAGCAACTTCAGGATGTCGCCGACGGACTCGGCTGAATCAGCCGCGCGCCGCCTGCGGTGCTTCGAGGTCGAGTTCGCCGTCGTCGGCGAATACGAGGCGTCCGTCGTCGAGAGCGACGGCCCAGCGGTGCACGGGCGCCCAATCACGTCCGAGCAGTCCCTCCGACTGGGACAGGTCCGCGAAATCCTCGATCACGACACCGGGCGCGGGAGCATCGGAGTCGCGGCGGACCCGGACGCGAGCGCCGACGACGACGTCGGGGCTGTGGGGCTGGGCGGCACTCTTCTGATCAGACATGGGTTCATTCCGCTTTCTGCAGGGTGATGCCGGGGCAAGGGATCATCCGGGCCCGCTGCCGAGAACTCACTACAGACGATCGGCAAATTTTGAGCAAGCCTTGCGTCGGAGTTGTGGGGATCATCACCGAGACCTTGACGTACGCAGAACGACCCGACTTTTGTCCACTGTTTGTACACCAGAGGCATTGACGTCAAGAGACTTCTTCGACATGATTAGGTGTAACTGCCGGTCACACTGACATGGAGGAATTTCATGGCACGCTCGACGCTCGATATCCGCAATCCGAAGATCACGGATCGCCAGGACACCGGCGCCCGGCTCCTCCAGTCCTCCGCCCGCATGTCGTACGACCCGACGGTCGAGGTGGACTGGGACGCGCCCGTCCCCGACGACCTGTACGGCCTCACCCCCGAGTGGTCCTCGCTGTACGGCACGCCGATGTGGGACGAGATGACGTTCGAGCAGCAGATCACGCTGACGAAGCATGAGGTGTCCTCGATCATGGGCACCGGAATCTGGTTCGAGATGATCCTCCAGCAGATGGTCATCCGGGACATGTACGCCAAGGACGCGTCGCAGGCCCACTTCCAGTTCGCGCTGACCGAGGTAGCCGACGAGTGCAGGCACTCGGTGATGTTCGCTCGCACCGCCGAGAAGTTCGGTTGCCCCTCCTACGTTCCACGCAAGTCGGTGGTCACGCTGGGTCGCGGGTTCAAGGCACTCGCCTCGGGGGAGGTCGCGTACGCCGGCATTCTCGTCGCCGAGGAGATCCTCGACGTCATGCAGCGCGACTGGATGAAGGACACACGCGTCCAGCCGATCGTCCGCGTCACCAGCAAGATTCACGTGGTCGAAGAAGCCCGGCACATGCGCTTCGCCCGGGAGGAGACCCTGCGACGGGCCCAGGGCATGAGCAAGGCGCACCGTGCTGCGAGCCGCGCCTGCATCGCGATCGCGTCCAATCTGATCGTCTCCAGCATGATCAATCCCGCCGTCTACGCGGCAGCCGGACTTGACACCGAACGCGCGCTCCGCGAGGCGAAGAACAACCGATTCCGGGCCGAGAAGATCCGCGAGAGTTCGCAGCCGCTCATGCGGTTCCTGGACGACGCCGATCTGCTGGGCGGTCCTTCCCGGCACCTCTACAAGCGCGTGAACATGCTCTGAGGCGCTCCGCACCCGTGCGCCTTTCTGGTAGCACCCACTACCAAAAAGGCGCACGGGCGGCGAGGCCGCCTACCCCCGCAACCGCGGCGCCAGATCCCGCTCGAAGAGTTCCAGGAACCGCTTCTGATCGTGGCCCGGAGCGTGGAAGACCAGGTGGTTCAACCCGGCATCGAGATACGGGCGGATCTGCGCCACCGCCTCATCCGGATCCGACGCCACGATCCACCGCTTCGCCACCTGCTCGATCGGCAACGCATCCGCCGCCTTCTCCATCTCGATCGGATCGTCGATCGAATGCTTCTGCTCCGGCGTCAACGACAACGGCGCCCAGAACCGCGTGTTCTCCAGCGCCAACTCCGGATCCGTGTCATACGAAATCTTGATCTCGATCATCTTGTCGATCTCCGCCACATCACGGTCCGCCTTCTCGGCCCCCTCCGCGACCGCAGGCATCAACTTCTCCGTGTACAACTCCATGCCCTTACCGGACGTGCAGATGAACCCGTCGCCGCTCCGACCGGCATACCGGGCCACCACCGGACCACCGGCGGCGATGTACACCGGAATCCCACCCTCGGGCACGTCGTAGATCGACGCGCCCTTCGTGTTGAAGTACTCACCCTCGAAGTCGACCCGGTCGCCGAGCCACAGCTCACGCATCAACCGGACCGCCTCCCGCAGCCGCGCGAACCGCTCCTTGAACTCCGGCCACTCCCCCGCAAAGCCTGTCGCGATCTCGTTGAGCGCCTCACCGGTACCCACGCCGAGCATGATCCGCCCCGGGTACAGACACCCCATCGTCGCGAACGCCTGCGCCACCACCGCCGGGTTGTACCGGAACGTCGGCGTCATCACCGACGTCCCCAACTGCAGCCGCTCCGTGCGCTCCCCGACCGCCGTCATCCACGCCAACGAGAACGGCGCATGACCACCCTCGTGCCGCCACGGCTGAAAATGATCCGACACCGTCGCCGAATCCATACCGTGCGCCTCCGCCAGAACACCCAGCTCCACCAACTCCCGCGGACCGAACTGCTCCGCGGACGCCTTGTAACCGAGCTTGAGTTCGTGGGCCACCGTGTACTCCTTCGTCTTCACGTCCGGTTCGCGAGATGCAAACCTCTTCTGCAGGTTAGAGCGCGGCCACCAGGCTGGCGAGCGCCGCTCCCAGTGCCACCACCGTCAGTGTCACCGCGAACAGCCACAACTCGTGGGGCGGCGGCATCGGTGCGCCGTCGCGCAGGGCCTTCTCGACCTGCGACCACCGCCGCATGCCGACGAGGGCGGCTGCCGCGGCGAGACCAATCAGGATCAGGCCGAGGGTCGTCCGCACCCACCCGGTGCTGAATTCGGGGACCAGGTGGATCATCGCGATGCCACCGGCCAGAAGTGCAAGAGAACTCCGCATCCAGGCGAGGAATGTCCGCTCGCTTGCGAGGGTGAAACGTTCGTCGGGCCGGTCGTTGTCGGTCACCGAATCATCTTTACACCGGTTCGATGGAACCGCACCAAGCAGGTACCCCGCAGTCCTAGATTGGAAGGGCAGGCCACAGCCAGGGGGCGTCCATGCGACCGTTCGAAGCTCTGCGATCCGCGTTCTCTCTGCGTGTGCTGGCGGTGATGTTGCTGGTCGTTTCCGGGTGGGCGGCGCTCGGCCCGCCGTCGGTTTCGGCGGAGCCCCGCATCACCAGGGTGGACGTGTATTCGGAGTCGATGGGCCGGTGGGTGGCCAACGACGTCATCTCTCCCGCATCGGGCGCTCCGGCGCCCACCTTCTACCTGCTCACCGGAATCGGTGGCGGGTCGGACGGGATCTCCTGGTTCAACAACACCGGTGTGCGGGACTTCTTCGCCGACAAGCACGTCAACGTGGTAATGCCGATCGGCGGCCAGTACAGCATGTACACCGACTGGGATGCCGACGACCCGGTCCTCGGCCGGAACAAGTGGCAGACGTACCTGACGAGTGAACTCCCCGCAGCCATCGACAGCCGATTCGAGACCACCGGGGCGAACGCCATCGGCGGGGTGTCGATGGCGGGCGGCGCGGTACTCGACCTCGCCATTCAGGCTCCGGGTTTCTATCGGGCCGTCGGCTCGTACAGCGGGTGTGCCGCGACGAGCGGACTGCTGGGTCAGGCGATGGTGCGGTCGATGGTGGAACTGCGGGGCGGCGGCAATGCGGCCAACATGTGGGGCTCCGCCATGGATGCGCGGTGGCGGGTACACGACCCGATGCTGAATGCCGAACGACTGCGCGGCACAGAATTGTTCGTCTCGAGCGGCAACGGGCTTCCCGGCAGCATCGACAACCACGACCCCGCGCTGGTGGTGCCCCAGACGATCGGCGGCAGCGTCGTCGAGATGGTGACCAACGTGTGTGCGGCCGCGATCCAGTCGCGGCTGCACTCGCTGGGGATTCCCGCCACGTTCGCCTACGTCTCGCAGGGCACGCATTCGTGGGGGCTGTTCGAGACCGAGTTACGGGAGTCCTGGCCCGTCATCGGCAGTGCGATCGGGGCGTGACCCCAGGGAGTGTTCCAGGATCGGCCCGATGACCGCGAGGGCTTCCGGCGTGGTCATCCGCAGGTGGTCGCATTCCACCTTGTGCTCGACGATCACGCCGGTGATCGCGGGCTGCCAGACGCTCGGCGACGGCCGTTCGCCTTCCTCCCCGTCGGCGGACTGCGCGGCGCTGAAGAACACCAGGTCGCCGTCGAACACCCGCGGCCGGTATCCGGTGGAGATCTGCTTCGAGTTCTCCAGGCCGGTGCTGATGCGACCGAGGAGGGTCGACGCGAACGCGGGGTCGCGGCCGAAGGATCGTCCGAGCATCTCGACCAGCTGCTCGCGGTACGACGTGCCGCCCTCGCCCTCGCCCTCGAACTCGACACCCAGCCCGTGCAGCCACTCCTCGGCGTTCACCTCCAGGTCACCGAAGTTTTCGCCCTCCGCGACGTAGCTGTCCATCATCGCGAGCGTGCCGACCTCGGCGCCGGACTCGCGGAGTTCGACGGCGACGGCCTGGGCGATGACACCGCCGAGGGACCAGCCCAGCAGGTGGTAGGGGCCCTGGGGCTGCACTGCGCGCATCTCGACGACGTACCGGTGGGCGAGCTGCTCCATCGACTCGAACGTCGTTCCGCCGCTGAGGATCGGCAGCTGCAGCCCGTACACCGGACGGTCGGGTGAGACGTACTTCATCAGTCCGGCGTATCCCAGCGCGAGTCCGCCCGCCGGGTGCACGCAGAACAGCGCGGGTTGCGCACCGGACGCCCGGAACGGGACGACGACGTTCAGCACGTCGTCGGCGGGCATGCTTCCGAGCGCCGACGGGTCGACGATGCGGTGGGCCAGGCCCTCCGGCGTGGGGTTGCGGAAAATCCACTGCAGGACGACGTCGGTGCCGAGCCGGTCGCGGAGCGCGGACGCCACCCGGGTCGCGACGAGCGAGTTCCCTCCCAGTTCGAAGAAGTCGTCGTCGGCCCCGACGCGGTCGATGCCGAGGACGTCGGCGAAGACCTCCGCCACCGCCTCCTCGACCGGGGTGGCGGGTGCCCGGAACTCTCTGGGCGCGAGCACCGGTGCGGGTAGCGCTCGCCGGTCCAGCTTGCCGGTGCGGCCGACGGGCAGCCGGTCGAGCACCACCAGCTGGGTGGGCACCATGTACGGGGCGAGATGGGATCCGGCGTATCGGAGCACCTCGGCGGTGTCGATGCTCGCACCGGCTTCGGCGGTCACGTATCCCACCAGCCGGTCGCCGGTGCCGCTGTGCACGGTGACCGCCGCGCGGCCGACGCCGTCGCAGCGGGCCAGCACCGATTCGATCTCGCCGAGTTCCACCCGCTGGCCCCGGATCTTCACCTGGAAGTCGTTGCGTCCCACATACTCCAGCCTGCCGACCTCGCTCCACCGCACGAGGTCGCCGGTCCGGTACATGCGGGAGCCGGGTTCGCCGAACGGGTTCGCCACGAAGGACGCGGCCGTCAGCGCCGACCGCCGGTGGTAGCCGCGCGCGAGCCCCGGCCCCGCGACGCACAGTTCCCCGATCACGCCCACCGGAACGGGCTGCAACCACGTGTTCACCACGATCACCTCGACGCCCCGCCCGGGGCCTCCGACGTTCACCGGTTCGTCGGGGGACAGCACCTCGCTGATCGTCGTCTGGACCGTGGCCTCGGCCGGGCCGTACCCGTTGAAGACGAAGCGCCCCGGGGTCCAGCGGTCCGCCAACTCGGGGGGGAACCGTTCGCCCCCCATCGCGAGTATCCGCAGGGAGGGGAGGTCCTCGGGGCGGAGGGTATCCAGGATCGTGGGTGTGAAGAAGGCGTGCGTGACGTGCTCGGCCTCGAGCAGTTCGGCCAGTTCCCTTCCCCCGAAGATTCTCGGCGGCACGATCACCAGAGTCGCGCCGACGGCGAACGCCATCAGCAGTTCGAACACGGACGCGTCGAAATTCGGCGACGCCAGGTGCGACACCCGGGCACCGTGCATCGACGCGAACCGTTCCCGTTCCTCCACAGCGAGATTCGCGAGACCGCCGTGCGTGATCACGACGCCCTTCGGTGTTCCCGTCGATCCCGACGTGTAGAGCAGGAACGCGGCGTGCTCGACTCTCAGCGGACGCAGACGGTCGGCGTCGGTCACCGGGTCGCTCGAGTACCCGTTCGCCACGTCGGGATCGTCGAGCAGCAGCCACGGCACCACCCCGGGCAACCGGTCACGGTGCTCCGTCACCGTCAACCCGAGCACCGCACCCGAATCCTCGAGCATGCCGCCGGTGCGCGCGGGCGGCAGGGCGGGATCGACCGGCACGTAGGCCGCCCCCGATTTCGCGACCGCCCACACCGACAGCACCCATTCGATCGATCGCGGCACGCCGATCGCGACGAAGGAGTCCGGGCCGGCACCGCGACGGATCAGCGCCCTGGCCAGCCGGTTCGACCGCTCGTCGAGTTCCCGGTACGACACGGTGACGCCGTCGCACGACACCGCGGTAGCCCCCGGTGCGAGCGCGGCGCCCGCGGTGAGGACGTCCGGGAGGGTACGTTCCGCGGCCGCGGGGAAGCCGCGCATGGGCACGAGTTCGTCCCGTTCGAGGGCGTCGAGGATCTCGAGGTCGCCGACCCTGATCGACGAATCGGACACGGCCGCATCGAGCATCCGGACGAACCGGTCGGCCAGGCCGGCGACGGTTTCGGCGTCGAAAAGGTCGGTGGCGTAGGTGAAACCGGCGGTGATGCCTGCCGGCGTTCCGTCGTCCGTGTACTCCTCGGACAACGTCAGTTGCAGGTCGAACCTGGCGATCGTGGCACCGAGGTCGATGCCCTCGACCTCGACGCCGGGCAGCGAAAGGTCGGGGCGCTCGACGTTCTGGAACTCGAGCAGCACCTGGAACAGCGGTGAATGTGCCGTCGAGCGGGGCGGATCGAGCGCTTCGACGACCTTCTCGAACGGCACCTCGGCGTGGGCGTACGCACCGAGATCGACGTCGCGCACCTGTTCGAGCAGTTCGGAGAACCGGCTCGCGTCGGAGACGACGGTCCGCAGCACCACGGTGTTGACGAACATCCCGACGACGTCGTCGAGTGCGGCCTCGCCGCGCCCGGCCACCGGGGTGCCGACGGCGATGTCCTCGGTACCGGACATCCTCGCGAGGAAGGCGGCCAGGGCGGCGTGCGCGACCATGAACACGGTCGACTGGTGCGCCGACGCCGTCGCCAGCAGCCGGCGGTGCAGGCCGGCCTCGATCTCGAATCCGACCCTGCTCCCGTCGGGTGTGCGTTGCATCGACCGTGGGCGGTCGGAGGGCAGGTCCAGGGCGGCGGGGAGACCGGCGAGCGTGGTGCGCCAGTAGTCCAGTTGCTGCGCCACCATCGACTGCGGATCGTCTTCCGATCCGAGGAGTTGACGCTGCCAGAGCGTGAAATCGGCATACTGGACTGTCGGCGGGTGCCACTCCGGGGCGTGCCCGGCCGCCCGCGCGGTGTAGGCCACCATCATGTCGCGTGCGAGCGGGACCATCGACACGCCGTCCGCGACGATGTGGTGGACCACGACCAACAGCACCCGGTCGGTGTCGGAGGTCTCGAATACGGCTGCCCGCAAGGGGATCTGCCCGGTAACGTCGAACCCTTCCGAGACAGCCGCCGACAGCCGTTCCCGCAACTCCTCGTCGCTCGACACGGTCGTGACAGGCAGGTCCGGCATCGAATCCGCAGCGGAGAGGATCACCTGCACCGGTTCGTCGCCGGCCATCGGGAATCGGGTTCGGAGCGATTCGTGGCGCTCCACCACATCGGTCATCGCGGCCCGCAGTGCGTCGAGGTCGAGTGCGCCGGTGAGCCGGAACGCCATGGCGATGTTGTAGGCGGGCGAAGAGGTGTCGAACTGGTTGAGGAACCACATGCGGGTCTGGGCCAGGGACAGGGGAATACGCTCGGGGCGCGGCGCTGCCCGCAACTCCGGCCGGTGCGTCAGCACTCCGGCTTTCGCCGCGCGCTCCGCGAACCCGGCCACGGTGGGCGCCTCGAACAGGGCGTGCACGCCGACACCGACGCCGAGAGCGGCATCGACCCGTGCGACGACCCGGGTGGCCGACAGCGAATCTCCGCCCAACCGGAAGAAGTCGTCGTCGGCACCGACGCGGTCGACACCGAGGACGTCGCCGTACACTTCGGCGACGACGGCCTCGAACGGGGTTGCCGGAGAACGGAATCGGCGCACCGGAGCGTCCGGTGCGGGGAGTGCGGCACGATCCAACTTCCCACTCGCCGTCACCGGCAACTCCCCCAACACCACCACCACCGACGGCACCACACCCCCCGGCAACACCGACCCCGCAAACTCCACCACCACACCCGGATCCACCCGCACCCCCACCTCCGGCACCACATACCCCACCAACCGACCACCCTCACCCACCACCACCACCGCAGCCGCCACCCCCGGACACCGCCCCAACACCGACTCCACCTCCCCCAACTCCACCCGCTGCCCCCGCACCTTCACCTGAAAATCAGCCCGCCCCACAAACACCAACGACCCCAACCCATCCCACCGCACCAAATCCCCCGTCCGATACAACCGCGAACCCACACCCCCGAACGGATCCGCCACAAACGACCCCGCCGTCAACCCCGCCCGCCCCAAATACCCCCGCGCCAACCCCGCACCCCCCACATACAACTCCCCCACCACACCCACCGGCACCGGCCGCAACCACCCATCCAGCACCACCACCTCCACCCCCACCGCCGGACCACCCACCGTCACCACACCCCCCGCCACCAACGCATCACTCACCGTCGCCTGAACCGTCACCTCCGTCGGCCCATACGCATCGAACAACTCCCGCCCCGGCGCCCACCGCGCCACCAACTCCGGCCCCAACACCTCCCCCGCCACCACCAACACCCGCACCGACCCCAACGCCCCCTCCTCCACCGTCGCCAACACCGACGGCGTCACAAAACAATGCGTCACCCCATTGACCGCCAACCACTCCCCCAACGCCGCACCCCCGAACACCCCCGGCGGCGCCACCACCAACCGCGCCCCCACCGAAAACGCCATCAACCACTCGTACACCGACGCATCAAAACTCGGCGACGCCACATGCGACACCCGACACCCCGACCACAAACCAAACCGAACCCGCACCTCCTCCACCAAATTCGCCAACCCCCCATGCGTCACCACCACCCCCTTCGGACGCCCCGTCGACCCCGACGTATACATCACATACGCCGCACACCCACCCACCAACCGCCCCGTCCGCTCCCCATCCGACACCACACCCCCCGACACCCCCGCCACCACCGACACATCATCAACCCGCAACCACTCCACCACCGACGGCAACACCACCCCCGACACCGACAACCCCACCACCGCACCCGAATCCACCAACAACTCCCGCACCCGCACCTCCGGCAACCCCGGATCCACCGGCACGAACGCCGCCCCCGACTTCACCACCGCCCACACCGCCACCACCAACTCCACCGACCGCGGCACCGCCACCCCCACCACCAACTCCGGACCCACACCCCGCCCGATCAACACCCGCGCCCACCGATTCGACCACTCATCCAACTCCCCATACGACAACTCCACACCCCCACACGACACCGCCACCCCACCCCCACCCAACCCCACACCCCCCGCCAAAATCTCCGGCAACAACCGCACCCCCACACCCACCCCACCCCGCACCGGCACCAACACACCCCGCTCACCCGAACCCAACACATCCACCCGAGCCACCGTGACGTCCGGATCGGAGGCCATCGCCTCGAGCACCCGGGTGACCCGGCCTGCTATCGCGTCGACGGTGGCCCTGTCGACCAGGTCGGGTCGGTAGTGAAACGTCATGCGCAGCTGCGTGTCCACCGAGAAGGCGACGCTCAGCGGATAATGTGTGGCGTCGACGCCGCGCACGTCGACCACCCGGATGCCGGCGAGGTCGGTGTTCTCGGTCAGGCCTCCCCGGTCGATCGGGTACGACTCGAAGACGGTTGCCGTGTCGAACCCGATGTCGGGGCCGACTGCTCGCTGGATGTCGGCGAGACCGAGGTGGTGGTGGTCGAGGAGGGCCGCCTGTTCCGCCTGTGTCCGGTCGAGCAGTCGGCCCAGCGTTTCCCGGGGGTTCAGTGTGATGCGTGTGGGCACGGTGTTGACGAACAATCCGATCATCGATTCGACCCCGGTCAGGTGCGGCGACCGTCCGGACACGGTGCTTCCGAACGTCACGTCGTGGCGGGACGTCGCCGCGCCGAGCACGATGCCCCACGCCACCTGCGTCACCGTGTTCAGTGTCGTGTTGCGGGTACGCGCGAGGGTGGTGAGGCCGGCGGTCAAATCCCCGGACACGGTGAACAGGGCGCTCTCGGGAGGAGCCGACAACGGCCGTCCCCGTGCGTCCGGCAGCAGCAGTGTCGGACCGTCGACGCCGGCGAGCGCGGTCGCCCACGCCGCTCGTGATTCCGCGGGGTCCCGGCGGTGCAGCCACGACAGGAAGTCTCGGTAGGGCCGGGGTCGCGGCAACGCAGACCCATCGTCTCCGGCCACATAGAGCGCGAGCAGTTCGCGGATCGCCAGCGGCATCGACCATCCGTCGAGGAGGGTGTGGTGATTGGTCCACACGAGCCGCGATTCGTGGCTGCCGGTGGTCACGAGCAGGAACCGCACCAGTGGGGCCCGGGACGTGTCGAACGGTACGGCCCGATCGGCGGTGAGCACCCGGTCCAGTTCGGCGGTGCGCGCGGCCTCGGGCAGGTCCGTGAGGTCGATTTCGCGGAACGGCAGGTCGACGGCCGCGGGAACCACCTGGACGAAGGTTCCGTCTCGGGCGGGGACGAACGCCACCCGCAGATTCGCGTGCCGCTCCAGCAATGCCTGTGCGGCGCGGCGCATCCGGGCCGGGTCGACGGCCCCCTGCAGGTGCAGTTCCACCTGCACCGTGTACGCGTCGATCGACGGTTTCGCGAGCAGGGCGTGGAACAGCAAGCCGGCCTGCAGGGGTGCGGGCGGCCACACGTCGGTGAGCGCGCCGAAGCACTCCTCCCACGTGTCGAGGTCGCTCTGGGTCACGTCGACGAGGGGAACGTCCGACGGTGTGAGTCCGCCTGCGTCCCCACCACGAGCGTGGGACACCAACGCGGACAACGCTTCCCGCCACCGCTTCGCCAGCCGGTCCACCTCGGCGTGCGCGAGCAGGGTGTCCGGGAAACCGAACCCGACCCGGAGTCGTCCGCCGATCACGATCGCGTTGATCTCGACGGCGGCAGACGCCGGCATGTCGGGGTCCGGGACGTACCGCAGGTCGCCGAACCCGGCTGCGGGACTCCAGCCGACCGCGGTGTCGTGATCGGCCGAATCCGGAACCTGGCCGAGATAGTTGAAGCTGATCTGCCCGGGTTCTGCTCTCGGCAGACTGCCGACCGTGTCCGGGTTCAGGTAGCGGAGCAGTCCGTAACCGATCCCCATGTCGGGCACTGCCCGGAGGTGTTCTTTCACGCGTTTCACGGCGCTGCCCATGTCGTGGCCGCCGGCCAGCGCGTCGTCGAGGTCGATGCCCTGGAGATCGACGCGGACAGGGAAGACCGTCGTGAACCAGCCGACGGTGCGGGACAGGTCGGCGCCCGGCACCACCTGCTGCTCCCGGCCGTGCCCTTCGAGCCGGATCAGCATCGACCTTCCCGGGATCCCCCGCTCGGCTCGCCACCTCGACGACGCCACCACCAGCGCCGTCAGCAGGACGTCGAGGACACCCCCGTGATACAGCTCCGGCAGGCGGGTGAGCAGAACGGACGTGTCGTCGGGGGAGGTCTCGACACTCACGTCTTGCAGCGCGGTCGCGAGGTCCCGGCCGGGGTCGAGGGGGCGTTCGGTGATCGGCGGGTCGGGTCCGTCGACGACGTTCTGCCACCACACCAGTTCGGCGGCTCGCTCGCTCCGGACAGCTTCGTCGGCCAGCGCGTGCGCCCACCGGCGCATCGACGTCGCCGGTTCCGGGAGGGACGGCACGCTCCCGGTGCTGACCTGGTACCAGGCGGCGGCGAAGTCGGGCAGCAGAATCCGCCACGACACCCCGTCGACCGCGAGGTGGTGCGCGACCACGATCACCCGTCCCGTCCGGGCCGGGGCCGCGGCGGCGGGCTCCGGGTCGAGCCACACGAACTGGACGACAACTCCGTCGGACGGGCGCAATCTCTCCACGGCCGCCTGGTGTTCGGTCGCGATCAGCTCTGCCAGCATGCCGGGATCGGTCGCCGGGTCGAAGGCGATACGCCGGACCAGTGTGTCGGTGTCGATCTCGGTCGCGGCACGAGTCTCCATCTGCCACTGCCCGTTCGCGTCCTGGTAGAGCCGCGACCGCAGCATGTCGTGTCGTGCGAGCACCGCCGTGATCGTCGCGAGGAGCCGGTCCGGGTCGATGCCTTCCGGGAGGTCGAGCAGCACACTCTGGCTGAACCGCTCGAAGTGCCCGCCGCGCTCGATCAGGTACCGGATCACCGGCGTCGGCGGGAACGTGCCGATTCCGCCGCCCGCGAGTTCGGCGAGGGCAACTGTGGTCTCACCGTCCGCAATCGCCGATTCCGCCGCGAGCGCTGCCACGGTCCGGTGCTCGAACACCTGCTGCGGCGTGAACACCAATCCGCGTGCCTTGGCGCGGGATACGAGCCGGATCGACAGGATGCTGTCGCCGCCCAGCGCGAAGAACGACTCGTCCAACCCGACCTGGTCGAGCCCCAGCACCTCGGCGAACACCGACGCCAGCGTGTGCTCCGCCGCTGTCCGGGGCGCGCGGTGTGGCCCACGCGCAACGACGGGAGTTGGGAGTGCGGCACGATCCAACTTCCCACTCGCCGTCACCGGCAACTCCCCCAACACCACCACCACCGACGGCACCACACCCCCCGGCAACACCGACCCCGCAAACTCCACCACCACACCCGGATCCACCCGCACCCCCACCTCCGGCACCACATACCCCACCAACCGACCACCCTCACCCACCACCACCACCGCAGCCGCCACCCCCGGACACCGCCCCAACACCGACTCCACCTCCCCCAACTCCACCCGCTGCCCCCGCACCTTCACCTGAAAATCAGCCCGCCCCACAAACACCAACGACCCCAACCCATCCCACCGCACCAAATCCCCCGTCCGATACAACCGCGAACCCACACCCCCGAACGGATCCGCCACAAACGACCCCGCCGTCAACCCCGCCCGCCCCAAATACCCCCGCGCCAACCCCGCACCCCCCACATACAACTCCCCCACCACACCCACCGGCACCGGCCGCAACCACCCATCCAGCACCACCACCTCCACCCCCACCGCCGGACCACCCACCGTCACCACACCCCCCGCCACCAACGCATCACTCACCGTCGCCTGAACCGTCACCTCCGTCGGCCCATACGCATCGAACAACTCCCGCCCCGGCGCCCACCGCGCCACCAACTCCGGCCCCAACACCTCCCCCGCCACCACCAACACCCGCACCGACCCCAACGCCCCCTCCTCCACCGTCGCCAACACCGACGGCGTCACAAAACAATGCGTCACCCCATTGACCGCCAACCACTCCCCCAACGCCGCACCCCCGAACACCCCCGGCGGCGCCACCACCAACCGCGCCCCCACCGAAAACGCCATCAACCACTCGTACACCGACGCATCAAAACTCGGCGACGCCACATGCGACACCCGACACCCCGACCACAAACCAAACCGAACCCGCACCTCCTCAACCAAATTCGCCAACCCCCCATGCGTCACCACCACCCCCTTCGGACGCCCCGTCGACCCCGAGGTATACATCACATACGCCGCACACCCACCCACCAACCGCCCCGTCCGCTCCCCATCCGACACCACACCCCCCGACACCCCCGCCACCACCGACACATCATCAACCCGCAACCACTCCACCACCGACGGCAACACCACCCCCGACACCGACAACCCCACCACCGCACCCGAATCCACCAACAACTCCCGCACCCGCACCTCCGGCAACCCCGGATCCACCGGCACGAACGCCGCCCCCGACTTCACCACCGCCCACACCGCCACCACCAACTCCACCGACCGCGGCACCGCCACCCCCACCACCAACTCCGGACCCACACCCCGCCCGATCAACACCCGCGCCCACCGATTCGACCACTCATCCAACTCCCCATACGACAACTCCACACCCCCACACGACACCGCCACCCCACCCCCACCCAACCCCACACCCCCCGCCAAAATCTCCGGCAACAACCGCACCCCCACACCCACCCCACCCCGCACCGGCACCAACACACCCCGCTCACCCGAACCCAACACATCCAGCCCGGCGAGCGGCGCATCCGGTGCCCCGATCGCGGCGGCGAGAATGTGGGCGACACGTTGCGCGTCGCCGGGACCGTGCACGTCGACGGTCCAGGACCCGTCGCGGTCGTCGACCTCCACGACCATCCCGTCGCCGCCGGAGTCCCATCGCTTCACGACGGCGACAGCACCCTCACCGATGCGCTCGACGCCGAGCGGTTCCCGCATGCCGCCCGCCACCGGCCAGGAGTCCGCCGCACCATCTTCGGAAACGAGGTACCGGTGTCGTCGGGATCTTCGCAGTTGCAGACCCACGTGCCGTGTCAGCGCGTCGAACGTGAGTTGCGGTGCGAGGGAAAGCCTCACGGGTGTGGTGGACCCGTGCGACCGATGCCCGACCAGCACGTCTTCGACGGCGGTGCGGCTGTGCCAGTACACCGCCAGCGCGGCGAGCAGAACGGCGTCGGGACCACCACCGCTGCGGCGTGCGAGCCGCACGAGCGCGCCGTCGGCGGGAATGGTGAACGAGCCGAGGTTCTCCCCTTCGGCGATCGGTCCGGGCGGGGTCTCGTGTCGCGGCGCTCCGGCGAGCAGGTGCTCCCAGTAGCGGCGGTCGTCCGCCCACGCGGCGCTCTCGCGGTATCGCGCATCCGCGGTCAGCGGGACGGAGGGCGACACGAACGGCCGGGACTCGGGCGGCGAGGTGGGAGCGGCGTCCCCCGTCTCGTAGGCCTCGGCGGCGCGGCGGACGATCGCCGTCATGCCCGGTTCGTCGTTCACCAGCCGGTGGTAACGCTGGAACCACCCGTATCCGCCGTGCGGCAGCCGGAACAGGACGTGCACGTACAGCGGTCCGGTGCCGGGGTCCATGGGCCGGTTCAGCTCGTGGTCGATCCACGTCGTCACGAGTCGGCCGGGATCGTCGGACCCGGCGGCGTCGAGGACGTCCGGGCCGGTCACCGCGGCGCCGGTGACCTGGCCGGGTTCCGGGCCGTCGAGCACGAAAGTACTGTGCAGGCCGGTGCATTCGGCCAACGTCTTCTGCAGTGCCCGGCAGAGTCGGTCTTCGTCGAGCGGCCCGTCGAGTTCGAGATACTGACCGAAGGAGGCGTCGTGTGCCCCGGCACGGAGCACCGCGAGTTGGTCGTAGGTGAGGGGCAGCACCTCACCGGTACTCATGGAATCCTCGCCCGGTCTTACGCCCGAGATGACCGGCCTCGACCAGGGCGACGAGCGACTCGGGCGGGCGGTAGTGATCGTCGCCGGTCAATTCGCGCAGCGCGGTCATCGTGTCGTGGACGTTGTCCAGGCCGATCAGATCCGCGGTCCGCAGTGGTCCCATCGGATGGCCGAGGCAGCCTTCGAACAACGCATCGGTGGTCTCCGCGTCGGCGATACCGTCGCCGAGCGCGGCTGCCGCCTCGACGATACACAGCATGAGGACACGGTTGAGCAGGAATCCGGGTCCGTCGCCGACGACGATGCCGGTCTTGTCCAGTGTGGCGAGGAGCGTCAGCGCACGGTCCAGCGACTGCGGCGACGTCCGCGGCCCCCGCACCACCTCGACGGTGTCCTTGAGCGGGGCGGGGTTCATGAAGTGCAGTCCGACAACCTGTTCCGGTCTCGTGGTACTCGAGGCGAGTCGGTCGACGGGGATGCCGGAGGTACACGACGCGAGTAGCGCGTCGGGTGCGCACACACGGTCCAGTTCGGCGAAGACCTTCTCCTTGAGGTCGATTCGCTCGGGGACGCATTCGATGACGACGGCGGCGTCCCGCAGATCGGTCAGCTGCCCGGTCCAGTGCACCCGCGCGGTGACCTCGGCGGGTTTCGGACCACCGGCCCGGCCGAGGAGTATCGCGAGCCGCAGCGAGTCGCGCATCCGAGATCGCGCCTGGTCGACGGCCTGCGGGTCGGGGTCGACGACGATCACGTCGTGGCCGGCCTGCGCGAGACATTCGGCCACCCCGGCGCCCATGGTCCCCGCCCCCACCACACCGACGCTCATCGCACTGCCTTCACTCATCGCGCCGCCTCCGTCGAAAAGCCTGTGTCGTCCTGGTGCACGTACTCCATCGCCACCTCCTGGGTGGGCAGGTCGGGATGAGTCACGAGTCCGGCAAGCAGCCGCCGGAGGTCGGTGAGCATCGCGGTGGCCGTGGTCCGGTCGAAGAGGTCGGTGGCGTAGTCGAGTTCGAGGGTGAGGGCTGTGGGGCCGCGGGTCCACGACAGCCCGAGTTCGACGGGTGACAGGTCTGCCCGCTCGGGATTGTCGTCGCGCTCCCCGTCGTAGCGCACCGGGAAGTGCTGCGTCGCCGTGTCGGCCGCGCGACTGCCCGAAGACAGCTCCCGGCGTACGGTCTCCACCAGTTCCGGGTAGGTGGGGTCGCCGGACAGGTCCACGGCCACGATCCGCGGCGATGCCTCCGGTCCTGCGGCCGTGCCCACCGCCACCTCGTCCTGCGCCGTGTACCAGGCGAGGAGCGTGAGCCAGGCGGCGAGGAGTTCCGGGTCGCCCGGTTGACCGTCGAGCGTGGCCGTCACCCGTGCGGTCGAGTAGCTCGGCGGTTCCGCGCCGGTCGAGGGCTGCCGCGGCCGATCCGCCGGGACCAGGGGCGGCGCCACCAGTCGCGACATCGGCGCCGGCGCCGCGTCGTTCAGAAACACCGAAATGTTTTGTGTACGACGAGAATCCGCGACACCGTCGAGGATGCGAACGTACTCGGCGCACAACGCGGCGGCAGTCTGCTCGGTGAACAATTCCGTGCTGAACTCGAGCCCGGCCGCCATGCCGTCCTCGCCGCCCCGCTCCGTGGTGACGAGGGTGAGATCGAACTTGGCCGTGCCGGACGGCACCCCGCCGAACGCGATCGCCGCGGGATCCTCCTGGTCGAACAGCGTCTCGGTGAGTCCTTGCTGCGACTGCAGCGCCGGCAGTTCCTGATGGACGTGGCAGACGTCGAACAGGGGTGTCCGGCTCAGGTCCCGGTCGCCGGTGAGTGCGGTGACGACGCGGTCGAACGGGATCTCCTGGTGTTCGAGGGCACCGAGCACCACATCACGCACGCGTGCGCACAACTCCGCGACTGTCGGGTCCCCGGACAGGTCGGCGCGCAGCGCCACCGTGCTGTTGAAGTACCCGATCATGCCGGACAGTTCCGGCCGGTTGCGTCCGGTCGTGGGTGTCCCGACCACGAGGTCGCGCTGGCGGCTGCGGCCCGCCATGAGGAGGTAGAACGTGGAGAGCAGTACCACGAACAGCGACACGGACTCCCTCCGCGCCACGGCCCGCAGCCTCCGTGTCAGGTCCTCGGAGACGGTGAACGTGTGGAACGCGCCGGTGAAGTTCTTCCGCTCCGGGCGCGGGAAGTCGGTGGGCAGCCGGAGCAGCGGAACGTCCTCCAGGACGGTTCTCCAGTATTCGAGTTCGGAGTCGAGCGCGGCGCTCGCGATCAGTTCCCGCTGCCACAGGGCGTAATCCCAGTACTCGATGGGGAGCGGGGCGAGATCGGCGCGGCGACCGGCTCGGCGTGCCGCGTACAGGGCGGGCAGTTCCTGCTCGAAGATCCTCGGCGAACCCCCGTCGTTGACGGAATGGTGGGTGGTGACCTGCAGAACGTGCTCGTCGGGGCCGATCCTGATGAGCAGTGCCCGCACCAGCGGGTCGGCGGCCAGATCGAACGGCGCCACCGCGACCTCGTGTACGAGTGCCCGGGCCGCGGCCACCGGATCCGGTTCGCCCGACACGTCGGCGGTGCGGAAGAAGTCGCCGAGGGATTCGCGGATCCGCAGTTCCGGCTCCCCGTCCACCTCGACGTAGTTGGACAGCAGCACCCGATGCCGTGCGGCGAGATCGTCCCACATACCCCGGACGGCGGATTCGTCGATCGGACCGTGCAATTCGCTGACCATCGGCAGGTTGTAGATGGTGGTCGCGGCGTCGAGTTGGTGATGGAACCACATGCGTACCTGACCGAACGACATCACGTGCCGCCCCCGCGGCACGATCGGGGGCAGCCCACCGGACGCGGACGTGCCGGCCGCGAGGAGTGCGGCGAAGTCTGCGACCTTCGGCCTTTCGTAGAGGTCGATGAGTTTGGGCCGGACCCCGTATCGGTCCGACACCCGGTCGACGAGTTGCATGCCGATGAGCGAGTTTCCACCGAGGTCGAAATAGTCGTCGTCGGCGCCGACGTCCCTTTCGCTGTGAAGCAACTCGCGCAGTGTCGTCTGCAACCAGTCGAGGCTGTCTTCCGGCGCGGCCGTCGCCGATTGCGGGCTCGGTTCCGCCGACGGATTGTCCGGGGCGTCGGCCCAGTCGGGTCGACCTGGGAGGTCGAACCAGCACCGCGAGCCGCGCAGTGGGTGTCCGGGTAGTCGCACTCGCCAGGCGGAGTCGTCACCGCGGTCGACGGCTGCCCAGTCGAGGTCGATTCCGCGCTCGTACAGCCCGGCGAGGAGGTGTGTGACCGCGTCGGACGTGTCCGGCGCGCGGAGTATGTCGGCGTCCGGCGTGTCGCGGAGGGCATCGGCGAGCAGTGCCCCGAGGCGTCCCTCCGGGCTCGGCTCCACGAAGACGACGGGTCCGTCCGCGAGCATGCCCTTCGCGACGGCGACGAGCCGGTCCGTGTCGATCGAGGGGTCCGCGGCTGCGGCGGCGATGTCGGCGGCCTCCACCGCCGACAGTGTGTCCCGCACATACCGGGCCGCGTACCTGGACACGCCACCGCTGAGGACGGCGTCGACGGTGACCCCGGCGGCGCGGAGGTCCCGGTGGACGGCGATCTGGCCGGCGAGGAGGTCCGCCTCGTCGCCGGTGGCGGGAAGCTCCGACGGCAGGCTGCGGCCGCGCAGTGCGGGCGGCATCCGGTCGGGTGACAGCAGCAACGCCACGGCGGGGCGTTGCCGGGTGGGCGGTGCGGAGTCCTCGCCGCGGGCACCCAGTTCGGCGGCGCGCGCAGCGAGCGACTGCGAGAGTTCGGCAATGCTGCGTGCGTGCACCGCCACCCGGTGGTCGTGGTGCGGGCGACCGCGATTGAGGGTGAACACCACATCGTCGAGGTCGTGCCCGCGCACGGCCGTCCCCAGTTCGGCGCACAGCGTCGCGAGGGCGCCCACGCTCTTCGCCGACACCCCGACCAGCCGAGTCGTCGTGCCCGCGCGGGATCCGGCGGCGCGCTCCGGCGGCTGTTCCACCACGCAGTGTGCGTTGATGCCGCCGAGGCTGAACGAACTCACCCCGGCCCGCCGGGGTCCGGTCTCGTCGCTCCACGTCCGGGCCTCGGTGACCACCTCGATTCCGTTGCCCGCGAGGTCGACTCCGCCGGTGGGTCGGTCGAAGTGCAGCGACGGGTACAACTCGCCGTGCTCGACACTCAGGATCGCCTTCACGAGGCCGGACACCCCGGCGGCGTGGTCGAGGTGACCGATGTTGGTCTTCACCGAACCGATCGGCAGGACGCCTGAACGGTCCCGGAACGCGGTCGTGATCCCTTCGAGTTCGACCGCGTCGCCCAGTGGAGTTCCCGATCCGTGGGCCTCGAGGTACCCGGCATCGTCCGGGGTGAGACCCGCCTTCTGCCAGGCCCGGGAGATGACGGCCACCTGCGCCCGCGCGCTCGGGGAGCTGATGGTTGCGGACGAATGACCGCTGGACACCGTTGCGGTGCCACGGATCACGGCGTGGACCGGGACGCGATCCGCACGGGCGCGGGCCATCGTGGTGAGGAGAAGCGCCGCCCCACCCTCCCCGACCGCGGTGCCGTCCGCGTTCGCGTCGAACGCGCGGCAACGCCCGCCGGGTGACATCAGTTCCGCGGATCCCTCCGCCATGTCCGCGCGGAGGCCGTTCACGCGCAGACTGACTCCACCCGCGAGGGCGAAATCGGCGTCACCCGACCGCAGCTCCCGGCAGGCGTGGTGCACCGCGATCAGCGACCCGTTGCACCCCGAATCGACGGCGTAGCAGGGTCCGGTGAGGCCGAGCTGGTACGCGATCCGGGCCGGCACGGCGAACGGAACGTTGCCCAGTGTGCTCAGCACACCCGGTTCCGCCCACATCGCCGGATACGTCGAGGTGGCGGCGCTGAACACCACCGCCGTCGCGCTGTCGCGGAACTCGGCCACCGAATAACCGGCGTCCTCGACCGCCTGATACGCGAGGACCAGTGCGAGACGCTGCTGCGGGTCGATCAGCGACGCTTCCCGTTTCGACAGGGTGAAGAAGGTGTAGTCGAACGTGGAGATGTCCTCGACGAAACCCATCGCGTGGTAGTGGGAGGGAGGCCCCAGCCCGGTCGCCTTTGCCCGTGACCGGGACAGCGGGCGCACCGAGTCCCGGCCCGCCGCAAGATTGGCGCGGAACTCCGCCAGGTTCGCGGCCTCGGGGTAGCGCGCGGCGATGCCGACCACGGCGATGTCGTCGTCACCCGGTGTGGGATGTCGCACGCTCACGGTTGTCTCCTCCCTGCTGGTCAGAACTCGTAGGTGGCGGGCGCGGACGCCTCGCTCGTGTCGGTGGACTGCGCAATCGCCTCGGCCTGCGCCGCCACGGTGACGAGGTCGAACAGCTGGCCCACCCGCAGAGCCCCG
Source organism: Rhodococcus sp. G6(2025) (assembly GCF_058628105.1). Taxonomy (NCBI): domain Bacteria; kingdom Bacillati; phylum Actinomycetota; class Actinomycetes; order Mycobacteriales; family Nocardiaceae; genus Rhodococcus; species Rhodococcus sp. G6(2025). The sequence continues at coordinate 6,445,233 of NZ_CP179750.1, forward strand.
GGCCACTGTTCGTCGAGACGACGCTGCAGTTCCACGACGCGATGCGAGTTGCCGCCGACGTCGAAGAACCCGTCTTCGGAACCGAAGTCGTCGTGGCCCAGCACGGCCGCCCAGTGTTCGGCGACCGACCGTTGCAGCGCGGTCCAGCGTTGCCGCGACTCGCCGCGCGCAGGCTCCGTCTCGGAGACGAGCGTGCGCAGCGCGTTCTCGTCCACCTCGCCGTCCGGCGTTCGCGGGACCGCGCCGAGTGCGACGAACCGCGTGGGGACCGATCGGGCGTCGAGCCGTCCGGCGCTGAACTCCCGCAGGTCTTCGGCCATCGGGAGCACGGCCGCCGCGGCCGCCGGGACCCAGAAGGCGGTGACACCGGTCGCGGTTGTGAGGACCACCGCTTCGCGGACCGCCGGGTGACTCTCCACGACGTCGGTGACCGACCGTGCCGGAGATCCGGTGGCGCCGACGCTCAGCAGTCGTCCGGACCGGTTCCACCGCGCGAGTGCGCCCGTCCGGACCATCCGGGAGCCCGGGACGCCGAACGGATTCGCCACGAACGTCGTGGCCGCCACCCGCGCCGAGGCCTGGTGGTCCCGCGTATCGGCCACGTACACCGCACCGGTCACGCCTTCGGGGGTGAGCTGCAACCGGGGATCGAGCACCACGGTCTCGGCCGCCGCACTCCACTCGCGAATCCGGGTGAGTTCGTCCGGGGCCAGCACGTCGACGTCTCCGACGGCGACACTCGGATCCGCGACGACTGCGGCGAGGATCCTGGTGAACCGATCGGCCAGGGCCTGCACGGTCGCCGCATCGAAGAGGTCGGTGGCGTAGGTGAATCCCGCGGTCATCCCTTCCGGTGTTCCGCACTCGTCGTACTTCTCCCGCACCGTCAGCTGCAGGTCGAAGAGCGACACCTCCACGTCGGGTTCGAGGACTTCGGCCTCCAGGTGCGGGAGGGCGAGGTCGGGGTGTTCGGTGTTCCGGAACTCGAGCAACACCTGGAACAGGGGTGAATGCGACTGGGAGCGAGGCGGGTTCAGCGCTTCCACCACCCGCTCGAACGGCACGTCCGCGTGGGCGTAGGCCGCGAGGTCGGTCTCCCGGACCCGGGTGAGCAGTTCGTCGAAGGTCCCCGACACGTCGGTCCGCAGCACGAGGGTGTTGACGAACATTCCCACCACGTCGTCGAGGACGGCCTCGCCGCGGCCGGCGACCGGCGACCCGATCACCACGTCGCCGGTACCGCCCGACCGTGCGAGTAACACGGCGAGCGCCGCGTGCACGACCATGAACACGGTGCACCGCCGGGTCCGCGCCAACGCCACCGTGTCCCGGTGCAGGTCGGCGCCGATCCCGAACGTCACCCGGTCGCCGGCGGCAGAGCGCCGCGGCGGGCGGTCACGGTCCGTGGGCAGGTCGGTCACGGCCGGCGCATCGGCGAGAGCGGATCGCCAGTAGTCCAGTTGCCGCGAGAGCAGGGAGTCGGCGTCGTCCTCCGAACCGAGGAGTTCTCGCTGCCACACGGCGTAGTCGGGGTACTGCACCGGCAGCGGCTCCCATCCCGGCGCACAGCCCTCGGACCGCGCGGTGTAGGCCGTCATCACGTCGCGGGCGAGCGGAACCATCGAGAACCCGTCGGCCGCGATGTGGTGCACCACGACGACGAGGACGTGCTCCCGGTCGCCGAGTTCGAACACCCTTGCCCGCATCGGGACTTCGGTGGCGACGTCGAAACCCGCGGACACGAGTGCCGAGATCTGGTCGCGTACCGGATCGTCGGACGTCGACACGGTGAGCTGCGCGACGTGGCCCGCACCGACGATCACCTGGGTGGGTCCCGATTCGCCGTACGGGTACCGGGTGCGCAGCGATTCGTGCCGGTCCACCACGTCGGCGAGGGCGGCGGTCAGTGCGTCGACGTCGAGGTCACCCGACAGCCGGACGATCATCGCGACGTTGTACGCGGGCGAGGACGGGTCGAACTGATTGAGGAGCCACATCCGGTGCTGCGCCCAGGACAGCGGCACCGGGTCGGGGCGCCGGGGCACCGTCACCGCGGGCCGGGCGTCGCCGCCCGCGCTCTCGCGCGCGATCCGTGCCGCGAGCGCCCGCACGGTCGGGGTCTCGAACACGTCCCGCACACCGACGTCCGTGCCGAGCGCGGAGTTGATCCGCGCGACCACCTGCGTCGCGGTCAGGGAGTTGCCACCGGACGCGAAGAAGTCGTCGTCTGCTCCGACGACGCCGGTGCCGAGAACCTCGGCGAACACGTCGGCCACCGCGGACTCGAACGGTGTGCCGGGTGCACGGAAGATGCGGGGCGCGAATTCGGGGTCCGGCAGTGCGTGCCGGTCGACCTTGCCGTTGGCCCCGAGCGGCAGCCGGTCGAGGACCGTCACCGAGGCCGGCACCATGAAGGGTGCGAGCACGGATCCGGCGAACTGCAGCACCTCGGTCGTGTCGAGGTCCGCGCCGTCCTCCGCGGTGACGTATCCGGCGAGGACCGCCTCGGCCGCGGGCGTGCGGCGCACCACGACCACCGCCTGCGCGACACCGGGGCAGCGGGTGAGCGCCGCCTCCACCTCCCCCGGTTCGACCCGCTGGCCACGCAACTTGACCTGGAAATCGTTGCGGCCCCAATATTCCAGCCGGCCTTCCTTCGTCCACCGCATCAGGTCGCCGGTGCGATACATGCGTGAGCCCGGGTGGTCGAACGGGTTCGCCACGAACGAGGCCGCGGTGGTTCCTGCCCGCCGGTGGTAGCCGCGCGCCAGACCCTCCCCCAGCACGTACAGCTCACCCACCACACCGACCGGCACCGGACGCAGCCACTCGTCGAGGACGAGTTCGCGGACACCGCGCATCGGGTGACCGATCCGCACGGGGTCGCCGGGTGTCATCGGGTCGCCGATGTTCGACATCACCGTCGTCTCCGTCGGGCCGTAGCCGACGAGCAGGGTGCGCCCGGACGCCCAGCGGGCCAGCAACTCCGGCGGGCAGCGTTCGCCGCCGACGACGAGCGCGCGGAGCAGGCGCAGACCCCGCGGGTCGATGGTGGCCAGGACCGCGGGGGTGGCGAACGCGTGCGTGATCCGCTCGGCCGCGAGCAGTTCCGTCAGTGCGGCGCCGCCGTACACGTGCGGCGCCGCGATGACCAGTCGCGCACCGGCACCGAACGCCATGAGGTATTCGAGCATCGTCGCGTCGAACCCGGGTGACGCGAGATTCAGGACGCGCGAGGCATTCGTCGTCGCGTACCGGGCGCGCTGATCGATCGTGAAGTTCTGCAGCCCCGCATGGGGGATCACGACGCCCTTCGGTGCCCCCGTCGACCCGGACGTGTACATCAGATACGCCGGATGGCCCGGTCGCAGCGGTACGACCCGGTCGTCGTCGGTGATCGGATGGGATTCCCATCGCCGCGTCGGACCCGGATAGTCGAGGAGCAGCCACTCCACACCGTCGGGCATCCGGTCGCGCTGTTCGGCGACCGTGAGTCCCGCCACCGCCCCGCAGTCGGCGAGGATGTCGGCGATCCTCCCCGGCGGCAGATTCGGATCCACCGGGACGAACGACGCACCCGACTTCGCCACCGCCCACACCGACACCACCAGTTCCACCGACCGGACGAGCCCGATCGCCACGTGGTCCTCCGGTCCGATTCCGCGGCGGATCAACACCCAGGCCAGGCGGTTCGACCAGTCGTCGAGTTCGCGATACGACATGACCGCGTTGCCGTAGGACAGCGCGACGGCGTGCGGGTCCCGGGCGGCCGCGGCGGAGAGGATCTCCGGCAGCAGCCGGGTCGTGCCGGTGGGCCGCCCGCGCACCGGGACGAGGGCCTCGCGTTCGCCGGGCGACAGCAGATCGAATCGGGCCAGTGGAATGTCCGGGTCGGCGACCACCGCGTCGAGGAGCCGCACGTATCGTTCGGCGAACTTGCGGACGGTCGCGGCGTCGAAGATGTCGGTGGCATAGGTGAATCCGGCGCTGATTCCGGCGGGTTCCCCGCCCTCCCCGAATCGTTCGGCCAGGGTCAGCTGCAGGTCGAACGTGGAGACGGAGACACCGAGGTCGATCTCCTCCACGTCCAGTTCCGGAAGGCTCGGAGTGGGCCGCACGACGTCCTGGAATTCGAACAGCACCTGGAACAACGGCGCGTGGGCCGTGGTGCGCGGCAGAGCGAGCGCCTCGACCACCCGCTCGAACGGCACCTCCGCGTGCGCGAACGCCTCCAGATCGCAGTCCCGCACGGCGGCGAGCAGCGCGGTGAACGAGTCGGCGCCGTGGACGGGGGTGCGCAGTGCCAGGGTGTTGACGAACATCCCCACCACGTCGTCGAGGACGGCCTCGCCGCGGCCCGCCACCGCGGATCCGATCACCACATCGGTGGTGCTTCCCAAGCGGGACACCAGGACCGCGAACGCGGCGTGCGTGACCATGAACACGGTCGCATCGTGTTCGCGGGCAAGGGCCACCACCTTCCGGTGCAGGCGGTCCCCGATCTCGAACGACTCCCGCGCGCCGGCGAGCGACCGGTGTTCGGGACGTGCGCGGTCCATCGGCAGGTCCGTCACCACCGGCGCGTCGGCGAGCGCGGAATGCCAGTACCCGAGCTGGCGGGACATCAGGGAGCCGGGATCGTCCTCCGACCCGAGCAGCGCCCGCTGCCAGATGCTGTAGTCGGCGTACTGCACCGGAAGCGGCACCCAGTCCGGCGCGTCCCCCCGCGCCCGGGCGGTGTACGCGGAGGTGATGTCGCGGGCCAGCGGGCCCAGCGACAGCGCGTCCGCCGCGATGTGATGGACCACCAGGGCCAGCGCGTGATCATGCGGACCGACCTCGAACAGGTGCGCCCGCAACGGAACCTGCGCGGTCACCTCGAAGCCCGCGGACAGCGCCGCCGCGAGTCGGTCCCGCAGGTCGCTCTCCCCCGACACCCTGACCGCGCGGAGGGCGGGCACCGCGGCCGACGCCGGGATCACCGACTGCACCGGCGTGTCCCCCCGCATCGGGAAGACCGTTCGCAACGCCTCGTGCCGGTCCACGACGTCCGTCAGCGCCGCGTGCAGCGCCGCGACGTCGAGAGGGCCGCGCAACCGGAAGGCCGCCGCGATGTTGTAGGCGGGCGACGTCGTGTCGAACTGGTCGAGGAACCACATCCGCGTCTGCGCTAGCGACACCGGCGCCGCCGCGGACCGGTCCGTCGCCACCAGCGGCGGCCGGTCCGCCGAGGCCGCCCGGCTCACCCGAGCCGCCAGCGACCGCACCGTCCGCGCCTCGAAGACGTCGCGCACTCCCACACCCGCACCGAGCACACCCTGAATCCGCGCCACGACCTTCGCCGCGATCAGCGAGTTGCCGCCGAGCGCGAAGAAGTCGTCGTCGATCCCGACCGCGGGCACGCCGAGCAGCGCGGCGAAGATGACCGCGAGCGACTCTTCGACGGGAGTGCCCGGTGCCACGAATTCGGCGCGAGAAGCTGCGACGGGCGCCGGAAGCGCCGCCCGGTCCAATTTCCCGTTGACGGTGAGCGGCAGCCGTTCGAGGATCGTCACCGACGCCGGGACCATGTACGACGGCAGCGCGCCTCCGGCGAATTCCAGCACGGCCTCCGTGTCGACGATCGCACCCGCCTCGGGCACCACGTACGCCGCCGGTGCCGGGCCGGTCACCGGATCCTCGTGCAGGGTCACCACCGCCTGCGCGACCCCGTCGCACCGGCCCAGCACCCATTCGATTTCGCCGAGTTCCACCCGGAATCCGCGGATCTCGACCTGCAGGTCGTCGCGTCCGAGGTAGTCGAGACTCCCGTCGCGTCGCCACCGCACGACGTCCCCGGTCCGGTACATCCGGGCGCCCGACGCATCCGCGACGAAGCGGGCCGCCGTGAGCCCGGCGCGGCCCAGGTAGCCGCGCGCGAGTTGCGGTCCCGCCACGTACAGTTCGCCGGCCACCCCGACCGGCACCGGACGCAGCCGCGCGTCCAGCACCGACACCCGGAATCCCGGAATCGGCCGCCCCACCTTGCTCGTCCACGCGGTGGCGGCGAGTCCGCGGCCGAGCGGGAGGTGCGTGACGTGCACCGTCGTCTCGGTGATGCCGTACATGTTCACCAGCACGGGTGCGTCCTCACCGTGGCGGGAGTACCAGCGTTCGAGTTGCCCGAAGTCGAGCGCCTCGCCGCCGAGCACGACGTAGCGCAGCGGCGGTGGGCTCGCGCCGTCTTCCGTATCGGTGGCCTCGATCAACTGCGAGAACGCCGTCGGCGTCTGGCTCAGCACCGTCACCCGCTCGCGGCGCAGCAGCGCGAGGAACGCGGCGGGCGATCGGGTGGTGTCGAAGTCGACGACGACGAGCGTCCCGCCGTGCAGCAGCGCGCCCCACAACTCCCAGACCGAGAAGTCGAATGCCGGGGAATGGAACATCGTCCACACGTCGGTGTCCCCGAACCGGAACAGATCCCGGGTGCTCGTGAAGAGCGAGACCACGTTGCGGTGCGACACCGCGACGCCCTTCGGACGTCCCGTCGATCCCGACGTGTAGACGACGTAGGCCAACGAGTCCGGATCGACCGGTGGCCGTTCGGCGTCGGTCAGCGGGTCCGCGGAGATGCCGCCGGGATCCGTGTCCGTCGAATCGAGGAGCAGGACGGGGACGTCCGACGCCGGCAGCGCGCGTTCGGTGTCCCGGGTGGCCAGAATGCACACCGGGTCGGCGTCGTCGAGGACGAGCGCCGACCGTTCACCGGGATGATCCGCGTCGATCGGGACGTAGGCGGCCCCGGCCTTGACGACCGCCACGAGCGCGACGACGAGCGCCGCCGAGCGCGGCATCGCAACCGCGACCGAGAACTCCGGGCCCCCTCGCTGCGAGAGCAGTTTCCGTGCAAGCCGATTCGACCGGGCGTCGAGGTCGGCGTAACTCAGGCGCTCGCCACCCGACACGACCGCGGTGGCGTCGGGGGTCCGCGCTGCCCGGGCGGCGAACAGCTCACCGAGTGTCGTTTGCTCGGCGGTATCGGCCGGACGGGTCGACCAGTCCTCCAGCACAGCGCGTTCGGCCGGTTCGACCAGGTCGATGTCGCCGATCACGACGGACGGATCCGCGGCGGCGGCCTCGGCGGTCCGCACGAACCGCCGAGCCAGTCCCTCCACGGTGGCGGCGTCGAACAGGTCTGTCGCGTAGGTGAATCGGGCCGTCGTGTCCGACACCGTCACGCGCAGATCGAGGTCGCCGAGTTCTCCTCCGGGGTCCGAGAATTCGAGCAGCACCTGGAAGAGCGGTGCGTGCGACCCGGACGGCGGCGGGTCGAGCGCGTCCACGATTCGCCGGGCGGGCACGCAGCGGTGGGCGAACGCCTCCGCGTCGGCGTCCCGCACGGTGCCGACGTACTCGTCGACGCGATCCGAGCCGCGCACGTGGGTCCGCAGCACCACCGGGTCGGTGTCCGTCCGCCTGCCGATGACGACGTCGTCGGTACGGGCCGACCGTGCCAGCACCAGCGCCAGCACCGCATGGGTCACGGTGGCGGCGTCCGTGCGGTGTGCGGCGGCGAACGCGTCGAGCGTGCGCCGCAGATCCGGGTCGAGGGCGACGTCGACGGCGGCGCTGCGGTGGGACGGCCGTGCGGGCCGCGGGCGGTCGGTGGGCAGGTCCAGCACCGGGGGCGCGTCCGCCAGTGTGCGCGTCCAGAAGTCGAGCTGGGCCGTCTCCTCGTGGACGGTGGTGAGCGCGGCGTCCGCGTCGGCCGTGACGAAGTCGCCGAGCAGTTCCAGGAACTGCCGGTGATGCGCGCCGACCTCGTCGGCGTCGTACCGGTTGGGGTTGGCCAGGAAGTGGACGAAGGTCCGGACCGGTGTGCCGCTCCGGTACACGTTGACGAGCAGATCCTCGACCGGCCCGGACGTGACGATGTGGTATTCGCCGACGAGCGGCCCCAGAACGAGTTCCTGGTGGAAGAGCATGACGTTGACCATCGGACCCGACAGCGACTGCGCCGCAACGGCGCCCGCGTCGCGCCGGATGTCGCCGAGCCCGAAACGCTGGTGTCGCAGCGCGCCCATCAGGTCGAGTTGGACCCGCTCCACCAGTTGCCCCACCGTGTCCCCGGGGCGGATCTGCACGGGAAGCGGCACGACGCCCGCCACCATTCCGCCGGACCGCCGCAGGGTCGCGGTGGTGCGCGCCGACACCGGGATCTTCAGGAGCACGTCCCGGTGTCCCGTCGTCCTCGACAGGTAGCAGGCGAACGCGGCGACGATCTTCGCGGTCCCGTGGGCGCCGGTGTCGCCGAGTGCGCGCTCCGCCGAGTCCGGCAGGGGCGCGGTGACGTCGGCGCTCGTGGCGACCGCGGGCCCCGTGCGTCGGGCCAGGCTCGATCCGGGTCCGAGGCCGTCGACCCGTTCGGCCCAGAACTGCCGGTCCGCGGCGAAGCGGGACGACGACCGGTACTGCTGATCGGCGTCGTACAGGTGCCGGGGGTCCACGGCCTCGTTGGGCGGCAATTCCCGGTCGAGCACCTCGGCGGTGTACCGGGCCGCGATGCGGTTGAGCATCGTCATCGCACCGTACCCGTCCAGGGCGACGTGGTGAATCTTGCTGTACCACAGATAGTGCGCGTCGCCGACGCGAAGAATCGACGATTCGACGAGGCGATCGCGCGTCGGATCCAGCGGGGTCTCGCAGTCGGCGCGCATCCATCGACGGGCGGCCTCCACCGGTTCGGCGTCCCCGCGGAAGTCCATCAGGCCGATCGACCGGTCCGCCGACGGATCGACCAGTTGGAACGGCTGACCGTCCCGGTCGATCAACCGGAGAAACGGCGATCCGAATTCGTCGGCGGTCGCGACGGTCGCCTCGCGCAGGAGGTCGACGTCCAGGTCGCCGTGCACCTCCACGTACTGGGCGATGCACAGCGGCACGTCGGGGGCCAGTTGCTGGGCCAGCCACGCCTCGTATTGGGCCGACGACAGCGGGAACGGTGCTTCGGCGCTGCCGGCGGCCTCGGTATGGTGCTCACGCAACGCCACCACCTCCGCTGGGCAGCAGCCGGCGCAACGCCACCTCGTCCACCTTGCTGCTCGGTGCGAGCGGAAGGGCGCCGAGCGCGAGGAAGCGGTCGGGCACCGCCTGCGCGACGAGCCGCGCGGCGCAGTGCGCGATCAGGTCGCGTGGTGTGGGCAGTACGGTGGCCGCGGCCGCGGGCACCCAGAACGCGGTCAACACCGTCTCCCCGTGTTCGTCGGCGGTCGCGAGAACCACCGCCTGGTGGATCGCGGGGTGACTCTCCAGCACGGCCTCCACCGCGTGTCTCTCGACCCGGGCGCCGCGCACTTTCACCTGTCCGTCGAACCGGCCGCGGAATTCGATGTCGCCGTGCGGATCGACGCGTGCGAGGTCGCCTGTGTGATACATCCGCGCACCGGGCTGCGCCGCGAAGGGGTCGGCGACGAAGCGGGCCGCGGTGGCGGCCGGGCGGGACGCGTAGCCCTCGGAGATCTGCGGACCGCCGACGTACAGGTCCCCCACCGCTCCGTACGGCACCTCGACCAGTTTCGCGTCGAGGACGTAGGCCGTGCTCGCGCCCAGTGGTCTGCCGATCGGCGCGATCGAGGCGGGCACGTCGCGCACCGGATGAGCGAGGCAGCTGACAGTCGTCTCGGTGGGACCGTACTCGTTGCTCAGCGGGACCCCGGGCAGCACCGCACGATGTTGTTCGACGAGCGTGCCCGGAAGGGCCTCTCCCGCAAGCGTCACCAATCGCAGACGCTCGCGCAGCGGGGTGAGATGCGGCAGCAGCAGCCGGTAGAACGAGGGGGTCGCGACCAGGTGAGTGGTCTGCCATGTCCGGGCGAGCGCGGCGACGGCCTCGGCGTCCATCAGTTCGCGAGCGTCCGGGAGCACGCTGGTGCCGCCGGTGCACAACGCCCACAGGGTCTTCAGCAGGGAACCGTCCCACGTGAGGCGGAACGCGGAGAACGTGACGAGGTCGCCGTCGTCGTAGTCGTAGTTGCGACCGTCGACCATGCTGGCGAGGTTGGCGCGGCTCGCGACGACAGCCTTGGGGACGCCGGTCGACCCGGACGTGGTGATCACGTAGGCGGCGGTGCCCGCGGGCACGTGTTCGGGTAGATCGGCCGGTTCGGCGACGGGCCGGTGCTCGGCGTCCCGGTCGTGCAGTGCGGGAACACGTCCGACCGCGCTGCGGGCCAGGTCCCGGATCCACGCCGGCGACGTCTTCGGATCCGCGGACCCGAAGACGATGGCACCGCAGTCGACGTCGCCGAGGAGTGCGCGGAGCTGACCCACCGGATGTCCGGGCTCGATCACGCACCACGCCGCACCCAGCCGCAGCGCGGCGATCATCCCCACAACCGTCTCGACGCTCTGCCGCTGGTGGATCAGCACCACCTGCCCCGGCCGGACACCGAGGGCGGCGAGTTGCCGCGCCAGTGCCTCGCTCGCCGAATCGAGTTCGCGATACGTCAGCACCCGGTCGCCCACCACGATCGCGATCCGGCCGGGAACCCGCGCGCACTGGCGGAGGATCCCGGTCATCACCCCACCGTTCGCGACCACGTCCGTCATGGCGCCACGTCTTCCGAGAGGACCACGACGTGATCGGCGTTCGGTGCCGCAACACTGCGAACGTCATTGCACACCAGCAGCATCCGATCGGGGTTCGGGTCGACGACGTCGAAACCCGCGAATCGCAGCGTCACCAGCATCACCCGGTTGACGTCCGTCGGCACGAACTCGGCGAGCGCATGCCTGCCGTGGACGCGTGCCCGCTCGACGACGTGCCGGATCAGCGCCGTCCCGACCCCACGGGACATCACCCGGCACGACATCAGCAGCAGTTGCAGGACGGAATCGTCGCCGCGGATCTCCGAGACCGCGAGACCGATCGTGCCGTACCCGCCGAATCGGTCGCCGAGCGACGCCACGAGCACCTCGTGGTCGTCCGAGGCGCACAGCCGGCGCAGTTCGTCGATGCCGAAAGTCCGGCCCGTCGTGTTGAGTTGATGAGACCGGACTGTCAGTTCGTGGGCGCGTTCGAGATCGTCCTCGGCCGCCCGGCGGACCGTCATGACCAGTTCGAGCGACGCCAGGAACTCGGAGTTGGACCCGTGGAACTCCTGTTCGCTCACCTGACGGATCCTTTCGGCGCGATACAGCGACCTCCGCTGCCTCGCCTCCTCGGTGACGGCGGGCGGCGTCAGCTCGGGAAGGTCGGGGAACGACGCGATCTGCTCGGCGGGATAGCAACGCACCGGCGGAAGCGCCTCGGACACCTCGGCCCGCTCGACGGGATCGTTGTCGACGAACGCGATGGTGTCGAGACCCAGATTCAGTGTCTCCGCGATGCGGCGCACGGCCTCCGACTTCGGGCCCCAGCCGACGTCGACGGCGCAGAACAGTTCCTCGATGCCGTGCATGCGCAGGTGTGCGGCGGCGGGTTCGTATTCGCCGCGGCTCGCCACGGCGTGCAGGATGCCGCGGCGGTCGAGCACGTCCAAGGCGCGGAGGGCGTCCGCCTTCGGCACCGGGGCATCCTGTTCGAGGACGACGCCGTCCCAGATGGTGTCGTCGAGATCCCAGACCACGCACTTGACCGTCTGCTCCATCGCGATCACTTCCCGTGCCCGGGTCGATCCGGCAGGCGTCGGAGCAGTGCGCTGCTCCAGGCCGCGACCGGGCTGCTGTTCATGATCACGCAATAGTCGCCGGGCACCTGCGCGGACGCCGCGCGCTCGAGGTTCGCCGCGACGTCGACGGATCCGAGGTGGCCGAACCGGGCCAGGTTGTCGCGGCAGACGGGATCGATGGTGACGTCGAGTGCCTCCTGCCAGAACATGAACGCGCCGAGCGACAGGTTCTGCATGAGAAAGACGCCGATCGCGTCCTGCTGCAGCCCGTTCCGGGCCAGCAGGTCCGCGTTGATCTCCGTGAACCGCTTCCGGCTCTCGACCGCGAGGCGGAACGAGTACGTGGGTTCGTCGGCGCATTCCTCGACCCAGTCGGCTTCACGGACGTCGCGGTAGTCGATGTGGAACAGGTCGGCGTATTTTCCGTCGCTGCGGATCATCTGGTCGACGAGTTCGTACCGCCCGGTCCCCGACGTCGTCAGCAGGACCGCGGCGGCGCCGTCGCCCAGAAGCGTCATCGGCGACCGGTACCGCGACCGGGTCGGGCTCTTCGCCGCCGCGACGACGAGGACGTTCTGGCACCGGGGGTCGCCGCGGAGCAACGCCGACGCGAGCGCGAAAGCCGCCGAGACGGACACGCACCCGAGGTCCCCCACACCGGTGGTGAACGCCTGGGTCGCGCCGAGCCGGTGCTGCAGCCGGGTCGCCTCGGACGCGAGCAGGTATTGCGGAACCCGGCCCTGGACGAGCAACAGCGCATCGATCTGGGTGGCGTCGAGGCCCGCCTTCCGGAGCGCCTCGTCCGCCGCGGCGTGCGCCAGATCCACCTCGGAGAGCCCGATTCCGATCCGCACCGTGTCGATGCCCAGTGACAATGCGTGCTCGCGCTGCGCGATCGGCAATTCGTCGAGCTCGGGCAGTCCGGCAACGGTCACCTCGTCGTCCGGGAACCAGAGCGCGACCGAGTCGACCGTGACCGGTCGGTCGGCCATCATGGCGCACCTCCCCCGAGCACGTAGTCACCGATCTGGAGTTCGGCGACCTCCGTCGCGCCCTCGATGATCTGCATGACCTTGGCATCGCGGAAGAAGCGCCCCACCCTGCTGCCGGGAACGCACCCGGCGGCCCCGAGCACCTGAACCGCCTGCTGGCTCACCGACGCGGCGACGCGGGCCGCGGCGTACTTCGCGGCGATCGTCGTGAACAGCGCGCTCGGCTCGTGGGCGTCGCGTTGTTCGGCGGCCCGCTCGCACAGCGCGCGGGCGCCGGCGGCATCGACCCAGCTGCGACCGAGGATCGCGCGGACCGAGTCGTGCTCGGACAGCACGGCGCTGCCCTGCACCCGGGTGGACGCGTGCGCGACGGCGTCGGCGAGGCACCCGCGCGTCATTCCGGCGCACCCCCAGGCGATGGTGTACCGGCCGTGGTCCAGGGCGGTGCCGACGACGTGGGACAGTCCGAACCCCGGCGGTGCGATCAGGTGGTCGGCGGGGACGACGACGCCGTCCAGCGCGATGTGCGCGATCCGGGCACCGCGCATGCCCAGCTGCCCGTGGATCGGTTCGACGGACACTCCGGTTGCGTCCGTTTCGACCAGCGCGGTGGTCAGCCCGGCCTCCGACCGGCCGAGGACGAGCAGTACGTCCGCGACCTCGCCGAACGTGACCCACAGTTTCCGTCCGGAGATCCGGTGATCCGAGCCGTGCGCCTCGAAACGGGTAGTCACAGAGGAGAGGTCGCTGCCGGCTCCGGATTCGGTGGCGGCGAATCCGGCGAGGAGTTCGCCGGTCGCCAGGGCCGGCACCCACTGTGCCCGCTGTTCGGCGGTGCCCCACCGGTCGAGGGCGGCGTTCACCATCCCCTGCACGGTCAGCAGCGAACGCAACGACGTGCAGACCGCCCCGAGTCTTTCTGCGACCGAGCCGAGTTCGGCCGCGTTCAGGCCGAGTCCCCGGCAGTCCGTCGTCCGGTCCAGCCCGAGGACTCCCGCCCGCGCGGCAGCCTCGATGACGTCGACCGGCAGTCCGGTCTCGTCCCAGGTGCCGGCGTCGGTCTCGGCGGAGGCGACCAGTGTGTCGATACCGATCACGGCGACGCCCCGTCCGTCGCACGAAGCTGCTCGCCCCGCTTTCTCCGAATGAAGCCCGCTACCCGCGCTGCGGTACGGAAGTTGTCGAGATCGAGATCCTCCACCTCGACCACGACGTCGTGGGAGCCCTCGATGTACGTGACGATCTCCAGGGCCCGCAACGAACTCACCAATCCCAGGGTGAAGTAGTCGTCGTCGGGACCGAGTTCCGTCGACGTGATCGAGCTCAGGTACTGCCGTAGCTGCTCGACCAGCTCGTCATGGGACTCGGGCACAGGGGTATTTGCTGTGTCCATGGGCGTGGGATTCCCATTTGGACCAGCGTTCAATCATCGTGCCCTCAGGCGGCCAGCAGGCCCGGCAGTCCCCACTCCGCTGCGAGCAGCTCGTAGGAGCGCAAGCGGTCGCCGTGATCGTGGGTGACGCTGGTGATCGCCAGTTCGTCGGCGTCGGTGAGCCTTCGCAGACTGTCGAGTCGGTCCGCGACGGTGGCCGGTGCCCCCACGAACTGGGTGATCAGCCGGTCCTCGACCGCCGCGCGTTCCGCCTCGCCGAGCGGTGCCGTGTGCGCCGGGTCGGGATACGGGATCGCACCGTGGCCGCTGCGGATGCTGTGCGTCCAGTGCGCGAACGTCGACGCCAGTTCCTTCGCCGTCGCGTCGTCCTCCGCTACGACCGCGTCGGCGGAGACGACGACGTACGGCTTCTGCAGCTGCGACGACGGGCGGAACGCGGCGCGGTAGGCCTCGACCGCCTCGAGCGTCGTCGACGGGCTCACGTGGTAGTTCGCTCCGAAAGGCAGCCCCAACCGCCCGGCCAGTTCGGCGCTCGGTCCCGCGCTGCTGCCGAACACCCACACCTCGACGTCGGCGCCCTCGCCGGGGCTGGCGTGGAGCTCGATCCCGTCCGGGGTGCTGTACGTGCCGTCGAGCAGTGCCAGGATGTCGTCGACCTGCTGGTCGAATGCGGGCGACAGCGCGCCCGGCTGCTGCAGTACCGACTGCGCCGCCGTGAGCCGCGGAGACAGCAGGAGCCCGGACGGGTCGAACGGCGCCGGGATCACGACGCCGTCGCGGATCTCCGTCTGCCGGCGGGACGGGGCCGGCTGGTTGTTGCGTTCCGCAACCGCTTTCAGCGCCTCGGCCCGCCGCTGACCCGACCGTCCGAGCCCGAGGTCCAGTCGACCCGGGTACAGCGCGTCGACGGTGCCGAACGCCTCGACCACTGCCGCTGCGGTGGTGTGGCCCAACTGCACCGCGGCGGCGCCGACCCGGAGGGTGCTGGTTGCCGCGGCCAGGATCCCGACGAGCACGGCCGGCGAGGAACTGGCGACGCCCACGAAGTGGTGTTCGGCAACCCAGTACCGCTTGTATCCCCACGCTTCGGCGTGCCGGGCGAGGTCGACGGTGTTCCGCAGGGCGGTGCGGGCGGTGGTGCCCTCGCTGACGGGCGACAGGTCGAGGACGGACAACGGAGTGGTCATGAGGGCACCTTCTGGAGAGAGCGGGGATTGACAGCGCGATGGCTGCGCGGGGCACCGAGTCCGAGGTGCCGCCGCAGCGCGACGGTGGTGTATTCGGTACGCAGGACGCCGCGGTCCTGCAGCAACGGCACCACCGTGTCGACGAACAGGGCGAGTTCGTCCGGGGTGAGAGAGGAGGGCAGGACGAACCCGTCCGCTGCGTCCTCGCGGACCCACCGGACGATCCGGTCCGCGACGGACGTGGCGGTACCCACGAACGTCGTGGCGGACAGAACCTTCACCGCATCGGCGGGCCTGCCCGCCTCGACCGTGCGGCGTGCGAGGTCGTCGTAGAACTCGCGCCCTGCCTCGAATGTGCCGAGCGGCGCGATGATCACGTCGCCGTGCCGGGCGGCGAGATCCCGGGCCTGCGGGCCGTCACCCGACACGATCACCACCGGTTGCGCTTGCGGGCTCCGCGGGACGGTGAAGCGTCCACCGATGTCGAAGTGCCTGCCCCGGTGGTAGAACGCGCCTGCGGTGGGATCCGAGACGAATCGCCCCGCGCCGCGGTCGATGGTCACGACCCCCTCGGCCCAGGAATCCCACAGCGTGCGTGCGGTGTCGACGAACTCCGCGGCCCGCTCGTCGCCGGAAGCCCAGGTGTTCCACGCCGCCCGCCCGCCGGACAGGTGATCGAGTGAGGCCAGCCGGCGGGCCACGTCGTACGGTTCGGCAGAGGTCGTGTCCAGCGTCGCCGCGAGCCCCACCGTGTCGGTGAACCCGGCCAGCGCGTTCGCCGCGGTGACGCCGTCGGCGAGGAAGAAGTCGAATCTCCCCCGCTCCGCGGTGCGGGCGGCATCCGCGAGGACGGCGAAGTCCGTCCGGCCCGCGGGTGCCGCCGCCCCGAGCACGACCTGCTTCTCGGCCATGCCTACCGCGGGTTCTTCTCGCCGGCCTCGACCGCGAGCGTAAGCCGGTTCTCGGCGGGCGCGACCGGGCAGGTGGCGTAGTCGGTGAACGCGCACGGCAGGTTGGCCGCCCGGTTGAAATCGAGGATCACCCGGCCGTCGGCGGCGGGAGCGTCCACGGCCAGTGACCGCGCCGCGGGGTACGTGCTGACCCCGCTGGTGGCGTCGGTGAACAGAACGTGCAGGCCACCGTTCTTGCCTGCGAACGCGACGAGTTCGTGTGCGGCGCCGTCGTAGTCGAAGGTCAGCGTCCCCAGCGCCGTGTGGTGGTGCTCGAGCCCCTCGACGACCGCACCCGTCGTCACGACGCGGGACTGCGGGAACGGGGTGAACGTCGCCGGCACGGACCACTGCCGCGCGGGCGGGAACGTGGGGATGCCGGTGAACGCGGCGAGGGTGCCCGCCTCGGGGTCGTGGATCCGCAGGGCGACGTCACCGGTTCTCCGGATCACCTCGATGTTGCGGCTCCCGTGCCGCACGAGCTGACCGGGTGCGCCCTCCAGAGGTGCGAGGGCCGCCGTGCCGTCGACGGGTTCGCCGTCGACCTCGAGCCCGGCGTCGGCGGTCGCCGTGATCACCACACCGTCCGCGTCGGCCCGCCACTTCCCGGGCAGATCGGGGAACGTGGTGTCGGTCTCGACGAGCCAGTGCAGGGCGGTGAGACTCAGCCATCCCAGCGGGTCGCGGAAAGACTCCTCTCGCCCCGAATGCCAGTCCTGCCAGTCCTGCTCGAATGTCGCGCCTGCCGTGACTGCGGTCATGATGCCCGAACTCCTTCTGTCTGGTGATGCGGATGGCGCAGTCCGAGATGACTGCGCAGGGTCGTCCCCGAGTACTCGGAGCGGAAACTGCCGCGGTTCTGCAATTCCGGGACCACCTTCTCGACGAACTCGTCGAGCCCGCCCGGAGTGAGGTGCGGTACCAGGATGAAGCCGTCACACGCATCCGCCTGCACGTAGCGGTCGATCTCCTCGGCCACCTCGGCGGCGGTGCCGACGAACTGCTGGCGGGTGGTGACCGCGATGATCAGTTCCCGGATGCTGAGTTTCTCGGCTTCCGCCTTCGCCCGCCACGCGGCAGCGATCTCGCGGGGGTCCTTCGCGTGCCGCACCCGGCCGCGGGTGATGTTCGTGTCGTCGGCCGGTTCGACGTCCGGCAGCGGACCGTCCGGGTCATACGCGGAAAGGTCGCGGCCCCACACCTGTTCGAGAAACGCGATCGCCGTCTGCGGGCCCACCTGCTGGTGCCTGATGTGATCGGCGCGCTCGGCCGCGTCCGCCGCGGAGTCGCCCAGCACGAACGTCGCCGCCGGCAGCACCTTGAGATCACCGTGGCTGCGCCCGTACTTCGCCAGCCTGCCCTTGACGTCCGTGTAGAACTTCTGGCCGTCCTCGAGCGACCCGTGGATGGTGAAGATCGCGTCCGCCTGCGCGGCCCCGAATTCGCGGCCCTGATCGGAGTCGCCCGCCTGCAGCAGCACCGGGTGCCCCTGCGGGCTCCGGGGAATCGTGAACCGCCCCCGGATGTCGAATTGGGAGCCGGAGTGGGTGACGTCGCGGATCGAGTTGTCCGGGGCGAACACCCCCCGGGCGCGGTCGATCTGCAGCGCATCCTGATCCCAGCTGTCCCAGAACTTGCGGGCGCCCTCGATCAGTTCGCCTGCGCGGACGTACCGGTCGGCCTTGTCGAGGTATCCCCCGCGCCGGAAGTTCTCCCCCGTGAACGCGTCCGAGGACGTCACCATGTTCCACGCGGCCCGGCCGTCGGACAGATGGTCGAGCGAGGCGAATTGCCGTGCCAACTCGTACGGTTCGTTGAACGTGGTGTTGATCGTCCCCGCCAGGCCCAGATGCGTGGTGACTCCGGCGAGTGCGCCGAGCACCGTCAAGGTGTCGGGGCGGCCCACCACGTCGAGGTCGTGGATCTGTCCTCGGTGCTCACGCAGGCGCAGGCCCTCGGCGAGGAAGAAGAAGTCGAACAATCCGCGTTCGGCGGTCTCCGCGAGGTGCACGAACGAGTCGAAGTCGATCTGGCTCTTCGATTCGGGGTCGCTCCACACGGTGGTGTTGTTGACGCCGGGAAAGTGGGCGGCGAGATGAATCTGCTTGCGCTGGTTGCTCATGATGTCAGTCCTGTCCGGCGAAGTGATTGACGGGACGGGTGAAGCCGAGCCGCTCCCGGAGCACTCCGCTGTCGGGCGCTCGGCCGCCCGGCCGCAGCAGCGGCAGGACGCGTTCGGTGATCTCGTTCAGGCCGGACGTCAGCGCCAGCGGCCGGAGGGTCACGCCGTCGACGCCCCCGGCGCCCACCACGTCGGTGATCAGCCGGGAGAGTCCCGGCGCGTCGCCGCGGTGGAGAATCGACGCGGGCTCGTACCGGCTGCCGGACCAGTTCTCGAGCTGGGCGAGGTCGCGTTCCGCGGCGTCGGGGGTCTCGGCGATCACCACCTCGACGTCGAGCAGGATCCGCAGCGAGGCGGGGTCCCGGCCGGCCTCGGTGGCGGCACGCCGCACCCGGTCTGCGACGTCACGTGCCGCGTCCACGGTGGGTGCGCCGATGCGGATCACGTCGGCACGCGCGGCGGCCACCCTGGTGGAGTGCTCGTCCCGCGCGCCGATCACGATCAGCGACTGCCCCTGCGGCGACCGCGGCGTGATCGAGGGACCCTTCACGGAGAAGTGCGTGCCCTCGAAGTCGATGTAGTGCAGCTTGTCCCGGTCGATGAAGCGGCCGGTGGCGACGTCGCGGATCTCGGCGTCGTCCTCCCAGCTGTCCCACAGCAGGCTCACGACCTCGATCGCGTCGGCCGCCTCCGCCCACAGACTCTCGGCATCCTGCGCGTCCTTGCGTCCGAACAGATTCGCCTGCGCCTGACCGGCCGACACGTCCACCTGCCATCCGGCACGGCCGAGCGACGCGTGGTCGAGGCTCGCGATGGCCTTGGACACGTGGAACGGCTCGGTGTGGGTGACAGTCACCGTGGGAACCAGGCCGATCCGCTCGGTGGGCGCGACGGCCCGTGCGGCGATCGCCACGGCGTCCAGTTGCCCACGCTGATCGGCATGTCCCGTCGTGGCGATCGCGAAGGTATCGCCGACGAACGCGAGGTCCACTCCGGCCGAGTCGGCCTGCCCGAGCAGGCCGGTCCAGTAGCCGGCGGTGAAGAGGTCCTCGGCGCGCGAGTCCGGACGACGCCAGGACTGCGGGTGAATCCCCGTGCCGTACAGATCGACGGCGACGAGCGGGTCGTGTGGCTCAGGCATGAATCGATTCCTCCAGCTGTGCAGAACGTGGACGCACGACGGATCGTCCCGGGATGGCGTCGAGCAACTGCCGGGTGTAGTCGTGGCGGGGATTGTCGAATATTGCTGCCGCGGTGCCCGATTCGACGATGCGGCCGGACTGCATCACCGCGACCGTGTCGCTGATCTGCCGGACCACGGCGAGGTCGTGCGAGATGAAGAGGTAGCTGAGCCCGAGTTCCCGCTGCAGGCGCTCGAGCAGCCCGAGGATCTGCGACTGCACCGAGACGTCCAGCGCGGACACCGGTTCGTCGAGCACGACGAGTTCCGGGTGCAGCGCGAGCGCGCGGGCGATCGCGACCCGCTGCCGTTGCCCACCGGACAGCTCGGCCGGTCTGCGTTCGAGGTAGGTACGCGGCAACGCGACCTGTTCGAGCAGTTCGGCGACTCGTGCCGCCCGTTCCGCCCGGGTGCCGACACCGAACGCACCGAGCGGTTCCGCGACGATGTCCGCGATCGTCAGCTTCGGATCGAGGGACGCATACGGGTTCTGGTACACGATCTGCATTCGGCGGCGCAGGGCACGCAGCGCGCCGCCGCGCAGGCCGGTGATGTCCCGGCCGTCGAACTCGACGCGGCCCGCGGTGGGAGATTCCAACCGGATCGCGATCCGGGCCACCGTGGACTTGCCGGACCCGGACTCCCCCACCAGCGACAGCGTGCGCCCGCGGGGAACCTCGAACGACACGCCCTGGACGGCGTCGATGGCCGTGCGCCGGTCGATCCGGAACGTCTTGGACACCCCGGACACGCGCAGCAGGACATCGGGTTCGGCTCCGCCCGCCTCCGCGGCGCGACTGGGCCCCCGTCCCACCGCGAGACTCGGCGCCGCGGCCAGCAGGGTGCGGGTGTACTCGTGCTGTGGGTTCTCGAGGATCTCGCGGGTGGGGCCCGCTTCCACCACCTCACCCTCGCTCATCACCACGATCCGGTCGGCACGGTCGGCGGCGACACCCAGATCGTGCGTGATCAGCAGGACCGCGGTGCCGGACTCGGCGATCCGCGCGTCGAGGTGATCGAGAATCCGGCGCTGCACGGTGACGTCGAGTGCGCTGGTCGGCTCGTCCGCGATCACGAGTCCGGGGCTGCACGCCAGCGCGATCCCGATCAGGACGCGCTGCCGTTGCCCGCCCGACAGGTCCTGCGGGTACTGCCTCGCCCGCACCTCGGGCTTGTCGATCCCGGCCTCGGCGAGAATGCGCACTGCCTCGATGCCTGCCGTCCGCCGGTCGGCGAGACCGTGGATCCGGAGCACCTCCGCCACCTGGGCGCCGACTCTCAGGACGGGGTTGAGCGACGTCGTCGGGTCCTGGGGAACCAGCCCGATCCGGGCGCCGCGGATCCGCTCGAGTGCGCGCTCCGACTTGGTGTCGAGACGCTCACCGTCGAACGTGACGGTGCCGGCCACGGCCCGCCCGGATCCGCTGAGCAATCCGAGGATCGCGTGCGCCGTGGTTGATTTCCCGGAGCCGGACTCGCCGACCACGGCCACCACTTCCCCGCGCGACACCGTGAGGTCGACGCCTTTCACGGCCACGACGGGATCGCTCACGCTCCCGTACGCCACCCGCAGTCCGGAGACCTGGAGTAGCGGCGCCGTGGTGCCTGCCGCAGCAGTAGTCGTCGAGCTCATCGCACTTCCCTCTGTTCGAGTGCATGCCCGAGTCGGTGCGCCGACAGCACGACGGCCACGATCACCAGTCCGGGCAGGGTGGTCATCCACCACGCGGTGGCGAGGTAGTTCCGGCCCTCGGAGATCAGCGAGCCCCATTCCGGGGTGGGCGGCACCGCGCCGAACCCGAGGAAGCTCAGCGACGACACCGCGAGGACCGCCATCCCGAACTCGACGGCGGCGAGTGCCACGACAGGCGCGTACGAGTTCCGCAGAACGTGGCGGCGCAGCACCGTGTGCCAGCGGACACCCGACGCGAACGCCGCCTCGACGTACAGCGACCGGCGTACTCGCAGCACCTCCGACCGCATCACGCGGGCGAAGTTCGCGATCAGCGACACGCCCACCGCGATCGCCACGTTGACCGTGCCGAACCCCAGCGCGGTCACCAGTGCGAGCGAGAGCAGCAGGGCGGGGATCGACAGGAGGACGTCGACGACGCGCATCAGGACGGCGTCCAGCGCACCTCCGACGGCACCGGACAGCAGGCCGATCAGCGAACCGACGACCAGCGCGATACCCACAGCCAACAGCGTTGCGGTCAAAGATAATCCGGCACCGTGGACCACGCGGGTATACACGTCACGGCCGATGTTGTCGGTGCCGAACCAATGCGCGGCACTCGGCGCCTGCAGTTTCTGGGCGGGCACCCCGACCAGCGGGTCACCGCTCGCGAACACCGACGGCGCCACCGCGAATCCGACCGCGACGAGGAGCACGGCGGCCGAGGCCACCAGCACGAGATTGCGACGCAACCACGGCACCGCGCGGCGTCCGCGACTGTCCGACTCGGACGCGACCACGGGAGGCGGTTCGGTCGGCGGAGCGCCGAAACCCTCGGCCTCCTCGATCAGTTCCCTGGTGAGGATGTCAGACATGAACCTTCTCCTCCACATCCGCGGTGGTGTTGCGGCCGGAACTGCGCCTGCCCTCGACGATCCGGGGATCGATCAGCGGATAGAGCAGATCGACGGCGAGATTGACGAGTACGTAGACGACCGAGCTCAGCACCACGATTCCCTGGACCAACGGAATGTCCTGCGCCATCACGGACGTCTGGGTGAGCCGCCCCACGCCGGCGCGCGAGAACACCGTCTCGACGACGACCGATCCGGCCAGCAGATTACCCACGAGCACACCGGCGATGGTGAACGCCGGAATGCTCGACAGGCGCAGCGCGTGCCGGGTCTGAATCTGCCAGCGGGACGCACCCTTCGCCCGCGCGGCTTCGATGAACGGCTGCCGCCACGTGGTCTGCAGACTCGCCGCGAGCACCTGCGCGATCACGGCACCGGTCGGCAGCGCGAGCGTCACCGCGGGGAGCACCAGCGTCGCGATCCCCTGGTCACCGAACGCCGGGAAGGCCTTCAGCCGGAACGAGAACAGCTGCAGCAGAATCAGTCCCACCCAGAATGTCGGCACCGCCACACCGAGCGGAGGCAGTGAGAACAGCAGATTCCGCACCCAGTGGACCCTGGTGTAGGTGGCGAGGAACGCGACCGCTGCCCCGAACACGACCGCGAGAACCAGCGCCGCCGACGCCAGCGCGAGCGTGCTGGGGACCGCGTTCCCGATCGCCTCGGTCACCGATTGCCCGGTGGCGATCGAGTACCCGAAGTCACCGCGGACGGCGTGGCTCAGCGAGTTCCAGTACTGCACCCACACCGGCTGGTCGAGGCCGTACCGCGCCTGCAGCTCCGCGACGGCGGCCGCGTCGACCGTCGTTCCGGTGGTCGCCGAGTCGACGGCGATGCTCACCGGGTCGGACGGCAGCAGGAACAGCACGGCGAACGACACGGTGAACGTCGCCCACAGGACGGCGATCGCCTGCAGCACGCGTAATCCGAGGTAGCGAATCATGGCTCAGCGTCCGCTGATCCAGGTGTCGAAGAACTGGAGCCGGGCCGAGGCCTCGAACTTCAGGTCCTGCACGTTGGGACCGGCGCCGATCGCCTGCGACAACTCCACCGTGGGGATCCACAGACCGTTGTCGAGCACCTGCTGCTGGGCGTCGGCGACGAGCGCGCTCCGCTCGGTGGTGTCGGTGGTGGCGAGTTGCTTCGCGAGCACGTCGTCGAGCGCGGGAAACGGTCCGCGGTTGTTCAGGTTGCGGCCGTCGAGGCCGAACTGGGTGCGGAGGATGTCACCGTCGGCGCGGGTGCTGTTGTAGTAGGTGGCGTCGAAGTCCTTGGAATTCTGGCGGGCGATGGACTCCGGAGTGGACACGAGATTCAGCTGCAGATCCACTCCCACCTCTTTGAGCTGCTGCTGCACCAGTTCGAGGATGGCCTGGTTGCCGGCGAACACGGAGCTGAACAGAACGGGGAAGCTCAGCTTCTGACCGCTCTTCTCGCGGATGCCGTCGGCACCGGGAACCCAGCCCGCCTGATCCAGAATCGACTTCGCCTTCTCCGGGTCGTACGACACGTCCGGCAGCGCCACGTAGCCCGGGGTGCGACTGGCCAGCGTGCTGGTGGCGGGTGTGAAGTTGGGACCGAGTACGGTGTCGACCAGTTCCTGCCGGTTGATCGCCGGGACCAGCGCGCTGCGCACGACGGGGTCGACGAGCGGTCCGCGAGTCACGTTGGGCTGGAAGCCGAACGGGGTCCCGGGGTTCGACGTGGTGAGCACCTGCCCGCCCGCGCCTTCGATCTGCGGGGCGTCCTGCGGCAACGCGTCACTGATCGCGTCCAGCTGTCCCGAGGACAGGCTGCCCGTGCGGACGCCGGATTCGGGCACGACGCTGAACTCGATGGTGTCGAGGTAGGCCTCGCCGTCATGGCCGAACACGTCCGAACCCCAGTTGTATCCGGCGCGCTTGGCGAGGGTCACCGACTTGTCCTGCTGGTAGTCGGCGTACGTGAACGGTCCGGTGCCCGAGATGGTGCCGGTGCACCGTTCTTCGGCGGACTTCGCGACGGACGCATCGGACAGGATGCCCAGCTGCGGGGTGGACGACGCCTGCAGGAACTGCGCGTTGGGTGCGGCGAAGTCGACCTGCGCCGTCAGCGGGTCGATCACGGTGGTACCGGTGTAACCGGCGAGGTAGCTGGCACCGAGCGGGGCCTTGGCGCCGGAGAGGGTGTTCACGATGGCGTCGAGATTCTTCTTCACCGACTCCGCGGTGAAAGGCGTTCCGTCACTGAACGTCACCCCCTCCTTCAGGTGGAACGTGAAGGAGGACGCGTCGGCGCCGGTTTCCCAGCTCTCGGCGAGCCACGGCTTCAGTTCGCCCGTCTCCGGGTCCTGGTCGGTGAGCGAGTCCACCACCTGACGAGCCACGTAGACCGTCTGATTCGTGCCCGACTGCGCGGGGTCGGCGCACGTGGGTGCCTGGGACAGGCCGTAGCGGAGTGTGCCGCCGGGCTGCGCGGGGCCCGCATCCGCGGAGGAACTGCTGGAACCGCCACCGCAGGCGGTGAGCGCCGTGGCCAGCACGGCAACGGCACCGATACCTGCTGCGATGCGGGCACCGCGGTGGGGCGAGGACAAAAGCACTGATGGCACCGAGAACTCCGTGATCTCGAAGAAGTGCCGTGCGTGCTGCCAAGTCGATTCGGCAGCGCTCACGCGCACAGGAAGGTGAGGGACACCGGATCCGACGCGGATGCGGTGTGAAGAGCCGGAACCCCGACGGATCGGGGTGTCAGGTCAGCTGTGACAGATCGAGGTGGACAGCCGGCAGAGATCGACGTGGAGACGCCCCCAGGCGCTCACGAAACCTTCGGTCAACATCGTTCCTCCATCGATCCCGGCGGTAGCACCCGCACCCGCAGGGCGGGGGGTTGCTGCGACGTCAACGAGCCAGGTCTCTCGGTCGCTCTGGATGGTCGTTACCGAGTGTAAGAGATCGCCGGTCGCCGCGCCACACGGACCCCCGTTACCCCACGGCCTGCCGGGGCGGGAGTTCCCGCCGCGACAGAGCGGGCCGGAGACCGAGATGTTCACGCAGGGTGGAGCCT
Source organism: Rhodococcus sp. G6(2025) (assembly GCF_058628105.1). Taxonomy (NCBI): domain Bacteria; kingdom Bacillati; phylum Actinomycetota; class Actinomycetes; order Mycobacteriales; family Nocardiaceae; genus Rhodococcus; species Rhodococcus sp. G6(2025). Next base: position 6,470,339 of record NZ_CP179750.1, read on the forward strand.
TCGTATTCCGTTCGGTACGAACCTCGCTCCTGCAATTCGGGCACAAGCAGGTCGACGATCTCGTCGAGTCCGGTGGGCACCAGATACGGCGAGACGTTGAACCCGTCCGTGGCCCCACTGCGAACCCACCGGGTGAGTTCGTCGGCGACCTGCCCGGGAGTACCGGCGAATCCGGAGCGCTGGGTGGTCGCGATCGCAACCTGACGCAGCGACAGGTTCTGCGCCTCTGCCAGGGCCCGCCATTCCCGGGCGATGGCGAGCGGATCCTTTCCGTCACGCGCCGCCCCACGGGTGACGGAGATCGGCGCGGGCACCGGATCGAATTCGGGCAGTGGACCGTCCGGGTCGCGATCGGACAGATCGCGGCCCCAAACCTGACCGACCAGCGACAACGCCGTCTGCCCGGTGTACTGGCCCTCGAGAACCCAGCGCACCTTCTCCTCCACCTCGGACGCGTTCTCCGCGAGCACGATCTGCGTGCCCGGCAGAATCTTGACGTCGTCCTCGGGACGGCCGGCACGACGCAGTCTCGCCCGGATGTCCTCGGCGAAGGCGAGCGCCTCGTCGAAATGCGTTCCGTGCCGGGAGAAGATCACGTCGGTGTGCGCGGCCGCGAAGTCCCGGCCCGCCGGTGAGTCGCCGGCCTGGAAGATGACGGGATGCCCCTGGGCGCTGCGCGGCAGCGTCGGAGTGATCGTGACGTCGAACTGCGACGTGCGCCGGGACACCTCCCGCACCCCGTCCGGGGTCGACCACGACGGCGCGTCGGTGCTCGTCGCGACCGCGCCGTCTACCCACGCATCCCAGATCGCCCGGGCGGTGTCGAGGAACTGCCCGGCCCGCTCGTACCTGTCGGCGTGATCGAGGAAGCCGCCGCGCCGGAAGTTCTCACCGGTCCACGCGTTGTCCGTGGTGACGGCGTTCCAGCCGGCACGGCCACCGGACAGCAGGTCCAGCCCGGACAGCCGCCGGGCGAGGTCGGCGGGCTCGTTGTAGGTGGTGTTCTGGGTGGCCACCAACCCGATGTGCCGGGTGATGCCGGCCAGCGCCGCGAGCTGGGTGATCGCGTCCGGCCTGCCCACGATGTCGAGATCGAGAATCTTGCCTTCCTGTTCCCGCAGGCGCAGGCCCTCACCGAGGAAGAAGGCGTCGAACAGGCCGCGCTCGGCGGTCAGTGCCACCCGACGGAACGTTTCGAAGTCGATCTGCGACCCGCTCGACGGATCGGACCAGATCGTCGTGTGGTTGACGCCCTGGAAGAAGACACCGAAGTGCACCTGGGCGCCGGGTCTGGCGTACGAGTTGTCGGTCATGTTCTCCACAACCTTTCAGCGAGAGGAGTCTTCGAGGCGCTCGGCCTGGAATCGGGTGACGGGACGGTCGAGGCCCAGCGTGCTGCGCAGGGTAGAACCGGGAATGGGACGGTGCGCGATGCCGGCACGGAGAAGTGCCGGGACCACGGACCGCGCGAGCACCGGAAGATCCTCGTCGACGACGGCCGGATGCAGGCGCACACCGTCGACGTGCGTATCCAGGGCCCGCAACAGTTCCAGCAGACCGGTGGCATCGCCGGCGAACGACAGCCGTCCGCTCGGCGGGGCAGGCGTCGACGAGCCGAGCGCGACATCCAGTTCGGCGACCACCAGCGGTGCGCCGCCGGCCTTCGCGCGCCCGGCGGCCCCGACGGTGTCCGCGAGTGTCGGTCCGGACACCAGCACCACGTCGACCAGCGACGGATCCGTGTGCCCCGCGCGGCCGAACACCACCAATTGCCCCTGCGGTGGCCGGGGCACGATGGCCGGACCCTTCACCGAATACGTCTCGCCCCGGAAGTCGATGTAGTGCAATCGGTCGCGGTCGACGAAACGTCCGGTGGCGTAGTCGCGGATCACCGCGTCGTCCTCCCACGAATCCCACAGGTCCCGGACCACGGTGATCGCGTCCCGCTCCTCCCGCGCGAGGTCGGCGGGTGTGGTGACCTCCGCCCGGCCCAGTGCGCTCGCGACCCGCGGGTCGGTGTCGCGCGCCGCGATCCAGCCGCCGCGACCGCGCGACGCGTAGTCGAGCGTCGCGAGCTGGGAGGACGTGTGGAACGGCTCGGCGTACGTGGTGCCGACGACCGGTACGAGTCCGATCGTGCTGGTGGTCGCGGCGACGAACGCTGCGCGGTTCACCGCGTCGATCCGGCCGACGGGTCCCCCGTCGGCGCCGGGCGGCAGCAGCGAATCGTCGAACGAGGCGAACGTGAAACCGGCGTTCTCCGCTGCCGCGACCCGGTCCGCCACCGTTCGCCCGGTCAGCAACCGGTCGGGTGTGTGCGCGGCGCGCCGCCAGGCTTCGGGATGCGCACCCTCACCGTCGAGTTCGATGCCCAGAACCAGGCTCATGCGTTTTCCTCCTCGGTACCGGCCGTGAGGGGGCGGCTCGGAATGGTCTCGCGCAGCGCGGGTGCCACCTCGGCCTGGAACAGCTCCAGGCTTTCGCGGTGCTGCTTGTCGCTGCCGACGCGGTCGGCGCTCAGGTGGATCACCTCGTGCCCGAACTGCTCGTGGTAGCGCTGCACCTTGTCGATCACCTGCTGCGGGCTGCCGATCAGTGCGGAGCTGCGTTCGACGAAGTCCTCCACGGTCTCGAACACCACCGGAAGTCCTGCCCTGCGGGCGAAGTCGAGGCGAGCCGCGTGAATCGGCCGCCACACGTCCAGCGCATCCTGCGAGTTCGCCGTCACGTAGAACCCGGCCGTTCCGGCGCCGACGAGGGCGTCGGCGGGATCGTGACCGTAGTACGCCCACCGTTCGCGGTAGTGCCGGACGAGTTCGGCGTACGAGTCGATCGGATACGTGACGTTCGCCGAGAAGATCGGATCACCGTAGCGGGCGGCGAGATCCATCGACTCCTTGCTCGTCGCGCTGCCGTGCCAGATCCGGATCCGCCGCTGCAGCGGGCGCGGAAGGGCGACAGCGTGCTCGAGAGACGGCCGGAACGTGCCTTCCCAGGTGACGTCCTCGCTCTCCCACAACTGCCGGAACAGTTCGTAGCCCTCGCGGTTGCGGTCCCACTGGTCGTCCGGGGTGACGTGGAACAGCTCCGCCTGCGCGGTGCCGTTGCCCTTGCCGATGATGAGCTGCAACCGGCCGCCCGACAGGTTGTCCAGCGTCGAGTAGTCCTCGAACGCGCGGACCGGGTCGAGCAGGCTCAGCGTGGTCACCGCGGTCCACAACTGCAGCGTGCTGGTGCGCGCCGCGATGGCGCTGAGCACCACGGGCGGGGACGAGGACAGGAAGGGATGCTCGTGGCGCTCGCCCACCGCGAACCCGTCGTACCCCAGTTGCTCGGCGAGGACGGCGGAGTCCACGACCTCCTGCAGCCTGGCCGCAGTGCCGATCTTCTCCCCGGTCACCGGGTCCGGGTGGTGAGTGATCAGGCTCATCAGCAGAAACTTCATACGGACTCGTACTCCTTTGCGGCCCAAGCGGAAGGCAGAGCGGTAGGGGTGTGCAGGATCTTCTCGAATCCGTGGATTCCGACGTCCTGCGGTGGGAGGGAGCGGTCGAACAGCGCCGTGTACCCCGCGGCCAGGTACAGGGCCACCGCCTCGGGCTGCCGCGGCCCCGTAGTGAGGAAGATGCGGGAATAGCCTGCTCGGGCGATCGCGGCCTCGAGCTCCCGCAGCACGATTCGTCCGAGGCCGCGGCGGCGGTGCGCCGACGAGGTCCAGATCCGTTTGAGTTCGGCCGTCGTGTCGTCGTAGCGGCGGAAGGCCCCGCCCGCCACGGACGTCCCGTCGTCGACCAGAACGAGCAACGCGCCACCCGGTGCGGCGAACTCCTCCGCCGGATACGTGCTGAGGTCGTCGTAGATCTCGTCGCGGGTGCGCCCGTACCGGGTGCTGTACTCGATCGCCAGTTCTTCGAGCAGCGGCGCGGCCAGCGGATCGGCCTGATCGACGAACACGGTCTGCACGGATTCGGTCCTCTCGGTCACTGGTCCTCCTGTCAGCTGGTCTTCGGGAGTCCGGGCGGGTTGACGACCGACGTGCCGACGGCCTCGCTCGCGATGTTCCAGCGTTCGAGAACCTTTGCGTACGTACCGTTCTCGATGATGTGGTTGATGGCCTCGTTGACGGCGGCCACCAGTCCGTTGTCCTTCTTGGTGAGCACGGCGATCTCACCCTGGAGGGCGTCGCCCGCCCCCGAGAACGTTCCGGCGATCTCACTCTCCCCGGCCTGCGCCACGTGGAACGACGAGGACGGGTTGGGCCCGAAGTAGGCGTCGATCCGGCCCGACGCGAGGGGCAGGTAGTAGTCGGTGACGTTCTGGTAGTAGGTGATGTCGGTCGGTTCGAGCCCCGCCGCGACGTTCTGCTCACTCCACTTCACCAGCAGCGCTTCCTGATTGGTGCCGGAGGAGACCGCGATCTTCAAACCTGCGACGTCCTTGGGCTCCTTGATCTGGATGCCGCTGTCCTTCTTCGTCTCGAACGCGACCGTGTCGAGGCGGTACGTCGAGAAGTCGTACTTCTCCTTCCGCTCCTCGGTGACGGTGACGTTGGAGATGAACGCGTCGGCCTCCCCCGAATCGATGCGGACGAAGTTCTGCGCCCAGTCCGCCGCCTGGAGATCGACCTTCAACCCGAGAACGTCGCCGATCAGGTACGCGAAGTCGGTCTCCGAGCCGATGAGCGTCTTGTCGTCGTCGGCGTAGAAACGCAGGGGCGGGGCGGAACCGGCGCTGCCCGTCACGACGAGCGTGCCGCGGTCGCGAATCTGTTGGGGGACCTTCGCGGCGATCGACTCGACCTCGTCGGTGGTGATGCGATTCTGGTCGGCGGTGAGGTTGTATCCGGCAGCCGAGGTCGGCGCCGATCCCTCGTCCTCGACGTCGCCGCCCCCGCACGCGGCGGCGAGCAGCGCGACGGTGGTGAGGGCCGAGGCCAGAATTTTCGTACGGAACCGTGCGGTGGACATGTGCGCCTTTCGGGGATCCACACCGAGGTGTGGAGAATCAGAGAACTCGGGAGAGGAATGCTGTGGTGCGGTCGTGCTGCGGGTTGTCGATGACCTGCGAGGGCGGGCCCTGTTCCACCACGACGCCGGCGTCCATGAAGACCGCCGTGTCGGCGACCTCCCGCGCGAAGCCCACCTCGTGGGTGACGATCACGAGGGTCGCGCCGTCCCGTGCCAATTGCTTGATCACGGCGAGGACCTCGCCGACCAGTTCCGGGTCGAGGGCAGACGTGGGCTCGTCGAACAGGATCACCGCCGGGCGCAGTGCGAGGGCCCGGGCGATCGCGACCCGCTGCTGCTGGCCGCCGGACAGTTGTCGCGGGTACTCGTGGGCCTTGTCACCTACGCCCACCCGTTCCAGCAGCGCAATCGCCTCGGCCTCGACCTCGGCCCGGTCGCGGCCCTGCGCCGACACCGGCGCCTCGATCACGTTCTCCAGCACCGTGAGGTGAGGGAACAGATTGAAGTTCTGGAAGACGAATCCGATCCGGGAACGCTGCTTCAGGATGTCGCGTTCACGCAGTTCGTGCAGTTTGCTGCCCTTGCGCCGGTAACCGATGAGGTCGCCGTCGATGCGGATGGTGCCGCGGTCGACCTTCTCCAGGTGGTTGAGCGTGCGCAGCAGCGTGGACTTGCCGGAACCCGACGGCCCCAGGATCACCGTCACCTCGCCCTTGCGGACCAGCAGGTCCACACCCCGCAGGACTTCCAGTGCGCCGAAGGACTTGTGGACTCCGCGAACTTCCACCGCGTACTCCGCCGGATGGGCTTCGGTTGTCATTTCGTGGCGCCTCTCGGTACGGAGACACCGGCGTCACGGATCTCGGCGAACTTCCGGGTGAGCTTCTGCCACGGAGTCGGCGGCAGCGCCCGTGCCGATCCGCGCGCGTAGTGCCGCTCGACGTAGTACTGGCCGATCGACAACAGCGTGGTCAGGATGATGTACCAGATCGTCGCGACCATCAGCAGCGGCACGACGCGGCCGTTGCGGCCGAAGATCACCTGAACCTGGTAGAACAGTTCGGCGATTGCCATCGTCGACACGATCGAGGTGCCCTTGAACAGGCTGATCACCTCGTTCGCGGCGTTCGGCAGGATGCCGCGCATCGCCTGGGGCAGAACGATCTTGAAGAACTGGCGTCGGCGCGGGATGCCCAGCGACTGCGCCGCCTCGATCTGCCCGTGGTCCACCGAGATGATGCCGGAGCGGATGATCTCGGCGGAGTACGCGGCCTGATGCAGGGCCAGACCGATGACGGCGGCGGTGAAGCCGCTGATGACACCGTTCACCTCGAACGTGAAGAAGCCCGGACCGAACGGAATGCCCAGCGACAGAGTCTGATACAGGTATGTGATGTTGAACCAGAACAGGAGCTGCACGATCAGCGGAATCGACCGGAACGCCCAGATGTACACCCAGGCGATCACCTGCAACACCGGGTTGTGCGACAAGCGGCTGACCGCCAGCACCACACCGAGTGCGAATCCGAGGACCGTCCCCCACAAGGTCAGCTTCACCGTCATCCACAGCGCCTGCAGCACGGAGCCGGCGGTGAAGTACTTGGCGAACGTCGCCCAGTCCCATCCCGGGTTGGTCGCGAGGCCGTGGACGAACTGGGCGAGCAGTACCAGCACGACGGCGCTGACGACCCACCGCCACGGATGCCACCTCCGCGCCACTTCCAGCGCGGCGTCCCCGTCGCCGGACGGCACTGAATCGAGGGGCGCGGCCGAACGCGCCCGGACGGGGGCGCTCACGCTCCCTCACCACTTACGACAGACATCACTGAGGCGGCCTTTCACCTGGAAACGGGACTGGAGGAGGCGCGTCTTCCGCGGGATGCGGGCGCGCGTCAGGCGCTCACCGGGCGAAATGCCCGGTGAGCGTGCTGTGAGACCTCGTCAACAGTGGCAGGAGGTGGTCCGGCACAGGTCGATGTGCCGTCTGCGCCACGCAGGGCGCGCGGGGTAGTTCATGTGCTGCCTTCCATCGATCCCGGCGGTAGCACCCGCACCCGAAGAATTCGGAAGGGTTGCTGCGACGTCAACGAGCCAGGTCTCTCGGTCGCTCTGGATGGTTGAAGCGAACACTAGCCGCATTCCCGAACCCCGTCAACACGGGGTATTTCCCTGCAACACAGGGGAAATGGTGCCGATCGGCCGCAAGAATCACCGTGCGCAGAAGTACTGACAGACGGAGATCGATGCGGTTGAATGATGCGTGCAGCCCTGCATCTCCGTGGTCGTGCGACCCGGCTGCCGGGCCTTCCGAGGCCCTTGTAACGTCGCCTCGGTGACACCACTCGAAGTCATCGCGATCCTGGTAGCCGGTGTAGGCGCGGGCGCGATCAACGCCATCGTCGGCAGCGGCACGCTCATCACCTTCCCCACCCTGGTGGCGTTCGGGTTCCCTCCGGTGACCGCCACGATGTCGAACGCGATCGGCCTGGTCGCCGGTGGCGTGTCCGGCACGTGGGGGTACCGGCGGGAACTGGCCGGGCAGGGACCGCGGCTGCGGTGGCAGATCCCGGCGTCGCTGTGCGGTGCGGTTCTCGGCTCGTGGCTACTGCTGCACCTACCCGAAACTGTGTTCGAACTCGTCGTCCCGGTGCTGCTGATCCTCGCCCTGATCCTGGTGGTGCTGCAGCCGAAGATCCAGGCCTGGGCGAAGCAGCGCGGCAGCCACGAGGCGGGGCTGAGCCCGGCGCGCCTCACCCTGCTGACCGTCGGGACGTTCGCCGTGGGCGTGTACGGCGGATACTTCACCGCCGCGCAGGGCATCCTGCTGATGGGTGTGATGGGCGCGATCCTGCCGGAGAGCCTGCAACGGATGAACGGCGCGAAGAACCTGCTCTCGCTCCTCGTCAACGTTGTCGCCGCGACCGCGTACACGCTCGTGGCCTTCGACCGGATCAGCTGGGCGGCCGCCGGCCTGATCGCGGTGGGCTCGCTGTTCGGAGGCGTCCTCGGCGCCCGTTACGGCCGCAGGCTGTCGCCGACCGCATTGCGGGGAACCATCGTCGTCGTCGGCCTCATCGGCCTGTTCCGGCTGCTCGCATAGTCGCGCATGCACCCTCCCGCTCCCTCATACTGAGTCGGTGAGCAAAGACGTAGAGCACCCGGGCTGGACCTATCTGATGGACATGGACGGCGTTCTCGTCCACGAAGAGCACCTGGTCCCCGGGGCCGACCTGTTCCTCGCCGAACTCCGGGAGTCGGGTACCCCGTTCATCGTCCTCACCAACAATTCGATCAGGACTCCGCGCGACCTCCGCGCCCGTCTGCTCCGCACCGGCCTGGACATTCCCGAGGAATCGATCTGGACGTCCGCCCTGGCCACCGCGACGTTCCTGGCGAGCCAGCGCCCCGGCGGCAGCGCCTACGTCGTCGGCGAATCCGGGCTCACCACCGCACTGCACGACATCGGGTACGTCCTCACCGACAACGATCCCGACTACGTGGTCCTCGGCGAGACCCGCACCTACTCCTTCGAGGCGATCACCACCGCAATTCGTTTGGTGGAGAGGGGCGCTCGCTTCATCGCCACCAACCCCGACCCCACCGGCCCGTCCCGGGAGGGTTCCCTTCCGGCCACGGGATCCGTTGCCGCACTGATAAGTAGGGCCACCGGTCGCGACCCGTACTACGTGGGCAAGCCGAATGCGCTGATGATGCGCTCGGCGTTGCGGGCCATCGGCGCGCACTCCGCGAACACGCTGATGATCGGCGACCGGATGGACACCGACATCGTCTGCGGGCTCGAGGCCGGGCTGCAGACCATCCTCGTCCTCACCGGAATTTCGACGCGGGATTCGGTGGAACTGTTCCCCTACCGTCCCACCGCGGTACTCAAATCGGTCGCCGACCTGGTCGGCCGGACGTCGGATCCGTTCGGCGATGCGGCTCCGCCGCCCGTGAGTACTTCTTAACCGCGGGACGTTAACAAGTACTCACGGGTGGCGGCAGCCGGTGATGCCCCTGATCGTCGCTGCCCTGTACGTCCCGAACGCGATCCGGTTCCCGTCGCCACCGGCGAACGTCACGTCGTGATGTCCGGGTCGGTCGGCGTGCACGTCGAGCCGGTCCATTCCGGCGTCGGCGGCGATCGCACGGGCCGCGGCCAGCACGGCGGGCCAGTCGGCGTCGCCGATCGGGGTGTCGGACAGCAATACCGGCGTGGTGACGGATTGCCCCTGCGTGTACGCGTACGGTCCCGGGCACCCGCCGCCCTGGCTGCGTTCGCGATGCCACCGCCACCGAACATCCGGTGCAATCGCCGCAACGGCCTCGCTTATCCGCATCAGCGCATCGGTGACCTGCCGCTCGGTGACCGCGAGTGTCGGCCGGTCGCTCAGGCTCGCTGCCGCCGCCGCAACCTCCTCGTCGCTGAATTTGTACGGGTTGTCTGTCACGCCACCACATCCGCTCGTCAGGATCGCCGCGCCGATCACGGCGACCGTCTTCACCACCCACCCGCCGCGGACCGTCACCGGACAGCCAGTTCCGGCATGCCCGCGACGATCACCGCCATGTTGTAGCCGGACGTCCGCAGCTCCCCGTTGCCACTCGGCCGCGGATACTCGCTGTGCCCGCTGGCATCTTCGCGCCGCACGCCGTCCGGGGTCGACGCCTCGAGCACCGACAGTTGTTCGAGGTCGGTCTGCACCGGATCGGGGCCGAGCCTGCCGAACCCGTCTGCCACGGTGATGGGGTCATCGGGCGCGCGCATCACGAACCCGTGCCGGGGTGCCAACCCGAGATCCGATTCGTCGTTCGCGTCGAACCCGGGCGAACCGTAGAACACGGCGTCGTCGACCGGTTGCCGCGGTCCCGCGTCCTGCAGGGCCAGGCCCTGGGTGTACGAACCATACGAATGGCCGAGCGCGGTGATGTGCGGATCGGGCGTCTGCGAGGCGACGTCGAGTCCCTCGTAGAACGAGGCGAGCTTCGGGGCACCCGCGGTCGCGCGGTCGGACTGCCAGGAATCGAGGAGCCATCCGCGCCCGAGATTCTGGTCGATGAACGGCACGTCGTAGTTGCCCGGACCGGTGGTGGTCGGCGGCTGATACCCCAGCCACGCGATCGTCGACACCGTGTCGCCGGTGCGGCCGGCCAGGTCCAACTGCCGTTCGGTCTCGGCCTTCAGCGCCGACGCCTCATCGGTCATCCCGCGCAGCGAGGCGGCGGTCGTGTCGATGCCCGGTGTGGTGACGGCGATGTGGTCGGCGGTGTCGGGGTCGCCGAGCGCGAATGCGGCCATCGTCCGTTCACCCGACTGCAGGTCCAGCAGCATCAGCCTGCCGTCCGGGTGATCGCGCACGAGTTTCTCGAGGTCGTCGAGGTCCCGCAACTTCTGCTCGGCGTACCACAACTCGGCGTCGTCGTCGGCGAATGCTCCACCGAACATGTTGCGGTCCAGCCGTTCCCGGAGCCGGTCCCGCTCCGTCTCCCACCGCGACCGCTCGTCGTCGAGCCGGATCACGTTCGCCTCGTGCCGCACCGCGGACGGGATGCCGTCGCGATCACCCACCCATTCGGGATGCTGCTCGATCACCTCGCGGCGCTGGGCTGCCGGCAGCGCGTCCCAGTACTCGCGGTTGTCCAGCGGGGAGCCGTCCCGCGGGGGCGCCGGGGCGGACAGTCCGGTGCCCGGTCGATCCGCCTCACCGGGTTCGGCCGCGCCGTCCGCAGCCCGCGTCAGGACAGCGGCGGCGTCGGCGACGAGGTCTTCCGCCTGCAGGATCAGCGCCCGGGCGGCGGCACGGAGTTCGTCGCGCCGTGCTGCCCCTGAGGTGTCGACGGGCGGTCCGGGCGCATCGGCGATGTCCCCGCTGTCCGACAGAGCCATACCGTGGGTGGCGGCCGCTTCGCGGAGGCCGTCGAGTTCGGATTTCAGGTGCGTGATCGCGTCGACCAGGTCGCCGGCCAGCTTCTCGACGACGGCGATCGCCGCGGCCTCACCGCTCAGATCATCCGCGACGATCCGGAACCGCCGACGTGCGGCGTCCGCGGCGTCGTCGTGCCACGCCGGCAACCGGCCGATGTCGGCGAGACCGTCCTGCACGAAACAGATCGTCGCCGCCCGCACCGACAGCGACCGTTGCACGGCCTGCAGCGCGCGGGTGTCCCACTGGGCAATGTCCCTCAGATTCACGATCCCCCCCAGGATGCATAATGCCCGTACCCTAACGGATCGATCGCGCCCGCGGGAGTCCGATCTCGTCTCGACCGACACGAAGGATCGAAAATGAGCGGTTCCATCCACGTCGACACAGCGGCCCTACGCGCAGCGGCCGGTCAGCTCGACGTCCTGTTCGACGATGCGTCCGCACAGCTGAACACCACCGACGCGGCCCTCGCCGACTCGGGTGCGGCCTGGCCGGAGGCCGCCGGCGGCGCGTTCGCCCGGTTCACGTCCTACCTGGACGATCGGCGGGAATTGTTGCAGCGGACTGTGGCCGAGATGTCGACGAACCTCACCGAGTGCGCACGCCGGTACGACACCCAGGACGGGGCCACCGCCGAACGCCTCGACGCAATCGCGCCGGCCACGAGCCTCGACCTGTAGGCCCTTCGGGCTCGTGCGCCTTTCTGGTTGCCGGAACAACCAGAAAGGCGCACGGGCGCGAAGCGCCTATGCCAGTGCCTGCTCCAGATCCGTCAGCAGGTCGGCGGTGTCTTCGAGTCCCACGGACAGCCGGACGACGCCGTCGGTGATGCCCACGGCGGCACGACCTTCCGGGCCCATCGCCCGGTGGGTGGTGGTGGCCGGGTGGGTGATGAGCGACTTGGAGTCGCCGAGGTTGTTGGAGATGTTGACCAGCCGCAGGGCGTCGAGGAGTTCGAATGCCCGCTTCTTCGCTTCGCTCTCGGATGCGTTCAGTGCGAAGGTGACGACGGTGCCGCCGCCGCTCATCTGCCGCTTGGCGAGTTCGTGCTGGGGGTGCGATTCGAGGTACGGGTACTTGACCCAGTCGACCGCGGAGTGGCCCTCGAGGAACTGGGCGATCTCCAGTGCGGAGCCGACGGAGTGCCGCACCCGGATCGGCATCGTCTCGAGCCCCTTGAGGAGCGTCCACGCGTTGAAGGGGCTGAGAGCCGGCCCGGTGTGGCGCATGAGGTTCTGGACGGGACCTTCGATGTAATCCTGCGGTCCGAGGATCGCCCCGCCGAGCACACGGCCCTGGCCGTCGATGTGCTTGGTGCCGGAGTAGACGACGATGTCGGCACCGAGCTCCAGGCTGTGCTGCAGCAGTGGCGTCGCGAACACGTTGTCCAGCACGACCTTTGCGCCGGCGGCGTGCGCGAGCTCCGCCACCCGGGGCACGTCGACGAGCGTCTGCATCGGGTTCGACGGCGTCTCGAAGAACACCGCGGTGGTCGGCTCGGACAGAGCCTTCTCCCACTGGTCGAGGTCTTCACCGTCGACGAACACCGTCTCCACACCCCAGCGGGGCAGGATCTCGTTGCACACCACGAAGCAGGAACCGAACAGGCTACGCGCCGCGACCAGCCGGTCGCCGGCCTTGAGCAGCGCGCCCAGTGCCGTGAACACCGCGGACATGCCGCTGGCGGTGCCGAAGCACGCTTCTGCGCCCTCGATGAGGCGCAGTCGCTCCTCGAACATCTTCACGGTGGGGTTGCCGTACCGGGAGTAGACGAAGTGGTCGATCTCGCCGGTGAACGACGCCTCGGCCGCTCCCGCGCTCTCGAACACGAAGCCTGAGTTCAGGAAGATCGCTTCGGACGTCTCTTCGAAACCGGAACGGAGGGTTCCTCCGCGCACGCTGATCGTGCCCTGGCCGATGTCGTCCGGCAGCGCCTTGTCGAACGCGCCGCCTCGGGGAATTGCACTCACCACTGCCTCCACGGCAGGCCCAGCGCCCGCCAGCCGACCGCCCCACGATGACCTTCGGCGTCCAGGCCGCCTTCGAAACCGTCGAGCACGTTGTACGACGGGCCGATGCCCGCCGCTGTCGCGGCTTCCGCCGCACCGATGGACCGCTGACCGGAGCGACACAGGAAGATCACCGGGGCGTTCTCGCCGCCCGCGATCCCGGCCTCCTTCAGCTGGTCCACGAAGTTGTCGTTACGAGTGCCCGTCGGGTAGCTGACCCATTCGATCAGCACGGTCTTCCGCCCGAGCGGGGTGGTGTCGGGGACTCCGACGTACTTCCACTCGGCGTCCGTCCGCACATCCACGAGCACAGCGTCGGGATTCTCGCGGAGCAGCTCCCAGGCATGCTCCGGCGTTATGTCGCCTGCGTAACTCACCATGTCAGCTTTTCACAACCCTGTTCGGTATGCCCTTCCGGGCAACGGTCAGTTGCAGACGACCCATGTTTCCCCGTCCCGCGTCAATTGCCAGGTATCCGTCGTCTCGCCCTTGCCGTCGTCGGCGCTGACCCGGACCTCCGCCCGGGCACGATCCCCGTTGACCTCGGACGATTCGACGCCCTTCAGTGTGACCTCGCCTTCCCGGCCGCGGAGCACCGACCGGTCGTCGGACCACGACGAGCAGACCAGCGTCTTCTGCAGATCGGCGTCGTCGTGGTTGTGGGCCTGGATGAAGTCGGCGACCGAGCGGTTGATGCGGTCCGCTTCGGTGACGTTCTCGTCTGCGGGCGAGAGCCTGCTGGACACGACGATGGCAACCAGGATGACGACGATGACGGTGACGGCGGCGATGAACGGCACCGCCGTGGTGCGCCGGGGATCCACCGGATCTTCGGTGCCTCCCGCGTCGCGCTGGGGCGATTCGCTCGAACCGGACATGACTTCCCTTCGATCTCGGCGTGGCCACGAGTGTATAGAGCTGCCCCTACAAATCTTGTTTGTGACCCCCCAACGCGAAGGCGACTACCCTCTACAGGCGTGCGTCCCGAGAATGGGCTCTGCCCTGTCTGCCGCACCTCGGCCACCCGATTAGGCTGGGCTTAATTTAAGCTGAGGTTTCGTTGTCCGCCCATCAGAAGGTAGTTCGCTCCAGATGACTGATCAGACACGTCCGTTGCGCGTTGCGATCGTGGGTGCCGGCCCCGCCGGTATCTACGCAGCCGACGCTCTCATGAAATCCGATGCCGCGTCTGACGGCGGGATCAGCATCGACCTCTTCGAGCGGATGCCTGCCCCCTTCGGTCTGATCCGGTACGGCGTCGCACCCGACCACCCGCGCATCAAGGGCATCATCACCGCCCTGCACAAGGTGCTCGACAAGCCGTCGGTGCGCCTGCTGGGCAACATCGACTACGGCAGCGACATCACCCTCGAAGACCTGCACAACTTCTACGACGCGGTGATCTTCTCCACCGGCGCCAACGCCGACCGCGCCCTGAACATCCCGGGCATCGAACTCGACGGCAGCTACGGCGCCGCCGACTTCGTCTCCTGGTACGACGGCCACCCCGACGTCCCGCGCACCTGGCCGCTCGAGGCCGAGAAGGTCGCCGTCCTCGGTGTCGGCAACGTCGCCCTCGACATCGCCCGCGTCCTCGCCAAGACCGGCGACGAACTGCTGCCGACGGAGATCCCCGCCAACGTCTACGAGGGACTCAAGGCCAACAAGGCCGTCGAGGTCCACGTGTTCGGTCGCCGCGGACCGGCGCAGGCCAAGTTCACCCCCCTCGAGCTGCGTGAACTCGACCACTCGCCGACGATCGAGGTCATCGTCGATCCCGAGGACATCGACTACGACGAGGGCTCCGAGCAGGCGCGCCGCAACTCCAAGCAGGTCGACATGGTCGCCAACACCCTGCAGGACTGGGCCATCCGCGACGTGGGCAACCGCCCGCACAAGCTGTTCCTGCACTTCTTCGAATCGCCCACCGAGGTGCTCGGCGAGGACGGCAAGGTCGTCGGTCTGCGCACCGAGCGCACCCAGCTCGACGGCACCGGCAACGTCAAGGGCACCGGCAAGTTCAACGACTGGGACGTGCAGGCCGTGTACCGGGCGGTGGGCTACCTGTCGCAGAACATCGCCAAGCTCCCGTTCGACGAGCAGGCCGGTACCGTCCCGAACGAGGCCGGACGCGTCATCGCCGACGACACCGCCGAGGGCAACGACCGGTTCATGCCCGCCACGTACGTCACCGGGTGGATCAAGCGCGGCCCGGTCGGCCTGATCGGCCACACCAAGGGCGACGCGAACGAGACCGTCGCGAACCTGCTCGAGGACCGGTCCGGTTTCGCCGAGCCCGCCAACCCGTCCGAGGACGCGATCATCGAGTTCCTCGAGGGCAAGCAGGTCCCGTACACCACCTGGCAGGGCTGGTACCGCCTCGATGCGCACGAGCGCAGCCTGGGCGAGCCCGAGGGCCGTGAGCGGATCAAGGTCGTCGAGCGCGAGGACATGCTCAAGGCCAGCGAGCCCGACAAGGCCTGATCTTTCGAATCGGTGTGAAGGGAACCTCCTGCAGGAGGTTCCCTTCCGTCGTCTCAGGCCAGGTGTGACGACAGCGCCCGCAACGCCGTGAGCAGTTCCTCGGCCGACATCGCATGGTCGGGGTCCACCAGCCACTGCTCCGCGACGCCGAGCAGTAGTGCCTGGTAGAGAGCGCCCAATGTGTGTGCCCGGCCGGGCTCGATGCCCGCGTCACCGAACAGTTCGACCAGCCCTTCGCGGGCGTCGGCCGTCGACGCCACCAGGTTCTTTCTCAATTCCGGCAGGGAGTCCAGGTGCCCGAGCAGTTCGAACTGCAGCATCCACAACCGACGATGGGCGGTGAACGACTCGATGACCCCGGTCCAGATGGCTTCGAACCGTTCCGTCGAACTCATGCCGGGTTCGATCTTCTTCGCGGCGGCCGTCGCGAGGTCGTCGCCCCAGCGCTCCATCTCCCGGTACAGGGCGGCGTGGAGCAGCGCCTCCTTGGTGCCGAAGTGGTAGCCGATCGCCGCGAGGCTCACCCCGGAGGCCGACGCGATGTCCCGGGCCGTCGTCCGCGAGTATCCCTTGTCGTACAGGCTGCGCGCGGCGCCGTCGATCAGGTCTTCGCGATTTCCCATGACCTCACCCTAAAGAGTCTGAGACGTATGTATAGGACGCTTGTACCAGCACTCGCGCACCGCTCCGCCACGCAACGTGTCCCCCGCACAAGGCAGGATATAAGTCGTGTTTGACGCCCATGTTCACATCATCGACCCCCGGTTCCCGGTGGTCGAGAACCACGGCTACCTGCCGGAGCCGTTCACCATCGCCGACTACCGGGCGCGCACGGAAGGCTTCGGCGTGGACGGCGGCGCGGTCGTCACGGCCTCGTACCAGGGGACCGATCAGAACTACCTGAAGGCGGCGCTCGCGGAGCTCGGCCCCAGCTGGGTGGGCGTCACCCAGATGGAACCCGACGCCACCGACGAGAGCATCCTCGAACTCGACCGCGCCGGCGTGCGGGCCCTCCGATTCAACCTCCGGCGCAGCGCGACCGACGTGAAGCTCCTCACCAAGCAGGCCCTGCGCGCGTACGAGCTGGCCGGCTGGCACGCCGAGTTCTACGTGGACGCCACGCTGCTGCTGTCGCTCGAGCCGGTGTTCGCAAAACTCCCCGCCGTGTGCATCGACCACCTGGGGATGTCGACACGGGGCCTGCCGTACCTGCTCGACCTCGTCGACCGCGGAGTTCGGGTGAAGGCAACCGGGTTCGGGCGGACCACCATCGAGAACGTCGGCGACGTGCTGCGCAAGATCCACGCCGTCAACCCCGAGGCGCTGATGTTCGGCACCGACCTTCCGGGTAGTCGTTCCCGAAGAGTGTTCCAGGACAGCGACATCGACATCGTCGCGGACGCGGTGGGTGACGACTTCGACGCCGTCATGGGCGGCAACGCGCGCGCCTGGTACCGCTGCGACGCTCCCGGAGGGGCCTGCTAGCACGCAGGACCCGTGTCAACACCCTTCCATCTGCACACTGTTCATCGACACCATCTCGGCCACCGGCGGCGTCTGTGGCTGCGCCACCAGCCACATGTTGTAGTTGTTCATCTCGTCGCAGTCCAGCTGTTCGCGGCGTTCCTGCCGCCGCTCACGCTGCCGATCGTCCATGTCGTCGTCGTTCCGGTCGACCGCGATGGCACCGGTGCTCGATCCGTTGGCCTGCCGTTCGAGCCCCCGGACGCCGTCGGCGGTCATGATCCAGCCGAGGGTGTAATCGGCGCCGTCGTGGTTGGTGGTTGCGCGGAACATGCCTTCCTCCGCAGCAGCCGGGTGGGCCACGAATGCCTTGTCGGGCATGCCCGGCGCGCTGACCTGCCCCGTCACGGTGCCGTCACTCATCGACGCGGTGAGTGTCGCTCCGTCCGGCGACGACAGCGACGCCTTGTCGCCGTCCATGGTGCCGGTCATCCACGTCCACATCTGGTCTCCGTCGCACAGGAAGGCGATCATGTCGTCCCCGGACCGGGCCAGCGCGACGTACGCGTCGGATCCGTCGACCGCACCGACGTAGGTCGGCTCCATCTGCGGGGTCATCACGAAAGGTGACGGAACCTTCTCCATCATGTTCGACGCGGGCGCCGCTTCGCCGCTGCTCGTGGCGGCGCTGGTCGTGCTCGGCGCCGCCGAGTCGGACGAGTCGTCGCCGCAGCCGCTCAGGGAGAGGGCCACGGCAGCGAGGGGCGCCAGGATCCAGGTCGTCTTCTTGTTCACGGCGTATTCCTCCGCTGGCCGGGAAGATCAACATCCGCATTTGATCATCGCAGGTGGAGGACCCTTCTGGATACCCCTCGGCGACGATTGCGAGCGACCTACGTCGCGGCCACCGCGGCCAGCCACACACCGGAAGCGATCAGGGCGCCGAGCAGTTCGATCAGCATCGACAGCCCGACGGCCTTGCAGGCGTGCCACGTCGACGCCCACGCCCGGTTGTGCGCACGCAGCCGGTAGAGCTCGGCCACATACGTTCCCGCGATGAAACCGAGGAACAACCCCACCACGGGAACGACGAAGAACCCCACGATCCCGGCCAGTCCGCCGACGATCAGCGACCGGCTGGGAACCCCGGCCGTGCGCATCCGTTTACCGGGCCAGGTGTATTTGACGACGCCACTGATTACGAGGAACACCGTTGCGACCGCGAACACCGTCCACGCCGTCGCGCCACCGGTCATGATGGCCCACACCAGGATTGCCGCGAAGATGAGGATCGTTCCGGGCAGGATCGGGATGACGATTCCGACGAGCCCGATGACGATGGCCAGGCCGACGAGGAGTTCGGCGCCCGGACTCACGCGACGGGCTCGACGCGGGAAGCCGCCTCCCGCGCGCGGCTGCGCGCGGTCTCGACGTCCGGCCCCGTGGACACGGCGACGCCCATCCGCCTGCGGACGAAGCTCTCGGGCTTGCCGAACAGGCGGAGGTCCGTCTCAGGGACCGCCATCGCGTCGGCGACGCCCTCGAAGCCGATACCGGTGGCGTCGACGCCGCCGTAGATCACCGCGGACGCACCGGGTGTCGTGAGGGTGGTGTCGACGGGCAGGCCGAGAATGGCGCGGGCATGCAGTTCGAATTCCGAGAGTCGTTGTGTCCGAAGGGTGACCAAGCCCGTGTCGTGCGGTCGCGGACTGACCTCCGAGAAGTAGACGTCGTCGCCCTTCACGAACAGTTCCACACCGAAGATCCCGCGCCCACCCAGCGCTGCGGTCACCTTCTCGGCCACCTCCCGCGACCGGGCGAGTGCCGCGTCGCTCATCGGTTGCGGCTGCCACGACTCCACGTAATCGCCCGAGTCCTGCAGATGCCCGATGGGCTCACAGAAGAAGGTGCCCACCTCGCCGTCGGCGCCGATCGCCCGGACGGTGAGCTGAGTGATCTCGTAGTCGAAGTCGACGAACCCCTCCACGATGACGCGGCCGTAATTGATGCGGCCGCCCGCGAGCGCGTACTCCCAGGCCGTCTCGACTTCGCCGGCGCCGCGCACCGTGGACTGCCCCTTTCCGGACGACGACATCACCGGCTTGATCACGCAGGGAAAGCCGATGCGCTCGGTGGCCGCGCGGACCTCCTCGAGCGATTCGGCGAACTCGTAGGGCGACGTCGGCAGCCCCAGTTCCTCCGCCGCGAGGCGCCGGATCCCCTCACGGTTCATCGTCAGCTGCGTCGCCCGCGCGGTGGGGATGACCACCGCGGTACCGCGCTCCTCGACCGTGGCCAGCGCATCGGTGGCGATCGCCTCGATCTCGGGGACCACGAAGTGGGGGCGTTCCTCCTCGATGAGACGCAACAGCGCCTCCGGGTCGCTCATGTCGATCGTGTGCGCGCGGTGCGCCACCTGGTGGCCCGGCGCGTTGTCGTAGCGGTCGACGGCGATCACCTCGACCCCCAGCCGTTGGAGGGCGATGATCACTTCCTTGCCCAGCTCACCCGACCCGAGCAGCATCACGCGCGTCGCGCCTGCCGTCAGAGGTGTACCGAACCGTACGGGTGCCTGTTCACGCATGGTCACAACTATATGCGGGCACCGTTTCGCGCCGACGCCTACTTCAGCAGTCGCGACATCCGGCGGTCGGCGAGCACCTTGCCTCCGGTCTGACACGTGGCGCAGTACTGAAAAGACTTCTCCGCGAACGACACTTCCCGGACGGTGTCGCCGCAGACGGGACACGGGAGGCCGGTCCGGGCGTGCACCCGCATCCCGGATCGCTTCTCCCCCTTCAGCCGCGCCGCATCCTGGCCGAGCGACCTCTGGACGGCGTCGCTGAGCACCGACCGCATCGCGTCGTACAGCACGTGCACCTGGTCTTCCGGCAGAGTGCGCGACGTGGCGAACGGGGAAATCTTTGCGGTGTGCAGGATTTCGTCGGAGTACGCGTTGCCGACGCCGGCGAGCAGCGACTGGTCGACGAGCGCATTCTTGATCCGCGCCGACGTGGTGGACAGCAGCGCCGCGAACTCGGGTTCGGTGACGGCGAGGGCGTCGGGTCCGAGCCGGGCTATCCCCTCCACCTCCTGCGGGTCGTGCACCACCCACACCGCGAGCCGTTTCTTGGTGCCCGCCTCGGTGAGGTCGAACGCCGGCGTCGCGCCCTCCGGGGTGAAGAAGTGCACCCGCAGCGCCAGCGGACCCTTCCCCGGTTTCGGCGGCGCCGCCGACGGGTTGTCGGTCCAGCGCAACCAGCCCCCACGCGAGAGGTGGGTGACGAGCCACAACCCGGAACAATCGAGTGCGAGGTGCTTGCCGAACCGGGCCGCGCCCGTCACGTCGCGACCCTGCAGGTCGGTGATCGGGGGGTCGAACGTCTTCAGCACGCTCAGGGCCGCCACGTCCACTCGGCCGACGACCGCTCCCACGGCATGTTCACGCAGGAACTCGGCTAACGCCTCCACCTCGGGCAGCTCGGGCATGGTCCCAGGCTAACGGTAGGTGAGCGCCGAAGTGTGCTCCTCCACGCTTTCTCACTCACCTGCGGAGGAGATAGGTGTCCATGATCCAGCCCTTGCGTTCGCGCAATGCGGCGCGCACCCGCTGGATCTCGTCCTCGACGTCGCGCAGGCGACCGGAGATCAGCACCTCGTCGGGTGTGCCGAGGTAGGCACCCCACCAGATCTGGACGTCGTCGCCGGGCACCTGGGTGAACGTGCAGTGGGCGTCGAGCATGACCACGGCGTTGTCGACGCCGTCGGGCAGACCCTCGGCCAGTCGCCTGCCGGTCGTGATGTGCACGGGTTCGCCGATCCGGTTGAGCACGATCCGGTGCTGCGCGGCCAGCGACTGCACGCTGGTGACGCCCGGGATCACCGAGTAGTCGAACGACACGTTGCCGCGGGCGAGCACCCGCTCGACGATCCGCAGCGTGCTGTCGTAGAGAGAGGGGTCACCCCACACGAGGATCGCCCCGACCCCCGGCTCGGACGCGAACTCGGCCTCGAACAGCGCCGCCCGGCGCTCGTGCCAGTCGTCGACCACGCCCTCGTAGTCGGACGGCGTGCGGTCGCGGGGCGGATCGACGATGTCCACGACGCGGTACGCGCCGGCGACGTGCTCCTCGAGGATCGTGGTGCGGAGATCGACGAGGTCCTGCTTCTCGTCGCCCTTGCCGATGACGAAGAACACATCGGCCTTGTTCATCGCCTTGATCGCCTGGACCGTCACCTGGTCGGGGTCGCCGGCACCGACGCCGATCACGAAGAGTTCACGCATGGGCGAAGGCTAGCGCTCGTGCGCCTTTCCGGTTGTTCCAGCTACCGAAAAGGCGCACGGGCGCGGAGCGCCTAAACTGGACGCCGTGACTGTGCCGACCCCGTATGAAGACCTGCTCCGACTCGTCATGGACACGGGCACCCCGAAGGCAGACCGCACCGGGACCGGCACGAAGAGCGTCTTCGGTCATCAGATGCGCTGGAACCTCGCGGACGGGTTTCCGCTGATCACCACGAAGAAGGTGCACCTCAAGTCGATCGTCTACGAACTGTTGTGGTTCCTGCGCGGCGATTCCAACGTGAAGTGGCTCCAGGACAACGGCGTCACGATCTGGGACGAGTGGGCGGACGCGGACGGCGAACTGGGCCCGGTGTACGGCGTGCAGTGGCGCAGCTGGCCGACCCCGTCCGGCGAGCACATCGACCAGATCACCCAGACCATCGAGACGCTGAAGTCGAACCCCGACTCGCGTCGCATCATCGTGTCGGCGTGGAACGTCGGCGACATCCCGCAGATGGCGCTGGCGCCGTGCCATGCGTTCTTCCAGTTCTACGTCGCGGACGGCAAGCTGTCGTGCCAGCTGTACCAGCGCAGCGCCGACCTGTTCCTGGGTGTGCCGTTCAACATCGCGAGCTACGCGCTCCTCACCCACATGGTGGCGCAGCAGGCCGGGCTCGAACCGGGCGATTTCATCTGGACGGGCGGCGACTGCCACATCTACGACAATCACGTCGACCAGGTCACCGAGCAGTTGAGCCGGGAACCGTTGCCGTACCCGACGCTGAAGTTGACCAAGCGGGATTCGATCTTCGACTACACCTTCGAGGACGTGGAGATCGTCGACTACCGGCACCACCCCGCCATCAAGGCGCCGGTGGCCGTCTAGTGGCGGCGCGGCAGGTCAAGCTGGTCTGGGCCCAGGGCGTCGGCGGCGTCATCGGCCTCGACAACACGATCCCGTGGCACGTCCCCGAGGACATGGCGTATTTCAAGAAGGTGACGCAGGGTCACCCGGTGATCATGGGCCGCCGGACGTGGGACTCGCTGCCCCCGAGGTTCCGGCCCCTGCCCGGGCGGCGCAACATCGTGATCAGCCGTCAGCCCGACTGGACTGCGGAGGGTGCCGAGTCCGCCGACGGGCTCGGCTCCGCGCTCGCGCTTACCAACGAGGACGTCTGCGTCATCGGCGGCGCCCAGATCTACACGGCGGCAATGCCGTTCGCCACCCAACTGCTGATCTCCGAGATCGACGTCACGATCGACGGCGACGCCTGGGCACCCCCGATCGACGACTCCTGGCACGCGCAGGACACCGGCGAGTGGCTCACGTCGGCGAAGAACGGCACCCGCTACCGGTGGATCACCTACACGCGAGCATTACCTGCGAGGTAATTGAGAGCATTCGGCTTCGGCGCGAGTCTGAGTGACGTACCCCTTCACCCGTCTCACGTGAGGACCGCCGACATGATCGCCGCACTCGAAACCCGCACCGCTCTCTCACCACTGCGCCTTGCCCTCCGCATCGACGCCGTCGTCACCGGCGCCAACGGCGTCGCCTACCTCGCCGCCGCCACCGTGCTCGACGACGCCCTCGGCCCGACAGCCGGCTTCCTGCGTGCCATCGGCGTCTTCCTGATCGTCTTCACCGCCGGGGTGTGGGCGGTGAGCGTGCCGGCCCGCCCTTCGCCGGCCGCGGTGGACGCCGTCGTCCTCGCGAACGTCTTCTGGGTGGGCGCGAGCGTGGCCCTGGTGCTCACGGAGTGGCAGCACCTCACCACCGTCGGCGTCGTCTGGGTGCTGCTGCAGGCCGTGGTGGTCGGCGCGTTCGCGGCGGCCCAGGGCTGGGCCCTCACCCGGCGCTGAACGACCCCTTTGCCGCCGCACCGTTACCCCATTCGACGGGTGACGGTGCGCGCAGTGGTTCATACTCACCTCATGGACAAGAAGTCACTGACCGCCCTTGCCCGTCAGCAACTGAAGTTGGCAGGCGGGACGTCCAGCGGCCGCAGTTCGCAGACCGTGTACGGCGGGCATCGGCGCAGCCTCCGACAGACCGTCATCGCCTTGGCCGCGGGTCAGAAGATGGCGGAACACGAGAGCCCGGGCGAGGCCACCCTGTTCATTCTCAGCGGCAAACTGAACCTCGTGGCCGGCGAGGACTCGTGGAAGGGTTCCACCGGCGATCTGCTGGTTCTTCCGACCGATCGGCACAGCGTCGAGGCGATCGAGGACGTCGCGTTCCTGCTCACCGTCGCCATGTGAGGGTCGTGCTCGATCGTGGCGTCACGTCGAACAAGGTGCCGCTGCGCTACGACGCCACCGTGTGGAGCATCGTCTTCCCACTCGGCATGTATGCGGTCGCCGGCATCTACCTGGGGCGTGCGGACCATCTTCCACTCGTCGGTATCGTCGGTAGTGCCGAACTGTGGTGTGCATTCACCGTGTGGTGTGTGGCGTTCGTCGTCATGGTGGTGCATCTCTGGCGGTCGGTGGTGCATGTCGGACCGGCAACAGTGAAGACGCAGGAGAACGCGTGACCGAATCCCAGCCCGTGATCGAGGTGTCCGTCGCTGCGGCGCCGTCGGTGGTGTGGCCTGCCCTGCGCGACCCGGAGTTGATCCGGCGCTGGCACGGCTGGGACTACGCCGGCCTGGCCGACGAGATCAGGGAAATTTACTTCGACGACGTGAAAGAGGACGCCGCCGCCTTCACTCTGGCCCTGAACGGCGCCGACAAGTTCAGCCTCCACGACCACGAGGGCACCACCCTGGTGCGGATCACCCGCCCGCCCCGCAGCGGCGACCCCGCCGCCGACGACTGGTACGACGACGTCACCGAGGGCTGGACCACGTTCCTGCAGTTCCTCAAGTTCGGCATCGAGCGGCACGGACTCGACGAGCGTCGCACACTGTTCCTCGAAGGCCCTGTCGCGGAGGGTGATTCGGCGCGGCATCTGCTCGGCCTCGACAAACTCGAGGGAATGACGGTCGGCGATCATTTCACCGTGGTCGCCGAGACGGGCGATCTGCTGCACGGGGTCGTGTGTTTCGTGGGCGAACACCAGACCGCGGTGAGTGTCGACGACCTCGGCCCGGGACTGTTGCAGTTCGGCGAGCAGCCCGTCAACGCGGCACGCCCCAACGGCGGTGCGCAGATCCTGCTGGCGGCCTACGACCTGGACGACGAGGAGTGGGCCGAACTCGAAGAGCGCTGGAGAGAGTGGTGGCAGGCCCGGCCGGGAGCCGAACCTGCCACCTGAGTTCTCGAACGGTCAGGCGAGCACGGTGCCCAGGGTGGGCCACCAGATCGTGCTCTTGACGACGTTCGGCCCCACCTGGTGGTTCAGCGAGCCGTACACCGCCGCCACGACCAGACCGCTGCCGAGCCCGGCGACCGGCGGAGAGGAGACGACCGTGGGAACCGCGACGTTGTTCTGGTCCAGCTTCACGATGCCGCTGGCACCGGTGGCGAAGCTGTAGTAGACGACGTCGAGTTCGGCACCGGTCTGGTCGTTCGCGATGACGCCCGGTCCGCCGAAGAATCCGAAGCGGAACTGGTTGCTCATGTTGGTCGCCACGCCCGCGCCGTACAGCTGTCCGAGGACCGGACCGCCCTGCCCGGTGTCGGAGTACGCGGGGATCTGGAAGATCTGGCCCGGGAGGGCGATGTTCGTTGCCGCGGTGTCGGTCGGCGACGCGGCGAGTCGCTCGAGGGCGGCTTCGGCCTCGGGGTTACCGGCGGCGACGGTGCGCAGCTTCGCGATCGCGGTGGCCGGGTCGACGACGGGGGCGGAATCTGCGGGCTGCGCCGATACGACACCGGTGAACATCATCGTCGCTGCCACTGCAGCGGTCAGACCTGCCGCGACCCGTCGTCCGAAGTGCCGTCGATTCATTCTTCTTCTCCCTCGTCACGTCAATGGGTAAGCATTAGTTCGAATGAGTAAACACTCGAGCCCTTATCGACGCCGCGGTTCGCGGCGTTACGCCGCCCCCGGACCTATGCTGCAGACATGGGAGCGGACGGCGGGCACGAGGCGAGGATCAGTGAGTTTCGGGAGGGGCTCGCCGACGTGGTCCCCACGCGCCGAAGTCTGCAGCGACTGTTCGAGGCGGTCCTCGTGGTCGGTTCGGGACTCGAGCTGGATTCCACCCTGCAACGCATCGTCACTTCGGCCACGTCCCTGCTCGACGCCCGGTACGGCGCGCTCGGTGTCCACGCCCCCGACGGGGGGCTGTCGGAGTTCGTCTACGAGGGCATCACGCCGGAAGAGCGTGCGCACATGGGCCATCTGCCCGAAGGCCTCGGTCTGCTGGGACTGCTGATCCACGACCCCCGCCCGGTGCGCCTCGCCAACCTGGCCGATCACCCCGGGTCGATCGGCTTCCCGCCCGATCATCCACCGATGAAGAGCTTTCTGGGCATGCCGATCATGATGCGGGGCAAGGTTTTCGGGAGCATCTACCTCACCGAGAAACTCAGCGGACCCGAGTTCACCGACGAGGACGAGGTGATCCTGCGCGCGCTCGCGACCTCGGCAGGTGTGGCGGTGGAGAATTCGCGGCTGTTCGAGGAATCGCGGACGCGGGAGCGGTGGTTGACGGCCGTCGCGGCGATCACGTCCCGGCTGATGGTCGGCGGATCACTCGACGAAACACTCCACACACTCGCCGCCGAGGTACGCGAACTGTCCAGCGGCGACGAGGTCTTCATCGTCGTCACGCTCGGCGAGGGCGCGGTGGTCGGCGCGGACAGCACGGTGCGGCCGCTGCGCAACAGCTTCCGAATCGCCACCCAGGCCGAGCCGTTCGCCGAAGTGCTGCGCTCCCGCACTCCCGCACTGCTGACGGGTCTCGACGGTCTCGCACCGTTCTCCGCCGAGGCGGGCCGGGCCGCGGTGCTGCCGTTGTCGACGGCGTCGGGGGTCGGCGGGATCCTGGTGGTCACGGCGCGCGGCAACACCGCGTGGGATCCGGACGAGGTCGCCCGACTCGAATCGGTGGCCGACCTGGCTGCCGTCGCGGTGGAATTCTCCGATCAGCAGAGCAAGCAACGCCTGCTGTCGGTGCTCGCCGACCGCGACCGGATAGCGCGTGACCTGCACGACAACGTCATTCAGCGATTGTTCGCCACCGGCATGAGCCTGCAGAGCACGCACGCGGTCGGGGACGTCCCAGAGGGCGTGCGCTCCATCGTGGCCACCGCGGTCGAGCAACTCGATCGCACGGTGCGCGAGATCCGCACCACCATCTTCGATCTGCAGGCCACCGGGATTGCGTCCGCGACCAGTCTGCGCCGTCGTCTCCTCGACGTGATCGGCGACCTCACCTCCCAGTCACCGATCGCGCCGAACGTCCAGTTCTCGGGCGCCATCGACACTCTCGTGCCCAGCCGCATCCACCAGCACGCGGAGGCGGTGCTGCGGGAAGCCCTGAGCAATGCGCTGCGGCACGCGCGGGCCACCACCATCGACATCTCGGTGGCCGCCGGGGACGACCTCACCGTCACGGTCGCGGACGACGGCATCGGGATCGCCGACGGCGCCCGGCGCAGCGGACTGGACAACCTCGATCGGCGTGCCGAGCACTGCGGCGGCACCTGCACCGTCGACGCCGAGGGCGGCGGAACCGTCGTCACGTGGCGGGTTCCGTTGACGTGAGGAAGAAGTCAGCGCTGGTTGCGTAGTTCGGTGGCCAGCACGGCGGCCTGCGTGCGTCGTTGCATCCCGAGTTTCGACAACAGCCGTGACACATAGTTCTTGATCGTCTTCTCGGCGAGGAAGAGCCGCTCGGCGATCTCCCGGTTGGTGAGCCCCTCGCCGATCAATTCGAACACGGCGCGTTCCTGCTCGGACAGTTCCGCCAGGGGGTCTTCCCGGCGCGCGGACCTGATCCGGTTCATCAGCGCCGACGTCGCCCTGCTGTCGAGCAGCGAACCGCCCTCCCCCACCGTCCGCACGGCGGCGACCAGGTCGGTGCCGAGGATCTGTTTGAGGACGAATCCGGACGCGCCTGCCATGATGGCGTCGAACAGCGCCTCGTCGTCGGAGTACGACGTGAGCATCAGGCACCGCAGTTCGGGCAGGGACGTGCGGAGGTCCCGGCACAGTTCGACGCCGTTGCCGTCGGGCAACCGGACGTCGAGCACGGCGACGTCGGCGCCGCTGCCCGGGATCCGTGCCATCGCCTCGCCGACGGACGCAGCCTCCCCGACGACCTCGAGGTCGGGCACGCTGCCGAGTAGATCGACCAGGCCTCGTCGCACGATCTCGTGGTCGTCGACCAGGAACACCCGCGTGGTCATGTCTGCACCTCCACCGTCTTCTCCTCGAACCGTACCGCGCCGGCGACCGGTGCCCACCCCTCCGGGACCTCTCCCTCGCGCATTCGGGACCTTCGACCCCAGCGCCGGCGCCGCGGTGCGCGGGAGGCTGAGCCTGCGGGGGAACACCCGGACACGACAAGTGGAGGTCGCGATGAACAGCTGGTCGCTCAGTGACATCGAGGTGGTCTCCCGCGCCATCGTCTCGGCCCCGTCGGTCCACGACACCCAGCCGTGGGATCTTCGGCTCGACGGCGGGTGCGCGGAGGTCACGGAGCGTCGCGGTTTCACGGACACACCACGCGCCGACCGCGTGATCTCGTGCGGTGCGGGTGTCGCGAACGTGGAGCTCGCGCTGCGGGCGCTCGGCAAGAAGATCGAGACCGACCTGCTGCCCGATCCGCGCAGACGCGACCTCGTCGCCACCGTTCGGGCCGTGGGCACAGCTACCCCGTCCAGCACCGAGCTGAGGCTGTTCTCCGCGATGGCCCGCCGCCGGAGTCATCGAGAAGCGTTCGCCGACATACCGGTTCCCGCAGAAACCATCGCCGACATCGTCGCCGCGGCGGAGATAGAGGGCGTCCGCGCTCGGCTGCTCGCCGCGGACGAGGCGCCCGCGCTCGCCGACGTCCTTCTCTATTCCGCCGACCGGGTTCGGCAGGATCCCGGCCACCAGCGCGACCTCTTCCCGTGGACGTCGCACTGGCTGCCGCAGGGCGGTCACGAGTCGGTCGACGCGATCCGCCCCGTCGTCACCCGCGGCGTCCCCGACTCGGCACGGCTCGCCGCGGCCATCGAGAGCGAGACCGTCCTCGTGTTCGTATCGGACACGCAGGAGTCGATCGACCTGGTCCGCACCGGAATCGCGGTCGAACGAGCGTGGCTGACCGCCGTCGACGCCCGGCTGGGTGCCTCCATCCTCTCCCACCCGCTTCGCGTCGACGACTCGGCGCACCGGCTGGCACGCCGACTCGACATGCCGGGCCATCCCCAACTGATTCTGCGAATCGGCTACTGGGGCATGCGCAACTTCCGCCGCGGCGAACGCGCCGCGGCCCTCTAACGCACCTCGAAGACCAGCGGGTACCGCGACGCGGCGTCGTCGAGTTCGGGTGCCGGAGCCTCCTTCAGGAAGCGGTCGAACATTCCCGCCACGAGGTCGTTGGTCGTGTCGACCACCTCCTGGCGGGGAGCCGTGCCGAGGCTGAAGCCGGCGGGCACGTCCATTCCGGGAGGATCGGGGATCGCCTGCGGGACGTAGTGCTCGGCGTCGGTGAAGCTGAAGTGCCCGGTGTCCCGGAGTGCGTAGACCTTGCTCCAGGACCGGGGGGTCGCAAAATACTGTCCCCAGAACCTGTCCCGGCCTTCGGGGCTCTCGGCGTGACGCGAGTTGAGCACGCTGAGCAGTGGGGTGCCGGGATCCTGGGAAACGATCGGGCTCGCCGTGTTCGCGTACAGGAGCGCTCCGTCGACATTGACCCCGGCGTCCACCCGCGGATCGTCGAGGAGGACCTGGGTGGTCGTGGCTCCGCCGATCGAGTGACCGAACATCCCGATCCGTTCGGGATCGACGGCCTCGGAGAGGCCGTCCGGCAGCAGCCGGCCGATCCCGTCGGGGTCGTCACCGCGGGAGAGGGATTCGACGGTGTCGACGACGAAACTCGCGTCCTCCACCCGGGTGTCGAGCGCCTTCTTCTGGGTTTCCGCGGAGTACGGGTCGGTGATCTGCGACGTGACGACGCGGCCGTCCGGGAACACCGTCGCGAGGGCCTCACCCGTGTGGTCCATGCCGATCACCACGTAGCCGCGGCTCGCGAGATCCTCGGCGGCGATCGTGTACAGCGTCCGCGGCACATAGAAGCCCGGCGAGAAGAGGATCACGGGAAGCGAGCGGGTTCCGCCCGCGGCGAATCCGGCAGGATAGGTGACCGTCACCGGAATGGATCGCGCACGGCCCGGCGACCACGGATCGTCGCGATCGTGATCCACCAGTTCGAGTGTGCTGACACCGACGTTCGAATCGCTCGCAGGCAGGCGCAGCAGCGTGCCCGTGCCGGCACTCGCCGTCGCCGGCTGGACCGAGGCCACTGCGCCGACAACCACTGCGCCGGCGACCAGTC
Organism: Rhodococcus sp. G6(2025); assembly: GCF_058628105.1. NCBI lineage: Bacteria > Bacillati > Actinomycetota > Actinomycetes > Mycobacteriales > Nocardiaceae > Rhodococcus > Rhodococcus sp. G6(2025). The sequence continues at coordinate 6,499,916 of NZ_CP179750.1, forward strand.
CCCGGAGCATGAGGGTTGCCTTCACTCGAACCTCCTCTGCGAAGTCGCGCGAAGGCTACCGCACAGTCGTCGTGATCGGGGGCGCTAGCTTTCCGGCCGGACGATCATCACCGGGCAATCCGCGGTGTGGAGCAACGCATTGCTGGTGGAGCCCAGCAGCATTCCCTTGAAGCCACCCCGGCCGCGGCTGCCGACCACGATCAGCTGCGCCTTCTCGGCGAACTCGCTGAGCACCCGCACCGGACGGTCCCGCGCCACGATGCGTTCGACCGTCACGTCGGGATACCGCTCCTGGTATCCGGCGAGGCGCTCCGACAGCACCACCTCTTCACCCGTCTGGATGCTGCTCCACAGCGCGTCCTCCGGGCTGGCGCCGAGCGACGGCTGCACACTGACATCGCTCCACACATTGACCGCGACCAGGCTCGCTCCGCGGGCGGCGGCCTGCTCGAACGCCACTTCCACCGCCGCCTTGCTGCTTTCCGAGCCGTCGACGCCGACCACGATCGGCCCCTCCGTGGGCGGCTGCCCGTCCATGGTGCGCCCCCGCACGACCACCAGCGGGCAATGGCCGTGCGCGGCGACCGCGGAGGTGGTGGAGCCGACCAGCAGACCGGTGAACTCACCGTGCCCCCGCGAACCGAGCACCACCATGTGCGCGTTCGCGGAGAGCTCGATGAGTGTCTGACTCACCTTGCCCTCGTGCTGTTCGGTGGTGATGTCGAGCGGCTCGTCCACCGTCTGCTTGGCATGCACCCGCGCACTGCCCAGCCGGGCCTTCGCCGTGTCCTCGAGTTCTTCCTTGAAACTCTCGGCCAGGTACGGCTCGGTGTAATAGAAGGCAGGAATGTGCACCACTGTCACGATGTGCAGCGGGAGCGACAGGGCGGCGGCGGCGCGAGCGGCCCACGCCACTGCGGCCGAGGCCGCCTCGGATCCGTCCACACCCACGACGATCGGCTTGATTCCAGTCATGGTCACCTTTCCTGATTCTTCCGGCTGGGCACTGCTGGGGTTTGCGGGGCTACCCGCAGATCTTGCGGAGCTTCTCGACCAGCGCGACTCGTCCCGCACGATCCGCGGCGAGCGGGGTGACGGTGAGCGTGGTGACCCCGGACTCGGCGAAGGCGGCCACCCGCTCCGCGACGTAGCTCTCCGGACCGATCAGCGACACGGCCCGCACCAGATCGTCCGGCACCGCGGCGGCGGCCTCGTCCTTCTTGCCCGACAGGTAGAGGTCCTGGATGGTCTCGGCTTCCTTCTCGTAGCCGTACCGGACCGCGAGGTCGTTGTAGAAATTCTTGCCCTTCGCGCCCATGCCGCCGATGTACAGCGCCAGGCCCGGGCGGACCCAGTCGAGCATGTGCTCGACGTCGTCGCCGATGGCGAGGGCGGGCGACGCGAAGACCTGCAGCTCACCGAGGCTGGGGTCGCGCTTCGCCTTGCCCTTGGCCAGGGGCTCGCCCCACACGCTCGCCGCCTTCTCCGGGTGGTAGAAGATGGGTTCCCAGCCTTCGGCGATCTCGGCGGTCAGCTCCACGTTCTTCGGTCCGAGCGAGGCGATGACGATCGGGATGCGATCACGCACAGGGTGGTTGATGATCTTCAGCGGCTTGCCCAGCCCGGTGCCCTTCTCGGCGGGCAGCGGAATCTGGTAGTACTTGCCCTGGAACTCGACCTTCTCGCGGCGCCACACCTTGCGGCAGATCTCGACGACCTCGCGGGTGCGCCCGACCGGGGCGTCGTACTTGACGCCGTGAAAGCCCTCGATCACCTGCGGGCCGGAGGCGCCGAGGCCCATCACGAAGCGTCCGTCCGACACGAAGTCGAGGCCGGCCGCCGTCATGGCGGTCAGGCTGGGCGTGCGGGTGTAGATCTGGAAGATGCCCGACGCGAGTTCGAGTGTCGTGGTCTTGGCGGCGAGATAGCCGATCTGGCTCACCGCGTCGAACGAGTAGGCCTCGGGCACGAACGCGATGTCGAGCCCGGCTTTCTCCAGGTCGGCGACCTCGTCGACCGTCTCGGCGAAACCGCCGCTGTAGTTCAAGCCCATACCTATGCGCACGTCGTTCCCCAATCCTGGCGTTATCTGCAACCTGTTCCTGCGTCAACCCAGACACTACTGCGAACAATCGCGTCAGGGACGTGCAGGCCTCACGACGACTACCGGGCAATGCGCACCACCGACCAGGCTGTTACTGGTCGATCCGAGCAGCATCCCCTTGAATCCTCCGCGCCCCCGGCTGCCGACCACCAGCAGTTGCGCCTTCCTCGACCACTCGAGCAGTCGCGCCCGCGGATTGTCGATGTACACCTCCCGGGTGACCCGCACGTCGGGGTACTTCTCCTGCCAGCCGGCGAGGCTCTCGGCGAGAACGGCGTGTTCGTCCTCCTCGAGTCCCTGCGGCACCAGGGCCGCGGCCCGCGGGTCCTCGAACGCTTTCGGTCCGAGGTCACTCCAGACGTGGACGGCCACCAACGGCGCATTCCGCAGCGACGCCTCCTGGAAAGCCACCGAGATCGCCCGCTCACTGGTGGGGCTGCCGTCGACGCCGACCACGACGGGCCCTCCGGCGTGGGCGTCGCCGCGGACCACGACGACCGGGCAGTGCGCGTGGCTGGTGACGTTGATCGCCGTGTTCCCGAGCAGTGCGGTGGCGGCCGCTCCGGACCCGGACGCGCCGACGACCACGATCCGGGCGTTCTCGGACAGGTCGACGAGCCACTGGGCACTGCTGCCGATCGACAGTTCGGTGTGGACGTCGATGATGGGATTGACCGCGAACGCCTGCTCCTGCGCTTCGGCGAGAATCGCCTTGCCGCTGGCCTCCACCCACTCGTACACGCCGCCCGAATCCATGTAGGGACCGCCGAACCCGTACGGGGCGAAGTCGAGTGCGTGGATGATCTTCAGGTTCAGTCCACGTTCGGTGGCCAGTTCGGCGGCCACCCGAACAGCGGACTTCGAGGTGTCCGATCCGTCGACACCGACGACGACGCTGTTGCGGTCCCGTGTGCTCATGACTTCACACTATCCCCGGCCTCCGTTTCGCGTCTGCCGCCCTTCGCCTTTCGACGAGGGACTTAAGTCCCCACCAACTCGGGCTCTCCGCCCGTAGCCGCGGGCCCCGACTTCGACGATGATGAGAAGGTGGGGTCCTGTGCCCTATTCGAATTTTGCTGGGCCACTGCACTTTCCGAGCAGATTCCGCTGGAGCGACGTCGGTCACAAATTTGGTATTCGGAATGCGAATTAAAGTACGTTCGGGTCATGCAACTCACACAGTTCACCGACCTCGGACTGCGGGTGGTCATGCGACTGGCCGTCGCCGGGGAGGGCGAACGACCGGGAAGCCGGGCGATCGCCGAGGAACTGTCGGTGTCGTACACCCACGCCGCCAAGGTCATTACCCGGCTGGGTGAACTCGGCATCGTGGACGCACGCCGGGGACGCGCGGGCGGTCTGGCCATCACCGAACTCGGGCGCACCGCCTCCGTCGGCTGGCTCGCCCGCCGACTCGAAGGCGATGCGGAGGTCGTCGACTGCGACGGCGCCCAACCGTGCCCGCTGCGATCGGGCTGCCTGCTGCGGTCGGCGCTGCGACGCGCGCAGAACGCGTTCTTCGAGTCGCTGGACGCCCTCACCATCGAAGACCTCACCCGGTCCCCCACCGGAACCGTGCTGCTCACCCTCCCACGCGTAGCCGCCGCCACAACTTCCCAGATTTCTCGAACGATCGGAGAATGACATGCTCTCGCCCACCTCGACGGACGTCATCCGCGCCACCCTGCCCGTGGTCGGCGCCGCGATCTCGGACATTACGACGCTGTTCTACCGCAAGCTGTTCGACGCGCACCCCGAACTCGAACGTGACCTGTTCAACCGCGGAAATCAGAAGCAGGGCGAACAGCAGAAAGCGCTGGCCGGGGCCATCGCCGCGTTCGCGGCCCTCCAACTCGAGCCCGATCAGGCGCGCGTCGACCTCATCCTGTCGAGGATCGCGAACAAGCACGCCTCACTGGGGATCGAGCCCGCGCAGTACGCGATCGTGCACACCCACCTGTTCGCGGCCATCGTCGAGGTCCTCGGTGACGCCGTCACTCCCGAGGTCGCTGCGGCCTGGGACGAGGTGTACTGGCTGATGGCGGAGACGCTGATCGCGATGGAGGCCGGCCTCTACGCCTCGGCGGGAGTGACGGTCGGCGACGTGTGGCGGGACGTGCGGGTCCGCGAGCGCCGCCACGAGTCCGCCGACACGGTGTCGTTCGTGCTGACGTCCCTCGACGGCTCGCCGCTTCCGTCGTTCGCTCCGGGGCAGTACCTGTCCGTGGCGGTGCACCTGCCGGACGGCGCGCGCCAGATCCGCCAGTACAGCCTGTCGTCGGCCCCGTCGCGCGGTGACTGGAGGATCTCGGTGAAGCGAGCGGGCGAGGTGTCGAACTTCCTGTACCAGAACGTCTTCGAAGACGACATCGTGACGGTGTCGACGCCGTTCGGCGATCTCGTCCTGCAGGACGACGACGCGCCGCTGCTGCTCGTGTCCGCGGGCATCGGGTGCACGCCGATGATCGGGATGCTCAGCCACCTCGCCGACACCGAGGACAGCCGACCGATCTCGGTGCTCCACGCCGACCGGTCCGCCAGCAGTCACGCGCACCGCGCGGAACTGACCGAACTGGTGGAACGTCTGCCGTTCGCGGTGATGCACCGCTGGTACGAAGACCTGGGCGCCCGCCGGCCCGAGGGCAGCCTGCGGGAGGGCCGCGCGGACCTCGGCGAGGTCGCGATCGCGCCCGGCACTCGCGCCTACCTGTGCGGTCCGTTGCCGTTCATGCTCGGAATGCGGGAGGCGCTCCTCGCGAAGGACGTGCCCGCCGAGAACATCCACTACGAGGTGTTCGGCCCCGACAGTTGGTCGGCCACCGTGTGAGAGCCACGGCGGCTTCGTTCACACCGGCCAGGTGTGGACGGGGCTGCCCTCACGCATGTTCTCCACGTACTGACGCAACATGGCGGCCAGGGCTTCCGGGCGGCTCAGACCGGCGTTCTCGTGCCGGACCACCTGCGCACGCTGCCACGACGCCCCCGTCTGCCGGGTGACGCACCGGCCCTCGATGACGCTGAGGTAGCGATCGCGGGCCTTCGCGGACAGCCCGAACGCGGCGAGCCCCTCGTCGGCGATCGGCAGCAGCCGCCGCAGGACGAGCTCGTCGGCGCCCGCGAACCCCACACCGGGCCAGTACAACTCGGCGTCCATACCGTACTTCGCGCCCGCGTGCAGGTTCTCCTCGGCCGCGTTGAACGACATCTGCGACCAGACGGGCCGGTCCGATTCGACGAGCCCGCGCAGCGCGCCGTAGTAGAACGCGGCGTTCGCCATCGTGTCGAGCACCGTCGGGCCCGCGGGCAGCACCCGGTTCTCGATCCGCAGGTGCGGCTTGCCGTCGTCGCTGTCGTACACCGGGCGGTTCCATCGGTAGATGGTGCCGTTGTGCATCTGCAGTTCGCTGAGGTCCGGTACCCGGCCCGCGTCGAGTTCGGCCGACGGGTCGACGTCGGAGACCTCCGGCAGCAGCGCCGGGAAGTATCGGGAGTTCTCCTCGAACAGGTCGAAGACCGACGTGATCCATCGTTCGCCGAACCACACACGCGGCCGCACGCCCTGGTTCTTCAGCTCCAGCGGCCGCGTGTCGGTGGCCTGCTCGAAGATCGGGATGCGCGATTCGTGCCACAGCGCCTTGCCTGCCATGAACGGTGCATTCGCGGCGAGGGCCACCTGGGCACCGGCCAGGCACTGCGCGGCGTTCCAGTGCGCGGCGAATTCGTCCGGCGCGACGCGCAGGTGCAGCTGCAGCGACGTGCACGCGGCTTCCGGGAGCACCGAATTGGCGTCCACCTTCAGCTGTTCGGCGAGCCGGCCCTCGAGCGGCACACCCTCGAGGTCGAGTTCGATGTCCTCCCCGCGCGCGGCGAAGATCTGATCGTTGAGCTGCTCGTAGCGGGGATTCGCGGTGATCCACTCGCGGCCGAGGTGCTCGAGTTGCAGCGTCGGGAGCATTCCCACCATCACCAGCTGGGCGTCGTGCCCGTGGATCCGCGCGTCGGCGACGTGCAGCGATGCCCGCAGGGTGCGTTCGAGCTCGAACGTCCCCTCACCGATCAGGGGACCCGGCCGGACGTTCATCTCGACGTTGAACTGACCGAGTTCGGTCTGGAACACGGCGTCGTCGTCGATCGACTCGAGGACTGCGAGATTGGACATCGCCGGCGTCATGTCGGCATGGACGAGATTGAACTCGATCTCCATGCCCAGCATGGGCCTCGGCGGGTCGACCTCGTCGACGAACGCTCCCTCCCGCAGCATCCTCTCGAGCGCGTCGACGCACATGAGCACCTTCTGCCGGAACAGGCGCCGGTCTTCTCGGGTGAATGTCCGAGACGTCACTTCGCGACCCATACCACTCCCCAACTGCGCGTCGAACTGCGCTCACGGGGGAGCATATCCGTTCATCCCGCGCGAAGGCGGGATGGCGGGCTAACCTCGAACCAGACGCTGGTGAGCGGAAGGACTTGAGATGACGCCTGATACCGACTCCAAGAAGAAACCAGAGTTCTCCGTGGGCACGCGCGTGAAAACGCGGCATTCGGCCGATCACGAACTGGCCGAGAAGAAGTGGCCCCTGGAGGCCGGCGTCATCGTCGACGATTTCGCCGGCGTCCAGGACATCAGCAACGATTCGTACGGCCGCGACTGGGCCGTCTCACGCCGCTGGGCGATCGCCCTCGACAGCGGACCACTCGTGTTCCGCAACGACGACGACCTCGAGCCGGAATAGGCCCTTACGCGTTGGCGCCTGCGTCGCCCCAGGTGACGGCCACGCCGCGGTCCTGCAGCCAGCGCCCCGGATCGACCTTGTTACCGCTCGCGTCGTGTACCTCGAAGTGCAGGTGCGGTCCGGTGGACTGACCGCGGTTACCGACGTGGGCGATCTCCTGCCCGGCGGTGACGCGCTGCCCCACGCTCACGGTGTAGTCGTTGACGTGTCCGTAGACGGTGACGGTGCCGTCGTCGTGCAGCAGACGCACCCACAGTCCGAAACCGGACGCCGCGCCGGCGTCGATGACCTGACCGTCGGCCGCCGCGAGCACCGAGGTGCCGATGGGCGCCGCGATGTCGATGCCGCCGTGGTGTGCTCCCCAGCGGGAACCGAAGTTGGAGGTCAGCTTGCCCGACACCGGCTGAACCGCGTGCGGCTTGACCGGGTTGACGGACGACAGCCACTGCTGCGCCTGAGCGCCGAGGTCCGGGCCGCCGAGGTTCTGGGCGGCGGCACCGAGGTCTGCGGGCAGTTCGAAGCCGGCGGGAAGGACACCGGCCGGGATCTCGAACGGCACACCCGGCAGCGTCTGCGCGCCGCTCGTCTCGTGGGAGTCGACGGGGGCGGCAGCAGCGTTTCCGGCGCCCAGCTGGGCTGCGCCGACCACGATGGCTCCGGTGGCGGCCGCAACAGTCGCGGCCTTGATGCCCACACCCGCTCCGGTCTGCTGGTTGCGATGGCGTCCGCGCGCCGCGTCCGGATCGATCTCGAAGCGAACGGAAGACCCGTTTGCCCGGTGGTGGGAACCCACAGTAAATACCTCGTCAGTCGTCGGATTGCAGCTCTCCCCGTCCGGGGTGGGCTCCTCTGTCTGGCGACGAATGTAACAAAACGATATAGGTCCGCGCCACCGTTACCGAACGTTTATGTTCGGCGGTCCTCGAGTTCTGCCTTGAATGCGGCGTAGCGGGCGCGGTGCGGGGCGCGCCGGCGGATCACCGCCCACGCGATCCCGAGCACGACGAACCATACCGGGGTGACGAGGAGCGCCTCCAGGGTGTCCGCCTCCTGGGTCAACGCCCAGATGAGGAACACGAAGAACGCCAGGACGACCCAGCACATCACCACACCGCCGGGCATCTTGAACTTCGACGCCTCGTGCAGTTCGGGCCGCCGCTTCCGGTACACGATGTAGCTGGCCAGGATCATCGTCCACACGAACATGAACAGCACCGATGAGATTGTCGTCACAGTCGTGAACGCCTCGATGACGGAGTCGCCGGAGAACAGCAGCGCGATCGCCGACAGCAGGAAGGCGCACGAGAACATCAGCGCATTGGCCGGGACCTTGCGGGAGGAGAGCCTGCCGAGCCGGCCCGGCGCGTCACCCTCCTGCGCGAGGCCGTAGACCATCCGGGACGTCGAATAGATTCCCGAGTTCGCCGAGGACGCCGCGGACGTCAGCACCACGAACTGGATGACTCCGGCCGCGATCCCCAGACCGGCGAGGGTGAACATCGCCGTGAACGGGCTCTCGCCGGGGACGACCTCACGCCATGGCGTGACCGAGATGATCACGATCAGCGAGACCACGTAGAACAGCAGGATGCGGATGGGGATGGAGTTGATGGCCTTCGGCAGGTTCTTCTCCGGGTCCTTCGCCTCGGCCGCGGTGGTGCCGACGAGCTCGATACCGACGAACGCAAAGACCGCGATCTGGAATCCGGCCACGAAGCCCATCGCCCCGGTCGGGAACATGCCGCCGTCGTTCCACAGGTTGTCGAAGCCGGCCTCCGAACCGTTGGGCGACGTGAAGTGCGTGAACACCATCACGAGTCCGACGACGATGAGGCTGACGATGGCGATGATCTTGATCAGCGCGAACCAGAACTCGGTCTCACCGAACGCCCGCACGGTCGGCAGGTTCAGCAGCAGCAGCGCCGCGATGGCGACCAGCGCCGGGATCCACAACTGGAGGTCGGGCCACCAGTACTGCACGTAACCGGAGATCGCGACGATGTCGGCGATGCCGGTGACGATCCAGCAGAACCAGTACGTCCACCCGGTGAAGAACCCGGCCCAGGGGCCGAGCAGGTCGGCGGTGAAGTCGGAGAACGACTTGTAATGCAGGTTGGAGAGCAGCAGCTCGCCCATCGCCCGCATCACGAAGAACAGCATGAAGCCGATGATCATGTAGACGAAGATCACCGACGGTCCGGCCAGCGAGATCGTCTTCCCGGATCCCATGAAGAGACCCGTGCCGATTGCTCCGCCGATCGCGATCAGCTGGATGTGCCGGTTGGCGAGCTGCCTGGAGAGATGCGGCTCACCGGCCGGTCCCGTCCCTGAGCCATCACCCGGTTCCGATCCGATCGAGCCCGTCGAGGAAGTGCGGTCAGCCATGGAACACCTGCAACCCTTCTCAGTCCTTGCTGTCACCGTCCGAAAGCGTGGGTCACGTTACGCCGGGACCGTTCGCGCACCACGGTCGAGGACGGCATTCCGCATCGAGGGACTTGACAGAGGCCGAGTAGCTAAGGCTAACCTCAGTTCGTTACTTCGAGGCGAGGAGCCTGCACATGATCGAGGACCTGATCGAGATCGCGTACGCCCAGGGCGCAGTCACCTGCGTGGCTCAGGCCGCCGACGGCGTCGACGAGTACGAACTCGCACGGGTCGATTCGGTCGCGTCCAGCGTCACGGTCACGGTGCGGGCCGACGGCAAATTCGCGAAGGCCACCAGCGTCGAGGGCTACCTCAGTCTCGGGCAGGTCGTCCGGGCATGCGGACTCGACTACCGGCACGCCACGTCGAGCGCCCGCCAGTACATCCACTGATCAACTCAAGTGCTCCCCGAAGAAACCGTCGATCCTCTTCCACGCGTCGGCGGCGGCTTCCGGGTCGGGCACCATCCCCGTGACCTTCGCCAGGGGACGCAGCACCTTCGGTCCGGCCAGTTCATCGTTCAGGAACGTATGACCGGCAGTGGGGTACTCCTTCACATCGTGAGCCACGCCGGCCTTCGTCAGCGCCGCCTCCAACTTGGCCGCCGCATTCCGCAGAGCGAAGTCCTTGCCGCCGTAACTGGCGACCACCGGGCACGCACCCGCCACGGCCGCGTCGAGGTCGCGCGGCAGGACCCCGTAGTTCGGGGCCGCCGCATCGAACCCCGTGCGCAGGGACATCAGGGCGAACCCGCCGCCCATGCAGAATCCGATGACACCGATCTTCCCCGTGCAGTCCGACGAGCCGGACAACCACTGACGGGCAGCCTCGATGTCGCCGTACGCCCGGCCCTTCCCCGAGAGCATCGCCCGCATCGTCGACACCAGACAGCGTCGCGCACCACCCGCACTGAACAGATCCGGCGCAACCGTCAGAAACCCCGCCGCCGCCAGCCTGTCCGCCTGCCGGCGCATCACGTCGTCCAAGCCGAACGCCTCGTGCACCATCACTACACCCGGCCACGGACCCTCACCGGACGGCCTCGCCAGATAACCGTGCAAGTTCAGCGAACCGTCGTGCCGCGCAGCGAGGTCGGTCAAGTCGATCTCGGACATGTGCGTCTCCCGTTCCGTCGTCACTTCCAGAACATCTGCGACAACCATGCCCTCCCCATCGCGAGCGCACCACCATTCCCGCTACACTCACCTCGGTGTGCGCCCCGCGCGTGCACCGCGCCTTCGTAGCTCAGGGGATAGAGCAACCCTCTCCTAAAGGGTAGGTCGCAGGTTCGAATCCTGCCGAGGGCACTCTCCTGCCTGCGGTAGTCCTCACTGCGCTCCGCTCCCGCAGCTTGGACGTGGTAACGCAGGTCACGCCGCAGGCGATACGCCAGGCAGGTCGGGACGACCCGAGGAGAGTCTCATGAACTGGGTGGACATCGACATCTTCCCGCCGCTGATTGCCAACCTGCTGCACCTGTTGGCCGCCCTGACGAACAATGGGACGGGATCATGATCGGCATATTGCCCGACCTGCCGTACATGGGATTGGACTGGGAGTTCTTCTTCCCGACCAATCTCTATATCGCGTTCATCAACTGGTGGAATCCTTTCTAGCGCAGGGCAGCTCGGTCAGCGGGGTCCGCGCCCGCGTCGACATTCCGGGGCTACGGATATTGCGGACCGTGGCTGACCTCGATCGTTCGTATCGTCGCCCCATGACCACCACCGAGAACCGCCCGGCCGCCCTGCACTCGTACTTCGCCTACCGTGACGCCCCGGCAGCTCTGCGCTGGCTGGAGCGCGCGTTCGGTTTCGAGACCACCCTCGAATTCCCGGACGACAACGGCGGGATCATGCATTCCGAATTGCGACGAGGCGACGCCGCCATCATGGTCTTCAGCGACGACGGCAACTACGACCGGCCTGCGCTCCGCGGCGAGACCGTCGGGCACGGTACGTATCTCAGCGTCGGCAGCGACAGCGAAGTCGACGAGCTCTACGCCACGGCGATCGAGGCCGGCGCCACCTCGGTCTGGGAACCCGCGAACACCCCATGGGGCAACTACCGGTGCCGGGTCCTCGACCTCGAGGGATTCGAGTGGCCGTTCGGCACCCTGCGCCCGGGCGAGAGCAGTGCTGACTGGTCGGAGTGTGAATGACGGTGACACGGAACCGGATCGACGCGGCACCGCACCCCGTCGTCAGACGATCGCGAAGAGCCGGGCCGCGTTGTCGTGGCACACCGCTCGCAGCCACGGCTCGCCCAGGTCGAATCGGGTGAGTCCCTCGAGTGCGTCGAGGTAGGGATACGGGATGTTGGGGAAGTCGCTGCCGAACACGATGCGTTCCTGCAGATCCGCCAGCCGGTGCACCTGATCGCGCGGAAACGGTGTGGCCGCTTCGGTGTAGTCCGTGAACGTCATCGTCGTGTCGAGATACACGTTGCCGTACTGGTCGGCCAAGTCCAGGAATTCCCGGTACTCCGGCAGACCCATGTGGGCGATGATCAGGTGCAGCCTCGGGTACCGCGACAGCAACTCGGCGATCGGGCCGGGGCCCGTGTAGGTGCCGGGCGCCGGCCCCGACCCGCAATGGATGACCACCGGGACACCCGACTCCTGCAGCACACCCCACACGGGGTCGAGGAGCGGATCGTTCGGCGAGTAATCGCCCACCTGGATGTGGGACTTGAAGACGCGCGTCCCCGACTCGACCGCCTCGGCGACATACGTGGCCGCGGACTCCTCCGGGTAGAACGTCGAGGTCCGCAGACAGTCGGGGGTCTGTTGGGCGAACTCGACCGACCACTGGTTCAGCCACGCGGCCATCTCCGGCTTGTGCGGGTAGATCATTGACGTGAACCGCCTGACACCGAACCCACGGAGGTGTTCGACGCGGACGTCCTCTTCGTGCCGGTAGTGGATGGGCCACTCACGTCCGGTGAGGGGACCGACTGCGTCGAAGTAACCCCACACCTTCTCCATCACGTTCGCAGGCATGAAGTGGGTGTGAACGTCGATGATGCCGGGCAGCCCCAGCGCACGCCAGAACTCCTGCACTCGCAGATCCTCGGACAACAGTCTTCTCCTCGACGCAGTGCCGGACGCAGACCCCGGCAGATCAGAACGGGGCCGACTCAGAACAGCGTGAACGCGTCCTCGGCCTCGGGGGTGGACGGCGCGACGACTGCCGGTGCAGGCGCGGGGGCAGGGGCAGAGACCGGCGCCGGCGCGAGCGCACCGGACGCGACGGCGCGGGCCGCCTCGCCCGCGAGAACGTCGGCCATCTCGTTGTAGTGATTGCCGACGTGGCCGCGAACCCAGCGGAAACGCACGGGCCCGGGCCGTTCGCTGATGGCCCGGTCGATGGACTGCACCAGTGCGAGGTTCTTGACGGGGGCGCCACCCGCCGTCTTCCAGCCTTTGCGCTTCCAACCGGGCAGCCACTCCGACGCGCACTTGATGGCGTACTGGGAATCGGACTCGATCAGCAGCGGATCTTCCCCGGGATGCGCGGTGATCGCTTCGAGCAAGGCCCGCAGCTCGGCGATCTGATTGGTCCCGGAGGGTTCGCCACCCGATTGGCTGGGACCCTCGTGATTGACCCATGCCCAGCCGATCGCCCCACCGGGGTTGCGGAGACAGGATCCGTCGGTACTCACGATGATCATGGCTGGGACTTTACGTGCGCGCTCCGACATCCGCCGGTAGCGGTCGCCTTCGGAGTGGATACGCTGCATTCGATGACGGTTTCGCTGGAGGTGGTCGAGACCACCGTGACCGCGCGGCGTCCCCTGGACGTCGCCATGTCGTTGCAGCCGCTGCAACGCGGCAAGGGCGACCCCTGCCACCGCCGGACGGCCGACGGCTCGATCTGGCGGACGTCGGTGCAGAAGTCGGGGCCGGTCACGTATCGCCTCACCCAGATCGACCGCCACTCGGTGCGCTGTCAGGCGTGGGGTGCGGGCGCCCACGAGTTGTCCGAGGGCCTGGGCCGCCTCGTCGGCGACCACGACGACTGCGCGGACTTCGCCCCCGACCATCCGATCCTCGTCGAGGCCCACCGCCGATTCCCGCACCTGCGCCTCGGCCGCACCGACCGGGTGATGGAGGCCCTCGTTCCCGCCATCCTCGAGCAGCGTGTGCACGGCCTCGCCGCGTTCGCGTCGTGGCGGCGGCTCGTGTGGAAGTTCGGCGAACCCGCGCCCGGTCCCGCCCCCGACGGGATGCGACTACCGCCGACCGCGGACGTGTGGCGGCGGGTTCCGTCGTGGGAATTCCACCGGGCCAACGTCGACCCCAGCCGGTCCCGGACGATCGTCCGCTGCGCGCAGGTCGCCGACCGGCTCGAGAAGATCGTCGACCTCCCCCGCAAGGAAGCGAATCGCCGGCTGATGTCCGTCCCCGGCGTCGGGATCTGGACGGCGGCCGAGGTGTCGCAGCGTGCGCTCGGCGATCCCGACGCCCTGTCGGTCGGCGATTATCACCTCGCCGCGGTGGTGGGGTGGTCGCTGCTCGGCAAGCCCCTCGACGACGCCGAGATGGTGGAGTACCTGGCTCCGCTGCAGCCGCACCGCTATCGCGCGGTACGCCTGCTGGAGGTGAGCGGACAGGCCGTCAAACCCAAGTTCGGGCCCCGGACGGCGCTCGTCGACCACACCTGGCACTGACCCGGGATCCGCGGAGACCACACACGCGCTCACCGGCACCCATGAACACCTGTTCAAGTGTTCATACGAGAAACTAGACTTCGAAGGATCAGCTGCCGGCCGGAGGAGACGCCGTGGAACCCGTGGCAATGCACATGAGCGACGGCCTGATCAATGCGCCGACCTCCCTGCTGTTCGTCGTCGTCGCGGTGGCGGGACTGTCGATCGCCGCGTGGCGCGCGCGCTCCGAACTCGACGAACGCACCGCCCCGATGGCCGGTCTCGTGGCGGCCTTCATCTTCGCGGTCCAGATGGTCAACTTCCCGATCCTTCCCGGTGTGAGCGGGCACCTCCTCGGCGGCGCGCTCGCCGCCATCCTCGTCGGCCCCTACACCGGCATGCTCTGCGTTTCGATCGTGCTGATCGTGCAGGCGCTGCTGTTCGCCGACGGTGGGCTGACGGCGCTCGGAGCGAACATCACCAACATGGCGATCATCGGGGTGGTCGTCGGCTACGGCGTCGCGGTGGCCCTGCGTCCACTCGTGGTGCGACAGCAGCGACTGCGCTTCCGCATCCTCGGTGCGCTCGCCTTCGCCGCGGCACTGTGCGGAACGGTGGCGGCGTCGATGGGCTTCGTCCTCGAATACGCGATCGGCGGTCATGCGACGTCCGGAGATTCGACGTCGCTGGGCGCGGTGGCGGTGTACATGCTCGGGGCGCACGTGCTGATCGGCATCGGCGAAGGCCTCATCACCGCCGTCACGGCGACGGCCGTGGCGAAGGCGCGCCCCGACCTCGTGTACCTGCTGCGGACGGCGCCCCGCCGAGTCGAGGTGCGGGCATGAGCACGTCGTCGCCGGTCTCGCTGCGCCGATTCCTCATCGGCTTCGCGCTGGTGGCGTTGCTCGTCGCCGGCGCGGTCTCGTACCTCGCCAGCTCGAGTCCTGACGGTCTGGATTCCGCGACCACTCGCGGGTGCGAAACCGTGGAAACCGATACCGGGGAGACGCTCGAGGGTGACTGCATCGCCCAGAACGCGTCCGCCCACCCGTTGTCGGACTCGCCGCTCGCCGACTACACGGTGGGCGGCCGGTCGCATCTCACCGGGGTCGCGGGCGTGATCGGCGCGACCGCCACGTTCGTCGTCGCGGGTGGCCTGTTCTGGCTGCTCGCCCGCGTGCGGCGCAACCGAACGAGCCCCTGACCGTGGGAGCCGGCCACGCCCATCCGCTCTACCTCGACGGCACGTCCCCCGTGCACCGACTGCCGGCCGAGGTCGGGATCGTCTGCGCCGTCGTCTTCGTTTTCGCGGTGGTCGCGACGCCACGCGAGGCGTTCTGGGCGTTCGCCGGGTATCTCGCGATCCTGATCGTGATCTGGCGGATCGCCGGCATTGCGCTCACGTGGATCGGACCGCGGATGCTGATCGAGTTGCCATTCGTGACGCTCGCGCTCCTCCTGCCGTTCGCCGAGGGCGGTGCACGCGTCACCGTCCTCGGACTGTCGCTGTCCGTCGCGGGCCTCTACGCCGCCTGGGGCATTCTCGTGAAGGGCACGCTCGGCGTCCTTGTCTCGCTGACACTCGCCGCGACGACGCCGGCCCGGGACCTGCCGTTGGGTCTGGCGCGGCTGCGCGTGCCCGCGATGCTCACCACGATCGTGGTGCTGATGCTGCGCTACCTCGACCTGCTGACCGCCGAGGTCGAGCGGATGCGCACCGCCCGGCTCTCCCGCGGCGACGACCCCCGGACGTTCCGGCAGATCGGTGCCACCGCCCGGGGCGTCGGCGGCTTGTTCGTGCGGTCCTACGAGCGCGGCGAGCGCGTCCACCTGGCCATGCTGTCGCGGGGTTTCACGGGTTCCGTTCCCACGATCGGCGCGCCCCCGGCGACCGCTGCGATGTGGCGGGCGGGGCTCGTGCCCGCCGTGTGCGCGGTGGGGATCTGTGTCACCGTGTGGGTGCTCCGATGACCGCGGCCGTGCATCTCGAGGGCGTCTCGTTCGCGTATCCGGACGGCAGGGCCGCGCTGCACCGGATCGACCTCACGGTGGAACCCGGCGAGCGGGTGGCCGTCCTCGGTCCGAACGGGGCCGGGAAGACCACACTGATGTTGCACCTCAACGGCATTCTGACGGCCACCGAGGGCAGTGTCACCGTGGGCGGGCTGGAGCTGTCGCGGGGGGCGTCCCGGGACACGGTGCGGGAGGTCCGGCGCCGCGTCGGCATCGTCTTCCAGGACCCCGACGACCAGTTGTTCATGCCGACCGTCGCGCAGGACGTCGCGTTCGGTCCGGTCAACTTCGGGGTCACCGGGACCGCGCTCGACGAGCGGGTGCACGACGCGCTGACGGCCGTGGACATGACGGCACATTCGGACCGCAATCCCGCGCACCTCTCCGTGGGGCAGCGCCGCCGCGTCGCGCTGGCGACGGTCCTCGCGTGCGCCCCGGACGTGCTCGTGCTGGACGAGCCGTCGAGCAATCTCGACCCCGTCGCCCGACGCGAACTGGCCGACGTCCTCCTGGGTATCGACACCACGCAGCTGCTCGTCACGCACGACCTGCCGTACGCCGCCCAGTTGTGCACGCGCGCCGTGATCCTCGACGAGGGACACCTGGTGGCCGACGGTCCGATCCTGGAACTGCTCTGCGATCCCGCGCTGCTCGCCCAGCATCGTCTCGAGTTGCCCTGGGGTTTCCGGCTTCCCGCGACCGACCCTCATTCGCCCGGCGAACGATCCGTGACACCGCCGACCAGGTAGCCCACGATGGGGAGACGAAGCTTCGCCCGCACTCCCACCGGAGGTCAGCGATGTCCATACCCGAAGCCGACGCCGGGGCCGTGTCCCAGCGCATTTTCGACGCATCGCTCGGGGCGATCGACCTCCTTGCCGTCCATCTGGGCGACCGTCTCGGCTGGTACCGCAGTCTCGCGTCGGACGGTCCGGCGACCGCGGACCAACTGGCGGAACGCACCGCCACCCACCCGCGGTACGCGCGGGAATGGCTCGAACAGCAGGCCGTGTCGGGACTTCTCACGGTCGACGATTCGGAGCCACGGACGTTCACGCTTCCGGCCGGCGCCGCCGAAGTACTCACCGACGAGCAGAGTCTCAACTATCTTGCACCGCTGGCGCGGATCTTCGTCGCCGCGACCACGCAGATGCCCGCGTTGCTGGAGGCGTACCGCACGGGCGGCGGTGTGGGCTGGGCGCAGTACGGCACGGATGCCCGTGAGTCGCAGGCCGACATGAATCGGCCGTGGTACGAGCAGGTTCTTCCCGGTGCACTGGCATCGGTTCCCGAGGTGGATGCATTGCTCCGGACGCCCGGTGCCACCATCGCCGACGTCGGATGCGGCGGCGCCTGGTCCACGATCGCACTCGCGCGCGCCTACCCGGATGCCCGGCTCCACGGCTACGACATCGACACCGCGACCGTCGAACTCGCGAGGTCCAATGTGCGCGAGCGGCCGGACGTCGCCGATCGGATCACGATCACCGAATCGGATGCGGCCGGGATCCCCGAGAGCAGCTACACCGCCGCGTTCGCGTTCGAGTGCATCCACGACATGCCCGCGCCCGTCGACGTGCTGTCCGCGGTCCGCAACGCACTGGTTCCCGGTGGCGCGATGATCGTGATGGACGAGGCGGTGGACGACGAGTTCTCCGCCCCGGGAAGCGACATCGAGCGTCTGATGTACGGATTCAGCCTCACCGTGTGTCTTCCCGACGGCATGAACCACACACCCAGCGCGGGCACCGGAACGGTCATGCGCCCGAGCACATTGCGCGGCTACGCCGAGGCGGCAGGTTTCGGCACCATGGACGTCCTGCCGATCGAGGATTTCGCGTTCTTCCGGTTCTACCGGCTCACGGTGTAATCCCTGCACCGACACCCCGATACGCACGTATTTTGCGGAAAGGCCGAAAACTGGGGCATCCGAAGGGGGAAGATGTCTGCAGTAGGCAGGTTACGGACGCTTTCGCCGGTCGGGGCAACTGTGAAGCGCCAGGTCGAACCAGATTTGTCGTTTGTCATCCGCTACTACGCATGGGAAACACCATGAAACTGCATAGAGTGACAGCACCGGCAGCGCTGCTGATCGCCACCCTGTGTGTCGGAATGGGTACCGCGTATGCCGCCCCCACTCCCGCCGACCAGGCCGTCATCTCGCACACCAGCCTGAGCGCCGACGGCCGATCGGTCGGCACGGCACTCGACGCCGGGCACTTCACCCTGTCGCGGACGGCCGCCGCCGTCGACATCGTCAACGATTCGGGCACCCCGGTGGGCATGATCCCCCTGCGCTATTCGATCGCCGGTGTGCAATTCGCGATCGATCCGGTCATCACCGACGCCGGCCGGTTCCTGAACCTGACACCCACGACGACCCCTGTCGCGGGAACCCTCGCCCTCACCCCGGTCGACAGGGATTCGGCGTACAACAACATGGTCGAGCAACTGCAGATCGGCTGGGACAACGGCGGCGGGACCGCGACCGCGATCGGCGCAGGCATCGGATTCGTCGTCGGGTGCGTCTTCCTCATCCTCGGCGGGTGCCTCCCCGGTGCCGCGGTGGGCGCAGCGATCGGCGCGGTCACGGGTATCAGCAACGCGAACCCCGCTGCGCCACCAGCGGTTTACGAATTCCTCGGAACCCCGTAGCGGGGCTTTCCGTCCGACTCCGAAGACGATTTCGGGAGGGCTATGGGTTAGTTCGCACACGGGGAGCATCACCGCGCACCCACATATGCATGTAGCCGTTCCGGTTTTCCAGCGAATATGGTCCACGCACAACGATGTTCGGTGCACTCAGGTGGGGACCGTGTTCGTCCTACGACATGGTGGGAATTTCCATGAAACTCTTGAAAACTCTGGCATTGTCCATATTCGTCATCTCCGCGATGGCCGTCGGGGCGGGCACTGCGTATGCCGATCCCGCACCTCAGGGAATCGACTGGTCGCAGCCGCTGATGACCCCGGCAGCCGACGGCGGCAGCAGCCAGGTGGCCGAACAGTTCTTCCCGGAGAACGAAGTGAAGCAGGACGCCTTCGACAAGATGACCAACGAGATCAATACCGGCTGGAACAACGCGGGCCTGCAGGGCATGGCGATCGGTTCCAACGTGGGCATGGCCATCGGGTGCGTGTCGATCTTCCCCAACTTCATTGCCGGCTGCATCGTCGGCGCAGTGGTCGGCACCATCGCCGGCGCCGTCATCGGCATCGGTGTGGGTAATCCCAACGCACAGCCGGCCGTAGAGCAGTTCTTCGCCACACCCTGAGCGAAGAGCGAGCTGCAGCCCCGGCCTCACTCGGGCCGGGGCTGCGGCGCGTCGTCAGCCGACGACGCCCTGGTCGCGCATCGTCGCGATATCTTGCGCCGACCAGCCCAGTTCACCGAGGATCCGATCGGTGTGCGCGCCGAGCGCGGGCACGTCGCCCATCCGCATCTCCACGTCGGAGAACGTCATCGGGGGCAGCATCGCCCTGATCGGCCCGGCCTCGGTGCCGATGTCACGCCAGCGGTCGCGCTGATCCAGCTGCGGATGCTCGATCAACCCGCCCATGTCGTTGAGCTCCGCCGCCGGGATCCCGGAGTCCGCGAGCGCCTGGTCGAGAGCCGCGCTCGTGAAGCGTTGAGTCTCCTCGGCGACGAGGGCGTCCACCTCGGCGCGGTGCTGCACGCGCAGCATGTTGGTCGCGAACCGGGGGTGGTCGGCGAGTTCGGGGCGTTTGAACACGTCGGTCACCAGTTGCCGCCACCCGCGGTCGTTCTGGACACCGATGAGGATCTGCCCGTCGAGGGTGGGGTACGAGTCGTACGGGACGATCGCCGCATGACCGAGCCCGACGCGCGGGATCTGCTTGTCGGCGTACATCTTCATGTACATCGGGTGGCCCAGCCACTCGGCGGTCGCGTCGAACATCGACACGTCGATCCGCGCCCCCACCCCGGTTCGTGACCGCCGGAACAGGGCTCCGAGGACTGACGTCATCGCGTACATTCCCGCCGCGATGTCGGAGACCGGAACACCCGTCTTGGTTGCGGTGTCGGGGGTGCCGGTCACCGAGATCATCCCCGTTTCGGCCTGGACCAGCATGTCGTAGGCCTTGCGTTCGCGCCGCGGCCCCGCCGATCCGTAGCCCGACATGTTCACGACGATCAGTTCCTCGTGGTCGGCGCGCAACTCGTCGGCGCCGAACCCCAGACGGTCGGCGGCGTCGGGGGCGAGATTCTGGACGAAGACGTCGGCCTTCGCGATCAGCTTCGCGACGGTGTCCCGACCCACCTCGGACTTCAGGTCGACGCCGAGCGACTCCTTCGACCGATTCAGCCACACGAAATGCGAGGCCTGCCCGAACACCGCGTCGTCGTAGTTGCGGGCGAAGTCTCCCTCACCGACGCGCTCGATCTTGATGACCCGCGCGCCCATGTCCGCGAGATGGCGGGTGGCGAGCGGAGCGGCCACGGCCTGCTCGAGTGCCACGACGGTGATGCCGTCGAGCGGCAGCAGTCCGGGGTCGTTCTCCATGTCGGGATTCACCTTTCCTCTTCGGCACCCGGGTGATTGTGATAGTGCGTGGCCCCGATCGTGTGCAGCAGTTCGTGCACGGTGTCGTCGGTGAGCCGGTACCGCATCGATCGACCGTCCCGCGTCGCCGACACCCACCCCTGGTTGCGGAGCAGTCGCAGCGCGTGCGAGACGGCGGTGCCGGTCATGTCGAGTGCCGCCGCCAGGTCGCCGACGCAGATGTCGGGGGCGTGGTGCAGACACAACAGCAGTCGGAGGCGGTTGCCGTCGGACAGCAGTTCGAACCGGTTGGCCCACCCGCCGATGTCGGGGGTGTGCAGTGCCGCCGCAGCACGCTGAACATCCTCGGGGTTCAGGGCGGGGGTGGCGGCCATCACGCCAGTCTACAAACGCCGCGAGGCCGCTCGGCCGGGCATCCATAGGCGATTCCTCACTGTCCGTTCGGCTCTGTGACTTTGTTTCCGGCCTCACACGGGTGGTCGACTGGCAGCACGCGTCACCCGGTTCCCCGGCGGCGTCGACGAGTCATCGAGGAGCGTGATGTGAGCGGTCTGCATCTTCCCCAGCGCGTGCGGCGCCATGCCGCAGAACGGCCCGGAGCACCGGCCGTGACGTGTGGTGACACCACGCTGACGTATGCGGAGCTCGACTGGCGGACCAATCGGATCGCAACCGCGCTGTCGGCGTTGACATCCGGCGGCGGCCGGGTCGGGGCACTGCTGCGGATGCGCACCGAGGGGGTCGAGACGTTCGTGGCCGCCGCCAAGTCGGGGCTGGTGTTCGTCCCGCTCAACTGGCGACTCCCGCCCGCCGAGGCCGCCGCGATCGCGGTCGATGCCCAGCTCCAGGTACTGATCGTCGAATCCGAATTCGCCGCCGCCGCGGACGCCGTCCGCGACGCGCTCCCGAGTGTGGTCGTGGTGGTCGTCGACGCCGCCGACGGCGACGTTCTTCGGCCCGGCACCTGGACGTGGGACCGGCTGGTCACGTCCGGCACCGCCACCGATCCGGGTCTCGGGGACGACCCCGACGCCGAGGTGCTGCAGCTCTACACATCGGGCACCACGGGCTTCCCGAAGGGCGTCGTCGCGACGCATCGCAACCTGCACAACGAGCCGCAGGGCCTGCTGATCTATCGCTGGAAGCCCGGCTCGGTGGCACTCGACGCCATGCCGCTGTTCCACATCGCGGGTGCCGGCTGGTTGAGCACGTGCCTGTCGGCCGGCGTCCACGTGGTGCTGCTCGGCGCGTTCGACGCCCGACAGGTCGCCGAACTCGTCGAACGGCATCGGATCACCCACGCCTTCCTGGTTCCGTCGACCATTCAGATGCTCCTCGACGTGCCCGACCTCGACCGCTACGACGTGTCGAGCCTCGAACTGGTGGCCTACGGTTCGGCGCCGATCACCACCACTCTGCTCCGGCGCGCGATCGATCGCCTCGGCTGTGGATTCGTGCAGCGCTACGGCATGACCGAGACGACGGGCTCGGTCACCGCCCTCGCCGTCGAGGACCACGACCCGTCCGGGCACCGCGCGCACCTGCTGCGTTCCGCCGGCAAACCCATGCCCGGTGTCGAGGTCGAGATCCGGGACGTGGTGACCGGCGCCCGGCTTCCGCTGGGCGAGTCCGGGGAGATCGTGTGCCGCTCACGCAACAACGTCACGGGTTACTGGCGGCGGCCCGACGAGACCGCGCAACTGCTCACCCACGACGGTTTTCTGCGCACCGGCGACGCCGGGCACATCGACGAGGAGGGCTATCTGTTCGTCACCGACCGGGTGAAGGACATGATCATCACGGGAGGCGAGAACGTGTACCCGATCGAGGTCGAATCGGTGCTCGCCGAGCATCCGGCGGTCGCCGAGGTGGCGGTGGTCGGCGTGCCGCACCGGACGTGGGGTGAGTCCGTGACGGCGGTCGTCCGGCTCGTCGATCCGGCGAACCAACCGGACGAGCAGGACCTGATCGCGTTCACCGCCGCCCGGCTCGCGTCGTACAAGAAGCCGCGGGAGATCGTCTACGTCGCCGAACTTCCGCGCGGAGCGAGCGGCAAGATCCTCAAACGCACCCTGCGCGAAGGGCTCCGCGCCACGGAGGTGCCGTCGTGATCGTCACCGAAGACGTCGGTACCGTCCAGCGCGAGGCGTGGGCCCGCGGCGTCCTGCCACCGGTCGAGCAGGTACGACCCGGATTGTGGTCGATCCCGGTGCCGATGCCGCGAAACCCGTTGCGCTACGTTCTGATCTACGCGCTCGCGCTGCCCGACGGCCTCGCCCTGATCGACGTCGGCTGGGATTCCGAGGAGTCGTGGCGGGCCCTCGTCGACGGCATCACCGAGACCGGGCACCACGTCACCGACGTCCGGTACGCCGCCGTCACCCACCTGCATCCCGACCACTTCGGTCTCGCGCCGCGGCTGCGGGAGGTCAGTGGGGCCGCGCTCGCGATGCACGGCGCGGATGCCGCACTCCTCGGCCACCATTCGCCCGAGGACGCCACCGCCGACGAACAGCTGTGGAACACCCAGCTCGCCCAACTCGGGGCCCCCACCGACATCCTCGCGGCCGCCCGCGTCGACCTCGTTCGCCTGGGAGCGGGCGAATCCATGGACGTCGTGCTCGATGACGGCACTCCCCTGGACCTTCCGGGCTGGGATCTGCGGGCGGTCTGGACCCCGGGGCACACTCCCGGTCATCTGACCTTCGTCGACGACACCCACGGGCTGATGTTCAGCGGCGACCACATGCTGCCCCGCATCAGTCCCAACATCTCCACGGTCCCCGGCGAGCTGGAGAACCCGCTGCACCGCTACCTGCTGTCGCTGCACGCCACCACCTCCATGCCCGACGGCGAGGTGCTGCCGGCCCACGAGTACCGCTTCCGGGGCATCGCCGACCGCGCCCGGCAGCTGATGGGTCATCACGAGGAACGCCTCGCGGAGATCGTCGACGCCCTGGGGGTGCGCCCCGAATCGACGGCGTGGGAGATCTCGCAGCACATCTCGTGGTCGCGGCCGTTCGAATCCATGTCCGACCGCCTGCTCCGCCTCGCGGTCCGCGAAACCCATGCCCACCTGCTCGTTCTGGCCGACCGCGGGAGCATCCGCTCACACGGCGGGCACCCCGAACGCTGGACCCCGACACCGTAAGGAAGACACCCCATGAGCGTGGTTCTCACCGAATTCTCCGACGGCGTCGCCGTCATCACCCTGAACCGGCCGGAGGCGAAGAACGCCGTCGACCTCGAGGTCGCCAAGGCGCTTGCCGCCGCGATCGACGAGTTCGAGGCGCGGCCCGACCTGACGATCGCGATCCTCACCGGCGCCGGGGGAACGTTCTGCGCGGGCATGGATCTGAAGGCGTTCACCCGCGGGGAGCGGCCGTCGCTGCCCGGACGCGGCTTCGGCGGAATCACGGAGGCCCCGCCGACGAAGCCGCTGATCGCCGCGGTCGAGGGCTGGGCGCTGGCCGGCGGCTGCGAATTGGCACTGTCGGCCGATCTGATCGTCGCCGCCCGCGACGCCAAGTTCGGCATCCCCGAGGTCAAGCGGGGGCTCGCCGCCGCCGGCGGCGGCCTGCTGCGACTGCCGAAGGTGCTGCCGTACCCGATCGCGATGGAGATGGCGATCACCGGCGACCCCCTCACCGCCGAGGTGGCGCACGCGCACGGACTCGTCAACCGGCTCACCGAGCCCGGACAGGCCCTCGACACCGCACGCGAACTGGCGGCACGGGTCGCCGCCAACGGTCCCCTCGCCGTGCGCGCCACCAAGCAGGTCGTCGCGATGTCCGCCAACTACACCGACCCCGACGCGTTCATCGGGCAACGCCGCTTCCTCGATCCGGTGTTCGCTTCCGAGGACGCGCAGGAGGGTGCACGCGCCTTCGCGGAGAAGCGCCCGCCGGTGTGGCGTGGCCGCTAGCCGCATGATCGGCACAGCCCGCATCACGGCTTCCGTACGATGACCGCGTGGACCTGCATCTCGTCACCTACTTCGTCGCGGTAGTCGATCACGGCGGGATCACCAGGGCCGCGCAGTCCCTCTACATCTCGCAACCGTCGCTCTCGCAGGCAATCCGCACACTCGAACGCCGCCTCGGTGTCACCCTGTTCGACCGCACCGGGCGGCGTCTCGAGCTGACCGAGGACGGCCGCACCCTCGACGTCGCCGCCCGCCGCATCCTCGCCGACGTCGAACGGGCCAAGGCGAAGGTCGCCGCTGTGCGCGAACTCGTGTCCGGCCGCGTCGACGTCGTCACCTACGCGGCGTTCTCGATCGATCCGATCGTCGGCCTGGTACGCCGGTTCCGTGAGCAGTACCCCCGCGTGACGGTCCGCATCATCGACGCCGACGGCCCCACCGGCGTCCTCGGCGCCCTGCGCCGCGGCGAGGCCGAACTCGGGGTGATCGACCTGTCCGTCGACCACAGCGCACTGCGCTCGGTCCCCATCGGCGACCAGGAGCTGGTACTCGCCCTGCCCGATGCACTCGCCGCGACCCTCCCCGATCCGGTGCCCCGCTCGGCCGTCCGCGACATTCCGCTCGTTCAGGATCTCGGCGACAAGAGCGACGCGGCGCTGATCACCGAGCTCGTCGGCGAGCCCGCGAACGTCGTCATCGACTGCACGCACCCGGGCGCCACGTGGGAGCTGGTGATGCGCGGCGCGGGGGCCACCGTCCTCCCCCGCCTCGTCGCCGAGGAACAGTTGCGCGGGGTCTCGATCCGGTCGATGACGCCGAAGCTGACCCGTCCCGTCGGTCTCGTGCAGCGGTCCGGGCCGGGATCACCGGCGGCCTCGGCGTTCGTCGCGATCGCGCAGGCCACCCGAACACCGGCACCCGAGTGAGGAACTGAGCACATGGAGTTGCGTCAGGTCGAGTACTTTCTCGCCGTCGTGGAACACGAAGGCATCAACGGGGCCGCCGCGTCGCTCGGTGTCGCACAGCCCACCATCTCGCAGGCATTGCGCGGGCTCGAGCGGGAACTGGGTGTGCAGCTGTTCCACCGCATCGGCCGGGGCATGGTGCTCAGCGCCGCAGGGCGCAGCATGGTCGGGCCGAGCAGGCAGATCCTGCGCGACGTCACCGCCGTCGAAGACCTCCTCGCCACCTCCGACGGGGCACTCGCCGGCCGACTGGACATCATGGCGTTTCCGGCGTTGGCGATCGGACCCCTCGTCGACCTCGTCACCGAATTCCGGCGAACCCACCCGAATGTGATGGTCCGGTTGGGTGAATTGAAAGACGAGGCACAGGCCGGGTCGCTGATCGAGGATGGCCACTGCGAATTCGTGGTGGCCCACCTACCGCTGGACGACGCCCGCCTGGACGTCGTCGAACTCGGCGAACAGGAGTACTGGCTCGTGTACCCACCGGGCACCGACCTCCCGGACGGTCCCGTTCCGCTCGCCGCGCTTCCCGACATCCCGATGGTCTTCGTCCCCCGCGGCCACTCCGTCGCCAATGAGATCGAGGAATCGATCCGTCGCGCCGGCGCACGCCCCACTCTCGCGGCGCTGTCCGATCACCGCGAGGCGCGACTTCCCCTGGTACTCGCGGGAATAGGCGGGACCCTGCTGGAACGGTCGATCGCGGAGGCGGCCCAGGACCGCGCGGTGGTCCGCCGCACGGAGCCGACGATTGCCCGCACCTTCGGGATCGCATTCGATCCCGACATGCTCTCCCCGGTCGGGCACGCGTTCGTCGAACTCGTGCGGGCGGAAGGTTACAGCGCGAGCAGGTAGCTCTTGGCCGCGGCGTACTCGGAGACGAGCCGGTCGACGAGTTCCGCCGTCGGTTGCACCGAGTGCACGGTGCCGATCCCCTGTCCGGACCCCCAGATATCGCGCCATGCCTTCATTTTGGCGGTTCCACCGCTGAAGCTCATGGCGGACGGGTCGGAGTGGGCGAGATTGTTCGGGTCGAGTCCGGCGGCCTCGATGCTGCCGCGCAGGTAGTTGCCGTGCACCCCGGTGAACAGGTTGGAGTAGACGATGTCGGACGCGGTGGAGTCGACGATCATCTGCTTGTAGCCCTGGTCCGCGTCGGCCTCTGCGGTGGCGATGAACGCGGAGCCGATGTAGGCGAGGTCGGCGCCGGCGGCCTGCGCGGCGAGAACCGAGCGGCCGTGAGCGATGGAGCCCGACAGCAAGAGCGGCCCGTCGAACCATTCGCGGATCTCCTGAATCAACGCGAACGGCGACAGGGTGCCCGCATGTCCGCCGGCGCCGGCCGCGACGGCGATGAGGCCGTCGGCGCCCTTCTCCACGGCCTTCTTCGCGAACTTGTTGTTGATGACGTCGTGGAGGACGATGCCGCCGTAGCTGTGGATGGCCTCGTTGACTTCGGCGCGGGCGCCGAGGGACGTGATGACGATCGGGACCTCGAACTCGACGATGGTCGCGAGGTCCTCGTCGAGGCGGTCGTTGCTCTTGTGGACGATCAGGTTGACCGCGTACGGCGCGGACGGTGTCTCCGGGTTGTTGGCGTCGTGCTTGGCAAGGGTCTCGGTGATGCGGGTGAGCCATTCACGCAGGACGGGCTGCGGGCGGGCGTTGAGCGAGGGGAAGGAGCCGACGATGCCCGACGTGCACTGGGCGATCACCAACTCGGGACCCGAGACGATGAACATCGGGGAGGCCACAGCCGGCAGGCGCAGGCGATCGGACAGCACGGAGGGTAGAGACATCGGTTCTCCTGATGAGGGGGAGTCTTCTGATGCAAGCACTTCCAGGTCCGACCAGTTCAGCACGCAGTCCGGGCGTGGACAAAGACACATCGCTGATGGTCCGGTTAATCGGAACCTATGGCGCTCGGCGGTAACCATAGGTTTCACCTCATCCGGTGTATCCCAGAACGACATTGCGGCGGAACGTCCCCGGTGATCGACTGGCTGGGCGGCACGGCGTCGACCACTCCGGCGTACGCCGAGAACCGCGCCGACGTCTGGAGCCGCGTATGAGCATCGAAACCGTCACCTCGACCACAGGCACCGAATCCGCCGAACGCGACGTTCTGATCAGCCGGGACGGCGCGGTCGCGACGATCACCCTGAACCGGCCCGCACGGCGCAACGCCATGACCCTCGACTCGTGGATCGCGCTGCGCGAGGCGCTCGGCGAACTCGCCCTCGACGACGCCATCCGTGTCGTGGTCCTCACCGGCGCGGGCGACGACTTCTGCACCGGCGCAGACCTCGACAAGCGCACCCCCATGCACCCGCTGAACCGCATGCGCCAGATCAACGCGACGGCGCTGGCGGTCGCCGAGTTCCCCAAGCCGCTGATCGCGAAGGTTCGCGGCTACGCCGTGGGAGCCGGCTGGAACCTGGCGCTGCTGTGCGACCTGCTCATCGCCTCGCGCGACGCGCAGTTCAGCCAGATCTTCGCCAAGCGCGGCCTGTCGGTGGATTTCGGCGGCTCGTGGCTCCTGCCGCGCATGGTGGGACTACACCGCGCGAAACGTCTGGTCATGCTCGCCGAGATGATCGACGCCGAGCAGGCGGATGCGCTGGGACTGGTCAGCGAGCTCGTCGAGCCGAACGAATTGGATGCCACGGTCGCCCGGTTCGTGTCCCGTCTCGCGGCAGCGCCGACGGTGGCCGTCATGCAGTCGACGCGCCTGATCGAGGACGGCACGACGTCGTCGCTGCGGGACGCACTCGAGAACGAGGCGCGTTCGCAAGCGGTCAACTTCGCGACTGACGCTCCGGCCGCACTTCGCGCATTCATCGAGAAGCGTCCCCCTGCGTTCAGCGGCGAGTGGCAGGTGCAGCAACCGTGATGGTCGGGCCGTCGATCGCACAGAAGCTGTGGCACAGCCGAGTGACGATCCGCGGCCCGCGTTCGGGATCGAACCACCGATCTATGTGCGCCCAGTGATAGGGGTGTGTCATATACGGCCCGAGCAGCCCGTCCAGGTTCGCGTACTCCTGCTCCCAGACGTGGGTCCACCGCGCGGAACCGGCCGATTCCTGCACCCGGCTCATCTGCGAGGTCCCGATCGTGCGGATGTGGGTCGGCATCGCCCGCGTCTCGGATTCGAAGCGCTCCACCACCGCCGGGTCGACCGAATCGTCCACTGAGACAAACAGCGTCCGGTAGACGGTCGGTTCGAAATGACCTGGGGCGGGAGTGGGCACGCCCGTGTAGCCGACGCTGTCGATGTGCCCGATCTCGGGGATGCGTAGCTGTGCGATGATGCCTGGTTCGACAGCGCGCCAGTGGGATTCGTCGTCGAAGTGGAGGTGCGCGATCACGTCGCCCCCGTTGATTCCGCCGGGCAGGGTCGGAGTCACGAGAACGCGCCGGGCCGTGGGCGCAGCGACCTCGCGCAGCCGGCCGGCCAACGCCGCACCGGTGGAGGCATCCGCGTCGGCGACGAGGTGAACGAGCTTGGTCACCTTAAACATCGGTCATCGCCTCCACATCCGCGGGCGAGCAGGAGACGGTGCGTCGGCGGGTGGTGAGGAACTCGTCGGCGTCGGCCCACCAGTTGAGCACCTCCGCATCGTGGCGTGCGAGAAGACTCTGCCGCCACCACGCGCGAGCGCCCCGCAGAGTCCAGCTGACGGCCAGGGTGTTCGACTGGTCCTCCAGCCATACCGGCGGGGAGACGAGCACGCGATCGAGCGTCAGGCCACGCGCAATCGCGCCGGGCACATAGCGCTCCAGGTAGTCGGCGAGAAACGCGCGAGCCTGCCCGGGCTCGGCCACCATCTCGTCGACGATGTACACGATCGACTCGGCCGATGCCATCGGCGCTCCCTTCTTCCCCCCACCAGGACGGTAGGGGGAAGTAGGAAGCGCTCCACAGGGTTGCTTCCACCCAGCGGGAGAAAAACGCTAGGTCGTCGCGGCGGCGAGTTGCTCACGCAGCTTCGTCTTGAGGATCTTCCCGGCCGCCGACGTCGGCAGCTGCTCGACCACCACCACGTCGCGTACCTTCTTGTACGGCAGCACCCGCTCGGCGACGAACGCGGACACCGCATCCGGATCGATCGTCACGTCCGGCATCGGCACCACGAACGCCACCGGCTCCTGACCGACGCTGCCGGCCTCCCTGCCGACGACGGCAGCCGAGGACACGTCCGGATGCGAGACCAGAATCTCCTCGAGCTCACGCGGATACACGTTGTAGCCCTTGTAGATCAGCATGTCCTTGGTGCGGTCGCAGATGAACAGGTACCCGTCCTCGTCCAGGTAGGCGATGTCACCGGTGTCGAGCCAGCCGTCGACGTACTGCTGCGCCGTGATCTCCGGATGGTTCAGGTAGCCGTCCGTGACCTGCGGGCCGCGGACCCACAACTTGCCGCGGGTGCCGGCCTCCAGCACGGCGCCGGAGTCGTCCTGGGCACGGATCTGCACCTCCGTGTCGAACACCGGCAGCCCCACGCTGCCGAGCTTGTACGCGATAGAGCCGGTCAACGGTGCGGAGGCGACCAGGCAGGTGCCCTCCGTCAGCCCGTACCCCTCGACCACGCTCGCCGACGGGAACGCCCGGACCAGCGCCTCGAGCGTCACATGATCGATCGGCGCCGCACCCGACGACACGACCCGCACCGAGTCGGTGTCTCGAACGACGGCGTCGGGGTGGGTGGCGACGGCATGCCACATCGCCGGACTGCCGGTGATGTACGTGGCGCGGTGCGTCTCGATCAACTCCAGCATGCGGCCCGGCTCGAACCGCCCGGCGAACACCTGGGTCGCCCCGCACAGCAGGAGGAACGACATGTTGATCAGCGCGTGCGCGTGGAACAGCGGCGACACGACGACGGTCGCTCCGGCGCCGGGCACCACCCCGCGGTCCCCGAGACTCTCGACGGGGCGCAGTTCGATCCCGCCGTCGGCGGTGGCGCGCACCTCGTGACCCGCGCGCCAGGCGATCATCTGGGTCACGTTGGCGAGAACGTTGCGGTGCAGCACCCGCACACCTTTGGACAACCCGGTGGTGCCGCCCGTGTAGGCGAGGTGGGCGACGTCGTCCCCGGACACCTTCGGGGTGAACGGTGCGGTGGCGTACCCGCGGACGAACTCCTCGAACCCGAACTGACCGCGACCGACGCCCGCGGGGAGGCCGGCCACGACGATGGTGCGGACGGTGGTGCCGCTCGCCGCCTCGGTGAGAGTGTCCAGTTGTCCGGGCTGGGTGACGGCGGCGACCGCCGCCGTGTCGACGATCTGCGAGCGCAGGCCGGGGCCGGGTTGCAGCGGGTTGACCAGGGTGACGGTCGCGCCGGCCCGCAGTGCGCCGTAGTAGGCCACGACGAATTCGATGCAGTTGCCGAGGTGCAGGAGCACCACGTCGCGTTCGGTCACCCCCGCGTCCCGCAGGGCGGCGGCGAACGCGCCCGACCGCTGGTCGAGCTCGCGGTAGGTGCACACCGTGTCGCCGTCGACCACTGCGGCCTTGTCTCCGTACAGGTCCGCCATGGCGGACGGAAACGCCGCCAACGTCAGGTCGGGGTAATGCAGTACCGGTGCAGCAGAATTCACGTTCGGTCCCTTACTCGTCAGCGAGGTGCCATGCGGATGGCACCGTCCAGGCGGATGGTCTCGCCGTTGAGGTAACCGTTCTCGAGGATCTGGCAGGCGAGCTGCCCGAACTCACTGGGCTTGCCCAGACGTGACGGGCCCGGCACGGACTTCTCCAGCGACGCGCGCACGTCGTCGCGCAGCCGGGCGAGGAGCGGGGTGTCCATGATTCCCGGCGCAATGGTGCACACCCGGATGTTGCGGCTGGCGAGGTCACGGGCTGCGGTGACCGTCATGCCCACGATGCCGGCCTTCGATGCGGTGTAGTTGATCTGGCCGATCTGACCCTCGAAGGCGGCGACGGACGCCGTCAGCACAACCGCGCCGCGCTCGCCGTCGATCTCCTCCTGCCGCGCGATCCGTTCCGCGCCGAGGCGCAGGGCGTTGAACGAACCCACGAGGTTGAGCCGGATCACGAACTCGAAGTCCTCGACGGAGCCTGCCTTGCCGTCGGAGTCGAGGATGCGCATCCGGCGTCCCGCCCCGGCGCAGTGCACGATGCCGCGCAGGCCACCACGATCGTCGGCGACGTCGAGTGCGGCCGCGAACTGCTCGGAATCGGTGACGTCGGCGGGAGCGAACTGGGCGGCGCTGCCCAGTTCCTTCGCCGCCGCCTCCCCGTCGGAGTTCGGGAGGTCGATGAGCGTGACCTGAGCGCCTGCGTCGACGAGGCGGCGTGCCGTCGCGAGTCCGAGACCGGACGCGCCGCCGGTGACCGCGGTCGAGATTCCCTTGAGTTCCATCGTGCGGGTGTTCCCTTCGAAAAGTGTTGTCGGATCAGAGAAGTTCGAGGATGGTGGCGTTGGCGAGGCCGCCCGCCTCACACATGGTCTGCAGTCCGTACCGGATGCCGTTGTCCCGCATGTGGTGGACGAGTCGGGTCATGAGGATCGCGCCGGAACCGCCGAGCGGGTGACCGACGGCGATGGCGCCACCGAGCGGGTTCAGCCGGTCCGTCGCGGCGCCGGTCTCCGCCTGCCACGCCAGCGGGACGGGAGCGAAGGCCTCGTTCACCTCGAATGCGCCGATGTCGTCGATCTTCAGTCCGGACCGGGACAGTGCCTTCTCCGTCGCGGCGATGGGTCCGGTCAGCATGATCACCGGGTCGTCGCCGGCAACGGCACAGGTGTGGATGCGGGCCATCGGGGTCAGACCGAGTTGCGCGGCCTTCTCGCTCGTCGTGACGAGCAGCGCACCGGCGCCGTCGGAGATCTGCGAGGAGTTGCCGGCGTGGATCACGCCGTCCTCCTTGAACACGGTCTTCAGCTTGCCGAGAGACTCTAGCGTGCCGCCGCGGCGGATCCCCTCGTCCCCGGCGAGGACGTCGGAGAGCGGTGCGAGTTGCCCGTCGAATGAGCCCCGGTCCGCGGCGTGCGCGGCGAGTTCGTGGGATCGCAGCGCGTATTCGTCGAGCACCTGACGGGAGAGCCCCCACTTCGCGGCCATCATCTCGGCGCCGGTGCCCTGGCTGAACCCGTCGACGCCGTACCGGTCGAGGACGGCCGCCGGGAAGTGCTCGCCGTTCTTGCTGGCGCTGCCCATAGGAACCCGGCTCATGGACTCCACACCACCGGCGACGACGACGTCCTCGTGGCCGGCGATCACGGCGGCGGCGGCGAAGCTCACGGCCTGCTGGCTCGATCCGCACGCCCGGGTGAGCGTGGTGCCCGGGACCGTCTCCGGCCAGCCGGCGGCGAGGACGGCGGTGCGGGCGACGTTGCCTGCCTGCTCCCCCACCTGGCTGACACAGCCCCAGACGACGTCGCCGATCTCCTCCGGGGAGAGATTGGTGCGCGCCACGAGGGCCTCGAGGACGTGCGCCGACAGGTTTGCGGGGTGGATTCCGGACAGGGAACCGCCACGCCGCCCGATGGGCGTGCGGACGGCGTCGACGATCACTGCATCGCGCATGGTGTGTTCCTTCGATCTGAGGGGGTCACTCGAATCAATCACGGGCGATGTCGTCGGCACAACGACTTTCGGCCGATCAGAGGGTTAGTTCGTGCCTATGTCCGCAGCGTCACCCCGGACGAGTGTCTTGTCGCGCTCGGGGTTCGCGAAGACCAGGGCGCCGACGGCGCAGACGGCGGCGACGAGTCCGAGCGACTGGAACGCGGTGGCGTAGCCCTCGGCGGGCGAGGCAGCCGCGTCGACGATCAGACCCGTCGCGTAGGGGGCGACGAGGCCGCCGATCGCCATGACGGCGAGGAAGACGCCGAGGGTGCCCGCGGTCTGACGGGGCGGGCAGATCTCCGAGATCGCCGCGTTGAGCAGCGGGAACACCGACGCGGCGAAGCCGTAGCCGACGGAGACGACGAGGACGGCGATGGCGGGTGCGGTGATGGACGGGAGTGCAAGCAGGATCGCTCCGCAGATCAGCACCCCGACTGCGGGGACGATGACGCGGACGACGCGGGACGTCGAGCCGCGTGCGAGCAGACGGTCGCCGATCACGGACGAGAGCAGCATCAGGATCAGCCCGGCGATGCTCGGGAACGCGAACATGGAGCCGGCCTGGAGGCGGCTGTATCCGAGGCCCACCTCGAAGTACGAGGGCAGCCACGTCAGAACCACGGCGACCAGCGCGTACACGCTCATGACGAGAAGCGCGCCGCTGATGAACGTCCGGGTCCGGAAGATGCGACCCCACGGCACCGCCGGTTCGCCCGCGTCACCGGCGGCCGCGGAATCGGCGCCCTTGCCGCTGCGAATGTACGGGCCCTCGCTCCAGACGGTCAGCCACACGACGCACCACAGGACCCCGATGACCGCCAGCGCGACGAGCGCGTAGCGCCACCCGAACGTGACGGTCACGAATGCGAGAGCAGGCGCGACGGCGATCTTGGCGATGGACGCGGCACCGGCGAGCAGAGCGCTCGGCAGTCCGCGCTTGGCGGGTGCATGCCACGAGTACGCCGCAGTGTGGAGCAGCGCGGAACTCGGCCCCTCCGCGAGCCCGAGCAGCAGGCGGCTGACCAGCAGCACCGCGAAAGACGCGACGACCACGAGCGGGAGTATCGCGACGGACCAGGCGATCGCGAGCAGCAGCAGCGCCCACCGTAGCGACATCCAGCGATTCAGCGCGCCGGCGAAGAATCCGCCGACGGTGAAGGTCAGGAAGAAGAGGCTTCCCACCAGCCCGATCTGCGAGGCACTCAGTCCCAGCTCGTGGGCGAGGGGTTGGGCGATGATGCCGAGGACGGCCTTGTCGGCGTAGTTGACGACGTAGAGCAGCACGAGGAGCCCGGTCAGGCCCCAAGCGCGGCTGCGGGACTCGGAACCGATGGCGACGGTCCGGTCGAGGATGGCAGTGGAGCGGGTCACGTGGTGATCCCTTCGGAAGCGGGGTGGCGTGGGTCACAGTGTCACGGTTCATTCAACGTACCGGGGTGCCCGTGATCAATACGCACTCGGCGAAGGCACCGGCTACGTCTGCCTATGTGTCGGCAGAGTCGAGGAGCCACGCGTGCATTGGACTGCGCTATCCGACCGATAGCCGAACGCCCCTAGCCGGGCCCCCGCGGATCGGGCATTCTCATCCCATGAGCCGCCTCGCCCAGACTTTCGATCCGACGAACACTCCGAGGTTCGGAAGATAAGCATCGGCAAGGTCGTACTACGCAGTTACGCAATGTAATTCGAAGGAGAAAGCCCGTGCAGCGTACGGTGTTCAACGAAGATCACGACGCGTTCCGGAAGACGATCCGCGACTTCATCGCCAAGGAAGTCGCCCCCGTCCACCACGAGTGGGAGGGCGAAGGGCATCCCCCGCGCGACTTCTACCGTCGTCTCGGGGAGCTCGGGGTACTCGGCATCCAGGTGCCGGAGGAGTTCGGCGGCGGCGGTGAGAAGAGTTTCAAGTTCGCGGCGGTGGTCGGCGAGGAGACGGCGGCCGCCGGAGTCACGTTCGGCAGCTACTCGGTGCACACCAACCTGATCCTGCCGTACCTGCTCGAGTACGCGAACGACGAGCAGAAGCAGCGGTGGCTCCCCGGATTCGCGTCCGGCGACATCATGTTCGCCATCGCGATGACCGAGCCGGGAACCGGTTCGGACCTCG
This sequence comes from Rhodococcus sp. G6(2025), assembly GCF_058628105.1. Lineage (NCBI taxonomy): Bacteria > Bacillati > Actinomycetota > Actinomycetes > Mycobacteriales > Nocardiaceae > Rhodococcus > Rhodococcus sp. G6(2025). The sequence continues at coordinate 6,534,965 of NZ_CP179750.1, forward strand.
CGAACATCGCGACGTCGGCCAAGCTGTCCGACGACGGGTCGCACTACGTCCTGAACGGCGCGAAGACGTTCATCACCGGTGGCGCGCTCGCCGACCGGATCCTCGTGGTGTGCCGCACCGCGCCCAGCACCCCCGAGGACCGCCGGGCCGGTCTCACCATCCTCGTCGTCGACACCACGTCCGAGGGTTTCGCGGTGGGTCGCAAGATCGAGAAGATCGGCCTGAAGGCCTCGGACACCGCCGAACTGTCCTTCACCGACGTCAAGGTGCCCGTGGCGGACCGACTCGGCGACGAAGGTGCCGGTTTCAGCTACCTCACCCACAACCTCGCCCAGGAACGCCTCTCCATCGCGCTCGGCGGGTCGGCGACCGCGGCCGCGGCGTTGCAGCACGCGATCGCGTACGTGAAGGAGCGCAAGGTGTTCGGCAAGCCCGTCGCGGCGTTCCAGAACACCAAGTTCGTGCTCGCCGAGTGCGCCACCGAGGTCGAGGCGATCCAGCTGATGGCCGACCGGGCGCTCGAACTGCACGACGCCGGCGAACTCACGGTGGCGGATGCCGCGAAGGCGAAGCTGTTCTGCACCGAGGCCGCGGGCCGGGTCATCGACAAGTGCCTGCAACTGCACGGCGGATACGGCTACATCCTCGAGTACCCCATCGCGCGCCTGTACGCGGACACCCGCGTCTCCCGCATCTACGGCGGCACGAGCGAGGTCATGAAGACGATCATCGCGAAGGATCTCGGCCTCTGACCCCACACGCCAACAGTATGGGCGTACTGTTTCAGGCGAGGAGGACTATATGTGGGATCCGAACAAGTACCTCGCCTTCGCGGACCATCGCGGGCGCCCGTTCTACGAGTTGCTGTCGCGAGTCGACGCGCGGTCACCGCGCCGCGTCGTCGACCTCGGCTGCGGCCCGGGAAACCTGACCGTCAGCCTGGCCGAACGTTGGCCGGACGCCGTCCTCGAGGCCTCCGACAGCTCACCCGAGATGGTCGAGGCCGCGCGTGAACGCGGCCTCGACGCCGGCAGGCAGGACGTGCGCGACTGGACGCCGAAGCCCGACACGGACGTCGTCGTCTCCAACGCCGCCCTGCAGTGGGTGCCCGAACACCGGGAGTTGTTGCGTCGCTGGCCGGCTCAGCTGCCGTCGGGGGCGTGGATCGCAGTGCAGGTTCCCGGCAACTTCGACGCGCCCTCGCACGCAGTCGTCCGGGACCTCGCTTCGAGCGACCGATGGTCCCGGTTGCTGCCGGACGCGCCGTTCCGGGAAAGCAAGGTCGTCGACGATCCCACCGACTACGCCGGTCTACTCGCCGACGCCGGGTGCGCCGTCGATGCCTGGGAGACCACGTACGTGCAGCGGCTGACCGGGGAGAACCCGGTTCTGGAGTGGATCACCGGCACCGCGCTCCGCCCGGTCAAGGACGCCCTCTCGACACCGGAGTGGGACCGGTTCCGCGAAGAACTCGTCCCGCTCCTCGACGAGGCGTACCCCCGGCGACCGGACGGCAGCACGTTCTTCCCGTTCCGGCGCATCTTCGTCGTCGCCCAGGTGCAGTGATAGACCGGCTCAGCCGTGGTGTCTGCGGTACGCCGCGGCCGCGCCGGGGTGCAGTGGAACCCCCGCGGTGACGATCAGCGACTGCCGGTCCAGGAACTGGCTGCCGGTCGCCTGATCCGGCACCAGTTCCGCCGCGTGGTCGATGAGCACCTCGACGATGGCGCCGGCGGCGCTGTCCGAGACGGCCGGGTCGGCGAGCAGCAGGTTCGCGAGACCGATCGTCGCGACCGACGCCTGCTGTCCGTACGTTCCGGGCGGAATCAGCACCGGCTCGTAGCGCGGGCCGAACTGCTCCCGCAGCAATTCCAGTTCGGCGGACAGGTCGAGTAGACGCAGCGGGATCCCGAGATTCGCGAACGACGGCGTGGGCACTCCGCCGGCCCACAGAACCGCGTCGACGGTGCCGTCACGCAGGGCCTGCCCCGCGTCGGTCATCGACAGGTGCAGACGCGTCACGTCTCCCGGACCCGCCAGACCGAGCACCTCGAGGATCCGTTCGCCCGTCAGTTCCGCGCCGGAGCCTGTGGCACCCAGGCTGATTCGGGTACCTCTCAGTTGCGAGGTGTCCGAGATCCCGGAATCGGCGCGCACCGCGAGTTGCATGTAGTTCTCGTACACCTTGCCGATGGCGGTGAACCCGGCGCCGGCCTCGAGAGCCGCCACGGCGGCGTCGGCGAGGCTCAGGGCGAGTTCCGCGTCTCCGGATGCCAGCGCCGCCAGATTGTCCATCGACCCCGCGGTGCGGACCGGGACGATGCTCACCGGCAGTGCGGCACGCTCCGCGGCCTGGGCCGTCAATTGGGCGAACTCCCAGAAGAATCCGCCCTCCTCTCCGGCTGCGAGTCGCAGCGGATCGCGGCCGCTGTCCGAGCACGCGGCGAGCAGCGAACCCGTGGCCGCGGTCGCACCCGCGGCGACGACGCCGCGTAGAAGTGCACGTCGGGTGATCACGGCGCCACCGCCGGCAGTGTCAGCGTCACCCGGAGTCCGTGTGGCTGCTCCGCGGCGATCGTCAGCGCCCCACCGCCGCCCTCGACGAGCGCGGTCGCGATGGACAACCCGAGCCCGGTGCCCTGCTGCGCCGCGCCGGACCCGCGGAAGAAGCGTGACGACAGTTTGCCGATCTCGTCCTCGCTCACCCCGGCCCCGTCGTCGCTCACCCGGATCTCGATTCCCGCGGCCGACCGTCCCGTGTCGATCCGGACCGTCGAACCTCGACCGGCGTACGCGTGCGCGTTGCTGAGCAGGACGTCCAGGACCTGCGCCAGGTGACTCGACCGGAAGTCGGCGACCAGCGGTTCGGCCGGTTCCCGGAGCACGAGGTCCATCCCCGACTCCGCGAGGGCCTCCGTCCAGGCGTCGGCACGGTCCGCGAGGACGGCACCGACGTCGCATCCGCCGTGCGCGGTCTCGTCGTCGGCGGAGTCCGTGGGCGATTCGGCGACGGCCAGCGCCAGCAGTCCGTCGAGGATCCCGCCGAGCCGATCGACCTCCATCCCCGTGCGACGGTACGTCTCGGCCCCGGCCTCGGCGACGTGCGGGCCGAGGGAATCCAACCGGATGTGCAGGGCCGCGAGGGGGTTTCGGAGCTGATGGGCGGTGTCGGCGATCAGCTGCCGCTGCGCCTGACCGGACGCCTGGACGGCGCCCGACATGGTGTCGAACGCCTTCGCGAGTTCCTGAACCTCGGGTGGCCCGGTGTAGCTGCCGGACGGCTGCCCCGTGCTGCGCCGCGCCCGCGGACGCGGCGACGGGACGGCGTCGGTGAGGGCGCCGACCCTGGCGGTGAGCGCCCCGAGCGGACGAACGGTCCACCGGGACAGCGCGATCGCGACCGCGGTGACCGCCGCCAGCGCGACGAGCGCCCCTGCGACGATCACCACCCACGACGTCCGGATGGACTCCCGTGCGGCGCGGGTGGACACGTCCAGGACGACGGCACCGTCCACCTGCGCGCCCGTTCCGACGGGCACGGCCGACAGGACACGGTCCGCCGACCACGGTGTCAGCGAACCGCTGATCCCCTGCTTCTGGTTGCGCAGTCCCGCCGTGACCGCCGCGGCGACGTCGGCGTCGTCCGGCGACAGTCCGGCGCCCGCGCGGAGGTTGCCTCGCGCGTCGACGATGAGGACGCCCTCGCCGTACAACTCGTGGTAGCGGGCCACCTCCTCCCGCAGCAGCGTGGTACTTCCGGGGGCCTGGGTCTGTCCGGCGAGGCTGGCGAAATGCGTCGCGTCCGCCTCCCTGCTCAGCCGCAGGGCCTGGGTTCTCCCGGCGCTGGTGGCCAGCGCCAGCGGGACGGCGAATGCCACCACCGCGACGGCCGCGAACACCAGCAGGACGGCGAGCACACGGCGGCGCACGTCAGGTGCCCCAGCGGTAGCCGTACCCGCGGATGGTCGAGATGAGCCCGGGCCGGCCCAGTTTCGCGCGCAACCCGGTCATGTGCACGTCGAGGGTGCGTGAGATGGCCACGTACGCGTCGCCCCACACCGCATCCATCAGTTGCTGACGACTCACGGCGGCGCCGGGACGGGTGACCAGCACCTCGAGAAGCTCGAACTCCTTGGCCGTCAACGCGACCGGAGCGCCGCCGACCTCGACCTCGCGTGCCGCCAGATCGACCACCACATCACCCTCGGTAACCGTCTGCGCGGCCGAGGCCGCGGTCGCGCGGCGACGCTGGGTCACGACGTCGAGCCGCGCGAGCAATTCCGCGAGCCGCGCCGGCTTGACGAGGTAGTCGTCCGCCCCGCCCCGCAGTCCCCGCACCACCGACCGTTCGTCGTCGCGGGCGGTGAGGATCACCACCGGAACGTCGCTGACGGCCCGCAGCCGCCGGAGCACCTGCAGGCCGTCCGCGTCGGGGAGACCGAGATCGAGTATCACCGCGTCCATACCGCGATGGCCGAGAAGGAGATCGGAGCCGCGCCGCATGCGCACCGCCTCGTGGCCGTGGGTGGCCAGTGCTTCCACGAGTGCGTCGCCGACTCCGTCGTCGTCCTCGACCACCGCGATCTGCACTTCTCTTCCCTTCGATCAGCTCCGCGAGTCGACCAGCTCGACGTCGTCGTCCGGGGTGTCCTCCCGGCTGGTCGTCCGGTCGAGCGGCGAACCATCCGAAGTCTCACGCATGAAGAAGTAGACGACGAGCGAGATCGCGATGCACCCGGTCACGTAGTAGAAGAATAGCGATTCGTGGCCGGCCCGCTTCAGGGCGAGGGCGACGGTCTCGACCGTTCCGCCGAAGATCGCCAGCGTGAGCGCGTACGGCAGCCCGACCCCGAGCGCGCGAACCTTCGTCGGGAACAGCTCGGTCTTCACGATCGCGTTCACCGACGTGTACCCGGTGACGACGATCAGCCCCAGCATCATCAGGCCGAACGCGACCAGGGGGTTCGTCGTGGTCCCGAGCACCGTCATCAGGGGCACGGTGAGCACGGTTCCGCCGATCCCGAAGAAGATGAGCAACTTCCGGCGACCGATGCGGTCGGACAGTGCGCCGCCGATCGGCTGCAACACGATGAACACCAGCAGGGCCGCGAAGTTGATCCACGCCACCGTGTCCTTGGAGATGCCGGACGTATTGATCATGTACTTCTGCATGTACGTGGTGTACGTGTAGAACGCCACGCAACCACCGAGCGTCAGGGCGCACACCAGCAGGCACTCGCGGGGGTACTGCAGCAGCATCCGAAGCGAACCTTCCTTCGGCCCACCGTCCGAGGAGTCTGCGTCACGCTTCGCCTCCACCTCGTCGGTGAACGCCTCCGACTCGTCCATCGTGCGACGGAGCCACATCACCGCGACGGCACCGGCGGCGCCGATCAGGAACGGGATCCGCCAGCCCCACGACTGCATGGCCTCCGCAGGCAACGTCAGTTGCAGGATGATCTGCACACCCAGTGCGATCAGCTGCCCGGCGACGAGCGTGACGTACTGGAAGCTCGAGTAGAACCCGCGCCTGCCGGGCGACGCGACCTCGGCCAGGTACGTGGCGCTGGTGGCGTACTCGCCGCCGACCGACAGTCCCTGCAGCATCCGGGCGATCACCAGAAGGACCGGTGCCACGAGCCCGATGCTCGCGTAGGACGGCGTGACGGCGATGACGAGCGAACCCGCCGCCATCACGGTCACCGACAGGGTGAGCGCCGAGCGGCGTCCGTGCCGGTCGGCGTACCGTCCCATGATCCAGCCGCCGATCGGCCGCATCAGGAATCCGACCGCGAAAACGGCTGCCGTGGAAAGCAGCTGCGCGGTGGTGTCGCCTTCCGGGAAGAACTCCTTCGCGAAGTACACACTGAACGCCGCGTAGACGTACCAGTCGTACCATTCGATCAGGTTGCCGACCGAACCTTTCAAAACATTGCCGATAACTCGGCGCTCACCCGTCGATGTGGTGCTCACGCGGGACTCCTCTCGATGCCCTGGATCTCTGCGTTCACACCACAGTGGGTCACGTCACATCGATACGGAAGGGCCGCGGAGCCTTCCTAACACTCCCTTAGGGAAGAGCCCCCGTGAGTACTTGTTAACCGCGGGCGGTTAACAAGTACTCACGGCTGGGGTGTCCTCGCCGAGCCGCGGCGGCGCGCTGCGGTAGCTCGCCGGGGTGGCGCTGAGCCGGATCGGGTTCGCCACCTGACGTACGGGCCGGGCCCTGCGGGGGTCGTCGATCTCGACCACCGGATTCAGCCCGAGCCGCTCGGCGAGCGCCACTGCGTCGGCGATGTCGTTGAGCGGGCCGCACGGGACACCCTGCGCCGTCAGCTTCTCGAACCACTCGTCCGCCGAGCCCGCGGACAGCGCCGCGGTGATGTCCCGGACCAGTTGCTCGCGGTGCGCCACCCGTTGCGTGTTGGTCGCGTACCGTTCGTCGTCGGCGAGTTCGGGCACACCGAGAACCTCGACGAGAGAGGCGAACTGACGGTTGTTCCCCACCGCCAGCACCAGCGGACGGTCGCCGGTCCGGAAGACCTCGTACGGCGCGATACTGGGGTGCCGGTTGCCCATCGCCTGCGGGACGACACCGGCGCCCACGTACCCCGACGTCTGGTTCGCGAGGGCGGACAGCAGCGACGACAGCAGGTTCACCTCGACCCGCTGCCCCTCCCCGGTGCGATCGCGGTGGCGCAGCGCCGCCAGGATCCCGACCGCGGCGTGCAGTCCGGTGATGATGTCGACGACGGCCACCCCGACCTTCGTCGGAACGCCAGGTTCAGGACCGGTGATGCTCATCAACCCGCCGACGGCCTGGATGAGCAGGTCGTACCCGGGCAGGTTGTTCTCGCCGCCGAACCCGGTGACGGAGCAGTAGACCACGTCGGGATTGATCTCCCGCACGGCGTCGTAGCCGAGCCCGAGCCGGTCCATCGTGCCGGGAAGGAAGTTCTCCACCACCACGTCCGCCCGGGCGGCCAGTTCCCGCGCCTGCTGCAGGTCGGCGGGGTCGCGCAGATCCCAGGCGAAGGACCGCTTGTTGCGGTTGACGGACTGGAAGTAGGTGGATTCGTCGCCCACCCACGGCGGCCCCCACTGCCGGGTGTCGTCCCCGACGCCTGCGCGCTCGATCTTGACGACGTCGGCACCGAGGTCGGCGAGCAGCATCGTGGCGTACGGCCCGGCGAGCACCCGCCCGAAGTCGGCGATCAGCAGGCCATCCAGGGATGCACTTCTCACCGGAACGCTGCCTCGCCCGTCAGCGCCTTGCCGATCACGAGCTGGTGGACCTCGGACGTTCCCTCGTAGGTGAGCACGGACTCGAGGTTGTTGGCGTGGCGGATCACGGGGTATTCCAGCGTGATTCCGTTGGCGCCGAGGATGGTGCGGCACTCGCGGGCGATGGCGATGGCCTCGCGGACGTTGTTCAGCTTGCCCGTGCTGACCTGCTCGGGACGTGCCACGCCGCGATCCTTGAGACGTCCGAGGTGGTACGCCAGCAGGTGGCCCTTGCCGACCTCGAGGGCCATGTCGGCGATCTTGACCTGCGTGATCTGGTAGGCGGCGAGCGACTTGTCGAAGACCTGACGGTCCTGCGCGTAGGAGATGGCCGATTCGAGGCAGTCGCGGGCGGCGCCCATCGCACCGAAGATGATGCCGAACCGGGCCTCGTTGAGGCAGCCCAGCGGACCGGACAGTCCCTTGGCCTCCGGCAGCATCGCGGATTCGGGCAGCCGGACGTCCTCGAGCACGAGCTCCGAGGTGACGGACGCCCGCAGCGACATCTTGTGCTTGATCTCGGGCGCCGAGAAGCCGGGGGTGTCGGTGGGCACGACGAATCCGCGGATGCCGTCGTCGGTGCGCGCCCACACGACGGCAACGTCGGCGACGGATCCGTTGGTGATCCACATCTTGGTGCCGTTGAGGATCCAGTCGTCACCGTCCCGCTTGGCGCCCGTGCGCATGCCTGCGGGGTTGGAGCCGAAGTCGGGCTCGGTCAGTCCGAAGCAGCCGATCGCCTTGCCCGCGGCCATCCGGGGCAGCCATTCCTGCTTCTGGTCTTCGCTGCCGTAATGGTGGATCGCGTACATGGCCAGCGAGCCCTGGACGGACACGAGGCTGCGGATTCCGGAGTCGACGGCCTCGAGTTCGAGGCAAGCCAGGCCGTAGGCGGTGGCGCTCATGCCGGCGCAGCCGTATCCCTCGAGGTGCATGCCGAGCACGCCGAGTTCGCCCAGCCCTTCCGCCAGCTCACGCACCGGCAGTGCCGCTGCTTCGAACCATTCGCCGATGTGGGGCCGGATCTTCTCGTCCGAGAATCGGCGCACGGTGTCGCGGATCGCGATCTCCTCGGTGTCGAGCAGCGAGTCGAGGGCGAACAGCTGGGACAGGGACTGCGAGTCGGACATTGTTCCTCCACGGGGCCGGTGGGGCTGGTGTGCAAACGTTCGCGAGAACGATTGCACGAACGATTTCGTCACGTAGACTAAGGCGCATTCCGGCGGCCGTCAACCACGACACCACCGGCCCCCGTCCCCGAGCGCGAGGATTGCCCGTGAACCAGCCGGACCGCCCGACACGCACCTCCGGGCGTCCGCCTACCCTCCGCGAGATCGCCGAACGCGCCGGCGTCCACGTGTCGACGGCATCCCGGGTGCTCCGCCAGCCCGAACCCGCCGACGGCTGGTCCGAAGCCGCGCTGCGGGTGCGAGAGGTGGCGGTGGAACTCGGCTACCAGCCCAACCTGTGGGCCGCGAGCCTTCGGACACGCAAGACCACCACCCTCGGCGTCGTCATGCCGCGACTCACCGACGGCGTGGTCGCGACGATGTTCCAGGGCATCGAGGAGACGGCCACGCAGGCCGGCTACTCGGTGCTGCTGTCGAGCCCGCCGGACGACCTCGACGCCCAGCGCCGCGCCATCGAGTTCCTCGTCAGCAGGCAGGTGGACGGCCTGCTGCTCAGCAGCCTGCACAGTCCCGGCCGCGAATTCGTCGACTCGCTGTCGGTGGGGGCTTTGCCGATGCTGCAGCTCAACCGGCACGCCGACGTCGGTCTGCCGTTCGTGTCCGGCGACGACCACCGGGGCGGCTACCTCGCCGGACGCCATCTCCTCGACCGCGGCTTCACCGAGGTCGCCGTCATCACAGGCCCCGACCATGCGAGCACCTCCCGCGACCGCCTCGCCGGATTCCGCGCCGCACTGGCCGAGAACGGCATCGAACTCCGCCCGGATCGCGTCGTCCGCTCCGACTTCGACGTGTCCGGCGGTGTCGCCGCGGCCACCGTTCTCCTCGAGTCGGATTCGCGCCCCGAGGCGATCTTCACCGTCAGCGACACCATCGCGATCGGCGTCCTCGGCGTCGCCCGCGACCTCGGGCTGCGGATCCCCGACGACCTCGCGCTCGTCGGGTACAACGACATTCCGGTGGTCGCCCAGCTGCCGGTGCCGCTGACGACCGTCCGCTCACCCGCGCGCCTGATCGGCGCGACGGGTGTGCGTCATCTCCTGTCGATCATCGCGGGCAACGACGTGGAATCGGTGAAACTCCCGGTCGAGCTGATCGAGCGGGCGTCGACCAGGAAGTAGTCAGAGCGTCGCCCGCAGTTCGCGTTTGAGAAGCTTCCCGCTCTGGTTGCGGGGCAGTTCGTCCACGAACACCACCTGCTTGGGCACCTTGAACGGCGCGATGCGCTCCTTGACGTGGGCGATCAACCCGTCCGGCGTCACGCCGGCCGCGTTCTCCCGCAACACCACGACCGCGGTGATCGCCTCGATCCACTTGTCGTCCGGCGTCCCGATGACCGCGACCTCGGCCACGTCCGGATGCGTGTAGACCGCATCCTCGACCTCCCGCGACGCCACCAGGATGCCGCCGGTGTTGATGACGTCCTTGATGCGGTCGACGACGGTGATGTACCCCTCCGGGTCCCGCGTCACCAGATCCCCCGAATGGAACCAGCCGTCGCGGAACGCCTCCGCGGTGGCGTCGGGGTTGTCCCAGTACCCCAGACACAACTGGGGTGAACGGTAGAGCACCTCACCGGGGGTGCCGTCCGGAACGTCGTTGCCGTCCGGATCCACCACCCGCGTTTCGACGAAGAACACGGCCTTGCCGCACGACGACGGCCGCTCCTCGTGTTCCTCGGGCTGCAGCACCGTGGCGAGCGGCCCGATCTCGGACTGTCCGAAGCAGTTGTAGAAGCCGAGGTCGGGGTAGCGTTCACGCAGCTTGTTCAGCACCGTCACCGGCATGATCGACGCGCCGTACTGCGCCTTCTTCAGCGACGACAGGTCGCGGGTCCCGAGATCCGGATGTCCGGCGAGCGGCACCCACACCGTCGGCGCCAGGAACAGCGAGCCGATGCGATCCGCCTCGATGCGCCGCAGGATCTCCGGAATGTCCGGGGTCTGCATCAGATTCACCGAGGCGCCCACCGACAGGTACGGCATCAGGAAGACGTGCATGCCCGCCGAGTGGTACAGCGGCATGCAGATCAGCGGATTGTCGCCGTCGCTCAGCGCGAGGGCGATCACGGAAGACACATACTCGTGCACGAGCCCGCCGTGAGTCATCATGGCGCCCTTCGGCTTCGACGTCGTCCCGGACGTGTACAGCAACTGCGCCAGATCGGTGGCCGCGACCGGCACCGCGAGCACGGGGACCTCGCCGGAGCCGCTGTGGGCGAGCAGCGAGTCTTCGGCGTCGCGCAGGGGAATCACGTGGCGCAGATCGAGGACGCCGCGGACCGAGTCGAGCGTGCCCCTCAGCGCCGGATCGACCAGCACGGCAGCGCTCTCGGACTGCGACACCAGATAGGTCAGCTCGTCACCCTCGAGCGCATAGTTGACGGGGACGTGCACGAGACCCGCACGCGCGCAGGCCAGGAACCCGATCGTGTACGCGTCCGAGTTCGTGCCGTACGCGGCCACCCGCTCACCGGCCGACAGTCCGAGCGACTGCAGGTAGGCGGCCGCCCGGCTGACCGCGTCGTCGAGTTCACGGTACGTCCACGTGCGGTCCTCGAACGTCAGTGCCCGGCGGTCGGGGAACTTGGCGGCCGAGCGCCGCAGCACTCCGTCGACGGTATCGGTACGCGCATCCAGACTCATGCACGAAGGTTATAGGACGTCCAAGTACCTTGCCGGAGGTTTCGGCTACCGCCCTGCAGGCACCAGCATCGGCTCGTGCATGTCGTAGTACGACACGTCGCCCATCAACCGCCCCTCTTCCTCGAACAACGACCTCAGGTCGTCCGGGATCTCGACCTTCTCGTGCTCGCGGGCCTCCGATTCCGAGGTGAAGTACACCGCCTCGACATACCCGCCGTCGCCGTACGTGCACAACGTTCCGCCGAGGATCTCCGGGCGCAGCTGATGAACCTGGGGTTCGGCCTGTTCCAGCAGCTCCCGCATCCGGCTCGCGTCGGTGGTGTGCCCCTCCATGACCTGAACGAATGTCGCGTCGTCCGAGCCGCCACCCATCCACTCCATCACGTCCGGGCAGTCCATGAACGACACGGCACCCTCGAAGCACCTCTCGGTCTCTGCCCACCACGCGCCCTGCTCAGGACGCTCGCTGTTACGCCGGGCCGCTTCGGCCGATTCGAACCGCGCGAGTGCGATGAACGTTCCGTCGTCGCACAATCCCTGGGTGCAGCCCAGGAAGCCCGTCGCTCCCGGTCGCACGTCCTCCGTCCAGCGGTCCATGCACCGGCGTAGGCCGGCCTCGTCGGACACCTTTCCTTGAATAACCTGGATGAACATCGATAGTCACCTCCCGCGGGACGGTCGCCCCGCAGTGAGAACGATCTCGGTGACCGACCCGTCGCGGTCCACCGTCAGCGGGCACCGACGGCCCGCGGCCGCAGCCACTGCACACTTGATCCTTCGCCGGTTCGCCGGACCGCGCAATGCAGACAGCGCGCGCTATTTTCCCTGCCACTGCGGTGTGCGCTTCTCGACGAACGCCTGCATGCCCTCCTGGGCGTCGCACGTGATCGCGTTGGTGGCCATCGTCTCCGCCATCGCCGCGTAGGCCTCGCCCTGAGGGAGCTCGATCTGCCGGTAGAACGCCTGCTTGCCGATCTTCACCGGGAGCGGGCTGGCCTTCGTGATCTTCGCGGCGAGAGTCCGGGTCTGCGCGTCGAGTTCCTCGGGTGCCACGACCAGGTTCACCAGCCCCCAGTCCGCGGCGGTCTCCGCCCCGATCGTCTCCCCGGTGAGCAGCATCTGCAGGGCACGCTTACGTCCGATCGCACGACTGAGGGCCACCATCGGGGTGGAGCAGAACAGGCCGATCTTCACCCCCGGCGTCCCGAACACGGCGTTCGACGACGCGACGACCAGGTCGCACGACGCGGCGAGCTGACAGCCCGCCGCGACGGCCGCGCCCTGGACGGACGCGATGACCGGTTGGGGAATGTCCTGCACGGTCTGCATCATCTCGACGCAGGTGTCGAAGATGGCCTGCTCCTCCTCGAGGGTGCGGCCGATCATCTCCTTCAGGTCGTGGCCTGCGGAGAACACCGGTCCTGCAGCCCTGATGACGACGACGCGGGTGGTGTCGTCGTCGCCCAGCTTCCGGAGCGCCGCGGTGACGTCCCGCATGGCCTCGGACGACAGCGGATTGCGCTGTTCGGGGCGGTTCAGGGTGAGGAACGCGACGCCGGTGTCCGGCTCGGCAGTGGTCTCAACGAAGTTCTCGGTCATGACTACTGCCTACCACCCGTGAGTACTTATCAACCGCCCGCGGTTAACAAGTACTCACGGGCGGAGCAATGCGGGCCCGCACCTCACCGAAGCCGATGCGGGTGCCGTTCGGGCCCGGTGCGGTGGCGGAGATGGCGATCTCGTCGCCGTCCTCGAGGAACGTGCGCTTCTCGTCCCCGACGACGACAGGTTCCTGTCCACCCCAGGTCAGTTCGATGAACGCACCACGCTGATCCTTCTCGGGTCCGGAGATGGTGCCCGACGCAAACAGGTCGCCCGTGCTGGCAGCGGCGCCGTTGATCGTGGTGTGTGCGAGCATCTGCGCCGGCGACCAGTACATCTGCGCATACGGCGGACGCGACACGACGTGTCCGTTCCATTCGACGGCCAGGTCGATGTCCAGGCCCCACTTCTCCTCGCCGCGCAGGTACGGCAGCGGCTGCGGATCCTGCGTCGGGGTGTCGATGCGGGCCGCCTCGAGCGCGTCGAGCGGAACCACCCACGGGGAAATCGACGTCGCGAAGCTCTTCCCGAGGAACGGGCCGAGCGGCACGTACTCCCAGGCCTGGATGTCGCGGGCGGACCAGTCGTTCACGACGACCGCCCCGAACACATACTCCGCGAACTGATCCGGGGTGATCGTCTCCCCCAGCTTCGTCGGGACACCGACGAGGAAGCCCATCTCGGCCTCGATGTCGAGGCGGCGGGACGGCCCGAAGTCGGGGGCGTCCTGAGCCGGGGTCTTGCGCTGCCCGCAGGGCCGGATGACGTCCGTGCCGGACACGATGACGGTGCTCGACCGCCCGTGGTATCCAACCGGCAGGTGCTTCCAGTTGGGCATCAACGGCTCGGAGTCGGGGCGGAACAGTCGCCCGAGATTCGTGGCGTGGTACTCGGAGGCGTAGAAGTCGACGTAGTCGGCGACGGCCACCGGCAGGTGCATCGTCACGTCCTCAACGGCGAACACCGCGGTGTCGGCGACGTCGCCCTGCACGAGTTCGGTGATCTGCCTGCGGACCTCGGTCCAGCGGGCCCGGCCCTGCGCCATGAAGGCGTTGAGGGTGGGCTGTGCGAAGACGTCGTCACCCAGTGCGGCGGCGAGATCCACGACGGAATCTCCCACCCGCACTCCGACCCGTGGGGTCGAGTCGGCGGTCGAGAATACGCCGTACGGCAGGTTCTCGATTCCGAAGAGGGAATCTGCGGGGATGTCGAGGACGGTCATGCGTGGGCTCCTTGATCTGCGGAGGCGAGGACGGAAGACGGCACGAGGTGCAGTGCGACGAGATCCTCGAGGGGTTCGAGGATGCTGCACGTGCCGAAGGATCGGAAGGCGGTGCGAACGGCGCCGACGACGTCGGCCGGGAGGTCGCGCAGCTCGCGGGCGAGCGGTGTGCCGTCACGTCCGGCGAGGGTGGCGGCCACCTCGTCGACGCCGGCGCCGCCGAGTGCGTGCCGGGTGGCGAGCAGCACGTTGAGGAAACCGTGCTGTTCGAATCCCGTGTGCGGATCGGTGTTGCGGACGGCGTGGTGCAGTCCGGCGGTGGCCTTGAACGGGATTCCCGACGCGATGACGGTGTGCAGCGCAGCGGCGAGTTCGGTCTCGTCCGGGTAGGCCTCGGCGACCACGCCACCCGTGCGGAACTTCGCCGCGAACGGGCCGCCGGTCAGTGCGGCGAGGAAGTCGGGCCGGCGCTCGCCACGCGGCACCTCCACGAACACGTCGAGCCCGGCGGTCAGCGCCTCGACGGCGTCCATCGCAGCGAAAAACTCCGCGGCCGTCTGGTCTGCGGGCACCGCGATCTCGAGTGCCACCGCGGTGGCACCGTCGATCTGCGCGAGGCGGTCGAGTGCGGGTTCGAGCGTGGCCGGACCGCCGGGCAGCGTCAGGCTCAGTTCGAGCGCACCGGGGGTCAATTCGCCCAGCCGGGCGACCGGAAAGACGAAGGGACCGACCAGATCCGCGTACGGCGCCGACAAATGTCCGGCGTGCGCGGGCAGGGCGTCGGGCAGGGGTGCGTTTCCGGGCGGGAAGAGGGCGGCGTCGTCGCAGAGACCGGCGAAGAGGGCGGAGATCACGGCGTCGGCCCCCGCCCTGCCCACGTCCACGCGTAGCCCGAGTCCTCGCACGCCACGGCACCCTCGCCGAGTTCGAGCGGGCGGAACGTGTCGACCATGACGGCGAGTTCGTCGAAGAACTCGGCCCCGATGCTGCGTTCGTACGCGCCGGGCTGCGGACCGTGCGCATGGCCGCCGGGATGAATCGAGATCGAGCCCTGGCCGATGCCGGAACCCTTGCGCGCCTCGTAGTCTCCGCCGACGTAGAACATGATCTCGTCGGAGTCGACGTTCGAGTGGTAGTACGGCACCGGAATCGACAGCGGGTGGTAGTCGACCTTGCGGGGCACAAAATTGCAGATGACGAAGTTGTTGCCCTCGAACGCCTGGTGCGCCGGCGGCGGCTGGTGCACGCGCCCGGTGATGGGCTCGTAGTCGGAGATGTTGAACGTGTAGGGGTAGAGGCACCCGTCCCAGCCCACGACGTCGAAGGGATGGTGCGGGTACACCATTCGCGTGCCGACGATCCCGTGCGACGTCCGATGCTTGACGAGCACCTCCACGTCGGTGCCCTCGACCTGCAGCGTGTCGGACGGCCCGTGCAGGTCGCGCTCGCAGTAGGGCGCGTTCTCGAGCAGCTGACCGAACCGGGACAGGTAACGCTTCGGCGGGACGATGTGACTGTTGGCCTCCATCGCGTAGGCACGCAACGGTTCCGGTCCCTGCGGGATCCAGCGGTGGGTGGTCGACATCGGAATGAGAACGTAGTCGCCCTGCTTCGCCTCGAGCGCGCCGAACACGGTTTCGACGGTGGCGGCACCGGATTCGACGTAGACCATCTCGTCGCCGATCGCGTTGCGGTACAGCGGCGACTCCTTGGCGGCGACCACGTAGGAGATGCGGACGTCCGCGTTGCCGAGGATCAACCGGCGTCCGGTGACCACGTCGGTGTCGGCCCAGACCGTGTCCGGGAACAGGTCGTGCAACTTGAGGTGGCGCGGCTTGAGCGGATGATTGGGTGTCGTGCTCTGGTCGGGCACCTCCCACACGGTGGCATCGACGATCGCCGACGGGATGTGGCGGTGGTAGAGCAGTGAGGAGTCGGAGGAGAACCCCTCTTCTCCCATCAATTCCTCGAAGTAGAGCTGACCGTTGTCGTCACGGTGCTGGGTGTGCCGCTTGGGCGGGATGTTGCCCGCGTGCCGATAGAACGCCATGACCGGCCTCCCTAGAAGTGCGTGTCCGTAGTAGTAAACACATTAACTAAATTACGGGCGTGATGGCAAGCACAGATTTCCCGGGAGGCACAGCAGGGGTCAGTTACGCCCGCGGACGTCGAACTGGCTGCGGTTGGTGATCAGCTTGTCCAGCAGCATGACGAGAATGCGCTGCTCCGGTTCGGTGAGAACACTCGCCCAGGCGTGTTCCCGCTCGTTCTGCTCACGGTAGATCTCACCGATCTCGCTCCGGCCCTTCTCGGTGAGCGACAACTGGACGGACCGGCCGTCCCGCTCGTCCGGGGTCCGTTCCATCAGACCACCACCGACCAGCGTCTTCGTCAGATTCGAGACGGCAGCCCTACTCATACCGGTGAGCTTGGCCGCCGTCTTCGACTCGACGGGTCCGGCCAGCCATGTCACGAACATCAGCCGGAACGCCGACCATGACAGGCCGCGCGGGCGGTGAATCGACGACTCCAGGTCGTACGTCACCACGTTCGACGCGCGGTTCAACGTCAGGAGGACTTGGGTGGCGAGTTCGTGCGTCGAGCCGTATTCCGTGCTCAGGCGCCGGTTCGCCAGTTCGATGAACGACCAGAAGTCGAGGCTGTCCGGTACCTCGACGGGCACCGGCGCTGCGTCATCGGTCATGGGGGAACCCTATCGCGAGCTGGTGGCGGGCCCAGTGCCCGCCACCTCCGCATTTAGTATATCTATGAACTATATGCCTTCGGCCTGTGAGTACTTATTAACGCCCGGCGGTTAATAAGTACTCACGGGCGCGTCAGCGCTCGTAGCCCTTCCGCATGTCGTCGACGATGCGCGGGCGGTCGAGGGTGGAGGGCTCGAGTTCGCGGCGGGGACGGTCGCGCGGGAAGATCGCGGACGCGGCGAGGGTCGGCTCGTCGAGGAAGCGCAGTTCGGGGACGTCGCGGGGTAGGCGCAGGGCCGGCGGTTCGGGTCCCCGCCGGGCGAGGACGTAACCCCAGTCCCCGAAACTCGGCACCAGCACGTGGTACGGCGTGACGGCCAGACCCGCGGACGCGACCGTCGA
Organism: Rhodococcus sp. G6(2025); assembly: GCF_058628105.1. Taxonomy (NCBI): domain Bacteria; kingdom Bacillati; phylum Actinomycetota; class Actinomycetes; order Mycobacteriales; family Nocardiaceae; genus Rhodococcus; species Rhodococcus sp. G6(2025). Next base: position 6,552,015 of record NZ_CP179750.1, read on the forward strand.
CGTGGTGCGCCAGTACGCGTCCGGCGTCGAATAGGGGCTTCCCGACTGCACCACCATCAGTCCGCCGGGATTCAGGGCGGCGGCGGCGAGACCGTAGAACTCGGTGGAATACAGGCGTCCGAGCGCCGGGGTGTCCGGGTCAGGGAGGTCCACGATGACGGCGTCGAAACCCGAATCGGGTGCGTCGCGTAGCCACCGGAACGCGTCGTCGAGGACGACGTGCACGCGCGGGTCCTGCAGTGCTCCCTGATTCAGCCCGGACAGCCGGGTGTTCGCGAGTTCGACGACCGCAGGGTCGAGTTCCACCTGCACGATCTCCTCGACCCCGGGCAGTCGCAGAACCTCCCGGGCGGCGAGGCCGTCGCCCCCGCCGAGGATCAGCACCCGTTTCGGGTCGGCGGCCATCGCGGGGTACACCAGCGATTCGGTGTACCGATGTTCGTCGATGCTGGAGAACTGGAGGTCGCCGTCGAGGAAGAGGCGCACGTCTCCCCCGCGCTCGGTGACCACGATCTCCTGGTACTGCGACCTTTCCGCGGCGACCACCGGGTCGGTGTAGAGCCGTTGCCGCGACGTGGTCTCGATGCCGTCGGCGCGCACCAGCAGCACCGCGATGCATGCGGCGGCGACGAGCATTGCCACGACGGCGAGCAACCGGGTGCGCAGGCTCAGCTGCCACCGCAGCAGGATCAGCGCCACCACCGCGGCGGCAACGAGGTTGATGATGCCGGTGATGGCGGCGCCGCGGATCATCCCGGCTGTCGGCAGCAGGACGAACGGCCAGAGCAGGCCACCGACCAGGGCGCCTGCGTAGTCGGCGGCGTTGAGGTTTGCCAGCACTTTTCCGGTACTCTCGGCGTCGGTGTCGCTTCGCCCGGACTGCAGCAGCGTCATCAGCAGCGGCACCTCGGCGCCCACCAGCACACCGATCAGTGCGGTGGCGAGCACCAGAACGATTGCGCTGGAACCGAAGAACGTAAAGGTGACGTACAGCGTCACCGCGCTGAACCCGCCGACGAGTCCGAGGACGATCTCGACGACCACGAACGACGCGGCCGCGGTGGAGAGCAGCGGCTTGGCGGCGAGGGCCCCCACTCCGAGTGCGGCCACGAAACCCGCAACGATCAGCGACGTCTGGGTGATCCCGCCGCCGGTCAGACTGACCGACAGTGTCAGCAGTGCCAGTTCGTAGATCAGCCCGCACGCCGCACAGGCTGCCACCGCGGCGAGCAGGAACGCCCTGGCCCGCCCACCGAGCGCGCGGGTGGTGGAGGTATTCGGCTCTGCCGCGGTGGTCGTCACGAGATCAGGTGAGTGCGGCGGCGTTCACGAGGCCGATGGCGAAGAGGCTCGCACCGACCGCCCATGCGGCACCGCACATCTGCGGGTTCCCGACCAGACCGACGAGTTGTCCCGGCAGCAGCAGATTCATCAGGCGCAGCGCGATGACCTGCAGCAGCACACCGAAGAGGCCGTAGACCGCGGAGTCGGCGAGTCCCTGCGCGAATCCGTCGGAGCTGGTGAGGATCGCCGTGACCACGACGACGGCGAGGGCGAGATGGTTCGACGCCAGCAGGATTGCCGCGTTGGGGTTCTTGTCGACGTACACCTGGTGCCGGAGATTGCCGGGGGTGGCGAGGTCGAGTACCGCGAAGCCGACTCCGAGGACGGCGATGCCGATGACGAAGTACGCCAGGGTGCCGAGCATGCCGACGGCGAGCAGCCCGACGTCGACGCTGCCGATTTCCGTTGCTGCCGCCGTGTAGGTGGTGTTCACGCGCTTCTCCCCAGTCGAGTGTTCTCTGTCATTTCGCGCTTCCGGATCCGCCGCTGCCGCTGGCGCCGCCTGCCGGTGAACCGGGGTTGAAACCGGGCCCCAGATAGGCGAACCCGCCACTCCTGTACCGGCCGTCGATGTCTTCGACGCGGACGAGGCTGCCGCCACCCGGTCCGGCGCTGACCGTGACGATGTCGTCGTCGTAGCGCAGGTATTCGCTGCCGCCGTCGGCCTTCCGCGCCGCCGGGTCCTCTTCGGCGACGATGTTCGAGACGGTCGTCCCCACGGGGTCGTTCGACGTGTACGTCTTCGCGTCGCCCGCGGTGTTCTGCAGGGCGTAGGTGTCGGCGATGTAGTCGCGGACGCCGCCGCCGCACGCGGTCGCGGCCAACACCAGGAGCAGCATCGGGACGAGCCGCACGCGCGCACTGAACCGGCTCACGGCTGCCACCTGCTTCGAGTTTTCACGATCACCCCGCCTTTGTCTCCTGGGTACAGATGCCAGGTCTGCCAGACCCATCCGCCCGAATCTTTGGCCGCCGTGAGCGCGGTCAGCGCGGTGTGGTCACCGGGGAACGCCCCGCAGATCCACCCGTCCACCTCGGTGGCCTGGCGCCGCAGCCAGTCGGCGGTCTGCTCGAGGTGGGTGCGGTCGACGGTGTCGGTGGTCGAGTCGAACCGGTACCCGCTCGCGCTGTCGGATACGGGCAACGGCCTGCCGCCTGCCTGTACCGCGTCGCACGAGACCTGTTCGGTGATTCGGCTGCCCGCCGCGGACGCCGTCACCGCGTGCGACGCCCCGAGAACTGCGAGCGTCACTCGGTCGTCACCGTGCGTGATGGTGAGTTCGGCCAGCGGAAGCGGTGTTTCGGCATTAACGACGAGACCGAGTGCCTCTGCCGTCACATCACGCGACTCGATGTCGAGGACGTGCAGTGTCACTGCGGCGGACCGGAGTGGATCACGGTGAGTTCACCCCGCGTGACGGCGCGGCCCGTGGAGACCTCCCACGACTGCGTCCGCGCCCAGCGCTCGAAGGACAGCAGGCCGGTCTTGTCGGCCGTCTCGTAGTCGGCGTAGTCGACGATGCCCTGGGGTGCGGTTCCGGTGGTGCCTTCCGCGGTGAACGAGGCGGTGCCGCGCTCGATCTGCCGGTGCACCCTGTCGTCGAGGATCACGTCACCGTTCGGTTCGAGCCCCGTCCCCTCGCGGCGCATCCACAGCGTCATGTCGAGGTTGCCCTCGTCGTTCTCGACGGTCAGCCATCGCTGACCGGTGGACCCGTCGAGGAGGTGTTCGTGCCAGATGTATCCCTCTTCGTCGAGGGTGATGGTGCCGCGCACGACGTGATCGATTCCGGCGTACGTGATGATGTCGCCGACTCCGATCTTGTACGGGTCGTAGACCTCCGGGTAGTCGGCGAGCGGATCGACCCGGGCAGCAGGAGTGGTCTTCTTCCCGGCCCGATTTCGCAGGATCAGCACGATGCCCACGATCACGACGACGATCAGCAGCAGTAACAGCAGCGTGGTCAACAGTCTCTCCTGGTCAGCGGCTTCGGCACGGGAGGCCAGTGCCCGGCCCCCACCGCTCAGTCACCTTACTGTGCGCCGCGCACCCACACACCTGGCGATTGCAGAGCCTGGTAGCAAAGGCTAGCCTAACCGAACGCGCGAGCGGTGGAGCGGAGCGCTGTCGTTCACCGCGATTCGCGCGGCATACGCCCAGACGTCGACAAGACCGACAGTGAGGAACCATATGGCCATCCCGCCCATTTCGACCTACACGATCCCGGCGATCCACGAGGTCCCCGAATCGAAGGTGTCCTGGCGCCTCGACCCCCGGCGTTCCGCACTGCTGGTCCACGACATGCAGAACTACTTCATCGACGCGTACGACGTGCGGTCCGAGCCGATGTCGACTGCGATGGCGAACATGGTCCGGATTCGCGAACTGTGCTCGGAAGCCGGGATTCCCGTGATCTACACGATGCAGCCGGGCGACCAGCACCCGTCGCGTCGCGGCATCCTCGCCGACTTCTGGGGCCCCGGATTGACGTCGGGTCGGGACACCGAGGTGGTCGAGCCGCTCGCCCCCCGCGAGGGCGACATCCAGGTGACCAAATGGCGGTACTCGGCCTTCCAGCGCACCGACCTCCGGCAGTTGCTCGGCCACCACGGCCGCGACCAGCTGATCGTGACGGGCGTCTACGCGCATATGGGCTGCATGCTGAGTGCCGCCGAGGCGTTCATGTCGGACGTGCAGCCGTTCCTGGTCTCCGACGCGACCGCGGATTTCAGCCGTGACGAGCACCTCATGGCGCTCACCTATGCGGCGAAGCGCTGCGGTTCGGTGACCACCACGGATGCGCTGGTCTCCGCGTTCTCCCCGCTCGAAGTCGGCTGAGTCGACCCGAAGCCCACACTCCGGCGCAGTGCTTCGTTCCGAAGCTGCGCCGGGTGTGCTCGGCAGTCGGATGACCACAATCAATGTGGTTAGGCTAACCTGACACGCTGAGTAGCTGAAAGCCCGGAATCCCCACGCCCGAAAGCCGAAAGCATCAGGAGTGCCTGTTAGATGTCCCTTTCGATATCGTCGCCGTCCACCCCGCAGACCGGGGAGGACACGGCCGACGTCTGCTTGACCGCCGCCCAGCGCGAGCTGTGGGCCGGGCACCATCTCGACCCGACCCGATCGGCATTCACCACGGCCGAGTACGTGGAGGTCGCCGCCCCCGTCGACATCGACGCTCTCGCCGCGGCGGTACGCACGGTGATCGAGGAGGCCGAGGTGCTCTCGGTCCGCTTCGGGGCCGAACCCGGTGCCGATTCGGCCGACGTAGTCCAGGTGCACGACCGTCGCAACACCCCCGAACTCGAACGTCTCCAACGCGACCGGGCCGCTGCCCTCGAGTGGATGCGCGAGGACGTGCGCCGACCGCTCGACCTCGACTCCGCTCCCCTCGTGCGGACGGCACTGATCACGACCGACTCCGGTGTGCTCTGGTACCTCCGCGCCCCGCACGCGTTGCTCGACGCCTACGGGTATTCGCTGCTCACCCGCCGCGTCGCGGCGCTGTACGCGGCCCGGCTCGCGGGCACCGCACCCCGGCCGGCCAAGTTCCCGCCGCTGCGGGCGCACGTCCAGGCGGCACAGGAATTCGATGCCGCGGCCCCCGACATCGACGCGCCCCACGGCGCTTCCCGCCCGGTCGGATTCAGCGACACCGTGCGCAGGCCCGTCCCCGATCCCCATCGGTACACGATCCCGATCGACCCCGACGTCGCGGGGAGCCTGCGCGAGGCGGCCACCGCGCAGGCGACCACGTGGGCGGAAGCGGCTTATGCGGCCACGGCCGCCTACCTCGGCGCCCACACGGGAGCGGAGGAGGTGACGCTCCGGGTGCCGGTGCTCGCCCGCAACGGGATCGAGCTGACGTCGCCAGTGACGGCCACGAACATTGTGCCGCTCCGCATTCCGCTCGACGCACGACCGACGTTCGCCGACGTGATCGGCAGAGTGGCCGCCGCGCTGTCCGAGACGCGTCCGTTCCAGCGCGTCCGGGACGCAGGCAGCCGCGCCACCGGCGGAGCGGTGGTGAACGTCAAACCGTTCGCCGCCAGAATCGCTTTCGGTCCCACCGTCGGCACGGTGCATCAGCTCGCCGCCGGTCCGGTGGAGGACGTGGTCATCTCCGTCTCGGGCGCCGGGGACGAGCTCACCCTCGAATGGGCCGGAAATCCCGAGGTCTACACGGACGACGAGATCCGGGACCACGCACACCGATTCGCGCACTACCTCCGAACCATCTCCGTGGCAGCAGAACCCGTCTCCGTGGTCGACGTCTGCGCTCCGGACGAACTGGACCTGTGGCGGTCGGCGGCCGGCCTCGACCGGACCACCGGCACGGCAGCGGCGCTTCCGGACAGCATCGTCTCCGCCTTCCTCGCCCAGGCGCGCACCCACCCGGACCGCGTCGCGGTGAACGATCTGTCGTACCGGGAACTCTCGAGTCGCAGCGCCGCCCTGGCCCGGCAACTGAGGACGGCCGGCGCCGGCCGCGGCACGGTCGTGGCCGTCAGCCTCCCCCGCGGCACCGATCTGATCGTCGCCGTCCTCGCGATTCTCCGCAGCGGCGCGACCTACCTGCCGATCGATCCGTCCTCCCCGGCCGAACGCGCGCGGTTCATCCTGCGGGACGCGCAGCCGTCGCTGGGAATCGGATCCGCCGACCTGCTCGGCGACCTCCCGCGAGTCGAGGAGGACTCGGCACAGTCCGAGTCCGGCGAACTCGAGAACGCCGTGCAGGCGGACGACATCGCGTACATCATCTACACGTCCGGATCCACCGGTGTCCCCAAGGGCGTTCCGATTCCGCACCGTAACGTGATGCGGCTGTTCGACGTGTCCCGCGAATGGTTCACGTTCACCGAGGACGACTGCTGGCCCCTGCTGCACTCGTACGCGTTCGACTTCTCCGTCTGGGAGATCTGGGGTGCGCTGCTGCACGGCGGCCGCCTCGTCACAGTCGACGAGGCCACCCTCACGTCACCGGCCGACCTCGCCGCGCTCCTCGTCGACGAGGGTGTCACGGTGCTGAACCAGACGCCGTCCGCGTTCGGGCATCTCGTCGACGCCCTCGTCCGCGCGGACTCGTTCGACCGGCTGCGACTCCGGTACGTCGTGTTCGGCGGTGAGGCTCTCGACCCCGCCGTCCTGCGCGCCTGGTTCGCCGCGACCGGTCCGGATGCGGGAACCGAACTGGTCAACATGTACGGGATCACCGAGACCACCGTGCACGTCACCGCCACGAAGGTCACCGCCGCCGACGTGGTGGACATCGGGGTTCCGCTCGGCGACCTCCGCACGTACGTCCTCGGGCCGGGGCTGCGTCCGGTGCCGCCCGGCGTGACCGGCGAGATCTACGTGTCCGGTCCCGGACTGTCCCCGGGCTACGTCGGGCGTCCCGGCCTGACGTCGGGACGGTTCGTCGCCGACCCGTTCGCGCCCGGCGGGACGCGGATGTACCGCACCGGCGACCTCGCACGGTACGACGCGACCGGCGCGCTCCACTACCACGGCCGGATCGACGACCAGATCCAATTGCGCGGTTATCGTGTCGAACTCGGCGAGATCGGCGCCGCGATGACCGCGGTGCCCGACGTGCAGGCGGCGGTGGCCACGGTGCACGAGCAGGCCGGCGGCGACCAGCGCATCGTCGGATACGTCGTTCCCCGGCCGGGCGGCGAGCACGACGCCGTCGAGGAGCAGGTGCGGGCGCACCTGGTCCGCTCCCTCCCCGGGTACATGACGCCGTCCGCACTGGTGATGCTCGACCGCTTGCCGTTGACCCACAACGGCAAGGTCGACAAGGACGCGCTGCCCGCCCCCCGTTGGCTCGGACAGGCCGGCGACACACCGCGGACCGACACCGAAGCCCGGATCCTCCCCCTGTTCACCTCGGTGCTCGGCGCCGAGCAGGTCGGTGTCCACGACGACTTCTTCGCACTCGGCGGGAACTCCCTCCTCGCCGCCGCTCTCGTGTCCGCAATCACCGCGGAACTGGGTGTGCCACTGCGGGTTGCCACGGTCTTCGAGAATCCCACCGTGGCCGCTGTGGCCGCGCAACTGGAGGACGCCGGCGAGCAGGTACCGGCGAGCAGGCCGTCCCCGCGGGACCTCCCCGAGGGCACGCCGGTGCCGTTGTCACCCGCGCAGGAACGCCTGTGGTTCCTCGACAGCGCCGCCGGCGGTGGAACGTACCTGCTGGCACTGGCCGTCGATTTCGGGGAAGGCCTCGAACCCGACGCCCTCTCCGCGGCGCTCGCGGACGTCGTGACCCGGCATCAGTCGTTGCGGACGGTGTTCCCCCTCGTCGACTCGGTGCCCCACCAGGTCGTGCTTCCCGCCGGAGATGCGAAGGTCCGGCTCGAACGAGTCGACAACGTCGGCAACATCGAGGGACATATCGCGGCGATGACGATGGTGGGTCTCGGGCTCACCGACCAGCCGCCGCTGCGCGCGGTGCTGTACGAACCGCAGCACACACTGGTCCTGTTGATGCACCACATCATCGGCGACGAGTGGTCGCAGTCGAAACTGCTGGACGATCTCGCCTTCGCGTACAACGCCCGCCGCGCCGGACGGGCACCGGAGTTCACGCCGCTGCCGTTGCAGTACCCGGACGTCGCCGTGTGGCAACGCGAACGCATAGGCGCCGGCGACGACGCGACCCCGCTGCTGACCGGCCAACTCGACTACTGGCGTGAGCAACTCGCCGGTCTGCCGCTCGAACTGGGCTGGCGCACCGACCGCCCCCGACCCGCCCTGCCCACCAACCGCGGCGCGAGCGTCCACCGCACGTTGTCGCCGTCGCTGCACGCGGCCGTCGAGTCGCTCGCCGCCGAGCGCCGCGCGAGCTTCTTCATGATCGTCCACGCCGCCGTGGCCGTGCTGCTCGAAAGACTGGGCGCCGGCGAGGACATCGCCCTCGGCGTGCCCGTCGCCGGTCGCAGTCACCCCGACCTCGACGCCATGGTGGGCTGCTTCATCAACACGGTGGTCCTGCGGACCGACGTGTCGGGCGACCCGACGTTCGCCGAACTGCTGGACCGGGTCAGGGCCGTCGACCTCGACGCCGTCGACCACGCCGACGTGCCGTTCAACCGGATCGTGGAACTCGTCAATCCCCCACGGTCGTCGGCCCGCCATCCCCTGTTCCAGGTCATGCTGTCGCACTGGAAGCAGGACGGTGCGGCGGAGCGATTCGCCGGGACCACCGCCTCGGTGCGGATGCTCGACGCGACGTCCGCGAAATTCGATCTGGCGTTGCGCTTCCAGGAACGCCCGGACAGCGGCGGGGTCGACGTGACGTTCGAGTACTCCACCGAACTCTTCGATGCCGCGACCGTCGAATCCTTCGCGGACCGCCTCGCCGTGGTGATCGAGCGGCTCGTCGAGAACCACGAGCAGCCGATCGCCCGGCTCGACATCCTGACCCCGCAGGAGCGGGGCCGGGTGCTCGGCGAATGGTCCCACGCGGAGCACTCCATCCCGGCCCGCACGTTCGACGAGTACTTCTCGGCGCAGGTGGCGCAGACACCCGACGCCGAGGCCCTCGCCGTCGGTGCGAGCGTGCGGCCCGCGGTCTCCCTCACCTACCGGCAGCTCGACGAACGGGCGAACCGGATTGCCCACTTGCTGATCTCGCGTGGCGCCGGCCCCGGTGACGTGGTCGCGCTCGCACTCGACCGCTCCGCCGAGCTGATCATCAGTGTTCTCGCCGTGCTGAAGAGCGGTGCCGCGTACCTTCCCGTCGACCCCACGTACCCGGCCGACCGGATCGCGCACATGCTCGCCGACGGCGCACCGGTCGCGATCCTCACGTCCTCCGTCGGCGTGCCCGACCGCACCCCGCTGGGCACCGACGTGCCCATTCTCGACCTGGACGATCCGGACCTGCAGGCCCTGATCGACACCCAGCCGGTCACCGCCCCCACGGACGCCGAGCGGAGCAGGCCACTGCAACTCGACGACGCCGCGTATCTCATCTACACGTCCGGATCGACGGGGGTGCCGAAGGGCGTCGTCGTCCCCCACCTGGGCATCGCGGATCTGCTGTCGCTGCAGTCGGACGTGATCGGCATGGACCACACCACTCGGGCGCTCCACTTCTCGTCCATCAGCTTCGACCTCGCGTTCTGGCAGATCATGTGGGGTGTGCTCTCGGGCGGAACGCTGGTGGTCGCGACGGACGCCGACCGCATCCCCGGTGAGCCGCTCGCCCGCGTCATCAACGAACACGACGTGAACTTCGTCGGCGTACCACCGTCTTTCGCCGCCGCGTTCCCGCCGGAGCATCCCATCCCGGACGGCGTCGACCTGATGCTCGGCGCCGAGAAGCTCACACCCCAGCTGATCGAGCGGTACGCACCCGGACGCCGGTTGTTCAACGCGTACGGACCCACCGAGTGCACGGTCAACGCCACCCTGGCCCTCGTCGAACCGGGACACGAAGGTCCGGTCCCCATCGGCGTCGTCGATCCCGGCAAGCGCGCGTACGTCCTGGACCACGCGCTGCGGCCGGTGCCTCCGGGCGTGTCCGGCGAGCTGTATCTCGCGGGCGACAGCGTCACCCGGGGATACCGCAATCAGAGCCCCAAGACGGCGGAACGTTTCATCGCCGACCCGTTCGCAGAGCCGGGCAGGCGCATGTACCGGACGTCGGATGTGGTGTGGTGGGGCAGGGACGGTCAGATCTACTTCACCGGCCGCGCCGACTCGCAGGTCAAGGTGCGCGGATTCCGCATCGAACTCAACGAGATCGAGGCAGTGCTGTCCGGTGACCCGGACGTCGAGCACATCGTCGTCGTGGTCCGCGAGGACCGCCCGGGCGATCAGCGGCTCGTCGCGTACGCGACGTCGGTACCGGGCGGCCGGATCGACCCCGACCAGTTGCACCGCCGCGCCGCCAGCAGGCTGCCGGACTACATGATCCCGGCCGCGTTCATCGCCGTCGACGAGTTCCCCACCCTCCCCAACGGCAAGCTCGACCAGTCGTCGCTTCCCGTTCCGCACCTGTCACTGCAGGTGTCCGAGCGGGGTCCGCGCACGGCGCGCGAAGAGGTGCTGTGCCAGTTGTTCGCCGAGGCTCTCGGTATCGAGCGGGTCGGCATCGACGACAGCTTCTTCGACCTCGGCGGCCACTCGCTGATGGCGGCCGGATTGATGAGTGCGATCTCGAAGCGGCTGTCCGTGACCGCGACGGTGGCCTCGCTGTTCGCGGCGCCGACCGTGGCCCAGCTGGCGGGCCGTCTCGACGACGATTACGACGCCGACGCGCTGGCCGTCCTCCTGCCGTTCCGCACCGAGGGGTCCAAGCCACCGGTGTTCTGCTTCCACCCCGCCGGCGGAATCAGCTGGGGTTACTCGGGCCTGTTGCGGCACATCGACGACGACTACCCGCTGTACGGCGTGCAGGCCTCCAACCTGTCGACGTCCAAGCGGCCGCCGGAAACGCTCGAGGACATGGCCGCCGAATACATCGAGCACATGCGTACCGTGCAGCCGAAGGGCCCCTACCACCTCCTCGGATGGTCGCTGGGCGGCGTCGTCGCGCACGCCATCGCCGGTGCACTGCAGAACCAGGGTGAGGAACTCGGCATGCTCGTCATGCTCGACTCCTTCCCGTCGGACGCGTGGGCCTCGATGCCGACGGAGCAGGACGCGCTCGCCGCGCTGCTCTACATGGTCGGCTACGACCCGGAACCGCTCCTGGAGGACGGACTCGACCGGCAGCAGGTGATCGACATCCTGCGCGGCGAGGGCAGTGCGCTCGCCGGGATCAACGAGCACACACCGGCCGCGATGATCGACAACTTCGCGAACGCCGTGCGCCTCGAATCCGAACCCTCACAGATCGTCGTGGACTCCGACATGCTCTTCTTCACTGCGGCCAGGAATCCTGCGACCGCGGCGACGTACGACTTGTGGCGGCCCTACCTGACCGGCACCATCGTCAACCACGACCTCGACTGCGAGCACAAGGACATGACCCAGCCCCGCTGGATCGGCGAAGTCGGCTCCGTCGTGAACGAGGCCCTCGCCTCGTTCGGCTCGCACATGAACCCCACCAACACAGAACAGGGAGATCGATGAAAACGTCCGGAAGATACTGGCGTAGAGCCGGAATCGTGATGATGGCGGCAACCGCGCTGTTCGCGGGTGCCTGCAGCGAGTCGACTTCCGACTCGACCGACGCGGCGGGATCCGCCACCGGACAGGCCGACGCGTCGGCCTTCCCCGTGTCGATTCCGTCGGCGCTCGGTACCGCCGAGATCACGGAGGCACCGGAACGCGTCGTAACGATCGGCTGGGGCAGCGAGGACGCGGCACTGTCGCTCGGCGTCGTGCCCGTCGCCGTGCAGAACATGAAGTCGGACACGGGAACCGACGACGGCCTGCTGCCGTGGTCGCGGGCGAAGCTCGAAGAGCTCGACCCGAACGCGGAACCCACGTTGCTGACGGCGTCGAGCAAGGAGATGCCGTACGAGCAGATCGCGGCACTCGCCCCCGACGTGATCCTGGCCGTGCACTCGGGCGTGAACCAGGAGCAGTACGACAAGCTGTCGGCCATCGCCCCCACCGTGGCGTACCCGGAGCGTCGCTGGGCCACCAGCTGGGAAGACCAGATCACCACCGTCGGCAAGGCCCTCGGCCGGTCGGCACAGGCCGAGACACTGGTGACCCGGACTCAGGACACCCTCGCGCAGGCGAAGTCGCAGCACCCCGAGTTCGCCGGGAAGACGGTGGCATTCGGGAGCGGCACCGAGCCGGGATCGTACAACTTCTACTTCGACACCGATCCTCGCCTGAAGATGCTGGCCAGCCTCGGTTTCACGGTCGACCCGCTCGCCCAGCAGTTGCGCGAGAGCAGTGACCAGACCAAGTTCGCGGCTCCCGTCAGCCTGGAACTGCTGCCGACGTACAACCCGGACGTGCTGCTCGCGTGGTACCTGTCGCCCGAGCTGCAGAACGAGGTCCAGTCGAACCCGCTGTTCGCCGGGATGAAGGCCGTGCGCGACAACGCCTACGTGGGTCTGACCGATCCGCCGCTGGTGTTCGCGTCGAGCTCGCCGAACGTGCTCAGCATGCCGTGGCTGCTGGACAAGCTGCTCCCGCAGCTGTCGCAGGCCGCGAACAACGCTCAGGCCAGCTAGTTCCCACCTGAGCGCGTCACTGTGCCGCTGCCGAGAGGTCGTCCTCCTCGGCAGCGGCACTGCTGTACGTGCGCAACCCCTTCAAGGTCAGCGCGAGAACCGCAAGCACCACGATGCCGCCCGCCCCGTAGAGGAGGAACGCCTCACGCGGACCCACCGCGGCGCCGACGGCGCCGGCGACGAGCGCTCCGGCAGCCGAGCCCGTGGAGATCTGGGCGCCCCACACACCGGCGACGCGTCCGCGGTATTCCTCGGGCGTCTCGGTCTGGATGACCGCGTACCGGAGGATGTCACCGAGGACGCGGCCGAATCCGTGTGCGGCGAGCCCGAGGAACGTGACCGCGATCATCGGGACGGCGCCGGCGCCGATCAGCCCGGCCGACGCGATCACGGCCGCGAGGAACACGATCAGGCCACCGCGACGAGCAGTTCCCGTCCAGCCACTCGTGAGTGATCCGGTGAGGGCGCCGACGGCGGGGGCGCTGTAGAGCAGTCCGGTGGCCGCCGGTCCGGCATGGAGAACCTGGCTCGCGTAGGCGGGCAGCAGCACGTTCCAACCGGTCAGCATCATGGCGCAGAACCCGACCAGCAGCGTCCCGCCGACCACGGAGTCCTTGGCGGCATAGGTGAAGCCGCTGGCGATCGACCGCAACGGACTCTCGGTGTTCTTGACCGGCGGCGGCAGCGAGGGCAGCCGGGCGATGCAGTACGCGGTGATTCCCGAGGACACCGCGGCCAGAACGTAGTTGGTGCCCACGGATGTCGCCGCGATGATCACACCGCCGATGGCAGGCGACGCGACCGTGCCGAGGTCGGCCATCACGGTCATCAGGGCACCGGCGGCGGCCATCTTGTCCTTGGGGAGCAGCGATGGGATCACCGCCATCAGCGCGGTCGCGGAGATGCCGCCGGCGAGGCCCTCGATCACGCCACACAGGTAGATGATCCACAACTGGGGTGTGGGGAGGAACGCGTTGACCGCGAGGATCGCGAAGGCCAGGCCCGCTGCGGCACGGGCGAGGGAGATGACTGGTCTGCGGTCGTACCGGTCGGCGATCACGCCGCCGAACAGGGTGCCGATGAACACCGAGGAGCCCACGACGATGCTCGCCGCGCCCACTGCCAGTGTGGAATTCGTCATGTCGTACACCTGCAGCGGCACCGCCACCAGCAGCAGACCCAGACCGAAGATGGAGATCGTGCGGGCAATGAAGATGTATCGGAACTCGCGACTCGTCCGTAGAGGCGTCAAGTCGATTGCGTATCGCGATAATCCAGCCATTGTCATCCATTCACATTCGGTTGCAACAGCTCTCCGTTTCGCCGTTCGCGCGGAGAGCAACTATGCTTAGGCTTCACTAACCCAGCAACCTACCCCATGTCGTCGAACCGGCTCAACGGGCCGTGGTTCGACCGACGCACCGGAGGATGATAGTGAGTTCCGCTCCCAGCACAGTTCCGACCCGCGACCGAATCCGCGCCGACGTAGCCGACGTGCTCGACGTCCCGGTCGCCGAGATCGACGATTCCGCGAACCTCCTCGACGAGGGGATGGACTCCGTGCGCGTGATGGCGCTGGTCGAACGATGGCGGGCGGACGGTGTGCAGGTGGATCTCGTGGACCTCGTCGGCGAGCCGACACTCGACGCCTGGTTCGAGGTGACGGCAGCACGCTGAGCGGTCCCACCACCTACTCTTGATCCGGCTGGTCGATCCCAGGGTCGGCCCGGACACGGGAGGATGCGAGGGGACATGGCTCACGAAACCAGCGGTGCAGGCAGGATGAGCGTGCTCCGGACACCACGGTTCTGGATCGCTCCCCTGCTCCTCGTCTCCGTCGTCATGTCCCTGCTGGCCGCGCTGTACATGGGTGGGATGCTCAACCCCACCACACACCTCAACCACTTCCCCATCGCGCTCGTCAATCAGGACGAGGGCGACACCACGCCCAATTCCAACCCGCCGCAGCAGCAGAATTTCGGCGACCAGATCACCGCCGGGCTCGTCGAGGGTGTCGATCCGAACAAGGTCGAACTTCGGCAGATCGGGATCGCGCAGGCCCAGTCCGCACTGGACAACGGGGAAATCTACGGTGCGATCGTCATACCGAGCGACTTCACGAAGCGCACCTTCATCCTCGCCCAGGCCGGCGTGATTCCCGGAGACGTCGAACGTCCGGTGATCACGATCTACACGAACCCCCGCGCAGGCACGATCAGCGCGAACCTCGTCCAGAACATCGGGGAGATGGCGTTGGACAAGGCCAATCAGACGATGGGCGAGCAGCTCACCACCCAGGTGACGCAGCAACTCCAGGCGACAGCCCCCGACCTCCAACTGTCGGGGGCCAGCCGGCTCGTCCTCGACGACCCCATCGACGTGCGGGTCGTGGCCCACAACCCGCTGCCCGACGGCACCGGTTTCGGCTTGGCGGCGTTCTACTACGCGCTCCTCATCGTCCTGGCCGGTTTCACCGGTGCGACCATCGCGAGCACCCTCATCGACGGCATGCTCGGATTCACCCCGACCGAGGTCGGGCCGCTGTACCTCCACAACGAGGCGGTCCCGATCTCACGGTTCAACACCCTGCTCATCAAGTGGGCGGTGATGGTTGTGCTGGCGATGATCGTGTCGGGTCTGTACCTGTGGATCAGCTCCGCCCTCGGCCTGCCGATCACCGACCCGCTCGCCCTGTGGGAGTACGGCGCCTTCGCGATCGCCGCGGTCGGGATCACGGCGATGTCCGTGATGGCCGCGTTCGGCAACCTGGGCCTGCTCATCAACCTGCTGGTGTTCGTCGTCCTGGCGCTGCCTTCGTCGGGCGGCACGATCCCGCTCGAGGCGGCGCCGCGCCTGTACACCTGGCTCGGTGAGTTCGAACCGATGCACCAGATCTACATCGGGGTGCGCGCCATCATGTTCTTCGGCGCGGCGGGCGACGCGGGGCTCATCCACGCCGTGTGGATGACCCTGGCCGGCCTCCTCATCGGCCTCGTCTTCGGTGCCGTCATCACCCGGTTCTACGACCGCAAGGGCTTGCATCGCCGCCACAAGGCGCAGACCGAACCCGAACCGGTGGACGCAGCCGGGGCGTGAGTCACGCGGGCGCGGACGACCAGGCCGCGCCGAACTGTTCGTACCAGGGATGCGGGGCGGGCACTGCCGCCAGGATCCGTTCGACGAACCGATCGGGGTCGCCGAGTTCGGCGAGTCCGACTCCGCGGCGCTCGTAGTCGGCGAACTTGTCGTGCAGTCCGGCGATCACCTTGTCGGTCACCGTCTGCTCGAACTCTTCGATGGTTGCCATCGGATGCCCCTCCTTCCGGCGAGAAGCGTCTGCGTTCAGTGTAGTGCCGACCTGCGGATTTGCCCTCGCCCGGCGGCGGATTATCGACTGTCGGTGACGCAGAGCAGACTGGGCCCGTGAGAATGGTCCTGGTTCCCGATGCCGACGGTGGCGCGACGACCGTTCGCACCGATCCCACGGGCGTTCCGGTCGAGTCCCCACGTCGACACTCCGACGCCGTGGCCGCGGTCCGCGACATCGAGGCGACCGAACACCCCCGCTGGGTCTGGACGAGTACCGCGGCCGTCTATCCGGCGCTGCTGAAGGCGGGGGTGCGGGTGCAGCGCTGCCAGGACCTCGCGCTCACCCACGCCATCCTCAGCATGCGCGACGGTGTTCCCGCGCCGCCGCCGGACGAACCCGTCGACGAACGCCCCGGACTGTTCGAGACCGCACCCACCACGGATCCGGCGCAAGTGGTGGCGGACTTCGCGGAACAGCGGAAGACGATCGGTGACGATGCACGGCTCGACCTGCTGGTGGCGGCCGAGTCCGCGGGCGCGCTGGCCGCCGCGGAGATGAGTGTCGACGGCCTGCCGTTCTCCACCCGTACCCATCGCGCCTTCCTCGAGGCGGCGCTCGGGCCGCGGCCTGCCGGGTACGACCTGCCTCAGCGCATCCAGGACGTGACCGTGGAGATCGGGTCGGCGTTCGGCCGTCGCATCAACCCGGCGTCCCACGTCGAGGTGGTCGACGCGTTTCGCCGTGAGGGCATCGAACTCGCGTCGACCCGCAAACACCTGCTCCGCGAGGTCGATCATCCCGCCGTGCCGCTGCTGCTGCGCCACCGCGATCTGTCCAAGCTGTTCAGCACGAACGGCTGGCAGTGGCTGGACAGTTGGGTCCACGACGACCGGTTCCGGCCCGTCTACGTTCCCGGCGGCGTGGTGTCCGGCCGCTGGGCGAGCCGGGGCGGCGGCGCACTGCAGATTCCGAAACCGCTGCGGTCGAGCGTGATCGCCGACCCGGGTCATACGTTCGTCATCGCCGACGCCGGCCAACTCGAACCCCGCATCCTGGCCGCCATGTCGGGTGACGCCCGCATGGTCGCCGCGGCGGGCGCCGACGACCTGTATGCACCGGTCGCGGCGGAGACGTTCGACGGCGACCGCGGCAAGGCCAAGGTCGCGATCCTCGGTGTTCTGTACGGCGCCACCGCGGGCGAGGCCCGTTCGCTGCTCACCCTGCTGCGCACCCGCTTTCCCGTCGCCGTCGAATATGTGGAAAGGGCGGCCCGTGCCGGTGAACGCGGCGAGGTCGTGCACTCGTGGCTCGGCCGGGCGTGCCCACCCCCGTCGCCCGATTTCTGGTCGCACGGCGACGCCCGGTCACGCGGCCGGTTCACCCGAAACTTCGTGGTACAGGCCACGGCAGCCGAGTGGGCACTGTGCGTGCTCGCGGACCTGCGGCGCCGGCTGGCCGACGACCCGGACAGCGAACTCGTCTTCTTCCAGCACGACGAGGTGATGGTGCATACCCGGGACCCCGACTCGGCGACGCGGCACGTTCTGGGCGCAGTCGAGGTAGCCACCCGGTTGCTGTTCGGCGAGACGCGGGTGCGGTTCCCGATGGATGTGGCGGTGCGGGACTGCTACGCCGAAACCTCCGACGAGGCCTGACCCGCGCGGATTTCCGGTGTCGCGGGTGCGCTCGACATGGTGTACTGGGACGCACTGCTGGCGGGGGCGGCGAAGGAGAACCCATGACGAAGTTGGATTCGACGGACTCGAGCACCAGCGGCGAGACGCCGCGCAGATACCGCTGGCCTGCGTTCACCATCGTGGCCATCGCCATCATCGCGTTCTTCGCGGGTGGATTCGGGGGTTCCTTCCAGGGAAAGCTCACCGAGGTCCAGAAGAACGACAACGCCGCCTACCTGTCGAGTTCCGCCGAATCGACGATCGTCACCAACGAATCGTCCAAGTTCCTCACCGTCGAAACCATCCCCGGATTCGTGCTGTTCCACAGCGACTCCCCGCTCACCGAGCAGGACAAGGCCGCGATCGCCCAGGCGCGTGACGCCATCGCGGCAGTCGACGGAGTCGACGCCGAAGGCATGGCCCAGACACAGTTCTCCCAGGACGGCACCACGGCATCGATCTTCGTTCCCCTCGTCGCGAAGGAGGACGGCACGGCGGTCGCCGGCGATGTGCTCGCCGCCACCGAGGAGAACGTCCTCACCGCCGCGAAGAACGCGGCCGCCGGGCTCGAGGTGCTTCCTGCCGGTCCCGGTGGCCTGCTGGTGGCGTTCATCGACGCGTTCGCCGGACTCGACGGTGCACTGCTGGGCGCCGCGCTGCTCGTGGTCGTCCTGATCCTGCTGGTGGTCTACCGCTCCCCGGTGCTGTGGTTCTTCCCGCTCTTCTCGGCGCTCCTCGCGCTCGGCCTGGCGTCGATGGTCATCTACTTCCTCGCCAAGGCGGAGGTGCTCACCCTCACCGGACAGAGTCAGGGCATCCTGTTCGTCCTCGTGATCGGTGCGGGCACCGACTATGCGCTCCTCCTGATCTCCCGATATCGGGAAGAACTGCACTTCTATCCCAGCCGGTTCGACGCCATGATCAAGGCGTGGAAGGAATCCGCCCCCGCCATCACGGCGTCGGCGGTCACCGTCATCCTCGGTCTGCTGTGCCTGATGTTCTCCGAACTGAACTCCAACAAGAGTCTCGGGCCGGTCGCCGCGATCGGCATCGCGTGCACGTACCTCGTGATGATGACGTTCCTGCCCGTCGCGCTGTCCGCGGCGGGGCGGTGGGTGTTCTGGCCGCGGAAACCGAAGGTGGACGAGGCCGCAGACCTCACCACGCACGGTCTGTGGGGCAGGATCGCCGCCCAGGTCGGGAGCAAGGACCGTCCCCTCTGGATCGGTACGACGGTGCTGCTGGCCGTGCTGTTCCTGGTCGGCATCGGCAGTCTGAAGACGGACGGACTGTCGTCGTCGGAGAACTTCACCAACCGGCCCGACGCCGTCGTCGGTCAGGAGTTGTACGACTCCAAGTTCGATCCGGGCGCCGGCGCGCCCGCCGTCATCGTCACCAATGCCGATCAGACGGACGCGGTCATCGCGGCCGTGAGCGGTGTGGACGGGGTGTCGACGGATCCCGGCGCGGTGTGCCCGCAGGTCGATGTCGAGAAGCTGTCTGCACTCGTCAAGTCCAACCCGGCCGCGGTGGCCTCGGCCGCCGGGCAGGGGTGCGCACCCGACTTCCTCACGGCCGCACCGATCGACGGGCGCATGGTCGTCAACGTGACGCTCGCCGACTCGTACGATTCCCCGGAAGCCCTCGAGACGGTGAAGCGACTGCGCGACGCGGCGCACGCCGTACCCGGTGCCGATGCTCTCGTCGGCGGCAGCACGGCAACGACGCTCGACGTGCAGACGGCGTCGGTGCACGACCGGAACCTGATCATCCCGATCGTTCTCGTCGTCATCTTCGTTGTGCTGGCCCTCCTGCTCCGCGCCCTGCTCACGCCCATCATCCTCATCGCCACCGTGGTCCTGTCGTTCGCAGCCACCCTCGGGGTGTGCGGACTCTTCTTCACCCACGTCTTCCATTTCGCGAACGCAGATCCGGCGTTTCCTCTGTTCGCGTTCGTGTTCCTCGTGGCGCTCGGCATCGATTACAACATCTTCCTGATGACCCGGGTCCGCGAGGAAACCGAGGAACACGGCACCAAATCCGGTGTGCTGCGGGGGCTGGCGGTGACCGGTGGCGTCATCACGTCGGCCGGTGTCGTGCTCGCCGCGACGTTCGCGGTGCTGGGTGTGCTGCCCCTGGTGTTCCTCGCCGAGGTCGGCTTCGCCGTCGCGTTCGGCGTGCTGCTCGACACGATCATCGTGCGCAGCATCCTCGTCCCGGCGCTCTCCCACGACGTCGGCAAGAAGATCTGGTGGCCGTCGGCGCTGGCAAAGGCCAAGGACTAATAGGCTTCCTCCGTCCACAGGTGGAACAGCGCGTAGGCCCGCCACGGTCGCCACTGCTCGGCGAGTTCCGCTGCCTGCCTGCCGGTCCTGACCCCCAGCGCGCGTTTGAGGACGAGGTCGTCGGGTGTGAACGCGTCCGGGTCGGCCAGCACCCGCACCGTCAGATAGTCCGCCGTCCATGGACCGATTCCGGGCAGTGCGAGCAGACCGGCCCGGAATTCGGCCGGGTCGGTGTCCGCGCCGAGACGCAGACCGCCGGACGCGGCCTGGGCCAGCGCGAGCACCGTCCTGGCCCGGGCGCCGGTGAGGCCGAGGGTCGAGCGCAACTGTTCGGGTGAGAGCGCCGCCAGCGTCTCCGGTTCGGGGAACGCGAAGAATCCGTCGTGGACCGGCCGGCCGTACGCGTGCACGAGCCGGCTGCCGAACGTCCGGGCCGCCGCCAGCGAAACCTGTTGTCCGAGAATGGTCAGAACCGCCGTCTCGAACCCGTCCACGCTCCCCAGGCGCCGCAGACCCGGACGCAGCGCCACCAGCGGAGCCAGGAGCGGGTGCCGGCTCAACGCGGCGTCGATCGGCCCCGGATCGGCGTCGAGGTCGAGCCAGCGCCGGACCGCGGCGGTCAGCGCTTCGATGTCTCCGGGATCCGCCGGTGTCAGGTGCGCCTCGACGTCCCCGTCGGCGGGACGGACGACGACGGACACGAGCGCGGGCCCGTGCGGACCGTTCACCACCCGGGTGTGGGTTCCGTCGGGGTCGTGTCGCTCGAGCCCGGACACGGTGTGGGCGCGGAGCGCGCCCCACAACGGCGCATGGGTGAACGGACCCCGGTACGGCAGTTGCACTCTCATGTGTCCTCGAGTCCCGTCACCCGCAGCGTGATGTTCAGTCGGCCCGTTGTCAGTCCGCAGTCCGGATCGCTCGTGCCGGGAAACACTTTCGGTACTCCGTGATACGCGAACCGGGACTCGCCACCGAAGACGAAGAGGTCGCCCGACAGCAACTCGACATCGGTGTACGGCTTGGTGCGGGTGGTGGTGTTGCCGAAGCGGAATGTGCACGTGTCGCCGATGCTCAACGACACGACGGCCGCATCGGACCGCTCCTCCTTGTCCTGGTGCATGCCCATCTTCGCGGTGTCGTCGTAGAAGTTGATCAGCGCCGCATCGGGTGTGTACCCGTCGGCGGGCTGCCCGTAGGCCTCACTCACCGCCCGCCGGCCGAGAGCGACCAGCCACTCGGGCACCGGCGCCACGCGGCCACCGCCCGCGTCCTCGGCTGTGCGCGAGTAGGAATACGGCTTCCAGTGCCAGCCGAGGCACACCGTCTGCACCGACATGCGGTGCCCCGTCGGCAGTTGCGCGGCCCGCATCGGGACCGGTCCGGTGGCCCAGCGCCGGCATTCGGCCACCAGGTGGCGTTGCTCGGCCGGCGTGAGCCAATCGGGGACGTGGACGGCGCCGGGCGCCACCTCGGTTCGGGGGCGGGGTATCAAGGCGGACATCACGGTCACTCGGCGTCGTGGAGGACCAGGCCGAGGGTCCGGCGGGTGCCGCGCCGAACGGTGCTGACACCGTGTCGTACCGGTCCGGTCGACCAACCGCGGGTCGAGCGAACGGGTCTGTCCCTGGTGGTGAAGATCAGCGCGTGCCCCTGCTGCAGCGTCGTCACTGTGCCCCGGGACTGGGCGCGGGGCCGCTGCTCGACGAGCATGAACTCCCCGCCCTCGTGGTCCACTCCCGGACGGTCGAGGCCGATCACCACCTGCAACGGGAACACGAGGTCACCGTAGAGGTCACGGTGCAGGGCGTTCCAGTCGTTCGCGCGATAGCTGAGCAAGATGGGTGTCGCCCGTTTCTGGCCGGCGTCGTGGCACATGTCCAGCCATTCGTCGAGGGTGTCCGGCCACGGCGAGGGATTCCTCAGCTTGACCGCCCAGTCCCGTGCCACGGGAAGCAGTTTCGGGTAGAAGGCCGCACGGAGTTCGGCCACGACCTCCGGTAGCGGGTAGTCGAAGTACCGGTACTGTCCCGAGCCGAAGCGGTACCGGGCCATGTCGACGGTGGACCGGAAACGCTCGACCTCCCCGTACATGTCCGCGATCTGCGCGCACTCCTCGGCAGTCAGGATCTGCTCCGATTGCGCGCATCCGGCGGCATCGGTCTCGGCGTGGAGACCGTGCCAATCCAGATCGTTGACGCGTTGCGTCAAGGTAGTCATGCCGCTGCCTCCAAAGTCAGCAGGATCGACTTGGCCTCCGGCCCACCCGCGTACTGCCCCATGCTGCCGTCGCTGCGGACCACCCGGTGGCAGGGAACCACGACCGGGAGCGGGTTGAGGGCGCAGGCGGTTCCGACCGCGCGCACTGCCTTCGGACTGCCCGCGGACGCCGCGACCGCGGCGTAACTCGCGGTGTGCCCGTAGTCGATCTCGGGAAGATGATGGAGAACCTCGAGCCGAAATCCCTTGGACAGCCTGAAATCCAGCGGGATGTCGAAGCTCGTGCGCTCACCGAGAAAGTATTCGTCGATCTCGTGGGCCACCCGGTCGAGCCGGGCGGGTGCGCGCAGGATCCGGGGACTGATCTGCTCGGCGAGGGTCTGCAGTACGGCGTCGTGATCCTGGTTGGGGAAGGCGACCCGCACCAGCCCGCGATCGGTGGCGGCGAGCAGAAGCGAACCGACGGGGGTGTCGAGGGTCCGGTACGCGACGTCGAGGAGACCTGCTTCGGCGGCGAGGGCGGCGAGCCGCTCACGCAGTTTCTGCTCGACCGCGGAGTCCGACGTGGACAGGGCATAGACGATGTCGGGGATGTTCATGTGATGTCTCCACTCACAGAGATCGAGAGGGTCTTGCGTAGCGCCGCAATCCCGTCGGCGGCGGCCCGTCGCGACGCGTCCGGGGAGTTGCCCAGGATCACCGCGATCTCGGTGTACGGCAGCCCGGCCAGGTAGTGATACGCCACCGCAGCCCGTTGCTTCATCGGCAGGGCGCCGACCGCGTTCCACAACTCGGGGTCGTGACCGCCGGGAAGTCCGCGGTCGGTGGTCTGCTCGGGAAGCTCGTCGGTGGGGACGGGCCGCCGGTCGCGCGCACGAATGTGGTCGAGCGCTTTCCGGTGCGCGATCGTCACCAGCCACGCCTCGACGTTGCTCCCGGGACGCAGGTCGGGATACGCCCGCATCGCGGCGATAAAGGTCTCCGACCAGGCGTCCTCGGCGTCCACCGGGCCGACCACGGCCCTGCAGACCCGCAGCACCGTCGGGCCGTGCTCGGCCACGACGTCTTCGAACGGTTTCAGGGTCATCGGCTCAGCCGGAGTCCCGCCCGTTCCGCTTCGCGTTCGAGCAGGAACCGTTTGCGGTCGAGCCCGCCCGCGTACCCCGTCAAGCTGCCGTTGCTCCCGATGACGCGGTGGCACGGAACGATGATGCTGATCGGATTTCTGCCGTTCGCCGCCGCCACCGCGCGAATCGCGGTCGGGGTGCCGAGGGAGTCGGCCAGCTGACCGTACGTCCACGTCTCGCCGTACGGGATGGTGCGCAGGGCGTCCCACACGCGTTGCTGGAACGGGGTGCCTCGCGCGGCGAGCGGGACGGTGAACTCGGTGCGCCTGCCGTCGAAGTATTCGGTGAGCTGGGTGATGGCCTCGTCGAAATCTGCGGTGTCGCGTTCCCCGAACGTCGCGGGATCGGGCTGGTGTCGGTGTTCGACCATGTAGATGCCGCTCAGCACCCCGTCGACGCTCACCAGCGTCAGGGGGCCGATCGGTGAATCGATGACTGTGTGTGCTGCTCGGTCGGCATTCACGGTGCCAATCCTTCCAGGTGTACGGGCCTCTGAAAGGTAGACGTCTGCCACGACCGAAACGTGAGGTCCGGAATGCATCAGGCAGGATGGGCCGATGGCTCTCGTACAACTCGGAACCCGCGACCTCGTGCGTACCGTCACCGGGATCGCCCGGTGGTCGGCGGATACCGCTGAACTCGTCGTCTCCCTTCCCGGCCGGATCGGCACCCTCCTGGACCAGGTCGAGGTGCTGATTTCCCGCATCGAGGCAATCAGCGACGGCGCCGAGATCGCGGTGGCAAGGGCGAACGCGGTTGCGGAATCGGCGGCAACCGTCGTCGCCACGGCAGGGCACACATCCGCGTCGGCACAGACGCTGATCAGTCTGTACGAGCCGCTCGCGACGAAGGCCGCCCCACTGGCGCAGCGGTTCGTCGACGACCTCACCGAGGAGGAGATTCACGCCGCGATCGGGTTGGTGGACCACCTGCCCGAACTGACCCTGCGCATGGAGGGGCTGATGCCGATCCTGGCGACCCTGGACACCGTGTCGCCGGAGATCCACCAACTCCTCGAGGAGGTCCAGGGCGTGCGCCAGGCGATCCAGGGCGTCCCCGGGTTCAAGTTCTTCCGCAAGCGCGGCGAGGCCCAGGAGGACGAGGACTACGCGCGGTAGCCGTCCGTTCCGGCGCGTCCCACGACGATCTTCGGGACCACCGCACGCGACGACAGCCGCAGCAGGGCGTCGACGAGTTCGACGATGTCGTTGACCTCGATCATCGCTTCGGGCGGGATCGTGTCGTGGATCCACGCGGACATGTCGGTGTCGACGTACGCGGGGGCGAGCGCGGTCGCGGAGACGCCGTTGCCCGACTCCTCGACGTTCAGCGTCTCGGTCAGGGAGATCAGCGCGGCCTTGGTCGCGCCGTAGACGGCGAGCCCCGCCTCGGCGTACACGCCGGTGATCGATGCCAGGGCCACGACCTTGGACCCGCGTCCCGGGTTCTCCGCCGCACCGGTCCGGAGCAGCGGCAGCGACTGCTGCAGCAGGCTGAACGGCGCCCGCAGGTTGACTCCGAGGCTCTTGTCGAATCGGCGCATGGGGAACTCGCCGATGGGGCCTGCGGTTCCGACCCCGGCATTGAGTACCAGCGCGTTGAGCGACCCGAACGCGTCGGCGTGCGCCTCGACGACGCGTCCCGCGGATTCCTCGTCGGCGAGGTCACCCGCGACCGCGACGACCTCCTTCGCGCCCGCGGTCCGCAGGTCGGCGGCCACGGACTCGAGCCGATCGCGATCGCGGGCGGTAATCGTCAGCCCGTACCCCTGTTCGGCGAGACGGGTGGCGATGCCGAGTCCGATGCCACGTGAGGCGCCGGTGATCAGTGCGGTGCGACTCATACGGTCTGTCCTTTCAGGGCGCGCAGGCCGGCCGCGACGAATTCGGGCACCGCGTCGCCCGCCTTGTCGAAACCCTCACCGACGGTGGCACCGACCCGGTAGCGGTGGTTGATGCCCTCGGCGATGACGGCGAGTTTGAAGTTCGCGAGCGCCAGGTAGAAGTTCCAGTGGACCAGTTCGCGCCCCGAGGCCACGGTGTAGCGCTGCGCGAGGTCGTCGGCCGACGGCAGTCGCGGGCTCGTCCAGGCCGCCGGTTCGCCGAGCACCAGGTCGAGAGCCGGATGCCGGTAGACGCACATCAGGGCGACGTCGGTGAGCGGGTCGCCGAGGGTCGACAGTTCCCAGTCGACGACCGCCGCGACGGTGCTCACGTCGCCGGACGCGAGGATGGTGTTGTCGATGCGGTAGTCGCCGTGCACGATCGACGACTCCGACTGCTGCGGAATCGATTCGACGAGCGCGGCATGCAGGCGGTCGACGTCCGCGGAGTCCGTCGTCTTCACCCGCCCCCACTGGCTCGCCCACAATGTGACCTGCCGGGCCACGTACCCGTCCGGGCGGCCGAGCTCGCCCAGGCCGACGGCGTCGTAGTCGACGTTGTGCAACGCGCCGAGCACACGGACCAGTTCGTCGGTGCACGAGTCGATGTCGTCGCCGGACAGCGCCTCGAGATCCGACTTGGTCCGGATCACCTGACCCGTCACGTGTTCGACCACGGTGAACGGCGCGCCCATCACACTGTCGTCCTCGCACAGTGCGACGGTGGCGGCCACCGGGACGTCGGTGCCCTGCAGGGCCGAGGTGATGCGGAACTCGCGGGCCACGTCGTGCGCCGAGGGTGTGAGCCCCGCGGTGGGCGGCCTTCGCAGCACCCACCGCGAGGAGTCGTCGAAGATGGCGTAGGTGAGGTTGGACTTGCCGCCGGCGATCAGGTCGGCCCGCAACTCGCCGTCGAGAGGAACGTCCGACGCGGTCAGGAACTTTTGCAGCGCAACGAGATCGAGCCCCCGATGTTCGCTCATGCGCCCGCCTCCCGCGCGGCCTTCTTCGCGGCACCCACGACACGCTTGGCGATGGCCCAGCGGTGCACCTCGGACGGTCCGTCGTAGACGCGGAACGGTCGCACCTCGCGGGACAGCCGGGCGAGGGGTAGGTCGCCGGACACGCCGAGACCGCCGCACATCTGGATGGAGCGGTCGACGATCCGGAAGATGGCCTCGGACGCGTAGGTCTTGGCGATGGACGTGGAGTTGCTCGCGTGGCCGCCCTGATCGAGTTCCCAGCACGCCCGCGTCAACAGTGCCCGGCTGGCGGCGATGTCGATCTCGTTGTCCGCGACCATCTTCTGGACCATGCCCAGATCGCCCAGCTTGCCTCCGAAACCCTCACGCTGCGCGACGTGCGCCACGGCGACGTCGTGGCCGCGGCGCGCCGCACCGAGCCAGCGCATGACGTGTGTCATCCGGGCGGGCCCGAGCCGGACCTGGGCGTAGGCGAATCCCTGGTCCACCTCGCCGAGAACCCCGCTGTCGGGGACGAACAGGTCGTCGAAGAACACCTCGCAGTGCCCACCGATCATCGCCCGGTCGAGGGTGTCGATGTGGCGGCCCACCCTCAGCCCGTCGGCGTCGGCCGGTGTGAGGAACATCGTGGCGCCGCCGCGGTCGCCGGGCACGCCGGACGTGCGGGCGAAGATGATGAAGAATCCCGCGCCGTCGGCGCCGGTGATGAAGTACTTGTGGCCGTTGATCTTCCACCCGCCCGGCACCTTTTCGGCGCGCGTGGTCAGCGCCGAGGGGTCCGAGCCGGCTCCGGGTGACGGCTCGGTCATGGCGAACGCCGACCGCATGTCGCCGTGCGCCAGCGGGGCGAGGAACCGCTCCTTCTGCTCGGGGCTGGCGATGTGCGCGAGCATGTGGACGTTGCCTTCGTCGGGTGCCCCGATGTTCAGGGCCGTCGGACCGAACAGCGAATAGCCCGCAGCCTCGAAGACGGGCGCGCGATCGGTCATGTTCAGGCCGTGCCCGCCGTACTCGACAGGTGCGTGCGGGGCGAAGACTCCGGCGTCCTTGGCTGCCTTCTGCAGCTCCACGCGCAGGGTGTCGCCACCAGCAGCGGTGATGTCGCCGCCGTGCTCGTCCTCGATGGGCAGCACGACTTCGCGGATGAACGCCTCGGTCTTCTCGACGAGCGCGGTCACCCCGGGTGCGTAGGACAGATCGATCGCCACAACTACCTCCAGTCAGTACGACGACTCCAGTACCGACCGATCACTCGCTCGGTCGGAGTCGTCCCCGACAATTCCACACCTTCGAAGGCCGGTCAAGACTCAGTCGGACGCGCCGACCGTGCTCCTCGCGATCGCCAGGTACCGCTCGACCAGTTCGTCGGGCGACAGCGGCCCGTCCTCCCGGTACCAGGTGGACACCGCGACGCACATCGTGACGACGGCACGGCTCGCGTCCTCCGGGAACGGTGTCCGAAACAGCCCGGCCGCCACCCCCTCGCGGACGATGTCGTCCAGCATCTCCTGCTGCTCGTCGCGCAGCGCGATGTACGCCTTCCGGCTCTCCGGTTCCATGCTCCGCGTCTCCCGGGACGCGACGAACGCCTGTTCACGCCGGTACATGTGGAACCGCAGCAACGACTCGATGACCGCGTCGAACCGCTCGCCCGGTGTCGGACCCGCCTCGGCCACCGCCGCGTGGCTGCGATCGAGGAGTTCGCGCATCACCGCGTTCGTCAACCCCACCAGCAGCGCCTGCTTGGAGGGGTAGTGGTGATAGAGACCGGGGACCGACAGACCGGCGCGGGACGCGATCTCACGGATCGACGCGCCGTCGTACCCCTTCTCGACAAACGCCGCCAGCGCCGCGGCCAGAACCTTGGACAAGCCTTGGTCGGTGTACTCACGCCAGGAACTGCCGCGCTGGGTGCCCTCTACCGTCATGGGTCCTACGGTAGAACAGGCACCCGCCGCTCCCCTGCTGCGGTCGCGGGAGTTGACTAGAGTCGAACGAGGTCGCCCAGATCGACAGCCTTCTCCGACAGAGAGCCAGGGACCACCTGATGATCCACGTCCGTCACTCCGCGATCGCAGCCGTCCCCATCCACGTGGCGTTCGCGTACATCGACGATTACCGGACGGTCCCCGACTGGATGTTCGGAGTCTCGGAGTTCCGTCCGATCGGGGAATTCGACCAGGGGATGGAGTCGACCTTCGACGCCGCGATCCACATCGGCCCCAGCACCCTGCGGTCGCGGCTCGAGGTCACCGAGTGGGAGCAGGACCGGGTCATCACCCTGGCGTCGCTCGACGGCGCCGCCAACTCCTCGACCTGGGAGTTCACCGCAAACGGTGAGGACAAGACCGAGATCAGCGTGGACTTCGCGTACAAACTCCCCGGCGGTCTCGCCGGCAAGGCCCTCGGTCTCATCGTCGAACCGTTCGTCGAAACGGCCGTGAAGAACACCGAGGTGACCTTGCGGCACAACCTCGAGGAGCTGTACGCGAAGCGCAACCGCTAGCGTCCGGGCAGGAAAGCCAGCCGTCCGACCGTTGTCCCCTCGCCGAGTCTCGCGATGCCGTCCGCGACGTCGGTGAGTCCGAGCCGCTCGCTGATCATCGGCTTGATCTCACCTGCCGTGGCCATCCTCGTCAGCTCGTTGTGGCACTCCCGGATCGCAGCGGGGTTGTAGGCGTTGTACAGCCCCCAGTGCAGCCCGATGATCGAGTAGTTCTTGATCAGCGCATGGTTCAGCCCGGGCGACGGGATGGTGCCACTCGCGAATCCGATCACGATGATGCGACCCTCGAACGCGATGCACTTGGTCGACTTCGTGTAGGAGTCGCCGCCCACCGGATCGAACACGACGTCGGCACCGCGGCCGTCCGTGAAGTCCTTCACGGCCTGGACGAAGTCCTCGCTGTGCCGATCGATCACGAGGTCGGCACCGAGTTCCCGCGTATATGCCGCCTTCTCGGGCCCGCCGACGACGCCGATCACCTTGGCGCCTGCCGCCTTACCCAGCTGCACGGCCGCGCTGCCCACTCCGCCTGCCGCAGCCTGCACGAGCAGCGTTTCGCCGGGCTGGATCTGCGTCCTGCGGTGCAGCGCAAACCATCCCGTCTGGTACCCGATCGACAGCGCCGACGCCTCGGCGTCGTCGAGGGCCTCCGGAGCGGGGAACGCGGTGGCCGAGGACATGACGGCCAGCTCGGCGAACCCGCCGTTCGGCAGGCTCGGCATGCCGATCACCCGGTCGCCGACGGCGAACTCGGTGACACCCTCCCCCAGGCCCACCACCTCGCCGCACAGCTCCACACCGGGAGTGAACGGAAGCGGCGGCTTGATCTGGTACTCGCCGCGGCACAACAGCACATCCGGGAAGTTCGCGGCCGCCGAGAGCACCTTGACCAGCAACTCGCCGGGCTTCGGTTCGAGGTCGGGGACGTCCTCGAACGTCAGAACGTCCCTCGGCTGCCCCAATTCGTGTACACGCCACGCCTTCATCGATCAGTCCTTCGGTCCACCGGCGACGTAGACGACCTGACCCGACACGAATCCGGCGCCCTCGCTCACGAAGAACGATGCGGTGTGCGCGATGTCCTCGGGCTGCCCGACGCGGTTCACCGGGATCTGCGACGCCGCCGCCTTCTTGAAGTCCTCGAAGCCGACACCCACCCGCTCGGCGGTGGCGGCGGTCATCTCGGTCTCGATGAAGCCGGGCGCGATCGCGTTGGCGGTGACCCCGAACTTGCCCAGCTCGAACGCCAGTGTCTTGGTGAAGCCCTGCATACCGGCCTTGGCGGCGGAGTAGTTGACCTGCCCGCGGTTACCGAGCGCCGAGGTGCTCGAGAGGTTCACGATGCGCCCGAACTTGGCGTCCACCATGTACTTCTGCACGGCCCGCGACATCAGGAACGCACCGCGCAGGTGCACGTTCATCACCGCGTCCCAGTCGTCGACGGTCATCTTGAACAGCAGGTTGTCGCGGGTGATTCCGGCGTTGTTGATCAGGATCGTCGGGGCGCCCAGTTCGGTCGCCACCCGCTCGACCGCCGCGGCGACCGACGCCTCGTCGGCGACGTTCGCGCCCACGGCCAGCGCTTCGCCGCCGGCGGACGTGATCGCGTCGACGGTTGCCGCGCAGGCGGACTCGTCGAGGTCGAGCACGGCGACCGCGTAGCCGTCGTCTGCCAGCCGCTTCGCGACGGCGGCGCCGATTCCACGGGCCGATCCGGTGACGATGGCGGTTCTACGTTCCTGGCTCACTTGTTTCCTCCATGCTGGTTGTTCTCGGTATTCGTACGGTATTTGCGCAGTTCTCTTCTCGCGATGGACATCTTGTGGACCTCGTCTGGTCCGTCCGCGAGACGCAATGCCCTCAGATGGGCGTACATCATGGCGAGGGGGAAGTCGTCGGTCACACCGGCCCCACCGTGCACCTGAATCGCCCGATCCACAATCTTCAACGCAATATTCGGAGCCGCCACCTTGATCGCCGCGATCTCCGTCCGCGCCTCCTTGTTCCCCACCGTATCCATCAGATACGCCGCCTTCAGCGTCAACAACCGAATCATCTCGATCTCGATCCGCGCCTCCGCAATCCAATCCTGAACATTCGCATTCTCACTGACCGGCTTACCGAACGTCACCCGCGACGACGCCCGACGACACATCAACTCCAACGCCCGCTCCGCCATCCCGATCGCCCGCATGCAATGGTGAATCCGACCCGGACCCAACCGCGCCTGCGAAATCGCGAAACCCTCCCCCTCGCCCTTCAGCACATCCTTGGCCGGCACCCGAACATCGGCGAAATCGATCTCCGCATGCCCCTCCCGATCCTGATACCCGAACACCGGCAACCCCCGCATCACCGTCACCCCCGGCGCATCGATCGGCACCACCATCATCGACTGCTGCCGATGCGGCGCCGCCGACGGATCCGTCTTCCCCATCACGATCAACACCCGGCAATTCCGGTGCAACGCATTCGACGCGAACCACTTCCGCCCGTTCAGCACATACTCGTCACCGTCCCGGACCATCGACAACTGCACATTCGTCGCATCCGAACTCGCCACCGCCGGCTCCGTCATCGCGAACGCCGACGCCATCGTCCCCTCCAGCAACGGCGTCAGATACTTCTCCTTGTGCTCCGCCGTACCGAACAACTCGAGCACCTCCATGTTGCCCGTATCCGGCGCATTGCAATTGCACGCCTCCGACGCAATATGACTGCGCCCCATGATCTCCGCCAACGGCGCATACTCGAGATTCGTCAACCCCGCACCCGTCCCCGGATGCGGATGCGGATGAAACAGATTCCACAACCCCCGACGCCGCGCCTCCGCCTTCAACTCCTCCAACACCGGCGGCTGGAAATGCGGATCCCCCGACTCCCGCATCTGCTCCTCGTACACCGCCTCCGCCGGATACACATGCGAATCCATGAACTCCAGCAGATCGGTCTGGTATTGCCGGGCGCGATCGGATAAGTCGAACAGCGACATGCGGACTCCTCGTGCGGTCGGGTCAGGACGGCTGGGCGAGGAGCGAGGCCTGGTAGCGGCGCATTCCCCGGATCCATCGGTCGTAGTCGGTGCCCTTGTGCCGATACATCTCCAGCACTTCGGGGTGCGGAAGGATCAGGAACTGTTCGGCTTCCATTGCGGCGAGCACGCATTCGGCCACCTCGGACGGTTCGAGCACCGAACCCGCGGTGATGACGGCGCGTGCGGCGGTGGCCGACAGGGCGGCGTCGTCGGTGAGCAGCTTGGTGTTGACGCCCATCGGGCACAGGCAACTGACGCGGACGCCCTTGTCGCCGTACGTGACGGACAGCCATTCAGCGAATCCGACGGCGGCATGTTTGGTCACCGAGTAGGGGGCGGAACCGATCTGGGTAAGCAGCCCGGCGGCCGAGGCCGTGCTGACGAAGTACCCCTCACCGCGCTCGATCCAGCCGGGGACCAGGCGGCGTGCGGCCCGGATGTGCGCTCGGACGTTCACGTCGAGGGCAAGGTCCCACACCGCATCGTCGGGTTCGAGGCCCTCCCCGGCCGCGACACCCGCGTTGGCGAAGTAGAGGTCGACGGGGCCGAACGCCTCCTCCGCGGCGTCGATGACCGAGCCGATCTGCGCGTCCTCGGACGCATCGGCACCGCGGGCGATCGAGGCCCCCGGACGCGTCGCGTTGATCCGGTCCGACACCGCCTGGGCCGATGCGGCATCGAGATCGGTGACGACTACCCGGGCCCGCTCGGCGGCAAGCCGCTCCGCGAGCGCACCGCCGATTCCACCTCCGCCACCGGTGACGATGGCGACCTTCTGCGCAACCTGCACGAGATTCCTCCCTCGAGGGGACACGGACGTGGCCCCAGTCTTCCACAGAAAACACCTGAACCCGGTGTCGGATTCAGTTTCGTCGACCTGGGTACCCCACGCGCGCACGCCGTCGGAGAGAGCTCAGCTCCGCTCGGGGAACCTCAGCCCGTTTGCCCAGATGCGCGTCGTGGTGAACACGACGTCGTCGAAGTCGACGGGAGTGCCGTCGGTCCCGTTCACGCTGGCCACGAACACGTTGTACGCCAGCCGGCTGACCATCCCCGACAACGCCCGTGAGGCAAGCATCGGGTCGAGTTCCTTATCTGCGATGCCCCGCGCCTGCAGTTCCGCGATGCCCCGCGCGTTGCGCGCGATGAACGCGTCGGCCCGCTGGCGCCGCAGGTCCGCGAACGCTGGGTCGATGTGCGCGACCTGCTCCAGCAGCCCCATCAACTTGGCGTTACGCCGGTAGGCCTCCAGGTAGGCGCGGTTACTCGCCTCCAGGACGGCGTACGGGTCGTCGGTGTCCTGCACCCGTTTCATGCCCGGGTGCATCATGTCTTCCTGCGCCACCTCCAGTACGGCGGCGAACACCTGTTCCTTGTTGTCGAAGTATGTGTAGAACGACCCCGTCGAGCAGTTGGCTTCCTTCGTGATGTCGGTGAGCCTGGCATCGAGGTACCCGGACCGCTCGAACACCGTCCGCGCGGCCGCCACCAACGCCGCGCGCGTGCGTGCACCGCGCGGGGTCGCCGGAGGCTCCCGCAACAGATCGGTGGCCGCCATCGACGGGGCGGGCTGGTCGTCCCACTCTTCATGGACGGTGCGCGTGGTCATTTCCTACTTATACGCCAGCACGGCAGCCCCGCCCAACCCGACGCTCAGGTGATGGTGATGCCGCCGTCCACCGCGATCGTCTGACCGGTGACGTACGCGGCAGCGTCCGAAGCGAGCCAGACGACGGTCGCGGCCAGCTCCTCCGGGTTACCGAGGCGACCGAGAACGAGCCGCGATTTCATCGATTCGAGGTACCCGTCCTGGTACTGGTCCGTCATCTCCGTCTCGAAGAATCCGGGAGCGATCGCATTCACCCGGATGCCCTTGCGGGCACCCCACTGCTGCGCCAGGTCGCGGGTTAGACCGATGACCCCGGCCTTGCTCGCGGCGTACGCGGCCTGCGGAAGTCCCGCGGTGGTGAGACCGAGCACGCTCGCGATGTTCACGATCGCACTGCCCGGCTTCATGACCTTGCCCGCCGCCTGCGCCGCCCAGTAGGAACCGTTCAGGTTGATGTCGACGACCTGCCGGAACTGCTCCGGCGTCTCCCGCGTCGCGGGGACTGCCGTACCGACGCCGGCGTTGTTGACGAGCACGTCCACGCGGCCGAACTTCTCCATGGCCGCGTCGATCATGTTCTGCGCCTGAGCCGGGTCGGCGATATCCGTCGCAACGCACAGCGCCTGACGTCCGGCGGCCCGCACCAGTTCGGCGGTCTTCTCGAGACGGTCGGTGCGGCGCGCTGCCAGCACCACGTCGGCGCCGGCCTCCGCCGCGGCCTGCGCGAACGCCACCCCGAGGCCCGACGACGCACCGGTCACGACGACCACCCGATCGGTCAAGCTGAACTTGTCGAGAACGGACATACGAAGCGACTCCTTTGTCGTCGGGCTACGGGGTACGGGTTCAGAGGCCGAGGTCGCGTCCGATCAGTTCCTTCATGATCTCGTTGGAACCGGCCCAGATCTTGGTGACACGGGCATCCATCCATGCACGGGCGGCACGGTACTCGGTCATGAATCCGTAGCCACCGTGCAGCTGCACGCAGTGGTCGAGGACCTCGTTCTGCACCTGAGCAGTCCACCACTTGGCCTTCGCTGCGTCCACTGCGGTGAGCTCACCGTCGGCGTGTGCGGCGACGCAGTTGTCGACGTAGGCCTGGGTGACCTCGACACGGGTGACGAGGTCCGCGAGGAGGAACTTGTTCCACTGCAGCGAGCCGATGGACTGGCCGAATGCCTTGCGGTCCTTGGCGTACTGGATCGTCTCCTCGAGGATCGGCGCGGCGTGCGCGATGTTCGAGACGGCGGCGCCGACACGCTCCTGCGGCAGCATCTCCATCATGTGGATGAATCCGCGGTCGATCTCACCGATGATGTTCGTCGACGGCACACGCACGTTCTCGAAGAACAGCTCGGCGGTGTCCGACTCGTGCTGGCCGACCTTGTCGAGCTTGCGGCCGCGCTCGAAGCCCTCCATGCCCGTCTCGACGGCGAACAGGGTGATGCCCTTGGACTTCTTCTCGGGACTGGTACGCGCCGCGACGATCACCAGGTCGGCGTTGTAGCCGTTCGTGATGAACGTCTTGGAACCGTTGATGATCCAGTCGTCACCGTCCTTGACCGCGGTGGTCTTGAGCGAGGCGAGGTCGGAACCACCGGAAGGCTCGGTCATGCCGATCGCGGTGAGCAGTTCACCGGTGCAGAACTTGGGCAGCCAGCGCTGCTTCTGCTCCTCGGTCGTGAGCTGCACGAGGTACGGCGCGACGACGTCGGCGTGAATGCCGAAGCTCGACGACACGGCGGCACTCGCCCGCGAAAGCTCCTCGGCGAGAACCGCGTTGAACCGGTAGTCGCCGGCCTCGCTTCCGCCGTATGCCTCGGGGACCTCGAGGCCGAGGAATCCGTTGCGGCCCGCCTCGAGCCAGATCTCGCGGTCGATGAAGCGCTGCTCGATGAGCTTGTCGGCCACCGGCAGGAGGTTGCGGTTCACGAACTCCCGGGCCGATTCGCGGAATGCCTCGTGATCGGGGCCGTACAGGGTGCGTCGCATGACCGCTCCTTTGTCGAAATCCAGCTGACTGTGTCCACGCTTTCCAGCATGTAAGCGTGTGCTTATTTTCTAAGCGCTTGCTTATACTGATGGCGTGGCGCGGTATTGTCAACAGCCGCGCAGCCGAGGATGGAGAAAGACATGAGCGAATCACCGAACCAGGTGATCAGCCCTTCCAAGGCTGCCGCCCGCATCCGAGCCGCAGCCGTCGACGCATTCGCGACCAGCGGTTACGGGGGCACCACTACCCGCGAGATCGCCGCCCGCCTCGACATGAGCCCCGCCGCGATGTACCCGCACTACCGATCCAAGGAAGAGCTGCTCTTCGCGATCAGTTACGAAGGCCACACCGCGGCACTCGACGTTGTCGTGAGCGCAGACCTCCCCGACGAGGCACCCTCGACGAGGCTGCAGGCGCTGATCGGCGCCTTCGCGAGCTGGCAGGCCACGCACCACGCACAGGCTCGTGTCGTGCAGTACGAGCTCAACGCCCTCACGCCCGAGCACTATCGCGACGTGGTCAAACTGCGCCGTGACATCACCCACATCGTCCGCGCCGTCGTCGACGCCGGGGCAGCATCCGGCGAATTCACGGTCCCCGACGGCGAAGGCGTCACCCTCGCCCTCATGTCTCTGTGCGTCGACATCTGCCGCTGGTTCCCGGCCGGCGCCTACACCGAGCCCGAGGCCGTCGCGGACCTCTACGCCGACCTCGCCATGCGCATGGTGGGTGCCGGCTCGGTATTGCCAAGGTCCCGCGGGGTCGGCTAAACTAGAACATACGTTCGATTCGGGGGAATCGACGGCAGCCGGGGGGTCGGGGTGGATGCAGCAGCGGTAACCGCATTTCTGGCCGAGTTACCGAAACTCGACCGGGATATCGACGATGCGACGCGCATCGACGTACTTCGCACACTCGAAGAGGTGAAAGCCGCCTGTGCGGGCGTGCAAGCCCGGGTGACCGCAGACCTCGACGCCTCCATCCGCACCGCACGAGCAGACCGCCAAGTGCCGGTCGCACATCGAGGGCGCGGTATCGCCAACCAGGTGGCGTTGGCACGACGGGACTCACCGTTTCGAGGTGGCCGTCATCTCGGCATGGCCACCGCTCTTGTCCACGAGATGCCCCGCACCTTGGCGCTGCTCGAACGAGGGGTCATCAGCGAGTGGGGGGCAACGATCCTCGTCCGCGAAACCGCGTGCCTCACCCGAGAAGACCGCACCGCACTCGATTACCTGCTGTGCGCCGACCCGGCAACATTGGACGGGCTCGGCGACCAGGCGGTGTGCGCGAAAGTTCGCGCGGCCGCTGCAGAAGTCGACGCCGAGGCCATGGTGCGACGGGCCCGCAAGGCGGTATCGGACAGGCGGGTCACCTCCCGGCCCGCACCGGACACCATGGCGTACGTCAGCGCTCTGCTGCCGGTGGCACAGGGGGTCGCGGTGCACGCGACTCTCGCCCGTGACGCCGATTCCATCCTCGCCGCCGGTGACGAGCGAACGCGGTCGCAGATCATGGCCGACCTCCTCGTCTCCCGAGTGACCGGCACGCCCCACACCGCGACGACACCTCCGATCACCGTCAACCTCGTGATATCCGACCGCGCGCTCCTCGACCGAGGGTCCGAGCCCGCCTACGTGCAGGGGTACGGTCCCGTCCCCGCCGCACTCGCGGGGCACTGGATACATGAGGCGGTCCAGGCCACGATCGATCCGGAAACCGGGGACGAGGCGCGGGTGGCCCTGCGCCGCCTGTACGCGAACCCGCACTCCGGAGCCCTGACAGCAACCGAGTCCCAGGCCCGCTGCTTCCCCGCCGGGTTGGCGAGGATGATCGATCTGCGCGATCGAACGTGCCGGACACCGTGGTGCGATGCGCCGATCCGGCATCACGACCACATCCAACCCCGCGAATACGAGGGCCCCACCACCGCACACAACGGCGCTGGCCTGTGCGCGGCCTGCAACTACGCCAAACAAGGCGCAGGGTGGAACGCCAAGCCCCACCAACTGCCCGGCGGACTGCACAAGATCGAGATCCACACCCCCACCGGACACCGGTACCGATCAACCGCACCACCACTACCGAAACCGTTGCCGTTCCGTGAGGTTCAGATCAGCTCACCAGTGGAACGCATCCTGATCGAATACCTCCACGCGGCCTGAACATCGGGTCGCTGCACACTAGACCGAGTGACACACCCGTGCGGTAGCATCTCCGCACGCGGCCGTGGGGGTCCTGTCGAGTACTGGGGGGATGGGGATGAGCAAAACACTGCGTCTGGAAGATGACGCAATCGAGAAATGCGTCGGCGTGTGCAACACGATGCTGGAGCAGCTAGACGACGCGGTGATGTTGGCCGATCGGCTGCGGTTCGTTAGTGGCTTTGGTGGATTCGACTCTGCGCAGGAACTCCAAGCTGGATACACGCGAAAGTTCACAGGCGATAGCGGTTCAGTTCATGAGCGGTTGAACCAATTTCGCGATGCAATCACTTTGATGCGAGACACCTTCCTGGCTGGAGGGGACGCATTCGCCGACGTTGACAGCGCAATTGGCAATGCCATTGCTGCGATCCGGGAGCAGTTGGACAAATGAATCGAACAAGAGAAGTCATCGGCGTTGCATCGATCATCTTGATCCTTGCTGGCTGCAGCACCCAGGCAACCACGGGGCAAGTCGGTTCGGACAACTCTGCGGTACAACCCACAGCTCGAGCACCTCGCCATGTCG
Source organism: Rhodococcus sp. G6(2025) (assembly GCF_058628105.1). Classification (NCBI taxonomy): domain Bacteria; kingdom Bacillati; phylum Actinomycetota; class Actinomycetes; order Mycobacteriales; family Nocardiaceae; genus Rhodococcus; species Rhodococcus sp. G6(2025). The sequence continues at coordinate 6,589,865 of NZ_CP179750.1, forward strand.
ACAAATCTGATCGTGCGCACGTCACCTTTGATCCGTGCTTGGACATCCCCGACTCGGCATTGATAGAGGCTGGCTATAACCCTGCGACTGAGAAGAACGCAGACTTCACTCCAGACGAGTACACCTTCCTCGGATGCAGCTATAAGACGCCTGAGCGGCTTTACGGGATGAACGTGCTCTCCGGAAACATCACGTTCGCCGAGGAAGTAGAGAAGTCGAAAGAACACGCCACCCCGACCGATATCAACGGACGGCGAGGACTCCTGAAGTTCGACACCGGTGTGACAAATTCATGCGACCTAAGCATGGAAACTTCATTTGGAATCTTCGGTCTCACGCGCAGCATCTTTCCCAATTACCCGGGCCCTGCACCGGAAGCCGAATGGTGTGCTGGCTTGGAGGACACGGCTCGCATCTTCGAACGGTACATCCCAAAGGAGGGCTGAGCGATGGCACCGAAGGACCCGCTATCCGTGATCCTTGACTCGCTGAGTCCTCACGGCGCAGACCAACAACGACGCGCAATTTTGCAGGACTCGGCCGGTAAACTCTCGCATGATTCTCTACCCGACGATCCGTACATCAACACAATGGAGAGCTTCCATGGCATGAGCCACGAGGAGATGTACAACAAAACCCAAGCTATGGTCCCCGATGCAATCGGTGATCTTGCCCAGGCCTGCCACAGCATCTCGAACTCGCTCCCACTTGCCTTCGGATTCGCGATCCTCCGCAATACGATTTCTGAGCGTTGGGAGGGTGCCGCGGCGGATGCCGCGGCACAAGCGACCGAGAAACTCGCTGCAACCAGCGGTCAGCTGACATCGAGTATCGCAGCAATCGCCGTGAAGCTCGATATCTTGAGCAGCGCGGCTGCAGACGTGAAAGCGTCTGTGCCTCAGCCGGCTAGTTCCGACGGTGTCCTGTCCCAACTCCCGCTGAGTCCGCTTGCCGCGGAAACGTCCGAGACTTCGAGGGAAGCCGCACGACTCGAGGCGGTTCGGAGGTTGGAAGCGATCTACGTGCCGAACTACCGCGATGTCGGCACGAACGTTCCGCAACTCCCGGAGCCTTACGCCCCTTCTGGAGATGGTGCCAGCTCCGACGGTGTCCTGAATGCTCATGGAACGTCCCCTCAGGGTTCGAACCCCTGGGGCACAGCCGACAGCAATACCTCCTCTTCGTCGGGCGAGGGCGATTCGTCGGCGAACGGGGCGACCCCAGCGGACGGGGATTCCGCAGGGGATGCTGCGGCGACGTCGGCGGCGAATGCCGAAGCCGCTGCGAATCAGGGCGCCGGGGCTGGATCCGGCTCGGCCGCACAGACTGCCGCTGCGAATGCGCAGAATGCGGTCGGCGCGGGTTCGCAGTCCGGCACGGGCGCGGGCGCCGCGGGTTATGGCGGCGGACTCGTCGGAGGTTCGCGGTCCGGTGCCGGCGGCTCGGGCGTGGGGGGTTCGGCGTCGAGCGCGCGCTGGAAGAATGACAAGCGCGAGTCCGAGTCCAACTCGAGCGGTGTGGTTCCGGGTGGTCCGATCCCGTCCGGTGGCGCCGCGGCCGGCGCAGGGGCGGCTGCCGCTGCTGCGGCGGCGACCCCGGTGAAACCGAGCATGAGTCGACCCGGAATGGGTATGGCACCCGGGATGATGGGTGCACCCGGTCGAGCAGGCGGCAACGGCGATGGCGACACGGAGCATCAGACGCCGAGCTACCTCATCACCGTCGACAACGGCAACGAACTGATCGGCACACTCGACCCCGTCGCACCCCCGGTGATCGGCGCATGAACTGGCGGCTGACGTCAGCCCAGTTCATGTGCCTCTGGGAGGCAACCGATCTCGACCGGATGCCGTACCCGCTGCAATACCGGTCCGCGGCCGCGACGGAAGACCAGTACGCCCTCCAGCAACGCGAGTTGGAGCAGTGGCGGACCGCGCTCGACGAACCGAAACTGGTCGCCGCGATCCAGGCGCTCCGGGATCCGCACTTGTCCGTCACGGTGCTCGCCCCCTCCCCCGAACTCGAGTCGGGGCTTCGCCGGAGGGGCAGCATCCGTGACAGGGTCGCTGTCGTCGCCGAACAGTTGCGCGGCGCACCGGGCCGCGGCGACATCCGGATCCACGCCGGCACCGCGGGCGTCGATTGGCTGACCACCCAACTCCTGAAAGACCTGCCCGACTGTGAGCCCGGACGGACCCCGTCCCTGACTGCGCACCCCGACGACCTCGAGAACCGAGGCAGCGGTACTTCCGTCCTGCAGAACGCCCGAGCCTCCGACGGCACTCTCCTGCGAAGGATCGTGGGCCGGCCACGGACCGGAATCGGGTATATCTGCATTCGGGGTGCTCGCAACGGGCTCGACGAGCCCGTTCTGGGTGAACTGACCTGGATCGACGTCGAAGCGGACGGCCGGTACCTCTATCACCAGGACGACCGCGTTCACCTGCGGTCCGCGACAGTCCGGTTGGTTCGCGACGAGCTGTCGAAACGCGTGTCGGAGGCCCTCGCCAACCCTTCGCCGACCCGCGGCTGAGCGTTACCCTTGTCCCATGACCGATCGGGACAGGGACGGGACGGGGAAACCCCTCAACGCGCGCCCCCGCGATGAGCTCGGCCGACCCCTGCCGCACGACGCCGAAGGGGTACCGCGTATCCCCGACGACCTCCGGTTACCACCCGACGAGGCGATCACCGAGGCTCAGCGGCTACTCGACCACGGCATGCCGTTCCATGCCCACGAGATCCTCGAGGGTACGTGGAAGATCGCCCCCGAGGACGAGAGGGAACTGTGGCAGGGGCTCGCCCAGCTCGCGGTGGGTCTCACCCACCTGATGCGGGGCAACAAGACCGGTGCGCGGTCACTGCTGCGCCAAGGCCACGACCGGATCCGGCACTACGAGGTGGAGGCGCCGCACGGCCTCGACATCGCCGGCCTCCTGACGTGGTCGGAACACCTCACGGACGAGATCGATCGCGTCGACCCGCTGCCGGCGACGCCCGTACCCCGATTGAGAATCCCCTGATGACTCTGCTTCCCATGTTCCCGCTGGGCTCGACGATGCTGCCCGGTCAGCAGCTCCCCCTCCACGTGTTCGAACCCCGCTACCAGGAACTGGTTCGCGACTGCCTGGACTCACCGGACGGTCCCCGCTTCGGGGTCGTTCTCATTGCCCGCGGTAACGAGGTGGGCGGCGGCGACATCCGCCACGATGTCGGCACCATCGCGCGGATCGAGTCGCACGCGTCGATCGGCGAGGGGCGGTATGAGCTGTTCTGCCGCACCGAGGAACGGATCAAGGTGTCGAAGTGGTTGCCCGACAACCCGTATCCGATCGCCGAGGTCGATGTGTGGCCGGACGAGAACACCGGCACCCAGACAGCGGACTACGAATTCCCGTCCCTCATCGAGAGACTCGAATTCCTGTACGGCCTCCTCCGCCGTCTCGCGACGGAGACCGGCAACGTCCCGCCCGACGTTCCCGTCATCGGCGGTTTCCGCGGGTCGCTCGGCACGAGGCTCTACGAGATCGCCACCTACATTCCGATGGGGGACGCCGACCGCCTGCAGATCCTCGCTGCGGCCGGCGCGGACGAACGCCTGCGGGAGGTGTCCGAGGCGATCGAGAACGCCATCGAAATGGTCCAGTTCCGGCTGATGTGACCTAGCCCTCCCCGGGGTTGGTCAAGAGCACTCCGGGAAGGGTGTAGTGTTGTCAATGCAACGCGGGGTGGAGCAGCTCGGTAGCTCGCTGGGCTCATAACCCAGAGGTCGCAGGTTCAAATCCTGTCCCCGCTACCACTGGAAACGGCTCCGGAGATTCAATTCTCCGGAGCCGTTTTTCGTTGTTCCACATCCTCCAGGACTAGAACGTATTCTCGTACGTGAGGCCTCAGGAGGGACAGTGCAGCTCGCCGACGTCGATCTCTACAACCCGGACACCTTCGCGAAGGGCGTGCCCCACGAGATGTTCGCCGTATTGCGGCGGGAGGCCCCGGTCTACCGGCACCTCGACGAGCGCGGCGACCCGTTCTGGTGCGTCACCCGGCATGCCGACATCGTGACGGTGAACCGGGACGCCGAGACGTACTCGTCGTGGCGGGGTGCCACCTACATCGACGACCTGAGCCCGGACGACCTGGCGGGTCAGCAGCTGATGATGCTGAACATGGACCCACCGGACCACACGGTGCTGCGGAAGATCGTGAGCAAGGGTTTCACGCCCCGCCGCATCGGCCAGCTGCACGAGATTCTCGCGCGTCGGGCCACGACCATCGTCGACGCGGTGATCGAGCGCGGCGAGTGCGACTTCGTCGTCGATGTCGCGTCCGAACTCCCGCTTCAAGCGATCGCCGATTTCCTGGGCGTGCCCCAGGAGGATCGCAAGCTGATCTTCGATCTGACGAATCAGATGATCGGCTCGTCCGATCCGGAATTCCATCTCGAGGAAGGGCAGGAACGGGCGGCGGCGGCCCAGATGTTCGCGTACAGCCTGGAGATGTTCGAGGACCGCAAGAAGCACCCGCGCGACGACATCGCGACAGCTCTCATCCAGGCCGATGTACACGGCGAGAAGCTGGGCGAACTGGATTTCAACATGTTCTTCATGCTCCTCGCGGTCGCGGGTAACGAGACCACCCGCAACGCCATCTCACACACCCAGCTGGCGCTGATGGAGAATCCCGAGGAGCGCAGGAAGGTTCTCGAGGATCCGTCCAAGCTCGACGCTCTGATCGAGGAGGGGTTGCGCTGGGCCACACCCGTCATGCAGTTCCGCCGGACCGCGACCACGGACACCGTGCTGCACGACGTCGAGATCTCCGAGGGCGACCGCGTGGTCATCTGGCACATGTCGGGAAACCGCGATGAGGCCGTGTTCGACGACCCCTACGCGTTCGACATCGACCGGCCCACCGGCCACTATTCCCAGCACATTGCGTTCGGCGGCGGTGGTCACCATTTCTGCCTCGGCGCCAACCTTGCTCGCGCGGAGATGAAGGTGATGCTGAGCGAGATTCTGCGTCGTATGCCCGATATGGAACAGACTGCACCGGCGCAGCGCCTGCGCTCCAACTTCATCAACGGGCTCAAGCACCTGCCGGTGTCGTTCACGCCCTCGTCCCTCTGAGCGGAGCGCCGCCTTTTCTGACAGCCTGGTCGGGTGAACAACGTCGACGCAGTGGTCATCGGATCCGGTCCCAACGGACTCGTCGCCGCCGCGACCCTGGCGGATGCGGGCTGGGACGTCGCGGTCGTGGAGGCGCAGCCGACGCCCGGCGGTGCGGTGAGGTCGGCGGAACTCGTCCCGGGCTTCACGTCGGACCTGTTCAGCGCGTTCTATCCCCTGTCCACCGTGTCGCCGGCGCTCCGCGGTCTCGATCTCGAGTCGCACGGTCTTCGGTGGAGTCACGCGCCCAGCGCGCTCGGGCACGCCCGCTCGGCCGCCGACGAGGACGCGCCGGTGATCCATCCCGACCCCGCGGATACGGCCGCCGACCTCGAACGCCGTCAACCTGGTGACGGCGCCGCGTGGACGGCGCTCGTCGAGCAGTGGCACGACATCAAGGAACCGCTGCTGAGCACCCTGTTCAGCCCGTTCCCGCCCGTGCGTGGTCCGAGCCGACTGCTGCGACAGCTGGGGACCGCCGAGTCGTTGCGGCTGGCCCGATTCCTCCTCCTGCCCGCACGGCGGATGGCCCATGAACTGTTCCGCAGTGAGGCGGCACGACTTCTGTTGCTGGGTAACGCGATGCACGCCGATACCCCTCCGGACGCACCGGGCAGCGGCGTCATGGGTTACATCCTGACGATGCTCGCCCAGGACGGCGGTTACCCCGTTCCGGTGGGCGGCGCGGGCGAGTTGTCGGCCGCGATGGTGCGCCGAGCCGAGCACGCGGGTGTGCGCTTCTATTACGGCGACGCCGTGACCGGGATCGACGTCCGGTTGGGTCGCGCCGTGGGGGTGCGGACGGCGTCGGGTGGCCGCTACACGGCACGTCGGGCGGTGATCGCCGACGTCTCTGCGCCCGCGCTGTACGGGTCGCTGCTTCCGGACCACGCCGTCCCCGCCCGCGTGCGGGCCGACCTCGCACACTTCGAGTGGGACACGCCGGTCCTGAAGGTCAATTACGCCTTGTCGCAGAAGATTCCGTGGCGTTCCCCCAGCCTGAACGGTGCGGGCACCGTCCACCTGGGGGCCGACGACAACGGACTCGTCCACTGGATGGCCGACCTGACCACCGGCACCGTCCCGTCCAGCCCGTTCCTGCTGTTCGGGCAGATGACGACCGCGGATCCCACCAGGTCGGCGGAGGGCACCGAAAGCGCCTGGGCGTACACGCATCTACCGCGCGACATCACCGACGACGCGTCCGCCGATCTGCTGGCCGCGCGAGTCGACGATGTACTCGAGGCGCACGCACCGGGTTTCTCGGAGCGGGTCGTCGGACGGGTCGTCCAGCGCCCGTCGGATCTCGAGGCGGCCGACGCGAATCTCGTGGGCGGTGCCGTCAACGGCGGGACGGCGCAACTCCATCAGCAGCTGATCTTCCGGCCGGGGCCGGGCACGTCCCGTTCGGAGACGCCGGTTCAGGGCCTGTACCTGGGAAGCGCCTCCGCGCACCCGGGTGGGGGCGTACACGGGGTGTCGGGCCTGAACGCCGCCCGCGCCGCGCTGGGCGAGGACGGACCGCGCGGGTGGCTGCGGCGGCGCACGTCGCGCGCCGTGATCGACCTGTTGTCGAAGGGACCGATACCCTAATTTGTCCCGTGCCGGGGTACCACACCGTGCAATGATCTGAGTCGTCGAATTCGGACCACGAAGGGGCATCATGCAGCATCGAGAATCATCCTTCGCCGGCGTCGGCGGAATTCCCATCGTCTACGACGTGTGGCTCCCCGAGCGGCGCCCGCGCGGCGTGCTGGTTCTGTGCCACGGCTTCGGGGAGCATGCCCGGCGCTACGACCATGTGATCGAACGGCTCGGGGAACTCGACCTCGCGATCTACGCGCCCGACCACCGTGGGCACGGGCGGTCGGGCGGCAAACGGGTCCACCTCAAGGACTGGACCGAGTTCACCGACGACCTGCACCAGTTGTTCGGCATCGCGTCGACGGACTGGCCCGGCACCGACCGGTTCCTCATCGGGCACAGCATGGGCGGTTCCATCGCGCTGACCTACGCACTCGACCACCAGCAGGACCTGAAGGCACTCATGCTGTCCGGGCCTGCGGTCGACGTGACGAGCGGCACGCCGCGCATCGTGGTCGAGATCGGCAAGCTGGTGGGTCGCTTCCTGCCCGGAGTGCCCGTCGAGTCGCTCGACGCGAAGCTGGTCTCCCGCGATCCTGCGGTCGTGTCGGCGTACGAGGAGGATCCCCTCGTCCACCACGGGAAGGTGCCTGCCGGGATTGCGCGCGGGATGATCCTCGCCGCCGAACGGTTGCCGGAACGTCTGCCGTCGCTGACGATTCCCCTGCTTCTCCAGCACGGCCAGGACGACGGACTCGCGAGTGTGCACGGCACGGAACTGATCGCGGAGTACGTCGGTTCGGAGGATCTCACGGTGGAAATCTACGAAAACCTGTTCCACGAGGTGTTCAACGAACCGGAGAACGAGGAGGTACTCGACGACCTCGTCGAGTGGTTGCGGCCGCGCGTACGGGCCTGACTTCGTCGGGGGTGTTCTGCACCCCCGGACGATGGATGCCAGGATGGGCTGATGAAACGTCACGTCAGCGCCACTCTCGACATCGAGGTCACCGACGCCACCAGTCTCGAATTCAAGATCGCGGTGGCCCGGACGCCCGGTTCGGAGTTGTCGGAATCGTTGACGTTCACCCTCGACGGTAACCGTGTCGAGGCACGAGAGATGGTGGCGGAGCACGGTACTCGCGTCCACCTCCTGGACAGCGCACCCGGCTCGCTGCACGTCGAGTACTCGGCTTCCGTTCTGGGTAAGGCCGATTCGCCTCCGGTCACCGACTACGACCTGTCGAAGTATCTGCGCCCGAGCCGATATGCGGAGGCGGACAAGTTCTTCGGCTTCACCGGCGGCGAATTCAATCTGTCCAAGCCGCACTCGGAACTGCTGCAGGACATCACCACCTGGGTGGGATCGCGACTGCTGTACCAGGCGGGTTCGAGCAGATCCACCGACAGCGCCGTCGACACGATGCTGTCCGGGGCGGGCGTGTGCCGTGACTTCGCCCACCTCACGGTGGCGCTTCTGCGGGCCGTCACCATTCCGGCGCGGCTGGTGGCCGTGTACGCGCCGGGGTGCGATCCGATGGACTTCCATGCTGTCGTCGAGGCGTTCGTCGATGACGAATGGCGTGTGGTCGACGCGACCCGACTGGCGCCGCGTTCGGCACTCCTGCGGATCGCGACGGGTCGCGACGCCGCGGACACGGCATTCCTGGACAATCACGGCGGGGCGATCACGCTCGAAAACACCGTGGTGACTGCCGTCGTCGACGGCGAGTTCCCGTATGACGACTATGCGACACCCACCTCACTGACCTGACGGGTCAGGTTGCGTCCGAGAGCCTTTCGGTGAGCACGCCCACCTGAATCTTCTTGGCGTCGGCGTGCACCTCACGGCCGGCGTCGGTGACGTCGACGAACACCCCCCGCCGGTCCGCCTCGCACAGCGCCCTCGCGACCAGGCCCGCCCTTTCCAGCCGGGCCACGCTCCGGGACAGGGCGCTGGGGCTGAGGTACATCTCGGCCGCGAGGTCCTGCATCCGGGGTCGCTCGCAGGTGGCGTCCATGAGTCGGTCGAGCGTCTCGAAATCGCTCATGCTCAGGCCGTGGGCGTGTTGCATCTCACGATCCAACTCGCAGGCGATGGAGTTGTATCTGCTCGCAAGCAGCCGCCACGTGCCGCGCAGGTCTGCTTCAGAGCTCATGCCCCGCACCCTAGCGCGCGTACGCAAAAGGTGCAAGCGAATTAAATGCAAACGAAATTAGTGCTTGCGCATTGATTGCACATGCATCTACATTCTCCCTGTGACTATCAGCGACGCCACCCCGGACCTCGCCATCTCGTCGGGCGCTACCGCCACCCCGTCGACCGACCAGGCCTGGACACCCCGCCTCTGGGGCGTCCTGGCCGTGCTGTGCCTCGTCATGTTCCTCGACGGTCTCGACGTCTCGATGGTGGGTGTTGCGTTGCCCTCCATCGGAACCGAGTTGGGGCTGTCCACCACCTCACTCCAATGGATCATCAACGGATACGTACTCGGATTCGGTGGTCTGCTGCTGCTGGGCGGGCGCACTGCCGACCTCCTCGGCCGCCGCCGCGTCTTCCTGATCGCACTCACCGTGTTCGCGATCGCGTCCCTGGTCGGCGGACTCGTCGACAACGGCACGCTGCTCATCGCGAGCCGCTTCGTGAAGGGTCTCGCCGCGGCGTTCACCGCACCGACCGCGATGTCCATCCTCACCACCACGTTCAAGGAGGGGCCCGCCCGCAACCGGGCGCTGTCGATCTTCTCCGTCTTCGGAGCCAGCGGCTACTCGTCCGGCCTGATCCTGGGCGGACTGCTGACCAGCGCCGGGTGGCGCTGGACCTTCCTGATGCCGGTGCCGTTCGCGGTCCTCGCCCTGGTCGCGGGCGCCGTCCTGATCCCCCGCGACCGCGCCGCCGACAACGGCGGACACGACATCGTGGGCGCCGCCACGCTGGTGTCGGGAATGCTGCTCGCCGTCTACACCGTCGTGTCGGCACCGGCCCGCGGCTGGGCCGATCCGCTCACGCTGGGCTCGTTCGCTCTGGCCGCAGCCCTGCTGGCGTCGTTCTTCGTCGTGGAGAACCGGGTGGCGCACCCGTTGGTGCGTCTGAGCATCCTCCGGGTCGGCTCGATCGTGCGGGCGAACCTCAGCATCGTCGCGCTGTTCGGCTCCTACCTGAGCTTCCAGTTCATGATGACCATCTTCCTGCAGTCGGTGCTCGGATGGTCGCCGCTGGAGATGGCGCTGGGTCTCCTGCCCGCCGGCATCATCGTGGCCTTCGGGTCGCCGTTCGTCGGACGCCTGATCGACGCGTTCGGCACGGCACGCATGATCATCGCGGCACTGACCTCGTTGAGCCTCGGCTACCTGTGGTTCCTCTTCGCAGGGAGCGACCAGCCCCACTACGCGGTCGCGATCCTGCCGAGCGTGCTGCTGCTGGGCGTCGGTTTCGCACTGGGCTTCACGTCGATCATGGCCCAGGCCACGTCGGGCGTCGACGACTCCGAGCAGGGGTTGGCGTCGGGCCTCGTGCAGACGTCCGCGCAGGTCGGTGCCGCGCTCGTGCTGGCACTCACCACCGCACTCGTCACCGCCGGCTCGCACACGGCCGCCGGGATCAGTGGCGCCGGGTTCCACCAGTTCCACTCCGGCCTCGTGCTCGTCACGGGAGTCGCACTGCTGGGACTGCTGATCACGGTGTCACCGCTGCTGCGCAGGGTGCTCAACCCCGCGTGAGACCCGAACGGCAGAACGGGTGGGCACAGGCTCACCCGTTCTGCCGTTCACATCGTTCAGGCCGAGTGCCGCTTCGACTCCGTGAGCGCGCGGGACGCGAAGTCGACGGTGAGTCCGATGATCGTGCGACTCTCCCGCAGCACCTTGCCGATCACAGGGAACGCGTGGATCTGCCCACTCCAGATGTGGGTCTCGATCTGCCGCCCCTCCCGATCGAACCGGTCCGTGATGATCTCCACGTCGGGCCGCATGATCTCGTATTCGGCGGCGGTGAGGAAAACGGGCGGGAACAGTGCCGGGTCCGCATTCACCGGGGACTGGGCGCCCGGAATCTGATCGGGCCCGGCCAGCCAGCGATCCTTCAGCTTGGCCACCTGCGACATCGGCAGGTAGGCGTCACGTTTCATGAAATCGGGGTCGTGATCCTCGAGGTCGAGGTTGAGCAGCGGGGAGTACCCGATGACGGCCGCCGGGCGGGTGAGGCCCCGCAACGCGGCAACTTCCGCGACCTTCATCGCGAGATATCCACCCGCCGAGTCCCCCGCGACGATCACCCTGCTGGGGTCGTCGCAGACCTTCAGCACCTCGGTGTACGCGGTCATGGCGTCCACCAGCGACGCCCCGATCGCACCCTTGGGAAGCTGCCGGTATTCGACCGAGACGACGGGCGCACCCGAACGTGCGGCGAGCAGTCCGCACAGTGCCCGGTGGGTGGCGAGCCCGCAGAACACGAATCCGCCGCCGTGGAAGTAGAGGATGGTGGCGCCGTCCATCGACGTGATCGTGGGTCGCGGATGGGTGATCTTCTCGCACGGCACCCCGCCGAGCGAGATCGCCTCGATGTCGAGGCCCTTCGGCTTGGGAAGCCGGTCGATCAGCTCGTCGAGGGTCGCCAGCAATTCGATGCCGCGGTCCGTCGTCGGCCATATCGTGAACAGCGGTTTGACGAAAGCCCTGGCAAACCAGAACGTCATGCGCGCCCGGCGACTGACATCCCAGTGCCACACGATCGATTCACGCGTTCGCATACTGCCCTCCGTTGTATCGGACGCTTGTCCAGCCAAGTGGACACCCTAGGGCGATCCGGAGAGAAACGCACCCGAAACTTCTCACGTCCGCTCTCCGAGACCTCCCGCCACGGTAAGTCGAAGCCGCCCGTTGCCGAGCGACTTCGACCGATTTCCGTCCGATTGCCGGAGGTTCACCGAGCCAGTCGCTCCTCCAGCCGAGCGATGATCTCGGTCGCAACCTGGGTGGGCGATCCGCCCACGTCCACCACGATCGCGTCCTCGTCCGGCTCGATCGGTTCGAGCGTCGAGATCTGTGTGTCCAGCAACGACGGGGGCATGAAGTGGTCGAGCCGGGCGGTCAGCCGTTCCCCGATCTGCGCCCGCGACCCGGCGAGATGCACGAAGACGACGTTGTCGCCCCGCAACACGTCGCGGTAGCTGCGCTTCAGCGCCGAGCAGGTGATGACCCCGGGAAGACCGTTCTCGGTGTGTTCTCGAATCCACCCCGCGACGACATCGAGCCACGGCCAGCGGTCCTCGTCGGTCAACGGCTGCCCCGACGCCATCTTCGCGACATTCGCGGGTGGGTGCAGGGCGTCTCCCTCCTGGAGGTCCCAGCCCATGGCGCCGGCGATGATTCCCGCGACCGTCGACTTCCCGGACCCGGACACCCCCATCAGCACCAGGACCGGATCTACCGTCTGCGGCGTGCGTCCTGCAGGTTCGCGCGTACTCACGTGCATCTCACCAACCTCACTCGACATTTCTCAGCCCCCTTTAGATGAATACGCTCAGTGCGAGGACCCCGGCGAGACCGGTGACCGAGATGATGCATTCCATCACCGTCCACGTCTTCAGGTTCTGCACCACCGTGATGCCGAGGTATTCCTTCACCAGCCAGAATCCCGCGTCGTTGACGTGCGACAGGAACAGCGAGCCGGAGCCGATCGCCAGCACCATCAGCGAGACGTGCGTGGAGGTCAGTTCGGCGGCGACGGGTGCGAGGATGCCAGACGCGGTGACCGTCGCGACGGTGGCCGATCCGGTGGCGACGCGGATGAGCACGGCCACGAGCCAGGCGAGGAACAGCACGGGAAGGGCGCTGTCCTTGATCGCGTCGGCGATCACGTCGGCGATGCCGGTGTCGATCAGGACCTGCTTGAATCCGCCGCCGGCGCCGACGATGAGGAGGATTCCGGCGATCGGGGGCAGTGAACTCTCCAGCGAGACGGCGATGGCCTTGCGGTCCATGCCGCCACCCCGGCCGAGGAGCGCCATCCCGGCGAGCACCGCGAGTCCGAGGGCCACGACCGGCGTTCCGAGGAAGTCGAGCAGCGCCTTCGCGGGCGACTCCGAGTCGGCGGCGATGACGTCGGCGACCGCCTTGCCCAGCATCAGGACGACAGGCAGCAGGATGGCGGACAGTGTTGCGGCGAAGCTGGGCCGGCGACGCTCGGCGGCGGCTTCGGCGCCTTCCCGGTCCTCGACGGTCACGTAGAGCTCGGGGACGGGGACGTCCACCCAGCGTGCCGCCAGCTTGCTGAACAGCGGCCCGGCGATGACGACGGTGGGAATCGCGACGAGGACGCCGAGGGCGAGGGTGAGTCCGAGGTTGGCGTTCAGGGCCGCCACCGCGACCAGGGGCCCGGGGTGCGGCGGAACGAGACCGTGCATGGCCGACAGACCTGCCAGCGTGGGAATCGCGATCCGCATCAACGACAACCCCGAACGCCGCGCGACCAGGATGATGACAGGCATCAGCAGCACGAGGCCGATCTCGAAGAACATCGGCAGGCCGATCACGGCGCCGACCAGCGCCATCATCCACGGCAGCGTCCGCGGGCCCGCCCGTCCGACGAGGGTGTCGACCACGCGGTCGGCACCACCGGAATCGGCGAGCAACTTGCCGAACATGGCACCGAATCCGATCAGGATTCCGACGCTGCCCATCGTGGCCCCGAAGCCCTCGACGAACGCCTTCACCGAGTCTTGCCCGCCCAGACCTGCGGCGATACCGACGCCGACGGCGCCGATCGACAGCGCGAGGAACGGGTGGAGTTTGAGCCAGGTGATCAGCGCGATGATGACGGCGACGCCGACGACGGCAGCCGTGATCAGCCGCGCGTCGTGACCGGCACTGTCGGCCGCTGCGAGTAGTGACGCGGTACTCATTCTGTTGCTCCAGGGAGATCGGTGATGGAATTACCCTTACTCGTGACTCACGTCACTGTGCCCCATAAACCATATGATTTCAAGCCCCGGACTTATTAAGTACTACTTAGAGGCTGGATAGCGTGCCAACGTGTGTTCAATGGAGGCAGCCGTGGGAACATCGGCGGATGACCAACGCAGACGGCGGCGAGTACCGGCAATTGCACGAAACGGTGCTCGATCGGCTGGGTAGCGACATCGTGGCCGGCGTCGTGGCACCCGGCACCCGGATCTCCGCCGACGACGTGGTCACCCAGTACTCCGTCTCCCGAACCGTCGTCCGGGAGGTGGTCCGGGTTCTCGAATCCCTCGGACTGCTGGCCGTGCGACGTCGCGTCGGGATCACCGTCCTGGGCGAGGAGCACTGGAATTCACTGGATCCGAGCGTGATTCGGTGGAAGCTGGCCGGCCCGCAGCGGTTCGAACAGCTGTCGAGCCTGAGCGAACTACGGTCGGGCATCGAACCGCTCGCCGCGCGTCTCGCGGCGACACGCGCGACGCCCGAACAGTGCGGGGCGCTGACGGCCGCCGTCATCGGAATGTCGTCGACGTCCCGCGCCGCGGACACGGACGCCTACCTGGCCCACGACTCCGATTTTCACCGCACGCTGCTGACCGCGTCGGGGAATCCCCTGTTGCGCGCGATGTCGCAGATCGTCGTGGAAGTGCTCGAGGGCCGCACCCGGCACTCACTGATGCCGCACGTCGCCGAGACGGAAGCAATCCGCCTCCACGGCGTCGTGGCGTCGTCCATTCAGATGGGCGACGCCGACGCGGCGGAGGCGGCCATGCGCGCGATCGTGAGCGAATCCGCGACGGCGGTCGAGCAGATGAAGGACGAAGAAGACACCCACGAGTAAGCTACTCGCGGGTGCCTTCTTCGCAGCGCGGTAAGTTTTACGCGACCGAATCCGAATGCATGGCTTCGAGTTCCACGCCCTTCGTCTCCTTGACCCAGCGCAACACGAAGACGAGGGACAGCACCGCGCACACGGCGTAGAAGCCGTACGAGATCCCCAGTGAGAAGTCCTTCATGGACGGGAACGTCACGGTGATCAGCCAGTTCGCCGCCCACTGGGCGCCCGCGGCGAGCGACAGGGCGGCGGCCCGGATGCGGTTGGGGAACGCCTCGCCGAGCAGGACCCACACCACGGGGCCCCACGACATTCCGAAGGCCACCACGAAGAGGTTGGCGGCGACGAGGGCGATAGGACCCTGCAGTCCGGTCAGCTGCGGCGTCGTGACGCCGTCCACGACGGTGGTGGACGCGGTGCCGAAGATGAACGCCATGGTCGCGAGCGTCACGGCCATACCGGCGGAGCCGATGATCAGCAGCGGCCGCCGGCCCACCCGGTCGATGTAGGCGATGGCGATGAGGGTGGTGGCGATGTTGACCACCGACGTGATGACCGTGATCTGCAGTGAGCTGCCCTCGTCGAAGCCGACTGCCTGCCACAGGACGCTGGAGTAGTAGAAGATCACGTTGATACCGACGAACTGCTGAAAGACGGAGAGTCCGATACCGATCCAGACGATCGGCATCAGGCCGAACGCGGAGCCCTTCAGATCACGGATCGACGGTTGCGTCTCGCGGGCCAGCGTCGAGCGGATGCTCTCGATCTTGAGGTCCAGGCCTTTCTCGCCGAGCAGGACCGCGAGGATGCCGCGGGCCTCACCGAGGCGGCCCTGGGCGATCAGGTAACGGGGAGATTCGGGAATCGTCAGAGACAGCAGTCCGTAGGCCAGTGCGGGCACGCACATCGCGAGGAACATCCAGCGCCAGGCCTCGAGCCCGAACCAGAGTTCTTCCTGCGACCCGCCGGCGATGGCCGCGAGGGCGTAGTCGACCAGGAGCGAGACGAAGATGCCCGTGACGATCGCGAGTTGCTGCAGCGACCCGAGACGTCCGCGCACCCGGGCGGGCGAGATCTCGGCGATGTAGGCGGGTGCGATGACCGAGGCCAGACCCACACCGATGCCGCCGACGATCCGGAACGTCACCAGCATCTCGACGTTGGCCGCGAATCCGGTGCCGATGGCGCTCAGCAGGAACATCACCGCAGCGGCCCGCATGGTGACGAGGCGTCCGTACCGGTCGGCGATCCGCCCGGCCAGCATCGCTCCCGCCGCGGCGCCCAGCAGTGCCGAGGCGATCGCGAATCCGAGGAGAGCGGAATCGACCTGGAACTTGCCCTCGATCGCCGACACCGCGCCGTTGATGACTGCGCTGTCGTAGCCGAAGAGCAACCCGCCGAGTGCGGCGACGACCGCGATACGGACGGGAACCGAAGTGCCCTCTGCTGTGTCGCCGGGCGATTCCGCACCGGGCAACAGGACGTTTTCAGTCATGGGACTCCTCGTGAGCAAGGGGGTGATCGAGTCTCGGATCGAGCCGAGGCCTGCGCGAGAGCGCATTCGTTGTGGTGCGGCACACAGTAAGCAACGAAACAGGGAACCGTCAAGATGTGAACATAAATAGGCGACCTTCACCGTAGATATGTTCATAAATGAACGAGGCTACCGTGACGTGCGCAGAGTTCACCCCACAAGCTGGCGGGAGACTTCAGCGGCGAACAGTCAGGCCGGAAGCGCGGATCGCAGACCCAGCGCGACGGCGCCGAGCACCTGCGCCCGGGGGCCGAGTTCGGCGACGCGGATGTCCAGGGAACGGACCGCGCTGGGCACCGCGTAGCGGCCGACGACCTCGCGCATCGGCCCGAGCAACAGTTCGCCGGCCAGCGCGAGTTCGCCGCCGATGACGAGTCGTTCGGGATTGACGAGGTTGCACAGGCTCGCCACCGCGACCCCGACGTGCCGCCCCGTGTCGGCGAGCACCCGGATGCAGGCGGCGTCGCCGCCCTCGGCCATCGCGACGATGTCGGCGATGGTGAGATCGGGGCCGCGACTCGGTGCGAGCAGTCCGATCACGACGTGCGAGGCAACGAGGGTCTCGAGGCAGCCGCGGTTGCCGCAGCGGCATACCTGACCGAACTCGTCGAGTGTCAGGTGGCCGATTTCGCCTGCGGTGCCGCCTCTTCCGCGGTACAGCCGGCCGTCGAGGACGAGCCCGGCTCCCACACCGTCGGACAGTTTGATGTAGGCGAGATCGGTGGTTCCCCGGCCCGCTCCCCACATGTGTTCGGCGAGCACGCCGAGGTTCGCGTCGTTGTCGACGTGCACCGCGGTGCCGAGATACTCCGACGCGATGGCGGCCGCGTCGACACCGACCCACCCGGGCAGGATCGACGGGCCACCGACCTCGCCGGTGTCGGTCTCGAGCGGCGCGGGCAGACCCATTCCGACCGCGAGGACGGACGTACGGTCGCAGCCGAGTCGATCGAGGGCCGCGTCGAGAAGAGCGCCCGCCTGCACCACGCCGTCCTCGGCGCGGTGCCCGGCACCGAGTTCGACGCGCTCCTCGGCGAGCACCTCGTGTGCCATGTCGGCGACGGCCACGGTGAGATGCCGGTGCCCGAAGTCGATCCCGACCGCGAGCCCCAGCTTGCGGGTCAGTCGCACCGCGCGGCCCCGCTGGCCGGGGTGGTCGCCGCCCGGCACGGCGACCATCCCGGCCGCGGTCAATTCCTTGACCATGTTGGACACGGTGGCGGGAGCCAACCCGGTGCGACGCGCGATCTCCGCCTGGGTGAGCTCACCCGACGTCTGGAGCGCGCGGACCACACGGTGCTGGTTGGCGGACTTCAGCGAGGACTGAGAACCCGGCCTCTGGGAGTCACCGTTGTCACTGTCGCGCACCACATCACCGTACCGCGCCGCTTCTCCTGCTACCGGGCGAGTGCCGCCGCCTCACGCGCGAGGCCGCTGATCCGGTCCCAGTCCTTCTGCTTCACGGCGTCGGCGGGCGTGAGCCAGGATCCGCCGACGCAGCCGACGTTGGGCAGCGACAGGTAGTCGTCGACGTTCGACGTCGAGATGCCGCCGGTGGGGCAGAACCGTGCCGCCGGAACCGGTGAGTGGATCGAGCCGAGGAATTTCGCGCCACCCGACGCCTCGGCGGGGAAGAACTTGAGTTCGCGGTAGCCGTGCTCGAGCAGGAAGAGCACCTCGGAGACCGTCGCCGCGCCCGGGAGGTGCGGCAGTCCGGTGTCCGTCATGGCCTTCAGCAGAGTTTCGGTGCTACCCGGCGACACCAGGAACTGTGCTCCCGCGTCGGCCGCCTGCGCAGCCTGCACCGGTTCCACGATGGTGCCCGCACCGACGCAGATCTCCGGCACCTCGCTCGCGATCGCCTTGATCGCGTCGAGAGCACACGGCGTGCGCAGGGTCAGTTCGATCATCGGGATGCCGCCGGCCACCAGCGCGCGAGCCACCGGCACCGCGTCGCCGAGGTCGTCCACGACGACGACGGGGATGACCGGGACGCGGTCGAGGAGGGAGGGGCTGTTCGTCACTGGGATACTCCTTAGACGGGTTGGGGGTGGAAAACGCTGGCGCCCTGGGTCGCCGGTCCGACAGCGGCGCGCAGACCCGCGAAGAGTTCACGGCCCGTGCCGACCCATTCGTCGACACCGAGCGCACGACCGGTCGCCGGGCGGGCGGCCAGTTCCTCGTCGTCGAGGTGCACGTTCACGGAGCCGGTGACGGCGTCGACGGTCAGGACGTCACCGTCCCGCACACGCGCGAGCGGTCCGTCCGCGGCCGCCTCGGGGGTGAGGTGGATGGCCGCCGGAACCTTCCCGGAGGCACCGGACATCCGGCCGTCCGTGACCAGCGCGACCTTCCGGCCCTGGTCCTGCAGAACGCCGAGAACCGGGGTGAGCTTGTGCAATTCGGGCATGCCGTTGGCGCGTGGGCCCTGGTACCGGAGTACGGCCACGAAATCGCCGGTCAACGTGCCTGCCTCGAACGCGGCGAGGAAGTCGAGCTGATCGTCGAAGACCCTGGCCGGAGCGGTCACCACGCGGTGGTCCGGGTGGACGGCCGAGGTCTTCATCACGCAGGAACCGAGGTTTCCGGTCAGCATCTTGAGCCCGCCGTTGACGTCGAACGGATCTTCCGGTCCGCGCAACACGCTGGTGTCGAGGCTGATTCGTGTGCCCGGCTGCCATTCGACGCCCTCGCCCGACAGCTTCGGTTCCTCGGAGTAGCGGCGGAGCCCGGGGCCGACGACGGTCTTCACGTCCTCGTGCAGCAGTCCCGCGTCCAGCATCGAGGACACGACGTAGCCGAGTCCACCGGCGGCGTGGAAGTGGTTCACATCGGCCGAGCCGTTGGGGTAGATCCGGGCGAGCAGCGGCACCACCGCGGACAACTCGGACAGGTCGTCCCACGTGAGCGTGATTCCGGCGGCGCGGGCGATCGCCACGAGGTGCATCGTGTGGTTGGTCGAACCGCCGGTGGCGAGCAGCGCCACGCAACCGTTGACCACGGCCTTCTCGTCGACGACCTCGCCGACCGGCGTGTAGTCGTCGCCGAGTGCGGTGAGACCGGTGACGCGCCTTCCCGCCTCCGACGTCAGTGCGTCACGCAGCGGGGTACCGGGGTTCACGAAGCTCGACCCGGGCAGGTGCAGGCCCATGACCTCCATGAGGAGCTGGTTGGAGTTGGCCGTGCCGAAGAACGTGCACGTGCCCGCGCCGTGGTAACTCGCCGCCTCCGCGTCGAGCAGTTCCTCGCGTTCGGCCTTGCCCTCCGCGTACAACTGCCGCACGCGCGACTTCTCGTTGTTGGGCAGACCGGATGTCATCGGACCGGCCGGGACGAAGATCGTCGGCAGGTGACCGAACCCCAGGGCGCCGATGAGCATCCCCGGCACGATCTTGTCGCACACGCCGAGCATGAGGGCGCCGTCGAACATGTCGTGGGACAGTCCGATCGCCGTCGCCATCGCGATGACGTCGCGGCTGAACAGCGACAGCTGCATGCCGTCGCGTCCCTGAGTGATGCCGTCGCACATCGCGGGGACACCGCCGGCGAACTGGGCGATGCCACCGGCCTCCATGACCGCGGCCTTCAGCTGCCGCGGGAAGTGCTCGAACGGCTGGTGCGCCGACAGCATGTCGTTGTACGACGAGACGATCGCGATGTTGGGCTTGACGAAGCTGCGCAGCGCCTTCTTGTCGGCCGGGCCGGACGCGGCGAAGCCGTGTGCGAGGTTCGCGCAGGCCAGCTTGCCGCGCGCCGGGCCGCGGTCCCCCGCCGCCCGGATACGGTCGAGGTAGACCGTGCGCTCGGGTTTGCTGCGCTCGATGATGCGTTCGGTGACGGCGGCGAGGACGGGGTGCACGTCGGCCGTCGGTGTGGGTGCGTCGGTCATGCGGTGACTCCTTCGTGCCAGGCGCGGCCGTCGCGCTCGATCAGGGTGGTCGCGTCGGTGGGCCCGTTGGTGCCGGCCGGGTAGCGGCGCGGGGCGCGCTCGGACTTCTCCCAGCCGACGAGGATCTGCTCGACCCACTCCCAGGCGGCCTCGACCTCGTCGCGGCGCATGAACAGGGTCGGGTTACCCCGGACCACGTCCATCAGCAGCCGCTCGTAGGCGTCGGGTGACGGACGCTTGAACGTTTCGATGTAGTTGAGGTCCAACGACACCGGCTTGAGTCGGATACCGCCGGGGCCAGGTTCCTTCGCCGTCATGTGCAGCCGCATGCCCTCGTGGGGCTGCAACTGGATCACCAGGCGGTTGGGTTCGCTGTGGCCCTCGCTGCCGGGGAACATGGGGTGCGGGACGGGCTTGAACTGCACCACGATCTCCGAGCAGCGCCGGTCCATGCGCTTGCCGGTGCGCAGGTAGAACGGAACGCCGGCCCAACGCCAGTTCTGGATCTCGGCCTTGACGGCGATAAACGTCTCGGTGGTGCTCTCCGGGTTCTCGACGTCCTCCTGGTATCCGGGGACGGCGATCCCGTCGGCCAGGCCGGGGCCGTACTGGCCTGCGACGGTGCAGCTTTCGACGTCCTTCGGGCTCATCGGCTTGAGGGCCTGGAGGACCTTGAGCTTCTCGTCTCGCACGGTCTCGCGGTCGACGTAGGTGGGCGGTTCCATCGCGACGAGGCAGAGCATCTGCAGGAGGTGGTTCTGCAGCATGTCGCGCAGGGCACCCGCCGACTCGTAGTAGCCGCCGCGACTGCCGACTCCGAGCGACTCGGCGACGTTGATCTGCACGTGGTCGATCGACGAGGAGTTCCACAGCGGTTCGAGGAACGTGTTGGCGAATCGCGTGACCAGAAGGTTCTGGACGCTCTCTTTGCCGAGGTAGTGGTCGATGCGGAAGATCTGCGATTCCTCGAACACGGCGCCGACCGCGTCGTTGACGGCGCGGGCCGAGGCGAGGTCGTGTCCGATCGGCTTCTCCAGCACGACGCGGGACTGTGCGTCGGCGAGACCGTTCAGGGCGAGGTTGTCACAGATCGGCCCGAACAGACTGGGAGCGCAGGCCAGGTAGAAGACCCGGATCGAACCTTCCCGCGCGGCGAGGCACTCGCTGAGGCCCGCCCAGTTCGCGGGGTCCGCGGCGTCGACGGAGACGTATTCGAGGCGATTGAGAAATCGCTCACAGGTGTCCGAATCCAGCTGATCGCCGGAGACGAACCGCGCGAGTTCTCCTCGCACCTTGTCGCGGTAGCCGTCGGTGTCGAGACCGGCTCGCGAGGCACCGATCACGCGGGTTTCTGCGGGCAGCTGGCCGTCCCTGTCGCGCAGGTAGAGCGCAGGAAGCAGCTTACGAACCGCCAGGTCGCCGGTCCCGCCGAACACGACGAAATCGCACGGTTCCACGGTGGTCGCTGGTGACATGTCATCTCCCTCTGAAAGCCGGATGTGTGGGCCGTCACAGACGACAGTAGGCGACCTTTGGCTTTCGATCAATACAGACTTAAGTATTTCTGCGAACAAAGATCAGGGGCTTACGTTGTCAGACGCGTGTCCGGTTGGTTGAATGGCCTGCATGCGGACGCCTCGCTCGACGACCTCCCCGGCGACGGGTGGCGACGTCTTCGCCCTCATTCGCGCAGGGCAAGCAACGACGCGCACCGAGATCGGCACCCTCACCGGCCTCTCCCGCACCGCGGTCGCGGCGCGGGTCTCCTCGCTGCAGGCGTCGGGGCTCGTCGTCGAGCGCGAGGAGGGCGTCTCGACCGGGGGTCGCCCGCCGGTGAAGCTCTCGTTTCACGTACAGGCCGGTGTCGTGCTGTCGGCGGCCATCGGCCGGAGCCGCACCCAGCTGGCCATCTGCGACCTCGCCGGCGACGTCATCGTCGCCGAGGACGTGGAGCAGGAGATCGGCACCAGCCCGGCCGAGCTGATGCCCGTCATCGCGCAACGTCTCATCGCGCTGCGCGAGAGTCTGGGCGAGACCGCGGGACGGACGGTCGGGATCGGGATCAGCCTCCCCGGGACCGTCGACACCGAACGCGGGTGCAGCCTGAACTCCCCCATGATGTCGGGCTGGGACGGCGTCCCCCTCCAGCCGTTCCTCGCCGACGTCACCGACGCGCCCGTCTTCGTCGACAACGACGCCAACGTCATGGTGCTGGCGGAGCGGCGCGGAGAACGCCGCGACTTCGCCGACATGCTGCTCATCAAGGCGTCGACCGGGCTGGGCGCCGGACTCGTGTCCGGTGGTGTGCTCCAGCGGGGCGCCCTCGGCGCGGCGGGCGAAATCGGGCACACGAAAACCGCAGCGGCACAAGGTGTGGTGTGCCGCTGCGGTGATGTGGGTTGTATCGAGGCCGTGGCCGGCGGGTGGGCGCTGGTCCGCAATCTGCAGGAGCAGGGACGCGAAGTCACCCACATTCGCGACGTCATCACCCTCGCCCTGGCCGGGGACGCCGAGGCCCGGCGGATGATCCGTGAGAGCGGACGGCAGATCGGCGAAGTGCTGTCGGGCGCGATCAACCTCCTCAACCCGGAGGTCGTGATCGTCGGCGGCGACATGGCGCAGGCCTACGACACGTTCGTCGCCGGGCTACGCGAAACCCTCTACGGCAACGCGATCGCCGTTGCCACCCAACAGCTTCAGATCCTCCCCTGGACGCACGGGGAACTGTCGGGAGTCGTCGGCAGCGCCACCATGGCGCTCGACCACGTCCTCAGCGTGCGCGCGGTGGACCAGCTGCTCGCAGGCGCTCCGCGCCCGTGAGCGGTTGACGAGTCCAGAGACTCGCTCACCGCGCACGGGCGGCGAAGCCGCCTACTTGACGTCGGAACCGTGCTTGGTGAGCGGCATGATCTCGATCGTCATGTACGGGAACAGTGGAAGGTTCCACAGGATCTCGTGCAGTTCGTCGGCCGACTCGACGTCGAAGATGCTGATGTTGCTGTACTGGCCGACGATCCGCCAGATCTCGGGCCACTTGCCGGAGCGTTGGAGCTCCTGCGAATACGCCTTCTCCTTGGCGATGGTCTCGTCCCGGACCGTCGGGTCGAGGTCACGGGGAATGGCGACGTCCATGCGGACGTGAAAGAGTGCCATCGGGTGGTGTGCTCCTTTAGTTCCTGGTCCAGGTCTTGACTGCGTCCATGTTGAGCTCGATTCCGAGTCCGGGACCTTCGGGCAGGAACACCTGGCCGTCGGCGTAGCGGATCGGTTCCTGCAGCAACTCCTCGCTGAACAGCAGCGGTCCGAACAGTTCGGTGCCGAAGTCGATGCCGGGTTCCGCGCACGCGAAGTGGATGGACGCCGCGGTTCCTATCGGGCCTTCGATGGACGTGGCTCCGTGGCAGGCGATTCCGGCTGCCTTGGCGATCGCGACCACCTCGCGGCTCTTCTTCAGGCCGCCGCACTTGGTGGTCTTGAGGGCGATGACGTCCGCGGCGCCGCGGCGTGCGACCTCGAGGGCGTCGTGCGGAGTCTGCACGCTCTCGTCCGCCATCACCGGGACGGGGACGAGGCGGTTGAGCTCGGCGAGGACCTCGAGTTGCTCACCGGGTGTGGGCTGCTCGATCAGTTCGACGCCGCCTTCGACGAGGCGGGGCACGTACTTCAGCGCGGTGAGCCTGTCCCAGCGGGCGTTGAGGTCGATGCGGACGCCGGCCTTGCCCCGCAGAGCCTGCGCGATCTGGACCACCCGGGCAGTGTCGACGGCGGGATCGAGCGCACCCATCTTCAGCTTGAAACTGAAGTGCCGCTTCGACTCGACGAGACCGAGGGCCTCCTCGATGATCTCCTCGGCGGGTGCGGCGCCGAGGGCCCACGTGACGTCGACGCTCTTCCGGAAGGCGCCGCCGAGCAGCGTGTGCACGGGCACGCCCAGGCTGCGGGCCCAGGCGTCGTGCAACGCGACGTCGACGGCGGCCTTCGCGAAACGTGCATTGGCGACGACTCGTTCGATGTCCGACATGATGCCGGTGATCTCGTCGACACCCCGGCCCAGCAGCACCGGGACGATGTACTTCTCGACGATCGCCTGCATCGTCTCCACCGATTCGCCGCCCCACCACGGGCCGCCGGGGACGACGCCCTCGCCGTAGCCGGTCACGCCGCCCGCGGTCGTGACGGCGACGAGCAGTAGCGGCTGCGCCGTCATCGACGTGGTGGCGAACTTGTGGGGACGCACCAACGGCACATCGAGGATCGTCGTTTCGACGGAGACGATCGACAGGTCGGTCATCGGATCACTTTCTCTACGGGTGGAACGGGTCACGCGGGGTCGAGCACGAAGTTGTAGGTGACGTAGTTCTTGCCGTCGTCACCGGTCTTCGGGTCGAGGATGAGTTCCGGCTTGGTCGCCGACGCGACGTCGCTGTCGATCCAGTCGCCGCCCTTGAAGTACAGCTGCGTGGTCACCGACTCCTTGCCCGGCGCCGACACGATGAGGTGCAGGTGCGCGGGACGCCACGGGTGACCGTTCTGCGCCTCGATGAACTGACCGGTCGGGCCGTCGGTCGGGATCTGGTAGGGCGCCGGCTGGATCGTGGTGATCTCGTAGCGGCCGTTCTCGTCGGCGATGATGGTGCCGCGCAGGTTCCACTCGGGCAGGTGCGGGGCGAACTGCGAGTAGTAGCCGTCGTTGTCGGCGTGCCACAGTTCGACCTTCGCGCCGGCGAGACCGTTGCCGTCGAGATCGGTGACCTGGCCGGAGAAGACGAGCGGGGTGATCTTCTCGTCCTCTACCCGCATCGGCAGGGTGCACTTCGACGGCAGCTCGGGGGCGTTCTCGATGTAGTACGGGCCCTCGATGCTGCCCTTGGTGCCCTTGCGGCTGCGAGCGAGGACTTCTTCGACGGAGTGCTCGATGAACACGTCGAGGAACAGCGGCCATTCGCCGCCCTCGCCGACGTCGATCAGCCACTGCTTGAACACGCGGTACTCGGGGTAGGTGACGCCGTGCTTCAGGATCACGTCGTTGAGTGCGCCGAGCGCGTCCTTGGCGATGGCCGCGAGCCGCTCCGGCGAGGTGTCGGCGGTGACGCGCTCGGCCTTGAACTTGTCGGTGGCGGCGGAGCCGGATCCGGCGGCGGTGGGGCTCTCGGTGGTGGTCATCTGTTTCTCCTTGGGCTGGGAGGGGATCGGATTGGGCTGATATCGAGTTTTGGGCGACGCGGTGGGTGTTCACGCGCCGAGGGGTCTTGCATCCTGTACGCTATGCGTACTAACATCACGCTGTGCGTACAC
Organism: Rhodococcus sp. G6(2025); assembly: GCF_058628105.1. Taxonomy (NCBI): domain Bacteria; kingdom Bacillati; phylum Actinomycetota; class Actinomycetes; order Mycobacteriales; family Nocardiaceae; genus Rhodococcus; species Rhodococcus sp. G6(2025). The sequence continues at coordinate 6,615,127 of NZ_CP179750.1, forward strand.
CACTACTGTGCGCGCAGTCACATTGAAATGTCAACCCCAAGTCCGAATACGCACACGAATCGCTGGTGGAGGCCGCAATGACCGAGAGCGATCGCGATTACATCCAGAGCATCGAGCGCGGGTTCGCAGTGCTCCTCGCATTCGACGCGCAGCGTCCGAACCCGACGCTCGCCGAACTCGCCACAGAAGCGGGACTGTCGCGTCCCGCGGTCCGCCGGATCCTGCTCACCCTGCAGAAGCTGGGGTACGTCGCCGGCTCGGGAGGCCGGTGGTCGCTCACCCCCCGCGTGCTCAGCATCGGACAGCACTACTCGGAGTCGCACGCACTGATCGAGGCCGCGATGCCCCGGCTGCTCGAGGTGGCCGAGAAGACCCAGGAGTCCGCGTCGCTCGGCGTGCTCGACGGCGCCGAGGTGGTCTATGCGGCGCGCGTTCCCGTCCGCCGGATCATGAGCATCAACGTCTCCGTCGGCACCCGCGTCCCCGCGTACGCCACGTCCATGGGTCGCGCGCTCCTGGCCTGGGCTCCCGCCGACGTGGTCGAGCGGGTGGTCGCCGAGTCCACATTCGAGAAACTCGGGCCCGAAACCATCGGCACTGCAGCCGAACTCGAACGGGAACTCGCCAAGGTCCGCGAGCAGGGGTTCGCCCTGACGTCCGAGGAGCTGGAGAAGGGTCTGATCTCGCTGGCCGCCCCCGTCCGCGACGCCGGCGACACAGTGGTCGGCGTGGTCGCGTGCTCCACGTCGTCCGCGCGGAACACTCCGGCACAGTTCCGCGAACAGGCCGTTCCGTGCGTCCTCGCCGCCGCGGCCGCCCTGAGCACGGACATGGGCTTCGCCGGCTGACGGCATCACGTCGGTCAGATCGGGTCGAGCACGAAGTCGCAGGAGACCTCTCCGCCGAGCCCGACGTCGACGAGCGACTCGACGGCGGACGCGTCCACTTCTCGCGATGCGCCCGGTGTCGGCACCAGGCGCGTCTCGAGCGGCCGGAAGCCACGCGCATGCACGACGACGTTGACATGCCCGACATCCGCTTCGCCTCGGGCCCTCGAGAATTCGCACGGCGCCGGCTGCACGGTCGAGATGTCGAAGCGGCCCCCGGCGCATGTGACGACGATGCCGCGCAGGTTGTTGCGCAGAATCTCGACGGAGTACCCGGAGTAGCAGCCGCCGGCGTCCGCGTGCGAGATCTCGAGTTCCGCCCCCGACAGCGGTTCGCCGTCGCGTGAGCGCACGACCCCCGCGATGCGGAGCGGAGTTCCCGGCTCGCCGGGAAGTGCCGCGAGGTTCGCCTTCCACGGCAGCACTCGCTGCGCGGGGAGGTAGAACTCCCGGTCGACGTGGTCGAGGCCTGCCTGGTCCACGTGAGGTGCGGTCGTCGTCGACGTTGAGGTCATCACCTGATCCGATCACTCTCGTACGCTGTGCGTACATTGAGAACGCTGTGCGGTCGATGTCGAGTGTGCGCGTGGTCACACGCTTTCGTCAACCTCGGCCCGTTCACATCGCGGACGGGTCGGCCCGGTGCATCTGTGGGATAATTTCCCCGCCACCGGCGGACAACGACGTTTCGCCGTCCCCGGTTCGCGCCCTCGTGCCGGCCACGTCGAATCCCCGAGGATCACATCGATGACCACGCCTCCCCGCAGCATCACCCTCCGCTTCCTGGCCGCACCCACCGAGGTGGCGACGCTCGGAGGGGCCGTCCAGGGTGGCCGGATCCTCGAATGGATCGACAAGGCCGCCTACGCCTGCGCGGTCGGCTGGAGCGGGAGCTACTGCGTCACCGCCTACGTGGGAAACATCAAGTTCACCCGGTCCATCGAGTCGGGACACCTCGTCGAGGTCGAAGCCCGGCTCGTCCACACCGGGCGCTCCAGCATGCACATCCAGTGCACCGTGTCATCGGCCGACCCGCGCACCGGACAGTTCACCGAGGCCAGCAACTGCCTGATCATCTTCGTCGCCGTCGACGACTCCGGTAAGCCGACGAGTGTGCCGCCGTGGCAGCCCGTCACCGCCACCGACCGCGCCGAGTCCGAGGAGGCGGTCATGCGCATCGGCCTGCGGGCCGACATCGAAGAGGCGATGAGCAAGCAGAACTACACCGACGCGGGCACCGCACCGGAATCGCTCACCCGCTTCCTCGCAGCGCCCACCGACGTCAACTGGGGCGGCAAGACCCACGGCGGAACCGTGATGCGCTGGATCGACGAGGCCGCCTACCTGTGCGGCACGTCGTGGAACGGCACGCCGTGCGTGTCCGTGTACGCCGGCGGGGTGCGTTTCTACCGCCCGATCCAGATCGGGCACGTCGTCGAGGTCGATGCCCGCCTGCTGCACACCGGCGCGCAGACCACGCACATCTCGGTGCACGTGCGATCCGGCGACCCGCGCACCCGGGAAATGAACCTCACCACCCACTGCCTCACCGTCGTCGCCGCCGTCGACGAGGACGGCGCCGCAACGGCAGTACAGCAGTGGGTGCCGCAGTCCGACGAGGACCGCAAGCTGGAGGCGCACGCCCGCGAACTCATCGCCCTCCGCGACCGGGCGCGAATCGGCGCCCTGGCGTAATCCGCCCGAGTAGCGTCACGGGAAACGGTCTACCCGCGGAAGGAGCGGGGGGATGCCTGGGAACCGTCCACTCGACGTGCAGTTGTCCCGGCGGCGGGTGCTGCAGTGGGGAGCCGGAGCGGCACTCCTCGGGCTCACCGGAGCCTGCGCCCGCAGCGACGACACCGAGGGCGCGATCGGACCCGACTCTCCGGAGGTGCGCGCGTTCGCCGAGGCCGAGTCCCGGCGATTTCCCGGCGGCAGGCCGGTCGCCTACGAGCTCTCCGCGACACAGTCCGATGTCGACCTCGCAGGTAAACGCACTGCTGCGTGGCTGTACAACACGCAACTGCCGGGCCCGATCCTGCGGGCGAACGTCGGGGACAGGGTCCAGGTGCGGTTTCGCAACCAGCTGCCGGATTCCACCACCGTGCACTGGCACGGGCTGGCCATCCGCAACGACATGGACGGGGTCCCGGATGTCACGCAGGCTCCGATACCGGCGGACACAGAGTTCGTCTACGACTTCATCCCGCCCGACCCGGGCACGTACTGGTACCACACGCACGGCGATCTCCAGCGCGGCCGAGGGCTGTACGGGGCTCTGATCATCGACGATCCCGGGGGTCCCGCGAACTACGACGCCGAGTTCGTCGTCGTGCTCTCCGACTGGTTGACCGACCGCACGCCGTCGCAGGTCTTCGACGAACTCCGCGGCGGGCGGATGACGTCCATGCCCGAGATGACGTCGCGCGTGCTCGGCGGTGACTCCGGCGACGTCCGGTACCCGGTGTACCTCCTGAACGGGAAACCCCCCGGCGATCCGGCCGTCTTCACGGCACGGCCGGGGCAACGCGCCCGTATCCGGCTGATCAACGCGGGCGACGACACCGCGTTCCGGGTCGCGCTGGGTGGCCACCGGCTGACCGTCACTGACACGGACGGTTTCCCCGTCGAACCGGTCGACACCGACTCGGTGCTGATCGGCATGGGCGAGCGGTACGACGCCGTCGTCACCCTGCAGGACGGGGTGTTCCCGCTGGTCGCGGTCGCCGAGGGGAAGGGCGCGCAGGCATTCGCGGTGGTGCGCACCGGCGGCGGCGCAGCCCCCGATCCCGCCGTGGCGCCCCGTGAGCTGGGCGCTCCCCCACTCACCGTGGCCGACCTGCGTGCCACCGACGCCGTCCGGCTACCCGTCGTCGACCCGGGTGTCACACTGGAGGCGTCGCTCGGCGGCGACATGAAGCAGTACGTGTGGACGGTGAACGGCAAGGCCTATCCCGCCCACACCCCGCTGACCGTCCACCGGGACCAGCGAGTGCGGCTGGTCTATACGAACCCCACGATGATGTTCCACCCCATGCACCTGCACGGGCACACGTTCGCCGTCGCCCGGTCGGACGGCTCCGGACCGCGGAAGGACACCGTGATCGTGCTCCCCGGGCAGACCGTCGCCGCCGACGTCGACACGACCAACCCTGGCCAGTGGATCACACACTGCCACAACGACTATCACCTTGCCGCTGGCATGGCGACGATCTTCTCCTATGTGAGCTGACGCCGGACCGTCAGCCCCGGAGCGCTTCCGAGGGCGCCACGCCGTACTTCCGGCGGTACGCCGCCGCGAACCGACCGGTGTGGGTGAAACCCCAGCGCATCGCGACCTCGGCGACCGTCGGTGAACCGTCCGCGCGCAGCAGGTCGTCGTGGACACGTTCGAGCCGGACGTCCAGCAGGTAGTCGCGGGGGCTCACCCCGACGTACTCCTGGAATCCCTCCTGCAGGCGGCGGACCCCGACACCCGCGATCTCGGCCATCTCGGCCGCCGTCCACGCCCGTGCGGGATCGGCGTGGATCTCGTCGATGACGCGCTTGACGATGCGCGGCCGGGTACCGGCACCGGCCGTCTCGTCGTCCGGGATCGCTGCCAGGACCAGTGCCGTGGTGACCGCTCCCGACAGTTGCTCGGCGACGAGGGGGTTGGTGTAGATGCCGTCCGACCGCAGCATCTGGTCGAGCAGCGACCGCACCAGAGCCAGCCAGCTGGCACCGTTCTCGCTGGTCAGATCCAACTGCGGGGGCAGTCGCAGTCCCGGCCGCGCCAGGATCCGCGCCATCTCACGATGCAGGTAGTCGCGGTCGACGCGCACGCCGATGATGGAGCAGTCCTTGCTCCAGTCGGTGATGAGCGTCGTCGTGTCGGGCGGGCATATCGTTCCCGCCCCGGGCACGGACGACACCTCGTGCTTGCCGGTCACCGATTCCAGATGCCCCGACAGCGGCACGTTGATCGCATACGCGCCGGGGTGGTCCGACTGGATCGACACGTCCGCGCCCCAGCCGATGTGGGTGATCTTCACAGGCCCGAGTTCCACCGCCTCCGCGACGGTATTGCCCGCGTTCGACCTGTTCAGCGGGGTCAGCCGGTGCGGGAAGTACACGTCCGACACCACGTGCGACGCTTCGTCCCAATCTTCGGGGCGAATCAGCTTGGACGCGGGCTGCATGGCACCAGTGTGACTACGGACACCTTCGATTGCAATTTTCGGCGTGATCCAAGTCACCGCGCAAAGCGGATCACCTCCGCGCTCAGCGGATCGACGCGCCGTTCCCACGGTCGTACTTTCGTCCGTACCTCATCAGCGCCCCGGACAGGAAGGGAGGCTCCGACCATGGAGCAACGCGAACTCCGGAACATTTTCGGGCAGTTTGCCAGCGGAGTCACGGTCATCACGTGCGCCAACTCCGAGGGCCTGCCGCACGGAGCGACGGTCACCGCCTTCACCGCCGTCTCGATCGAGCCGAGACTGTGCCAGATCACCCTGACCCGAAAGTCCAAGGCCTGCAACTACTTGAGCAAGGCACCCTTCGCCGTCAACATTCTCGCCGCCGACCAGGTGGACACCGCGATGCATTTCGCCGGGCGACCGCAGAACCCCGAACCCGTGTGGGCCGACGGGCCGACCGCCCCCATCATCTGCGGTGCCGCCGCCACGTTGTCGTGCCGGCCGTGGGCCGAGTACGACGGTGGCGATCACATCATCTTCATCGGTGAGATCGTCACGGCCGAATCCAGCGGCAAGGACCCGCTGCTGTTCTACCGGAGCACTTTCCACGACCTCGGCTCACCGTCCGCGTCGGCCGCATGGAACGGATCGATGGACGATCCGAACAACGGCTGGTTCGACTCCACCACCTCCTTCACCCCGTTCCATCTTCAGCCCGTCAACTGACCGCCCGATCCGAAAGGACATTCCATGACCACCACCGAAAGCGCTCCCGAGACCGCGCTCGACCCGACGAAGGTCAACCCGGCCGCAGACTGCGAAGCCAACCGCACCGCCAACTTCGCGTCGCGGCCGATGACCGGTGACGAGTACATCGAGTCGCTGCGCGACGACCGTGAGATCTGGTTGCACGGCGAGCGCGTCGAGGACGTCACCACCCATCCGGCGTTCCGCAACCCCATCCGGATGACCGCCCGCCTCTACGACTCGATGCACACGGGCGAACACGTCGACAAGGTCACCACCCCCACCGACACCGGCAACGGCGGCGTCACGATGCCGTTCTTCAAGGCGCCGAAGTCCTCGGACGACCTGCTGAAGGAACGCGACGCCATCGCCACCTGGGCGCGCATGACGTACGGCTGGATGGGCCGGTCGCCCGACTACAAGGCCTCCTTCCTCGGCACCCTGCATGCCAACAAGGAGCTGTACTCGCCGTTCCAGGACAACGCCGAGCGCTGGTACAAGGAATCGCAGGAAAAGGTCCTGTACTGGAACCACGCGATCATCAACCCGCCGGTCGACCGGCAACTCCCGCCCGACGAGGTCGGCGACGTGTTCATGAAGGTGGAGAAGGAAACCGACGCCGGCCTCATCGTCTCCGGCGCCAAGGTGGTGGCCACCGGCTCGGCCATCACCAACTACAACTTCATCGCCCACTACGGCCTGCCGATCAAGAAGAAGGAATTCGCCCTGATCTGCACCGTCCCGATGGACGCACCGGGCGTGAAGCTGATCTGCCGGTCCTCGTTCACCCAGAACGCGGCCGTGATGGGCACCCCGTTCGACTACCCGCTGTCGAGCCGGATGGACGAGAACGACACCATCTTCATCTTCGACAAGGTGCTCGTGCCGTGGGAGAACGTCTTCATGTACGGCGACGTCGACAAGATCAACGGCTTCTTCCCGCAGTCCGGATTCCTGCCCCGCTTCACCTTCCAGGGCTGCACCCGTCTCGCCGTGAAGCTCGACTTCATCGCCGGCATGCTGATGAAGGCCCTCGACGCCACCGGCGCGGGCGGTTTCCGCGGCGTGCAGACCCGCGTCGGTGAGGTCATCGGCTGGCGAAACCTGTTCTGGTCACTCACCGAATCGATGGCACGCAACCCCGAGCCGTGGATCGGCGACACCGTCATCCCGAAGCTCGAGTACGGCCTCACGTACCGCATGTTCATGATCCAGGGCTACCCGCGCATCAAGGAGATCATCGAACAGGACGTCGCGTCCGGCCTGATCTACCTGCCCTCGAGCGCCCGCGACTTCAAGAGCCCCGACGTCCGCCCATACCTGGACAAGTACGTCCGCGGCTCCGACGGCATGACCGCCGTCGAACGCGTCAAGATCATGAAGGCCCTGTGGGATTCGATCGGCAGCGAGTTCGGTGGCCGCCACGAACTCTACGAGCGCAACTACTCCGGCAACCACGAAAACGTCAAGGCGGAACTGCTGTTCGCCGCCGAGAACCGTGGCGACGTCGCCTCCATGAAGGGCTTCGCCGAGCAGTGCCTGTCCGAATACGACCTCGACGGCTGGACGGTCCCCGACCTCATCGGCAACGACGACGTCTCGTACTTCGGCAACAAGTAACCGCACACCCACGCAATCCCCGTCAGAAGCGAATCAGCTCTGACGGGGATTTGCCGTACCGCCGGCGGTACGCGGCGGAGAACCGGCCCGCATGGGTGAACCCCCACCGGGCAGCGACCTCGGAGACCGTGACACCGGGTTCCAGTGCCCTCAGGTCGGCGTCGGCGCGACTCAGGCGGATGTCGAGGAGGCATTCCGACGGACTGCGCCCGACGTACTCGCGAAACCCTTCCTGCAACCGGCGGACGCTGGTACCCGCCAACTCGGCCATGTCGGCTGCCGTCCAGGCGCGGGCTGGGTCGTCGTTGAGTCCGTCGAGCACTCGCTTGACGATTCGCGGTCGGGGTGCGCCCCCGCGCACCTCCTCGTCGGGCGTGACGGCCAGGACGAACGCCGAGGTGATCGCGCCGGCGAGCTGTGGGCCGACCACCGGGTTGGCCAGGAGGTCGGCCGGCTCCCGCAGTTGCGCGGTCAATGAGCGCACCAGACGAAACCAGCTGTGTCCCGGGGCCTCGGTGAGATCGATCTGCGACGGTAGGTGCAGCCCGGGCCGCAGGTCGGAGCCGAGGATCCGGTCAGCCTCCTGCTCGAGGTAGGCGCTGTCGAATTTGACGCCGAGCACCGAGCAGTCGCCGCTCCACCGGGTGATCAAGGTCGGCTCGTCCGCCCGGAAGACCGTGGCCTGACCGGGCCGCGACAGCACCGTGTCGCCCTGCGAACAGGACTCCAGCGAACCGGACAGCGGAATGTTGATCTCGTACGCATCCGGATAGTCGCACTCGATCGACACGTCGGCACCCCAGCCCAACCTCCCGAGAGTGACGGGGCCGAGGTCGACGGTCCGCATCGACAGCTTCATCGCTCCATTCGGCGACAAGTCGGTCAACGTGTGGGGAAAGTACGCACCGGCCACCGCCCTCGACGCCGCATCCCAGTCCTGGGTTTCGGTGATCGTCGATGCCATCGTCATGCACCTGCCTCACTGAAGAATCGTTCCGACCTCATTGAAACCGTGTCGTCACGCCCAGTCGAGGATAACTGAGACCGCAATCACAAGTAGTCGCGCAGATGGTCCAGAGACCGCGCAGAGTGGCTAGACCACCCTCGTACGACGGCATACCTTCTTCCTCACCCCGCTCACACAACGAAAGTTGTTTCCGAGCAGTTGCTTTGAATGAGGAGATTCAGATGACCGCCACCCTCTCTTGGATCGACGAGATCACGATGACGGAACTCGAGCGCAACCCGTACCCCGTCTACGAGCGGCTGCGTGCCGAGGCGCCGCTGGCCTACGTCCCGGTCCTCGGCTCGTTCGTCGCGACCACCGCCGACTTGTGCCGCACCATCGCCAACAGCCCCGACTTCGAGGGAATCATCACCAAGGCCGGCGGCCGCACGTTCGGTCACCCTGCGGTGATCGGCGTCAACGGCGAGATCCACCGCGACCTCCGCTCGATGGTCGACCCCGCACTGCAACCGTCGGAGGTGGACCGCTGGGTCGACGGACTCGTCCGCCCCATCGCGCGTCGCTACGTGGAGCAGTTCGAGAACGACGGCAAGGCCGATCTGGTCTCGCAGTACTGCGAACCCGTCAGCGTGCGCGCACTCGGTGACCTGCTGGGGTTGAACGACGTCAGCTCGGACACGTTGCGTGACTGGTTCCACCGGCTGTCGAACTCCTTCACCAATGCCGGGGTGGACGCGGACGGCGAGTTCACGAACCCGGAGGGATTCGTGCAGGGCGACGAGGCCAAGGCAGAGATCCGGGCCGTCGTCGATCCGCTCATCGACAAGTGGATCGTCGAACCCGACGACAGCGCCATCTCGCACTGGCTGCACGACGGCATGCCCGAAGGGAAGGTCCGCGACCGCGAGTACATCTACCCCACGCTCTTCGTGTACCTGCTGGGCGCGATGCAGGAACCCGGCCACGGCATGGCGTCGACGCTCGTGGGCCTGTTCACCCGCCCCGAGCAACTGGAGGCCGTCATCGACGAGCCCGCGCTGATTCCGCGGGCGATTTCCGAGGGAATGCGCTGGACCTCCCCGATCTGGTCGGCGACCGCCCGCATCAGCACCAAGGACGTCACGCTCGGGGACGTGTTCCTTCCCGAGGGATCCGTGGTCCTGTTGTCCTACGGTTCGGCCAACCACGACGTCGCCGTCTACGACGCCCCCTCCGACTACGACATGACGCGTCCCCCGCTCCCCCACCTGGCGTTCGGTTCCGGCAATCACGCGTGCGCGGGCATCTACTTCGCCAACCACGTCTGCCGCATCGGCCTGGAGGAACTGTTCGAGGCGATCCCGAACCTCGAACGTGACTCCGGCGCGGACGTGGAGTTCTGGGGCTGGGGTTTCCGCGGCCCGACCGCCCTCCGGACCACGTGGGAGGTGTAGCCGTGACCTTCACCGTCTCGGTCTCCGCGGACAGGGTGGAATGCCGCCCCGACCAGCCGCTTCTGGACGCCTTCCTCCGGGGCAGCGTGTGGATGCCGAACTCCTGCAACCAGGGCACGTGCGGAACGTGCAAGCTGCGGGTCGTATCGGGGGAGGTCGACCACGGCCTGTCGCCCGAACACACGCTGACCCGGGCCGAACGTGAGCAGGGATTCGCCCTGGCCTGCCAGGCCACCCCGCTCGGTGACACGGTGGTGGAACGCCTGGACACGGCACCGGCGGGCACCGTCCACGCACTGCGAGACGTCGTCGGCACCGTGAGCGCGATCGAGGACGTCGCACGTGACACGCGGCGGGTTCTCGTCACGCTCGACAGCCCGCTCGAATTCTCCGCGGGGCAGTACGTCGAACTGCGAGTACCCGGCACCGACCACCGCCGCCAGTACTCGATGGCGAACACGCCGGGCGAGTCGAAACAGCTCGAGTTCCACATCCGCAGGCAGCCGGGCGGAGTCGCGACGGACGGTTGGGTCTTCGGCACGCTGTCCGTCGGCGAGCGCGTCGAGATGGCGGGGCCGCTCGGGGACTTCCGGCTCGATCCGGAGGACGCGGGTCCGATGATCCTGCTGGGCGGCGGAACCGGGCTCGCCCCGCTGAAATCGATGGTCCGCCAGGCACTCACGTCGGCTCCGGACCGCGCGATCCACCTGTATCACGGCGTGCGCGAGGAGTCCGACCTCTACGATGTCGACCTGTTCCAGGAGTGGGAGCGGGCGCACCCGGGCTTCCGGTACGTGCCGTGTCTGAGCGACCAGTCGTGGTCCGGGCGGTCCGGTTACGTCACGGACGCGTTCGTGGAGGACTTCGACACCTGTCGCGGATACTCCGGGTACCTGTGCGGGCCGCCGGCGATGGTCGACGCCGGCGTCAAGGCATTCAAGCGCCGGCGTATGGCTCCGCGACGCATCTTCCGGGAGAAGTTCACGCCAGCCGTGTGAAGTCCGCCCGCGTGCGCACGCCGAGGCCCTCCGAGCCTCGGCGTGCGCATGCCGAACACGTCCTAGTCAGTACTCGGTAAATGCCTAGTGTGATGCAGCGCACAGGCTGCAAGAGTGGGATTCATTGCCGGACCCGGGCGCCCTCGCAGGGCGCAAGCCCCCCGGAGATCTTGGAGGATCCCATGACTGAAACCCTGTACACAGCGCCGTCCGACGGCGTGCGCGCCAAGCTGGCCGACGCGCTCGTCGAGGACGCGGAAACCGGTCGCTACCAGGTGCGACGAAGCGTTTTCACGGACGAGGACCTGTTCGAACTCGAGATGAAGCACATCTTCGAGGGCAACTGGATCTACCTGGCCCACGAGAGCCAGATCCCGAACGTCGGCGACTACTTCACCACGTACATGGGCCGCCAGCCGATCGTGATCTCCCGCAACAAGGAGGGTGAGCTCAACGCCCTGGTGAACGCGTGCAGCCACCGCGGCGCCATGCTCTGCCGGCGCAAGACGGACAACCGGACCACGTTCACCTGCCCGTTCCACGGCTGGACGTTCAACAACTCCGGCAAGCTTCTCAAGGTCAAGGACCCGCGTGAGGCCGGCTACCCGGAACAGTTCAACAAGGACGGCTCCCACGACCTCACCAAGGTCGCGCGGTTCGAGAACTACCGCGGATTCCTGTTCGGCAGCCTCAACGCCGACGTCCCGCCGCTCGAGGAACACCTCGGTGACACCACGAAGATCATCGACATGATCGTCGACCAGTCGCCCGACGGCCTCGAGGTCCTGCGCGGTGCGTCCACCTACACCTATGACGGCAACTGGAAGCTGCAGACCGAGAACGGTGCCGACGGCTACCACGTGTCCGCTACCCACTGGAACTACGCCGCGACCACGTCACGTCGGGAGTCCGGCGAGTCCACCAACGCCACGAAGGCGATGGACGCCGGCAAGTGGTCGAAGCAGCAGGGCGGGTACTACTCGTTCGACAACGGTCACCTGCTGCTGTGGACCAAGTGGGCGGACCCCGCCAACCGTCCCCTCAACGAGCGTCGTGACGAACTCGTCGCCGAGTACGGGGAGGATCGCGCCGATTGGATGATCGGTGTGTCCCGCAACCTGTGCCTGTACCCGAACGTGTACCTGATGGACCAGTTCGGTTCGCAGATCCGGCATTTCCGTCCGATCTCCGTCGACAAGACCGAGGTCACCATCTACTGCATCGCCCCCAAGGGTGAGAGCCGCACGGCACGCGCCGCCCGCATCCGCCAGTACGAGGACTTCTTCAACGCCACTGGCATGGCCACCCCGGACGATCTCGAGGAGTTCCGCTCCTGCCAGAAGACGTACCAGGCCGGCGCCGCACCGTTCAACGACCTCAGCCGCGGTGTCACCCACCAACTCCAGGGCCCCGACGAGGGTGCGAAGAAGATCGGCATCAATCCCATCTCCAGTGGTGTGAAGACCGAGGACGAGGGCCTCTACCCGATCCAGCACGGCTACTGGGTGCAAGCGCTCACCAAGGCGCTCGACGCCGACGTTGCCGCGAACAACCGCTGAGGGAGACGAGAAACATGACCGCAGTAGCCGAAAGCACTGTCACCCAGCACGACATCGAGCAGTTCCTCTACCGTGAGGCCCGCTACCTCGACGACCGCGAGTTCGAGAAGTGGATCGAGTGCTATCACCCCGACTCCGAGTTCTGGATGCCGGCGTGGGCCGACGACGGTGACCTGACCACCGACCCGATGACCGAGATCTCACTGATCTACTACGCCAATCGTGGTGGCATCGAGGACCGGGTGTTCCGCATCAAGACCGACCGGTCGAGCGCGACGAGCCTTCCGGAACCCCGCACCGGTCACAACATCTCGAACGTCGAGGTCACCGACCGTCGCGGCGAAGTCGTAGATGTCCGGTTCAACTGGTTCACGCTCTACTTCCGGTACAACACGGTCGACACGTACTTCGGGAATTCGTTCTACACCATCGACTTCTCTGATGAGCAGCCTCTGATCCTGAAGAAGAAGGTCGTGCTCAAGAACGACTACATCCACCACGTGGTCGACATCTACCACATCTGATTTCTTCCCCATTCTTCGCGAATCGAGCTGTTTTCCATGACTTTCCAAGTTGCACTGAGTTTCGAGGACGGGATCACCCGCTTCATCAAGTGTGACGGCGACGAGACGGTCGCCGACGCGTCCTACCGCGCGCGCATCAACATTCCCCTCGACTGTCGAGACGGGGCGTGCGGCACCTGCAAGTCGCTCTGCGAATCCGGCACGTACGACGGCGGCGACTACATCGAGGAAGCGCTCACCGACGAAGAGGCGGAGCAGGGCTACTGCCTTCCCTGCCAGATGATGCCGGAAAGTGATCTGGTGCTGCAGATCCCGACGACGTCCGACGTCGCGAAGACCGCCGCAGGCACGTTCACCTCGACGGTCACCGAGATCCGTAAGTTCTCCGACACGACCATCGGATTCACGATCAAGATCGCGAACCGCGACGACCTGGTTTTCCTCCCCGGCCAGTACGTGAACATCACCGTTCCCGGGACCGACGCGACGCGCTCGTACTCGTTCAGCACCGGACCCACGTCGAAGGAACTGTCGTTCCTGGTCAAGATCACCGACGGCGGCCTGATGTCGGAGTACCTGCGTAGCCGCGCACAGGTCGGCGACACGCTCGAGTTCACCGGCCCGATGGGAAGCTTCTTCCTGCGGGAGCAGAAGCGTCGCGCCCTGCTGCTGGCCGGCGGCACCGGGCTGGCCCCGCTGCTGTCGATCCTCGACAAGATGCGCACCGACGCCGCCGACCACCCCGTGCACCTGGTCTACGGAGTCTCGTCCGACGCGGACCTGGTGGAACTGGACAAGCTCGAGGAATACACGAAGTCCCTGCCCCAGTTCACGTTCGACTACTGCGTGTCCGACCCGGAGAGCAGTGCACCGAACAAGGGGTACGTCACCGGACTGTTCGAGCCCGCACACCTGAACGACGGCGATGTGGACGTGTACCTGTGCGGTCCGCCTCCCATGGTCGAGGCGGTGCGCGACCACCTGAAGTCGGAGGGCGTCACGCCGGCGAACTTCTACTTCGAGAAGTTCAACAACGCGGCGACACCGAGTGGGTCCGAGGCGTCGGCACCGGCGGCGGCCGACGCCGTCGAGGCGGCCCCCGAGTACGAGATCGGCGAGGAACACCAGCCGCTGTCCGAGTCGGACGCGCAGTTCGACGCCCGCATGGCGCTCGAACTCGGTGCGATGGAACTGACCATCGGCCGGATGACGAAGGAACAGCTGTCCGAGTACCGGATCCTCGCCGAGACCTCCTGCGAATCGATCGAGAACGACCACCTCACGGACGCAGGCGCCTTCACCGACACCAACGCCGCCTTCCACGAATTCCTGTTCCGGTGCACCGCCAACGACGTGCTGCTCGAGGCGTACAACCGCCTGGAGGTCACCCAGCTCATGACGAAGGTGCTCCGCACCGCGGACTGGGTGGACGAACACATCCAGCACGACCACCTCGACATCGTCACCGCGTTCGAGAAGGGCGACCGGGCCGCCGCCCACGACCTGATCGTCAGCCACAGCGCGCACGCGAAGGCCACCATGTGCCGCGCCATCGAGAGGAGTGCCGTCGCATGAGTGGACTCGTCACTCCGCATCGCTTCGACGGCAAGGTCGTCGCGGTCACCGGCGCAGCGCAGGGCATCGGCCTGACGGTCGCGACCCGACTCGCGGCCGAGGGTGCGTCGCTGATCCTGATCGACCGCGCCGAACTCGTCCACGACGTCGCGAAGGGGTTGCGCGAGAACGGAACCGACGCGCACAGCATCACCGCCGATCTGGAACAGTTCGCCGACGCCGAGGCGGCGATCGACGAGGCGCGGCAGCAGCACGGCCGGCTCGACGTGCTGATCAACAACGTCGGCGGCACCATCTGGGCCAAGCCGTACGAGCACTACACGGCGGAGCAGATCCAGGCGGAGGTGCAGCGGTCGCTGTTCCCGACCCTGTGGACGTGCCGCGCCGTCCTCCCCCACCTGATCGCGCAGCAGTCGGGCACCATCGTCAACGTGTCCTCGGTGGCCACGCGGGGTGTCAACCGCGTGCCCTACGCGGCGTCGAAGGGCGGCGTCAACGCCCTCACCGCCTCCCTGGCTCTCGAAGCCGCACAGTACGGAATCCGCGTGGTCGCCACCGCACCCGGCGGCACCGAGGCGCCCGCTCGCCGCGTTCCCCGCGGCCCCGGCGCGGAGACCGATCAGGAAAAGGCTTGGTACCAGCAGATCGTCGACCAGACCGTCGACTCGTCCCTGCTGAAGCGGTACGGAACGCTGGACGAGCAGGCCGCGGCCATCGTCTTCCTCGCCTCCGACGAGGCCACGTACATCACCGGGACGGTACTGCCCGTCGCCGGTGGCGACCTCGGCTAGCAGCCCACAGATCTCGAAACGGTTCCCCGTCACACCCACCGAGCGGAGATCACCATGAACCCATCCACCACCCCCGATACCTGGGCGAGTCCGAGACACCGTAGTGCCGTCACGTGGGTCGTCGCGATCGCCACGATCGCGATCATCTTCGACGGCTACGACCTGGTCGTGTACGGCACCATCCTCCCGACGTTGATGAACGATCCCGGCCAGCTCGGCGAGATCTCCGCGCAGCAGGCCGGTGCATTGGGCTCGTACGCGCTCATCGGTGTCATGGTGGGCGCACTCACCGCCGGCGCTGTGGGCGACTACCTGGGCCGGCGGCGGATGATGCTCGTCAACATCGCGTGGTTCTCCATCGGAATGGGGCTCGCCGCGTTGGCCACCAACGTCACCATGTTCGGCCTGCTGCGATTCTTCACCGGCATCGGGGTCGGTGGCCTCGTCGCCACCGCCGGTGCGATGGTGGCGGAGTTCGCACCTCCCGGAAAGCGGAACCTGTACAACGCCATCGTCTACAGCGGCGTCCCCGCCGGCGGGGTGCTCGCCTCCCTCCTCGCTATCGTCCTGCGCGACACGATCGGCTGGCGCGGCCTCTTCTGTATCGGCGCACTGCCCATCGTGATCCTGCTGCCGCTGGCGCTCGTGAAACTGCCCGAGTCGCCGAAGTGGCTCGTCGCCCGCGGGCACGAGGACAAGGCCCGCCGAATCTCCGAGCGCACGGGCATCCCGATGCCCGGCGCCGACGAGATCGCCGCGGAACGGGCCTCGGTCGAGAAGGTCGGCTTCGCCGCACTCGCGACGCGCCGTTATGCCTGGGGCACTGCACTTCTCGGAATGATGAGCTTCTCCGGCCTCCTGCTCACGTACGGACTCAACACGTGGCTTCCGAAGATCATGGAGGACGCCGGTTTCAACGCGAAGGGTTCGCTGTCGTTCCTGCTCGTACTCAACGGCGGCGCGATCCTCGGCGGGCTGATCGCCTCCAAGGTCGCCGACGGCATCGGACCGCAACGCGTCGTCGCCACGACATTCGGTCTCGCCGCACTCGCCCTGATCCTCCTGACGCTCGGCTTCCCGCTGCCGGTGCTGCTCGCGTCCGTCGCGGTCGCCGGAGTCGGCACCATCGGCACCCAGGTCCTGATCTACGGCTTCGTCTCCAACTACTACTCGACGTCCGCACGCGGCGCCGGGGTGGCGTGGTGTGCCGGATTCGGCCGGCTGGGCGGCATCTTCGGCCCACTGATCGGTGGAGCACTGATCAGCGCCGGCATCAGCAGCCAGGTGGCGTTCTACGTCTTCGCGGGCATCGCCGTCCTGGGCGGGATCGTGACGTTCTTCGTTCCGCGCGCACGGGTCACCCGCGCCGAGGTGGCGGGCACCGGCGAAGCCGCCTACTCCACCGTCCAGGTGTCGTGACCGGTCAGCAGACGCTGCAGCGAGCCGTCGTCGACCGGGTCCTTCTCCCGCGCGATCTCGTTCTGCAGGCGCACCATGTCGTCGTACGTATCCCGCGTGACGCTGCGGAACACACCGGTCACGGTGTGGGTGAGGTCCTGGTCCGAGAGCCTCGACAGTGCGTACGCGTAGTCGGGGTCGTCGGTGTGGGCGTCGTGCACGACGATGTCGTCCCGGTCGACGTCTGCGGTCGCGACCACCTTCAGACCGAAACCCGATCGGACGACGCAGAATTCGCCCGCTCCGCCGAAGACGATCGGCTCTCCGTGGGTCAGCGGGATGAGGCGCTGCTCTGAACCGTCCTTGCGTAGGACGTCGAACGAGCCGTCGTTGAAGATCGGGCAGTCCTGGTAGATCTCCACGAACGACGTGCCGCGGTGGGCCGCCGCCTGCCGCAGCACCTCCGTCAGCCCCTTGCGGTCCGAGTCCATGGCTCGGGCCGCGAAGGTCGCCTCGGCTCCCAGCGCGAGGGAGAGCGTGTTGAACGGGTGGTCCACCGAACCCAGCGGCGTCGACTTGGTGACCTTGCCGACCTCCGAGGTCGGCGAGTACTGCCCCTTGGTCAGCCCGTAGATCCTGTTGTTGAACAACAGGATCGTCATGTTGACGTTTCTCCGCAGGGCGTGGATGAGATGGTTGCCCCCGATCGACAGTGCGTCGCCGTCGCCGGTCACCACCCACACCGACAGGTCGGGGCGCGTCACCGCGAGACCCGTCGCGATGGCAGGCGCACGACCGTGGATCGAGTGCAGGCCGTACGTGTCCAGGTAGTACGGGAACCGGCTCGAGCATCCGATACCGGAGACGAACATCAGATTCTCGCGTCGGAGTCCCAACTCCGGCAGGAAACTTCGGATCGTGGCGAGGATGACGTAATCGCCGCACCCCGGACACCAACGGACCTCCTGGTCCGACGTGAAGTCCTTGGCCTTCTGCGGTTCGTCGGTCCTCGGCACGTGCGCGGTGGCGCTCAGGCCCAGATCCGCACCGACACGACTGATCATCCGTGTCACACCGATTCCTCCTGCCGGGGTCCGGTCGATCGGTAGGTAGCCGACGCGAGCGCGTCGGCGGTCTTCGCGAGCTCGTGCTCACGCAACGTTCCGGCCAGCGCGGAATCGATCACCTCGTGCAGTTCGTCGCCGAGGAAGGCGAGCCCCCGCACCTTGGTCACCGAGTGCACGTCCACGAGGAACCTCGAACGGAGAATCATCGCGAGCTGACCCAGATTCATCTCCGGCGCGACGACGGTCCCGTAGCTGCGCAGCACCGCACCGAGATTGGCGGGCAGCGGATTGAGGTTGCGCACATGCACGTGGGCCACCTTCTTGCCCTCACGGCGAGCACGCCGGCAGGCCTCGCCGATGGGTCCGTACGAGCTGCCCCACCCGACGAGCAGCAGGTCGGCCTCACCCGACGGGTCGTCGACGACCGCGTCGGGAACGGCGATTCCGTCGATCTTGGCCTGGCGCAACCGCACCATGAGGTCGTGGTTGGCGGGATCGTAGGAGATGTCGCCGCTGCCGTCGGCCTTCTCGAGTCCGCCGATGCGGTGTTCGAGCCCGGGCGTTCCCGGTATCGCCATGGCACGGGCGAGCGTCTCCCGGTCGCGGGCGTACGGTGCGAACTCGCCGTCCACCGGTGGTGCCGTGTCGCAGCCGGGGTCGATCCGGTCCATTTCGGACACGTCCGGGATGGCCCACGGTTCGCTGCCGTTCGCGATGGCGCCGTCCGACAGCAACAGCACCGGTGTGCGGTACGTGAACGCGATCCGGGCGGCCTCGACCGCAGCATCGAAACAATCCGCGGGTGAGCACGGTGCGATCACCGCGACCGGCGACTCGCCGTTGCGTCCGTACATCGCCTGCAACAGGTCCGACTGCTCGGTCTTCGTGGGGAGACCGGTGGACGGGCCACCACGCTGGACGTCGATGACGAGCAGCGGGACCTCCGTCATCACCGCCAGCCCGATGGCTTCGCTCTTCAACGCCAGTCCGGGTCCGGACGTGCTCGTCACGCCGAGCGCGCCCCCGATCGACGCGCCCAGCGCCGCGCCGATTCCGGCGATCTCGTCCTCCGCCTGGAACGTGGTGACGCCGAGATTCCGGTGCTTGCTCAGCTCGTGCAGGATGTCCGATGCCGGGGTGATCGGATAGGTGCCGAGGAAGACGTCCCGCGACGCCAGCCGTCCCGCGGTCACCACCCCGTAGGCCAGGGCCGTGTTCCCGGTGACCTGGCGGTACGTGGCCGACGGGAGCGTCGCCGCGGACACCTCGTAGGTGGTCGCGAAACTCTCCGTCGTCTCCCCGTAATTCCATCCGGCCTTGAACGCGAGCAGGTTGCCCTCCGCGATCTGCGGCTTCGCTGCGAACTTGGTCTGCAGGAACCGCTCGATGCTGTGGGTGGGACGGTTGTACATCCACGACAACAGTCCGAGCGCGAACATGTTCTTCGCCCGCTCGCCGTCCTTCCGGCTCAGTCCGGCGGGTTCGACCGCGCTGACCGTCAACGTCGACATCGCCACCGGATGCAACACGTAGTCCTCGAGGGAGTCGTCGTCGAGGGGGCTCGTGGCGTATCCGACCTTCGCGAGATTCCGCTTGGTGAACTCGTCCGTGTTCACGATGATCATGCCGCCCCGCGGCAGATCGTCCAGGTTCGCCTTCAACGCCGCCGGGTTCATGGCGACCAGAACGTCCGGGCGGTCGCCGGCGGTGAGGATGTCGTAGTCCGCGATCTGGATCTGGAACGACGACACACCGGGGAGGGTGCCCTGAGGCGCCCGGATCTCGGCGGGGAAGTTGGGCTGGGTGGCGAGGTCGTTGCCGAACGCCGCCGCCTCCGACGTGAACCGGTCGCCGGTCAACTGCATGCCGTCGCCGGAGTCTCCGGCAAAGCGGATCGCCACCCGCTCCAGCTTCGTGGAGTTAACCTCCGTCGTCATGAATGCACCGAATCCTTCGACTCGTAGTCGTTCTGACCAGCAGCTTCTAACCTCACGGTACAAGCGTTCCCAGTTTTCGCCAGGAACACGCCGAAATCAGGCGTCGCGATACGGTGAGTGGTGTGAGTGCCCCAGGGAACATCGAGCTCGTCGGGCGTTCCCGCGAACTCGCCGAACTAGAGTCGATCCTGCGTGAGGCGCGCGAGAACGCGCCCGCCGTCGTGGTCGTCGAAGGCGTGCCGGGCATCGGCAAGACCACTCTGATGGAACACTTCCTCGCGGCACACCCCGACCTGCCGGCGTTCTCCGCGGTCTGCGCCCCGTGGGCGTCCGGCCATCCCTTCGGCGTCGCCGAACAGCTCCTCGGGGCGGCCGTGACGTCGGAGGACCCCGTCGACGTCGCCCGCGAACTCGTCGCTGCGGTGGATCCGCCTGCTGGTGACGTTCCGTTCGTCTTCGTGCTCGACGATGCGCACTGGGCAGACCTCGCCTCACTGCAGGCGCTGACCTCCGCCGTGCACCTGCTCGACCGACCGGCAATGATCGTCCTCGTCACGAACTCGGAACCTCCCGACGGTGTTCCCGCGGAAGTCCTCGACCTCCTCGACCGGCATCGCCGGCATCGGATCCAGGTCCGTCCGCTCGATGCGTCCGACACCCGAAGACTTGCGAATACCCTTGCGCATCTCGACCTTCCGGCCCCGGTGGCGCACCAGCTCGTTCAGCACACGGCGGGGAATCCACGGCACCTCACGCAACTTCTGCAGGAAGTCGACCCGAGCGCGTGGAGCCAGTGGCAGCCAGTGCTCCCGGTGCCCCGCACGTTCGCCGCGAAAGTGCAGTCACAACTGTCGGGGTGCTCGGCGCCTGCCCGGGCGCTCGTCGAATCGGCGGCGGTACTCGCCGGTAATCCTCGATTCGCCGACGCCGCCGCGCTCGCGGGCATCGAGCACCCGGTGGAAGCGCTCGACGAAATCCACCGGGCGGGCCTCCTCACCGTCGGTGAGCATCGCGGCGTGACCGTGCTGACCTTCCCGTCGCCGCTGACCCGGGCCGCCGTCTACCGCAGCCTCGGGCCCATCCGGCTGCGTGACCTGCACGATCATGCCGCACGGATCGTCGAGGACGAGGGCAGGCGACTGGACCATCGCGCCGCCGCGGCGCCGTTCGCCGATCCGGTGCTCGCGGACGAACTGGACACCTACTCTGCGCAGCGGGCGACCGTCGGGGCGTGGTCGGCTGTCGCGGACGCATTGATCAAGTCGAGCCGCCTCACCGCGGACCGCGGCGAACGCGAACAACGCCTCATCCGGGCCGTCGACGCCCTCGTCGGTGCCAGCAACCTTCCCCAGGCACTGGCGTTCGCGCCGGAGATCGAGAGCTTCCCCGAAAGTCCGTTACGCGACGCCGTACTCGGCTACCTCGCCATCCTCCGGGGACGACCCGCGGAAGCCGATCTGCTGCTCACCCAGTCGTGGACCGCATGCGACCCGGATACAGATCCGGCCACCGCCGCGCTGATCTGCCAGCGCCGCGTCCTGGACTCACTCGTCCGCTGGCACGGACCGGACCTCGTCGAATGGGCCGGCCGGGCCGTAGCTCTCGTCGATCCTGGCGATCCGTCGGCCGTCGAATCCGCGGCGATCATGGGACTCGGACTCGCCGCCACGGGTCAGATCGTGGAGGCACGGGCCGCCTACGACACGCTGTCCGCGAAGATCGCCCTCGGTGCCCAGTCCCAGCGCTTCGACATGGCCAGGGGTTGGCTCGACCTGGCGCTGGACGATCCCGAATCGGCGCGTCAGGAACTCGAGAGCGCCGTCCCCACGGCCTTCCGGATGGGCTCGACCCGCATCTCGCTGTGGGCGCAGGCCTGGCTGGCGCGAACGCAATTCGCCCTCGGCGACTGGAGCGGCGCCATCGCCACGGTCGACCGCGCGGCACACCAACTCGAGGACGCCGCACTCGACCTCGTCCGGCCCCTGGTGCACTGGACCGGCGCGCAGACACACGCGCTGCGCGGAAACTGGCCCGCTGCGCAGGAGCACCTCCGCCTCGCGGCGGCGAGTTCGCACGACTACCCGATGATGTTCATTCCGTCCTCCCTGGCCCGCGCCCAATGCGCCGAAGTGCAGGCCGACTACGCCGCCGTGATCAGGGCGCTCGAGCCTCTCACCCGCCTGCAACCGCGGGAGGGCATCGACGAGCCCGGCTTCTGGCAATGGACCGACGTCTACGCGAACGCTCTCGTGATGGCCGGTCGCGTCGACGACGCGGACGCGTTCCTCATCCCGCACGAGGAACGCGCCGTGGAGCGCGGGCACCGGTCGGCTATGGCTCGCCTCGGTTACGCCCGCGGTCGCGTCGCCGGCGCGCGTGGCGACATCGATGCCGCCCGGGACGTGTTCGAGACGGCGTTGACGCACCTCGACACACTTCCCCTCCCCTACGATCGGGCACGCGTGAACTTCGCGTACGGCCAGACTTTGCGCCGGGCAGGCAAGCGGCGCGAAGCGGACGCCGTCATGCAGGCCGCCCGGGAGGGATATTTCGCGCTCGGTGCCACCTCCTACGTGCAGCGGTGCGACCGCGAACTCAAGGCAGGCGGCCTCAACCTCAAACGCAGCCGGTTCACACTCGAGGAACTGACTCCGCAGGAACGGGCCGTGACCGAACTCGTCGCCGGCGGAGCCAGCAACAAGGAGGCTGCGGGCGAACTGTTCCTGTCCGTCAAGACCGTGCAGTACCACCTGACACGGGTCTACGCGAAGCTCGGCATCCGCTCGCGCAGCGAACTCGCCGCGCAGTTCCGCGACCAGGACTGACAGCCGAGGTGGCGGGAACCTACCCCGAGGGTGCCTGTTCGGGGCACCACCATCCGGCCAGGCTGGATCTCGACCGATGCAGCCGACCCACCGGAGTACCGAGATGGATGACACGATCGACGCAGTGCAAGCCGACCGCGACCTGAAGAACAAACACCGCGCCATGTGGGCTCTCGGCGACTACCCCGCGCTGGCCACCGACATCATCGCCGGCCTCGGGCCCGCCCTGGTCCGCGCCAGCCGGGTCAGGCCCGGCGACCGCGTTCTCGACGTCGCGGCAGGCTCCGGCAACGCGGCCATCCCCGCGGCGCTGTCCGGCGCGAGCGTCGTCGCCGGTGACCTCACCCCCGAACTGTTCGACGCCGGACGCCGCCGTGCCGCCGAACTCGGAGCCGAGGTGGAGTGGCGCGAAGCCGACGCCGAGGCCATGCCGTTCGCCGACAACGAGTTCGACACCGTGCTGTCGTGCGTCGGCGTCATGTTCGCCCCGCACCATCAGGCGAGCGCCGACGAACTCGTCCGCGTCTGCCGACCGGGAGGAACGATCGGCCTACTCAGCTGGACCCCCGAAGGTTTCATCGGGCAGATGTTCGCAACGATGAAACCGTATGCACCCCCGCCCCCTCCGGGCGCGCAGCCCCCGCCACTGTGGGGTCGTGAAGAACACGTCCGGGCATTGTTCGGCCATCGCGTCACCGACATCGTGGCAACCCGGCACACCGTGCGCATCGATCAATTCCGGTCACCCGAGGACTTCCGTGACTACTTCAAATCCCGCTACGGTCCGACCATCGCCGTGTACCGGAACATCGCCGACGACCCCGCCCGCGTCGCCGCGCTGGATCACGAACTCGCCGATCTCGCACGTCGTTTCGACCACGGCACCGGCAGCACCGTGATGAACTGGGAGTACCTCCTCCTCACCGCACGGAAGTGGTAGCGAGGTCGACCACTGTCACGCTCTCGTCGCCCGGGTCGGCAGCGTCGTACCAGATCTTCGTCGTCTGACCGTCGACGACCGGTGCGTCGCTGCTGATCACGGCACGACGCCCGGTGTGGTGGCGATGAACTCGAGTTCCTCCAGTGTCAACGGCGACGCGGATGCTTCGGGCGCCGACGCGCTGACCACGACCTGCGCACCGGACGGCCGGGTGACCGACACGAAGGCACCGCCGTTCGACGGGTAGGCCGCGCGAACGATGACGGAACCGTCTTGCAGCGTTTCGGACTTCCTGTCCCGGTCGAGTTCCGACAAAGTTGCTCGTGAGGCGACGGAGTATCCCTACCGCTCAGGAGCGCGATCTCGAGCCGACCGGAGCCGCCCCCGGATGTTGTCGTGAGCACCTCGCACACGTTGTCTCTGCCGAAATCCCCCGGACGCAGCGAACCGATCGGACGGTCCAGGGAGACGTCGGTGCTCGACACACCGGACCACCGCTCATCGAGTGCCCGATTGATGTCGGCAACGGCTCCCCGGGTCAACACGGGTCCCGTCCCGTTCGATTCGGTACTGCACGCACGCATCGGCGGCAACGTGCCCGGCGGAACCCCGGCTGCGACAGCCAAATCCGGCGTCGTCGCGATGGCAGTGAGGTCGTCGAGGGTCAGCGGGGTGCGGCCGGCGTGCCGGGTTCGGGCGTTCGGCTCCGTCGAGTCGCCGTCGTCGACTCTGGCGACGACCCTGGTTCCGTCCGGTAGGTACGCCACTACGTCGCGCTTCAGGTGTCGCACACCGTTGCTTTCGGCCCACGTTTCCTGCAAGTCGAGCACGGTGCCGTTCGGTAGCATTTCGCGCCGGTCCAATCCGCCGGCTACGCAAGGCGGCACCGGCCGATCCCACGCGCGGACATCGACTGTCAGCGTGCCGACCTGTCCGTCCCGGACCAGCGAGCCCCGAGCACTGGTCGACCCATTGAACAGTGCCGCGTCGACATCATCGGGCAACTGCGATTGTGCGATGTCATCGATCGGCTGAAACTCGAGCGACTCGCCGGGACTGGCGAACACCACGTCCACATCGGCGGGCAGAGATTGGATGACGGCGTTCGTCATCGCGGTCGCCTTCGGACCGGAAAACCATGGGTACTTCGCGTTGTAGTAGTCCTGTGACGGGGAATACGCGACGCTGAAGCGTCTCGGCTCCATGGGCGACTCGACGACGTCGCAGCCCGGGATGCGCGAGTCGGCGGACGATTCTTCGGCAGGCTCGTTCAGCATGCCCGCGACCACGATCCCCACCGCCACCACCGACACGACCGCCGTCACGTCCATCCAGATGCTCTTGCGCCATTTCGACTCGACCCGCTGGGTCATCGCACTCCCCCTCCACCCCGACCATGCACACGTTACCCATTCGGCAACTTGGGTATTGCCCGGTCCGGAACGGGTTGCTAGAGTCGAACATGTATTCGAATGACCTTGGGGGAGGTTGGTTGTGGGGGCATTACTTCTCGAGGAATTGCGCGCGTTCACGGCGCGGTTGCAATGTGCCGAGGCGGCGAGTGGCGATGCGGGATTGGGCATCGATCTGCTCGACGCGATCGAGACGTTGAAGTCGGTCGGGTGCGCGGCGCAGGCGGTGATCACCGACGACGTCGCCACGTCTATCCGCGCGGACCGCAAGGCTGCCGGGTTGCCGCGGGCGGACTGGGACCGCGGCATTGCCTCGCAGATTGCGTTGGCACGCAGGGAATCCCCTAACCGTGGTGGTCGGCATCTCGGGTTCGCGCGGGCGTTGGTGCACGAGATGCCGCACACCCTGGCGATGTTGCGGTCGGGCCGGTTGAACGAATGGCGTGCCACGTTGTTGGTGCGGGAGACGGCGTGCCTGTCGGCGACGGATCGGGGCATCGTGGACCGTCGGTTGTGTTCGGACCCGGCCACTCTCGACGGGGTCGGCGACCGCGGGCTGATCGCGCGGGCGAAAGCGTTGGCGGTCGAACTCGACGCCGCGGCGGTTGTAGCCCGGCATCGCAAGGCGGTGTCCGAGCGTCGGGTCACGACACGGCCGGCGCCGGATTCGATGGCCTACCTCAGTGTGTTGATGCCGGTGGAGCAAGCAGTGTGCCTCCAGGCCACGTTGGGGCGGGATGCCGACAGTCTGATCGCGACCGGGAACAGTGGCGGCCGGACCCGCAATCAGCTGATGGTGGACCTGTTGTTCGACCGCGGCACCGGAGCGTCGGTGGCGGCGGGGGTGCCGGTGGCGGTGAATCTGGTGCTCTCGGACGAGACCTTGCTGGCCGGTGGGCACGAGGCCGCGCAGTTGCAGGGGTTCGGGCCGGTGCCGGCGGGGATTGCCCGGCAACTGGTGGCCGAGGCCGTCGATAGTGGCACCGAGACGTCGTTGCAGCGGGTGTATTCGTGCCCCCAGTCGGGGGCGTTGACGGCGATGGAGTCCCGGTCGCGCACGTTCCCGAAGAGCCTGCGAAAGCTGATCGACCTCCGGGATCGGACGTGCCGGACTCCGTGGTGCGATGCGCCGATCCGGCATCACGATCACATCCGCTCACGCAGTAAATTGGGTAAGACCACCGCGCGAAACGGGTCCGGGCTCTGCGAGGCCTGCAACTACGCGAAGGAAGCACCGGGTTGGACAGCACGTCCCGTGAGCAGGCCCGGCGGCACCCACCTCCTCGACCTCGGCACCCCGACCGGGCACCACTACCGATCGGCGGCCCCGCCGCTCCCGGCCGCGGCACGACAGTCGGAGGTCGAGGCGGTACTGATCGCACGCCTGCGTGCGTCGTGACAGCGCGATCACGCCTGGACGACGCCGACCACCGGGGCGTAATCACATGGCGGCAATGCCCGGCTGGTGTTGTCGAGGATGCTCCCGAAGACGACGAACACGATTGTGCCCCTGCCTGTCTCGAGGGTATTGGACAGCGTGACGATGTAGTCGGCCGGCCGCTCCTGATACAACGGCGCTCGCCCCGACTGCATGGTGGTGAGGTTCAGCCAGGCGACCTCGACGAGGTCGCCCTGCAGTGGCGACGACATTGCCGTGTTCATCCCGCTGAAGAAGACATTGACCTTCCCCGGCGGAATGACTGGGACAGGAAGGTTCTCGTCGACGGCGGGGCCTGCTATCGCGCGAGCGATACCGACCGAATCGTTCTGCTCTCCGAAGCCGGCAGGGAGGCAGTCGGCTGCGGTGGTGTCGTACAGGAACGGCTGGGCGGTGCCCTCGACGAGATGAACCGATCGGGGGAAGTAGTTGTAGCGCGGTGTACCGTCGGCGATGCGCTCGATGGTGGTCGTGATCGACTGCGCGGTGCGGGTGCTGATCGGCATGGCGGCCGATTGGAGGGCGGCTCGCACTGCCGCCACGTCGCCGAGCGGCGGGGGCACGGCGCGCGCTTCACCGGCCGCCATGGAGACGAGCACACCGACACACGCCGCAAGTCCTGCAATTCGTCCACGCATGAATGGATGCTAGCGGCCACAGGGACTTGCCGAATCAGCTTCGTGAACGCCCGGCAAGTGCCAGGCTTGAGGTCATGGACAGCATCAACTCGATGGGTGACCGGTAATGGCCCGCCCGGTACGCGTCGTCGTGCTCGGCGCCGGCTCGTGGGGGACGACGGTGGCAGGTCTCGCCGCCCACAACACACCGACCCTGCTGTGGGCGCGGAACTCGGATACGGCCGACGAGATCAACAACGAGCACCGCAACTCCCGCTACCTCGGCGACCGCCCGCTCCCCGACTCCATGCGCTCCACAGCCGAGATCGTCGAAGCGGCCCATGAAGCCGACGTTCTCGTGGTTGGGGTGCCGTCGCACGCGGTCCGCAGCACCCTCGCGCAGATCGCCAACGAGGTGCGGGCGTGGGTGCCGGTGCTGTCGCTGGCGAAGGGGCTGGAGCCGGGAACACGGCTGCGACCCACCGAGGTGATCGCCGAGTGCCTGCCCGGGCATCCGGTCGGGCTTCTCGCGGGCCCGAATATTGCGCGGGAGATCGTGGACGGACTGGCGGCCGCGTCGGTCGTGGCCACCCAGGACGTTCGGGTGGCCACCGCGTTGCAGCCGTTGTTCGCGTCCGCCGTGTTCCGGGTGTACCGGAACACCGATGTGCTGGGCTGCGAACTCGGTGGCGTGCTGAAGAACATCGTGGCGATCGCCTCGGGAATGGCCGACGGGCTGGATGTCGGCGACAACACGCGCGCGATGGTCCTGGCGCGAGGGTTGGCCGAGATGACCCGGCTGGGTGAGGCGATGGGCGCGAACCCGCGGACGTTCGCGGGACTCACCGGGGTCGGAGACCTGATCGCCACCTGTATGAGCCCGAGTTCGCGTAACCGGCGGGTGGGCGAGTACATCGCCCGCGGCATGACGGTCGACGAGGCGGTCGCAAAGTTGGGGCAGGTGGCCGAGGGCGTGAAGACGGCCCCCACCGTGATGGAACTGGCCCGCGACTACAACGTGGAGATGCCCATTGCCGCCGAGGTCGAGGCGGTGGTCGCGGGTCGGCAGACGCCGGAAGGCGCCTACCGTGGCCTGCGGAAAGTCGCTGCCGGCGGAGAGCACGAGGTGGCATGACCGCACGACTGCAACCGGCAGTAGCACTATCTAGACGTTTCTAAGCAATCTCCTAGAAAACTGGGGCAGACTCCTGAATGGAGGCACCCCAGCAAGCAGCGTCGTGCGGGGACGTATGCGTGAGAGAAGTCAGCATGAGTTCACCGACCTCGGTTGGTCCCGGAGACTCGTCGGCGCGCGCGTTCCCCCTGTCACCCGCGCAAGCGGGGATGTGGCTCGCGCAGCACGTCGATCCCGCGGTTCCGGTGTCGGTCGCCCAGTACGTCGACATCCACGGCGACCTGGACCGGAGCGCCCTCACAGACGCGTGTGTCCGCGCGGCCGCCGAGTTCGAGTCGTTTTTCCTGAAGGTCTCCGAGATCGACGGGCAACCGCTGCAATGGGTGGACCCGAGCCTGGACGCCTCCGTCGGCTACCTCGACTTCCGGGACACGCCGGACCCGGAGGCGTCGGCGCACGCGTGGATGCGCACCGAGACCGCCGATCCGATCGACATCCAGCGTGACCGTCTGACCGTCTCGTTCCTTCTCCACGTCGGACACGACCATTACTTCTGGTATTCGCGCGCCCACCACATCGCGATGGACGGTTTCGGGTCCGTCACGATGCTCTACCGGATCGCCGCGCTCTACACCGCCGCGGTGCACGGACTGCCACCACCCGCGAGCAGTCCGGTCGGTCTGCGGCGCATCCACGAACTCGAGACCTACTACCGCACCTCCGCCCGCCGGGAATCCGACCGGGACTACTGGACAGAAACGATGCGTGGTGTCACCCACGCGAGCACCCTCGCGCGCGGCTCCGCGCCGCCGACCGCCGGTTCCCGGCACGTCGGCGCAACGTTAACCACCGAGGTCGTCGATCAACTCGAGAAGAGCGCGGCAGCGCACGGCGTCAATCCTGCGACGCTCACCGTCTGTGCGGTCGCGGGCTATCTGGCGCGAATGACCGGCGAGGACGACGTCACGCTCAGCCTGCCGGTGTCGGCACGCACGACGGCGGCGCTGCGCCGGTCCGGCGGAATGGTGTCCAACGTGGTGCCGCTGCGCATCACGTCCGCGGGGACAGGGACTGTCGGCGATCTGGTGTCCCGCACGCGCCTCGTGATGTCGGGCGCCCTGCGGCATCAGCGGTACCGGCACGAGGACATTCGCGCAGACCTGGGAAGCGCACTGTCCGGGCCGCGACTGTTCGGCCCCGCCGTCAACATCATGCTGTTCCCCGAAGAGTTGGAACTCGGTTCGCTACGCAGCCAATTGCATGTGCTGTCTTCGGGTCCGATCGAAGACCTCCTGGTGAATCTGTACCGGTACGGTCCCCGAGGACGTGTGCACCTCGATTTCAAGGCGAACCCGAGACTGTATTCGCAGGACGAGCTCGAGGGGCACCATACGAGATTCCTGCGGTACTTCCGGCACTTCCTCGACGCCGATGCCGCCCACCCGATCGGTGAACTCCCGGTCCTCACGGAGAACGAAACCGCGGCACTGGTCCCCTTCCCCGGACCGCCCGACAGCGTGCCCGTCACGCTCGCCCACGTGTTTCGCGCCTCCGCCGCACAGCATCCGGACGCGACCGCCGTCGTCAGCGCCGGCCGCGAGATCACCTACCGCGAACTCGACGGGCGATCGGATCGGATCGCTGCGATGCTGGCACGGCTCGGCGTCGGGTCCGGCGACATGGTCGCGGTGGCTTTCCCGCGGTCCTCCGACTACGTCTGCGCGGTCTGGGCCGTCGCGAAGACGGGGGCGGCATTCCTGCCGGTGGATCCGACCTACCCGGTCGCCCGTGTTCGGCACATGCTCGACGACTCCCACGCGGCAGTCGGGTTGACGTCCACCGAATACACGAACACGCTGCCGGACAGCATCGAGTGGCTACTGCGCGACGAGTCGGGCGGCTCGACCGCCGACGATGTGCCCACGCCGACAACGCGACTCGACGACGCCGCCTACCTCATCTACACATCCGGATCCACCGGAGTTCCCAAGGGAGTCGTGGTCACCCACCGCGGGATCGCCAATCTGGTCTCCGCGCAGCGCACCCGACTCGACCTCGACAGCGCGGCAAGGGTTCTGCATGTCGCATCACCGAGCTTCGACGCCTCCGTCTTCGAGATGCTGATGGCCTTCGGCTCCGGTGCTGCGCTCGTCATCGCCTCACCCGCAGTGTTCGGTGGATCCCCTCTCGCACGGCTGATGACCACCGAACGCGTCACCCACGCGGTGATCACCCCGTCGGTCCTGGCGTCGATGGACCCCGGGGAGGTCGGAGGCCTGCGCACACTCGTCGTCGCGGGTGAGAAGTGTCCGCCGGAACTGTTGTCTCGGTGGGCATCCCGATGCCGGATGATCGACGCGTACGGTCCGGCGGAGACTACCGTCATGGCGACCGTCAGCAAACCCCTCGCCGATGAGGAAACCGTCACCATTGGCCGGCCGATCCACGGAACGAGGGCCGTGGTCCTCGACCACCGGCTCCGCCCGGTCCCCGCCGGTGTGGTCGGCGAGCTGTACGTCGCGGGGACCGCCCTGGCCCGCGGGTACCACCGCAGGGTTCGGCAGACGTCGGAACGGTTCGTCGCCGACCCGTACGGACCAGCGGGCACCCGCATGTACCGCACCGGCGACACGGTCCGCTGGACCCGGGACCACGAACTCGAGTACCTCGGACGCAGCGACGAACAGGTGAACCTGCGGGGTCTGCGCGTCGAGCCCGGCGAGATCGACGCGACACTCCTCCGGTTCCCGGCGGTTCGGTTCGCTGTCACCGTGATTCGCTCGCAGGCGGTCGGCGATCAGCTCGTGTCGTACGTGGTGGGCACCGACACCGTGTCCGAGCAGGACTTGCTGTCGTTCCTCAGCGCCGAGCTGCCACCGCATCTCGTGCCGGCCGCCGTCGTCGTGCTCCCCGACATTCCGTTGACCCCGTCGGGCAAGCTGGACCGCACTGCCCTCCCCGAGCACAGCCTCCCGTCACGTTCCCGGACCGCCCCCAGAAGTGAGCGCGAACGCACACTCCACGGCCTGTACGCCGACGTTCTCGGGACGTCCGATTTCGGTGTGGACGAGTCGTTCTTCGCGCTCGGCGGCGACAGCATCATGGCGATCCAATTGGCCTCCCGGGCGAGGAGTGCGGGAATCTCGTTCACTCCGCGCGACGTTTTCGAGCAGCGCACGATCTCCCGTCTCGGCCACGTCGCGGGGAGCGACCTCGACAGACCGGTCCTCGCGGAACTGCCCGGCGGCGGGGTCGGCGACATGCCGCTCACCCCGGCGGCCCGATTTCTCCTCGACCGGGCGGGCGTCATCGACCGGTACGC
Source organism: Rhodococcus sp. G6(2025) (assembly GCF_058628105.1). NCBI lineage: Bacteria > Bacillati > Actinomycetota > Actinomycetes > Mycobacteriales > Nocardiaceae > Rhodococcus > Rhodococcus sp. G6(2025). The sequence goes on from NZ_CP179750.1 coordinate 6,646,500, forward strand.
ACAGGCGGTGGCGGTGGAACTGCCACGGGGCATGGACACGGAGAGGTTGCACACGGTGATCGGCGCCGTCGCCGACCGGCATGACGCACTGCGGGCGCGCCTCGTGCGCGGCTCGGACGGGACGGCGTTCCTCACCGTGAGCCCGGCAGGCGCACCGCTGCCGGCGGGCACGACCCTGCGGGTCCCGCTGCCCGACCACGCCGACCCGGCGCAGCGTACGCGGGACGAACACGAGGCCGCAGTCCGCCGATTGAATCCTGCTGCGGGCGTGATGGTGCAGTGCGTCTGGCTCGATCCCGGACCGGAAGACACCACGCGCCGCGGGCGGCTCCTCCTCGTCGCCCATCACCTGGTGATCGACGGGGTGTCGTGGCGAATCCTGATCGGCGATCTCGCGGCAGCGTGGGCGCAGGTGGAGGCGGGGATATCGCCTACCCTGGCACCGATCGGCACCTCCCTGCGCCGGTGGTCGCACGGCCTGATCGAGGAGGCGCAGCGGCCGGGCCGCAGGTCCGAGCTGCCGTTCTGGCGTGAGATGACCGCGTACGAGGATTCGCCGCTCGGCACCCGCCCCCTCGACACGCGGCGTGACGTGAATTCCACCGTGGATCGGGTCCACACGGAAGTGTCTGCGGACGTCACGCACTCGTTGCTCACCGGCCTCCCGGCCGCCTTCCGCTGTGAGGTCAACGACGCACTGCTCACCGCGCTCACCCTCGCCCTCGCGCAGTGGCAGCGCCGGCGGGGACGACCGGCCACCGCGCCGGTGATCCGGCTCGAGGGGCACGGCCGCGAGGAAGCGGTGCTCCCCGGCGCCGACCTTTCCCGCACCGTCGGGTGGTTCACCAGTATCTTCCCGATTCGCCTCGACCTCGGGGACGTCGATCTGGACGAGGCGTTCGCGGGCGGCCCTGCTGCAAGCACCGCGATCAAGTTGGTCAAGGAACAGTTGCGTGCGGTGCCCGACAAGGGCATCGGCTACGGGCTGTTGCGGTATCCGGGGGACGACCTCGGCCAGGTGGCCTTCAACTACCTCGGCCGGCTCGATACCGCGGAGACAGAACATGATTGGCGCCCGGTGCGGGATGACACCGCCGTGTTCTCGTCGGCGGAACCGTCGATGCCGGTCACCGCGCTGATCGACATCACCGCGTTCACCACCCACGGCGTCCTCGACGCCACCTTCGCATACCCGGCGGGTGCGATTGCGCCCGAGGACGTGCGGGCGCTGGGCGATCTCTGGGAGCAGGCGCTGACAGCGCTCGCCGCGGTGGCGCGGTCTCCGCACGCCGGTGGGCTCACCCCGTCCGATCTGCCGCTCGTCGCCGTGGACCGCAACGACATCGACGAGTGGGAGCGGGACCATCCGGGTCTGCTCGACGTATGGCCGCTGACGCCGTTGCAGTCGGGCCTGCTGTTCCACGCGGCACTCGCGGGTACGGATGCCGATCCGTATGCGATGCAGGTGATCCTGACCCTGTCCGGACACCTCGATCAGGATCGGCTCCGGCGCGCATGCAGCGCCGTCCTTGCGGGGCACGCGAACCTGCGCACCGCGTTCGTGCGCGACAGTCGCGGCGTCCCGGTGCAACTCGTGCTCGACGACGTGCCGCTGCGGTGGCGGCACGTCGACCTCACGGGCGTCACAGAGGATCCCGAGGACATCCTGCGCGACGACCGCACCGCCCGCTTCGACATGTCTGCCCCACCGCTGATTCGGTTCACCCTGCTGTCGCGGGGGGCGAACCGCGTCGACCTGGCGATCACCGCCCACCACATCGTGTTGGACGGCTGGTCCATGCCGTTGCTGGTGCGCGAACTCTTCACCGCCTACCAACGCGACGACGTCCGCACCGAGCCGCCGGATTCGAGCCCGTACCGCGACTACCTGGTGTGGCTGACGACGAAGGACACCGAGGCCTCGGCGCGGGCGTGGGCCGCGGCTCTCGACGGCATCACCGAGCCCGCCGCCCGGGCCGAGCCCACCCCCACCACGTCGGAGACGGTGCTGGAGCTGAGCGAGGAGGACACCCGAAAGCTGACGGCCCGCGCTACCGAGCTCGGCGTCACGCTGAGCACGATCGTGCAGGCAGCCTGGGGAATTGTCATCGGGCAGGCGACCGCCCGGGACGACGTCGTGATCGGCGCGACCGTCTCCGGCAGGCCCGCGGACGTCGCCGGGGTGGAGAGTGCGGTGGGATTGTTCGTCAACACCGTGCCAGTGCGGATCCCGCTGGACCCCGATACCGACACCGCCATGCTGCTCACCCGCCTTCAGGCCGACCATGTGCGCCTCCTGGACCATCACCATCTGGGCCTGGCGGACATCCAGCAGGCAGTCGGAGTGGCGCCGCTGTTCGACACGCTGGTCGCGTTCGAGTCGTACCCCGTGGACCGCACCGCGCTGCCGGAACCCGTCGACGGACTCACACTGGACGAGGTCCGCGCACACGATGCGTCGCACTACGCCGTGACGCTGGCGGTGACAGTCGCCCGGACCCTCCGGTTGACGGCGAAGTGCCGGTCACATCGGTACGACGAGAAAGCCCTGCTCGCCCGGGTCGGCCGCGTCCTCGAGTGCATCAGCGGGGATCCGCACGTCGTCCTCGGCAGGCTCGACCTCCTCGGCGATCAGGAGCGCGAGCGGGTGCTGCGCACCTGGAACGCGACGGACGCACCGGTTCCCTCGCAGACCCTGGTGGACCTGTTCGACGCGCAGGCCGAGCGTTCCCCGGAGGCCGTCGCGGTGGTCTTCGGCCCGGATCGATTGACGTACGCGGAGTTCGACGCACGGGTGAATCGACTCGCCCGGTATCTCGTCGCGAAGGGAATCGGACCGGAAACCGTCGTCGGTGTCGCGGTACCCCGCTCGATCCAGCTTCTCGTGGCGCTGCACGCGGTATTGAAAGCCGGCGGCGCCTACCTGCCGATGGACCCCGAGCACCCACTCGGACGAACGGCACTCGTCATCGACTCGGCCTCACCCGCGCTGGTCCTCACGTCCGATTCCCGCAATCGCACGGTCCCGAACGGAGTCGCCGGCGTGGATCTCGATCTGTTGGACGTCACCGGGTACGACCCCCGATCTATCACGGATTCCGAGCGACGCGCACCGCTGCATCCGGCGAACGCCGCGTACGTCATCTACACGTCAGGTTCCACGGGCCGGCCCAAGGGCGTGACGGTGACCCACGAGATGATGGTGAACCAGTTCCGCTGGGCGCAGACGCTGACACCGCTCGACGGTTCCGATGCGGTATTGCACAAGACGCCTCTCACGTTCGACATTTCCGCGTGGGAACTGCTGTGGCCCTTGCACACCGGTGCACGGGTGGTGATCACCGCACCCGACGGACACCGCGATCCCCGCTACCTCGCACGGATCGTCGCGCGGGAGTCGATCACGACTCTCCATGTCGTGCCGTCGATGCTCGACGCCTTTCTGGAGCAGTGCGGGCCGCGGGAACTCGCCCCGCTGCGCCGCGTGTACTCGGCGGGTGAACCCCTGTCCGCGGCGACGGCATCGCGATTCGAGGGACGCAGTCCCGCCGCGCTGTACAACTGGTACGGCCCGTGCGAGGCGGCGGCGGCGACCTCGGAGTCGGTCGACGGCAACGATTTCGGCACGGCGGTCGCCATCGGCCGTCCCATTCACAACATACGTACGTATGTACTCGACAGCCGGCTCCGGCCGGCGCCGATCGGGACAAGGGGCGAGTTGTACCTTGCCGGTGCGTACTTGGCGCGCGGGTATGCCGGACGCCCCGACCTGACCGCCGAGCGGTTCGTCGCCGATCCCTTCGGCGGAACCGGTGGACGGATGTACCGCACCGGCGACGTGGTGCGGTGGAATCAGTCGGGCCGGCTCGAGTATCTCGGGCGCACCGACTTCCAGATCAAACTCCGCGGCCAGCGCATCGAACCCGGCGAGATCGAGTCCGCGCTCACGTCCGACCCGGCTGTGACCCACGCGGCGGTCACGGTGCACCGTGACCCGGAAGCGGGAGATCGGCTGATCGCCTATGTCGTAGCCGCGGACGGTGTGCCGCCGGATGAGCGACGGATCGTCGACCGTCTCGCCGGTCTGCTCCCGGACTACATGATTCCCTCCGCCGTCGTCCCGCTCGCGGCACTACCACTCACCACCAGTGGAAAGCTGGATCGCGCCGCCCTACCGGAACCGGCCTCCGCGACCTCCTCCTTCGACCCGCCCGTCACCCCCACCGAGGACGTGGTCGCGTTCGTGTTCGCGGAGGTCACCGGCACCGGCGGGGTGGGCAGGCACGACAACTTCTTTGCGGCGGGCGGAAACTCGCTGACCGCGGCGCAAGCCGTCGCCCGCGTCGGAGCGGCGCTGGGAATCTCCGTCGACGTCCGCGCACTGTTCGACCACCCGACGGTCGCGGACCTGTCGGAGTATCTCGCGAAGCGAACGCACCAGACCGGGCGGGCGCCCCTCGTCCCCCGCGCCCCGACCGCCCACGTGCCGCTGTCCCTGGCACAGCAGCGACTGTGGTTCCTGAACCGGCTCGACGGACGCTCGGCGACCGACAGCATTCCCGTCGTGCTCCGCCTCACCGGCACGCTCGACGAATCGGCACTGTGTGCGGCGGTGGGTGACGTGATCGAACGACACGAACCCCTGCGCACCGTCTATCCCGAGCACGACGGGGTCCCCTGCCAGCATGTTCTCCCCACCTCCGCGGTGCCGCCGTGCACGGTGCGGACGACGACGGACCCGATCGGCCGGGTCCGCGGCCTGCTGTCGACCGGATTCGACCTCACCGCCGAACCCCCGGTTCGCACCGAACTTCTCGCGGTGAGCGCCGACGAATGGGTGCTGGCCCTCGTCGTCCATCACATCAGTGCGGACGGGTTCTCGCTGGGACCGCTCGCCCGGGATGTGATGGCCGCATATCGCGCCCGGGCGCAGGGCAACTCGCCGGTCTGGATGCCCCTTCCCGTCCGCTACGCCGACTACGCCCTCTGGCAGCGTGAACTGCAGGACGGGCAGCGCGGACTGGCGTATTGGACGCAGACCCTGTCCGGGTTGCCCGAACTGCTCCCCCTGCCGTTCGACCGTGCGCGCCCGCCCGTCACGACGCACCGGGGCGCGAGCATCGAGTTCATTCTCGACGCCGAGATTCATCGGCGGATTCGTGCTCTCGCGCGTACTCACGACGCCACTCCGTTCATGGTGGTGCATGCGGCGCTGGCCGTCCTCGCGGCCAGACTCGGCGACACGTCGGACATCGTCGTCGGCACGCCGATCGCGGGTCGCGGGCCCCGCGCACTCGACGATCTCGTCGGGATGTTCGTCAATACACTGGTGCTCCGGACAGACGTCCCGCTGCACACCACGTTCGCCGACATGATCGGCCGCGTGCGGGACGTCGATCTGGCCGCGTACGCCCATGCGGACGTCTCGTTCGAGGAGGTTGTGCAGGCGGTCGCGCCCGCTCGGTCCCGCAGTCGTAATCCGCTGTTCCAGCTGGCGCTCGCCTATCACAACACGGCGCCGGTCGTGATCGACCTGCCGGAGATCTCCGCCGACATCGTCGAGATCGAGACGCACACCGCGAAATTCGACCTCCAGCTCACGGTCACCGAATCAGTGGACGACGCAGGCGCCCCGGGACCGATATCGTGCGTTTTCACCTACGCCACCGATCTGTTCGACGACGACACGGTCTCGGGAGTCGCGGACCGGTTCCAGCGCCTTCTGCGGGCCGCGCTCGCACACCCGTCCGCCGTGATCGGCGACATCGACGTGCGGGACGTCGCGGAACAGCAGGCGCAGCATCACGGACCGCCTTCGGTGCCTCAGCGCACCCTGCCCGACCTGATGTCCACTGCCGCCCGGCAGAATCCGGGGGAATCGGCGCTGACGGCGGACGGCCGGTCGATGACGTATCGCGAACTCGACGCCGAGTCGAATCGGCTCGCCCGCGCCCTGATGCGGCGCGGGGTGGGACCCGAGGCTCTCGTGGCCCTCGGGGTGCCGCGCTCGGTCCTGTCCGTCGTCTCCGTGTGGGCGGTCGCGAAGACGGGTGCCGCGTTCGTGCCCGTCGACCCGCACTACCCCGCCGCGCGGGTCCGGTACCTGATGGACGACTCCGGCGCCGCCCTCGGGCTGACCACCGCCGCGGACCGCGAGGCCCTGCCGGACGGTACGGACTGGCTGTTGCTCGACGACCCGGACTTCCGAACAGAATGTCGCGGCTACTCTTCGGCCCCGGTCACCGATGCCGACCGTGCTCGGCCGCTCGATGCGCGCCACCCCGCGTACGTGATCTACACATCCGGTTCGACGGGAAATCCCAAGGGAGTGGTGGTGACCCACACCGGTCTCGCCGACTTCACGGCGGAACAGCGGGAGCGGTATTCGGTGACGGCGTCGTCGCGCACCCTGCACGCGTCGTCTCCCAGCTTCGACGGCTCGGTGCTGGAGATACTGCTCGCGCTCGGTGCGGGCGCCTGCATGGTGCTCGCACCACCGACAGTCCAGGCCGACGACCCGCTCACGGACCTGCTGTCCCGCGAGCGGGTCAGCCACGTGTTCACCACGCCGACGGTGCTGGCGACGGTCGACCCGCGCGGCCTGCACGACCTCCGGGTCGTCGTGGTGGGCGGCGAACCCTGCCCACCGGAACTCGTGGCGGTGTGGGCGGCGCAGGAACAGATGTTCAACGGATACGGTCCGACCGAGACGACGGTCATGGCGAGTATCAGTGATCCCCTGGCGGCCGGCGGGCCGGTCACCATCGGCCGTCCGGTCCGCGGCGCCACCGTACTCCTGCTGGATTCGCGTCTGCATCCGGTTCCGACGGGAGTGGCCGGCGAACTCTACATCTGCGGTCCGGGCGTCGCCCGCGGCTATCATCGCAGGCCCGCGCTGACCGCCGCGCGCTTCGTCGCCTCCCCGTTCGGCACCTCCGGGGAGCGGATGTATCGGACGGGCGATGTGGGTCGGTGGCGTCGCGACGGGTCGATCGAGTATCTGCACCGCAACGACTCGCAGATCGAACTGCGCGGCGTCCGAATCGAACTCGGCGAGATCGACGCCACCCTTCTCACCCATTCGACCGTGCGATTCGCGGCGACGGATGTGCGTGAACTGCGGGACGGCGTCGACGCACTCGTGTCGTACGTGATCCCGGCACGGAACGAGACGGTCGATCCGGATCAGCTGATCCGCTACGCGGCGACGCGTCTGCCGACGACGCTGGTGCCCGCGATCGTGGTCGTGGTGGACGCCGTCCCGCTCACCGTGAACGGGAAACTGGACCGCTCGGCGCTGCCCGACCCCGTCCCTCCGGCGACCGAATTCGAGGCCCCGCACACGCCCGCCGAACGGGTGGTGGCCACAGTGTTCGCCGAGGTGCTCGGACTCGACCTCGTGGGTCGTGAGGCCAACTTCTTCGCCGTGGGCGGCAGTTCCCTGTCCGCCACGCGCGCCGCGTCCCGGATCGGTGCCGCACTGCACACGACGGTGCCGGTGCGCGCGGTGTTCGACTCGCCGACCGTCTCGGCGCTCGCGGCATCTGTCACCGAGCAGACCGACGGCGCGACGCACGTCGCACTCACCGTGCGTCCGCGCCCGGCCCGCGTGCCGCTGTCGCCTGCGCAGCAACGCCTGTGGTTCCTCGCCCGCCTCGCACCCGGCTCCCCCGAATACACCATCCCGATGGCATTGCGGCTGACCGGGGCACTCGACGTCGCCGCGCTCACCGCGGCCGTCGCGGACGTGGTGGGCCGTCACGAACCGCTGCGCACCGTGTATCCCGACAGTGACGGCGTGGCCTACCAGCAGTTGATCCCGGTGTCGCGGGCCGCTCCCACACTCCGACCGATACCCGTGTCCCGCGGTGACGTCGCCGCGCGGGTTGCGACGTTCGCGTCGAAGGGTTTCGCCCTGGACGCCGAACCGCCGATCCGTGCCCGGCTGTTCGCCCCGGCCCCCGACGAATGGGTGCTCGCCGTCATGGTCCACCACATCAGCACGGACGGGTTCTCGGTGCCGGTGCTCGTCCGCGACGTGATGACCGCCTACGCGGCGCGGGTCTCGAGCGAGGCACCGCGGTGGCCCGAGTTACCGGTCCAGTACACGGATTACACCCTGTGGCAGCACGAGTTGCTGGGCGACCGCGACGACCCGCAGTCCGTTGCCGCCCAGCAACTGTCGTACTGGAAGGACACGTTGTCGGGTGCGCCGGAACAGCTGTCCCTCCCTGCAGACCGGCCGCATCCCGCCATTGCGTCGCACCGCGGCGGAACAGTCGAATTCGCGCTCGACGACGTGCTCTATCGCGCGGTCGAGCACACCGCTACGGCCCTTGCCGTCACCCCGTTCATGGTCGTGCACGCGGTATTCGCGGTGTTGCTCGCGAGGCTCAGCGGATCCACCGACATCGTGATCGGCACTCCCGTCGCGGGACGCGGGGATCAAGCCCTCGACGACCTGGTGGGCATGTTCGTCAACAACCTGGTCCTGCGCACCGACGTGATTCCCGCGGAAAGCTTCGCGGACCTGCTCGGCCGCGTGCGAGAGGTCGACCTGGACGCGTTCGCGCACTCCACCGTTCCGTTCGAAACCGTGGTCGAGGTGCTCGATCCCGCCCGGTCACGTGCACGCAATCCACTGTTTCAGGTGGCCCTGGCGTTCCAGAACCTCGACCACACCCCGCTCACCCTGCCCGGACTGCGGGTGTCGGCGATGACTCCCCCTACCCGGTCGGCCCGATTCGACCTGCAACTCACCGTGACCGCCGATCCGGACCCGTCGACGGAACGCACCCGGCGTGCGGCGGTGTTCACGTACGCCACCGACCTGTTCGACCACCACACCGTCGCGGACATCGGCGAACGGTTCATCCGGATGTTGAGCGAGGCCGTCGCACAACCGGATACGTCCGTCGGCGACCTCGCCCTCCTCGATCCGGACCCGGACGTCCCCACCGCGGTGCCGTCCTCCGGCGAGACTCTCGTCGATCTGTTCGAGCGGCAGGTCGCGGGTTCGCCCGACGCGACCGCCGTCGTTTCCGGAGATCGTGCGCTCACCTACCGTGAACTCGACGAGCAGGTCAATCGATTGGCCCGGCACCTGATCGGCGCCGGCGTCGGCCCGGAGTCCATGGTGGGACTGGCGATTCGCCGCTCGGTCGAACTCCTCGTCGGAATGTATGCCGTCGCGAAAGCGGGCGGGGCGTACGTGCCGATCGACCCCGATCAGCCCGCGCAGCGCAATGCCCAGGTCATCCGGTCGTCGGCCGCGCGTGTCGTCCTCACCACCGAGCGCGATCGGTTCGACCTCTCCGACGTCCTGCCCGCGGAGACACAGCTCGTCGTCATCGACCGGGTGGACCTGTCCGGCGTCGATCCGTCGCCGATCTCCGACCTGGACCGGATCGCTCCCCTGCGGGCGCAGAACCCCGCGTACGTGATCCACACGTCGGGCTCGACGGGCACCCCCAAGGGGGTCGTCGTGACTCATGCGGCCGTCGTGAGCTTCCTGAGCTGGCGCCAGGACACCGACCCGCTCGGCGCGGACGACACGGTGATGCTCAAGTTGCAGTACACGTTCGACGCCTCGGTCCGCGAGTTCTGGTGGCCGCTGATCGCCGGTGCGCGGCTGGTGATCGCTCGACCGGACGGCCACCGCGACCCGCGGCATCTCGCCGAGCTGATCGGACGGCACCGGGTGACCGCGGGATACTTCCTTCCCCTGATGCTGGCCGAGATCCTCGCGATCCCTGACGCCGACCTCACGTCACTGCGGCAGGTGTCCTGTGGCGGGGAGGTCCTGCCTCCCGGCACGGCACACAGTTTCCACGCGCGGTGCCCGGATGCCGTGCTGTACAACGAGTACGGCCCGACCGAGACGGCGGTCGCTGTGACCCGCACGGTCGTCGGCACGGAGGCCGCGACCGTCCCGATCGGTGTGCCGCAGAACGGCGTCGGCGTGCTCGTGCTGGATTCGCGGCTGCATCCGGTGCCCGTCGGCGTTCCGGGTGAGCTCTACCTCGCCGGTGCCCAGTTGGCGCGCGGCTATCTCGGGCAGCCGGGGGTGACGGCCGCCCGATTCCCCGCCAATCCGTGGGGACCGCCCGGTCAGCGGATGTACCGGACCGGCGACGTGGTGAGTCGCCGCAGAGACGGGACGATCGACTATCTCGGCCGGCGCGATCTCCAGGTGAAGATCCGCGGTCAGCGCGTCGAACTGGAGGAGATCGAGACGGCGCTGCGAAGCCATGCTGCCGTCGCGCAGTCCGCGGCGGCCGTGTACGAATCAGCCGGCACGGGGGCCCGGCTGGTCGGCTACGTGGTGCCGCGTCCGGACATGGTGGTGGACACCCGTGCCGTGTCGGCGGAACTGGCACAGCGGCTGCCTCGCTACATGGTGCCCAACCAGGTCGTGGTGCTGGAGGCGCTACCGTCCACACCCCACGGCAAGCTGGATCGACGGGCGCTTCCGGATCCGGGGGTGCCGCGGGCGCAGCGGTTCCGTCCCCCGACGACCCGCACCGAGAAACTGGTCACCGCGGTGTTCGCGGACGTTCTCGGCACGGGTCTGGTGGGGCTGGACGACAATTTCTTCGAACTGGGCGGCAACTCGCTGTCCGCGACCAGGGCTGCGTCACGGCTGCACGCCACGACTCGGGTCGAGGTCCGGCTCGAATGGTTCTTCGCCGACGCGACCGCGGAGAGCATCGCCGCGCGAATCTCGTCGAGTTTCGCGGCGGCCTCCGACGCCTCCGCCGGACTCGGGGTGTTGCTGCCGCTGCACCCGGACGGTGGACGGGAGCCGCTGTTCTGCATCCATCCGGCCATCGGGTTGGCCTGGTGCTATGCGGGATTGAGTGCGCATCTCGGCCCCGACCGCCCCGTCTGGGGGGTGCAGTCGCCCGCCGTGACCATGCCCGTCGAACGGTTTTCGTCGATCACGCAGCGGGCCCATCGATATGTGGAGGAGATTCACCGTGTGCAGCCGCGGGGGCCGTATCACCTGCTCGGGTACTCGGTGGGCGGCGTGATCGCGCACGCGATGGCCGTCGAGTTGCGCTCGCTCGGCGAGGAGGTGCGTGTGCTCGCGATGATCGACAGCTACGCGGCGGCGGAGCGGGACACCCCGGCACCGACGCTGCCGGAACTGCTCACGGAATTCGGCGGCGGGGCGTCGGAGCACCTCGGGCCGGAGCAGCTGACCCGGTTGTACGAGGACTACGTCGACGTCGTCGACGCTGCCGCCGACTTCGTACCGGGACACTTCGACGGCGACCTGGCGTTCTTCGGCGCTGCCAGGAACGGATCCCAGCCCGCTCCGGCGAGCGCAACGTGGCGGCCGTGGATCGATGGGGACGTCATCGCACACACCGTCGACCGCCCACACACCCGGATGACCGACCCGGAGGCGCTGGCCGTCATCGGACCGATCCTGGCCGAATACCTGGCGGGCGCCTCAGCCACCGACGGGACGGAGAATCCACCAGCCACCCAGTGCGAGGCAGCTCAGCGTCACGAGTAGGGACAGACCCACCCAGACGATGCCGGGAACGCGGGTGAGCCGCGCCAGCTGATCCGCATCCGACTCCGGTGCCGCGCCGCGGGCGCGTTGCCGCTGCAGTTCGAGGACCGGACGCGGCGCGGCGACGAGCATGAACAGGGTGATCAGATACGCCGCGGCCACCTGCTGGTCCTGCGTCCCGAACCACACGAGTCCGAACAGCAGCGCCCCGACCACCGTCAGGGAGAACAACCCGTACAGGTTTCGGACGAGGATCAGCATGGCCGCAAGAGCGACGACACCGATCCACAGCACCGCGACCGCGTGCTGGGTGCCCAGCACCCAGGCCGCACCGAGCCCCAGAACGGCAGGACCCACGTAGCCGGCGAACGTCATGAGGACCACACCGAGCCCGGTCGGTTTGCCGGACGAGATGGCGACACCCGACGTGTCCGAGTGCAGCCGCACCCCCTTCAGCGTTCGACCGAACAGCAGGGCGACCACCAGATGCGCGCCCTCGTGCACGATGGTCACCACGTTGCGGGTGACTCGCCAGGCGTGCGGTTCGAGGACGAGTATCACCGCCACCACCGCCGTGACCTGAACGATCCAGGGAGCCGGCGCGGGGCTGACGGCGCTCATGCGCTCCCACAGCGATTGAATTCCATTCATCGGCGCCGAGTGTACGGCGACCGGCCGATCACTCCCTGCGTGCCAGCTGTGGAATCAATCCGCCCGCGAGCACGTCGTCGACCTGACGTGGGGACAGCCGATGACGCACCGGGATCTCCACGTCACGGGTCGAGTCGAACAGGGTCAGGTGGGGGCCGGAACGAATGGCCTCCCGAACCCCGTCTAGGACAAGCACGTCGTCCTGCCGGATCGTGTCGTAGTCGTCCGGGTTCTCGAATTCGAGCGCGAGGACACCGAAGTTGGCGAGGTTCTGCCAGTGGATACGGGCGAACGAGGTGGCGATCACCGCGTGCAACCCGAGGTAGCGCGGGGTGATCGCGGCGTGCTCACGCGAGGACCCCTGCCCGTAGTTGTCACCGCCGACGATGAAATGCCCGGTGGTCTTCGCCGTCTCCTCCGCGCGCGCCGGATAGGTCTCGTCCACCTGGGTGAACGTGAACCGGGACAGCTTGGGAATGTTGGAGCGGAACGGCAGGGCCCGCGCCCCGGCCGGAGAGATCTCGTCGGTGGAGATGTTGTCACCGACCTTGAGAAGTACCGGTGCCTCGATGCGGTCGGGCAGGGGCGGAAACTCGGGCAGGGACGAGATGTTGGGACCCTTCACGAGTTCGACGAGCCGAGCCTCCTCCTCGGGCAGCGGAGCCACCAGCATGGCCGTGTTGACGGTGGCCTCGTCCGGAAGTGTGATCTCCGGGTACGGCATCCCCACTTTCTCCGCCCAGTCCCGCGGGTCGGTGATCACCCCGGTGAGAGCCGACGCCGCCGCCGTCTCGGGTGAACACAGCCACACGGAATCCTCACGGGTGCCCGAACGCCCCGGGAAATTGCGGGGCATCGTCCGGAGGGAATTCCGGCCGGTCGCCGGCGCCTGGCCCATGCCGATGCAGCCCATGCACCCGGATTGATGAATTCGCGCGCCTGCCACGACGAGCGCGAGCGTGGCGCCCATCTTCGTCAGATCGGAAAGGATCTCCCGCGAACTCGGATTGACGTCGAAGCTCACGCTCGGGTCGGTCTGCCTCCCCGACACCATGGCCGCAGCGATCGCGAAATCGCGCAGCCCGGGATTGGCGGACGACCCGATCACCACCTGGCTGACGTCCTCACCGGCGACCTCCCGGACGGGCACCACGTTTCCCGGCGAAGACGGTTTCGCGATCAGCGGCTCGATCGTCGACAGGTCGAGGTGTTCGTGCACGTCGTATTCCGCGCCTGCATCGGCGAGCAGTTCCACGAAGTCGGCTTCCCTGCCCTCGGCGCGCAGGAAATCGCGGACGGCGTCGTCGGCGGGAAAGATGGACGTCGTGGCGCCCAGTTCGGCGCCCATGTTCGCGATCACGTGACGATCCATCGCCGTCAACGTTGCGAGCCCCTCACCGTGGTATTCGATGATTCTGTTGAGCCCGCCCTTGACCCCGTGGCGGCGGAGCATCTCGAGGATGACGTCCTTCGCCGAACTCCAGTCGGGGAGCCTGCCGGTCAACTCCACACCCCAGATCTGAGGCATCCGCAGGTGCAGGGGCTGACCCGCGATCGCCATGGCGACCTCGAGCCCACCGACGCCGATCGCGAGCATGCCCAGCGATCCCGCCGCCGGTGTGTGCGAGTCGGAACCGACCATGGTCTTGCCGGGAACACCGAAGCGCTGCATGTGGGTGGGATGAGAGACCCCGTTGCCCGGCTTCGAGAACCACAACCCGTACCGCAGCGCGGCGGTGCGGAGGAACTCGTGGTCCTCGGCGTTCTTCTCGTCGGTCTGCAGCAGATTGTGGTCGACGTATTGCGCGCTCAACTCGGTCTTGATGCGATCGAGGTGGAGCGCCTCGAGTTCCTGCATCACCAGGGTTCCGGTGGCGTCCTGGGTGAGGGTCTGGTCGATCCGGATCGAGATCTCCTCGCCCGGTTCCATCCGGCCGTCGAGGAGGTGTGCACCGATGACCTTGCGGGCGACAGTGTCCGACATCGCTGATCCCTTCGTCGTACCTCCAGGATGCGCCGGAGTCACGGCGAGGGCCAGCGCCCCGAACCCGTCCGGCACTCGACAGGACAATCTTCGGCTATCTAGGAAAATTCGTAGAGAAAGCTAGATTCCGCTAGTCGTTCTGCGCCCGCAGATACTTGCCGAAGTGCGGCACGGTGAATCCGATCGACCCGCGCTCGGCCGAATAGATCAGGCCCTTCTTGATCAGCCCGTCCCGCGCCGGTGACAGCGACGCGGGTTTGCGGCCGAGCTCGGAGGCGATCGCCGACGTGGCGACCGGTCCGTCGTCCCCGGAGAGGTCGGCCATCGCCCGCATGTACTCCCGCTCGGCAGGCGTCGCGCGCTCGTACCGCGACCCGAAGAACCCGACCGCGAGTTCCTCCTCCGCGGTGGGGGCGGCCACCCGCACGTCCTCCTCGGTGATCGGGCTGGCCGCGGCCACGTCCCACGTCGCCTTGCCGTAGGCCTGGACAAAATAGGGGTAGCCGTCGGCCGCGGCGTACAACGCGTCGAGCGCCTCGTCCGTGAACTTCACGTCCTCCCGCTCGGCGGGCGCGATCAATGCCCGATCGGCCGACACCCGGTCCAGCCGGTCGATGCGGTGATAGCTGAACAGCCGCTCCGAGTAACTCTTGGACGCCGACAGCACCGCGGGCAGGTGCGGCAGGCCGGCTCCGACCACGATCAGCGGCGCCGCGTCCTGGCTGAGCTCGTGGCACGCCCCGCACACCGCCGACACGTCCGCGGCGCCGAGGTCCTGCATCTCGTCGATGAACAGTGCGATCCCGACCCCGACGTCGCGGGCCAGGGACGACGCGTCGAGCAGCAGTTCCACCAGGTCGATCTCGATGTCGCCGGAATCGGCGCGACCCTTCACCGCGGGGGCGTCGATGCCCGGCTGCCACCGCTCCCGCATGCCCTTGTCGGCCGTCGCGCGCAGGGCGAACGACTTCAGGACGCCGAGGAACTCCTCCACCCGGTCGGGGTCGCGATGCGAGCCCGCGATCTCCCGCACCGCCATGTGCAACGCCGACGACAGCGGCCGCCGCAGATCCTGATCCGGGCGGGCCTCGATCTTCCCCGTGCCCCACCGCCGCGAGATGGCGGCCGACCGCAGGTGGTTCAGGAGGACCGTCTTCCCCACGCCGCGCAGACCCGTGAGCATCACACTGCGTTCCGGGCGACCGCGCGCGATCCGCTCGAGCACCACGTCGAACGCGTCGAGCTGCCTGGTTCGGCCCGCGAGCTCCGGCGGGCGTTGCCCCGCGCCGGGCGCATAGGGGTTACGGACAGGGTCCATGGCCACGAAGGTAACAACCTCTGTTGCCGAATCTGCGCTCATCTAGCGCGTGTCCTAGATCCCACTATGAAGTCCTAGCCGGGGTGGCGACTTCCGCACCCTTCGGTGCCTATCGACGATCGCGCGTTCCCCCGAGGCTGGATGCAGCACCAGGAACAGGGAGAACACCATGATCGAGTTGGACGCCAGAGCCGAGTTGGAACGCCTCGCGCCGCACGCAGCGACGGGCGATGAGAACGCCGTCGAAGAGGTTCTCCGCATCGCGCACCCACTCGTGCACCGCTACTGCACGAGCAGGCTCGAGTCGGTGGATCACCCGCACGCCACCGCCGACGACGTCACCCAGGATGTGTGCCTCGCGTTGATGAGTTCCCTGCGGACGTACGAGAATCAGGGGAAGTCGCTGCTGTCGTTCATCTTCGGCATCGCCGCGCACAAGGTGTCCGACGCGCGGCGCCGCGCCACCCGGTTGTCCGCACCGACCACCGCGCGCGGCGCTGCCGCACATCATGTGGTGGACGTCGAGGACGGCCCCGAGCATCACGTCCTGCGCCGCGAACTGCGCGGCGAGATGGGCCAGCTCGTCGAGACCCTTCCGGTCCGGCACCAGCAGATCCTCTTCATGCGCGTCATCGTGGGAATGTCGGCCGAGCAGACCGCACGGGTCCTGGACACCACTCCGGGCGCCGTCCGTGTCGCCCAGCACCGGGCGCTGAGCCACCTGCGGGCGAGGATCGGGCACGGGCCTGCCCGCTGAGAGTTCCCGCCCCGTCGTTGCCAATTGCGGGGGCCGAGTGGTCCGATGGATTTCATGAGCGCACCCGACACGGTCCTGGTCGCTATCGGAACGAAGAAGGGCCTGTGGCTGGCCACCAGCCGCGACCGCGCCACCTGGGCGTTGTCAGGCCCGCACTTCCTGATGAACGAGATTCCGAGTATCGGGATCGACACGCGGGCCGGCCGCACCCGCATTCTGGTCGGGGTCCGATCCGAGCACTGGGGTCCCACCGTCGCGCACTCCGACGACCTGGGTGCCACCTGGACCGAACCGGACCACGGCGCCATCCGCTTCGGCGACGGTGACGGCGCCGCGCTCGAGCGAGTGTGGCAGCTCCGGCCCGACACGGACGACCGTCCGGGCGTCGTGTGGGCGGGGTGCGAACCCATCTCGGTGTGGCGGTCGGTCGACGGCGGCGAGCATTTCGACCTCGAACGTGGGCTGTGGGACCATCCGCACCGCCTCGAGTGGGGAGCCGGATATGGCGGTGCCGCAGCGCATTCCGTCGCCCCTCATCCACAGGACGAGAACACGGTGCATGTCGCGATGAGCACCGGAGGTGTCTACCGCACCACGGACGGGGGCGCGTCCTGGGAGCCGCGCAACACCGGGATCACGGCCTACTTCCTGCCGGACCCGAACCCGGAGTTCGGCCAGTGCGTCCACAAGATCGCCCGCGACGCCGTCGTTCCCGACCGGTTGTACGCCCAGAACCATCACGGCGTCTACCGCTCCGACGACAGCGGCGACACGTGGAAGTCGATCGCGGACGGACTGCCGACGGACTTCGGGTTCGTGATGCTCACCCATCCCCGCCGGGAGGGAACCATCTGGGTCGTTCCGATCGAGGCGGACGGCAAACGGATCCCACCCGACGGCCGGCTGGCCGTCTACCGGAGCGAGGACGCCGGGAACAGCTGGACCCGCCTCGACAGCGGGCTGCCGGAACGCGACTACAACGTGGTGCTGCGCGACGCCGCCGCAGTGGACACCGCCGACCCGGTCGGGGTGTATTTCGGCACGCGCGGCGGCGAGGTCTACGGGAGCGCCGACGAGGGTGCCTCGTTCGGCACGGTCGCGGCGCATCTGCCCGACGTCCTGTGTGTGCGGGCCGCGGTGATCGCGTCATGAGCGGGGGCGTCACCGTGCGGGTTCCGCGGGCACTGGCGTCGATCGTCGGCGGTGAACGCTCCGTGCACGTTCCCCTCGACGCCGCCTCGACGGTGTCCCACGTGCTCGACGTCCTCGCGGGCGAGTTCCCGATTCTCGGCCGGCGGATTCGCGACGAGACCGGCGCCCTGCGGCGGTACGTCAATGTCTACGTGGACGGCGAGGACGTCCGGCTCCTCGGCGGCGTCGGCACCGAGGTGACGCCCGGGCAGGAACTGCAGATTCTGCAGTCCGTGGCCGGCGGCTGAGCGCGACTACTCCGCAAGCTCCATCGCCACTGCCCGGGTGGGCGCTCCGTCCCCGGCCTCCAGGGCGATCGGCAGGAGGCTGAGGAGCGGGTCGGGGAAGTCGATCCGGTCGAGTCGGCACAGATTCTCGCCGATCACTCCGCCGGCGTCGGCGATCAGATGGTGAACCGGGTATCCGGCGTCGGCGTGGTCCTCGTCCGGAGTCTCGTCGATGCTCGGGGCGTCGAGGCAGAACGTCCGCACTCCCCGGTCGAGCAGCAGTGCGCACGCCTCGGGGTCGAGGAATGGATGTGTGTAGTAGGCATCCGTTCCGTAGTGGCGAGACCACCCGGTATGGAACACGGCGATGTCGCCCGGCCCGACGTCGCCCGCCCGGGACATGATCAGTTCGCGGGTAATCCGCTGCCGCGCAACGAGCTCGCGCAGGTCGAACACGACGCCGCGGCCGACGAACAGCTCCGGTGCCAGCCGGTCGACGGTCGCGGCCCCCGCCTTCAGATGCGCCGGGGCGTCGACATGAGTCCCGGACTGCGAACCGATCCTGACGTCCAGCACGTTGTAGCCGTCGCGTTCGAGAGTGCAGTGCCGGATCAGCGTCGGCACCGGGTCGCCGGGATACACCTGCATCCCCGGCCCGATCGTGTGTGACAGATCCACGATTTTCCGCACGTGTGGCATCGCTCGATTGTCCGGCCTCGGGGTCACGCGTACCGCGATATGCTCGATGACGAGCGAAGAGGTGGTGGAATGACCGATTTTGACCCGCTCGCCACCCAGCGTGAGTCGGTGTCGAAAACACTCGCAACCGAGCTGTCCGCGGTCGGTCTCGAGGACGCCAGGGAGATCGGGCACGGTGGGTTCGGGGTGGTCTATCGGTGTGCCCAACCGGAACTCGATCGAACCGTGGCGGTCAAGGTCCTCACCGCGGCACTCGATGCCGAGAACCTCGAACGGTTCCTGCGGGAGCAGCGCGCCATGGGCCGGCTGAGCGGCCACCCGCACATCGTCAACATCATGCAGGTCGGGACGACCGACACCGGCCGGCCGTACATCGTGATGCAGTTCCATCCCCACGATTCGCTGGACGCGCAGATCCGCAGGCGCGGGCCCATCCCCTGGAGCGACGCCCTGCGGGTCGGGGTGAAACTTGCCGGTGCGCTCGAAACCGCGCACCGGGTGGGCATCCTGCACCGGGACGTCAAACCGGGAAACATCCTGCTGACGGAGTACGGCGAACCGCAGCTCACCGATTTCGGGATCGCGCGGATGTCGGGGGCGTTCGAGACGACTGCGGGCACCGTCACCGGCTCCCCCGCATTTACCGCACCCGAGGTGCTGTCCGGGCGGACCCCGACCGCCGCCTCCGACGTGTACAGCCTCGGTGCGACCCTGTTCAGCGCGATCACCGGGCACGCGGCCTTCGAACGGCACAACGGCGAGGAGGTGATCGCGCAGTTCCTGCGCATCACCACCCAACCCGTCCCGGACCTGCGGACCGAGGGTTTCCCCGAGGACCTCAGCGCCGTGATCCAGCGGGCGATGTCCGGTAAACCGGAGGATCGCCCCGCGTCCGCCGCCGCATTCGGGGACGAACTGCGGGAGGTCGAACGCCACCACGGGCTGGCCGTGGACGAGATGGCGATGCCCGTCGACGCCGGGGTGCACCACGTCGAGGATTCCTCGCCCGGGGCGGTCTCGACCATCTCCGGTCCGTTCCGGACGTCCACGACGGGACGGGCGCGCTACGCGTCGACGCCACCGCCCGCGCCGGCCACCCGGTTCCGGCCCCCCGCCGCGACCCGTCAGCTCGTCGAGCGGAACCGGCTGATCGACCTGCTGCGGGCCGGACGCCGGCGCCTGCTGACCGTGATCCACGGCCCCACCGGATTCGGCAAGAGCACTCTGGCCGCCCAGTGGCGGAACGTCCTCGCCGACGAGGGGGTGGCCGTCGCGTGGCTCACCGTCGACAACGACGACGACAACGTGGTCTGGTTCGTCGCGCACCTCATCGAGGCGATCCGCCGCGTGCGTCCCAACCTGGCCAAGGAACTCGGCCAGGTCCTCGAGGAGCACGACGACGAGGCCGAACGCTACGTGCTCACCTCGCTCGTCAACCAGATCCACGAGAGCGGCGAACGGATCGCCCTGATCATCGACGACTGGCAGCGCGTGTCCGAGCCCGCGACGATCGCCGCCCTGGAGTTCCTCCTCGACAACGGCTGCCACCACCTGCAGGTCGTGGTGACGAGCCGAACCAGGGCCGGGCTGCCGATGAGCCGCATGCGCGTCAAGGACGAACTCGTCGAAATCGACTACTCCGAACTGCGTTTCGACGATTCCGAAGCCCGATCGTTCCTCGTCGACCTCGGTGGCCTGCCCCTCGACAGTGAGGACGTCACCGAGCTCCGCGACTCCACCGACGGATGGGTGGCGGCTCTCCAACTGGCGTCGCTGTCACTGCGCGGGCGAGCGGACCCCTCCGAGCTGATCGCCGGACTGTCCGGCCGTCACCACGCGATCGGCGAATTTCTCGCCGAGAACGTCCTCGACACCCTCGAACCCGAGATGCTCGACTTCCTGCTGGCCACCTCGATCACCGAGCGCACGTGCGGCAGCCTCGCCGGCGCCCTCGCGCACACCGCCCGTGGGCAGGCGATGCTCGAGGCCGCCGAGGACCGGGACCTGTTCCTGCGCCACATCGACGACGAGCGGACGTGGTTCCGCTACCACACCCTGTTCGCGGAGTTCCTGCGCCGCCGGCTCGAACGCGACCAACCCGACCGCGTCCGGGAACTGCACCGCATCGCGTCCCGCTGGTTCTGCGACCACAGCCTGCTCCGCGAGGCCGTCGACCACGCCATCGCCGGCGGCGAAGAGCAACGCGCCGTGGAACTCGTCGAGGCCGACGGACTGACACTGCTCGAGCAGTCGCAGGCGGCGACGTTGTCGGCGGTGGTCGACAAGCTGCCACCGGCTCTCGTCGCCGCGAGCGCCCGGCTGCAGGTCACGACGGCGTGGGCGCACGCGATGGCGAACCGGACCATGGCCGCCGAACGCGCGCTCGAGCGAGCCGAATGGGCACTCGAACACAGCGGCGCGAGCGCGAGCGACACGGCGGATCTGCGGGCGGAGGCGGGCGTCGTCCGTGCGGTGGCCGAACTGCGCAACGACCGCAGCGACCGGATCGACGAACTCGCCGCCGACTGCCTGGCGCGGCCGGAGGCCATGTCCCCGTGGGTGGTGTGCGCCGCTTTCAACGTCACGACGTTCGCCGCCGTGTACCGCTTCGACTTCGCGGAGGTGCGCAGGATCCAGGAGGTGGCCCGGCCCTACTACGAGCGGAACACCGGACCGCACAACGTTGTTCACGGTCAGAGCTATCTGGGTGTCGCATCCTACGAGCAGCTCGACGTCGACGACGCCGTCGACCGTTTCCGGCGGGCCCGCCGAGCCGGACGGAAACTGGGCGGGCCGCGAGCGCCGTCCGCCCGGCTCGCGGGGTCGCTGCTCGGTGAGGTGCTCTACGAACGCGGGGACGTCGAAGAAGCCGAACGTCTCCTCGACGACGGTTACACCCTCGCCGTCGAGACCGGTGGGGTGGACTTCAAGGTCGCCCGCTTCGTCACCGGCGCTCACGTCAAGGCGCTCCGGGGTGACCGTGAGGAGGCGACGACACGCCTGCACGCCGGACTCGAGGTGGCCCAGACCTACTCCCTCGCCCGCCTGCGGGCCCGCATCGAGAACGAACGCCGGCGGCTCGGCATCACCCCGCATCCCTCACTGGGGGCGCCGGACCCAATCCGGCACGACGACCGGCGGCGCCCGGTGTCGGGCATCGACGAGATCGTCGCGCAGGTCGAGGAGACCACCGCGATCCGGATGTTGCTCGCCACCGGGGCGCGCGAGAACATCGAGCTGGCGTGCACCTGGGCTCAGGAGTGGACCGATCGGCTGGCCGGCACCGGCCGCAACCGCGCCTACCTGCTGGCCGAGCGCCTCCGGGTGGCGTGCCTCGCCGCCGCGGGCCGCGACGAGGAGGCGAAGCAGGCCCTCGCCTCCATCGCCTCGATCTGCGCGGCACGTGGACTCCACCGCGTGCTTCCCGACGGCGGACCCTTCGTCGTCGCGCTGGTCGCAGATCTGCGGGCCGATCAGCTGGCCGGAGAGTGGCGGCCGGACTGGGCGACGGTGCCCTCCGACTTTCTCGAGGAGCTACAGAACGCGACGGCTCCGTACACGATGTGATCCACGGTCAGGACGGCGTGGGCGCCTCCTCCAGGATCAGTCCCGCGGCGCGCAGGTCATCCCAGAATTCGGCC
The DNA here is from genome assembly GCF_058628105.1 of Rhodococcus sp. G6(2025). Taxonomy (NCBI): domain Bacteria; kingdom Bacillati; phylum Actinomycetota; class Actinomycetes; order Mycobacteriales; family Nocardiaceae; genus Rhodococcus; species Rhodococcus sp. G6(2025). The sequence goes on from NZ_CP179750.1 coordinate 6,668,492, forward strand.
GGGATCGGGTGTTCGAGCCAGGCCGCGTTCTGGCGCAGCTGCTCGCAGTTCCGTGCGCCCAGCAGAAGTTCCCGCACCGCGGGATGCGCGGCCGCGAACTGAATCGAAGCGGCCGCCAACGGAACCCGATGACGCTCGCAGAACGTCTCGATGTCGCGCACCCGGCTCAGCACCGCTTCGGATGCGGGCTGGTAGTTGAACTTGGCGCCGGGCACCGCGCCGGTGGCCAGGATGCCCGAATTGAACACACCGCCGAGGACGACCGCGACGTCGCGCTCCACCGCGAGCGGCAGCAGGTCCTTCACCGGATCCTGCTCGAGCAGTGTGTATCTCCCCGCGAGGAGGATGCAGTCGAGATCGACGCGTTCGAGGGCGTCGACGCAGACGTCGGCCTCGTTAACCCCGACGCCGATCGCCCGGACCACGCCCTCCTCCCGTAACCGGATCAGCGCGGGGAACGCACCCTCGAGCGCTTCCGCGAACCGCGCGGGCTGGGCGTCGCCGTGCGTGTACCGGTCGACGTCGTGCACGTAGAGGATGTCGAATCTGTCCTGGCACATGCGCTGCAGGCTGTCCTCCACCTGCCGCAGGACCGCGTCGTACGAGTAGTCGAAGTCGGCCCGGAACGGCGGGGTGTCCACCCAGATTCCGGTGTCGAACGACCCACGGCGCGCGGGCGTCAACGTGCGCCCCACCTTCGTGGACAACACGTAGTCGTCGCGGTCCCTCGTCAGCAGTGCATGGCCCACTCGGTGCTCGGACAGCCCGTGCCCGTACATGGGTGCGGTGTCGAACGAACGCACCCCCATGTCCCACGCCTCGGCGATCTGCGCCTGCGCCTCCGCCTCGGGGACCGGCCGGAAGATGTTGCCGATGGGCGCACCGCCGTAGCCGAGCAGGGTCACGTCGAACCCTGCGCGCCCGAACGTCCGAGTGTCGTTCACCTTCATGGATTCTCGCTTCCGTTGCCGAGGAACAGGGTGCTCGGGTCGCGCATCACGGAGTCCATCTCGCGAAGGCACACGACCTTGATCGCCGCAACGACCAACTCCGAATAGAACTGGTCGTGGAACCACTTGTCGCCGCTGTACGCCACGACCAGCCCGCCCTCGCCCACCGCGCTGCCACCCCACTTGGTCCAACCGTGCTGGTACAGGTAGGGATGCAGCTGCTGAACGGCGTGCGACGGCAGGCCGGTGGTCCAGCTGATCCGCGCTTTCGACTCGGCAATCGCGTCGTACGGCCCGGCCCAGTCCTTCTTCTCACCCCAGCTACAGCGGAAGACGACGGGCAACTCCGCGTCGGCGGTGGGGGCGACGCCCGGCCGGAGCACGACGAGATGCCCCGGAGATCCGTGGGAGAGGTTCTCGATCGACGGCCGAGCCAGCTCGACGGCCTCCCGAGCCACGTCCTCGGTCAGTCCGGAAAAATTGGTCATCCGGTCATCCTTCCCCACGGATCAGATCGATTGCCTTCTCGGCGATCATCACCGTGGGTGCCTGGGTGTTGGAACTGACGATGCGCGGCATGACGGACGAGTCGACCACACGCAGACCCTCGATGCCCATCACCTTCAATTCCGGTGAGACCACGGCGTCGTCGCCGACACCCATCGCGCACGTGCCGACCGGGTGGTACGAGGTGCGGCCGTACGCGCGAACGAACTTCACGTAGTCGTCCTTCGTGTTCACCGACAGACCACCGGCCAGATGTTCCGCCTTGATGTGCCGCGCCATCGACGACTGCGCCATGATCTCGCGGCTCTGCCGGAGCCCCTCGATGCTCGACTCCAGGTCGAAGTCGGTGGCGAGGAAGTTCGGGTCGATCAGCGGCTGGGCGGTGGGATCGTTCGACCTGATCTTCACCGAGCCGCGGCTCTCCGGCCGCAGTGAGTACGAGTTCAGGGTGCAGCCGTAGCCGGGACGGACCGCGGCGACACCGGCCTCGACGCCGGCGGCGGGCAGGAAGTGGAACTGCAGATCCGGAATCGACTCCCCCGCGTGCCCGAAACTGAACCCACCGGCCTCGACGACGGTCGACGCCAACGGGCCCCGCCGGAAGGCCGCGTACTCGAGTCCCGCCTTCGCCGTGGCCGGACGCATCAGGTTCAGTCGGTCGAGGCTCTGGTATTCACGGAGTTCGTAGATGACGTCGAGATCGCAGTGGTCGTGCAGGTTCCGGCCGACACCGGGAAGGGCATGGGCCACCTCGACATTCGCGTCGCGAAGGTCGTCGGGATGACCGATCCCCGACAGTTGCAGGATCTTGGGTGATCCGAACGCGCCCGCCGCAACCAGCACCTCGCGGGACGCGCGGAACGTCTCCACACCGTGCGGGGTCAGCACCTCGATCCCGGTGGCGCGTCCGCCGTCGAGCAGAACCCGCGACACAGCGACGTTCTCCCGCACCGTCAGGTTGGGCCGCTTCCTGGCGGGTGCGAGGTACGCGACCGCGGCGCTGCACCGGCGGGCGTTCTTCGTGGTCGTCTGATAGAGGCCGACACCGTACTGGTGCTCACCGTTGAAGTCGCCGTTGAACGGCAGCCCGAACTCCTGACCCGCCTGGACGAACGACTTCGACAGCGGTTGAGGATTGACGGGATCGGAGACGCCGAGCGGCCCGTCGGTGCCGTGGTACGGCGCCGACAGTCGTTCGTTGTCCTCGGACCGGAGGAAGTACTTCTGGATCTCCTCGAACGACCATCCCGCGCAGCCGTATTTCAGTGCCCACTCGTCGTAGTCCTCGTGCGCGCCGCGGGTGAACACCTGGGCGTTGATCGAGCCGCCACCGCCGATGACCTTGCCCTGGGCGAGGGGGATGACCCGGTCGTTGCAGTGTTTCTGGGGGACGCTCGAGAAGCCCCAGTCGTACTTGCTCGCGGTGAGTTTCGCGAATCCTGCGGGCACGTGGATGAACGGATGCCGGTCGTTGCCGCCGGCCTCGAGCAGGAGAACCCGGACCGTCGGATCCTCGGTCAACCGTCCGGCCAGCACGCAGCCCGCGGTGCCGCCGCCCGCGATGACGTAGTCGTAGGTGGCACTCATCGGTTGCCTCCGGTCCAGTTCGGGAACACACGCTTGCGCGGTCCGGTGCGGATCTGAATGGTCTTGACGTCGGTGAACTCGTCGAAGCCGGCCTGCCCCATCTCGCGGCCGAACCCGCTCTGCTTCATGCCGCCGGCAGGCAGCTGCGGGGCGCCGTCGATGGTGGTGTTCACCCACACGCGGCCGCTGCGCATCTCCTTCGCCACCCGCAGCGCCTTGTCGATGTTCTTGGTCCAGATCGACCCGGCGAGTCCGTATTCCGTGGCGTTGGCGAGCCGGATGGCGTGGTCGACGTCGCTGAACCGGGTGACGGTGAGCACGGGACCGAAGATCTCCTCCTGGAAGGCGGCGGACTCCTCGGCCACGCCGTCGAGGATCGTGGGAGCGACGAAATGCCCGCTCCCCCAGGTCTCGCCGCCCAGCCGGTCACCGCCGGTCAGGACGGTCGCGCCGTCCCGCCGCGCCGCGTCGATGTGCCCGAGCACCTTCTCGAGGTGGCCGGCGTCGATCATCGGTCCCAGTTCGCTCGCGTCGTCGAGCGGTCCGCCCACCGTGATGCGCCCGGCGGCGTCGACGAGACGGGCGAGGAACGCGTCCGCGATCGAGTCCTGGACCAGGAGCCGGGCACCCGACACGCAGCACTCACCCTGGTTGAAGAACACCCCGAAGAGGACGCCGTCGAGTGCGTCGTCGAGGTCGGCGTCGTCGAACACGACGCTGGCGGCCTTGCCGCCCAGTTCCATCGACAGTCGCTTGACGCTGCCCGCCGAGGCCTCCACGATGCGCTTGCCGGTGGCGGTGCTCCCGGTGAACGACAGGATGTCGACCAAGCTGCTCTCCGCGAGCGGGGCACCGACCTCGGCCCCCGCGCCCGTCACCACGTTCACCACTCCGTCGGGAACCCCGGCCTCGGTGAGCAACCGGGCCAGCTCGACGGCGGTGCCGGACGTGAACTCGGACGGCTTCACCACCGCCGTGCAGCCCGCGCCGAGCGCGAACGGCAACTTCTGTGCGAGCAGGAGCAGCGGGAAGTTCCACGGGATGATCATGCCGACCACGCCGGCGGGCTCCCGGACCACCATGGCGGTGCAGTCGTCGCCGAGCGCCGTGTGCGCCTCACCGTGCATCGTCATGGCCAGCGCCGCGGCGTACTCGAACAACTCGATGCTCGCCCCGACGTCGCCGCGGGCCAGAGTGATCGGTTTGCCCGACTCCTCCGCGTCGATCCGGGCGAGTCGTTCCTCGTGTTCGCGTATCAGCCCCGCGCAGCGCAGCAGCGCCCGGCCGCGTTCCATCGCGGTCCAGTGCGGCCACTCGCCGTCGTCGAAGGCTCCCCGCGCGACCGCGACGGCCAGGGCCGCGTCGGCGCGGGTGCCCGCGGTGAACGTGGCGACGACGCGGCCGTCGGCCGGGCTGACCCGTTCGATGATGTTCTCCGACGGGGGCACGCTGCGCCCGCCGATGAAGTGTCCGTAGCTGCGGATCTGTGTTTCTTCGACTGTCGACATCTTTGGCAGTTCCTCGTCAGTGTTCGTGGATCAGGACACCACGCAGGTTGAGCCCCGCGTGCATGTCCACGTATGCGTCGTTGACCTGGTCCAGGCTGTAGCGCCGGGTGATCAGTTCGTCCAGCTTCAGTCGTCCCGACTTGTAGTAGTCCAGCAGGGCCGGGATGTCCCGGGTGGGGTTGCAGTTGCCGAACAGGACTCCGCGCAGATGCTTGGCGTAGACCACCAGTTCGAGCGGGCTGATCGGGATCCCGGGTCCGTTCTGGCCGATCGACACGACGGCGACGGTCCCCTCCTTGCGGACGGCGCCGAACGCGTCGGCGATCAGTTGTCCGTCCACCACGCCGACGGTGACGACGGCGCTGTCGGCGCCCTGCCCGTTGGTGACCGAGCGGACGAACGGCATGGCCTCGTCGATCGACGCGTACGCGTGGGTGGCACCGAGTTCGAGTGCTCGTTCGCGTTTGAACGCGACCGGGTCGACCGCGACGACGTACGCGGCACCCGCATGGTGAGCGCCCTGCACCGCGTTGATCCCCACACCGCCGACCCCGACGACCAGCGTCGTGTCCCGGGGACGGACACCCGCACCGTTCACGGCGGAACCCCACCCAGTGGCGACCCCGCACGAGACGAGGCAGGCCACGTCGAACGGGATGTCGTCGTCGATCTTTACGGCCTGGGCCTGCGAGGTGACGAGGTAGTTCGCGAACGTGCCGAGGCGCTGCATGGCGCCGATCGGCCGCCCTGACTGCGTGGCGAACCGCGCCGTCCCGTCGAGCATGAAACCAGCCTCCATACCGGCCCCCGTGTCGCAGATATATTGCATCCCCTGCGCGCACCAGGCGCAAGTTCCGCAGGCCGGGAGGTAGGCGGTGGCGACGTGATCGCCGACGGCGAGCCGGGTGACATCGGGCCCGACCGCGTCGATCACACCGGCACCCTCGTGTCCGCCGACCAGCGGCAGCGTATTGGGGATGTCACCGGTGACGAGGTGATCGTCGGAGTGACACAGTCCGGACGCCATCACCTTGATCCGCACCTCGCCGGGACCGGGCTCCGCGAGGACGAGGTCGTCGACCTCCCACTTGCCGCCCACTTCGGAAATCACCGCACCGCGTGCCGTCGTACTCATCGTTCTCCTTCGAATCTCACACTGACACAGAGTCTTACTTGATGATCGAGAGCCGGCTGCGGTCGAGGGTCACGGCGACCGCGACGATGACGACCGCGCCGTACACGATCTGCTGGAAACTGGGGTCGATGCCGGCCACCGAGCCGCCGACCCGGAGAACGGTGACCACCAGGGCGCCGACGAGCACCCGCCAAGCTCCGCCGATTCCACCGGTGATGGCACAGCCGCCGACCAGCACGGCCGCGATGGCAGGTAGGAGCAGCGAATCCGCGAGTTGCGGTGCGGCGCTCTGCTGCTGGGCCGACAATACGACACCCGCTGCGCCCGCGAAGAATCCGGACAGGGCGAATGCTCCGATCCGGACGACCCGGGTTCGGACGCCGCTCATCATCGCGGCCTTCTCCCCCAGTCCGACGAGGTGAAAGACGTTGCCCCGCGGCGAGAACCGCATCGCGCAGAATACCGCGGCCACCGCCGCCACACCGGCCCACACCGCCATGGGGAGACCGAGCATCGTCCATGAACTGAGCCAGAAGATCGCGTCGTAGCCTTCGCTGATGTAGATGGTGGTCGACCCGGATGCCACGAGCGCGACCGCACCCCAGAACCCCAGCGCCCCGAGCGAGACGACGAACGACGGGACCTGCCCGAACACGATAAGCAGACCGGTCAGCGCACCGATCAGAGTGAGCGCCACGAGGGTGACGACGACGGCGAGCGGTCCGAGGGAGCCGATCACCGTCGCCAGGATCACCGTGGCGAGCGACGCCAGCGCCGCCACCGACAGGTCGATGCCGCCGGTGAGGATGACGAACATCTGGCCCAGCCCGAGCAGCAGAATCGGGACCGCCTGCGCCGAGACCACCGCGAGGGCGTTCATCGACAGGAAGTTCGGTTCGGCGAGAGCGACGAGCAGAACGAGCGCGACCAGCACGACCGACGGGCCTGCCAGCCGCAACCGGTCCCGCGTCGTCCGGGTCACCGCCTGCGCCGCACCCTCGGGTGCGCGCATCTCGGCGGAAGTCCTCTCGATGGAAGTTCTTGTTGCCACGGCGATCACATCATCTTCTCGAGGAGTTGGAGTTTGCTGGGCGGGTTTCCGGGCGGCGAGTCGAACGCGCCGGTGATCTCGCCGTCCCGCATCACGATCACGCGGTGGCCGAGGCCGATCGCCTCGTCCAGGGTGTCGGCGAGCACCAGAATCGCCACTCCCCTGTCGGAGAGGTCCCGGAAGACGGCGTAGAGGTCTTCTTTCGCGCCGATGTCGAGGCCGCGGGTGGGGTGGTCGAGAACCAGTACCTTCAGGCCGTCGCCCAGGATCCACTTGGCCACCACGGCCTTCTGCTGGTTGCCGCCCGACAGTCGCGCAATGTCGGCGTCGGGGTCCGCGGGCCGGATGCCGAGTTTCTCGATCCAGCCGCGGGCAGTCTCCTCCACCCGGGCACCCGAGGAGATCCGGCCACCGCCGGCCTTCACCGGATGCACCGTCGCGATGTTCTGCGCGACGGTCGCGCCCGCGATCATGCCTTCGACGCGACGCTCGGCGGGAACGTATGCGACACCGGACCGCACGGCGTCCGCGGGTGATCCGGGGGCCGACCGCTGTCCGTCGATCTCGACGGTTCCGGAGTCGATGGGGACGGCGCCGAAGACGGCGCGGGCCACCTCCTCGCGTCCGGAGTCGACCACGCCCACCACCGACACGATCTCGCCGGCGTGGACGTCCAGCGACACGTCCTTGGCCTTGCCGCCGCACGTGAGGTTGCGGACCGACAGAGTCGACGTGCCCGTCCGGGAGACGGCCTGCTTGCGCTCCGACGAGTAGATCTCCTCGGCCGCACCCTTGCCGATCATCAGCTGGTACAGCTCGGATTCTGTTGCCGCCGAGGCGATCCGCTCACCGACCACCTTGCCGTCGCGCAGTACGTACACGCGGTCGGAGAAGCGGAGAACCTCGTCGAGACGGTGGGAGACGAAGATGACGGAACCGCGTTCCTTGAGGGCGGTGACCCGGCGATGGAGCACCTCGACGTCCTCGGGTTCGAGCACCGACGTCGGCTCGTCGAGGATGAGCAGCGGCGGGTGTTCCACCTGCCTGCCGCCGACGGCGCGCGCGACCTCCACCATCTGGCGCTGGGCGAAGCCGAGCGTCTCGGTGAGCGCGCCCGGATCGACCGTCGACTCCACCACCGACAACATTTCCTGGGCGCGGGCCCGGATCCGGCGCCGGTGGAGGAACCCGGCGCGGGCGGTGTCGCCCTCGTGTCCGAGGATCAGGTTCTGGCCGACGGTGAGGTTCGGCAGCAGCGACTGCTCCTGATGCACCACCCCGATCCCGTGGTCGGCGGCGTCGGCCGGGCTTCCGAAGCTCACGTCGCGCCCGCCCAGCACCATCCGGCCGCCGTCCTGGCGGTGGACTCCCGCGAGGATCTTGAGCAGCGTCGACTTTCCAGCGCCGTTCTCGCCGATCAGTCCCACGACCTCGTTCGGAGCGATGGACAGGCTCACGTCGTCGAGGACGGTGTTGGGTCCGAATTTCTTCGTGACATTGCGGAGTTCCAGGAGAGATGTCATTTCACGACCCTCAATCGACTGCGGGCGGGCCACCCGGTGGCGATCACCGCGACCACGATGATGAGACCCTGCGCGCCCTGCTGGATGTACGGGCTGGCGCCCGACAGGAGAAGTCCGTTGCCGAGGACCACGAGGAGCAGCACACCCACCAGGGAATGCAGGGGTCCGCCGCGACCGCCGCTCAGGAGGGTGCCGCCGACGACCACCGCGGACAGGGTGAGGAAGAGGCTTCCCGATCCGACGCTCACGTCGCCGACGCCGAGCCGGATGGTGGCCAGCACGCCGCCGAGCCCGGACAGCAGTCCGGCCACGGCGAACAGGATGATCTTGGTGCGCCCGACCGGGACGCCCGCCAGGCGGCTGGTCGCCTCGTCGCCGCCGATCGCGTAGGTGTGCATGCCGAGCCGGGTTCCCTTGCACAGCAGCACTGTCACCGCCACGGCGGCGAGCGCGAACACCACGACGACGGGAAGCCCGAGCCAGTGGCCGCCGGCCCAGGCCGCGAGCGCCGTGTCGGCGAGCTGTGGGGTGGCGGTGCCGAAGAGCACGGTGGCGACACCGAGCCCGACGAACCAGGTACCCAGTGTGACGAGGAAGGACGGCACCCGGACGACGACGTGCAGCACGCCGTTGACCACTCCGAAGAGCAGTCCGACCGCCAGCGCCAGGAGGACCGCGAGGAGTCCCAGGTCGTTGCCGTTGACGCTGTTCGCCGCGAGCAGGACGAACGTCAGCCCGCTGGCCGCCATCACGCCCTCGATCGACAGGTCCACGCCGCCCACCAGGACCACTAGCGTGGCGCCCATCGCGAGGACTACGGGAATCGCGGCCTGCTCCACGATCGCCATCGCGTTGCTCGCCGTCGCGAAGCCGGGAGCCAGCGCGGCGAAGACGGCGCACAGTCCCAGCAGGGCGGCGAGCGGGCCGGCGGTGGAGAGCAACCGGCGCACGCGTGGTCGTGTGCTGCGCACGGGCGCAACGGGTTCTGCGGGGGTCGTCACCTCCCCGGTCACTTCAGTCGTCGACATCGTCACTCCTTCGGAAGATTGTGTGGTTCGTGAATCGTGAGCGGGGGTTATCGGGCCACCGGGCCGGTGATGCGGGAGAACGGATCCTGCACGGACCGCACGATCTCCTCGTCACTCGGCACTGCGAGGAACTGGTCGACGTTGGCCGCGGTGATCAGCGACTGGTCGACGAAGAACTCGCGGTTCTCCCGGGGCAGCGACTCGACGTCGAGTGCACCGGCCATGGCCTGGTAGCAGATGGCGAGTCCCATCGCCCCGTTGAAGTAGGGGTCGGTCGTGTAGGTGGAGACCAGTTCCCCGTTGGCGATGGCGTCCAGGCCTTCCGGGGTGGCGTCGGCGGCGCTGGCGATCTTGATCTCACCCGCGCGGCCCGCCTCGCGGACCGCCTGGAGGGCGCCCAGTGCCATGGAATCCGTTGCGGCCCAAATGCCGTTCACCTGGTCGCCGTACTTGTTGAGGAGGGTCTGCGTGGTGGTGTAGGCCTTGTTGCGGTCGAAGTCGGCAGGCTGGTCGTCGAGCAGGGTGACCCCGGACTGTCCGTCCATGGCCTGCTGGAACCCCTGGAACCGGGTCTGGCTGATCTCGTTGGCGAGCAAACCCTGCAGCGCGATCACGCCGCCGGTGCCGCCGAGCGAATCGACGAGGGCTTTGCCCGTGTCGGCCCCCTGTTGGACGCCGTCGTAGGCGACGTAGGACGCCCATCCGTTCCCGACGTCCCAGGGGTGGAGGTCCGCGGGCTTGCTCCACTGGGTGACCGCGCAGCCACCACTGTTCTGCACGGCGCGCACGATCGCGGGGGTGTCGGCGCTCGTGTTCGGGTTGATGTTGAGCAGGACGGTCTTGCCTGCCGCGAGCACCGACTGCAACTGCGACAGCGCGTTCTGCGAGTCGCCGCCGTAGACGATCACCTTCAGTTCGATCCCCAGCGATTCGGCGTACGCGCGGCTGCCCTGCACCCACGCGGCCTCGTACGGGTTGGTCAGCGACCGGACCTCGGAGACCATCACCATGTCGCCCCGGTCGACGGCAGCCCCGTCCCGCTCGATCTGTTCCGATCCCGTCGAGCAGGCGATGGCGGAGCTCGCCATGACGGAGACTGCCGCGGCAACGCCGACGGCCCGGGCTGCCGCCCTGATTGATCGTTGCGTCCGTGTCATCGTTCGTCCACTTCCTGAAAAAGAATGTAAACGCTTTCTTACCGTGATCGGCGTCACAAGTCAAGCGCTGCATGGTGTGGTCAAGAGTCATCCGGATCGACCGGACAGGTGAGAAATCGGTTACAAAATGCTGGTGAGCCGGGCGGCGGCGACCGCTCCGGCCACCCGGCACCACATCGCGGGTGCGGCGAGTGCCGATTCGGAGCTCCCCGCCAGGTCGGACAGTGAGATCCCGATGCCGGGTGGCGCCGCCGCGAGGCGGCCTGCGACGACCACCGATCGGGTCGCGGTCTCCGCGCACCGTTCCAGCACGGAACCGACGAGTTTGCCGGATAGCGACGTCGCATCGAATTGACCTTCACCGGTGACCACGACGTCGGCGCGGCCGAACTCGGCGCTCAGCCCGGTGAGGTCCGCGATGCGGGCGGCGCCCGGCACCAGCCGGCCGCCCCAGGCCGACAGTCCGAATCCAGTGCCTCCCGCCGCTCCCGCGCCGGGTTCGTCGGGACTGCACGGCAGTCGTGCGCCGAGGCAGGCGGCGAACGTCGCGAGCGCGCGATCGAGGCGGTCGCGCTCCGCGGGGTCGGCACCCTTCTGCGGCCCGAAGACGTGCGCCGCCCCCTGTGGGCCGCACAGGACGGCCGTCGTGTCCGTCAGCAGTTCGACGCCGCCGGGTGGGGGCTCGATCAGCGAGCCAACGTCGATCGAGTCGAGAGCGGCCAGGCCGTCGCCCCCGTCGGGGATCTCGCGGCCGTCGCGGTCCAGGAGCTTCGCGCCGAGCGCCCGCAGGGCGCCCGCACCGCCGTCGGTGGACGCGGAACCGCCGAGTCCGACCAGCAGTGCCTTCGCGCCGTCCGCCAGTGCGGCGGCGATCACCTGTCCCAGACCGGTCGTCGACGCTCCCCCTGGATCCGGCGAGTCCATCAGCGGCAGCCCACTCATCTGGGCCAGCTCGACCACCGCCGTGCCGTCCCGGAGCAGCAGCCAGCGTCCGGTCGCCGGACGTCCGTCGGGGCCTCGAACCCCCGGCACCTCACGCCACACGCCGGTGTCGTGGCAGGACGCGACGGCGTCCACCGTGCCTTCGCCGCCGTCCGCCTGCGGGAGCAGGACCAGCTCGTCGTTCGGCCGGACCGTCGACCAGCCGGCTGCCAGAGCCGCCGCCACCTCCGTCGCGGTCAGTGAGCCCTTGAACGAATCCGGGGCGACCGCCACCCGCATCGAGCCGGCGTCAGTCGACGTCATCGGGGTGGGGTCCCGTGCGCTGATCGCGATTCAGAGCGGAAATCGCGTCCATCTCCGCGGCGGACAGCCGGAAGTCGAACACATTCACGTTCTGCCGAATCCTGTGCACCGCAAAAGATTTGGGCAGTGGAATCGTCCCGATCTGCAAATGCCAGCGGAGCACGATCTGCGCGACCGACACACGGTGCCGGGCGGCGAGCGCCGCCAGGAGTGCGTGGTCGTTCAGGTGCCCCCTCGCCAGCGGCGCCCACGCCTGGGTGCGGACGCCCATCGACCGGTGCAGATCCGTCAGCGCGGACTGCGTGAGCAGCGGGTGCAGTTCGATCTGATTGACCGCCGGGGTGATCGTCGCGATCTCCGCGAGCCGCTCGAGCTGTTCGGACTGGAAGTTCGACACGCCGATCGCCCGCACCCGTCCGTCGTAGTACAGCTTTTCGAGTGCCCGCCACGTCTCCAGGTACTGTCCGCGGCTCGGTGCCGGCCAGTGGATCAGGCACAGGTCGATGCGGCCGAGTTTCGCCGCACTCGCCTCGAACGCGTCCAGTGTCCGCTGGTAACCCTGGTCCTCGTTGGAGATCTTGGTGGTCACGAAGATCTCGTCCCGATCGACGTCAGCCCGGGCCAGCGCCGCGCCGAGAGAGGCCTCGTTGCCGTACATCGGGGCCGTGTCGAACGCGCGGTAGCCGGCGGACAGCGCGTGCGACACCGTGGAACCCATGTCCTCGTCGGGGATCGTGAAGAGGCCGAACCCGAGCGCGGGCATCGTGATGTCGTTGTTCAACGTGACCGAGGGAACGGTCGCCAGGCTCGTCATGTGATCGAGTACCCGCCGTCGACGGGCAGGACCACCCCGGTGACGTACCGCGCGGCATCGGAGACCAGGAACAGCACGACGTCCGCGACGTCGTCGCCGTCGGCGAACCGTTGCAACGGGATACGGCTCAGCTTCTGGGCGCGGAAGCCTTCCTGCCCCAGCACGTCCGCTGTCATCGGGGTTTCGATGTAGCCCGGCGACACGGTGTTGACGCGCACGCCGTGGGGGCCGAGTTCCACGGCCAGTCCCTTGCCGAGCTGCGTCAGTGCGGCCTTCGTCGCACCGTAGGGAACGATGCCGGGGACAGCGCGATCCGCGGACAGCGACGCGATGTTCACGATGCTGCCGCGGGCGTCGACGAGCGACTTTGCCGCCTGCCTCGTCAGCCGGTAGGCCGCCGACAGGTTGACGTCGAGGAGGCGTTCCCACCCGTCCTCGTCCACGTCGATCGCCGTAGTCCGCAACTGGATCCCGGCCGCGTTGATCAGGATGTCGAGGCGCCCCGACAGCTGCTGGGCGAGGTCGACGGCGCGCGCACCGAACTCGGGGTCGGTGAGGTCGCCGCAGAGGCCGTGCCCGCCGAACTCCGCGGCGACGTCGGTGACCTTCGGGTCGGCGTCCGCCGCGACCACGAGTGCTCCGCTGCGGGCGAGGGCGCGGGCGATCGCCGAACCGATGCCGCCTGCCGCACCGGTCACGATGGCGGTCTTCCCCGACAGATCGACCGAGTTGGTGGGTTGTGCAACGCTGCTCATGCCGCGGCTCCCTTCAGTACTGCCCGGCTGATGATGAGCCGCTGCATTTCGCTGGTGCCTTCGTAGATCTTCGTGATGCGGGCGTCGCGGTAGAGGCGCTCGACCTCGTATCCGCGGATGAAGCCGTTGCCGCCGAACACCTGCACGGCGGCGTCGGCGTGGCGCACGCATCCCTCGGACGCGTAGAGCTTGGCCATCGAGCAGAGCGTCTCGGCGTCCGCCGCGCCCGTGTCGAGCGCCCGCGCCGCCTCGACCGACAGCGCGGTGCCGGCCCGCAGTTCGGTGGCGACGGTGGCGAGGGAGAAGGAGATGCCCTGGTTGGCGGAGATCGGCTTGCCGAACTGGCTGCGGTCGAGGGACTGCCGGGTGGCGGCGTCCAGCGCGGCGCGGCTGATGCCGAGGCTCAGGCCCGAGATGCCGAGACGGCCCTTGGCCAGCACCTTCATCATGTAACCGAACGCCTTGCCTTCCTCGCCGAGGAGGGCGTCGGCCGACAGTGGGACGGAGTCGAACACCAGCCCGCCGACCTGCGAGGCCCGCTGGCCCATCTTGTGTTCGTGGTAGGCCCGGCTGACGCCGGGCTGGTCGACGTCCACCAGGAAGACGGAGATGCCGCCGCGCTTCCCCAGTTCGGGGTCGGTGACGGCGAGGACGACCGCGAAGTCCGCGACGGGGGCGTTGTGGATGTAGATCTTCTCACCGGTGAGCACCCAGCCGTCGCCGTCCCGCACCGCCCGTGTGGTGATCGATCCGAGGTCGGATCCGGATCCCGGCTCGGTGAGCGCGTAGGCGCAGCGCTTCTCGGCGGAGAGCATCGGGCGCAGGTACTGCTCCTGCTGCTCGGGTGTGCCGTAGTTGCCGAGCAGGCTGCCGAGGATCTCGACGAGGCCGCACTGGTCGGCCACCGACGCGTACCCGTAGGACAGGGACTCCATGACGAACAGGTAGTCGAGGGCGGTGCCGCCGAAGCCACCGAACTTCTCGGGCACGGTGATGCCGAAGAGCCCGATCTTGCCCATCTCCCGGTAGATCTCTTCGGGGAATCGTTCGGTCTCGTCCAGTTCGGTGGCGACCGGACGGATCCGTTCGTCGACGAACTCGCCGACGAGCTTGCGTTCGTCGGCGCCGAGCACCGACGAGGGAATGACGCTGTTTCCGGTTGACATGTAGTTCTCCTCAGATGTGTACGGCGACGGGGGCGAACAACCCCGCGTCCATCAGGCGTGGGTTCGTGATGATCGGACGGAATCCCATGTGCGGCAGAATGTCCCGATCGATGTCGATGCCGGGTGCGATCTCGACGAGTTCGAGGCCGTCCCGGGTGAGGGCGAAGATGGCGCGTTCGGTGACATAGACCGCCTCACGTCCCTCGCGGACGGCGAGAGCACCGGAGTAGGTGACCTGATCGACACGGTCGACGAACTTCGGCACCGAGCCTTCGTGCCGGATCACCAGTTCTCCTCCGACGATCTCGACGTCCAGGCCGCGGGCGGTGAACGTTCCGCAGAACACGGCGCGCGGCGAGTTCTGGGAGATGTCGATGAACCCGCCCGGTCCGACGATTCCGCCGCCGATCTTGCTGACGTTGACGGCGCCGGTGGAGTCGACCTCGGCCATGCCGAGGCAGCTGACGTCGAGCATTCCGCCCGAGAACAAGTCGAACTGGGTGGTCGACGAATGCACGACCTTCGGTCCTCGCGCGGCCCCGAACAGATCGCCGGAGACGGGGATGCCGTCGATCAGCCCCTGCTCGATGGCCAGGGTGATGTCGTCCAGCCGATCCTGTTCGGCGAGCGCGTCCACGACCAGCGCGGACACCCCGAAACCGACGTTCAGGACGTCACCGTCCCGGACCTCGGCGGCGGCCCGCCGGGCGATCAGCATGCGGATCGGGTCGTGGTTCGTGGCACCGAAACCGGAGTTCGCCGCGTCGCCGGAGAGTTCCGGGTCGAATTCGCCCGCGTACGTCTGCCATTGGGTCGGCGCGTGGACGACGTCGTCCACCAGGACCGCCGGGATGTGCACGAGCCGCGGATCGATCGGCCGGTCCAGCAGGTTCTTCACCTGCACGATGACCCGGCCGCCGCTCGCCTTCGCCGCCTGAGCGACGGCCAGCGCGTCGAGCTGGGCCGCCTCGCCCGAGCACGTGACGTTCCCGGACGGGTCGATGGAATCGCCGCGGACGATGGCCACGTCGACGGGAAACGGCTTGTAGCGCAGGTACTCGCGGCCGTCCAGAGTCAGGAGTTCGACGAGGTCCTCGGTGGCGGACGGCGTGAACTTGCCCCCGCCGTGCCGTGGGTCGACGAAGGTGTCGAGACCGGTCGCGGTGATGAGGCCCGGCCGGCGCGCACCGATCTCCCGCAGCAGCTGACTGATCGCGCCGCCGGGCCACGCGTACGCCTCGATCTCGTCGTTGCGAACGAGGTCGATCATGGTCGGCGACCACGTCCAGTGCCCGCCGATGACCCGCTTGACCATGCCCTTGTGCGCGAGGTGGTTGGTTCCGCGGCTCACCCGGTCGCCGATGCCGAGGGCGTGCACGATCGTGAGTTCCCTCGGCGATCCGGTCGCGAGGAAGCACTCCTCCAGTGCCTTCAGGACGGTGTCCGGTTCGAGGATCCCGCCGCCCGAACCGGTGAGGGCGATGGTCGCTCCTGGCGCGATGTCGCTCACGGCTCGTGTCGCGGTGGTCAGTGTCCAGCGCCTCGAGGCGGCACCCGTTCCAGGCTGTGTCATATCCGCTCCTGTAAATGCTTACATTCTGCCAATCGGCCCATTAACGCTATGGACCTCGGTGATTGACACAGTATATTGTGAGCTGCACAACATCAAGAAAACGATTACAGGAGATTTCATGGCTTCGATCCTGCTGCCCGATCGCCACGGTTCGCCCACGACTCTCGCGTTGAACGCACCCGCCCGGCTGGACACCCGGTCCACGCCGCCGAGCAGCAGGGCGGTGTACGCGGCCTCGCACGTGGTGGCCGATCCGCTACGGGCGTCCGCGGAGAATGCCGCGGATCAGATCGACTGGGACGCCACCCTGCAACTGCGCCGCGACCTGTGGTCGCTGGGGCTCGGGGTGGCCGAGTCGATGGACACCGCCCAGCGCGGCATGGGGCTCGACTGGGCCGGTGCCCGGGAACTCGCCGTCCGCACGCTCACCGACGCGAATGCGGTCGGCGGGAAGGTGGTCGTGGGCGTGGCCACCGATCAACTGAAGACCGACACCCCCACGCTCGACGAGATCCGCGACGCCTACCTCGAGCAGGTCGAGGCGATCGAGTCCGCCGGCGGCGAGGTGGTGCTGATGGCGAGTCGGCACCTCGCCCGCGCCGCCACCGGCCCCGACGACTACCTCGCCGTGTACGACGCGGTGCTGTCGGCGGCCACCCGCCCGGTCGTCCTCCATTGGCTGGGCTCGGTGTTCGACCCCGCCCTCGACGGGTACTGGGGCTTCTCGGAGCCGGTTGCCGCGATGGACACCGTCCTGCAGATCATCACCACACATCACGAGCGCGTACGCGGCATCAAGGTCTCCCTGCTCGACCCCGCGCTCGAGATCGCCCTGCGCAACCGGATGCCCGACGACGTTCGGGTGTTCACCGGCGACGACTACAACTACGTCGACCTGATCGCCGGCGACGGCACCCACACCAGCGACGCCCTGCTGGGTGCGTTCGCCGCGCTCGGCCCGTTCGCCTCCGCCGCGTTCGCCCGGCTGGACGACGGCGACGAGCAGGGGTTCCGGAACATCCTGGGCCCCACCGAAACCCTGAGCCGGTTGCTGTTCGCCGCCCCGACGCAGTACTACAAGGTCGGCGTCGCGTGGTTGGCGTACCTGAACGGCAAGCAGGACCACTTCCGGATGATCGGCGGCTTCGAAACCGGCCGCAGCCTCACCCATCTGGCCGAACTGATCCGCGCGGCCGACGCGATCGGCCTGTTCACCGATCCCGACTTCACCGCCGCACGGGCCTCGGCGTACTTCGCCGTGCACGGAATCCGCTGACATGGACCTCGCGCAGTGCAGTCTCAACTCCGTCACCGTCAAGGGTGCCGGCCTCACCGAGGTCGCCGACCTCGCCGCGCAGTGGGGATTCGGCGGCGTCGGCCTGTGGCGGGACGTCCTCGACGGCGTGGACCTGGTGGCCGCGTCGGCCCGGCTCCGGCGGTCGGGGTTGCGCGTCACCAGCGTCTGCCGGGGCGGGATGTTCCCGCAACCGACCGCCCGGCTGCGGCGAGAAGCCATGGACGACAACCGGGTGGCGGTCGATCAGGCCCATGCCCTCGGCGCCGACTGCCTCGTGCTGGTCTGCGGCGCCGCTCACGGCGACCTGGCCGGCGCGCGGCGGCAGGTCCACGACGGCATCGCCGAACTCGAGCCGTACGCCCGCCAGGCGGGGGTGCGGCTCGCGGTCGAGCCGATGCACCCGATGATGGCGTCCAGCCGGTCGGTGATCACCTCACTCGGCGAGGCCAACGACCTGGTCGAGGCGATCGGATCCGACATCGTCGGGATCGCGCTCGACTCGTATCACGTGTGGTGGGACGCGGCGCTGCCGCAGCAGATCACAAGGGCAGGCGAACGCCTGTTCTCGGTGCAATTGGCCGATTGGGTCACCCCGATCCACGGCGAACTCAGCAGCCGCGGCATGCCCGGCGAAGGGTGCATCGACATGACCGGATTCGTCGCCGACTGCCGGAACGCCGGCGGCTACTCCGGGCTCGTGGAGGTCGAGATCCTCAGCGACCGCTGGTGGGCCGAGGACCCGAAGGAGGCGGTCCACGCCGCGGCGAACGGCCTCGCCGCTGTCTGAAACCCGGTTCAGCTCGAGGCGGGCCCCGTCGACTCGCGAATGACGACGTCGGCGGGGATCAGCGGCGGAGACGTGGTGGTCTCGTTGTTCAGGGCCGCGCGCATCAGCGACCACGCCTGGTCACCCAGGTCGATCTTCGGGCTGACCACCGTGGTCAGGCGCGGCGCGAGGTGACGTGCCATGTCGATGTCGTCGAAGCCGGTGACCGAAATGTCCTCGGGGACGCGGAGTCCGCGCTCACGCAGTTTCGAGATGACGCCCAGCGCCGTCAGGTCGTTGAAGCAGACGAGAGCGGTCGGCTCGTGCGTGAGTGCTTCTTCCACCACGTCGTAACCACCCTCGATGGTGCCGTCCGACGGCACCGCCGTCGCCTCGATCCCGAGCACCTTCGCCATCTCGATGGCCCGCCACCGTTCGCGGTTCTGCCAGGCCAGATCCGAGCCCTTCACGTAGACGATCCGGCGATGGCCGAGCTTCGCGAGATGCCCGCACAGCTGCATCATGGGGGTGAAGTTGTCGACGGCGACCATGGGGAGATCGACTTCCAGCTCGACCCGGTTGACGAGCAGGACGGGCGTCGACTGCTTGGCGAGTTCCTTCAGGCCACTCGTCGGAATCCTCGACGAGAGCAGCACGAGGCCGTCGACCTGGCCGAGCAGGTCGAGTGCGGTGGCGAGTTCGTCGGCCGCGTCACCGGAGTAGTCGGCGACGAGCATGCGGTATCCGTCGGCGGTGGCGCCGTGGTGCATCTGCTTGACGACGTCGAAGAAGTACGCGTTGGCCAGGTCCGGCAGGATCACGCCCATGTTCCGCAGCGACCCGAGGACGAGTCCGCGGGCGGCGGTGCTGGGCCGGTAGGACAGCTCGTCGGCGACCTTGTGGACCCGGGCCGCGAGATCCGGGGTCACCGACGAGCTGCCGCTCATGACACGGGAGACGGTGGCGATCGAGACCCCGGCCGCCTTCGCTACGGTGTTGATCGTGACGCGACGGCTCGCGGGCACTCGGGTCTGATCAGCCATCGCTGCCTCTACATCTCTCGTCGCCATTGCTACCGTCTACCACCTCGGTGGGTGGAAACGCTTACAGCGTATCGCGAAGACGGCCCCGGATCACGCGGACGCTCACTCCTTGCGCAACAAGGCGCGCGTCCCGAGCAGTTTCCGCGAGGTCAGCAGCACCTTGACGTGCTTGCTGCCGTTCGATTCGAGTTCCTCGACCGCGCGACCGAACTCGTCCAGCGGGAACGTCGCGGTGTGCAGCGGTGACGCGTCCACCTTCCCCGATTCGAGGAGTTCGGCCGCGTCGACGAAGTCCTGCCGGACGTAGTTCCGGCAGGCCACGACGGACAGTTCGCGGGCGTAGAGCGCGCTGTAGTCAAGGGTCAGTTCGTGCCCCGGTTTCGCGGACGCGATTGCCACGTACCGGCCGCCCGGCGCGAGGACCCGCAGCGCCAGCCGAGACGAGTCCTCGGTGCACACCGTGTCGTAGACGAGATCGACCGAATCCGTCCGGTCCCGGAGCCAGCCCTCGAGCGCGGCCCCCGAGCCGGTCGTGAAGTCGCTCATCCCGCACGCCAGGGCAGGCTGCTCCCGTTCGGTGTAGCGATCGACACCGAATACCCGGACGCCTCGGCTCCGGGCCACCAGCGTGGTCGCGAGACCGATCGCACCGGTCCCGATGACCAGCGCGGTGTCCCCCTCCGACGCGCCGCCGCGCCGGACCACATGAACTCCGACGGCAAGCGGTTCCACGAGGGCCCCGAAACGCTCCAGCACCGAGTCGCTCACCGGCACACACTGCGTCTCGGGAACGACGAACTCCTCACTGAAACACCCGCGCGGGTCGGACAGGCCGAACACCCGGATGCTCGGGCAGTTGTTGATCCGGCCGTCGCGGCAGGCGCGGCATCGGCCGCATCCCGTGGTCGGGTAGACCATCACCGGCTGACCGACCGTGAGACTCGTGCCCGGACCCACCCGCGCCACACGTCCCGCGCATTCGTGGCCGAGCACCGTCGGATAGGCGGCGACGGCGTTCCGGCCACGCAGGTGTGACAGGTCGCCGCCGCAGATCCCGGCCGAGTCGAGAGCGACGAGCACCTCCCCCTCGCCGGGCGCCGCGACGTCGCCGTGGTCGAGCCGGTAGTCGTTCGGGCCGTCGACCCGAATACTCAAGACTGACATGCGCTTTTCCTTCCCTCGAAGACACTGACAGGCATCGTGCCGGCCGCGGCGGACCGGTAGGCGGCGTCGATCACCGCTTGCACGGGCAGCCCGGACCGGGCGACGGACAGCGGCGCCGCGCCGGACGCCCAACTGGTGAAGACGTCGTCGTACAGCGACCGGAACCACGCCGTCATGGACAGCGGGTCCGGGCCGGACGCGTCGACGGACCCGCCGACGACCGGGCGGACGCTGTCGTCGATCTGGACGAGCGAATCCCCCACCAGCCGTATCTGTCCCGCGTCGCCGTAGAGGTGAATCGTCTCGGCTCCGCCCGGCCACGCGGCCGTGCTCGCCGTCACCGACGCCGCATGGGTGCCGTGGTCGATCAGGAGGTGCATCGTGTCCTCGGCCTCGAGCCGGCCTCGGCTGGTGGAAGCCGCGGCCACGACACTGCGCGCCGGGCCGGCCAGCGACAGGTACAGGTCGAGGGTGTGGATGGCCTGGGTGATCAGCACTCCGCCGCCGTCGCGGTCCCAGGTCCCGCGTCCGGCCTCGGCGTAGTAGGAGTCGGGGCGCCACAGCGGGACGGTGACGGTCGCCGAGCGGAGGGTGCCGATCGCGCCGTCCGACAGTAGTTGCCGGGCGCGACGCGCCGCCTCCTTGTAGCGGTGTTGCAGCGTGACCACGGCCCGCACACCGGACCGCTCGGCGACGTCGACGATCGCCTGCGCTTCGTGCAACGAGGCCGCCAGCGGTTTGTCGATCACCAGGTTCAGGCCGCGCTCGGCCAGTGCCGACGCGACGGCCAGGTGACTCGACGGCGGCGTGACAACCACCGCCGTGTCGGCGTCCAGGGCTACGGCCGCGTCGAGGCTCGGGAGTATCCGTGCCTCCGGTGCCAGCCGGCGTGCCGCCGCCGCCCTCGTCTCGTCGCGCGTCACCACACCGACCACGTCGGCGCCGACAGCCCGGAGTGCCGTGAGATGCGCGGCGCTCGCGAGTCCGGCGCCGATCACCACGACGCGACGGGTCACGATGCGGCCTCGACGGACGTGCGCGAACCCACGCTCCGGCCGAGGGTCTCGGGAAGCAGGGCGATGCCGATCAGCCCGACCACGCTCAAGCCCATGAGGTAGCTCGCGACGAGCCAGGGCGTTCCGCCCGCGACCGCGACGAGGGCGGTGGCGACCAGCGGGATCGTGCCGCCGACCACGGCAGCCGGGATCTCCCGGGAGATCGCGATGCCGCTCCACCGGATCTTGGTGGGGAACAGTTCGGAGAGCAGCGCACCGCCCGGACCGGACGTCGTGCCCTGGACGAGGCAGATGCCGAGGATCAGCGCCAGTCCGACCATCCACGGTGACCGGGTGTCGAGCATCATGAACATCGGGAACGGAAAGACGATGCCGAAGATGGCGCCGGACAACAGGACCGGCTTGCGGCCGACTTTGTCGGCCAGGCGGCCGAACCCGATGATGACGGGAATGGCGCAGAACTCGGCGACGATCAATCCGATCAGGGCCTGAGTGGAATCGACGCCGAGGGTCTTGGTCACGAACGAGAGCGCGAAGACCTGCATGACGTAGGCCCACGGAATCACGAAGCTGAACAGGGCGAGTCCGCACAGGATCTGCCGCCAGTGGTTGCGGACCGCCTCGACCAGCGGTGCACGGTCGACCTCGCCGTGCTGGGCGGCCTCCTTGAACACGGCGGTCTCGTTCACCTTCAGCCGCAGATAGCCGGCCACCAGGACGATGACGGCGCTGGCCAGGAACGGAATACGCCAGCCCCAGGACAGGAACTGGTCGTCGGGCATCAGCGTGAGCAGCGCGAAGATCATGGTGGCGCCGCCGGTGCCGACGTAGATCGCGGCTCCCGGATAGGCGCTGGAGAGAGCGCGGCGGGAGCTGTCCGTGGATTCGGTGACCATCGTGATCGCCCCGGCGAACTCGGCGCCCGCGCCGGCGCCCTGGAACAGGCGAAGCACGATGAGGAGGATCGGCGCCCAGATGCCGATCGCGTCCGCGGTGGGCAGCGCACCGATCAGCGTCGTCGAGGCGCCCATGACGAGCAGTGTCATGAGGAGCATCGGCTTGCGGCCCAGCCGGTCGCCGAAGTGCGCGAACACCAGCCCACCGATCGGGCGGGCGCCGAGCCCGACGGCGAACGTCCCGAAGGCGGCCATCGTGCCGGCGAGAGATCCCGCCCCGGGGAAGTAGAGCGGCCCGAAGACGAGGGCAGCGGCGAGACCGTAGAGCGTGAAGTCGTACCACTCGATCACGGTTCCCGCCGCGCTCGCCTTGATCACCCGGCGGCGCTGCTGCCCTGCCGACCCGTGCGGCACCGCGGTCGACCGCTCGGTGCCGAGTTCGGTCATGCCCATCGAGAACTCCTGACTGTGAAGGGAAACTGCCGGAACCCGACTACTATGACCCACGTCACCAAATTTGTAAACGCTTTCTCGACTAGGCGGGTTGATTCCCGTTTCCACAGTTCACAGCAATATCCTCGACGTTTCCCGGCTAGTCCCGGTCAGATACCGCTTTCATCATCGACGCGGGACGCAACCGGCCCCGCGGTCAGGCCGGACCCATGTCTGCCGATCGCCAGTGCTCGGGACGGAGGTAGATGGCGACCTGTTCACCGAGTTCGGCCCGAGCGAAATCGAGGTAAGCGTCGACCTTCTCCGGCGCGAGGTAGCGCTCGGTGACCTCCCGCAGCATGTCGTCGGTTCCCGGGACGGTGCGCGTCACCGCGCCCT
Organism: Rhodococcus sp. G6(2025); assembly: GCF_058628105.1. Classification (NCBI taxonomy): domain Bacteria; kingdom Bacillati; phylum Actinomycetota; class Actinomycetes; order Mycobacteriales; family Nocardiaceae; genus Rhodococcus; species Rhodococcus sp. G6(2025). Next base: position 6,691,504 of record NZ_CP179750.1, read on the forward strand.
CGACGGAGACGTACCGGACGGTGGGGTCGACCCGCTCGGCCATCATGGTGAATCGCCCGGCCGCCTCGATGAGGCGCGCCTTCTCCGAACCGGCGCCGGTCAGTACCCACAGATCACCCCCCGGGGCGTACTGATACCAGATCGGGACCGTCAGAGGTCCGCGGTTCTCACCGGCGGAAACCGACAGCGCCGCGATGTGCGGCTCGGACAGGAACTGTTCGCGCTCGGACACAGACAATGGCATGACCTCGACGATAGGAGCCACCACCGACAGATTCCGGGGCCCCGCACCGGCGCGGCGGACCGATTGAATGGAACCTGGCGGTTCGAAACGGTTAGATGGGACCTGAGGTTCCGGACAGTGCAGCGTCGTACGTCGAAGTGAACGGAGACAAAGATGCCAGGCCCAGTCGCGAGATTGGCACCCCAATCAGTCCTCACTCCGCCCAGCCCTGCCTCCCTGTTCCTGGTGCTCGTCGCCGGGGACTCCGACGACGCCCGCACGACGGTGTGCGATGTGATCTCCGGGATCGACGGACCGCTCAAGGCGGTGGGATTCCGCGAACTCGCCGGCTCGCTGTCCTGCGTGGTCGGTGTCGGTGCGCAGTTCTGGGACCGCGTGAGCTCGTCGTCCAAGCCGGCGCACCTGCATCCGTTCGTCCCGCTGTCCGGGCCGGTCCACAGCGCGCCCTCCACGCGGGGTGACGTCCTGTTCCACATCAAGGCCGCCCGCAAGGACCTGTGCTTCGAACTGGGCCGCCAGATCGTCTCCGCGCTGGGCTCCGCCGCCACCGTGGTCGACGAGGTGCACGGCTTCCGCTATTTCGACTCCCGCGACCTCCTCGGATTCGTCGACGGCACCGAGAATCCCACCGACGACGACGCCGCGGACGCCGCACTGATCGGCGACGAAGATCCCGACTTCCGGGGCGGCAGTTACGTGATCGTGCAGAAGTACCTGCACGACATGAGCGCGTGGAGCACGCTGAGCACCGAGGAACAGGAACGGGTCATCGGGCGCACCAAGCTCGAGAACGTCGAACTCGACGACGACGTCCAGCCCGTCAATTCGCACGTCACCCTCAACACCATCGTCGACGACGACGGCGTCGAGCACGACATCCTCCGCGACAACATGGCTTTCGGCAGCCTCGGCGAGGCTGAATACGGCACCTACTTCATCGGGTACGCCAAGGATCCCGCCGTCACCGAGCTGATGTTGCGACGCATGTTTCTCGGCGAACCGCCCGGCAACTACGACCGCATCCTCGACTTCTCCACGGCGGCCACCGGCACGTTGTTCTTCGTGCCGAGCCGGGATGTGCTCGAATCGCTCGGCGACGAGCCGGCCGACGCGGAGTCGGCACCCGAAGACCCGGTCGGGCCCGCCGCGGCCGGCCCGTACGACCTGTCCCTGAAAATCGGTGGTCTCAAAGGAGTATCGCAATGAGTGATTCGAGCAATCTGCACCGCAACCTGGCACCCGTCACCGAGGTTGCCTGGCAGCAGATCGGCGAAGAGGCCGCCCGCACGTTCAAGCGCCACGTCGCCGGTCGACGCGTCGTCGACGTCGCGGGACCGTTCGGATACTCCTACTCGGCCCACAACCTCGGCCGGGTCACCCCGATCAAGACGTCGGACAGCAGGATCCGCGCACAGCAGCGGCAGGTGGACCCGCTCGTCGAACTCCGGTTCCCGTTCACCCTCAGCCGGGCCGAGGTCGACGACGTCGCCCGGGGTTCCCTCGATTCCGACTGGCAGCCCGTCAAGGACGCCGCGAAGGCCGTCGCGTTCGCGGAAGACCAGTCGATCTTCCAGGGATTCGACGAGGCGGGCATCCGCGGACTCGGACCGTCCAGCGACAACCCGGTTCTCAGTCTGCCGGAGGATCCGCTGCTCATCCCCGACGCCGTGGCGTCCGCGCTGTCGGCGCTGCGACTCGCCGGTGTCGAGGGACCGTATTCGGTGGTACTCGACGCCGACGCGTACACCGCGGTCAGCGAGACCCGCGACGAGGGACATCCCGTGTTCCACCACCTGCGTGACCTGGTCACCGGCGACATCATCTGGGCACCCGCCATCAGCGGTGGGTACGTGCTGTCCACCCGCGGTGGCGACAACCAGCTGACCCTCGGCACGGACCTGTCGATCGGCTACGACAGCCACACCGCCACCGACGTCACGCTCTACCTCGAAGAGACGTTCACGTTCGCCTCGCTCACCGCGGAGGCTGCGGTCGTCCTCGCACGCTGACCCCCGGCCGGGGTCGTCAACCGCCGAACAGCAGGTACAGCCCACCGAAGGTGTACGTCACCATCGTGAACAGCAGTGCCAGCTGCCCGGTCAGCTGATGACCCCGGGGCAGGACCCGTACGGATTTGTCGTGTGCCGCAATCACTCCGAGGACGTGCCCGGCGAGGACGCACAGCACCTTGATCGACGCCGTCGCGGCCGGGTGCTCGGACAGCACGTACCAGACCTCCGCGTCGCCGAGTCCCAGCGGGTTCCACCCCCGACCCATCGGGTCGGCCAGCAGGATCACCGTCGCCTGACCCTTCTCCACGAGATACGTCAGGTAGTGGGCGAAGACGTAGCCGATGATGATCGGGATCAGCGAATGCGACAGCAGCCCAGGGAGGGCGGCGCGCTGCTCCGGCCGCAATCCGCCCGCGGCCCGCGAGGCCACCCAGAACGACACCCCGACGAAGCCGATGAACGCCAGGAGCCCGGCGGTGCGCGCGAGAGTCGCGCCGATCGGGGAACCGATTCCGTCCACCAGCCGCGCCCACCACGGGAACGCCGAGAAACTGTCGAAGGCCGTGGATCCCAGCAGCGTTGCCATCAACGCGACGGAGCCGGCACGAACGGGCATCGATCCCAGGTGGTCCAGCGGATTGCGCAGCACGATCCGGCCGTCGTGCCGATCCCGGCTCAGTGGAGACAACCGCGACGCCAGCGTGCTGTACACCTCGAACGGATCGCCGCGCTCACACCAGCGCTCGCCGCAGGTGAAGGCCCCGGCCGTCGTGACCACGACGTACATCAGCAGCCAGGTACGCACGGCGGCAACGGAACCCGGGTCGCCGGAGGCGAGCTCGAGCCAGACGAAGGCGAACAGTCCCGCGACCGCGGGCCAGTACCCCCACGAGTTGCGGTACCGCGCAGTGCCTTCCGTCGGGGAGCGCCCGATCACCGCGCACACCGATCGGTGAAGCGTGCGGACCGGGGAGAGCACTCGCCACACCGGTCCGAACGCCAGCGACACCGCGACCAGTCCCACCCAGAGCAGCACGTAGAACACGCCCGGCAGGGCATTCTCCGAGGACTCCGAGGGTCCGAAGAACGCCGCGAGCGCCACCCACACCGCGAACACCAGACCGAACGCCGCCAGCACGTTCCGCGTGATCGGCGCGTCGGCGAACCGCGTCACCCAGCCGGGCAACCGGTGCCCGGGACTGTCCGGGTCCAGCTTCGGTGTGCGCCACGCGAACGCCAGGACCACGAAGGAGACGGTGAGCGCCCAGCTCGCCCCGATCAGCGCATACGTGAACGGGATCGGAAGGTCGGTGGATCCGCCGAGGCCGTGCGCGAGAACAACGGTCATGGACGCACGAGCAGGGTGGCCACCGTCGTACCCGCGTCGTGCAATTCCACCGCCACCTGGCCCGGAACGTCCACGGAGAACTGGGTTTCCTGGGTTCCGGGGTGAATCTCGAACGAATGCTCCGGCACGGCGTGCACGTGCAGTTCGTCGTCGGCGTCGCTCTCGATCCGCACGGTGACGGTCTCCCCCACCGCGGCCTCGATGCGCTCGTTGCTCGGTGTCACCGAACCGCCGTCGATCACGACGTTGATCACGACACCGTCCTCCGTTGCCGGCGTGTCGCTGTCGCCTCCACAGCCCGACACCAGGGCGGCGACGACAGCAGGTACCACGACAACTCCGGCCAACCGCCTGATCACCTAATTCTCCTCGTCTTTCTCACTCGGGCCGTGTTTCGCGTTCTCGGCGTTCTCGGCGTTCTCGGCCGCTTCCGCCTTGCGGTCCCGGACCGCCAGGTAGATGACCAGGCCGGCCACCAGGAACGCAGGGACGAACGCGGGAATCGCCAGCAGCACCGAGTGATCGGCGAGGTAGACGACGTCCGGGCCGTTCACCGGATTCATGTCACCGTCACGTCCTCGCGGGTGCCGGTGGCCGCCTGCCCCTGCGTGTACTTGCTGATCCGGCCCGCTCCCCAGGCCAGCGCGGTGATCAGCGCAAGAGTGCACACGAGCACGACCAGCGACGCGGCACCGAACAGCCAGGACGGGTGATCGAAGTTCCGCTCCCGCTGCAGGATGGTGATTTCCGGGACGAAGTCACGGGTCGAGGACGCGACGGCGGGGAGTTCCTCGGCTCCGATGCCCGGATCGCTGGGCAGGTAGATCGGGACGGCCGTCATCGTGCGCCCGTCCTGCACGCGCAGCAACGTCTTCCACGTTCCGTGGACCGGCACCGGTTCGTGAGTCCGGTAGGTGCCGGGCCCGGTGCGTTCGAGTCGGTCGACCGTGAATCCGTTGCCCAGTCCGGTGCCGCCCTGCCAGGACAGAATGGACACCCAGGCGGGATTGTCACTGGCGAGATCAGGTGGGTCGATACGCACCTCCGCGTCGACCATCCGGCCGCCGTCCGGCGCGGCCTCCGTGAGAGCGATTGTCGCCGTGGCGTTGTCCGGGACGGTCGCGACGAGTCCGTTGGCCGTGGCCCCGGCGATCACCACGACCGTGGCGACGACGATGGTGCGGCTGATCGCGGGACGCGGAAGTCCCTCGGATCGGAGCACCCGCCCGAGCAGGGCGCCGCAGGCCCCGGCCGCGATGCCCACGGGCACGGCCATGGCCAGCGCCTCCGGCCACATGCTGGTGGGCCAGGGGTAGATGTACACGGCGTCGATCCACAGCGACTCGAGCCACAGCCCGACCGTCGCAACGAGAAGTCCGCCGACGGCACCGAAGGCCACCCGATTCTTGATCAGCGGTGTCAGGGCGAGCAGTTCGATCAGCACCGCAGCGCCGAGGCACAGTTCGAACACGTTCGTGGGGGCGCCGAGAACCGGTCCCACCATCAGTGCCGTGATCGCACGCACGACGCCGGCCACCGCCACGGCCACGATCGCCGCGAAGGGTCCGAGAACAATGCGTGCCGCCACCAGGGTGAACGCGGCCGCGCCCGCGATCATCATCGGTTGCAGGACGAGGCGGAATTGTTCGACGCCGAAGTCGTATTCGATCTGGAAGACGGACAGGCCGATGAGCAGGCCACCGAACGTGCCGCACCGCAGGAACCAGATCAGCCTGCTGTCCTGCTTCGTGTCACCGGGGGTCGCCATCCGGCCCTCGTAGTCCAGGAGCAGGACGCCGATCAGCGACAGCCCCGCACCGCCGATCAGCATCAGGTGCGTCGGCCCCCACAGCGTGACGTCCTGACCGAAGATCCGGTGCCAGACATCGTCGAGGGGGAACCCGATGAGGGCGTACAGCCCCGCCCCGGCCACCAGGACGCCGCCGACCGGGACATACCAGGTGCGGGTGATCTTGATCGCCGCCGGACCGGGTTTCTCGTCGCGCGGAAGGATCATCGCCAGCATCCCGGTGATGAACAGCAGGAAGAGTCCGACGAGGATGAAGTAGTGCGCGGGGTTCGCGAGCGGCCCGTCGTCGCGGCCTCGCCCGATGTGCAGGCTGACGTCCCAGATGAAGCCGAAGAACGCCGTCAGTATGGTCCCGACGAACGTCACCAGGGGCAGGGCCACCCACGGGGGCCGGTCGAGCGCGCGCGCCGCCGTATCGGCGGTCGTCTGCAGCCACGTGATCTTGCGTGTGCGGTGCAGGTATGCGATCCACAGCAGACCGACGGTGATGATCGCCGTCGCCACCGAGATTCCGATGATCTGATCGAACGCCGCACCGCCACCCTCTCCGCCCGATTGGGCAAGAATGGGTGAACTCGGAGTAACAGTAACTTGGCTCACGTGGTGATTATGTGCGCCTCGTGCCGAAAACGCCAGACCCTCGACCCGGCACACGGCGGTTCGTAGGCAAATCTATTCAGATCTGCGATCAGACGTAGATATGGCTAGATTCCTCTATCGAAGCCTCGACCAGCGATAACTGCCACCGCCCGCACGTGCAGCCGAGGTACGTGACGACTCCCGTGCTCGTCCGATGCCGAGATACTTCCTGCCAGTCGTGTTCGTGATGTTCGCTCATGCACCCAGCATGATGTAATGGCATTGTGCATCTCAACCCTTACGGCGAATACGCGGTCACACTCGCCGCCGACCTCGCGAATCACCCACCCGACTCGACCGGCGACCTCGTCGACCGATGCGTCGACGCCGGCATCGTCGTCGACTTCCCCGTCACCGACGACGACCTCGCCGACGTGCTCGCGATGCTCGACCGGTGGGCGTCGATCGCGGACACCACCAGCGACGAAGCCCGGGCCGAACAGGTCAACCTCATGCTCACGAAGGCATCCGCCTACCCGCGACTGACCAACCACGCCGGCGACGGCTGGCACCTCCACTACCGTGACGACCAGCAGTCGCTGGCTGGCGTGCTCGAGGCGCTCTTCTCCGTCGGCACCGCACTGCACCTCGTCGGCCGCGGCATGCACCGGCTCGGCCGCTGCGCACTCGAGGAGTGCACCGCCATCTACGCCGACACGTCCCGCAACGGCCGTCAGCGGTACTGCTCACCGAAGTGCGCGAACCGGGACGCCGTTCGACGCCACCGGGCGCGCTGACACTTGGTCAGTATGCAATCGACGGCTCGCCGTCAGTGAGCGAAATCTTCCCCCGTGTACTCCCGCTTCTCCACCTGATCCGCCTGCACCACAGTCGGATAGAAACGGTACTTGAACGCCCGCTTCACCACCCTCCCCGCCATAACCCAGACACTAGCCACACAGTCCGACAAAACCAGATCGGCTATCCCGGACCTGAAGGACCGGGTTTGCGCCGAAAGATTCACGAATCACCGCCTCGATGCCGTAAGGCCGTTCGGCCGGCGGCTGCGTGAACTCGACGACCCTGGCGACCAAATCCCGGTACGTCTCGTGACAGTCGGTGGTGGTCAACCCGAATCTGCCCATCGTCCCGCTCTCGAGCGACCGGCGGACCGCGTCTGCCATGTCGGCGTCGAGGGGGCGGCTCTTCTCCGAAATTGCGGCGGTCACCGGCGGTCGCTCAGCCGTGCATGAACACGTGGCACCCGGGATGCGCGGCGCCCCGTGCTCGGCGAACTTCGCCTGATACACCGACGGCGACGCGCCGACCAGCTGGCGGAATTTGGACACTGAACGACCCGAGGCTGGTGTACCGACGAGGCGGCAGATCTCGGTGACCGTCAGGTTCGCGCTCGCCCGACCGCTGCCATGCCCCCAGTCTGGCAGTGGCTACCGACTCGAGGACAGGAACGCCGTCGACCCGGACAGGTCGCCGGGGCGGTGACTGCGCGAGTGCACGAGCCCGCGGCGTTCGAGGATCGGCCGGACCCCTTCGCCGAAGTTGAAGGCCTCTTCGAGGTGCGGGTAGCCGGAGAGGACGAAGTGATCGAGTCCGAGCGCCGCGTACTCGGCGATGCGGTCGGCGACCTCCTCGTGGGAGCCGACCAGCGCGGTGCCTGCGCCGCCGCGGACCAGCCCGACACCGGACCACAGGTTGGGGGCCACCTCGAGGGCACGCACTCCGGCGTCCTCGGAGTAGGCGCTTCCCCCGCCGTGCAGTTCACGCATGCGGCGCTGACCTTCGGAACCCGACCGGGCGAGGCTCTGCTGTGCCTGCTCGACCGTCGCCGGGTCGAGGGCGGAGAGCAGGCGGTCGGCCTCGGCCCACGCCTCCTCGGACGTGTCGCGGCTGATCACGTGCAGCCGGATGCCGTAATCGAGCGTGCGGCCCTGGACGTCGGCGAGGTCGCGGATCCAGGCGATCTTCCCGGCGACGGCGCTCGGCGGTTCACCCCAGGTGAGGTAGGTGTCGGCGAACTGGGACGCGACGGTGCCCGCGGCCGGCGACGAACCGCCGAAGAAGATCGGCGGCACCGGGTCGGGGATGCGCTGCAACTGGGCGTTCTCCACCCGGATGTAGTCGCCTGCGTAGTCGACCGGTCCGGTTCCCGCCCACAGCTGACGGATGACGTCGAGGAACTCGCCGCAGCGGGCGTAGCGCTGGTTCTTGTCGAGGTAGTCGCCGTAGGTGCGCTGCTCGTGGTCCTCGCCGCCGGTGACGACGTTGAGCAACAACCGCCCCTGCGACTGCCACTGGAACGTCGCCGCCATCTGCGCGGCCAGCGTGGGACTGAGCAGACCCGGCCGCAGCGCGACCAGAAATTTCAACGTCTCCGTGGTCTCCAGCATCATGGCCGTGGTGAGCCAGGCGTCCTCGCACCACGCGCCGGTGGGCGTCAGCACCGATTCGAAGCCGTTCGACTCCGCCGCCGCGCCGATCTGATTGAGGTACCGCAGCGTGGCGGGACGGTCTCCTGCCATGGAACTCCCGTGACCACCCGCCATCAGGTTGCGGGAATCACCGTAGGTGGGAAGGAACCAGTGGAAATGCAGAGACACGCGCGATCCTCTTGTCGACGACAGATGGGCAGCGCAGGCCAGTTCATCAACGACGAAGCCGGGGCGCGAGGGTTTCGATCACCGTGATTCGGAATCGTGCCCGACCGCAGCGGGCAGGGTTACGGTCGCCGCGCTATGACTACGCTGTCCGACGCCCCGTACACACCTTCGACCGAGTCCGACCTCGAGCGGCGCAAGCGGCTCCGCACCGTCGTCGCCGCCAGCCTCCTGGGGACGACAGTCGAGTGGTACGACTTCTTCCTCTACGCGACGGCCGCCAGCCTGGTGTTCAACCAGCTGTTCTTCCCCGATCAGAGTTCGTTCGTCGGCACCATGCTGGCGTTCGCCACGTTCGCGGTCGGTTTCGTGGTCCGGCCGATCGGCGGAGTCGTCTTCGGCCACATCGGCGACCGCATCGGACGCAAGAAGACACTCGCGCTCACCATGTTCATCATGGGCATCGCCACCGCTCTGATGGGTGTGCTGCCCACGGCCGCGCAGGTCGGGGTGATCGCGCCGATCCTGCTGCTCCTGCTGCGCATCCTGCAGGGGTTCGCACTGGGCGGTGAATGGGCGGGCGCCGTGCTCCTCGCCGTCGAACACAGTCCCGCGAAGAAGCGCGGCATCTTCGGCAGCATTCCCCAGATCGGCCTGGCGCTGGGCCTGGCCCTGGGCACCGGCGTCTTCGCCGCGTTGCAGGTGATCTTCGACGACGCCCAGTTCCTCTCCTACGGGTGGCGGATCGCCTTCCTGCTCAGCCTGATTCTCGTATTCGTCGGATTCGTGGTCCGGCTGAAGGTCGAGGAGACCCCGGCGTTCCAGGAAGTGCACGACCTCGCGAAGCGCTCCTCCGCTCCGCTGAAGGACGTGTTCCGCGGCCGGGTCCGCCGGGGCACCCTCCTCGGCCTGCTCTCGCGCTGGGGTGAGGGCGCCGCGTTCAACACCTGGGGCGTCTTCGCGATCACGTACGCCACCAAGAATCTGGAGTTCGCGAAGATCCCCGTCCTCCTGGTCGTCACCGTCGCCGCGACGGTCATGGCCGTGCTCCTGCCGTTCTCCGGTCTGCTGGTCGACCGTTACGGCGCCAAGAGGATCTACCTCGTCGGGATCGGGGCCTACGGGCTCGCGGTCTTCCCCGCGTTCGCCTTGTTCGGCACGGAGAATCTCATCCTGTTCGGTGTCGCGATGGTGCTCGTGTTCGGCGTCGTCCACGCCCTCTTCTACGGTGCGCAGGGCACGCTGTACGCGAGCCTATATCCCACCGAGATCCGCTACACCGGCCTGTCCGTCGTGTACCAGTTCTCCGGAATCTACGCATCGGGCATCACGCCGATGATCCTCACCGCCCTGATCGCCGTCGCCGGCGGAACTCCCTGGCTGGCCTGCGGATACCTCGTCGCCACCTCGGTCGTCAGCGTCGTGGCGACGGCCCTGATCCGAAAGCAGGACCTCTACCTCTGAGACCGCAGAATTCTCCGAACGGGCTCTGACAGCCGAGTTCGATACACTGGTGTATCCGATACGCTAGTGTATCGACGGCTGCTGTCGACCCGATCGGAGGAGGGCCCATGCCGACGTCGCCGGCGCGCTCCACCGAGCCTGCCACCGACACACCCCGCCGGGTGACGAAACGGCGAGGCCAGACACGCCGGCGTCTGCTCGACGCCGCGGTCGAGGTGTTCGCCGAAAACGGCTTCGGACGGTCGACGGTCGAGCAGATCTGCGAACGCGGTGGCTACACCCGCGGCGCCTTCTACTCCAACTTTGCATCACTGGACGAGATGTTCTTCGCCATGTGGGAACAGCGCTCCAGCGCGATGCTCGCACAGATCCGGCTGGCCGCCGACTCGTCCAGCATCGACCTCGCGGGGCTCACGCCTGCCGAAAAACTGCGCGCCGGCACCGAACTGGTGCTCGGCGTCGTCCCCGTCGACGACCAGTGGTACCGGATCAACGCGGAATTCACCGCCCACGCCCTGCGCAACCCGTCGCTGAAGAAGGCCCTCGCAGCACGTGAGGACACGATTCTGGCGACCATCGTGCCGATCCTCGAGAAGGCGCTGCACCGGCTCGGGCGCCGCGTCGTCGGCGATCCGCGGGTGCTCGGCCGCGCGCTCGTGGCCCTGCACGACGGCACGAGCGTCCAGTGCCTCATCGAGGACGACGACGCGTCTGCCCGGGAACTACGTCTCGAATTGTTCACCCACGTCGTGGCCGCGTACACCGAACCCGACACCACCCACACCCACACACACCGGAAAGAGGGGTCCTCGTGACCGAACAGGCTGATGTGATCGTCGTCGGCGCCGGACTGGCCGGACTCGTCGCCACCTACGAGATGGTCAAGGCGGGCCGGAAGGTCCTCGTCGTCGACCAGGAGAGTTCCGCGAATCTCGGCGGGCAGGCCTTCTGGTCGCTCGGCGGCCTGTTCCTCGTCGACAGCCCCGAACAGCGGCGCCTCGGCATCAAGGACTCGTACGAACTGGCGATCCAGGACTGGATGGGCACCGCGGCCTTCGATCGAGCCCGCGAAGACCAGTGGCCGCGGCTGTGGGCCCAGGCGTACGTCGAATTCGCCGCAGGCGAGAAGCGGCAGTACCTCCACGACCTCGGGCTGCGGTTGATGCCGAACGTCGGGTGGGCCGAACGCGGACGCGGATCCGCACTCGGACAGGGCAATTCCGTTCCGCGCTTCCACATCACCTGGGGCACCGGTCCGGGGGTCGTCGAAGTTTTCCTCACCCGCGTGATGGCCGCGTCGAAGCGGGGCCTCGTCACGTTCAAGCATCGTCACCAGGTCGACGAGATCGTCGTCACCGACGGCGCCGCCACCGGCGTGCGCGGCACCGTCCTCGAACCGTCCACCGAAGCACGCGGTGTGAAGAGTTCGCGGACCCCGGTCGGGGAATTCGAATTCGCCGCGCAGGCCGTGGTCGTCACGTCCGGCGGCATCGGCGGCAATCCCGAACTGGTCAAGAAGAATTGGCCCGCGCGCCTCGGCAAGGCTCCCGAGAACATGCTCGCCGGCGTCCCCGCACACGTCGACGGCCGCATGCTCGAGATCACCGAGAACGCGGGCGGCAACATCGTGAACCGCGACCGGATGTGGCATTACACCGAGGGGATCCAGAACTGGGACCCGATCTGGCCGAACCACGGCATCCGCATCATCCCCGGACCGTCGTCGATGTGGTTCGACGGCAACGGCAAACGCCTGCCCAGCCCCAACTTCCCCGGCTTCGACACCATGGGAACCCTCGACCACATCATGAACAGCGGCCACCACCACACGTGGTTCGTCCTCGACCAGAAGATCATCGAGAAGGAGTTCGCGCTGTCGGGCTCCGAGCAGAACCCCGACATCACCGGCCGCGATTTCAAGCTGCTCGCCGAACGCCTCAAGAAGGGCGCGCCCGGTCCCGTCGAGGCGTTCAAACAGCACGGGGCGGACTTCGTCGTCCGCGACAATCTCCGTGACCTCGTCGACGGCATGAACGCCCTCACCCCCGAGGCACCGCTGAAGTACGAGGACCTCGAACGTGAAATCGTGGCCCGCGACAGGGAGGTGAAGAACAGCTACACCAAGGATTTCCAGATCATGGCGATCCACAATGCACGGAACCTGCTGGCCGACAAGATCACCCGCGTCGTGAGCCCCCACGAACTGCTCGACCCCAAGAACGGTCCCCTGATCGCGGTCCGGCTGCACCTGCTGACCCGCAAGACCCTCGGCGGCCTCGAAACCAACCTGGACTCGCAGGTGATCAGGCCCGACGGCACACCGTTCGAGGGTCTCTACGCCGCCGGTGAGGTCGCCGGATTCGGCGGCGGCGGCGTCCACGGTTACAGCGCACTCGAGGGCACCTTCCTCGGCGGCTGCATCTTCTCCGGCCGGGCCGCGGGCCGCGCGCTGGCCCGGCACCTGTAGGCGGCTCCGCCACCCGTGTGGGGTTGACGAGTCCCTGGGCTCGTTAACCACTCACGGGCGCGAGCCTCTCGGAAGCCTCGAGTTCGCGGACCAGCGGCAGGACGTTGGCGCCGAAGTATTCGATCTCCTCCTGGAAGTGCAGGAATCCGCCCAGGATGAGGTCGACTCCGCGGCGGCGGTATTCGACGATGCGCTCGGCGATCTGCTCCGGCGTCCCGATCAACTGGGAGCGGAATCCGTCGTTGTACTGGACGAGATCCTCGAACGTGGAGTCGGCCCACATTCCCGACTTGTCGGCGGTGGACGCGCCGGCCTGCTGGACGGCGGACCTGAATCCCTCGACCGCGGGCTTGTTCGCCTTCTCGATGATTTCGCGGAGGGTGTCGCGTGCTTCCTTCTCGGTGTCGCGGGCGATGATGAATCCGTTGAGCCCGAACTTCACTTCCCGGTTGTGCTCGCGCGCCACCTTCCGCACGTCGACGATCTGTTCGGTGACGCCGTCGTAGTCCTTGCCGTTGCTGAAGTACCAGTCGGAGTACCGGCCCGCGTTCTGCCGTGCGGCGGCGGAGTTGCCGCCCTGGAACAGTTCGGGGTTCGGACGGTCGGGCGTGTTCAGCGGCTTCGGCTTGAGGGTGAAGTCGTGGATGCGGTAGAAGTCGCCGCGGAAGTCGACGTCGTCCTCGGTCCAGATCTTGCGGAGCACCTGCAGGAACTCGGCGCTGCGCCGGTACCGCTCGTCGTGCTCGAGCCACGGCTCCCCGAGATGGGTGAATTCGTCCTTGAACCAGCCGCTCACGACGTTGACGGCGAACCGGCCGTTCGACAGGTGATCGGCCGTGGCCCCCAGCTTCGCCAGCACCGCGGGCTGCCACAGACCCGGGTGGACGGCAGCGATGACCTTCAACCGTTCGGTGGCCAGCAGCAGTGCGAGGCTGAAGCTGGTCGACTCGTGCTGGAACTCTGCCCCGTAGCTGGCCTCGTACCGGACCTGGCTGAGCGCGTACTCGAAACCGTTGTTCTCGGCGGTCTGGGCGAGCTTCTTGTTGTACTCGTAATCCCAGCTGGTCCGCTGTTCGATGTCGGACGTGACGAGCCCGCCACTGACGTTGGGCACCCAGTAGGCGAACTTGATCTGCTCAGCGATGTGTTCGGTTGACATACCCAGCATGCAACCCGCCTGCCCTGCTCACGCCCACCCTTCCAATCAGCGCGCGTCCAACCCTTCACCCGGCTCGCGGGTCCGTGTGAGGTTCGACGGCATGACAGCAGTACAGGGAGGTCAGGCATGACCGCCGTCCAGAGCGCCCACCGCATCAGTGACGAGGCCGAAGCCCTCGCCGTCGCTGCCGAGTTCGCCGCACAGTTCGCCGAGGAGGCGGCAGGCCGCGATGCCGGTCGGCAACTCCCCTACGAACAGGTAGGCGCTCTCGCCGCGTCCGGACTGCTCGCACTCGGTGTTCCCCGCGAGCACGGCGGCATCGACGCGCGGACCGAAACCCTCGCCGAAGTCTTCCGCCTTCTCGCCGAGGGCGATCCGAGCATCGCGCAGATCCCGCACAGCCACTACACGTTCCTCGAGGTGCTGCGCCACCAGGGCACGCCCGCGCAACAGGAATTCTTCTACTCCGAGGTGCTCGCGGGGCGCCGGTTCGCCAACGCCCAGAGCGAGCGCGGAACCAAGACGATCGATATCGACGCCACGACGCTCACCGAGCAGGGCGGCGACTTCGTCGTCGACGGTCGCAAGTTCTACAGCACGGGCGCGCTGTTCGCCGACTGGATCGCGGTACGGGCCACCCTTCCGGGGACGACGACTCCGACGGGGACGCCCGCGAAGGCCGTCGCCTACCTGCCGCGCACCACCGCCGGACTGTCGATCGTCGACGACTGGGACGGCATGGGGCAGAAGACCACGGCGAGCGGAACCGTCACCCTGGACGCCGTCCGGGTGCCTGCATTCCACGTCGTACCGTTCTCCCCCATCTTCGACGCACCCACCACGTACGGGTCGCAGGCCCAGATCCTGCACGCCGCCATCGACGCCGGGATCGCCGCAGCGGCCCTGAACGAGGGCGTGCGCTCCGCGCGTCGGGCACGGCCCTATTTCGAGGCGGGCGTCACCGACGCCGTCGACGATCCCCTGCTGATCCAACTGGCCGGTGAGGCGGCGGTCAGCGTCCGGTCCGCGACGGCACTCCTCCGGGAGGGTGCGCGCAGCATCGACGCAGCCCGGCGCGACCTGAGCGAACAGAGCGCCGCGGTCGCCTCGATCGACGCCGCCGCGGCCAAGGTCGCCGCCGCCCGCGCGTCACTCGAGGCGTCGAGCGTGCTGTTCGAACTGGGCGGCACCCGCAGTGCGTCGGAAACGTCCAACCTGTCGCGGTACTGGCGCGACGCCCGCACCCACACCCTCCACGACCCCACGCGGTGGAAGATCCAGCACATCGGCCGGTGGACACTGTCGGGCACCGTCCCGCCCCGCCACGGCCTGCTGTAGGCCCTCCGGGCCTGTGCGCCTTTCTGGTTGCGGGAGCTACCAAAAAGGCGCACGGGCGCTACCCGCCTATGTCCGCCTTCATGAGGAAGACGTTGTAGTCGGACCAGGTCGACATGGTGAAGTACAGATCGTCGCCACTCGACCACGGGTGGATGAAGCCGCCGTACAGTTCCGGGTACTCGACGGCGCTGACCATCGGCGCCCCGTCGGACCAGGCGCCCTGCGGCGAGTCGGACTCACGGAGAACGATGGCCGCCTTGGACGTGTCGAGGTACGCCATCTGCCATTTGCCGGTGGCCTCCTCGTAGCGCACGGACAATTCGGCGGCGGGGGCGTCCACGATCGGCGTCGCCTCCGTGTAACCACCGACGGGCGTCCAGTTGCCGTTCTGCCAGTACTGGTACGCGGACGTGTTCAGCACATCGGCGGCCGGGACTCGGGCCAGACCGATGGCGCCGAGCCTCGTGTTGGGGGTGCCGAACATGTACACGAAGTCGCCGGCCGGGACCATCGACGCGACCTGGAACTTGGTGACACCGAAGATGTTGTCCCACTTCGCGTACGGGTCCTTGGTCCACGTCGATCCACCGTCGTCCGAGTAGGCGATGCCGCCGTAGTTCGTCCACCACGTGGCGGGGATGCTGTTCCAGGTGCGGATCGACATGTAGCTCATGTACTGCCGGTTGCCGACGGCGAAACCCGAGGTCGGGATGGTGGTGATCTCGATGTTGTCGAGTTTGCGGCTGTCGAGCAGTTCCGCCGCGTGGCATCGGCTGTCCTGGACCATGCTGTCGAGGCTCATACCGTCGGACAGGTTGCGGTCGGAGCTGAAACCGAGGACGTTGCTGCGCCAGTCGTCGCCCTGACCACCGGGCGGCTGGAATCCCTTGCCGACCGTGTCGCCGAACGCGACGGCGATCTGGTCGGGGGCGCTCTCCCACATGATGCCGAGGTCGGTGCCGTTGACCTGGTAACGCTTGTCGGTGCGGCTGACGGAACCGGACCCGGTCACCTTGGCCACGCGGGTCACGTCGCCGATCTTCGGGGTGGCCGGGGCCGCGCTGCGCGGCGCCTCCTCGGTCGCGGGGTGCACGAGGGGCGGCGGTGGGGGCAACTGGATGTCGGCGCCCGGGACGGGAATGCCGAAGTGGAAGGGTGTGAATTTCACGCTGACGTCGGGGATGTTCAGCACGCTCGACAGGTTTCCCGGGGCGTGGTCGGTCTCGTCGGTGAGGTCGGGGCACGGATCGGTGCACGTGTCGGCGGGCAACGCCTGCGACACGCGGACGGGCTCGGTGACGGGGGCGGGATACGGCACCGTCGTGATCTTGGGGTACGGGATCGGAATCTCGAGCTTCTCCGGTATCAGCGAATGTGTCTCGTTCGACACCTCGCTCGCGCAGGGACCGCTGCCGGATAGGCCGTTGGACACCGGCTCGGGTTCCGCGACGGCGGTGTTCTGGTTCGAATAGGCGATCATGCCCGAGCCGATCGCCACTGCCGCGACCGACGCGACCCACCTCTTCGACATCCCCGACCCCTCCGTCAACTCCGGCCACTACCGGCGAGGGGAACATAGCATCGCGCTTGTACGCTCGCCGGTTACCACACGCCATACCTGGCGGTAACATTTTTGTCCCGATCCGAAATCGAGGCTGTGACTCCTGCCACGTGACGGCGGAAGTGACCCGTACGCGGAGTCACCGATACCGCAGGTCAACGACTTTCGACCGGTGTGTTCGCGTGCCGAACACCGTCAAGGGATCGGTGAACACCGGATTGCATCTGTTGACGCTCCGGATCGCCCGGTATTCACTGATCGTGCGCATCCACCGGATTCCCGGTCCGCGACGAGACCCCGAGCTCCTCGCCCTCTGCGCTGCGGGCCCGCCCGCGTTCTTCCGCTCCAGCGCGAACCACCGTTCTGCACGGGTCCCGCATTCCACCGATCACCGCCGTCGTCGCTCGGCGGCGTCGACCCGTGCGAATTCCGCTGTCAACGAAAGGAATCGACATGACCGCCGTCCTGGAACCGACCCTGTCCTATTCGTCGTCCATCCCCCGCGCACACGTGCACCGCGCCGCGATCTGCGAGGTCTTCCTCACCGACATCATCTGCGAGAGCTACCCACAGTTTCGTCTCGGTGTGCAGCTCCCCAGAGTCCACAGCTACTACAGCGATCACAATGTCGTTGTACGACAGTATGATCCGCTGCTGCTACTCGAAACGTTCCGGCAGGCATCCATCCTCATCTCACATCGGCACGTCGACGCTCCGCTCGACGCCAAGTTCGTGTTCAATGCCGGAGCGCTCGAGGTCGTCGACCTCGACGCCGTGAGAGTGGGCCCCGCACCCGCCGCGGGGGTTCTGGACGCCACGATCACCGCGGAGAAGCGACGGGGCGCCGACATCGTCGGAATCACGCTCGCAATGACACTGGCGCTGGACGGAGCTGCCGCGGCCACCATGAGCATGACCATCCAGTGGATGCCCGGCGACGCGTGGGACCGCCTCCGGCAGAAGGGTCGGGCACCGCTGCAACTCGATCCCGCCCGTCCGCATCCGTTGCACGAGCGGGTCGAGCCTCGGGAGGTGGCTCGACATTCGTTCGACAACGTGGTGCTCAGCCGGATCGGTGTCGCCGGCGACACCGTGCGCAGCCAGGTTCTGGTCGATCAGGCCCATCCCGGCCTGTTCGATCACCCGCTCGACCACGTGCCGGGCGCCCTGATCTTCGAGGCCATGCGCCAGACCGCCCTCGTTGCCGCGCACGAATTGTTCGGCCTGTCCACGCGAATGCTCGTCCTCGTGGGGTGTGACGCCGTCTTCGAGAGCTTCGGTGAGCTGGAGTTGCCGACCGATTGCGCAGCCGTCGCCGAGGCGGAAATCTGCTCCCGCCAGGTCGTCCTGTCCGTCACTCTGGCGCAGGAGGGCCGGCAGATCGCCCACGGCCGGGTCACCCTGCAACGAGTGAGCGCCTCGACTGCCGCTCTCGACCGGATCGTCCGATGACGACACGGGACGACACCATGGTCTGGTTCGACTTCGGTGGCGTGCTCTCACCCCCGCTCGCCGAACTCTTCGCGGCGTACGAAACGAAGACGGGCATCGCACCCGCCGCCCTGCAGGCGGCGATGAGCGCCGTCGGCGACGACCTCGGAGCACATCCTCTCGCCCCGATCGAATTGGTCCAGATCACCGAGCGCGAGTGGGGTGCGAGACTGAGAGAGCACCTCGCCGCCGCCGACCCCGGCCTGGACCTCACCCGGGCGCGGCTGGAGACGTTCGGCGAGCAGTGGTTCGACGGGATCACGGTCAACACGGCGATGGCCGCGACGCTACGCGGCCTGAAGGCTCACGGCCTGCGCGTCGGCGTCCTGTCGAACAACGTGGTCGAATGGGAGCGATTCTGGAGACCGATCATCGAACCCGCCGGCCCGCTCGATGCTCTCGTCGACTCGTGCCTGGTCGGGGCGCGCAAGCCGGACCCCCAGATCTTCGCGATCGCGGAGAAGACGGCCGGCGTCGACGCCGGCCAGTGCATCCTGATCGACGACCTCGAGCAGAACGTGCGCGCGGCACGCGAGAGCGGTTGGTGTGCCGTCCATTTCCGCACCAATGCCCAGGCATCGAGTGAACTGTCCCGGCTGACCGGCGTCGCCGCCGTCCTGTGAATCCCACCAACAGAAGGAGTACGACGTGACGACTCAGATTTCGACACTCGCTCCACGTCGCCGCCGACACGATGTCGCGGTGTCCATCAACGACATTCCCTACCTCGACCCGCCGGTCGCGTACACCGCGGTGACCGCAGAAGGGCCCACCGGACTGCCGGAGATCACCCTGCCGAGCGGTCACACCGCCCTGCACGTCACACGGTACGACGACGTCCTGAAGGTACTCACGGATCCGTCCTTCGGCCGGAAGGAGACCAACGTCGAAGGCGGGCCGAGTTTTCAGCCCACCACGATGCCCCCGGACCTTCTGCTGAATCTGGACACCCCGGATCACGCGCGGATGAAGAGTTTCGTCAACGCTGACTACAGCCCCGCCGGCGTCGAGAAGCTGAAGGGGTCGGTCCGCCGCATCCTCGACCGGCGGATCGCGTTGCTGCGCAACGAGGAGAACCCCGACCTGTTCGCGACGGTGCTCGACCGCCTGCCCGTCGAGGTGAATGCCGGATTCCTCGGAATCCCGGAGTCGGACATCGATTACTTCCGCCCGTCGTCGCGGGTCGTGCAGTTGTCGCACGACACCGACATTCCCGGCCTGCTGGAGAACTTCTGGCTCGTCTACCACTACGTGACCGATCTCGTGCAGGGGACGCGGCCCGTCGAACCGGGCGGGTTGATCGACCGATTCCTCGCGGCGCGGGGCGAGGCGGAACCGCCGCTGAGCGACGACGAACTCGTCGCGATCCTGCTCGGCTCCGTCCTCGGAGCCGACCAGAACGTGCTGTCCGTGCTCGCGAAGGCCGTGTACGTCCTGTTGCAGGCGCCTTCGCTGTGGTCGCTGCTGGTGGAGGAACCGGCCGCTGCGCCGCAGTTGGTCGAGGAGCTGTTGCGGGTGCTTCCGCTGGGAAACATTTCGACGTTTCCCCGGATCGCCACGCGTGAAGTTCGGCTGCGGGACTCCGTGATCCCCGTGGGTGCCCTCGTCTACGCCGACGCCTTCGCCGCGAACCGGGACCCCGACACGTTCCCGCACCCGGAACTCATCGACCCGTTCCGAGACGGGAAACGCCATCTGCAGTTCGGGTACGGTATGCATCACTGCATGGGCGCGTCGCTGGCCAGGATGGAGATCACCACGACATTGGTCCGGCTGGCGGAAGAGTTCCCGACTCTCGGTCTCGCCACCGAACCGGCTGCGGTGCCGTGGGATTCGGGAGTGCTTCTCCGGCGTCCGACGTCGCTTCCCGTCCGCTGGTAGGCGCTTCGCGCTCGTGCGCGGTTAACGAGTCCCTGCACTCGTCAACCGTGCACGGGTGGCGGAGCCGCCGAACGTCTCCGCGAGCCGGGCGACGAGTTCGCTGCCGTCGCCCAACTCCCCCGACCAGGCCACTTCACCGTCCGGGCGCACGAGCACGGTGGTGGCCCCGAGGTTCCGCGCCCGAATCAGCCGCACCCGTTCGCCCCAGAGGGGTTCGACGACTGCGTGGACGGACTCCGATGCGTCCCCGCACAGCAGGAGGCCCCGGTTTCCTGCCGCGACGTGCAACCGGATCAGGTCGGTGACTCCGGTGTCCGTCTCGATCACGGTGTTCGCGGCGAAGTCGCCGCGCGCCGCGTCCTGGAGAGCGCTGGGCGCGGGCTGACTCTGTGCACTGATCGCCGAACCCAGTGCCCGGTTGCGGTCGCGGTCCTCCAGCAGGACACCGAGTTCGTGTCGCAGGCGGTCCCCGTCGACGCCGATTCGCATACGTTCACGCTGATCCGCGACGTTGGCGATCACCCCGGCCGCACACGCGCGCCGTTCCCGCGAGTACACGTCCAGCACCGACGGGTCGGCCTGTCCCCGCGCGACGAGGGCGAGGCGCCAGCCGAGGCCGATCGCGTCGCCGATACCGAGGTTCAGACCCTGCCCGCCGAGCGGAAAGTGCACGTGCGCAGCGTCACCGACGACAAGGACCCGGCCGAGCCGGTAGTCGTCGACCAGCCGCGAGTAGTCGCTGAACCGGGACAGCGACCGCGCGTTGCGGAACGGAACGGGACGGCCCGCGAATCTGTCGACCGTCTCCTGCAGTTCCTCCGCGGTGAGGGGCTGGCGATGATCCTCGTGCGGACCACCGAGATCGAACGCGATGATGCGACTGAAGCCGGCGTGATTGACGTTGAGGACGGTCCAGCCCCGTTCGGTGCGCACCCACCCTCTGGGGGCGTTCGCGGGGTCGTCGAGGACGGCGAGACCCAGGAGCGCGGCGGCGGTCGGCGCCGTTTCCGTCGCCGTGAAGCCCGCACTTCGCCGCACGATGCTGCGGGCGCCGTCCGCGCCGACCACCCAGTCGGCCGCCACCACCCGGGTGCGTCCTTCGTGGGTGAAGGTCACCGTCGCCCCGCCGTCGTCGTGGTCGACGTCCGTGACCACCGCCGCCTTCAGCACCGGGGTGCCGAGACCGCTCAGCCGTGCGGTGAAGAGTCTTTCGAGATCGCTCTGCCCGATACCGGCGATGGCCGGTCCCTCGCCGGGCGGGGCCGTGATCTCCAGACCCCAGACCCCGGCGTAGTGAAAGGTGGTCGACGCGGCCCCTGCGCCGACGTCCGGCGCCGCGAAATGCCCTCGACGAGTGAGCAGCTGAATACTCCGCGCGTGGATCGTCCCCGCCTTCGGAACGTCCGTGGTGTGCGGGGCAGCCTCGAGGACGAGGACGTCGATTCCGCTGCGCGCCAGCTCGAGCGCCGTCAGCGATCCCACCGGGCCACCGCCGACCACCACGACCTGATAGTGCTGTCGCAGGTCGTCCGCCTCTGTCACCGCGCGCTCGCCCCGCGTCGCAGCAGCACCGCGATGACACCCGACAATCCGGCGACGACGACCGCCAGAACGACGAGCGTCGTGTGGAACGCACTGTTGTAGGCGTCGATCACGAGCGGCGCCACCTGGTCCCGGACGTCCGGCCCGGCCGCCGTCAGGGCCTGCTCCAGATCGCCGCTGGTGGCCTTGCCGACGACGTCCGCCGCATTGCCCACGCCGTCGACGCCGGCCAGCGCTTCCTCGCCCCTGCGGGTGACGAGACCGGTGAGCAGCGCCGCGTACACCGCTACCGCGATGGCCTCGCTGCCCAGTCGCATCGTGTTCACCACGCCCGCAGCCATACCTGCCTTCTCCTCGGGGACGAGGGCGAGCGCCTGACCGTCGACGAGACCGGCGGACAGTCCCATTCCGCAGCCCGCGAGGAGCAGCGGCACCGCGATGACGGCGACCACCGTGTCAGGTCCCGCCAACAGAAGTCCCAGGTCACCGGAAATCAAGGCTCCCAGGCTGATCCAGATCACCACGAGCGGGTTCACCCCGGCGCCCACCGCACGGCCTGCGGCGAGCGGTCCCACCACGACCGGAATCGTGAGGAGCACGATCACCAGACCCGCCTTCGCCGAAGACTGGCCGGCCACGAACTGGAGGAAGGTCGGGAAGTAAGTGAGCAACGTGACGAAGCCGAACGATGCCGCCACCGGAACGAGGCACAGGGCCATGAACCGGGCGTGGGTGAGCAGTTCGAGGTCCAGCAGCGGAGCCGGACGTCGCGATTCGACGCGGGCGAACGCGACGAGCAGCGCGACCGCGAGCACGAAGGACGTCACGACCGCCGGGCTGCCCCAGCCCCAGGGTTCGCCCTGGACGATGCCGACCATCGCGGCGAGCAGACCCAGCACCAGGAGGACGGTGCCGAGGAGGTCGAACTTCGCGGCCCCCTCGCCGGCCGGTCGTGCCAGTCCGATCACCGGGGTCGCCGCGAGCACCACGAGCAGCACGGCGGCCTGGACCGCGAAGATGGGCCGCCAGCCTGCCGTGTCGACGAGGAGCCCGGACAGCGTCGGTCCGAGCGCCACACCGATGCCCGCGGTCGTCCCGAACAGGGCGAACGCACGCAAACGGGCGGGCCCGTCGAAGGCGGAGGACAGGATGGCCGCGCCGCACGAGAAGATGGCGGCGCCACCGAGACCGGCGACGCCGCGGGCGACGTCGAGGACCACGATGTTCGGGGCCAGCGCGCTGGCGACGCTCCCGACCGCGAACGTGGCGGCACCGGCGGCGAACAGGCGGCCGCGGCCGAAACGGTCCGACAGCGACCCCCAGACCAGGGTGAAGCACGCGAACGACAGGTTGAACGCGTTCACCACCCACTGCTGGCCCGATGCGCCGCCACCGATGTCGGAGGAGATGGCGGGCAGCGCCACCGCGGTTCCGGAGATCGACATCGGGACGACGAGAACGGCCAGCAGTACTGCGGCGAGGGTGAGGTTCCCGCGTCGCGGGTCGGACGGTGGTGTTTCGGGTGGTGACGTCGGTGTCGTGGCATCCGACGTGGTCAGCTCCGAGGTCATGTCGATCCTTCCTGAAGTGTGCGGCCCCCGTGCACCAGAGGTTCGATACAATACGAACCATGCACCAGAGTTAGGTTCGATGCAAGACGAACCTCCACTCTGGTGGTCGACGACCCGAACCTGGAGGTGCGCCGTGCCCGACGCCGAGGGACATCCCGCGCTCGACGAGATCCAATTGGTCTCCGTCCTGGCCGCTCTCGCCGACCCCCTGCGACTGGAGGTCGTGCAGAAGCTCATGGTGGAGGCGGACGGGGCGGAACGTCACTGCACGTCGTTCGGGCTGCCGGTGTCCAAATCGACCCGCAGCCACCACTTCAAGGTTCTGCGTGAAGCCGGGCTGATCAAGCAGGTCGACCGCGGCAATTCGCGGATGGCTCAGCTGCGCAGATCCGACATCGAATCCCGCTTCCCCGGGCTCCTGGACGCCGTCGCGACCACACCGGACTGAACGCCGTCGCAGCGACCGTCTCGCCGAGCATCCGGATCGCCGCCGTGCGATGATCGTGCGCCATGAGGGGGGCGGTACGAGTGGAACAACGGGGAAGTGGAGACGGCTGGATACTGGTCGAAATCCTGGGAGACGCACCGACGGTGATCGCGGAGGGCATCAAACAGCGGCAGTGCCGGCCGCTCGGCAACGTCTACCGCGGCAGGATGCTGACGCTGGTGACGGGAGCCATCGACACGGTCAGGTCGTCGGGACAGCCGGTGCAGGTGACCCTCGGTGAGACGGTGGGCGACATCGATCTCGTCGTGGGGAAACCGGTACTCGGTCCGGGCGGAGACGTCCTCGCGGTGCAGATCTTCACCGGTCGTGCGGACAGTCCGGTGCCCCAACCGCACCGGGCGGCAGGGTGGGAATGGAACCTGTCCGTGTCGGCGGGTCCGCGACGCACTCGATGGACGCGTGAGTTCCGGAATCTGTACGGAGTCGCGGACACCCGGCCGGAGCACGACTACTTCGGTCTCGCCGACCTGTACCGGAGGGTGCCGCGGCTCTCCGACATCGCGGTGCTGATGGAACGCGTCGACAACGCGCGGGACGGCGAGTTCCTGTCCGGCGAACTCATCGCCCGCCACGACGACGGAACGCTGCGCCTCGTCCGGTTCGTGCGCCGAGCCGTCGCGACACCCGAGGGAGTGGTGCTGCGGGGCGTCGATCACGACGTCACGCACAAGACCGACGTCGGCGAACTGGCGATCCGGGTGATGGACTCCGATATCGCGTCGACCGTGCACGCGGTCGCGGGGGTTCATGCGGCACTGGTCGATTCACAGCACGGGTACGCCATCAAATGGATCACCGCACCGCTGGCGGGTTTGTCTGCCGCGGCGGAGGGCGGGCAGATCGGACTGCTGCACGGCGAAGACCTCGCGGCGGTGCGGCAACGGATCACGGCCCGTGTTCCCGGAGTCGCCCGCGTCGCCCTGTCCGACGGGTCCTGGTCCCGGCACACGGTGCGCACATTTCCCGTCCCCGGATACGGTTCCACACCCGTGGTGATGATGACGTTCTCAGGCGCCTGTCCCGAACAGCATGCCCAGCAGGTAAGTGGCGGCGGCTGCGCCGTACCCGATTGCCAGCTGGCGTAACGCGCGCTTGACCGGGGGTCCACCCGACAGCAACCCCACAACCAGACCGGTCCCGAGCAACGCGACGCCGACCAGCGCAGCAGCGACCACGAGCGCGGCGGTGCCTTCCATGCCGAAGAGGTACGGCAACACGGGGATCACCGCACCGGACGCGAAGAAGCAGAAACTCGCGGCAGCCGCACCGAGCCCGGTGCCGATGGCCTCGTGCTCGTCGGCGGTTTCCGTACCCGAAACGGGCTCGGGCTGAACGGCTCTCCGCAGCACGTCGGCCGCGCGTTTCTCGGCGTCGTGCGCGGGCATGCCCCGCGCGCGGTACACGAGTGCAAGTTCGTTCGCGTCGACGTCGAGGAGCGGCACTGCCTCACGGGCGCCCTGCCCCGGCGCCGACGCCTCGAGCAGTTCACGCTGCGACCGCACGGAGACATACTCGCCCGCACCCATCGACAACGCGCCCGCGAGCAGACCGGCGAGGCCGGTCAGCAAAACGATGTGATTGTCGACGCCGCTACCACTGATGCCGAGCACGAGGGCGAGGTTGCTGACCAGGCCGTCGTTGGCACCGAACACGGCGGCACGAAACGTGCCGGACAGCCGATTTCGCCCGCGCGCCGCCAGCGCCCGCACCACCTCTTCGTGGATCCGCTCGTCCGCGCCCATGGCGTCGGTGGCGTCGACGTCGGTCGGGTACGGCGACCGGGTCTCCGCGCGCTGCGCGAGGGCGAGCACGAACACCGATCCGAACCGCCGGGCCAGCACACCGAGGATGCGAGTGCGGAGATCACCGCGCACGGGCTTGCCGACATGTTCGCCGAGCAGCCCGCGCCAGTGCGCCTCGTGCCGTCCCTCGGCGTCGGCGAGCGCCAGCAGAATCTCGCGTTCCTCACCGGTCCGACGTTTCGCGAGGTCGCGGTAGACGGCCGCCTCGGCGCGTTCGTCGGCGAGGTAGCGACGCCATTTCCGGATTTCACGCGGACCGGGATCCGGTCGTGCACCAACCATCGTCCGCCTCCCGATCGTCGACGGGAGAAGCCTACCGACGCGCCCTCCCCACCGCGGCGCTTCGAGGTCAGTCCTCGGCGGCGAGCGCCTTCCCGAGTGAGTCCTCCGGTTCGGAGACCACCACAGGATCGCGCCCGGACAGCAGGTCGAGGACGGCCTTCGGCCGGGCCAGCGATTCGCGCACGGTGTTCCTGGCCATCGTGATCGGGCGGCATTCGCATCCGGCGTTGACACCGGCGACGTCGATCCCGGCACCGCGGCACAGCGCGACCGCGCGGGGAACGTGGAATCCCTGCGTGACGATCAGCGCCTTGGTCACACCGTACGTCTGGACGGCGCGAGCGCACGTGTCGTAGGTGTCGAGCCCGTATCGATCGCCGACGATCTTGCTGGGGTCAATGCCCTTCTCGACCAGGTAGTCCGCCATCGCCGCGATCTCGTCGCCGGATCTGCCTGCTCCGTCGCCCGAGACGAGGACCGCCCGCGCGCGGCCGTCCTGCACGAGACGGACGGCGACGTCGAGGCGTCCGGCCAGGTACTCCCGGGGTTTGCCGTCGCGCACCTGCGCGCCGAGGACGATGACCACCGGTGCCTCGGGTGCGTCGTCGACGTCGTAGACATGGCCGGAGGCCTCCCGCGATATCCACACCGTCGAGGCCGCGACGACGAGGACGGCGAGCGCGCCGAGGCCCGCTCCGATGCCGACCAGTCGGCGGACGATCCGTCGTTCCCCCATGCCGCCATCAAACCACAGCGTCAGGCGACGGCCGGTTCTTCCCCGGCGCGCCGCTCACGCAGTCCGGATGCCAGGCACAGGCCGAGCCCGAACAGAACCCAGCAGGTCAGCACGAGTACCGCCGCACCGGCTCCGTGTCCGTCGAAGAACGCCGTCGATCGCACCGCGGTTCCCGCCGCTCCTGGTGGCAGCAACTGACCGAGTGCGCCCCACCCCGACGGCAGCCACGCCGCGGACGTCGCCAGTCCGGACAGCGGGTTGGCAAGGAAGATCATAGTCACCGCTCCGAGCGCGAATCCCGCTGTGCCCAGCACCGATTCGAGCCCGAGAACGGTCAGCGAGATGGCGGCGATGCCGAGCACGACAGCACCGGTGGTCGTCCAGTAGTTGCCGTCGACGCTTCCGAGGCCGAACTGCAGAATTGCCGTCAGCACCGCCCCGGCGCTCACGGCGAACAGCACCGCCCCGGCGACCCGTCGCCCGACACTGCGCGGAAACAGCCGCACGAGCGCGAGCGCGGGGATCATGCCACCGAAGACCAGGGGAAGCGCCAAGGCGCCGAGACCGACGCCGGCGGGGTCGTCGGCCGTCAGCGGAACGACGTCCTCGACCGGAACGGGTTGTCCCGCAGTCTTGCTCATGCCCGCCGCGAGGCCGTTCATCGTCTGCGCGACGGGCGCCCCGCCTGCGCCGGCGGACAGGACCTTCATGCCGTCCGGTGTCGCGACGATGCCGCCGACCACCTCCCGGTGTTCGATCGCCGTCCGGACCGCGTCGGCGTCGGGAAAGCGCTCGGTGACGAACGCGCCCGGGTGTCCCGCGGCGAGCGCGTTGTCGACCCTGGTGGCGGCCGCGTCGGGTCCGGCGACGCCCAGCCGGAGGTCGTGCGGGCCGCTGTTGACGGCCGGCAACGCGAACGCCAGCAGCATGAGCGCGATCACCGCGGTGAGTCCCAGCACGACAGCGGTCAGTTTTACGGGATCGGACGGGCCGTGCGCCGACCGCCCGGTGGGCGCCGTGCGCGGCGCGACTGTCCCGGTATCCGAGGTGGTCATCGGACTCCCCTTCACTAAGTGGAGGAAATCCCTCCGTTCCTTGTGGAGAATATTCCTCCGGTTATGCTGGGTTGTCAACGGAAGAGGTGGAATCGTGCGGGCAGACGCGCTGGAACGACGCAACACCCTGATCAAGGCCGCCCGCGTGGTGTTCGCCGACCGCGGGCACGACGCGCCCCTCGACGCCATCGCCGCGCGAGCCGGCGTCGGGATCGCCACCCTCTACCGGAACTTTCCGAGCCGGGACGAGCTCGCCCACGCCGTGGCCCGGACGACGCTCGCCGAAGTCCGGGAACTCGCCGTCCGGGGACTGGACGACTGCGGCGACGACCCCGAGGGAGCGTGGCGGCGGTTCGTCGACGCCGTGGTCGAACTGCGGATGGGAGCGCTGGTTCCCGCGCTGGTCAACAGTCTCGACGAGCTACCACCCGACGTCCGCGAGTCGAGGGAGCTCACGAAGGCGACGGTCACCGACTTCATTCACCGGCTCCAGGACGTCGGGCTGGTGCGCGAGGACGTCGTGCCGCTCGAGATCATCATGGGGATCGCCATGCTCACCCGGCCCCACGTGCTGATGTTCGAGGACGCGACGGCCAATCTCGTTCCGCGGCTGATCACGGTGTTCCTCGCCGGGTTGCGCCCGGACGGGGCTGCGCTGCCGCCGCCGATCCTCCCGGAGTCCGATGTACTGTGACGGGAATGCAGCCTGGGGGGCCTCTGCCACAGCCATGGAATCACCCGTATACGGGTGACGATCAGCCGCGGCTGAACGGCTGGGACGTGGCGGTGTCGGCGGCCGCACTCGTCGTCGCGGTCGCCGTCGCCAGCATCTCCGCGGTCGCGGGACTGTTCTGGCTGCTGTTCCTGGACTACTGCCCGCCCGAGACGTGCAGCGCCGAGAACGCGTGGATCGCGGTGTGCGTGGCGCTCGCGGTCGCCGCACTCGTGACCGTGATCGGCGGAATGGTCACGATCGCGCGCATCGCGCGGCGCACGATCGCGTGGCCGGTGGCATGCGGAACCCTGATCCTCTGCGCAGGCGCGTGCGCGATCGGATTCGCCGGTTACGTCTCCGCGACGGGGATCTGAGCGGCCTCAGCCCACGTGATGGTGGTCGGTCCGGCTGATCGCGACAGCGGAGACGATCACCCCGACCACCACACCGACGAGCGTGTCGACGATGCGGCTCACCGCGATGTCCGGTGCGACCGCCGACCCGAGACCGGTGAGCAGCAGAGCCATGGGGGTGATGGCGACGGACGCGAACGCGTAGTTCTTGATGACCACCAGTTCGGTCACGGTTTGCAGCACCACGATGACCACGACGGTCTGCCAGTACCCCATCGCGGCGGCGATCAGCCCGGCGGCGAGGACGGCGCCCGCCACGTTACCGACGAGGCGTTGAATTCCCCGCTGCACGGTCTGGCTGAAGTTGAAACCCTGCATCGCGGCCATCGCGCCCATCGACGCCCACAGCGGATGCTCCAATCCCATTGCCACACAGATCCATCCGGCCAGCGCGGCGGCAGCGGCGATACGGGCCGCGTTGACGATCCCCTCTCGCGACCGCAGCGCACGGAGGCCGTCTGCGAAGAAGCCACCCGGCTGCGGCAGCACCGGGGTCTCCGCACCGAAGGCCGAAAGATCACTGCGGCGCTTCACCTTACGCAGTTCGGACTCGTGATCGACGAGCGCACGCAGAGTGTCGTGGTCACGCTCGTGCGCCCACCGATCGACGACCGTGTCCGCTTCGGCGAGAAGCGCGAACAACTGGTGGGAGTGCCCGTCCCGGCCCCGCCCGCTGTGGGCGATCACGTCACGCGCGTTGTCGATGGCCTTGCGTGCGGACGCGATCGCGGAGGTGTCGTGTGCACGCTGCAGTTCCGCGGCAGCGGCGAGTGCCCGCGCCACCGCCAGCCGGGCGGGACCGAGAGGAACGAACAGGCAGGGCGTCATGGCGGCGAGCCAGCCCACGACGACACCGATCGCCACGGCCACGACCGCCGGGCCGAGATCGGACAGCTGGGTCGCATGTCCGACCGCCGCGGTGGCCGCGAAGACCAGGATGACCGGCCCGGGACCGGCGATGCGGAACGCCGCCAGCAGCCAGGCGGCGACGCCCGACGCGACGGACATGACCGCAATCTGCAGCCAGAGTGACAGTCCCGCCGCACCGAGGAGCGCTCCCCCGGCGACGAAGGCGATGAGCGCGACACCGACGAGTCCCGCCTTGCGGGCGAGCCGCGGGTACGGCTCGTATCGACCGAACGCGGCGGTCAGCGCACCGAGTGCCGCGAAGCCCGCGAGGTTGCCGTGCCCGAGAAAACCACCGATGACCAGCACCAGAGCCGTCGCCGCACCCACCCGCAGCGCGGGAGCGATGGTGGCGTCGGCGTTCCGGACCTCGAACGCACCGCGCCACGTCGACGGCGCCATCGAATAGGCCAGCGCCCCACGGGAGTGATGGAGCCGGCTGAGGTCGGGTGCGTATCGAGGGGAAGCCTGCATGGCCTCAGCGTACCGTATACTTCACTAGTAAAATAGTTCTGAATTAGTGTGAAGTTGGTCGCTACGATGGTTTTCATGAGCACTGCCCCACGTCCGGATGAGGACTTCACCGATCGCGTTCGACGCGAATGGGCCGAGACCCATCCCGAAGTGGACACGTCACCGATCGAAGTGATGGGCCGCATCACCCGGATCGGATCCCAGGCCCTGCAGCAACTCGACCGTGCCCTGGACGCGAGCGGGGTCTCGCGCGCCGAGTTCGACGTCCTGTGTGTACTCGCCCGCAGCGATCGGCCACTGCGGGCCAGCGAGGTCACCGCCGTGACGATGCTCAGCGGCGCATCCACCACCAAACACGTCGACCGCCTGGCCCGGCTGGGACTCGTGGAACGGCTACCGTTCGAACGCGACGGGCGCGTCGTGTTGCTCCACCTGACCGAGTCCGGGCGGCAACTCGTCGACACCGAGTTCCCGCAGCGCGTCGAACGCGATCGGCAATTTCTCGCCGGGCTCGACGAGGACGAATGCGCCGTCCTGGCCGGGCTGCTCCGGCGGATCGCCGCCAACGTCGAATCCGGGCTTCGCCGGTAGTCCCCTTGTCTTTCAGGGAATGACCTTCCGGGCCCGAAGGTCGCGGAAGATGTCGAGGAACATCTGCTCGGTCTCGACGTGACGGTGGAAACCCAGCCGGCGCGCCTTGGAACCGTCGGCGATGACGTCGTAGTCCCAGCCGAAGACGAAATCGCCGAACGCCCACGACGAGACGTCCGAGTACGGCGTCGGCGCCAGCCCGTGCTTCGCGACGAGGTCGTTCCACACCGGCTCCTTGTCGGCCATGACGACGTCCATCGACATCGGCAGCGGCGGTGCGACGTCCAGGTCGAAGAAATCCGCGATCTTCGGCAGCATCTCGTCCCAGCGGAACAGATCGCCGTTGTTGATGTTGAACGCCTGATTCGCGCACTCGGGGGTGGTCGCGGCCCAGACGGTCGCCTCCGCCAGCAGTCCGGCGTCGGTCATCTCGATCAGACTCGTGTACGCGCCGGGCTTACCCGGAAACCGCAGCGGCACGCCGAGTTCCTTCGACATCGTCGCGTAGACGGCAATCACCAGCGCGAGATTCATCGGATTGCCGAGAGCGAATCCGCACACCACCGAGGGGCGGATCGCGGACCACGTCCAACTCTTGCCGCGCTGACGGCCTTCGAGGAACTGCTGCTGATCCACGTTGAACTCGGGCGGCATGTGCGGCGGGTCGCTCTCGCGCGCCGGCGTCTTGAACGGTCCGAGGTGCGCGCCGTAGACCTTGTAGCCCTGCATCAAACTGATGTGCTCGAGCCCGGCAGCCACGGGTTCGAGCGCGTTCACCGTGTTGACGAGCATCGCGACGTTGGGCGCGACGAGCTCCCCCCACGACGGACGGTCCTGGTAGGCGGCGTAGAAGATGTGGGTCACGTCGCGCAGTTCACCCAGCTTCTCGGCGGCGTCGCGCTGGTCGAGCAGATCGACCGCGATGTGCCGCACCCGGCCGGTGTCGGGTCCGCCGCGTCGCGACAGTCCGATGATCTCCCACTCCCCGGTTGCCTCGAGGTGGTCGATCAGATTTCCGCCGATCACCCCGCGCGCACCGACGACCACTGCAACTCTGCGCTTCGCCATCATTCGACTCCTATCGTCATATCGCGAAATTGCGATATACCGAGTGAAGCACACATATCGGAAAATCGCGATATGGCGGTACGATGGGTCTGTGAGTGAACTTCCGGACGCGACCGACCTGGCCCTCGTCTTCAAGGCGCTGTCGAACCCGACCCGCGTACGCATCCTGCAGTGGCTGAAGGACCCCGACAGCTTTCCCCCACAGCTCGAACCCGCGGAAGAGGTGGGCGTGTGCCTGAAGCACATTCAGGCGAGGGCCGAGGTCTCCCAATCGACGGCCTCGCAGTACATGGCCGCCCTACAGAGCGCCGGACTGGTCACCAGCCATCGGATCGGCCAGTGGACCCACTACCGCCGCAACGAGGACCGGATCGCCCGGCTGGCCGATCACATCCGCACCGAACTCTGAACGAATCAGGGCATCTCGACGGTTTCGGCGCGCGCGATCTCGTCGAGCGCCCGGCGGACGTAACCGTCGGCGGGCACCTCCGCCGCACTCAGCAGATCGGCGATCACCAGGATCGCGGCCTCCACCGCACGCTCCGGTCTGCGCGGGTCCTCCTCGACATCGGCCACGCCGAGTGCACCGGTCAGCACGGTGACCAGCGAGTCGACGTCGACGGCCGGAAACCAGAGTGCCGCCGCCCGCGCGCAGCGGGTCAGGACGTCCTGCACGTCCTCTCCCGTCAGACCGTCCGGGTGCAACGTCTCGAGGAGTTCCCGGACCACCCCCGCCAGCACCGCACCGACCTGCTCCGCAGGCAGGGCCGCCAGTTCCTCCGTCGCCTCGGTCAGCGCCGACGCGTCCGACGCGCGCCCCGCGACGATGGCGGCGTCCAATGCCTCGGCGATGTCACGCGCGACAGCAGGCCAATGAGTGGGCCACATCCGGTAGATCCTCTTCTCGTCTCCGTCGATCAGCGCTCACTGTGCCATGGGGCACCGACACTCAGCGCAGCCGTTCGATCAGCCGCAGCGCGTCGAACGGCGCGTACCCCTTCATGTCGTTGTCGAAGTAGGCGAAGCAGTCGAGTCCCTGCCCGAGCCACCGCTCGAACTTGCGGGCCCACTCGTCCAGCGCCTCGTCCGTGTATCCGCTGGCATACAACTCCTTGTCGCCGTGTAACCGGGCGTAGACGAAATCGCTCGTCACTGCCTCCACGTACGGGTACCGGCCTGCCGTGTCGGCGACTACGAACGCGACGTCGTGCGCGCAGAGCAACTCCCTCGCCTCCTCCGTGTCGAAACTGGGGTGCCGGACCTCGAGCGCGTGGCGGACGGGGCGATCGGCGTCCGTCTCCGTCCACGCCCTGTCGTCGGTGAGCTTGTCGTCGTGTCG
Source organism: Rhodococcus sp. G6(2025) (assembly GCF_058628105.1). NCBI lineage: Bacteria > Bacillati > Actinomycetota > Actinomycetes > Mycobacteriales > Nocardiaceae > Rhodococcus > Rhodococcus sp. G6(2025). Next base: position 6,724,475 of record NZ_CP179750.1, read on the forward strand.
AGACGCGAGCGCCGCGGCATCGGTGGTCGTCCTCGGCAGCTGGTCGAAGAACGCTGCGAGACTCGTCGAATCGAACGCGAGCGTCGGGGGCAGTTGCCACAGCAGCGGTCCGAGCTTGGGACCCAACGCGAGCACCCCGGATGCGAAGAAGTTCGCCAGCGCCGCCTCGGCGCCGACCAGCCTCTTCATGTGGGTGATGTAGCGACCGCCCTTGACGGCGAACACGAAACCCTCCGGTGTCTCGTCACGCCACTTCGCGTAACTCGTCGGTCGCTGCAACGAATAGAAGGACCCGTTGATCTCGATCGACGTCAATCGCCCCGCGGCGTAGGCCAACTCCTTGCGATGGGCCAGACCGTCCGGGTAGAAGTCACCGCGCCAACCGGGATACGTCCAGCCGGAGATACCTACGCGGGCCTCAGCCATCTCACGACCCTAGCGCCGGAACCTATTGCATGTGGCCCGTCCCGGGAGAACCATGAGAGGACCCACAATCGAGGAGGCACTGATGCCGAGATATCTCTGGCAGGTCACGTACTCACCGGAAGGCGCGAAGGGATTACTCGCCGAAGGCGGCACCGCACGACGCGACGCGATCACACAGATGGTCGAAAGCGTCGGGGGCACAGTCGAATCCTGCTACTTCGCACTGGGTGGCCGGGATCTGTTCGTGATCGGCGACGTGCCGGACGACGTCGCGGCCGCCGCGCTCGGGATCCGCACCACCGCTTCCGGTGCGGCGAGGTCCGAATCGGTGGTGCTGCTGACGCCGGAGCAGGTGGACGACGCGGTGGGCCGGGACGCCGAGTACCGGGCGCCCGGCAGCTGATTCGCTACCCCTGCGGTAGCGAATATCGTTCTGCAGGATGATGTGCGGCGGCGGAGTCGGTCGATAGCGTCGAGCCATGTCAACTGACCAGGCCGACTCGACGACGGTGAACCCGTTCACCACCGAGTCCGCTCGCCGTGCCCTGTTCGCGCTGAGGGCGTTTCCCGCAGGCCTCGTCTCGCTCGGCGCGGCGGCGACCGGACGACATGGCTGGGCCGGGCGGTGGCAACTCGCTGCCGCCGACCCGAGCGAGTCGGAGCGGATCGACCGGCGTTCGCCGTCGTGGCTGCGCGTGTTGGCGCACTCGGTCCTGTCGCTCCTGATCGGGATGGTGGCCTGGTTTTTCGCGTTCCTCAGCGTGATCGCCGCGTTCCGGGGCCTGTTCTACGGGCTGATCACCGACGGTTCCTACGAGTACAGCTGGGGTGGCCCGACGCTCGCCGGCGCGTGGCTGGTGCATCTCGTGCTCGGTGTGCTGCTCGTGCCGGTCGCCATGTGGATCCTGAAGGCCATCGCCTCTCTGCTGGCCGGACTCACTCGCCGTCTGCTCGGCGACGGCGGCCCGGTGTGGGCCGTTCCCGTCGCGCTCGTGCTCGCCGCCGCGGGCGCGCTCCTGTTCCGCTCCTGGCTGCACCAGGCCTGAGAGCCGCAATCCGAAACACCGGAATGAATATCCACGAGGGAAGGTTGCACGCCACATGACGGAGACCACAGCAGAAACCCCGCAGCTCGGACAGTTCGGAGTCTGGCGTCACGCCGGCGGATTGGCCCCCGACGTGGGTGCAGCGATCGAATCGGCAGGCTACGGCGCGATCTGGATCGGCGGCTCCCCGCCTGCCGACCTCGACGTCGCCGAACGCCTGCTCGACGCGACATCCACCATCACGGTCGCGACCGGAATCGTGAACATCTGGACCGCCCCCGCCGACGAGGTCGCGACCTCGTTCCACCGGCTCGAAGCCCGTCATCCGGGGCGCTTCCTCCTCGGCATCGGCGTCGGCCATCCCGAACAGCCCGGCCTGAACTACAGCAAGCCGTACGCCGCGCTCGTGGAGTATCTCGACGCCCTCGATGCTGCCGGCGTCCCAGCGGGACGACGCGTCCTGGCCGCGCTCGGTCCGAAGGTTCTCGAACTGTCCGCAGCCCGCGCCGCCGGCGCCCATCCGTACCTGACCACGCCGCAGCACACCCGTGAAGCGCGGGAGCTGCTCGGCCCGGGCCCGGTGATCGCGCCGGAGCAGAAGGTCGTGCTGGACACCGATCCGGAACGCGCTCGCCCCATCGGACGTTCGGCCGTCGAGAATCCGTACCTGCACCTGCGCAACTACGTCAACAACCTGAAACGGCTCGGGTACACCGACGAGCAGATCGAGAACGGCGGCAGCGACGACCTCATCGACGCGCTCGCCGCCCACGGCGACACGCAGTACGTCGCCGGTCGCCTCCGGGAACATCTGGATGCGGGCGCCGATCACGTGGCCATCCAGGTACTCCCCGCAGGCGACGATCCGGTGCCTGCCCTGCGGGAACTCGCAGGCGCGCTGGGACTCTGAGTTCTGCTAACGAAATGATGTGATGGCGGGTACCGCATACTGAAAGGGGTTCGCCGAAACGGTCGGGGTATGGTCCCCTTCTGAACGGCAGGCAGGACTGAACGCAAGGTAGGAACTGTGCAAGAGCCAACGGCACGTCCGGTCGGCCCGTACGCTTCGGGGCCGCCACCTGCAGCCCTGACCGTGCACTCCGCGAGCCTCGACCATTTCCGCGCCGCGGAGTTGTGGCGGGCGATCGTCATCGGCGTGGTCGTTGTCGCCTACACCCTGTTCGCGCTGGTCACCTGGCCTGTCCGACGTCGCGGCCGCACCCTTGCGGACGCGGCGTCGGAGGGCCTGGTCAACGGTTTCGAGGTGCTGGGCCCGACGTTCGTCAAGGTCGGTCAGCTGATGGCGTCGTCCTCCGGCGTGTTCCCCGCCCCGCTGGCCAACGCCTGTCTGCGATGTCTCGACGACGTGCCGCCGGTGCCCGCCGAGGAGGCCCGCCGGGTCATCGAAGCCGACCTGGGGCATCCCGTCGACGCGCTGTTCACGTCGTTCGACGACGTCCCCCTCGCGGCCGCCTCCGTTGCGCAGGTACACGGCTGCGTACTCCCCGACGGCAGGGAAGCCGTCATCAAGGTGCAACGCCCTGACATCTTCCGCCGCATGGTGGTGGACCTGCGCACCGCGTACTGGGGTGCGCGGATCCTCGAGAAGCTGTTCGAGTTCTTCCGCATCGCCAACGCCACCGCCATCATCCGCGACCTCCACGCGGCCACGATGACCGAACTCAACAGTGCGGTCGAGGCCGACCGGCAGGCCCGGTTCAGGACCAACATCGGGGCGTTCGGCGACAACAAGGGCGTCACCACCCCCGAGGTGTACTGGGACTACTGCGGCCCGCGCGTCATCTGCATGGAACGCATGTACGGCCTGCCGCTCGACCGGTTCCCCGACCTCGTCCACATGGACACCCGGATGCTGATCCGCCGCGGCGTCAAGGTGTGGATCGAGTCCGTCATCCTCCACGGCCCGTTCCACGGCGACGTGCACGCCGGGAACCTGTGGGTCCTCGACGACGGACGCATCGCGATGCTCGACTTCGGCATCGTCGGTGAGCTCCCCGAGTCGTGGCGGCAGATCCTGCGCGACATGTTCTACGCGACCTTGATCGACGGCGACTTCTCCCGGATGGCCCGCGGAATCCGGGGCCTCGGCTACGCGACCGACAACGACGCCACCGACGACGAGATCGGACTCCAGGTGGCCGCCGCCCTCGCACCCCTGCTGGGCCGGGACCTCGGTGAGCTGCGGCTCAGCGAACTCATCATGGCGCTGATCGGCATCGGCAAGAAATGGGGCGTCGCCAGCCCCGAGGAACTCGTCCTGTTCGGGAAGCAACTCGGCTACTTCGAGCGGTATGCCACGGAACTCGCCCCCGGCTGGGTGATCGGGCAGGACCTGTTCCTGTTCCGCAACGTCTTCCCGGACGCCGTCGCCGCGAAGGCCCTCGAACTCGGGGTCGAACTGCCCGACGAGTGACGCGAGCTCGCGGCGAGGGATCTACTGCCCGGTCAGTGAATCCAGCACCGAGGCCCGGTGGAGGGGGTGATCCGGGAGCCGGTCGGGTGTCAGAATCCAGTCGTTGCCGGTCCACGGGTCGGAGACGGTGAGGACCCCCGACGTCGGAACCTGCTGCGCGATGCGTGCGAGCACCGCGACACCCGGATCCGAATCTGCCGAGGCACTGTCGCCGACGATGATCAGCGACGTCCCGACCGCGGGACCGTGATCGGCGAGGTGCACGATGCGGGCGGCGTCCTCAGCGCCGTACCCGTGCGGGAAGTCGCCCAGGATCACCAGCCGCGGCTCCGGCAGCGTGTCGCGGATTCCGCTGCGGGCCGCCATTTCGGCGAGGTCGACGCTCTCGGACAGCGCGATGAGGCGGGCGGTGATGTCGGACGCCGAGGACACGACCGGCGAAGCCAGACGTGCGCCGAGGGGTTCGGTGAACGTGCGCAGCGAGCCGCTGAGGTCGACCACCTCCAACCGCTGCGCCGGCGCAGGTGACGCGACCAGCATGCGCGCCGCCAGCGCCGCGACCACCGGTGCGGCCTCGGCAGCATCGCCGACGATCCAGAGCGGACGCCCCAATGGGTAATGGACGCAGAACGGCACCCGCAGCTCACCGAGATCGGGTGCGGACAACTCGCCGAGCCTCAGCCCGTCCGTTACCGCGGTGGCGGTGACCGGGCTCGTCCAGGCGGCGGATTCGAAGGTGGCCAGCGACCGCGGCAGCAGCGGGTCGATGGCGCGGAGTTCGTCGGCCAGTTGCGAAGTCTCGCCGTCGAATTTGCGCTGCGCCTCGGCGACGAGGGCATCGCACCGCTCCTGCGCCCTGGCCTGCGATTGCACGACCGCGGGACTGTTGCGCGTGGACGGGTCGGCCACCGACTCGGACAGTTCGTCGTCCAGCCGCGCCTGCGCGTAGTCGCGGGAGGATCGGAAGGAGGCCGCGGACCGGGCGGCATCCTCGAAGATCATCCACGCCCTCTCGAACGAGTGGGCCGGGTCGAGCGGGATGCCCGCAGGACCGGGTGTCGCCGGAATCTGTTCGGCGACGGGGTGTGCGGGTTCGTCCACCTCGACCCCGTGCCGGGAGACGAGTTCGGCGAGGCCGCCGTCGTATCCCTGCCCGACGGCCCGCACCTTCCATTCGGTGCCGCGCCGGTAGATCTCGAGGCAGATCGCGGCCGCCTCGGAACCGACCAGCGGGACGTCGAAAACGACCAGGGGAAGACCATTTTCGTCGGCGAGCGTGGCCGACAGCCCCTCGCGGGCCAGCGTCGCCCGACCGTTCGGGGACGCCGGATCGACACTGACCACGCAGAGCACGCCCGCCGCAGCGGCGTCCACCTCGTCCAGCTGCAGCCGGACCGTTCCGTCCGCGTCGAGTTCCACCCCGGCGGCGCGGCGCTGGTTGTAGAACACGAAATGGTCCGAGGACAGCGTGCGCAGATCGCCGTCCACGATCAACACGGAGACGTCGATCGGCGTCGCATCGACTGCGCGGAAACTCAGTACGCGCGACGGCAGCGGGGCGTTCTGCCCCGGAACGAGGTGGACCGTCACCGCCGCCCCTAGACGCCGAGGAAGCGGGCGAGTTGAGGCGCGGCCTCACCGGCGTGTTTGGCCTGAATGCCCTCACCGATGGCCTGCAGCTTCCACTCGCCGCCCACTCGGTACACCTTGGCCATCACCATTCCGGTGAACGGCATCCCGCCCTGCAGCGTGAACCGGGCGAGTTCGGCCGACGACGTGGTGTCCACGAGGCGGCAGAAGGCGTTCTTCACCTGCTCGAACGTGTGCCCGCGGTACGACGTCACGATGAACACGATGGTCGAGATGTGCGGCGGAATGCGAGTGAGATCCACGAGGATCACCTCGTCGTCGCCGGCGCCCTCACCGGTGAGGTTGTCGCCCTGATGCCGGATCGACCCGTCCTTCGACGTCAGCTGACCGTAGTAGGCGACGTCGACCATGTTGTTGTCCGCGAACAGGACCGCCGACGCGTCGAGGTCGACGTTGGCGGAACGGTTCCCGAACATGCCGCGCTTCTCGATCGGGTCCCAGCCGAGTCCCATCTGGATGTACGTCAGTGCGACACCACCGTCCTTGCGGAGCGTGACCTTCTGTCCCTTGGAGAGACTGACCGGTCGTGCCTTGGTGAGACTGACCTCGGCCGGAGCGGACGGGGCGGCGGGTGCGGGGGGTGCAGCGGGAGCCGGGGGCGCAACCGGTGCGGCGGGCGGCGGGTAGGCGGCCTGCGGTGCCGGTGCGGGCGCCGGCGGCTGCTGGACGGGAGCGACGGCGGGTGCGGGGGCGTCGTCGACGGACACGCCGTGATCGGTGACCAGTGCGGCGAACCCGCCGGCATAGCCCTGCCCGACGGCCCGCACCTTCCAGGCGCCCTGGCGTCGGTACAGCTCGAGCGCGATGACGATCGACTCGGAGTTCAGCCCCTCGATCTTGTACTCGTACAGCGAGTTTCCGGCGCCGTCGGCGACCCGGGCGGTCGGCGGCGCGGAGCGGCCGAAGCTACTGGTGGCGTCGTCGAGCGTGATGACCGCGCGCACCTGCGCGATGTCGGCAGGCACCGCGCCGAGCGACACCTTCAGCGAGGCCGCCTGCCCGGTGGCTCCTGGCACGAGTTGCACCCCGGGACCGGTCGGCTGGTTGAAGAAGACGAAGTCGGCGTCCGAACGGACCTTCCCCGAGTCCGTGACGAGCAGCGCGGACAGGTCGGCGGCGGCCGTCAGTTCGAGGGAGACGATGACGTCGTCGACGCTCAGCGGGCCGTTCTGACCCTTGGCTAGCGGAGTGGACACTGCGGTGGTTCCTTCACTGTGGGAGCGTCGGGTTTGTCCCGTTTGGTCTGTTTGCCTACAACCTACAAAAGAGAGCCGACGGCCGTCGTCCCCGCACCCCGCGCGACACGGTCCGCGAACCAGCGCAGGATCTCCTCACCAGCGGCGATACCGCTGCTTCCGGTGACCGACAGGGTCGGGTGCTGCCAGTCGAGGGTTTCGAGTTCGCCGTGCCGGGGGCGGATGGCGGCGTCGGCGGCACTGAGCATGGTCGCGTCGAGGGCCCCGTCCCCGGCCGCCAGCACGGGCGCTTCCGGCGCGAGCACTCCGTCGTCGACGAGCCTCGTACGGACCTCCGCGACCGCGCGGCTCTTGCACACCGCGTCGGGCATCGTGTAGATCTTGCGGCCCTGCCGGGAGGCCCCCCATCCCCGGTCGACGCACCAGTCGTTCCACTCCTCGACGAAGCCGGCCGGCATCGCGTCGAGGTCCACGACCAGGTAGGAGAACAACTCGTCGGCCACCCGGGACGAACGCACCCAGCTGTCGTCGATGCGTCGGCTCAGCTCGGCGCCGACCTCCACCAGCGAGGCTCCACCGTCGGCCATCGCGATGTCGACACCCGACCGCCAGCCCGCATCGGGCACCCCGTCGACGAGGATGTTGCCGCCGTTGGTCGTGATCGCGTACCGCCACGGCGCCCCCGGCAGGTCGATGCGCTGGAACTGGGCGACGGTGCGCGTGGTGGTAGGCACGACCACGGCGGACGCGGTGAGCTTCCGCAGCATGGCCTCGGCGGCCGACGTGACGTAGGACAGCGGCTTGCCGTCGTACACCTCGACGCAGAGGAGGTCCTCGTCGCCGGGCCGCTCGGCCACGTCACTCTCGGTGACGGCGAGTTCCATGGCCCCGCGCGAGTAGATCATGGTGCGGTCGAGGTCGGTCGCGATCAGCGCGGTCATGTCACATCCTTGATCAGGCCCATACACGAATAGGCCAGGCCGGGGACCTCTTCGACGGGGACCGCCCGCGCGGCGGCGAGTAGCCGGATGTGTGCGTGCTCCGGGGCGTCGAGATCGCGGACGAGCACCCGCCACGGCACCCGGCGCAGCAGCACCCGGGTGGTCTCGCCGACGCCCGGCTTCACGAAGTTCACACTCGAGATCCCGTACTGCTCCCGGACCGCCTCGACGGACTTCCAGCCGTCCCAGGTGGGGGTGCGGTCCGACCGCAGCAGGTCCTCGACGTCGCCGGGAACGTGCTCGCGTACGTCCCCGAAAGACGCGCCGACGGAATCGAGGAGATGATTGGACACGTCCTCGCCCGCCAGGTGCGCGTAGAACTTGGCGCCGTGGAAGTCGCCGGGTCCGATCAGTGTGTCGTTGAGGACGGTCCGCGACACCAGGCCCGACACGGTCGAGTTCAGGCACGCGGAGGCGATCAGGAAGTCGTCGCGGGTGCCGAACGTGCGGACGCAGTGCCCGGGATCGGCGAGGACGGCGAGGTCGTCGTCGAATTCGGCGCCACCGGCTTCGCGGTACTCGGCGAGTGCCTGCGACAACTCGCGGGCGATGGCACCCTTGCCCGTCCAGCCGTCGACGAACACCACGTTCTTCGAGTCGTGATGACGCGCAAGGTAGTCGAGCGCGACGGCGTCGATCCCCCGGTCGCGGACGATGGAGACGGCGTAGTGCGGCAGCGTCAACCCGTGGACGTCCCGCGCCCAGCGGCGCATGAGCACACCCACCGGGGTTCCCGCCCGCGCCAGTGACACGAGGGTGACGTCGCGGCCCCGCTCGGCCAGCACGAGGTCGGTGACCGTCCCCACGGCGCGCGCCAGCCGGATGGAGCTGTCCTGCAGCACCTTCTCGAACAGCTCGCGGTACTCCGCGTCGGGCTGGTACTCGATGGGCAGCGTCTCTGCGTAGTGGGACTCACCCGACTGGATTCGGCGCTCCCGCTCGGCGACATCGGCTTCGAGGTCGACGTGCGACAGGTCTTTGAGCAGCCAGCCCACCTCGTCGGCGGAGTACGAACCGAACGCCGGGCCGGTCAGCGGCGCCGTCACGTCGACGCTCCCGCACGTGCGGCGCGCAGCGACCGCGGGTCGGCGCCGGACACGACGGCCAGGAGCACATCCGTCCCCGACGCGGTGAGCACGTCGAGGAATCCGCCGGCCGCCGTGAGCCGGTCGGTGTCGGCCGCGGCGTCGATCACCGCGACCACGACGGCGTCCTCGTCCGGCCACTCGGCGTTGTAGACGAAACGCGGCTGCGCTTCACCGTTCTCGGGCGCTGTGAAACGGAATCCTCGGCGCAGCGGATATCCCGGCTGGTCGAGCACGTAGGCGGGTGACCGCGTGGTCGTCTGGAAACGAACCCGGACACCGGACGTGGCGAGCGCGTCCGCAATTCGCAGAGGCAGGTACATCAGCTCTTCGTGTCCGACGACGATCACCGGGCGCTGCGGATCGAGCCGGTCCCGGAGCACCGCGGCCGCCGACGCGACGGCCGCATCGAACTCTTCGGTGTCTTCCCGCAGGAACCCGTGCCGGCCACCTTCCGGAACCGCTGCGGGCCACGGTATGTCGGCGCGCTCGACGGCCCCGGTCCGCTCACCGACGGGGTTGAGCACCGGTTCCGGAAGGGCACCGACCGAGTCGATCAGGCCGTCGGGAAGCTCGGTGCGCCCCACCGCCAGACTCACGCTGTCGATCTGCACCCCCAGTTCGGCGGCGGCGGCGTCGACAGCGTCCCGGTGGCCCTGCTCGCGCATGTCGACGAGCGACGCCACGACGTAACGGCTGCGCGGGTTCTGCCGGTGCAACGCGCGGATCGCGTCGACCGCGGTGGCGCCGGTGGAAATCTCGTCGTCCACGAGGACGAGAGGGCGATCGCCCGTGAACAACTCGACGGACGTCGGCTGCAGCTGGTGGCTGGTCGCGTGCGAGTGCCCCTCCTCGAACCCGGCGGACGTCCCGATCTCGGGGACGTCCCGGCGCGTGGAGTGCAGGTAACACCGAGCGCGCAGCCGGGCCGCGACACAATGCCCCAGACCTGTTGCGGTCTCCGCGAATCCGAGCACCACGGGATCTGCATCCGGTCCGAGAACGTCGGCGACCAGATCGCCGAGACGGTCGCCCGCGCCGATCACGGCACCCGGGTCGGTGGGCACGTGCTTGCCGAGGACCGTCGAGACGAGCAGGTGGGCACGACGCGGGTTGCGCCGCAGGCCGGGCTCGACGAGTTCGGGGATGGTCAGCCCCGTGCCCGAACCCACGTGGGCGAGCGTCAACCCCAGGTGTTCCGTGGCCCAGGGCACCGCGCGCACGGCAGTGGGTGAGCTCATCGGACGGCCAGAGCGGTCAGTAGATCCACGAACGTGATTCCCTCGTTTGTCACGCCGAACACCTTCGCCCGGACGAGTGTCTTCTCGGCCCAGCTGCGGTGCGGGCGCATTTCGTTCATCTTGTTGCGGTATCCCGACGCCTGGACGCCGCCGACGCCCTCGGCGCCGAGAATGTCGAGCGCATCGTGGTACTCCTCGTGCGTCACCGCGGACAGGGCGTGCACGGCCGCGACGTGCGTGGGGTGGATGACCGTCTTGCCCTGGATGCCGTTGGCGCGGTCGAGGGCGATTTCCCGCAGCAGACCGTCCAGATCCCGGCTGACCAGCTGCTGACGGAACCGCACCTCGTTGTGCTCCTCGAACGGCGTGGCGCGCAGGGTCGGCCGGAACATCCGCTCGTGGTCGGCGAAGTACTCCCACACGGGACCGGTGATGACGTGTCCGGTGTCGTCGGCGCGGCCCAGGAAGTTGACGATGCCGGCAATCGCGTCCGCGACCACCCGCACGTCGTAGATCGTCAGGTCGCGGTCGCGGCGGATGCCGAACGTGGCACACATGTCGGTGGCGCCGATGCGCACGGCGAGGATCCGCTCGCGGTGTTCGACGAGCAGTTCACCGATCTTCGCGAGTTCGTCGTCGCGGGTCTCCCGGTGCACCAGTGCCGGCGATTCGAGCACCGGCATCGCGTACAGGTGCTTGCCGAGCCGCTCCGACGCCGCGGCCAGCTCGTCGAGGAATGCACGTCCCGTCGCACCACCGAACTTGGGGATCACGAATCCGGACAACACCTCGACGCCGGTGGTCAGCAGGTCGGCGATCCGCCGAAGGTCCTCGGCCGCCCGCACCCGCACGAACAACTGCATCCGCGCACCACCGTGGACGGCGAGCCGATCGAGCGCGTCGACGGCGTTGAGCAGCGCCGCCTCCACCTGATCGTCGGCCACCGCGTCCTCGAGGTCCAGGACCATCGAGCAGACCCCGTCACCGGACCGGCGAAGGATCGTGTCCGCGAGGTCGGACCTCGTCGCAGGCACGTACAGCGTCGCGCCCAGCGCGACGGCCAGCACCGTGCGATCCTCGTCCGGCCCGAGAGCCTGCGGAGCGTGCAGGAACAGCCGGCCGTGCGTCCCGGGATCGAGGTGGTGGAAGTGCCGAACGTGCTTTACCGCAGCCGGCATCATTTCTTCGCTAATGCTCATCGTCCCCCCATGTCATCGCTGTCCTGTGTGTCCTCTCATCTTCTGAACCACCTCGGCAATGAACGCCGACACGGCATCGAGCTGGGCGACGTACGCCCAGTAGTCGGGATGCCTCCCGGTCAGTGTCCCTGCAATTCGGTCTATCCGCTCGAGCTGAGCGTCGAGGACCGATCCCCATTCCCGCACGAGACCACGATTGACAGCCAACATCTGGGCGTCGCGGAGGCGAAATCTGATCTCGTTCTCCTTGGCCCGTGGGTTCTCGCGGACCTCCCGCAGCAACAGCAGGCGATCGGTGACACCGTCGACGTTCGCCTCGGCGTCGACCAGATGGGTCCGCGCGGCGGCGGTCAGATCCAGCGCCCCCTCCGGATTTCCGGCGGTCAGAGCCTTCTGCGCCTGCTGCAGATCGGTTTGCGCCTGCTCGATGTGCCTGCGGCTCTCGCGGTCGTTGTGGACGAGATCCGCCGAACTGGCCGCGTTGAACTCGCGCAGCAGGGCGGAGTAGGCGGGCGCCAGCCGTTCCGCCCGCGTCTGCACCGCGGCGATCCTCGTCGTCACCGACGACACGGCGTGAGCGGCGTCCAGTTCCTTGGACGGGGCCGCGGCCAGTGCCTTCTCGAGCGCCGCCGACTCCTCCCGCACGCGCGCTGCCGCTTCGCGGACCGGATTGGCGCCACGGGCGCCCTGCAGCGCCACGACCGCGGCCTCGAGCGCCGCTCCCCGGTCGCGCACCGACGGGTAGCCGGCGTACGCGCCGCCCTCGGTCTGCACCCGCTGCTGCGCCGCGGAGGCGACCTGAAGCGCCTGCTGGGCGAGTTGGGGTACGGCCGCCAGCATCGCGGTCGACTCCTCGAGATGGCCCCGATGTGTGCGATAGAACTCGTCGAGAGACTGCGTCGCCGCCACCAACTGCCGCGTCACCTGCTCGTACGCGGCGGCCGCCGCGGGTGTCTGCACGTTCTCGAATTGGTCTTCCGCCGCCAGGTACGCCGTCGCGGCCTGGTAGCACCCGTCGCGAACCGGTTCCCAGGCCCGCCGGATTCCGCGTTCCGGAGTCAGCTGGTCCGAGGCGTCCACGGCCGCGGCGGCGATGCTCTGCCGGTTGTCCATATCGAGAAACGCTGCGACCATCGTGTCGTGGGCGCGACGAGCCGAGTCGTCGCCCCGGGCTCTTCCTCGGAAGCGTCCCGCCCATCCGCTCGTCACGTCCTGAATCGTACTGGTCGGGCCGACAACCCCGAGTGGTCCGGAATTGCCTGTGCACAAACCTGTGGACAGTTCGCGGGATGGGACAAGTCGGACAAATTCATTATCGTGGTGTTGCACGACGAACCCGGAACTTCGACAGTTGTCGAGGGTCCACCCACCTCCTCTCGAAAGGACCCCTGAATGGGCGTCAGCTTGACCAAGGGCGGCAATGTTTCTCTCACGAAGGAGGCGCCGAACCTGACCGCGGTGGCTGTCGGACTCGGATGGGATGCCCGCTCGACCACCGGCACCGACTTCGACCTCGACGCCAGTGCCATCGGTGCGGGCGCCGACAAGAAGGTCGTGTCGGATCAGCACTTCGTGTTCTTCAACAACTTGCGTTCCCCCGACGGCTCGATCGAGCACATCGGTGACAACACCACCGGTGCGGGCGAGGGCGACGACGAGGTGATCAACGTCAACCTGGCGGCGGTCCCCGCGAACATCGAGAGCATCCTGTTCCCCGTCTCGATCTACGATGCGGAGACCCGTTCGCAGTCGTTCGGTCAGGTCCGCAACGCCTACATTCGCGTCGTCGACCAGGCCAACGGCAACGAGCTCGCCCGCTACGACCTGTCCGAGGACGCGTCGACCGAGACCGCTATGGTTTTCGGCGAGCTGTACCGCAACGGTGCGGAGTGGAAGTTCCGCGCCATCGGACAGGGCTACGCGTCCGGGCTGGCCGGTATCGCCCGCGACTACGGCGTCAACGTCTGACAGTCGTCACGTTCTCCAGCCGGGGGAGGGTTTCACGGCCCTGACGTGAAACCCTCCCCCGGTGCTCGTCCACCTGCAGTAGCCACCCTGCATGCCCACTAGAGAAAGGCCACGCTTCGTGGTTCTGCGAATATTCGGTCTCTCCTTCGCCGTGACGGTGATTTCCATCATCATCGCGGCGCTCTACGGAGGCCCCCAGGCCGTCCTCCTCGTGGTGATCCTGTCGATCCTCGAGATCTCACTGTCCTTCGACAACGCCGTCATCAACGCCACCGTGCTCCGCCGGATGAGCGAGTTCTGGCAGAAGATCTTCCTCACCGTCGGCATCGTCATCGCGGTGTTCGGTATGCGTCTGGTCTTCCCCCTCGTCATCGTGTGGCTCGCGTCCGGTCTCGGCCCCGTCGCCGCCCTCGACCTGGCTCTCAACCCGCCTGCCGACGGTGCCGCGTACTTCCCCGACGGCAGCGCCAGCTACGAAACGCTGCTCACCGACGCGCACCCGCAGATCGCGGCGTTCGGCGGCATGTTCCTGCTGATGCTGTTCCTCGGCTTCATCCTGGAAGAGCGGGAGATCACCTGGCTGTCCTGGCTGGAGAAGCCCCTTGCCCGCGCGGGCAAGCTCGACCAGCTGGCCGTCATCATCGCCGGCGCCCTGCTGCTGATCACCGCCGCGTACATCGCCCCCGCGGACACGGTCTCCACGGTGATGATCGCGGGCGTCCTCGGCATGGTCACCTACATCGCCGTCAACGGTCTCGGTGAGTTGTTCAACACTCCGGGGGAAGACGAAGACGGAGAACTGGTCGAAGGGTCCAAGGGCGGACCGACCGAGCTGGCCAAGGCCACCGGTAAGGCCGGGTTCTTCCTGTTCCTCTACCTCGAGGTCCTCGACGCGTCATTCTCCTTCGACGGTGTGATCGGCGCGTTCGCGATCACGTCCGACCCGATCATCATCGCCCTCGGCCTCGGCTTCGTCGGCGCGATGTTCGTCCGGTCCATCACGGTGTTCCTGGTCCGCAAGGGCACCCTGTCGGACTACGTGTACCTCGAGCACGGCGCCCACTGGGCCATCGGCGCACTGGCCGTGATCCTGCTGGTGTCCATCGGCTACCACGTCAACGAGAACGTCACCGGACTCGTCGGCGTCGCCCTGATCGGTGCCGCCTTCATCTCCAGCATCGTCCGCAACCGCAAGGCCGTCGCGACGGCGGGCCAAGCGGAAGACGACGTAGACGAGCAGGACCCGGTGTCCGTCGGCTAAGTTCTGCCTGTACTCACATCCAGCGGCAGTGCTCGTGACTCGGTCACGGGCACTGCCGCTCGACACTGGAAAGGGCACCCATGGGGCGGCTGCTCGACAAGTCGAAGAAGGTGGTGGAGGCGCAGCTCGCCGGAACCACCATCCGGGCGATACAGGGTTCGATGATCGCCTACGAGGGCAATGTCAGTTTCAAGTCGGCAGGTTTCGGTGGCGGTGACGGGGTCCTCGCCGGAATGAAGAGGCGCGCCACGGGTGAGGCCCTGTCGCTGATGGAATGCTCCGGCCACGGTGTCGTGTACCTCGCGGTGGGCGGTCAGTACGTCTCCGTCGTCGACCTGGCGAACGAGACCCTGCAGGTGGAATCGCAGCAGCTGCTCGCCTTGAGCGGCAACCTGAACACCAACGTCACGTTCACCGGACTACGCGGCGGGGTCGGCGGTCAGGGCCTGTTCACCACGACCGTCTCCGGCCAGGGTCAGGTGGCACTGCTGTCGGCGGGCGGGCCACTCATCCACCTCGAGGTGTCGCCGCAGTACCCGCTGGTGGTCGATCCCGACGCGTTCGTCTCGGCGCGCGGGCAGGTGACGCAGTCGTTCGTGACCGACGTGTCGTGGCGCAGCGCCGTCGGCCAGGGCAACGGTGAGGCCTTCTCCCTCAAGTGGGACGGTCACGGCGTCGTCTCCATTCAACCGGCAGAGCGGTGAGCCCCATGGTCTTCTCGAAAGTGAACTCGAAGGTCGTCAAGGTCGACGTCGGCGCCGCAGGCGGTGTGGTGGCGCGCACGGGTGCGATGTTGTTCTACACGGGTCAGGTGCAGTTCTCGCCGCATCAGGTGCCGGGTTCCCAGTCGATGGCGGGCATGGGTGGTTTCACCCGGATGGCCGGACGCATGATGCAGGGCGAGCACGAACGCACGATGCTCGCGCAGGGGCAGGGCGAGGTGCACTACGGTCACGCCGGACTCGAGGTGCATGTCGTCGACATGTCGCAGGGTGGCGCGCTGTGTGTCGAGGCGTCCCGGCTGCTCGCGCACAATGCGGGACTGCAGAGTTCGGTGATCTCCGTGACGAGTCAGGGCGGTGGTGGCGGCGGACGCGGCATGCTCGGCGCCCTACGCGGCGCGGCGGCAGGCGCCCTCTCCGGGACCGGAATGTTCACCACGCAGTTGTCCGGGTACGGGTCGGCGGTGCTGCTCGCACACGGCGGCTTCATCGAACTCCCTGTCGGCGGCCCGAATCCGGTGTTCGTCGACCCCGACGCTTTCGTCGGCACGTACGGGAGCGTCCAGGTGGAACTGAAATCCGCCGTCGGCTGGCGTGAGGCCATGGGTCGCGGGGTCGGGGAAGCAATGCAATTGCAGTGCACGGGTCAGGGCCTCGTCTACGTTCAGGCTTCGGAGGAGAAACTGTGACCGCCATCCACAATCCGTCGACTCTCGGCGCCAGCGACAACATTCCCGACAACAGCTACGCATTCTGCATCGACCTCACCGCGCCCTGGTTCATCCGCAAGGGTGCGATGATCGCCTATTACGGTCAGATGCAGTTCCAGGCCCTGACCCACGGATTGCACGGCGCCGCACTGCACATGGTCGCCAACCAGTTCTCCGCACCGCTGTACATGGGCGACTATGCGGTGGCCGAAGGATTCGGGAAACTGATCATCGGCGACCGCGGTTACGACATCAACTCGTACGACCTCGACGACGGCAACCTCACCATCCGGGCGTCGAATCTCCTTGCGTTCGAACCGGGTCTGGCCCTGAACCAGTCCATCGTGCCGGGATTCCTGACGCTCATCGGGACCGGCAAGTTCCTGGCGTCGTCCAACGGCCCGGTGATGTTCGCCGAGCCGCCGCTGCGGATCGATCCGGAGGCGCTCGTCGGGTGGGCCGACTGCCCGTCCCCGAGTCACCATTACGACCAGGGGTGGATCAGCAACTTCCTCGCGGCGGGCGCCCACATGATGGGAATCAACTCCGGGGAGGAACGGCAGTTCGACTTCACCGGCGCCGGAACGGTTCTGATCCAGTCGAGTGAGAAGGTCCTCAGCGACACGCATGTCGTGCGCAGTATCGAGGGGCAGATCCACGGCATCACTCCGAGCGGTCTGCAACGGCTCAACGGCGTGATCGCCGCCAAACTGGCGGAGCAGCCTCGCTGACACCCAGGCGATTGACAGGCTGAGCGAAGAGTTGCGGCAGGGACGGGGAGCACTCTGATCGGTGTCAGGAAGTTCTGACACCGCATCCGATACGTTCCAGGAGGAACCGCATGAAGTCCGTCGTGACCAAGGCCGTCGCAACCGGTGGCATCGCCCTCGCAGCCCTCGGCATCGGAGCCGGCGTTGCCAGCGCCGACCCGGTGGGCCACAACCCCGCCCCGGCCCAGCAGCAGCAGGCGCCGCAGCCTCAGCAGCAGCACGCTCCACAGCAGCAGCACGCTCCACAGCAGCAGACCCCCGCGCCGAGCCCGCACGGATTCTGGTTCTTCGGCACCTGGGTTTCCCTGCCCTGATCTGCGTTCCCCTCGCAGGGCGAAGGTGCCCTTCGGCGCTCCCACGGCGCCGAAGGGCACCTTCGTATGTCTACCCGCGACGACTAGCGGGCGGGTCGCATACTCGGATTCGGGCCGAGAGTGATCGTCCGGGTTCTCGGCAGAAGTCCTATTTCCTTCCACGCCGCGGTCAGTGTGATCGTCCCCGACTCCGGGTAGTCGCTGATCCAGTAGTGCGGCGCGGAGTGATATTCAGACGCGTCCGCGGCGTCGGTCTTCGACGTCGAATGCGGGTGGCGTGGATCGGCGACACCCTCCATGTCGTCGACCTGCACGTTCACCGCGAGATACGACCACCGCGCCGACGGGTCGTCGGGATCGTCCAGCGGACGCGTCTCGTGCCGCGCGAGATCAGCGGATCTGCCTCTCGCCGTCAGCTCGACGCGCAGCAGCATGCCCGTCGGGTGCGCGACGACCTCCGCCAGTCTCAGGCTCAGGTCGCGGCTCGTCACGAGCTCCACCGGCCCGTGCACCACAATTCCCTCCGTGGCAGGCGGCGGTGCCGCCGGCCACCGTCTCCTGCGCATGACTCAATCGTCCCACCGGCTCCGACCGGCTGCCACAGCTACGTTTCGCACACTCAGGGCAACTGGGCCATGCCGTACACCTTCGTCGCGCGGACCCGGAGTACCTGCCGGTGCTCGGACACCATCGCGCGGCGGAACTCTTCCCAGTCGTCGTGCTCTTTTCCGGACGCGAGCCGGAACACGTCGACGAGCTCGTCCGCCGCCGCGTCGTGCGGATCGGCCGCGACCGCGCTCAGTTCCGCGTCTCCCTCCACGACCGCGTAGCTCCAGAAGTCGGTCGCGCTGACGTGCAGCGAGACCCGCGGGTCGCGGGCGGCGTTCCGGGTCTTGGCCCGATCCGCCGTCACCGACACTCTCGCGGTCTGCGTGCCGGGGTCCCAGGCATAGATCACGTTGGACAATTGCGGGCGCCCGTCACGTTTGATCGTCGCGAGGACCGCACGGTTGTGTGCGGCGACGAGGTCGAGAAGTGGGCGCCGGTCGTCATTCGCATCGAGGGTCATGTCTCACCCAACCACGGACGCCGAAGCGGTGTTCCCGTGCGGAGTCGCGGCTGCCCCTGGTCGCGGTCCAGGGCCCTACCGACGAGTAGGGCACCGGGATCGGAAAAACATTGGCCGGTAACGTGTTCCAGGAAATCTCAGGATACTGACCGGTACACATTCTCGTGTGGGATCTGCGGTTCTTCTCGGGTACGCTCTCGTGATCCCGAGCCGGAAGGACCACACGTGAACGACTCATATCTCGTCATCGGCGAAACCACCGTGGCCCGACGGGTCTGTGCATCCCTCCGCGAAAGGGACTTTCACGTACGCCATCTCGTCGCCCCCGACGACGACGAGCTCCGCCTGGCGATGGCGGACGAACCTTGCGGTATGGCCGTACTGGTGCGGGACGACGTCGTCGCGCTGCGCTACGCGCTGGCCGCGGCGCACATCTCGGCGTCGATCCCGTTGGTGGTGACGATCTTCGACCGCACGGTCGCGGACCAGCTGTCACAGCTGCTCCCGCAGTGCGAGGTGACGTCACCGGCAGACCTGGCCGCACCGACGCTCGCCGGTCCGTGCCTGGAACCCGAACTCGTCGCGGCCCGGCACGCGGGCGAGCACATGTTGACGGTCCGCATGATCGACGGCCACCCCGAGGGCGCGCACGTCGACCTGCCCCGGCGGAACTGGTGGCGCACCGCGGCGACCGGCGCAACCGGACTGTTGCGGTCGCACGACATCGGCACGCGCATCCTGCTCGGTGGGCTCGCGGGACTCCTGGCGGTCCTGTTCGCCGACTGGCTGTGGCTGATGCTCGGCCAGCACGTGGCACCGCTCGACGCGTTCAACGAGGCGGTGCGGGTGGTGACCACCGTGGGCCCGGGAACCGATACCCACGGCAGCCCCGCCTACGCGGTGTTCGCCTCGGTGGCGATGCTGTTCACCGTCGTCTTCACGGCCATGTTCACCGCCGGAATCATCGAGCGCCTGCTCGGCCCCCGGCTGGTCGGCCTGGTGGGCAGCCGCGTCCTGCCCCGCTCGGGTCACGTCATCGTGGTGGGCCTCGGCCAGGTCGGGCTCCGGCTGTGCCGGGAGCTACAGGCCCTCGGTGTCGCGGTGGTGGGCGTCGAACGCGACCCCCACGCCAAGAACCTCCGGCTCGTGCGGTCGATGAACATCCCGACCGTCGTCGGGCACGGCGGCGACCGTGAACTCCTCGAGCGACTGGGCGTGGGCCGCGCCCTGGCGCTGGCCGCCGTCGGCTCCGACGACCTGGACAACATCGCGGTGTCCGTGGCCGCGCAGGCCCTGTCGCCCGGGCTGCGGCTGGTCCTGCGGGCCGGGGAGCAGGAGGCGATCGCCGAGACGCGGTCGTTGCTGCGGCTCGGCATCATCCGCGACGTCACCAGCCTGAGCGCCACGTACGTGGTGGCTAAGCTGATCGGCCTGCAACCGCAGGGGGTCGTGGCGGACGGCAGCCACCTCTACCTGGAGGTGCCGACGGCGGACACGTCCGAGCCCGTCTTCACCGAGCTGCCCATGTCGCCGCGGATGAGCTGCCGGCACCTCGTCACCGCGTAGCGACCTAGCCGGTCACTGCCAGCGCGTCGATCTCGACGAGCATGACCTCGTGCGGGAGGTCGACGAACACCGTGGTCCGGCACGGCAGCTGTCCGCTCGGCACGTTCGCCGCGATGAACTCTCCGTACACGTCGTTCATCGCGGCGAAGTCGTCCCGGGTGGTGAGGTAGACGCGGAACATCAACACGTCCTCCACGCTCGCGCCGCCGGCTTCGAGGATCGCCTTGACGTTC
This sequence comes from Rhodococcus sp. G6(2025), assembly GCF_058628105.1. NCBI lineage: Bacteria > Bacillati > Actinomycetota > Actinomycetes > Mycobacteriales > Nocardiaceae > Rhodococcus > Rhodococcus sp. G6(2025). Next base: position 6,744,366 of record NZ_CP179750.1, read on the forward strand.
TCGAGGGTGCGACGGGTCTGCTCGCGCACGTCGCCCTCCGCGATGTACTTGTTGGTGACGGGGTCCATGGGACCCTGCCCCGACACCTGGAGCATGTTGCCCTTCTTGATGCCTTGGCTGAACGTGTGCGCGGGGGCGGGGGCGCCTTCGGTGCGGATGACGGTGGTGTCGGACATATCGATTCTCCTGTGTGTCGTTACTTTTCGGGTGGACGGGGGACGGTCAGGGCTGGGCGCGGTATCCGCAGTCGCGGGAGATCCGCGCCCCCACGGCCTGAAGGGGTTCGAGCAGGTCGAGGACGCGTTCGTAACTGAGCACGACGTCGGGCACCGAGACGGAGACGGCGGCGACGACGCGGCCGGACGCGCCACGGATGGGCACCCCGATGCAGTTGACGGACGGCTCGTTCTCCTCCTGATCGTGCGCCCAGCCCTGCTCCCGGACCATGCGGATCTCGTCGAGGTAGCGTTCGGGCGTCGTGATCGTGTTGGCGGTGCGGGCCGAGAAGTCCATCGAGTCGACGATGGGCCGCAGTTCCGAATCCGGCAGGTCGGCGAGGATCACCTTCGCGACCGCGGTGGAATTGAGGTTGGCGCGCAGTCCGATTCGCGAGTACATCCTGATCTGGTCGTGCGATTCGAGTTTGTCGATGTACACCACGTCACCGCCCTCCATCGCCGCGAGGTGTGTGGTGCGCCCGTATTCGCGGTTGAACGCGACGAGGTGCGGTGACGCGATGCGCCGGACTTCCCGCTGATCGGTGGCCTGCGCGGCGAGCTCGAAGATGCGGGAACCGAGGTGGTACTGGTTGCTGTTGTCGCGGAACGTGAACCGCTCGTCGGACAGCGTTCGCAGCAGCCGCAGCACGGTGGTCTTGTGGACCCCGGTGGATTCGGCCAGCTGGTCGAGATTGGCGGGACCGTTGCCGAGTTGCACCAGCAGGTGCAGGGCGCGGGAGACACTCTGACTCATCCGTTCACTCCACTTTCTCGGGGGGAGAAACCGTTGGCGGTGACGCTCGTGGCCGCCCAATCCGATTCGGAGCACCGGAGCAGCTCGTCCAGCAGTTCGGCGGGCGGCGGTGGCGCCGAGTCCGCGGCCACCGTCAGGGTGGCGGCGGCACCGATGTGTCCGCGGCGCAGGCACCGCGCCTGATCCTCGCCGCGCACCACACCGCTGAGATATCCGGCGGCGAAGGCATCGCCCGCGCCGACGGGTTCGACGACGTCGACGCGGAGCGCCGGAACAGCCACACTGCGGCCACTGCGATCGACGGCCAGCGCCCGATGCGCTCCGTCCTTGACGACGACGGTGGCCGGGGCGGGCAGGATGAGCCGCAACTCGTGCGGATCCGCGGTGCCGAGAACGCGCAGGGCCTCGTCCGCGCCGACGAGAACCAGATCGGCGAGATTCGCCAGTTCCACGACCATCCGCGGGTCGCCGTCCGGCCACAGTTGCTCACGCCAGTTGACGTCGAAGCTGACCACACCGGAGATTCCCGGCCGGTCGCGGAGCAGTCTCCGCATCAGCGCGAGGCACGAATCGGACAGGGCCGGTGTGATTCCGCTGCAGTGGACCACGGCGGCGCGGCCGAACAGGTCCGCCACCGCCGGCCCGTCGAGGAAGCCGGGATCCATGGCCGACGCCGCCGAACCCGCCCGGGAATACAGGCTGTCCGTTCGCGGCTCGCCGTGCTCGTCGAGGGCGGTGGCTTTCGAGTAGTGCCCGGTGGGCCGGTCGGGATCGACCTCGATCGCGCGGACGTCGACACCCCGCGCCTGCAGTTCGGTGCGGATGAGGGTGCCGAACTCGTCGTCACCGAGGCGTCCGACCCAGGCGGCGGGGACACCCAGCGCGGCGAGCCCGGCGGCGACGTTCGCCTCGGCGCCTGCCAGGTGGAGTGTCGAGTCCGGGGCCACCAGGACCATCGCCTCACCGAGGCACGCGACACCGGACTCGGGGGTGGGGGTCGATTCCTGCACTTGTTACCTCTACGACTGCTCGGACCGGCACTGGAGTTGCGTTTCGAGAGCCCTCGCCCCGGCGATGCATGCCACACCGGACCGTTGACGATGACCCAGGCCAATGCTAGACATAACTGACTCAAAAACGCAATCACCGTTGCATACAGCGCAACGGTGCACTTCACAGCCCTCCCCCCCGATGAAGACCAGCCCCACAGAACCCGAACGACAGGATCGACGATGACGATCAGCGGACCGGACACACTCGATTCCGGCGCCTTGGCGGAGCTCGACGAGCTGCGCTTGTCCGACGTGGACAAAGCCCTCCCCTCCGCGGCGAACGGCCTCACCAAGACCGAGTTCCTCGGAACGCAGCCGCGGCTGTCCGCCTTCAGCACACCCGTCATGGTCCTCGACGAGACGGCCATCGCCGGCAATCTCGACACCATGGCGGCCTGGTGCGAGGCGCACGGGGTCGACCTCGCTCCGCACGGGAAGACGACGATGTCTCCGGTGCTGTGGGACCGGCAGATCCGCAGCGGCGCGTGGGGAATCACGCTCGCGAACTTCGGTCAGCTCCGGGTGGCGGTGCGATTCGGCGCGCGCCGGGTGCAGATCGCGAACTCGCTCGTCGACCCGACCGCGCTGCGGTGGCTGGCCGAGCAGATGGACGCGAACCCGGAACTCGAAGTCCTGATGTGGGCCGACTCCCCGCAGACGGTCGACGCGATGACCGCGGCACTCGCGGACGTCACGGTGGCCCGTCCGCTGCCCGTGCTCGTCGAACTCGGCGGAGAGGGAGGACGCACCGGCGCACGCTCGGTGGCCGAGGCCGTGAAGGTGGCCGACCGTATCGGCGAGAGCCCCGCACTGCGGTTGGCCGGCGTCTCCGGTTACGAGGGCGCCCTCGCACACGACGCCTCCGAGGAATCCCTCACCCGGGTCCGCACCTACCTCCAGTCGATGGCCGAACTGCATCGCCGGCTCGAGGCCGAGGGTCGCTACCCCGAGGGTCGGAACGTGTACGTGACCGCGGGCGGCAGCGCCTACTTCGACGTGGTCGCCGAGGTGCTCGCCGAACTTGCCGGCGGCAGAACCAAAGTGGTGGTCCGCGCCGGCGCATACATCATCCACGACGACGGCTTCTACACCGGGATCTCACCGTTCGGCCGCAGCGAAGACAGGCAGGCGCGTCGTCTCACGTCGGCGATGCACACGTGGGCCCGGGTGGTGTCCCGCCCCGAGCCGGGCCTCGCCCTGCTGGACGCCGGCAAGCGCGACGTCCCGTTCGACGAAGGACTCCCCACCGCGCAGGCCGTCGCCGGCCAACTCGGGGCGACGCCGCGGCCCCTCGACGGCACCGAAGTGACCGCCGTCAACGACCAGCACGCGTTCCTCCGGCTCGATCCCGCACGGCCCGAACACGATCTGCGTGTCGGGGACGTCGTCCGGCTCGGTCTCTCCCACCCGTGCACCGCGTTCGACAAGTGGCGCTGGATTCCCGTCGTCGGCGACGACTCCGACGATCCCGTCGTCGTCGACCTGATCCGCACCTTCTTCTGATCCCCCGGCCGAGGACTCACATCATGACCACTCTGATCCGTTCCGCCACCGTCGTCGACGGTTCGGAGGCGCCGAGGTACCGCGCCGACGTGCTCGTCGACGGAGACCGGATCGCCGAAATCCGGCCCGAGGCAGATCACTCCGAGACCGGACGCCCCCGCGCGGATCGGGTGATCGACGCCGACGGCCTGGTGCTCGCGCCCGGTTTCATCGACATGCACGCCCACTCGGATCTGCAGATCCTACTGAACCCCGAGCACCCGTCGCGGATCACCCAGGGCGTCACCACCGAGGTACTCGGGCAGGACGGGCTGTCCTACGCGCCCGTCACCGACGACGTGCTCGCGGTGGTCCGGCGCAAGATCGCGGGGTGGAACACCGATCCCTCGGATTTCGACTTCTCCTGGCGGAGCGTCGGCGAATACCTCGACCGACTCGACCGCGGTATCGCCACCAACGTCGCGTATCTCGTCCCGCACGGGGTCGTCCGAGCGCTGGTGGTCGGCTGGGACGACCGGCCGGCGACACCGTCGCAGATCGAGGAGATGCAGCGGATCGTGGCGCAGTCGATGGCGGAGGGTGCCGTCGGGTTGTCCGCGGGGCTGACCTACACGCCGGGGATGTACGCGGACAACGAGGAGTTGCTGGCACTGTGCCGGACCGTCGCCCAGTACGGCGGCTACTTCTCGCCGCACCACCGGTCCTACGGCGCCGGCGCCATGGAGGCCTACGCCGAGATGGTCGACCTGACGTCGCGGGCCGGGTGCGCTCTGCATCTCGCCCACGCCACGCTGAACTTCGGACCCAACAAGGGCCGCGCCCCGGAACTGCTGGCCCTGCTCGGCACGGCCGAATCCGCCGGCGCGGACATCAGCCTCGACACGTACCCCTACCTTCCCGGCGCCACCACGCTGTCGGCGATCCTGCCCAGCTGGGCGTCGGCGGGCAGCATGGAACAGACGCTCGATCGACTCCGGGATCCGGTTACCCTTGAACGCATCCGGGAGCATCTCGAGGTCACCGGCTCCGACGGCTGCCACGGGGTGATCGCCGAGTGGCACACGCTCGAGATCAGCGGCGTGCAGAACGCGGAACTCGACGACTACGTGGGGAAGACCGTCGCGGACATCGCCGCCGCCGAGAACCGCGACCCCTTCGACGTGTGCATCGACATCCTGATCCGCGACCAACTCGGCAGCGGCATCCTGCAACACGTCGGCCACGAGGAGAACGTGCGCGCGATCATGCAGCACCCCCGGCACACCGGCGGCAGCGACGGACTGCTGGTCGGCGCGAAACCGCACCCGCGCGGGTGGGGAACGTTCGCACGCTACCTCGGGCATTACAGCCGCGACCTCGGTCTGATGTCCCTCGAGGAGTGCGTCGGTCACCTCAGCGGCCGAGCCGCGACGCGGTTGCGACTGGTCGATCGCGGCTTCGTCCGCCGCGGCTACGCCGCCGACCTCGTGCTCTTCGATCCGGAGACGGTCAGCGACACCGCGACCTACGCGCAGCCGCGCCAGGCGGCGGCCGGTATCACCCACGTATTCGTTCGTGGCCGCCTCGCCCTCGAGGACGGCCGCCTGACCGGCGCGACCGCCGGAAGATCGTTGCGCCGCGAAGAAGGAGGAGCAGTTCGATGACCGAGATCGACATTTTGCGTGCCGACCGGGTACTGACGGTGGTGCGAGCGGAGACCATCCCCGACGCCGCGGACCTGTGCCACGCCCTCGCCGAGGGCGGAATCCGGACGGTCGAACTCACGTTCACCACGCCCGATGTGCTCCATCATCTCGGTCGCGCCGCCGACGCCGCAGCCGCCGCAGGCAGCATCCTCGGCGTCGGAACCGTGATGACCGGCGATCAGGCCGCCGCTGCGATCGACGCCGGCGCCCGGTTCCTCGTGACCCCCGGCATCCGTCCGGACGTCGCGAAAGTCGCGACAGGACGGTCGATTCCGGTCTTCCTCGGCGCGTTCACCCCCACCGAGGTGGCCATGGCCGTCGACCTCGGCTCGGCCGCGGTCAAGATCTTCCCCGCCAAGCGACTCGGCCCCGACTACCTGTCGGACCTGCACGGCCCGTATCCCGGCGTGGAACTCCTGCCGTCGGGTGGAATCAACGATTCCAACGCCCGCCAGTTCCTCGACGCCGGCGCACTGGCCGTGTGCGCAGGCACCAGCGTCGTCCCACCGTCCAGCGTCGCGGCAGGCAACTGGACCGACATCACCGACCGCGCACGATCGTTCGTCGCCGCACTCTCGAACTAGTCCCACTCTCGCCCGACCCCACCACCTCCCCCTGGAGACGCAATGACGTCGTTCGTCGACTGGCTGCAGCACGACACAGCCGGACTACTCACTCTCGCAGCGGTATCCATCGCCGTGCTGTTGATCCTCATCATCAAGCTGAAGCTCGAGCCGTTCATCGCGCTGATCGTCGTCGGCGTCGGCGTCGCGCTCATCGCGGGAGTGTCGGTGGTCGAACTGGTCGGCACACCGACGTCGGCGGCCGACTCGATCCTGGAGAAGGGGTTCGGCGGCATCCTGGGGCACATCACCCCGATCATCGGCCTGGGCACCGTCCTCGGCGCGATGATGGAACGCTCCGGCGGTGCCGACGTCCTGACCGAACGGCTCCTGAAGTTGTTCGGGCCCAAGGGCGCTCCGCTCGCGATGGGTGTCACCGGCCTCGTCCTCGGCATCCCGGTCTTCTTCGACATCGGCATCTTCATCCTCGCCCCGCTCGTGTACGTGGCGGCGAAGCGCGGCGGCAAGTCGCTGGTGATGTACGCGATGCCGATGCTCGCCGGCCTGTCCATGACGCACGCGTTCCTGCCGCCGCACCCGGGCCCCGTCGCCGCGGCCGGTCTGCTGCACGTCGACATGGGCTGGATCATCATCATGGGTCTCGCCTGCGGTATCCCCGCCTGGTTCGTCAGTGGCGTCGTCTGGGGTAGCTGGATCGGCAAGCGGGTGATCATCGAGGTCCCCGACGAGTTCATCCCGGAGGAGAAGGAAGCCGACAAGAACCCGCCGCCGCTCTGGCTGATCTCGTTCATCATCCTCGTCCCGATGGTGCTGATCCTCGGTGCGACGGTCGGCAACGTGGTCCTCGAGGAAGGCTCGACACTACTGTCCGTCCTCATCTTCCTCGGCACACCCACGATCGCGCTGACAATCGCCGTCCTGCTGGCGCTGTACCTGCTCGGGACCCGGCGCGGAATCACGGCGCAGGAGATCGGTGCGATGTCCGCGGCGGCGTTGAAACCGGTCGGCATGATCCTGCTGGTCGTCGGTGCCGGTGCGTTCTTCGGCGCGGTGCTGCGGGCCACCGGAGTCGGGCAGGCCCTGGCCGACTCGATGGACGCACTCGGTCTCCCGGTCATCCTGTCCGCGTACCTGATCAGCTGCGCACTCCGCATCGCCCAGGGCTCGGCGACCGTCGCCATCGTCACCACCGCAGGCGTCATCGAACCGTCGATCGCAGCCGGAAACTATTCGTCCCCGCAGATCGCCCTGATCGTGATCGCCGTGTCGGCCGGATCCATCATCGCCAGCCACGTCAACGACGGCGGATTCTGGATCGTGTCACGGTATTTCAACATGTCGGTGAAAGACACCCTGAAGACGTGGACGGTGCTCGAAACCATCCTGTCGATAGTGGGCTTCGCGATGGCCTCGCTGATCTGGGTGCTGGTCTAGCTCCCGGAATCCGCGTCGCGCAGCGCCCGCGCCGCACCGGCGAACGTCCGCACCTGCCGGTCGTCCCAGACATGGGCAGGCACACCGCCACCCAGCAGTGTGCGGACGAGTGCGGGGTCGTCGCCGATCGGCACGTCGCTGCCCGCGATCACGATGTTGCCGTAGCGGCGGCCCTTGAGCATGGCGGGATCGGCGATGATCGTGGTGTGCGGGAACACGCTGCCGATGGTCGCCGCCTCCCGGCGCGCCAGGACGAGGTCACGGGTGTCGCCGCAATTGACCGCGTAGATCCCGCCGGGCGCCAGCACCCGTCGCACGTGCCCGGTGAACTCCGTCGTCGTCAGCGGCGCCGGAGTCGTGTTCCCGGCGAACACGTCGCGCACGATCAGGTCGCGGCTGGACTCCGTCAGCGTCTCCGTGACCGCCCGCGCCTCCCCCACCCGCAGCCGCAGCAGTGGGGCCCGCGGGAGGTCGAACCATTCGCGCACCAACTCGGCGAGCTTGCCGTCGAGTTCGACCACCACCTGCCGGGCGTCCGGATACCGGGCGGCGAGATGCCGGGCAAGTGAGCAGGCGCCCCCGCCGAGGTGCAGGGCCCGCACCCGCTGATCCGTCCCCCAGTGCGAAGCGACCAGCTCGGCGATCCACCGCATGTACTCGAAATCGAGGTGCGTCGGGTCCGACAGGTCGATGTGGGAACTCTCGACCCCATTCACCTTCAGCACCCAGCCGTGCGGATTGAGGTGGTCTTCCGCGAGTTCGCACGTGCCCGTATCGATCGGGTACACGCCGGCGACGGGACCCCCGTCGGCTGTCCGGGCAGCCCGACCGCCGCGCTGCCTGCCCATCGTCCGTCTTCCCTACTGCTCGCGCCGTCCGCTCGCGTCTGCTGCGAGAATCGTCCTCCCACGATACCGGGACGAGACACGGGTGACCTACCGTGGTGACGCGCACGAGAAGGGAAGACGATGGAACCTCAGGAAGTCGACTTCGCGCACACCGAAGGCGCTGCGAAGCGACGTCGCGAGAAGGCGATGGGACTCGCGCGGTATGTGTGGGATCGCGGAATCAGCGGTCAGGAACTCCTCGACCTCACCGATGGCACGCTGCGGAAACTCGCCCGGGCGGCCGGGTCGAACCCGCCGAGCACCATGGAGACGTGGCTGACCGTAGTCGAGTTGCTCGACCAGAAAACGGCGTGGGCGGAGCGCCACCCCGACCATCCCGCCGCCACCCCGGCGCACCGCGACGAGAAGATCATGTGGGTGAAGCCGCCGATCGTCCCCTGGACCTCCTGACCCGTGAGTACTTGTTAACCGCCCGCGGTTGATAAGTACTCACGGGCGGAGCATGAGGATGCGGTCGTCGCCCTCCCCCGGATCGCCGCGCCCGTCACGGTTGCTGGTGCTGAACCAGACGGCACCGTCCGGTGTCGCGACGACGGTACGCAGTCGCCCGTACTCTCCGTCGAACAGCGACTGCGGTTCGCCGAGCGCGCCGTCACCGGCCACGGGGATCCGCCACAGTCGTTCGCCGCGCAGCGCCGCGACCCACAGCGCGCCGTCCTGGAACGCGAGCCCGGACGGGGACGCCTCGCCGGTGGACCATTGGACCACCGGATCGACGAAGCCCGCCTCGCCCGACCGCCCCTCGACCTCCGGCCATCCGTAGTTGCCGCCGGGTTCGATGAGGTTCACCTCGTCCCAGGTGTTCGCCCCGAATTCGGTGGCCCACAACCGGTCGGCGTCGTCCCACGCGAGGCCCTGCACGTTGCGGTGCCCGAACGACCAGACCGGTGAACCGGGGGTGGGGTTGTCGGCCGGGATCGACCCGTCGGGGTTGATCCGCAGAATCTTGCCGCCGAGTGAGGACGGGTCCTGGGCGCGTGGCCGGTCACCGGCTTCACCGGTGGCGACGTACAGGTTGCCGTCCGGCCCGAATGCGATCCGGCCGCCGTCGTGGATCGATCCGGCGGGGATGCCCGTCAGGATCGGGGCCGGCTCGCCGAGGCTGCGGCCGTCGAACCGCAGGGCGACCACCCGATTGTCGTCGTCGGTGGTCAGGTACGTGTAAATCATCTGATCCGTTGCGTAGGCCGGTGAGACGGCCAGGCCCAGCAGTCCCGATTCGCCCCGCGCCGCCACACCGGGCACTTCGCCGATCACGGTCGTGTCGCCGTTCGCCTGCAGGTGCCGGATCGCGCCGCTGTCCCGTTCCGCGATCAGTGCCGTCCCGTCCGGCAGGAGCGCGATCCCCCACGGCACGTCGAGGTCGGCGGCGATCACCGTGGGCTCGCTGCCTGCCGGTGCGGCGACCGCGGTGGTCGTCGACGGCCGCGCGGAAGTCCCCTCGGACTGGCATGCCGCACACGTAACGGCCACCAGCAACGCCGTGGCCGAGAAAAGTCGCCGTCCCATGGGTGTCCTCCCGTCACGCGACCGCACCCTGTCCATCCTCCCCCAGGTGAGTGGCAAAGTGTCCTCGACCACGCATCGCCACTCACATGAGGAGGTGACGGCGGGTGATCATTCCGCAGAAGATCGCGCAGGGGATCACAACCGTCGACGCGGACGAAATCACCGAGGACGACGCCCGCCGCGCCGGGGCCGCCTCCGTCGCCGAGGCGCTGGCCGCGCTGCGTGGCACCCCTGGACAGCCGGTGTACCGCATCGGCCTCGAGTGGATCGGCGAGGATCCTCGCATCGCGCTGAGCAGCGCCGCCTACCTCGCGGCAACACCCGACGACCTCTGATCGGTCATTCGCCGCGCTTAGACTGTGCTCCGTGGCCACTGCGGGCGATCTGAATCTGGAGCGGTACTTCGAACGGATCGGGTACGACGGCGACCGATCCGCGACGACGGCGACGCTGAACCAGCTTGCCGCACATCACGCCCGGTCGATCCCGTTCGAGAACCTCGACCCGTTCCTCGGCACACCGAACCGGCTCGACCTGCCGTCGCTGCAACAGAAATTGGTCGAATCACGAAGAGGCGGTTACTGCTTCGAGCAGAATCTCCTGCTGCGCGCTGTCCTGGTCGAGCTCGGATTCGACGTGACGCCGCTCGCCGCGCGGGTTCTGTGGGGATCTCCGATCGATGCGGTCACTCCGCGCTCGCACATGCTGTTGCTCGTCGACGTCGCCGGCGAGCGGCGGCTCGTCGACGTCGGGTTCGGCGGCATGACGCTCAACACCACGCTGCGCCTCGAACTGGACACCATGCAGGACACGCCGCTGGAACCGTTCCGGCTGGTCGACGTCGCGGGCGACTACGCGATGCAGGCACTCGTCGGTGACGAGTGGCGGACCATCTACCGGTTCGACCTCACCAGGCAGTTCCCCGTCGACTACGAGGCCCCCAACTGGTACCTGTCGACCTGGCCCGGATCGCATTTCGTGACCGGACTGATGGCGGCGCGAGCGACGGAAGACCGCCGCTACGCCCTGGCCGGTACGCGACTGACGGTGCACCACCTCGGCGGGACGTCCGAGCGGCGCGACCTGGCGACCGTCGACGAACTGCGGGACAGCCTCGAATCCGATTTTCTCATCGACACGAGCGGACTGGCCACACTGGACGCGGCGTTCAGCCGGCTCCGGCACGCCTAGCCGCCCGGTAGCATGACGGCGTGTGCGAAACAGGTGGCTGCTGAGGTGGCCGAGCAGCCGGCGTCGGGGGAACGGTATTTCCTCGAGTCCCTGGACCGTGGCCTGACCGTTCTCGAATGCTTCGACGAGCAGCACCGGGAACGCACGCTGAGTGAGGTGGCGCAGGCTGTCGGGATCACCCGGTCCACGGCGCGCCGCATTCTGCTCACCCTGGTGGACAAGGGTTTTCTGCGTCTCGACGGACGCAGCTTCTCGCTCACCCCCCGGGTGCTGCGGTTCGGCTTCTCGTACCTAGCCGCGCTGCGACTGCCGCAGGTCGCCGACCCGCACATCGAGGCTCTCGCGAAGGAACTGGGCGAGACCATCTCCGTCACCATCCTCGACGGTCCCGACGTGGTGTACGTGGCGCGGGTCCGCTCGCCGAGGATCATTCGCATCTCGATCACGGTGGGCATGCGGTTCCCCGCGTACGCGACGTCCACGGGACGGGTTCTGCTGGCCGGGCTTTCGGCCGACGCGCTCGACGACTACCTGAAGGCCACCGAATTCCAGTCCTTCACACCCCACACGATCTCCGACGTCGACCAATTGCGCGCCGAGGTTCGGAAGGTCGCCGCGGACGGCTGGTCGATGTCGGAGAACGAGCTCGAGATCGGCATCCGCGGCGCGGCCGTTCCCATCCGGGATAGGACGGGCGCCGTGGTCGCCGCCCTCAACTCCTCGCTGCAGGGCACGCAGTACACGCGGGACGACGTCGAGGTGTCGGTGGTGCCGAAACTCGTTGCGACCGCGGAGCGGATCGGTTCCGACCTGTCCCTCGGCTGACCGCCATGTTCAGTGTGCGTTCGCGAGCTTCGCGGGTGTCGCGGCGTCCGAGGTGTCGGCACTGGCATCGGGCTGCAGTCGCCACGCGATCAGGGCGCTGACGATGCAGCCGCCGGCGAGGTACACGGCCACGAGGTGCCAGGACCCGCCGCTGGCGGTGACCAGCGCTGCCGCGATGAACGGGGTGAAGCCGCCGCCGATCGCGCTGGCCACCTGGTAGCCGACGCCCGCGCCGCTGTACCGGTACTCGGCCCCGAACATCTCGGTGAACAGCGGCTGCTGCACGCTGACGACCATGTCGTGCGAGATGTTGACGAGGAGCACGGCGAGGATGACGGTGCCGATCATCGACCCGTTCTCGAGGAAGATGAAGAACGGGAACGCGCACACCGCGCCGATCAGGGCGCCGAGGATGTAGACGCGTCGCCGGCCGTGCTTGTCGGACAGCCACGCGAACAGCGGGATGGTGCCGATACCCACGGCACCGACGAGCAGGCCGACGTTGAGCATGAAGTTGCGCTCCATCCCCAGTTCCTGGGTGGAGTAGCTCAACGCGAACGTGGTCACGATGTACATCGAGAACAGTTCGGCGAAACGCAGACCGATGATCTGGAGGAATGCCTTTGGGTGGTTGCGCAATGCCTCGACGAGCGGAATCCGCTTCTTGTCCTGCGCGGTCTGCTCCTCCTCGACCTTCTCCACCTTCTCGACGAATTCGGGGCTCTCCTGCACGCCGGCGCGGATCCACAGACCGATACCGACCAAGACGACGCTGGCGACGAACGGAACCCGCCACCCCCACTGGCTGAACGCGTCCTCGGTGGTCAGGTTGCTCATGAGCATGACGAATCCGGTGGCGAGGATGAGCCCCACCGAGTAGCCGACCTGCACTCCGCTGCTGTAGAACGCCTTCTTCTTCGGCGGCGCGCTCTCGACGGCCATCAACGCGGCCCCGCCCCACTCGCCGCCGACGGCGAAGCCCTGGATGGCGCGCAGGGTGACGAGCAGGACCGGTGCCCACCAGCCGATCGACCCGAACGACGGCAGCAGTCCGATCAGGGCGGTGCTCGTGCCCATGATCAGCACGGTGAGGATCAGCATCCGCTTGCGTCCGATGCGGTCGCCGTAGTGGCCGAACACGACGCCGCCGAGCGGCCGGAACAGGAATCCGACGCCGAACGTCGCGAACGCGGCGAGCGTCCCGATCGCCGGGCTGACGTTCGGGAAGAACTCCGAGTTGAAGACCAGTGCCGCGACCAACCCGTAGAGCAGGAAGTCGTACCAGTCGATGACCGCGCCGACGAAACTGCTCAGCGCTGCTCTTCGCGCCTGCTTCTCGGCTGCCGGGGTGAAGGCGTGATCGCTCATTCCGATGTCCCGTCTACGTTTGTGCCGGACAAACTCCGTTCGCATACCGAACGCATGTCCGCTGGTCGAATAATGTGACGGTAGCCATAGCGTTTCCGCGTTGTCAAGAAGACGCAGATACGTGGTACTGCCGTTTCGTCTATCTCACCGGCCCGAAATTCACCGAATCGGCGGTTCCAGAGCCCCCACCACTCGTACACACTTTTCCGAATCAGCGACGCACATCACACCCGGAGTAGCGCCGAAGGGATTTCTCCATGTCAGGAACCACCGATCCGCAGCTTCAGCACACACTGAAGAAGCGGCACCTCTCGATGATCGCTATCGCGGGGGTGATCGGCGCAGGCCTCTTCGTGGGCTCCGGGGTCGCGATCCGCGAGACGGGCCCCGGCGTACTCGTGGCCTACGCGCTCGCGGGCATCGTCGTCATCCTCGTGATGCGCATGCTCGGCGAAATGTCGACCGCCAACCCCGAGACAGGATCGTTCTCGGCGTACGCCGACCGCGCGATCGGCCGCTGGGCCGGCTTCAGCATCGGCTGGCTCTACGCGTGGTTCTGGATCATCGTCCTCGGCATCGAGGCGACGGCCGGTGCCGTCATCATGAACCGCTGGATCCCCGACGTCCCGCAGTGGAGTTGGGCACTGATCCTGATGGTGTTGCTCACGCTGACGAACATCGCGTCCGTGAAGTCGTTCGGCGAGTTCGAGTTCTGGTTCGCGTCGATCAAGGTCGCGGCCATCGTCATCTTCCTGGTACTCGGCGTCCTCGCAATCTGCGGAGCCCTGCCCGGCGTCGAAGCCCCCGGACTCACCAACCTCACCGGCCACGGCGGGTTCTTCCCCAACGGGGCAGGTGCCGTGTTCGCGGCGGTCCTCGTGGTCGTGTTCTCGTTCTTCGGCGCCGAGATCGCCACCATCGCCGCCGGTGAATCCGCCAACCCCGTGGCGGCAGTGCGCAACGCCGTGCGTTCCGTCGTGTGGCGCATCCTCATCTTCTACATCGGCTCCATCGCCGTCGTCGTGACGCTGCTCCCGTGGGACGACGCCTCCGTCGCGCTGAGCCCGTACGTCGCCGTCATGGACTCGTTCGGCATCCCGGCGGCGGGCAACATCATGGACGTCGTCGTGCTCACGTCCGTGCTGTCCTGCCTGAACTCCGGCCTGTACACGGCGAGCCGCATGATCTTCTCGCTCTCCCGCCGCGGCGACGCGCCGGCCTCGTTGTCGAAGATCGGATCGTCGGGCGTTCCCCGCCAGGCCGTCCTCGTCTCAACGGTCGTGGGATTCCTGACCGTGGGCCTCAACTACCTGTACCCGGACACCGTGTTCCTGTTCCTCGTCAACTCCTCGGGCGCGATCGCCCTGTTCGTGTGGCTGGCGATCTCGGTGTCGCAGCTGCGCATGCGGCGCAGCCTCGAGGCGGAGGGCAAGGATCTGTCGCTGAAGATGTGGCTGTTCCCGTACCTGACGTGGTGCACCATCGCCGCCATCATCGCGCTCTGCGTCGGCATGCTCGTGCTGCCCGAGACCAGGAGCCAGATGTACGTCTCGATGGGACTCGCCGTGGTCGTGGTCGGAATCGGGATCTACCGCCAGCGCACGCGCGGGACCACCGACGAGACGCCGGATCCCTCGACCTCCGGCGAAGCGGTCGACGCCCTCCGCCCCTGAGCTCGAATCGGCCGGGCTGTTCGCATACCGAACAGTAGTGCGCTCTCGGAACTCGGCGTACAGTCCCGCCGAGGAAAGGCCGGACCCACCGGCCCGAGGAAGGACCGAAGCTCATGAGGTGGGCGATTCTGGGCGCGAGCAACATCGCCGCCACACGCGTGCTCCCCGCGTTGCGCGAGTGCGGGCAGACCGCGGCAGTCGTGCTCAGCGGCGACGCGGCGCGCGCGGAGGACTACCGGCAGGCCAATGACATCGAGTCCGCCACCGGTGACCTGCGCGACGCGGTCGGCGGGGACGTCCAGGCCGCCTACATCTCCTCGACCAACGACACGCACTTCGACCACGCCATGGCCGCGATCGACGCCGGTCTGCACGTGCTGTGCGAGAAGCCGCTCTCCTTCGACGTCACTCAGGCGCAGAAGATGGTCGACGCGGCCGCGGCCGCGGGGGTGGTCTTCGCGACGAACCATCATCTCCGCACCCATCCCGTTCACCGCGCGGCGCGAAAGTTGCTGGCGGAGGGTGCGATCGGCGACCTCCTGTCGGTGCGCGTCAGCAACGCCATTCTGCTGCGCCAGGCCCTGCGTGGGTGGCGCCTCGACGGCGTCGGCGGCGGGGTCGTCCTCGACCTCGCGGTGCACGACATCGACACGCTCCGCTTCGTCACCGGAATGGAACCCACCACGGTGACGGCGGTCGGCGTCCGCCAGGGACTCAGCGAGGGTCCGGCGGACGCCGTGATGACCAGCGGCGTGCTCGGCACGTCCACCCTGTTCTCGCTCCACGACGCGTACACGGTCCCGCGCGCCGTCACCGGATTCGAGATCCACGGAACGTCCGGCACTCTCGTCGCAGGCGATTGCATGCGCCCCGATCCCACCGGAACGCTGCGGATCGTCGCGGACGGCCAGGACACGACCGTCCCGCTCGAAACCGTCGACAACCTGTACGCACCAGGGATCCGGGCGTTCGTCGACGCCGTCCGCGGGGACGGTGAACCGGTGGCGACCGGACACGACGGACTGCGTTCGGTGACCGCCGCACTGGCCGTCCTGCAGTCGATCGACGCGGGCCGGGCGGTGCGCCTCTGAGGAGAGGCCGCTACATGATCAGCCCGCTGGGGCGACGCCGCAGCGGTGACTGTTCCTGCACGGGCATCGAATTCGGCGGCACGGGGTAGGGTGCACCGGCGTTGAGCGTCCCCGCGGCCACGTTCGGCCCGCACTGCGCGATCGCCGCCTGCAGGCGTGGCCCGGGGTCGGTCATCGCGGGAACGCCGGCGTTCGGCGCCGACGAGAAGTCGAACGCCGACGTCATGTCGCCGACGGCGCCGCGGCGCCACTCGGTGAGATTGGGGACGGGCACGCCGAAGCGCTTCTCCAGCAACCGGAGCTGCGACGTGTGGTCGAACGTGTCGGACGCGACGAGGCCGCCGCGACTGTACGGCGAGACGATCAGCGACGGCACCCGGAAACCGAGACCGATCGGACCCGGATTGTTCTCGCTCTCCGACACCGTGTTCAGCGGAACCGTCAGATATTCACCCGGGGTTCCCGGCGGCGGTGTGGGCGGGGTGACGTGGTCGAAGAAGCCGCCGTTCTCGTCGTAACTGATGATCAGCGCCGTCTTCTCCCAGATCGCCGGGTTCGACGTGAGGATGTCGAGTACCTCGACGATCCCAACCGCGCCGGCGGCCGGGGGCAGCGCCGGATGCTCGCACGTGAAGACGTTGGGCACGATCCAGGACACCGCGGGCAGCGTGCCGTTCGCGACGTCGGCCCGGAAGTCGTTCGGGTACGTCGGATCGAGACCGCGGCGAGCGAGTTCCGAATTCGGGTCGCTGTACTGCGTGAAGCAGCCGAGCATCCCGTCGAGCGCGACACTCGACACGGGGCCGAGGTCCTTGTTGGCGTACACCTTCCAGCTGACGCCGGCCTCCTGCAGGTTCTCCGGATAGGTGCGCCAGGAGTAGGCGAACTTGGGGATCACCGTCGGCGTCTCGACCAGCGGCCCGCCGGCCAGCCCGTCCGGGTCGATCGTGCCCGTCATCCAGTACAGCCGGTTCGGGTCCGTCGGTCCGAGTACCGAGCAGAAGTAGTGGTCGCAGATGGTGAAGGCGTCGGCGAGGTCGTAGTGCACCGGGATGTCGGCGCGCGTGTAGTAGCCCATCGTCGCGGGACCGTTCAGCGGCCCCTCGTGCGCGATGTGCACCGGCATCCACCGGTCCATCGCGCCGCCGTTCCACGCGTCGTGCTGCGGACCCCACGAATGGGTGGGGTCGTTGATGCATTCGCCGTCGAGGTGCGTGCCCTGCGTGGTGTCGAGCCGGAACGGGTTGAGAAACCCGGTCGGGGTCGGACCGGCACCCGGCGTCCAGCCGTACTGCTGCCACGCCGGTGACGGGTCGTCGAAGCCGCGCACCCCCGACAGCGTGCCGTAGTAGTGGTCGAACGAGCGGTTCTCCTGCATGAGGTAGACGAAGTGCTCGATGTCGTTCAACGACCCGCTACCGCCCGGGTCCTGCGCGTAGGCGCGGTCGATCACCGGGCCCGCCCACGAACTGAGGAAGGCGGCGCCACCGGCCGCAGCGGCGGAGGCGAGGAACTTGCGTCGTGAGATGTCCGATGCCGGGGTCACGGATCGTGACGGTAGTCGCTGCGGACGCTGCCCGCCCGGCGAATGCGCAGGTTGCTCTACTGCGGGCCGACGGGCACGTCACCTTCCAGTGTGATGCGGTGCATGACGCGGTGCTGGGTGCCGTAGTCGCGGTTGGCGTAGTGCGCGGTGCTGCGGTTGTCCCACAGGACGAGGTCGCCGAGGCGCCAGCGGTGCCGCACGGTGTGCTCGGGTTTGGTCAGGTGTGCGTAGAGGAAGTCGAGGATTCCCCGGCTCTCCGCCTCGGACACTCCGGCGATGTGGGACGTGAAGCCCGGGTTCACGAAGATGCCCTTGCGTCCCGTCTCCGGGTGCACCCGCACGACGGGATGCTCGACGGGCACGAGCGCGGTGACTTCCTCACCGTCCCAGACGTTTCCCTTGCCGCCACGCTTCTGCGCGAGGTAGTACCCGAATTCGCGGTTGCCGTCGTGCACCGCGGTCAGCTGATCGATCATCTGCCGGACCGGCAGCGACAGCGACTCGTACGCGAGTTGGCTGTCGGCCCAGTTGGTGTCGCCGCCGTGCGGCGGGAGGACGACGGGACGGAGGATCGACCCCAGTGGCGGTCGCTTCATGAACGTCACGTCCGTGTGCCACACGTCGGCGAAACCGTTGTCCTGGCTGTCGAGCGCGTACACCTCCTGCGCGACGTCGCCGCTGTCGTGGACGGGGTGCCCCGCGGTGAGCCGGCCGAGACGGCGACCGAACTCGATGTGGCTCGCGTCGCCGAGTGACTGACCGCGCAGGACCAGCACCTTGTGTTCGGTCAAGGCCGAGCGGATCGCGGCCACCTCGTCGTCGGTGGCGGACGCGACGTCCAGGCCGATGATCTCGGCACCGAAGTGGGGGCCGAACTTGTCGAGCGTCAGCGACGGTGTTCTGGTTTCGAATGCAGTGCTCATGATGTCTTTCCGCGAAGGTGATGGTGCCTGGAGACGGGCGTACCGGCCCGGACCTGCGAACGCGGAGAATGCGTGAGGAATGACCGGATGCCGGAGGCTACCGAGGAGTGGACAGCACGCGGTACGCGCGCCGGACCATCAGCAACAACAGATGTTGGCGCACGTACGGCACAGGTCGACGGTGAGGCGTCGCACCAGGTGAGTCGTATGCACGACGCAATTCCTACCGGATGGGAGGGAAATGAGCAAGCTCGGGGCAATCGGCGGCGATCAGCTCCAGCGCGCCTGGCCGCCGTCGAGCGGGATGGTGGCACCGGACAGGTACCCGGCGTCGGGGCCGACGAGGAAGACGACGGCACGTCCGATGTCCTGCTCGCAATCACCGATCCGGCCGAGCGGGATCGACTTCACGAACTCGGCGGCCTCCTCGGGATTGTTCTCCGTCCACCATTTCAGGCCCGGGGACAGTGCGTGCGGCGCAATCGCGTTGACGCGGATTCCGTCGGGTCCCCATTCGCTGGCCGCGGTCCGGGTGAGCGAGCGCATCGCCTCCTTGGTGGCCGCGTAGAGCCCGTAGCCGCTGGTGTCCCACCGCACCGCCGAGGAGGTGACGAGGTTGATGATCGAGCCGCCGCCACGCGCCTTGAGGTGCGGGTAGCACAGCTGCATGAGGAACAGGGTGGCCACTGGGCCGACGGCCATGGCGCGGTCGAGAAGTTTCGGAGTGATGTCGAGGAGCGGTCCGAGTGCGCTCGCGTTGGCGTTGTTGACGAGGATGTCGATGCCACCGAACGCATCCACGACGCGGTCGACCATCGGGCCGAGCTGATCGCGTTTGCTGACGTCGCAGACGATCGGCTCGGCGACGCCGCCGAAGTCGGCGATGGCGGCGCACGTGTCGACGAGTTTCGACTCCGTTCGCCCGACCACCGCGATTCGGGCACCCTCCTTGGCCAGCGCGAACGCCATGCCGGCGCCGACGCCCTGACCGGCGCCGGTGATCAGTGCGACCTTGCCGGCCAGTGTCCCCATCACGAGTCTCCTTTGCCGGGTTCCGTGTCGGCTGCCCACCGGTTGGACGTCAGCCGGAAGCTGGGAATGTCGGCCAGCGACATCACCGCCTCGTAGGTCCGCTCGTATCCGGTGTGGGCGATCCGCCATCGGCCGTCGGGTCCGCGGACGTAGCGGTCGGAGTAGAACGCCGCCCCGCGCAGCACCATGTCGTGTTCCGGGATCAGCACGGTGTCCGACAGATACCAGCGTCCGGTCGCCGTGTCGCCGTCGACGTCGATCTCCGGGTGACCGCAGTGGTGTTCGGTGATGGTCTGCGGCCCCAGATTCGACTTCATGAATTCGACGAGCGCGTCGCGCGACTCGAACGCGAGATGCTCACCATAGTTCGCCGTTGCGTCGGGAAGGAGCGTGTCGGCGAACTCGTCCCAGCGTTTCGTGTCCAGGGCCCGCAGATACGCGTACTTGAGCCTGCTGATCGCGGCGACGGCCTCGAGATCCACGGAATTCACCCTTCGTCCGCCCCCAAAACTGACACCTGTTCTACCACGGATCGTCAGGTGTGGGGGCGGACTCGGGGATTACCGGCCGGTGCTGCCCGCGGCGGTCATCGGCTGACGCTGCCCGCGTCGACCGGCAGGGCGACGGACGTGATGTACCGCGCCTCGTCCGAGGCCAGGAACAGCGCGGCGTTGGCCACGTCGACCGGCTCGATCCACGGAATCGACAGCATGTTCATCGTCACGGCCGCCGCCGCGAACTCTTCGCGGGTGGGGTGCTCGAGGTCGGGCCGGAACGCCCGCCGCACCATGTCGTTCTGGATCATGTCCGTGTCCACGTTCGTGGGATGCACGCTGTTCACCCGCACCCGGTGCGGCGCGAGCTCCTTGGCCAGCGACCGCATCAGACCCACCACCCCGTGCTTGGCCGCGGTGTAGTGGGCGACGCCGACGAGCCCGCGCAGCCCCGCGATGGAACTCGTCAGGATCATCGCCCCGCCGCCCCGCTCGATCAGGTGCGGCGCCGCCGCCTTGCACGTCTGCCACACCCCCGTCAGATTGACGTCGAGCATCGTCTGCCACGTCTCGGCGTCGAGGTCCAGCGAGGCACCCGAGGACGTGATGCCTGCCGTGGCACACACGAAGTCCAGCCCGCCCAGCTCGCCGGCCGCCGCGGTGACCGCCTCGGCGAGCACCGCGCCGTCACGCACGTCCACCTGCGCAGTCACGATCCGGCGGCCGGTGTCCCGGACCAGTTTCGTGGTCTCCTCGAGATCCTCCGGACTCGCCGGTGGCGTCACCACCGTGCCGACCGGGCCACACAGGTCGACGGCCACGACGTCCGCGCCCTCCTGTGCGAACCGCAACGCCTGCGCCCGGCCGATCCCGCGTGCGGCACCGGTGACCAGGACGACTCTTCCGTTCACTCGACCTGTCATCTCTACACCTTCTGGGTCAGTCCGGCGTCGACCACGAGTTGTGTGCCGGTGATGTATCGCGATTCGTCCGAGGCCAGGAACAGCAGCGCATTGCTGACGTCCCGCGAGTCCAGCCACGGGACGGGCAGCATGTGGTTCGCCGCGAGGACGGGGACGACGTCGTCCCGGGTCGGATTCTCGAGGTCCGGCCGCAGCCGTGCCATCGTCTCCGGGTTCAGGGTCATACGGGTACCGACGGCGCCGGGGTGCAGCACGTTCACCCGGATGAACTGCGGTCCGAGTTCGTTGGCGAGGGTCCGGGCCAACCCGACCACGGCGGTCTTGGACGCCGAATAGTGGGCGGCCCCGGCCACCGCCTTGATACCGGCGGTCGAACTGACGATCACGACGGAACCGCCGCCGTCCCGCATCGCCGGGACCGCGGCCTTCGCCGTGTTCCACACACCGGTGAGGTTGACGTCGAGCGATCGGTGCCAGACCGCGTCGTCGATCGTCCACGCCGGGCCGGGGTTGTCACAGACACCCGCGTTCGCGACGACGACGTCGAGGGGTCCCAGTTCCGCGACTCCGGCGTCGACGGCTGCCCGCAACGCCGACGGGTCACGCACATCGGCATGGGCGACGACCGCCCGCCGTCCGAGTTCGCCGACCAGCCTTCCGGTTTCGGCGAGATCCGCTTCGGCCGACGGCAGATCGACGACGACGACATCGGCGCCCTCCTCCGCGAGCCGGACCGCGTGACTGCGTCCCATGCCGTTCCCGGCACCGGTGATGAAGGCGACCTTGCCTGCCATCCGTGACATCGGTTGTCCTCTCTAGTCCAGGCGGCCGGGAGTCGGGTAGCTGCGCAGGGAGAGCCCCACCCGCCCGTCCTCCACCGCGTCGTCGATCGATCCGCGCAGCGCGCCGCAGGTGGGGACGAACATCGAGTGCTCTCCCTCCTGCGCACGCCGTGCGAACTCCGGGCAGGTCTGCTCGGCGTCGCCCAGCCACTGCACGCTCGTGTGCGCCTCGCTGTATTTCTCCACGAGCACCGCGTTACCGCAGCGCCGGCATTCGACCGGAAGCACTCAGCTCACCGCCCCGGTGACACCGCGGGGCCCCGCCCCGGCTGCGTGCCGGGCGCCGACCCAGCCGAACACCATCGCGGGACCGATCGTCGCGCCCGCACCGGCGTAGTCGTTGCCCATAACGGACGCCGACGTGTTGCCGGTGGCGTAGAGCCCGGGGATCGGTTCGCCGCTGCTGCGGCACACCTGGCTGTGCTCGTTGCACACGAGCCCGCCCTTGGTGCCGAGGTCGCCTGCTTCCATCCGCACCGCGTAATACGGGGCCTTCTCCACCTCGTCCATGGTCGGGTTGGGCAGTCGCGGGTCGCCGTAGTACCGGTCGTAGGCGCTGTCGCCGCGACCGAAGTCGGCGTCGACCCCCGCACGCGCGAAACCGTTGAACCGGGCGATCTCCGCGGTCAGCGACTCCGCGGGAACGCCCATCTTCTGCGCGAGTTCGCCGAGGGTTGCGGCGCGTTGCATCAGCCCCGTCTCGAACCACTCGGCGGGGAACTTCTGCCCGGGCATCACACCACCGAACTGGTAGCGGCTCTTGGCCTTCGAATCGAAAACGAACCACACCGGGTCGTGACCACCGGCGATCTGGTCGTGGACGAACGACACGTACGGGGACGCCTCGTTGGTGAACCTCTTGCCGTTCTGGTCGACGATCAGCGACGGCGGAATCGACCGCTCCGACACCAGGACGTGCATGATGCCGTCCGGCCGCCGGAACGACGGCATCCACCACGCGTCGTCCATCAGATCGACGGCCGCGCCGACCTGCTCGCCGGCGACGATTCCGTCTCCGGTGTTGTCGGGTGAGCCGGCGCTGTAGTTGTCCTTGCCGCCTTCCCGGAGGAACCGCTTGCGCATCTCCTCGCTCTGCTCGAACCCGCCGGTGGCCATCATGACGCCGCGGCGGGCGCGCACGCGCAGTTCCCGCCCCCCGGACTCGACCACCGCGCCCGTGACGGCTCCGGATTCGTCGGTGACCAGACCCTTCAGCGGGGAATTCAGCCACAGCGGAACCTCGGCCTCCTGGAGCGTGAGCCGCAGACGCCCGACGAGGGCCTGCCCCAGAGTCTCCATCCGCCTGCGCCGCAGCAACGCCACGACCGAACGCCAGCCGACACCCAGCGCGGTCCTGCGTCCGGCCCAGGTGCGGAAGACCATGTTGAGGTGACGGAACTCGGTGGACGTCATGTACAGCCCACCCGGCATCGCGAGGGAGTTCGGCCGCTGCAGGTCGCCGTCGGCGCCGAGCTGGTTCATGTCGAACGGCAGCGGTTCGACCGTCCGCCCTTTCGGCCGTCCGCCCACGTTCTCGGGGTGGTAGTCGGAATAGTCCTCGCACCAGGAGAACCGGAGATGCGGGCAGTTCTGTTCGAAGAACCGCATCATGGCCGGCCCCTGCTCGATGTACGCGTCGAGGCGCTCGGCCGGCACGCTGTTGCCGACGATCGACTCCAGGTACTTCCGGACGTCGTCGGGGTCGTCGGCGCGGCCTTCACGGACGAGGATCGGCGAGTTGGGAATCCACAGGGCGCCACCCGACAGTGCCGTCGAACCGCCGTACACCCCGGACTTTTCGACGACGAGGGTGTCGAGCCCTCGCTCGGCCCCGGCGAGGGCGGCGGTCATGCCACCGGCACCGCTGCCGATCACCAGGAGATCTACCTCCCGGTCCCAGTTCTGCTCGTCTACGCTCATCGTGCACACCTTCCGAAGTGGTCTCGATCACACCCTGCCGGTGTCAATTGCTTTTTCCCACAGCCCTTCCCGCGGAGCGGGAGACAGCGGCAGCGGGAGAAAGCGCGGCTAGGTGGCCGCGGTGAAGATGCCGAGCCCGCCGCGGTACACCAGGAGCGGCGGCGCATCCCTGAGCACGTCCAGACCGGTGACGCGCGCGACGACGATGGTGTGGTCGCCGGCGTCGTGCTCGAATTCGACGGTGGCCTGCACCTGGGCCAGCACACCGTCCAGCGCAGGGGCACCGTTGCGGGCGTGCGACCACCCGACGTCGGCGAACTTGTCGGCGCCGCTGGTCGCGAACGTCCCGCACACGTCGCGCTGGTCGTGGGCGAGGACGTTGACGCAGATGTGTTCGCTCGCCCGCAGCCGCGGCCAGCTGGTCGACGTCCGTGCGGGGCTGAAGGACACGTACGGCGGGTCCAGCGACAGCGACACGAAGGACTGACATGTGAAGCCGTGTGGGCTCTCGCCGTCGTGCGCGGTGATCACCGTGACTCCGGTGCAGAAGTGGCCGAGCACCGACTTGAGCTCGGCGGGGTCGATGCGTCGTGCCGTCGGCGGCACGGGTTCTTCGGTTCGGGTCATCGTGTCTCCTCGGATCGACGGGTTGCGTTCAGCCTGGCCGCGGCGCCTGCAGGCGGGGAATGCCCCGTCCCGCCCAGCGGCAGGGTTTCGCGTGTCCGGCAGTCGGCGCACGGTTGATAGGCTCGGGAAATGCCATCGTCCGACCCCACACAGAGCTCCGGGTTCGCCGGCCTCCGATCGACGAGCTGGCCGGTACTCGGCATCCTGTCGTTCGGCGAGGAACTGTCCGGCTACGACCTGAAGAAGTGGGCGTCGTACAGTGTGCGTTTCTTCTACTGGAGCCCGTCCTTCAGCCAGGTGTATTCGGAGCTGAAGAAGCTCGAGGACCTGGGATACGTGACGTCCCGGACCGTCGTGGACGACGAGGCACGGGTGAAACCCAAGCGCCTGTACAAGATCACGGACGCGGGCATGGCCGTCATGCGCAGCTGGGCGCGGGAGGCGCCGATCGATCCGCCCGTCCTCAAGCACGGCGTGATGCTGCGCATGTGGCTCGGTCACCTCACCGAGCCGGAGCAGCTCAAAGATGCCCTGAAGGAGCACATCTCGTACGTGGAGGGGATGAGCAGGCAGGCCGCGCTCGACGCCCGCGATTCCGACGTCGAACCGACGTGGGCGTTCGCGCACATGGTCAACAAGTGGTCCGAGCGGTACTACGCCGCCGAGAGCGAGCTCGCGAAGCAGATGCTCGCCGACATCGACGAGGCCGTCGAGCGGATGCACGGTGAAGGGACGCCGGAACATCCCGGTGTGCCGAAACCGACCGCATCGCATTCGATCCGGCGTTCCCGTGAGGCGCAGAAGGAGTACCAGGCCGCGATGAAGGCGGCACGGGACGCGGACGACGAGACGGAGCGCGAAGACTAGTCGGACGGAGTCCGCACCGGTTCGGCCACCAGATTCCGGAGCCGAGGCCACAGTTCCCGCCGCGCGGTCTGCGCCGCGGCCATCGCGTCGATCGTCAAGAATCCGTGGAACATTCCCTCGACCCGCCGGCACTGCACGGGAACACCGGCGTCGGCGAGCGCCCCGGCGTACTTCTCCCCCTCGTACCGGAGGGGATCACGTTCGGCGGTGATCACGATCGCGGGCGGAAGCCCGCCGAGGTCCTCGGCCCGGACCGGGGCGGCGTAGGCGGGTACGGTCTCGCGGTGGGTCGGCAGGTACTGATCCCAATACCATTGCATCGCAGAGCGGGTGAGGAAATGACCCTCCGCGAACAGCTCGTAGGACTCGGTGTCGAAGACCGGTTCGATGACGGGGTAGATCAGCAGCTGCCCGGTGACGGCGGGGGCCTCCCGGTCCCGGGCCATCAGCGCCGCGACCCCCGCGAGATTGCCCCCACTGCTGTCGCCGGCGACGAGAAGACGATCCGGATCGCCGCCGAACTCGCGGGCGTGCCGCGCGACCCAGCACGTCGCGGCGTAGGCGTCGTCCGCTGCGGCGGGCCACTGCGATTCCGGGGCGAGTCGATAGTCGACGGAGACGACGACGGCGCCGATCCCGTTGCACATCGCGCGACAGAAGCCGTCGTGGCTGTCGAGGTCGCAGATCACGAACCCGCCGCCGTGAAAGAAGACGACGACGGGCAGGGATTCCGCGGGATGCCCTGCCGGCGAATAGATCCGCACGGCAATCGGTCCGGCCCCGCCGGGGATCTCCCGGTCGCGCACACTACCGACCGGCTCGGGGTCGGCGACGGCCTTGCGTCCCGCCCTCGTCGCCGCCCGCGCCTGGGCGCCCGTCATGGTCTCCACCCGGGGGAAGTTCTCGTTCAGTCCCCGGAGGATGGTCTCGGCCTGTTCGTCGAGCGGCATTCGTGCTCCTTCGTCCCGCCTCAGGCGGAGTATCGGTCGGCGCGGCCGACGGCCGGCGTCGCGGTCGCCATGTAGTTGCGCCAGGTGCCCTTGGCGGACATGCGGATCGGCGCGGTCAGGCGGTGATCGAGCTTGATCTGGCTGCTCGGACCGCACACGGAGATGGCCGCGACCACGTTGTCGTCGGTACCCACCGGCACGGCGACGCAGCTGACGCCGACGAGATCCTCTTCCCGGTCGTACGCCGCTCCGCGTTCGCGGGTCTTCTGCAACTCGGCACGGAACGCCGCGGGCGAGTCGATGCTGAATCGTGTGCTGCGGGGCAGACCCGCTTCGACGACGCGGTCGACCACGGACTCGGGCGAATGGGCCAGCAGCACCTTGCCGACACTCGTACAGTGCGCGGGCTGGCGGCCGCCGACGCGGGACGGCAACCCGACGCCGAACCGTCCGGCGATCTTCTCCAGGTAGACGACGTCGATCCCCTCGAGCACCGCGAGGTGCACGGCGTGCCCGGTGAGCCGGTGGAGTTCGTGCAGGAACGGCAGGGCGGCCCGGTGCAGACGGTCCTGGTGCACGGCCAGCGACCCGAGTTCGAACAGCCGCATGCCGAGTTCGTAGTCCCGGCCTTCCCGGCGGAGCCACCGCAGCTGGACGAGACGTTCGAGCATCCGGTGCGCGGAGGAGCGCGGAAGCCCCGTGCGGCGCACGATCTGCGCGAGCGTGAGCCTGCCCGGGCCGTCGAAGGCGTCGAGGAGAAGGGCGGCGCGATCGAGGCCGGCGGTGGGGGTGGGGCTGAGTGTCGTCGTCATGGGGACCTCCGTAGCGGCGCTGCTCGGTGCGGCGACGCGGTGTGTGACTGGCGACACTTACTATAAATAGGCATATACCTATTTGCAATAGTGCTGGCCGAACGGCCCCGAACAGCCCACAGGCCCGGTGCACGCATCGAGTGGATACGCACACCGGGCCCGGACACCCCTTACATCGCCGCCAGCGGCTCGCTTCCGGACCAGTCGTGGCCCCAGTAGCTGTCGGCGGTGATCTCCTCCGCGGAGTAGTACTTCTCGTCCACCTTCATGCCCTCGGTGCCGAACTCGATGTCCCAGCCGCCGGGGGCACGCACGTAGAACGACACCATCTTGTCGTTCGTGTGGCGGCCGAGGGTCGAGGAGACGGAGAACCCGTCCTTGACGACGCGGTCGAGCGCCTGCCCGACGGCGTCGAGCGTGTCGACCTCCACCATGATGTGCACCAGTCCCGGCGCCCCGCCGTGCGGTGCGGGGCACAGCGCCAGGCTGTGGTGCCGCTCGTTGACGCCCAGGAAGCGCACCCGCATCGGACCGAACTCCGGCGGTGCCGGGATGCGGAAGGCGCCGCGGGGCAGGAAGCCGAGCACCTCGGTGTAGAAGTCGAACGCCCCGCTGAAATCCATCACCGGCAGCACCACGTGGCCGAGACCCTGCGCCCCCGTCACGAACTTCGCGCCGAACGGGGTCACCACCGGGCTGTGGTCGAGGACGGCGCCGTGGAAGATCTCGATCGTCGCACCGGTCGGATCCTGGAACGTGACGACCTCTTCGACGCGGCGGGCGTCGGCCTCTTCCACCGACAGCGGTTTGACGGCGATTCCGGCGCCCTCGACCGCCTCCTGGACACGGACCAGGCCCGCATGATCGCGGACCTCCCACCCGATGGTGACGACCTCGTCCGTCTCGCCCGGCACGATCACGATGCGGGCCGCGCGCTCGTCCATGCGGAGGTACAGGGCGTCCTCGTCCGGGCCCGATCCCTCGGCGAATCCGAGCACGTCGAACGCGAACGTGCGCCACCGCTCCAGGTCGTTGGTCTGGATCTTGACGTAGCCAAGCCCCTTGATGTCTGTCATGTGTTGTCCTTCTGCTGTTTTCGAGGTCCGACGGCGGTCAGATCATCGACTTGAGGTTGTCGGCCGGGTCGAGGCCGAGCGAGCTGAGCGCGGAGGCGTGGTAGACGGTGCTCGGCACATGGATGGCGTGCGCCAGCCCGGCGTGCGCGTCCCGCCAGTACCGCTGCAGCGGCTTGTCCATGCGCAGCGCGTTGCCGCCGGAGCGGGCGAAGATCTGGTCCACGGCGGTGACCGCACGCCACGCGGCACGCACCTGCGTCCGGCGCCCGGCCGCGCGGTCCTCGAACGTGACCTCTCTGCCCGACTCGACGAGGTCCCAGATCCTGTCGACGTTGGCGAGCAGTTCCTGGCGAGCGGCATTGATGTCGGCCGCGGCCTCGCCGACCGCGAACAGCACGTAGGGGTCGTCCTTGATCGCAGTGCCCTGCGCGCCGACGCGGTCGCGCTGGTAGTCGAGGTGAGCGGCCAAGGCGCCCTCCGCGATTCCCACCACGGCGGAGGAGATTCCGAGCGGGAACATCGTCGACCACGGCATGTTGTACAGCGTCTCGGTGCGCCCGAACTTCTGCACCGCGGTGCCGTTCATGACCTCGTCGGCGTCCATCACCCGGTAGTCGGGTACGAAGGCGTTCCGGACGATGATGTCCTTGGACCCGGTGCCCTTGAGCCCGACGACGTTCCACGAATCCTCGACGATCTCGTAGTCGCTGCGCGGCAGGATCATGTGCAGCATCTTCGGCGGCAGGGCCATCGCGCCGTCCTTGTCGCCGAGCATCGCGCCGAGGAAGATCCAGTCGCAGTGATCGGTTCCCGAGGAGAACTGCCAGCGTCCGCTGAAGAGATAGCCGCCGTCGACCGGGGTCGCGATCCCGGTCGGCGCGTAGGGCGAGGCCATCCAGGTGTCGTTGTCGGCCGCCCACACCTCGTCCTGCACCTTCGGGTCGGCGAACGCCAGCTGCCAGGGGTGCACGCCGACGATGCCGCACACCCAGCCCGTCGCCGGGTCGAGGGACGCGGCGGCCATCACCGTCTCCGCGAACTCGCGGGGGTGAGACTCGTAGCCGCCGTACTTGCCGGGCTGGAGCAGCTTGATCGGTCCGGCCTCGCGGAGCTTCTTCGCCGTGTCGTCGGGCAGCCGGCCGATCCGCTCGGCCTCGGGGGCCTGATCGCGGAGCTGATCCGCGATCGCCATGATGTTGTCGAGAACCTCGTGGGTCATCTGTCGTGTCCTTCTTCTCGGTGCCGGCTCAGGCGATGGTGTCGAGCGGCACGACGCCGTTGGCGAGGTTGTCGGCGACCTCCGCCTCCCAGCTCTGCACCGCCCTGGTGGTGTCGATCTCGAATTCGAAGCGCTTGGTCATGTCGTCGGTGATGTCCTCGACATCCACGTAGAACTGCTGGTACCAGCGACGCAGCTGGTACACCGGACCGTCCTCCTCCGACAGCAGCGGGTTGTCGATGCGCGACTTGTTCAGCCAGATGTCGACGTCCTGCTTGAATCCGAGTTCCACGCCCTCGGCGAACTGGGCAGCCATGCCGTTCGCGACCTCGTCGGTCAGCCCCTCGGGCTTCTTGACCATGGCGCCCCACTGCAGGACGAACGAATCGGCGCTGACCGGGTAGTGGCAGTTGATCAGCACCGTCTCGATCATCATGCCGTTCGCTTCGCTCCACAGCTTGTCGATCATGTAGGACGGGCCGAAGTACGACGCGTCCGAGCGCAGCGTGGAGTTGGGGTCGTCGTAGCTGGTGCCCACCGAGATGTCGTGGCGGGGCGTCGACTGCATGTACTGAGTGGCCACGTGCCCTTCGAAGACGTTCTTGAAGTAGCGCGGGAACGAGAAGTGGACGTAGTAGAAGTGCGCCATGTCGACCACGTTGTCGACGATCTCGCGGCAGTGCGAGCCCTCGACGAGCAGCGAATTCCAGGTCCAGTCGGTCCATTCCGGGGAGCCGAATCCCTCGATCCCGGGAATCGTCACGTCGGCGGGCGGCGGGTTGCCCTGCGGGTCGTTCCACACGTAGAGCTGCCCGTTGCGCTCGATGGTCGTCCAGGCCCGGGTCCGCGCCAGCGGCGGGACGCGTCGCGCGTACGGGATTCCCGTGCACTTGCCGTTGCCGCCCCAGCGCCAGTCGTGGAACGGGCACGCGATGGAGTCGCCCTTCACGGTGCCGTGCGCCAGGTTGCCGCCCATGTGGCGGCAGTAGGCGTCGAGCACACTGAGGGTCCCGTCGGACGTCTCGAACACCACCAGCGACGTCCCGAACGCATCGATCTGATGCGGGGCGCCGTCCCGGAAGGTCTTCGCCAGCCCCAGGCAATGCCACCCGCGCGCGAAACGCGTTGGTGCCGATCCCACTTCGATCATCCGGACTTCGTCGCCGTCAACGGCACTGTTGCGCGCCATGTCTACCTCCGCCTCGCTGTACGTCAAGAACACCCTCGGGGTGTGGTGTAGCTCATAGTCGGCGCACGCGGTCCGCTGCGGTACCCGACTCTCCCACTCAGCGAGAGGCTTTCGCATCCACCCGCCGCGGCGGTACGTCGGCGTCCCGATCACAGGGACCACACCCCCCGTTTACCGGCCTCGGCGACTACCGTGCGGATCACACACCCGTGAATTGGGAGGAACGATGGCCGCACTCATCTCTTCGCAGTCGCACACAGCGGAGATTCGCCGGCTCTGCGCCGACGCCGTCCCGAGCGGGGTGGTCGTCGCACCCGAACCGGGAACGGCCGTCGAGCAGGACTTCCTCCTGCTACGACCGCACCGGACGTCGGACGACGTCCTCTCCGCGCACGTCCGGAGGGTCGGCGACCACGACCTGCTCGTCCGCTTCCGCAACCGCGACGAACAGCTGGTCTTCGAGTTCTGGACGAACAGCTTCACCGGGACCGTCACGCCCGACGATCAGGCGGTGGACCTGATGGAGCGCTACTGCGCCGAGCAGTTCCCCGGTGCCCTCCGCAGGTTCCGCACCCGCATCCGGCGGGCCGTGCCGTCCGGTGCGGACTTCTCCTCGTCGCTGCAACAGACGTACGTCCAGGACGGCGCACGAATGGCGGACGTCACCGTCGCGTGCACGCGGGGCGGTGAGGTGCTCGCTCAGGCGTGGGCCACGTACGCGCTGCCCGACTGAGCTCGACTCCGTTCTCCCACGAAATGGTCAGCCGCGCAGGCAATTGCCTGCGCGGCTGACCAATGTCGGGGAAACTATCCCACCGGGTCGGCCAGCCTCGTCCGGGACCGGCTGAACTCGAAACCGCGGAACCCCTCCTCCGCGACGTCCGCGCAGATCCGCCCGTACGCGCCGAAGCCCCCGAGGTACGGCATGAACACGCGGGGCTTGCCCGGAATGTTGGCGCCCATGTACCAGGAGTTCGCCAACGGGAACAGGGTCTGCGCGGCGAGCTCACGGCAGTGCTCCACCCACTGCTCGGTGGCGGGGACGGACGCCTCGATCGCGTCGTGGTCCTTCTCCCACAGGTGCTCGATGCAGTCCGCGATCCAGTCGACGTGCTGTTCGGCGCCGAGCACCATGTTCGCCAGCACCGACGGACTTCCCGGCCCCGTCACGACGAACAGGTTCGGGAACCCCGGAACACCCAGACCGAGATAGGTTTTCGGCCCCTCACTCCAGTACTCGGAAAGCGACACACCGCCGCGCCCGACGATCCGCATGCGGTCGAGGGCGCCGGTCATGGCATCGAATCCGGTGGCGAACACCAGTGTGTCGAGGGCGTAGTCGGCGTCTGCGGTGGTGATCCCCGACGGGGTGATCGCTTCGATCGGCGCCGCCTTCAGATCCACCAGGGTGACGTTCGGCCGGTTGTACGTTTCGAAATAGTGGGTGTCGGTGACGATCCGCTTGGTCCCGATGGGGTGATCGTTCGGGATCAGCTTGTCCGCGACGGCGGGGTCGTCGACGAGCAGGCGGATCTTCTCCTCGGCGAACTGGCGTGCCGTCGCGTTCGCGGCCTCGGTCTTCGTCTGGTCCGGAAAGGTTTTCGCGAACAGCACCCCGCCGAGCTTCCACCGCGTCTCGTAGGCCTCGCGACGTTCCTCGTCGGAGACCTCCAGCGCCGACTTCGGATGTGCGTTGTACGGCGAGCCGCCACCGCTTTCCCGGGACAGCCGTCGGCGCTCGTCGTATCCCGCCTTGATCGCGCGCCGCATCTCGTCGTCCCACGTCTGGTTGCCCGCCGGGACGCTGTAGTTGGCGCTGCGCTGGAATACGTACAGGTGCTCGGCCTGCTCGGCGATGAGGGGAATCGACTGAATTCCCGAGGAACCGGTGCCGATGATCCCGACCCGTCTGCCGGTGAAGTCGACACCCTCGTGCGGCCACTGTCCGGTGTGATGTGTGTCCCCGGTGAACGATTCACGGCCGGCGATGTTCGGCATGTTCGCGGTGGACAGCGCGCCGGTCGCGAAGATGCAGTACCGGGCGGACAGCACGTCGCCGCGGTCGGTGCGCACCTCCCACCGGAGCGACTCCTCGTCCAGTTCCGCGGAGGTGACCCGGGTGCCGAACAGGAAACGGTCGCGCAGGTCGAACCGGTCCGCGACGTGATTGATGTACGCCAGGATCTCGGGCTGGGTGGCGTACTTCTCGCTCCAGTCCCACTCCTGCTCGAGTTCCCGCGAGAACGAGTACGAATAGTCGACGCTTTCCACGTCGCACCGGGCGCCGGGATAGCGGTTCCAGAACCACGTTCCGCCGACGCCTCCCGCCGCCTCCACGCCCTGGACGGTCAGACCCAGGCTCCGCAACTTGTGGACGGCGTACAGTCCCGCGAATCCCGCGCCGACGACAACCGCGTCCACGTCGCCGATCCGATTCGCACGAGCATCAACTTCGGTGCGTGCACTCACGGGCGCGCTCCTCTCCCATTCGACAGACACATTCGGCAGCAAAGGCCTGTCTGGGACGGTAGGTTGCGGCACCGGGCAGCCACAGGTTCGTTCCCGGTGAGCGGTCGGGCAGCGCCTAACTGGACACGACGGGAGCGAGAGCGGGGTCGATCACGTCGGCCAGGGCGTCCCACTTCACGGTGACAGTGACGAGTCCGATGGCGTGCGGTCCCACCTGGTAATCGTTGAAATGGATCTCCATGCCTGCCGGGGTGGCCAGCCAGTTGGCGAAGTTCGCCTCGGTCGGCTCGATGCCGCTGCGCTCGAAGTCCGGTCCCGCGACCGTCGCGGGGAGCAGGCGCGCGGATTCGTCCGACAGCGCCTGCAGTCCCGCCGGCAGGTCGGGGAAGAGATCGGCGAGCGTGATCGGCGCGGCCGTATCGGCATTCACCACCACCGTCGCGACGATCGGTGTCGGATGCGCACCGGGTGGGTCGGCGTTCCACG
The DNA here is from genome assembly GCF_058628105.1 of Rhodococcus sp. G6(2025). Lineage (NCBI taxonomy): Bacteria > Bacillati > Actinomycetota > Actinomycetes > Mycobacteriales > Nocardiaceae > Rhodococcus > Rhodococcus sp. G6(2025). The sequence goes on from NZ_CP179750.1 coordinate 6,777,536, forward strand.
ACGTCACCAGCAGCCCGCTGATCACGTGCTCGCCGATGTGCGCGACGCTGTGCTCCTGGCTGCTCAGCGTGAAGGCGTCGGTGCCCCAGCCGTCGATCTGGTCCTGGAGTGCGGCGCGCATCGATTCGTTGAACTCGGCGGTGACCGCCGGATTTCCACCCTCGATCTGCGGGATGAGGACGTCGTAGCCGACGCGGCCGGTGGAACCCGTGACCTGGAGCTCGGTCTCCGTGTAGGGCAGGCCCGCGGGCGTGGTCGCCTCGGTGCCGGGCGTGTCCGCGGCGGTGACGGTCGTCGTTGTCGGCGGCTCGCTCACTGCGGTGCCCGTCTGGTCGGAGCAGGCGGCCATGGGGAGGAAGACCGCAACGAGCGCCGCTGCCCGACCAGATCTCCGGATGCCGCTCATGAGCTATCTCTACCACGTCGATTCCGCGGGGTCACCTACCGATCGGGTCGACGATGGTGTGCAGCGTGTCGACGAAACCCTGTGCGGTGGACGCGTCGTAGAGGTCGGCGGAATACACCAGTTCGGCATCGATTCCGGCGGGCCTCCCGTCGACGTCGTGACGTTCGGTGAAGTGGAAGTGCAGATCGCACTTGGCGATGTCGAGCGGACGGGGTGTGACCTCGAAGTCGAGCCCGGACACGTTCAGGGCCGCGGGAGCGAAGTTGTTCAGCGACAGCGCAACCTGGAACAGCGGGTGCAGGGACGGCGACCTCGGCGGGTCGAGCACCTGGACGAGTCGCTCGAACTGCACGTCGGCATTTGCCAGCGCCCGAAGCTCCACGCCGCGTGACCGATCGACGATGTCGCACAGCGTCATTGTCGGGTCCACCCGGGTGCGCAGAACCAGCGTGTTCACGAACATCCCCACCACGTCGTCGAGCGCCGGGTCTCCCCGGCCCGCGATCGGAGTACCGATCGCGATGTCGGGGTCGCCGCTGACGCGGGCGAGCAGGACCGCCACCGCCGACCTGAGCGCCGTGAACAGGCTGGCGTGGTGCTCGTGCGCGGTGGCCAGCAGGCCTCGGTGCGCATGCTCGTCGAGGGAGAACGGAAGTCGTCCCGCTCGGTAGGTCCACCGGCGCGGCCTGGGGCGATCGGTGGGCAGCGCGAGCTCCCCCCGAAGTCCCGACAGTTCCTTCGTCCAGTGGGCGATCTGCTGGGACGCGATGCTGTCCGGGTCGTTCTCGTCACCGAGCAGGGCCCGGCGCCACACCGTGTAGTCGGCGTAGTGCACGGTCGGCGGCTCCCATGCGGGCTCACTGCCGTTCGCCCGGGCACGGTAGGAGTCGGCGAGATCTCGTGCCAACGGCGCGAGCGACCAGCCGTCGGCGGCGATGTGGTGGACGACGCAGGCCAGAAGGTGGTCGCCGTCGCCGAGCCGGAACAGCCGGGCGCGCAGAGGAGGCTCGCGCCGCACGTCGAATCCCGCGGACAGCAGCTCCGACGTCTGCGCTTTCACGTCCGCGGCGCCGGTCTCCACCGGAGTCAGGTCGGGCAACGCATCGGCCACGTCGAGCACACGCTGGTACGGCCCCGACGGCGAGTCGGGAAACACCGTCCGCAGCGAGCGGTGTCGGCCCAGCACATCCGCCATCGCCGAGCGCAGCACCTCGACGTCGAATGCACCGCGTACTCGTACCGTGAACGGGATGTTGTGGAGCGCGGGTTCCACGACGGTGCGGTCGATGAAGTACTGCGACGGCGACAGCGGCACCCGGTCCGGCAGTGGTGCGGCACCCAACTTGGGTCCGAGGGACCGCCCCGCGTTCTGCGGCTGTGCGGCCGCCTCCGCGACCGTCCGCGCGAGTGCCGCGACCGTCGGTGCATCGAAGAGTTCGCGCACGCCCAGCGTGGTGCCCAGCTCGGCGTTGATCGTCGCGACCACCCGGATGGCCGACAGCGAATCGCCGCTGAGATCGAAGAAGGAATCGTCGGCGCCGACCGAATCCACGCCGAGTACCGCGGCGAACACCCGTGCGACGCGGCGCTCGGCCGGGGTCTCCGGGTCACGATGAGGCACCGAATCCGAGCCGAACTCCGGCAGCGGGAGCGCCGCCCGGTCGAGCTTCCCCGTCGGCGTCAACGGGATCGAGTTCACGAGCATGATCGATTTCGGAACCATGTAGTCGGGCAGGAATCGTGCCAGGTGCGCCTTCAACGCCTCGCGATCGATGAACGCGTCCCCGTCGGCCATGATGTAGGACACCAGGGTCGGATCTCCGGCCGAATTCCGTTGCACCACCGTCGCGGCGAACGCGACGCCCGGATGCGTGTTCAGCGCGGCATTGATCTCGCCCAGCTCGACACGGAAACCTCGGATCTTGATCTGGTCGTCCGCCCTGTCCAGAAACTCGAGCGTTCCTGCCGCCGTCCAGCGCACCACGTCGCCGGTGCGGAACATCCGGGAGCCGCTGCGACCGAACGGGTCGGCGACGAACCGGGACGCGGTCAGCCCGGGGCGCCGATGGTAACCCCGGGCGAGTGCCGGGGTGGCGAGGTAGAGCTCTCCGACAGCACCCGGCGGAAGCGGACGCAGACGGTGATCCAGAACCACCGCGTCCACGCCGCGCATGAGCGAGCCGATCGTCATCCGCTCGTCCGGTGACAGAGGATCCGTGAGAGTGACGCTGCACGTCGTCTCCGTCGGACCGTACGCGTTCCGCATGGTCCGGCCACCGGCCCACCGCCGCGCCAGCTCCTGCGGACACGCTTCCCCTCCGACCAGCACCAACTCCAGTTCGTCCATGACGCAGGAGTCGACGGCGGCCAGGGCGGACGGCGTCGTCAGGAGGTGGGTGACGTGTTCGTCGCGCAACAGTCGTGACAGTTCCTCACCGCCGAACACCCCGGGCGGGGTCACGACGAGCGTCGCGCCGCCGACACAGGCCGCGAGCACTTCGACGAGCGCGGTGTCGAAGCTCGGCGAGGCGAAATGCAGGACACGAGAACGCGCGGTCACCGCGTACTTGTCCCGAATCTCCTGGGCGAGGTTGGCCAGGCCGCGATGGGTGACGACGACGCCCTTCGGCGCTCCCGTCGACCCGGACGTGTAGATCAGATACGCGGGATGGTCCACGAGCAGCGGACGGGTCCGTTCCGCACCGGGGAGGGTTTCCTCACAGAGGTTTTCGAGTTCGTCGATATCCGTGGTCAGCCATGCGACGGTGCCGGGCAGTCGGGCGCGCTCCGAGCGGACGGTCAGCCCGACTGTCGCACCGCAATCGTCCAGGGCGTACGCGATGCGAGCGCTCGGGTGCGAGGGATCGATCGGAACGTATGCGGCGCCGGCCTTCGCGACGGCCCACAACGCCAGCACCGACTCGAGAGACCGCGGGATGGAGACCGCGACGATGCTCTCGGGTCCGATGCCCCGGCCGGTCAGGAGCCGGGCGAGCCGGCCGGCGATCCGGTCCAGGTCACCGTAGGACAGTTCGCGTCCGCGGTCGCGGATCGCGATCGCCTCCGGGTGGTCGGCGACGGTCCCCGCGAGGAGACGGTCGAGTGTGATCGGGTCGGCATCCGGAAGTCCCTGCGCGGGAGCGAATTCTCCGCGCTCGCCGGCGAGGAAGACGTCGAGGTCGGCGACCGGTCGTTCCGACTCGATCGACGCGGTGAACCTGTCGAGGTAGGCGAGGAAACGCGCGTGATGTCCGGTCAGTTCGGCGTGGTCGTACAGTGCCGGATTTCCCTCGAAGTCGATGCGGGCGGCGCTGCCCTCTGCCCCCGGATAGATGTTGACGGCGAGGTCCGCGACGGGACCGGTGGTGAGTACCCGGACCGTCCCGTTCACGGCGCCGAGCGTGATCTCCTTCGTGAACATCATGACGTTGACCACCGGACCGAAATGCAGGAGTTCGACACCGCCCGTGGCGAGGTCCCGGCCGATGTCCTCGCGGCGGTAGCGTTGATGCCGCAGTGCCGCTGTCAACGCCGCCTCGGCGGTTCCGACCGCCTGACGGACGGTGACAGAGCCGATTCCCTTCAGCCGCAGCGGAATCACATTGGAGACCGAACCGCCCGAATACCTGAGGCGGGCCGTCGTTCTCGCCGACACCGGAAGCGACAGGACCACGTCGTCGACGCCGGTCATCCTGGCGAGGTAGGAGGCGAAGGCGGCGACCGTCACCGCCGTCGAATTCCGTGAGCTCTTGCTCGGGCTCGGGTGCCCGGTCGCCGTCCGGGCGTCGATGTCCGGTCGCGCCGTGCGACCGCTGAGGCTGAGGACCGAAGTCAGGTCGCCGCCGGATTCGCGCCAGTAGTCGCGGTCCCGGGCGAACCGGGTCGAGGCACGGTAGGTCGCGTCCTCCCGCACGAGACGTTCGGGCCCCACGATCCGGCTGTCCGGCGGCTCCCTGCCCTCGATGGCGGCGACATACAGTTCGGCCGTGCGGCTCATCAGCATCATCGCGGCGTACCCGTCCGACACGATGTGGTGAGCGCGGGAGTACCAGTAGTAGTGATCGTCGCCCAGCTGCAGAATGCGCGAGACGAGGAGCGGTCCGTCGTACATGTCGGTGCGAGCGCTCCGGTCGTTCCGCATCCAGCGGTGGGCAGCGTCCACGGGATCGCCCTCGCCGCGAAGGTCGGTGGTGGGCACTCGGTCGTCGACGGTTGGGTCCACGACCTGATGCGGCTGCCCGTCGATGTCCACCAGGCGCACCGCTCCCCAGCCGAATTCGCGATTCGCGCGCCGGGTGGCTTCAGACAGAACGGCAAGGTCGGCCGGACCGCGCAGATCGACGTAGTGGGCGATGACGTACGGGATCTCCGGCGTGAGCTGTTGCGCGAACCAGATGGATCGCTGCGCCGCGGTCAGCGGGAAGGCTCCCACGGCCACTCGCGCCGGGCGCCCGAGCGGGCGTTCCACGATGGCGACGTCGGGCCGGACGGGCGCGGGCCTTTCCGGGCAAGCGCACGCCGTGCCGCCGGATTGCTGCTGCGAATCGAAATCGAAATTCATCTTTCCCCCTCAGGCTGCGCTCTGCACTCCACCACCCCACTGCGCAGAGTCGTCGCGGATGTCGAATCGGCGACTGCTATGGCACCAACCATCAGCCTCCTCGCCCCGCACCGCCTTCACCAGGCACCCCAGGGTGCGTACCCGCCTACCCTCCGAATTCGGGGAGGTGCCCGCGTCGCCACCCGAGTAGCGTCGAACGGGTGACTATTCGCCTTGGATACCAGATGCCGAATTTCAGTTACTCCACTCCCGTCGCGGACCTGTTCCCGACCGTCATCGCGCAGGCCCGCGAGGCCGAATCCGCGGGCTTCGACACCGCATTCGTGATGGACCACTTCTATCAACTGCCGGGCATCGGTGCGCCCGACGAACCGATGCTCGAGGCGTACACCGCCCTCGGCGCCCTCGCCACGGCCACCGACAACATCCAGCTGTCCGCGCTGGTCACCGGCAACACCTACCGCAACCCGCCCATGCTCGCCAAGGCGGTGACCACCCTGGACGTCGCCAGCGGCGGTCGGGCCGTCCTCGGAATCGGCGCCGGCTGGTTCGAACTCGAGCACACGCAGTACGGCTACGAGTTCGGCACGTTCACCGACCGATTCGAACGGCTCGACGAGGCACTGCAGATCATCGCGCCGATGCTGCACGGCGAACGTCCGACGTTCGACGGCAAGTGGTATCACGTCGAGAACGCGATCAACGAGCCGCGGATCCGCGACGACCTGCCGATCATGCTGGGAGGTGGCGGAGAGAAGAAGACGTTCGGTCTCGCCGCCCGGTTCGCGGACCACCTGAACATCATCTGCAACGCCCGCGAACTGCCGCGCAAGCTCGAGGCTCTCGATACCCGGTGCTCGGAGATCGGTCGCGACCGGTCCACGCTGGAGACCAGTTACCTGGCCTTCGTCATCATCGACGAGGACGGCGACCGCGCCCGGCAGCTTCAGCACGACTTCCTGCTCACGCAGGGCGTCGACCTGTCGACGGCGTCGGACGAGGAACGCGCCGCCGCCACCGACCGGCAGTTCTGCGGTGCCCCCGACGAGGTGGCCGAACAGCTGAAGACCCGTGTCCTCGACGCGGGAATCGACGGCATCGTCCTCAACCTCGTCGCCAACGGGCACGAACCCGGCATCGTCGAACTCACCGGGCGCACGTTGCGTCCCCTGGTCGACGCCTGACCGTTCCGGCAGCCAGGAATACGCGCACTACCTCTGCGGTTGGACCCAGAGGTAGTGCGCGAGGCTAGCCTCTCGCGCCTGTTCTTGGTGACGAAAGGTGACGAATCCCGTGAGCGCTGTTCTGTCGATTCTCGATCTGGCCTACATCCGCGAGGGCGACACGGCGCGGGACAGTTTCGATGCGAGCGTGAAGCTCGCACAACTCGCGGAGACCCGCGGGTACCGCCGCATCTGGTACGCGGAGCACCACAACATGCCGTCGATCGGCTCATCCGCGACGAGCGTCCTCATCGCGCACGTCGCCGCGCACACCGAGAGCATCCGGCTCGGCGCCGGCGGCATCATGCTGCCGAACCACGCGCCGCTGACGATCGCCGAGCAGTTCGGCACCCTCGAGACACTGCACCCCGGTCGCATCGACCTCGGACTCGGACGCGCCCCCGGCAGCGACCAGAAGACGATGTATGCGCTGCGCCGCGACCCGGCGTCCGCGGACCGCTTCCCGCAGGACGTGCTGGAACTCCAGGCATACCTCCGCGGTGTGTCACGGGTTCCCGGCGTCGACGCGATCCCCGGCAAGGGCACCAACGTTCCCCTCTACATCCTCGGGTCCTCGACGTTCGGCGCACAGCTCGCCGCGAAGCTCGGACTCCCCTACGCCAACGCGTCCCACTTCTCCCCCGACTCGCTCGTCGACGCCGTCACGCTGTACCGGGAGCGGTTCGAGCCGTCCGAGGATCTGTCCGAGCCGTACGTGATCGCCGGCGTCAACGCCATCGCCGCGGACACCACCGAGGACGCGCACCGGCAGTTCGAAGCGTCCCTGCGGCGGCGGGTGGTGCAGATGGTCGGTCGGGGGCAGAAATTCACCCCCGAGGAGGTCGACCTCATCATGACGTCCCCGGCGGGTCAGCAGGTCGCGCAGATGGTGCGCTACTCCGCCGTCGGAACGCCGACCGAGGTCAAGACGTACCTCGACGAGTTCGCCGAACACGCGCAGGCCGACGAGCTGATCGTCGCCTCCCATGCCGAGAACACCGAGTCCTGGCTGAAGACATACGACCTGCTCGCCGACGTGTGGCGCTCCGCGCCCGTGCGCCTTTCTGGTAGCTAGCACAACCAGAAAGGCGCACGGGCGGCGAAGCCGCCTACTGCTCGTGGACGATCACGCCACGCAGGTTCTTTCCGTCCCGCAGATCCTGGTAGCCCTCGTTCACCTGCTCGAGCGTGTACTTGGTGGTGATCAGCTCGTCGAGCTTGAGCTGACCCGCGTCGTACAGGCGCAGCAGGCGGACGATGTCGTACTGCGGGTTGGCCGAGCCGAACAGCGAACCCTTGATCGTCTTCTGGTTCAGGGTCAGGTCGGTTCCCGAGATGTGCACCGTGAGCTTCGCGGGGTCGGCGAGGCCGGTGATGACGACGGTGCCGCCCTTGCCGATGACGGCGGTCGCGTTCTGCACCACCTCTTCGTCGACGGTGCCCACCAGGATGAGGGCCTGATCGGCGCCCTGCCCCCAGGTCAGTTCGTTGACCTTCTCCGCCGCGGTCGCGGCGTCCGCGAACGCGTGGGTGGCGCCGAACTTCAGGGCGGCCTCCCGCTTCATGGCCACCGGATCCACCACCACGACGTACTTGGCGCCGGCGCTGACCGCGCCCTGCACGGCGTTGATGCCGAGTCCGCCGATGCCGTAGATGACGACGGTGTCACCGGCGCGAACTCCGCCGGCGTACACCGCGGTGCCCCAACCGGACGGCACACCGCAGCCGACGAGGACGGCGGTCTCCAGCGGAAGCCAGTCGTCCACCTTCACCACCGAGTGCTGCGAGATGGTGGCGCGCTCCGCGAACGTGCCGAGCATGCACATGGCACCGAAATCCTGCTTGCCCGAGTGGAACCGGAACGAACCGTCGGGCATCGAACCCTCGAGGATGGTGGCGCCCATGTCACACAGGTTCTGGCGGCCGGTGGCACAGTACCGACACGTGCCGCAGTTCGGGATGAAGCTGCAGACCACGTGGTCGCCGGGCTTCACCTTGGTGACGCCGGGGCCGACTTCCTCGATGATGCCGGAACCCTCGTGCCCGCCGACGATGGGGAAACGCGGTGGCAGATCGCCGTCGGTGAGGTGCAGGTCCGAGTGGCACAGGCCTGCCGCCACATACTTGATGAGCACTTCGCCGGGGCCCGGACCGTCGAGCTCGAGTTCCACGATTTCGAACGGCTTGTGCGTTTCGAACAGAACCGCTGCTTTGGTCTTCATGTCTTCTCCTCGTTGAGTGACGGTCAGAGTGCGATGTTGACGGCTTTGGTCTGGGTGTAGAGATCGATGGCGGTCGCCCCGAGCTCACGTCCCCAACCGGACTGCTTGTATCCGCCGAACGGCATGGCGGTGTCGAACCCGTTGTACTGGTTGATCCACACCGAACCGGCCTTGAGCTGACGGGCCGTGAGGTGCGCCTTGGACAGGTCCTTGGTCCAGATTCCGGCGGCGAGGCCGTAGATGCTGCTGTTCGCCGCCTTCGCGACTCCCTCCTCTGCGTTGAACGGGAGCGCTGCGACGACGGGGCCGAAGATCTCCTCCTCGACGATGCTGAACTCGGGCTTCACGTCCACGAACACCGTCGGCTCGACGTAGAAGCCGGTGTCGCCCCAGCGCTTTCCGCCGGTGAGGGCGCGGGCGCCGTCGGCGAGTCCGGCGGCCAGGTAGCCGGTGACCTTGTCGAATTGCTCCTGCGACACCAGCGGTCCGAGCTGGGTGGTGGGGTCGAGTCCGGGACCGATCTTGACCTGACTCGCGGCCTCGGCGACCGCTGCGGTGAAGTCGTCGAAGATGCTGTCCTCGACGAACATCCGGGTGCCTGCGACGCAGCACTGGCCGTGGTTGAACAGCCAGGCGTTGAGCGATCCGGTGACGGCGGCGTCGAAGTCGGCGTCCGCGAACACGACGTTGGCGCTCTTGCCGCCGAGTTCGAGCGACACCTTCTTGAGGTTGCCCCTTGCGGCGTCGACGATCTTCTTCCCGACCTCGGTGGAGCCGGTGAACGCGATCTTGTCGACGTCGTCGTGGGCCGACAGTGCCGCGCCGGCATCGCCGTAGCCGGTGACGATGTTGACGACGCCGGGCGGGAAGCCGGCCTCCTCGAACACCTCACCGAGCAGGATCGCGGTGAGCGGGGTCTGCTCCGCGGGCTTGAGGATCACCGTGTTGCCTGCGGCGAGCGCGGGGGCCAGCTTGAATGCGGCCATCAGCAACGGGAAGTTCCAGGGAACGATCAGACCGCAGACGCCGACGGGTTCACGCAGCGTGTACGCATGGAACTGGCCACCGGGGACGAACGGCATGCTCACGTTGACCGTGCTGCCCTCGATCTTGGTGGCCCAGCCCGCGAAGTAGCGGAAGATGTCGGCCGACCAGGCGACGTCGACTGCCGCGGCGATGCCCGCCGACTTGCCGTTGTCCAGCGCCTCCAGCTGGCCGAATTCCTCGGCGCGCTCGGAGAGGATGTCGCCGACCCGCCAGATCAGCCGTTCCCGCTCGTTGGGCTTCATGGTGGCCCACGGGCCCTCGTCGAACGCCGTGCGAGCGGCCCGGACCGCACGGTCTACGTCTTCGGCGCCGCCGCGCGCGACGGTGGTCAGCACCTGCCCGGTGGCCGGGTCGATCGTCTCGAACGTCTCACCGCTCGCCGATTCCACCCACTGCCCTCCGACGAGGAATCGCTTGGTGCCGGACAGAAAGTTCCGTACCGACGGCAAGAGTTCCGCTTGGCTGGGTTCGATCGTCGCTGTCATCAAAACCTCCGAAGTTGTGAATGTGACGTGGCTCATAGTGCACTGGTTGCCATATCACTAACTGTCCTGACTTCGGACACCTCCGGACGGTCGCGGATCGGTGGATGAAACTGCAGCTAGACGGTGATATCGAGGGCTCGGATCCGGACGTAGAGCGTGCTGCGGCTGATGCCCAGCGCGGCCGCGGCATGCACCTTGTTGCCGCCGCATTCCTGCAGTGCGTCGACAATGGCCTGCCGTTCGGCGCGCTCGCGGCCGGCCAGCCGGGACACCCGTGTCGGCGTCCGATACTGGTCAGGTAGATCCGCGACGGCGATGTTCGCGCTGCTGCGCCTGCCCGCAGCGGCCTGCAGCACGACGGACAGTTCCGCGATGTTGCCCGGCCAGTCGCGGGCGATCAGAGCGTCGAGCGCGCTCGCGGTGAGCCGGAGACCGGGATCGACGGAATCGAGGATCCCCTGCGCGATGTCCGCGAATTCGCGGCTGCGTTGCCGCAACGGCGGGAGCACCACTTGTCCGGGGCAGCGGCCGACGAGACCCGCAATGCCCGGCGGCAGGTCACCCAGAGGGGAACTCGTCATCACGATGCGTGGCCCGGCATCGGCGGCCAGCATCTTCACGACCAGCGGCAGCATCGACTCGGGCAGCAGTTGCACTTCCTCGATCACCAGGACCGCGGAGGGTCCGGCCGCCAGCGTGAGAAGTCGGTCGATCCACGCGTCGGCGCCGTCGAGGGCGATGGCGGCGGCGTCCATACATACGAGCGACCGGTCGCCGGCCAGATCACGAACCGCCGTCGTCCTGCCGGTTCCCGGTTCTCCGCTGATCACCACCGGATCCCGGGTCTCGCGCAGTCGCGACAACTCCGACCTGCTGCGTTCGACGACGGAACTCGACGGGGATTTGCCGCGCCGGATGGGGGTGCCGGTCCGGCGGTCCGGTCGGACGACGAACACGGCCCCGCCGTCCGTGCCCGCCACGCGGTCGGCGCGGACCAACGCCGGTTCGCCCGAGGACAGCTGGATGCGCACCGTCTTCGACTGCTCCGGACGCAGGTCCGCGGCAAGTCCTCGCAGCGTCGCGTGATCGGACACCTGGAGCAGGTCGAGCGCCACCCGATTGCTGAGCAGGATGTCCTCGCCGATCGCGGTGACCGCCATCTGATTCTGCGGCGACACCCGCTGGAACGCGTCCACGAGCCGCTGCTGAGACACCCGGGACCCTTCGAGCAGCCGTCGTTCGATGTCCCCGGCCGCGCGGGCCAGGAACGGGGCGAACAGCGGGTTGGCGCGCGACGCGACGCCCGTCATGTCGAGGATGCCCTCGACGCGGCGCGTCACCGGATGGACGATCGGGTGTCCGTAGCAGCTGAGGTCCTTGAACCGCTCGAGGTAGTGCTCCTCGCCGTGGATCACGACTCCACGCCGGACCTCCATCGGCGTCCCCAGCGCGGTGGTCCCGACGCAGTCCTCGCCGAACCGCGAACCCAGCACCGCCCCGGCGCCGTCGATCAGGCGCTCGAGTCGGGGGCCGTCGAAGAGCCGGGCGACGATGCGGCAGTCGCGGTCGGCGAGCAGGACACAGAATCCGGTGCCCTGGATCTGCTGTTCCATCTCGTCGAGGACGGGCCGGGCCGCCTGCAGCAGCCGGCTGGACTTGTCCAGGTCGGAGCAGGGGTCACCGGTCGGCGTCGAACTCGGTTCCAGGCCGCTGAGCGCCGAACGCTTCCAGGACAACGCGATCTCCGGCCGCATCGCCGCGTGCCCGGTCATGCCGCCAAACTCCAACCTCGACTCCTTGCCGCGCGCGGGTCGGGTCGTGCACCGGTGCACGACTCACACCCGAACGTACCCACCCAGTGTGACCCACGCCATAGTGCCTGTGGGCGCGGCGAGCAACTGTCCGGAATCTGGACAGTGCCGCGTTCACTCGTCGAACAGCCCCCGCACGAACGGGATGGTGTCGGCCTGCGAATCGACGAGAGTGCCGCTGTGGTCGGTCGGATACGTCTTGAACGTGACCGGCTCACCGTTGGCGGTCAGTGCCGCGACCAGCGAGAACGCCGAGGGCGCGGGCACGTCGATGTCGGTGAGCCCCTGCCCGATGAACAGGGGACGGTCGTACCCACTCGTCGGGACGCCCATGTAGTCCACGAGCAGCCCATGGAAGTTCGGGATCTGGTTCAGCGGCTTGCTGAACAGGTCGCCGACCACCACACCCTCCGCGGCGTCGTGGAGGTCGTTGACGCACAGCTGCTCCGCGGCGTCCACGTACCGGGCGCCGAGCGGGGTGAGATACGAGTCGAGGTCGATCTCGGGGTGCGCCGACCGCAGTCCCGCGAGGATGTAGAACAGGTACGACGTGAGGCCGGCGGGGATCGCCGTGGGCGGCACCCCCGGGCCCAGCGGCAGCAGTGTCAACTCGATGTTCGCGGGCACACCCGTTCCCACGGCCCCGCGGTAGTCGAGCGTCTCGCCGCCGTACTCGGTGGCGTAGCGGGCGGTGGTGATCGCGGCACCGCCACCCTGCGACTGGCCGACCACCACCCACTTGTTCGACAGGGACTCGTCGACGGCGCGGGCGGCCTTCACCGAGTCGACGACGCTGTGCGCCTCGACCTTTCCGTCGAGGTACGGCATCACACCGGGTGTGCCGAGGCCGACGTAATCGGTGGAGACGACGGCATATCCCTGCTCGAGCCAGCGTCCGAGGTACGGGTAGTCACGCTCGGGAAGCGCGGGACCGACGAGCGAGGGAGCACAGTCGTCCGCGAGCCCGGACGTGCCGTGTGCCCACGCGACCACCGGCCATCCCCCGTCGGGCGCGTCCCCCGGTGGCACGTACACGGCGCCGCTGCTGAGTGCGGGGCTCCCGTCGGACCCGATCGACCAGTAGGTGATTCGCTGCGCGTCGGCAGTGCCGGGGATCCAGAGGTCGGCCGGTAGCGGCTCGACCTCCACGACGCTCCCCGGCCCGCGTTCGGCCTCGTCGGCGAACGCGGCCGGGGAGGCGAGGCAGGTGCCGCCCACCGTCAGAGATGCGATCGCGACACTTGCCGCGGCTCGCGCCATACGTACCGAGTGTGTCTTCACCGCTTCAAGATAGAGCCTCCCCGCACGTGAGTGGCAAAGCGTGCGGGAGCACACTTTGCCACTCACGTGCGCTACGTCTGGGACGCGAGATCCCGTCCCCGGGTCTCCGGGATCGTGAACAGTGCGGCGATCGAGACCGCGACCAGCGCGAGCGCGTACCACTCGAAAAGTTCCGGCGTACCGCGGTCGGCGAAGAACGTCTGGACGTATGCGGCCGTCCCGCCGAACGCTGCCACACCGATCGAGTACGGCACTCCGACACCGGCGGCACGTAATCCGGTCGGGAACAGTTCGGCCATCATCGCGGGCATCACGGACAGGATCGCGCCCATCACGAACAGGGCGATCGCCATCGCGATGAACAGCGTGACCGCGCTGTGCCCGATCATGGCGTTGAGCGGGAACAGCAGGGCAGCGATACCGACGTTGCCGATGTACAGCACCGGTTTGCGTCCGATCCGATCCGACAACGCACCCCAGAACGGCAGCGACGCAATCAGTACGAGGTTCGCGCCGACCCCCGCCCACAAAGCGCCGGACGGATCGATGCCCCGGACGGTGATCGCGTACGCCGGCGCCGACACGGCCCACACGTAGTAGACGACGGTGCCGCCGACCGTGAAGAACAGGATCTGGAACACCTGCCGCCGGTGCGCCAGGAACAGCTGCCACATCGACTGCTTCGCCGTCTCGTCACCCGACTCCTCGTAGACTTCGGTCTCCTTCATCCGGGACCGCATCCACAGCACGAACAGCCCGAGCACGCCGCCCAGCAGGAACGGCACCCGCCACCCCCAGTCGGCCATCTGCTCCGAACTCAGCGTCGTCGTGAGCAGTGCGCCGAGAAGCGTGCCGACGACGACTCCGGTGGTGTTGGAGATGTAGATGAGACTCGACCACAGTCCACGCCGGGCCGTCGGCGCGAATTCGACGATGTAGGTCTGCGCGGAGGGCAATTCACCGCCGTGCGCGACGCCCTGCGCGAGGCGCGCCACGACGAGGACCACCGCCGCCGCGACACCGATCGTCTGATGGGTCGGGGTCAGACCGATGATCAGGCTGCCGACCGCGGCCAGTCCGACGGCGAGCGTCATCGACAGCTTGCGTCCCCGCCGATCCGACAGCCAGCCGAACAGCAGACCGCCGAACGGCCTGGCGACGAATCCGACGGCGAAGACGCCGAACGACGCGAGCAGGTCGGAGACCGCGGAGCCGGTGTGGAAGAACTGCGGGGCGAAGAACGCGGCGAACGTCGCGTAGACGGTCCAGTCGAAGTACTCGATCCCGTTGCCCGTGCCCACGCCGACGATCGCGCGGGTCTTCTCCCAGCGCTCGGATCTCTGCTGGACGGTGTTCACGGTCCCGCTCTCGGTGGCGATCTCGGTCATCGTGCGTCGCTCCCCGCCGCCACAGCAGCATTGTCGGACCGGGCCTTGTCCAGCCGTCGAACGGCCAGTCCGGCGTAGATGGCGGCGGCGTCGGCGAGCACCGCGTCGTCGAATTGCGCTCGGGGCGAATGGTTCATGGGAGCGGCAGCGGGATCGGCGCCGGGCATGCACGCGCCCAGTCCGATGAACGCACCGGGCACTTCCTGCAGGACGTAGGAGAAGTCCTCGGACCCGGCCATCGGGTGCGTGACCGTCTCGTATCGGTCCTCGCCCATGAGGTCGCTGACCACTTCGGCACCGAACGCGACCTCGTCGACGTCGTTGATCGTCATCGGGAACTCCGGGGCCACGGTGACGTCGACCTCGACCCGTTGCGCGGACGCCACCCCCTCGAGCACCCGGCGCAGCGCCGCCGGCACCTTCTCATACGTGGCGGGCGAGTAGCACCGGACCGTCGCTTCGAACCGCGCATCGTCGGGGATGATGTTGTGCCGCGACCCGGCCTGCACGTTCGCGACCGTCACCACGACGGGATCGAACACGTCGAACGTCCGGGTGATCATCGTCTGCAGCGACGTGATCATCTCGGCCATCGCGGTGATCGGATCCCGGGCGGTCGACGGGGACGATCCGTGTCCACCCGCCCCGCGCACCGTGACGGTCAGCTTGTACGACGCCGCGAGCAGCGTCCCCGCCTTGGAGAAGAATCGCCCCTGCGGCTTCTGGCAGGAGAAGACGTGCATGCCGTAGGCGGTGTCGGCGCGGCGGCCGGCGGCGTCGAGGACACCCTCGTCCACCATCACCTTGGCGCCGTCCCACCCCTCCTCACCGGGCTGGAACATCAGGACGACGTCGCCCGCCAACTGGTCGCGATGACGGCTGAGCAGTTGGGCGGCGCCGACCAGCGCGGCGGTGTGCAGGTCGTGCCCGCATCCGTGCATGGCGCCGTTCTGTGCCGCGAAGTCGAGTCCGGTCTGTTCGGTGACCGGGAGTCCGTCCATGTCGGCGCGCAGCAGCACCGTCTGCGCGGCGTCGATCGAGCGCCTGCCGCCGCGAAGCACCGCGGTCACCGACGTCGTGTTCGTTCCCGTCGAGATCTCGAGCGGCAGGCCGGCCAACGCCTCGAGGACACGTTCCTGCGTGCGCGGCAGGTTCAGTCCGACCTCCGGTTCGCGGTGCAGTACGCGACGCAACTGCACGAGGTCGCCCTGGAGGGCGCGGGCGTCGTCCACGAGATTCATTGCTCTCCCTTATGTCGGTGGTCACTTTCTCGACCGAATGCGTCGGTGGTCATATGCTGTGATCCGCGCGGCGACGGACCTCCGAGATCGTCGAAAACGATCATCAGCGCCGATTGAGGGAAGGTTTTATGAGCGAAACGCTGACAGAATCCGAACTTTCGCTCATTCATGCACTGCAGATTCGTCCACGCGCAACGTGGTCCGAGCTCGCCCCGATCCTGCGGACGACGTCCGCGACGCTGGCGAGGCGGTGGGAGTCGATCACCGAACGCGGACTGGCCTGGATCACCGCGTACCCCGCGCCGATGACGGGCGCCGGTGCGTTCACCGCCATGATCGAGGTGACGTGCGATCTCAGCGGCACGAAGGCACTGGTCGAGGCGCTCACCCGGGACCCGCGGGTGGCGTCGATCGAACATGCGGCTCGCGGGCGGGACCTCATCCTGACGGTGCAGACGGGATCCCTGCACAAATTGTCGGACCTGGTGCTCGAGGAATTGCCCCGCCACCCGAGTGTCAATTCGACCCGGACCCACACGTGCACCGCACTCCACGCCGAGGGCAGCCGCTGGCGCCTCGATTCCCTGGACACGGCACAGTCCGCCGCGATCGCCGCACTGGAGAACACCCCTCCGCAGTCCGGATCGGCGCGGCCGGAAAGCCTGACCGACGAGGTCGCCCGCGCGCTCGTCCGCGAACTCACCCGGAACGGCCGGGCATCCGCGCGCGAGATCGCCTCGGTCATCGACCGGCCCGCGTCGTCGGTTCGCAGACAGCTCGCGGGGTTGCTGCGCTCCCGGGCCGTGGTGCTGCGCTGCGACGTGGCCCAGGACGCGACGCGGTGGCCCATCACCGTCACGTGGTGGTGTCGCCTGCCCGTGCGTGCACACCGGGAAGTCGTCGAGATCGTCAACGCCCGGCCCGAACTGAGGTTGTGCATGTCGCTCACCGGACCCGCGAACTTCCTCGTCAGCATGTGGGTGCCTTCGCTGCCCGACCTGTTGCGGGTGCAGGAGTGGCTGGAGAGCCGGGCCCCCAGCCTCGAGATCATCGACTCGTCGGTCACGCTCCGGTCCCGGAAGCGGATGGGGTGGGAACTCGACACCCACGGCCGCGCGACCGGTTATGTCACCGTGCACGGCAACTGACCGCTACGGTCGAATGCGCATCATCGGACCGGCTGGAACAGGTGATCACCGTGACCTCTACCGCGAAATCGTCGACTACCGGCGAGCGCGCCGACTTGCTGGAGTCGCTGGCGAAACACCGCTACTTCCTCCGCTACACCGTCCGGGACCTCACCGACGAACAGGCGGCCCAGCGCACGACGGCGAGCGAACTGTGCCTGGGCGGACTCGTCAAACACGTGTCGGACGTCGAACGGGTGTGGGCCGACTTCATCGTGCGCGGCACCGACGCCGTGCGTGGCGGTCCCACGGACGGCACCGGCACCGACAATCGCGAGAAGGAGTTCACCCTCCGCGACGACGAGACGCTGGCCGACGTCCTCGACCGCTACGCGAAGGTGGCGCACCGGACCGACGAGATCGTGGCCTCGCTGCCCGACCTCGACATCTCGCATCCGCTGCCGAAGGCGCCGTGGTTCGAACCGGGATCACGCTGGTCCGCGCGCCGGGTCCTGCTCCACATCATCGGGGAGACCGCCCAGCACGCCGGGCACGCCGACATCATCAGGGAGGCTCTCGACGGGTCGAAGTCGATGGGCTGAGTCAGCCGCGTTTGCGGGCCTCGATGAGGAAGCGGGTCGAGTGGGCCACGAACGGCCCCTCCGCCTCGATCAGGTCGTGGAGTTCCCGCAGACGTTCGCGGTACTCCGCGACGGTGAAGCCGGGCACCATCCAGATCACTTTGCGCAGGAAGTAGATGACGGCGCCGATGTCGAAGAACTCGATCCGCAGAGATTCGAAGCGGAGATCGACGACGTCGAGACCGGCGGCCTGCGCGTCCGCACTCTCGTCCTCGTAGTGGCGGCCACGCCGCACCGTCTCCGGTTGCGGCCCCAGGAAGTACTCGACGAGTTCGAAGACACTCGCATGCCCGACGTGCTGCGAGAAGTACGTGCCTCCGGGTCGCAGGACGCGGGCGATTTCGTCCCACCACACCGTCGCGGGATGCCTGCTCGTCACTAGGTCGAAGGCGCCGTCGGCGAACGGCAGCGGCGGTTCGTCCGCGTCGGCCACCACGACCGCACCGAGCGGATGCAGCAGCGCCGTCGCCTTCGCGACGTTCGGCGGCCACGATTCCGTCGCCACCATCACGGGAGGCATCGTCGTTGCACCGGCGAGGACCTCCCCTCCCCCGGTCTGGATGTCCAGAGCGGCGTCCGCGCGCGCGAGGCGTTCACTCATCAGACGCTGATACCCCCACGACGGCCGCTGTTCGGTGGCCCGGCCGTCCAGCCAGGAGAAATCCCAGCCGTCCACCGACACGGATTCCGCCTCGGCCACCAACTCCTCGAATGTGCGTGCCATGCCGGGAAGCCTGTCAGAAAGTCCCGGATCGATCGAGCGGATTATCAGGGAAGCACCGGACCCTCGCCGATGTTGATCCAGGCATGACCGTGCCGGAACACCGCACCCGAATCGCCGAGGAACGCGCCGATGCCGAACGCCGCATCGCCTCGCTGACCGGCCGCTTCACCGCAATTGTGGAGGGGTCGGAATTCACCACGGACGACGACGAACACGACCCCGAGGGCTCGACGATCGCCTTCGAACGGGCCCAGGTGTCGGCTCTACTGGCAGACGCGAGGCGCGAGGTCGAGGACCTGGCGGCGGCGCAGCAGCGACTCGACCGTGGGACGTACGGTCTCTGCATTCGGTGCGGTCTGCCGATTGCCGATGTGCGACTCGACGCGCTGCCTGCCGCGCAGACCTGTATCGACTGCGCCGGTTAGCCGGTGTCGCCGGGCAGGAGGGCTCCCCATTCCCGGGTGGCCACGTCCCGTGCCCGTCGATGGTCGTCGGCGTCGGGGTGCACGCCGTCGGCGAGGTCGGCGAGAGCTTCCGCCAGATCCCCGACATCGACCTGATGCCGCATGGAGGAGTCGAGTAGTTCGTCGAAGGCCTGGTCCGCGCTGTACGAGCTACCGCGCGCGGTGGTCAGGATCTGTACTGCAGCGTCCAAAGCGGACAGGTGCCGTGTCGCGCGGGTGTCGCGGTGAGCTTCGATCGTCAATCTTCCGCCTCTGAGGTGTCGCCACTGGGCGTTGCCGGTCTCTTGTCATCACATCACATCACGATCCGGACGTCCGTGTTGCCGAATCGAGACCGTGTCCGAAAGTTGTTTCTCGCCAGCAGGATACGAACTCCGGCAAGATACTTGTAACTCGCGTTACTACTCCAGGGTTCTACCCGTCGGTAGGGGGCGGGCGGCACGACATTTCTGAATGGCTCCAGAACAGCGGATCGAAACCGAACAGACTGGCCGTTCCGTAATACTGGTTTCCGGGTGGAGGCCCTCCGCCCGACGCGATCGGACGGCCGTGCGCCGCGCAGTCCTGTGGACCCGTGTGACCAGAACTGTTCAGAATCGGGATGATTGACGTGAAACTCGTCGTCGACCTCAATCGGTGCCAGGGCTACGCGCAGTGCGTGTTCCTCGCACCCGGCGTCTTCACCCTGCACGGAGAAGAGGCTCTTCTCTACGACGCGGGCCCCACCGACGACGAACGCGACCACGTGGCGCAAGCCGCCGCCGCGTGCCCGGTGCATGCCATCACCACGGACATCCCCGACCGACACGATGGGCAGTGACGTGCGGATCGTCATCGTCGGAGCGTCGCTCGCGGGCCTGCGCGCCGCGGAGGCACTGCGGGGGCAGGGCTTCGACGGTTCCCTCACCCTGATCGGCGACGAACCCTACGAGCCGTACGACAGGCCCCCGCTGTCGAAGGCCGTGCTCCTCGGAATCATGCCGCCCGACCACGCGGCGCTGCCCTTCCGCCCGGACCTCGACGCGCAGTGGCGGCTCGGCGTGCGGGCCACCAGTCTCGATCTGGAGCACAACCGGGTGGTTCTCAGCGACGGCGACACCGTCGAGTTCGACAAGGTGCTGATCGCGACCGGCGTCCGCGCCAGGCCGTGGTCGAATTCGTCCGAGGCCGCACTCGACGGCGTCTTCACCATCCGAACCTGCGACGACTCACGCCGGCTGAACGAGCGACTGTCCGCCGGACCACGTCATGTCCTGGTGATCGGGGCCGGGTTCACCGGCTCGGAGATCGCGTCGGTGTGCCGGGAACGCGGGCTGTCTGTGACGGTCACCGAACGCGGCCCGGCACCGCTGGTCGGCGCGCTCGGCGGAGTGGTGGCGGCGGTCGCGGCCGACATGCAACGCGACCACGGCGTCGACCTGCGCACCGGGGTCACGGTGACCGGGCTCGACGGGGACGGCAACGGGCAGCTGTGCCGTGCGCATCTGTCGGACGGGACCACACTCGACGTCGACGTGGCGATCGTCGCGCAGGGCAGTATCCGCAACACCGACTGGCTGTTCGGCTCCGGCCTCGCCGCCGGGCCCCGCGGAGTCACGTGCGACGCCGGTTGCCGGGCGTTCGACATCAACGGCATCGTCACCGACAACGTGTTCGTCGCCGGCGACGTTGCGCGGCAACCGCATCCGCTCTACGACTACCAGCTGCTGGCATTGGAGCACTGGGGTAACGCGATCGGTCAGGCCGAGGTGGCGGCGCACAACATGATCCACGACGGTCTCCGCCGGCGGCCGCACCTCGAGATTCCGGCGTTCTGGTCCAGCCAGTTCGACGTCAACATCAAGTCCGTGGGCATCCCCACCTACTCCGATCAGGTGGTGATCACGCAGGGGTCCGTCGCCGACCGGCGTTTCGTGGCGGCATACGGCTTCCGCGGACGCGTCACGGCCGCTGTGGCGTTCAATCAGGGTAAGTGGCTCGACTTCTACCGGGGACTGATCGAGTCTGCCGCGGCGTTTCCCCCCGACTTCGATGTCATGGACCGGGAGGAGCCGTTCGAGGTGCGTGCGTCGGAGTTGCCGGACCCGGCCGTTCTCAGCCACGGCCCCACCGTCGCGGTGACCGGCCATCTGCCCACCGAACGTCGCGTCGAGTTCGTCTCGCTACCGAAGTAACAGGGAGAGTGTCCATGTCGCGTGCGCAGCTGTTCCAGCGGATCACCGACCAGGCGAGCCGGCCGAATCCGTATCCGCTGTACGAGGAACTTCGTGAGACTCGGGTGGCGCCGCAGGACAACGGTTCCTACCTCGTCGGACGGTACTACGACGTGAAGGCACTCCTGCACGACCCGCGGATCAGCTCCGACCTGCACAACCGCGGACCGGGACTCCCCGGATCGGATCGTGCCGGCGAGGGGCCGGAGTCCTTCCTCAAACTCGATCCGCCCGAGCACGATCGACTACGCAGACTGACGACGCGGCAGTTCGGTCCGCCGCACAGCCCCGACCGAATCGACTCCATGCGTGGCGAACTCGCCGCACTCGTCACGAAGCTGGTCGACGGGCTGGACGGTAAGGAGCGCATCGACATCGTCGACGACTTCGCGTACCCCTTCCCCGTCACCGTGATCTGCCGACTACTCGGGGTGCCCCACGAGGAGGAACCCCGGTTCCACGCCTGGGCCGACGCGCTGGTGGCAGCCATCGACCCGCGGCGTGCCAGCGCCGACAACGATCAGGTGAAGGTGGCGCAGAAGGCTCAGATGGAGATGGCCATGTTCATGGCAGGTCTCATCGAGGACCGTCGCCGCGAACCCGGTGACGACATGTTGTCGGGGCTTGCCAACGATTCGGGGCCCGACGGTCAGTTGAACACCGTCGAGTTGGTCACCAACTCCATCCTGCTGTTCATCGCCGGGCACGAGACCACCGTCAACCTCATCACCAACGGCATGCTGACCTTGCTGCGCAATCCCGACGTTCTCGAACGTCTTCGCGCCGAACCGCAGTTGATGCCGCAGGCCGTGGAGGAACTGCTCCGCTTCGAACCGCCCGTGCATCTCCTGGGCCAGCGCACGCCGATCGTGGACATCGAAATCGACGGTGTCACCGTCCCGAAGGGTTCGCCCCTCGTCCTCGCGTTGGCATCGGCGAATCGTGATCCCGAACGTTTCGTCGACGCCGACAAGTTCGTTCCCGACCGCGCGGACAACCAGCACGTGGGTCTGGGCAGCGGCATCCACAGTTGCTTCGGCGCACCCCTCGCCCGCCTCGAGGGGCAAATGGCGCTCGCCGAACTCATCCGCCGCCTCCCCAATCCGCGCCTCGTCGAGGACCCGCCGCCCTACCGGCCCAACCCGGTGCTGCGAGGTCCGCGGCACCTGCTGGTGGACTGTGGGTGACGGGGCTTACCGAGAACTACGCGAGAATTCCGTCGATAAGGATGCTCGCGCCGAGCGCAGTTCCGAACACGTGCTGTAACGCGAGTACCGGTCATCGATCGCGTTGGCGACGGTGGAACCCCTGTAACTGTCAGGGCGAGCAGTTCGAACATCAACTTGGTGCGGGTCGACGAGGGAGGTGTCGGCCCGCATCCCATTTCCATTGGCGAGTACCTTTACCAGCGCAAGTATCTGTACGAAGCGACCGGGTTACCGCAAACCCGAAACCTGCCGCTGATCGCCGAGTGGCCGAGGACGGACTCGAACCCGCGACCACGCACCTGGTGCTTCCGGACCAGTCAGAACTCGCCGCCGCGATCAATCCTCTGCCTTGGTGGAATCTGACGACCGTTGGTGGACCGATGACCGGACCTCGTCTATAGCCGGTCAAAGCAGAGGGCTGGCCGCTCTCGATCCGTTGTTTCCGCACAGTGAACTCGCCCTCCGAAATCTTGGCCAACCCCGGCACAGTGGGACCGGCCGCCCATCCGCCGTCGACGGTGGATGGGTAGATGCCGACGCCGGATTGAGAATGTCGCGGTCTGTCCTGCCCCCTATAGGCCATCGGAGTGCCATGCTGCATCCGATTCGTCACGATCGCCGCGCCCCGCTCCACTCAGTCAGTATCCTTGCCAGTCAACCCAACCCGGCAAAGGAATCGCCCACCGTAGCCGGCCACCGAGCCAGGACCGATCGACGGTCACCGATAGCGCACCCTATGCGGCGTCACTCAGGAGAACCGCTTCAGTGATGTCCAAATGTAATCCTCGGAGGAGCGCAAAACTGTGCGGCGCCGCCCAGCTGAAGGGTGCGACGTGTCGGTGACCGGGTTGGCTTCAGTCTTTCGAGGGTCTAACGACCAGTGACATCGAGGGCTGACTGGAGGACGATCAAAACGACCGGTCTCGTCTTGGCTGGTCACGGAGACACGATTCGTTTGGCCGGTGGCGGATCATGCCCCGATGGACTACCGCAAACTCGGGACGGCGGGTGTCTGCGAATGCGAAAAGTGTCGCACCGGCTCCGGCGCGTGCCCCCTCGTGGTGCAGCAAGAAGACCGCACCTCGAGTCAGAAGCGTGGCAATGCGAACGGACGCTCGAGAAGGACCTGCCATGAACGGCTTCAGAACCGGGCTGATGGACGGTGCACTGCACGTTCGATTCGCCCCCGATTTGCTGCTCCGAACTACCCGACAGATTGCCGCCGCTGGTGGGGCAGACTCGATGTGGATACCCGATCACCTCAACGGCGTGTTTCCGTCGTCAATCTGGAACCCGAAATACCTCGGCGTGGCCAAACTCGCGCCGCGAGCGGACGCAATCTACGAACCCTGGACCACCCTGGGCTACATCGCCGCACAGAACCGGATCACCCGGCTGAGACTCGGCGTGGGGGTTACCGACGCCGGAAGGCGAAACCCCGCCGTGACGGCGCAGGCCGCCGCCACACTTCATCACCTCAGCCGCGGGCGGACCATCCTCGGTATCGGCCCCGGCGAACGTGAAGGCAACGAACCGTACGGGGTTGACTGGGCGAAGCCGGTAGCACGATTCGACGAGGCGATCGCAACCATCCGCGCCCTGTGGGACTCGGGCGGCGCGCCGGTGACCCGGGAATCGCAATTCTTCCCGCTCCATGACGCTGTGTTCGACGTCCCGCCGCACAAGGGCGGATGGCCGGAGATCTGGGTCGCGGCGCACGGCCCGCGGATGCTGGGCATCGCCGGCAGGTACGCCGACGCCTGGTTCCCCTCCTATCCGCAGCAGCCGAAGCAGTACTCCGAAAAGCTCGCCGTGATCAGGTCGGCGGCAGAGGGCGCCGGACGCGATCCGTTGGCCATTACGCCGGCGGTGTTGTTCTTCGTTTTGACCGCGAGCAGCAGCGCACAGGTCGACGAGATGGTCGGATCGACTACGGCCCGGGCATTCGCACTGTCCGCATCCGCCGAGGTGTGGGCACGCCACGGCGTCGAGCACCCGATGGGCCCTACATTTTCCGGTATCCAAGACTTGCTGCCGCAGACCATCGATGAACACACCGCCCTCAGCTATGTCGAACGTGTGCCGCCGTCGTTGGTCCGTGAAACGTGTCTAGCCGGGACCCCGTCGGAAATACTCGATCAACTGAGCGAATGGCGCGACCACGGCGTCCGATACGCCGTCATTGCCAATATCAGCCCTGTTCACCCCAAACTCCGTGTTGGCCTCGGCTCTTCACTCTCACTCGTGCAGCTTCTCCGCGGTATGCGCCGACTGTGACCAACGTCGGGGTCTCCCAGTCCGACATCCCAGTAACGAACGACCACTACTGCGGGACTGTGTGAGTCCCCGCAGAGAGCGCGGCTTGCGTGCGGGCGGGTCCTCATTAGGCGGTTTCCGGGAGGCCGAAATGCTGCGGGTTCGGCGTAGAGCCGTGTTGCGGTCACTGGATCACAGTCAAGCGCGGGTGCTCGACATCCCCCGGGACACTAATTCCGAATTTTCGTGCGGACTTCACAGCCTCCGTGTGCCGCGGTGTAGTTGCGTGGGTGATCCACCCCATGCGAGCAAACCGCGCGCTGCTCAGGCGCGCTGACGCTCCTCCCGCCGACTGGGACAACACCAGCACCGTCCCGTTGGCCCGTCTGGTGACGATCGTCATCCCAGGGCGCAAATCGGGACACCCTCAGAGGGATTCCTGGACGCGCGGAGGCGGCAAGTTTCGTCGCGACGCGTGGTCCGTAGAGCGTCTTGGTGACCTGCCTCTCGAGGCAGCGTTGGGCGTCGCGGGCAGTCTTGCTTCGTCGAACCACCGTTGGCGCTGACGGTCCTCTGTCGAGCGGTCGGGTGGCAGGAAGCCGACGAACCATCCCGCGGCGTTCTCCTATGGGCACGCTACGAACCCGTCGGTGCGGACACGAGCCGACGAACCATCCCGGGGTCCGGGGTAGCTGACAGCGTGTTATCACGGCGCCCGAGCCTCTCCTCGCGCATCCTCGATCAACTCACCGGGGTGATGTCGGTGGTTGATGCGGGGTCTTCGGGTGGGGTCGATGTGTGGTGGCGGGATCCATTCGGTTCGGCCCGCGTATGCGGAGTGATGGGGCGCGGACCTCGTCGCCCACCCGGCCGGACCGTCGTTGACCTGAGCGTGGCAGGCGTCGCAGACCAGGGCGAGACCCTCGATGTCGGTGTGTCCGCCCTTGTGCCAGTCGGTGACATGGTGCACCGCACACAGACTCGCCGGCGCCGAACACCCCGGCCGGGTGCAACCCCCGTCCGAGGAGATCAGGGCGAGCCGCTGATCGGCGCTGGCCAGACGACGCCGCCGCCCCAGGTGCAGTGGACGACCCGCATGGTCGAACAGCGCGAGCACCGGATGCGCCTCCTCGGCCAGCGCCAATGCGTCCGCGATGGGGAGCACCCCACCTGTGGCTGTCGTGGCCAGGCCCCCGACCGCCTGCTCCAACTGCTCGAGTGTCATCGTGACGATCACTGTGGCCGGTAGACCCCGGTGCCGGCCGAGCACCCCCGACTCGAGCAGCGCCCGGAACACTGCGCTGAAGGCGTCGTGATTGCGCTGCGCTGCGGTGCGGGTATCGCGGGCGGCCGCCGCCGCCAACAGGTCACGATCGATCGACGGGTCTTCGCCGTCACCGGCCGGTGAGTCGGGATCGTCCGGATTGTTCATTCCGGGCCGCGCCCATTTTGCGAGGATCGGATCGAGCATCGCCCGCGCGACGGGGTCGAGTTCACCGGAGATTCTCGACATCAGTTCGGTGTCCTGCCGGCCGATCGAGATGCCCCGTCGGCGTTTCCGGTCGCGGTCGTCGCCAAGGTTCCCGTCCGGATTCAGGTATGCCAGCAGCCGATGCCCCGCCTGCTCCACATCCTCCGGGGTTCCGCTCCTCGCCAACGTGGCCAGTACGGCCTCGGCGTCGGCCACCGCGTCGTTGTCGACGGCGTGGGGAATCTTGCGCATCACCTTCGCGATCGCCCGCACATGATCCGTGCCGATGTCACCGTCGCTCTGTGCCGCAGCGGTTTCCGGCAACACCGGTGGCATCGGAACGCCAGCGAGAGTGTGCCACACCCCGAGCTCGCGGGCGGCGGTGACGCGGGCGGACGCGTCCGCGCCCGAGATCCGGAGCACGTCGATCAGGAGTTTCTTCGGCGAGGTATACCCCAGACTCGCCGGGACCGAACGTTCCACGCTCTCCACGACCAATCGGTGTGAGACCGACTCCGCACGGCGAAGGCACTGCTCCATTCCGCGCATCACCTCGACGAGCTCGGAGTCCGACAACTCGGCCAGCCCGGCATCGAGCAGCTCGTCGACAGCGGCAGCGACATTCAACAGATGCTCCGCCACCCCGCTACCCACCGACCCCCCAGTCGAACTCATGTGGCTCTTCTGACCTTTTGATGGGTGATCTCCGCGAGCCTGATAGACGCAACGCCCTCCCTCGCATAGGTTTTGGTTTGCGAAGACAAGACCTAAGGGAGAAGGCGTTGCGCGCTGCCAGAATACTGCAGAAACTGCTAGGAATCGACAAGGCCCGGATAATCGGTATCGAATTCACGGACGACGAACGAGGGCCGGTGATCCTGGTGACCCTCGAGCCGCACGCCTCGGTGCGATCCCGCTGTCCGCATTGTGAACAGCGCTGTCCCGGATACGATCGCCCGAATCGACCTCGACAGTGGCGTCATCTGGATATGGGCGGCACGCGGTGCTTCGTACAAGCTTCGGTGTCGAGAATTCGATGCCCCGAGCACGGCGTGGTGACCGAGATGGTGCCGTGGGCACGGCCGGCTGCGAACATGACCAGGGCATTCGACGACAACGTGGCGTGGTTGGCCGCGCACAGTCCAGCTACGTCGGTGTGCGAGTACGCCCGAGTGGCGTGGCGATCTGTGACCAGGATCGTCACCCGCGTCGTCGGCGACGCTGTCGGACGTACTGATCGGCTCCAAGGGCTGCGGCGCTTGGGGATCGACGAAATCGCCTACCGGAAAGGTCACCGATACCTCACCGTGGTGGTCGATCATGACACAGGCCGACTCGTATGGGCGGCCGAAGGGCACAACGAGAGCACCTTGAATCGATTCTTCGACGAGTTGGGTGAAGAACGCACAGCTCGTCTGACGCATATCAGTGCTGATGCTGCGAAGTGGATCGCCTCGACCGTGCGCAGTAGGGCGCCGCAGGTGAAGCGGTGTATGGATCCGTTTCATGTGATTCAGTGGATGACGCGGGCTCTGGACCGGCTGCGGTCGCGTGTGTTGTCGCGGTTGTGGGGGTTCACCGACCGGGATCGACGGCACCTGCGGTGGGCATTGTTGAAGAACGTCGAGAATCTCACCCCCGCGCAGATATCAGTCCGAGCAAAGATCCTCGAGGATAGAAACAGCGAACTGTGTCGAGGATATGTCCTGAAAGAGCAACTGCAACATGTCTATTCCGGATCGAAGAAGAGGGCCTCGGTACGACTGCGAGTGTGGGTGCAGATGGCCCAGGATAGTGGGATCCCGGAACTTGTAGGCCTGGCTAAGAGCATCGCTCGCTATCGGCGCGAGATCCTCAACGCAATCGAATACGACCTGTCCAATGCCCGCGTCGAGGCCAACAACACCCACCTGCGGTCGCTGACGAAGCGATCCTAGGGATTTCACAGCCCAGAGGCCTTGATTGCGATGGCGACACTTACACGAGGAGGGGCGTGCCCACCTCTTCCGCAACGTTAATCGCCCACCAAAGGGTCAGGACGGCCACTCATGTGCGAATAGTATCGCGGGGGTCCGACAAGTTTCGGACGCGAAACCCGACGGCCTTACCGCTTCGACACCGCGACATACACGAGCCGCTCAGAGCCGGCAGGCGCGTGGACATGCACCCCCGCCGGAGGACAAACAAAATTCAGTACGCCAGAACCGTTGCAAGCAAGACTCATAAAGAGATACCTGACGCTGGAAGCCAAGCCCACGATGCAACGTAGCTGTCGCCAGCGATCCTTTGGACACGCTTCCGACCGAGCCTCGCCACCGAACCGATCAGAGCCCGCGATCGCGCAGTGACTCGGACGGCGTCACGCCGTACTTGCGGCGGTAGGCGGCGGCGAATCTGCCGGTGTGCATGATCCCCCAGCGTGTCGCGACTTCGGAAACAGTTGCGCAGGAATCGCTTCCGGTGAGGTCTGCGTGGACACGCTCGAGGCGCACGTCGACGAGGTACTCCATCGGTGTCATGCCCACGTATTCTCGGAACCCCTGCTGCATGCGCCGGACGCTCACGCCGACGAGTTCGGCCATCTCCCCCGCGCTCCACGGGCGGGCCGGGTCCTGCTGGATCGCGTCGATGACCCGCTTGACGATGCGCGGCCGGATTCCCGCGGCACCCGTGTCGTCGTCCGGCATCGCGGTGAGCACGAGCGCCGTGGTCAATGCTCCACACAGTTGTTGCGACACCTGATCGCTGTGCAGGAGAACGCTGTCGCGCAACGCCTGGTCGGCGACGGAGCGGACGAACCTCAGCCAGTCGGCGCCGGCGCCGGTGCGTAGGTCGAGTTGCCGCGGCAACTCCTGCCCGGGCCGTGCGAGCACGCGGTCCATTTCGCGCTGCAGGTAGTCCCTGTCCACCTTGAACCCGATGATCTCGCAGGAACTGCTCCAGTTGGTGATGACGGTCCGGGTGTCGGGCGGGCAGATGGTGGCCAGCCCCGGTGTCGAGGTCACTTCCGTGCCGCCGGTGACGGAGACGATGCGGCCGGCCAGCGGGATGTTGATGCCGTAGGCACCGGGATGGTCGGACTCGATCGACACGGGCGCCCCGAAACCGATCCGGGCGAGCCTGGACGCGCCCATCTGGGAGGACTCCAGCGACGATCGCGCCGCGGTGTCCCGCGACAGCGGACGCAGCTCGTGAGGGAAGTACGCGTCCGCAACCACCTCGTGAACCTCGTCCCAGTCGGTGAAACCGGGACCTTCCAGCTCTCCTCGCATGCGTACGTCCAGACCTCTCACCTCGCGCCACGACCGCGCATGGGCAACTCCCGACCCTAGCATCGCCTGTGACTCACGTCACTGCAAGCACCGGCGACCCCCGTCCGGCAAACCCGTTTCGCGTTCCGGATCGCGCCTTCGCAATGCGGATCGACGGACTGTGACGCCCGTCATACGTTGTGCAGGTCCCCCATCGCGGGGGCTATCGCACGAATCGTGCAGAAAGGCGGTCAGGAGAAATGGACCAGCGCACTCTGCGTAACATTTTCGGCCAGTTCGCCAGTGGCGTCACCGTGATCACGTGCGCCAATGCCGCCGGCGAGCCGCACGGCGCGACCGTCACCGCCTTCACCGCCGTCTCGATCGAGCCGCGGCTGTGCCAGGTGACGTTGACCCGGAAATCGAAGGCATGCAGCTACCTCGGTGATGCACCGTTCGCGGTGAACATTCTGGCCGCCGATCAGCTCGACACGGCCATGCATTTCGCCGGCAAACCGCAACGGACGGAACCGGTGTGGGACGCCTCAGGCATCGCTCCCGCACTGTCCGGCAACGCGGCGACGCTCACGTGCTCGCCCTGGGCGTCCTACGACGGTGGTGACCACATCATCTTCATCGGCGAGATCGTCGACGCGTCCGTCGACCAGACCAAGGACCCACTGTTGTTCTACCGCAGCACCTTCCACGATCTCGGTGCCGCGTCGGGCACCACGGCGTGGAACGGCTGCCTCGACGACCCCCACAGCGGATGGTTCGACGCCGCCGCGTCGTTCACACCACTCCACCTGCAGCTCGCCCAGGCTGCCTCGTAATCCTGACCGAAAGGGAACACCATGACCACCACCGAAGCTGCCGCCGATACCGACGTCGACCGCACGAAGGTCAATGTCGCCGCGGACTGTGAAGCGAACCGGACCGCGAACTTCGCCACCCGCCCGATGACCGGTGACGAGTACATCGAGTCGCTGCGTGACGACCGCGAGATCTACCTGCACGGCGAGCGTGTCAAGGATGTCACGACGCATCCGGCGTTCCGTAACCCGATCCGGATGACCGCCCGCCTCTACGACGCGATGCACACCGGCGAGCACGTCGACGCCCTGACCACCCCGACGGACACCGGCAGCGGGGGTGTGACGATGCCGTTCTTCCGGGCGCCGAAGAACTCCGACGATCTGCTGAAGGATCGTGACGCGATCGCCACCTGGGCGCGGATGACGTATGGGTGGATGGGCCGCAGCCCCGATTACAAGGCGTCGTTCCTCGGCACCCTGCACGCGAACAAGGAACTGTATTCACCGTTCCAGGACAACGCCGAACGCTGGTACAAGGAATCGCAGGAGAAGGTTCTGTACTGGAATCACGCGATCATCAACCCGCCGGTCGACCGGCAGCTCCCGCCCGACGAGGTGGGTGACGTGTTCATGAAGGTGGAGAAGGAAACCGACGCCGGTCTCATCGTCTCCGGTGCGAAGGTCGTGGCGACCGGGTCGGCGATCACCAATTACAACTTCATCGCCCACTACGGCCTGCCGATCAAGAAGAAGCAATTCGCGCTGATCTGCACCGTGCCGATGGACGCACCGGGGGTGAAGCTGATCTGCCGCACCTCCTACACCCAGCAGGCCGCGGTGATGGGCTCCCCGTTCGACTACCCGCTGTCGAGCCGGATGGACGAGAACGACACCATCTTCGTCTTCGACAAGGTGCTGGTGCCGTGGGAGAACGTGTTCATGTACGGCGACGTGGACAAGATCAACGCGTTCTTCCCGCAGTCCGGGTTCCTGCCCCGCTTCACCCTTCAGGGCTGCACCCGCTTGGCGGTGAAACTGGATTTCATCGCCGGGCTGTTGATGAAGGCCCTCGACGCCACCGGAGCGGGCGGCTTCCGCGGAGTGCAGACCCGCGTCGGTGAGGTCATCGGCTGGCGGAACCTGTTCTGGTCGTTGACCGAATCGATGGTCCGCGACCCGGAACCGTGGGTGGGTGACACCGTCATCCCGAAGCTCGAGTACGGACTGACGTACCGGATGTTCATGCAGCAGGGCTACCCGCGGATCAAGGAGATCATCGAACAGGACGTCGCGTCCGGGCTGATCTACCTGCCGTCCTCGTCCGCCGACTTCAAGAGCCCCGACGTCCGCCCGTACCTCGACAAGTACGTCCGCGGCTCGGAGGGCATGACCGCGGTCGAGCGCGTCAAGATCATGAAGGCGCTGTGGGATTCGATCGGCAGCGAGTTCGGTGGCCGCCACGAACTCTACGAGCGCAACTACGCCGGCAACCACGAGGGCGTGAAGGCGGAACTGCTGATGTTCGCCGAGAACCGGGGCACGGTCAGCTCGATGAAGGGTCTGGCCGAGCAGTGCCTGGCCGAGTACGACCTGGACGGGTGGACGGTGCCCGACCTGATCGGCAACGACGACGTGTCCTACTTCGGCCGCAGCTAACCGCGCAGACCAGGAGAAACCATGACCACCATCGACAGCCCCACCGCGGTCGGCTCCGGCAACGCCGCCACCGACAAGTTCAAGGGCGCAAGGTTCACCGCCGACACGTCCCCGGAACGCCTGTCCGCGATCGCCACCGAGGCGCTCGCCGGGCTGAGCGCCCTGATCCACAAGCACGCCGTCACCTACCCGGAGTACCGGGTCCTCAAGCAGTGGCTCATCGATGTCGGTGAGGGTGGCGAGTGGCCGCTGCTGCTCGACGTGTTCGTCGAGCACGACATCGAGGAGGTCAACTCCACCCGGTTCCGGGGCACCAAGGGCAGCATCGAGGGACCGTACTACGTGCCCGGCGCACCGGAACTGCCCGCGCGGTGCACCCTGCCGATGCGCGAGGAGGACCGGGCCCACCCCGCCCTCGTCCTCCGCGGCCGGGTCACCGACCTCGACGGGGCAGGCCTCGGCGGGGCGATCATCGAGTTGTGGCACGCCGACGACGAGGGTTACTACTCGCAGTTCGCCCCGCACCTGCCGGAATGGAACCTGCGTGGGACCATCGTCACCGACCCGGACGGGCGGTACGAAATCACCACCATCGAGCCTGCCCCGTACCAGATCCCGACCGACGGCCCGACCGGACAGTTCATCGAGGGGGCCGGCTGGCACCCGTGGCGTCCGGCGCACCTGCACCTGCGGGTGACGTCCCCGGGCAAGCAGCCGATCATCACCCAGCTGTACTTCGCCGGCGGCGACTGGATCGACGACGACGTCGCCACCGCAACCAAACCCGAACTCCTTCTCGACCCTCAGCTCGACGACGCCGGGCGTAAGGTTGTCAGCTACGACTTCGCGCTCGATCCCGCCGCGGACTGAGACACCCACCCTCCCCCGGGCGACGCGAAAGATCGTGTCGCCCGGGGGATCGACGTTTGTGGAGGAAACATCATGCCGAGCACATCACCGGCGCGGACGACAGAGTTCGTGCACACCGCGACGGCCGTGATCGAAGTGGTCGTCGAGGGCAGCGGTCCGTCGGTGATCCTGCTGCCTTCCCTCGGCCGCGAGTCATACGACTACGACGACGTCTCGGCGGGACTCGCGCAGAACGGTTTCCGGGTGTGCCGTCCCCAGCCGCGCGGCATCGGCCGGAGCACGGGACAGCTGGAGGACATCACGTTGCACGACCTGGCCGCCGACGTCGGAGCAGTGATCGATGAACAGGACAACGGTGCGGCCGTCGTTCTCGGACATGCCTTCGGGCACTACGTCGCACGGATGCTCGCCGCCGACCGGCCCGACCTGGTGCGCGGGGTCGTCGTGGCTGCGGCGGGTGCCCGCAACTACCCAGCCGCGCTGACGGCGCTGGCGGTCAAATGCTCCGATTCCTCACTGCCCGAGGCAGAGCGGATCGGCTACCTGCAGGCCGGATTCTTCGCACCCGGCAACGATCCGGCCGAGTGGCTGACCGGCTGGTATCCGGAGGTGTCGAAGCGGCAACTCGCTGCCTCGGCCGCCACACCCAAGGACGAGTGGTGGGAGGTCGCGCACCAGCCGATCCTGGACCTGCAATCCGCTCTCGATCCGTTCCGTCCGCGCGAGACGGAGAACGAATTGCTTGATCGGTTCGGCGAGTTGGTCACCGTGACCGTCATCCCGAATGCGAGCCACGCGCTCATGCCGGAAGCGCCCGCACAGGTTGTGCGGGCACTCACCGACTGGATTCGGGCTCTCGACAGCTGAGTGGTCAGACCCTCTCGAAGATCGCGGTCAGTCCCTGGCCACCGCCGATGCACATCGTCTCGAGGCCGTAACGGGCTCCGCGACGGTCCATCTCGCGCAGCAGTGTAGCCAGGATCCGCACCCCGGTCGCACCGACGGGATGCCCGAGCGAGATTCCCGAGCCGTTGACATTGGTGCGGTCGAAATCCTGTGCACCGAAATTCCATTCGCGCGTGACAGCCAGCGCCTGCGCCGCAAAGGCCTCGTTCAGTTCGATGAGGTCGATGTCGGCGAGCGTCAGCCCGGCGCGTTTCAGGGCCCGTTCGGTGGACGGCACCGGTCCGATGCCCATCTCGGACGGCTCCACCCCGGCGACCGCCCAGGTGACCAGGCGTGCGAGGGGCCGGAGCCCCAAACGCTCCGCCTCCGCCCGGGTAGTGACGAGGCATGCTGCCGCACCGTCGTTCTGCCCACTGGCGTTGCCGGCGGTGACGGTCGCGTCGGGGTCGGTGCCGCCCATGATGGGCCGCAACCGAGCGAGCGACTCGATTGTCGTGTCGGCTCGGGGGTGCTCGTCCCGGTCGACGACCTGCGGATCGCCCTTGCGGACGGGAACTTCCACCGGCACGATCTCCTCGGCGAACTTTCCCGAGTCGATCGCGGCGACCGCCCGCCGGTGGGAACTCACTGCGAGTTCGTCCTGCTCGAGGCGGCTGATGTCGTACTTGCGGCGCAGGTTCTCCGCCGTCTCGAGCATGCCGCCCGGCACCGGATAATTGCGTCCGCCTGCGGTGACACGACCGCGGGCGAGCCGGTCGTGGAGCGCTGCCGGCGCACCGTTGGCTCCCCAGCGCATCGACTCGGTGTAGTACTCGGCGCGGCTCATCGATTCCACGCCGCCGGCGATCACCAGTTCGGCGATCCCCGTCTGCACCCGCATCGCCGCGTCGAGCACCGCCTGCAGACCGGATCCGCAACGACGGTCGAGTTGCTGACCGGGAACCGTCACCGGCATTCCCGCGTCCAGGGCCACAACGCGGCCGATGGCAGGCGCCTCACCGTTCGGGTAGCACTGACCGAAGATCACGTCGTCGACGCTGCCCGGATCGACCTTCGTCCGCGCGAGCAGTTCGGACACCACCCGAGCGCCGAGGTCGGCGGCGGGTACGTCCTTGAACTGACCGCCGTATCGGCCGACGGGGGTGCGCAGGGGCTCGCAGACGACGACATCGTCCGCCTGGGCATTCGTATTTTCAGGCACTGCGGAAATCCCTTTCGTGATCGGTCCAGCGCTGCGCCCATTCACGCAGTTCGACCGCTCGGATCTTGGCTCCGTTGCCGCCCACGGTGGTCGGCATTTCCTCGATCACGTGCACCGCGGCGGGAACCTTGAACGCCGCCAGCGACTCTGCGCACCATGCCTTGAGCTCGGCGGCGCCGGCCGACGCACCGTCGGTGGGGACGACGAACGCCACCGCCTCGGTGTATCCGCCGGAGCCGGTGATGCCCACGACCTTCGTCAGGTGGACGGCGTCGTGTTCGGCCAGCCGGTGCTCGATCTCGGCGGGGTCCACCAGGAATCCGCGTAGCCGGAGAACGTCCCCCATCCGGCACACGTACGTATAGCCGCCGTCGCCGGTCGCGACGGCCAGGTCGCCGCTGCGGAACCACCCGTCCCTCGTGAACGCCCGACCCGCCGCATCCGGATTGCCGAGGTAGGCGTCGACGACGTTCGGTCCGCGCACCTGGAGCTCGCCCTGCTCACCGTCCGGAAGGACGGAGTCGTCCAGCGGGTCGACGATGCGAACCTCGATGCCGGGTTCGACCGGACGCCCACCACCGTTCCAGCGCAGGGATTCCGGGTCCGCGGCATCCCACAGGAGCATCAGGGCGAACACCTCGGACGACCCGAAGACGCCCGTGGTGACGGCGTCGAATTCGTCGCGCACCCACGCGGCGACCTCGTGCGACCGGCCGAGGAAGTCGGCGATCCCGAGGCGTTTCAACGACGACAGGTCGGCGCGGTTACCCGCGTGCCACGTGTCGTGGAGCCGGGTGAAGAGATCGTCACCGCCGACGACGTGCGTCACCTTCGCCGATTCCATGCGGGCCAGCGTGGCCGCGGCGTCGAAGACGGGTTCCATCAGCAGCGTGCCGCCACCCGCGAGAGTGGCCAGAGCAGTGGAGTATCCGAATACCCCGGACACCGGCAGGACGCACAGGGTGACGTCACCCGGTTCGACGGCGAGGACGACGGCGTCGGCTCGCGCGTGCCGTACCACCGCCGATTCGCGGTGCGCCGCGAGTTTGGGGACACCGGTGGATCCGGACGTCGTGAACGCGACTGCGAGCACGTCGTCCGGGTCAGCCCGCTCGCCGGCAGCCGTGACGGTTGCCCTGTCGGGTGTCTCCGGCACCTGGACGGTTCCGGTGTCCGCGCTGCCCGCTGTCCAGGCACCGCCGCCGAGGTCGAATCGCCCCAGGTCGGGAGCGGCGCTTTCCGTTCGAGGTCCGCACACGACGGCAACAGCCGGTGCCGGGAGGTCGAGGGAGTGCTGCGCCTCTTCGAGTCGGCCGAACAGGTCGAGACCGTGGAAGTGGTCGGCCACGGCCACCACCGCAGGTCGCGCCGAGGTGAGGATGTGTGCGATCTCGTGCGTGTTGTAGCGGGTGTTGACGCCGATGACGTGTGCACCCACAGCGGACGCGGCGAGTTGCCACACGATCGCGTCCGACCAGTTCGGCAACAGGACGGCCACACACTGGCCGCGCCGGACGCCGACGCGCAGGAGTTCCGACTTCAGGGCGTCGACGCGGGCACGAAGTTCGGCGCGACTGGTGACGACCGGCTCGCCGTCGACGACGTCGAGGGTTGCGGCGGCACCCGGGTCGGCGGTCACGAGTTCGTCGAGCAGCGCGGCGAGTATGTCACGACGCGTCGCCGTGTCGTGCGCCGTCACGAGAGCACCACCGCCGCACCCAGTTCGGTCAACCACTCGTCCGCCACCGAGGCGAAGTCGTCGATCTCCTCCATGGGGTAGTGGCCGATGCCCTCGAGCAGGGTGAAGGACGCAAGTCCGGGACGGGCGGCGTCGAGCGCCGACACGGTCTGCTCGACACGTCCGGCTTCGATCCACGGGTCCTGCGCGCCGGCGACGAGCCTGAGAGGACAGGTGATCTCGGCGATCCGGTCGCGCACGTCGTGCGTCCCCCAGCCGATCAGGTCGGACGACGAGATCTCCGGGTCCTCACGCTTGTGCATCGTGGCGATCAGGTGCGCCTTCGCCTCGGGCACGGAATGTCCGACGGAGGCGAGCGTGCCCAGGTAGGTGCGGTCGGCGCGGCTGGGCCCGGCGACATCCTCGAGTTCGCGGCGCAACCCTCCCACGTTGACGCGGCCGGGACCGGCCTCCGCTGCCATCGCAATCGCTCCGGCCAGCGGCCTCGACGACCGCGTGGCGAGCTCGAGTGTCAGTTTGCCACCGATGGAACACCCGACGACGAAGGGGCGTTCGACGGCGAGCGCATCGAGGACCTTCCCGAGCCAGTCTCCGAAGGCGACGATGCTGGTGACGGGACCGTCGACCGCGGGCTCGGAACGTCCGTGCCCCGGAAGGTCGGGGACGATCACCCGGTAGCCCCGGTCTGCCAGTTCGGACGCGACGTGCCGCCACTGGACTCCGCTCTGGCCTGCGGTGTGCAGGCACAGAACGGTGGGCGCCTCGGTGGCCGGCTGAATGTCGGGGGTGATGATCTCGACGAAGCCGAGCGCTCCGTCGATCTCCAGGTATCGGGCCTCGATCATGGCCGGGCCTCCCTTCCGCACGTGAGTGGCAAAGTGTGCCCCGACACGCTTTGCCACTCACGTGCGGCGCTGCGGGCATGGGCGATGATGATGTCGAGCGGTTTGGTGAGGCGCAGGTACTCGTACCCCTCACCGCTGGAAGAGAATTCACCGATGATGGCGCGGCGCATGAAATCGTTCCGTTCGGCGAACACCAGGTCGACCCAGGTGACGGCCGGGGCGATGAGCGTGAACGTTGCCCCACCCGGGACGCGGCGGGCGACGTCGATGATCGTTCCGCGGTAGATCCGCAGCTGCAGTTCGCGGGCCCGGCCCGAGGAGTCGGTGCACCGCAGACCCACGGTACCGTCCCACGTCGACAACGAGGACGCGAAGGCGGTATCGGCGGAAAGGGATTCGCGGAGACACTCTCCCCAGGCGGGTGTGCAGAAGTCGACAGCGGGATTGAAACGGACGTCGGACGGTTCGGGCGTACGCCACGTCTCGATTCCCTCCTCGCGAATCGACCCGGCCTCGTCGACGAGCCGCACGTGGCGATCGAACACGGCTCCGGTCTCGGACTGTCCGACGCGCGTGACGACGGACTCGACGTGGACGACGTCGGCACCCGCCACCGCGTACTGCGAATTCCATTGCAGTCCGCTGCGTGTGGCACCGGACGTCGTCGCCGGAGCGAGTACTCCCGCTACGACGATTCCCGTCAACGACGCCTCCGGCAGCGACAGTCCGAGTTCGGAGACGCGCCGGGCGTCGCTCACAGTGCGATCGCCGACGGCGATACTTGTGGTGAGTGTGCTCATTCGCCCGCCCTCCCCAGGAGTTCGTCGGAGATGATCCGCATCTGGATCTCGCTGGTGCCCTCGAAGATCTTCGTCAACCGTGCATCGCGCCAATGCCGCTCGACCTGGAAGTCGGTGGTGTACCCGGCGCCGCCATGAATCTGCACCGCCTCACTCGTCACCCGCTCCGCCATCTCCGTCGCCACCAACTTGCACATCGACGCCTCCAGCGAACACCGCCGGCCGGTGTCGATATCGGTGGCCACCGAATACATCAACTGCCGGGCGGCCTCGATGTCGGCGGCCATCTTTGCAATCTTGAACCGCAGGTGCTGGAAATCGGCCAGTTCGTGCCCGAACTGCCGGCGGGTGTGCAGATACGCGATCGAATCCTCCAACGCACCCCGCGCCAGACCGATCGCCCGGGCCGCGGTATGCGCCCGCCCCACCTCCAGACCGGACACCGCCAGGTAGAAACCCTTGCCCTCCGCACCGAGCATGGCCGTGGCCGGCACCCGGAAATTGTCGAACGAGAGCTCCCACGTGCTCCACCCGAAATACCCGATCTTGCGGATCTTCGTCCCGCTGATCCCCTCCGGGAACCCGCCGCGCTGCTTGTCGATCAGGAACGCGCTGATCCCCCGGTGCGGTTTGTCCGGGTCCTTGTTCGGATCGGTGCGCGCGAACAGCACCAGGTAGTCGGCCTCGTCGGCGTACGTGCACCACATCTTGGTGCCGCTGATCACCCACTCGTCGCCGTCGCGGGTCGCGCGGCACGAAATGTTCGCCACATCGGATCCGGCCTCGGCCTCCGACAGCGCATACGCGCCCAGGTACTCACCGCGCGCGACCTTCGGCAGCAACGCCGCCTCCTGCTCCGCGGTGAACCCGCCGCCCATCCCGTTGCCGCGGGCCAGCAGCCCCGACACGCTCATCCACGCCCGCGACAACTCCTCCGCGACCAGGCAGTACTCGAACACCCCGAGACCGAGACCGCCGTGCTCCTCGGGGATCATGATCCCGAAGAACCCGACCTCGGCCATCGCCTTCTTCACCGTGTCCGGGATGGCGCCCCGCACCGGGTCGAGTTCGTTCGCGACCGGGAGCACCTGCTTCATCGCGAACTCGCGAGCCAGGTCGCGGATCGCCACCCGGTCCTCGGTCAGATACCGCGGCGAGTCGGTACGCGGCTGTGACGGCCGGTGAGTCATGGACACTCCTCATCCACTCGAACTACGGGGCGCGTGACTCGGGGGAACTCGCGGTTCCACACTCGGATCACATTAACACTTGTTCACCCAGTAGAGCACGGACGGGAACGCACCGTCAATGCCGAATCTCCCCGAGTCAGGCGGGACGGTATCCGACCAGGTTGAGCGCATAGACGCCGTACGAGTCCGCGACCGCCTGCGCGGACAACGGTCCCTCCGGGCGGTACCAGAGCGCGATTCCCGCGCACATGGTGAGCACCGCAGTCACCGCCTGGTGAACATGGGGGACGTCGAAGTCACCACCCGCCACACCCGCCTCCGCGATGGTGACGAACAGGTGCTCCTGCGCGTCGCGCGAGCCCACGACCCGTTTGCGGTCCACCTCGTCCAGGTACCGCAGCTCGGTGTTCGCCACCAGGCAGGCTTGCTGATTGCGGGCGGTGTACAGCGAATGCGCGACCACCGCGGCCGTCCACTGCTCCGCCGGCGCGGACCCAGCCTTCCGCAGAGCGGTCCGGGTGGCGGTGAACTGCTCGTCACTGGCCGACCGCAGAATCTCGACCAGGAGCTCGTCCTTGTTCTCGAAATGGTTGTACACGTTGGCGGCACTGCAGCCCGCACGTTTGGCGATGGTGCGCATGGTCGCCGCATGAAAGCCGGCGGTATAGAACTCCTCCAGCGCCGCATCCAGGATCCGCTGCCGGACGGAGGGAATCACCGCACCGCTTGACCGAGTGTTCATCCCTCGGAGGGTAGGTGCCGCACAAGGCGCGGGCAACACACCCTGCAGAAAACGCAGCTCACCAGCCTTCACGCACGTCGATCCAGGTGAACGGCGCACGGTGTTGACCGGCGGTCGCGCGTCCATTATGGTCCACATCACGTGAACACCCGTTAATAACCAGTTCGCGCATTCCGCTCCTCACACCGTGGAGGTAAGCCACCTTGAGCACCCTCGAAGAACGAATCCGCCGCCTGGAAGACCTGGAGGCCATCCGGTACCTCGACGCGCAGTACTGCCGCCATCTCGACGACGGCAATTGGGACGCCCTGATGGATCTGTTCACCGACGACGGCGAATTCGACGGGCTGTCCAACCCTAAGGGCAAGAGCGAGATGCGGGCGTTCTTCGCCGGCCTCGCCCCTGGCGGGCTCACCGCGTTCTGGCACTTCATCACCAACCTGGAGATCGACCTCGACGGCGATCGCGCCACCGTCCGCTCGTTCCTGTGGCAGCCCTGTGTATCCGACGGCAACGCCTCCATCGCCGCCGGCCGATACACGGACGAGGCCGTCAAAGTCGACGGCCGCTGGTTGTACCGCGTCAAGCAGGTGCGCTTCCACTACTTCGGTCCGCTCGCGGAGGGCTGGGACGAGAACCAGTTCGCGCTCGACTCGGCACGACGTGCGGCGGTGAACGCGTGACCACCGAGTCCCCCGCCACCGCGGCGAGCGCAGCCGTCTGGTCACCGATTCTCGTGTTGCCGGAGTTCGTCGAACTGCGACGACGACGCCGGGCGGTCACTGCCGGACTCGGCCTGATCGCGATCGCACTGTTCTCAGGCTTTCTCGTCGGATTCGCCTTCTTCCCCGAATTCCTCGGCGACAACTCGGCGTTCGGCATTCCACTGTCTCTGTGGGTGGTGTTCTCCCAGTTCGCCGGCACCTGGGTGCTCGTGTACGCGTACTTCCGCCTCTCCCGTACCTTCATCCAACCCGCCGCCGATGCCGCCGTCCGGGCCATCGCGCAACGTGATCAGGAGGTTGCCTCATGACCGGCGACGCCGATTTCCTCGCGATCGGCATCTGTGCCGCCGTCATCTCGCTCACGCTGTGGGTGACGTTCGCCGCATCGCGCCGAAGCCGTAGCGCCACCGGATTCTTCGCTGCGGGACGCTCGATCACCGGTTGGCAGAACGGTTTCGCGATCGCCGGCGAATTCATTTCCGCCGGTAGCTTTCTGGGCACCACGGGCTTGATCTTCTACAAGGGCGTCGACGGCGCCGTCATCCTGTGCACGTCGGTGGTCTCCTTCCTCCCCGTCCTCTTCCTCCTCGCCGAGAAGATGCGGAATGTCGGAAAGTTCACTCTCGCGGATGTCCTGGTGTTCCGGACCGGTGCACGTCGCGTCCGGGTGGTGGTTGCGCTGAGCACCATCGTCACCGGCACGTTCGTGCTGCTCGCCCAACTCGTGGCGGCCGGCGTACTGCTCGAGTCCGTCTCGGGGATCCCGTTCGGCCTGTCCGTCGTGGTCGCCGGATCACTCATGGGCATCTACGTCTTCGTCGGCGGAATGCTGGCGACCACGTGGGTTCAGGTGATCAAGTCGTCCATCCTGTCGATCCTGGCGATCGTGGTGTGCCTCGGGATCCTCGCGAAGTTCGGCTTCAGCATCCCCGGCATGCTCGGGGCGGCAACCTCGAACGCCGCGGCCGGAGATGCGATCCTCTCGCCGGGCCTGATCTTCGGGCAGACCGGTGCGATCAACCTGATCTCGTACTCCCTGGCGTTCGCGCTCGGCACGGCCGGCATGGCCCACATCCTGATTCGCTTCTTCACCGTCCCCGAGGCCGCGACGGCACGGAAGTCGCTGGGCTGGACCGTCGCGCTGTGCAGCATCTTCTATCTGATCGTCATCGTGATGGGCTTCGGCACCGCAGCACTTCTCGGTCCCGACGGGGCGGATCGTGTCGGCGCCGGCGGCAATCTCGCGGCACCCACGCTGGTCACGGAACTCGGCGGAGGCGTCGGCACCATCGGTGGTTCGATCGCGCTCGCCATGGTGGCTGCCGTCGCATTCGCGAGCATCGTCGCCGTCGTCGCGGGCGTCGTGATCTCGGCTGCGGGAACGTTCGCCCACGACGTGTGGCCCACCCTCACCCGCAGAAAGTCCGCCGACGCAGGTACGGAGACTGCGGATGCCCGCGAGGCGAAGATCGCCCGGTATGCGGCGGTCGCGTTCAGCGTCGCCGCGATCGGACTGACGATGGCAATCGGCGACACTACAAATATCACCTACTTCATGGGTATGGCCTTCATGGTCGCCGGCAGTGCGCACCTGCCCAGCCTGCTGCTCAGCCTCAACTGGCGGCGGTTCAACAGCACAGGCGCCGTGTGGGGCATCTCGGTCGGATTAGCATCCACCGTGCTCAGCCTGATGTTCACGGAGGCGCTCTGGCTCGGGAGTGGTCCGGCGCCGCTGACCATTCAGTTGCCGGTGATCATCACGATGCCGCTCGGGCTGGCCGCCGCCGTGATCGGCTCCCTCGCCGGCGAACGCCTTCACGGACGTTCGGCAGATCGAGACGAGAAGTTCGCCGAGATGCTGGTGCGCGCCGAGACCGGTATCGGCGCGGAACTCGCCGAGACGCACTAGATTTCACGCTCGGACGATGCCCTCGCCGTCACGGCGAGGGCATCGTCCGGGACGTGTGTCCGGCGCCACCCTGGACAGCACTTGTACCTATCGGTACAGTCTGTACTGAAAGGTACAAGAACTCCTGGAGGAGCGCCCACCATGTCCGTTCGCCCACCCGCACCCCCGTTCACACTCGACACCGCGATCGCGAAGGTCCGCGCCGCCGAGGACGGCTGGAATTCCCGTGATCCCGAGAAGGTCGCGCAGGCTTACACCGAGGACAGTTGGTGGCGCAATCGGTCCACCTTTCTGCAGGGGCGCCGCGAGATCGTCGACTTCCTCGCCGGGAAGTGGGACCGCGAACTGGAATACCGTCTGATCAAGGAACTGTGGGCGCACGACGGGAATCGGATCGCGGTCCGGTTCGCGTACGAGTTCCACGACACCGACGGGCAGTGGTTCCGCGCGTACGGCAACGAGAACTGGCAGTTCGACGACAACGGTCTGATGCGGTGGCGTCACGCCAGCATCAACGACGTGCCGATCGACGAATCCGACCGCAAGTTCTTCTGGGACATGTCCGGCGTGCGACCGTCGGATCATCCCGGACTGAGCGATCTCGGCCTCTGACCGCCACACGAGGAGTAGTCATGCCCCGAGCAGTAGCCGAGCGCGGCGACGTCGTCCCCGTGCTGGCGGAGGTGTTCCGATCCCACGGGTTCGACGGCGCGAGCCTGGCCGTCATCACCGAGCACACGGGACTCGGCAAAGGCAGCCTGTACAACTTCTTCCCTCGCGGCAAGGACGAGATGGCGGAGGCGGTCCTCGACGAGGTCGACGCCTGGTTCCAGACCGCCGTATACCTGCCGCTGCGCGGGTCCGAGCCCGCCACTGCCCGTCTGGAGCGGATGTTCGACGAGGTCGAGACGTACTTCCGGTCGGGACGCCGAATCTGCCTGTTCGGCGCGTTCGCGCTCGGCCTCGAACGCGACCGCTTCGCCGACCGGGTCCGCGCCTACTTCACCGACTGGGTCGATTCGCTCGCCGGCGCTCTCGCCGACACCGGCCACGGCAGGCAGTCGCGGCCGCTCGCCGAGGAGGTCGTCGCGGGAATCCAGGGCGCGCTCGTCCTCGCGCGCGCCCTGGACGACCCCGACAGTTTCACGCGCATCCTCACCCGGCTACGCCGCTCGGTCGGAGATCCGACGACATCGCGCGCGTAGGATTCGGATGCGTCAACTCGAGAAGTGAGGCAGCCGTGATCTTCATCGTCGTCAACTTCACCGTGAAACCGGACCACGCGGACGGCTGGCTCGACCTGGTGCAGCCGTTCACCGACGCGACCCGAAACGAACCGGGCAACCTGTGGT
Organism: Rhodococcus sp. G6(2025); assembly: GCF_058628105.1. Lineage (NCBI taxonomy): Bacteria > Bacillati > Actinomycetota > Actinomycetes > Mycobacteriales > Nocardiaceae > Rhodococcus > Rhodococcus sp. G6(2025). The sequence goes on from NZ_CP179750.1 coordinate 6,821,266, forward strand.
TCTACTGGTCGCGGGCGGTGGAGGATCCGAACCTGTACGTCCTCGTCGAAGCGTTCCGTGACGACGACGCCGCCGTCGCCCACGTGCAGAGCGAGCACTTCCAGAACGCCTTGCGCGAGTTGAAACCCGCCCTCGCGCAGACGCCGCGGATCATCAACACCACGATCGACGGCACCGAGTGGTCGCTGATGGGTGAACTCGAAGTCGACTGACCTCGTCCGGCTTCACGCTGAAGTCGCGTGCACCGCGCGTTAGCCTGGAAACGTGGCTTCCGATCTCACCGAATTCGACGCAGTGATCTTCGACTTCTCCGGCACGCTGTTCCGGCTGGAAGAGGACGACAGCTGGATGGCCGACCTCACCGACCACGAAGGTGAGCCGTTCGACCTCCACCAGCAGGCCGAGTTGATGCGGCGCATGACGGCGCCCGTCGGTCAGACCGTCGAGATGGATGCCGCCGAGCACCACGCGTGGACCAACCGCGACCTCGACCCTCGGTTCCACCGGCAGGCGTACCTCGACGTTCTGCGCAAGTCCGGGGTCGCACACGAGGACCAGGCGGTCGGACTGTACGAGCGGGTCATCGACCCGGGATGCTGGAGCGCATACCCCGACACCGCGGAAGTGCTTGCGTCACTGAAGGACCGGGGAATCAAGGTCGCGGTGCTGAGCAACATCGCGTTCGACATCCGGCCCGCGTTCGCGGATCTGGGAGTCGAGCATCTCGTCGATGCGTTCGTGCTGTCGTTCGAGGTGGGTGCGATCAAACCGGACCCGAAGATCTTCGAGCACGCTCTCGCCGCACTCGGTTCCGAGCCCGAACGTACTCTGATGATCGGCGACAGCGAGGAAGCCGACGGTGCGGCACGAAAGGTGGGCTGCGCGTTCGCACTCGTCGAACCCGTTCCCCTCGCGGAGCGCCCGGACGGTCTCCGAACAGCCCTCGGTGCCTTCGGCCTGTGAGTACTTATTAACCACGGGCGGTTAACAAGTACTCACGGGTGCGAAGCGCACAATCCGCGGCCGGTGACGAGAGGCAGATCGAGTGCGGTCACCAGCCCCGGCTTAGCCCCGACCACCGCGTGCACCGAATTCACCAGCCGCATCGCGGTGACGATCATCCCCGACACGTTGTGGTCGCCGTTTTCGCCGTGGTGGTTGAACTCGACGGTCATCATCGGCTCTCCCGTGATGTCGATGCGGTAGCACCCGTCGCCGCGGGTCGGTTTAGGCCAGTCCGGTTTCTGTTCGGGGTGGGTGCGGGTGACGTGCTCGAGGACCACACGCGGAACCCCGTCGACCGTGCCGACGACTTCGAACCGCACCGCCGCCGCCGTTCCCTTCGCGATGTGGCACGACAGAATGTCCAGATCCTCCTCGGCGGGGATGCGTTCGAACTTCTCCACCAGCGGTTCGTCGAGCGTGAGGTCCAGTCCCGCGGCGATCTGGCGGACGACGCTCCCCCATGCCAGCGACAGCACGCCCGGCTGGAACAGCATCGGCGTCTCCTCGACAGGTTTGCCGAAACCGAAGATCTCGGTCATCACCACCGGCTGGCAGTAGGTGGAGTAGTCGGCGATCTCGGAGCATCGCACCTCGTCGATCCGCTGCGACAGGCTCGTCATGGCCAGCGGCAGAACGTCGTTCGCGAATCCGGGGTCGATACCGTTCACGTGGAGGCTCGCGTCTCCCTGTTCGCCGGCGCGGTGGATGCGGTCGACGAGTTCGTCCGGGACCACACCGATCGGGTACTGCAACAGAACGGGCCCGGAGGACACGACGTTGATGCCCGCCTCGAGGAAGGAGATCAGGTCCTCGATGGCGTCGAAGATGCGGTCGTCCGTCATCGCGGTGTGCACGATGCAGTCCGGCTTCAGGGCGAGAAGTGCCGCTTTGTCGTCGGTCGCCTTCACCCCGAGTTCTCTTCCGAGACCGGCCAGCTCCCCGGCGTCCTTCCCGACCTTCTCCGGATCGGACACCCACACGCCGACCAGTTCGAGGTCGTCGCGGGCGTCGATCCCTGCGATGGCGTGACGCCCGACCGTACCGGTGGACCATTCGACGACGCGGTATCTCATGAGTTCTCTCCGAGTTCCAGAAGTAGCACCCCTCCCGCGAATGTAACAGGTTCTAGTTTACCGGGTGGACGATTGCCGAAGAGTGCTGTCGCGGTTCGGCGTCAGGGAGAATCCATACGTATGACACCCACGGACGTCTACCGCGCACCGATGCGTTCCCGTCGCGACGACGTGGACCCAGGGCTCGCGGTGCAGCGCGCGATCGCCATGCACGTGTGTGGAATCGGCGGGTTGCTGGCCCCACCTCCCGTCGATCTGAGTGAGGCGCTCGACGCGACCGAGCGCACCTACGGCGATCCGGCCGCACGCCGGCTCGAACGCTTCACGCAGGTGCTGGACGGATCGTTCGTCTGGTCGCGTGACGCCGACGGGCTCTACCTCCTCGGCCGGATCGACGGTCCGTGGCGCTACGACTCGAGTCCGGAGGCCACGGCTGTGGATCTGGTGCACCTCCGAGACTGCGAGTGGCTCGACGTACCCGTCGCCGAGCTCGACGTACCGCCCGCGACCGTTCACACCTTCGCCCGCGGTGGACGCAACTTCCAGCAGACCCACCACCCTGACATCGCCGAGCAGACGCGGCGCGTGTGGGACCGCGGAAGGCGGTGACCCGACGCGCCGCGCCGAACGTGGCTGTCCGACCTCCCCGCCGTCGTCGAAACGCTGAGTCGGGAGTGGTCGCTGGACATCGGTCGCCCGTTCCAGCCGGGCGGCGTGACGTCCTGGACGGCGCCCGCACGTCCCGCCGCCGGCGAACGCGTGGTGCTGAAGGTCGGCTGGCGACACGACGAGGCACTGCACGAGTCGGACGGACTCGCGGCCTGGGACGGTGACGGCGCCGTCCGACTGCTCGACCACCGCGGGCTCGACCACACCACGGCGCTGCTCCTCGACTCGGGCACATGGCCGCGATGCTCCGCCCGTGAGTACTTATTAACCGCCCGTGGTTAATAAGTACTCACAGGCGGAGCTACCAGCGGTACCCGAGCAGGCCCAGGACGAATTCGAGCCAGTCGGGAAGTCCGGGATCGCGGAACATCGAGGGCCTCCTCAGCACGGTGTAACGGTGTCGACCTGTCTATCGGCACCGAAGACCCCGGCGTTAGAGCACTGCATCTCGTCGGATTTACAAATCTTCATATTTGTCTAGCCCCTGGATCAAAGTCCGTGTACTGTCCAAATGAGAGTGAGCTGGTTCATACCGGCACGGCTACTGGACGAGGAGGTTCGGATCGTGACGACGTCGAAGGTCGGCAGGATTTCAGGAGAGGCGCCACCGGAAGCGTGGCGTGACCGCAAGCGCTACCTGTGGTTGATGGGATTGATTCCCCCGACCGCAGTGTTCCTCGCTGCGGGGCTCGTGTGGGCTTTCAACCAATTGGGATGGTCGGCGGCTGCTCCGGTGTGGTGGTGGATCGGCGCCCTGCTGTTGTTCGGACTGCTTCCGCTCCTCGACAGGTTCTTCGGGCCCGACGGCCAGAACCCGCCCGAGGAAGTGATGGAACAGCTCGAGAACGACAGGTACTACCGGTACTGCACCTACGTGTTCATCCCGTTCCAGATGGCGAGCCTGGTGTTCGCGTGCTACCTCTGGTCGGCGGACAACCTCTCCTGGCTCGGCATCGACGGCGGCCTCGGGCTGGTGTCGAAGGTCGGCGTCGCGTTCAGCGTCGCCGTCATGGGCGGCATCGGCATCAACACCGCACACGAGATGGGCCACAAGAAGACCGAGCTCGAACGGTGGCTGGCCAAGATCACTCTCGCGCAGACCTTCTACGGTCACTTCTACATCGAGCACAACCGTGGCCACCACGTCCGAGTCGCCACACCGGAGGACCCGGCGAGTTCACGATTCGGAGAAAGCTTCTGGACATTCCTGCCCCGCAGTGTCTGGGGAAGCCTGAAGTCGTCCTGGGAGCTCGAGAAGACGCGGATGCAGCGACTCGGCAAGAGCACCTGGAGCATTCACAACGACGTGCTCAATGCCTGGCTCATGTCGGTGGTGCTGTTCGGTGCGCTCATCGCCATATTCGGTCCGGTCGTCATCCCGTTCCTGATCGTTCAGGCCGTCTACGGTTTCTCTCTCCTCGAGACGGTCAACTACCTCGAGCACTACGGCTTGATGCGTCAGAAGACCGCCAGCGGCCGCTACGAGCGCTGCGCTCCCGCACACAGCTGGAACTCCGACCACATCGTCACCAACATCTTCCTGTACCACCTGCAGCGCCACAGCGACCATCACGCGAACCCGACCAGGCGCTACCAGACGCTTCGGAGCATGGACGGCGCCCCCAACCTGCCCAGCGGCTACGCCAGCATGATCACGCTCGCGTACTTCCCGCCGCTCTGGCGCAAGGTGATGGATCACCGCGTGCTCGACCACTACGACGGCGACATCACGCGCGTGAACATCCAACCCGGCAAGCGCGAGAAGGTGCTGGCCAAGTACAACGGCGGAGTTCGGTGATGGCCGCCTACCAGTGCCCGGTCTGCGACTACGTCTACAACGAGGCCTCCGGCGCACCGCGTGAGGGATTCCCCGCCGGCACCGCATGGGCCGATGTGCCCGACGACTGGTGCTGCCCCGACTGCGGGGTCCGCGAAAAGATCGATTTCGACCCGAAGGTGGCGTGACGTGAGTACCGATTTCAAGCTCTACCGCTGCGTCCAATGCGGATTCGAGTACGACGAGGCGGAGGGCTGGCCGGAGGACGGCATCGAGCCCGGTACCAGGTGGGACGACATTCCCGAGGACTGGTCGTGCCCCGACTGCGGGGCCGCCAAGGCGGACTTCGACATGGTCGAGGTCAGCCGGGCGTGAGCGCAATGTCGAATCACTCCACGAAACTGTCGACGGTGGTCATCGTAGGGGCCGGTATCGCAGGGGCGAGCGCCGCGCTGACGCTCCGGTCGGAAGGCTTCAGCGGGCGCGTCGTCCTGATCGGAGACGAACCCGCACCGCCGTATCGGCGGCCGACGGTGTCGAAGGACTTCCTGTCGGGTGCCACGGCCGCGGAGAAGACCGCGCTGAAACCGGACTCTTTCTGGAAGGAAAGAGATATCGAATTGATCACCGGTGCAACGGCAGTCGAACTCGACACCCGGCGGAAGTTACTGACGCTCTCGTCCGGAGTAACACTGTCGTACAGTGCGCTGCTGCTCGCGACCGGCGGCCGGGCCCGAAAACTCGAGGGTGTCTCCGGTGCGCACGTCTTCACTCTGCGGTCGATGGCCGACGCCGATTCCCTTCGCGAGTCGATTCGACGCACCGGGTCCCTGCTCGTGATCGGCGGGGGTCTCATCGGATGCGAGGTCGCGGCCACGGCGCGGTCGCTCGGCGCGGAGGTCACCGTCCTCGAACGCGACCCGTCGCTCCTCAGTCGAATTGTGCCCCCGGACATCTCGACGATGATCGCGTCGCTGCACTCCGAGAACGGCGTCGACGTCTGCACGGATGTCGCACTGTCGTCGCTCGACGTGAGCGACGACGGCTCCGTCCGCGCCACCGCGGACGACGGTCGCAGCTGGAGTGCCGGCACCGTCCTCGTGTCGGTCGGCACCGTCCCCGAGGTGACGCTCGCGGTCGCGGCGGGACTGCGCGTCCACAACGGCATCACCGTCGATGAGCGGTTTCGCACCTCGGCCGACGGCGTCTACGCGGCCGGAGACGCAGCCAACCTCCCCGGTGCGCGTGTCTCCGAGCGTTTCCGTTCCGAACATTGGAACGGCGCTCAGGCACAGGGGATTGCCGCCGCGCACTCCATCCTCGGACAGCCCACGCCGTTCACCGACGTTCCGTGGGGGTGGTCCACGCAGTACGGCCACAACGTGCAGTTCGCCGGCGCGACCCGTTTCGACGACGACTACGTGATCCGCGGTTCGATCGACGATCGCGATTTCACAGCGGTCGCGGTCCGTGGGAGCACGCCGGTCGGGGTCATCGCCGTGGGCCGCCCGAAAGACCTCCGAACCGTGCGCACCATGATCGCCCGGGGCGGCACAGTCGACCGCGCCGCATTGGCGGACGAGTCGGTTGCTCTGACCGACGTGCTCGCCGGCGAGCGGGAAGGTCGGGTTCCGGCCGCCCGCTAGCATCGAGGTCATGTCCGCAGACGACCGCACCGAGCGACAGAGTCGATACCGGCTGGCCGCGACGTCGCTGATGCGGGAGACAACCCTCGATGCGCTCCGGGAACTGCTGCTCGAACGTCCCTGGCCGACAATCACCATGACCGACGTCGCGGTCGCCGCCGGGCTGAGCAGGCAGACGATCTACAAAGAGTTCCGCTCGCGGCGCGGCCTGGCGGAGGGGTACGCACTTCGGCTGACCGACAGCCTCGTCACCGTCATCGAATCCGCTCTGTACGAGAACCCCGGCGACGCGACAACTGCTCTGCGGGAAGGTTATGCGACGTTCTTCGAACTCAGCGGAGCCGATCCCCTGGTGATGTCGCTGCACCAGGGGAAGGCACCCGAGGATCTGCTGCGCCTGATCACGACGGACAGCAACATCATCATTCGCCCCGCAGCCGAACGGCTCGCCCAGACGCTGCAACGGTCGTGGGTGAACTCGTCCCCGGACGACGCGGACATCATCGCGCACGCCATCGTCCGGCTCGCCTTGAGTTTCATCGCCAACCCACCCGAGGACACCGCGGCGGCGTCGGCGAACACCGCGCGGCTGTTCGCCCCGTTCGTTGCGGCTCCGCCACCCGTGAGTACTTATTAACCGCCCCACGTTAATAAGTACTCACGGGGTGTCAACCCAGCGGGGTGCCGACATAGTTTTCGGCGATGAGGGTGCGGCCGGCGACGGAGCGGGTGACCATGTCGAGTTCGGCGACCTGCCGCTTGTGGCCGAATCCGGTGTCGTCGGGGAGTCGGTGCAGCATTGAGGACATCCACCAGGAGAAGTGCTGGGTCCGCCACACGCGCGGGAGGACGCTGTCGGTGTATCCCTCGAGCCCGGCCCGGCTGCGGGTGGCGAAGTATTCGGCCATCGCCTTGGAGAGGAAGTACACGTCGGCGATCGCCAGGTTCATGCCCTTCGCGCCGGTGGGGGGCACGGTGTGGGCGGCGTCGCCGGCGAGGAAGAGGTTGCCGTGCTGCATGGGTTCGCACACGAAGCTGCGGAACTGCAGGATCGACTTCTGGAAGATCTTGCCGTCCTTGATCTCCGCGCCTTCGCCGTCGACGCGGGCGTGCAGTTCCGACCAGATTCGGTCGTCGGACCAGTTGTCGACGGAGTCGTCCGGGTCGACCTGCAGGTAGTGCCGCTGGACCTCCGGGGTGCGGGTGCTGATGAGCGCGAAGCCGCGGGGGTGGTTGGCGTAGATCAGTTCCTCGGATGACGGCGGGGCCTCGGCGAGGATGCCGAACCAGGCGAACGGGTACTGGCGGAAGTGGTCGGTGCGCACGGTGGTGTCGGGGATGAGACCGCGGGTGGTGGTCCGCGAGCCGTCGCAACCGGCGACGAGCGCGCAGGTGAGTGTCTGCTCGTTGCCGTCGGCGTCGAGGTAGGTGATCTTCGGGTTGTCGGACGTGTGGTCCAGAACCTGCACGTCGGAGACGCCGAAGCGGATGTCGCCGTCGTCTTCGAGACGCCGGGCGATGAGGTCTTTGAGGACCTCGTGCTGCGGGTAGACGGTGACGGCGCGGCCGCCGGTCAGTTCGTCGAAGTCGATGCGGTGGCCGCGGCCGCCGAACCGCAGTTCGATGCCGTGGTGGGTGAGTCCTTCACGCTTGACGCGGTCGCCGAGTCCGGTGTCGACCATCAGGTCGACGGTGTTCTGTTCGAGCACACCGGCCCGGATCGTGCCCTCCACCTCCTCGCGGGTGCGGCTTTCGAGCACGACGGAATCGATGCCCTTCAGGTGCAGGAGATGGGACAGCATCAGTCCTGCGGGACCCCCGCCGACGATCCCGACCTGTGTGTTCATGAGCAGACTCCTCGCGTAGTTCGTGACACCAGTCACTGTGCTGCCCGCCGTGTGATCGCAACACCCCCTCTTTCACTGAGTGAAAGACGAGCTACGCGACGCCGCGGGAAATGCCGCGTGCGGCCGCCCGCACCGCCGGGATCAGGGGCGCGGGATCCTTTTCCGCCGGAACCACGACGGACACCGCTGCCACCACTTCACCCGTCGACCGCGACACCGGTGCGGCCACGGCCAGCGTTCCGACGTTGAGGTGTTCGCGGCACGTGACCCAGCCGGTTCGGCGGATGTCGTCGAGGGTGCTGCGCAGGCGATGTTCGGTGGTGATGGTCGACGGGGTGAAGCGTTCGAGGCCCGCCGCGAGGACCTCGTCGAGCAGGTCCTTGCCGCCGAACGCCAACAGCACGAGGCCGCCGCTCGACGCGTGCAGCGGCAACCGGCCGCCGGCCCTCCCGACGACGGTCACGGCACCGCGCGCCGACAACCGTTCGATGTAGAGCGCCTCGAGATCTTCCCGGACCACGAGCTGGACGTTCTCACGCGTCGCCTCGTACAGGTCCTCGAGGTACGGCAACGCCACCTGCCGCAATCCGTGGGCGCGGGGCGCGAGCGCACCCAACTCCCACAGCCGCACCCCGATCTCGTAGTGCCCGTCGTCGACGCGTTCGAGGGCGCCGTTGCCGACCAGTTGACGGCACAGCCGGTGCACCGTGGGCAGCGGCAGTCCGGTGCGCCGGCTCAGCTCCGACTGCGACAGCCGAGGGCGCTCCGAGGTGAACGAACCCAGCACCAGGAAGGCGCGTCCCAGCATGCTGCGGTCGTCTTCGGACATGCCGCCAGTATCCCGGTCACCACCAGCGGGTGGCCATGCCGATCTGACGGTCGAGTTCGGGGACGAGACTCCGGACGTACGTCGCCGAGAGGTGATGCGAATCGTGATACACGAGGATGTTTCCCTGCACCGCACGGCAGATCGCCACGTCACACACGGCGTCCGTGAGGTCGAGCGGATGCACCGACGGCAGGTCGCGGGCCGCCTCGAGGGTGGGGTTGTCCGGGGCCAGCACGTCGTCCCGGCGCATCCCGCAACTGTCGGCGTCGCCGCCGTCGGCGAGGCAGTCGACGACCGAATACGGGACGCCGTCGTTGTGCAGCCACGGGGTGTCGCGGATGCCGAGGAACGGGAGCCCGAAATCCGCCAGCCGCGCCCACAGGCCCACGTAGTCGTCGGGGGTGATGTCGCCGGCGCCCTCCTCGTTGGGACGCGAGGACGTCGAGAACACCCAGTCCGGTCGGTGATCACGGAGACGGTCGAGGACGTCGCGGGACCAGTCGCCGCAGTCGGGATACGGCTCGCCGGCGAGCAGCGGATCGTCCGCGACGGTCAGCGGGCACCCCATCTTGAGGTACGTCTCGACCCGGATGCCGCGCTGTTGCCCGATGCGATCGAGCGCGGGCACCCAGTGCTCGGCGTGGGAACTGCCCACCACGGCGATCGTCCGGTCGGCGGTGAGGTCGCCGTACACGCAGGTGACGACGTCGCGGGTGCTCAGATCGGAGATGCAGCCGTCGAGGGTCGGCTGCGGAAGATCTCCCGACGCCTCGAGCAGGGTGGGTCGCATGTCCGTGCGCGGCGCGAACGCGCCGTCGGTCAACGACGCCGCGCCCGGGTACAGCCACGGGTCCAGCTCACCGACCCGGGCGGTCGTCTCGGGGTTGCGGACCAGATACACGTGCCAGCCGGACGCGGTCCCGACCACGGCGACGCCGAGGATCGCGACCAGCGCGGTCAGCGCTCGCCTCGGCCGGGCCGACCCGGTCTGGAACCGCGCTTCGATCAGCCGCTGGGTGAGCCACGCCAGCACCAGCGACACGAGGGTCACCGCGAGTCCGCCGAGCGCTCCGACCGCGGGCCGCTCCCGCCACGTGAGGTAGAAGATGAGGATCGGCCAGTGCCACAGGTACAGCGAATACGCCAGGCCACCGAGTTCGACGAACGGCCGCGACGCCATCATCGTCACGATCCCCGGCTGCTCGGACCGCCCGGCGCCCGCGAGGATCAGCGCCACCGCCGCGCCGACCGGGATCAGGGCCGCCGGTCCGGGGAACAGGGCGGCGCCGTCGACGAGGAACCCGCATCCGAGGACCACGGCGAAGCCCGACACCGCGAGGACGGTCCGCGACCACCGGGGCAGCGCGACCCGGTGCACGACGAGCGCGAGCAACGCCCCCGCGAGCAGCTCCCACAGTCGCGCGAACGTGTCGAAGTACGCCCACGACTGCCGGTCCTGCGACAGCACGGCCGCGTAGGCGAACGACGCCACCAACCCGAGAACGAGGACACCACCCAGCACGCGGCGGAGGAGGTCCGGTCGGCCGCGACGACGGCACGTCCACGCGATCCCCGCCACCACCGCGAGGGCGACCAGGTAGAACTGCCCCTGCACGGACATCGACCACAGGTGCTGCAGCGGACTGACCGACGCGTCGGCGGCGGCGTAGTCGGACGCCGTCCGGGCCAGCTGCCAGTTCTGCACGTACAGCAGTGACGCGAGGAGTTGGTCCGCAATCCCCGACCACTGCGTGAACGGCCGCTGGATCACCGTCACGACCGCGGTCGCGGCCGACACCACCACGAGCGCGGGCAGCAGCCGGCGGGCGGTGCGCCGCAGGACGGCGGGAATCGACGGACCCGAATCCGCCCCGGCGCGTCGCACGAGCATGCCCGTGAAGAAGAACCCGGAGAGGACCAGGAAGATGTCGACGCCGCCGGACACCCGCCCGAACCACACGTGATAGACCACGACCAGCGCGATCGCGATTCCGCGCAGACCGTCGAGGTCGTACCGGTAACCGTTCACGGCCGACGGTGGCGCCGCGGCGTGGCTCGGACGGCTCGCAGCCACCTGGGGGTTGGGTCTCACAATCCGTCCTGGCTCATCGATTCGGTACCCGATCGATTATCCACACAGGCTTTACCAGTTCTTGACCTGCCGGGGCGTGGAGTAGCCGATGTTTGACAGGCAACTATGGCGCGCCACACAATAAGTCCGCGTATAGAACTAGGGTTCGCATCGCGAACGCCCCGCGCACATCACCGCCGAATGTCGAGGACATCATGACCACTTCCCAACGAAGCGCCGCCCGCGCCTCCACCGCCCTCTGGGTCGCGCCCCTGTGCTGGGTTGCCGTGCTGCTCGACGGCTTCGACCTGGTGGTCCTCGGTGCCGTCATCCCTTCACTCCTCGACTACGAGGACTGGGGTCTGACCACTGGAACGATCACGTTCATCTCGACATTCGGCCTGGTCGGCATGACCATCGGCGCACTGGTCATCGGGACGCTGACCGACGTCATCGGACGCCGGCGAGCCCTTCTGTATGCCGTTGCGGCGTTCTCCGTTCTCACGCTCCTCTGCGCCATGGCGCCCAATCCGTTCTTCTTCGGGCTGTTCCGCTTCCTCGCGGGAGTCGGACTCGGCGGCGCACTGCCGACGGCGCTGGCCCTGGTCAACGAGTTCTCGAAGAGGCAGGGCGGCGGTTCCGCGTCGACGCTGCTGATGACCGGATATCACGTGGGTGCCGTCGCAACCGCTGCGCTGGCGATCGTGCTGATCGAACCGTTCGGCTGGCGTTCGATGTTCGTCGTCGGCGCCCTGCCCGCCGTGGTCCTGATTCCGCTGATGCTGCGGTATCTCCCCGAGTCCCCGTCGTACCTGCTGGCGCACGGCAAGCGCGCCGAGGCCGAGGCCGTCGCGAAGCAGTACGGCCTGGAGCTGGAGGCTGCACCCGCCGCCGACGCTCCCGTCGCGGCCTCGGCGAACCCGGTGCGCGCCCTGTTCTCGCGTCCGTTCCTGCGCAACAGCATCGCCATCTGGGTCACGTCGTTCATGGGACTGCTGCTCGTCTACGGTCTCAACACGTGGCTGCCGACGATCATGCGTGAGGCGGGCTACAACCTCGGCGCGTCGCTGACGTTCCTGCTGATCCTCAACGCGGGCGCGGTGGTCGGTCTGCTGATCGCGGGCGGCGTCGCCAACAAGATCGGCCCGCGCACGGCGGCCATCATCTGGTTCGCGGGCGCCGCGGTGTTCCTCGCCCTGCTTAGCGTCAAGGTGTCGTTCGGCATCTACGCCCTGGTGTTCCTCGCCGGCTGCTTCGTGTTCAGCGCACAGGTTCTCGTCTACGCGTTCACGAGCGCGAACCACCCGCCGCAGATCCGCGCGACCGCGCTCGGGTGGTCGGCCGGTGTGGGCCGGGTCGGCGCGATCTGCGGTCCGATCCTCGGCGGCGTCCTGCTGGGCGCCGGCTACGCGGTTCCGTGGGGCTTCTACGCATTCGCCCTGGTAGGGCTGTTCGGAGCGATCGCCATCTCCTCCACCCGGACGGTGCGCTGAACTCCTGACAGCCGTTCGATGAGTTTCGGGCGTGGGCGCGGTCTATATCGGCGAGGATGAATCGACGAGGACCTGCGAGAGGAACTGCGCCATGAAACCGATCACCCCCTGCCTCTGGTTCGACACCGAAGGTGAAGAGGCCGCGAAGTTCTACACGTCGCTGTTTCCGAATTCGCGGATCACGGAGGTCACCCACTACGGTCCGAACACTCCCGGTCCGGAGGGGGCGGTGTTGACGGTGTCCTTCGAGATCAACGGGCAGCCGTTCATCGCGCTCAACGGGGGCCCGCAGTTCACGTTCGACGAGGCCATTTCCTTCGAGATCCTGTGCAAGGATCAGGCGGAAGTGGACCGGTATTGGGACGCCCTCACCGGCGACGGTGGTGAGGAAAGCCAATGCGGTTGGGTCAAGGACCGTTTCGGCGTCTCCTGGCAAGTGGTGCCCGAGCGGCTGTACGAACTCATGCGCGACCCGGACACCGAGAAGGCGCAGCGCGCCATGCAGGCCATGCTGCAGATGCGCAAACTCGACGTCGCCGAACTCGAGAAGGCGTTCGCGCAGGCGTGATGCCTGCCGACGAGAAGGTGGACGGCATGAGCGCGGACGGCAAGACCCACATCAACGGGGTGCACACGGTGGCGGTCCCCGTGACCGATCAGGATAGGGCGCTCGAATTCTATTTGGGCGCACTCGGTTTCGAACGCCGCATGGATGCGGAGTTCAGTCCCGGACAGCGGTGGGTGGAGGTGGCGCCACCGGGATCGGCGACGTCGATCGCGCTCGTGCCCGCACGCGACGGCGTCCCCGCGGGCGTCGAGACGGGCATCCGCCTCACCACCTCGGACGCCGACGCCGACCATGCGACCCTGTCGGCGAACGGCGTCGACGTGGACGCGGAGGTGCTGCGGATGGGCGACTACGTGCCGCCCATGTTCTACTTCCGTGACCCGGACGGCAACAAACTGGTCATCGTCGAAGTGGGGTGAGCTGCACCCCCGACGACAGGGTCAGCACCTGGTCGGCGCGTTCCGCGTCGCAGGATTCGTGCGTGGCCACGACGACGGTCGCACCGCGCGCGGCCTCTTCGCCGACGACGTCGCCGATCACCGCGCGGGCTTCCGCGTCGAGACCGGTGGTCGGCTCGTCGAGGAGTAACAGGTCGCCGCGTTGCACGAGCGCCTGCGCGAGCAGGGCACGTTGACGCTGGCCGCCCGACAGTGTGCCGATCCGCCGCCGGCCGAGGTCTGCGAGACCGAGCCTGCCCAGCGCCTCGTCGACGGCCTCCCGGTCGCCGGGGGTGAGCCGTCGCCACAAGCCACGCCGGCGCCAGGCTCCCATGGCCGCCACCTCGCGCACGGTCAGCGGTAGCTGATCGCTCACCGCATTGCGTTGCGGCACATATGCCGTGCCCAACCCCTTCGTGCCGTCGATCCGTCCCGCCGTCGGTCGCGCGATGCCGGCCAGGCACTGCAGGAGCGTCGACTTCCCCGAACCGTTGTGCCCCACGACGGCCGTGACCGTACCCGGCCCGAGCCGGGCGCTCACACCGTTCAACGCCGGGGTCTGGCCGTACCGAACCTCGATTTCGCTTACGACAATCATTATCGTTAGATTAGCAGAGTGCAGTGGCTACTCGACCCCCTGATGGTGTCCTTCGTCCGGCGTGCGCTCTTCGCGGGAATGCTGGTGTCCGTGCTCTGCGGGCTGGTGGGCACGTGGGTCGTGTTGCGCGGCATGGCCTTCATGAGCGAGGCCATCTCGCACGGCATGCTGCCCGGCGTGGCCGTCGCCTATCTCGCCGGCGCGAATCTCCTCGTCGGCGCGGCCGCGAGTGCGGTCGTCATGATCCTCGGCGTCGCCTGGGTGTCGAAGAACTCGCGACTGTCCGAGGACACCGGGATCGGCCTGCTGTTCGTCGGCATGCTCGCGCTGGGTGTCGTGATCGTCTCGCGTGCAAGGTCGTTCGCGGTCGATCTCACAGCCTTCCTGTTCGGTGACGTCCTGTCGGCGACACCGGGAGACCTGATCTGGCTCGCGGCGGCGGCCGCGGTCGCCGGGATCGTCTCGGTGATCGCGTACCGCCCGTTCGTCACCCTCGTCTTCGACGAACGCAAGGCCCACACCCTGGGCCTGCAACCACGGTGGGCGCACCTCGCACTGCTCGCTCTGGTGGTCCTCGCGGTGGTCGCGTCGTTCCGCATCGTCGGCACCCTCCTCGTGTTCGGTCTCCTCGTCGCCCCGTCCGCCACCGCAGCACTGTTCGGCAGGTCGATCGGCGCGACGATGGCGATTGCCGTGCTCCTCGGCTGGTCCGCCACATTCGCCGGGCTGATCGTGTCGTGGAATGCCGACACCGCTGCGGGCGCGACGATCGCCGGAATCGCCGTGCTCCAGTTCTTCGTCGCAGCCCTCGCCCGGTCGGCGGCGCGACGACTTCGGCCTGCCTTTCGGCCAACCCCGATACCCGTTCGATAGATGGAGACCATGAATGCCGAACACCACCCTCGCCCGCGCAGCAATTGCCGCGGTCGCCGCGCTGGCCCTCGGAGCCTGCGCATCTCCACAGGAGGAGGCCGCGTCCCCCGACGGCCGGAGTCAACCGGGTAGCGACCTTGCCGCCGAGGCCGGATCCACCGAGGTCGACGGGCCCGAACCCCGGCTCGTCGTGTCGGACGCCGACTCCGGCCGGGTGGACGTGTTCGACCTCGCTACGGCAGAGAGACTCCATTCGTTCGAGTTCGACAATCCGGCGCGGGTGACGACGGTGAAGGACCGCTACGCGTTCGCCGTGGACGGCGCCGGCGGCGCGGTGCATGTCGTGGACGCCGGTTCCTGGACCATCGATCACGGTGACCACACCCACTCGTACACCAAACCGCCGGTCGAACTCGGCGCCCTCGAGGGTGGCAAGCCTGCGCACGTGATCGAAGGCGACGACAAGGTGGCGACGTTCTTCGACGGCGACGGACTCGCCCGCGTGATCGATTTCGCCGCCCTCCGCAAGGACAGCATCGACGTCGGGGCCGTCGTGGACGCCGACGCACCGCACCACGGCGTCGCCCTGCCGATCGCCGATGGTTTCGTGGTGTCGCACTCGGCCGCGGACGGAAGCGATTCCCGCCCCGGCACGTTCGAGGTCCACACCGCGCACGGGGAGGTCGAGCAGAGCTTCGACACCGCCTGCCCGAACATGCACGGCACGGCGGTGTCCGACACGAACGTGCTGGCCGCGTGCGACGACGGACTGTTCCTCGCGACCACCGCCGCCGGGGCGTGGACGTCGGAGAAGGTTCCGTACCCGGCAGGCATCGGCGCCGCCACCCGACCCACGTCGTTCCGCGGACACGACGGCCTGCCGATCCATGTCGCCGCCGCCGGACCCGCTGCCACCAACGACGGGGTGCTGGTCTTCGATGCCCGCACCCGCGGGTGGACGCACGTCCGGACGCCGGATCGCGCGCTGAGCGTCGCACTGGCGGGCGACGGTCGCTCCGTGTTCGCGGTCCTCGCGGACGGCACCTTCCGCGTGTACGACACGACGACCGGCGCGGAGACCGCGTCCTCGCACGTGCTGGCCGCCCCTTACGACGGGAGCGACGAGTCCGCAACGCTGCCTGCCGTCGTCGTCGGCGGCACCCGCGCATACGTCTCGGATCCCGCATCGAAGACGGTGACCGAGATCGACTTCCGGGACGACGCGCGGGTGGCGCGGACTCTCGACGTCGGAGTCGCCGCGTCCACCCTCGGCGTGGTGGGGCTGTGACCGGGATGCGGCGCCTGCTGCCGCTGACCCTGCTGGCCGCGCTCGCGGCGCTGTCCGTGACGGCGTGTTCCCCGGGCGCCTCCGACGGACCGGTCGTGGTCGTGACCACGAACATTCTGGGTGATGTGGTGCAGAACGTCGTCGGCGACGAGGCCGACGTGATGGTGCTGATGCCGAGAGGCGCCGATCCCCATTCGTTCGAGATCTCCGCGTCGGACGCCGCGCGGGTGGAGCGCGCCGACCTCCTCGTGTCGAACGGTCTCGGACTCGAGGAGGGAATCGGCAAGACCGTCGACACTGCACACTCCGAGGGAGTTCCGATCCTGCAGGTCGGTGAGGCCGTGCGGCCGATCGAGTACCGTTCCGGAAAGTCCACGGGCACCCTGGATCCGCACATCTGGACCGACCCGGACCGGGTACGCGAGGCCGTTGCACTGATCCGCGACGCGGTGATCGACCACGTGCCGGAGATCGACGCGGGGGCCGTCCGCCAGAACTCGGACAGCTACGCCCGGCAACTCGAAGAACTCACCGCCCGGATGACGGACAGATTCGCGGCCGTCCCCGCAGACCGGCGAAAGCTGGTGACCAATCATCACGTCTTCGGTTATCTGGCCGAACGTTTCGGCTTCGTCACCGTGGGGGCGGTGATTCCCAGCGGGACCACCCTGGCGTCGCCCAGCGCGTCGGACCTCTCGGACCTCGCCGCGACGATCACCGCGTCGCGGGTTCCCGCGATCTTCGTCGACTCCTCCCAGCCCGATCGGCTCGCGCAGGTCTTGGCCTCGGAGGCCGGTGTTCCCGTCGACGTCGTCTCGCTGTTCACGGAATCACTGGGCGAAAACGGCTCGGGCGCGGGCACGTACATCGAGATGATGGATTCGAACTCCCTGGCGATCGCGGAGGGGTTGAAATAGCGATGCATTCACACATGCACACTTCCGACTTTGACAACCGTTTGCAATAAGAGTTAATTCTCCTGGGTGACCCTTACGCGTAGACCTCTCCCCACCGCCGTTGCCGCCGTGGCACTCTCGGCGACACTGCTCACGTCCTGCTCCACCGACTCCGGCACGGCCGAAGCGACCACCACCGACTCGGCCACACCGCGGCTGGCACTGAGCTACGACGGCGGCGTGCTGGTTCTCGACGCGCAGAGCCTCGACGTGGTCGGTTCGGCCGAGGTGGACGGATTCACCCGGCTCAACCCCGCAGGCGACGACCGGCACGTGCTGGTCAGCACCGGAAACAGTTTCACCGCCCTCGACACCGCCGAACCCGCCCTCACCGACGTCGCGTTCGAGGCGAAGACGCCCGGACACGTGGTCCGGCACGACGGCAAGACCGTGTTGTTCGACGACGGCACCGGACTGGTGCGCGTGTTCGATCCGGCCGGACTCTCCGAAGGCACACCCGACACCACCGAGTTCACGACGCCGGAGGCGCATCACGGAGTGGCCGTGGAACTCTCCGACGGCAGCCTGCTCACCACCGTCGGCAACGAGGACGAACGCACCGGCATCGTCGTACTCGACCGCGACCGCAAGGAGATCGCGCGCAACGAGGACTGCCCCGGTGTGCACGGTGAGGCCGTCGCCGCCGGCGAGACGGTGGTCGTGGGATGCCAGAACGGCCTGCTGATCTACCGGGGCGGCGTCATCACCAAGGTCACCAGCCCGGACCCCTACGGGCGCATCGGAAACCAGGCCGGCGACGAGGATTCACCGATGATCCTGGGCGACTACAAGACCGATCCCGACGCCGAACTCGAACGCCCCGAACGGGTCTCGCTCACCGACACCGCCACCGGACAACTCACCCTCGTCGACCTGGGCACCAGCTACACGTTCCGCTCGCTCGGTCGAGCCCCGCACGGTGAGGCCCTCGTCCTCGGCACCGACGGCGCCGTGCACGTGATCGACCCGAACAGCAAGGCGGTCAGCCGCACCGTCGACGTCCTCGATCCGTGGACGGAGCCGGACAAGTGGCAGTCGCCGCGGCCCGCGCTGTACGTGCAGGACCACACCGCCTACGTGACCGACCCCGCGAACAAGAAGATCCACACGATCGACCTCGACACCTGGACCGTATCCGGGCAGGCCGACCTGCCGGAGACCCCGAACGAGATCACCGGCGTCACGGGCTGATTCGCTTACCGCGGCGTCAGTCTTCGGTTTCCAGCGGTCCCAGTTCCGCGTCGAGCGCCTCCTGCACCACCGCCATCGCCGACAACCCGGCGGGGGCGCCGCAGTAGGCGCTCGCGTGGATCACCGCCTCGACGATCTCGGTGCGGGTCAGACCGTTTCGCAGTGCACCCCGCACGTGGCCCTTCAGTTCACCGTGCGCACGCAGCGCGATGAGCATGCCGAGGTTGAGGAGGCTGCGGCTGCGCCGGTCCAGCCCCGGCCGGTTCCACACGGCGTCCCAGACGTGCTCGGTGACGAACTCCTGCAGCTGTTCGCTGTCGGTCCCCGCCGTGCGAGTGAGTGCCCGCTCGACGAAGTCGGGGCCCATCACCTCACGCCGCACCGTCAGCCCCGCCTCGACGGCCGGACTCCGCTTCCCGGGTTCTTCACTGGTCATGGGTTCACTCCTGTTCACAGCGCCTACGTGTTCGGGAGTCACTCTACGATTCGACGACGGAGTGCCCGCCTGCCTCGGACCATCGCGTCTCCGCGCCCACCACGGTCCGGGCTGTCGGTGATCCGGGATATAAAGGTCCCGGACCACCGACCCGCTGCCCAGGAGCTGTGATGCCCACCGAAGACGACGTGCGCGCGATGATGCTGGCGTTGCCGGAGGCGCACGAGGTGGTGATCGCCAACTGGGGCGACCAGCCGACGTTCCGCGTCCGCAAGAAGATGTTCGGTCTCGTCGGTTACGGCGCCCCCACCGTCTGCCTCAAAGCGACGAAGGAAACGCAGGCGGCCCTGCTGCAGGAGGATCCCGACGTCTTCCTGGTCGCACCGTTCTTCGGGCGGTGGGGCTGGATCGACGTCGTCCTCGACCGAGTCGACGCCGAAGAACTGGCCGAACTCGTCGAGGAGGCGTGGCGTCTCACCGCCCCGAAGCGGGTCGTGGCGGCGTACGACGCCGCGGCGGGCCTGCATTTCAGGACATGATGGCTGTCGTCACGTCGCCGACCACCGCCCTCGTGTGCCGCTGACACACCAGCCACGTCGTCATTGCCAGCGGCAGCTCGGTCAGCGGGCGCCAGGGCCACCCCGGCATCTGTTTCTCCGCCGTGTACCGGCTCACCAGCACAGCGTCCGCCTTCGCGGCAGCCGCACCGGCGAGCGCGTGCTCGACGAACTGCGCGAACTGCCAGTACGGCCGGATACCGGCCTCCACCGCCGCGCCGATCAACCCGTCCTGCTGCGTGGGAACCTGGTCGCGGGAATGGACGAGCACCCGGAGCCCATCGAGATCCCGCAGCGAGCAGGATTCTGCAGACGCCAGGGTGTGGCCGGGGCGAACGGCGAGCCCGAACGGCTCTTCGCGGAGTTTCCACGACGAGCAATCACTGGGCGGTGATTGGTGCACCATGCACAGGTCGAGTCGCCCTTCCCGGAGCATCCGCAGTTGGTTCGTGCTGTTCGCCTCGACGAGTTGTAGCGCGCATCCGGGCACCTCGTCGTCGAGGCGGCCGACCATGCTCACGAGCCATTCGCTGGACGTACCCGGTGGGACGCCGATCGTGACGACTTCCCGGATCTCGGTCGCGCCGGACACCACTTCCTGGGTTGCAGCCTCGAGCGCCAGCAGTTGTCGTGCGTGCTGGAGGAGTGCCTCGCCCGCGACAGTCGGAGTGGCGCCACGTGCCGTTCTGTCGAACAACGCCTGGCCGAGTTCCCTCTCCAGCGCCTGCACCTGCCGGCTGAGGGACGGTTGAGAAATCCGCAACCGCTCCGCAGCGCGGTTGAACGATCCTTCTTCGGCTATAGCCAAGAAGTAATGAAGATGGCGAAACTCCACGGTCGGTTTCCTCCACTGCAGGCGTTCGACCAGGATACGACACCGGTTATGCCTACTGCGTATAGCTGGTGTGCTCAACAGGGCTTGGACAATCCCTGTGAGGGCGGTCTCTAATGGAACGAAGCCGAGGGCGAGTCACCCTCAGATGCCGCTCACACTCAAGGAGACCGATGAAGCTCGGGGTCTACTCAGCTTGCCTACCTTCCCTGGTTCCGCCCGAAGCGATCGATGCGGCGGCAGCGGCGGGCTACGCAGGCATCGAATGGCGCGTCGCGAGTGACATCGGTTCTTCCGGCCACCCGCATTTCCTCACCAACAATCGCTGTACCGTCGCTCCCGACAGCCGGTCCGTCGCGGACATCTGCACGCGGACACGTGCTGCGGACTTGGAGGTCGTCGCGCTCAGCCCGTACATCGACTCCGGCGACGTTGCGGGGGTCGAGGAGATGATGCGGTTCGCGCGAGCGAATTCGGTGCCGAGCATCCGGTTGCGCGCCCCGTGGATGGATGACCGCGGGTTTCACCGACTGTTCGCGGAAGCGCGGGAGTTCTTCGACCACGTGTCTACCCTGGCCGGGCACTACGGGGTCCGGGCGCTCCTCGAGATCCACCAACGCTCGATCTGCCCCAGTGTCTCGCTCGCGCATCAACTCGTCGGCCACTTGCCGCCCGATCGAGTAGGAGTGATCTACGACGTCGGAAATCTCGTGGTGGAAGGGTACGAAGACCATCGCATGGCCCTGCAGATTCTCGGCGACCACCTCTCCCACGTCCACGTCAAGAACGCTCACTACGTCAGGCCGGCAGGCGGCGGGGTATGGACCCACCGGTGGTCGCCGATGGACGACGGCGTCGCCGACATCCCCCGGGTTCTCCGCCTCCTCACCGAAGCCGGCTACCGCGGGTGGGTGTCCGTCGAAGACTTCAGCGATTCCCGGCCCGTCCACGAACGACTGCGCTTCAACGCGCAGTTCCTGCGGCAACATGCCGACTTCGAAACTCCAGTCCCCCAGTCACTCTGATCCACACATCACATCTCGACAGGACGATCATGAACGAATACCACAACACCCCGGTTTCAGTTGTGACCGGAGGCGCAGGGGCCCTCGGCTCGGCGATCAGCCGCCGATTCGCGCAGGGCGGTGACACCGTGATCCTCCTCGACAACAACGCGGATGCCGTGCGGGCCGTTGCCCGGACGCTGTCGGACGAGACCGGCGCACAGGTTCTCGGATGGGTCGTAGACATCGCCGACGAGGAATCGATCCGCCTCGCCGTCAAGCGAATCGACGAAGATTTCGGGCGGTTGGACCGCCTCGTGAACAATGCGGCGATCAACCCGCGCGCACGGCTCGCGAACGTCGACGACGCCGAATGGGACACGGCGATGGCAGTGAACCTTCGCGGTCCGATGTCGCTGTGCCGGAGTGCCGTTCCGATCTGGTCTCGCACCGGGTCGGGACGGGTCGTCAACATCACCTCACGAACCTGGCTGAGCGGCGGACCCACCGCCTATGTCACCTCCAAGGCCGGAGTCGTCGGCCTCACCCGCTCCCTGGCAGTCGAGCTCGGTCCCCTCGGTGTCACCACCAACGCCGTCGCGCCCAGCATGGTTGTCACGCCCTTCACCCAGGGTGGGCGCACAGACGACGAATTCGCGCTGTTCGTCGACAGACACACCAGGATGTCGCCTCTCGGCCGTCTCGCGACAGCCGACGACATCGTCGACGCCGTCGAGTTCCTCACGTCCGACAGGGCCACGTTCATCACCGGCGAAGTGCTGCACGTGTGCGGCGGCGCCCAACTCGCGGCGGCGCCGTGACGCGCTCGCCTCAGTACCCACACCACCCCTGCCTCGCCTTCACCGGGTAACAAGCCAAAGGAACACACTCCACATGCCCTCACCCCGACGATCCGACTCCTCAGCCCAGCAAGAAGATGGCCCGCAGGGCAGCACTCGGAAGTTTCCTCGGCAGCGTCGTCGAGTACTACGACTTCTTCGTCTACGGCACGGCCGCGGCCCTGGTCTTCGGCAAGATCTTCTTTCCCAACAGTGATTCCGCTGCCGGCACACTGGCATCGCTCGCCACATTCGGGGCCGCCTACATCGCGCGACCGCTCGGGGCCCTGCTCTTCGGGCACGCCGGCGATCGGATCGGCCGCAAGAACGTCCTCCTCTTCACATTGCTCCTCATGGGCGCGTCGACCTTCGCCATCGGGCTGCTGCCCACCCATGCGACCATCGGCGCCGCAGCGCCCGCCCTCCTCGTCGTATGCAGGCTCCTGCAGGGAATTTCTGCCGGCGGCGAGCAGGTCGGGGCCAGCCTGCTCACCATGGAGCACTCCCCCGAGAAGAGTCGCGGCTTCTACACGAGTTGGCTCCTCAACGGCGCCGCCACCGGTTCGATCCTGGCGACCTTGATCTTCATCCCCGTGGGAGCGTTGCCCGAGGAGCAGCTTCTCACCTGGGGATGGCGTATCCCGTTCCTCCTCAGCTTCGTCATGGTGTTCATCACCCTCCTGGTGCGGCGCGGGGTGGACGAATCCCCCGAGTTCGTCGAAGCCGAAAAGGAGGATGCTGTATCGGAATTCCCCGTGACCACGCTCCTCCGCACTCAGCTGCGCGCGACCGTGATCGTCTTCGTCGCGGCCTTCAATACGGTCATCTCGACGATCGTGATCGTCTTCGGCCTGTCGTACGCGACACAGGAACACGGTGTCGATCGGTCCACGATGCTCACGGCGATCGCCGCCAGCCAAGTGGTCGCGCTGTTCTTCCATCCGCTGTTCGGATTCATCGCGGACCGGATCGGCCGGAAAGTGGTGTACGTCAGCGGCTGTCTGCTGTGTGCCGTGGGGGTCTTCGCGTTCCTCGGCGCGATCTCCACCGGCAGTACGGTACTCATCGTCATCGCGACGGTGGGACTCAAGGGCGTCGTGTACTCGGCTCCCAATGCCCTGTGGCCGTCGTTCTTCGCCGAGATGTTCACGCCGAACGTCCGTTACACCGGTGTCGCTGTGTCAACCCAATTGAGCTTCCTGCTCACCGGCTTCGCACCCACGATCTGCTACGCCCTGATCGGCGGCGACGACAACTGGGTCCTTGCCGCCTCGGCAGTTGCGGGTATCTGCGTTCTCGCCGCGGCGGCGGCCCGGATCTCCACCAAGGCCCGAGTGGAGAGCCGGCAGGTACTGGCGCACACCTGATCCACGCGGTTGCGCTGCGTCACCCCTCGTCGGCCTTGAACCGCCCGAGCTGGTGGCGCAGCGCCGTGTCGAGGTCGGGGCGCCGGAACCGGTGACCGCGGTCGAGGAGCTTGCCCGGGGCGACGCGCTGATCGGCGAGGGCGAGTTCGCGCGCACCCTGCTCTCCGAGCAGGAGCTTCGGCCCGAAATCGGGGACCGGGAGGAAGGCCGGACGGTGCAGTACCGACGCCAGGACTGCGGTGTACTCCTCGTTGCGAACCGGATTCGGCGCCACCGCGTTGACCGGACCGCTCAATCCCGAATCGACGACGGCGCGATGGTAGACGTCGATCAGATCGTCGATGTCGATCCACGACAGCCACTGCGTTCCGGCACCGAGACGACCTCCGAGTCCGACCTCGAACAGCGGCCGTTGCAGGCGCAGCACGCCACCGCTCGGCGACTGGACGATCCCGGTGCGGACGTGCACCACCCGCAGTCCGGCGTCGGCGGCAGGCTTCGCCGCGTCCTCCCAGTCCGCCACGACGTCGGCGAGGAAGCCGTCGCCCCGCGGGTCCTGCTCGTGCAGCACCTCGTCGCCGCGGTCGGGGCCGTAGTACCCGATCGCCGACGCACCGACGAAGATCTTCGGTCCCTGCCCGGACGCTGCCGCCACTTCCGCCAGCCGACGGGTGGGCTCGATGCGACTGTCCCTGATCGCCCGGCGGTGACCGTCGGTGAACCGTCCCGCGATGGACGCGCCTGCGAGGTGGATCACGGCGTCGACTCCGTCGAGCAGGTCCGCGGCAGGAGCGTCCGGGTTCCAGCGCCGCTCGTCGGGTGTGCCGGGCGCGCGGCGCACGAGCCGGATCACTCGGTGCCCGCCGGTGCTCAGGAACGCAGTGAGGGCGGAGCCGACCAGACCGGAGCTCCCCGTCACGGCGATGGTGAGGGGGCCGGGCAGGAGTGTGGACGCCCAGTGGTGCCGGTCCATGTCGTCGGCGAGCTGGCGGTGGCGGTAGACGAACGTCGAGCGGAGGAAGTGGCCGGGCACGATGGTGTCGACCCGGTCGGTGACCCGGGTCCGGCCCTCGGACACGACGTCGAACGTGTGCGTGTGCCGCCACGGCACCAGCAGGCGCAGCGGCAGCGCGGCCGAATAGTCGACGAACCGGTGCGGGGGGTCGTACTCCTTGGCGTCGTGCTGCGCGATCCACGTCAGTCCGCCGGGTAGGCGCAATCTGCACGACCCGATTTCAGAGACTCGGATTCCTTCGCGAGACTCAGTGGCTGCCACGGCGGTGAGAGCCGGGTGAACGCCCCGGCCCTCGTGTGCCAGGCGAACAACTCGTCCCGCGAGGCCTCGACCACACTCGAATGCACGATGCCCATGACCCGACCTTAGCCGCGATGGCGGGCGAGGCGGTGACAACGACGAGTAGCGTGTGGGAATGACGCAGTTACGTGTACTGGTCACCGGTGCCACCGGATACATCGGCGGACGCCTCGCTCCCCGGCTCTCGCAAGCCGGCTATCGGGTGCGGGTGCTGGTGCGTTCACCCGAGAAACTGACCGACGTCCCGTGGGCGTCCGACGTCGAGATCGCCCGCGGCGACCTGAGCGATCCCGAATCCCTTTCTGCCGCTTTCACGGACGTGGACGTCGTCTACTACCTCGTGCATTCGATGGGTGGTTCGGACGAGTTCGAGGAGGCCGAACGCGTCAGCGCGGAGAACGTGGCCGAGGCTGCCCGCACGTCCGGTGTCGGCCGGATCGTCTACCTCGGCGGGCTTCATCCCGACTCGGTGGACCTCTCTCCGCACCTGCACTCCCGCACACAGGTGGGGCAGATTCTCGTCGACTCCGGCGTTCCCACAATGGTTCTGCAGGCCGGGGTCGTCATCGGCTCCGGTTCTGCGTCGTTCGAGATGATCCGCCACCTCACCAACCGGCTCCCCGTGATGACCACCCCGCGGTGGGTGAACAACAAGATCCAGCCGATCGCGGTCCGCGACGTGCTGCACTACCTCGTCGCCGCAGCGGAGGCACCGTTGCCGCGCAGCCGCACCTTCGACATCGGCGGCCCCGACGTCATCCGCTACGGCGAGATGATGCAGACATACGCCGAGGTCGCCGGTCTCCGTCAGCGTCGCATCCTCGTCCTTCCGGTGCTGACCCCGAAGCTCGCCGGTCTGTGGATCGGCCTGGTCACCCCGATCCCCCGCTCGCTCGGGCGGGCCCTGATCGAATCCCTGCAGAACGACGCCGTCGCCTCCGAGCACGACATCGACGACGTCATCCCACCGCCGAAGGCAGGCCTGACCACGTACCGGGACGCCGTGCGACTGGCGTTGCGGCGCATCGACAACGGCGAGGTGGAGACGACATGGGCCAGTGCGTCCCCGGTCGGCGCCCCGTCCGATCCGTTGCCGTCCGACCCGGATTGGGCCGGTGAGGTCGTCTACACCGACGAACGCACCATGGACTGCGACGCGGACGCCGGAACGCTGTGGAGCGTCGTGGAGAGCATCGGCGGTGAGAACGGCTGGTACTCGTTCCCCCTCGCGTGGTCGGTGCGCGGCTGGCTCGACCGTGTGGTCGGCGGTGTCGGTCTCACCCGCGGACGCCGGAACCCGAAGCAGCTCAACACCGGCGACCCCCTGGACTTCTGGCGGGTCGAACGCATCGACCGGGGGTCCCTGCTACGACTGCGCGCCGAGATGCGGGCACCGGGCGGGGCGTGGCTCGAATGGCGCGTCCACAGTGTGGATTCCGACCGGTCCCGACTCGATCAGCGGGCCATCTTCTTCCCGAAAGGCCTCGCCGGAAGGCTGTACTGGTACTCCATCATGCCGTTCCACGGAATCATCTTCAAAGGCATGATGGAGAACATCACCGGCTCCGCTGCCCGTCAGACCGTGCAGAGCGGCTGAATAGCCTCTCGGCCACCGGTGGTCGGGGACGTCAGCAGCAGGCACGAGTTGTAGCCACGCGATTCCACCACCTGCCGGATCTGCTTCCATCCCACGTCGTCGACCGCCGGGTTGCGGGAGAGGACGAAACCCGAAGCCCGTGCCGGGTCACCGACGAGCGCCCACGAGTAGTCGTCGGCGATGTAGGTGACCACATAGTTGGTGGGACCGTCCGGTGAACTCTGGAACGGCACGTCCGGGAAACTCACGTGGAGTAGCGCATTGGTGACCGGGTCGTTGACACGCGCATTGCCGTTGATTCCGTTCGTCCCTCCCGCCCAGGTGGTGCACGAGTTGGCGACGCTGACGTTCGACGAGTCCACGAGTCCGTACGTCGCCCTGGTGTCCCGCGCGCAGTCCAGGTTGAAGGGCTGTGGCACAGCGGCCAACTGATACCACGTGCCGAGGTACCGCGGCACGTCGAGGGACGGGACTGGTGCGAGCGCACCGGGCTGAGCCTGCGCCGGGCTCGCCGCCAGCACCACGGCCGCAGCGGCGGCCAGCAGTCCTGCGGCGAATCCACGAGCCTTCGAGAGTGTCATCTCGGGTCCTTTCACGATCATGCGTCGACGAAACGGGCAACCTGAACGGAGTGCCTGTGCAGCACCCTCTCTCGGGACATTCGACGCCACTTCCGGATCGGATGGGTCGATCCGGGACAACCTTCGACCCATCCGTTCCGGAGACCGCTCCGAATGCCTGTCGATGGTGCTCATCCGCACCCACACCGGAGAGAGGCAATAACCCATGAACATCAGCACACGAGTTCTGGCAGTCGCAGCGAGCACGTCCCTCGTCCTGCTGGGCGCAGCGTGTTCGTCGGACGACAGCGACTCGTCGAGCAGCGGCTCCGCCTCGGAGGCGATGACGTCCGAGTCGATGTCGTCCGGTTCGATGACCTCGTCCGCGATGGCCGATCCCGCCGCCAACCTGGTCGGTCCGGGCTGCGCCGAGTACGCGAAGACGGTGCCCGACGGTGCCGGTTCGGTCAGCGGCATGGCGCAGGATCCGGTCGCGACCGCCGCGTCCAACAACCCGCTGCTCACCACCCTCACCGCCGCCATATCCGGTCAGCTCAACCCGCAGGTCAACCTGGTGGACACGCTGAACAGCGGACAGTTCACGGTGTTCGCGCCGGTGGATGCCGCGTTCGCGAAGGTCGACCCGGCCACGATCGAGACCCTCAAGACCGACCCGGCGCTGCTCACCAAGGTCCTGACCTACCACGTGGTCCCCGGCCAGATCGCGCCGAGTGACATCGACGGCCAGCACACGACCGTCGAGGGTGGCACGGTCACTGTCACCGGTTCGGGCGACGACCTGAAGGTCAACGACGCCGGCGTCATCTGCGGTGGCGTCCAGACCGCCAACGCCACGGTGTACCTGGTCGACACCGTCCTGATGCCCCAGTAAGCACGCTCGTCTCAGAGTTCTCCGTGCCCGGCGGCATCGGTCCCACACCGATGCCGCCGGGCTCTTGCGTGCTCCCACGTGAGTGCCACGGTGTGCTCGAGCACGCTTCGCCACTCACGTGAGCGGGTGGGGGTCCGCCCATCCGACGCAAAGTCAGCTCCGAATAACGGTTATGGAGAAAGGCTCACCCACCGCCCCGGCGTACGTGCTCGTGCTGCCCGGCGGCAAACCACGCAGTCAGGCACCCTCGCGGTGCTGGCATCTGTCGAATCTGCGCATGACCTGGATGGCCTGGTCTCTGAGGTCGAGGCTCGGGCGGCACGGAATCGTCGTGGAGCGGTTGCAGTACCGGGTCCGCGGATGGAACGCCCCCGAGGCCAGCCCGGTGCACGACGCCCGGGTAGCCGTCGAACGGGCCCGGCTGCGGTTCGGGGACGTCCCCGTCGCCGTCGTCGGGCATTCGATGGGCGGCCGCGTCGCCGCCCACCTCGCCGCCCTCGACAACGTCCGGGCGATCGCCGCGCTCGCACCCTGGTGGCCCGCGTCCGACGGCGAACTGGTGCCCGCCGACCGCAGCCTGATGGTCGCGCACGGAACCGCCGACCGCTGGACGGATCCCACAGCTTCCCGGGTCCAGACCGAGCAGGCGCTGGCTCGTGGGGTGAACGCCTCGTGGATTCCCCTGACGGGAGCCGGACACTTCATGCTCACCCGGCCACGCTGGTGGCATCGCATCACCGCCGATTTCGTTCTCGACGCCTTCGCCGCGGAAGGTGTCGTCGCCGCACCGACTGACCGGAAAGCAGGTCGCCATGCATGATTCGGAGAAGCTCGAACGCAGGAACGTCGCGGTGATCGGCAGCGGCGTCGCAGGGTTGACCGCCGCCTACGTTCTGTCCCGCCACGACCGCGTCACCCTCTACGAGGCCGACGCCCGTCTCGGCGGCCACGCCCACACGCACCACCTGACACTCGACTCGGGCGCAGAAGTGGACGTCGACACGGGCTTCATCGTGCACAACGACCGCACCTACCCCACGCTGCTGCGCCTGTTCGCCGAACTCGACGTGGCCACCCAGGATTCGGACATGTCGATGTCGATCCGATCCGATGCGAGCGGGCTCGAATACGCAGGCGCGAAGGGGATCCGCGGGCTGTTCCCCACCGCCCGCACCCTTGCCCGGCCGCGGTATTGGCGGATGCTCGGCGAGGTCCTCCGGTTCCACCGTTGTGCCCGAGCCGTGCTCGACACCCCGGTCGACGAGGCCGGCGCGCAGGAACCGCTGGGCGAGTTCCTGAGCCGCAGCGGTTTCAGCCCGTACTTCGTCGAGAATTTCATGACTCCACTCGTCGCGGCGGTGTGGTCGTGCGATCCCACGACAGCGGCGCACTACCCGGCCCGCTACCTGTTCACTTTTCTCGAGCACCACGGAATGCTCACCGTCTTCGGATCACCCACGTGGCGCACCGTGACGGGCGGCTCGGCCCGCTACGTCGAGAAGGTGGCGGCGCACCTCGACGAGATACTTCTCGGCACCCCCGTGCAGCGGGTGGAACGCACCCAGGACGGCGGCGCGTGCGTCGTCGACGGCAGCGACGACGTCCGGTACTTCGACGCCGTGGTGGTGGCCGTTCACCCCCGTCAGGCGCTCGCCCTGCTCGGCGACGCCGCGGACCTCGAGATCGAGATCCTCGGCGACATGCCGTACTCGGTGAATCACGCCCAGCTGCACACCGACGAGTCGCTGCTCCCCCGCGCGGAGAACGCCCGGGCCTCCTGGAACTACCTGACTCCCGCCGACAGCACGGACGCGACGGGCGTCATCGTCACCTACGACATGACCCGGCTGATGCGCCTGAACACCGTGCACGACCGGCGGTTCCTCGTCACGCTCGGCGGGAAGCACCTCGTCGACCCGTCGACGGTCGTCGCCGAGATGACGTACGAGCACCCCGTCTACACCCCCGAATCCGTGGCGGCGCAGTCGCGGCTGAGCGAACTCGGCTCCGGCACATTTGCTTTCGCGGGCGCCTACCATGGCTGGGGGTTCCACGAGGACGGGGCACTCTCGGGCCTGCGCGCCGCCGAACGGATCGGCGGCTCGTGGGATACACATGCCGGACGACACCGCGACCGGGAGACGGTGTCATGACCGCGCCGGCGATCTACTCGACGACGATCCGGCACGCCCGCACCGAACCCGTCCGCAACAGTTTCCAGTATTCGAGCTACAGCTGGTACGTCGACGTCGACGACCTTCCACACCTGCCCGGGTGGCTCGGCCCGTTCGCCCGCTTCCGCGCCGAGGACCACTTCGAGCCGGTCCCCGGTGCCGCCGCGGACACGCTGCGCGCCAGGGTGGATGCGTTCCTCGCCACCCACGGAATCGACCTCGGCGGCGGGACGGTGACGGCGCTCCTGAACGCGCGGGTGCTCGGGTACGTGTTCAACCCGCTCAGCGTGTACTGGTGCCACGACGTCGACGGCAGCCTCCGCTGTGTGATCGCCGAGGTACACAACACCTATGGTCAGCGGCACAGCTACCTGATCCGACCCGACAGCCGCGACCGTGCCGAGGTGGACAAGCAGTTCTACGTCTCCCCGTTCAACGACGTGAGCGGCCGTTACGAGATGTGGTTCCCCGAGCCCGGCGACACGCTCTCGCTGAACGTGGTACTCCACCGGGACGGGCACGCCCCGTTCACCGCGACGGTGCGGGGAACGCGGCAGCCCGCCACCCACCGCACGGTCCTGAGGACCCAACTACGCACTCCCCTGGCACCTCTCGTGGTGTCGGCTCGCATTCGCATCCAGGGGATCACTTTGTGGGCCCGTGGACTCCCCGTCACGGCTCGGCCCGACGGCCGGCAGAAGGAGACAGTTCAGTGAGAAGGAACAAGGACACGGACATGGACGCATCGCCTGCCGTCAGTACCGCCGACCTCGCGTTCACCGTCGAGGATCCGCGGATCGACAACCGGATCTGGCCCGGCCTGGCCGACGTGCCGACCGGTCTGCGTGCCTCGCTGTCGGCGAAGATTGCCGACCGCCTGTTCCGCCGCGCGGCCGCCGACCTCGACGTCCGCATCGAGTACCCCGACGGCACCCTGGTTGGGGCGCGCCGGGAACAGGAGATCCTGCCGCGCATGATCATCCGCAACCCGGATGCGTTCGCCCGGCGGGTCGGGACGAGCGGCCTCATCGGTTTCGGCGAGTCGTACATGGCCGGCGACTGGACGTCGCCGGATCTCGCCGCGGTGCTGAGCGTGTTCGCCTCACGGATGGCGACCCTCGTTCCCCGCCCGCTGCAACGGTTGCGCGCACTCTATGTCGCCAAACACCCCGCCCAGGAACGCAACACCGAGCAGAACACCCGCTCCAACATCTCCCGGCACTACGACCTGTCCAACGAGATGTTCGAGACGTTCCTCGACGAGACGCTGACGTACTCGAGCGCACTGTTCGCGTCGACCCCGACCCGGGTGGGGCAGGTCCGGGACGTGACGGTCCTGCGGGCACCCGTCCCACAGATCACCCCGAAGTGGGAGGATTTCGCGGACGCGCAGCGCCGCAAGATCGATCGGCTGCTCGACGAGGCCGGCGTCGGTGCGGGCACCAGGCTGCTCGAGGTCGGGACGGGTTGGGGAGAACTGTGCATCCGGGCGGCGGAACGCGGCGCCGTGGTCCGCTCGGTGACGCTGTCCAGCGAACAGCAGAGCCTGGCCCGCCTGCGCGTCGCCGAGGCCGGCCACTCGGACACCGTGCAGATCGACCTGCTCGACTACCGCAACGTCGACGGCGAGTACGACGCCATCGTGTCGGTCGAGATGATCGAGGCAGTCGGACATGAGTACTGGGCCACCTACTTCCGGGTGCTCGACAAACTCCTCGCTCCGGGCGGAAAGGTCGCGCTGCAGGCGATCACCATGCCGCACGATCGGATGCTCCAGACCCGCAACACCTACACCTGGGTGCACAAGTACATCTTCCCGGGCGGTTTCCTCCCGTCGACGGAGGCGATCGAATCCGTCACCGCCGAACACACCGCGCTACGGGTGCGGGAGCGCCTGAGCATGGGACAGCACTACGCGGAGACGCTCCGGCTGTGGAAGGACCGGTTCGCCGCGCACAGCGCGCAGGCGGAGGAACTCGGATTCGACGAGACGTTCCGCCGCATGTGGCATTTCTACCTCTGCTACTCCGAGGCCGGGTTCCGCTCCGGCTACATCGACGTCCAGCAGTTCGTCCTCGACAAGACGGGAGCATGACCGTGACCGTTGCCGCCGAACTCGACAAGGCGTTGCGTCCGCTCGTCCGCGGGGAATTGCCCGTTCATCTGACCGCGTGGGACGGCAGTACCGCCGGCCCGGTGACGGCGCCGAAGGTGGTGCTGCGCAGTCCCGACGCCCTGCGCCGATTGCTGTGGAGCCCCGGGGAACTCGGGGCCGCACAGGCCTACGTGACGGGTGAGATCGACGTCGAGGGCGACCTGGGCGAGGCCCTGGCACATGTGTGGGCGGTGGCGCGCGAGCGAGGTCTCAGCGGCGTCCGGCCGAGCCCGTGGACGGTCGCGAAGGTGTTGCGCGTCGCCGCGAAGCTGGGTGTCACGGGCGGGCCGCTTCCCGCACCCGCCGCACAGGCGAACATCCGCGGACGGCTGCACAGCATGCTGCGCGACCGCGCCGCGATCAGTCACCACTACGACCTGTCCAACGATTTCTACGCACTGATCCTGGACCCGCAGATGGCCTACTCGTGCGCCTATTTCACCCGGAATGCGCCGGGAACGCCGCAGGATTCGGACTACGGACTCGAGGACGCCCAGCGGGACAAACTCGACCTGGTGTGCCGCAAGATCGGACTCGAAACCGGCATGCGACTGCTCGACGTCGGATGCGGCTGGGGATCGCTGAGCCTCCACGCCGCGGCCGAATACGGCGCACACGTCGTCGGTGTCACCATCTCCCGTGAGCAGAAAGTGTTCATCGACAAGCGGATCGCCGAGCGCGGTTTGCAGGACCGCGTCGAGATCCGTCTGCAGGATTACCGCGAGGTCCCCGACGGCCCGTTCGACGCCGTCGCGTCCCTCGAAATGGGTGAGCACGTGGGCGAGAAGAACTACGCCCGGTACGCGCAGGCCCTCCACGACAACGCGAAGCCCGGTGCGCGGGTGCTGATCCAGCAGATGTCGCGCACCGGACGCCATCCCGGCGGCGGCCCGTTCATCGAGTCGTTCATAGCTCCCGACATGACCATGCGTCCCGTCGGTGAGAGCGTCGCGTACCTCGAACGAGCCGGGCTCGAGGTGCGCGACGTGCACGGTCTCCGTGAGCATTACGTCTGGACCGTCGACGCCTGGCTGGAGAAGTTCGAGTCCCGCTGGGACGACGTCGTCGAGATGGTCGGGCTCGAGATGGCCCGGGTGTGGCGGTTGTACCTCGTCGGCGGCGCGATGAGCTTCGAGCAGGGCCGCATGGGTGTCGATCAGATCCTGGCCGTCAAGCCGACCGCGGCGGGTCGGTCGATGATGCCTGCCGTGCGGGTCGACTCCGCGGGATCCGGCGTGCTCCGATGAACGGGATCGACTGGTCGGAATTCGGCGCCGTCACCGCGGCGAGTGTTCTCGTGCTCGCCGTCCTCCAGGCCGCGACGTTCCTCATCGGGCGGCGGATCGGACGCTACAACGTCGTCGATGTGTCCTGGGGCCTCGGTTTCGTCCTGGTAGCGCTCATGGCCGCCGTCGTCGGCGACGGCGACGCACTGCGCCGCTGGCTGGTGGTGGTGCTCGTCGCGGTGTGGGGTCTGCGGCTGACCTGGCACATGTACGCCAAGTCTGCGGGCAAGGGCGAGGACCCGCGCTACGTGGAGATGCTCGACCGGGCGGGCGGCGACTCGCCCTGGGTCGTCGTCCGGAAGATCTTTCTCACCCAGGGACTCGCGCAGTGGTTCGTCTCGCTGCCGCTGCAGATGTCGGCCGTACTCGGTCCCGCATCCGGCCTCGGCGCGGTCGTCGCGGTACTCGGAGTCCTCCTGTGGGTGGTCGGTGTCGTGTTCGAAGCGGTCGGCGACCACCAGTTGAAGGCATTCAAGGCGGACCCGTCCAACAAGGGCGTGATCATGGATGTCGGCCTGTGGGCGTGGACGCGGCACCCGAACTACTTCGGCGACTCCTGCGTGTGGTGGGGACTCTGGCTCATCGCGGCGAGCGTGTGGCCCGGCGCCGTCACCGTGCTGTCTCCCGTGGTCATGACGTACTTCCTGGTGTTCGCGACCGGCGCGCGACTGCTCGAGAAGACGATGTCGCAGCGTCCCGGCTACCCCGAATACCAGCAGCGCACCAGCTATTTCCTCCCCTTGCCGCCGAAGCGGTGAGTGCCATGCCGGCATCGCTCGCATCCCCTCGGATCCCATCGTGGTCACACCGGCCGCAACCTGCTATTAGGCTGTGGATCGATGAACGGAATGGGCCGATGACCGGTGTCGACAGGGACACGGAGAACGTGACGCTGACGGCGTTGCTGGCGCGTATCGCACAGGGCGAGCGGGATGCCTTCAGCGACTTCTACGAACGCACCAGCGCGCGGGTGTACGGCATGGTGCTGCGGGTCCTGCGCGATCCCGGATACAGCGAGGAAACCACCCAAGAGGTGTACCTGCAGGTCTGGAACAACGCGGACAAATTCGATCCGAAGCAGGGGTCGCCGCTGTCGTGGCTGATCACCCTCGCTCATCGCCGTGCCGTCGACCGGGTGCGGTCGGAGCAGTCCGGC
Source organism: Rhodococcus sp. G6(2025) (assembly GCF_058628105.1). NCBI lineage: Bacteria > Bacillati > Actinomycetota > Actinomycetes > Mycobacteriales > Nocardiaceae > Rhodococcus > Rhodococcus sp. G6(2025). Next base: position 6,855,757 of record NZ_CP179750.1, read on the forward strand.
ACCGAACGGGAAGCCGCCTACGGCGCCTCGAGTTGGTACGGACCGTTCGACGCGGTGTCGGAGGAAGTCACCCGACGCGGCGACACCAGCGACGTCGTCGACTGCCTCGGCACGCTCACCGAAGTCCAGCAGAGAACGGTGGTCCTCGCCTATTACGGAGGCCTGACGTACCGAGAGGTGTCGGAACGGCTGTCCGTGGCGCTTCCGACGGTGAAATCACGAATTCGAGACGGATTGATCAGGCTCAAGCAATGTCTGGGGGTGCAGTTCGATGGATGAGTCCCAGCACGAGATCCTCGACCTCGCCCAGGTGTACGCCCTCGACGCCGTCGACGATCAGCAGCGCCGCGAGATCGACACCGCGGTCCAGAGCGCACCGCCCGACGTTCGCCTCGAATTCGACACCACCGTCCGCGGTGTGCACGAGACGATGGCCGCCCAGTCGGCGTCCACCGCGGTCGAGCCGCCCGCTCACCTGCTCGGGCGCATCCTCGATGCGCTGCCCGGCACCGCCGCTTCGCCCGCGCCGATAGCACTGGACGAGGTTCGTGCGCGCAAGCGCAGGCGTCTCGTGGCGGCGTTGAGCGCGGCGGCAGCGGTGATCGTCCTCGCCGTGGGTGGCATCACCGTCGCCCAGCAGTTGCAGAGCGAGGACGGCCAACCCGTGCCCGCTCAGATCCTCGCGGCCGACGACGTCCGCACGGCGGTCGCACCGATCGCCGGTGGCGGTTCGGCCACCGTCGTGTACTCCAAGGACGTCGACGCCGGAGTGCTGGTGATGAACGACGTCCCGCCGCCCGCACCGGGTTCGGTGTATCAGATGTGGCTGCTCGGACCGTCACACGAGCCGGTGTCCGCCGGAATCATGGAAGCCGATGACGTGTCACCGTCGACCACCGCGGTCGTGAACGACATCGACCAGTCCACGGAACTTGGATTCAGTGTGGAACCGCCCGGCGGTTCCACCCAGCCGACCGGCGACATCTTCGCGACGGTGAACCTCACCTGATACGTGAGTGGCGAAGCGTCCCGCGGGACGCTTCGCCACTCACGTGGGGGGCGACCGGTCAGGCGTTGGCTGCTTTGTATTCGCGGCGGCGGCGGTGCAGGATCGGTTCGGTGTAGCCCGACGGCTGCTTGGTGCCGTCGAGGATCAGTTCCTTCGCGGCCTGGAAGGCGATGTTGGTGTCGAAGTCGGGGGCCAGGGGCCGGTAGGTGGGGTCGTTCTGGTTCTGCCGGTCCACGACCGGGGCCATCCGTTGCAGCGACTGCACGACCTGGTCGGCGGTGACCACTGCGTGCCGGATCCAGTTCGCCAGCAGCTGGGACGAGATGCGGAGGGTGGCGCGGTCTTCCATCAGGGCGACGTCGTGGATGTCGGGGACCTTGGAGCAGCCGACGCCGGCGTCGATCCAGCGGACCACGTAGCCGAGGATGGACTGGCAGTTGTTGTCGAGTTCTTCCTGCTTCTCGGCCTCGGACCAGTCGGTGTTCGGGGCGAGGGGGATGGTGAGGATCTCGTCGAGGGTGGCCCGCCGGGTCCCCGTCAGCCGGTTTTGGACAGCGACGACGTCGACCTGGTGGTAGTGGGTGGCGTGCAGGGTGGCCCCGGTCGGGGACGGCACCCACGCGGTGTTCGCGCCGGCCTTGGGGTGGCCGATCTTCTGCTCGAGCATCTCGGCCATCAGCTCGGTCATCGCCCACATGCCCTTGCCGATCTGCGCTTTGCCCTGCAACCCGCAGGCCAGACCGGTGTCGACGTTCCAGTCCTCGTAGGCGGTGATCCAGGTCTGCTTCTTCATCTCGGCCTTGCGGATCATCGGCCCGGCCTCCATCGAGGTGTGGATCTCGTCGCCGGTGCGGTCGAGGAACCCGGTGTTGATGAACACCACCCGCTCCGACGCCTCCCGGATGCAGGCGGCGAGGTTGACGGTGGTGCGGCGTTCCTCGTCCATGATGCCGACCTTGAGGGTGTTGGCGGGCAGCCCCAACACCTGCTCGACCCGGCCGAACAGTTCGGTGGTGAACGCGACCTCGTCGGGGCCGTGCTGCTTGGGTTTGACGATGTAGATCGACCCGGTGCGGGAGTTGACCAACGGCCCCGTCTGATCGCCCGTGCTGAGTCCGTGGACGGCGCACAGGGAGGTGATCAGGGCGTCGAGGATGCCCTCGGGGATTTCGGTGCCGTCGCCGTGCAGGATCGCCGGGGTGGTCATCAGATGCCCGACGTTGCGGACGAACAGCAGCGACCGCCCGTGCAGGGTGAGCTCGGACCCGTCCGCGGCGGTGTAGGTGCGGTCGCCGTTGAGGCGGCGGGTGAAACTTTTGCCGCCCTTGGTCATCTCCTCGGTCAGGTCCCCGCGGTTGAGGCCCAGCCAGTTGCGGTAGCCGATCACCTTGTCGTCGGCGTCGACGGCGGCGACGGAGTCCTCGAAGTCCATGATGGTGGTGACCGCGGACTCGAGCACCACATCCTTGACCCCGGCCGCGTCCGTTTGGCCGATCGGGGAGGTGGGGTCGATCTGGATTTCCGCGTGCAACCCGTGGTTGCGCAGCAGCACACTGGTCGGGGCGGCCGGGTCGCCGAGGTAGCCGACGAACTTGCCCGGCTCCGCGAGGCCGGTGATCGTGCCGTCGGCGAGCTGCACGGTCAGGGTGGCGCCGTCGACGGTGTAGCGGGCGGCGTCGGCGTGCGACCCGGTCGTCAGGGGGGCGGCGGTGTCGAGGAAGGTGCGGGCCCAGGCGATGACCTTGTCGCCGCGGACCTTGTTGTAGGAGGCACCGGCCTGCGCGCCGCCGTCGTCGGGGATGGCGTTGGTGCCGTACAGGGCGTCGTACAACGACCCCCACCTCGCGTTGGAGGCGTTCAGCGCGAAGCGGGCGTTGAGGACCGGGACCACCAGCTGCGGGCCGGCGGTGGCGGTGATCTCGGTGTCCACGTTCGCCGTGGACACCTCGAACGGGGCCGGTTCGGGCACCAGGTACCCGATCTCGGTCAGGAACGCCTTGTACTCGGCCGGGTCGATCACGGTACCGGCCCGGTCGCGGTGCCAGCCGTCGATCCGGGCCTGCAGGTCGTCGCGGGTGGACAGCAGGGCCTTGTTCTTCGGCGCCAGCTCGTCGATCACCTTGGCCGCACCCGACCAGAACCCGTCGGCGTCCACCCCGGTCCCCGGCAGCGCCTCCTCGTTCACGAAGTCGTAGAGCACCTTCGCGACCTGCAGACCGCCGACCTCAACACGCTCAGTCATGAAATGACTCACCTTCCGCACTTGGCAAAACTTCCACGATGCGAAAACACAGTTTCGTATCTTGACATTAAGAAAACCGTGTCCATCGAGTTCTGTCAATAGCGGACGGCCGTACGGTTACAGCGTCACATCCGATCAGTGGTCTTCCTCGCCGATCCTGTGGACGTGGATCAGGTTGGTCGAGCCGACGGTGCCCGGAGGCGATCCCGCGACAATGACGACGAGGTCGCCCCGCTGGTACCGGCCCAGGCCGAGGAGCGCGTGGTCGACCTGATGGATCATCTGGTCGGTCGACTCGACGGGGTCGACGAGGAACGTCTCGGTCCCCCAGGTCAGCGCGAGCTGAGCGCGCACCGCCGGGAGCGGGGTGAACGCCAGCAACGGCAGCGGAGTGTGTAGCCGCGCGAGCCGGCGCACGGTGTCCCCGGACTGGGTGAACGCGACCAGCGCCGCCGCACCCAATCGTTCCCCGATGTCGCGCGCCGCGTAGGACAGGACTCCGCCCTTCGTGCGGGGTACGTGCGCCAGCGGCGGAACGTGCGTGGACTTCTCCTCCACCGCGCTGATGATGCGGCCCATGGTGCGGACCGTCTCCATCACGTGCTTCCCGACGGACGTTTCGCCCGACAGCATGACGGCGTCGGCGCCGTCGAGGACGGCGTTGGCCACGTCCGACGCCTCGGCGCGGGTGGGCCGTGAGTTCTCGATCATCGACTCGAGCATCTGCGTCGCGACGATGACCGGCTTCGCATTCTCGCGGGCGACCTGGATGGCCCGCTTCTGCGCGAGCGGCACCTGTTCGAGAGGAAGCTCGACGCCCAGATCGCCGCGGGCGACCATCACCGCGTCGAACGCGAGCACGATCGCCTCCAGGTTGTCGATCGCCTCCGGCTTCTCCAGCTTCGCGATCACCGGGATCCTGCGGCCGACCCGATCCATCACGGCATGGACGAGTTCGATATCTGCCGCCGATCGCACGAACGACAGGGCGATGAGGTCGACACCGAGATGCAGTGCGAACTCGAGATCGGCGATGTCCTTGCCCGACAGCGCCGGGACCGACACGTTCATCCCCGGCAGCGACACACCCTTGTTGTTGCTGACCGGACCGCCCTCGGTGACCCGGCACACCACGTCGTTGCCGTCGACGTCCGTGACGACCAATCCGATCTTGCCGTCGTCGACGAGCAACCTGTCACCGGGCTCGGCGTCCTCCGCCAACTGCTTGTAGGTGGTCGACACCCGGTCGTGGGTGCCGTCGCACTCGTCGACGGTGATCCGCACGAGGTCGCCGTCCGACCAGACGGTGCTGCCTTCGGCGAAGCGCCCCAACCTGATCTTCGGGCCCTGGAGATCGGCGAGAACACCCACCGCCCGGCCGGTGCGTTCGGACGCGTCCCGCACCCGGAGGTAGTTCTCCTCGTGATCGGAATGTTCGCCGTGGCTGAAGTTGAGCCGTGCGATATCCATTCCGCAGTCGACGAGTTCACGTGTGCGGTCGCCGGTTGCCGTTGCGGGCCCGAGGGTGCACACGATCTTCGCGCGCCTCGCCGATGCGGGCACCTCCCGGCCGGGTGTGCCGAGGTATTCGGAAACTGTTGCTGTCATAGGATTTTCGATTCCGTTCTAGGCACTGCCGGTGTCGGCGTAGGAGACGGCCGCGGCGCGGACGTCGTCGATGCGGTACCGGTTGGCGGCCTCGACGGCCTTGGAGCGGTCGAGGGTGCCTTCGCCGGCGAGGGCGGACAGCACGGCGACGACGATGGATTCGGCGTCGACGTTGAAGTACCGGCGGGCGGCGGGGCGGGTGTCGGAGAAGCCGAACCCGTCGGTGCCGAGGGTGGTGTACGAGCCGGGGACCCACTGGCGGATCTGGTCGGCGACGGCGCGCATCCAGTCCGAGGCCGCCACGAACGGGCCGGCGGCGTCGGACAGGGCCTGCGTGACATACGGCAGCGGGGCGTCGGTGCCGGGGTCGCGCAGGGCCTGCGTGACATACGGCAGCGGGGCGTCGGTGCCGGGGTCGCGCAGGGCCTGCTTCTCCCGTTCGATGCCGTCGCGGCGCAGTTCACCCCAGGAGGTGACCGACCACACGTCGGCGGCCACACCCCACTCGTCGGCGAGCAGCTGCTGGGCCCGCAGGCCCTCGGGCATGGTGACTCCGGAGACCAGGATCTGCGCCTTCGGGCCCGATGCCTCGGACTTTTTGAACAGGTACATGCCCTTGAGCAGGCCGTCGACGTTGAGGTCGGCGGGTTCGGCGGGCTGGGAGTAGGGCTCGTTGTAGAGGGTGATGTAGTAGAAGATGTCCTCGCCACCGAACCCGTCCACCCCGTCGGTGCCGCCGTACATCCGGCGCAGACCGTCCTTGACGATGTGCGCGATCTCGTAGGAGAACGCCGGGTCGTAGGCGACGGCGGCCGGGTTGGTCGAGGCCAGCAGCAGCGAGTGCCCGTCGGCGTGCTGCAGGCCTTCGCCGGTGAGGGTGGTGCGGCCGGCGGTGGCGCCGAGGACGAACCCGCGGGCCATCTGATCCGCGGCGGCCCACAGGCCGTCGCCGGTGCGCTGGAACCCGAACATCGAGTAGAAGATGTACAGCGGGATCATCGGCTCACCGTGGGTGGCATACGAGGTGCCGACCGCGGTGAACGAGGCGGTCGAGCCGGCCTCGTTGATGCCCTCGTGCAGGATCTGCCCGATCTCCGATTCCTTGTAGGCGAGCATCAGCTCCGCATCCACCGCGGTGTACAGCTGCCCGTTGCGGTTGTAGATCTTCAAAGAGGGGAACCAGGAGTCCATCCCGAAGGTGCGGGCCTCGTCCGGGATGATCGGGACGATCCGCTTGCCGATCTCCTTGTCCCGCAACAGCTCCTTCATGATCCGCACCAACGCCATGGTGGTCGCGACCTGCTGCTTGCCGGAGCCCTTGCGGACCACGTCGTAGGTCGAGTCCGCCGGCTGCGGCAACGGTGCCGGGCTGGTGCGGCGCTGCGGCAGGAACCCACCCAACGCCTTACGGCGGTCGAGCATGTACTGGATTTCCGGGGCATCGGGGCCGGGGTGGTAGTACGGCGGCATCTTCGGGTCCTTCTCCAACTCTTCGTCGGAGATCGGGATGCGCTGCAGGTCCCGGAAATTCTTCAGATCGTCGAGGGTCAGCTTCTTCATCTGGTGGGTGGCGTTGCGGCCCTCGAAGTGCTTGCCCAGGGTGTAGCCCTTGATGGTGTGCGCCAGGATCACCGTCGGCTGCCCCTTGTGCGCCATCGCCGCCGCGTACGCGGCGTAGATCTTGCGGTAATCGTGGCCGCCGCGCTTGAGGTTCCAGATGTCGCGATCCGAGAGGTTCTTCACCAGTTCCTTCGTCCGCGGATCCCGCCCGAAGAAGTGCTCGCGCACGTACCCGCCGTCGTTGGCCTTGTACGTCTGGTAGTCACCGTCGGGGGTGACGTTCATCAGGTTGACCAGGGCGCCGTCCCGGTCCGCGTGCAGCAGTGCGTCCCACTCGCGGCCCCAGACCACCTTGATCACGTTCCAGCCGGCGCCGCGGAAGAACGACTCCAACTCCTGGATGATCTTGCCGTTGCCGCGGACCGGGCCGTCGAGGCGCTGCAGGTTGCAGTTCACCACAAACGTCAGGTTGTCCAAACCTTCGGTGGCCGCCACGTGCGCCAGGCCGCGGGATTCGGGTTCGTCCATCTCCCCGTCACCCAAAAACGCCCACACGTGCTGGTCGGAGGTGTCCTTGATGCCGCGGTCGTGCAGGTAGTGGTTGAACCGGGCCTGGTAGATCGCGTTCATCGGGCCCAACCCCATCGACACGGTCGGGAATTCCCAGAAATCCGGCAGCAGGCGGGGGTGCGGGTACGACGGCAGACCGCCGCCCTGATCGGCGTGCGAGTGTTCCTGCCGGAACCCGTCCATCCGCTCCGCCGGGATCCGCCCCTCCAAGAACGCGCGGGCGTAGATGCCCGGCGAGGCGTGGCCCTGGATGAAGATCTGATCCCCACCCCCGGGATGGTCCTTGCCGCGGAAGAAGTGGTTGAACCCCACCTCGTACAGGGCCGCCGACGACGCATACGTCGAAATGTGGCCACCGACCCCGACGCCGGGGCGTTGCGCGCGGGTCACCATCACCGCCGCGTTCCACCGGATGAACGCCCGATACCGGCGCTCGGTCTCCTCGTCGCCGGGGAACCACGGCTCGTTCTCCGTCGGGATGGTGTTCACATAATCGGTCGACGTCAACGCCGGCAACGCGACGTGCTTCTCCCCGGCCCGCTCGAGCATCCGCAACATCAGATACCGGGCACGGGTCGGTCCGGACCGGTCCAACAGTCCGTCGAACGATTCCAACCACTCCGTGGTCTCGTCCGGGTCGATATCCGGCAGATAAGACGCAACACCCTCACGGATGACGCGAACCGAGCCGGCGCGGCCGGGGTCTACGGAGGTCGTGGTCTGTTCGAGCAAAGGGATACTCCATCGTTGCGGGCGCGGGATAGGGCGCCGTAGTGGCCGTCCGGGGTGAGGACGAAGCTGTACAACTCACTGCAGAGGTGACTACCGCGGTTTCGCGAGCGGCCATCCCGTGATCTGCTTGGGACGCGGGGGCGCGTAGGTGCGCACCTTCGAGGTCGAGAGACCCAACCCTACAAGAGATTCCGCCAATTTTACAGCGGCACTGACGCCGTCGACCACCGGAACGCCGGTGCGCTCCCGGATTCGGTCGTCGAGGCCGGCCATTCCACCGCAGCCGAGGCAGATCACCTCGGCCTTGTCTTCGCGCACAGCAGCTTCGGCCTCGTCGACGATCGCCTCGATCGTGCGCTCGGGGTCGGTTTCCAGCGCGAGGACGGGCAGACCGCTCGCGCGTACACTCGCGCACTTGGCGTCGAGGCCCGCGAGCCGGAGCCGGTCTTCGATGAGCGGGACGGTGCGGTCGAGCGTGGTGACCACGGAGTACTTGTGTCCCAGCATCATTGCGATACTTGCGGACGCCTCGGTGATGTCGACGACGGGGACGTCGAGCAACTCCTGCAGGCCCTCCCGGCCGTGTTCGCCGTACCCGGCCTGGATCACCGCGTCGTACGGTTCCGGGTACGACCGCACCCGGTCCATCACCGCGATCGCGGCGAGGTAGCTCTCGAAGTTTCCTTCGACGGATTCCGCACCGATCTCCGGTGTGAGCCCGACGATCTCGGTGCCGGGTGCCGCGACGGCCTCGGCCTGTTTGGCGATGGCGTCCGTGATGGACGTCGTGGTGTTGACGTTGACGACGAGAATGCGCATCGAAAGCTCCTGTCAGTGGTCGCCGTGGCCGCTGTCCACGGCGATGGACTCGCCGGACACGTCCACGTACTGCCGGGTGCGGTCGCCGACGACCGCGTAGATTGCTGCCGCCAGGCCCGCTCCGATGAACCAGGAGAACGGGGCGACGAGATGGAAGGCGGGGACGATCGCGAACAGGGTGCTGACGAGGGCGGCGGGAACGAGGGCATAGATCGCCCGCAGGTTGAATCCCTTGCGGTAGTAGTAGGTTCCGGTCGGACTGTCCGAGTAGAGGGCGGGTACGTCGACCTTCGTGCGGCGGATGAACCAGTAGTCGACGAAGATGATGCCGAACAGCGGGCCGAGGACGGCACCGAGGCCACCGAGGAAGTAGTTGATCACCACCGGGCTGTCGTAGAGATTCCACGGCAGCAGGACCACGCCGATGCAGGCGCTGATGATGCCGGCCTTGCGGAAGCTGATCTTCTCGGGGGCGAGGTTCGACAGCACGTACGACGGTGCGACGAAGTTCGCCATGACGTTGACGGCCATCGTCACGATCACGAGGGCGAGGCAGGCCAGCGACAGGAACAGGGTGTTCGGGATCGCCGCGACGATGTCGGTGGGGCTGTCGATGATGGTTCCGTCGATCTGGAACTGGGCGCCGCACAGAATGAACGCGATGACGGCGAACGCGAGGACGTTGACGAACAGGCCCCAGAAGTTGCCGCGCACGACGGCGGTCTTCGACGGGGAGCGCCGCGAGAAGTCGCAGAAGTTGAGGATCAGGGTGCCGTAGATCGACATCCACAGGGCTGCGCCTGCGAAGACCTGCCGCCACATCTCCCCGCCCGAGGCGGGCTGATCGGACGTCCACGCGATGGAGAAGTCGGTGCGGAACAGCATCCACAGGGCGAGCGAGCCGACCGTGACCAGGATCAGCGGACCGGCCAGGCTCTCGAATCGGCGCACGGCCTCCATCCCGTAGACGAGGACGCCGATCTGGATCGCCCAGATCCCGATGAAGCAGATCCATCCGAGGCTGGAGAGTCCGAGGATCGAGTTGTGGTCGAAGCGGTCGAGGGAGGGCGCGACGGCGACGAGGAAGATCCGGAAGACGATCGACGCGAGGTAGGTCTGGATTCCGAACCAGACGATCGCGATGACCGCGCGGACCATCGCGGGAATCTGGGCGCCGCGGATGCCGAAACTGATCCGGCTCATCACGGGGAAGGGCACGCCCGTCTTCTGGCCCATGAACCCGGCGTAGGTCATCGCGACGCAGACGATGACCGCGCCGATCATGAGCGACAGGATCATGTGGCCGCCACCCAGCCCGAGCGCGAACAGGCCGATGGCGAACGAGTAGTTGGCGATGTTGTGGACGTCGTTGGTCCACAGCGTGAAGATGCTGTAGCTACCCCAGCGGCGACCCGAGGCCTTCGTGGGTGCCAGGTCCAGGTTGTAGAGTGTGGTACTCGTCTGGGTCGCTGGCGGCGCCGGCGTCGCGACGGTGGTGGTGTGCCGCGAGACTGTGTCGTCTATGAGCATGTGCCTGTCCTTGCGTGGCGGCGAACGAACTTCCATATCACGGAAAGCTTGTTCCATTGGTCCCTCCAAGTGTGAGCCAGGCAACAGTGGGCGGTCAATGATTTCGGCAGGATATATCTTGGTGGCGCGCCGACCGGAACACGACAAACCCGCTGCAGCACTGGATCTTTCGGATCCAGCGCGACAGCGGGGGAGAGCGCGGCGGCGTCAGGCCAGTCCGCGGCTGAGCAGCCGCCCCCGGGGCGCCTCGTCGAGGTCGATCCGCTTGCCGGCCAGCCAGGTACTACGCACGACGCCGGCGAGGGCACGCCGATCGTAGGCGGAGACGGGATTCTTGTGCTGCAGGGCGGCCACGTCGACGACGAACGCCTCCTCGGGCGCGAACACGGCGAAATCCGCCGCGTACCCCAGCGCGATGTGCCCTTTCGTGTTCAGCCCGACCTGCTCGGCCGGGTTCTCCGCCATCCACCGGACCACGTCGTTCAGGCTGTGCCCGCGACGTTTGGCCTCCGACCACACCGCGGACAGCGACACCTGCAGCGAGGCGATGCCGCCCCACGCGACACCGAAGTCGCCGATGTCGAATCTCTTGAGGTCGACCGTGCACGGGGAGTGATCGGTGACGACGCAATCGATCACGCCGTCGGCCAGGCCCTGCCACAGCAGTTCACGGTTCCCGGCTTCACGGATCGGCGGGCAGCACTTGAATTGCGTTGCCCCCGAGGGTATCTCTTCCGAGACGAACGACAGATAGTGCGGGCACGTCTCCACGGTGAGCTTCACGCCGTCCTTGCGGGCCGACGCGATCATCGGCAACGCATCGGAGCTCGACAGGTGCAGGATGTGCACCCTGCACCCGGTCCACCGGGCCAGCTCGATAACCTCTGCGATGGCGAGATTCTCGGCACCGCGCGGCCGCGAGTCGAGGAAGTCCGCGTAGTTCTCCCCACCTGGCGACGTCGCGCGGTCGATCGCGTGTGCGTCTTCCGCGTGCACGATCATCATCGCGCCGAAGCCCGCGATCTCCTTCAGCGCCAGTTCGAGCTCGGCCGGATCCAGCGGCGGAAACTCGTCGACGCCGGAGTGCAGCAGGAAGCACTTGAATCCGAACACGCCCGCGTCGTGCAGGGCCCGCAGGTCCGGGACGTTGCCGGGCACGGCGCCGCCCCAAAATCCGACGTCGACGTATGCCTGATCGGCGGCGACCCGGCGTTTCACGTCGAGTGCCAGGGCGTCGACGGTCGGCGGGATGCTGTTGAGCGGCATGTCGACGATGGTGGTCACCCCGCCTGCGGCCGCGGCCCGGGTCGCGCTCGCGAATCCCTCCCACTCGGTGCGGCCCGGTTCGTTGACGTGCACGTGCGTGTCTACGAGACCGGGGATCAGCACCTCGTCGTCGCCCAGTTCGACCACGACCTCGGCGTCGAGCTGGGCGCCGAACGGTTCGATGACGACGATCCGGCCGTCCCGCACACCCACGCAGCGGGCGACCTCCCCCGCCGCGGTGATCACCCGCGGGGCGCGGAACAGCAGGTCGAGCCGATCAGACATCGTGTTCACCACCTGCGCCGGCAACGCTGCGCACCGCCGCGGCCACGGCCGGGGCGACTGCGGCATCGAACACACTCGGCACGATGTACGTGGGGTTGAGTTCCGACGGAGACACCGAATCGGAAATCGCGCGGGCGGCCGCGATGAGCATGTCGTCGGTGATCTCGACGGCGTGCGCGTCGAGCAGGCCCCGGAACACGCCCGGGAACGCGAGCACGTTGTTGATCTGGTTCGGGAAGTCCGACCGTCCGGTCGCGACGACGGCCGCGTGCCTGCCGGCCGCGACCGGATCGACCTCGGGCACCGGATTCGCGAGGGCGAACACGACCGACCGCTCCGCCATCGTCTCGATGTCGCTGCCGGTCAGGATGTCCGGCGCCGAGACACCGATGAACACGTCCGCACCGACCAGTGCGTCCCGCAGCGATCCGGACCGAGCTTCCGGGTTGGTGTTGTTCGCGATCCAGGACCGGAACGAGTCGGATGTGTCGTCGGGCGAGAGGATGCCGTTCCGCCCGCACGCCACGATGTTCGTGGCACCCTGCGCGACCAGCAGTCGGATGATGGCGTGTCCGGCGGCGCCGACCCCCGAGACCACGATCTTCACCGTGTCGAGGCTCTTCTCGACCACCCGCAGGGCGTTGGTCAGTGCGGCGAGAACCACGATGGCGGTGCCGTGCTGATCGTCGTGGAACACCGGGATGTCCATCATGTCGCGGAGCCGGGCCTCGATCTCGAAGCAGCGTGGGGCGGAGATGTCCTCGAGGTTGATTCCCCCGTACACCGGTGCGAGGGCCCGGACGATCTCGACGATCGCGTCCGTGTCCTGGGTGTCCAGGCAGACCGGCCACGCGTCCACGTCCGCAAACTGTTTGAACAGGGCCGCCTTGCCCTCCATCACGGGAATCGACGCGGCGGCACCGATGTTGCCCAGCCCCAGCACGGCCGAGCCGTCGGTGACGACCGCGACGGTGTTGCGCTTGATCGTCAGCCGCCGCACGTCCTCGGGGTTCTCCGCGATCGCGGTGCAGACCCGGGCGACGCCGGGTGTGTACGCGCGGGACAGGTCGTCGCGGTGCTTGAGCGGAACCTTCGGCACCACTTCGAGTTTCCCACCGAGATGGAGCAGGAACGTGCGGTCACTGACCTTGCCGACCACGACACCGGGCACGTCGGCGATCGCGGACGCGATCTGCTCGGCGTGCTCGACGTCGGAGGCGTCGCACGTCACGTCGATGACCATGTGGTCGGGGTGGCTCTCCACCACGTCCAACGCGGTCATGGCGCCCTTCACGGAGGCCACCGCCCCCGCGAGAGTCGAGGTGGTGCCTGCGCCGACCGGGGCCGTGACGCGAACGGTGATGGAGTAACCGGGACTGGGATTGGGCATGCGTGTTTCCTCGGGTTCGTCAGGTAGGGGTGGAGAGCGCGCCGGTGCTCCGACTAGCGCGGCGCCTGGTCGGCGACGAGCGCTTGATGGCTCTGGGGCAGGGCTTCCCACCAGGTGCGTCGCGTCTCCGCCAGCGCAGTCGCGTCGAGGTCGCCGAACAGCCGCAGCCGGGACAGGCCACCGTCGGGGTAGACGTCGAGTCGCAGGTGCGTGGCCGCCTCGGTGGCGTCCAGAACGAAGCGGTGCCTCGTGTCGGGCTGCACGGCCGTGCGGGACAGCAGTTCGGTCCACGCGCTCTCGTCGGCGATGTCGGCGGTCCGCGCGTCGGCGGTGCTCAGCCGCACCCAGCCGGGCGCGTTCCCGACGTAGTAGCTGGTGTCGATCTCGACGTGCCGGGGAATGCCGGCCGCGGCCAGCGAGAACACCGCGAAGTCGTTGCCGCCGCCACGACGCCGGGAGTTCTCCCAGCCCTCCCCCATGTTCCGGGCCCGCCCGGGAAGGATGATGTTCGCGGGCGACGCGTAGAACGCGTCGGAGCAGCCGACGAGGCGTCCGCCGTTCTCCGCGGCCAGCAGGTCCACCGTCCCGTCGAGGAACCGGGGGTCGGGCACGACCTCACCGTGCACCCGCAACCGTGCGACGCCGCCGTCGGGGTAGATGGACAGCCGCACGTGTGTCCACCGGTGCCGGTCGGCGACGGCGTAGGCGTTCGCGGCGTGGCCCTCGGCCGGGGACTTCTCGACGATGGTCTGCCAGTCCGCCTTCATGACCTCCTCGATGGACGGGTAGCCCTCGATCGACGCCGCCTCGATGGAGATGAAGGGCGGGTAGTTGCCCTTGAAGTGCGCGGTGTCCACGATGATCCCGTGGATGATGCCCGCAGCCCCGAGCCGGACGATCGCGTAGTCGTGGCCGTCGTCGCGGCGGCGGCGGGTCTCCCACCCGTCGTACACCTTGCCCTTGTGCCCGAAATCGGACGGGTCGAAAAACGGGGCCTCCGCCTTGATGAGGTTCTCCCGCTGGGCGAACAGTTCGTCGTTGGCCGCGGATACGCTTCCGCCGAGGGCGCGTGAGGCGAGGTCGGGTAGTGCGGTGAAGTCGGGTGACGTCATGATTCTCCTCGTGTGCTGAGTGGTGCGAGTTCGGCAGTCGATGCCGCGATCGTGCAGCCGATCCGGCGCAGTAGTTCCGCCGCATCTCTGATCGATCGATGAAGGTCCGGTTCGAGGTCCGCGAGTGCGTATGTCGCGGAGATGCCGGCGGCGTGTAATTTGATGTCGCTGAGCAGGTTTCGGCCGCAGACGGCGAGGACGGGAATTCCGGCCTTGCGCGCCTCGATCGCGACGCCGATCGGCGCCTTGCCGTGGAGGCTCTGCGCGTCGAGTGCCCCCTCACCGGTGATGACGAGGTCCGCCCCCGCGAGTCTCCCGGGAAAGTCGACGAGCCCGAAGACCGTGTCGATGCCGGGCCGCGTGTCGGCCCCCAGCACCGAGATCGCGCCGAACGCCGCGCCTCCCGCAGCGCCCGCACCCGCGATCCGGCTGTCGTCGCGGCCGGTCGCGGCGCGCACGACCTGCGCCCACCGGGACATGGCGTCCTCGAGGACGACCAGTTCTTCTGCGGCCGCGCCCTTCTGGCTTGCGTATACGGCGGTGGCGCCCGTCGGGCCGAGGAGCGGATTGTCGACGTCGCAGGCGAGCCGGAAGTGCGCCGCACGCGCCGCCGGGTGGAGACCGGTCAGGTCGACCCGGGCGGCGTGGCGCAGCGCCGCTCCCCCCTGCGCGACCTCGTTGCCGCCGGCGTCGAGGACACGCACGCCGAGGGCCTGTAACAAGCCGGCACCGCCGTCGGTTGACGCGCTGCCCCCGAGACCGACGATGATCTCGCGGGCTCCCCCCTCCAGCGCGTGCCTGACGACGGTGCCGAGTCCGAATGTACTGGCACCCATGGGATCCATCACACCGTCCGGGAGCAGTACCAACCCCACGGCCGAAGCCAGTTCGACCACCGCGGTCGAGCCGCGCACCGCGTAGGACGAGGTGACGGGTAGACCCGTCGGCCCCGTGGTGGTCACCGCGACCGGAGACCACCCTGCGGCGACGGCCGCGGCGACGGTGCCGTCGCCGCCGTCCGCGACCGGAACACGATCGATCACCCAGGACGGATCACCGGCCAGGAGTCCGTCAGCGAGGGCGTCCGCCACTTCCGCGGCGGTGAGGGATCCCTTGAACTTGTCGGGTGCGACCAGTACACGTGTCACGGTGCCCCCCCCTAGTCCAGCAGCATGAGGGCTGTGGGAGCGTGCTCCCAGCTCTCCGCCAGATCCTCGAACTCGGCGACGTTGTCGAGTTCGGTTCCCATCGCGATGTTGGTGACCCGCTCGAGGAAGACCTCGACCACCACCGGCACCTTGTGCTCACCGGCGAGCTCACGGGCCTTCTCGAGGGCGCCTGCGATCTCGCCGGGCTCGGTGACCCGCAGCGCCTTGCAGCCCAGCCCCTCGGCGACCTTGACGTGATCGACGCCGTACCCCTTCGGGACCGCGGGCAGCACATCGTGTTCGGTGGTTTCCTGGGTGTTGATGTTGTCGAAGCCCAGCTGCACGCAGAAGTCCATGTCGAATGCGCGCTGCGCCTGACGGATCAGTCCCAGGTAGGAGTTGTTCACCACGACGTGGATGTACGGCAGGTTGAACTGGGCGCCCACCGCCAGTTCCTCGATCATGAACTGGAAGTCGTAGTCACCGGACAGCGCCACGACGGGTGTCTCCGGCTCCGCGGCCACCACTCCGAGAGCGGCGGGGATGGTCCAGCCCAGCGGCCCGGCCTGGCCGCAGTTGATCCAGTTGCGGGCCTTGTAGACGTGCAGGAACTGGCCGCCGGCGATCTGCGAGAGCCCGATCGTGCTGACGTACCGGGTGTTGCGCCCGAAGACGCGGTTCATCTCCTCGTACACCCGCTGCGGCTTGACCGGGACGTCGTCGAAGTGGGTCTTGCGCTGCATGGTCCGCTTCCGGGTGGCACAGTCCTCGACCCAGGTGCTGCGGTCCGCGAGTGTTCCGGCGGCCTTGCGCTCCTTCGCGACGGCGACGAACAGTTCGAGCGCCGCCTTGGCGTCGGAGACGATCCCGTAGTCCGGTGCGAACACGCGGCCGATCTGGGTGGGTTCGATGTCGACGTGAACGAACTTGCGCCCCTTGCGGTAGGTGTCGAGACCGCCCGTGTGCCGGTTGGCCCAGCGGTTGCCGATGCCCAGGACGAAGTCCGACGCCAGCATGGTCGCGTTGCCGTACCGGTGGGCGGTCTGCAGACCGACCATGCCCGCGGCGAGGCGGTGGTCGTCCGGGATGGTGCCCCAGCCCATCAGCGTCGGCACCACCGGAACGTCCAGCAGTTCCGCCAGTTCCACGAGCAGATCCGCGGCGTCGGCGTTGATGATGCCGCCGCCGGCGACGATCAGCGGGCGGTCGGCGGCCCCCAGCATGTCGAGGGCCTTCTCCGCCTGCGCCCGGGTCGCCGCCGGCTTGTACACGGGCAGCGGCTGGTAGGTGTCCGGGTCGAACTCGATCTCCGCCAGTTGCACGTCGATCGGCAGGTCGATGAGAACCGGTCCCGGCCGACCGGACCGCATCAGGTGAAATGCCTGCGCGAACGCACCCGGAACCTGGGCCGGCTCGAGCACCGTCATCGCCATCTTCGTGACCGGACCCGCGATCGCGGCGATGTCGACGGCCTGGAAGTCTTCCTTGTGCAGGCGCGCGACCGGGGCCTGCCCCGTGATCGCGAGGATCGGGATCGAGTCCGCCATCGCCGAGTACAGGCCGGTGATCATGTCGGTCCCGGCCGGCCCGGACGTCCCGATGCAGACACCGATGTTCCCGGCCTTGGCGCGGGTGAACCCCTCGGCCATGTGGGATGCGCCCTCGACGTGGCGGGCGAGGACGTGCTTGATCCCACCGTGGTCACGCATTGCTGCGTAGAACGGGTTGATCGCCGCACCGGGGAGGCCGAAGGCCTGGGTGGCACCTTCGAGTTCCAGAATCTTGACCGCTGCGTCAGCGGCGCGCATACGAGGCATATCAGTTCTCCATCGAGGATTACGAGTTGAAGCGGGTCACTGGGAGGGGCGGCCGGACAGCCGCTCCACTCCGCGCAGCAGACCCGAATGATCCAGGCCACCATCACCGTTCGCACGGGCGGAGGCCATCAGCTGGGCGACGACGGCGCCGAGGGGTGTCACGACGCCTGCCTCACGGGCAGCGCTGGTCACGATGCCGAGGTCCTTGTGGTGCAGGTCGATCCGGAATCCGGGTTCGAACGACCGGTCCAGCATCTTCTGCGCCTTCTGGTTCAGGACGGCCGATCCGGCGAGCCCGCCGCCGAGTACCTCCACGGCGGCCGCGGTGTCGACACCGTAGGCCTCGAGGAAGATGATCGCCTCCGCGAGGAGCTGG
Source organism: Rhodococcus sp. G6(2025) (assembly GCF_058628105.1). NCBI lineage: Bacteria > Bacillati > Actinomycetota > Actinomycetes > Mycobacteriales > Nocardiaceae > Rhodococcus > Rhodococcus sp. G6(2025). The sequence goes on from NZ_CP179750.1 coordinate 6,873,221, forward strand.
ATGTTGCCGGCCACGATCAGCTGGTTCGCTGCCTTCACCGTCTGTCCGGAGCCGTTCGGGCCCACGTGGACCACCGTCTTCCCGACGACGTCGAGGATCGGCCTGGCCGACTCGAAGTCTTCCGGGGCGCCGCCGACCATGATCGACAGTGCGGCGTTGACCGCACCGGCCTCGCCACCCGACACCGGGGCGTCGATCAGCCGGAATCCACGCTCGGCCGCCTGCGCGGCGAGTGCGGTGGTGACGTCGGGCCGGATGCTGGAGAAGTCGATGATCAGAGCGCCTGCCGGGGCGTGCTCGAAGACTCCGTCCTCACCGGCGAGTACGGCCTGCACGTCGGGCGAGTCGGGGACCATCACGGCCACGACGTCGGCGCCGGCAACGGCCTTGGCGATGGAGTCCGCTGCGGTGCCGCCGGCCTCGACGAGTGCCGCGGTGCGCTCGGGCGAGCGGTTGTATCCGACCACCTGGTGGCCGGCCTTGGCGAGATGAACGGCCATGGGGCTGCCCATGATTCCGAGTCCGATGAATGCGATAGTGCTCACGAGTGTCCTCGATTCCGTCGAAGTGGTGGTGTGTCAGTGGCCGGCGCGGGACGCGCGCTGTTCGCGGGGCAACCAGTCGAAGGTGTCCGGTCGGGTGGACTTGTACTCGAGCCCTACGTATCCGCGGTAGCCGTGTCCGGCGAGCCTCGTCAGGTAGCCGTCGATGTCGAGTGTTCCGGTGCCGGGTTCTCCGCGACCAGGAGCATCCGCGATCTGTACGTGCCCGATGCGGTCCGCGTACGTGTCGATCGCGGCGCCGACGTCGTCGCCGTTGACCTCGAGGTGGTAGAGGTCTGCGAGGAGCCGAAGCGAGTCGACACCGTGTTCCGCCTTCACCCGGTCGATCACGGCAATCGCGTCGGCCGCGCTCTTCAGCGGGTACGCCGGCGTGCCGCTGACCGGTTCGACGAGCACGACCGCACCGATACGATCCGCCGCCTTGCCCGCCTGGGCGAGGTTCTCGGTGGCCGTGTCGTCCTGAATCTTCGGATCCGTGCCGTCGATACGATTACCATACAGGGCGTTGAAAGCTTTGGTGCCCAACCGTTCTCCGATTCCGACAGTGATGTCGATGTTGTCGCGGAACGCCGAGACCTGCGCCGGGTCGGACAGCAGTCCGCGGTCCCCCGCCGGCATGTTGCCCGCCGCGAAGTTCAACCCGGTCAGCTGCACTCCGGCGTTCTCGATCGCGCCCACGAACGCGTCGACGTCGCTGTCCCGCGGTACGGCGGTGTCGAAGGGCCACCAGAATTCGACGGCGTCGAATCCGGCATCCCGGGCAGCCTGTGGGCGCTGCAGGAGCGGCACGTCGGTGAGCAGGATCGAGCAGTTCAGGGTGTAGGCCAAGGTATCCATCGGTTGTTTCTTCACTTTCCGGGTTTTCAGGAGACTGTGGTGTTGTCGGGCTCGGGCAGGCCTCGGTAGCGTCGCCAGCCGCCGTGATCGGTGATCTCGGTGAGCTCGCCGGCTCGGCTCTCGAGGAGGCCCGGTCGCAGGCCTACCGCCAGAACCGAACGGCCGTCGGACAGTTCGATCACGGTGAGCTCGAGCTCCTCGGGCTCCTCGGGGAGGAAGTCGGTGCGAATGTCTCCGATCGGCACGTCGTAGAGCTCGCCCTCGATCGAGGCTCCCCCAGTCTCCATCAGCAGCAGTGCGGGGAATTCGTCACGCACGGAGAAGAATCGGTACTTCGGGGCGGTCCGGACCGTGCCGAGGAACGTGTGCGCGGACACGTTGTGATGCAGGTTTCCGCCACGCATCGCTCCACCGTTGCAGAACAATTCGGCCATCTTGTCAGCTCCTTCTTCCGTGGGCAGGTGTCGCCGCTTCGGGCTTGCCCGCCAGTTCGATCGCTACCTGGAGCAGCGCTTCGCGTAGTCGTTTGGTGTTGGCGTCGAGTCCTTCGCGCACCAGGTCCTGGGTGACCGGCCACGGGGTGTCGCTGATGACGTCGTGATCGGTGACCAGGGCGATGCAGGTGTAGGACATGCCCAGTTCCCGGGCCAGCGCCGCCTCGGGGTACGGGGTCATGCTGATCAGGTCCCATCCCTGGGCCGCGTACCAACGTGATTCGGCGCGGGTCGAGAATCGTGGGCCGCGGATCGCCACCATCACACCGCCGTCGTTGACCACCCAGCCGTTCCGGCGGAGCGTCGACACCACCGCTCGGCGCCCGTGGGCGCAGAACGGGTCCGCGAAGGAGATGTGGACGTCGTCGTCGTGGAAGGTGTCGTCGGTGCGGCCCGTGCGGTCGACCAGCTGGTCGGGCACTACGACCGAGCCGACGCCGATCGCCGGGCGCAGCGAGCCGGAGGGGGTGGGCGCGAGGATCGTGCGCACGCCGAGGCTGTGCAGGGCCCAGATGTTGGCGCGGGCATTGATGCGGTGGGGCGGGATGTTGCGGTGTCGTCCGGTGCGGGTCAGGTAGGCGAGCCGGCGGCCCCCGGACGACCCGAGGACGATGCTGTCCGACGTCGGCCCGTACGGGGTGTCGATGTCGACCTGTTCGGCGTCGTCGAGGAGTCCGTGGTATCCCCAGGTGCCGAGCACTGCGACGGTGGGCTGGGTGTCAGGCATGGTGGTTCACCGTTCCTTCCGCGGCCCCGTTCGTGGTCAGCGCTTCGCGCCTCTCGATCGCCGGCCGTGCCGGGGCGTCCTGGAGGTGTTCGTGCCCCGGGTGCGGGTGGATGGTGACGTCGTCCGGGTCGTCGGGTGTGACCTTCCCGTCGAGTACCGCTCGCATCTTGTCCTTGTCGAGCATGCCCTCCCAGTTCGCGACCACGAACGTGGCGAGGCAGTTGCCGAGCAGGTTCGTGAATACGCGCATGGAGTCCATGAGCCGGTCGGCGCCGAGCAGCAACGCGACCGCGGCCACGGGGAACGCGCCGATTGCGGCAGCGGTCGCGGACAGGGCGACGAAGGCCGACCCCGGCACACCCGCCATTCCCTTGGAGCTGAGAATGAGGATGCCCATGATCGCGAGCTGCTCGCCGAATCCGAGGTCCACCCCGACCGCCTGCGCCAGGAACATCATCGCCAGCGACAGGTAGATCGCGGCTCCGTCGAGGTTGAATGAGTAGCCGGTAGGGATCACCAGACCGACGACGGCGCGGTCGCATCCCGCGTTGTCCAACTTCTTGATGATGCGGGGCATGACCGCCTCGGACGATCCGGTGCCCAGGGCGAGCATGAATTCTTCGCGGCAGTACTTGATGAACTTCCACGCGTTCACTCCGGTGATCAGCTTGACCACGATCGACAGGACGGCGATGAAGACCAGTGCAGCGCCGTAGCACGCCAGGATGAGTACTCCGAAGGATTTGAGGGAGCCGGCACCGTAGTTGCCGACGGTGAATGCCATCGCACCGAACGCTCCGAGAGGCGCCAGGTACATGATGTAGCCGACGATGCGGAAGATGACGTGCAGCGTCTGGTCGATCACATCCATCAGGATCGGCGGAGCCGATTCACTGAAGGACGCCAGCGCGACACCGAACAGGATCGCGAACAGCAGCACCTGCAGCAGGTTGTTCTGTGCGAACGCATCGAACACGCTGGTCGGGATGATGTGCATGACGAACTCGACGCCACCCGGCAGGTGGCCGCCCTGTGTCTTCTCGTCCAGGGCGCTGGTGTCCAGCGTGGCCGGGTCGATGTTGAGCCCGCTACCCGGCTTGACGAGGTTTCCGACGAGCAGGCCGAGCCCGAGCGCGAAGGTCGTCGCGGCCGTGAACCAGAGCAGCGCCTTGCCGCCGATCTTGCCGAGCGCCTTCATGCTGCCGACCTTGGCGATGCCGGTGACGATCACCAGGAAGATCAGCGGCGACACGACCATCTTGATCAGCTTGATGAAGCCCTCACCCAGTGGCGCCAGGTGATGGGAGAACTCCGGAAACAGGATTCCGGTGGCGATGCCCAGGGCGATTCCGATCAGGACCTGGACGAAAAGTGATCTGTACCAACGCTGCTTTGTGGGTTTCGCAGCGATTTCGACTTCAGACACGGGGCCCTCCCTCGGGGCTTGGTGTTTTCCATATTATGGAAGTTGTATTTCGTATCTCGATATAGTGAACGCCGTCACACCGACGTTTGTCAACCGATGTAGCGCAGGAATCGTCGCGATCCGCCACTCCCGCGCTATCGTCATACGGAGCACCCTTTCCGTCTGACGGAAAGAATGTGGGGGCTCTCGCGCAGTCAGAGGATGGAGACAGACATGACGAACGGTCAGAGTCCGGCCGGCGGCGTGCAGTCGGTCGAGCGCGCATTCGACATACTCGAGATCATGGCGAGTGCCGGCGGGTCCATCGGGGTCAGCGAACTCGCCGACCTGGCCGGACTCCCCCTCCCGACCATTCACCGGCTCATCCGCACCCTGATGAACCGCGGATACGTGCGGCAGCTACCCACCCGGCGGTACGCGCTCGGGCCCAAGCTCATTCGCCTCGGCGAGAGCGCCACCCAGCTGATCGGCGCCTGGTCGCGACCGCACCTGTCCGAACTGGTGCGAGGCACCGGCGAGACCGCGAACATGGCCGTCCTCGACGGCACCATGGCCGTCTACGTCGCGCAGGTGCCGTCCGAACACGCGATGCGCATGTTCACCGAGGTCGGCCGACGCGTCTACCCGCACTGCACCGGCGTCGGCAAGGCCATCCTCATGCAGCTCTCGAATGACGCCGTGCGCTCACTGGTCGGCCGGACCGGAATGACGACGTACACCGAGAACTCCCTCACCGACCCCGACATGCTGATCGCCGATCTCGAATTGAGCCGAAACCGCGGGTTCGCGATCGACGAGGGCGAGCAGGAGATCGGCGTCCGCTGCTTCTCGGTGCCGGTGCCGAACGCTCCGACCCCCACCGCCATCTCCGTCTCCGGGCCCGCGGCCCGGGTCACCCTCGAGTCGGCGGACCATATCGTGCCGCTGCTCAAGCGCGTGGCGAAGGAACTCGGCACCGAGTTCGACAAGAACGCCGCGCTCTGATTCCGGTCGACCCATCAACAAAGGTTGACGGATCCGTCTCATCAACTTAAGTTGATACCGTGGGTGACGATCCGAACCCGGCGACCGCTTTCGCTGCCGTCGTCGCGCTGCGGCGTCAGGCCGATCAGCTCGAGCGTGACGCCGTCGCACACGCACTGTCCGCGGGCTGGACCTGGGCGGACATCGGTCACGCTCTCGGCGTCTCGGGTCAGGCGGCGCACAAACGCCTCGGTCCCGGACGATCCTCCGACAAGAAGACGAGGGGCACACGATGACATTCACCCGGGCATGGCGCGACATGCGGACGATGAAGACGCTGTTCTCGGAAACGGAGGCCGAAGCCGACCGGCTGGGCGACCGGGATCCGGGCCTCGAGCATCTGCTGCTCGCCTCGTTCGTACTGCCGGACGGTACGGCAGCCCGAGTGTTCGAGCGTCTCGGATCGAACCGGGACGCACTGCGCGAGGCGGTCATTCGCGTGCACGGGGAAGCCCTCGCGGCGGCAGGCATGACGGACGCGGGCGTCGCCACCAGCGCCCTGAGCCGCCCGCGCACCGGGCCGCTGCGACTGACCGAACCGGCCCAGGCCGCGTTCCGCAATGCGGTGGCTCTCGCGAAGTCGGAACGGCGACCGATCGTCGGAGCCGACCTCGTCGCAGCCGTCGCCACCATCACGCACGGCACCGCGGCGCGGGCACTGGAATCACTGGGACTCGTCCGGTCCGACGTCGTCGACGCCGCCCGCGCCGAGCCGGCACCGTGAGCGGACGGCCCAGGCCCGGCAGCCGCCGCCTGCGCGGATAGGCTCGACACGTGGTTCTTCCCAGCTCGACTTCTGTGTCCCCTGCAGATGTTCTCGGCTCCATGCGGGACGTCATCGACGGTCCGCTGCCCGACATCGCCGTCCGCTTCTCCAAGTTCCTCGCCGACATCTGGCCGCACACCGCGCTGGTGATCTTCACCCGGGAATGCACGGGACGTCCCCGCAAGGTCAGCGGAGATCCGTCGGTGGTCGAGCGCGTCACCATCGCCGAACTGGACGCGTTGCGCACCCGCATGACGGAAGGCACTCCTTTCGACGACCACACCGTGATTGCCGGAGCGAAACGGAAGGTGTGGGCGCTGCTGGACGCGACGGGGACCCTCCTCCTCGTTCTGCCCAAGCCGCGGCAGCGCATTCGTGAGGTCCCGCTGGTGGCGGGCGCGTTCGGCGTCGTCGCCGTGTCGATCCGGCATCAGGTGGCGCAGGCGAGCCCCGCATACCTGGCGGAGTCGCGGGCGGCGTCGAGCGAGCGGGCCAGGACCATCGTGGAGCTGACGGACCTGCACGCGGCAACGCTCGAATCGATCCTGTCGACGCTCCGGTCCAAGGACCTCGACGACCGTCGGTCGCGGATCACGGCGAGCGAGACGGCGTCCTCGGCGCTGGTGACCCTGCGCTCCGCGGGCGAATCCGACCGCAACCTCGCGGAGGAAGCCGTCACCACCGCGTTCGCCCGGCTGCAGGGCGAACTGCGGCCGCTGCTCCAGCACCGGCCCGTGCGGGTCGACTACGTCGATCCGCCGGTGGACGGTCGCGCGCTGCCCGGCGAGGTGGCCAGTGCCGCCCGGGCCGTCGTCCGGAGCGCCGTCCTGGCATTCGCGGCGCAAGCCGCCCTCGAGCGAATCCGCATCGCCTGGGACTGTGACGGCGCGAACCTCCTGGTCGAGGTCCGCGACGACGGCGACGGCGGTCTCGATACCGACGCGCTGGTGCGGCAACTCTCCGGCCGGGTGCACACGCTCGGTGGCCGGATCGACGTGGAGTCGGTCGACGGGTGGGGGTCCCGGGTAGCCGTCGCGATCCCCCTCGACGTACCGGTGGCGCGACCGGACGAACAGCAACTGGGCGATCTCAACCCCCGCGAACTCGAGGTCCTGGGTCACCTCGCGACCGGCAAGCGGAACAAGGCGATCGCCGACAGCCTCGGCATCAGCGAGAGCACCGTCAAATTCCATGTCGCGGGTGTGCTGAAGAAGCTCGGTGTGGCGTCCCGAGGTGAGGCGGGCGCGATCGCCCTGGAGGCGGGCATCCGCGCCGACACCACCAGTAGGCACGCATGAGCGTCGCGACGCCGCCGATCGGGCACTGACCCCCTCACGTGAGTGGCAAAGTGTGCGGGCGCACGCTTTGCCACTCACGTCAGGTGATGCGGTCCGGGTGGGTGTAGATGTTCATGGTGGTGCCGCGGAGGAACCCGATGAGGGTGAGCCCGGTGTCGTGGGCGAGGTCGATCGCCAGCGAGGAGGGTGCGGACACGGCGGCGAGGATCGGGATGCCGGCCATCACCGCTTTCTGCGCCAGCTCGAACGACGCCCGGCCGGACACGAGCAGGATGCTTCCCCGCAGCGGGACCCGGTTCTGTTCGGTGGCCCAGCCGATCAGCTTGTCGACGGCGTTGTGCCGCCCCACGTCCTCCTTGATCGCGAGCAGTTCCCCGGTCCGGGTGAACAATCCGGCCGCGTGCAGGCCCCCGGTGGTCTCGAACACCTTCTGCGCGGCCCGCAACCGGTCGGGCAGCTCCGCGATCGTCGCGGCCGGCACCCGCACCGTATCGGTGGCCGGTGAGTGCTTCGTGCGTTGCCGGATCGCATCCAGCGACGCCTTCCCGCACACCCCACACGAGGAGGTGGTGTAGAAGTTGCGTTCGATACCGGTGTCGGGCAGGAACACCCCGGGCGCGAGATCGACGTCGAGGACGTTGTAGGTGTTGACACCGTTGTCGTCGACGCTGTTGCAGTAGCGGATCGACGCGATGTCCGCGCGGTCGCCGATGATGCCCTCGGTCAGCAGAAACCCCTGCGCCAGTTCGACATCGGAACCGGGGGTGCGCATGGTGACCGCCAGCGGTGTCCCGTTCACCCGGATCTCGAGCGGCTCCTCCACCACCACGGTGTCCGGTCGGGTGGACTGCCGGGTGTCGGTGATCCGGGTGACCGGGGTCCGGGTGGTCACACGCCCCATCAGGGTCGCCGTTCGAGACGGATGGTGATCGCCTTCGACACCGGGGTGTTCGACTTGCGGGCCACGTGATCGAGTGGGATCAGCGGATTCGTCTCCGGGTAGTAGGCTGCGACGTTCCCCCGCGGCGTCGGGTACGGCACCAACCGGAAGTCGTCGGCCCGGCGCTCCTGCACCGTCCCGTCCGGGGCTTCCCACTCGGAGATCAGGTCCACCCGGTCCCCGTCGACGTACCCGAGGGCGGCGATGTCCTCGGCAGCGATGAACAGCACCCGCCGACCGCCCTTCACGCCGCGGTAGCGGTCGTCGAGACCGTAGATGGTGGTGTTGTACTGATCGTGTGAGCGCATCGTCTGCAAGATGAGCTTCCCCTGCGGGACCGGCAGCCAGGACAGCTCGTTGACCGTGAAATTCGCCTTCCCCGTGTCCGTCACGAACCGGCGCTCGTCCCGCGGTGGGTGCGGCAGTCCGAACCCGTCCGGTTGACGGACCTTGCGGTTGAAGTCCTCGAACCCGGGAATGACCCTTGCGATGGAATCGCGGATGCGGTCGTAGTCGGCGGCGAATTCCGCCCACGGCACCGAATGGTCGGGACCGAACAGGGCCTGCGCGATCCCGCAGACGATGGCGACCTCACTGCGCAACTGGTCGCTCGCGGGTGACAGGCTGCCGCGGGACAGGTGCACCATCGACATCGAGTCCTCGACCGTGACCTGCTGTTTCTTCCCGGACTGCACGTCCTTGTCGGTGCGCCCCAGCGAGGGCAGGATCAGCGCGGTCTGCCCGGTCACCAGGTGCGAGCGGTTCAGTTTCGTCGACACCTGCACCGTCAGCGCACAGCCCCGCAACGCGGCCTCGGTGGTCTCGGTGTCCGGGGTCGCCGAGACGAAGTTGCCGCCCATCCCGAGGAACACCGACGCCTTCCCGTCCCGCATCGCCCGAATCGAGTCGACCGCGTCCAACCCGTGCTCGCGCGGCGAGCGGATACCGAATTCGGCGTCGAGCGCGGCCAGGAACGATTCGGGCATCTTCTCCCAGATCCCCATCGTCCGGTCACCCTGGACGTTCGAGTGCCCGCGCACCGGGCACACCCCGGCCCCGGGTTTGCCGATCATCCCCTGCAACAGCAGCAGGTTCACCGCGTCCTGGATCGTCGCGACCCCGTGCGTCTGCTGAGTCAACCCCATCGCCCAGCAGATGATGGTCTTCTTCGAGGAGATCAACGCGTCCGCCGTGGCCTGGATCTGTTCGAGGGTGAGCCCGGTCGCCGCCGCCACCGTGCCCAGATCGACCTGCCGCAGATGCGCCGCGCACTCCTCGAACCCGGCGGTGTGCCGGTCGATGAACTCCCGGTCCAGCACCGTCCCGGGATTGCGGTCCTCCGCCTCGAGCAGCAACCGGCCCAATCCCTGGAACAGGGCCTGGTCGCCGCCGATCCGGATCTGCAGGTACTCGTCGGCGATCTGCACACCGTCGCCGACCACCCCGTGCACCTTCTGCGGGTCCTTGAACCGCATCAACCCGGCCTCGGGCAGCGGGTTGATCGCGATCACCTTCGCCCCGTTGGCCTTCGCCTTCTCGAGGGTCGAGAGCATCCGCGGGTGGTTGGTGCCCGGGTTCTGCCCGGCGATCAGGATCAGGTCCGCGTTCTCGAGGTCGGGAACCGACACCGACCCCTTCCCGATCCCGATCGTCTCCACCAACGCACTACCCGACGACTCGTGGCACATGTTCGAGCAGTCCGGCAGGTTGTTCGTCCCGAACGCCCGGATCATCAACTGGTACACGAACGCCGCCTCATTGCTGGTGCGCCCGGACGTGTAGAACACCGCCTCGTGCGGCGATGCCAACGCCCGCAGCTCCCCGGCGATCATCGCGAACGCCGCGTCCCAGCCGATCGGCTCGTAATGCGAGGCTCCCGGCAGCAACACCATCGGATGCGTCAACCGGCCCTGCTGCCCCAACCAGAACTCGGTCCGACCCAGCAGATCCGACACCGAATGCGCCGCGAAGAACTCCGGCCCGACCTTGCGGGTGGTCGCCTCCTCCGCGACCGCCTTCGCCCCGTTCTCACAGAACTCCGCATGCTTGCGGTGCCCCGGAGTCTCCGGCCACGCACACCCCGGACAGTCGAACCCCTCCCGCTGATTCAACCTCATCAACGTCCGGGCCGTGCGCACCGGACCCATCTGCTCGAGCCCACGACGCAACGACACCAACACCGCAGGAACACCTGCCGCATAGGATTTCTCGTGCGTGACGACGACATCATCTTCGTCGAAGGTGTACCTGTCGGTGGTGTCGGTCATGGAGTCAGTTTCCTCGTGCAATCCATTCGGCGAGGTGCGGGGCCTCGGTGCCGATCGTGGTTCCGTCACCGTGACCGGTGTGGACGAGCGTTTCTTCGGGAAGAGCGAACAGCCGGTCCCGGATCGACCCGATGATGGTCGGGAAATCCGAGTACGACCGGCCCGTGGCGCCGGGGCCACCCGAGAACAGGGTGTCGCCGGAGAACAGTGCCCCGGCCTCGGGCAGGTACAGGCACACCGACCCCGGCGAGTGACCGGGCGAGTGGATCACCTGGATCTCGGTGCCCGCGATGGCGATCCGCTGTTCGTCCTCGAGATGCCAGTACTTGGCGTCGGGGTGGCTCATCTTCCACAGCACGTCGTCGCCGGGGTGCAGCAGCACCGGGGCATGCAAACGCTCGGCCAATTCGGGGGCGACGGTGATGTGGTCGTTGTGACCGTGCGTGCAGATCACGGCATTCACGTGCCGGCCTCCGACCGCGTCGATGATCGGCTGCGCGGTGTGGGCGGCGTCGACGATCACGACGTCGGTGTCGTCACCGATCAGCCAGATGTTGTTGTCGACGTTCCACTCTCCGCCGTCGAGGGCGAACGTTCCCTCGGTGACGACCCGCTCGATCCGCAACTGCCCGCTCACAGAACGACCACCGAACGCAGCACCTCACCGGCGTGCATGCTGTGGAACGCCGCTTCCACCTCGTCGATCTTGATGCGCTCGGTGACGAACTTGTCCAGCGGCAGCCGGCCCTGCTGGTACAGGTCGACGAGCATCGGGAAGTCACGCTCGGGCAGGCAGTCGCCGTACCACGAGGACTTCAGGGATCCGCCGCGGGAGAAGAAGTCGATCAGCGGCATCTCGAGGGTCATGTCGGGGGTCGGGACACCGACCAGCACGACGGTGCCGGCGAGGTCGCGGGCGTAGAACGCCTGCTTCCACGTCTCGGGGCGGCCGACCGCATCGATCACGACGTCGGCGCCGAAACCGCCGGTGAGTTCCTGGACGGCCGAGACGGCATCCACCTGGCCGCCGTTGATCGTGTGCGTCGCGCCCAGGTCCTTCGCCCATTCGAGCTTCTTGTCGTCCCGGTCGATCGCGATGATCTTCACGGCGCCTGCCAGGCGGGCGCCCATGATCGCGGCATCGCCGACACCACCGCAGCCGATGACGGCGACGGTGTCACCGCGGGAGACGTTGCCGGTGTTCACGGCGGCACCGAGGCCGGCCATCACGCCGCAGCCGAGCAGCCCGACGACTGCCGGGTCCGCGGAGGGATCCACCTTGGTGCACTGTCCGGCGTGGACGAGCGTCTTGTCGGCGAACGCGCCGATCCCCAGGGCGGGAGTCAGTTCGGTGCCGTCCTCGAGCGTCATCTTCTGCGCGGCGTTGTGCGTGTCGAAGCAGTACTGCGGGCGGCCGCGCTTACAGGCCCGGCACTGACCGCAGACGGCGCGCCAGTTCAGGACGACGAAGTCGCCGACCGCCACGGACGTGACGCCTTCACCGACACTCTCGACGATCCCCGAAGCCTCGTGGCCCAGCAGGAACGGGAACTCGTCGTTGATCCCGCCGTCGCGGTAGGTGAGGTCCGTGTGGCACACACCGCACGCCGCGATATCGACCACCACCTCACCCGGACCGGGGTCCGGAATGTTGACGGTCGCGATCTCGACGGGGGCACCCTTGGAGCGGGCGATGACGCCTCGTACCTGCTGCGGCATTGGACTCATTCCTTCGGTCGATCAGTCATAGCGGGATCGATGCATGGCCATATATGCACCTCTCCCGAGACCTTACGTTCCGGAAGATCACCGAGGGACTGATCGAAGTGAGAGGTTGACCTAGCCGGAATGCCAGCCGCTCACCACGGTCTTGCGATGGAGGTCATGACGGGAAACTGACGGTTGACACGCCGCGGTATATACAGGACTATACATCTCGAAGAGTGAGGCACACCACATCGATCACGGAGTTCTGATGACCCGGAGAGATTCCAGCTCGACCGAGGAACCGCACCCGCCCCTTCCTGTGGTGCTCGACGGCGCCCAGCTCACCGTCGACCAACTCACGGCGCTGGCCCGGGAACCCGTCGTGATCGAGCCCGACCCCGCAGCGCTCGACCACGCACGCCGTTCGTGGGAGACAGCCGTGCGCATCGCCGAACGGCAGCCCATCTACGGACGCACCACGGGTGTCGGGGGCAACCGGGACACCTCCGTCTCCGACGGCGTCGACCAGGACCTTCGACTTCTCCGCAGCCACGCCACGGGTTCGGGCCCCGCGCTGCCGGATCACGTCGTCCGCGCCGCCATGATCATTCGCGTCAACCAGATTCTCAACGGCGGATCCGGTCTGCACCCCGACATCGTGACCGCGCTGATCGATGCCGTCGCGGCGGACGAACAGCCCACCGTGCACGCTCGCGGGGCGATAGGCACCGGCGACCTCAGTGCGTTCTCCGAGATCGCGCTCGGGTTGATGGGCGAGGCACCGCTGCGGGACGGTCGATTCGTCACCCGGTGGACCGCACACCAGGGTGACGCACTCCCGCTGATCTCGACCAACGCGATGACGGTCGCGCTCGCGGCGTCGGCCACCGACAGCGTCGCGAACTGGCTGGAGCACTCGCTGATCGTCGGTGTGCTGTCGCTGCTGGCGACGCGCAGTTCCGTCGAACCGTTCGCGGCACGGGTGCAGGCTGCCCGCAGGCACCTCGGCCAGGAGGAGGTGGCCGGCCGGGTCCGGGAACTCCTCGCGGGCCACCGCGTACAGGCTGCCCGCGTGCAGGATTCCTACGGGTTCCGCGCCCTGCCGCAGATCCTCGGGGCGACGTGGCAGGCGCTGCAGCGGTTGCGGGGCACGCTCGCGATCGAGATGAACTCGTCCTCCGAGAACCCCCTCATCTCCGTCGAGGACGACGCCGTGTTCCACAACGGGAACTTCCACGGAATGCCGATCGCCCTCGCCGTGGACGAGGCGAAACTCGCGCTGTCGAGCGCGGCGCTGTTGTCGCAGTGCAGACTTGCCAATCTCTCCGATCCGGTGGTCACCGGTCTCCGGCCGTTCCTGGCCGACGGTCCGGCGGGCAGTAGCGGCACCATGCTGCTGGAGTACACGACGTCCGCGGCCATCGCCGAGATCCGGATGGCCGCGGCGCCGGGCTCTCTCGGACACACCGTGATCTCCCGAGGAACCGAGGACCACGCGAGCTTCGCGTCGCAGGCCGCCACCCAACTCACCGACATCCTCGCCCAGTCTCGCATCGTGCTCGCGTGCGAACTGATCTCGGCGGTGCGCGCGCTCGGCCAGCAGAACCACGAACTCGACACGACCACCGAACTCGGCGCGTACCTGGACCGGGCACGCGCGTGCCTGGATCCGCGGACGACCGACCGCCCTCTGAGCGACGACCTGAAAGCAGCGGTGAAGTTTCTGGAACAGATGCCGAATCCGGAGAAGGACACAACTCGGTAAAGCAGTCCCACGACACCGAACTTCCGAGTGTGTCTCCACTCGGATTACACGAAAGTAGCACGCGGATGATCACATTCGACAAAGTCACCAAGTCATATCCGGACGGCACGACAGCGGTGAACGAACTGGACCTCGAGTGCCCGAGCGGGAAGATCACAGCACTCGTCGGGCCGTCGGGATGCGGCAAGACCACGTCGCTTCGCATGATCAACAGATTGATCGAACCGACGTCCGGAACCATCTCCCTCGACGGCGAATCCACGGCGGACATGGATCCCGTGCTGTTGCGCAGGCGGATCGGGTACGTCATCCAGCATGCCGGACTGTTCCCGCACCGCACCATCGTGGACAACGTCGCGACGATGCCCAGATTGCTGGGAAAGACGAAGAAGGAGTCGCGAACCCGGGCCATGGAGCTGCTCGAGACGGTCGGTCTCGCGGCGAACTTCGCGGACCGGTATCCGTGGCAGCTCTCGGGTGGCCAGCAACAGCGTGTGGGGGTCGCGCGCGCCCTCGCCGCGGACCCGGCCTTCATGCTGATGGACGAACCGTTCAGCGCTGTCGACCCAGTGGTCCGGAGCCAGCTCCAGGACGAATTCCTGAGACTGCAGAAGGACATCGGCAAGACGATCATCATCGTCACGCACGACATCGACGAGGCACTCAAGCTCGGCGACCAGGTCGTCGTGTTGCGGACCGGCGGGATCCTGGCGCAGGCGGCGACGCCGCTGGAGTTGCTGACCGAACCCGCCGACGAGTTCGTCGCCGACTTCGTCGGACGCGACCGCGGCTACCGTTCGCTGGGGTTCTCGAACCTCGGCGGCCGCGTGGAGACGGTCGCCGAACCCGTTGCTCGTCTGGGTGATTCGGCGTCCGACGCCCGCACCCGGACCACGGACGACTGGCTGCTCGTCGTCGATCCGGCGAACAAGCCGATCGGCTGGGTGCAACCGGCGAAGGTCGTCGACCGCATCCGCCCGGACGACGTGAATCTCAGCGGGACGGTCGCCGATGCGCACGGAACGATGCGGGCCCTGCTCGACGCCGCCCTGTCCGCACCCAGCAAACGCGGTGTCGTCGTCGACGGCGACGGTGTGCTCGTGGGAACCGTGACGGCACACGCGGCGGTCGCGGCGATCGAGTCGGCGGATCTCGTGGCCACGGAGGCAATGGCCCGATGAACATCGAATGGCTCGGCCGCCAGTCCGATCGCATCGCCGAACTGGTCGGCTGGCATATCCTCCTCGCGCTCGTGCCGCTCGTCGTCGGTGTGATCGTCGCGTTGCCGATCGGCTGGCTGGCGCATCGCAGTCGCCGGATCAACCCCTATGTGGTGGGCACGGCCGGCCTGCTCTACACGATCCCGTCGCTGGCGCTGTTCGTCCTGCTCCCGCCGATCCTCGGAACGAAGATTCTCGATCCGATGAACATCGTCGTCGCGCTGACGATCTACACCGTCGCCCTGCTCGTGCGCGTCATCGCCGACGCCCTGGATTCGGTGCCGCAGGAGACGGTGCTCGCCGCCACGGCGATGGGCTACCGGCCGTACCAGACTCTGCTGAAAGTTCAGCTGCCGGTGGGTGTTCCCGTCATCTGCGCCGGACTGCGCGTCGCGGTCGTGTCGAACGTCAGCCTGGTCTCTCTCGCCGCGCTGCTCGGGATCCCGCAGATCGGTTCCCTGTTCACCCAGGGCTTCCAGTTGCGTTTCTACACACCGATCATCACCGGTATCGCGCTGTGCCTGCTGCTGGCGCTGGTTCTCGACCTGCTCATCGTGCTCGCCAATCGGTTACTCACACCGTGGACCCCGAAGGTGGTCTCATCATGATCGACTTTCTGCTCGACGGTGCTCATTGGACCGGGCCCGAGGGCATTCCTGCTCTCCTCCTCCAGCACCTGCTGTACACATTCCTCGCCCTGTTCGCGGCGGCGCTGATCGCGGTTCCGCTCGGTTTGTACATCGGGCACACTGGTCGCGGAGCGGTCGTCGTCGCGGGCCTGGCCAACTCGCTGCGCGCCCTTCCCACCATCGGCTTGCTGATCCTGCTGGTGCTCGTCATCGCACCGTCGTTCTCGACCAAGCTGGCCTATCTGATTCCGAGCCTGATCGTGCTGGTCTTGTTGGCCATCCCGCCGATTCTCACCAACACGTACGCAGGCATTCGCTCGGTCGACCCGGCCGCCGTGGACGCTGCGCGGGGCATGGGGTTCCGGTCGATGCGCATCCTCACCGAGGTGGAGATGCCCTGCGCGCTGCCGCTGATGCTGTCGGGTGTGCGCAGCGCCGTGCTGCAGATCGTCTCGACCGCGACCGTCGCCGCCTACATCTCGCTGGGCGGACTGGGACGTCTCCTCATCGACGGCAAGGCGCAGAGCGA
This sequence comes from Rhodococcus sp. G6(2025), assembly GCF_058628105.1. Lineage (NCBI taxonomy): Bacteria > Bacillati > Actinomycetota > Actinomycetes > Mycobacteriales > Nocardiaceae > Rhodococcus > Rhodococcus sp. G6(2025). The sequence goes on from NZ_CP179750.1 coordinate 6,889,412, forward strand.
CTACGCGCAGATGGCCGCCGGAGCGGTCCTCGTGTCTCTCCTCGCGCTCGCATTCGACCTGGCGATCGGATTCCTCACGGTTCGGGTCGTCTCACCCGGTCTGACGCGACGCGAGCGGAGCGGCGCGAACAAGCGATCCGATTCCGAAGACACCGCCGTCGCAGCCCGACCCGCGTCCGCTCCCGAGCCCTCGCTGATCTGAAGGACATCATCATGAAGAAGGCATTGATCGTCGCCCTGACCGGCGCCACCCTGATGTCGTTGACGGCATGCGGGATCGGCAAGGACCCGTTGGCATCCGACGACGGCGGAAGCAGCGACGGTGCCATCGTCGTCGGCTCCGCGGACTTCCCCGAAAGCCAGCTGATCGCGACCATCTACGCGGAGGCGCTGCGCGCGAACGGCATCGACGTCACCGAGAAGCTGAACATCGGAAGCCGGGAGGTGTACGTCCCGGCCATCCGGGACGGCTCCATCGACCTGCTGCCCGAGTACTCGGGTGCGTTGCTCCAATACCTCGACAGCGCCACCACCGCGACCGCGTCGGACGAAGTGACCGCGGAGATCAAGGCCAAGCTGCCCGCCGGGCTCGTCGCACTGGAACCGTCCCCCGCCGAGGACAAGGACGTTCTCGCGGTGCGGCAGGAGACCGCGGACGAGTACTCGCTCGAGACGATCGAGGACCTCGTGCCCCACGCCGACGAGCTCACCCTCGGCGGCCCGCCCGAATGGAAGACCCGGGAGAACGGCGTCGCCGGCCTGCGGGACAAATACGGACTGACGTTCAAGGAGTTCCTGGCACTCGACGCCGGCGGTCCCCTGACGCTCAACGCCTTGCTGAGCGGTCAGATCGAAGTGGCGGACGTGTTCAGCACCGACCCGGCGATGCGGTCGGAGAACCTCGTGGCACTCGAGGACACCAAACACCTGTTCCTGGCGGAGAACATCACCCCGATCATCAACGAGAACAAGGCAGGCGACGATGTCCGCGGCGTCCTGGCCGACGTGTCGGCAGCACTGACGACCGAGGATCTCATCGAGATGAACCAGCGGGTGGCCGACCTCGAGGACATGGGCGACATCGCCCGGGAATGGCTGCAGGACAAGGGGCTGGCGTCCTGATCACGCCCCGGGCGGGCGAGTCAGCTCAGCGCATCGAACGTCGCCGTCGCATATTGGGCGGTCCGGTCGGAGCCGAGAAGTCCCGGCCCCATCTTGTTCATCACGTACGTCATGGTCATCCGGCGTTCGGTGTCGACGACGACCTGCGAGCCGCCCCAGCCACCCCAGAAGCAGATGCGTCCCTCGGGGACGAACGGCACGGACACGGGCGTCGGCAGACCGTACCCGATGCCGAATCGAATCGGTTGCCCCAGAGCCAGATCCACGCCGCTCGACTGCTCCTCGAAGATCAGGGAAATGGTGTCCGGCGACAGCAGGCGGACGCCGTCGAGTTCTCCCCCGCAGGCCACGACGGACTGGATCCGGGCGAGCGACCGGGCGTTGCCCTGGCCACCGGCCGCACCGTTCTCCGCCTGGCGCCACTCGTCGGACCAGGACGCGGACGCGTCCGGTCCGGGGCCGGTGAACGTCCTGACGATGACACTGGCGGGGTCGAGGGAGGCCAGATCGATCGGCAACGGCGGCGGCGGGACCACGTTCGACACCCGGCCGAACTCCGACGGGTCCAATCCGATGTGGAAGTCGGCCCCCAGTGGCCCGGCGATCTCCTCCGCGACGAAACGGCCGAGCGTGCGCCCGTCGATTCGGCGGACGACCTCACCGATCAGATGGCCGTAGTTCAGCGCGTGATATCCGGACGCCGTGCCCGGCTCCCACCACGGCGCCTGGGCGGCAAGCCGTTTCGTGGACTCGGCGAGGTCGAATGTGTCCTCGACCGTGATCGGCTGATCCCACCCCGACACACCCGACGTGTGCGACAGGAGATGGCGGACCTCGACGCGGTCCTTGCCTGCCGCGGCGAATTCCGGCCAGTACTTCGCGACGGGCGCGTAGACGTCCAGCAGTCCGCGGTCGACGAGCATCAGTGCGGCGAGCGCGGTGACCGTCTTGGTGCACGACCACACGTTGGTGATGGTGTCGCGCTCCCATTCGGTGGCGTGATCGGTGTCGGACCATCCGCCCCACATGTCGACCACCGGCTCTCCGTCGAGGGTCACGACGATCGACGCGCCGAGTTCCTCACCGGAGTCGAGATTGTCCTTCAGTGCCTCCTGCAACGCCGTGAAGCGCTTGTCGCACACTCCTCCGAGCTTGGTCACCTGTGGTTCCTCTCCACCAGCCGACGCAATTGATCTTGACATCGGATTCAATTTGAGGGTTCCAGTGTGATCCCGACCCTCATGTGATGTCAATCACTCGTTTCGTGGCGACTCATCCGGACGAGCCCCGACCTCAGCCGGTCACGGGCAGCACCAGCGCCTGCCCCGGGTCGCCCGAGGCGATGGTGACCTGGTGCGGCACCAGACTTCCGCGGAAGCTCGGATCTCCCCCGGACACCACGAGGCGAACGCGGTGCCCCTCGTCGAAGCGGTGGACGATGGCCGGCATCGTGACCCGGACGGGCCCACCGGGTGCCACGATGCGCACCGGAGCGACCTGTCCGTTGATCAGCGTTTCGGTGCCGTCAGGAGCCACGTCGTACAGCTTCGCGAAGACCACGACCGAGTCCTCGACACCGGTGACCGCGGGTGCGGCGGCGACGCGGACGTCGAGCGTCGGGGCGCCGACCACGTCCAGCGGGGCGTCGAGGATGCCGGACGACCATTCGGCCTGGGTGCCGGGGATCATGCCCTGCGGGACCTGATTCCCCGGCCGGGTGTCCGGTGCCTCCCGGTCCGTGGGGAGGCCGCCGGGCAGCGTGTTCAGCGTCTGCGCGCCGGGAACGATGCCGTCGAGTCGGTCGGTCAGCGCGCCGTCGCCGGAGAGGTAGAGCGAATAGTCCTGGCCTACCGCGATATCCGAGGATTCGGCGTACGCGGGTGCGGCGTTGCCGGTGTAGTCGACCCAGTTGCGGAAGTAGCTGAACACCGGCCCGGTGTCGACCGCGCGATCCTTCAGGTAGTGGTCGAACCAGTCGACCATCCGGCCCGTCTCGTACTGGGTGTCCGGGTTCGGATCCTTCATGCTGATCTCGCCCTCGGCGGGAGTGAGATCGGAATGCCCCCAGCTGTGCCAGATCATCTTCACGTCGTTGCCCTGCGCCTGCAGGGTCTCGAACGTGGCCGTCGCTTCGTTGAGGTCGAAGAGGGTGTCCTGCTGACCCTGCATGATCAACGCCGGAATCTTCACCCGGTCCGCGTACGACACCACGGACGACTGGCGCAGGAAGTCGACGGACCCCGGGTCCGGGTAGCCCTGCACCGCTGCCTGCGTCAGCGCCGGGCACGCGGGGTCGGCGAAATTGGGGCAACCCAACGCCCGCACAGGGTCCTGCGCGTAGCCCTCGGCCCGGGGGTTGGTCACGCCGATGGCCCCGAACATGAGCGACCACACCACCTTCGACGCACCGGGAACCGACGTGCTGACCCCGGTGATCTGGTCGGTGCCGTTGGGCGCGAGGGAGTAACTGAGGTCGTTCCACGTGATCATCGGGATGATCGTGTCGATCCGGGGGTCCACCGAGGCCGCGGCGAACTGCACGGCCCCGCCGTAGGAGCCGCCGACCATGCCGACCCGCGGATCGTGCGCCTCGGCGACGCCGTGGTGAGCGGTCGGGTCCTGCACCACGTAGTCGAGTCCGGGGACGGGGACGGTGTGCGCGGGATCGACGAACGCCATGCCGTCGCGTCCGCCGAGGAAGCTCACCAGTTCACTCGCGGCGCGCCCGTCGTAGTCGGGGTTGTCCATGTGAATCTTGCAACCGGAACCGCCGAAGCCCAGCCCGGAGTACGCGAGCACCGCGTAGCCGCGGGACGCGAGGAACGACGCGATGCCGGCCTGATCGTTCTTGGAACCGCCGAAGCCGTTGGTGGTGAGCACGGCGGGCACCCGATTCGACGCCGACGCCGAGTCGGGCTTGTACACGTCGCCGATCACGTCGCACGGCTCGTCCCGGTTCGGTCCGACGAGAACCTGGAAATGGAGCGTGGTCTTCGTGAACCCGAGCGGATCGGCTGTCACCGGGGCCGACGCCGCGATCGGTGTCAGTACCGCGGCCGCCGCCGTCACCACCGCCAGAGTCGATCTACGCGCCCTGTGTTTCACAGCCCACCCGCCGTCCGTCACTCCGCCCCGAGCACCTCCGACGAGCGTAAACGCTCTGGACGCACGACCAACTCAGGCTGCCGGTGTGTCGCGGCACCGGTGTGCGGCGCGGCGCGCAGACTCGCGCAGGTCGTCTGGCGCACGGCTGCGCCCCTCGTGCGGTTTATATTTGAGCTGTGGTAATGACCAAGCGCGCCGAAACGTCCCTGTTGACCGACCAGGTCTACGAGACGATGCACGAGGCGATCATGAACGGCGATCTGCCTGCAGGCTCCCGCCTGCGCATTCGCGACATCGCCGCGCAGGTCGGGACGAGCGTGATGCCCGTGCGCGAGGCGATCCGGCGGCTCGAGGAAGCCGGTCTGGCCGAGCGCGTCCCCCACAAGGGCGCGGTCGTGAAGGGCTTGACCTTGGCCGAACTGGTCCACGTCTACGACGTGCGACGGTTGCTCGAAGTGGAAGCCGCACGATTGGGCGCCCAGCAGATCAGCCCGGCGGACGTCGACCGGATGCACGCCGAGTACGAACTCATGCAGACCGCCATCGCCGAACGCCGGGTGGTGGCGCTGCTCGATCACGACGAGGCGCTGTTGACGATTCTCTACGAAGCATCAGCGAACCCCGTGCTGGTCGACTCCATCCGTACCCTGTGGCAGCACTGCCGTGCCTACAAGATCGTCGGTGCGCAGGGCACCCTCGACACGCCGGGGGACGACTCGTTGTGGAGGTACCAGGAACGTCTCGTCGAGGCCGCCCGCAAGGGCGACGCCGACGCTGCGGCCGCCGTCAACAACGAGTCGTTGATCAACGCGACGTCGCGGATCAGGGTGCAGCTCGCCGCCCAAGAGGATGCCGGTTAGCCCGTAGCGACAACGGTTTTCGCGGACCCGCCGGGTGCAATCCGTCCACCTCCACGGTGAGCGTCAGGGCACCTTCGGCGGGTTGTCGGGGAAGAGGAGGGCGCCGATCTCCTTGCCGATCGGCACCGTGTTATTGGCGTTGGCATTGGCCGTCGGTCCGAGCGTGGCGTAGACGACGATCGTGGTCTTCGACTCCGTCTCGTAGAGGGCGATGCCGTTGTAGCCCCCGAACGCCGGGTTCATGAGCAGCCAACTGCCCAGGTGAACGGTTCCGAATGCGAAGTACTTGTCCGCAGTCAGCGGGCCCAGCCCGGCGGTCTTGTCCGCCATCATCTCCGTGAACGCCGTGTCGGACAGGAGTTCGCCGGTGCCGAGCGCACGAACCCACCGCGCGACTTCGGCCACCGTCGAGTTCATGTTGCCGCTGTTGAGGAACGCCGTGGGATTCCAGAACGTGGAGTCCTCGAAGACGCCACGTTCGTTGGTATAGCCGTGCAGGATCGGTTCACTCATCTGAGGTGTCAGCACCACGCTGCTCGCGTCCATCCCCAGCGGCGTGAAGATCCGCTCCTTCAGGAGGTCTCCCAACGGCTTTCCCGCCGCCTTCTCGAGTACCACACCGAGCAGGCACAGGTCGCTGTGCGCGTAGGCAAAACTGGTCCCCGGTTCGAACAGCGGCGGGCGGGCGTTCGCCAAGTCGAAGATCTCCTGAGACGTAAAGCCTTTGATCGGATTTGCGTAGAAGATCTTCAGGAAATCGGGGTTGGTCACGTAGTCCGAAATGCCGGTGGTGCTGTTGGCGAGCATCCGCGGGGTGATCTTGTCGGCTCGCGGAAAGTCGGGCACCCACTTGGCGATCGGCTCGTCCAGGATCAGCGTTCCGGCCTCGCCCAGCTGCAACAGAATTGTCGACAGCATCGGTTCCATCGGCTGGCCGACTCGCAATTGCATGTCACGCGTCGCGGGAACGCCGAGCGGAGACTCCCCCACCGCCCCGGCGGCGATCTCCTCGTCGCCGCGCCACACACCGAATACGGCGCCGCTGAGATCGAGCTCCGTCAGCTTGTCGCGAACGATAGCGGCGATCTTGTCGGCGTTGGGATCATCGGTGTCCGCGACGTCGGGACCGTTTTCCGCTGATTGCTGTTCGCCGCTGCGACCGTCCGATCCGCACGAAACGGTGGCGAGGGCAAGAACGATGCTGAGCGCGGTGGCCGTTCGACGCAGCCGGCTACGAGTCGACAAGCTCATGGGGTCGATCCCTTCGTACGCAGAGGTCGAGTGGGAGTCGCTGCTCACTGGGATTCTAGGCGCAGACCGTCGTTGCCCAGGGAGGTTCCGGCCGTTATCCGATCGGCTGGTCGAGCGGCAACAACCAGCACTTTTCATCCGAGAACGGCCAGGTGGTGCCATGTGGCACCACATTTGAGCCACTAAACCCTTGCCGTGGTGCCATTGCTGTGCCACGATGGCACCATGGATTTGACACCGTATGTGAGCAACCTCGGACGTGAATTCGCCACCCTCGCCGAAGCCGGCGGTGACGAATCCCGTGCGTTGGTCGAGCGCCTGACCGGGTCGCTCGAGTCTGCGATCCGGATGACGTTGCTGGACGCACTGTCCGCCGCCACGGACGAGATCACCCAAGATCTGGCCCCGGGATCGGTGGAGCTGCGCCTGCGCGGACGCGACCCGAACTTCGTCGTGACCGCACGGCCCGCCGAGCCGATCGAAGACGCGACCGAGGACGATGCCGCACCGGCGGACGGCGGCACACCGATCGCCGAGGACGGCCCGACCGCGCGGATCAACGTGCGCCTCCCCGAACAGCTCAAGGCCGCGGTCGAGGAGGCCGCAGCCAAGGAGGGGCGCTCGGTCAACGCCTGGCTGGTCCGCGCGGCCTCGACCGCGCTGCAGCAACCGGACCGCGTCCAGCACGCCCAGCAGCGCGGCAAACAGACCAAGCAGAGCCTCACCGGCTGGGTGCGCTAGCCGCACCGCCTCACCTCACACCACGTCCCCGACCTGCGGGGATGTTTCACCAACTCATCCCGAGGGGACAGCTATGCCCAATTTCGATACACCCGAACCGATTTCCGTCACGCTCGAACTCGGCGTCGGCAATGTGCGGATCACCGCGAGCGACCGCACCGGCACCACCGTCGACGTGCGCCCGAGCGACGCATCCGATGAGTCCGACGTGCAGGCCGCCCAGCGGGTCCGCGTCGACTACGCGAACGGCGTGCTCCAGGTCATGGGACCGAAAGCGCGCGTACTCGACTTCTCCCGCAAGTCCAGGTCGGTGGAGGTGTCCATCGACCTGCCCAGCGGTTCGCAGGTTTCCGGCGAGGTGCAGGTGGGAGACCTCAGCGGCACGGGCCGGCTCGGGCAGTGCCGGTTCAAGACCTCCACCGGGAACGTCCGGCTCGAGCAGACCGGTCCGTTGCGTGTGGACACCGCGGCCGGTCACGTCACCGCGGACGGCGTCGCGGGCAACGCCGAGATCCGCACCGGCTCCGGGAAGGTCCGCATCGGCGAGATCGAAGGCTCCGCAATCGTCAAGAACTCCAACGGTGACACCGCGATCGCCGCGGTCACCGGCGACGTCCACGTGCGCTCGGCGAACGGCGACATCTCCGTCGACCGGGCCGGCGCGAGTGTCGAGTCGAAGACGTCCAACGGCAGCATTCGCCTCGGCGAGGTGGCCCGCGGTTCGGTCGAGCTCGGGACCGCGATGGGCGACCTGGAGATCGGCATCGCCGAAGGCACCGCCGCCTGGCTGGAGGTGAACACCAAGTTCGGGCAGGTACGCAATCTGCTGGACAACACCACCCGGCCCGAGGCGTCCGACGAGACCGTCGAGGTCCGCGCGCACACCTCGTTCGGCGGCATCACGATCCGTCGTTCCTGATCCACTTCTGGACCTCGAGAAAGGGAAACCATGACCACTAGGCAATCTCAGCCGGCCATCGCGGTGACCGGGTTACGCAAGTCGTTCGGCGACCACGTCGTGCTCGACGGCATCGATCTGACCGTCCCGCAGGGAACGGTCTTCTCCCTGCTCGGCGCGAACGGCGCCGGGAAGACCACCACGGTCAACATCCTGTCCACCTTGATCAGCGCCGATGCCGGTTACGCCCGAGTCGCCGGCCACGACCTCACCCGCGAATCCGACGCGGTGCGCGCCGCAATCGGTGTCACCGGCCAGTTCTCGGCGGTGGACAACCTGCTCACCGGTAAGGAGAACCTGCTGCTGATGGCGGATCTGCACCACCTCGCCCGCAGCGACGGCCGGCGGCGCGCCGCCCAGCTGCTCGAACGGTTCGACCTGGTCGACGCGGCCTCGAAGCCGGTCTCGACCTACTCCGGAGGCATGCGGCGGCGGCTCGACCTCGCGATGACCCTGGTCGGCAGCCCGCGCGTGATCTTCCTCGACGAGCCGACCACCGGCCTGGACCCACGCAGCCGCCGGGCAATGTGGCAGATCGTCCGGGACCTGGTGGCCACCGGCGTCACCATCTTCCTGACCACCCAGTACCTGGAGGAAGCCGACGAACTGTCCGACCGGATCGCGGTCCTCGACCACGGCCGCCTGGTCGCCGAGGGAACCGCGGACGAGCTCAAGCGCCGCATCCCTGGGAGCCACGTCCGCCTGCAGTTCGCCGACCCACGCGGCCTCGAAGCGGCCGAGCGCGTCCTCGACCAGGTCTCGCGCGACCCCGACGCACTTGCCCTCCGCGTGCCCAGCGACGGCGGCCTCCGCTCGCTCAAGACCCTGATCGACCGGCTCGACGACGAGGCCATCGAGGTCGACGAGCTGTCCGTGCACACCCCCGATCTCGACGACGTCTTCCTCGCCCTCACCGGCAACCCCCACAACGAGAAGGTGACCTCATGAGCGCCCCCGCCCCCACTCTCGCCGGGCCGGCCCCGGCGGACCTCCGGTTCCACCCGCTGCGCGACTCGGCCACGATGCTGCGCCGCAACCTCAATCACATGCTGCGGTACCCGTCGATGACCGTGACTCTCGTCGGAATGCCGGTCGTCTTCCTGCTGCTGTTCGTCTACGTGTTCGGCGGGACGTTGGGCGCAGGGCTGGGCGGGGTGTCCGGCGGGCGCGCCGAGTACGTCAACTACGTTGTGCCCGCGATCATCCTGATGACCGTGACGGCCGCGGTGCAAGGGACAGCGATCTCGGTCGCGATGGACATGACCGAGGGCATCATCGCCCGGTTCCGCACCATGCACATCGCACGCGTCTCGGTGCTGACCGGACACGTGCTGGGCAGCGTGATCCAGGCGATGCTCAGCGTCGCGATCGTGATCGGCGTGGCACTGCTGGTCGGCTTCCGGCCCACCGCGGGGGTGGGCGCGTGGCTGGCCACCGTCGGCTTCCTGGTGGTGGTGACGTTCGCGCTCGTCTGGCTCTCCGTCGCGCTCGGCCAGGTGAGCAAGACCGTCGAGGCCGCGAGCAATGTGGGTATGCCGCTGGTTCTGCTGCCCTTCCTCGGCAGTGGGTTCGTCCCCACCGACTCCATGCCTGCCGGATTGCGCTGGTTCGCGGAGTACCAGCCGTTCACCCCGATCATCGAAACCCTGCGCGGCCTGCTGATGGGTACCCCGATCGGGAACAACGCATGGATCGCGCTCGGCTGGTGCGCCGTCATCGCCCTCGGCGGATACCTCTGGTCGAAAAGGCTTTTCAACCGCGAGTACTCGCGGTAGCGGCACGGCCCCGCAACTGATACTGCCACGAAAGGACATCCGATGAGTAACACGGTCGCCGTCCCGTACGGCCTCCCCATGGAACGCGATGCGGGCCCCTTCGACCCGCCCCGGCAGATCACCCGGCTGCGCGAGACTCGTCCCGTCAGTCCCATGGTCTTCCCCGACGGTCACGAGGGCTGGCTCGTCACCGGCTACGACGCGGTCCGCCGGCTCATGGCCGACACCCGGTTCAGCTCCCGCCAGGACATCGGCATTCTCCACGTGCCGTACGAGACCCCCGGCATGCCCACCGCCACCGAGCCGTCCCCGCAGATGCCGGGCGTGTTCATCGCCATGGACCCGCCGGACCACACCCGGATGCGGCGCACACTCACCGGCGCCTTCACCGTCAAACGCATGAAGCAGCTCGAAGACCACATCATCGACGTGGCCGAGCGGCAACTGGACGAGATGGCGCGCCTGACCCCGCCGGTCGACCTGGTCAAAGAGTTCGCGCTGCCGGTGCCCTCGCTGGTGATCTGCGAACTGCTCGGTGTCCCCTACGCGGACCGGGACACCTTCCAGGTCAACTCCGCCAAGTTCCTGATCAAGGACCAGCCGCTCGACGAGAAGATGGCCGCGTACGGCGCACTGAGCACGTACCTGGCCGAACTGGTCACGCACAAGCGCGCCGCCCCCGGAGACGACATACTGTCCGATCTGGCCCGCGATGACGACCTCACCATCGAGGAGCTGACCGGCGCCGCCTTCCTGCTGCTGCTCGCCGGCCACGAGACCACCGCCAACATGCTCGCGCTGGGCACCTTCGCGCTGCTGGAGAACCCCGAGCAGCTGGCGGAACTGCGCGCCGACCCCGACCTCCTCCCCGATGCCGTCGAGGAACTCCTGCGCTACCTGTCCGTCGCCGACATCTTCTATCGCTACGCCACCGAGGACATCGAACTCGGCGGCGAAACAATCGGCGAGGGATCGACGGTCGTCGTCTCGTTGCTGGCCGCCAACCGCGACCCCCAGCGCTTCGACAACCCCGACACCCTCGACATCCGCCGCAAGGCCCGCGGTCACCTGTCCCTGGGCCACGGCGTCCATCTGTGCCTGGGCCAGCAACTGGCCCGCCTCGAGATGCGCGCCGGATTCGAGGGACTGCTGCGCCGCTTCCCGACCCTGGGGCTCGCCATCCCCGCCGGCAACGTGAAACTCAGGACCGACATGAACATCTACGGCGTCCACGAACTGCCGGTCACCTGGACGGAAGCGTCCCGGTAGAACCATCGGCCGGGCGCGTCAGTCGATCCAACCAGTCGCCGAACAGCGCGGCAAGTAGTTCGGGCCGCTCGTGCATGAGTGCATGACCGACGTCCTCGACGACGGCCAGGGTGGCGTGCGGGTAGCGCTCGAGCAATTCGGCCGCGTCGGTGTACCCGACGACCGAATCGCGGCGGCCCGCCACGATCAACGTCGGCCCCGGGAACGCACTCGATCCGACGTCGACCGTCCACCCGGCGAAGATGCGCCCGAGAGCGTCCTCGTCGACGAGCGTCGTACCCGGCAGAACATGGTCGCGGTAGCGGCGAGCGGTGGGCGGCGTGCGCACGACGAAGTACTCGTCGAACCCCGCCCTCTGCGCACGTTCGAGTTCGTCGTAGGCATCGGCGTCCTGGCGAACCACGGCGTGATCGGGCACGTGTCGTGACCGCTCGGTGACCGGACACAACAATGCCAGGCCGCGCACCGTGTCCGGTCGCTGTGCGGCCACCCCGCGTGCCAGGTAGGCGCCGTAGGAATGTCCGACCAGCATCACCGGGCCCGCGCCCAGGCTGTGGATGAAGTCACCGATCAGCCTCACCACATCGTCGTTGCTGGTCAGGCCGTCGGCTGTCGACAGGCCCATCCCCGGCAGGTCCGGGTAGATCCGTCGGTATCCCGTGCCGGGAACGACGGCCTCGATTGCCGCCTCGATCTCACGATGATCGACGCCGGCGCCGTGCAGAGCCACGAGCGGCACGCCGGTGCCGTGCTCGACGTAATGGACCAGGGCTTCGTCGATCCGGCGTTCCATGTCGACACCTTAACGATCCACGCGACCACAGGAGCCGCGCTCGACCAATTGCCCGATCCCCCGTCGACGGCTGAAATATGCTGCGTGAGGTGGACATTGTCGATGCTCATCATCATTTCATCAACCTGCCCGACCTCGAGTACCCGTGGATCGACAGTCGCCCACCCGCGCTCACCGCCTTGCTGCCGAACTACTACGACGCTGCGCACCGGTACCTGCCGCACGACTATCGGGCACAAGTCGAGGGGACGCCCGTCACGGCCTCGGTCGCGTGCGAGTTCGGTGCTGCAGACGGAGTCGCGGAGGCCATCTGGGTTCAGCATTGCGCCGACCGCGTCGGTGTTCCGAACGCCTTCATCGCGGCCGTGCAGCTCGATTCAGGCGATCTGACAGGCGTTCTCGCGCAATACCGGGATCTCCCGGTGGTCCGGGCTGTGCGTCAGCCGCTGTACTGGGCGGCCGACCCGATCAAGCGCCTGGGTGCGCGCGGCGACTACCTGTCAGACCCGGCCTGGTTGCATGGATTCGAGCAGGTCGCCGATGCGGGGCTGGTGTGGGATCTGCTCGTCTACGACGAGCAGTTACCCGCCACGCACGAACTCATCGCCGCGTTTCCCGACACCACGTTCGTGCTGGAGGCGGCCGGTTGGCCGGTCGATCTCACTGCCCAGGGCTTCGCCCGGTGGGAAGAACGCCTCACGGCGGTGAGTCAGTTTCCGAACGTCGTCCTCAAGTTGCAGGGAATCGCCCTCATTTTCGGAACATCCCTGGAGGCGATCGGTCGGTGGGTCCGGACGGCCCTCAGCATCTTCGGCGCCGGGCGATGCATGTTCGCCTCGCATTACCCGATCGACCATCTGCTGTGGGATACCGAAACCATGGTGTCCACCGTCCAGGCAGCACTCGGCGACTTGTCACCGTCAGAACAAGCGCGCTTCTTCGGCGAAACCGCACGACGGGTGTACCGCCTGCACGCCGGTGACGCCTAGTATGAGGGAGATCGGAGTACCTGCAGTTTCGACGCCGCCAATCCACTTTCGGCGTCCGGCCCACACTGTGAGGAGTCCACGTGACGCGAGAGGGCAGTATCCGGGTCGGCGACCGGACCATCACGTATCTCGAAGCAGGCGACCCGGGCGGACCGCTCGTGCTGCACAACCACGGCGGACCCTCGAGCCGGCTGGAGGCCGAACTGTTCGATTCGCATGCGAAGGCCAATGGACTGAGATTCGTGTGCGCGGACAGGCCGGGCATAGGCGGGTCCGATCCTCAACCGGGCCGCACCTTCGAAGGCTGGACCGATGACCTCCTGCTGCTGGCCGACTCCTTCGGCGCACAACGATTCGCGGTGACCGGCTGGTCCGAGGGTGGACCGTGGGCACTGGCGGCCGCCGCGTATCTGGACCCCGCGCGCCTGGCCGATGTCGTGTGCATCGCCGGTGGCAATTACGGAACCTTCGGATCGAACTGGGCCGCGAAGTATCTCAGCAGCGTCGACGCGCTGGGTGGCCGCCTGGCACTTCACTTCCACCCCGGTTTCACACTCATGTACGACGTGCTCGGTATCAGTGCCACCCACTTCGCGGATCGCTACGCGAAGGCGATCACGCAGTCGGCGTGCACCGCGGACCGGGAGGTGCTGGCTGACGAGAAGGTCCTCGACGCGTTCCTGAGGGCAGGGCGCGAGTGCTTTCGACATGGCGCGGACGGACTCGTCGTCGACGCCACGATGCTCTACAAGGCCTGGCCGTTCGACATGACGAAAGTGACGCGCCCCGTGCACTTCTGGCAGGGCAGCGCGGACACCCTGGTGCCCGAGATCATCAACAAGACGGTAGCGGACAAGACCCCGGGCGCCGTCTGGCACCCGATCAGCGGTGGTGGTCATTTCATTGCCGTCAGTCACGCGAACGACATTCTCGCACTGGTATCGAACGATCTTGCGCCAGTGCAAAACTGACCCTCCAGGTCAGGCCGGGATTTCTCGGGCGTCGAACCGAGTCTGATAGAACAGCACCGTCACGGCGACGATCGCTTCGAGTGCGGCCGTCGCGAGTGCCGCCGCCATCGGAGTCGACATCGAATGACCCATCGGAGCCGACGCCGCTGCGTGCATCGCGTGCCCGTGGTGACCGCCACCGGACCCGGGACTCATCACGGTGACGTGCAACGCGATCATGCCGACGTTCATCAGCGCGACGAGACCCCAATCCCGGTGTGAACCACGCATCCACAGGTGCCGGGCGCAGTACAGGCATCCGAAGATCATCGCGGCGGTCACCATGCCGACCATCGGCGACGACGTCGCATGCTCACCGAGCGACGCGGCGTGGAGCGCTGCCGCGGCAACCGCGAGGGCCGCGGCCGCCCGCCGCAACCAATGACTGGCGCGGCGGGCGATCGGAGAGAAGACGGCGGACACGACTTCTAGCCTTCGCAGCAGTGCGTCGCGGTGCTCGCCGGCACGTCGAGCGCGGGGTTGCGGTCGAAGAATCCGACCGGCTTCAGCGTGAACCCGGCATAGTCGACCGGCATGACCGGCCAGTCCTCGGGCCGGGGGAAGTGCGTCAGCCCGAACGTGTGCCACAGCACCAGGTCTTCGCCCTCGATGTCCCGGTTGCCCGCCACGAACGTCGGCAGACCGGCCTGGCCCGGGTGCTGGTTGACGAAGTCGCCTGCGGGATAACGCTCGGACTCGTCGTATTGCGTGACCCACAGGTGCTTGGTCGCGAACGCGGCACGGGAGGCGATCGAACTGGACGGATCCGCCAGGAGCACCGGCTGACCTTCGGGGTGCAGCGCGTACCCGACGTCCTGCCCCAGCCGGTTCTGCTTGGTGGGATTGGTGATGTGCCAGACCCGGGCCTTGAGGTTGTCGGCGGTGCGTTGCCCCTCGGATTCGGTGGTCAGCTTGGTCTTCTGGCAGCGGAAGGCATTGCCCCACGGGTTCTCCGGACCCATCGGGACGGGCACGGCATCCACTTCCTCGACGGTGTTCACATTGCCGTCGACGGCCATGTCGAGCCGGGCGGAGAAGAGGTGCTGGTGGAACGGGGCGCCGAGCCCGGGCGCCATCTGGGTGGAGAATCCGTCGGCACCGCGGTAGGCGGAGGTGAAGACGATTCCGGTGGCCTTCGCCTCGAGTTCGATGGTGCCGTCGAGGTAGAGGTACCAGTAGAAGCCGTAGTCGTAGTTGCCGATGGTGAGGAAGAACGAGATGACGAGGCGGCGCGAGCGGCGGGTCTCGGTCATGCCGTTGAACATGTCCGTGTGCTTCCACAGGACGCCGTAATCCTCCTCGTGGAGGCAGATCGCGTTCTTCATGACGCGCGGGTCACCGGACTCGTCGGCGATCGTGACGTCGAAGTACTGGATCTCGCCGAGGCAGTCGCAGCCGAGTTCGAGCGAGTTGGTGTACCGGCCGAACAGGTACTCGCCCTGGTCGAAGTAGTTCTGCCAGTACCGGACCGGGGACGGATCGGCGTAGGGAACCACCATCTCGGCGATCGAGGCACGATAGATCACGGGACGTTCCACTCCCCCGTCGTCGAACGAGAGCTGGTGCAGCGTCAGACCTTCGCGCACGTCGAAACCGAAGCGGAACTTCCAGTCGGCCCAGGTGATCTCGTTGCCGTCGACGGAGAAGCTTGCTCCTTCGGGTTGGGTGATCTCGATCGGCTTGAGGTCGGTGCGGGTGGGTGTGGCGTGCGGTTCGGCGTTCCATTCGCCGCGCTCGGCTGGGACGGGTAGCTCGATCTCGTCGACCACCTTCACGACGCGACGCTCGGTGAGGTCGACGTAGGCTACGACCCCGTCGATGGGGTGAGCCCACGGCAGGTCCGCCTTGTCCTCCTGGTGGAAGGCGAGGACGCGGACGATGCGGTGCCCGACCTCGTCCTCGTGACCGAACACGCCCGCCGACAGGGGAACCGCCCGGACCTTCGACGGCTCGATGCCGCGCTTGGCCATCGCCGCGAGCCAGTCGGAGCTGCCGAGCAGGAACGCCTCGATGTCCTCGAACTCCTCGTCGAGGATCGGCACGTGGCCGTCGGTGGCGGAATCGACGGTGGCCCTGCTGATCACGCGGTTCTCCGTCACCGACACGACGAGGTCGGTGCCGATGCCGGTGGATCGGTCGAGCAGCAGGATCCGGGCGCGTCGCTCGATCGGGTCGCCCGGTGTGAACGCGAGGACCGTCGACTTGTGCGGCTCGGCGAGCGCGACGAAGACGAAGCGCACGTTCTCGCCGATCAGTCCCTCGTCGGTGAGGAGTGCCTTCGCCGAACGGATCTCGTCCGCAGACAACGGGGTGAGCGGATGATCCGGGGCGGCGGAACCGACGGTGGCCGGGGTCTCGGTGGTGGCGGTGCTCATCGTGCGATCTCCTTGTCGATGATGGTGTCGTGCTGCGGTAGAGCGGTGTCGTGGCGTGCGGCGTGGGGTCGGAGCACGGCGACGGCTGCTCCGCCGGCGAAGGTTCCGACGAGCAGGATCCCGATGACGGCGGCGAGAGTGCTCGACCCGCCGACGAGAAGGGGAAGGTTGGCGACGGTCATGATGAGAAGCCCGGCCAGGCCGACGAGGCCGAGCAGGGGTGCGATCACGGTGTTCCACACCCGCCGGTCCACCCGGGTCCGGCCGAAGTAGACGAGGACGGCCACGGAGGTCAGGGTCATCAGTGCAACGATGCCGACCGAGGACACACCGGCGAACCACGCGAACACCTCGGTCACCGGGTCGAGTCCGGCAACGGCGGACGCGACGATCAGGACGAGAGCCGATGCCGTCTGCACGACGGACGCGATGTACGGCGACGCGTGCTTGACGTGCGAGCGGCCGCATCCCGCGGGCAGGGCCGCACTGTTCCCGAGGGAGAAGATGTACCGGGACAGCACGTTGTGAAAGGACAGCAGGGCCGCGAACAGGCTCGTGATCAGGAAGATCTGGACCAGGTCGCCGGCGATCGCGCCCACGTAGCGGGTGGCGGTCTCGGTGATCATCCCTTCCGGATTCTCGGTCGCGATGGCCACGGCACCCTCGTCGCCCCACGCACTGACCATCGCCCAGCTCGACAGTGCGTAGAAGCCGCCGATGACCAGCAACGCCAGGTAGGTGGCCCGGGGGATGGTGCGGCCCGGGTCCCGGGCCTCGTCACGGAAGACGGCGGTGGCCTCGAATCCGATGTACCCGGCGATGGCGAAGATCAGTGCGATGCCGGGTGCTCCGGAGAAGAACTCGGCGGGGTGGAACGCCGCCGTCGAGAATCCTTCGTCGCCGCCGCCGCGGACGATGACGGCGGCGTCGATGACGAGGACGATTCCGACCTCGCAGACGAGTAGTACGCCGAGCACCTTGCCGGACAGGTCGATGTGCCGGTATCCGAGGATCGCGACCACGGCCGTCACGGCCAGGGCCCACACGTACCAGGGAAGTTCGGGGCCGCCGTGAGCGGTGACGAAATCGTTGACGGCGGCTCCGATGTATCCGTACACCGCGCCCTGGACGGCCGTGTAGGACAGCAGCGCGAGGAATGCGGAGCCGAGACCGGCATGCCGGCCCAGGCCCTGCGTGATGTAGGTGTAGAACGCGCCGGCGCCGGGGAGGTGCTTGGCCATCGCCGTGAATCCGACGGCGAAGAACAGCAGCACCACCGTGCAGACGATGTACGACGCGGGGTAGGCGGCGCCGTTGCCCGCTGCGATGCCCAGAGGGACGGTTCCGGCGATGACGGTCAACGGGGCCGCCGCTGCGACGACCATGAACACGATGGCACCCGGACCGAGGGTGCCTGCCAGTCTGCGAGGGGCGCGGTCGCTGACCGCACTCGAGTGCGTGGGGGCGTTGGTTGTCATGGTTTCCTTCGACTTTCACGAGGAGAGGGCCTGCGTGGAGGCTCCGCGGTGAGCTCTGGGACGAGCATGCGACTGCGGGTTGTCGGCGCAGTTGCCGCAGCGTCACAGTCCGTCGACAGCAAATGAGAACGCACGCAGGACGATTCTCATTCGGGTCCGGTCGAGGAATCTAGAGGGCGATGTTGACGGACTTGCTCTGGGTGTATTCGGCGATGGCGCCTTCACCGAGTTCGCGTCCCCACCCGGACTGCTTGTAGCCGCCGAACGGAAGCGCCGTGTCGAAGGCATTGTGGCAGTTCACCCACACCGTGCCCGCCTTGATCTCGGCGGCCACCTCATGGGCGCGGGACACGTCCCGGGTCCACACGCTGGCGGCGAGGCCGTAGGGGGTGTCGTTGGCGGCCGCGCGGACGCCTTCTTCCCGGTTGAACGGCACCGCCACCGCGACCGGTCCGAAGATCTCCTCCTGGTACACGCTGAAGTCACGGTTCACGTCGACCAGCAGGGTGGGCTCCACGTAGAAGCCGGTGTCGCCGTGCCGCTGCCCGCCGGAGAGCGCGCGAGCACCGTCGGCGAGTCCGGCGTCGATGTATCCGGTGACCTTGCCCAACTGCTCCTCGGAGATCAGCGGGCCGATGTCGTTGGTGGGGTCGAGTCCGGGTCCGATCTTCTGGGACTTCGCGAAATCGGCGACACCGGACGTGAATTCGTCGAAGATCCGGTCTTCGACGAGCAGGCGCGTTCCGGCCGTGCAGGCCTGGCCGTGGTTGAACAGGAAACCGCCGGCCACGCCCGGGATCGCGGCCTCGAGGTCGGCGTCGGAGAAGATCACCTGCGGGCTCTTGCCACCGAGTTCGAGGGACACCTTCTTCAGGTTCCCCGATGCGGCAGTGACGATCTTCTTTCCGACCTCGGTCGAACCGGTGAACGCGACCTTGTCGACGTCGTCGTGGCTCGACAGCGCCGCGCCGATGTCGCCGAAACCGGTGAGCACGTTGAACACGCCGTCGGGGACACCGGCCTCGGCGATCACCTCGGCGAGGAGCAGCGCGCTGAGCGGTGTCTGCTCGGCAGGCTTGAGGATCATGGTGTTCGCGCAGGTCAGCGCGGGTGCCACCTTGAACGCGGCCATCACCAGCGGGAAGTTCCACGGGATGATCTGTGCGCACACACCGACCGGTTCACGGGTGGTGAAGGCGTGGAATCGGGCTCCGGGCGCCCACGGCACCGACACGGGGATGGTGCGGCCTTCGATCTTGGTGGCCCAGCCAGCGTAGTAGAAGAAGATCTCCGCCGCCCACGTCACGTCGACGGCCTTTGCCACCGCTACGGACTTGCCGTTGTCGATCGACTCGAGCTGTGCGAACTGATCGGCCCGGGCCAGAATCCCCTCGCCGATCTTCCAGAGGATCCGCTGACGTGCCGCGGGGGTGAGCGAGCGCCACGGCCCGGACTCGAAAGCCCGCCGGGCCGCCGCTACCGCCCGGTCCACGTCTTCGATTCCGGCGTGCGGCACTGTCGTGATCACCTGTCCGGTGGCGGGATCGACCGTCTCGAACGTCCTGCCCGACGCGGAGTCCACCCATCGGCCGTCGACGAACATGCGCTTCGGCGACGAAACGAAGTCGACGACCCGGGGGTCGAGTCCGGCGGGGGTGTGAACGACTGCAGTCATCATGTCCTCTTCGATGGAGTGAACGAATCTGTGAATGAATCCGGCTTCTGCAGAACACTTTTGGCGGAAGTTTTCGCCTCGTCGTGCTGCGGCCCGAACCCACGATAAACCCCGAATGTGTCGCCGGTCACTACTAAATCCGGATGGGAATCAGCGACTGCGGCATTCTCATTCGACTTTTCCGGCCACGGCGGCGCCGATTCTCATTCCGGCTTTTCGGGTTGGTGCAGCTGATCCGCCGTGTGCGCCGGCGCAGGCTCCGGAATCGGGAACGAATTCTCCGGCCATTCTCATTCGAGGTGATCGAAAATTAATTCCGATCGGCGCATCGCGCTCGTCTGCTGCGCTAGCGTGCAACTCATGCAGCCCCGGGTTGATCACTCGCGCGGGGCCGGCCGGAAAGTGTGGAGAGCAGGTGCGTGGTGTCCGGTACACCGAGAATCAGAAGTAGATCACCGGTCGCCGGTCTCGAGCGAGCGCGTCTGAGTTTCGTCCAAGTGCTCGGGCAGTCCGTTTCCGCGGTCGCACCGTCGGCCGTGATGGTCACGCTGCCTGCTCTCGTCATACCCGACGCGGGCCGGGCGACCATTGCGGTGTTCGTCGCGGCGGCGATTCTGATGACGGCGGTCGGCTACTGCATCGGACAGTTCGCCACCCGGATGGTCGCCGTCAGCGGTCTCTACAGCTACATCGTGAAGGGACTTGGGGCGGTGCCCGGTTTCGGCGGGGGCTGGTCGCTGCTCGTCGGCTACGCGGCCGCGGCCATGGCGAGCACACTCGGTGCCGCGAGTTACCTCGCCGCGCTGCTCGGCCGAGTCGGGCTTCCGGCGGGGTCGCCCCTCATCGCGGTCCTCGCGGCGATCGTCGGACTGCTCGCCCTTCTCCTCATGGTCCGGGGCGTGCAATTGTCGGCGCGGATCATGCTCGCCATCGAGGTCTTCGCAATCGTGGCCGCCTCCGCCGCGCTGGTGGTCGCGTTCGTGCAATCGGTCCGCGAGGGCGCGACCCCGTCCGCGGGCGGCGCGAAGTCAGGATCCGCGGTCGGGTTCGCCGTGCTGCTCGCGATCACGTCGTTCGTCGGATTCGAGAGTGCGGGCACGGTGGCGCGGGAAGCCCGCAACCCGTTCGTCGCCGTCCCGCGCGCCATCCGGTGGACCCCCATCGCGCTGGGCGTTCTGTACGTGTTCGCGGCCGCCCTGCAGTTGCCGGAGCCGGTGCGGCAGGGAGTCGACTCGCTGCCGATCGTCCTCACGCTGCCCGACACGTCCGGCGCAGGTTCGTCGGCGCTGTCGATCGTCATGGAACTCGGCATCACCGCCTCCTGGTTCGCGTGCGTCCTCGGTTCGACGACGGCGCTGTCGCGCACCCTGTTCGCGATGGGCCGCGAAGGGGTGGTTCCGAGCGTGTTCGGCCGGACGCACCACCGGTTCCACACTCCGCACGTGGCATTGACGGCGGCGATGCCGGTCGTGGTCGCGGTGCCCGTCCTCTACCTGTTCGTCAGCGGTTCGAGCCGCGACGTCCTGATCGGACTCCTCGCCGTGTCCGCCCACGGCTACGTCCTCGCGTACGTCCTGCTGTGCGTCGCGACGCCGGCGTTCCTCCGGCGGATCGGCGAACTGACTCGACTTCCCCTGATCGTCGGCGTGCTGACGGCGACGGCGATGGTCGCCCTCGTCGGGTGGGCGGCGTTCTCGCGCACGTATGTCGCGGGCGCGGCGACCGCCGTCTACGTGCTTCTGATGCTTGTCGGCGCCGCGGTCTTCGCGATCCGCGCCAGGAGATCCCCCGGAATCGGAGAACGGATGGGTGTGTACGACGAGGCCGTGGCCGACGACCTGCTGGGCCGGTACCGCCCGTGGGAGGTCCGCCGGTGAGCCCCGACGACAGAGCCCTGTCGGGGCGGCAGCCGAAAGCCGTCACCAGCGCGCTGCGGGTGCTCGAGGAGGTGGCCCGCGCCGGCTCGGGTGTGACCGCGAAAGACATCGCGGCCCGCCTGTCGATGCCGTCGGCGACCACGTATCGACTGCTCAACATTCTCGTGGGCGAAGGCTATGTGGTGCGGCTCCCCGATCTGTCCGGGTTCGCGCTGGGCCAGAAGATCGGGATCCTCGTCGACGCCGCCGTCGTGCCCACCGTGTGTGCGGCGGCGCGTGAGGTTCTCGCCGAACTACGACTGTCGGTGCGCTTCGGGGTCCACCTGTTCTACTACACCAACGTCGCCGTCCGCACGGCCGACGCCGACCCCGAATACCCGCCGCCGGAGGACGAATCGTTTCTCAACCAGCACCTCTACGCGTGCGCAGTCGGCAAACTCCTTCTCGCGGAGAAGTCGGAACTCGAATCCGTGATTCCGCGTTGGGAGCCACGGGCGCTGACGGCCCGCACGATCGTCGCGCGGAGCGAACTCCTCGCGAATCTGGACCTGATCCGAAGCCAGGGCTTCGCCACCCAACTCGCCGAGCTCCGGGACGCGTCGGCCTGCGTGGCCGTCCCCGTCCGGTCCGGAACGGGGTCGCTCGTCGGCAGTCTGGCCCTGTCGGGACACGTCGATCACGGACACCTCATGCTGCGCCACGTCCCGTCGCTGCGGGAACATGCGGAGCGGCTGGCCCCGCTGATGGCCTAGCGCTCAGATCCCACCCGGCGAGGTAGCCGCCGACGTCAGGCGCCGACGGCCACTCCGCGCGGTGCGGGAGTGAGACTCGCGCCGCCCAGACCGAGGTGGTCACGCAGGGTGCTTCCGGTGTAGTCGGTGCGGAAGAGTCCACGCCTCTGCAACTCGGGAACGACGAGGTCGACGAAGTCGTCGAACGTTCCCGGCGCCTGGGCCGCCGACAGGATGTACCCGTCCGCCTCCCCGCCGAGGAATCCTTCCTCGATCTGATCGGCGATCTGCGACGCCGTCCCGACGAACTGCGGCAGCAGCACACCCTGGGCATACAGCTTGCCGATGTCGCGCAACGTGAGGTCGTCCTCGACGCTGAGCCGGCGCGCGACGTCGAACAACCCCTGGGTGCCCGGCACGACGACATCCTCGATCGGGGCGTCGAGGTCGTACTGCGAGAAGTCGTGATCGGTGTGCACCGACAACGTGATCAGGCCGGAGATGGGGTCGGCGAGTTCGTTGTGGAACGCCTGCTTCTCCCGCGCGATCGACTCGGTCTCCCCGACGAACGGCACGAACGACGGGAAGATCTTGATGTCGTCGGGGTTGCGCCCGAAGTTCGATGCACGCGACTTCACGTCGTCGTAGTAGGCCTTACGGCCCTCACTCGTCGGGTCGATCTCGAAGATCGCCTCGGCCCAGCGGGCAGCGAAGTCCTTACCGACCGAGGAGGACCCGGCCTGGATGATCACGGGTCGGCTCTGCGGTGAGTGCGGCACCGTCAACGGTCCGCGCGTCTTGAACCACTCGCCCTCGTGGTCGATGGTGCGCACCTTGTCGGGATCGGCGAACACACCCGACGCCTTGTCCTGCACCAGGGCGTCACGATCCCAGCTCCCCCAGAGCTTGAATGCGACCTCGAGGAATTCCTGGGCGCGGTCGTACCGCTCGTCGTGACCGAGGTGGTTCTCGATGCCGAAGTTCTGGGCCTCCGCCTGATTGAGCGAGGTGACGACGTTCCAGCCCGCCCGGCCTCGGGACAGGTGGTCGAGGGTGGCGAAGATCCGCGCCACCTCGTACGGGTGGAAGTAGGTGGTGGACTTGGTGATCGCCAGACCGATCTTCTCGGTTACGTTGGCCAGGCCCGCCGCCACCAGCGAGGGGTCGATGGTCGCCGACGCCTGCGTTCCACTGCTCAGGGGGACACGGATGTCGTTGCCGTATCGAACGGGTGTGGCGAGGAGATCGGCGAAGAACAGGAAGTCGAACTTTCCGCGTTCGAGTGTCTGCGCCACGCGCCGGTAGTAATCGGGTCCGAGGTAGTCGGTCTCCGACGCCGGGTCCCGCCACGCGGCGTGGGAGTGGGTGACGTGCGAGGCGATGAGGAAGCCGGCGAGGTGTAGTTCACGAGACATGGTGTGGCTCCTTGATCGTCGGAAGTCTTAGTTCAGCCTTCAACAACGCGGCGATGGATGTCACCGATTGGACTCAGCGTGACGCGAAGTCCGCGACTTGCGCAGACTCGCATGGAGCCGAGTCCGTCGAAGTCAGGTCGATATCCGGTGCGCGGAAATATGATGAGTGATGACGAAAAACCCGCCGGTCCCCCACCATCCGGTCGTCCTCGAAGCCTTCCCGTGAAGTCGGCGCTGTCGGCGGTCCTCGCCGGGTGCGTGGTGGCGCTCGCACTCCCGTGGTCGCATGTCGCCATTGCCGACGCCGCGCCGGACTCCGCCATCCGGTACGTCGCGTTAGGTGACTCGCGAGCCACCGGGTCTCTACTCGATCCGTTGTCGATCCGAGACGGGTGTTTCCGCACAGCCGACGCGTACCCGCAGATCGTCGCCGACACCCTGCACGCGGAATCGTACGTCAGCAGGGCGTGCGCGGCAGCAAAGACCGAAAACATCACGGAAACACCACAATTCACCATCACCGGACCGCAACCACCGCAGATCGGGGCACTCCGGCCGGACACGACGTTCGTCACCGTCAGCATCGGGGGAAACGACATCGCGTGGTCATCGTTGGTGGAGCCCTGCTACACGCTCGCCCCGGGGCTCGACGCGACCTGTCGCTCCGACGCCACCACGGCCCGGCGCATGAACGACGCTCTCACCGTGCTCGGCCCGAAGGTGTCCGCCACCCTGGCTGCGATCACCGAGAAGGCCCCCGCTGCGACCGTGCTGCTGGTGGGGCACGGCGGCATCTTCGGCGACCGCGGTTGCTGGCCCTATATCCCCACGAGCGATGCCGACGCCGCCTTCGTGGTGCAGTTCTTCGTGAGTATGAACAGCGTTCTCGCCGGCGCGGCACGGAGTAACGGCGCGTACTTCGTCGACGTGGCCGCCGCCGCGGTGGGGCACGACGCGTGCGCTGGATCCGATCTACGGTGGTTCGAAGGCCTCGTCCCCCGATCGTTCACGATGCCCCTGCACCCCACGCACGACGGACTGAGGGCGATGGCATCGCTCGTCGTCGCGGCCCGTCCATGACCTGCATCGCGGAATCCGGCTTGCGCCATTCCCCGGAGCGGTTAGCCTGCCCTTACAACGTCGTGGCGAGGTGAGGAGTGACGGATGCGGGTTGCAGGGATCATGGCGGCGGTTCTCTTGGTCGGAACGGTGGTCGCCGGGTGCGCGTCATCCGAGACGGACTCACCCGCGACCTCCGCGAGCAGTGATGCCTTCCCCGTGACCACGACGGGCGCGCTGGGGTCGGCGACGATCGACGAGCGCCCGGACCGCGTCGTCGCGTTGAGCTGGACCGACGCCGACATTCTGCTGTCGCTCGGCGTGACTCCGGTCGCAATCGGGAAGGCGCCGAACGAGTCGGGCGTGCAGCCGTGGACGGCGGATAGTCTCGGGGACGCCCACCCGGCCATTCTCCAGGGTGTCAACACCAATGTCTCGGTCGAAGAAGTCGCCGCACAGGCTCCTGATCTCATCGTCGCCACCAAGTCATTCGGGCTCGACAATCAATACAGCCAACTCTCGGAACTGGCTCCCGTCGTGCACTATGCCGACACCCCCTCGGCCGAGACCTGGCAGGACGCGACGCAGACGATCGCCGCCGCGCTCGGTATCTCCTCGCAGGGAGACGACGTGGTGGCGCAGACCGAATCGGCTATCGACGACGCCGCCGCCGCCCACCCCGCCCTCGACGGCAAGACCTACACCTTCTTCGTGGGACCGCAGCCCGACTCGACGTACGTCGTCAATTCGACCGACGACGCCGGAGCGAAGTTCCTCGACCAACTGGGTTTGGCGCTGACCCCGTTCGCCACGGCGCAACCTGTCAGCAATATCCCCGGGCGTGCCCAGATCAGCACTGAACTGCTCGCCGACACCGATGCCGATCTCATCCTGGCGACGAGTTCCAATGGCGCGTTGGAGAGTGTGGAACAGCAGCCGGCATTCCAGTCGCTCGGCGCTGTCGAGCGCGGCGCATACGTGCCGCTGGCACCGACGCAGGCACAGTCCATCGCCTTCCCCTCACCGCCCAGCCTCGATTGGGCCCTGGACCAGGTGGTTCCGCTCCTCGACTCCGCCGTGCAACGTTAAGGACCTCGGAAGTTTCTCCCGACACACTCGTCAATCCGTCCGCAAGCACGTCGATGCACCGCCGCACTACTGGACATCCGACCCAGTGGCGCAGTCGTGTGGTCGTCCGGTATACCCTTAAACAGGCCGTCCGGTTTGTTAACGGGATAGCTCGTAACCGATACCGACGCTCACACGAAGAACATCGATATCTGTTTCCCGACACGTGGTTCTGTTCCACGTTCCGGGAACGGAAGGACCGCAGTGCTGTTGGCAGAAACGTCACGAACACCGGCCCCCGCGGCCGCGCCCCACCCCGAGGACTGGCGCGAGCTGGCCTCATGCCGCGGAGTCGCATCGTCGGTGTTCTTCTCCCCCGACGGCGAACGCGGTCATGCGCGAGCCCGTCGCGAAGCGAACGCCCAGCAGATCTGCCAGGACTGTCCTGTGCTCGCCCAGTGCCGCGACCACGCCCTGGCCGAGGACGAACCGTACGGAATCTGGGGCGGGATGACCGAAGCCGACCGCAGGCGGCACGCCCGCCGACTCCGCTCCGACAGCCGCCGTTGACCGGTTCCTCCCCTCCGCGGATCACCGTGCCTCCAGCTTGTCGATGTCGGCGAGCACTTTCTTGTGCCAGGCGATCTCGGTCTGGATGCGCATCTTGGCGTGGGCGACGATGAGATCGTCCGCCGCACTCTGGTCGGGCCATCGACGATCGAGCTGGTGATCGAACTGCAGCTCGCGTGCCGCGAGGACCGCGATGCGGTCCTCGACGTAGCCGCGAAGTACCTCTCGGTCGAGATCCGCGCTCACAGCCAGGGCGAGGTCGACGGGGTCCGGTTTGAGTTCGAACTCGGTGAACGCCTCGTCACGAAGCGCTCGAAGCTCCCTGGCGCCTTCCGCCGTGATCTCGTACACGGTTCTGGCGGGCAGCGCACCGTCCTGCTCTGTTCGCAACGGCCGGATCAGACCCTCGTCCGCGAGCCGATGCAACGCACCGTAGAGCGACCCGGGCTTCACCTGTGACCACAATTCGGCTCGATCCAGACGCGCGTCGCGACGCAGCTGGTGACCGTGCATGGGTCCCCGCTTGGCGAGAGCGCCGAGGACGAACAGCCGCGTGGGATTCATGCCATCAGTTCTACCGGAGTACTCATATTTGAGTACTCTCTTTCGAATGGCTATTCGACCGATCCTCATTGCCGGAGACACCAGACTGACCACACCAGCGGTGCCGGTCACCGCGTTCGACAGCGCACTCGCCGCCTTCGTCGACGACCTCTACGAGACCAACACCGCAGCTCACGGGGCCGGCCTGGCCGCCAACCAAGTCGGAGACCCGAGAGCGATCTTCGTGTACGACCTGATCGACGACACCCGACGGCATCGAGGGCACGTCATCAATCCGGTACTCGAGACTTCACCTCTGCCCGAGACCATGCCCGACCCGGACGACCTCGAGGGATGCCTCTCCGTTCCGGGCGAGCGTTACCCGACGGGCCGGGCCGACTGGGCGCGAGTGGTCGGCGTGGACATCGACAACAACCCGATCTCCGTCGAGGGCACCGGTTACCTGGCCCGCTGCCTGCAGCACGAAACCGACCATCTCGCCGGGCATCTCTACCTCGACCGGCTCGTCGGACGCAATCACCGGGCCGCCCGCAAGATGATCAAACGGCGTCAGTGGACCGGCCCCGGCAACACGTGGGTACCCGGGGCGGACCGTGATCCTTTCGGTTGGTGACAGGCATGCCGTCCGTCACGAGGTCGATGGACTTCAGCGCCGCGGCGGCGATGGGCACGATCCGGCCGGGCGCCGAGGCCGGCTAGAACCCACCGTGGCCGCCGAAGTGACCGAAGTGACCGAAGCCGCCGAATTCGCCGAACCCGCCGTGGAAGGGCCCCACATCCTCGCGTCCGGGCCCGATAGGCCCGGTCGTTCCCGGCCAGCCCCACGGGAAACCCGAATCCGGAAGGTCCGTCACAGGACCCGCATCCGGCACGACGCGGGCGACAGGAGTAGCCACCCCATCGGGTACTGTTGCGGCGGAAGCAGTTCCGGCACCGAGGGCGACCAGGGGTGCGATTGCGGCTACGGCGACCGCCGCGCGGAGTGCGAACTTGCTCATTGTTCTCACCTTCATTTTCTTTCTGTGCCGCACCGACTTGTGCGGTGCAGGTGATGGGTTGATGATCGAACGACCATTGATGTAAATCGTCGTGGAAACGGGGCCCGGCGTCGCCACTGCCAGCAGGAGCTTCCGGATGCCACCAGCGCCAATCTCGGTCTTCCAGGTAGCTGCAATTCCATGACCGCTCGATGTATGCGAGGCCGCCTCACGGCGTGTCGGGCCCGGCGCCGATGACGTATTCTCGAAGTCGGTCACTTCGACGGTGATCGCGCGCTTTTCTTTTCTCACGGACGGCGAAACTCGCGGTCGACGATGGCCGAATTCCATCCTCCGGCGACGCGGTCCGATCCGCTCGGGACGATTGCGGTAGAGCTGGCCGCGGCCGGCTTCGACGATGCCCACGAAGTCGGACGTGGCGGTTTCGGAGCGGTCTACCGCTGCCGGCAGCGCTCCCTCGAGCGCACTGTTGCCATCAAGGTGCTCACTGCCGCCGCACTCGACTCGGACAATCTCGACCGATTTCTCCGCGAACAGCACGCCATGGGCAAACTGTCCGGGCATCCCAACATCGTCAGCATCTTCCAGAGCGGCACCACGGAATCGGGCGCACCCTACATCGTGATGCAGTACCACCCGCGCGATTCCCTCAACGCGCTGATCCGCGAGGCGGGCCCACTGAGCTGGCAGGAGTCGCTGCACATCGGGGTCAAGATCGCCGGGGCACTCGAGACGGCACACCGACGAGGCACCCTCCACCGCGACATCAAGCCCGCGAACATCCTGCTCACCGAATACGGGGAGCCTCAACTCACCGACTTCGGCATCGCGCGAATCTCGGGTGGCTTCGAGACCGCCACCGGCCTCATCTCCGGTTCCCCCGCGTTCACCGCACCCGAGGTACTCCAGGGACAGACCCCCACACCGGCGTCGGATCTCTACAGCCTCGGGGCCACGCTGCTGTGCGCGCTCAACGGTCACGCCCCCCGAGCCGAGCAGACGGCCACTCAGGTGCCGCAGACCACCGACGGAACGTTGCCCGGTGCCACGCAGACCGACATACCCGCCGACGTGCGCTCCGCCGTCAACCATGCGATGGCGGGCAACACCGAGGATCGTCCCGCGACCGCCGCCGAGTTCGGGGACGAATTGCGGCGGATCCAACGCCGCCACGGCCTGACCGTCGACGACATGGCCGTGCCCACCGACACCGGCGACGACCACGCCCGCGAACACCCACAGTCGGCTCGGGCACCGGCGAGTTCGGCGAGCGGCCCGGTGACGACCCGCCTGCGCGTGATCCTGGCCGAAGACGACGTCCTGCTCCGCGAGGGTGTGGCGAGCCTGCTCACGCGCTCCGGCTTCGACGTCCTGGAACAGGCGGGCGACGCAACCACACTCCTCGACCTGGTCCGGGAGCGAGCGCCCGACCTGGTGATGGTCGATATCCGGATGCCCCCCACCCACACCACCGAAGGGCTCGACGCGGCCCGGGCGATCCGCGACGAATTCCCCGAAGTCGGCATCCTGGTCCTGTCGGCGCACGCCGACGTCGAACACGCGATGGAGCTACTGGCCAGCGGCCGGGGAATCGGCTACCTGCTCAAGAGCCGGATCACCGACGTGGACGATTTCATCGATACTCTCCAGCGCATCGCCGCGGGGTCGTCCGTCGTCGACCCCGCGCTGGTGCAGGAGTTGGTCTCCGCCCGCAGGCGCAACGACCCGCTCGCCGCACTCAGTGCGCGGGAGCGGGAGGTACTGGCCCTCATGGCGGAAGGACGTTCCAATGCCGGCATCGCCCGCCGGCTGTGGGTCACCGAGGGCACCGTCGAGAAACACGTGCGCAGCATCCTCACCAAACTGAACCTCCCGGAGACCGGCGACGATCACCGACGAGTACTCGCGGTCGTCACCTTCCTCGAGGCCCGCTGACCGGGGCCACCCGCTCCCCTTCGGTTCCGTCACCGGCTTGGAGCACATCCTGGATGGCATCGGACGACAGATCGGACTTCGACACGAAGCCCACCGCGGGGCTCCCGGAGATCAACTCCGCCAGGTCCTGCTCGGCGTGAGTGGAAATCAGGACCACCGCGGCCGGGTGCGCCTCCTCGTGGAGCCGCTCCGCGAGGTCGAATCCGCTCTCCGGTCCGAGTTCGACGTCCACGAGGATGACGTCGGGCTGCAACTCCGTGGCCGACCGGACCGCGTCGGCAGTGTTCGACGCCGTACCGACCACCGTGATGCCCTGCTGCTCGAGCAGTCGGCGGGCAATGTCCAGAAAACGTGGGCTGTCGTCGACGATCACGCACCGTAGACGACCGAATTGCAACACCATGTGGTCCATGGTCGACCCGGTACCTGCCGGTACGCATTCCCGCTAGCAGGTAAATCCTCCCGGTCACTCGCCGGCGACCGGGATGGTGATGTCCAGCGTGGTCCCGTGACCGGGCGGGCTCGTGATCTGCATGTGGCCGCCGAGTGCCTCGACACGGTCCTGTAGTCCGATGAGCCCGGAGCCCGCACCGGACGAGGCACCGCCGACGCCGTCGTCCCCGATCACCAGATGCAGAGCGCCGTCCTCCGCCCGCAGGGACACCTCGACCTCGGAGGCGTGGGCGTGCTTGGCGGCATTGGTGAGCGCCTCGGCGACCACATAGTAGGCGGCCACCTCGACCGATTCGGAGAACCGGCCCTCGATCGCGACATCGAGAGCGACGGGGACTGCGGAACGACGAGCCAGCGTCCGCACCGCCGATCCCAGCCCGCCCTTCGACAGGATCGCCGGATGGATTCCGTGCGAGAGTTCCCGCAGATCCTCCGACACGCCTGTGAGCCCCGACGCGATGGCCGACAGCTGCTCCCGCACGTCCACCCACTCGGCCGGCACCGACGCCTCCGCCAACCGCACCTCGAGTCCCAGCGACACCAGCCGCTGCTGGGCCCCGTCGTGCAGGTCACGTTCCAGGCGACGCCGCGCGTCGTCGGCGGCCGCGACGATCCTGGCCCGCGAGGCGATCAGTTCGGCACGGGTCGCAGCATTGGCGATCGCGGTCGCGACGAGATCGGCGAAGTCACCGAGTCGGGTCTCGGTGTCCGCGGGCAGCGGCTCGGTGCGCCGCGATCCGACGATCGCGGCGCCCCACACCCGTTTGTCCACGACGATCGGGACTCCCACGATCGATCCGAAGCCTTCCGCACGAATGCGGGTGGCAACTGCCCCACCGACGTGTGCGTGGTTGTCGATCCTGGCGCCGTGGCCGGTGCGCAATACGATCGCCCCGACGTCGTCGCCCTCCGTCGAGATCGTGTCTCCGGTGACGGGCATCCGAGTTTCCCTCGGCTCGTATCGAACAGCGACCAATGTCCCGGTTCCGTCTCCCTCGTAGCGAATCAGCACGGCGTCGACCACATGCAGCCAGAGCGCGAGTTCTTCGGCCACCGCCGTGAACACCTCGGAGGGGCTCTCCCCACGGGCCGCCAATGTCGCCACCCGGCGCAGTGCGGCTTGGTGTTCGGCGAGGATCGCGAGTTCGTCCCGGCTCGCCTCCGCCTCCCGGCGGCGCAGAACCGCTTCCGCGGTGCGCAATCTGGCCTGGCCCGCCATGAGGTTGGCCACCAGCGCGACGGGCAGGAACACCACGACGGCTACCCAGTCGCCGGGTTTGGCCGGAAGCAGCGTGCCCTCCACCTGCAGGTGAAAGTAGACGTAGATGACGGCGCTCACCACTGTCGTCAGCACCGACAGCGCGAATCCCCACCGAGCCGAGACCACCAGAACCCCGAGCAGGAACACCGCACCGAAGGCGTTCTGCGGTGCCACCTTGTTCAGCTGATGCACCACAACGGTTTCCACGGTGATCACGGTGGCGGCGACCACGATCCCCAACCACAACGGAGGGGTGGTCGGTCGCACCAGGAGCGATATCAGACGCGCAGGCAGTTGGCGCGCGTCCGAATCGAAAGCCGCCCGGGGGGACGCCGCGCCGCGCCGGGACAGCGCTCCGATTGACCGCCGTGACCACTTTCGCGTCATCGTGCATGCTCGGATCAGTCGTGGGGTTCGCGGACAGACCTCGATGAGCATCATATCGAGCTGCCTGTCCGGTCTCACCCGATCGAGTTCCCGTCACTCGGCTGACACCCGCCGATGTCGCTACGCTGGGCCTAGGCCGATGCAGTAAACCTTGGGAGGAAGCGGTGGTAGCCGTACAGATACAGGTGGGCGATCTGGTGCAGGCGTCCGGTCACGCCGGTCCCTGGCTGGTGGTCGAGCTCAGCAAGGGCATGGCGTCGCTGCAGCATCCCGACGGACATCGGCTCTCGGTTCGGACGACCACCCTGTCCGTGGTGCACAAGGCGACGAGCCCGGCCGGCGAGGTCGAACCGGCCGACCGGGAACAGCCGGGAGAGGCCCCCACCCTCTTCGACTAGTCGACGATGGTGGTGACGATCGAGGTGACAGCCGGGGTCCGCGGCGTCGAGCCGAACCCGAAGCGGACGGGCGGATGCACGGGCCGCAGCGGGCCGAGGTCCCGGCCGCGCCAGGATGCGGACATTCCCACCAGCCGCCGCTGATCGACGGCGCCGTAGTACTCGCGACGCCCGTTGCCTGCGGTGCCACGGGTGCGCACACCACGGAGAGCGGCGCGGGCGATCGGGTCGCTGACCACACAGAACCACGGTGCACTCGCGACGGCCCGCGGGATCAGGTTCAGCAGGCGCCCGAGCGCGGTGCGGGCGCCGACCTCGACGCTCACGCGCAGGTCCCCGGCCTCGACTGTCCGAGTGCCACCGGACCGCGAGCGCCGCACAGGCGTGATCACGGTTTCGTCGAAGACGTACGTCGCGGTGACGAAGTCGTGGACCGCGTCCGACGGGGCGAGGAGCACGCGGTGACCGTCGGCGAGTTCGACCATGACATCCGTGAACTCACCGAGCGGCGATCGCGACCAGTGTCCGACGACGATGCGCACGCCCGAACCGGTACCCAGGCCCGTGATCTCCCCGTCGAACCGCCATCTGGTCATCCGGCCAGCGTATGCGCGGTCACTCCGTCAGGTGTCGGTACGCGGCGGCGCTCCGGTCCGACAGCACGGTGCGGAGAATGAATCGTGTTTGCGCCGTGATGTATTGGTCCACCGTGTAGCGGGCAGCGAAGTGCCAGTGCTTGAGCGCCCACCCGTGCGCGAGCATCATCATGTCGAACGTCGTCAGGTCGACGTCGAGATCGCTCGCGATACCCGCGGCAATCGCGGCGTCGAGGGCGTCGTGGAGCGGCTTGGACGTCGCCACCTCGAGTTCCTTGATTCGCTCACGCCCATCCTGGTCGAGTGTCCGACTCTCCCGGTACGTCAGCACGACGGCATCCAGATTCTCGTCGACGATCTCCACATAGCGCCGGAACCCGGCCACCAGCCGCTCGACGGGGTCGGTGCCCGCTGCGTCCATCGCGGGCTCGAGTTGATCGCGGAAGGCGTCGAGGATGTCGACGATCGTGGCGAGGAGGATGTCCTCCTTGCCACCGAAGTACTTGTAGATCAGTCCGACACTCACCTGGGCCTCGTCGGCCAGTGCCTGCATGGACATCTGGTGGAAGCCGGTCCGCTGCATCACCGTGACCGCGGCGTCGAGCACCTGGCGTCGCCTCGAGCTGACGCGGACGGCGCGGACGGCTTCGTCGAGTGAAACGGCGGACGTGTCCTTCGCCATGACAGATGACCTCTCCTTGCTGGCAGAACCTGCGGTGAACGAGTATTCACAGTATCCCGCGCGGGGCCGGAACCGCAGTCCGGCCCGGGTCAGATACCGAGATCCTTCGCCACGATGGTCTTCATGATCTCGGTGGTACCGCCGTAGATCGTCTGGATCCGGGCGTCCACGAACGCGCGCGCCACCGCGTACTCGCGCATGTACCCGTAGCCGCCGTGCAGCTGCAGGCAGCGGTCGGCGACGCGAACCTGCAGTTCGGTGGTCCACCACTTGAGCCGCGCCGCACGGGCCGGGGTCAGCTCTCCGCGTACGTGCTGCCGGATGCAGTCGTCGAGATACGTGCGGGCCAGATCGAGTTCCGTGGCCAGTTCCGCGAGAACGAACTGGGTGTTCTGGAAACCGGCGATCGGCTTTCCGAAGGCGCTGCGTTCCTTCACGTATTCCAGGGTCTGCTCGAGCACGCCCTCGGCGGCCGAGACCGCGCCGACGGACAGTGACAGGCGCTCCTGCGGCAGATTGTGGACGAGCTGATAGAAACCCTGCCCCTCCTCACCGAGGAGGTTGGCGACCGGCACGCACATGTCGGTGAACGTCAGCTCGCTCGTGTCCTGGGCGTGCAGCCCGATCTTCTCGAGGTTGCGGCCCCGGGAGAACCCCGGTGTGTCGGATTCGACGACGAGCAGCGAGAGCCCCTTGTGTTTGTCCGCAGACGTGCGCACGGCGACGACGAAGAGCGTGCCGTTCTGACCGTTGGAGATGAACGTCTTGCTGCCGTTCACCACGTAATGGTCGCCGTCGCGCACTGCCGTGGTGCGGATCCCGGTGAGGTCGCTGCCGGTGCCCGGCTCGGTCATCGCGATGCCGAGAATCGTTTCACCGGTGACGGTTCCGGGAAGCCAGCGTGCTTTCTGCTCCTCGGTCGTCATGTCCGTCAGGTATGGCAGCACGACGTCGTTCTGCAGGGAGAACGCGATGCCCGCGGCGGCGGCGCCCGCGCGATTGACCTCGTCGACGACGATCGCGTTGTAGCGGAAGTCCTCGACGCCGGGGCCGCCGTAGGCTTCGGGAACCGGGAAACCGAGCAGCCCCTGCTTACCCGCGTCGGTGAACAGTGCCGGGTCGAGACAGCTTTCACTTTCCCACTGCTCGTGCCGCGGGACGATCCGCTCGCGCACGAAGCTGCGGACACTGTCCCGGAACTGGTGGTGCTCGGACTCGAATTCGATGGTCATGACGGTGTCCTTTACGAACTGAGGGTGTGGGGTCCGCGGGCACTCGGGACCACGAATGCCCCGCTCTCGAATTCCCGGCGCGCGGTATCGGTGGCCTTGTAATGCAACTTCTTTCCCGTCGCCGACACGGGCAGTGACTCCACGAAGCGGTAGGCGCGGGGGCGCTTGAACTGCGACAGCATCGGGTGCCTGCGGCAGAAGTCGTCCAGATCGTCCGCGGACGGGACCGGTGCGGTGGTGACGACGTACGCGACGACGACCTGCCCCCACTTGTCGTCGGGAACCCCGACCACCAGCGAATCCGTGACCGACGGATGTTCGCCCAGTGCTTCCTCGATCTGCACGGGGTGCACGTTCTCGCCGCCGGACAGGAGCATGTCGTCCTTGCGGCCGACGATCGTCACGAACTCCTTGTCGTCCCACGTGGCCAGATCGCCGATGTGGAGCCAGCCGTTCCGGAACTTCCGTTTCTCCTGCTCCGGGGCATCGAAGTAGGCGTTGGCGCCTTTCGGTGAGCGGACGATGACCTCACCGATCTCGGTTCCGTCCTTGGCGACCGTCTCGTGAGCGTCGGCGAGGCGGTCGTCGAACAGCCTGACCACGGCGACGTCGTCGTCGATGCAGGCCCGCCCGGCGGTCCCGGCCATCTCCGGCAGATCGGTGGGCCGGAGGAAGGTATTCCAGAATCCTTCGGTGCTGCCGTACCCGTTGAAGATGCGGGGATTCAGCACCTTCTGATAGTGCAGTGCCGCTTCCCGTTCGAGTGGCGCGCCCATCGTCACGATGCCGTTGAGTGTCGACAGGTCCCGGGGCTTCTCC
Organism: Rhodococcus sp. G6(2025); assembly: GCF_058628105.1. Lineage (NCBI taxonomy): Bacteria > Bacillati > Actinomycetota > Actinomycetes > Mycobacteriales > Nocardiaceae > Rhodococcus > Rhodococcus sp. G6(2025). The sequence continues at coordinate 6,924,858 of NZ_CP179750.1, forward strand.
TCCTGTGCGCGAGCGAGCATCGCCAGGTTGGTCGGGGCACCGATCAGGAACGTCAGCCCGCATTCCTCGACGTAGTCGAGGGTGACCTCGGCGTCGAAGCTGCGCTGCGCCACCAGCGAGGCACCGAGATAGAACGTGGGATTCGGCCCGGCGCAGTACAGTCCGCCGCGGTGGAACCACGGAGTCATGTTCAGTGTCTTGTCTTCCGCTGTCAGCGGGAAGTGCATGATCACGTCGTGGGCGCTGAAGATCTCGATCATGCTGTTCAGCGGAACCCCCTTGGGCATGCCGGTGGTTCCGGACGTGAACAGCCGTGTGGTTTCGTCCCACACCGTGCGACTCACGTCCGGCGGTGAGGCCGACTCGGCCACGAGTTCGTCGAAGCGAATCACCTCGAAACCGTTTCCCGGCAGTGGTTCTCCGGGTCCGACGGCAACGACGAGAGCGGGCTTGTGTGTGGAGCGCGACAAGGCATCCCGCACCATCTCGCCGATCTCGGTGTCGTAGACGAACACCGTGGGGCGGTTCGCGTCGAGGATGACCGCCGTCTCCCCGGACGCGAGCCGGAAGTTCATCGGCGCTCCGACCGCGCCGCAGGCCTGCCCGGCCAGGTACAGCTGGGCGAATTCGGAACCGTTGAACAACTGGTAGGCCACGACATCGCCCGGAGCGACGCCGGCGCGGGCAAGCCCGGTGGCGAGCCGGTCGACGCGATCGCCGAGTTCGGCGTACGTCCAGCTCTCCCCGGTCGACGGGGACTGCATCGCGAGTCGATCGGCATACCGGTGGGTGTTGCGCCGGAAGCCGTTCAGATAGGTGAAATCGTGCTCGAAGTACTGACGATAGGCGTGAGCATCGTATGTGTACGTCATGATGAGTCCTCCGTCCCGGTGCCGGTCAGCCGGCCATGGTGAGGCCACCGCTGACGCTGATCACCTGGCCCGTGATGAACGATGCGGATTCGGACGCGAAGAACAGGACCGGCGCCGCCACTTCCTCCGGGCGGGCGAGCCGCCGGAACGGAATGGCCTTCACCAGAGCCTCTTTGAGCTTCTCCGCCTGCGCCTGGAACAGCGGGGTGTCGGTCGGGCCGGGGCACACGCAGTTGACGTTGATCCCGTACCGGGCCATCTCCCGGGCGAGCGACTTCGACAGCGCGATCACGCCGCCCTTCGCACCGGCGTAGATGCTCTCCCCCGCACTGCCGACACGGCCTGCATCGCTCGCGAGATTGATGACGCGCCCACCGTTACCCGCCTCCACCATGCCGGGAAGGAACGCACTGCACATGTGGACGGGCCCGAGGTAGTTGATGGCGACGACCTTCTCGGCGAATTCGGTCGTGGCGTTGAGGAACTGGTCGGTGCGGTCCCATCCCGCCGCGTTGACGAGGACGTTCGCGACGCCGACCTCGGCCCTCACCCGGTCGCGCAGGGCGTCGACCTGCGCCCGGTCGGCGACGTCGACAGTCATCGGAAAGAGCCGGTCGGGCCGTTCGGCTGCCGTCTTCTCCGCGGCCTGCAGGTCGAGGTCGGCGACGACCACCGTGTCGCCCTGCTCGGCGAGCGCGAGGGCGATGGCCCGGCCGATGCCGGATCCTGCGCCGGTGACCACTGCGATGGTGTTGCTCATGGTTTTTCCCACTTCCCGTGCTGTCGGACTCAGGCGTTCACGTACTTGGTGAAATCGGGCTTGCGCTTCTCCGCGAACGCCGCCGCACCCTCGAGACCCTCGGGCGAGTGCGTGAACAGGTCCAGCGCAGACATTGCGAGGTTGCTCAGTCCGGCCTGGTGATCGGTGTCGGCGTTGAACGACTGCTTCAGGAAACGCAAGGTGGTGGGGCTCTTCTCGGCGATCTCCGCGGCGACGGCCTTGGCCTCGTCGAGCAGTCGGTCGGCGGGGACCACCCAGTTGACCAGGCCCCAGCGTTCGGCGGTGACGGCGTCGTACTGGCGGCAGAGGTACCAGATCTCCCGGGCGCGTTTCTCGCCGACGACTCGCGCCAGGAAGGCGGACCCGAAGCCTGCGTCGAAGGAGCCGACGCGGGGACCTGCCTGGCCGAACTTCGCGGTCTCGGACGCGATGGTGAGGTCGCAGAGCACGTGGAGCACATGTCCCCCGCCGACCGCGATGCCGTTCACCGCCGCGATGACGGGCTTGGGGACGTCGCGGATCAGCTTGTGCAGGTTGCCGATCTCGAACATTCCGCTCTCGGTCGGGCCGTAGTCGCCGGTCTCCGCGCGCTGCTTGACGTCGCCGCCGGTGCAGAACGCCTTCTCCCCCGCACCGGTGAGGATGATCGCCTGCACCGCGTCGTCGGCCCACGCCGAGCGGAAGGCCTTGATCAGCTCCTCGACGGTCTTGCCACGAAAGGCGTTGTAGCGCGCGGGGCGGTTGATCGTCACGACGGCAGCCGGGCCGTCGACCTCGTAGGTGATGTCTTCGTAGTCGGTCACGGTGATTCCTCTCAGGGACTGCGCAATGAGGGCGTGTTCATGAAGTATGAATAGCTATTCGGTGTAAATGAACGTACATTCACACCTGACTGTGTGTCAAGGGTCACTCGACGCTCGGTGGCGCTAGAGGAAAGCGCTGACCCCGGTCTCCGCCCGGCCGATCAGCAGCTTCTGGATCTGACTGGTGCCCTCGTAGAGCGTCATCACCCGCGCGTCACGCATGTACTTGGCGACGGGATACTCGTCGACGTACCCGTACCCCCCGAAGATCTGAATTGCGTTGTTGGCGGCGCGAACCGCGGCCTCGCTGCAGAAGTATTTCGCCTTGGACGCTGCCGTCCCGAACGGTTCACCGCGCTCGATCAGGTCGGCCGCCCGCCAGGTGAGCAGCCTCCCCGCGTCGGCGTCGACGGACATGTCGGCGATCAGGTCCTGCACGAGTTGGAACGAGGCGAGCGGACGGTCGAACTGCGTGCGCTCGCGGGAGTAGTCGACAGCGGCCTCGAGGCAGCCCTGGATGATTCCGACGCAACCCGCGCCCACCGAGACGCGACCCTTGTCCAGCGAGTGCATGGCAATGGAGAAACCCTGCCCCTCGGATCCGAGCAGGCAACTGGCGGGCACGCGCACGTCCGTCAACGACAACTCGGCCGTCGCCTGCCCACGCAGTCCCAGCTTTCCGTGGATCTCGCGCGAGTCGAATCCCGGGGTGTCCGTCGGAACCAGAAGGGCCGAAACCCCTTTGGGCCCCGGACCTCCGGTCCGCGCGAACACCAGGCACAGCTTCGCCCACGTGCCGTTGGTGATGAAGATCTTGGAACCGTTGATGACGTAGTCGTCGCCGCTGCGTACCGCCCTGGTCTTCAGGTTGCCGGGGTCGGAACCGTTGTCCGGCTCGGTGAGCCCGAAACAGGCGAGCGCCTCACCGGACGCGATGCGGGGAAGCCATTCGTGCTTCTGATCCTCGGTGCCGTGCGACAGGATCACTTTGCCCACGAGCCCCATCGACACCGACACGATGCCCCGGACCGCGGAGTCCGCCCGGCCGAGTTCCTCCATGCCGAGGCAGTACGTGATGTAGTCGCCGCCGAGGCCGCCGTACTCCTCCGGAATGGTCATGCCGAAGAAGCCGATATCGGCGAGCTTCTCGACGATCGCGGTGTCGACCGATTCGGCGCGGTCCCACGCAGCGCGGTGTGGGACGACCTCCTTGTTCAAGAAGTCGCGGGCCAGCTGCCGGAACTCCTTCTGCTCCGCGGTCAGTTTCAGGTCCATGGATGCTCCTCGATGCCGTGTTGAATACACGATCACTATTTGTGAGTGACTACTCACTTCAAGTGAAGCTATATTCACTCCGGGGTGTCGTCAACCCCCGAGCACTGGCCCGGTGCCGCATCGGCTGAGTAGGCTCGACTCATGCCGGTCACCTGGTCGGACGAGGTCGATGACGTCATCGGCGGCGATCTGACCTGCGGGTTCGCGTACAGCACGCCCGCAGGCGGGGCCGTGGTGACAGCGGTGGCGCCCCTCGGGCTGCGCGACCGCGAGCGGGGAACGGTCGGTTTCACCACCTCACTGGGGTTCGGCCGCAAGCTCGAACGCATCACCGGCGAGCCCCGGGTCGCGCTCGCCTACCACGCCCGCGAGCACGGGGTCGGCGACTCCACCAATCAGCGCTACGTGCTCGTGCAGGGAGACGCGACGTTCGACCCCACCCCCGACCCGGAACTGCTCGAAGACATCGGCCGGCGCTCGACCCCCTACACGGGCGAGCCACGCCGCGGCGTGTTCTGGGACCGGTGGCTCAGCGCGTACTACGCCGACCGGGTACCGGTGACCGTGACGGTAAGACGAGTAGTCGCCTGGCCCGACCTGCACCTGACCGACCCGCCCGAGGTGTTCGGCGCACCGCTACCCGCCGTCGACGCGGAACCCCAGACCCCGCCGAAGAAGGGCACCGGCCCCCGCGTGGATGCGACCAAGACCGGGGAGCGCGCGGCGAAGCTGTCGCACCGGCTGCTCGCCTACCGTCAGGTGGACGGCTACCCGTCCGTCGTACCGGTCGACGTGAGCTCTGCCAGCAGCGAGGGCGTGCGTCTGACGGTGCCCGCCGGAGTGCCGCAGGGCGGCCGCCGCGCAGGGCTGCTCGCCCACGCCTATCGCGCCGAGCTCGTCGGCCTCGAGTCGCGTCAGAACACCGGCTGGATCGAGGTCACGGGCACCGAGGCGCTGTATGCACCCCATACCCAGGCCGGGTTCGCGGCGCCGCCCAACAAAACCCTCCTGCTCCTCGCCAACGGCTTTCTGGCCCGGCGCGGGCTGGCGAAGGCCCGCAAGGAGGGTCGGACCCAGGCCACGGGCGCCTGATTCAGATCCCGCCGTTGGCGAAGACGACCTGGCCGCTGCCCCAGCACGCCGGGCCTGCGAGGAACGACACGACCTCGGCGATATCGGTTGACACGCCTACCAGCCACCCCAAATGGTCAAGTTTTCTGTCCCCGTTAGTCAAAAATCACTGTCTTGCGCCAGCTATCGTGACATCCATCACCTCAAGTGGTGTGGGCCGGGCAGGTCGCCGGAGATCGAGCATGAGTGGGCCGCTCCGATCTCCGCTGGAAGACGTCACCGGTGGCATCCAGCCGGCCCGTGCCAACCCTCACCCCTCTCGATCGGAGTTCTTCATGCATTTTCACGATGATGCCCTGTTCCCGGAGAACCAGGACAAGCTCGTTATCACTGTCGCGCCGTACGGCCCGGAGTGGGAGGTCGACGACTTCCCCGAGGACCTGCCGTTGTCGATGGACGAGCATGTCCAGCAGGCTGTGGACTGCTTCGAGGCCGGCGCGACCGTGCTGCACATCCACGTCCGCGAGCTCGACGGGAAAGGCTCCAAGCGGCTGTCGAAGTTCAACGAGCTGCTGGGCCGGCTGCGCGAGGCCGTGCCGGAGATGATCCTGCAGATCGGCGGCTCGATCTCCTTCGCCCCCGAGGGCGAGGGTGCGGAGGCGAAGTGGCTCAGCGATGACACCCGTCACATGCTGGCCGAGCTCGATCCGGCGCCGGACCAGGTGACGATCGCGATCAATACCGGCCAGATGAACATCATGGAGTTGATGACCGAGAACGACACGCGGGGAACGTCGTTGGAGCGTCCGGAACTGGTCGAGACCTACCGGGAGATGACTGTCCCGGCCGGCCCGACCTGGGTGGAGGAGCATCTGCGCCGTCTGCAGGCCGCGGGTATTCAGCCGCACTTCCAGCTTGGGAGCATTCCGCAGCTCGAGACCGTGGAGCGGTTGATTCGGCGGGGCTTCTACACGGGCCCGCTCAACATCACGTGGGTGGCGATCGGCGGCGGGCTGGACGGGCCGAACCCGTACAACATGATGGAGTTCATCCGCCGAGTCCCGGACGGCGCCTCGCTCACGCTCGAGACGTTGATGCGCAGCGTGCTGCCGGTGAACACGATGGCGATCGCGATGGGCCTGCACACCCGGTGCGGCAACGAGGACAATCTGTGGGCGCCGCGGGGCGGCAAGATCACTTCGGCGGAACAGGTGCGCCAGTTGGTGCGGGTTGCCGGTGAGCTCGGCCGGGACGTGGCCACCGCCAAGGAGGCCCGCGAGATCTACCGGATCGGTGAGAGCTACGCGGATGCGGACGAGACTCTGGCGCAGGCCGGTTACGCGCCGAATCGCCGGCCGGGGCAGGTCGGATTCACCCACTACGCCCAGCACCAGAACGCGTAGCACCACATCACCAGACGTTGGGGGCATGGTGATTGCCCGTGCCCCCAACGCGCTCCCGGTCCGAAGGACCAGCCGATCGGCCCCGCGCTTTCGACACAATCTCGAACTTCTCGAAACAACCCCAAGGAAGTAGGCCATGGTGCTGCAAGATCAACCTGTCGAGGTCGACACCCCAACTCGCACACCCAGCCGGAAGCGACGGATCTTCCCCTGGGTGGTCTTGGCATTGACCTTCGGCCTACTGCTGTCGGACTACATGTCGCGCCAGGTGCTCAGCGCCGTCTTCCCAATTCTGAAGGCCGAGTGGGACCTGTCCGACTCGCACCTCGCCTCCCTGAACAGCATCGTTGCGTTGATGGTGGGCTTGCTGACCTTTCCTCTCTCGATCTTGGCGGATCGCTGGGGCCGGGTCCGGAGCCTGGTCCTGATGGCCGTGCTGTGGAGCGTCGCGACGCTGCTGTGCGCGATCGCCACCAGCTACGAGCAGATGCTCGGCGCCCGCTTCCTCGTCGGCGTGGGCGAGGCGGCCTATGGCAGTGTCGGTATCGCCGTAGCGCTCACCGTCTTCGCGCCCCGCGTCCACGCGGCCCTCGCCGGCGCATTCATGTCCGGCGGATCGTTCGGTTCGGTGATCGGCGTCGCGATCGGCGGGTTCATCGCGGTCCAATTCGGCTGGCGCTGGTCCTTCGCCGCCATGGCGATCTTCGGCCTGATCCTGGTGGCGCTGTTCCGCGCCCTGGTGTCCGAGGGCAAGCTGGCCCGATATGCCATCGAGGGCCCGCCGACCGCGATCGGCGACCCACACAGGCCCGACGGTTACCGCGCCCCCCTCTCCAGCCTGTTCACCAACCCCGCAGTCGTGTGGACCTACGTGGGCAGCGGACTGCAGATGTTCCCGGCAGCGGTCCTGCTGGCCTGGATGCCGAGTTTCTTCAACCGGTACTACGGCCTGGCCCCAGACAAGGCCGGAGTGGTCGCGTCCGTCTTCGTGTTGCTCATCGGCAGCGGCATGGTGGTCTGCGGTGTCATCACCGACCGGGTCAGCCGCGAGACCCCGGCCACGAAGTGGACCTCGGCGATCATCTACTGCGTCATCGCGATGGGCTGTCTGGGGCTTGGGTTCAGCATGAGCAACGGCCCCGTCCAGCTGGTCCTGATCGGCATCGGCGCTTTCTTCTCGGCGGGCTCCTCCGGCCCTGCCGCCGCGATGGTCGCCAACCTCACGCACACCACCCTCCGCGCCTCCGCGATGGGTGTGGCCACTATCGCGAACAGTCTTCTCGGCCTGGCCCTGGGCCCCTTCGTCATCGGGATCCTGGCGGACCACCTGGGCCTGCTCGACGCACTCAGGCTCTCGCCGCTGGCATACATCCTCGCGGCCTTGGCACTGCTACTGGGACGACGCCTCTTCCCCGCCGGCCTACGCAAGCTCCAGCAGCTGCGGCCGGGCGGCGTCTCGAACATCACCAACTAACTCCGGAGACCGCAATGGCCAACCCTGTCCCCACCGACCCCTCATCCCCCACAGTCGTGATCGTGCCCGGACTCCGGGACCACGTCGACGAGCACTGGCAGACCTTGCTGGCGAACAAGCTCGACCGGGTCCGAATAGTGCCTCCTCTCGAGAACACCAAGCTCAGTGTGAGCGCGCGCACAGCGGCCCTCGACGCCGTCATCCAGGACATCGACGGTCCGATCGTGCTCGTCGCCCACAGCGCCGGCGTCATGATCGCAGTGCACTGGGCTCAGCAGACGACCCGGCCGATTCTCGGCGCCCTGCTGGCGACGCCCCCCGACCTGGAACAGCAGCCCCCCGAAGGGTATCCGACACTGGAGGACCTCGACAGCAACGGCTGGCTACCCATCCCCCGCCGTAAGCTGCCCTTCCCGAGCATCGTCGCGGCCAGCACGAACGATCCGCTGGCCAGCCGCCGCAGAGTGGCCGGCATGGCGGAGTCCTGGGGCGGCCGACTGATCGACCTCGGTGAGGTGGGACACCTGAATCCGGCCTCCGGATACGGGAATTGGCCACACGCGGAGGAGCTCATCGAGGAGCTGCTCGAGGTTCGGAAGGTAGCCACCTCATGAGCAAGGTATTCGGCACAGCCTCCGCCGCGGTCGCAGACATCGAAGACGGAGCGTCCCTGGCGGTCGGCGGATTCGGCGCATGCGGCATTCCCGACGCGCTGATCAAGGCCATCGACGCGGCCGGAGCCACCAACTTCGAGGTGTTCACCAACAATTGCGGAGTGGAAGGCGTCGGTCTGGGAATCCTATTGGGGGGAAGAAAGATCCGCCGTGTAACGGCATCCTATGTCGGAGACAACAAGGACTTCGCCCGGCAGTATCTCTCCGGAGAGCTCGAGGTGGAGCTGACCCCACAAGGCACCCTCGCAGAGAAACTGCGCGCCGGCGGCGCCGGGATCCCGGCCTTCTTCACCCCCGCGGGCGTGGGCACCCCGGTCTCGGACGGCGGCCTGCCCTGGCGCTATCACGCTGACGGATCCGTTGCGCTCGCATCGCCGCCGAAGGAGGTCCGCGAGTTCGCGGGCCGGCAGTATCTGCTCGAGGAGTCCATCAAGGCGGACTATGCGCTGGTGCACGCGCTCGTCGGCGACACCGCGGGCAACCTCGTCTTCAGCAAGGCCGCGATGAACTTCAACCCTCTCGCGGCGATGGCCGCCAAGGTGTGCATTGCGCAGGTCGAGAGACTCGTCGCGCCCGGTCAGCTCGATCCGCACCACGTGCACCTGCCGGGAATCTTCGTCGACCGGATCGTGCAGACCGGGCCGCAGGAAAAACACATCGAAAAACGCATCGTAACCACCGCCAACGGCAGAAGGACCGCCTGAGATGACCACGATTGTCGACCCGGCGACCCCCGAGGTCGTCGGCTGGACGCGCGATGAGATGGCCGCTCGGGCGGCGCTGGAACTGTCCGAGGGACAGTACGTGAACCTGGGCATCGGGTTGCCTACGCTGATCCCGAACTACCTGCCGGCCGGTGTGACGGTCACCCTGCACAGCGAGAACGGCATCCTCGGAACGGGCGCCTATCCCACGGAGGACCAGGTCGACGCGGACCTGATCAACGCCGGCAAGGAGGCGGTGACCGTCAACCCCGGCGCCTCATTCTTCGATTCCGCGACCAGCTTCGGGATGATCCGCGGCGGCCGTATCGACGTCGCGGTACTCGGCGGCATGCAGGTCTCCACCACCGGCGACCTGGCGAACTGGATGGTCCCGGGAAAGATGGTCAAGGGCATGGGTGGTGCCATGGACCTGGTCCACGGCGCCGCCAGAGTGATCGTACTCATGGAGCACACCGACAAATCCGGCGCGCCGAAGATCGTGCCGGCCTGCACTTTACCGCTGACCGGGGCAGGCGTGGTACACCGCATCATCACCAACCTCGCTGTCATCGACGTCACCGACACAGGTCTCGTTCTGCGCGAATGCGCTCCCGGCGTGACCCAGACCCAAGTCCGTGCCGCCACCGCCGCCGCGATCGCGTGACCCCCGATTCGAGTCTTGAAAGTGGGCCTGATGCTCAATTTGTCTGTTTTGCTGGAAGATTCGGTCCGGCGATACCCGGACCGCGATGCACTCGTACTCCGCGAACAGCGCCAGTCCTATGCAGAGCTGAATCGCCAAGCCAATAAGATCGCGAACCTGCTCGTGGCCCGCGGCGTCAAGCCGGGCGACAAGGTCGCGCTGTCCTGCCCGAACCTCATCGAGTTTCCCACGGTGTATTACGGGATCCTCAAGGCGGGCGCTGTCGTGGTGCCGCTCAACATCTTGCTCAAGGGCCGCGAGGTCGCCTACCACCTCAACGATTCCCAGGCGAGGGCCTACTTCTGCTTCGAGGGCGGCCCCGACCTGCCGATTGGCGAATACGGCCACGACGGCTTCCGCGACGCCCACGGTTGCACGGACATGTTCCTGCTCACCGCGGACCCGCACGCGCCCTCTCCGATCGCCGGCGTCGAGACAGCCGCCCAGGCCATCGCAGGGATGTCCGGTGAATTCGAGACGGTGGTGCGACAGCCCACCGACACCGCGGTGATCCTCTACACAAGTGGCACCACCGGACAGCCGAAGGGCGCGGAGCTCACCCACTCCAACATGGTGCTCAACGCGCTTTCGGCAAACCGTCTATTAGACAGCACGCCAACGCAACTCGATGTCTGTCTGGTCACGCTCCCCCTGTTCCACTCCTTCGGCCAGACCATCAGCATGAACTCCGCGCTCTGTGTGGGCTCGACCCTGGTGCTCATCCCGCGGTTCGAAGCCGCTGCCGCACTCGCCGTCATGGAGCGGGAGAACGTCACGGTTTTCGCCGGCGTGCCCACTATGTACTGGGCACTGCTCGGCGCGCTCGAAGGCCGCAACGCCGACGCGGACGTCGACAAGATCTCGCGGAACATGCGCAAGGCGATCTCCGGCGGCGCCGCGCTGCCGGTGGAGATACTCACTCAGTTCAAGACCAAGTTCGGCGTGCAGATCCTCGAGGGCTACGGGCTGTCCGAGACGTCCCCGCTGGCGCTGTTCAGCGACCCGGAACAAGACCCCCGCCCCGGCTCGATCGGATGCCCGGTCTGGGGCGTCGAGGCGCGGCTGGTGGACCAGAACTGGAACACGATCTCCGGCGAAGGCCAAGTGGGCGAGATCGCGCTGCGCGGGCACAACGTGATGAAGGGCTACTACAACCGGCCCGACGCGACCAACGAGGTGATCGACAACGGCTGGTTCCGCACCGGGGACCTGGCCCGCGTCGACGAGGACGGCTTCTACTACATCGTTGACCGTGCGAAGGACCTGATCGTGCGCGGCGGGTTCAATGTCTACCCCCGCGAGATCGAGGAGGTGCTGATGACCCACGCGTCCGTCTCGCTGGCAGCGGTGGTCGGACTGCCCGACGAGCGGCACGGCGAGGAGGTCAAGGCATTCGTCATCCTCGCGCCCTCGGCGCAGGTGACAGAGGACGAGCTGATCACCTGGTCGAAGGCACAGATGGCCAGCTACAAATACCCGCGCCGAATCGAATTCGTCGCGGCGCTACCGATGACAGCGACCGGAAAGATCCTCAAGCGCGAACTCGTCCGCGTTGAGGCTGCCCACTGATCCCGCACCACCCCACCGTTTCGGAGGAATGATGACCCAGAATGAAAACAGCTATCCCGTGGTGGAGGCGATGAAGGCCGGCGGCGGCTGGAATCCCCTCTGGGATGGGCTCAATGAGATGGACCCGGAGTGGACCGAGCTCTACATGAAGATGGCGATGCAGCCGTACCGGAGTGGAGTTCTCTCGCGGAAGGTCATCCAACTGCTGTGCATCGCCGTCGACGCCGCCGCCACCCACATGTACGCGCCGGGCACCAGACGCCACATCCAGGCCGCCCTGGACATGGGGGTGACACCCCAGGAGATCCTCGAGGTGCTCAAACTGTGCACCGTCGTAGGAATCCACTCCTGCAACCTCGGCGTCCCGATACTCGTCGAGGAGATGGCCGCGCACGAACGCCGTCAGGCGGCCAGCTGAGAAACGATTGAGTGCCGCGGCGCGGCAGGGTCTTCCGGCTTCGAGGATTTACGAGAGCCGGCCATGGACGAGAGGAAATCGAGATGAAGCTGCAAGGCAAGGTGGGGGTGGTGACGGGGGCGGCCCAAGGGCTGGGGAGAACCATCGCGGTGGCGATGGCCGAGGAAGGTGCGGACATCGTCGCGTGCGATATCCAGGAGGACAAGTTGGCCGACGTGGCGGGAGAAATCGAAGCACGCGGCCGGCAGTGCCTGCCCGTGAGCTGCGACGTCTCCGACAGTGCAGCGGTTCGAGAGATGTTCGCCCGAACCGCAGCCCGGTTCGGCTCCGTACACATCCTGGTCAACAACGCGGCTCGGGTACCGAACTCCCGTGCCGAGGAAGAGCGGCGCAACCGGCAATACGCACACCTGACCACGCCTACGCCGCGGCGGTCCCTCGGTATCACCAGCGACCTCACCGACGAGGACTGGCTCAAGTGGTGGGATGTCAACGTCCACGGAACCTTCTACTGCACGCGCGAAGCGTTGAAGTTCATGCAGGCGCAGCAGTACGGCCGGATCATCAACATCGCGTCGATCGCCGGCGTTTCCGCAGCCAGCACCCACAGCCCGGGATACTCCGCGAGCAAGGCGGCGGTCGCCAGCTTCACCAAGACCGTGGCACTCGATGTCGCCGGTGCCAACATCTGTGTCAACGCGATCGCCTGCGGGGCAGTGATGACACCATCGTTCGAGGAGTATCTCGCCCGAGCGACCGATCAGCAGAAAAATAGCCTGTACCAGATCATCCCGCTCGGCCGTCTCGGGCGCCCGGAAGAGTACGCCTCTCTCGCCGTCTACCTCGCCGGGGACTCTCACTACCTGGTGGGCCAAGTCATCAGCCCCAACGGCGGCGTGGTCATCTGACGGACGGTCCGCCTGATCTCGCAGGCGCAGAAGAAGTCCGGGTGATAGAGGTGGTTGAGTGCCGTACTCGTTTTTGCTGCGCTGAGGTTGGCGGTGTTCGTCGACCTCAACGGGTGCTGGGATATCGTCTACCTCGCCGCAGCGCTGGTGACGATCGTCGTCTTCTTCGTCCGAATACCCCTGGGAACCAACGAACACAGGTGCGGCACGGGCCGAACACACCCGGCATGTTCAGTCCGGAGTGAAGAACAGCTCCATCGACATGAAAATCCACGCCACCAACGCCACCACCGGCACGAACGCGCACACCAACGGCAGGGCGAACTGGCGGGCGGCGCGCCAGGGAACCGTCATCAGTCCGCACGCCACCACCACAACGGCTGGTGCTGCGGAACGTCCCCGTAGTGCTGCCACCGCAAAACCCGCCGGCAGATAACAGAAAAACCACAGCAGCAGGCCCGCGATGACGCCCAAAGAAATCCGCCTGTCAGTGCTCGCTTCCCGCCTGCTCCGCTACCCAGGCGGCGATCTGAGCGCGGGAGGTGAAGCCGAGTTTGGCCAGGAGGTGCTCCACGTGGCCTTGTGCAGTGCGGGGTGAGATCACGAGTCGGGCCGCGATCGCCTTGTTGGTCAGTCCCTCGGCGATCAGGTCGGCGACCTGCCGCTCCCGCTTGGTCGCTTTCGCCGAGGTCCCGGTCGCCGAGGCAGGAGGGGCCGGAGGGGCCGGGGCGCGCTCGCCGAGGGCGAAGGTGATGGCTGCGTCGAGGCCCAGGCGTTTGCCCTCGCGGCGCGCCGCCTCGAGTCCTCGCTCGCCGAGTGCCCGGCGACTCGATCGCTCGCACTGTTCGTGGTAGGTGCGCAGGGTGGGGAACACGACCCCGACACTGCCGATAGAGTGCCCCAGCTCCTCGGCGGCCGCCACCAAGACGGTGGCACGGTGTGCGTCGTGCTCGTCGGCGGCGATCCAGCCCAGTGCGTCGAGGCAGGTGGCGACGGTGCGGGGATTGTTCACCTGGCGGGCCAGCCGCAGCGACTGCTCGAGCAGCCGAGCGGCCCGCACTGCGTCGCCCTGTTGCCACACGGCAATGCCCATGGCCGCCAGCGTGTACGCGCGATACATCGATTCACCGCGTGCTGTGGTGATGGTGAGCACCTGCTCGTAGCAATCGATGGCCTGGTCGATTTCGTCGAGGAGGTCGCGGGCCACGCCGAGCATGTATAGCGCCCCGACGTGCAGTGGGTGGCCCGTCCAGGTGGCGAATGTTTCGAGGGCGTGTTCCAGGTGCGAGGGTGCACGCCGAGGGTCGCCGCGCAGGAGTGCGAGTGTGCCATCGGAGTAAGCGACCAGGGCGTGGATCAGTGGGTCGGTCGACTGTTCGGCGAGCGTGCGCCCCTCCTCGACCAGTGCGGTCCCGTTCTCGAAGTCTTTCTGCATTGCGGCGAGCACGCTGTCGGCGTACAGCGCCTTGACCCTCTCGACGGTCGGTCGCCCGGGATCGTGGGCCAGGAGGCGGTCGAGGTGGTGCCGTCCCTCGCCGAACCAGCCCTGGGAGAGCCAGAACGGGAACAGGGCGGCGGCGATGCGCAGCCCGGTCTCGGGATTGTCCGTCGTGCAGAACTCGAGCACCTCCCGCAGATTCGATTCCTCCCGCCCGAGCCGGGCGATCCAGTCCAGCTGCCGCGAACTGATCCACTCGGTCTCCGCCGTGAGCGCCAACTGCTGGTACCAATCCCAGTGCCGCCCAAGCAGTTGCAGATATTCACCGCTCTGCTGCAGCTTCTCGCGCCCGTAGTCGCGCAGTGTCTCGAGCATCCGGAACCGGACCACTGTGCCGTGTTCTTCCCGGATCAGGATCGACTTGTCCACCAGTGAGGTCACCGTGTCGAGGAGCTCCTCCGGAACCAGGTCGCGACCACAAATCTGTTCGGCGGCATCGAGTTCGAAGCTGCCGGCGAACACCGACAGCCTCGACCACATCCGTTGCTCCCCCGGTGTGCACAGGTCGTAGCTCCAGTCGACACACAGCCGCAGAGTTTGTTGCCGGGACGGTGCGACCCGGCTGCCGCGCGTCAGCAGCGCGTACCGGTCGGTGAGCCGGTCCAGGATCTGCTCCGGCGACATGGCCCGCAGCCGGGCCGCCGCCAACTCGATCGGCAGCGGCAGCCCGTCCACGCGGTGGCAGATCCCGGCCACCGCGGTCTGGTTGTCCTCGGTCAGCTCGAACCCCGGGACGGCGGTAGCGGCGCGGTCGGCGAACAACGCCACCGCGTCGTAGCTGGGCAGTCCGGACAACGACGACTGCCGATCCGGGTCGGGCACCGTCAGCGGCGGTACGCGCAGCACCGCCTCCCCACCGATCCCGAGGGGTTCGCGGCTGGTCGTGAGAATCCGCAGGCCCGGGCAGGCTTGTAGCAGTGTTCCGGTCAGTTCGGCCACGGCGTCCACGACCTGCTCGCAGTTGTCGAGGACCAGCAGCAACTCCCGGGCGGCGAGGAACTGCAGGACCTCCTGCAACGGGGTCGCCGACCGGTCACGCAACCCGAGCGCCGCGGCCACCACATCGGTCAGCAACGACCCGTCGGACAGCTCGCCCAACTCCACCAGCCACACACCGTCGCCGAACGCTCGGTGCACGCTGTCTGCCGCCCTCACCGCCAGCCGCGTCTTACCGACACCGCCGATCCCGGTCAGTGTCACCAGATGCGAGACCGACAGCAATGCCTTGGCATCGGCGAGTTCCCCCCGCCGTCCGACAAAACTGGTCAGCTCGACCGGCAGATTCCCGGCGGCGCCCCGAATGGCAGGCGAGGTCGGCGGGCGCTGCCCCACCGCGACGCGTGCGGATGAGGCTGGGGGAACCGAGGGGTCTTGCTGTGCGCCTGGTTCGGCATGCAGGGCCATCTCGTCGACGGGGAAGCCGTTGCCGAGCTGGATCCGCCGTAATTGGTCACCGAGTTCCGCAGCCGAGGGCCGGTCCAGCGGGTTTGCGGCCATTGCGCGTCCGATCGCCGCCGACACGTCGTTGTCGATGCCGTGTTCGCCCAGGCCCGGTACCGGCTCGGTGGTGATCCGCAGGAGCGGGGCCTGCTCCTGTTCGCCGCTTGGGCGCTCGGCGGCGGCGGGCCCGGTCAGGGCGCTGAACAAGACGGCACCGAGCCCGTAGATGTCCGACGCCGGGCTCGGTGGATCGCCCCGGAGCACCTCCGGGGCGATGTACGCCGGGGATCCGGTGCCGGTCCCGATGCTGCGGGAGATGTGCGCGATACCGAAGTCGCTCAGCGCCGGTCCGTCGTAGTCGGTGAGCAGAATGTTCGTCGGCTTGATATCGCGGTGCACGATCCCGAGTTGGTGCGCGGTCTGCACCACACCTGCTATTTTCACCCCCAGCTGCAGCGTCTCGTCCAGCGGGAGCGGGCCGTGCCGGCGGATCCGCGCCTCCAGCGAGTCCCGCGGGTGGTACTGCATCGCAATGTACGGCCGACTGGCCTCGGTCGCGCCGACCTGCAGGACGGTGACAATGTTCGGGTGCCCGCTCAACCGGCCCACAGCCCGCTGTTCCCGGAAGAACCGAGCCCGGTTCATCTCGTCCAGGTCGCGGGTGAGAACCTTCACCGCCACCAACCGGCCCAACTCGGCCTGAACGCACCGGTAAACGACACCGAAACCACCACGCCCGATCTCCTCGGCATCCTCGAACCCCGCCGCTGTCAGCTCCGCAGCGACCGCTGAGTCCACGCGGTGCTGCGTTGGGAGTCGATCATCATTTCCGGCCATCGGCCACCCAGCAATTCATCCGGTCCGCGACATCTTCACGGTCGAAACCGTGCGTACTCACCTCTCGAGGTGTGTCCTCAGGATATCGCTGCCCACACCCTGTCCCCCTGATCCTCGTCTTCCATCAGCAAAACATCGTCGAGGCGCCCGCTGAACGACGCCTGGATGTGCCGGGTAGAAGCACCGCAGCCGCAATAGTCACTCGTCGAGGTGTGTCGACCGCGGCGACCTTGTACGGCCCCGCCGTGGATAGGTCTACGACGCCAGGGTCTTGGCTTCTCGGCGGTGAACTCGTTTCTCGGTGAGCACGCTTTGAGCCCGGAGCTCTGCGAGCTGCTAGTCCGCCGGAAGTCGGGGGATGAGGGTGCCGACCGCGGGAGACGTCGAATCCTGCGCTGCCTTCCATGCTTTCGGGCTGCACCCGAAGCGGTCTTTGAACCATCGCGAGAACGAACTGAGCGCGGAGAAACCGAGTTCACCGGAGATGTCGGTCAAGGATCGGGTCTGGCGGGCGACATAGCGTTGCGCCAGGTCGATCCGCACCGAATCGACCAGCGACGAGAACGTCTCGTCCGACCGGGCGAGGTGCCGGTGCAGCGTTCGCCGATCCATGCCGAGGCTGCGGGCGACATACGCGGCCGAGCACCTCTCGGTCGGCAGGAGCGACTCGATCATCGTTCGGACGCGATCAACGGTGGTCGTGTCCTCAGGCGGGACGAGGGCCTCCAGGTACTGCCGGGTGTACGGCCGCAGCAAAGGGTCGGACATCGCGTTGTCGGCATCGAGGTCGCGCGCGTAGACGACGATCCCGTTGAGTGTGTGCCCGAACTGGATTCGGGAGCCGAGGATACGGTGGTGTGTGCCGAGGACCGCCGGGGCGTCGTGCACGAAACACACCGTCAGCGGCTCCCAGTCGTCGTGGAGCAACTCCCGCAGGATCCGGCAGACCGAGGCGACGGCGATCTCGATGCCCTGCCGACCGAACGTGACACCCGGGGCAGTGTCGACCTGCACGGTGGCCAGCCCGTTCGCTTCGACCAGCCGGGCGCGCAGCGCCTCGTTGTGCAGATTGACATGCCGCAGAACCATGCCCAAGGCGCTGCGCACGTCCGGTTCCTCTCGCGCGATCAACCCCACCGGACCGAGGTTGGACATCCCTCGGGCCGCCGCCAGCCGAAGCCCGAAATCCTCGCACCGGGTTTCGGCGGCGGACAACTCGAACAGCCGCGACACCGAGTCGACGGACAGCCACCCGTCACCGGAACCGAGCGCGGCCGGATCGATCCCGACCGAGCGCATCACCGGGAGAGGGTCCTGCCCCAGTGTCAGCATGAGATCGACATAGCCGTTGAGCACGGCGTTCCGCACCAGATACTGCATCCTCACCCTGTCCCGAACAGTCAAGTCTCCTGACCCGTGAGGTCAATTGTAGTCGTTCTTGCTGGCTGAACTGGACCCGAACACCACCATCATCCGTTTCGACGTGCCCGGGTCGACGTCCCCGGAGCAGGCGGATCCTCGCCCTCGTGCGTGCGTGCCCTACCTGGTCGAGGCCGGCACGTGGTTCACCGCCGACGCGTCCGTCGCGGTATTCTCACCTCAACCGAACCTTCGGTTGGCTACCGTGGATAACGGCTCACCGATGCGGCGGAGTTCTGCACCTGGAAGGATTGCGCGCATGACTACGGCACGCCCCGCACGGAAGACCGGATCGCCCGGACGTCCCGGCTACGACCTCGACTCGCTGCTCGCCGTCGCTGTCAAGGTCTTCAACGACAAGGGTTACGACGGCACCAGCATGGAGGTGCTGGCCCAGCGCCTGGGAATCACGAAGTCGTCGATCTATCACCACGTGTCCGGGAAGTCGGAGCTCCTCGAACTGGCACTGTCGCGGGCGCTCAACGCCCTCTTCGCGGTCACCACCGAGGAGAAGGCCACAAGCGGCAGGTACATCGACCGTCTCGAATACCTCGTCCGCCGCAGCGTCGAGGTCCTCGCCGCCGAGCTTCCCTACGTGACGCTCCTGCTGCGCGTTCGCGGCAACACCGCGGTGGAGCGTCGCGCGCTCGCCCGCCGCCGCGAGTTCGACGCGTTCGTCAGCGATCTCGTCGTCGCGGCGGCGGAAGAGGGAGACCTGCGGCCAGGCATCGATCCCGCGCTCACCAGCCGGCTCGTGTTCGGCACGGTCAACTCGCTGATCGAGTGGTACCGTCCGCGCACCGGCGGGACGGTCGCCGACCTGGCGGACGCCGTCGTCGAGCTGACGTTCGACGGGCTGCGCCGCACCTGACCTCAGAGTGTGGCGACATCCAGCAGGTGTTCGATGCCGCGAAGATCGCCCACGTTGCGGGTGAGGAGTCGGGCGCTGTTCGCGCGCGCGGTGGCGGCGATCATCAGGTCAAGGGCTCTCGGCTGAGGTTTGCGGCCGCACGCTTGCACGGCAGCGGCCAGCTGCCCGTAACTTCGAGCGACACCACCGGCTGGAGGTTCACGGAAGTACTCGGCAACCCCGTACTGGGTGGCCAGGAACGTGGCGTGCGCCCGGGAGTACGGTCCGGTGTTAGCGCGTGGTACCGCCGGCCCGCGTCCGTCGTGCCCTCGATGTCCTTGTGCATGTCCCGGACCATCTGAGCTCTGCGCCGGTCGGATCGTAGAGCGCGCGGATGATGGGCCCCGCGGAACGGGCCAGCCGGGCCATCGCGTTGCCGAAGACGGCCGAGTGCTGCACGAGGGCGGCATCGATGACGGGATGCATCACCTGCAGCGTGCCTGACCACGATATGAGCAGCGCGGTTCGCCAGACCGAAGCGATGCCACGTCAGCGAGTCCGACCCGAGTAGCGGCAGAGCCGAATGGCGTTGGTAGGGGAGCTCGGTGGTGGTCATGGCGAGCTCCTGATGCGGTTCGATCGGGAACGTGGTGCATTCAGGATGACTGTTGACCTCACCTGATATCAACAGTTTGACCAGCTATTCAATCACGCCGACGGCGGCACCGGGCGGACAAGCGTCGGATTCGTTTCGTCACCGAGTCCCAGTCGATCGATGCTCGCCCCGAGTTGGCCGAAAAACGCAGCAGGACTGTAGAATGCGGAGAAGACTTGATCGTCGTGGAGCGGCGCAGCCGCTACGTCCGGCACCGGCATCTGCCCGGCGGGCACCGCGCCGAGCCCTTCGCCGCGGCTGAGTGCACTATTTGGATAGATCCCAGACGATTCCGGTTGGACCATGACCTGGGACCCGAGTACGGAGGTGGAACGGCACGATCTGTTCGGTCATCCATTCGTCGGACGACGCCTTTCTTGCTCATCCTCGCCTTGATGCGTGGCACGAACGCGACTCCCCAGCACGTGCAGGGAAGTGCCCCACGAACGGATTGCTTCGGCAATTCCAGGTCTGAACCCGGGCCACGCAAAGAACTCCGAATGGCGCACACCGGCAGCGGTTCACGCCGAGGGCGTGACACCATGAATCGGAAGTCGTGCGACAACTATTCGAATTCGCCATTGAAACCGCCTGCCGTAAGGCGGTCAATATTCGGGTGCCGTTGACAACGCGTACAAACTCGACGACGAGAACGCCGACATACGGATTGGCGCGCTGCTGTTCACCGAGCGGCTCGTCTCAGTCCATCACAACGACCGCCCGGCCACTGATCTTGCCGGCTTCGAGGTCGTTGAAGGCTCTCAGTGCCTCGTCGAAGTTGTACCGAACGAGGTTGATATTGATCTGGCCGGTCTGGGCTAGCGCGACGAGGTCATGCAGGTCCTGGTATGTCCCGCCATACGGGCGAGTGATCGACGCTCCCCACGGCAACGAGGTAGATAGCTGGGAGGTTTCGAACTTGAAGACTCCGTCAGGCCGGGAACGCGGATCGCGCCGTACGGTGCAACCACCGCACCGGCAAGCTGCAAAGTTGCGGAGCTACCCACAAGATCGAGGACGAAATCGGCGCCGTAATCACCGGCGGCCTCCATCACCTGCTCGGCCACGTCGGAGGAACCGGATACGAAGGTGTAATCGACCTTATGGCGAACCGCAGCCAGTGCCGCTTCCTTGACGTCGAGCGCAATGATCCGAACGCCCGTGAGGGCCCTGAGCAGCTCGACAGCGAACTGACCGCCCATTCCGATGACCACAGCGGTTGAACCTGGGCGCAGTGTGTCTTTCACTGCGTTGATGGAGTGATAGGGAACGAGGCTAGCGTCCGGGAGGACCGCCGCCAGTGCGGGGTCGAGGCCGGCGGGGGGAACGAGGGCAGAAGCCGGAACCGAGACAAGTTCGGCCAATCCCCCGTCGATGGAGATTCCCGGCGTGGCAGCGGGGTACATCCGTCCACCCGTGTTCAGGCAAGTATTCTCCCGGCCAGCGATACACTGCCGGCATCGGTCGCAGGACCAGACAGGGTGTACAACGACGAGGTCGCCGAGCGACGGGGTGTCCACGCCGTCGGCACGTTCGACGACATGTCCGGCGATCTCGCGACCAGGACGACCCCGGTGGGAATCATCTACTCGGAGGCTGCGCGGATAGATGGATGTCGGTTTGGCAGATGCCCGCGGCGGCAACGCGTAGCAAAACGTGCCCGGGAGTGATCGGGGGACTTCCGACCTCGGTGTGCTCGACCTGGTTCACACCGAGGTATTGGATAGCTCGCATAGTTTCATCTCCTCTGGACTGTTGGGCTGCCGTGAAGTGATCGAATTAGCGCTGGAGGCCTGTTTACTCGAAAGATCCCGTGTCGCCGGATCTGCTTGTCGGCGGACATGAAAAACTGCCCATAGGCGGACACGAAAACGCCCACAGGCGGACGTGAAACTGCCCACTGGCGGACACGGGTTTCTGCCCACTGGCGGACACGAAACTGCCCACCCGGGTCTGTCCGCCTGATACGGCACGTTCGATTTTCTTCCCGATCGCCTCCCCGGATCGGGGCCTCTCCTCGGGTTCGCTCGACGGTGCTACCACGCCGAAAATGCGAGCCACCGAGGAGAGGCCACCGTGAAGTCTGCCAAGGAAGTCATGGAAATTCTTGCTGCCTACGACCTGACGAAGTCCTACCGTGCCGCCGCCGCACTGGCGGGGTGCTCCCATCACACCGTCGCCCGCCTCGTCGCCGAACGCGACACCGCCGATGCGCCGACCCCACCGCGGGAGAAGAGACCGATGCTGATCGACGAATATCTACCGAAAATCGAAGAATGGGTCGAACATTCGAAGGGCCGAGTCCGCGCCGACATCGCCCACGACAAGCTGCTGGCCCTCGGATTCACCGGCACCGAACGCACCACCCGCCGCGCCGTCGCCCGGATCAAACGCGCCTACCGGCTCGGCCACACCAGGGTGCACAGGCCGTGGGTCACCGAACCCGGCCTCTGGTTGCAGTACGACTTCGGTGACGGCCCGGTCGTCGACGGCACCAAGACGGTGCTGCTGTGCGCGTGGCTGGCCTGGTGCCGGCACCGGGTGGTGATCCCGTTGCGCGACCGCACCGCCCCGTCCGTCTACGCGGGCCTGGACCGGACCTTCCGGCGGATCGGTGGTGTCCCGACGTATCTGCTCACCGACAACGAGAAGATGGTCACCACCGAACACATCGCCTCGGTCGCCGTCCGCAACCCGGGTGTGGTCTCCTTCGCCCGGTTCTACGGCCTGGTCGTCAAGACCTGCCTGCCCGCGGACCCGGCCACCAAGGGCGGGGTGGAGAACACCGTCAAGCTGGCCAAGGCCGACCTGGTGCCCACCGACCACAACCTCGCCGCCGAGTACGACAGTTTCGAGGACCTCGAGGCCGCCTGCACGCAGTTCTGCGAGCAGGTCAACACCCGCACCCACCGCACCACCCGCCGCATCCCGGCCGAGATGCTCGCCGAAGAACGCCTCCACCTGCATCCGGTTCCCGCCGCCGCACACACCGTCACCTGGGGAGTGACCCGCATCGTCCCGGACAACACCCCGATGGTCGCGTTCGAGAACGGCCAGTACTCGGTGCCGCACACCCTGCGCGGGCAGACGGTGTTCGTCCGCGCACACGGCGCCGGTGCCGGTGAGCGGATCATCTTCGTCCACCACGGCGACACCGGCCCGGTCGAGGTCGCCCGGCACCGGCGGGCCCGCCCCGGCTCCCCGCAGATCTGCGACGAGCACTTCCCGCCGCCCCCGGCCGGGATCCTCGACCGTCAGCCGATCCCGCGAACCGACGCCGAACGCGCCTTCTGCGACATCGGTGCCGGTGCCCGGCTGTGGTTGTGTGAGGCCGCCGAGGCCGGCACCGGGAAGATCCGCGTAAAGATGGACCACGCGGTGTCGCTGGCGAAACTGCTCGGCGCCGGCCGGGTCGACTGGGCGCTCGGGCACGCCGCCGCCTACGGCCGCTTCGCCGAGGGCGACCTCATGGCGATCCTCGACGCCCACCCCGCCGGCGCCGCCTCGGATCGCACCCACCGGGCCGACGAATCCCGGTCCCTGGCCCAGGGCACCAGCGGCTGGGCCGCCCTCGGTGGCGAGGTTCCCGTCGACGGTGCCACCGAACTCTAGGAACACCGCCCACGCTGACGCGAAAAACTCTGCACCGCAGACTAATCGAGTTCACCGTCCGATTCAACCGGCACCCGAAGGAGACCCTCGTGACCACCGCACCACCGGCGGCGCCGCCGCTGCCGACCGACCTGGAAACCCTGCTGCACCGGCTGCGGCTGCCGCACATCCGCCGCGCCGCTCCCGACGTGCTGGCCACCGCCCGCGCCCAACGGTGGGAACCCGCCGAGGTCCTCAAGGCGCTGCTCACCGAGGAGGCCGCCGGCCGGGAACGCTCGGCACTGGCCACCCGCCGCGCCGCCGCCGCGTTTCCCACCGGCAAGACCTTCGACGCCTGGAAACCGGAACTGTCGTCCATCCCGGCCCCGACCCAGCAGGCGCTACGCACCCTGGAATGGATCGAGCGGCGCGAGAACCTCGTGGTCTGCGGACCCTCGGGAACCGGGAAGACATTCTTCCTCGAGGCCCTCGGCCAGCACGCCGTCGAACGAGGACGGAAGGTGTTGTGGTTCACCCTCGAAGACCTCGGCGCGCTGATCCGCCGGCACCGCGCCGACGACTCGGTCTCGGGTGCCCTGACCAAGCTGCTGCGCGCCGATCTCGTGGTCATTGATGACATCGGCCTGTTGCCGGTGGCCGCCGACGCCGCCGAGGGCCTCTACCGGCTGGTCGACGCCGCCTATGAGAAACGCGCCCTGGCGCTGTCGTCGAATCTTCATCCGGCCGGATTCGACGAGCTGATGCCCAAGACTCTGGCCACCGCCACCGTCGATCGGCTCATGCACCACGCCCACCTGTGTCAGACCAGCGGTAAATCGATCCGGATGAGCCAAGCCCTCGCCGGCACCGGCGTCGACCCACTCACCTGACCACAACACAACACCGTGGGCAGTTTCGTGTCCGCCAGTGGGCAGAAACGGATGTCCGCCAGTGGGCAGAAACGTGTCCGCCTATGGGCAGGTTTCGTGTCCGTCAGTGGGCGGGAACGAATGTCCGTTGACATCTGCTGACGAACACCAGTGCAGGTTATGGACCCATGGAGGGCTACGATGCCGCAACCTGCACTGGTTCGTTTCGGGTTGGTACAGGGTCAGTCTTCACTCAGCATGATGGCTCCCTCGGGACAACTCTGGGCGCCGATGCGTGCCGATTCCTCGTGTTCGGGCAGCACCTCCCGTTCGACGTCTCGGTTGTCTGAAAATCCGTCGTCGTCGGGGGTGTACACGTCCGGGGCGATGGAGTAACACCGGCCGTGTCCTGTGCACAATCCTCCGTCGATCCTCAACTTCATGGTCGTCAGCCTTTCGTTTCTTGATCGACATCGAAGGTGATTTCCAGCGATGTCGTCGTCCTGAGTTGGCCCGTTTCTGTCTTGGCCGTCGTTCCATCGGTGATGTGGAAGTTCGGGATGCGGCGGAGGAACTCTTCGAGTGTGACCTTGAGTTCAAGCCGGGCGAGGTGGGATCCGAGGCAGCGATGCGGACCCATGCCGAAGGCCGAGTGCACCACTGCCTTGCGATGAATGTTCAGGGTAGTGGGATCGTCTGTGGTGGCGGGGTCGCGCGACACCGCCGCATAGTTGAGGGCGATCCAGTCACCCTGTTTGAGCTGGAGGTCGCCGAGAATTGTGTCCTGGGTGACGTACCGTGCGGGTGCCACCACGGGAGCGAACAGTCGAACGAATTCCTCGACGGCCTGTGGGATAAGGCCGGGGTTGTCGCACAGTTCTTTTCGCACGTCGTCATGCTGGGCGAGGTAGTTCACCGCGGCCGTCATCGCGTGGGTGGTGGTCGCTAGTCCTCCGAACACGAGATCCAAGACGATTGCGACCTTGTCCTCCCACGGCGCGGGCTCTCCGTCTTCCGTTGTGACGCCGGCGTTGACGATGTCGACCACATCACCCCGAGGAGCTTCTTTGCTGCGCTGTTCCATGTAGGTAGCGAGGTAGTCCCGCACCTTCACGAAGTACTGAGGCCGTTGCTCTACAGGGCCGAAGGTCCCTTTGTCGATTCCTTCGAAGAGTTCGGGGAGGTCCGCCTCGGGCACGCCCATCACGCACCGGAAGAACACCATGCCCGGCAGGTGGGCGGAGAAGTCGCTGACGAAGTTGCAGGAGCCCTTCGCATCGAAGTTGTCGATCAGCTCATTCGCGATCGTCCGGATCTGGTTCTCGAAGTCGGCGACGGCCGCCGGTGAGAAGAAGGGGTTGAGTACTTTGCGCCACTTGTCGTGGTACGGAGGATCCGATTCTTCGGGCAGGATCGTGGGCGTTCCTTCGGGACGGTTGACCGCGTATCCTTTCGCAGAACTGAAGGTGCGCCAGTCCTGTGCGGCCTTTTTCACATCCTTGTAGGTATTGATCACCTTGTATCCATGCCCGGTGCTGCTGTGCGCAACCGGGCATTTGGCGGCCATTTCGTTAAGCACTTCTTCGAAACGTTCATTGAACTCGGGGTCTTCGAAATCGAAGTCGGTGAACATGTCTCGTTTGAACGGGTTCACTTCTGGGGTGTGTGTCATGGTGATCCTTTCACTCGGGTGAGGGTCGTGCTCGTGCATCTGCCTCATCAGGGCTGTGCGGCGGGGACTGCCCGGACCGGTTGCCGGGCGGCCTCGGTCTATGTCAGGACGCGGTCCCGGGTTTCCGGCATCCGCGCGTACACGATTACGCCCACCAGTGCCGCCGCCGCGACATAGAGCCACACCCAGTCCTGCAGACCGTTGGTGGCCAACCATGTGGTGGCGTAGGGGGCCGTTCCGCCGAACACGGCAACCGCGATGGCGTAGGGGAAACCGATTCCGGTGGTGCGCACTTCGGCGGGGAACTGTTCGGCCATGACCGTCGCGATGAGCCCGGCGTAACCGGCCAACAGCGTGACGCCCACGATCTCGACGGCGAACAGTGTCCAGAAGCCGCCGGTCTCGAGCAGACGGAACGCCGGATATGCGAATACCAGGAAGCCGACTGCGAAGGTCAACATCACCGGTTTGCGCCCGATGCGGTCGGCGATGATGCCGACGAAGGGAAGGAGGCACAGGAAGTAGGCCAGCGCGATTGTGTTCGCCACGAGTGCGGTCTGCAGTGTCATCGTGCCGATCACCGCGCTGACGTAGCCCGGCATGTAGTTGATCCAGATGTAGTAGATCAGCACGCCGGCTGCTGCCATCCCGATCACGCGGAGTGCCGCACGCGGGTGCTTTCGGAACACTTCGGTCAGGGGATTTCGCGGAATGCGGTCCTCTTCTTGCGCGGTGCGGAAGCTGTCGGTCTCATCGAGGCCGATACGCAGCCACAGACCTACCATCCCGAGGAGTCCGCCCGCGATGAAGGCTGCCCGCCAACCCCAGGAGGACATGGTGTCCGGTTCCAGCGCGGACGTCAATGCCAGGGCTAGCACGGCAGCGATCAGGACACCCAGTCCTGCCGAAACCTGTTGCCATGAACCGGCGAAGGCGCGGCGCATTCCGGTCGCGGATTCGACGAGTAGTGCGGAGGACGATCCGAATTCACCTCCGGCAGAGAATCCCTGGACCAGGCGTGCCAGCAGGAGCACGATCGGTGCCGCCACGCCGATCTGCTCGTAGGTCGGGCACAACGCGATCACGAAGGCGCAGCCGGCCATCATCACGATGGTCAGCGTCAGGCCCTTCTTGCGGCCGTAGCGATCGGTGAAGACGCCGATGACAGCACCACCGACCGGGCGCATGACGAAACCGACCGCGAAGACGGCAAGCGTCGCGAGCAGGCCCGCACCAGGTGCGGCGGGCGGGAAGAACTGGGTGGCGAACACCGGCGCGAGCGCACTGTAGAGCGCCCAGTCGATCCATTCGACGGTGTTGCCGACCGATCCGGCGATCAGTGCCTTGCGTTTCTTGCGGGACTCGGTTCGAGCCGCACTCGAGTGAGTACGACTGCCTTGGACGGACAATGTCCAACCTCCTGTGGGGTTCCACGCTCAGGGTGTCTTCCGCATTCCCGACGGGTGACTGTGATCCAGATAACTACAGTTAAT
The DNA here is from genome assembly GCF_058628105.1 of Rhodococcus sp. G6(2025). NCBI lineage: Bacteria > Bacillati > Actinomycetota > Actinomycetes > Mycobacteriales > Nocardiaceae > Rhodococcus > Rhodococcus sp. G6(2025). Next base: position 6,951,837 of record NZ_CP179750.1, read on the forward strand.
ATAATTATGTTTACTTGGAAGGGCCGGGTTGTCAACCCTTGCAGCCGGAACCTTCGGGTCAGCTGGGTAGCGGTCTCCGCCTGACACAAACGGGTACGGGCAGAGCACTGCTCCGCCCGTACCCGTTGTCCTCAATTTCTTTCGGCGCGAAGTGATCAGCTTCCGACGAAGTGCGCCGGCCGCTTCTCGGCCAGGGCGCGCCGGGCTTCGCGGGAATCCTCGGTCGACATGACGACGGCATGGTGTGAGGAAATGAGATCGAGAGCCGTTCTCAGGTCGTGCTTCTCGCCCAGCTTCGCGCTGCGCTTGATCATCTGCACCGCCACCGGAGGCTGATGGGCTATCTCGGTGGCCAACGCGAGTATCGCCTCATCCAACTGGTCGTCGGGGTGGACGGAGCTGACCAGTCCGAGGGAGAACGCTTCCTGCGCGCCGACGACCTTCCCGGTCCACATCAGCTGCAGGGCGGTGGCGGTGCCGACGATCCGGGGTAGTAGGTAGCATCCCCCGTCGCCGGGAACGAGACCCACCCGGATGTATGCCTGGGAGAACCGCGCCGATTCGGACGCCAGGCGGATATCGGTGAGCAGCGCCATGTCCATCCCGGCACCGAACGCGTCCCCGGAGATCGCGGCCAGGTAGGGCTTGCTGAGCGCCTCAGCCGCGTGGGCAACCTTGTGCACGTGTTTGGTCAGGAGGTTCTTTGCGCCGAGGGGGGTCGGTTCGATGGTGTCGAGAACCGCGAGGTCGACACCGGAACAGAACGATCCGCCCGCCCCGGTCAGGACGACGACGCGGATATTGGGGTCGTGCTCGGCGTCGGTCAGGGCGTTTGCCCAGGTGTCGATCATCTCCAAGGTGAAGGCGTTCTTCCGCTCTGGGCGGTTGAGCCGGATGGTGGCAACGTGGTCGACCACTTCGTATTCGATTTCTGCCATGCTGTTTCCTTCGTTCTGGGTGGGCGGCCGGCGAACCACAAGGGGCCTGTTCGCACTGTCTTCGGTCAGTCCGCGGCACCGAGGACGAGGACGTTGTAGTACTGGGCGCCGGATCCGGCTCCCGCGACCAACCCGGTTCGCGCGCCGGGTACCTGCCTGTTGCCGCCGTCGCCGCGGATTTGCCGGACGGCCTCGATGATTTTCAGTGTCGGTGCGCCCCAGCCGATGTGACTGAAGGACAGGACGCCGCCGTCGGTGCAGGTGGGCAGTCCCCCGTCGATGCCGATTCCGGTGTCGAGGGCGAACGGTCCGCCGTCGCCCTGTTTGCAGAAGCCGAGGGCTTCGTACTGACGGAGCACCTCGGCGGAGTTGACGTCGTACAACTGGACGAAGTCGAGGTCGTGGGGTTCGATGCCGGCGGTGGTGTAGGCGCGGCGGGAGGCGTCGGCGCCGATCATCCACACGTCGTCGTAGCGGGGTGGGTCTACATATTGTTGGCGCATCCATTCGGCGCCGCCGCCGAGGATCCGCACCGGCGTCGACGGTAGGTCCCGGGCCCGGTCGAGCGTGGTCACGACCAGCGCGGCCGCGCCTTCGTTGGCCAGGCATACCTCCAGCCGGGTGAACGGATCGACGAGTTTCGGGGCGGCGAGGACTTCCTCGGCGGTGTACGGGCCGCGGCCGGCCATCACGGCGTCTGGGTTGGCCGATCCGGTGTTGCGGATGGTGGCGGCGACTTCGGCCATCGGCTCGCGGGCATGCGGATACTCGTGCAGGTAGCGCTGCGCCACAAGCGCGAACTGTGCGGTGGTGAACGAGCCGAAGGGTTCGACGAACTCGTTTGCCGGACGCGTGTAGGAGGCGACACGGCCGGCTTCGGCGGTCATCACCCCCGCCTGTCCGCCGGTGATCAGCACGGTGTGGCATTGGCCCGTCGCAATCGCCGCGGCGGCGTCGAGGACTGCAGGCACGCCCTGCGGGTAGGTGTCACCGATCCAGCGCACCGGGATGCCCAGCAGTCCCGCCCAGTCCGCCGATCCGGGTTGGAAGACGGTGCCGCCGGGTCCGGGCCAGCGGGCACAGATGCCGTCGACCTCGGTGCGGTCGATCCCGGCGTCCGCGAGGGCCGCCTTGGCGGCGTGCACACTGGCGGTCAGCGAGTTCATCTCGAGTCGCCGGGCCTGCTGGGTCATTCCCACGCCGACGACGGCGATGTCGTGGAACGGGTGGCCGGTGCTCATGCAACACCGGCCGGGGATGCCAGCTTCTCTCGCACTTGGGCTTTCGTGATCTTGCCGACCGCGTTGCGCGGCAGATCCTGCCAGACTTCGATCCGTTCGGGGACTTTGATGCTCGGGAGCCCCTGCTGTCGGCACCACTGCATGAGTTCGTCCGCCGATGGTGCCTGTGCCCCGCTCGCGACGACGACCGCGGCGATCGCCTCACCCCATTCGGGATCGTCGAGGCCGACGACCGCTGCTTCACGTACCTGTTCGTGCAGGGTCAGCACGTTCTCGATCTCGGTGGGTGCGATGTTGAATCCACCGCGGATGATGAGGTCCTTCTTCCTGCCCACGATCTTCAGATAGCCGTCGGATGTCCACTGCCCGATGTCACCGGAGTGCATCCATCCGTCGACGAGCACCTCCGAGGTCCGCTCGGGTTCGCGGTAGTAGCCGACCATGGTGTAGGGCGTGCCGAACACGATCTCGCCGCGCTCCCCCGGTGGGACGTCGGCACCGGTCTCGTCGGCCAGGCGCACCATCACCGCCATCGATTCCTTTCCGCAGGTGGTGAACAGTTCCGGGCGACCGGCCGCGGCAGCGGCGTGGTCGGTCTTGCGGAGCATGGTGCCGATCGAGGCGATCTCCGCCATGCCGTACAACTGCACGAAAATCGGGCCGAACCGCTCGACCAGGGCGGCGACGCGGTCCGGGGCAATGGGGGCGGATCCGTACCCGATCGTCTGCAGCGTCGGGATCGCGTCGGGGCCGATTTCGGATTCGAGGAGCCTGATCAGCATGGTCGGCACCAGGAAGGTGTGGGTGACCGCGTTCGCTCGCACGTCGTCGACGAACCGCGCGGGCTTGAAGCCCCGCGAGTCCGCGAATCCGATCGCACCGCCGAGGAGGGCGAGCGGGGCGAGGGTGATCTGCATGCTGGAGTTGTGGGGAATGGCGATCATCCACCGCGTCTGCGCGGACAGCTCGTATTCGGTGACCGCCACGGCGGCATGCTGCAGGGTGGCGCCGACGCTGAAGAGGATGCCCTTCGGTCGACCGGTCGTGCCGCTCGAGTAGACGATGCAGAAGTCGTCGCCGGGGCCCACCTGCCGCTCGATGAGTGGTGCGGCGGGGGACGAGGCGCTCAGCTGCTCGTCGTACTGGCTCGGATCGTCGATATCGAGCACGACGACGTCGGTGCCGTCGGTGAGCCGCCGCGCCATCGGGGCCAACTCCGCGTCGGCGAGAATGACTTTCGGGGTGCAGTTGGTGAAGATGTCGGCGTACTCCGGCTCACCCAGCCGAAAATTCAGTCCAACGTAGACGGCGCCCGCCTTGGCGCAGCCACCGACGAGTTCGACCACCTCCATCCGGTTGGCGACCAGCACCGCGACGCGGTCGCCGCGGGCCACCCCGTACCGGTCGATGAGCAGATTCGCCAGGCGGCATGCCCGATCGTTGACCTGCGCCCACGTGCGGGCTTGGGTGCCTGCGAAACATGCGAGGGCCTGCGGGTCCCGGCGGGCGTTTCTACTGAAGGCGAGTCCGATGTTCATCGCGGGGCGTCCTCTGGGTAGATGGTGTGGAAGGCGGGGAAGGTCCAGTTCTCGTCGATCTCGGTCCAGGTCACCTCGACACGGGTACCGATCGGTGTCGGCTCGTCCCGCGTGGTGACGATGTTGGTGAGCAACTGCCAGCCCTCGTCCATGTCGACAATCGCGAGCTCGTAGGGCGCCGGGATTGCCGGGGACGGCGGGCGGTGAACGATGGTGCTGCTGTAGACGCTTCCGCGGCCGGTGCTGGTCTGGTAGCTCCACTTTTCGCCGAGGCAGTGGGGGCAGATCAACTGGGGTGTGAAGAAGCTGCGGGAGCAGTCGTCGCAGACGGGACGGATCAGGCGATGCTCGCGGGCTGCTGCCCAGAACGGCGCCGTCAATTCGCTCGGGGTGGGCAGTGGCCGCTCGAGGTGCATGTCCATCACCTGCCGCCGATGAGCAGGCGGTGAGCGGCTTCCGCGACGGGCATACCGATGGTGACGCCGCGGTCGCGGGCGGGGCCGTTGCAGGCGCTGATCAGCCCTTCGTGGTAGCCGCGGAAGGCGTCGCCGATCGGCGCCGTGCGCCCGTCGATGCAGGCGCCGGCCAGTCCGGCGTCCTCGGCGGTGCGCAGTCCGACGATGCCGGATTCGTTCTTCGACATGCCGCCGTCGTGGCAGATGAAGGCCCATGGGTCGGCCTCGAGCAAGAACTTGGCACCACTGCGGCCAGTGTGGCCCGCGGTCACCATGACGCTGCGGCCGGCGTCCTCCGGCAGAGCCCACACGATGGAGTCGGTGACGACGATCCGGCGGCCGTCCGCAAGCTCCTCGACGATCTCACGCCTGATCTTGTTCCCGACGGCGGTGTCGGTCAGCTCTTTGTCGCGCAGGAGCTCGGCCGCTTCGCGAACGGGCATCCCGACTGCCACGCCCAGGCTTTCGGCGTGGTAGTTCACATGGGAGATCAGGCCGTTGTCGTAGAGGTCGCGTCCGTTGCCCATTTCCACGGTCATCCCGTCCGCGGTGGCGGCGGGGATGCCCAGCGCCTCCAGGTACCAGAGTCCGGCGATCCCGGCCCCGTCCTTGCCGATGCAGGCGTCGTGCCCGATGACGCCGCGGGGTCGGTGGATGGCGCACATGCGTGCGGGGAGGACGCCGATGTATGACGCCGGCAGGACGACGTCCCGGTCGGTGTTCCGCCCGTCGACCCAGCGGGCGGAGTCCATGATGATGATCCGTCGTCCGTCGCGTTCGGCGACAACTTCCTGGGGATGGTCCTTCTCCCGCTCGAGCAGGGTCTCGCCCACGTCACTTCTCCTCGCCAGTTCGGTACACGTCGTGCACCTGAAACAATATGTGGTGTTATCATAGACATATTTAATCGTGGCTGAGAAGGCCTCTCGGAAACCGATTCCCTTCGCACGCTTGTAGGTCGCGCGGCCGGCCCGAACGGCCCCGGAACCGATGGAGGTCTCGACTACCGGTCTTAATGATGTTTATATTATCTACGTTAAGTCTCTGACTCTGTCGAACAGGGTCGACCGGGCTTCGAGACGAAGGAGAATCTCATGAATCTTGACGGGACATCCGCGCTGGTCACCGGAGGCGCGTCGGGCCTCGGTTTGGCCAGTGCGCGCGCACTGGCGAAACGGGGAGCGCACGTGACCATCCTGGACTTACCCACGTCCGCCGGCGAGGAGGTGGCCGCGAGCTTCGGTGGCGGGGCCAGCTTCGCACCCGCCGACGTCACCGACGAGGAATCGGTGTCGGCCGCGCTCGACACCGCGCAGTCCCACGGCCCCCTGCGTGCGGTGGTGCACTGCGCCGGACGTAGTCATACGATGCGCATCCTGGACAAGGAAGGCCAACCCAACCCGCTCGGGAACTATGCGGGAGTCATCCAGACCAATCTCATCGGCTCGTATAACGTGCTGCGGCTCAGTGCCGCCCGGATGGTGAGCAACGAACCCCTCGACGGCGACCGCGGCGCGATCGTGATGACGGCATCGGTCGCGGCCTGGGAGGGCCAGGTCGGTCAGATTCCCTACGCTTCGTCGAAGGCGGGTGTCGTCGGCATGACGATCGTCGCCGCGCGAGACCTCGCCACGCACCAGATCCGAGTCGCCACGATCGCACCCGGCATCTTCGACACTCCGCTGCTCGCACGGCTTCCCGAGAACGTGCGCGACAAACTCGGACAGTCCGTCCCACACCCCAGCCGCCTCGGCGATCCGGCGGAATTCGGCGAACTCGCCGTCCACATCATGGAGAATTCCATGATCAACGGTGAAACGATTCGACTCGACGGTGCCATCCGGATGGCGCCGCGATGAGCACCACCGAGGCGCCCGCATCGCTGATGATCGACAACCCGATGGACGGAGTCGCCGTCCTCACGATCAACCGGCCCGCGGCCCGCAACGCCGTCGACCTGGCCACTGCTCAGGCGATCAGTCGCGCCCTCGACGCACTCGACGACGACCCGAACTGCCGTGTCATCGTACTGACCGGCGCGGGCGGCCACTTCTCGGCGGGAATGGACCTGAAAGCCTTCCGGGCGACGGGCGAACGCCCGGTCGACGACAAGCGTGGACCATTCGGCCTGGTGCGCATACCGCCCGATACGCCGATCATCGCCGCTGTCGAGGGTGCCGCCATCGGCGGAGGATTCGAGATCGCCTTGTCATGCGACCTCATCGTGGCCGCCGAGGACGCCGTGTTCGGTCTCCCCGAGGTGCAACGCGGACTCACCGCCGCCGGCGGCGGCCTGTTGCGGCTGCCCTCGCGCATCCCGTATCACCTCGCTATGGAGGCAGCCCTGACCGGACGGCGTCTGACCGCCCGGTGGTGCGCCGAACACGGCCTCGTCAACCGAATCGCAGCGCAGGGCCGTGCCCTCGCTACTGCGCTCGATCTCGCCGAGGAGATCAGCGGCAACGGACCGCTGGCCGTGCAGGCGTCGAAGAAGGTAATTATCGAGTCCGGTAACTGGTCCACCGATCAGGCATTCGAGGATCAAGAAGCCATTGTCGACCCGGTTCGTCACTCCGCCGACGCACGTGAAGGCGCGACGGCCTTCGCCGAGAAACGGCGCCCTGTCTGGACCGGCCGCTGACCGGCCGCGCCATGCGCATGAACAGGTATCCAACCGGGAAATTATCGCAGTAGCACGCATAGGTCAGCTGTAGATGGCAGGGAATGACCCTCGGATCCCCCGCAGCTACATCAGCGACACCAAGGCCCAAGGAGCATCGGTGCTGGAAGCGAATGGCAATGGCATCAACGTGAAAGACATGACACCGCAGGCCTATGAGCCGCGGATGCCACCGAAACGCTCGGAGGTGATCGCCCAGCGGATCGTCAAGGACATTCGGACTCGCGGGCTTCGTCCCGGTGATCCTCTGGCCACGGAAACGGAGATGTGCGCCTCCCACAGTGTTGGCCGAAGCACGCTCCGGGAGGGACTGCGAATCCTCGAGCTTCTCGGGGTGATCGAGATCCGTCCCGGGCGCGGTGGTGGGCCGGTCGTGGCTGCACCCAATTCACGCCATCTCGCGAGCACCATGGCGTTGTTGATGCAGTTCTCGGAGACCACGTTTCGCTCTGTCATCGAGTTGCGGGGTTACATCGAGCCCATCGCCGCATCGCTGTGTGCGGCACACCGGGACGAGCAGACGGTCCTCGCGCTGAGGGAGTCGGTGGCCAGCATGCGGGCCGACATCGACGACGAGGCCACGTTCCTGCACGAGAATCACCAGTTCCACACCCTCGTGGCCACCGGCGCCAACAACCCGTTGATCACGTACATTTCCAACTCCCTCGACTGGGTTCTCGACGGCGCGCCGCTGGGCGTGCAGTTCACCAGGACCGCTCGTCGTTCGGTACTCGCGGTGCACGAGGCGATCTACCAGTCGATCGCAGCGGGCCAGCCGACCGAAGCGGGGGAGGCAATGCAACGCCACATGGTCGAGACGGCGAAGTACTTCGAGAAGAAGTTCCCGAACGTCTTGCGTCAGGTGGTGACGTGGGAACTCTACGGCCTCTGACGTTCCTCCGGCCCAAGTAGACCGTATCCGCCCACCCGGGCCGGATACGGTCTTTTCATGCGGGGGCGTTGCTTTCTGCCGGCGGCAGGTGTGCCGGATATCCCGGCCACGGCACACCGAAGAGAGTGGTGGGGATGAGTCCACCGACTCTTCCCCACCATTCTATTTGGTGTGGGGGCGCTATCCCGAGTAGGCCCCGCTGAGCAGAATCTGCTTGAGTTCGGTGAATTCGAGGATTCCCTCGGCACCGCATTCGCGGCCCCATCCGGACTGCTTGACTCCGCCGAAGGGCTCGGTGAGCGAGCAACCCGCAAGATTGAGCGCGACTCCCCCCGACCGGATGCGCTTGGCGATTTCGAGCGCCTTGTCCCGGTCCTGCGCATAGACCGACGCGGCTAGTCCGAACTGGGTGTCGTTCGCGATCCGAACCGCATCGTCGAGGTCATCGTAGGCGATCACGACGGTGATCGGGCCGAAGACCTCTTCCTGTGCGATCTCCATGTCGCTGGTGACGTCACGCAGCAGAGTCGGCGCGAAATAGTAGCCGCGTTCGAGACCGTCCGGCCTCTTGCCGCCGGCCGCAACCACCGCACCCTGTTCGAGTGCCTTGGCCAGCATCCGTTCGGTCCGCTCGACGGATCGCTTGTTGGCCAGCGGACCGAGATCGGTGTCCGGATCGAAGGGGTCGCCGACCTTGATGGTCTCGAACGCCTCGGCGAGCTTGGTAACCACCTCATCGTAACGACTGCGGGAGACAAGAATTCGCGACAGTGCGACGCACACCTGCCCACAGCCGCCGGTGGCGCCGGGCACGAGGGTAGCCAGCACCTCGTCGATGTCGACGTCGTCGGCGATGATCGCCGGTGACTTGCCGCCGAGTTCGAGGGCGGTCCTTGCCAGGCGCTGTGAGGTCTGCTGGACCACTTCCTTGGCCACTGCGGTACCGCCGGTCATGTGGACCATGTCGATCCCGGGGTGCTGAACGAGGTACTTGCTGGTCTCGAGTTCCGCAGCGAGACCGCTGATGACCCCTACGGGGAACCCGGCGGCGTTGGCGGCGTCCATGATCAGCCGGGAGGTCAGCTGCGATTCGGGCGCGAACTTCACGACCACGGGGCATCCGGCGAGCAGCGCCGGGATGACTTTCATGCCCATCAGCGGCACCGGTCCGTTGTAGGTCAGGATCGCCAGGACCGTGCCGATCGGCTGATGCTGGACCAGCACCTCACTGGTGGCGTTCTTGCGGATCTCCTCCCATTGCAGGGTAGGCGCGATGTCGATCGCATGTCCCCAGATCGCGCTGCCCGCACCGGAGTTGATCATCTCGCCGTGCGCGCGGGTGTATCCCGACTCGAACATCCAGGCACGATTCATCGCATCCAACCGGGCTTCGAGCTCGTCGGCGAAGGTGCGGCAGATTCGCGCCCGCTCCTCGACGGTCATGCGCGGCCAGGGACCCTGGTCAAATGCCGCACGCGCCGCCGCGACGGCGGCGTCGGCGTCCGCCGTGGTAGGCGAAGGCACCGTGGCCACGACCTGTTCGGTCGAGGGCATGACCACGTCGATAGTCCCGGCACCGGTGGGCGTTACCCACTCCCCGGCGATGAACGCCTTGTCGAGTTCGGGAACGGCGACGTCGAGCTCATTAGTGGTCGCGGCAGTAGTTGACATCTGAACCTCTCGGATTCGCGTGAGATGAGGTACATCCCTGTGACGGAAGTAACACTTTAACATATTTAACATAGATATGTTTTAAAAGTCAACGACGCAGCGGTGCCGGTGCGATACGCAATCCCCGGCTACCCACCCAGCGGCTGTGACCCAGATCTCGACAACCCGATCGACGGTCTGTAAGGTAGATAACATAGCACTATTTAACGACCCACCGCCTAAGCGAGGAAAGTGCCCATGACCACTGCGTATGCAGCACGACAGGCCACCGAGAAGAAGCAGTCGTTGGCGATCATCGACTCCGACGTCCATCCCTATATGGAGAACGGGCTCGCGACTCTGGTGCCGTACATGAGTACGGCGTGGCAGAAGCGCATCGGCGCCGGACTGGGCGGCGGCCACACGGTGGCGTCTCAGTTCCACCTTCCTTTGGATTACCTCTACATCAACTCTTCCGGCGGTATGCGTGGCGACACGTCCCGTCCCGGCATGTCGCCGGCCACCGACCCGGCGTTCACTGCCGCGCAACTACTCGACGGAGCCGGCATCGATCGGGCGATTCTGCTGTCCGGACACCTGCTGGGTATCGGAGCGATGCCCGATCCGCAGGTCGCCGCCACTATCGCGTCGGCATACAACGATTGGATGTGCGAGCGGTGGCTCCAGTTCGACAAGAGGTACCGGGGCGGACTCGTCATCGCACCCCAGGACCCCGAACTCGCCGTCAAGGAGATCGACCGGATGGCCGATCGGCCCGGCATCGTCGAGATCTTCATGCCGCTGCACGACATCCTGATGGGCGAGAAGCACTACTACCCGATCTACGAGGCAGCACAGCGCCACGGGCTCCCCATTTGCGTGCACCCCAGCGGAACCGAAAACGTCTACGCCCGCGCTCCCCGGATGGCCGGCACCCCGACCTACTACATCGAGTGGCACGCACTGCTGGGTCAGATTCATCAGGCCAACACCGCGAGCCTGCTCTGCCACGGCGTCTTCGAGCGTTTCCCCGAGCTGAAGGTCGTCATCGCCGAAGGTGGTATCGCATGGATCGCGGAGCTCAGCTGGAAGCTCGATGCCGACTGGTACGGACTGCGCGACGAGATCCCCTGGGTGAAGCGGCATCCCAGCGAGTACCTGAACGAGAACATGCGTTTCACGACGCAGCCGTTCGTCGAGCCGCCCAAGAAGCAGCACCTGCTTGCCCTGATGGACATGATCAACGCGGAGAAAGTCCTGATGTTCAGCTCCGACTACCCGCACTGGAACTACAACGACCCCACCAATGCCCTCGCCGGTCTGCCGGAGGATCTCCAGCGCCGGATCATGTTCGACAATCCACGGGAGTTCTACGGTGACCGCATCAACTGAGTGGGATACCACAGCCATGAATGTCATGCTGACTGCGAACGACTCCGAAGTCGACCTCGACCTCATTGTCCACGGCCGACGGATGCTGACGCCAGACATCGTGGCGCTGGATCTTCGGGCGAATGACGGTGCACTCCTTCCGTCATGGTCCCCCGGCGCACACGTCGAGATGAATCTCGCCAACGGGTTGTCCCGCCAGTATTCCTTGTGCGGGGACCCGACCGATCGGCAGACCTGGACTGTTGCGGTGCTGCGCGAGCCGAGCAGCCGGGGCGGTTCCGACTACATCCACGACAAGCTGCCCACAGGAACCAGCGTCAAGAGCCGGGGGCCGAGGAACAACTTCTCACTCGAGCCTGCGAGCGCGTACCGATTCGTGGCCGGCGGTATCGGGATCACTCCGATGCTGCCCATGATTCGAGCGGCGGAGACGTCGGGTACACCGTGGACGCTGCTGTACGGTGGTCGCTCACTCGAGACGATGGCCTTCCGGGACGAGCTGGCCCGGTACGGCGACAAGGTCACATTTCACCCGCAGGACACTCACGGGCTACTCGACCTGGCCACTGAACTGGCGAACCCCGCTCCCGGGGCCGCGGTGTACAGCTGCGGGCCCGAACCGCTGCTGGCCGCGATCGAAAGCTTCTGCGAATCGACCTGGCCTGCAGATGCATTACATGTGGAACGGTTTCGCGCCGATCTGCCGGATCTGGCGAACGCCCGACCGATCGAGGTGGAACTTGCTCAGTCCGGCATGACGCTGACCGTGCCGTCCGATCGGAGCATTCTCGAGGTGTTGACCGACGCTGGTGTCATGGTCGACGCCTCCTGCGAAGAGGGCACCTGTGGGACCTGTGAAGTCGTCGTACTCGAGGGCATCCCGGAACACCATGACGTCGTGCTGACCGAGAGCGAGCGTGAGAGCGGCGAGTGCATGATGATTTGCGTCTCACGCGCCAAGGGCAGTTGCCTCAAGTTGGATCTGTGACTGTCGTTGCACAGCAACGCGAGCATCACGATCCACACGTACTCGCCATAGTTGGCGGGCAGACAAGGAAAAACTATGTCTTTCGATCTAGACCAGAAGTATCTCGCGATACGTGACGAGGCGGTCGCGGTCGCGGCGGCCGCCGAACCGTTCGCCATCGAAGCCGACGCGATGAGCACCGTGCACGAGGGCATGCGGAAGATTCTCGCCGACAGCGGCCTGTGGACGTTGACCGTACCGGCCCGCTGGGGTGGGCGTTTCGACTCCGTCGACCCCCTGGCCGTGTGCATCGTGCGTGAAGTCCTCATGGGAACCTCGGCACATCTGGATTCGCTCTTCGCACTACAGGGCATCGGGAGCTTCGGATTGGCGCGCGCGGGAAGTGACGCGCTCCGGGACGAGTGGCTGCCCAAGGTTGCCTCCGGGGATGCGCTCGCCGGCCTCGGTCTCACCGAGCAGGAGGCCGGTTCGGACCTGAAGAACATCGTCACCGAGGTACGTCGAGATGGTGAACGATTGGTGCTGAACGGCAACAAGTCCTTCATTTCCAACGGCGGCGCGGCAGGGTTCTATTGCGTTCTGGCACAGGAGGGGCAGGGGCTGAGCTTGTTCCTGGTCCCGGCAGATGCGTCCGGTCTGACCCTCACCCCGACACCCGACATCATCGCCCCCCACATCCTGGCCGAGCTCGCCTTCGACGATGTCGAGGTCCACGAGGGCAACCGCATCGGTGAAATCGGCAAGGGACTCGAGCATGTGCTCGCCACACTCGCAGTGTTCCGGGTCTCGGTGGCCGGCGCATCGATCGGTCTCGCCCAGGCCGCCTTGGACGAGGCCGCCCGGCACGCCGGGACGCGCGTGCAGTTCGGGCGTCCCCTGGCCAAACTGGGCGCGGTGGCCGACATGCTCGGCGCCTCCTGGGCCGAACTCGAAGCGGCCCGCCTGCTGACCTACAAGGCCGCCGATATGGCCCGGGTCGACCCGGCCGCATCCCTGCACTTCAGCTCCATGGCGAAACTGGTCGCCAGTGAGACCGCCGGTCGTATCACCGACCGTGCAGTGCAGATTTCCGGCCGCTTCGGGCTGGTTCGCGATTCCAAGCTCGAGCGACTCTACCGCCAGGCGCGTCCGATGCGGATCTATGAGGGTTCCTCGGAAATTCTCCGGCTCGGTATCTCCAAGACGCTCGTGAGCACCATCCTCGCCGGCGATACGATGCAGGAAGGACTGCGACGATGAGCCGCGACACAGCGCATCAGGCCGTCATCATCGATGCGGTCCGGTCCCCGGTCGGCCGTGGCCATGCCGACAAGGGAGTCCTGCGGGACGTCCACCCCGCCGATCTGCTGGGGCAGTGCTACGAAGGCGTCCTGCACCGTCTGGGAATCGACCCGGCTGTCGTCGACAACGTCATCACCGGGTGTGCCAACCAGATCGCACAGCAGTCCTCCGGCATTGCCCGAACAGCGTGGTTGCAGAAGGGTCTCCCGGCGACGACGGGTGCGACGACGGTGGACATCCGCTGCGGGTCCGGTCAACAGGCCGCGCACTACGCGGCGTCGTCCATCACGGCCGGGATCGATCGAGCAGTGATCGCCGCGGGGATCGAGCACATGGGCCGCAACGGTTTCCGCGTGCACCAGGGATCCCAGGAACAGTGGGGCCTGGCGTCCACCGAGGAACTGCACTCTCGGTACCCCCTAGTTTCCCAGGGCGTGGCCGCCGAACGTCTGGCCGACCGCTATCGGATCAGTCGTGCCGAAATGGACGAATTCTCCGCCCGGTCTCACCAGCGCGCCGCCGCGGCCGTCCGGGACGGGCATCTCGCCCGGGAAATCCACCCGATCGATGTCAACGGCACCAAGATCGACACTGACCAGGGCATCCGGGCAGGGGCCACCACCGAATCACTCGCAGCACTGAAACCGGTCTTCGCGGACGACGGAAAAGTGACGGCAGGCAACTCGTCCCAGATCTCCGACGGTGCCGCCGCCGTCCTGCTCACCAACACTCAGTTCGCGCAGGAACACGGCCTCCGGCCTCGTGCGCGTGTCGTGGACCAGGTGGTCCTCGGGGTGGACCCGGTCGACATGTTGACCGGCCCCATCCCGGCGACCACACGAATCCTCGACCGGAACAATCTGAGCATCCACGACATCGACGCGATCGAGATCAATGAAGCGTTCGCATCGGTGGTGCTGGCATGGCAGCGCGAATTCCGGCCCGACATGGACCGCGTCAATGCCTGGGGCGGAGCCATCGCGATCGGACATCCCCTGGGTGCCACCGGGGCTCGGCTGCTGACCACGATCGTCAACCGGTTGGAGAACACCGACACCCGCTGGGGACTGGTGACGATGTGCTGTGGCGGTGGACTCGGTACCGCCACGTTGATCGAGAGAATCTGACCACCTACCTCCCACCGTTCCCGTCGACGGGAACGACCTCACCGCACGACTGGAGCACCACAATGACACGCCACGTGATCGGCAAACTGGACGAATTTCCTGACGACACCCGCCGCGTCGTCGACATCGACGGCGTGGACATCGCCGTCTTCAATGTCGGCGGCGCCTTTCACGCGATGCGCAACGCCTGCCCCCACAAAGGTGCGCCACTGTGCACCAACGCCCCCACCGGCATGATGCTCGAAAGCGCACCCGACGTCTACGACTGGGGACGGGAAGGCGAAATCGTGCGGTGCCCCTGGCACGGCTTCGAATTCAACCTGTCCGACGGCAAGTCAGTCGTCGCACCCCAGCTCAAGCTCCGGGCCCGCGTCTACAAGGTCGACGTCGAGGGCGAGGAAGTGGCGCTCTACGTCTGATCGATTCTGTCGTCCGCTGTGGTCGACAGCGAACCTGAACGACGGGCGAACACCGCCGAACAATCTCAGATAACACGCGACCCGGGCCGGTGAACACCGGCCCGGGTCGTTTCGTGACTGCCTCCGGATGACCGGTTGTGTGCGGCTGCCGAACGATTCGGCGGGCAGACAACTCGCGTTGAAATCGCAACGGCCCCGGTCCGTCTCTGCGCGAGATCGGACCAGGGCCGCTGGTGACGAAGGACGGAAGCCTCCGCCTGGTGACTTACATGACCAGGACTCCTCGCTCCGCGATCTTGTGCTCGGCAAGGTCCTGGAGGGCCTGGTTGACGTCGTCAAGACTGTAACGCGTGGCTTCGGCGTTGATTCCGTGTTCTTTCCAGAGGCTGATGACCGCGGCCAGGTCGGCGCGTGACCCGAGCGAACTCGTACTCACCTGCACTTCCTGGTTCGGACTCGTGTAGCCAAACGACAGAGTGCCCCCGCCGATCCCGACGAGGATCAGGGCACCGCAGGGGGCGATGACGCCGGCGGCGAGGGCGAGTGTGCTGTCGATTCCGACGAAGTCGATAACCGCGTCGACACCGAGGCCGTCACCGGACACGTCCAACAGCTGGCGGACAGCCTCGTCGGATGAGGAATCGACCGCCATGGAGGCGCCGATCGTGAGGGCGTGTTCACGCTTGCCTGCGTCGACGTCGACGGCGACAATTCGTGCCGGCGTCAGAGCCGACAGGTACTTGATCGCGAACTGACCCAATCCTCCGGCGCCGATCACGGCCACGCTTCGATCGGATTCGGTCAATCGGCCCAGGACCTTGGAGACCGCCCCATAGGCCGTGAGTCCGGCGTCGGTCAACGGCGCCGCCTGCACGGGATCCAGGTCTCCCAGCGGAACGAGGTGCCGGGCGGCGGGAACGAGCAGGTAGTCTGCCCATCCTCCGGGCTGGGTGACGCCGACATAGCTGACGTTCGGGCAGATGTGCTCATGGCCGGCCCTGCAGATCCGGCAGGTGCCATCACCCCACCCTGGCCATACCGCGACCGCATCCCCCACCTCGAAGCCGGTCACGCCGTCACCGAGCGCGCGCACGTGCCCGGTGTTTTCGTGTCCGAGCGTCCACGGAAAGTACGGCACGGAGGGCATGCCGGGTCCAGCTTTCTGGATGGTGACATCCGAGTGGCACACCCCGGACGCAGCGATCTTCACCACGACCTGGCCCGGCCCCGGGGTGGGGTCCGGGACTTCCTCGATGACGAGATCGGAGCCGGTGGACGGCAGTCGAGCAGCGCGCATGAAATTCCTTCCTCTTCGGAGTGCTGTTGCAGCGACCGACGACTCAGGCGGTGAACCGGTACCCGGCCAGACCCCGCACCCAATAGGACGGCATCCACTGCGGATCCGACTCGAGCGGCTGCAGATCAGGGAAGCGTGTCAGCAGCCCACTGACGGCCTTCGCGCACATCATGCGGCCGAGCGGCGCACCAATGCAGTGGTGGGCGCCGGTGGCGAAGGACAGATGCTTATTGAGGTTGGGCCGGTCGAGGATGAACCGCTCCGGCTCGTCAAACACCGTGTCGTCGTGGTTGGCCGACGCGATATACGCGAACACCATGGAATCGGCCGGGATGGTGACCCCCGCGACCTCGACGTCCCGCACGGCGGTCTGGAAGACCATCTGCACGGGCGAGTTCTGACGCAGAGTTTCCTGCACTGCTGCCAAGGCTCTACTCGGGTCGCGCCGCACCTCGGCCAGGATGTCGGGGTGCGTGAACAGGTTGTACACCGTCGAGCTGATCAGATGGGACGGCGTCTCGGAACCACCGAACTGCATCAACGCAACCAGGCTCAGGATCTCGGTAGCGGTGAGAGTCTGACTTTCTTCCTCGGCGCGAACAAGATCTGAGACCAGGTCGGTCCCGGGATTGGTTCGACGGTATTCGATCTGCTCGGTGAAGTAGGCGCGGAGCTCGGCGACACTCGTGCGGATCTGGTCGAGCTCGTCCTGAGGGAGGACTCCGCGGCTGGGCGACTTCAACAGATCCATCGTCCAGCGCTTGAAGTTCTCCCGCACGTCCGGGTCCTCGACACCGAGCAGGTCGGCTGTGACGTTGACCGGAACGTAGGCGGCGAAATCCGACACCAGATCGAATTCCGAACGCTTGTCCTCCAGGTTGTCGAGCAGACGGTTGACCACGGCGTCGACCTTCGGCTCCATGGACTTGATCGCACCCGGGCGGAAGCCGGCGTTGGCCAGGCGGCGAACGCGTGAATGCTCCGGCGGGTCCGTGGCGATGATGGACTTCACTTCGGGTACGGGATCGAACTCACCGAACGCGTTGGTGGTGAAGTCCTTGGCGGAATAGATTTCCGGATGCTTGAAGGTGCTCTCCACATCGGCATACCGGAAGATTCCCCATGCACCGACCGACTCGATGTACTGCACCGGCGCGTTCTGGCGCAGTTCTTTGTAGAAGGGGTAAGGGTTCTGCTGAACCAGGTATTCGAGCGGATCGAAACCGGTGGCGGTTGTCACCATGACCTCCAAATCAGGACCGGCCGACTCTTCTGAGTCGTGCTCGGACAGTTCGTTCTGTGACGCACAACACGTACTGAAATAACGTAACCATATTCATATTATCTGCGCAAGGGCTGCGGTCCTGTCGAAGAGTTTTGATGTTGGAACCCTCAGCTGAGTCGCCACTTTGGCTCCCGCCGACCGGTCAAAGAAAATCGGTTGTGCATGGCCAACTCTTGCGCACAGCCGACGTGGAGGCGACTCACCCGCCCCGTCAGACGGATACGGTCCGAGCCCCACCTCGTACCGGCGGTAGGGCTCGAACCGAACGATCGAGATCGACCGGGTCAGCTCGAAATATTCAGCAACCGAGCAAGATTCAACCCCAGGATGTTATCGACATCGCTTTCGGGCAGGCCCAGCTGCCGGACTGCCTGAATCTCCCGCCCTTGATCTGCCATCGGCCAGTCCGAGGCGAAGATGATTCGCTCGGGACCGTGTGACTCGATCACCTTCCGTACGTCGGTCGGGTTGAGCTCGGCAAGGCTCGGTGGCCACGAGGTGTCGAGGTAAACCGGCAGCCCGACGACCGCGTCGACCGCCGCCTGAAACTGCCGGTAGCCGCCGAAGTGGCAGGCAATGACGTCGAGCCTGGGGAATTTGCGCACCAGCTCTGCCAGCATCGCAGGACTGCAGACACCCTCTGAGCTGGCAGTGGAGATGGAACCGATATGGATGATGACGGCGAACTCGCCCTGCATCGCGTCGAACAGTCGGTCCATGCGTGGGTCGTCGAGCGCGTACTTCTGAAAGAAGGGATGAATCTTCACTCCCTTCAGTCCATGCCGGCGAAGGCTGTCGATGTTCTCCTC
Source organism: Rhodococcus sp. G6(2025) (assembly GCF_058628105.1). NCBI lineage: Bacteria > Bacillati > Actinomycetota > Actinomycetes > Mycobacteriales > Nocardiaceae > Rhodococcus > Rhodococcus sp. G6(2025). The sequence goes on from NZ_CP179750.1 coordinate 6,969,829, forward strand.
GACCGACAGCTCGGGGTGCACTGACCCGAATCCGATGAAGTACGCGGGATCGAGCGATCCGGAGAACTTGTTTGCCTTGTCGACGGCCTCCCCGTCGTTGGCCACAGCCAGGCAGACCGAGCGGTCGATGCCAGCTGCGGCCATCGATTCCTTGAGACCGTTCGCGGTACCGTCACCGCGGCGCTCGAGATCGGGTACCGAGCCGGCCAGTGCCTTGCGAGCGACCGCGTCCGGCCACATGTGCGTATGTGCATCGATGATCATTGCGAAACCCTCTCAGAGCCGGCTGACTTCGCCGCCGTCGATGACGGCGACCGAACCGGTGACGAAATCGGACAACGGGGACGCCAGGTAGGCCACCAGGGGACCGAACTCCGAGGGGTCCCCCATACGCCCGGCGGGGATCTTCTTCAGTCGCTTCGCGAGTACGTCCGAGGACTCGGTGACGGCGCTCTGCGCGTCCGTGGAGAAGGCGCCGGGGGCGATGGCATTGACCTGCACGCCCTTCTTCGCCCATTCACCGGCGAGCGCCTTGGTGAACTGCAGCACGGCGCCCTTCGACGACGAGTAGGCGACCAACGTCGGTTTCCCCTTGATCCCGGACGTGCTCGCCACGTTGATGATCTTGCCCGACCCCTGGGACAGGAGGTACTGCGCTGCCGCGCGGGTCAGCACGGCCGGCGCACGGACGTTGACGTCGAACACCTCGTCCCACAATTTCTGCGGTTGTTCGTCGAATCGGCCGGCCGGAGCGATGCCGGCGTTGTTCACCACGATGTCAAGACGACCGAAGGCCTCGACGGCGGCATCGGCGAGCGCGGCGACCGCATCCACGTCACGCATGTCGCACGGTTGCACAGCCGTGCGCTCGGGATACCTCTGGTGAACTTCTTCCAAGAGTTCCCGAGATCGCGCGACAAGGAGCACGGAGGCACCCTCCTCGAGCAGGGCTTCCGCGGCGGCCTTGCCCAATCCGCGGCTCGCGCCCGTCACGATCGCAACTTTCCCGCTCAGTCGCAGGTCCATGAAGTCATCCTTTCGCTGTCGGGAGCGTGCGGTGCCCGATCAATGGAAAATCGGCCCGAACGCTCCTCTATGACCCTTGCCATAGCCAGTAAATCTAATTATATTTGTCATATTAAACGCATCGCCGCCCACACGCCAGACCCCGAATCGCTTACGGAGCGACACCCAGCGGGTGCCGGACTCAGGTGGTCGATGACGTTTGATTCGAAACCGGTTGTAGCACAGGAGGAGAATGACATGAGCGTGCAGATGACGATCAAGGAAAACGCGCACTACACCCACACGGTGGAGGACATCTGGGCGCTGTGCGGCTCCCCGGGTGACATCGAGAAGTGGCTCCCGGCTGTGGAGAAGTCCTGGATCGACGGCGACGTCCGGTATGCAGAGCTGGCGGGTGGCGCGGGGCAGGCACGTGAACGCATCAGCGAGCACCTCGACGCACTCCACTACTACGACTACGACTACATCGACGGTCCCCTGGTGTTGAAGGCCTTCAGCTCGCGCTTCGCGGTTGTGCCCGCGGCGGATGGAGGCTCCGACATCCTCTGGACAGCGCAGTTCGAGGCCGACGATGAGGCCGGCGGTGCGGAGCTGGCGCAGGCGGTCAGTGGCATGTACCAGGGCGGTCTGCAGCGGATCGGCGAAGTTCTCGACGCCGGCCGGGCGTGAGCGTTTCGGACCGCCCTGTCCGCTGCCACCTGCACACTGGCTCCCAAGGAGAATGACGTGAATTCGAAACGGCTGTTACCGCGGGCGGTCGACGATCCGGACGACAATGCCGGGTTACGGGACGAGGTCCGAACGTTCCTCCGGAAGAGTAGGGAAGCGGGCGTGTTCATGCCCGGTGTGGACACCTGGCTGACCGAGTGGAATCCGGAGTTTTCCCGGCGACTGGCGGACCGCGGGTGGGTCGGAATGACGATCCCCACCGAGTACGGTGGCCACGGCCGATCGCACGCCGAGCGGTTCGTCGTCACCGAAGAACTCCTCGCCGCGGGGGCACCGGTCGCGGCGCATTGGATCGCGGACCGGCAGATCGCCCCGTCGCTGCTGAGGTTCGGAACGGAGGAGCAGAAGCACAAGTACCTACCCGCCATCGCGAAGGCCGAGTGCTTCTTCGGGATCGGAATGAGCGAACCCGACTCCGGATCCGATCTCGCCAGTGTGCGCACGAAGGCGGTGCAGGTCCACGGTGGCTGGCGGGTCACGGGCACCAAGGTGTGGACCTCTGGCGCCCATCACGCCGACGCCTTCTTCGCGCTGGCGAGGACCTCGCCGAAGGATTCGGCGGCCCGTCATGCGGGTTTGAGTCAGTTCATCGTCGACCTCCGTTCGGAGGGGGTGGAAATACGCCCCATCGTGTCGATGACGGGGAGCCACCATTTCAACGAGGTGGTGATGGATGACGTGTTCGTTCCGGACAGCATGGTTCTCGGTGGCATCGGCGACGGCTGGCGTCAGGTCACGTCCGAACTCGCCTACGAGCGCAGTGGCCCGGAACGATTTCTGTCGACGTTCGCCCTGCTCGCCGAGACCACGGGGCAGGCCGCTGCCGGCCCTACTTCCGGCGACGGCGGAATCGGTCGCTTGATTGCCCGAATCACGGGCCTGCACCACATGTCCTCCGCCGTCGCCGGGGCTCTCCAACGCGGCGAACGCGCCGACAGCGCCGCCGCTGCGGTCAAGCTACTCGGGACGACAACCGAGGGCGACATCGCCGAGTACGCCGATCTCCTCCTCGATCGCGACGCGGAACCGACGGCCGGTCGTTACCGAGAACTGGTCGATCGCGCCGTTCTACAGAGGCCAGGCTTCACCTTGCGGGGTGGCACTACCGAAATACTCGAGGGCGTCGTGGCCCGCGAACTAGGACTACGCTGATGAATTCGCCAACACTGATCGATCCCGATCTGGTCGCCATGATGGAGTCGGTCTTCTCCGCTCACCAGAAACCCGAAATCGCTGCTACGGACAATGTCGCGTTCGACGGGGCACTGTGGAAGGTACTCGACGAGCTCGGTTTGGTACGGCTCACCGGCTCGGAGTCGCACGGTGGCAGCGGCGCCAACTGGCACGCCGTATCCGCGCTACTGGCCGCGGCGGCCGGGGCCGCTGTGCCTGTCCCTGTCGTCGAGCACGACCTGCTCGCAGGTTGGCTCCTCGAGACTGCGGAACTTCCCATGACCGAGGGCTTCCGGACGGCGTTCCTCATGGGCGAGTCCGGCACCTCCCCCGCTGTGCCGTGGGGGCGCCATGCCGATTTTGTGGTCCCGCTTCGGTACGACGGGTCGCGCTGGCTGGTGGCCGACGTCGCCGCCGACCGCATTCACGTCACGCCGTCCCGGAATCTGGGCGGCGAGCCGCGCGACGCAGTCCAGATCGAGATCGACACCGTGACGTGGTCACCGGTACCCACAGGCACGGCCGAGACCTTCCTCTTGCGGGGTGCGCTCGCCCGGGTCCTCCAGGCATGCGGCGCAATGGAACGCATCGTCGAGCTCTGCATCGAACATGTCTCCACCCGCGGGCAGTTCGGCCGACCGCTGTCGAAGTTTCAGGCCGTGCAGCGCCTCGTTACCGGCGTCGCGGCCGAGACGTCCCTCGCACGTGCAGCTGCCGACGCTGCCGTTTCGAGAGTCGAGCGAGACGGATGGCACTCCCCTGCGACGTATTTCGCCGTGGCAGTAGCGAAATCATGTACCGGTCACGCCGCCTCGACGGTGGTGCGAAACGCGCATCAAGTCCACGGCGCCATCGGCACGACTTGTGAGCACCAGCTTCACCGATACACCCTTCCTGTGCTTGCATGGCGATCGGAATTCGGGTCCGTCGGCCAATGGGACCAATTGCTCACCCGGACCGCGGTCGACGCCGGACGGGATGGGGCGTGGAGTTTGATCACCGAGGGAGGCCCAGTGTCGGGAGTACTCGACCTCATGGCATGAGAGACCATTAACACCCGGTTGTGCCGACTTCCCTGTCCACACAACCGGGTGTTGTCCCGCACGCTATTTCAGAGTTTGACGAGCATACTGTTCCACCGACGCGCCGCCCAGTCAGGATGCGTTCGTCACGGCCGCTGAGCACACAAGCGCCCTGCGATGAGTTCGACATACTTCTCGTGTCTCCACAACCGGCCGTCGAAAGCTCGTCCCACCCTCGACGTCTTCGTCGATCCCGTGGGCACGGAGGTGCCCTCCGATCTGCGGACCCGGCGGATCCTCCACAGGTCCACTCGAACCTCGAGCGGAAGCTCGCGCGCCATGACACTATCGAGGATGCGAGCAAGCCGCCTGAAGTACTTTTCCGGCGAGATTCCGAACTCGACGAAGATGTCGGACCAGCTACCACCGCCCCAGTGTCGCCACCTGGTGGCGAAGGCCAGGATGTCAGCGTCGCGATTCATTCGCCCCCCTCTTCCCCCGGCGGCCAATTATCGACCATATGCAAACCGCGTCCGAGATGGGCGGCACCGTCGATCTGTAACAGTTGACCAGTGATCATTCGTCCCGCCGGTGTGGCGAGAAACGCGACGAGTTCGGCAACATCCGCGGTCGGTGTGGGCCTGCCCGCCGGCACGGATTCGGGGACGACGCGATCACGCAGATCCGATGCAATCGCGCCGGGCAACGAATCCGATATTACAACCCCCGGCGCCACGCAATTGGCGCGTATACCCAGGTGTGCCCACTCGAGGGCAAGGGTTTTCGTCATCGCCAGCACACCCGCGCGGGCCGCCAACGAATGTGTCAGACCCACGCTCCCCCGCTCGACCCCGGACAAGGAGATATTGATGATGCTGCCGCCCCGCCGGGCGAGGAACTGCTTGGCTTCCGAGATGACGGTGAAGACCGCATTGAGATTCAGATCAACCACGGATCTAAATCCCTTGTCGGAGATCTCGTCCGCCGCAGCGTAAAATTGTCCGCCCGCGTTGTTGACGAGAAGATCCATGCCGAGCTCGGCTGACGCTTCGGAGATGACGGATCGGACCTGCGCGCAGTCTCGAACATCGGCCGAGAACCATTGAAAGTTTCCCTGCGTGCGCGCCACCAACTCCGCGGTGCGTTGCAGCGCAGAATCGGTGCGGCCGATCCCGGTCACGGCCGCACCGAGTTCGGCCAGACGAACACAAATGCCCTGCCCGATGCCGCTTCCTGCACCTGTCACCACAGCGTGAGTGCCCGCGAGCAGCCTCTGTTGTAGCACCTTGACGTCGGCAACTTCCCAAGCCAGGCCCGATTGCGGTGGATGCAGCCGATAACTTCCCATGCCGACTCCTTTCGGACACGACAGGGTCTCGCTGTCAGTCCTTCTAATTACCCCGACGAGATCTGATCGGCCCCGGAGTCTCCGCTCACTATGGTCGACTCCGCGGACACACGTTTTTACTCTATAACATATCTACATTTACAGTAGGAGGCTCCTCAGGTCAATCCTCATCGCTCAGCTGAGGCCGGTGGGAAGTCGATCTCGAAAGAGCACTGCCGACTCGATGGCAACCTCACAGTGTCGAGGGCGCGACCGCCCCTGAGCGCTTGACCCGGTCCGAGACCTTCGGAGACGGCAATACTGCCGCGCGTTCGAGGAGGTACACGGGGCGGACCGGTGCCGCGCGCCGTGGGAAGCTTCGACCGGTCCGAATCGGAAACCGGCACTATCGAGGGCGGACTCGGAGCAGAACCGCACGTACCTGTGGGCGAAATGTATGATGAACATATGCCAGGTAAAAAGGCGACCACGTCGACTACGACCGGAGGTCGCACCCGCACCGGTCGCTCCACCGCCTCAGGTGAGACCGTCACCCAGATCCTGCCACTCTTCCGCGACGTCACCCCCTTGACACGCCCGCCCGGAATGCCGCCGAAACGTGCTGAGATGATCACCCAGCGCATCGTGCACATGATTCAAGAACAAGGCCTGAAGTCCGGCGACCCCCTCCCCGTCGAGACGGAAATGTACGAGATGTTCGGGGTCGCAAGAAGCACACTTCGTGAGGCTCTGCGCATCCTGGAACGGCAGGGTGTGATCGTCATCCGCCCTGGCCGAGGTGGCGGACCTACCGTCGGATCCCCGGACTCGCGTCACCTGGCGAGCACGCTTGCGCTTCTGATGCAGTTCTCGGAGACCCCCTTTCGATCCGTGCTGGAAACTCGTGAATACATCGAGCCGATCGCCGCTTCCCTCTGCGCGCAGAACGGTGATGACCGAGTCGTCGACGGACTTCGCCAATCAGTCGACGCCATGCGTGCGAGTATCGCCGACGAAGATGCGTTTCTCTACGAGAACCATAGATTCCACGAATTGATCGCCGATGGGGCGCAGAATCCGCTCATCTCCTATTTTCTCAACTCGCTCGACTGGATCATCGACGGCGCGCGCTTGGGTGTCGTCTACAGTCAGGCCTCTCGCAAGCACGTCGCGACGGTTCACAACGAGATTTGTGAGGCAGTTGAAGACGGGGACAGCGACCGCGCACGGGATGCCATGAGCGAGCACATGAAAGAGACTCGGACATTCTTCGAACGAAAGCACCCCAAGGTGATGAACCAGACGCTGACGTGGGAGATGTACGGCCAGTAATTCGCCGGTCCCCTCGGTGGCCCGAGACATTCTGCTGATACCGGCGGCAGCGCTGCACCGCAAACCGGCGGATCCCGACCGCCCAGGGGGCAAGACTTTTCAGGAATCGGTAAGAGCAAGGGTTATCGCTGCTTCCGCACCCATCCGCGCGCCTTTACGGCGCCGGGATCGAAATTCCTTGTCGCCGAAACTGCTGCGGGCTGAATCCTCACATTCAGTGTGGTAAGTGCGAAGCTGATGGAAAAGAAGAGGCGAGCTTCCCACCGCAGATCCCAACGAATCGGCCGCACCCAACAGCATCGCAGCCCGGTCGAAATCCTCCTGACGACCGGCGATCCACGCCGCGGTCTCCAGGCATACCGCAGCTACGAGCGGCTCGTCGATCAGACGACACAACCGCAGACACTCTCCCAGGTACTGGTCTGCGCGAACGACATCTCCTTGCCGAAATACCGCAATGCCCATCCCCCACAGTGAATACGAGCGGTACACCGATTCTCCCCGTGATTCGGTGATCTCGAGAACCTCGCGGTGACAAGCGACCGATCTCTCGCTGTTGCCACTCAGCTCCCAAGCCACACCCAACATCATCAAGATCCACACCCGCACCCCGACCTCGTCCCGGGCGCTGAAGACTTCGAGAGCCTCTTCCAGTCGCTCAGCCGCCTGCGAAACATCGCCTCTGTAGAGTGCGAGAATTCCATTCGCGTGGGCAATGCGGGCGTCGCTGACAGGGTCCGACATTTCAGCGACAAGCAACTCACCCTGGACGATGAGGTTCGACCCCGCGGAAAAATCACCCTGCATTCCAGCAAGCACGCTATCGGCATAGAGGGCCTTGACTCGATCCTTCGATGCCCGCGCCGGTGATGAGCTTAAGGCGCGATCCAGCCAAAACCGCCCCTCGCTGAGAAGGTTGCGGGAAAGCCAGAATGGAAACAGCGCCGTCGCGAGCTCCAGTGCAGCCCCTTGCTCTCTCTCATCAGACTCGAGTACCGCGAACTCCATGGCCTCGCGGAGATTCGACTGTTCCCGACCGAGTCGTGCGATCCACCCGAGTTGACGGACACTGATCCAGTCGCGCTCGGCGTCGAGTACCAGTCGTCGATACCACTCGTGATGACGACGACGCAGTTTCGCATAGTCCCCGGACTCGCGAGCCTTCATGCGGCCGAATTCACGGATCGTCTCCAACATTCGGAAACCTACCGCACTGCCGTGCTCCTGCCGGACGAGAACCGATTTGTCGACCAACGAAAATACGCCGTCGAGCAGTTCGTCTTGTCCAATTTCCTCACAGATGAATTCCGCCGCATCAAGTTCGAAGTTCCCGACGAAGGTGGAGAGGTTGACCCAGATTCGCCGTTCCAGTGGCGTGCACAAGTCGTAACTCCACTCGACACACAGACGGAGGGTGCGTTGGCGGGCCGGCGCCGCCCGGCTTCCGTGGGTGAGAAGCTTGTATCGGTCGGTTAGCCGCTGAGCGATCTGATCGAGCGACATCGCCCGTAACTGTGCTGCTGCCAATTCGAGGGGCAACGGCAGGCCATCGAGTTGCCGGCAGATTTGCACCACGGTGTCGACGTTGTCGTCGGAGAGTTCGAAACCTGGCACCGCGGTAGCGGCACGTTCCTCGAACAGGGCGATCGCATCGTAGTTGGGCGATGCCATCAATGCGGGTTCGTGATCGGCGTCAGGTGTGCTCAGGGGCGGCACACGTAAGACGGACTCACCGGCGATGTTCAGGGGCTCGCGCGTTGTCGTCAGGATCGAGATGTCCGGGCAAGCTCGCACCACCGCTTCTGCGAATCGCGCGACCGGTGCAATCACGTGCTCGCAGTTGTCCAGCACGATCAACAGTTTCCGATCGATCAGAAAGTCGACGATCTCTTCCATGGGCTCCGAATGACTGATTCTCAGGCCGAGTGCCCGTGCGATCACGTCGACGAGAAGCGACTCGTCCAGAACTTCGCCGAACTCCGCCAGCCATACGCCGTGCGGAAACTCATTTCGCATGTCAGCGGCGATTCGCAAGGCGAGGCGCGTCTTCCCGACTCCTCCGATTCCCGTCAATGTCACGAGCCGTGCAGTGCGGAACATGTTCTTCGCCTCGGACAGCTCGTCTTGGCGGCCGATGAAGCTGGTCAACTCCAAGGGAAGGTTCCCCGGGCGACTCTGACGCGCGGTTCGGTGACCTGAGCTCTCCTCGGTGGATGCTGTCGAGGCGGCGTCGCGTCGGCCGAGCGGCGCCACGGGCCGCTCTATTGGCAGCGCCATTTCATCTACGTCGACGTCGTTGCGCGCTTGGATGGCCCGCAGCTCGTCGCCGAACTCCACAGCGCTTCCGGGACGGTCTCGGGGATCGCGGGCCATGGCGCGTTCGATCGCTGCGGCGATGTCATCGGAAATTCCGTGTTCCCGCAGGTCGGGCACCGGATTTCTCGTGATGCGGACGAACTGCGCCACGACCTGCTCACCCGACCGGCGTTCGAAGGCCGCGTGCCCGGTCAAGGCACAGAAGAGGGTCGCGCCAATGCCGTAGATGTCCGAGGCCGGCGTAGGCGGATCTCCTCTCAAGATCTCGGGAGCCGTGAACGCCGGCGAAGCCGTGATCGTGTCCTTCGCGGTCTCGAACCCGCCGGTGATGTGTGCGATACCGAAGTCGGTGAGGGCCGGTTCTCCGTAGCTCGAGAGCAAGATATTGCCGGGTTTGATATCGCGGTGCAGAATCCCGAGTCGGTGGGCGGTCTCCACGGCACCCGCGATTCTGATCCCCAGTCGCAGCACCTGATCAGGGCTCAAGGGACCGTCGTGCCGAATCAACGTATCGAGCGAGTCCAAGGGGTGATATGGCATCACGATGAAGGGGTGGCCGCTCGCCGTGGAACCGACTTCGAGGACATTGACAATGTTCGGGTGCCCGGTCAGGCGACCCATCGCACGCTGCTCTCGGAAGAACCGGGACCTATTTTCGTCGTCGATAGCCCCGGTGAGAACCTTCACCGCGACGGTGCGATCCAACGAGGGCTGCAGACACCGATATACCACCCCGAACCCGCCACGACCGATCTCGTACGCCTCCGTCAACCCCGCCGCAGTCAACTCACGTTCAATAGCCGCGTCGTCTCGCCGTGTCTTCAATCGACCATCCTCAACGATCACACCACTCACAGCCTGTGAGTTCGACCTGTGACAGCGCCTCGGCGATGCGTTCACCGCACCTAGTGAGATCGTCGTCACAAACGTCAACTCGATTGTGAATCTACCCGGCGTTCGAGATGGAGGCGGAAGGTGAGCCACTACTTCTCGCGCCGCCGTCGCGGGGTCGGTCGAGAGACGCCACCCGTACCCTCGGCGCCGGCGAATACTTGACCGCGATCAGCATCACCTACGTCGGTCGAAACCAATGACGCGAAGCCAATGTGCGTGGGCAGTGAGCGTTCACTGGACGCCTGGCGAGCGGTGCGTCGCACTGCTCGCAGATCGTGAACCGGTGCGATCACTTCAAGACGCCGCGAGACGCCAGGTTGTCGAGCAGTCGCCGCACTGCGACGCCGAAGCGACGCGGGCCGATGTCGGCGGAAAACTCCCCGTCGCGCGGGCACCCCGATCGTTACCGGGATCGATGAGACGATGACGGCATGACCGACAGCGAGAACCCTCGTGGAGCGCCGCGCAAATGGCGTGGCCGGGAGCCGGCCGACCGCCGCGCCGCGAGGCGTGCGGCACTGATCGAAGCCGGCCTACAGATCATGGGAACCGAGGGAACGGCAGCGACGACGATGCGCGCGACCTGCCGCCAGGCGGGCCTCACCGAGCGCTACTTCTACGAGAGTTTCGACAATCGCGAGGCGCTGCTCGTCGCACTCCTCGACCACGTCGTCCTGGGCGCGAGGGACACCCTGGTCGGGGCTCTCGAGACGGGCCCTGCCGATCCGGGTGAACTCGTCCGCCACGTCGTGAAGGCGTTCACCGGCTACATCGCCCAGGACCGGCGGCGGGGACGCGTCATGTTCGTCGAGTCGCAATCCGTGCCGGAATTGGCCCAGCGCGGCGAACAACTCGTCACCGAGTTCACGACTCCCATGACGGCGGCACTGACAATGCTGGGTGTCGACGGCGCACCCCGCGACGCCGTCAACACCCAGCTGAACGCGATTGCCCTGTTCGGGGCGATCGCCTTTCTGTACCAGCGCTGGCTCACCGGCAGCCCGAAGATCTCGCAGAAGCGGATCGTAGAGCACATCGCACTCACCATCGAGGCTCATGCGCCGGTGAACAGCACCCCCTAGACGTTCGCAGCGCGAACCAGCGGTCGCCGCATCGCTTCCAGGCCCGCGACGACCGCCACGGCGATCACCACGTGCATGACCGAGAGCGCGATGGTGCTGGCGGTGTCGAAGTCGGCCTGAATGGTCAGGGCGATCGTCGCGAGCGGCAGCAGGGCGCCGATCACTTCGGCCGGCCGGATGACGGCCACCCATTTCAGCGAGATCAGCGCGGCCAGTGTCATTCCGATCAGTATCGGAATGACCGTCAGCATGACGACGCCGCCGGGCGCCACGCTGCTGGTCTTGCCGGCATCAGTCATCTCGAACGAACCGCCGGCAGCCAATCCCAGCAGCCAGATCACCAGGTTGGGGACGAGCGCGCCGATCGTCGTCGCGGCGATCGCCCACGGGCGGCTCAGTTCGAGCGTCATCGGGTTGATCCGTGAGGTCGTGGTTGCAGAAATCGTGGTTCCAGTGCTGGACATGTTCATTTCTCCCTGTCGAGTGGCTCGAAGTGCTACTGACCGATCCTGCAACCTCAACCATTGTTTGGGTCAAGGCTTGAAATCGAGGTCTTGTCGGTGAGACCCGAACAGGTAGACCCGGGCGGTACGCAAAACTCATCGCGGTCGGCCCCGGTCGGTCATCTGAGGGAAGATGGCGACTATGAACTCTGCCCCCACCACACCCTCCCGACCGCGGGGGCTCCGCAACCCCCTCCGCATACTCGCGCGCTGGCTCGGCACCCGCGAATGGGTGATGCGGATGGCGCCGATCATCATCTGGCTGGAGTCGCACCTGCGCGGGTGGACCGGCAACCGGGTGAGCCTGATCGGCATAGCCGGACTGCAGTCCGTGCAGGTGACGGTACCGGGACGCAAGAGCGGCACCCCTCGCACGACGGCCCTTCTATGCATTCCCTACGGGGACGGGTACATCGTCACCGGCTCGAATTGGGGACGTCCCGAGCATCCGACGTGGTCGGTCAATCTGCGTGCGGCGGACGAAGCCCAGGTGAAGGCCGGGTCGCACGAATCCCGGATGAGCGTCCGGATGATCACCGGGGACGAACGCGAGAATCTCTGGAAGCTGGTGGTCGACTACTGGCCCGGCTACCTCATGGAGCATCGACGGTCCGGTGGACGCGAGTTCCGGCTGTTCGTGCTCGAGCCCACCCGCTCGGCTACGGAGAGTCGCGAATCCTGAAGACCGGCTCCACGAAGCGTTCGACGGCGTGACGCTCGGCGGCCGCGTCGCCCAATGGCCAGGTCAACAGCGACAGGACGACGCGCACGATCCACCCCGCCGCCTCCTCGTCGGGCGCGATGCGGGTGAGCGAGATCGCCACCCGGCCGAGTTCGGGTGCGCGGGCCAGGTACTCGTCCGTACTTCTCGACCGTGACCCGGTGAACCACCGGGCCAGCGTCGGCTCGGCGCGGATCGCGGTCACCGACGCGAGTATCGCCTCGACGATCCGCTCCGAGTTCTCGAACGGTTCCAGCGACTGCTCGACGTGGTCCGCCACGGCTCTGGCGGCGCGGGACATCACGGCGTCGACGAGCGCCCGCTTGCCGCCGACGTAGCGATAGAACGTCGCGCGCGAGCACCCTGCCCGCGCGGCGACCTCGTCGACACCCACGCCGTCGATGCCCCGCTCGCGGATGAGGTCGGCCGCGGCGGCGTGAATCCTCTCGACGGCAAGCACCCGCCGGTTGCCGCCGGTCAACCAATCCGCGTGTTCCATCCGCGCCGCCGTCCGAAACGTCGTTGTCACTGTGTCTCACCATGAGACGCGTACACAAGAAATTCTAGAACATGTTTTCCCAATTGGGTTCGTGATCAGGCTCGATGGTTCCCGATCGACTCGCGCTGAGAAGCCGAAGTATTTGCCGTTGAACAGCGGTGTCGCAGTCTTCCGGCCACCCTTGACAGCACCCTCCTTCGGCGCGAACTGTGATCATCTGTAACAGGTTCTCGTCAACAAGGAGTCCTCGATGGCCCACTCGCCGACCCACGGAATCGACATCTTCGATCCCGTCCATCTCGACGAACCGAACGAGCTCTACCGAACACTCCGCGAACACTCCCCCGTCCACCGGGTCGCCGGCACCGACTTCTTTCTGGTGTCGACGTGGGATCTCGTGACCGAGGCAGCGAACCGCACCGACGTCTTCTCGTCGAACCTCACCGGTGCGCTGGTGCAGCAGCCGTCGGGACCGCCCGCGACGTTCGACCTGGACGGCGGCGGTCAGGCCGTGCACGTCTTGGCCACCGCCGACGACCCGGCGCACCTGCACCACCGCACACTCGTGCTGACGACGCTCGGCCGCCGCATCCGCGCGCTGACCCCGACCGTGCACTCGCTCGTCGACACGCTGTGGGACGAGGGCCTCCGCGACGGGCAGATCGATTGGGCGTCCGCGATGGCGGACCGGCTGCCACTGGCGATGGTCGCGCATCTCATCGGCCTGCCCGAGTCGGACGTACCCCAGCTACTGACGTGGGCCTACGACAGCACGGAGATGCTCGGCGGGGTCGTCGCCGCGGATCGCCTCGGCCCCCTCGGCACCTCCGCGGCCGAACTGGCCGGCTATCTACGGGCCGAACTCGTGCGCGCGAGGACCGACCCACGCGAGGATCTCCTGGGCGTCCTCGCGCACGCATGCAATGCCGGTGAACTGTACGAGGACGTGGCGACACTCGTTCTGGTCCAGCTGGTCGGCGCCGGCGGCGAATCGACCGCGGGGCTGATCGGGGGCGCCGCACGCCTCCTCGCCACCCGCCCCGGACTGCAGTCCCGGCTCCGGCAACAACCCGCACTCGTCGACGCGTTCCTCGACGAGGCACTTCGTCTCGAGTCCCCGTTCCGCGGGCATCACCGGCACGTGCTTGCCGACACCACGCTCGGCGGCGTCGAACTGCCCGCCGGTAGCCATCTACTCCTGCTGTGGGGTGCGGCCAACCGGGATCCGGCCGTGTTCGAGCGTCCGGACGAGATAGTGCTCGACCGGCCGCACATCCGTTCGCATCTCGCATTCGGCAAGGGCGTCCACTTCTGTGTCGGATCGGCGCTCGCCCGCATGGAAGCGCTCGCCGCGACCACCGCATTGCTCGCGCGCACCGACAGCTTCTCCCTCGCCGCCGACGCCGAGCCACGGTGGGTCCCCAGCCTGTTCGTGCGGCGCCACAGCGCGCTCCCGCTCCGACTCGAGCAGATGACACGCAGTGATTGACATTGACGTCAATATCAACACATACTGTGACCGTGACCACAAGCGAGGCTCAGGAGCGGGCGCGGTCGGCGCGGAAAGACAACGACGGTCCCCGCCGCCGCGAACTCCTCCGCGCCGCGAGCGCCTGCTTCGCCGAACTCGGCTACGACCGGACGACCGTCGAGGTGATCACCACCCGGGCCGAAGTGTCGCGGGCAACGTTCTACGCCTACTTCTCGTCGAAGGACGAGGTGTTCCACGCCGTCGCCGCCGACGTGTGCGAGGAATTCCTCGAGTCGCAGCACGTGGAAGGACCGGCGAGCGAGGACCTGCGAGAGGTGCTGCGCACCACCACGAAAGCGTTCGTGGAAGCCGTGTACGCCAACGGACGCGTCCTCGAACTGATCAGGCATCGCGCCCGGCTCGACCCCGAGGTCGGCCGAAGCTGGACCACCGTGCAGACCCGGCTCATCCGCCGCTACACCCGGTTCATCGAGCGCATCATCGCCACGTGCGACGTCACGCCGTGCGCGCCGCCCGCCCGCATCGCGCAGACCCTCGCCGACGCCCAGCTCGCGGGCGCCGCCCGGCTGATCGACGCGACGGCCCGTGAACAGCGCCGGTACACCGCCGACCTGACCGCCATCTCCGAAAGACTCATCGGCTTCGCCTGACAACGACAATCCGCACAGAATCGGGAGTTCGGTATGCCCACTTCGCCTTCGAGTGACCTCACGGCCCTGGAATCGGCCCTCGCCGAGATACGCGAACTCCAGGACGCCGCGTGGCCACCGCAGGTACCGCGGACAGTCGAGTACCCGATCGAGGGCCGCACCGTGATCGACTACCTGCGGCACTGGGCGACGGCACGACCGCAGACTGTCGCGATCGACTTCTACGGTCGTGCGATCACCTACGCCGAACTCGACGAACTCTCCGACCGCTTCGCCGGCTGGCTTCTGCAGCGGGGCGCGTCCGCCGGTGACCGCGTCGGAGTCCATCTCACCAACTGTCCGCAGTTCCATGTGGCGATGCTCGGGATCCTGAAGATCGGCGCCGTCCACGTCCCGATCAATCCGCTGTTCCGGGAGCACGAACTCGCGTACGAACTCGACGACGCCGGCGTGGAGGTCCTGCTGACGCAGGATTCGTTCGCGGCCATGGTCGAATCCGTGCGCGACCAGACGGCGTTGCGGCACGTCGCGATCACCGCCCTGTCGGACCTGCTGCCCGCCGAACCCAGCGTCGCACCGCCGTTCCCCCTCACCTCCGCACCCACCGACTGGGCGGAGATCATGAACTGCGCACGCGCCGAGACTGTTCCGATGGACCCCGACGCGTTGGCGGCACTGAACTACACCGGAGGCACCACCGGGATGCCGAAGGGCTGCAAACACACCCAGGCGCACATGGTCTACACCGCAGCCACCGCGACACTGGCCGGCGGCAGGCAGGTGGGCGAGGCTCCCCCGGTGGTCCTCGGGTTCCTGCCCATCTTCTGGATCGCCGGCGAGGACTTCGGCATCCTGTATCCGCTGATCAACGGCGGCACCGTGGTGCTCCTCAACCGCTGGGACCCGGACGCCGCGGCGACGCTCGTCGACAGTCGTGGGGTGACGTCGATGGTCGGGACGGTCGACAACTATGTCGAGCTGATGGATTTGCCCGGCTTCACCGAACGTGATTTCTCCACGCTGGACAACGCGATGGCCGTGTCGTTCGTGCTCAAGCTCGACCCCGCGATTCGCGGCCGCTGGCGCGACGCCACTGGGCACGTGCTGCGGGAGGCCAGCTACGGGATGACGGAGACGCACACCGCCGACACCATCACGCTCGGTTTCCAGACCGACGACGAAGACCTGCTCAGCGAACCCGTGTTCTGCGGACTCCCGGTTCCGGGCACCGACGTGCTGATCGTCGACGAGGCCGGGGCGCCCGTGCCGGTGGGGCAAGCCGGACAGATCGTCGTGCGCAGTCCGTCGCTGCTCACCGGTTACTACGGCAAACCCGATGCCACCGCTGCCGCGCTCCGCGACGGATGGCTCCAGACCGGCGACGTCGGCAAGCTGAACGATAAGGGCGCACTGCACTATCTGGCGCGCAACAAGGAGATGATCAAGACGAACGGAATGAGCGTGTTCCCGTCCGAGGTCGAGGCACTGCTCATGCTGCACCCCGACATCCAGTCGGCCGCGGTGGTGCCGAAGCCCGATCCGGGCAAAGGCCAGGTGCCGTTCGCGTTCGTTCAGCTCCTGCCCGACCGTGAGGTCTCGGGCGAGGAACTGAGGGAGTGGGCCGCCCGGAACATGGCCACGTACAAGGTGCCCACCGTCGAGGTGATCGACGCACTACCCATGACGGCGACCGGGAAGGTCCGCAAGGCCGACCTGTTCGCCCTGGCCGAGGAGTACAAGTGACCCTGCTGGTCGCCAATCGTGGCGAGATCGCGCTCCGCATCATCCGCACCGCCGAGGAGATGTCGGTCGACACCGTCGCCGTCTACGCGGAGGACGACGCGGACAGCCCCCACGTGCGCGCGGCAACCGAAGCGGTCGCGCTCCGCGGTTCCGGCCCGTCCGCCTACCTGGATCCTCGGGCCATTCTCGACGCGGCTGCCGAGTTCGGTGCCACGGCAGTGCATCCCGGATACGGATTCCTCAGCGAGAACGCCGCTTTCGCACGCGCCTGCGCCGAGGCCGGACTGGCCTTCGTGGGTCCGAGCCCCGACGTGCTCGACATCTTCGGCGACAAGTCGTCGGCGCGTGAGGCCGCGGTGGCCGCGAAGGTGCCGGTGCTCGCCGCGACCAACGGTCCCACCGACCTGGACGGCGTCCGCGCGTTCTTCGCGGAACACCCGGGCGGCATCATGATCAAGGCGCTCGCGGGCGGCGGCGGTCGCGGCATCCGTGCCGTCCGCAGCTCGGACCGGATCGAGGAGGAGTACCGGCTGTGCGCGTCCGAGGCGCAACTCGGATTCGGCAACCCCGCACTGTTCGCCGAGGCACTCCTCGACGGCGCCCGGCACATCGAGGTGCAGGTGGTGGCGGCACCTCAGGCGGGCGTGACGCGGGCCCTGGCCGTCGGTGACCGCGACTGCAGCGTGCAGCGCCGCCACCAGAAACTCGTCGAGATCGCCCCCGCGCAGAGGCTCGACCCGGGACTGCGCAGCGAACTGCACGAGGCCGCGGCCCGGCTGTGCGCCAGTGTCGGGTACCGGGGACTCGCCACCGTCGAATTCCTGGTGTCCAGGGACGGCTTCGTGTTTCTGGAGGTCAATCCCCGAATCCAGGTGGAGCACACGGTCACCGAGGAGGTGACGGGGATCGACCTCGTCGCCGCGCAGATCGACATCGCCCGGGGTGCGGACTACGGGGATCTGTCGCTGCCCGAGGGCGTCAGCGCCGTGGGGCTCGACACGTCGGGCACCCCCGCTGCCGCGCGCGGAATCGCCGTCCAGGCCCGCGTCAACATGGAGACGATGCGCCCCGACGGTCAGGCCGTTCCCGCCGCGGGCACCTTGTCCGTCTTCTCGCCGCCGACGGGACCGGGTGTGCGCGTCGACACCTACGGCCGGCCCGGACTGTCGCCGAGCCCGCGGTACGACTCGCTCCTCGCGAAGGTGATCGTGCATTCGCGGGGCCCGTCGTTCTCGGCCGCGGTGCGCAAGGCGGATGCGGCGCTCGCCGAGTTCGTCGTCGAGGGCGTCCCCACCAATATCGCCTTCCTCCGGGCGATTCTGGCGGATCCCGGCTTCGCCGACGGCGTAGTCGGCACCGATCATCTCGCCGAGCGGATGAGCGCGCTCGTCGACGCCGCCCAGGTGCAACAACCGGCGGAGGTGGCGTCGGAAACACTCGAGTTGCGGGCGGGTGAGGACGTGCTGCGCGCCCACATGGCCGGGACCGTCGTGGAGTCGGCCGGCGAAGGTGCAACGGTGGAGTCGGGTGCCCAGCTCGTGGTGCTCGAGGCCATGAAGATGCAGCACGTGATCGCCGCGCCCGCCGGTGCGGTGGTCGAGCGGAATCTCGTGTCGCCCGGGCAGAACGTCAACGCCGGCGACCCGCTGGTCGTGATCCGCCGCACGGGATCGGAGGCCGGCGACGTCGCCGACAGCGCAACCGATCTGGATCGTGAGCGCGCGGACCTGGCGGAGATCCGGCAGCGGCACGAGGTGACCCTCGACGCCGCCCGGCCCACCGCGATCGCGAAACGCACGAAACTCGGGAGGCGCAGCGCACGCGCCAACATCGACGATCTGGTCGACCCCGGCAGCTTCGTCGAATACGGACCGCTCGTCCTGGCCGCGCAGCGCAGCCGCCGATCCGAGCAGGACCTGATCGAGAACACCCCCGCCGACGGTCTCGTCGCCGGGCTCGCCACCGTCAACAGTGACGTGTTCGGTTCGCGCGACGCCCAGGCGGTCGTGCTGTCGTACGACTACACGGTGCTCGCCGGAACCCAGGGCATGCGGAACCACGCGAAGACTGACCGGGTGATCGAACTCGCCGGCCGCAAGCAGGTTCCGGTGGTCTTGTTCGCCGAGGGCGGCGGCGGACGGCCGGGCGACACCGATGCCGGCCCGGCAGCAGGGTTGGACCTGAACACCTTCCGGTCGCTGGCGGCCTTGAACGGGAAAGTTCCGCTGGTGTCAGTGGTCTCCGGGCGCTGCTTCGCGGGGAACGCCGCCCTCGCCGGAGTCTGCGACGTCCTCATCGCCACCCCCGACGCGAACATCGGCATGGGCGGCCCGGCGATGGTGGAGGGCGGCGGACTGGGTGTGTACCGGCCGGAGGACATCGGGCCCGTCGACGTGCAGCGGCGCAACGGCGTCATCGATCTGCTCGCCCGCGACGAGGCGCACGCCGTCGAACTGGCCAGGAAGTACCTGTCGTACTTCCAGGGCGCACTCCCCGACTGGGAGGCCCCCGACGAGCGGCTCGCACGCCACGTCGTCCCGGAGAACCGGTTGCGCGCCTACGACGTTCGCAATGCCGTGGAATCCATCGCCGATGTCGGCTCTGTCCTCGAACTACGCCGCGACCACGGCGTCGGCATCGTCACCGCGCTGATCCGGGTGGAAGGGGCGCCGTACGGGCTGGTCGCGAACAGCAGCCACCACCTCGGCGGCGCGATCGACGCGGTCGCGGCAGACAAGATGGCCCGCTTCCTGGAGCTGTGCGAATCGTTCGGTCTGCCCGTCGTCTCGCTGTGCGACACACCGGGATTCATGGTCGGCCCCGACTCGGAGAAGGAGGCCACGGTTCGCCGGTTCGGCAAGCTGTTCGTCGCGGGCGCGCGAATGACCGTGCCGTACGGGACCATCATCCTGCGCAAGGGGTACGGCCTCGGCGCGATGGCCATGGCGGGCGGCTCCTTCCACGCGTCCGAGTTCACGGTTGCCTGGCCGACCGGCGAGATCGGGGCCATGGGGCTGGAGGGCGCGGTGCGGCTCGGATTCCGGAAGGAACTCGAGGCCATCGACGACCCCGCCGAGCGCGACACCGCGTTCGCGCAACTCGTCGACGCCGCCTACCAGCACGGGAAGGCCTTGAACGCGGCGACGATCTTCGAACTCGACGACGTGATCGACCCGGCCGACTCCCGTGCCTGGATTGTGCTCCTCCGGCACCCGTGAGTACTTATTAACCGCGGGACGTTAATAAGTACTCACAGGGGCGACGCCCACGACGGCCCGGCCGGAGTAGGTGCCTGCGCGCACCTGGTCGATCACCGAGACGACGTCGGCGATCGTAACCTCGTGGGTGATCGACTCGAGCCGGGACGGCGCGAGGTCGGACGCCAGACGGCCCCACAGGCGGCGGCGCTGCTCGATCGGGTACTGCACCGAATCGATGCCGAGCAGGCTGACCCCGCGCAGGATGAACGGCAGGACCGTGGTCTCCAACTTCGGTCCGCCGGTCAGCCCACTCGCCGCGACCGCGCCCCCGTACTCGATGGTGCTGAGCACGTGGGCGAGGGTGGCGCCGCCGACGCAGTCGACGGCGGCGGCCCACTGGGCCTTGCCGAGCGGACGCGGTTTCGTGTCGGGCTCCGGGAGGCGGCCGATCACCTTGCTTGCGCCCAGTTCGGTGAGCAGTTCCGCCTTCTCCGGCTTTCCGCTCGACGCGACGACCTCGAAGCCCGCCGCGGACAGCAGGTCGACGGCGACGGTGCCGACGCCGCCACTCGCACCGGTCACGAGCACCGGACCGTTGCCCGGCTCGACTCCGCGGGACAGCAGCGCCTCCACGCTCATCGCGGCCGTGAAACCGGCGGTCCCGATCGCGGCAGCGGTGCGGGTGGACATGCCGTCGAGTTTCACCACCCAGTCGGCCGGGACGCGGGCGAACTGCGCGTACCCGCCGTGACGGGCGGTGCCGATGTCGTAACCGTGCGCGACGACCGTGTCACCGACGGAGAACTCCGGGGACTGCGACTCGACGACCGTGCCTGCCACGTCGATGCCGGGCACGATGGGGTACTCGCGGACCACTCCACCCTTCGGTGTCAGCGCCAGGGCGTCCTTGAAGTTCACGCTGGAGTACTCGACCTGGATGGTGACCTCGCCCTGCGGCAGGAACGACTCGTCGACCGTCTCCTGGGAGAGGCCGATGGCGCCCTCGTTCTCGCGAGCGATCCAGGCGGTGAATTCCTTCATCAGCTTGCTCTCCTGACCTCGGGGGTGCGTCGAGACCATCATGCGACAGCCGTGTCCCGCAGACGAGGCCGGGGCGACGATCCCCGGATCAGAACCGCAAGAGCACCTTGCTCGACGAGGACGCATCCCTGGCTGACGCGAAGGCGGTGAGCGCATCGGCGACGTCGTACTCCGCCGTGACGATCGGATCCACCGCGAGGGAGCCGTCGGCGAGGGCGGCCACCACCTCGTCGATCTCGTCGTTGAACCGGAACGAGCCGACCAGATCGAGTTCCCTGGTGATCGCGATCGACACGGGTACCGGCTGATCCCCCGAGGGAAGCAGACCGACCATCACGACGCGGCCACCGCGGGCCGTCCCGTGGATCGCCGATGCCAGACCGCGATGGTTGCCGGAGCATTCGATGGTGACGTCCGCTTCCACCGCCGCGACTGCGTCGGCATCGGCGGCGGTGAGCGTCGCGTCCGCACCCACGGCACGCGCGATCCTCAGCGGGTACTCGTGCATGTCCACCGCGGTGATCTTCCCGGCGCCCGCCCGCTTCAGCACTGCCACGACGAGCGCGCCGATGGGTCCGGCACCGATGACGAGGACCGACCGGTCCTTCACCTCCCCTGCCCGCGCGACCGCGTGCCACGCCACGCTCGCCGGCTCGGCCAGTGACGCCAGACGAAGATCGAGACCGTCGGGAAGGACCCGGAGCATGCGGGTCGGGACGGCGACGTGGCTGACGAACAACCCGTCCGCGTGCGGGAAATGTGCCGCGCTGCCCAGGTACGTGCATCCGGGCGAGATGTTGGGGCGATCGGCCGGATATTTCGCGCTGTCGCCGCCGGGGGTCGCGGGATGGATGGTGACGGGGGTGCCTGCGCCGGGACCGGTTCCGTCTTTCGCGCCGATCAGGACGGTTCCCGACGCCTCGTGTCCGAGCCGCATCGGTGCGCGAAGGATCGATTCGCCGGCGGCGCCGTGCTGCCAGTAGTGGAGGTCGGATCCGCAGATCCCGCCATAGGCTATGCGGATCACCGCTTCGTCCGGTTTCGGTGCGGCGATCGGCACCTCCTCCACGCGCAGGTCCTGCGCACCGTGGGCGACGACCGCCTGCGCGTGCGTAGGAACCTCGGTGGCGTGTGAAGCGGCGGTCGGGCTGGTGTTCATCGGTGAAGTCCAGTTCTGTCGGAGGTCGGAGCCTGTCATCTGGTGACGGGTTCCGCGGTGGTGAGGAGCCCGAGTTCGTCCCGGCGCGGCATGCCCTCCCAGTCGCCGGACACGGTGCACGCGAACGCCCCGACCGTCACAGCGGTTCTCAGGCGGTCGGCGGGTGCCTCACCGGCCAGTCGTTCCGCGAGGTAGCCGGCGACGAAACCGTCTCCGGCCCCGACGGAGTCGACCACGCTCACCGGCACCGCGGGCAGGGAGTACGTCTCTCCGTCGACCATCGCGAGGCATCCCTGGTCGCCCAGCTTCAGGATGCTTTCGCGTGGTCCGAGGTCGCGGACTCGGGCGACGAGTTCGGCGGGGGTGCCCTCGCCCACCGCGATCGCAGCCTCGTCCTCACCTGCGAAGACGATGTCCGACAACGCGATCAGCTCACGGAAGACGGGGGCCGCGTCGTCCGGCGACCACAGCGCGCGGCGATAGTTGAGATCGAACGACACCGGAATGCCCAGTGCGCGCGCCCGTTCGACGCAGTGCAGGGTGGTCTTCCTGGCGGTGTCGGACAGGGCAGGGGTGATGCCGGTGACGTGCAGCAGGGACGCCGACTCGAGGTGGTCGTCCGCGATGTCCGACATCGTGAGCCGCGACCCCGCGCTGCCGGTCCGGTAATACCAGACGCGGGTGGCGGTGGCGGTTCGCCGCTCCTTCACCATCAGTCCGGTCGGAGCATCCGGATCGCGGATGACGTCGGCGGTGATTCCCTCGGCCCGGAGTTCCCGTTCGATCAGGTCACCCAAACTGTCCTGGCCGACGCGCCCGATCCAGGTGACGTCGACGCCGAGTCGCCGCAGCGCGATCGCGAAGTTCGATTCGGCGCCGCCGATTCCCAGGTGGAGCGTGGCGGTGTGGGCGAGCGGTCCGGTGTCCACCGCCCTGGTGAGGGCCATCGTCTCGCCGAATGTCAGCACCGTCATCACGAGACCTCCAGTTCGGCGACGACGTCGCCGAGGCGCCGGCATCGTTCGGCCAGCTGCCCGAGGTCGCCGCCGCGGAGTGCGTCCCCGATCAGCGGTCCGCCGAGGCTGACCGCCGCCGCTCCGGCCGCGAACCACGCGGGGACGTCCTCGATGCCCACCCCACCCGAGGGAACCACCTGGATGTCGGGGAAGGGGCCGCGCAGGTGCCCGATGTACTCCGGCCCGACTACCGACGCCGGGAACAGCTTCACGGCAGTCGCACCCGCGTCCCATCCGTTCCACAGTTCGGTCGGGGTGAATCCGCCGGGGTAGATCGGAACTCCGGCACGGACGGCCGTGGCGATGACGTCGAGGTTGGTCGTCGGCGTCACGAGGAAGTCGGCACCCACGTCGAGGGCGGCGCGGGCCTGGTCGACGGTGGTGACCGTCCCGACCCCGATCTCGACGCCGTCGGGTGCGGTGCGCCGGATGCTGCTCAGGGACTCGAGGGTGCCGGGCGTGCTCATCGTCAGCTCGACGGCGCGCACCCCGTTCTCGGCGAGGACGGTCACCACGGGGGCATACCGGTCGGCGTGCGCGGCGCGCAGCACCGCGATGACGGGGGCGATCATGCCGCCGTCACCTCCCGGTCGGTGGAGTTGGCGGCCAGCGTGAGGTCGCGGTCGCGGGTTTCCGGTGCCATCGTCGAGGCGATCAGAACGGTCACGGCCATCACGATCATGTAGACGGCCACGGGGATCCACGAGCCGGAGAAGGCCGTGACGAGGGCCGCGCAGATCAGTGGTGCGACACCGCCCCCGAAGATCGAGGCGAATTCACGGCCGAGAGTGACGCCGGCGTAGCGGTAGCGGGAGCCGAAGATTTCCGGGAAGTAGCTCATGGTGACGCCGACGGCGCCCTGGCAGGCCAGGATGAAGCCGACGATCATCGCCATCGTGATCAGCAGGTGTGAGCCGGTGTTCAGGGCCAGGAAGGTCGGCACCGGCAGGATGATCAGGGCGATCACGATCGAGATGTAGACCGGCTTGCGGCCCACCCGGTCGGACAGACGCCCGAACCCGTATGCCGCGATGCCGCCGCAGATGGCCCCGACCAGCAGCACCTTGGGAATGAACGTGGGGTCGACGTGCACGTCGTTCTTGAGGTACGACGCCATGAACACCTGGTACGTGTACGACTGCGCGCTGATGCCGATCGTCATGAACATGACGATGAACAGCGGCTTCTTGCCGTTCGCGAAGATCTCCTTCACCGGCGTCTTCGGAACCTGGTGCTGCTCCTTGAGTTCCTGGAACACCGGGCTCTCGTTGAGCTTGCGACGAATGACGAACGCGGCGACCGTGACGAACAGACTGCTGATGAAGACGAGACGCCAGCCCCAGGACATGAGCTGCTCTTCCGGCAGGAGCTGCGCGGCGATCCACGCGACTGCGCCGAGCGCCGTGCCCAGTGCGGCTCCCGTCATCACCAGGGCGGCGAGCCTACCTCGCCTGCCTATCTGTGCCGTCTCCGTCAGAAGGGTTGCACCGCCGGACTGTTCGGCTCCCGCTCCGAACCCCTGGAAGAATCGGCATGCGACGAGGAGCGCGGGTGCGAGCAGCCCGACCTGACTGTAAGTGGGCAGCAGGCCGATACCCAGTGTCGCGCCGCCCATCAGCATCAGCGTCGCGACGAGCACCCACTTGCGGCCGAGACGCTCTCCGTACCGCGAGAAGAACAGGCCGCCGAGCGGCCGGGCGAGAAACCCGACGGCGTAGGCGCTGAAGCTCGCGAGGATGCCCGCCGCGGGCGAGATGTTCGGGAAGAACAGGGTGTTGAAGATCAGCGCCGAAGCGGTGCCGTAGATGACGAAGTCGTACTGCTCGAGCGTGGTGCCGATGAGCCCCGCCCACGCCGCCCGGCGGACCGCGGACGGGTCTGTCTGGGGTGTACCGCCACCGCGGCCGGGAGTTTTCGGGTTCACCGTGGGGTCGAGTGTAGTGTCCATGGATTCCTCCATTGGTGGTCCCGGAATAGTCCGGGCAAGGGGTGAGGGAGTCAGATGGTCGCGCTGGACCGCAGCGACGTGATCGTCCCGAGGTCCGGGACCGGGTCGGATGCTTCGCCGGCGGCGACTGCCGGCCCGTGACGGACGATGATGTCGACGAAGTCGGCGATCCGCGAGACGAAGTCGGTGTGCGAAGCGAGAGTGCTGGGAAACAGACCTCCGTCGACGAAGACGGAGCGAACGAATTCGGTAGTGGACGCGGCGTTGTCGGCCATTCCTGCCAGGCGCGGTCGAGCGGGGTCGGTCATGGATCGTGCGTGGGGGCCGGGATCGAACCCGGGCGGCGGGGCGATGCAGCAGAGGTATGCCGCCACCGTCAGAGAAAGGTACTGCGGGACCGTACCGCGGCCGAGGTGTTCGAGCGCGGGGATCGGGATGCGCTGCGTCAGTTTGACCGATCCGTCGGATCCGACCTGCGAGGTGCGATGTCCCAGAGCGGTATTGGACCAACGCGAGAACAGCTGCCGGATGTAGTCGTCCGTGTCCACCGATGCGGGAACGGTGACCGTCGGCAGGTACTCGTCGCAGAGGATCCGCCGCGCTGCGGCCTCGACGAACGGTTGCGCAACGGACTCGGGGATGGTGGCGCGCCCGTCGAGTGCGCCGAGGTAGGCGATGAGCGAATGTGTCCCGTTGAGCAGTCGGACCTTCATCAGCTCGTACGGCTCGACGTCGTCGGTGAACAGCGCGCCACCGTGCTCCCACACGGGGCGGCCGGCGGCGAACCGCTCCTCCATGACCCACATCGTGAACTGCTCCGCGGGGACGGCGATCGTGTCGCGCACGCCGAGGTGTGCCCGTGCCGTCTCGTTGTAGCGGTCCGAGCCGGACGGCACGATCCGGTCCACCATGGAGTTGGGGAACGTCACGGACGAGTCCATCCAGGACAGCAGGTCGTCGCGCAGAGTCGGGGCGAACGTGCCGACGAACTCGCGGACGAGTCTTTCGGTCTGACGCCCGTTGGACAGCAGGTTGTCGCAGCTGAGGATCGTGACCGGGGCGCCGTGTGTGCTCGCCCGCAGGGCCAGTCCGCGGGCGATCTGCCCGATCGTGGTGCGGGGCGTCCGCACCTCGCCGAGGTCGCGGCGAACGACGTCGGAATCGAGGTCGAGGGACCCGGTCTCGGGTGACACCGTGTACCCGTGTTCGGTCACCGTGATCGTGACGATCTTCGTCGCCGGGTCCGCGATCGCGCGGACGACGGACTCCGGGTCCTGCTCGGCCACCAGCGTTCCGGTATGTGAACCCGGGACGCTCACACGAGCACCGTCCGGCGAGATCTCGACGACGCTGTACAAGAGGTCCTGCGCGTTCATCGCATCGGCGACGGTGCTCGAGCGGCTCGCCACACCGAGAATGCCCCACGGTCCGGGTTCCCGTTCCATCGCGAGCGCGGTGTACACCGCCTGGTGTGCGCGGTGGAAGTTGCCGAGGCCCAGGTGAACGATCCCGGTCCCCTCCGGTACCCGCCGGTGGATCAGTGCCGCGGCGGGAACGTTTCGGCGCGAAAGTGTCGGTTCGGACATGCTCGTCACCAATCCGTCATAGAGCCGTCGCGGCGCCGGGCGACCGGGAGATAGGCCTGCTCGTACGGATATTGCTCCGCGAGTTCCTCGTTCATGCTCACTCCGATGCCCGGAACGTCGCCGGGGGTGAGGTGCCCGTCCGAGAACGACCACGCGTGGGGGAAGACCTCGCTGACGAGCGGGTCGTAACCCATGTATTCCTGGATTCCGAAGTTCGGCGTCGCGAGACCGAGGTGCAGACTCGCTCCCAGGGAGATCGGCGAGACGTCCGACGGGCCGTGCGGGCCGCCACGAATCTGGTACACCTCGGCGAGCGCGAAGATCTTGCGAACGTGGCTGATTCCGCCCGCGTGGACGATGGCCACCCGGATGAAGTCGATCAGCTGTTCGGTGATCAGGTGCTGGCAATCCCAGATCGTGTTGAAGACCTCCCCGATCGCCAGGGGCGTGGTGGTGTGGTTGCGCACCAGGCGCAGTGCATCCTGGTTCTCGGCCGGCGTGACGTCCTCGAGCCAGAACAGGTCTACGTGTTCGACCGACTTCCCCAGTCGCGCGGCCTGCTGCGGGGTGAGCCGATGGTGGGCGTCGTGCAGCAATTTGAGTTCGGGGCCGACGTGTTCACGGACGGCTTCGAGGATCCGGGGTGCATGGTTGAGGTACGCGTCGGTGTCCCACACTTCCTCGACCGGCAGGGCGCCGCGACTCGCGGGCTCGTATCCGGCGGCGCCCTGGTGCACGCCGTACACCGAATCCAGTCCGGGAACCCCGGACTGCACTCGAATCGCCTGGAAGCCCGTCGCGCGCTTGGCGTCGACCGAGTCGAGCAACGCGGGCGCGTCCCACCCGGTTGCGTGGGTGTAGGAGAGCACCCGGTCGCGGACGGCACCGCCGAGCAACTGGTAGACGGGCTGACCGAGGGTCTTGCCCTTGATGTCCCAGAGGGCGACGTCGACGGCTCCGATCGCGGCCATCGTGACGGGCCCGCGCCGCCAGTACACGCCGCGGTAGAGGTACTGCCAGGTGTCCTCGATCCGCGCCGCGTCACGCCCGATCAGCAAGGGCGCCACATGGTCCCGGAGATACGACGCGACGGACAGTTCACGGCCGTTGAGCGTGGCGTCACCGTAGCCGACGACGCCGTCGGCCGTGGTGATCTTGAGGGTGACGAAGTTGCGGGTGGGGCTGCAGACCAGCACGTCCGCGGAGATGATCTTGTCGGTCATGCCCGTGATCCTTTCGAGCCGACCGCGGGTGCGACGACGTTGCGCAGTTGCTCACCGCGAGCGAGTCGAGTGATGTTGGCGGCGATGTCGTCGACGCGGCCGACGAAAGTCTGCTGTGAGACTCCGGAAGAATGCGGTGTCATCAGGATGTTGGGGAGTTCGGAGAACGGCAGAGCGCTGGGCCTCCCGCGACCGTCGGGTCCGGGATAGTCGTACCAGACGTCGATGGCCGCAGCGGCGATGGTCGACGAGGACAGTGCGTCGAACAGGGCCTGCTCCTGGACGAGAGGTCCGCGGCCCACATTCACCAGCACACCGTCGCTGCCGAGTGCGCGCAATTCGTCGGCGCCGATCATCCCCCGCGTCCGGTCGTCGAGCGGTGCGGACACCACGACGACATCGGATTCGACGAGGAGACGCCCGAGCTGGGACACGTCGGCCGCCCAGTCCAGTCCCGCACTCGGCGCGTCGACGTTGCCACGACCGGTCACGGCCGCTCCTGTCGCGCCGAATGCTCGGAACAGAGTCCACGTGGCATGGCCGATGTGGCCGAACCCCACGAAGCCCACCCGCGCGCCCTGCAGCGAATTCGACTGCGTGAGAAGGTCGTCGTAGACCGAGGTCGCCCAGACGCCCTGCCGGAGCGCCGTGTCCTGCGCGACGAAGCCGCGCCGGAGCATCACCGCGGCCGCCACGACGTATTCGGCGATCGACTTCTCGTGATGGAAGGTGTTCGCCACCAGCACGTCCGGTGCCAGGGCATCGAACGCGATGCTGTCCGTGCCGGCACCTGCGACGTGGACGAGACGCAGCCGCTCTGCAGCCGACGCCATGCACGGTGTGAACTTTCCCCCGACATAGACGTCGGCGTCGCGCAGATCCTCGATCAGGGCCGCCTCGTCGAAGCTGTCGTGCCAGGACAACCGTGCATCGGACGGAACTGCGGCCTCGAGCCGGGGTCGGTGCGGGATCAGGTTGCTGTCGGCAACAACGATTTTCATCTAGCGGCTCTCTTTTCCGGGGCGAAACACCCGATCGTGCGCCGGTCCGGCCGAAGCCCGGACAACCAGTTGAGTGGGAAGATGGATTTCTCGGATATCGGAGTCCGGCTCGTTCGCGCGCTGGAACACCAGGTCCAGACTCAGCACACCGGCTCGTGCCATCGGCACATTGATGCTCGTGAGTGCGGGGCTGGCGAGTTCGGCCAGCGGCGAGTCGTCGATGCCGACGACGCTAAGGTCGGCCGGCACCGAGAAGCCCATTGCGCGGACGCCGTTCATCACTCCGATGGCCATCGGATCGTTGTGCGTGATCACGGCGCTCGCACCCGTCGCGATCACGCTCGCGGCCGCGGCGTGACCGCCCGCGAGGGTTTCCTGCTGCCAACCGAGCAGACTCAGCTGCACGTCGCGGGCCTTGCAGAATTCCTCGACCGCGGCGACGCGGCGCTGGTTCGACCAGGATTGGGGCGAGCCCTGGACATACGCGAGGTGCTCGTGTCCGAGGGCGACGAGGTAGTCGATGGCCTGGCGAATTCCGTCTTCCGAATCCGCCACGATGCAATCGCATTCGGGTGACGAGCGGTTGACGAGCACCAAGGGTGTGTCGCCGCCGAGCTGCACGATGTCCGATGCAGGCAGCCGCGGAGCGCAGACCACGAGTGCGTCGACGCGCCCCTGCAACTCGCCGAGAACCTCACGCTCACGGTCGGCGCTGCCGTCGGTGTCGGTGAGGAGCACGGTCTGGCGCCGGTGCCACCCCTGCGCCTGCGCCGCCTTCACGAAGCTCGCGAACACGGTGTGCCCGATGTCGGGTACCACGACCGCGACGGTGGTGGCGGTGGGGCGCACGACGTCGGTGCGGGTCGGTGACGCCGCCCGGTAGCCGATCTCGTCGGCGACCGCGATGATCCGCGCGAGCGTGTCCGGTCCGATCCGGTCCGGGGCACTGAATGCCCGTGACGCGGTGGACAGGGATACCCCTGCGCGTTGTGCGACCTCGGTCAAGGTGGGTGCCACGGTGCTACCGCCTCGCTGTTCGTTGTGACTGCCGACACACACTATCCACCTGCTTGCGCAAGGTTGTCAATAGTTGCGCAAGGCTTGCAGCAAGCCGTGTGCGTCGAGCGAGTTCACACGTCCAGGAGCGACAACTGCCGATCGGATTCGAACAGCGCGGCCCGGTCGAACGTCGACGTCGAGGCCAGTAGTTCGTCCGCACCGGTACGCGCGGCCAGGGCCTCGAGCGAGACCCTCACCTGCTCGGCGGTGCCGTGAATGGAGTTCGCGATCGAGGCGTCGACCTGTTCGCGCAGCCGCGGAGTCCACGCCTGCCCCCGGATGTCCGCGACCGATTCGAGCGGCGGGAACTCGCCGGTCCGGCTCGACTGTGCCAGCGCCCACGCCTCCGGAAGCAGCAGTTCACGGGCCCGGTCTGCGTCCTCGGCGATCATCACCTCCAGCGAGACGACCACGTACGGGGACCGGTTTCCGGCGGACGGGACGAAGCTGTCGCGGTACCGGTCCAGTTCCGGGACGTTGGCGCCCGACCCTCCGAGTACCGGACCACCGACCACCACCGGCAGACCGGCCTTCGCGGCGAAGTCGAGCCCGCGCCGGGTAGCGAGAACGAACATCGGCGGTGGACTCGTCACGTGGGGCCGGGCCGTCACGGCGCCCTTGCCCTCGAGGTAGCTCCGCACCTCGTCGAGGTCGCCGGCGAACGTGTCGGGGGCGTTGCGGTCGCGGCGCAGCGCCTCGCGTACGGGCTTCGTGAATCCCAGCGACCGTCCGACGCCCAGGTCGATCCGGCCCGGGAACATCGCCTCGAGCATCAGGAACTGTTCGGCCACCACGAGGGGCTGGTGGTTCGGCAGCATCACACCACCCGAGCCCAGCCGGATCCGGGCGGTGCGGGCACCGAGGGCAGCGAGCAGCACGGGCGGCGACCCACTCGCGATTCCCGGCACGGCGTGGTGCTCGGCCACCCAGAACCGATGGAACCCCAGTTGCTCGGCATGCACCGCCCGCTCGATCGTCCCGGTCAGCGCGGCAGAGTCCGGCGCACCCCGGCGCGTGCGGGACCGGTCCAGAATCGAGAGTTTCACCCTCGGGGGAACCGCCGTCCTGCCGGCGGTATTTCCTCACCCCGTCCGCACTCGGTGGACGAGTGTGCGCGCTTCGCTGACATACTGACCGCCGCAGGATCCACGATCGCCGGGAGGTCAATGGTGAGCAGCACGGGGACTATGTCGTACTCGCTGGACGTCACGTCGCGGTCCGCAGCGCAGATGCGGGAGTGCGTAGAGTTCTTCAGCGAGCCCGAGCTGGCCCACCTGCCCACGGCCCGCCTCGCGGACGCACTGGAGTCGCTGGCGGAGACGGGCCGCTACGAGCACACCGTGGAGGAACTGGAAGTCGGCTCGCAGCTGGCGTGGCGCAACCACGCCCGCTGCGTCGGTCGCAAGCACTGGCGCACGCTGAAGCTGATCGATGCCCGGCACGTCACCACCGCGGACGAGATCGCGGAGGCGTGCTGGGAGCACCTGCGGGTCGCGACGAACGGCGGCGCACTGCGCTCGGTCATCACGGTCGGTCCCCTACCGCTGGCGGACGGACGCGAGTACAAGATCGTCAGCCCGCAACTGATCCGGTACGCGGGCTACCGCCACGCAGATGGGACGGTGACCGGGGACCCCGCCCAGGTCGGAATCACCGAGGCGGTGACGAAGATGGGGTGGCGGGGCGCAGGCACGCCGTTCGACGTGCTGCCGCTGTTGATCAGCACCCCCGACGAGACGCTGCGCTGGTACGAGATTCCATCCGAGCTGGTGCTCGAGGTCGAGATCGAGCACCCGGACTACGCCTGGTTCGCCGATCTCGGTCTCAAATGGCATGCGGTTCCCGCCGTGTCGAACATGGGTTTCTCGGTCGGCGGGCTGACCTACCCCCTCGCCCCGTTCAGCGGGTGGTACGTGAGCACGGAGGTCGGGGCCCGCAACCTCAG
The DNA here is from genome assembly GCF_058628105.1 of Rhodococcus sp. G6(2025). NCBI lineage: Bacteria > Bacillati > Actinomycetota > Actinomycetes > Mycobacteriales > Nocardiaceae > Rhodococcus > Rhodococcus sp. G6(2025). Next base: position 7,001,516 of record NZ_CP179750.1, read on the forward strand.
CGACCAGGATCGATACGACATGCTGCCCGCCATCGCCGAACGGCTGTGCCTGGACACGACGTCGGAGCGAACGCTGTGGCGCGACCGCGCACTGGTCGAATTGAACCGCGCCGTGATCCACAGTTACCGGCAGGCCGGTGTGCACATGGTCGATCATCACACCGTCGCCAAGCAGTTCATCAGCCACGTCGAACGCGAAGAGTCACTCGGCCGGAAGTGCCCGACGGACTGGTCGTGGATCAACCCGCCGATGTCGGCGGCGCTGACCCCCACGTTCCACCGGCTCTACGACGCACCCGACATGGATATCCGCCCGAACTTTCTCCCGGCCGCCAGCTCGGGTTGCCCGATCCCCGGTCAGCCGCGGTAGGGCGGGGCCACGCCCCAACCCCAGTGCGGGACGGGTGCGTGCTCGACCACCTCGGCACCGGGGCTCGAGTTCTGCAGCGCGAGTCTGGTCCCCCACTCGACGTAGGCCATGAATGCGGAACGGAATTCGGGATCCGACGGCAACTTCGCGTCGTCGGCGGCGAGGCTCATCGTCGCAGCGAAGCGGTGCCGCTGCTCAGGGGTGATGCCCAGACCGATGTGGTGCCGCAGCATCCGTTCGTAGCCCCCGAGTCGGTCGGTGTAGCCGGGTGGACCGCCGAACACCTCGCACCACCACAGCGTCACGTTGCGGCGATGCTCCTCGTGCACTCCGCCGGGGAACATCGGGGACAACAGTTCGTCGCGCTCGACCCGGTCGTAGAAGGCGTCGATCAGCCGCCGGAACGACTGCTCACCGCCCGCCCATTCGTACAGGGACGGTGTTTCCTGATCACTCATGTGAGCTCCCGATTTCCGTCGTCTGTCCATTACAATACACACCAGTATTGAATTGAAAAGAGGGTCGAGCATGAGTGTGGCCGGGCGCAGTCGCGACACCGATATCGACACTCGCGTGCTGAAAGTTGCGGGCAGGCAATTGTCCCGGGCCGGATACGACGCGATGTCGATCGCCGCGATCGCCGCGGAGGCCGGCACCACCCGGCAGGCGCTGTACCGGCGGTGGGCGTCGAAGTCGGAGCTCGCCGCGGCAGTCGTGGCGCAGCTGGCCGACGAACAGTCGGGGCGGTCGTCGGCCGATCCGTTCGGGGATCTGGTCCGCGAGCTGACCAACTTCCAGCACGGGGTGTCGAGGAGCGGCCGGTTGTCGCTCGTCGGCACGATGCTGCAGGACACGACGGACTCCGACGTCCGCGCGCAGTACCGCGCCCGGGTGGTGGCGCCGCGCCGGCGCCGCATCCGCGCCATCCTGGACCGCGCCGCCGAACTGGAGCTGATCGACGCCGACGCCGATCTCGACGTCGCCGTCACCATGACCACCGGCAGTTGGTACGGCCGGGCGCTGGCCGGTGATCGCCCACCCGCCGACTGGCCTGCCCGGACCGCGACACTGATCTGGCGGGCCGTCGGCGGGGTGCCGCCGACCTGACGCTTTTGCTACGCCGTCGACGCGCTCGTCGACCGCCGGTCCCCCATGTTCCGTGACATCAGGACACCGATGAGGAGGAGAACGCCGGCGACGGCGATGAACCAGCCCGTGCGGTGCAGTCCGTCGTCGCCGATGACGTGACCGGCGGTGGTCTGCAGCACGACGGCCGACAGGTTCGCTCCGATGTACTGCACGGTGCGGTACATCCCGATCGCCGTCCCCACTTCCTCGACGGACGTGACCGAGCTGATCAGGTTCTGATTGCCGATATTGTTGAATCCATTGGGAATTCCCAGTACTGCGGCCACCAGGAGTAGCACGACGATCGGGGCCGTACTGCTCTCCACCGACGCCAGGAGCATTCCTCCCACCAGGAGCGCACACGTTCCGACGGTGAGCGTTCGGCGCACCCCGTGCCGCCGATACGTCCGTGACGCGAACAGCGTGGAGCCGATGCCGACGACGGCGACGGGCAGCATCGTCAGACCGGCTTCGGTGGCGCTCATTCCGCGGGAGTACTGCAGCCACTGCGGGATGCCGAAGAAGATGCAGTAGAACGCCGTGTAGGTGAGGAGGGTGCGGGCGAGTGTGGCGCTGAGCGCACGGTTCCGGGCCAGGGCCCGAACGTCGATGAACGGTTCGTCCGCGCGTCGTTCCCAGTGGATGAACAGGGCGAACACCAGCGCCCACACCGGGATCAGCCACCAGACGGGATCGGTGGTGAGCGACAGCAGGAACAGCATCGTCGACGAGACGAGCCCGAGGAACAGCAGGACCCCGGCCACGTCGAGCGCGTGCAGCAGTTGCCGACCGCTGACCGAGATGCCGCCGACGAATCCGACCTTCGCGAATTTGGTGACCGCCACCGCGCTGAACGCGACGATCGGCAGGTTGATCCACATGATCGACTGCCAGCCGAACGCCCCGACGAGCAGTCCGCCGAGCGTCGGGCCCAGTGCCACGACCGCCTGGCTGCAGATCGCGAGGGTCGTGATCGCGGTGCGCGGCTGCGCGCCGTGTCGTTCCGCGTACCCGCGAATCATCGTCATCGCATTGGGATACTGTGTGGCGGTTCCGATTCCGACGAGGATGCGGGAGAAGATGAGCCAGCCGACCGTGGGTGCGAGCAGACCGGCGATCGAGCCCAGCGCCACCAGGGCGAGGCCCCCGAGGTAGACCTTCCGGGCGCCGAGCAGCGCGCCGAGCTTGCCTGCCATCGGGGCGGTCACGGCCGTGGCGATGTAGAGCCCCGAGATCACCCACGTGATCCCGGACGAGGAGCCGAACTGTGCGGCGATGCCGACGATCGCCACCGCGATCATCGACGAGTTCAGCGGTTGGAGGATGCTCCCGGTGGCGACGGAGCCGCTGACCCGGAACGGTACGGACGGGGACTTCTGCGCGAGGCCGGTATCGGCGACGGTCGCGCTCACGAGTTCATCAGTGACTCCTGCGGCGCCGGCTCGGGAGTTCCGGCGAGCCGGCGGAGTAGCCGTCCGGCGATGAAGAGGAGGTCACGTTCGGCGTCGGTGCATTCGGCGGCGAGTGCGGCCGTCAGCCACTCGCTACGCCGCGACCGATCGTCGACGAGCGTCTGCAAACCCAGCGCGGTGACCGCGACGATGCTCGCGCGCGCATCGTGGGGGTCCACGGTCCGGGAGACCATTCCGGACTCCTCGAGGATCGAGACGGTCCGCGCGATGGACTGCGGCGCGACCTGCTCGAGATCGGCGAGAGCGCGTGCGCTCATCGGACCTTCCCGGTCGAGGTGCGCGAGGGCTTGGAGTTGCGAGGGGGTGAGCAGGTGCCCGGAGCGCTGGGTTCGGATACGTCGGTTGAACAGAACGACGTCCTCGCGGAGCTGATCGACCTTCTGGTCCATGTGGCTGCCTCCCTCTCACTGGTCAGGTTCATTAGCCAGTCTAGCTGTTTTATTTGCATTCCTCAATAATTCATCTACCGCGGATAATGGTTTTTTTGAGGCCGAATTTCATCAGCACTGCTGTCTAATTGGTCGCGGGGAGGCGTCGCGCGCTCGAATTCCTGCAGGTGGGGCGGGCTGGGCACGCATCTCACAGGAAACTCCGAGGCTATCGCTGGCAGTATGAGGACGGCGAGCGCTGATCCAGATCCGAAAGAAGGTGGTCGTGACTCTTCGCACACGGACAGCCGGCATTGTTGCGGTGGTGGCCCTGACGTTCCTGGCCACGGCGTGCACCATCGGAGACACCGGCACGTCGGAACCCCCGACCACGTCACAGTCCGCGCCCGCCTCGATTGCCGTCCCCGCTGCCGACGGGGCGCCGATCAACCCGACCACCCCGATCGTGGTCACCGCGTCGGGCGGCAAGCTGACCGCCGTGACCGTCACGAATCCCGCGGAGCAGAACACCCCGGTCGCCGGAAATCTCACGCCCGACGGCACGGACTGGACGAGCAGCCAACCACTCGGCTACGGCTCCACGTACACAGTCGTCGCGGACGCGGTCAACCCCGACGGCGCCCCGGTCGAGCAGACCTTCACCGTCACGACGTTGACGCCCGGCACCACCGCCTACGCGAACGTCGTCCCGGCACCCGAGGTCGTCGCCGACACCGGCATCGGCGTCGGCCAGCCGATGGTCTTCCAGTTCACCGCACCGGTCGTGAACAAGGCCGAGGTGCAGCAGCGACTGCACGTGACGACGACACCGCCGCAGCCCGGCGCCTGGTATTGGACCGACGACCAGAACGCGCACTATCGCGCGGCGGGCTACTGGGCGCCCGGCACCAAGATCCACATCGAGGCCGACGTGTACGGCGTCGATCTGGGCGACGGCGTCTTCGGCGCCGAGAACAACTCCGCCGACTACACCGTGCACGACTCGTGGGTGGCCAAGGCGGACGGGGCGAGCAAAATGCTCACCGTCTTCCGCAACGGCGTCCAGGAGAACGCGATGCCGATGAGTCTCGGCACTCCCGACCACCCCTCGCACGAGGGTCCGCACGTGATCTCCGACAAGCAGCAGAGCATCATCATGGACTCCTGCACGTACGGGGTCTGCGCCGGCGATCCCGACTACTACCGCGAAAAGGTCGATCTCAACCTGCGGATCTCCAACGACGGCGAGTTCGTCCACTCGGCGCCGTGGTCGGTGGGCGATCAGGGCAGCAGCAACGTCTCCCACGGCTGCGTCAACCTGGCACCCGCCAACGCCCAGTGGATGTTCGACCATTTCGGTATCGGCGACGTCGTCGAGATCACCAACTCGGGCGGACCGCTCCTGCCCGTGTGGGACACGTACGGTGACTGGGAGGTCCCGTGGGATCAGTGGCAGGCAGGTAACGCAACGGGATAGGAGGCGCTCGTGAATTCACCATCCGCGGAGTGTGTCGCGCAGTTGAAGGCGGTTCTCCCGCACCGGGTTCACCTGCCGGACACCGGTGACTACCGCACCGCGCTGGGCAGGGTGTTCTTTCCCGAGGCCGCGAGACGCCGTCCGTCCTGCGTCGTCGAACCGGTGTCCGTGGAGGAGGTCTCCACCGTCATGAGGGTCGCGCATCGGACGGGCGGCACCGTCACCGTCCGCGGCGGCGGGCTGAGTTCCAACTGCGTCGCGGACGACGCCGTCATGCTCGACCTGTCGGCGCACCTGAACACGGCCCGACCCGAGGACGACCGGGTGGTCGTCGCCGGCGGCGCCACCGTGGGAACCATGCTGGACGCCCTCGCACCCACCGGCCGCGTGGTTCCGGTGGGGATCGTGGGCCACGCCGGATTCGGACTCGTCACCCGCGGCGGCGTCGGATACCTCACGCGCAGTCTGGGATTGACGATCGATCAGCTCGTCGAGGCCGAACTGGTGCTTCCGTCCGGCGAGGTCGTCCACCTGTCCGATGCCAGCACCGGTGACGAGGCGGACCTGTGGTGGGCGGTCCGGGGATGCGCACCGTGCTTCGGCGTCGTCACGTCGGCGGTGCTGCGCACACACCCGGTGGGTCCGGTGTGGGTCGACCGGATGGTGCTCGGACTCGAAGCGCTCGCCACCTACTTCCGTGTCGCACCGACGCTTCCGCGGGACACGACGATGGGCGCGGTACTCGGTTACAGCGCCCTGTCTCCCGACGAGCCCGTCCTCTTCGTGTACACCGCGTGCGCGAGCGGGGACGAGTCCGACATCGACCGCGCCCGATCCGCCGCCACCACGGTCGCCGACGTGTCGGGCACCGTGCTGTACCGATCCGAGACGTCCGGCACGTACCTCACCGGGTTACCCGAATTCGCGCCGCCCGGCCCCGACGGCGAAGAACCGGAACCGATCCGGCTGCCCGAACCGGGCGAGCGCCGAGGGTCGTTCTTCGGGAAGGCCGTCTTCACCGGACCGACCCTCGACTCCGAACTCGCGGAGGCCCTGGCCACTCAGATCCGTGGGGCGCCGACGCGGGAATGTCGTATCGACTTCCAGCACACCGGCGGCGCCCTCGCCGACGTCGGTGACGGCGACACCGCATTCTGGGGCCGAAGCGGCGAGTGGAACATCCCGCTCAACGCCATCTGGTCCGACCCCTACGACGGAGCCGCCTGCCTGTCGTGGGCGGGCGGCACCCTCGACGCGCTCGCACCCCACACGATCGGCGTCTACAGCGTCGAAGTCCGGCCCGGCTTCCCCGAGACCGGAGCCGAGATCGACGCGGCCTACGGTGGAAACCTTCGCCGACTGCGCGAACTGCGGCAGAGGCACGATCCGATGGGGGTGCTGACGCACTATCCGCTCTAGGACATGCCCTAGTCGCCGATCCGCTCCCCCGTCTCCGGGTGGAACAGGTGGACCGCTCCGTCCCGCTTGCGCAGGGACACCGTGTCGGCCAGCCGCGCGGGGGTGCGGGTCAGTGACCGGGCGGTGAGTTGCGTACCGTCACCGGCGATGTGGGTGTGGACGTAGGATTCACTGCCGAGTTCCTCGACCAGGTCCACGATTACCTCGATGCCGCCCTCTCCGGTCGACAACTCGAGCTGCTCGGGGCGCACACCGACCGTGACGGTCTCCAATCCGGCGGCGTGCAGCGCCGACAGCTGGTTGCGTTCGAGCGCGAGCGTCGAGTTCCCGAGGCGCACGCCGTCGCTGACGATGGGCATAGTCATCAGATTCATGGCGGGCGAACCGATGAAGCCGGCGACGAACGCGTTCTTCGGGCGATCGTAGAGTTCGGTGGGAGCCGAGAACTGCTGCAGCTTGCCGTTCTTGAGGACGGCCACCCGGTCACCCATGGTCATGGCCTCGACCTGGTCGTGGGTGACGTACACGGTGGTGGTGCCGAGCCGGCGCTGCAGCGCCGCGATCTGCGTGCGGGTCTGGACGCGCAGCTTGGCGTCGAGGTTCGACAGGGGCTCGTCCATGCAGAACACCTGCGGCTCCCGCACGATCGCCCGGCCCATCGCCACTCGCTGGCGCTGACCGCCGGACAGCTTGCCGGGCTTACGATCGAGGTAGTCGGTCAGGTCGAGCAGCTTGGCGGCATCGGCCACCTTCTTCTTCCGTTCCTCCACCCCGACCCCGCGCATCTTCAGAGCGAAGCCCATGTTCTCGCCCACCGTCTTATTGGGATAGAGGGCGTAGTTCTGGAACACCATCGCGATGTCACGGTCCTTCGACGGAACACCCACCATGTCCTTGCCACCGATCTCGATGGTGCCCTCGTCGATGTCCTCGAGGCCGGCGAGCATCCGCAGTGCGGTGCTCTTGCCGGAGCCGGACGGTCCGACGAGGACGATGAACTCGCCGTCTTCGATGTCGAGGTCGAGCGTATCGACCGCCAGCGTGTCGGCGTTCTCGTAGATGCAGGATGCGCCCTTGTACGCGATGTCAGCCATGATTGCTCCTCTTGTGGGTACCGAAGTCGGGGGAAGTGGTTGCCGGGGTGATCATTTGATCGCACCGAAGGACAGGCCGCGGACCAGCTTGTTCTGTGCGACCCAGCCGGCCAGGATGACCGGGAGCGCCGCCAGCGTCGCCGCTGCCGACAGCCGGGCCCAGTACAGGCCCTCACCGGTGATGAAGCCGACGAGGAACACCGGAATGGTCTGTGCCTGAACGGCGGTGAGGTTGACGGCGAAGAAGAATTCGTTCCACGAGAAGATCACGCAGATCAGGGCGGTGGCCGCGATGCCGGGTGACACGAGCGGAAGGATCACCTCGCGCACCGACGTCCACAGGCTCGCGCCGTCCATGCTGGCGGCCTCGAGCAGTTCGCCCGGAACCTCGAGGAAGAACGAACGCATCATCCACACCGCGATGGGCAGGTTCATCGCCGTGTACAGGATGATCAGCGCCCAGATGTTGTCGAGTAAGCCGATGTCGTTGACGATCACGTACAGCGGGATGATCGCGGCGACGATCGGGAGCATCTTCGTGCTGATGAAGAAGAACAGGGCGTCCTTCGTCTTGCGGACCGGTCGCAGCGACAGCGCGAACGCCGCAGGCACACCAAGCACCAGCACGAGGATCGTCGACATGGCGGTCGCGAACGCCGAATTCAGCAGTGCGGTGCCGATTCCGCTGTCGAGGACTGCCTTGAACTGGTCCAGGGTGGGCGTGAAGAACAGTTTCGGCGGAGTCGTGTAGGCGTCGCCCTCCTGCTTGAACGCGGTGAGCACCATCCACGCCACGGGGAAGAAGAAGCCGAGGGCCACGATCCACGCCACCACGCTCCACGGACTGAACTTGCGGTGCTTGCGCGCCCGCTTCGTCTCCGGCGCGGTGGGGGTGGACTCCACCGGCGCCGCCGCAGTGTCGGTACTCATTACGCTGCCTCCTCGTTACCGGTAAAGCTCTTGAAGATCAGGCGCAACGCCAGGGTCGCGACGACGATGGTCGCGATCACGACGATGACGCCCATCGCTGCGGCCTGCCCGATGTCGAAACCGAGGAATGCGCGCTGATAGATGTAGAAGGGGAGGTTGGCACTGGCGGTGCCCGGCCCGCCCTGGGTCATCATGTAGATGGCGTCGAACGTGTTGATCAGGTAGATCGCGCCCAGCACCGCGCCGAGTTCGATGAACCGGCGGAGATGCGGGAGTGTCAGTTCGCGGAACATCGCGATCGGCTTGGCGCCGTCCACCCGCGCCGCCTCGAGGATGTCGCGCGGCATGGACTGCAGACCCGCCAGGATCAGCAGCATCATGAACGGGGTCCACTGCCAGATCAGGTTCACCATGACCGCGGCGAGCGGGAACTTGCTGACCCAGTCGACCTGTCCCACCCCGAACGGGGAGAGCACGAAGTTGACGATGCCGAACACCGGGTCGAACATCGTGGTCTTCCACAGCAGCGCACCGGCGACGGGTGTCACCAGGAACGGGGTGATGAGGAGGGTACGCACGATGCCGCGGCCCAGGAAGGCACGGTCGAGCAGCAGGGCGAGCAGCAACCCGAGCACCACCGAGATCAGCACGGTGCCGACGATCAGGATCACGGTGTTGACCGCGACCTCACGGAACTGGCTGTCCTGGAACACGTCCACGTAGTTCTGCAGCCCGACGAACGCCTGGGAGCCCGGACGCACCAGGTTCCAGGACTGCGTCGAGTAGTACAGCGTGAACAGGAACGGGATCTGGGTCACCACGATCATGAAGATCAGAGCGGGCAGCAACGGCCCCCGGCGACGCCATCCCTCGGCGCGGGAGACGCTGTCGTCCTTGGCCTCCCGCAGTTCCCGCACCCGGTCGGCGGTGCCGTCCGCGGTGGGTTTCTCGGCGATGGTTGTCATCGTTCCTCCCGATAGGTCGCGCCGACCACCTCGGCGTACTGCTGTGCCTGGGCGAGCGCCTCGGGCACGGTCTGCTGGCCTGCGATCGCCGCACTGATCTGCTGGCTTACGCGGGTTCCGAGATCCTGGAACTCCGGGATCGCCAGGAACTGCACGCCGGTGTACGGAACCGGTTGCACGGTGGGCGCATCCGGTGTCGCGTCCTCGATCGCCTCGAGCGTCAGCGGTCCGTAGGCCGCCGAGGCTTCCTTGTACTCGGGAATCTCGTAGGTCGACAGCCGGCTGCCCGGAGGCACCCGCTCCCAGCCCAGATCCTCACCGACCGTGCGTATGTATTGCTTGTCGGTCATCCACGAGATGAACTTCCACGCCGCATCGGGATTCTCGCTGCTCTCGGGGATTCCCAGCGACCAGCTGTACAGCCAGCCGGAGTTGTCCTTCACCTCGATCGGCGCGGGGGCGTACCCGATCTTGCCGACGACGGCGCTCGACGCCGGATCCTCCAGGGTGGACACCGCGGACGTCGAGTCGTACCACATCGCCACCTGGCCCTGGGCCAGCTGTGTGGCGCACTCGCCGAAACCGCTCGTCGCGGCGCCGGGCTCGCCGTACTCGCGCACCAGGTCGACGTAGAACTGCACCGCGCGTTCCACCTCCGGGCTGGTCAGCTGAGCGTTCCAGTCCTCGTCGAACCAGCGGCCACCGAACGTGTTGATGACCGTGTCGAGGGGTGCGAGCAATTCACCCCAGCCCGGCTTGCCGCGTAGGCAGATGCCTGCCATGTCCTCGGAGTCGAGTTGCTTTGCGGCCGCTGCCACCTCGGTCCAGGTCGGCTTCTCCGACAGGGTGATTCCGGCCTGCTCGAACAGGTCCTTGCGGTACATCAGGAACGAGGACTCGCCGTAGAACGGCACCGAGTACATGCTCCCCTCGTAGGACAGCGACTCGCGCAGGGTGGGGATGAAGTCGGCCTCGTCGTAACCCTCCGTCGCCTCGGCGTATTCCGAAAGGTTCTTCAGCCAGCCGTACTTGGCCCACTGCGGGGTCTCGTAGTTGCTGATCATCACGACGTCGAACTCACCGCCACCCGTTGCCGTGGACGCCGTGATCTTCGCGCGCGCCTGGTTCTCCGACAGCGTGACGAACTTCAGGTCGATGTCGGGATTCTCTTCCTCGAACTGCGAGGCGAGGCTCTGGGCATCCTGCATCTGTGAATTGGAGACCATCGCGATGGTGATGGTCTGGTCCGACGCGCCCAGCGATCCGGCGCCCGCACATCCGCTCAGCGTGAGGCAGAGCGCTCCCGCTCCGGCTACCAGCATCGTCGCCGGTTTCCTGTGTTTCTTCACCGATCTTCACCTCTCTTGCGTGGTGCTACTGATCGAGCAGCCAACGTGCGCATTCGATGTCGCAGACCAGCATCTTGGCCAGTCCGCCGTGGAGGGCACCCAGTGCCGCTTGGTGTTTGGCGACGCCACCCGTGACGAGGATCGACCCCTCGCACGCGCGGATGTCGTCGAGAGGAACGGACATGGCCCGTTCGTCCAGAGGGCCGGCAACCTCGGTTCCGTCGAGCCGGTAGAAGCGTCCACCGACTTCGCCGACCGCGCCGAGGCCGGTGAGCACGGACAGCATGTCCGTGTCGATGAAGCTGCCCTCGAACAGGGTGGTCGACGTGGAGACGGCACCCGTTCCGAACATCATCATCTCCGCGGTCCGCCCGGCCTCGAGCGCCTTGGAGATGACGGAGTCGCTCCGCATGGATACCACAGTCGACGCGTCCGCATACAGCGGAACGGGAAGCCGAACAGTGTTGGCCTGCAGCTGCTCTGCGCATCTACCCAGGACGTACTCCGTTCCGGTCTGGTAGTTGATGGCACTCACCGAGCCGTCGAGCTGGACGACGGACGCGCACGTGGCCGCCCCGGACGGCAGACCCTGCGCGACGGCGACCGTCTCCGGCCCCCAGGTGAATCCGAGGGTGTCGCCTTCCCGAATCCGGCGAACCAGCAGCGACGCCGCGGCCCGCCCGACGCCGGCGAAGCTGTTGTGGTCGTCGATCGCACCGGCGGCGTCGACGGAATCGGCGACCACCACCGCCTCGACGAGTCCGTACTTCTCCTCGAGCGCGCGCTCCTCGTCCGAGCGCAGCGCATCACGCAGATGCGCGGGTGCCTGCACCTCGATGCGCACCAGGCCCTGGGCGCGGGCTCGTGCCACCAGCCGGCCCGCGGTGGGGCGGGAGACACCGAGTCGTGTGGCGACCTCGGCCTGGGTCATTCCGTCGAGGTAGTACAGCGTTGCAGCGCGCAACGCGAGGCGCAGATCCTCCGTCGTGGACGGCGGTGGTGCCGTGATGAGAGACGGCGTCGGGGCCGTCGAGTTGGGGGACGTCACTGGTTCTCCTCGCCATGATCCCGGGTCCGTCGTGTGTGTCTTCGGAGCCCCGGGGAAACCGTGAGCAAATGATCACTATGCGTTCATCTGCTCAGTACGCTAGCATCGAAGTGTGACCCACACAACACTCCCTTCGGATATCCCCAGGACGATGCGTGCCAGCGTGCTCGTCGAGCCGGGTGTGATCGAGATCCGGGAACGCCCCGTGCCCACTCCCGCCCCCGGCGACGTCCTGGTCCGCGTGGCCTCGGTAGGTGTCTGCGGATCGGACGCCCACTACTACCGCGAGGGCCGCATCGGCGAGTTCGTGGTCGAACAGCCGATCGTGCTGGGCCACGAGGCGTCGGGCACCGTCGTAGGTGTCGGCGACGGGGTCCCGGCAGCGCGTATCGGGCAGCGTGTCTCCATCGAACCGCAACGCCCCGACCCGGACACCGACGAATCCCGGCGCGGTCTCTACAACCTGTGCCCGCACATGCAGTTCTATGCCACCCCGCCGATCGACGGGGCGCTGGCCGAATACGTGACCATCGGCTCGGCGTTCGCCCATGCGATTCCGGACGAGATGTCCGAGGACGCGGCCGCGCTGTGCGAGCCGCTGTCCGTGGCCATCGCCACCACCCGCAAAGCCGGAGTGACGGCGGGATCCCGTGTTCTGATCGCGGGCGCGGGGCCGATCGGAATCGCCATGGTGCAGACCGCCCTCGCGTTCGGTGCCACCGAAGTGGTCGTCTCGGACCTCGATCCCCGGCGACGCGACGTCGCAACCAAATTCGGTGCCACCGCGGTGCTCGACCCCCGCGAGCAGGACGTCGCGGGACTCCACGTGGACGCGTTCGTCGACGCGTCCGGGGCCCCGAGTGCGGTGCTGGCCGGAATCCAGGCCGTCAGGCCCGCGGGATCCGTGGTTCTGGTGGGCATGGGCGCCCCCGAGATGACACTGCCGGTCCAGACCATCCAGAACCGGGAGTTGGTACTGACCGGGGTATTCCGCTACGCCAACACGTGGCCGACGGCGATCGCCCTCGCGCGGTCGGGGCGGGTCGACCTCGATTCGATGGTCACCGGAAGATTTCCGCTCGCCGAAGCGGAGCAAGCACTGAACGCAGACCGGACGCCGGGCAGCCTCAAGGCCGTCGTACGCGTCCAGGAATGAGGAGAGACCGATGCAACTGTGCGCGCAGGCACTGCAACAGTTCGACGACACCGTGCAGGTGCCGAATTACGATCGAAGCGACATCACCGTAGGGATAGTGCATTTCGGTGTCGGCGGATTCCACCGCGCACATCAGGCGATGTACGTCGACCGGTTGCTGCGACGCGGGGAGGCCCGCGAGTGGGGCATCTGCGGGGTCGGGGTCCTGCCCGGTGACCGGCGCATGAAGGACGTCCTCGACGCGCAGGACGGCCTGTACACGCTGGCGCTGCGGCACCCGGACGGCACCTGGGACGTCAGCGTCATCGGGTCCATCGTCGACTACCTCTTCGCCCCCGACGACCCCGAGGCCGTGATCGAGAAGATCGCCGCGGAGTCCACGAAGATCGTCTCACTGACGATCACGGAGGGCGGCTACAACTTCACCCACGACACCGGCGAGTTCGATGCCGAGAACCCGGATGTCGTACACGATCTCACCGACGGCGCCGCGCCGCGGACCACATTCGGACTCGTCGTCGAGGCACTGGCCCGGCGCCGAGCGCGCGGGCTGCCGTCGCCGACCATCATGTCCTGCGACAACATTCAGGGCAACGGCGACGTGGCGCGCAAGATGTTCCTGGCGTACGCCGAATTGAAGGATCCCGAACTGGCGGCCTGGATGCGCGCGGAGACGTCGTTCCCCAACTCGATGGTCGACCGCATCACGCCCGTCACCACCCCCGAGGTGACGGAGGCGCTGTCGTCGCGGTTCGGCATCGACGACCAGTGGCCCGTCGCCGCCGAACCGTTCACGTCGTGGGTGCTCGAGGACGCCTTCCCGCTCGGTCGCCCGGCATTCGAGGACGTCGGCGTCCAGGTGGTCGACGACGTCGAACCCTACGAACTGATGAAGCTGCGTCTGCTCAACGCGAGCCACCAGGCCCTCTGCTACTTCGGCTACCTGTCGGGATACCGGCTCGTGCACGACGTCGCGCAGGACCCACTCTTCGCCGACTTCCTGCTCGCATACATGGACGAGGAGGCCACGCCCACCCTGGCGCCGGTGCCCGGAGTCGATCTCGACGAATACAAGCGCACGCTCATCGAACGATTCTCCAACCCCGAGATCCGCGACACCGTCGCCCGCCTGTGCGCCGAATCCTCCGACCGCATCCCGAAGTGGCTGCTGCCCGTGATCCGCGAAAACCTGCTGGCCGACCGGCACATCCGGCTGTCGGCCGCGATCGTGGCGAGCTGGGCCCGGTATGCCGAGGGAGTCGACGAGGACGGCGAACCCATCGACGTCGTCGACCAATTGAAGGACTCCCTCGTGCCGATCGCGCGCAGCCAGCACGAGAACCGCACTGCCTTCATCGAGAATCAGTCTGTCTTCGGCGACCTGGCCGACAATCCGCGCTTCGTCACCGCGTACCTCTGGGCGCTGGACTCGCTGTACAGCGTCGGTGCACGGGAGACACTCGAGGCTCTGCGTGAGAAGGTGCAGTCATGAGTCTGGTCATCGGTGAAGCTCTCATCGACATCGTGACGGCGGGCGACGGCGCCACCACCGAGTATGTCGGCGGCAGCCCGCTCAACGTCGCGGTCGGCCTCGGCCGGCTCGGTCGTCCGGTCGAATTCGTCACCCGGATCGGCGACGACACGAGAGGCGGCGCGATCGTCCGGCACCTCGAGCAGTCGGGAGTGAGCCTCGCGCCCGGCAGCATCACCGCGCAGCGAACGGCGACGGCCCACGCCACCCTCGATTCCGCCGGATCCGCCACCTACGAGTTCGACATCGAGTGGGACCTTCCCTGCCCGAGCGGGTCGTCTACACCGGCGCTCGTCCACACCGGTTCCATTGCCGCCGTGATGGAACCCGGCTGCGACGTCGTCGCAGACATGCTCGACCGCCGCCGCTCGTCGGCGACCATCAGCTACGACCCCAACGTACGACCGGTGTTGATCACCGACAAGGCACGCGCCCGGCAGCGGATCGAGCACCTCGTGTCGATCTCGGACATCGTCAAGGTCAGCGACGAGGACCTCCGCTGGTACGACCCCGACCGAAATCCCGAGGACATCGCCCGCGAGTGGCTGTCCCGCGGCCCGGCGATGGTCGCGGTGACGAAGGGCGCCGAGGGCGCATTCGCGGTCTGCGCGGCCGGACTCGTCGAGGTCGCGGCCCGCAACGTCGAGGTGGTCGACACGGTCGGCGCGGGCGACGCGTTCATGGCCGGGCTCCTCGACGGGTTCTGGTCGCACGGCTTCCTCGGCGCGGAGAGCCGCAACGCACTCCACGCGATCGCCCCGGAGGAAGTGCGGAACGTGCTGGACAACGCGGTGCTGATGTCGGGTCTCACGGTCGCGCGTGCCGGGGCGGACCTGCCCACCCGCGAGACACTGGATCGCGCGGCGGGTGTCCGGCAATGACCCTCGTCGCGGGCATCGATTCGTCCACCCAGTCGTGCAAGGTGATCGTCTGCGACGCCGACACCGGTCAACTCGTCCGCGAGGGCAGGGCGTCGCATCCGGACGGCACCGAGGTCGACCCGCAGGCGTGGGCTTCGGCCCTCGACAGCGCCATCGCCGCCGCCGGCGGACTGGACGACGTCGCCGCGGTGTCGGTCGGCGCGCAACAGCACGGCATGGTGTGCCTCGACGACACCGGGACGGTCGTGCGTCCGGCGTTGCTGTGGAACGACACTCGCTCCGCCGACGCCGCCGCCCAACTGGTGGACGACCTCGGTGGTCCGGACGCGTGGGCGGACGCCGTCGGTGTGGTGCCGCTCGCCGCGATCACCGTCAGCAAACTGCGCTGGCTCGCCGATTCCGAACCGGCGAACGCCGACCGGACGTCCGCGGTGTGCCTGCCCCACGACTGGCTCGGCTGGCAGCTCACCGGCAGGTCCGATCTCGGCACTTTGGCCACCGACCGCGGCGACGCCAGCGGCACCGGATACTTCTCCGCGGCCACGGATTCCTACCGCCCCGACCTGCTGTCGCTGGCACTGCGCGGACGCACGGCCACCGTGCCGCGCGTGGCCCGCCCGGCCGAGAAGATCGGGGAAACCCGCTGGGGCGCCGCCGTCGGCCCCGGAACCGGCGACAATGCCGCCGCCGCACTGGCTCTCGACGCCCAGGAAGGTGACGTCGTCGTCTCCGTGGGAACGTCGGGCGTCGTGTCCGCGGTGTCCGTGACACCGGCGAACGATCCGGGTGGATTCGTCGCCGGCTTCGCCGACGCCACCGGACGTCAACTGCCCCTCGTGTGCACGCTGAACGCTGCCCGGGTGCTCGACGCGACCGCATCGCTGCTGGGCGTCGATCACGACGAGCTGTCGCGGCTGGCGCTGTCGGCGCCGTCCGGCAGTGGCGGCCTGGTGATGGTGCCGTATTTCGAGGGTGAGCGCACCCCCAACCGTCCCAATGCCACCGGCTCCGTTCACGGACTTAGGCTGGCCAATTCGACCCCCGCCCACCTCGCCCGCGCGGCGGTCGAGGGCCTGCTGTGCGGCCTGGCGGAAGGCATCGACCACCTGACCGCCCAGGGCGTCACGGTGCGTCGCATCCTCCTCGTCGGCGGCGGCGCCCGCTCACAGGCACTGTGCGAACTCGCGCCCGCCATCTTCGGGGCCCCGGTCCTGGTGCCGCAACCGGCGGAGTACGTCGCGATCGGCGCATGCAGGCAGGCGACCTGGACGCTGGCCGGGACCCCGGAACCACCCAAGTGGGATCAGACGTCCACCCAGCGTTACGAGGCCGACCCGGCACCCGAAGTGCGCGAACGGTACTCCGAGACCAGAGGCTAGTGGTGACCACGTCGGTCTGGCCGGTCCAACACGCGGCAAGGAGAGCTCCGGGCATGGAGGAGGGGGCAGCGCTTTACCCGTGACAGCAGCGATCAGTGACGGGGATGCACCGCGTAAGACGCTATCGCGGCTGCTGTCGTCACCGTCGTCGATGAGTTCGATGAGGCGGCAAGCCGCCTCGTAGGCACACTTGCGGCCGGGGCCGTAACTGTTGCCGCCTTCGGTGACCAGCAGCGGCACTGCGATCGCCAGGTTTCGCGAGTTCTGCCTGCGAATGCCTCGATGACTGTGTCCGGCGCCGTGTCGGTGGCGAATCGATGACGTCGCCGAGGTGGGGGTCACCGAGGCTGTCTCCGCTGCTGCCAGCGGCTTGTAGGTACAGCAGGTCGAGGCGAGGATCGGTCGGACAGAGGTGCCCGGCGCCGACACGGTGCCCCGATCCCGTCGCAGATGGGACGGCGGGAAACGAACGAACGGGGTCAAGCGCCACGTCGCCGTGGACGTGACCGGTCTGCTGCTCGGTGCCCGACCACCACGAAGCCGTCATTCACATCGCCATGATCGGTGTCATGATCCGGCCCCTCGCGTGGACGTGACCAGTTTCCGAATGCGTTCTGAGAGCCTCCTCTTTCGCCCTTGCGGTCTGTTGTCTGAGATGTCATGTGGGACGGGCCCACCGCTGGCTCACACTTGACGGAACGCCCCGCGCGTGATTACGGCTGAACTGCTGTCAGCGCTGGGGTGGCGGCGAACTCCGCGCGGGCGAGGGAGCGGCGGTGTACCTGGTCGGGGCCGTCGGCGATCTGCAGGAACCGGGCCTGCGCGTACAGAACCGGAAGGATGGTGTCCTGTGACAGCCCGGCGCCGCCGAAGATCTGCATCGCGTCGTCGACGATCTGCTTGACCGTGAGCGGCACCATCACCTTGGCTGCGGCGATGTCGTGACGGGCGGCCTTGGTGCCCTCGGCGTCCATCCGCCAGGCGGCCCGCAGCACCAGCAGCCGGGCGGCGTCGAGGTGGATCCGCGCGTCCGCGACGGTCGCCTGCACGACCCCCTCGTCGGCGAGGGGCCTGCCGAACGCCACCCGGGTGCGGGCACGTTCGGTCATCAGTGCAATCGCCCGCTCGGCCATGCCGATCAACCGCATGCAGTGGTGGATGCGCCCCGGACCGAGGCGGGCCTGCGCGACCGCGAAGCCCTTGCCGCGCGGTCCAAGGAGGTTCGCCTTGGGGACGCGGACCTTGTCGAAGACGATCTCGCCGTGCCCGCCCTCGTGGCGGTCGGTGAAGCCGAGCACCGTCGTGGACCGAATGATGGTCAGACCGGGGGTGTCCATGGGAACGAGGACGATGCTGTGGCGGCTGCCGACCGGGGCGTCCGGGTCGGTGACGCCCATGACCATCGCCACCCGGCAGTCGTCGCGCAGGGCCGCGGTGGACCACCACTTGCGGCCGGTCAGCACCCAGTCGTCGCCGTCCTCGGCGATCTCGAGGCGGACGTTGTTGGCGTCCGAGCTCGCGACGTCGGGTTCGGTCATCGAGAAGCACGACCGGAATTCGCCCGCGAGCAGGGGTTCGAGCCATTCCCGCTTCTGCTCGTCGGTGCCGTACAGGTGCAGCAGTTCCATGTTGCCGGTGTCGGGCGGGTTGCAGTTGAACGCCTCGGGCGCGATCAACGGGCTCCAGCCGGTGAGTTCCGCCAGGGGCGCGTACTCGAGGTTCGTCAGGCCCGCACCCTCGCGCGCGGGCAGGAAGAGATTCCACAAGCCTTCGCGCTTCGCGGCCGCCTTCAGGTCGGCCACGATCGGCGGCGCACCCCAGTGGTCCGGCTTCGACGCCAGTTGCTCTTCGGCGATCGTCTCGGCAGGCAGTACCCGCTCCTGCATGAACTTCGTCAGCTTCGCTTGCAGTTCCAGCACTTTCGGGCTGTAGTCGAAATCCACTTCGGTGGCTCCAATCTGTTCGGTGGTGCCGCGGTCAGCGGCGGAGTTCGGACACGGGCGACACGGCGGCGAGGTCGAGTGCGCGCTGCAACAGCGGGCCGACCATGTCGCCGACGTCGTCGAAACCCCCACCGACGGTGTCGCCCTGTGCGTGCCGGGCGTTGATGCCCTCGAGGATGACGGCGATCTTGAGGTCGGCGAACACCGTGTACCAGTCGATGTCGGGGATCTCGATGCCGCGCTGTGTGGCGTAGCGATCGAGAAGTTCGGCGCGGGTGGGGAATCCGTCGAGTCGGGCGAGACCCTTGGTCACCGGGTTGTCGACGGCGCCGGGCTGGTCCCAGAAGCTCAGCATGATCCCGACGTCGGCGAGGGTGTCGCCGAGCGTGGCCATTTCCCAGTCCAGGACCGCGACGATTTTCCCGGCGTCGTCGCGGGACGCGAGCACGTTGTCGAGTTTGACGTCGCCGTGGACGATGCCCGGGAAGTGCGAGGTGGGCAGCGCCCGGCGCAGCTTGTCGAGCAGCACGGACACCTCGGGCCGATCGGTGGTGCGCGAGGCCTCCCACTGCCGGGACCAGCGGTCGAGCTGGCGTTCGAGGTAGCCGTCGGGGCGGCCGAACGAGCCGAGCCCGACCGCGTCCGGGTTTACGCCGTGCAGCGTGGCCAGGGTGTCGGCCAGATCCAATCCGAGCCGGCGACGGTCGTCCGGGGTGAGAGCCGACGCCTGCTCGACGGTCCCGACGGGCGTTCCGTCCACCAGTTCCATCAGGTAGAACGACGCACCGAGGACGTCCTTGTCCTCGCACAGCAGTACCGCGTCGGGCACCGGAACGGCTGTTCCCGCCAGTCCCCTGATCACGGTGAACTCGCGCTTCATGTCGTGTGCACTTGGCAGGACGTGCCCGTAGGGCGGGCGCCGCAGCACCCACGTCCGGTCGGCGTTGGCGACGCGGTACGTCGGGTTGGACCGGCCACCACTGATCAAGGAGGCGGTCAGCGGTCCATGCAGTCCGTCGTCGAGCGCGGCGCCGAGATAGGCCGTCAGGGCGGGGAGGTCGAGCTCGGGCGTGGGCGCCCGATCGTCGCGGGCATTCACATCGGCGGTGGACGTTGTCATCCGCGCCGTCCTTTCGTTCAGGCTTTACGAGCCGAACGATCGCTCGGCTGGAATTCAGTGTCACCTTAGCGATAGCTAAAGTCAACTTTTATCTTATCTAGCACTACTTCTCTCCGGCCTATCTGCGACACTTTCGATTGGAAACCAAGCGATCGTTCGCCTTCGACTCGCGCCGGGTCGCTGAAGTTCGGCCACGCCATCGCGTCGGTGCTATCGGCAAGCTGTCCGCGTCCGGTCGGCCGAACTCCCTGGTCGCGGCGCTCGAGGAGCAAGGGGCGCCGCGGCGCACCATCTACGCCGCGAAATACCTGTCGGGCCCGGACTGCCGGCGCAAGATCACCCGTCAGCTCAACAAGGGCGAATCCCTGCACGCGCTGCGCCGCGACCTGCTCTATGCCCACGAAGGCATGATCCGGGCCGCCCAAATTGAACAGGCATGGTGCCTGGACCTGGTCATCAATGCGGTAATCGACTGGAACGCAGAGGATTAAGGGACCGCTGTCGAACAGATTCGGCGTCGAGGCCGCCGCATCGACGACGAAGTTCTCACCCATATCTCGCCCGCGCACAGCGAAAACATCAACTTCTTTCGGCGCGATCGATGCCGAACTCGTCCAGCTCGGCCCGACCGGCTACCGGCCGCCGCACGCTGTTCTGAACCGTGCCTCGGACCGCAGGTCAACCCGGCATGCACCTCATGGGCTCGGCATTCGAGGATGCGGTGGCGGGAAGGTCACCTCCAGCGCGTGGCCTTTCAAGGGGTCACGATCGGAAAGGTGGGCTCGAAGTGGTCCAGGATCGCGGTCAGCTCAGCCAGCGCGGTGCGGTCTCCTGTGAGTTCGATGGTTCCATCCTCTGCCAACTTTTCGGCGGTGGCGGGATTGAGGAGTACACCGGTCAATGCCTGTTTGGGGCCGGTGACGGTAAGCCGGGCATCGGCCCCACGGCCGCGGCGGGCGTTGAGGACGCCGCGGCGGATCCACATCGTCCACTGTTCGCCGAGGTCGGTGAAGTCCAGGTCGATGGTGATGTCGGCACCGGCGGCGCGGTCGCCGGCAATCTGTACGGCGAGGAAGTCGAAGAGGATGTCGATCGGCATCGCCAGAATGGTGTCGCGGCTCGCGGTGACATAGGGCGGTGGTTGCACGCCCAGGCGCAGTTCTTTTGCCGCGCTGAGGAATATATTGCGCCACTGCGGGCCTTCGGCTTGATAGCCCATCTGCTCGTACGCGTCGGCCTGTAGTTCACGGGCGGTGGTGTCGGCAGGGTCGGCGAACACGAGTTGGTGCAGGATCTGGGTGGCCCAGCGGTAGTCGCCGGCCTCGAACGCGCGGCGTCCTTCGGCGAGAATTGCGTCAGCACCGGCGAATTCGACGTATCGCTTCGCCGTTTCCACCGGCGGGTGCGGATGCAGCGAGACCGGGTCGCCGTCCCACATGCCCAGTTCCTTGGTGAACACCGCGCGCACATCGTGGTGCAGAGTGCCGTGATAACCGCGGCTGGCCCAGTTGCGGCGCAACTCCTCGGGAAGCTCGAGCACCTCCGCCGCTTCCAGGGGCGTGTAACCCTTGTTGGCCAACCGCAGGGCTTGATCGTGAATGTACTTGTAGGTGTCGCGCTGGGATTCCAGGAATGCGGTCACCTGCTCGTTTCCCCACACCGGCCAGGTGTGCGGGCCGTAATGCACCTCGGACTCATCACCCCACCGTTCGAGGGTCTCATCGAGGTAGCGGGCGAAATTGCGGGCATCACGAGTCCGCGCGCCACGCAAGGTCTGGATGTTGTGGAGCGAGTGGTTGGCGTTCTCCGCGCAGGTCAGCGCCTTCAACTGCGGTATCCAGATATGCATCTCCTCGGGCGCTTCGGTGTCGGGAGCGTAGAGGAATTCGAATTCGATGCCCGCGATCTCCCGTCTGGCACCGGTTTCGGTGATCAGGTCGGTCGGAGAGATGTAGGAAACGGTCAGTCCTTTGAGGCTGCCGATGCCCATGCCGCCGGTGACATACCCGCAAGAGTTCAGATCCAGAAATCCGCCGAAAGCGTAGAAACTGCGCCGTGCCATGGCATTTCCAGCGATGACGTTCTCCCCGAGGGCGTACCTGTCGAACTGATGACCCGGCGCGATGATCGGCACCTTGCCCGAAGCCACGTCGTCGGCATCGACGATGCCTTTCACGCCCGCGTAGTGGTCGAGATGGGTGTGGGTATAGATCACCGCGGCGACCGGTTTGTCGCTGACATGCTCGCGAATCAGCCCCATGGCTTGGCGTGCGGATTCCACACCGTTCAAACAGTCGATCACTATCAGTCCGTCCGTGCCCTCTACCACGGTCAGGTTGGTGATGTCGTTGCCTCTCACCTGGTAGAGGCCATCAGTCAGCTGAAACAGACCGCCGTGGCGGATGATCTGGCTTTGCCGCCACAAACTCGGGTTCACCGATTCCGGGGCGGGATCATCATCCCCGATCCAGTCGAATGCGTGCGGGTCGAATGCCACCGAACCATCGTCCGCGAGCACATTTCCCGGCAGCTCGGCGATCAGCCCGCGACGGGCGTCGGAGAAGTCACGCCGATCGGCCAGGTCATACAGTTCGACCGCGTCCCGATTGATCCGCGCGGTCTCCGATGTCGCCGGTTCCGGCTGGTAGCACATGGTCGCTCCGTTCGAGAGAATGGATGTCCTCGCTCGATCAACCAACACTTACCAAGCCATAGGCGTAGCAGCCTCACCCCTGGCGGATGAGTTTCCACGCGACATCGCACCGTGGGTTGCCCTCGGATGATGGGCGTCAGTGCGCCGCCAACGGAGATTGCGTAGCGTTTCCACTTCGGTGCTTCTCAGTTCAGCGCCAAGGTGCCACCGGGTGGCATTGCGGAGCGTGGGCGGTTGCCCGGTCCAACGCGCTGAACACCAGTTGCAGGGTGATGTCGTCGTAGACCGCCCCGAGGTGGTTGGTCTGATCCGCCGGGCACACATCCTGTGTGACGACATTGTTCACATTCGGTGCGGGCGGGAGCTGCGCTTCGGGAACGGTGATGATCAGGTCGCTGCGCGAGATGATGGTCGTGTACTGCACTTGGGGCCTGGTCATGCCGTTGGCGGCTATCTCCTGGACGAAGTCAGAACCGGCGGTGTAGTCCTGGGCCGCGGGCAGCAGCAGGTCGCGGTAGAAGCGCAACAGCGGGACCGCGTCGTACAGGTGCATGACGCCGTACGCCGAAATGCCGTTGGTTGCCGGCTCGACGCCGATCATGTTGTGCACCTTGTCGGCCCCGCCGAGCTTGTTGATGTAGTACAGCGGCATCAGCGCGCCCTGCGAGTGCCCGACCAGGTCGACTTTGTCGGCACCGGTCGCGGCGAGCACCTCGTCCACGAAGACCGCGAGTTGCCCCGCCGAGCCGCGCTGGTTACCCGTGGCCTGCACCGGAGAACCGTTCGCACCGCCGTAGTTCAGGCCGAAGACGCAGTATCCGGCAGCCGCAATGCGCGGTGCAAACATCGCCCAGTTCGCATACGCATTACTGAACGTGCCGTGCAACAGGATCACGGGCCGCGGGTGTGCGGCAGTCGGCTTGCAACCGAAGTCGTTCATACCCGGTGGGTAGACCCCCGGATGCTGAAACGAGTACACGATCGCGGCAAGCCCGTTCGGCTGCTCCGGGCCAGTGGGCGCGGCGCTCGCCGGCCCAACGGCCGAAATGAAGGCTGCCGCCGTGATGGCGGCGACCGACGCCACGGTTTTGATGAATCCAGGCAACATGCTCGTTCCTCCCGGCAAGATCGCGGCGGATGTGCCGCACAACGAAAAATGACGCGGGCAGGACCACGCCTGGCAAGTGACACAATATTAACAAGAGACCCGATGCTCAGTGTGGAAGAATTGAGGGAATCGATCAAACATCGTGTGCCGCACGATTCACTTCTGTCATGCCTGCAGGATCGCCATCGCGATCTCTGTGAGGCGTTCTCCGAGGTCGACGCGCCGCGGCTGGGGCCCCCACCGGACCGAGAAGAAGATCATCACCCGGGTCATGCGGATTTTTCTCATGCCCTCGGCGGTGTCGGTGCCTGGCAGCGCTTGGACGAGGGCCTGGGGCCAGATGTCGTCGTAGTCGCTCACCAGCCGGTCGAACCGCCGTCTCTCGTGGTCGGGCAGCTCGCCCTGGTCGTAGACCATGATCCCCAGCAGGTGCGGGTTCTCGAGCGCGAACTCCACGTGGCCGCCGACGAGGCGCTCGAGTGCTTCGTGCGGCTCCTCGGCCAGCGCGAGGGCCGCCGTGGCCGAGTGCCACATCCGGTCGGCGGCCGTCGTCATGGCGGCGACGAGGAGCTCGGTCTTGTTGTCGAAGTATCGGTAGGCACCGGAGCGCACGATTCCGGCAGCGTCGGCGATGTCGCCCAGACCGACGGACTGGAAGCCCCGCTCGTCGAAGAGCCGGATCGCCGCGTTGAGCAGCAGGTCGCGGCGCGGCATCCGCACGCCGGCGACCGCGTGCGAGTCGTCGGCTCCCGGGTCGGGCAGCAATGCGACCGGTCCCGACGAGCCGAGGTCGCATCTGGCGCTCGCCCACGCTGCGCGGTAGAGGAGGTGCTCGGGCCGGGATCGGGAGAGGGGCTGGCGCGCCGTCGTCGGCATCGCGAAGACGCCGATGATCGCGACCGACAGCAGCACACAGTCGGACTCCGGCAGATCCGGGCGTTCGTTGCGCAGGTGGGACCGGAACGTCTCCATCAACGTGAAAGAGCGCTGGGCGACCGCTGCGCGCTGCTCGTCGTCGAGGTTGCGGGACTCACGCAGCCAGATCGCGGCCAGGCCGTGCTGCTGCACAGTGAGGGCCGCCATCCGGCGCAACAGGTCGTCGAGCCCGTCCGCCCCCGTCAGGACCTCCTCGATGGAGTCGACCACGGAGTCCACCGTGTCCGCCAGGAGGTCCTGCTTGTTGCGGTAGTGGCGGTAGAGGGCCGGAGCGGTCATCCCCACGGCCTCGGCGACGTCTGCCACGGAGACGTTGTGGTAGCCGCGGTCGCGGAAGAGCTCGGCTGCCGCCACGCGGATCAAGGCCTTGCGGTTGCGCGGCCGGGTCCCCGTCGCCATTCACCCCACGACCTTTCGTATGCGCCTGGCAGCCTAACCGATCCGCTCGGGTGGACTGCGGGTCTTCTCAGCGTCGACGGTGGGCGCTACGGGTGACGTCGCAGACCATAGGGCGAACTTCGTGACGCTCGATTCTATCGAACGCCACTTGGAGCGATGGAACGGTCACCAGCTCGCAGCCGTCATTGCCAGGAGATGTGACGTGTGATTCACTTATGCAGCGAACCTTCTACAGGAGACCCCATGAGCAACCCCCTGACCTTCTGCCATGTCTTCCAGGAGACCGCCGCGGCCAACCCGGACAGAGTCGCGCTGCGCACACCGGGCGGGGCGGTGTCGATCACGTGGAGCGAGTACGCCGACCGGGTTCGGACGATCGCGGCGGGGCTTGCACGTCTGGGTGTTCGATCGGGTGACACGGTGGCACTGATGCTCACCAACCGGCCGGAGTTCCACCTGGTCGACACGGCGGTGCTCCATCTCGGCGCAGCGCCGTTCTCGGTGTACAACACCAACCCCGTGGAGACGATCCGCTACCTGTTCGACAACGCCGAGAACCGGGTTGTGGTCTGCGAAGAGGCCTTCGTCGCGGTACTGCTCGAGGCGCAGACGGAGGGCAGCAGCGTCGAGCACATCGTCTGCGTCGACGGTGCGCCCCACGGCACCATCAGCGTCGCGGAGGTCGAGGCCACGCCTGCAACGGAATTCGACTTCGACGCGACCTGGCGGGCAGTCCAGCCGGACGACCTGCTGACCATCGTGTACACCTCAGGCACCACCGGCACACCCAAGGGCGTCGAGCTCACGCACGCCGGCACGCTGGTGAGCGCCCGGGCCACCATCAGGGCCGGCCTCGGACCGCGAGTCCACGAGCGTGTGCTGTCCTACCTTCCCGACGCACACGTGGCCAACCGGCTGCTCGCCCACTACGTGGCGATGGTTCAAGCGGCCGAGGTGACGGACATCGCGAATCCGAGGGACGTGCTCGCTGGTCTGGTCGAGGTCCGGCCGCACGTCTTCTTCGGTGTCCCGCAGACCTGGTACAAGCTCAGGACCGGCATCGAACTGGCCGTGGCCGCCGAGACCGATCAGGTCAAGCGGGACGCCGCGGCGTGGGCATTCGAGATCGGGATGCGCAAGGTCCGTGCCGAGCAGGCGGGTGAGTATCCCGACAGCGAGCTCCTGACGCAGCACGCCGAGGCCGACCGGCTCGTCCTCGCTCCGCTCCGGGCGCTCTTGGGCCTCGACGAGCTCCGGGTGGCCGCCTCCGGTGCCGCCCCGGTGACCCCGGAGGCCCACGAGTTCATGATGATGCTCGGCATCCCCGTCCGCGAGGTCTACGGCATGACGGAGAGCTCCGCGATCGCGACGACGCACCCCCCTGACGACATTCGGGTCGGCACAGTCGGCACCCCGTACCCCGAGGTCGAGGTGGGCCTGGCCGACGACGGTGAGCTGCTGATCCGCGGCCCGGTTGTGATGCGGGGCTACCGCAAGGAAGCCGAGAAGACGGCCGAGGCCATCGACGCCGAAGGGTGGCTTCACACCGGTGACATCGCCACCATCCAGGGCGGCCACGTTGCGATCGTGGACCGAAAGAAGGACCTCATCATCAACGCCTCCGGCAAGAACATGTCGCCGTCCCACATCGAGAGCACGGTCCGCGACGCATGTCCGCTGGCCGGCCTGGTCGTCGCGATCGCGGACCTCAGACCGTTCGTCTCCCTCCTGGTGGTCCTCGACCCCGATTCCGCAGCCGTGTTCGCCGCGCAGCACAGCCTTCCGACCGACATCGCCGCCCTCTCCTCTCATTCCTGCCTGCAGGACGCCATGCAACAAGGGATCGACGTCGCCAACTCGAAGCTGTCACGCGCCGAACAGGTGCGCGCGTTCACTGTGGTGCCGGAGTACTGGCAGCCCGGCAGCGACGTGCTCACCCCTACCATGAAGGTGCGCCGCAAGTCCGTCAACGATCGTTACGCCGCGCAGATCGCCGCGATGTACACCACGGATCCGCCGGAACCGCTTCATAGAGGGATCGTCGACCTGGAGGCGAAGGGATGAGGGTGGCTGCGCAAGAGGACCATTCGCGGGGCGGCGGCGGGTACGTCTCCTCCTGGCGCGATGACGAGGTCCGAGCGGTCGGGTCTCTGGCGGAGAGGTTCTTCACCGACCTGCTCGCCCAGCGGGAGCGGTGGGAGGCCCAGCACCAGGTCGACCCCGAGATCTGGACGAAGGCCGGAGCGTTGGGCCTGCTGTGTTGCTCGATCCCCGAGGAGTACGGCGGCGGTGGTGGGACCTTCGCGCACGACCTCGCGGTTCTGGAGGCACAGTCGCTCGTGGGTGAGCTGTCCTTCGGCAACGCCGTGCACAGCGGCGTCGTCGCGCACTACCTTCTTGCCTACGGCACCGAGGAACAGCGATACCGGTGGCTTCCGGGAATGGCCTCCGGCGAACTGATCGCGGCAGTCGCGATGAGCGAGCCCAGCGGCGGTTCGGACCTGAAGAACCTCAAGACCAAGGCCGTGCGAGAAGGCGGCAGCTATGTCGTGAACGGGGCGAAGACCTTCATCTCCAACGGCGCGACCGCCGACCTCATCCTGCTCGCGGTCAAGACCGACACTTCTGCTGGGGCACGGGGTATCTCGTTGCTCCTGGTGGAGACCGCCGACTGCCCAGGTTTCACCCGAGGACGCGTCCTCGACAAGGTCGGCCTGCCCGGTCAGGACACTGCGGAGCTGTTCTTCGAAGACGTTCGCGTTCCGACCGAGCACCTGCTCGGCGAGGTCGAAGGCCAGGGCTTCGCCCAGTTGATGTCGTTGCTGCCGCAAGAGCGCCTCTACATCGGGCTCCAAGCCGTCGCAGCCATGGAGACCGCACTGGCGGAGACAATCACCTATGTGAAGAGCAGGCAGGCGTTCGACCAGACGATCTTCGACTTCCAGAACACCAAGTTCGTGCTGGCCG
This sequence comes from Rhodococcus sp. G6(2025), assembly GCF_058628105.1. NCBI lineage: Bacteria > Bacillati > Actinomycetota > Actinomycetes > Mycobacteriales > Nocardiaceae > Rhodococcus > Rhodococcus sp. G6(2025). The sequence goes on from NZ_CP179750.1 coordinate 7,029,209, forward strand.
AATGCGCGACCGTGACGCACGCGTCCCGCGTGTTCATCGACTCCTGCATCCAGAGACACCTCGACGGCGGCCTCGACTCCGCCACCGCCGCCATGGCGAAGTGGTGGCTCACCGAGCAGCAAGGCGAAGTCATCGACAAGTGCGTCCAGCTCTTCGGCGGCTACGGCTACATGCGGGAGTACAAGATCGCGCGAATGTACGCCGACGCACGCGTGCAGCGGATCTACGGGGGCTCGAACGAGACCATGAAAGACATCGTCGCCCGCTCCCTCTGACGCCGCGCGAACCCATCGTGCGCATTTCACCGCGCCGCTCGACGGCGACACAACGGCGATCGAGTCCCTTTGGACGCGATCATCACTGAACCGACAGGAGCAACTTCCGATGAGCACCCAGACCGCGTCAGGCGAGCCCAGACCGCATGCCATGGTGGGAGGTGGGTTGTGATGACCGACCAGCTCGTCCGGTGCGAAACGTTCGACCGGACCGCCGTCCTCACGCTCGACCGGCCCGAGTCGCGCAACGCCCTCAACGGCCCGGTGCTCCAGGAGTTGACCACCGCGATGGCAGCGGCCGACCAGGACGACGCCGTCGACGCGATCGTGCTCACCGGTGCCGGCCCCGCCTTCTGCGCCGGCATCGATCTCAAGGCCGTCGCCGCCCAGGACCCCCACCTGATGAGACTCGTGGGAGCAGCCTCGCACGCGCCGTGGCCGGCGACCGCCAAACCGGTCATCGGCGCCATCAACGGCTCTGCGGTTACGGGCGGGCTCGAGGTCGCACTGCACTGCGACTTCCTGATCGCCTCCGAGCGCGCGACTTTCGCCGACACCCACGCCCGGGTCGGGGTCCTGCCCTGCTGGGGCCTGACCGTCCTGCTGCCGGCCGCTGTCGGCCGCCGCACCGCGATCAGGATGAGTATGACCGGCGAACCCCTCGATGCGGCAGCTGCCCACGCCGCCGGACTCGTCACCCAGGTCGTCGCCCACGACGACCTCATCCCCGCCGCGCTCGTCGCCAGCGCCCAGATCTCACGCAGCCACGCTCTCGCCGCACGAACCCTGCTGGCGTCCTACCGGCGAGCCGACCGGGCAATCCGCGACGCCGGCTACGACGTCGAGAGCCACACCGCGCAGAACTGGAACACCCTCGCTCATGCCGGCGCGACGCGACCACCCGGCACGCCGGGCTGAACTGCCGATCAACTCGGTCAGCTCACGCACCCCCTCATCCCATCACCTCACCAACAGCATTTACGTCAAGGAGAGACACATCATGAGCAGTTCGGACCAGCTCGTCGGCCGTTGCGTCGTCACCGGGATCGAGGACGGTCGCTCCACGATCATCAGCGACGGCCCGGGCGCGACCCGGTTCGTGACCCCGATGTTCGGCGCGGTCGACCTGTGGCAGGTCGACGCCCTCCCGGCGGTAGTCGGCTCGGAGAGCACCCTGGGCGAGACGATCGTGCTCGACCCACCGGCAGGCGGGCTCGTGGTGCGGATGCTCCAATTCCCTCCAGACGCCGAATGGCAAGGCACCGACGCCTTCGCCGACGCGATGGGCGAGGTCGGCGCCGGCGACACCCACGTCGACAGCGACGTCCCCGGGATGCACGTCACCGACACGGTCGACGTCCTCACCGTCGTGGAGGGCGAGATCTACGTCGTCCTCGAGGAAACAGAAACACTGCTCCGGGTCGGCGACTCCGTGGTGCAGCGAGGTACCAAGCACGCGTGGAGCAACCGGTCCGAGCGGCCCGCTGTCCTCGTCGCGACCATGATGTCCACCGCCCGCTGAGGAGCAGCAGCCAAGCCCGATCGGAAGCACCCTCACACCGGACCGCCCAACCTTCGCGGACCGAACGTCACCCGCTCCGCCGGTGGGTACACCTCGCGCTGTCTTTCGCTCGGAGACCGACGCCGGCTCAGTCCGGTAAGCCTTCTCGGGTTCCTCCGTGGCATCGGGCCCTTGTTGGGTCTCGCGGTGCCGGAACACCTTGCCGGGCAGTGGTGGCGTCGAGCTCAGCTCGCACAGCATGCTCACCGCGAGCAGCCGTTCCCGCCCGATACCCGCTCCCCGGGACGGACCCGCCGACCTCGACATCGGCCACTTCCGGTCTTTCACTACCGGCGAGGACACCGTGGCCTACGAGGACCGGTTCGTGTCGATCCTCGAAATCGCAGAGGGAGTGCGGGCGCCGACACTGGCGGGGCCGACGGCGCCTGTGCCGCCCGGCTGGCCGCAGCTTCGTCCACAGGTCAGGAAGAATTTGTGATCGTATGATCCCCGAAGGCGGGCGCCCTATTGCCCCCTCTCGCCCTTCACGGTCGCGCACCCGGACCCTGCTCCGCAGTGCACTTCATTGATGACGACAAACGAATCCACTCTGACGACAAGCGAATCCAGGCGGGGTATTCCATCACTTCGCGAGACGTTCAAGAACCTGAGTCCAGTTCGCGATGTCCCATGCGTGGTCCGGCAAAGAAGATCCGGAGTGATGGTCCATCCGGTGGCGGCGGGCCATCGTTGCACCCGCACGGTCAGCTCGCCGTGCTCGGCCTGCTTGGCGAGTGACCCGGTGGGGATGGGCAGTCGCCGCAGATGCCGCACGCGATGTCGACGGTTTAGCCAGATCACCTCGAGGACAGCGCGCTGGCTGAGCTGCCCGTCGACCCCGATTCCCACCTCTTGACCGAGGCAGGAATCGGCGCTTCACATGTGTGAACCACCCGCCGGATACCGAGAGTATCGACGAGTGGTTGTGCACAGACTATGCCGTGGTGCGGATGAGCTCGCGGTCCCGCTCGGGATTCGCGAACACCAGCACCAGGATTGCGGCGAGGGCACCGAGGATCCCAATGCCTTGGAACGTCAAGGCATACCCGTCGCCCGCGGTGGCAGCATTATCGACGATGACACCGGTCGCGTACGGGGCGATCAGCCCGCCGACGGCGGCGAGTGCCATGAACACACCCATTGTTCCGGCGGTTTGCTGCGGCGGGCACAGTTCGGAGATCGCTGCGCTTACCAGCGGAAGGGCGATCATTCCACACCCGTAGCCGATCGAGAGCACCACGACAGCGAGCACCGGGATCTTTATCAGGGGAAGCGCGGTCAGTACTACCCCACAGAGCAGGACACCGGTGCACGGCACGATGACGCGGACGAGCCGCGAGGTGGCGCCTCGCTGGATCAGCTGGTCGGTGACCGAACCGGAGGTGACCATCAGGAGCAGTGCCACGATGGAGGGTGCAGCGAACATCGATCCGGCTTGCATTCTCGTATAGCCAAGTCCCTGCTCGAAGTAGGACGGCAGCCAGGTCAGTACGACCGTCGTCAGCGCATACATGACCATAGCCAGAACTGCGACGCTCACGAACGTGCGCGACAGGAAGATGCGACGCCAGCGAACCGAAGACTCGGTGTGCGTGAGCGCACTGACGCCGTCCACACTTGTTGCGACAGCGACCGTCTCCACCGCCTTGCCGGTGAACGGACCGTCTTTCCAGCCGATCAGCCAGCACACGACCCACACCATCCCGAGACCGGACAGCGCCACGATCGCTGCCCGCCAACCGTATTGGATGGTGACGAAAGTGAGGATGGGCGCGAGGGCGATCTTTGCGATGGACGCGGAGCCCAGTAGCAGTGCGCTCGGCAGACCACGCTTGGCCGACGGGTGCCAGGAGTACGTGGCGGTGTGCATGAGCGCGGAGCCCGGCCCCTCGGCCACTCCGAGCAGCATCCTGCTGACGATGAGCACCGTCAGGCTCGCAGCGATCACGAGCGGCAGCATAACCAGCGACCATGCGGCAGCGAGTGCAAGCAGCGCCCAGCGCAGGGTGAGGTACCTAGCCAACGGACCGGCAAGGAACCCGCCGACCGTAAACGTAACGAAGAACAGCGAGCCGACGAGCCCGATCTGGGCGTGATCGAGCCCGAGGTCGTGCGCGAGCGGCTGAGCGATGATGCCGAGGACGGCCTTGTCTGCATAGTTGACGACGTAGAGGAAGAGGACGAGGCCCGTCATTCCCCACGCACGTTTGCTGGTCGTGGGAGAGTCCTGCGGGGCGCGCGTGTCCGCGCGATCGACGGAAAAGTTGGCTGTGGCCATGAGAATCCTTCATGAGGTTCGGGTCGAAATCAGCATTCGAGTGAGGCCTTACGCATTTCCTGCAGAAATGGCGGTGCTCAGTCGGGGTCGGCCATCTTCTATTTCGACATCACTGTCGAAATAGAGATTAAGGTGATCGCGGTCACTCGTCAACCCCTGGTGTGGGGCCGCGAACCGGCCCCCAAGGTGACTCCGACGACGATGTCTCGCATTCAGGACATTGCACTCGTCACGGGACTCTGTTGTCGCAGAGACTGATTGGGTCGGACTTTGTCGCGGCAGTTCAGTTCCTCGGCCCGCCAGATTTGTCCCCAAATGTTGGAGCTTTCAGGGCGCCGCGATGAGGGTCGCCTCGGCATCAGCCGAACTCGACGTCGAATGCCAGGCATCGCAAGCGGAAGTGTCCACGAACGCTGCGCGAGGCGGCATGCGCGCAGCGGGCGATCCGAACTGTCAGAGGATGGTCAACCAATCATCCAGTCCGGCAGTCCTATTCACGGCTCATTGTGCATAGTTTGTTGCCGACCCCGGGCGGCCGGACGAGTACCCACGATCCGCACCGTCGATTGTCATCGGATGCCGGGCTTGAAACAAGCCGCCGGCCAGGGCGCACCTGCCCCGGGTGGACAGGTTACGCGGATTCCATCCACTCACCACAAGGGTCGTCGCGCAGGTCGAGCACCCGCACCCAAATATCGGTAAGCACTTCGTCATCGCGATCGGGGTGGCCGCTCTTTTCACCGCCGACGAACCACCAGTAGCACTGGTTGCTCGTCATCGATACCAGAGCAGCAGCCGTACTGGTCGGGTGTATCGCCGGATCCGCGTAGCCCTGCTTCTGCCACGCCCGTATACGCCGGGCGACACGGTCTATGTGACGCTTGCGGCCGATCTGCCGGAAACTCCCGGTCTCCGCGTCCATGGTCGATACCTGCTCCACCAACCCGTAGAACGCCGCGTTCTCCCGATAAACCTCGATGTATCGACGATTGGCTTCACGTAGGTCATCGACCGGACTCACGTGCGCAGGGTCCGCCCGATACGTGACAGCTTGGTCGATCTGATCGCCCATCTCGGATGTCAAGGCTTGGAATGCATCCAGTTTCGACGGGAAGTAGGTGTAGAAGCTTCCCCTCGAAACATTCGCCTCCTGCACAATGTCTTCGACGTTGACGTCGATGTATCCATCCCGTTCGAAGACCCGCCGTGCCGCATCGAGGATTTCTCGACGCCGCCGCTGACCGCGCGCAGTTCCCTGCCGAGAATGGGTCTCGCGGCGCTTCGCCGCAGTCCCCGCGGGCGTCCATCCCCCACGAGTCCGCGGGCCCTTGCCGTTTCGGTCCCGTGCTGTCGATGGATTTCCCGTCTCCCCTGCACCATTCGAGCTGGGGACATCCTTAGACGACGGCATTGAGTATCCTTTCTCCGCCGACCATCGGCACATCGCACGGGACGTAATTCGACATAGTTATCGACTATACCGGCAGGCGGCACGCAGCAGAAGTTGAACGCGTTCAGCGTGCAGATGCGGCGCGACCCACTGCGACCCGCCGAAAGTTCGATCGTCGGCAACTCGGTCCATCTCGCCGATCAGAGCAACTCCAGGATCGTGGCGTTGGCCATTCCCCCGGCTTCGCACATCGACTGCAAACCGTATCGGATGTCGTTGTCCCGCATGTGATGAACGAGCCGAGTCATCAGGACGGCCCCGGACCCGCCGAGCGGATGTCCGACGGCGATTGCGCCACCGAGCGGATTCAGCCGATCCATGCTCGCACCGGTTTCCTTCTGCCACGCGAGCGGCACGGGCGCGAACGCCTCGTTGATCTCGAACGCACCGATGTCGTCCACGGACAGGCCTGCCCGGCTCAACGCCTTGGCGGTGGCCGCGATCGGCGCCGTGAGCATGATCAGCGGGTCGTCACCCACGGCGACCGCTGTATGCACGCGGACAATCGGCTTCCAGCCCTGCTTGGCCGCGTACTCGCTGGTGGTGATGAGCAGCGCCCCCGAACCGTCGGAGATCTGCGACGAATTGCCGGCATGGATGACACCGTCCTCTCTGAAAACCGGCTTCAGGTTGGCCAACGTCTCCAGCGACCCGTTGCGGCGGATGCCCTCATCCTGGGAAAGCGTGTCGGTGGGGACCATCTGCCGGTCGAACGCTCCCGAGTCTGCTGCGGCCGCCGCCAGCGCATGGGAGCGGAGGGCGTACTCGTCGAGCTCGGTCCGCGACAGCGACCATTTCTCCGCCACCATCTCGGCACCGACGCCTTGGCTGAACTGGTCGACGCCGTAGCGCTGGGTGACCTCGGTCGGGTAGGACTGGCCCAGAATAGTGCCGGCTGATCCCATCGGCACGCGGGACATAGCCTCCACCCCACCGGCGACGACAACATCGTTCTGGCCGGAGACGACGGTGGCCGCGGCGAACGACACTGCCTGCTGGCTGGACCCGCAGGCGCGGGTCACCGTGGTGCCGGGAACGGTCTCGGGCCACCGCGCCGTGAGCGCCGCGATGCGGGCGATGTTGCCCGACTGCTCCCCGACTTGGCTGACACAGCCCCAGATCACGTCGTCGACGGTCAGCGGATCCAGGCCGTTGCGATCCGCGAGAGCGGACAGAACGTGCGCGGAAAGACGTGCGGGGTGGAATCCGGACAATGCGCCGTTGCGCCGCCCGATCGGGACGCGTACGGCATCGACGATAACGGCATCGCGCATGGTGTTCTCCTCAGAGATGGGGGTGGATGGGAAGGACAGGCCGGTCAGCGGCTGCTGTCGCCCGGGCTGGATTGGTTGGGCGGTCGTGTCGAATCACCGACGATTGATGCTCGGAGCTGGGCTCTACTCAACTTGCCGGTCGGCGTTCTCGGTAGGACGCGGAACTCTAGGGTGCGAGGGCATTTGAACCGTGCGAGAGTGGACTTGCAATGTTCGAGCAACTCAGATGCCAGAGCCTCGCCGGCCTCTCTGCCGGCGGCCGGTTCGACGACTGCGTGCACGGTCGCTCCCCATTCTCGGTCGGGCACACCGATCACGCCGGCGTCCATGACGGCCGGATGAGTCAGCAGTACCGCCTCGACCTCCGCCGGATAAATGTTGACTCCGCCGGAGATGATCAGATCCGAGCGGCGGTCGGAAAGATACAGCCAGCCCTCCTCGTCGAAATAGCCGACATCACCGGCGGTGAAGAAGTCGCCCTCCCGCGCCTCTGCGGTCTTGGCCGGATCCTTGTAGTACTCGAAGGACGTGCTGTTGCGGATATAGATTCCGCCGATCTCGCCCGTAGGCAGTTCCCGCCCGTCCGCGTCGAGGATCTTGATCTCGGCACCCGGCCACACACGGCCCACAGTGCCGGGATGCTCGACCCATTCCTGTGCGGTCACTGATGTACCGCCGCCCTCGGTCGCGGAGTAGTACTCGAACAGGATCGGCCCCCACCACTCGAGCATCGCCCATTTCTCGTGGACCGGGCACGGGGCAGCGGCGTGGACCACCGCCTCGAGCGAGGATACGTCGTAGCGGGTGCGCACCTCGGCGGGCAGTGCCAGCAGTCGGTGGAACATGGTCGGCACCATGTGGGTGTCCGTCACCCGGTACTTCTCGACGACCCTGAGGAACTCCTCCGGATTCCACTTGTCGAAGAGGATCAGTGGGCGGCCCATGTGCAGGGCGCTGATCGCGAACCCGTTCGGTGCAGCATGGTAGAGCGGTGCGACGACGGCGTGCACGCCCGGACCGGGTTTGATGCCGTGCCGACGTTCCCGACCGGGAATCGATTCCGCAACGGCGGCTTCCGGCGTTGTCTTCGGATTCTCTTTTCGCACGCCCTTGGGTCGTCCGGTGGTCCCCGAGGTGTAGAGCATGGACATCCCATGCTGTCTTACTGCAGGATCAACGTCCCTCTCAGGGAGGCTCGAGGCATCGCGGAAGCCCGGAATCGCTGAACTGGCGAAGCGACAGTGCGCCGCGAGTCCGGCGGCATCCGCAGCCGCTGTTGCGGTGCCGGCGAGGTCCGCCTCGGAGCCGGTGAATAGCGCGCGTGCGTCGCTGTCTCGGACGATATAGGTGACCTCATCGACAGAGAGATGCCAGTTGACCGCGGTCAGGTAGAGCCCGATCTGAGACGTCGCCAACTGCACTGCGACGAAAAGGGGTTCGTTCCGCATCAAGACGGCCACCGATTCGCCCGGTCGGAAACCCAGGTCCAGCAGTTCGCACGCGATCGCGTCCGCGCGTCCGAGGAGGTCCCCGAATGTGGTTTGCGCGCCGGCCGGGTCGACGACAGCGATTCGGTCGGGCTGTGCTCGTGCGATCTCCCAGAACCCCAGGGCCCCATCGACCCGAGCAGCTGACAACTCGTCCTGGCTTTGTGTGGTGTTCACTGTGTCCTCCAACCGATACTCAGAAGCCGAGAAGTGTTGCGACGAAGTTCTCATGAGGTTCGGGGCCCCCGAGCATCTGGCCGCTCGCATGTGCGCGTTTGTAGTAGAAATGGGCGTCATGCTCCCACGTGTACGCGATACCACCGTGTAGTTGGATCATCTCGCGAGCCAGCCGAGGGTATTGGCGACTGCAGTACGCGAAGGCCGACCGGGCCGCCAGCGCAAACGCTGCGGGATCCTCGTCACCCGCCCGGCCGGCATCCCGAACGAGACCCGTGGCGAGCTCGACTACCGAATACATGTCCGCGAGCCGATGTTTGACCGCCTGGAAGGAACCGATGGATCTGCCGAACTGCACGCGCATCTTCGCGTACTCCACGGTCAGCTCCACACTTCGGATGATCCCGCCGAGCTGCTCCGCCGCAAGTGCATGCGCGGCATGGTCGATGATCCGGCTATGAGTGGATTCAGGGTCGACCGACCTCAACTGTCGCGACGGTGTGCCGTCGAAGTCGAGGCGGGCGACCGACCGTGTCGGGTCGGCGCTGACGAGTTCCGTCCGGGTGAGTCCCGGCGCGGTGGTCGAGACGAGATGGAACTCGAGTTCGCCGCCGGCGTCGACGGTCTCGACGACGATATGGTCTGCCGTCAGGCCGTCGAGGGCGAAGGGAACCGTTCCGGTCAGGCCCGCGGGACCACTACGCACACCCGACTTCGAGGTGGGATCGTGATCGGACCAGGCGTACGTCATCCGAACGGAGCCGTCCGCGATCGAGGGCAGGTAGTCCTGACGCGCCGTCTCGTCGTCGAGGGCGAGCAATGCCTGCCCGCCCAGCACGATCGAGGACAGGAAGGGGGTCACCGCCAAGCTCCGCCCGAGTTCTTCCGTCACCACGGCCGCTTCGCGTATCCCCGAGCCGGTACCGCCGTACTTGTCGGGGATGGCGATGCCGGCAAGTCCCATTTGCTGTGCCATTGCCGTCCACAGGTCCTGGGGTTGGTCCACTCCGCCGCCGGCGACGAACGAGCGTACGCGCTCCATGGGACATTTGGCGCCGATTACCTTACGTACCGACGAGCGCAGTTCTTCCTGCTCATCCGTCAGAACTAGAGTCACGATCCCTCCCCTGTCTGGAAAGCACTTTCGGACCGGACGCGGTGTGGACCGCCTCTGAGTTCCCGAAAGGCGATGTCACGGTCGACCGTCGGTTCCCGGGGCAGTCCGAGCACCCGTTCACCGATGATGTTGCGTTGGATTTCGTTGGTGCCGCCCGCGATCGCCGCGGACGGTGCGGCATTGATCGCCCGGGCGATCTCCGCGGCGGTGTCGTCGCCTGTATCCCACCCGACCGCGGCGGGTCCGCTCAATCGGACTGCGAGCCCTGCTGCTCGCCGGGTGAGTTCAGCGCCGACGAGCTTGGCGATCGAACCACGTGCGCCGAGGTCGACGCCCTTCTTCCGCTCCTCGTTGAGCCGAACTCCCAAGAGCATTGCCGCACGCTCGTCGATCGACAGCCGCACCAACTCGTTACGCAGGAGCGGATGGGCGATCTTGCCGCGCTGCCGCGCGAGCTTCACCAGATTGGCGGCCGACAACGTATTCGATTGCTTGCGCGGTGCAGTCCCGATCGCGATCCGCTCGAACTTCAGCATCGAGACAGCCGCGCTCCACCCGTCGTCGACGGTACCGACGACCGCGTCGATAGGGAGACGGACGGAGTCGAAGTACACTTCGTTGAAGTACGCACCACCCGACATGTCCTTCAATGGGCGCACGTCGACCCCGATCGCGTGCATGTCGACGACGAACATCGTGATGCCCTGGTGTTTGGGAACATCGACATTCGTCCGTGCCAGCAATATTCCATGATCAGCGTAGTGGGCGCGTGAGGTCCACACCTTCTGCCCCGTGACCACCCAACCGGCGTCGTCCCGAGTGGCGCGGGTCTGCAGACTTGCGACGTCCGAGCCCGCGCCGGGTTCCGAGAACAGCTGGCACCAGATGTCCTCACCACGAAGAATCTTCCGCAGGTTCAGGTCGCGCTGGGACGCGGTGCCGCGTTCCCTCAGGATGGGTGCGCACATTCCGATGCCGACCCCGAAGGGTTCGGCGGGCAACCTGTAGCTTCCGGCTTCCTCGTGGTACGCCCGCTCGTGCTCTGCGGATAGTTCCTGACCACCGTCTTCCCTCGGCCAGGTGATCGCGACGAACCCTGCGTCGTACTGTGCGGCTTGGAATGCTTTTGCCGCCGCGAGATCGTGCGAGATGTCCGTTCGCGGTGCATGTGCGTGGAGCCACGCCCGGGCGCGTGCTCGAAACTCGTCGATGTTTTCCATGGCGTCGTTACTTCCTAACGGGTGGTCAGCACACCGCGGTCGAGAACGGTTTCCCCGCTCGAATCAGTGGTCCGGAACAGGTGCGTCTTGTCGTCGCTCCACACCGACACGGTGAGGCGCTCGCCGGGCAGGACCGGCTTGCTGAATCTGCCGTTGATCGACGCCATTTGGTCTGCAGCCACGCCGATCGCACGGAGCACCACTCGGGCGCTGACCCCGAAGGTGCAGAGGCCGTGCAGAATCGGTGCGGTGAAACCACCTCGGGCGGCGAATGCAGGATCCGAGTGCAGCGGATTGCGGTCACCCGACAAGCGATAGAGGAGCGCCTGGTCACTGCGTGTGGCCGCCGAGACGATCAGATCCGGCTCCCCTTCCGGCTCCGACGAGCCGGCCGCTGGATCCTGCGGGCCTCCGAAACCGCCGGCACCGCGGATGAAGATTGCGCCCTGCGTGGTGAAGATCTTCTCGCCCGTCTCCAAGTCGACCGCCTCGGCGCTCGTCCTCACGAGGGCTCCCGAGCCCTTGTCGTAGATTCCCGTCACCGTATTGGTCAGGCTCGCCTTCCCCTCGACGGGAAGCGCCCGGTGCATGATGAGCCCCTGTCCGGCATGGACGACCTTGGTGCGATCGACCTCGCCGATGTCGACTTTCAGACCGGGCGCCCGCTGCGCGAGCACGATTGCGTAGGTAGGCAGAACCTGCTGCGGTACGCCCTCGGTGTTCTCCGTGGTGAATTCGAGCTCTTGTGCCGAGTCATCCTGTCCGGCCCCGACTCCGAGCGCATACAGCAACGCGTCGAAGGATGTCCAGCTCACGGTGTCGGGGCCGGCGCTGCGGCCGACTGCCTGCAGATCCAAAGTCACGACGCCGCCACCGCAGGCTTGGGCCGTCCATCCGTACCGGCGTTCGGGCGGGCCTGGGAGACCAGGTCGGGGATGATGGCGTCGAGTTCTTCGACACGCCAGCGACGGTCCACCTCGACCGTCGGGCCGCTGACCCATCCCTCGGCGACCGTGATCTTCCCTCCGCGCAGACCGAACACGCGGCCGGTGATGTCCCGCGCTGCCGGGCCGGCTAGCCAGACCACCGCCGGGGCAATATTGTCGGGATCGAAAGCGTCGAAGTCGCTTTCGGGCGTGTCGAACTTCGCCTTGATCTTGCTGAACACGTCCTCGGTCAGACGGCTGAGGGCGGTCGGGTAGATCGCGTTGACCGTCACTCCGTAGCGGGCGACCTCCTGGGCGGTGATCACGGTGAATGCGGCGATTCCTGCCTTGGCCGCGCCGTAGTTGGCTTGCCCCGGGTTGCAGTACAGCCCCGAGGAGGAGGACGTGTTGATCACGCGTGCATCGACGGGATTGCCTGCCTTGTGCTGCTCGCGCCAGTACTGCACCGCGTAGTGCGTAGGGCCGAAGGTTCCTCGAAGGTGTACGCGAATGACTGAATCCCACTCCTGGAAAGACATGTTGGCGACGGTGCGGTCGCGCAGGATGCCGGCGTTGTTGACGAGAACGTCGAGCCCGCCGAAGGTGGTGATCGCGGTATCGATGAGGTTGCGCGCGCCCTGTTCGTCGGCGACGTCATCGGTGTTGGCGACCGCTTCACCCCCTGCCGCGACGATCTCGGCGACGACGTCGTCGGCCGGTCCACCGCTTCCCGAGCCCGAACCGTCCGCGGGACCTCCAAAGTCGTTCACCACGACCTTGGCTCCGTGTCGCGCGAACTCGAGCGCATAACCCCGCCCGATTCCTCGGCCGGCGCCCGTGATGACGACGACTTTGCCGTCCAAAATTCCGTTCATCAGTCTTGTCCTTCGATCGTAGTTGCGGTGATCAGGTTCCACAGGCCATCGGAGCCCCGATGGCAGATGTTCGTTCCGAGACGCCGGGCCCATGCGGTCTCGGCGCCGAACTCGTCGCGCCACGACCACAGGCGGCGGGTGAACCAATGCAGGTGGCATTCCCGCGTGGTGCCCATTGCACCGTGTATCTGGTGCGCGTTCGCCGCGCCCTGAGTGGCGGCTTCGCCGGCGATGATCTTCGCGATCATCGCGTCGTCGAGCCGATGCGAGACCACTGCGACCTCGGCGGCCATGCGCGCCTGTGCCACAGATTCACCGAGGAGAGTGATCAACTGTCCGACTGCTTGAAACCGGGCGATGGGCCGGCCGAACTGGTGGCGCTCTTTCGCGTGCCGGACCGTGAGTTCGAGGGTCTTCTCGAGTGCCCCGGCGATCTGCAGGGCGCGGACCGCTGCTCCACGGGCACGCCATGTCTCGGCGTCGAGGCTGATCCTGGATGCCAGGACCGCGGTGCCGACCCGCACGTCGCGCATGATCACGGTGTCGCGTGGCTCGCCGGCCAGGTTGCGTCCGGCCGCGATCTCGACCTCGGTGGTGGGGACCGCCGCAAGGACCGGCCCGTCAGCGCTCTCGGCGAGAACGACTATCTGCGCCGAAATCCGCGCCCACGCCACCGCGGTCGCCCGCCCGTTGAGCGTCCACTCGGCCGACGCCCTTTCGGCATGAATTTCGCCGGGCTCCGGAGCCACCGAGACGGGACCATCCGGCAGCGGCAACCCCGCCGACGCCAGGACAGGTCCGGCGATGAGCAGCGCCTCGGCCAGGGGTACCGGGGCAGCCGAATAGGCTGCGAGCCGCACGAGTTCGGCGGCCTCAATCACCGTCCCGCCGCTCCCGCCGCCCGATTCGTCGACGCCGACCCGCGTGAGTCCGCTGTCGGACAAAGTGTTCCACAGAGCCTCCGACCAGCCGGCCTTCTCGGCTTCACCAAGTCTTTCAGGGCTACAGTGCTCCGCAAAAATGCGGAGCGCGGTGTCGGTCAGGATCGGGTCGATCGTTGCGGCGATCATCGGATGAGCTCCTTGGCGGCGGCACCGCGGAGGATTTCCGTGGTCCCACCTCGAATGGTCAGGGCGGGTAGCGAGAAGATCGCGTCGGCGAGGATTCCCGCGTCGGTCTCCGGTGCATCGATGTCGGGCGAGATTCCCGCCAGGTCGCGTACCGTTTCGGCGACCTGCTTCTCGAAAACGGTGCCGAGGTCTTTGACGAGCGCCGCCTCCGCAGCGGGGGCTCCGCCCTCATCGATCATCCGCGCAACGGAGAGCGAGAGATTGTGCAGAGTCCGGTATCGTGCCGCGATGCGACCCACCGCGTTGGTCACTGCGTCCGAGGTCGTGTCGGCGTTGCTGCCGAGGAAGGCGCGGAACAAGCCATAGGTGGACAGCCAACGGTCAGGGCCGGAACGTTCGTAGGCGAGTTCGGAGTTGACCTGACGCCAGCCCTGGCCCTGTGCGCCGAGCAGCAGATCGTCGGGGACGAAGACCTGGTCGAATACCACCTCGTTGAAGTGGTGCGCTCCGTTCATGCTGATGATCGGGTTGACGGTGACACCGGGACTGGTGAGGTCGACGATGAGTTGGCTCATGCCCTCGTGTCGGTTCTCGCCGAGCGGCGATGTCCGGCACAGCACGAGAACGAAGTCCACCTCGTGTGCGCCCGAGGTCCACACCTTCGTGCCGGTGAGCTGCCATCCCCCGTCGGTGCGGGTGGCCGAGGTCCTGATCGAGGCGAGATCGGATCCCGAGTCCGGCTCGCTCATCCCGATGCAGAAAGTACACTCCGCCTTCGCGATCCGGGGAAGAAAGCATCGCTTCTGCGCGTCGGTGCCGAACTTGAGGATGCTGGGCGCGGTCTGCCGGTCGGCGATCCAGTGCGCCGACACCGGGGCACCCGCCGCGAGCAGTTCGGTCACCACGACGAATCGATCCACTGCGGTCCGGCCGTGCCCGCCGAATTCCGTGGGGATCGACATCCCGACCCATCCCCGGTCGGCCAGTCTGCGACTGAACTCCCGATCTGAGCCGCCGCCGAAGTTCGTACTTCCGCTCCCGATGCGGCTCCGTTCGTCGTGCAGGAACTCGCGCACGCTCGCTCGTAGAGATCGCTCGTCCGGGGTGAGGACGGTGGGTGGGAAATGCATCAGTTCTCCAGTTCTTCACTACTCGAGATGCCGAGTCGGATGAATGCAGCACCACTGCCTTCATGCCGGATCGAGGTCGCCAGGGTGCTGGTGGACCCGCAACCCATATTTCGACATGCTTGTCGAATACTTGGACAGTACATCCGGCCAGACGGTTGGACAAGACTCGCGCCCGCATCCATGCCACCGGGTTGAGCAGTATCGACATCAATGTCGAGTTACGGTAGGGTGGCGCCTGACGCTGCCAGGAGACACCTCGTGTCGCCGGCCCTTCGAGCACACAGGTAAGCCACACGGCGACGCAGCCGGCTGACGAGCAAGCGGCTGCAACGGCCGGCGCCGAACACGCGTTGTCGACTTCGGCCCCGGTTCCGACACGCGTGACACTGCCGGCGGTCGCAGCGCGACTGTCTCGATCACGTATACGAAGTCATCTACCCCAGAAGGAGCCACAATCGTGGTCCACCCAATACCTGACCTGGTCGATGTGTCGGTCGAGGTCGGCGACGACCACGTCGCCGTCGTCGAGTTCGACCGTCCACCCAGCAACTTCTTCGACTTGTCCTTACTGACTCGTCTGGCCGAGGTCTGCGAGGGCCTGGCCGACGACGGTGGCACCCGAGCGATCGTGCTGTGCAGCAACGGCCGAACCTTCTGCGCGGGAGCTGATTTCACCAGTTCATCCGACGACCGCGACCCGGGCGCGGTATACGAGCAGGCGCTCAGACTGTTCCGGCAGCCCCTCCCCATGGTCGCTGCGGTACAGGGCGCTGCGATAGGAGGCGGACTGGGCCTGGTCATGGCCGCAGACTTTCGGATTGCGTCACCGGAGGCCCGCTTCGCAGCGAACTTCGCCCAAATCGGCATCCACCACGGCTTCGGACTGTCCGTGACATTGCCCCGAGTGGTCGGGCAGCAGGTCGCCATGGACCTGCTGTACACGGGACGCAGGATCAAGGCCGCAGAGGCCCACTCCGCCGGGTTGGTCGACACCGTGATCGACCCGTCGAGCAACCTCCGCGACGAGGCGCGCGCGTTCGCGGCTCGGATAGCGACGTCCGCGCCGCTCGCGGTCCGAGCCATCCGGCAGACACTTCGTGGAGACCTCGCGGAGCAGTTTGCCGCCGCGACGGCGCACGAACGGAGAGAACAGCAAAAACTTTTCCACACCGACGATTTCAGTGAGGGCGTCGCCGCGGTCGCGGCGCGCCGGCCAGGAAGGTTCACCGGACGATGACCAACGACTTCTCACGCCCGAATGGTCCCCTTGCATCGTCCGGGCCGCTCGCCGGTGTCCGGATCCTGGAGATCGCTGGAGTCGGGCCTGTACCGCATGCCGCGATGCTGCTCGCCGACATGGGCGCCGACGTCGTACAGATCGGGCGACACGGCAGCACTGCAGAACTCGATCGTGGTTACAAGCAACACGTCTCACGCGGACGGACCATCATCGAGGCAGACCTGAAGGACCCCGCGGACGTTGCGAACGTACTCGCACTGGTGGAGAGGGCAGATGTCCTGATCGAAGGGTTCCGGCCGGGCGTCACCGAACGTTTGGGGCTCGGCCCCGACGAGTGCGCCACCAGGAACCCCGGCCTGATCTACGCACGCATGACGGGATGGGGTCAGTCCGGACCCGCCGCCAAGCGTGGCGGGCACGACATCAACTACCTTGCCATGACAGGCCATTTGCGTGCGATGGCCCGCAACGGCGAGCGACCACACGCGCCGCTCAACCTCGTCGGAGACTTCGGTGGCGGATCCATGTTTCTCGTCGTCGGAATTCTTGCAGCGCTGTTCGAGCGCGGCCGCTCCGCCACAGGGCAGACCATCGACGCCGCAATGGTCGACGGGGCAAGCATCCTGGGCCACATGATCTGGGCCCTCCGAGGCGCCGGGCAGTGGAACAACACACCGGGCACCAACATGCTGGACGGCGGCTACCCGTTCTACGACACCTACGAAACCTCGGACGGCCGATTCATGGCCGTCGGAGCGCTGGAGCCTCAGTTCTTCGCCGAACTCGTCAAGGGACTCGGGCTCGACCCGGCTGTCGTCCCCGGTCAGACCGAGACGGAGCGTTGGGATGAAATGCGCGAGATCTTCACTACGACATTTATGACCAGAACACGTGACGAGTGGGCTCGAATCTTCGAACCCCTCGATGCATGTGTGTCTCCCGTCCTCGACTACGACGAAGCGAGTGGCGACCAGCACCTCATGGCACGGGGAACGTTGATCGAGTTGAACGGCATCACCCAACCGGCGCCTGCGCCACGCTTCTCCCGCACGCCATCGGCCATGCCACGTTTCAGGTCGCCACAGAGGCGAGATTTCAGCGATGTCTGGATCGAACCAGTTCGGGACTGACAACCGGGTTGCATTCCATCCCTACGTACCAACGGTGTCGAGCTGGAGCATCAACCTCTCCCGACGAGCAGAGGAAAAGCAGGACGGAACCGGCCGTCGCAGCGGACGCTCAGCCACGGATCTGGGGAGCACGCCGCTGGTGATGTGACTGAGACTACAGGGCGATCAAATGGGACACTAGAGCCATATCAATGAGGGCCTATATAGTCCACAGCTATGGACAAGCGGTTTCTCGTGCACTTCCTCGCGGTGGTCGATGAGGGCTCGATATCGGCGGCAGCCCGGCGGCTACAGCTGAGCCAACCGTCGGTGTCGAACACGATTCACGAACTGGAGAACGAACTCGGGTGCAAGCTCTTCACCCGGGGTCGCGGGATGAGCCTGACTGCCCGCGGGCGGGCACTCGTCGGGCCCGCCCGCGCGGCACTGCGGGCTCTCGATGCGGCCCGGTGGGCCATCGAAGAGATCTCCGAACTGCAGTCTGGTGAGTTGGAGATCGGATGTGTGGTCAACCGCGCGATCGACCCCCTGTCCGGGCTCATTGCCCGTTATCGGGAGCGGCACCCGGGAATCAATATTCGCGTCCGGACGGTCCCGATCGGGGTTCGCGGGTTCGACGATCTTGCGCGCGGAAATATCGAATTGCTCTTGACCGAAACTCCCCCAGCTGCGACTGGATTTCAGATGCTGTCGCTGGGCGAGTGCAAGGTCCTGGCCGTTCTGCCGCCCGGTTCTCGCTTTCCGGACCGTCCATTCCGGTTGGAGGACTTGATCGGCCGGGACTGGATCTCCGGCCCGTTCCCCGGGACCGCCGGCCGCTCGCACCTCAACGGACTGCTCGCTGCGCGAGGACTCCCATACATCGATTCGGTTGTCGAGACCGCCCATCGACAGATGGTCCTTCCCCTGATCCTCGCCGGGGTCGGAGGGGGAATCCTGCCGTCGGGCGAGGCTGAACTAGCAGAGCGTTTGGGGGCGGTGGTCCGAAGATTCGACGCTAACCTTCCGACCGGTCATGCGATCTACTACCGATCCGACGACCCCTCACCGGCAGCCCAGGCGTTCCTCGCAGTCGCGCGAGAGCCTCGGGATCCCCAACAACGAGCCAAAAATATAGCCACAGACTAGGGTATGCATAGTCAATATTAGTCTAGATATACGTCACATCCGATCGTATGGTCGTAGGACCGGGCCCGCAACGCCATCAACCGTTGCATCTGCCCCTCACGTCGGTACACCGCCACCGGGCAGGTGCACCGCTTCCTTCGCACCTCTTCACGAGATCGGACCACACCATGAAGCACAGCCCGCTCCAGGGGATCCGCGTAGTCGACTTCGGCCAGTTCGTCGCAGCCCCGGGCGCTTCGCAGGCCCTCGCCGAACTCGGTGCCGATGTGATCAAAATTGAGCCACCCGAGGGGGATTGGGTGCGATCCGGCACCTCGCTCGGGGACGCGATTCTCCGCTCCTACAACCGCGGCAAACGCTCGATCGCCCTGAACCTGAAGGACCCCCGCGGACTCGAGGTGGCCGAACGGCTGATCACCGACGCCGACGTCGTCATCCAGAACATGCGTCCGGGCGCGATGGCGGCGCTGGGCCTCGGACCGGACCGAGTTCGGGAACTGAACCCACGAGCGATCTACGCCACGGTAAGCGGCTTCGGACTGCACGGACCATCTCGAAACCGGCCCGGACTCGATATTGCAGCCCAGGCCGAAAGCGGCCTGATGGCCATCACGGGAGAGATGGGCGGCACCCCACTTCGAGTAGGCACCACCATCATCGACGCCGCGACCGCTCACGTTCTCACCGAGGCCATTCTCGCGGCACTACTCGATCGGGAACGATTCGGTCGGATCGCCCCGATCGAGGTCTCCCTGCTCGAGGTCGCCGTGCATCTGCAGTCCACCGAGTGGACTTCCTACGACCTCACCGGCGTCGCCCCGCAACGCCGCGGAAACGGACAACCCGGTGTCGCACCGGCGGCAGACCTGATCGCAACCACCGACGGCTACATCGTGGTCTCCGGGTACTCCGCACAACACTGGCCGCGCCTGTGCGACGTGCTGGGCCGACCGGACCTGGCCACCGATCCGCGATTTGCCGACAACGAGGCGCGCGTGGCAAACCGGGACGAGCTCCTCGTCGCCCTGTCCGACGCCCTCGGTGATCGCACGAGCGAACAGTGTGTACAACTGCTCGCCGGCAACGGCGTCGTGGTCGGCGCCGTACGCAGTTACGACCAGGTTCGCAGTGCAGGTGACGTCGCCGCCGGCGAGCTCTTCACCCGCGGCGAATGCCCGGACGGCAACCCGTTCGACGTGGTCCGGATGCCCTATCGGCTGGGCGCACAGCACGACCGTGCTGTGCGGCGCGTGCCGAGGCTCGGTGAACACTCCGCGGAGATTGCCGCCGAGATCGGCTACACCGAGCCCGAATTGGACGCACTTCTCGCTGCCGGGATCGTACGGACCGAGGATGATGCCGCGCTCGCCGGGTGATCGGTCGGATCACCGGCGACGCCATCCACGACACCACGGGCTACAGCTGGAACACGCTACTTCGACACAACATTCGAGGAGACACCATGGCCAATCGAGTCACGACCAGGATCGAGGGTGCAACGGCAACGATCGAGTCCGGCAATCCTGACCGGCGCAACGCCCTGTCCTTCGACTTGCTCCACGATCTCGGGGCGGCCCTGAGCGAGTTGTCGTCTTCCTCCCATGTTCGAGTTGTGATCCTGACCGGCCGAGGCTCAGACTTCTGCGTGGGCACGGATCTCGCAGCGCCCCGCGAGACGAAAACCGTTCGCGGCAAATCGATCGCCGACGATACCGAGCGATTTCGGCAGATCAACACGATGCTGAACCACTTCCACCAGATGCCCCAAGTCACGATCGCGGCAATCGACGGCGGGTGCGCTGGTGCCGGCCTGTCGCTCGCACTCGCCGCAGACCTTCGGATTGCCTCCGAGCGAGCGGTTTTCAACACTGCCTTCCTCACCGCAGGGCTTCCGGGCGATCTGGGCGGCATCTGGTTCATGAGCAGGCTGCTCGGCGGAGCGCTCGCGCGCGATCTGTACCTCCTGCCTCGGAAGCTCTCCGCCTCCGAGGCGCTCGGTCTGGGACTCGTCGGTTCCGTCGTACCGGCAGCCGACTTGCAGGAGACGGCGCAGGACACCGCACGACGCTTGGCATCCGCCGCACCACTCGCTTTGCGTTCTATGAAGCAGAACCTTCTCCAGTCGTCGACGACGGCCCTCGGCGACTACCTCGCCGCGGAAGCCGAGCGCCTCGTGCAGTGCGCCCGCTCCGACGACGTGCGGGAAGCAGCCGCAGCCTTCCTCGAAAAGCGTCCGCCGGTCTTCACCGGCCGCTGACCCTGCGCCCACCCCATCCCTCATCCACATTCGGAGTGCCATTATGACCACTACCGCAGTGCGATCCACCGAGACGAATCCGGTCTCGAGACGTGCATGGCTAATCACCATTCTCTTGTTCTTGTTCATGCTGCTCAACTTCGCCGACAAAGCGGTACTCGGATTTGCCGGGGTACATATTCAGCGGGATCTGGGCATCACTCCGCAACAGTTCGGCCTCCTGCAGAGCTCCTTCTTCTGGTTGTTCGCCGTCGGTGCCATCGTGCTCGGAGCGCTGTCCACACGAGTCAGTCTGCGTTGGCTGCTCGCAGGGCTGATGTTGGTGTGGGTTGTCACGATGGTTCCTCTCCTCGGCCCGGTGGGTTTCGGAGTGCTCCTCGCGTGCCGGATCGTTCTCGGGTTTGCGGAGGGCCCCGCCGCCGCGCTCGCCACGCACTGCGTTCAATCCTGGTTCCCCGCCCACAAGCGGGCATTGCCCCTTGGCATCACGACGTCCGGCGCCGCGATCGGACCATTGCTCGCAGCGCCGATCATGACGTGGGTCATCGCGACCTGGTCCTGGCATGTCGCCTTCGGCGTACTCATCGTCGCCGGCGGATTGTGGGCCGTCGTGTGGTTGATCTTCGGCAACAACGCGCCATCCGACGTTCTCCAGGAGTCGAGTTCCGACAACGGTCCCTTGGTCGAAATCTCCCTCCGCGCACTGCTGACGACGGGAACGGTCGTCGGTGTCGCCCTGTTGTTGTTCTTCTCGTACTGGTCGACAACGCTGAAGGTCGCGTGGCTCCCCGTCTATCTCTCCGATGGACTGGGATACGACACGCTCACAACGGGTCGCCTGATCATGATTCCGTATGCCGTCGCCGCTGCCGCATCCATGGCGGTGGGGTGGTTGTCGAATCGGCTTGTTTCACGAGGCACGTCTCGCAGGGTGGCCCGGGGCTATCTGGCCGGCGGCCTGATCGTCCTTTCGGGCCTGTCGATGGCCGGCTTCACTGCACTGCCGACGGGCTGGCTTCAGATGGCCCTGATCGCCGTGTCGTTCTCGGCGAACACCGCGGCGTATGTCGTCGCGTTTGCGGCAATCGGCGACGTCGTGCATCCACGCAAGCGCGGGATGGTCCTGGGATGCATCGTTGCGTTCTACAGCATGGCGGGTGTCATCGCGCCACTGCTTCTCGGTTACTTCGTCGGAAATGCCGCAGACAGGATCTCCGGGTACCAACAGGGATTCCTGATCACCGGCCTGCTGATGGCCATCGGCGGCGCGGCCGCAACGTTTCTGGTGCGTCCCGACCGGGATGCCGCGAGGTTCGCGGCGCACGCCGAGCAGGCAGCACGATGAGCGCACCCTCACCGGACCAGCCGGATTCAGGCGACACACCGACCACCACGGAACTGGATATGAACACGACACACGCAGGCACCGACTTCCGCAACCGAGTGAACACGTTTCTCCACTGCGAAGTACCCCCTGTTCTTGTGCAGCACACCGAATTCCGCCCGCGCGGTTCCGCCTACCGGCGCGCGTTGTTCGACGCCGGACTCGCTGGACTGAACATCCCTCGAATCTACGGCGGCCAGGGATTGCCGGACGAGTTCGAGTCCGCATTCGCAGAACTGAGCGTCGAGAGCACTCCGCCGGAAGACAAGATCCACCATGTGGGCGAACACCTCATCTTGCCCATCCTCATCGAGTTCGGAGAACACGACCTGGCCGTCGAGTTCGGCTCCGCACTGCTGTCGGGCACCCAGATCGGGTGTCAACTGTTCTCCGAACCGGACGCCGGCTCGGATCTTCCCGGGGTACGCACTCGAGCCGTATCCGATGGCGGCGATAGTTGGATCGTCTCCGGGCAGAAGGTCTGGACATCCTATGCGCAGTACGCCGACGTCGGAATCTTGCTCGCACGAACCGACCCTGAAGCGCCGAAACACAAGGGGCTCAGTATGTTCGTTCTCGACATGCACGCCTCCGGCGTCGAGGTTCGGCCATTGCGGCAGATGACCGGAGACAGCGAATTCAACGAGGTCTTCCTGGACGAGGTCCACATACCCGGCCACCGCATGATCGGCGCCCCTGGTGAAGGCTGGAAGATCGCGACATCGGTCCTCGGACGCGAGCGGCGCTCGGTCAGCCGTTCCGGCAGTGCGTCCTCGCGCCGACCACTACCGGTCGACACACTCTTGCGATTGGCCGAGCACAACGGCCGCCTCGGCGAGTCGGCCGTGCAACAGGACCTCCTCGAAGCGTGGATGGGTGAGCGGGCCGCGGCGCTGATCAGCAGCAGGATCAGCGCCCGGACCCTGGCCGGCCACCTGCCGGGACCCGAGACCTCGCTGGGTAAGCTGCACCGCACCAGGAACGGCCAGCGCAACGCGCGCGTCGCCGCAGATCTCGCGTTCGCCGCCGGCGCGAGCTGGGACCTGTCGGACGCTGACACCGCCGCGCTGGCTCGCGAAATTCTCGACGCGCCCGGCCTCGGAATCGGAGGCGGAACCGATGAGATCCAACGCAACACGATCGGCGAGCGAATCCTCGGACTGCCCCGCGAACCCTCCCCGGAACGCGGCACACCGTTCAATCGCCTGAAGAACTCCTAGACCGAGGACGAGCAATGACGACGATCACCCCCTTCACGACGGCGACCGACGAGCGCGCTGAGCTCTCCACGGCGGTCCGCCGCCTGCTCGCCATCCGACACGACGAGCGGGCCGTCCGGAACTGGATGGAATTCCCCGACGACTACGACCGCAGTCTGTGGTCAGAACTCGCAACCGGCATGGGAGTCACCGCCATGCTCATCAGCGAGGAACGTGGCGGTGCCGGGTTCTCGGCGGCCGACCTCGCACCCGTATTCGAGGAGGCCGGTCGAGCGCTGTACGGCGGCCCGCTGCTGTCGACCGTTCTCGCGACTGCGCTACTTCAGGCGTCCGGCGACGAGTCCGCCTGCACGCGCTACCTTCCCGCCATTGCGGATGGAACGATCACGGCGACCGTCGCACTGAGGGAAGAGGAAACGTCTCCGAGCACCGCGATCTCGTCGGTACACGACCCCATCGCGACCCGTGCCGAATTTCGCGACGGCAGCTGGTTTCTCACCGGCACCAAGACAGACGTAATCGATGGTTGTACAGCGGAACTCGTCCTTGTCACGGCGCGAAGCGACGCGGGAATCGGACTCTTTGCCGTCACCCCGGTAGAAGGTGGCGGTGTCCAGCGGAATCCTCTGGCCACCATGGACCTCACCCGCAAGCAGGCCCGCCTCGCTTTCGCCGACACACCGGCCGTCCCCGTCGGCCCCACCTCGGGAGCCTCCACCGCACTGGCGACAGCCCTGAATCTGGGGGCCTTTGTCTTTGCCGCCGAATGCCTGGGAACTGCACGATCGGCCCTCTCCCAGGCCGTCGACTATGCATGTTCGCGCCGGCAATTCGGCCGCCCGATCGGCAGCTTTCAGGCCGTCAAACACCGACTCGCAGATATGTGGTTCGCCCTCGAAACCGCCGCCGTCGTGCTCGACGAGGCGGTCCTGGGAATCGACCGCGATGGCGAACCCGCCCCGCTCGATACCGAACATGCGCTCCTCGCCTGTGTAGAGGCGCTCTCGGTGTGCGCGCTGGGAAACATCTCGGTCCATGGCGGGATCGGCTTCACCTGGGAACATCCCGCGCATCTGGCGTACCGCCGAGCACGTAGCGCCCAGACACTGCTGGGTCCGCTGCAGCGTCACCGAGATCGGCTGTCCGACCTGGCGGGCCTGCGGCCCTCCGGATAGCAGACCTCACCTCGACATCGACGTCGTCCCGGACCGTCCCGGTTCCTCGGCTGACGTACTCATGTTGATCACCGACCCTCGGCGGCACGATTGCGTGCCCCGCATTTCCCAGACGAAGGAATAGACATGCAGCGCAATGTATTCAACCAGGAACATGAAGACTTCCGTAGCGTGATCCGCGACTTCATCGAGTCGGAGGTCAGCCCGAACTTCACCGAGTGGGAGCGCGAGGGCATGGTGCCGCGCGACTTCTACCGCCAGCTCGGCAAGCTGGGCGTACTGGGAATGACTGTGCCCGAGTCGTACGGTGGGGCAGGTGAAACCGGCTTCAAGTACCAGGTGGTGCTGGTCGAGGAGACCGCACGTGCCGCAGTCAGTTTCGGTGCGTACGGCGTGCACACCGGCCTGGTTCTGCCATACCTGCTCGCTTATGGCACCGAGGAGCAGAAGCGGCGCTGGCTGCCCGGGTTCGTCAGCGGCGACCTGATGACTGCCATCGCGATGACGGAACCGGGAACCGGTTCGGATCTCGCCGGAATCAGGACCAACGCCCGATTGTCGGAGGACGGCAGGCACTACATCCTCAACGGCGCCAAGACTTTCATTACCGGCGGCGTCCAGGCCGACCGTGTCCTCGTGGTCTGCCGCACATCCCCGGCCACCGAGGAGAACCGGCGCGCCGGCCTGAGCATTCTCGTGGTGGACGCTACCAGCGAGGGTTACAAGGTGGGCCGCAAGCTCGAGAAGATCGGCTTGCGTACCTCCGACACGGCGGAGCTCTCCTTCACCGACGTCAAGGTGCCCGCCGAGGATATGCTCGGTGCCGAGGGCGCGGCGTTCGGCTACCTGGCCAACAACCTGCCGCAGGAGCGCCTGATGATCGCGGTCGGCACCACCGCCGCTGCCGCCAGTGCAATCACGTTCGCCTGCGACTACGTCCGCGACCGCAAGGTGTTCGGTCAGCCCGTAGCGGACTTCCAGAACACCAAGTTCGTCATCGCCGAATGCATCGCCAAACTGGAGGCCGCGCAGGCAATGGTGGACAAAGCCATCGAGCTGCACGAGACGGGTGATCTCAGTGTCGCCGACGCCGCCAAGGCGAAGTTGTTCTGCAGCGAGAACGCGGGCGAGATCATCGACAAGTGCTTGCAGCTGCACGGCGGTTACGGCTACATGCTCGAGTACCCCATCGCCCGGCTGTACACGGACACCCGCGTCTCACGCATCTACGGCGGCACCAATGAGGTCATGAAGACCATCATCGCCAAGTCTGCCGGGTTCTGACCGCTCGGACTTCGGCAGCCTCGAGTAAGTCCCCATCCGACGACATCAGGAGTTTGACAGTGACACGAAAGGTCCACGTGGCCGGGGTCGGAATGATCCCGTTCACCAAGCCCGGCAAGAGCGAAAACTACGACATCATGGGCGGCCGGGCCGCGCGCGCCGCGCTGGCGGACGCGGGCGTCGACTACTCACTGATCCGGCAGGCCTACGTCGGCTACGTGTACGGCGACTCCACGGCCGGTCAGGCCGCACTCTACGGCGTCGGCCTCACCGGAATCCCGATCATCAACGTCAACAACAACTGTGCCACCGGCTCGTCGGCGCTGTTTCTGGCCCGCCAGGCGGTTGCCAGCGGCGCAGTCGAGTGCGCTCTGGCCGTCGGGTTCGAGCAGATGAAACCCGGTGCGCTCAAGCGGGTCTGGGACGACCGCCCGGCGCCGATGCTCCGCTTCAATAATCTTATGGTGGACCTGCAGGGATTCGACGAAGCCACCCCGGGTGCGGCCCAGATTTTTGGTGGCGCAGGCGTTTCCCACATGCGCAAGTACGGCACGAAACCGGAGACCTTCGCCAAGATCTCGGTGAAAGCCCGCAAGCACGCGGCCCACAACCCCAACGCTGTGTTCCGGGACCTACTCACCGAAGAACAGGTCCTCGACTCGCCGCACATGTTCGGACCACTGACCCGCTTCCAATGCTGCCCGCCCACCTGTGGTGCTGCCGCCGCGGTGGTGTGCAGCGAGGACTTTGCCCGCAAGCACGGTATTGCCGCGGACGTGGTCATCGAAGCCCAGGCGCTCACCACCGACACCCCGAGCACGTTCGAGGCACGCGACATGATGCAGTTGGTCGGCTACGACATGACCGCAGCGGCCGCCGCCCAGGTGTACGAGGCGGCCGGCATCGGTCCCGAGGATGTTCAGGTCGTCGAGCTGCACGACTGCTTCACGGCCAACGAGCTCATCACGTACGAGGGCCTCGGGCTGACACCCGAGGGGACCGCCGAGAAGTTCATCCTCGACGGCGACAACACCTACGGCGGCCGTGTCGTGACCAACCCGTCGGGCGGCCTGCTGTCCAAAGGCCACCCATTGGGCGCCACGGGGTTGGCGCAGTGCGCCGAACTGGTGTGGCAGTTGCGTGGCCGGGCCGAGGCCCGCCAGGTCGACGGGGCCCGCATCGGCCTGCAGCACAACCTCGGTCTCGGCGGCGCCTGCGTTGTCACCCTCTACAAGAAGGTGGACTGACGTGGCCATCGACCCCGCGGTCATCGGCCGCGAGCTCCCCCGACACGAGGCCGTCGTCGAACGCGGCAGGCTGCGGTTCTTCGCACAGGCCATCGGCGAGACCAACCCGATCTATTCGGACGTCGAGGCCGCGAAGGCCGCCGGGCACCGTGACGTCCTCGTCCCCCCGACTTTCCTGTTCTGCCTGGACATGGACAGGCCCGATCCGTTCGGTCTCCTCCGTGACCTCGGGATCGACGTGCGGTACATCCTGCACGGCGAGCAGCGATTCGAGTACTCCGCGCCCGCCTACGCCGGCGACACCCTCAGCTACTCGGGCCGCGTGACCGACACCTACTCGAAGAAGAACGGTGCACTGGACTTTCTGGTCCGCACCGTCGACGTCACCCGCGACGGCAAGCCGATCGCACGACTGACCAACACCCTGGTCGTCCGCAACCCGAAGGGGACCAAGTGAAGACCGGCGACCCCCTTCCCTCACTGGAGCTTGCCGACATCAGCCGCACCACGCTCGCCCTCTACGCCGGCGCCTCCGGTGACCACAACCCGATGCACATCGACCTCGACGTGGCTCGTTCAGCCGCCCTCGACGACGTGTTCGCCCACGGCATGCTGTCGATGGCCTACCTCGGCCGGCTGCTGACCAACTACGTTCCGCAAGAACGCATCCGGTCCTACGGAGTGCGCTTCGCCGCCATCACCCCGCTACACGCCCGGCCGATCTGCACCGGGATCGTCGTCAAGGTCGAGGACGGCCTGGCGCACCTCGACCTCACCGTCACCCTCACCGACGGCACCGTCACGTTACGTGGCGACGCCGTCATCGCTACCCCCTGATCCTCCCCCGATCGAAAGGACACCCATCATGGGCAAGCTCGACAACAGGACGGCCATCGTCACCGGATCCGGACGCGGCATCGGCCGCGCCATCGCCATGAAGTTTGCGGCCGAGGGCGCCAGCGTCGTCGTCAACGACCTCGACCCGGGCCCGGCCAAGGAGACGGTCGAGGAGATCGTCGCAGCCGGCGGCAAGGCCGTCGCCAGTATCGGTTCCGTCACCGAGGAAGGCTTCGCGGACCGCTTCGTCGCCACCGCCGTCGACACGTTCGGCGGCCTCGACATCATCGTCAACAATGCCGGCTTCACCTGGGACAACGTCATCCAGAAGATGACCGACGAGCAGTGGGACACCATCCTCGACCTGCACCTGAAGGCGCCGTTCCAGATCCTGCGCGCGGCGCATCCCTATATCAAGGCCAACCCCACCGACTACCACCGCAAGGTGGTCAACATCTCCTCCAACGCCGGCGTCGTCGGCAACGCCGGCCAGTCCAACTACGCCGCCGCCAAGGCCGGCATCATCGGCCTGACCAAAACCCTCGCCCGCGAGTGGGGCCGACACAACGTCAACGTCAACGCCGTCGCCTACGGACTGATCAACACCCGCCTGACGAAGGGGTCGGCAGACGGCAACTCCACCATCGACATCGAAGGCCGCGAGATCAAGGTCGGCGTCAACCCGCAGCTGCTCGCCGCGGCCGAGCGCATCATTCCACTGGGACGGGCCGGACGACCGGACGAGGCCGCCGGCGCCGTCTTCGCACTGTGCCTGCCCGAGACCGACTATGTCAGTGGTCAGTGCCTGGTCTGCGACGGTGGCAGCCGCTGATCCTCGCCCGGCACTCCCCTGGCTGTTCAACGATTTCGAGAGAAAACAGGAAACATCAATGAAGAATCTGAAGTTCATCGACTGGCAGACGGAGGGCACGATCGGGACGGTCTGGCTCGATCGACCACCGGTGAACGCCGTCAATGGCGAGATGTACGAGGAGATCAAGAACTTCTTCGACAACATCCGTGACTACCTGCCCGACGCCCGTGCTGTCGTCCTGGCAGGCCGGGGCCGGCATTTCTGCGGCGGAAACGATCTCGCCGAGTTCCAGACCATGGATCCGTCGAATGCGTCCGAGCGGATGAAGTTGGTGCGCAATGCATTCTGGGCGGTGTACGACAACCCGGTTCCCGTCATCGCGGCGGTGCACGGTGTGGCTGTCGGCACCGGCCTGGCGATCGCGGCGTCATGCGACCTGGTGGTTGCGGCCGAGGGAGCCCGGTTCGCCCTTCCCGAAGTCAACGTCGGTGTGATGGGCGGTGCCAAGCACCTGTCCCGGTTGGTGCCGCAAGGGATGGTCCGCTTCATGCATTACACCGGAGATCTGATCGAGGCGGAGAAGCTCCAGCCGTACGGCGGCATCCTCGAGATCGTCCCGCCGGAGCAGCTCGTGGACGCTGCGCGGGCGGTGGCGCGGTCGATCGCTCGTCACAGCCCGGTTACCTTGGGCTTCGCCAAACGCAGCCTGAACACCATCGAATACATGGAACTGAAGTCCGGATACGAGTTCGAGCAGGGCCTGACTGGCGAACTGTCCGGGTACGACGATTCCAAGGAAGCGGTCAACGCGGTCGTCGAGGGGCGTACGCCCGTCTACGTGGGCCGCTGACATGCCGATTCTCGGCGAGGAACTCGCCTCTGACTTGGCCCGCTACCGGACGCAGGCCCGCGAGTGGTTGGGTGCTGCTGCCATTCCGGAGGTCCCACTCGCGCTCACCGAGCGATTCGCCGTTCTGCGTGACTGGCAGAAGACCCTGTACGAAGCCGGATGGGTCGGCATCGCGTGGTCGGTCGAGGCGGGTGGACAGGGATTGACACCCATGCACCACCTGGTATTCACCGAAGAACTTGCCCGAGCTCGCGCACCGCAGCCGATCGGACTGATCGGCCTCGACGTTGTGGGCCCGTCGATCGACCACTACGGCTCGCCCGGGCAGCGCACGGAACTGCTGCCTCGGCTCCTGTCCGGTGAGGACATCTGGTGCCAGGGTTTCTCGGAGCCTGACGCCGGTTCCGACCTGGCGTCCCTCCGGACCCGCGCCCGGGTCGACGGGAACGATTTCGTGATATCCGGGCAGAAGGTGTGGACCAGTTGGGCTCACATGTCCCAGTGGTGCGCCCTGCTCGTCCGCACCGATCCGGCTGCTCCGAAACACAAGGGGATCAGTTATCTGCTGGTGGACATGAACTCCCCCGGCATCACCGTCCGCCCCCTGGTCCAGATGACCGGCGACGAAGAGTTCTGCGAGGTCTTCTTCGACGAGGTCCGCGTCCCCCGACGCAACCTGGTCGGCCGGATCAACGAGGGCTGGCCACTGGCCATCCACACACTCGGCACCGAACGCGCCGGATACACCCTGCGACGTCGAGTCGACTACGAGGTAGCGGTCGACGACGCCGTCGCCGAGATCCGCCGGTATTTCCACGACCGAGGTGAGACCGCACCCGACCGGGTCAGCACTGCGATCGGCCGCATCCGTGTCGCGTTGCAGGTCCTCGATGCCCAAACCCGCCAGACGATCACTCGCCTCGCCGACAACGTGGGTCCGACCCCGGAGGACTCGGTCGACAAACTCCTCCTCAACGACCTCGAGCAGACCATCTTCGCATCGATCGCCGACCTGCTCGGTCCGCTCCGGTCGTCGCCGTCCGCCCGGCCGTTCGGCCTGAACGCGGAGCGATGGGTCCACAACCACCTCTACTCTCGTGCCGCCTCGATCTATGGCGGGACCTCCCAGATCCAGCGCAACATCATCGCCGAACGACTTCTAGGACTTCCTCGTGGCTGACCATCCTGACAACCGAGACGCGCTGACATCCGCCATCAGCGAGTACCTGACCCGATCGTTCGACTCGGACCGGCGACTCGCGCTACTCGACAAGGGCGGACTGGACGTCCAGTTCCAGGCTGAGCTCGCCGAACTGGGCTGGTTCGGACTCGCGGTTCCCGAGCGTCACGACGGCCTGGGTTTTCCGCTGTGCGCGCTCGGCCCGGTCTTCACCACGTTCGGCCGGCACCTGGTGCCGGGGCCGATGCTCGAAAGCCTCCTCCTCCCGGCGGTACTTCTGAACGGACACGACAATGCGGCCTTGACCACGCGGCTGCAGCGAACCGTCGCCGAGGGCGCAGTGCTCGCCCTCGCCGACCCCGGTATCACCGACGACTGGCTCTCCGACGTCGGCGGAATCACCCTGACCGACGACGGGCTGCAGGGCAGCGTCGCGGTGGCGCGATTCGCAGCCCAAGCGCACTCGTTCGTCGTCATCGCCCGGCGCGGTGACGAACAGGCGGTGTGTGTGGTGGACGCCGCCGACCCAGGAGTCGTCGTCGAGGAGATCGACAGCGCGGACCCCACCGCACGGTACGGGCGGGTGACCTTCAATGGTGCACACCGCGACATCGCACCGTTGGCCGTCGGCCCTGAGTCGGACACGTTGATCGGTCAGATACGTTCGTGGGCAAGGCTACTCATCGCGTGCGAGTTGACCGGCATCGCCGAGAGGCTACTCGAACGCACCGTGGACTACGTCCAGCAGCGACAACAGTTCGGTGCTGCGATCGGCACATTCCAGGCCGTCAAACACACCGTGGCGAACATGTATGAGCGCACGAGCTCCCTGCGGAACCTCTGCGCCACAGCGATGGCTGACGCTCCCGCCTCGACCGAGCAGAAACTCGCCCACACCGCAGCAGTGGCCAAGGCTTACGCCGCCGACGCGGCATTGCGCGTGTGCGAAGACGCACTACAGATGCACGGCGGGATCGGGTTCACGACGGAAGTGGAACTGCACTGGTACTACAAGCGCGCCCTCGCTCTACGCGCGTGGTACGGGGACGAGATCGAACTGCATCGCGCCATCGGCGCAACCATTCTCGCCGCACCCGAGTTACTCTGAGGGTGCTCTGGTGCCCACGGGTGGGGCGGCGATGGCAGCGTGCGTACAGCGCATTCCTGTGCCCGACATCGGTGTGTACGCGCGAGTTCCCTTCCCCGATCCCATATCACGGATCTGCATAGTGCTCGGGCAATGGTGTCAGCGTCGCGGCCAGAGCATCACGGACGGACTTCGAACCATATCCGGACAGTGCCGGCCCGTTCTGCACCATCGCCGCCGTTCCATGTAGGGGACTGCCACTACTAGGCGCTCCGCGCCCGTGCGTGGTTGACGAGTCTCTGGACTCCTGTCTGTGCTCAAGACATCGCGAACACTTGATGTCTCAGGACATCGTGAACACTGACCGACTCGCCCCTGAGATCCTCGGGGATGAGTGGAACAGGGTTTCGATGCATCCAGAGTTTGTGTCCGCGATTGTCCGGGTGGCGCAGGGTGAGGAAGTCAACGTCGCCGAGTTCTGCCGAACCCACCACATCTCACCGACAACGTTCTACAAGTACGTTGCCCGGTTCGTCGCCGAGTGCCCCGACCTGCAGAAATGGTTACGCAAGCAACCCGCACCGGACACGCTCGACGAACTGCAGGCCCTGCTCGACCAGTACCGGGAGGTCTACGGCAACCGCCGACATCAGAGCCTGGCGGGCCGGACGCCGCAGCAACGGTATGACGACACACCCACTGTCGCAGCCACTCCCGAACACAAGACCCGGTACGGGCAGGTCACCCGGTCGGTCTCACACACCGGGATCGTCCAGTTCGACGGGCACTCGATCTCCCTGGGCAGACGATGGGGAGATCA
This sequence comes from Rhodococcus sp. G6(2025), assembly GCF_058628105.1. NCBI lineage: Bacteria > Bacillati > Actinomycetota > Actinomycetes > Mycobacteriales > Nocardiaceae > Rhodococcus > Rhodococcus sp. G6(2025). The sequence goes on from NZ_CP179750.1 coordinate 7,061,702, forward strand.
GAAAGCGATAGTGCACTGGCGAGGCGACGACGTCACCGTCATGGTCGGTGACGTCATCGCCGGCGAGCTCACCCTTGATTGATCAGTTAGCTTCCAGCCACTGACCGCACTGTCCACGAAGTCCTGAGACAGATGTATTCACGAAGTCCGCGCACGGGGGGCTACGCCACCTTCACCAGCATCTTCCCGACATTTCCGCCGCGCATGAGCTGCAAGAAGGCGTCGACCGAGTTCTCGATGCCGTCGACGACGGTCTCGTCGTGAACCACGTCGCCGGATGCGAGCCACGGTCCCATCTTGGCGGCGAACTCGGGGAAGACGTGCGTGTAGTTGCCGAGGGTGAAGCCCTCGAGGGTGAGCCCGCGGCTGATGATGTTCACCATGTTGTCGGGGCCCGGTGTGCGCTCGGTGGCGTTGTACGCGGAGATGGCACCGCAGAGGGCGGCGCGGCCGCCGTTCCGCATGACGTCGAGTGCGGCCTCGAGGTGGTCGCCGCCGACGTTGTCGAAGTAGACGTCGATGCCGTCGCCCGCGAGTCCCCGGAGTTGCTCACGCACCGGTGCCTGCTTGTAGTCGAAGGCCGCGTCGTATCCGTAACGGTCGGTCAGCAGCGCGACCTTCTCCGCGGACCCGGCGGATCCGATGACGCGGGACGCGCCCTCGAGTCGAGCGATCTGCCCGGCGGCCGTCCCCACCGCACCCGCGGCGCCGGAGATGAACACGGAGTCGCCGGGCTTCAGGTGGGCGATGTGCACGAGTCCGACGTACGCCGTGAGCCCGGTCAGTCCGAGAATTCCCAAATAGGCCGAGATCGAGACTCCCGGAATCTCTTCGACGACGCGGAACGCCGAGGCATCACCCTGCGCGACGTCCCGCCACCCGAGGTCGTGAACCACCACCGAGCCGACCGGATGCGTGGCGGCGGTGGATTCGACGACGCGACCGACAGCTCCGCCGGTCATCGTCTCGCCCAGCGCGAACGGCGGGATGTACGACTTCACGTCGTTCATCCGGCCGCGCATGTAGGGGTCGACGGAGACGAATTCGTTGGCCACGCGCACCTGGTCGGGCCCGAGGTCGGGCAGCTCGACGGTCGCGGTGCGGAAGTCGTCCTGGGTGGGCCAGCCCACCGGCCGGTTGATCAGCTGAATCTGGGTGCTCGTGGTCACGGGTGTTCCTTTCGATACGTCTGAGGTCACAGCGCCAGTCCGAGCGCGAGGAGGAGTACCGCGAGCAGCGGAAGTGTTCCCTGGGTGATCGCCGCGCGAGCCTTGTCGGGCGACGACAGCAGGAGCACGAGGGCCGCGAGCAGCATGGATCCCGCACCGGCGAAGACGAGGGCAGCACCGACGGCGGTCGCGCCGATGATCACGGCGACGATGCCGACTGCCGTCACGATCGCCAGGAAGAGGTTGTAGAAGCCCTGGTTGAAGGCAAGCTCCTTGGTGGCGTCGGCTTCTTCGGCACTGGTTCCGAACGTCGCGCGGGTGCGCGGCGCGGTCCAGAGGACGGACTCGAGCACGAAGATGTAGACGTGCAGCGCACTGGCGAGTGCGGCAAGAACAAGACCCGCGGCGACCATACGAAATCCCTCCTCGTTCTGAACTGACCATTTCAATATATACTGAAATGGTCGTTTCACAACCAGGAGTGAGGATCGTCATGCCGCGCACGCAGGATTTCGACACGGCCGAAGTGGTCGGCCGCGCCCGCGACCTGTTCTGGGACAAGGGCTTCGAAGCCACGTCGATACCCGACCTCGAGCGCGTCACCGGATTGAATCGGTCGAGCCTGTACAACGCGTTCACCAGCAAACGCGGACTCTTCGACGCGGCCGTGCACGACTACCTGGACCGGGTGGTTCGCCCCCGGCTCCGCATCCTGACCGACGAACCGACGCGCCCCGACGCCGCCGTGCGCTACTACCGCAGCCTTGCAGGCGCCCTCGCGGCCCTCCCCGACGAAACCCCCGGACGCGGCTGCCTGCTACTCAACAGTGCCGCCGGTTTCGCCGCGCACGACGACACGCAACGGTCCGTCGTCGACGCATACCAGCGCGAACTGTCCGGGGCGCTCGCCCACGCTCTCCGGGCCCACGACCCGGACGCGTCGACGGCCACCCTGGCACACCGGACCCGGCTCCTGACATCACTGTCCGTCAGCGCGCTCCTGCTGTCGCGGGTCAACCGGGACGAGGCCGTGGCGGTCGCGAACACCGCCGTCGAGCAACTGGAGGAATGGCGACCCACCTCCTGACGTGAGTGGCAAAGAGTGCCCCGACACGCTTTGCCACTCACATACGCTGGTGCCCGCTGACCCAGTCCGCCATCACGTCCGCCAGCGCCTCGGCGCCGCGGTTGCAGTCGTCCGCCTCGGCGAACTCGTCGGGCGAGTGGGACACGCCGGTGGGGTTGCGGACGAACATCATCGCCGTCGGCACCTTCGCGGACAGGATTCCGGCGTCGTGGCCGGCAGCGGTCGGGAGGACGGGAATGTCACCCAGGTGGGCGAGCGAGCGGCGCAGTCGTTCCCGGGTGGAGTGCGGGAACTCGACGATCGGCGTGACCGATTCGGCGTCGACCTCGAGACCGATACCGTCGGCGGCCGCGTAGGCCTGCGCCTCGGCGGTGATCTGCTGCACCAGCTTCGTCAACGTCTCCTCGTCGGCGGCCCGCGCATCGAGCCACGCCCGCACCTCCGACGGAATAGCGTTGGCACCGTTGGGAAGTACCCGCACCTTGCCGAACGTCGCGACCGCCTCGTGCAGCGTCGCGGCGGTCCGGGCGGTGTGAACGGAGGAGGCGAACGCGAGCATCGGGTCGCGGCGGTCGACGAGTCGAGTGGCGCCGGCGTGGTTGGCCTCTCCGGAGAACACGAACTGCCACCGGCCGTGCGGCCAGATCGACGACGCCACGGCGATGGGGCTGTCGATCAGGTCGAGGGCGCGCCCCTGCTCGACGTGCAACTCGACGTACACGCCGACGCGGTCGACGAGGTCTGGGTCCTCGCCGAGATGGTGCGGGTCGCGGCCGGCGCCGACCAGTGCCTCGCCGAGGCTGATGCCGTCGCTGTCCCGCAGCGCCAGCGCGCGTTCGGGTGCCAGCGCCCCGGTGGACAGTTGCGAGCCGACGCACGCGACACCGAACCGTGCGCCCTCCTCGTCGGAGAAGGCAGTGACCGCCACCGGACGCGTCGGCGTGATCCCCCGCTCGCGAACCAGGTCGATCGCGGCGAACGCGGACACCACCCCCAGCGGTCCGTCGTAGGCGCCGCCGTCGGGTACCGAATCGAGGTGCGATCCGGTGACGAAACTGTCGCGGGGGTCGCCGTCCCAGCCCTCGGGCATCCACCACGCCCACAGATTGCCGTTGCGGTCCTCCTCGACGCTCATGCCGCGTGCCTGCGCACAGTCCGAGAACCATTCGCGCAGTGTCAGGTCGGCGTCGTTCCACGCGAATCTTCGGTATCCCCTGGTCGACTTGTGCTGTCCCACATCGAGGATGCTCGCCCACAGCGAATCGAAGGAAGTCATGTTCTCGGTCCTCTACTCATAGTGTCAAAGCCGGCAGGCGCTTCGCGCCCGTGCGCCTTTCTGGTTGTCCCAGCTACCAAAAAGGCGCACGGGTGGCGGAGCCGCCTACAGGGCGCCGGGGATCCAGGTGGTTCCGGCGAGGGGCACGCGGGCCATCGCCGACGCCTCGACGGTGAGGGCGACGAGGTCCTCGGGTTCGAGGTTGCGCAGATGCGACTTGCCGCAGGCGCGGGCGAGGGTCTGCGCCTCCATGGTGAGCACCCGCAGGTAGTTCGCGAGCCGCCGTCCGCCCTCGACGGGGTCGAGGTTCTTGGACAGTTCCGGGTCCTGGGTGGTGATGCCGGCAGGGTCCTTGCCGGCCTGGAAGTCGTCGTAGAACCCGGCCGCCGAGCCGAGTTCCTCGTACTGCTTCGCGTAGCGGGGGCTGTTGTCGCCCAGCGCGATCAGAGCGGCGGTGCCGATGGCGACGGCGTCCGCCCCGAGGGCCATGGCCTTCGCGACGTCGGCGCCGCTGCGGATGCCCCCCGACACGATGAGCTGTACCTTGCGATGCACCCCGAGTTCCTGCAGCGCCTGCACCGCCTGCGGGATCGCGGCCAGGGTGGGGATGCCGACGTGCTCGATGAACACGTCCTGGGTGGCGGCGGTGCCGCCCTGCATGCCGTCGACCACGACGACGTCGGCTCCGGCCTTCACGGCGAGTTTCACGTCGTAGTAGGTGCGGGTGGCGCCGACCTTGATGTAGATCGGCTTCTCCCAGTTGGTGATCTCGCGGAGTTCGATGATCTTGATGGCGAGGTCGTCGGGGCCGGTCCAGTCGGGGTGCCTGCACGCCGACCGCTGGTCGACGCCCATCGGGAGGGTGCGCATCCCGGCGACGCGTTCGGTGATCTTCTGTCCCAGCAGCATTCCGCCGCCGCCGGGCTTCGCGCCCTGGCCGAGGACGATCTCGATGGCGTCGGCCTTGCGGAGGTCGTCCGGGTTCATCCCGTACCGCGACGGCAGGTACTGGTAGACGAGGTTCTTCGACTGCCCGCGTTCCTCGGGGGTCATGCCGCCGTCACCGGTGGTGGTGGATGTGCCGACCTCGCTGGCGCCGCGGCCGAGCGCTTCCTTCGCCTGCCCGGACAGTGCCCCGAAGCTCATGCCGGCGATGGTGATCGGGATGTCCAGGTGCAGCGGGAACTTGGCGTTGCGGTCGCCGAGCACGACGTCGGTGTCGCACTTCTCGCGGTAGCCCTCGAGCGGGTACCGCGACATCGACGCACCGAGGAACAGCAGGTCGTCGAAGTGCGGCAGCTTGCGCTTGGCACCCCAGCCGCGGATGTCGTAGATGCCGGTTTCGGCGGCGCGTTGGATCTCGGAGATGACGCCGCGGTCGAACGTCGCCGATTCGCGCAGGGCCGGGTTCGGGGTGGTCATGACGGTTCTCCTAGTACGCGCTGGCGTTGTCGACGTGGAAGTTGTAGAGGTTGCGGGCGGAGCCGTAGCGGGTGAACTCGGACGGGTCGGCGTCGAAACCGGCCAGATCCAGCAGTTCCCGCAGTTCCGTCAGATGCTCCTCGCGCATCTCCTTCTTGATGCAGTCGGCGCCGAGGGAGGCGACGGTGCCGCGCACGTAGATGCGGGCCTCGTACAGCGAGTCGCCGAGGGCCTCACCGGCGTCGCCGAGGACGACGAGACGTCCGGCCTGACCCATGAACGCGGACATGTGGCCGATGTTGCCGCCGACGACGATGTCGACGCCCTTCATCGAGATTCCGCAGCGGGCAGCGGCATTGCCGTCGATCACGAGGAGGCCGCCGTGGGCGGTGGCGCCCGCGGACTGCGACGCATCACCCTTGACGCGCACCGTTCCCGACATCATGTTCTCGGCGACCCCGACTCCGGCGTTGCCGGTGACGGTCACCGTCGCGTGCTGGTTCATGCCGGCGCAGTAGTAGCCGACGTGCCCGTCGATGGTGACGTCGATGTCGGAGTCGAGGCCGCAGGCCAGCGCGTGCGCGCCCTGCGGGCCGGTGACGGTGACCGTCTTCGGGGCTTCGGGTGAGGTGAGCCGCTCGTTGACGGCACGGGTACTCGACGTCTCGAGGTTCAGGACAGTCGCTTCGGTGGTGGCTACCGGTGCCATACGTACACCTCTTCCGGTTCGGGCTCGAAGATTCGGGCGTTGTCGACGCCGGGCAGGTTCGCCAGGGCGCGGTATTCGGAGGCCATCGCGACCCACTGGTCGGTCTCGGCGATGACGGCGGGCTTGCAGGAGATGGCGTCCCGGACCACGGCGAACGAGTCGGCCGTCGAGACGAGCAGGGTGTAGAAACCGTCGAACGTCTCGTTCAGCATCAGCAGCGCCTTCTCCAGGTCGACGCCCTCGGCGAGCTGCTTGGCGACGAACCGCGCCCCGACCTCGGTGTCGTTGGCGCTGTCGAAGACGACGCCGTCACGTTCGAGCTGATGCTTGATGCTCATGTGGTTCGAGAACGAGCCGTTGTGCACGAGGCACTGGTCGGGGCCGACGGAGAACGGGTGCGAACCCTCGGCGGTCACCGCGGATTCGGTGGCCATGCGGGTGTGCGCGACACCCTGCCAGCCGCTCGCCGACGGCAGCCCGAACAGGTTCGCCAGGTCGATGGGGTTTCCGACGCCCTTGAGGACGGTCAGGTCGTCGCCGAAGCCGATGACCCGCGCCGACGGCACCACGCTGCGCACTGCCGCCGCGAGATCCTCGGCGACGATCACGCCGTGCAGGATCGTCGTCGGGGACAGGTCGATTCCGGTGACGGTGGTGTCGAGTGACGCCGACAGCGTTGCGGCGAGTTCCGTTGCGGGGATGGGGCAGTCGAGCAGCGAGACCGTGGACTCCCCGACCGGTGACCAGGCCTGGTCCCCGTAAATCGCCATGCCTGCGGAATCGGGTCCGCGGTCGCACATCTGACCGAGCATGTCGGTGAGCAGGGCGCCGAGTTGTGGGTAGAGGGACGGCTCACGCAGGTGAAGTCCGACGATTCCACACATGGATGTCTCCTTTCGGGAGGTCTGTCAGAACGCTGTCAGGTAGTGGTCGAGTTCCCAGGGGGAGACGGTGTTATGCCAGGCGAAGAACTCCTCGCGCTTGAGTGTCGCGAAGTACTCGGCGACCCCGGGGCCCGCGACGTCCAGGGCGCCCGTCACCACCGGATCCGATTCCAGTGCGTCCATCGCGTGCAGCAGCGTCATCGGCAGCATGTCGCTGGGACTGTCGCCGGAGCCTGGGGTGCCGGGGTCGAGATCCCGTTCGATGCCGTCCAGGCCGGCGGCGATGGCGGTGGCCGCGGCGAGGTAGGGATTGGCCGAGCCGTCGCCGCCGCGCAGTTCCACCCGGTTCCTGTCCGGAACCCGGAGGTAGTGGGTGCGGTCGTTGCCGCCGTACGTGGCGTAGCGAGGCGACCAGGTGGCACCACTGCTCGTCGACGTGGCGCCGGTCCGCTTGTACGAGTTGACGGTCGGCGCGATCACACCCTGCAGTGCGCACGCGTGCTCGAGGATCCCCGCGATGAACGCGTACGCCGTCCTCGACAGTCCCAGCCCCTTCGGATCGTCCCCGTCCGGGAACACCGAACCGGCGTCGTTCCACAGCGACAGGTGTAGGTGCATCCCGGAACCGGTGCGGTCGGAGAAAGGTTTGGGCATGAACGTGGCTTTCATGCCCCGCTTCTCGGCGATCACCGACAGCAGGTACCTTGCGGTGATCACCCGGTCGGCGGTGGTCATGGCGTCGGCGTAGTCGAAGTTCTGCTCGAACTGCCCGTTGCCGTCCTCGTGGTCATTGGCGTAGTTGCCCCACCCGAGCGCGTTCATGGCCGCGGACACCTCGGTCAAATGGTCGTACATCCGGGTGACGTCGCGGGCGTCGTAACACGGCTGACGACTGACGTCGGCCGTGTCCGCGGTGGTGAGGGCGCCGTCTCCGACGCGGTGGACGAGGAAGTACTCGATCTCCGCGCCGACGTTGACGGACAGGCCGAGATCGGACGCCTTCTTCAGCGTCTCCTTCAGGATCACCCGCGGCGCATACGGCCAGGCCTTTCCCTCCACGTGCGGGTCGCAGTGCACGATCGCCAGTCCGGGCTTCACGAACGGGATCGGCGTGAACGACGAGACATCCGGTACGGCAACGAGATCGGAATCCTTGGGCTCCTGCCCCATGTGCCCCGCCGCGTAGCCGGCGAAGCCCACGCCGTCGTCCTGAAGCTGTTCGACGGCCTCGATCGGGACCAGTTTGGCGCACGGCTTGCCGGACAGCGTCACGAACAGGGCGAGGATGAAGGTGGTTCCGGTGGCCCGGGCCACCTCGGACAAGGTCTGCGGTGGGGTTGTCACGATGTTCTGCGCGGTGAACGCGTCAGCAGTGTCGACAGCCATGGGTAGCTCCTGAACTGGTGGTCTACGGGTGAGGGGTCTGTGGGTCAGCGCATCTCGCCGGCGCCGTCGTAGGGATGCAGGCTGAACAGGAGGTCGCCCTCCTCGAAGCGTGAGTAGCGGAAGTCGGACGGCTCGACGTTCGGGAGGCCGGTCTTGCCGTCGTCGAGCAGCATGTCGGCGACGAGGCGACCGACCGCGGGCGAGATCTTGAAACCGTGACCGGAGAACCCGGTGGCCAGGAACAGTCCGTCGACCGGTGCAGGGCCGATGATCGGGTTGTAGTCGGGAGTGACGTCGTACGCGCCGACGTAGCTCGAGGTGATCCGCGGATCGGGCATATCGGGCAGACGGTTCCCGAGCTTGCCGATGTTCTTCTCGATAGTGCTGTCGTCCGCGCGGTTGCTGTACTTGTCGGGGTCGATGTATTCGGGCGCGGCGTGGTCGCTGTTGCCGACGAGCAGTTCACCGTTCGGCTCACGGCAGATGTACTGCAGTCCGGCCAGGTCCGACAGCACCGGCACCTCCGGAGTCGGAACACCCTGGTCGATCAGGACGAGCTGTGCCCGTTGGGCTTTCACCGGGATGTCGACGCCGACACCGGCGCCGAGTTCAGGGGCCCACGGACCGGTCGCGAGGATCACCTGCTCGGCATGCACTTCGTCGCCGTTCGTGAGCGTCACCCCGTAGACGCGGCCGTCCGCGTTCTGCAGCAGCGACGCCACCGGCGTGCTCTGGCGGATTTTGACGCCCAGCTTGCGGGCCGAGGCACCGAACGCCATGCCGGCCATGTACGCCTCCCCGCGGCCACCGAGGGGCTCGTACGCGAAGGCGGCGAAGTCGTCGAGATGCAGCCCCGGCCACAGTTCGGCCATCTTGTCGTGTCCGATGTAGTCGACGTCGATACCGAGGCCCTGCATCATCGCGACGTTCGCCTTCAGCGGGTCGATGTTGTTCTCACCGACGCCGACCACGTATCCGCACTGGCGGAATGCCATGTCGTCGCCGAAGATCTCGGTGGCCCTGGTGAAGATGTCGACGCCGTACCACGACATCGCCGCCAGCGACGGCGTCCCGTAGTGGCACCGGACCACGCCACTGGACTTGCCGGTCATGCCCGAGCACAGGGTGTCACGCTCGAGGACCAGGACATCGGTCTCGCCGCGGTCCGCGAGCGACCACGCGATGGCGAGACCTTCGAGTCCCCCACCGACGATCACGAACTTTGCTGTCTGTGTCACGTTGCTTCCTTCATTCGGCCGGATGATCGGGCGCTGTCGGCTTGGGTAGCGGTTCGTTTCACCTCATGAATCGCTGTTGTTCACTATGAAACAGTTCTACTATGTCGATCGTGTTACGGCAACGTTGTCGGTGCATCACCAAATCACGGCGCTCAAAAGCTTTTTCAAAAACTATCTTCGCTCTCATCTGCATGTTTCCGGCCTCGCCGGATTGATTTACGTCATCGAAATATGTCTTGTGGTTTCCTGTTGCTACTCCTCGTTTCATACAGAGGAGTCGCGGACCCAACTCACCACACCTTCAGGGAGAACCCATGACCACGACCGACAAGCCCACCGCCGTCCCGTTCCGCGTCACCGCTGGATTCCACGAGAACCTGCCTCAGATGCCGGTCTCGGAGTACCCGGGCACCAAGGGATACATCGACGACGTCTTCGCCAACCCGGACGGCTCGGAGATGTCGGCCGGCTACTTCGAACTCCAGCGCACCGACGCCCCGCTCGACTACTACTACGCCTACGACGAGATGAAGGTCGTCCTCGAAGGGGAGTTCACCCTCGAGAACCTCGACACCGGCCAGGTCGAGGTGGCGAAGGCGAAGGACGCGATCTTCTTCCCCAAGGGCTCGCGCATCCGCTTCACCACCCCCGACCGCGCGTTAGCCTACTTCGTCGGCCACCGTTCCTTCGCTCCCTGATCCGCGATGGCGGTTTCGATGAGGTCGACCAGCGTCCCCCGGTGGCGATCCGATTACTCGGCCGTCGACGACCTCGCAGCGGGCGCTCTCGTCACCCGCTACGTATTGGTCTCGGACCGCACGGTCGGCGCGCAGGTCCTCCGCGCGCTGTCCGAGCGCGTGGCGCCCGTTCCCACTCGCACGGTGATCGTCGACGACGGGGCCGGATCCGGGTTCGGCGGGCTCGACGAGCTGTTGTCCGAGGCGCGCATCGGCTGGCGGTTCGTCGTCGCGGGACCCGAGCACATGGTGGGGGCGGTGCGTGCTCGGCTGATCTCCGCGGGCGCGGTGCCCGCCGAGATCGCCGCGATCATCGACCCCGACGTCCCGGTGCGCGATGTGTTCTGCGCGCACTGCCACGCGACGTCGTCCTCGGTGCCGGTCTCCATCGGCGGCCGGACACCGTGCGGCGGTTGTTCCGCCGAACTCACCGTCTACTACCACTACTCCCGGCGTCACAGCGCCTACCTGGGATATCGAGCCGACTCGGAGGAACTGCCATGACCACGGCCCTCGAAACAGTTGCGGGCGAGAGCGTCACCGGAGGGCTCACTCTGACAGTGCGCGAGGCACGGCTGCTGTGCCCGGGCATCCGGCACGTCGTGCTCGCGGACCCGGCGGGCCGCACCCTGCCGTCGTTCACCCCGGGCAGCCACATCGCCGTCACCTGGGCCGAGGGTCGGCAGAATTCCTACTCGCTCACCGGCCCCTCGATCGAGCCGGACCACTACGCGATCTCGGTCCGGCTCGACGAAAACGGCCACGGGGGTTCGCGCTGGGTCCACGACCTCCAGCCGGATCAGCGCATCCGTGTGAGCCTTCCGCGGAGTGCGTTCGCGCCCGTGCTCAATGCTCGGCACCACCTGCTGGTCGCGGGTGGAATCGGCGTCACGCCGATCCTGTCGCACGTCCGGGCCGCGCTCGAGTGGGGTCGTTCGTTCGAAGTGATCTACTCTTTCCGCGACCAGTCGGGAGCTCACGCCGACGAGTTGGCGGCGCTGTGCGGTGACCGGATGATCACGGTCTCCACGCCCGGAGAACTCGCGGACCGCCTCGTCCCGAAGCTGGCGGACCAGCCACTCGGTACCCACGTCTACACGTGCGGTCCCGCGCCGATGATCGCGGCGGTGGCCGAGTGGGCCCGCGACTGCGGCTGGCCGCCGGGGCGCGTGCACTCGGAGGCGTTCGGGGCGGGCCCGTTGCCCGAGGGGGCGCCGTTTGCCGCCACGCTCGGGCGCACCGGAATGATCGTTCCCGTGCCCTCGGGCACCAGCCTCCTCGAGGCGTTGCTGGACAAGGGAATCAACGTCCCGAACCTCTGCCGGCAGGGTGTGTGCGGCGAATGCCGGCTGTCGGTCCGCGGCGGCGCGATCGAACACCGCGACCTGTTCCTCACCGGCGAGGAGAAGGCCTCCGGAGATTCGATCATGCCGTGCGTATCACGTTCCGCAGGAGACCGATTGGAGCTGGATCTGTGACATCGACCGACTCGCGTGCCGACCACATCGCGCGCTTTCCCTTCCCCTTTCCGCGCGATCGGTACCGCTACAGCACCAACGTCGAACCGGCCGGAAACCCCACCGACACCGCCACCGGAAGCTGGGGAGACACCCGCATCGCCATCGACGCCGACTACCACCGCGAACTCGCCGAACGCGAGCGCATCCTGGCCGAGGATCCGTCGCGGCACCAGTGCCTGCCCCACATGGTCCCCGCCGCCTGGGACGCGATGCTCACGCTGATGCGCATGCTTGCCGACGAATACCCCGACACCATGACCCTCGCGCGGCGCGAAGACGGGTGGTTGTGGAAGAACGACCTCCTCGGGATCGAGCACAACTTCGCGTTCGGGGATCTCGACACGTTGCCGGCGCCGCCGCTGGTGTACATCTGCGGCCAGATCCAGGAGGACGTCGTGCTGCTCGATCAGCGTGAGGGCGAACTGTGGGGTGACGCAGGTCTGGTGACGTTCGCGGCGGACTGGTCCTTCGGATTCGACGTGGGCATGAGCTTCCTCGAGATCCACGGCCCCGTCCCGCGCGTCCACAGCGAGAAGATCATCACCCGCGCACACAACTTCCTGATGCGGCTCGAGCCCGGCCAGAGCTACCGACGCACCAACTGGACGCTGACCGTCGACGGCAAACTCGACACGTCGACCGAGACCTACCCCGAGTGGGGGAAGGACCGGCGCACCCTCGCCGACGGCCCGCTGGACGAGGTCGGGGACCGCCTGTTCCTGAGAACCGAAGTGCAGCACCTCATCCGGCTCGCCCACTCCGGTGCCGTCATGTTCCTGATCCGGACGTATCTGCTTCCGTTCCGCGATATCGCGACCGTTCCGGGATGGGGCGATCGGCTGTACCGGGTGCTCGAGGACCTTCCGGTGGACATGGCCGAATACAAGGGCATCAGTCGCACCCGGGAACCCGGCATGAGATGGCTGCTGAACCACGGGAACGTCGCACCGTGACGCTGGCCGACGGGCGGCTTCGGAGGCCGGCACCCCAGACCGATCAGGCTCTCGACCTCGTTCTCGCGACGGTCTCCGTGATCGCCCGCGACGGCCTGCGCGGTCTGACGACCGGGGCCGTCGCCCGGGAGGCCGGCGTCTCGGACGAGGCCGTCCTGCGCAGCGCCGGGTCGACGGACGCCCTCCTCGACGCCGCGCTCCGGTACGCGCTCGACAAGAGTGCGAGCGTCTTCGCCGACATCGCCGCCGGCTCGTCGCTCGACCACTTCGTCGAGCACCTCACCGACCTCGTCGCCCGCGACCCCGACCTCCAGGTCTTCCAGTACGAGCTGATGCTCGAGTCCCGGCGAACCCCGCGCCTCGACCCGCACGTGAAACTGCTGTACGCGACGTATATCGAGGCGACGTCGCAGGCACTGACCCGGCTGGGCATCACCGCCGACGAAGACCTGACCCTGCTGGTGTACTCGGCGATCGAAGGATTCATCATGCACCAGCTGATCGCGAAGGATCGTCCCGCGACCGAGCGCGCGATCGGGCGACTACGCCGGATTCTGTCGACCGCGAGGTAGTCCCTGCACGTGAGTGGCAAAGTGTGCCCTGGCACGCATTGCCGCTCACGTGCGGGCGAGGACCTCCGCCACCACGACCGACGCCTGCCCGGACAGCCGCACCGACCCTTGCTCGACGAGGAGACAGTCGCCCGGTTGGACGGGACCGAGGTCCGTCGCCAGCCGCCCATCGAGAACCAGGACGAGGACGGCAAGCCGCCCGTCAGCGGTGACGTCCTGCGCCGCTCCGATGTCGACGACGTCCACGGACGCCGCTGTGGTGGACCTGTGGACCATGACGTTGAACGCCTCGGTCAGCCCTTCCGCCACACAGTCGGGGCTGCGTTCACCGGCGAAGGCCGTCGGACTCAGGCGCGGAATCACGGTGGGGCCGCCGCCGAAGTCGAGTGACACGGGATGGTCGCCGATCACCGTGAAGATGCGGTCCACCTCGGGGAACGGCGAGAACGTCGAACCCGCATCGAGCGTCGCGACGCTGAAGCGCCACCGGGACGCGACACCGGCAGCGATCTCCGCTGTGGTGCCCGCGCCGTTGGCCCACGGGGTGGTCCGCCGATCCGAGCGCCGGGCGATGCGGGCCTCGCGAACTGTGGTCACTCCTTCTCCTTACCTAGAAAGTCCACTGTCAAGATACTTTGTTTCGCGCATCGGCACGCAGGCGCACGCCGAATTCCGTTACGCAGTTGTCACTCAGCGAACTGTTTCCGCAATCTCCGCTTTGGTTCACTGACACTAGACATTGATTCCCAAAGGCGGACGCGACAAGTGTCACGCCATCCTCGATCAAGGTGGACGACTATGAACGAAGCAGTCGCTGCGGCCGACACCGCCTGGATTCTCGCGGCCTTCACGGCAGTGAGCCTCATGGTGCCGGGCCTGGCCATGTTCTACGGCGGAATGGTCAGCGTGCGCAACACGCTCAACATGGCCATGATGACGTTCGGCGCGTTCGCCGTCGTCGGGGTGCTGTGGATCGTGTTCGGCTACTCCGCCGTGCTGGGTAACTCCCTCGGCGGTCTCGGCATTCTGGGCGACCCCCTCGAGTTCTTCGGCTCCAGTTCATTACTGGAGGCCCCCGCCGAACCCGGACTGCCGCCCGCGCTGGTCTCGGGATTCCAGCTGTTGTTCGCGGGCATCACCGTGGCACTGATCTCCGGCGCGCTGGCCGACCGGATGAAGTTCGGCGCCTGGATGCTGTTCGCCGGACTGTGGGCCACGTTCGTCTACTTCCCCGTCGCCCACTGGGTGTTCGCGTTCGACTCCGCGGACGGGTCGGTGATCGGCGGGTGGATCGCCAACAGCCTCGGCGCCATCGACTTCGCCGGCGGCACGGCCGTGCACATCAACGCCGGCATCGCCGCCCTCGCCGTCGTCCTGGTTCTCGGGGCCCGCAAGACGTTCCCAGTCTCGCCCCGCCCGCACAGCCTTCCCCTGACCATGCTCGGCGCCGGCATCCTTCTCTTCGGCTGGTTCGGATTCAACGGCGGCTCGGCGCTGTCCGCCGGGAACAGCGCGTCCGTCGTCATCCTCAACACCGTCGCCGCGGCGTGCGCGGGTATCTGCGCCTGGCTGGCAGTCGAGAAACTGCGTGAAGGCCACGCCACCTCGTTGGGCGCCGCGTCGGGTCTGATCGCAGCACTGGTCGCCATCACACCTGCCTGCGGCGCCGTCTCACCGCTCGGCGCTCTGGTCGTCGGAGGCGCCGCCGGCGCGGTCTGCTGCTTCGCGGTCTCCTGGAAGTACCGGCTCGGCTACGACGACGCGCTCGACGTCGTCGGCGTGCACCTGGTGGGCGGCATCCTCGGCACCGTTCTGATCGGTTTCCTCGCGGATCCGGCCGCTCCCAACGGCGCCGCGGGGCTCTTCTACGGCGGCGGCGTCGACGTGCTGTGGCGTCAATGTGTCGCCGTGGCAGCCGTTCTCGCCTACTGCTTCGTCGTCACACTGGTGATCGCACTGGCACTGAAGAAGTTCATGGGCATTCGCGCCGACCAGGAAAGCGAGTACGACGGCCTCGACGTGTCCGTCCACGGCGAAACGGCCTACGTACTCGATGCCGTCGGCCTCACCGGCGCCTCGAAGCATGGCACCGACGCGGTTCTCGGCGCAGAAGCAATCACGACCAGGGCTGCGGACCCCGCCAAGGCCTGATCCCGGTCCCGAGACAGACAGTGGTCCTGCCCCCAACACTCCGCGGGGCAGGGCCACTGGTGTGCCCAGCTAGGTCAGGCTCTGAGCCAGACCCCGAAGCCTTGCACTGTAATTGTTCGGCTGAGCGGACAGGAACTGACTCAGCACGATCAGTTCGAATTCCTCCATGGCGGCCGAATCTGCAGTAATCGCGGTATGATTCGCCACTTCGTGCTCCAGAAGTTCGACCGCCTCCCGCCACCCTCGGATCGCGGGTCGTCCGAGTTCCATCTGCGGCTCGAATCTCAGCGGTTCACTGAGTGGCCTCCCGAGAATTTCCTGCAAGTGCTCCTCGAGACTTCGGCGCGCCAGTCGGATGATCAGCTGAGATTGCCCTTCGTGCCACTGCATGGTGGCGGAGCGTCCCGGCTGCAGAATCGACGCGATCGACATGGTCGAATCGAACTCCTCGGCGCCAGAAGTAATTCGGGCCGTACCCGACAGCGGGATCTGAACGACGTAGAAGTCGCCGAGATCATCCGAGTTCATCCGCGCATCGGTGCCGTAGTCGAAATAGTAGACACCGATCGTGCCCGCGGTGGCCAGGTGAACCGGCTCGAGGCGGTCGAAGGGCAGCGCGGACTGGCCGTCGGACGCTATCTGAACTGTCGCTATCACCGTAACCACGACCTTTCGAACCAACCGCCACTCTACGCCCGGCGCGGAGGCGGAGGAAGGTCGAAATTCCGATTACGGCCGTCAGTCCTCGTGGTGGTCGGGGTATGCGGTGACGGCAAGAAAGCGGATGGGCAACCGCACGAGATCGTTGGGCCCGTGCAGACCTTCACCGTCGAGGAGCAGCGAATCCCCCGGCCGCAGCGTGTACTCGGCCTCGCCGTGCCCGTAGACCATGACGCCCTCGAGCATGTAGAGCAATTCGGTGCCGGCGTGCTGGAACAGCGGAAACGTCTCACTGGAGTCGGTGAGCGTGACCAGCACCGGCTCGAGTCGCTTGTGCTGGCCGCGCAGTGCGCCGAGAAGTTCGTAGTGGTGTCCCACCCGGGTGCCTCGCCCGACGATGACCGCACCGCGGCCCGCCTCGACGTACACGGCGTCGCGGGCGGTGTCGGCGCCCCGGAACAGAGAGGTCACGGGCACGTCGAGCCCGGCTGCCAGACGCGCCAGCGTCGACAAACTGCACGAGGTCTGCGAGTTCTCGATCTTGGACAGCATGGCCTTCGAGATTCCGACTTTGGCCGCCATGTCCCCCACTGAGAGTCCACTGGCTTTGCGGAGCGACCGGACCTGCCTGGCGATCACCTTCTCGAGATCGGGCCCGGTCGGCGTATCGGACGGCACCTCACGCTCGACGGGCGCTGGGTCTCCCGTGTCGCGGTGGACCTCGGTCTCGGGTCGAGTGGTCACGTCCGCATCGTAGCAGCGCCGTTTACTGTCAGGAAACCGCGACTCACTACGCCGGACGGCGAATCGGTGCGCATACGAGCAATAACTATGCGCATGCGTGCAAGACGACGCCGCGCCTCCGCCCGCATGCTTGTGACAGCCATCACAACACCATCGGGAGAGTTGACGCCATGACCGCAGTACACGAGAACGTCAGTGCCACAGGACTTCCTGATGGAACCGCGACCGAGTTGTTCATCGGCGGGCAGTGGCGCGCGGCGTCGGACGGCGGGACGTTCACGGATCTGAACCCGGCCACCGCTCGCCCCCTCGCCCAGATCGCGTCCGGCACCGCCCAGGACATCGACGACGCGGTCCGGGCCGCCCGCACGCAGCTGAACGGTGAATGGGGTTCGCTGCCCGGCGCCGCCCGCGGACGGATCCTGAACAAGGTCGCCGATCTCATCGAACGCGACGGCGAGATCCTGGCCCGGCTCGAGGCCCTCGACGTCGGGAAGCCCGTCGGCCAGCCCACCATGCTCGACATCCCGATGGCCGCCGGCACGTTCCGGCACTTCGCCGGCTGGGCCGACAAGATCACCGGTCAGTCCATCCCGACCGCCGGCTACTTCGGCCAGCCCACCCACTCGTACACCGTCCGCGAACCGGTCGGCGTGATCGGCGCGATCGTTCCGTGGAACACCCCGCTGATGATCTCGGCATGGAAGATCGCCCCGGCCCTCGCCGCCGGGAACACGCTGGTGGTCAAGCCGCCGGAGGACGCACCGCTGTCGATCCTTCACCTCGCGACGCTGCTGGAGGAGGCCGGACTGCCCGCAGGCACCGTCAACATCGTGCCCGGGCTCGGCGAGGTCGCGGGCGACGCACTCGCCGGCCACCCCGGCGTCGACAAGATCAGCTTCACCGGCAGCCCCCGCGTCGGCCGGATCATCGCCAAGCGCGCCGCCGACACGTTCAAGCGCACCACCCTCGAACTCGGCGGCAAGTCCCCGCAGATCATCCTCCCCGACGCCGACCTCGAGGCCGCCATCAACGGGACCGCGATGGGACTGTTCTTCAATCAGGGCGAGGTCTGCGCCGCGGGCACCCGCATCCTGGTGCACCGCTCGCTGTACTCGCAGGTGGTCGACGGTCTCGCCGCCGCCGCGTCCGCGCAGGTCCTCGGCGACCCGTTCGATCCGGCGACCACGATGGGCGCCCTGGTGAACGCGAAGCAGCGTGACACCGTCCTCGGCTACATCGAGGCCGGACGCAGCGAGGGCGCCCGGGTCGCCGCCGGCGGTGGCCGCCCGGACGGGGACGGGTTCTTCGTCCAGCCGACCATCTTCGCCGACGCGAACAACGACATGAAGATCGCGCGGGAGGAAATCTTCGGACCCGTCGGCACCGTCATCGCGTTCGACACCACCGACGAGGCGATCGCGATCGCCAACGCCACCGATTACGGGCTCGCCGCCTCGATCTGGACGCGCGACGTGTCCCACGCCCACACCCTCGCAGGCAAGGTCCGCGCCGGAGCGGTCGCGGTCAACGGCTGGGCACCCATCGACCCCGCCCTGCCCTGGGGCGGCATGAAGACCAGCGGCACCGGCCGCGAACTCGGCTGGGCCGGAATCGAAGCCAACACCGAGGAGAAGGTCGTCACGATCATCCTCTGATCGCCCCCAGCATCGACGTCGTCGGACAGGAGCAGGACTTATGAAAACCCAGGCCGCAGTGTTGTGGGAGCCCGGTCAGCCGTGGCAGATCGAAGAACTGGAACTCGACCCCCCGAAGCACGGAGAAGTGCTTCTGCAGCTGGCGGCGTCGGGGATGTGCCACTCGGACGAACACGTCCGGGACGGCAGCCTGCCGCTCGAGTACTACCCGTTCATCGGTGGCCACGAGGGCGCCGGCATCGTCCTCGAGGTCGGGCCCGGTGTCACCAGCGTCGAGAAGGGCGATCACGTCGCCCTCGGATTCATCCCCGCGTGCGGCCGATGCAGGCAGTGCGCGACCGGCCAGTCCAGCATCTGCGACCTGGGAGCCCACCTGCTCGAAGGCTGGCAGATCTCGGACGGCACGGCGCGGCATCACGTTCGCGGCAAGGACGCCGCCATCCAGTGCCTGATCGGAACGTTCTCGCCGTACACGGTGGTCAACGAGGCGTCGTGCGTCAAGATCACGAAGGACATTCCCCTCGACAAGGCGGCGCTGGTCGGCTGCGGTGTCACGACGGGCTGGGGGTCGTCGGTGTACGCGGCCGGCGTCCAGGCCGGTGAGACCGTCGTCGTGATCGGCATGGGCGGCGTCGGGTGCGGGGCGGTCCAGGGCGCAGCGCTCGCCGGGGCCCGGCACGTCGTGGTCGTCGACCCGTCGGAGTTCAAGCGGGAGCAGGCCAAGATCTTCGGTGCGACCCACACCGCGGCGAGCATCGACGAGGCGCTCCCCCTCCTCCAGGATCTGACGTGGGGCCAGCTCGCCGACAAGGTGCTCATCACCATCGCGAATGCGAGTGGCCGCATCATCGCCCCGGCGATGAGCCTGGTGGCCAAGGGCGGCACCTGCGTCCACGTGTCGGTCGGCGACGTCACGCAGAACGACGTCGATCTGAACCTGTTCGATCTGACGGCGATGCGCAAGACCCTCAAGGGGGCGTGGTTCGGCAACGCGAACATCCGGTTCGACATCCCTCATCTGCTGCGGCTGTACATGGAGGGTCAGCTGAAGCTCGACGAGATGATCACGAGGACATACACACTCGATCAGATCAACGACGGCTACGAGGCGATGCGGAAGGCCGAGAACGTCCGCGGCGTCATCATGTACTCGTAGATCTGCACAGTCGGGAGCGGTGGGGCGCTGCACGCCTCTCCGCTCCCGGCATGGTTCCCTGTCCCATGCCGTACGTGTTCCTGATTGCCGCGATCGCCGCCGGTCTCGTCGTCTCGGGAGTGGTCGTTCTCAATCTCGGCGGAGCTCATTGATACCGTGGTCGCATGATCGCTCGTGGGGCAGGTACGCGTCGTGCCTAAGGTCGTGGATCACGACGAGCGTCGGCGCAGCATCACCGCCGCCGCCTGGCGGTTGATCGCCGCCCGCGGTATCGATGCTGCCAACATGCGCGACATCGCCACCGAGGCCGGGTACACCAACGGCGCCCTGAGTCATTACTTCGCCGGCAAGGACGAGATCCTCCGTACCTCGTACGAGCACATCTCCGAAGCCACCGACCGCCGGATCACCGAGGCGCTCGGCGACGCGACCGGACTCGACGCACTGCGCATCCTCTGCCGCGAAGTGATGCCGATCAACGAAGAGCAACTCCTCGAAGCCCGGATAGCCGCCTCGCTGTGGCCGCGGGCCATGTACGACGAGCAGATGGCCGCGACCAACCGCCGCACCATGGACCACTGGCGTGAGCAGATGGCGATCTTCCTCGAGCAGGCGCGCGAGGAGGGCTCCGTCGGCGACATCGACGTCAGCATCGTGGTCGAGCAACTGCTCAACATGATGATGGGCATGCAGATTCTGGGTGTCCTCACGCCGGGCGAAACGTCGTCGGAGCGTCAGCTGGAGATGCTCGAGCAGTTCGTCGCCGCACTCTGAGCCTTCCGTCGCTCAGCCAAAACCGTTGCTGCGGAATCCGATAGAGAACCATTTTTGACCGAACGGTCAGTTTGTTCGGGCGCGAAACTCACTGTTTACACGAGGGCACCTCGGCTGTAACGTACGTCACTAAGCTTTTTATTCAACACCCGTAGAACCAAAGGATCGCGACATGCCCACCCTTTCCCCTGCGCGTATCGACCACCCGCTGTCGCTGCCGACCGTCGAAGAAATCGCCTCCCTCCGCGAGATCCTCGAGGCCGCCGACGCGCTGACCGAGCAGACGAGATTCGTCTACGTCGGCCTCGAGGAACCGGACAAGTCGACGCTGTACACGGCGGAGGCCCCCGAGACCGATCGCCGATTCCGCGTTCTGCTGCACGACATCTCGTCACCCAACGCGGTGGACGTCGTCGTGTCCGTGACCCAGCGGTCGGTGATCAGCTCGGTGACCCTCGACGCCGCCCGTGACGGTCAGATGCCCGTCCTGGACGAGGAGTTCGAACTCGTCGAACAGGTGCTGGCCGCCGACGAACGCTGGCTCGCCGCGCTCGCCGCCCGCGGACTCGACGTCGCCGACGTCCGGGTCGCTCCCCTCTCGGCCGGTGTCTTCGACTACCCCGGCGAGACGGGCACGCGGATCCTCCGGGGGCTCGCGTTCCGCCAGGACCACCCGAAGGACCACGCCTGGGCGCACCCGATCGACGGGCTCGTCGGATTCGTCGACGTCATGAACCGGACCGTCACCGACGTTCTCGACCTCGGCGCCGTCCCGGTCCCCGAGGAGTCGGGCAACTTCGACGACCTCACCGTCACCGGCCCCCTGCGCACCACCCAGAAGCCCATCGAGATCACCCAGCCCGAGGGCCCCAGCTTCGTCGTCGACGGCAACCGCGTCGACTGGGAGAAGTGGTCGTTCCGCGTCGGCTTCGACGCCCGCGAGGGTCTCGTCCTCCACCAGCTCGGGTTCGCCGACGGCGACCGGGTGCGCCCCATCATCCACCGCGCGTCCATCGCCGAGATGGTGGTGCCCTACGGCGACCCCTCGCCGGTCCGGTCGTGGCAGAACTACTTCGACACCGGCGAGTACATGGTGGGCCGCTACGCGAACGCCCTCGAACTCGGCTGCGACTGCGTCGGCGACATCACCTACTTCGACGCCGTCATCGCCGATGAGTTCGGCACCCCCAAGACGCTGAAGAACGCCGTGTGCATGCACGAGGAGGACTTCGGCGTGCTGTGGAAGCACACCGACCTGTGGGCCGGCTCCGCCGAGACCCGCCGCCAGCGCCGTCTCGTCATCTCCTTCTTCACCACCATCGGCAACTACGACTACGGCTTCTTCTGGTACCTCTACCTCGACGGCACCATCGAATTCGAGGTCAAGGCCACCGGCATCGTCTTCACGTCGGGTCACCCGGGCGGCGACTACCCGTACGCCTCGGAGATCGCCCCCGGCCTCGGCGCCCCGTACCACCAGCACCTGTTCAGCGCCCGCCTCGACATGATGATCGACGGCGCCCGCAACTCCGTCGAGGAGGTGCAGACCAAGCGGGTGAAGATGGGCCCCGGGAACCTGCACGGTAACGCGTTCACCCTCGAGCGCACGCCGCTGACGAAGGAATCCGAGGCGCAGCGCCTCGCGGACAACAGCGTCGGACGCGTGTGGCACATCAGCAACCCGAACAAGCTGAATCGTCTGGGCAAGCCGGTGGCGTACGCACTCCACCCGGAGGGTCAGCCGATCCTGCTGGCCGACGACGACTCCTCGATCGCGGCGCGGGCGACGTTCGCCACCAAGCACCTGTGGGTCACCCAGTTCGATGAGAAGGAGCGTTACGCGGCAGGGGATTTCGTGAACCAGCACGCGGGTGGCGCCGGACTGCCCAGCTTCGTCGCCGGTGATCGCGATCTGGAGAACGAAGACGTCGTCGTCTGGCACACGTTCGGCCTCACGCACTTCCCGCGACCGGAGGACTGGCCGATCATGCCCGTCGACTACACCGGGTTCACGTTGAAGCCCAACGGCTTCTTCGACCGCAACCCCGCCCTCGACGTTCCCCGCACGACGTCGAAGCACTGCGCGACCGGAGGCGGCAGCTGCCACTCGGACGGGGGAACAGATGTCTGACACCACCACGGGTTCGGGTGCCGGCAAGTTACGCGGATCCATCGGCGTCGTCGGGATCGTCTTCCTCGTCATCGCTGCCGCCGCGCCGCTGACCGCGATCGGCGGCGCTCTGCCCGTCATGATCGCGATCGGCAACGGCGCGGGCGCCCCAACCGCCTATCTCATTGCCGCACTGGTCCTGCTCGTCTTCAGCGTCGGATACGCGGCCATGAGCAGCCACATGGTCGACACCGGTGCCTTCTACGCCTACGTCGCCAAGGGACTGGGCGAGTCCTGCGGGCTCGGCGCAGCCGGCCTCGCTCTGCTGACCTACACCGCCATTCAGGCCGCCGTGTACGGTCTGGCGGCCGCGACGATTCAGGGCCTCGTGGTCCAGTACGGCGGACCCGACCTGCCGTGGTGGATGTGGGCGCTGGTACTCATCGCACTCGTGGCCGTGCTCGGATACCGCAGCATCGACCTCGGCGCCAAGGTCCTCGGGGTGCTCCTCGTGCTCGAGATCGGCATCATCCTGGCGCTGTCGTTCGGCGTGCTGGTGCGGGGCGGGGCCGCGGGTATCGACTTCGCATCGTTCACCCCGACGTCGTTCTTCAGCGGATCCCCCGGTGTCGCATTGATGTTCGCGATCGCGTCGTTCATCGGCTTCGAGGCGACCGCGATCTACGGCGAGGAGGCCCGCAACCCCCGGCGCACGATTCCGATCGCGACGTACGCCGCCGTGATCGTCATCGGGCTTGTATATGCGCTGGCGAGCTGGGCCGTGGTGCTCGCGTTCGGCAGCGACAACGTCTCCGCCGCGGCCGCCGCCGACCCTGCCGGTCTGACGTTCGCCGCCGCCGCGCACTTCCTGGGCGGACCCGCGGCCGACGTCATGGCGATCATGCTCGTCACCAGCCTGTTCGCCGCACTCCTCGCCTTCCACAACGCCATCTCCCGGTACGTGTTCGCCCTCGCCCGCAAGGGGGCGGCGCCGCGCGCACTGTCCCGCACCCACACCAAGCACGGTTCCCCGCATATCGGCTCGGTCGCCCAGACGATCTCCGCGACGGTGGTCGTGGGGGTGTTCGCCCTCGTCGGCGCGGACCCGGTGCTGGAATTGTTCACCTGGATGGCGGGTCTGGCCACCGTGAGCATCCTGGTGCTGATGGTGCTCACCAGCGTCGCGATCATCGCGTTCTTCGCCCGCACCCGGCTGGATACCCGGCTCTGGCACACCCGCATCGCTCCGGTGCTCGGATGCGTGGGCCTGGTGGCCGTCACCGGGTTGGTGCTCGACAACTTCACCACGCTGATCGGCGGATCGGAACTGCTCGCGGACATCCTGCTGGCCGTGATCGCGCTGTTCTTCGTCGCCGGTCTGGTCGTCGCCCGGGTCACCCGGCAGAGCCGGGCGGATGTCGGGCAGCGTCGCGAACTCACCCCCACGATCTGAGCCCGGCGATGTTCGAGATCCCTGCCGTGCACGCGGCGATGCTCGTCGGAGCCGTCGGGGCGATGGTGCCGATGTGGCGGGCACACGGCACGGACTGCCGGGTGCGGATCGCGCACGGCGCGATGTCGGTGTCGATGGTCGCGATGATGATCCCCGGCCTGCCGGCGGGGATTCACCTGCTGGAGGGTGCCGTCCTCATCGCCCTCGCCGTGTTCGTCACCGGTGAGACCATGCACCGCCGGACCGCCGTGCCCTGTGCGGTGGACCTCACCGCCATGGGGGTGCTGCTACTCCTGGCCCCGACGTCCGCCCCCGCCCCGGCCGCGTCGGCGTCGTCGGGCCACCACCACGGTGGCGCTGGAATCTCGACTGGCTGGCTGCCACTCCTCGTGCTCGTGTGCTGGGCACTGTTGACACTGCATCTCTTTCGCTCCACCCCGCGCCGCGAGCGCCGCTCCGGCGTCAGGGCCGCGGCGGCAGGATCCGCACTGATGATCCTGGGCATGGCCCCCATGGCCGTCTGACAGCTCTCCCACGACTGCAACCTGGAGGAACCGATGAGTTACGCCGATGCCGTCTACACCCACGGCAAGGTTTTCACCGTCGACGCGAACTTCACGATCGCCACCGCCCTCGCGGTGCGTGACGGACTCGTCCACGCGGTGGGCAGCGATGCGGAGATCGAAACCCTGATCGGACCGGACACCGTGGTCACGGACCTCGGTGGGAAGACGATCCTCCCGGGAATCAACGACTCGCACCTGCATGCCATCGCCTACGGGCTCGACACTCCGCCGCTGTCGCTGGACGTGTCGTTCCCGGCCGTCCGGTCGATCGCGGACGTCCGTGAACTCGTGCGGGAGGCCGCCGCGGCGGCCGAGGACGGCGAGTGGATCATCGGAACCGGCTGGGACGACGGGTATCTCGACGAGTGTCTCGCCGAGGCCGGACGGACGCCGACCCGCTGGGACCTCGACGAGGTGTCCCCGAACAATCCCGTGTTCCTGCAGGACTTCTCGCGGCACACGTCGTGGGTGAACAGCGCGGCGCTCGCGCTCGCCGGGGTGGACGAAACCACCCCGCTCCCGCCGGGCAGCCTCATGCCGGTCGGCGAGGACGGCCTGCTGACCGGCATCGTCATGGAGGGTGCGCAGGCCCTCGTGCAGCGTGTTCTTCCCGCCCTCACCCGGGAGCGCCGGGAGGAGGCACTCCGCTCGGCGATCTCGATCCTGCAGAGCGAGGGCATCACCAGCTTCACCGATCCCGCGATCGGCCCCGGCGGCGAGGCCCTCGCCGGCGGCGCGATGGGTGCCGAGGGTCTCGCGGTGTATGCCGATCTCGCCCGCCGCGGCGAACTGGGCGCCCGCGTCAACCTTCTCCTCCTGCCCACCGGAATGTCCGGATCGGCCGAGGATTTCGGACAGAACCTCGCGAACATCGACGTTCCGGACTCGGTGGACCCGAGGATGTTCCGGGTTCTCGGGGTGAAGGTGTTCGCCGACGGCATCCCGCCGAGCAAGACCGCGTGGATGCACGAGGAATACGTCGGCGGCGGCTGCGGCTCCCTGTGCGTCGGCGGCGACACCGACGAACGTCAGGTGTACGAGGTGACCGAGATGGTCCGCATCGGCCACGAGGCCGGCTACCAGATCGGTGTGCACGTCACCGGTGACCGTGCCATCGACACCGTCGCCGACGCGATCATCGCCGCGCAGAATGCGCACCCCCGCGAGGATGCCCGGCACTACCTGATCCACGGCGACTTCATCAGCGAAGCCACCCTGAAGCGACTGGCCGAGAACGGCATCGGCGTCAACATGAATCCGACGATCAAGTGGACGATCGCCGACCTGGAGGTCGGGGTGGTCGGGACCGAACGAGCCGCCTACGAATGGCCGTATCGCAGTGCCGTCGAATCCGGGGTGCACCTGATGAGCAGTTCCGATGCACCGGTCACACCGCCCGATTGGCGTCAGGGCATCTCCACGATGATCCTGCGCGAGAGCAAGGCCAGCGGCGCGGTGAGCGGGCCCGACCAGTGCATCGGCCTCGCCGACGCCGTCCGCACCTACACGATCAACGCGGCCTGGCAGGACTTCGCCGAGGACTGGAAGGGATCACTCGAGGTCGGCAAGGTGGGCGACCTGTGCATCCTCGACGGCGACCTCGAGACCATCGACCCGCACGACATCCCGGCAATGCAGGTCGTCTCCACCGTGCTGGGTGGGAAGGTCGTGTTCCAGCGCGTCGCCGAAAGCGTCGCGTAGCCCGGTACCGATACGTCAGAATTGCCGGTTCGCCGCTCGGTCGGCGAACCGGCAGTTCGGCGTCTATCCGATCCGCCGGTTCACTGAGCCCACGCCGCCTCGGCGATCCAGTACTCGCTCCCGTCGGCGCTGATTCCGCGTTGCCAGTCGGTGGTCCGTCGCAGGTTCGGTTCGACGCGCGCGGTGGCCGCGTCGGCGCCGTCCGGTCCGTCCTCCCGGGTCTGCCAATGGACCCAGTTCACTTCGTTGCCGTCCTCGTCGTGCACGAAGAGGTCGACGTGGTGCCACCCGTAGCGATGGGTGTCGGCGTAACAGGTCAGGAATGTCCGGTAATGATGCGAATAGTCCACGAGGTACCTCCGGGCCGCGGTGGTGTTTGTCACCACGCTAGAACCGGATCGTGCCCAACGGAATCCAAGAAACCTTTACCCGCGTGGGGGTCGGCCGCTCAGTGGTTCGGATCGGCGGGCAACGTGAACGTGAAGACGGCCCCGTGCGGATCGTTCTCGCGCGCACTGAGTGTCCCGCCCTGGCGGGAGATGATGCGGTGGCTCAGCGCGAGCCCGATTCCGTGACCCGTGGACTTCGAGGTGAACGCGCCGTCGAAGATTCGGCCGTCCGGGATGTGCGAGAGCCCCTTGCCGTGGTCCTCGACGCTCACGACGCCCTCCGTCTCGGTGATGTCGGTGCGTACCGTCACGATGCGGTCGGCTGCCGGCCATTCCGCCATCTCGTCGATGGCGTTGAAACACAGGTTCAGGATGACCTGCCCGGTGAGCACCCGTTCGCACACGACGGCAACCGTGTCGTGCGCCCGGAGGTACTCGACGTGAACTCCCTTCTGCCGCGCCCGGATGTCGATGAAATATGCGCATTCGTCGACGATGTCGTTGAGATCGACGATCTGCTGCGACTCCTCGAGTTGTGTCACGTATTCACGCAGACTCCGGACGATCTGATTGGCCCGGTCGATCTGCTTGCGCGCCTCCCGCAGGCCCCAGCTCACCTCGTCGTGACCGCTCCGGCCGTCGTCGAGGCGGCTCTGCGTTCCGGCGATGAAATTGGTGGCGGCCGCGAGCGGCTGGGCCAACTCGTGGGCAATGGCCATCGCCATGTCGCCCATCGCGTTGTAGCGGGCCAGGTAGTTGAGGTACTGCGAGTCCCGTTCGTGCTCCTGCTCGGTGCGGACGTGTTCGGTGACGTCGTGGAAGAGCAGGAGGTGGCCGCTCAGATCGTTCTCGATACCGATGTGCTGGCAGCTCCCCGCATGCCACCGGCGCTCCTCGGGTGTCAGTTCCACCTCGTAGCGCAGGCTCTGGGAACCCCCGTCGGCGGTCGTCAGTTGCAGGGCGCGTCGCACGCTCTCCCGTGACTGACCCGCCCGGCAGAACTCCGTGAAGCGTTCGCCGACAAGCGATGCCACCGGAACCTTCAGGAGCTCCGACGCCGCCTCGCTCGCATACGTGATCCGACTGTCGTCGTCCAGGACGAGGATTCCTTCGGCCATGTTCCGCAGGAACGCGGCCAGCCGGGCCTCGGTACGGGTGAGGTCGGCCTCGGTGCGGGTGAGGTCGCGGCGCATCGACGTTTCCTGCTCGATGTCGCGGAACTGCACCATCACCACGGTCCGGGCACTCAACTCGACCCGGATCGCGATCGCCTCCGTCAGGACTTCTCGCCCGCTCTTCGCGCGATACGTCCATTCGATGACCGCCGCCCCGTTGTCGACAGCCTCCTGCAGCCACCGCCGTCCCACCGACCTGCGGTACCGCTTCGCCGGGGAACTCATATCGGGCGCTTTGAGCGGTTTGAGTTCTTCGACCGTGAACTCGAGCAGTTCGGACGCCGCCCGGTTCGCCCAAAGGATGTCCTTGGTGGCCGCATCATGGACCAGGACGCAGTAGCGAAGGGACTCGACGAGTCGTTCGTAGTCGGACGGCGCGAGATCGGACAATGCGGCCTCCTTCGGCTCATCTCGAGTCTACTGAGCGGACGGACCGCGGACGCGATAGGGAAATCCTTTACTCCGAGGCGACATCTCTGCACGTCCTCGGGAGGAAGCACCGATTGAGTGATGCCCGCCACCGCAATAGCGTGAATTCGACACGAAAAACGCCACACCCCTTCTACTTCGCGTCGATCGGAGTATTTGATGACCAACGCACCGACCCTCGACACGACGGACGCCGCCGCGAACGGGACGCTGTCGTTCGAGGACGTCCTCGAGCACGTCGCATTGCGGCGGGAAGAGTTCGCTCGCCAGAAGTTCGTGCCTCGCGACATGATCGACGAGTTCAAGCAGATCGGCATCTACCGCGCGGCGACACCCCGCCAATTCGGCGGCGACGCGCTGCCCCCGAGCGAGTTTCTGCGGATGATCGAACGCATCTCCGCGGTGGACGCGTCGGCGGGCTGGGTCGCCAGCTTCGGCTCCGCCCTCGTCTACCTGGCGGCACTGCCGCTCGCGACACAGGCGGAGTTGTACAAGGACAGCCCCGACCTCGTCTTCGCCGGCGGACTGTTCCCGGTGCAACCCGCCGAACAGGTGCCGGGTGGTCTGAAGATCACCGGGCAGTGGAAGTTCGCCAGCGGATGCAAGGGCGCCGACATTCTCGGCGTCGGAATCCGCGGCGGCGACTCCACAGCCGGGAAGCCTCGCACCGCACTGCTGTGGCCGACGGACGTCGAGATCGTCGAGAACTGGGACGTGGTCGGCCTGTCGGGTACCGGAAGCCACGAACTGAAGGTCGACGGCGTCGTCGTACCCGAGGACTGGACATTCATCCGGGGCGGAACCCCCACCGTCGACGAACCCCTCTACCGCTACCCCTCCATCGCCTACGCCGCCCAGGTCCTGGCCGTCGTCAATCTCGGAGTGGGCCGCGCCGCGCTCGACTACGCGATCAAAGTCGGTGCGGGACGCACAGGAATCACCGGAGCGCCCAAGCTCGCCGATCGCGCCTACTACCGCATCGACCTGGCCAAGGCGGAGGCGACGCTGAGGTCCGCCCGTGCCTTCTTCTACGAGGTCACCGACGAGGCGTACGCCACGGTGGTCGCCGGCGACCCCGTCCCGGACAAGCTTGCGGCGCTTCTTCGCCTGTCGTCGACGCACGTGGCCAAGGCGGGCGCTTCCGCAGTGCACACCGCATTCCAGTTGTCGGGCACCGGCGCAATCTACGACGGCAACGCGATGCAGCGGTACATGCGCGAGGCCCTGGTCCCGCCGCAGCACGCCTTCCTCGGCGACGGCATCTACGACAGCGCCGGTGCGGTGCTCATGGACATCCCGCCGTTCCCCGGCTTCATCTGACCACCCCGTTCCATCGAGGAGACCATTCGTGAGTGACACCAAGACCACACCGCTGCGAGTCCTGTTCTGCATCGGCATCAACCAGAACTTCTTCGACCTCCCGACCGGCCAGGGCGGGCTGGTGTGGAAGGCGTTCTCCGGGATGATGGACGCGGTGGCCGACACACCCGGCGTCCGGGTGATCGGCGACATCGACGACGACAGCCACCTGGTCGGACCGTCGGACGGCTGGCCGTGGACCTGCTACATCCTCGCCGACGTCGACACCCAGGAGACCGTCAAGGCCGTCTGCAACCTCTTCCGCACCACCCCGGTCGGCGAGTACACGCTGTGGCGATACGCGAAGATCGAAGCCCGCATCGGCCGTGCGCTCACCGTCCGCGAAGACGTCGACCTCGGCGCGTGAGCGGAATGCACTCTGTGACCGCGGCCGAGGGCATCGAGAGCCGTGCGGCCGTGCACCGCGTGATGTGCCGTTACATGGAACTGTGCGATGTTCCCTCCGTGGCGTTTTCGGTCGAGGAACTCGCCTCGCTGTTCACGCCCGATGCGGTGTGGGAAGGCATCGGCGCCGAGTACGCGCACAGGTTCGGCACGCATCAGGGCCAGCCGGAGATCGTCGGAATGCTCACCGCGTATCTTCCACCGAACTCCCATTTCCGGGGAAATGTGCACCTGCTCGGCAATGAGCAGATCGAGGTCGACGGCTCCGAGGCGCAGGGGCGGTGGATCATGCAGCAGTTGTCGCGATACGAGGACGGATCGGCCGAACTGCTCGTCGCACGCATCACCGCCGAGTGTGAAGTTCGGGGCGGTATCGCTCGAATCAAGCACTTCACGACCGAGAAGCTGTTCGTCACTCGCCTCGACGAGGCGACACGACTGCCCGAATCGAATGGAAAGAGAACGTGATGACCACTTCGCTGGATCCCACCACCACAGACACCAACTTCGCGGCCCTCGCCACGGACGACCGCGTGGACGGATCGCTGTACACCGACCCCGACATGTTCGAGGCGGAACTCGAGAGAATCTTTTACCGCACCTGGGTATGGGTTGCCCACGAGAGCGAGATCCCCGAGGCCGGAAGCTACAAGATGGCGACCATCGGCCGGCAACCGGTGATCGTCAACCGCGACCGCAAAGGGAACTTCAACGTCCTGCTGAACCGGTGCCGCCACCGCGGGGCCAGCGTCTGTGAGGTCCCCAAGGGCAAGGCGAACGGGTTCACCTGCCCCTATCACAGCTGGTCGTACGCCCTCGACGGGCGACTGCGCGGAATCCCGTACCCCGACGGTTACGACGAGAACCTCGACAAGAAGGACCTCCCCCTCCAGAGCCTGCGGGTGGAGTCGTACGCCGGGATGATCTTCGCCAGCTTCAACCCCGACGTCGAACCCCTCGACGATTTCCTCGGCGACGCGAAGGTGTGGATGGACCTGTTCATGAAGCAGGGCGCCGGATTCCCCATCAAGACGCAGGGCGAACATTGCTTCCGTTTCCGCGGAAACTGGAAGATCCAGTTGGAGAACACCACCGACGGATACCACTTCCCGATCGTGCACCGGTCCTGGATGTCCTCCGTCGACGCCGAGACCGCCGACATGCTCTCCTTCATGACCGACGACAACGCCGTCACCCACGCTCTCGGAAACGGCCACAGCGTCGCCATCATGGTCCCGGAGCACGTCGACCTGGACCACGACGACGGCACCGAGAAGATTCAGGCGCGTTTCGACCACATCGTCGAAGAGCTGTCGAAGACGATGCCCGCCGACAAGGTCCGTCGCGTCGTCCGCTCCATGCACGGCGCCGGGTTCAACCTCAACATCTTCCCCAACGTCGCGATGTCGATGTCGTTCTTCCGGGTGCTGCGCCCGATCTCCGTCGACGAGACCGAGATCCGGCACATCGCCCTCGGCATGGACGGCGGACCGGAGATCGTCAACCGCGAACGCCTCCGCATCCACGAACATTTCCAGGGCCCGTTCGGGTTCGGCAGCCCCGACGATTCCGAGGCCTGGGACCGGGTACAACGCGGATCCCGCGGCGCACCCGGAATGCCGATCATGGTGAACCGCGGTCTCAATCGTGAAGCGCTCGACAGCGACGGACACCGCACCTCGCACGTCACCGACGAAACCGGAATGCGCGAGGCCTACGCAATGTGGAAGAGGATGATGACCGATGAGCACTGATCTGATGACCGTCCAACTCGCCGACACCCGGGTACTGCAGGCGATAGAACTCATCTGGCACGAAGCGGCACTCCTCGACGCCAAGGACTACCAGGCGTGGGACGCCCTCTGGACCGACGAAGGCCGGTACGTCATTCCCATCGACCCGGACACCGACGACTTCGACGGATCGCTGAACATGGTCAACGACGACACTCGCATGCGGCGCATGCGTATCGAACGTCTGACCTCCGGCTACTCGATGTCCGCGCTCGCCGCCGCCCGGACGGTCCGCACCGTCTCGCGGTTCACGGTCGAGGAACGGACCGAGGACTCGATCACGGTGAGGTCCGCGCAGATCCTGGTGGGCTTCAAGCGCGACGACCAGCAGACCCTCGCCGCCGACGTCACGCACCGCATTCGCTACACCGAGAGCGGGCCGCGGTTGGACCTCAAGGTCATCCGGCTCGTCAACTCCCAGGCAGCGGTCAACGCCTCCGGCTACCTTCTCTGACCAGCCTTTCCGAACCTTATCGATCGAACAGGAGCTCGACGTGGATTCTGTCGCAGTAGTCACCGGCGGCGGACGCGGCCTCGGTGCCGCGATCGCACAGCAATTGCACGACCGCGGATACCGCGTCGCGGTCGCGGATATCGACAGCGGCGCCGCGAAAGAGACCGCGGCGGAGCTGGATCCGGACGGCGAGACGGCCATCGGAGTGGAGTTGGACGTCCGGAAGCGGAAGAGTTTCGAAGCCGTCCGTGACCGGGTGATCCAGGAGTGGGGCGGCATCGACGTCCTCGTCAACAACGCCGGCCGGTCGCAGACGGGCTCGCTGATGGACATCGCGCCGGAGGAATTCTCCGACATCGTCGAGATCAACCTCAACGGCGCCTTTCTCGGCTGCCAGGTGTTCGGAAGCTACTTCGCCGCGAAGCGATACGGCAGAATCGTCAACATCGCGTCGCTGGCGGGGCAGAACGGTGGCACGGCGACCGGCGCGCACTACGCCGCGGCCAAGGGCGGCGTCGGCACACTGACCAAGGTCTTCGCACGCGAACTCGCCCCGTCGGGGGTCACGGTGAACGCCGTCTCCCCCGGGCCTCTGGACCTGCCGGTCGTGCGCGAGACGGTGCCCGCGGACAAGCTGGCCGCCATCCTCACCACGATTCCGGTGGGCACCCTGGGCTCGCCCGATTTCATTGCCGAGACCGTTGCCCTGCTCGCATCGCCGACGGCCGCGTCGGTCACGGGTGCCTGCTGGGACGTCAACGGCGGCCTGTACATGCGCTGACCCCCGCCCGCGGGCGACGGGTCGCAGCACCGGAGGAATAATCACCATGAGCATGTTCACTGTCACTGTCGCGGACATTGTCGAGGAAACGCCGGATATCAAGTCGTTCCGGCTTGTTCGGACGGACGGGTCACCGTTCGACCCGTACCCGGCGGGCGCCCACATCGACATCCTCGGTCCCACCGAGGTCCTCACCCAGTACTCACTGTGCAGCCCGCCGCACGAGTCCGAATCGTACGTTGTCGCCGTCAAACGCGAGACCGGCCCGCGCGGTGGCTCGGCCGCGCTACACGATCGTGTGAGGGTCGGCAGCGAGTTGCAGATCAGCCGGCCCCGCACTTTGCTCGCGCTCGCCGAGGGTGCGGATCGGCACATCCTCGTCGCGGCGGGGATCGGGTTGACCCCGATGCTGAGTCTGGCGTTCGCGTTGCATCGGCGGGGACAGCAGTTCGACCTGCACTACTTCGCGCGGACGAGGGCGCAGGCCGCGTTCGCCGACCTGCTGGAGAGTGCCGATTTCCGCCGTGACGTGCACCTGCACTTCGGCCTGACGAGGGACGATCAGTTGTCGGCCCTCGAGAAGATCCTGGCGGACGCGTCGGCCGCCACCCACGTCTACACCTGCGGCCCCGAAGGTTTCATGGATCGGGTGCGCGGACTGGCGGAACCGGCGGTCGGTGAGGACGCGGTCCATTTCGAACACTTCGAGGCGGCGACACCTACAGCGACCGGTTCGGACACGGCGTTCGAGGTGGAACTCGACACGGGCGAGGTGTTCGAGGTGCCTGCCGGGAAATCCATCGCCGACGTACTCGAAGAGAACGACATCGAGATCGACACGTCCTGCAGGGAAGGTATCTGCGGCACGTGCGTCCTGGACGTATTGGAGGGCGAACCCGACCACCGCGACAATTGCCTGACCAAGAGTGAGAGAAAGGCGGGAGACAGAATTGCCGCGTGTGTGTCGCGCGCGAAATCCGGGCGGCTCGTCGTCGAACTTCCCTGAAACTGCCGAATAATTTCACGTCACGGCAATTCCGGCCTGCAGAATATCGCGGACGAGAACGGCGATGCTCTCTGCTCCGGTCTTTTCCTTGATACGGGTGCGATGCACGTCGACCGTCTTCACGCTGATACCCAGCTCCTTGGCGATGTTCTTGCTGGGCAATCCGTCGAGGACGAGTGCGAGAATTTCCTTTTCGCGCACCGTCAGCGTGTCTATCCGGCCCTGCAGTTCCGTTCTGTTGCGTCGCTCGCCGAATCGTTGACGCGCGACCCGGAGCGCATCCTGAATCACGTCGAGCATGTGCTGCGGATCGTAGGGCTTCTCGATGAACGTCAGCGCACCCCGCTGCAGTGCCCGCACCGACATCTTGATGTCACCGTGTGCCGACACGAAGATGATCGGGATCGGGGATTCGTCGGCGAGGAGTGCCTCCTGGAGCTGGAATCCCCCGACTTCCGGCATCCGGACATCCAGCACGAGGCAGGCCGGGATGTCGCGGCGGTACTCGTCCAGGAACGACTGCACCGAGAAGTAGTACTCCGACGTGATGTTGACCGAATCGAGTAGCCACGCAAGCGATGCGCACAACTCCTGATCGTCGTCGACGATGTATACCCGTGTTTCCTGCTGATCCATCGAATCCTGCCTCGCACAGATGGCTTGCTTTCTCGTCCAGTCAACACCGACCGTAACGGAAGCGGTAGGCAACTGAAGGAATCCCCTACTCGGATACGCGACTTACTGCGAGAAAGTAGCGTCGCCGCCAATGTTCCAGCACACGACGCGCGTCATATCCTTCTTGCAGGAACGCCGGCGCAACGTGGTGACACGACTTCCTGTTCCAACTCATGGAGACGAAATGCCCGAACTCACAACAATGCAATCGAGCTTCCGCACCGCCATGGCGAATCTGCCGGCCGCGGTCAACATCGTGACGACCGACGGCCCTGCCGGGCGCTGCGGAATGACGGTGACCGCCGTCTGCTCGGTCACCGACTCCCCGCCCACCGCACTCGTGTGCGTGAATCAGAACAGCGCCATGCACAACGTGTTCCAGAACAACGGCAGAGTCGGTATCAACGTGCTCTCCGGCGACGACGAAGAACTGGCCATGCATTTCGCGGGCGCAACACAAGTCGCGATGGCGGACCGGTTCGAGTGGGACATCTGGGAAGAAGACACCGACGACGGTGTTCCGATCCTGCGCGCCGCCCACGTGGTGCTCGCCGGCCGGATCGCGGACAGCAAGACCGTGGGATCACATTCGGTGATGTTCATCGAACTGGACCGCGTGCAGACGCGCGAACACGGCGACAGCCTCGTCTACTTCCAACGCAAATTCCACCGTTTGTCGGTTCCGGTCGAGTCCCCCGACTGGCTGTTCTACGACGAATGGTCCGATCCGATCACCGTGACGCCCACCCTCGTTCCCGCCGCAGCCGGAGGTAAATAACCATGGTCACCTCGTCCCCGCCCGGAGAAGTCCCACAGAATTCCGACCTGCAGGCGCTCGCAGACACGCGTGCCGCCTTGACGTTTCGTCTCAGCGCCCTGGTCCTCGCACTGTTCCTGCCCCTGCCGATCCTCGGTGGGTTCACCTCGCTGCTCGACGGCGTCGTCTTCAGCGGTGTCACCGTGGCGTGGCTCTACGCGGTCGCGCAATTCGTCGTCGCCATCGTCGTGGCCCGGTACTACATGGCGCGGGCAGCCGAACTCGACTCCCGGACCGCCCCGCGGGCGAAAGGATAACAGCCATGAACCTCGTCTCCGCATCGCTTTTCGCGGCCCTCGTTGCCGTCACTCTGATGATCACCGCGTGGGCTTCCAAGAGGAACAAGTCCGCCGCCGATCACTACGTTGCTGGCGGCAGCCTCACCGGCAGGCAGAACGGTGTCGCCATCGCCGGCGACTTCATCTCTGCCGCCTCGTTTCTCGGAGTCACCGGTGCGATCGCCCTGACCGGTTTCAACGGGTTCTACCTCGCGGTCTTCGTGCCCGTCGCGTTCGTCCTCGCGATGCTGCTGATCGCGGAACCCCTGCGCAACCTCGGCCGCTTCACGCTGGCGGATGTCCTCGCCACCCGGTTCCCCGGCAAGGACGTGCGGTCGATGATGGCGATCAGCACGGTGGTGATCAGCGTGGTCTATCTCGTGTCGCAGCTGGTCGGTGCCGCGCTTCTGGTGTCGTTGCTGTTCGACCTCGACTACGCCGTGGCCGTGTTGATCATCGGAACACTCACCACCGCGTACACGTTGGTGGGTGGAATGCTCGCCACCAGCTGGATCCAGATCATCAAGACCGGTCTTCTCATGGTCTGCGCCGTGGTGCTGTTCGTTCTCGTGCTGGTGCGGTTCGATTTCAACCCCTTCGGCCCGTTCAGCACCGCGCTCGCCGAGTTCGGGCAATCGTTCGTCGCGCCGCAGCGTACGTCCGGTGCCGCCTCGTTCGACCAGTTGTCGCAGACCGTCGGGCTCGTCCTCGGCGTGCTCGGTCTGCCGCACGTGATGATCCGATTCCTCACCGTTCCGGACGCGAAGCAGGCGAGAACGTCCGCCTACACGGCGATTTGGATCTTCTTCGCCTTCTACCTGCTGGTTCCCGTGCTCGGTTACGGCGCCGCCAAGCTGGTCGGTGTCGAGGTGATCAAGTCCGAGAATCGGGGCGGTAACCTCGCGGTCGCGCAGCTCGCCGAGACAGTCGGCGGCGGAGTCCTGCTGGCGTTCGTCGCGGCCGTGGCGTTCGTGACCATTCTGGCCGCACTGTCCGGCCTGGTGATCGCCACCTCCGGTGCGATCGCACACGACCTGTACGGGCAGGTGATCAGGAACGGATCGGTGTCGGCGAAGGCTCAGCACCGCGCAGCCCGTGTCGCGACGGTGGCCACCTGCGTCATCGGTGTCGCCATCGCATTCGCGGCGCAGAAGCAGAACGTCGCATTCCTCGCGTCACTGGGCATGTCCATCGCAGCATGTGCGAACCTGCCGGCACTGCTTCTGACCATGTATTGGAAGCGCATGACGGCGCGTGCCGTCATCTCCGGCATCGTGGTCGGGCTCGTCCTGTCGGTCACCGTCATCCTGCTCAGCCCGGTCGTGCAGGGACCGGACTCCATTCTCGGATTCTCGAACCCGGCACTCGCCGTGGCACCCCTCTCGCTGGCGGTGTCCATCATCGTCGCGCTGGTGTCGGCGCCGTCCGGGGAGACGAAAGTGCAAGCAGATCGCCTCTTCTCGGTGATGCGCACCCGAGCGCTCACCGGGCAGACCGAGACGACGAACGACGACACGATGGTGGCGACGCAATGAAGACGGAACTACGGTCACCGAGCCCACTCCGGGACCTGGCGGAGCAGCTGGCGACGGGCGCGACGACGCCCATCGACGTGGCGGAGGCGGCACTCGCACGGATCGCGGACCTCGAGCCGGAAATCCATGCCTGGGCCCACCTCGACGCCGACGCGGTGCGGTCCGCGGCCGCCCGGATCCAGGACGGCGGCCCGGACGGCGCGCTCTGGGGCGTGCCCGTCGGCGTCAAGGATCTCATCGACGTCGCCGGGATGCCGACGCGCTGCGGCAGTGAACTGCGGAGTACGGACCCGGTGACGACGGACGCCGACTGTGTGGCGCGGTCGCGCGCACTCGGCGCGCTCCCGTTCGGCAAGACCGTCACCACCGAGTTCGGGTATTTCACGCCCGGCCCGACCCGCAATCCCCGCGCCCTGGGTCACACGCCCGGCGGGTCGTCGAGCGGCTCGGCGGCAGCGGTGGCCGCAGGCATGGTGCCGCTGGCGTTCGGCACGCAGACCGCGGGGTCGCTGACGAGGCCGGCGTCGTTCTGCGGAGTCGCAGGTTTCGTCACCGCCCACGGCGAACTTCCGACCGCGGGCATCACCGGATTGAGTCCCAGTCTCGACACGGTCGGGCTGCTGGCGCGAACTGTGCCCGATCTCCACTTCGCGTGGACAGCGCTGCGCGACGGCACGCGGGCACCCGTCCTCGTGCCTTCCGCGCCGAGCCGGCTTCGCCTGTGGAGTGGGTTCGAGCTCGGCGAGGTGTCCCGAGGGATGACGGCGGCGCTCAGGACGACCGCCGATTCCGCCGCGTCGGCGGGGATCGGGTGCCGTGAGTTGGACGCCGCCGCAACGATCGTGGCGCTGACGGAACACCACCACACGGTGATGGCGTACGAGGCGGCCAGAGAACGCGCCGCCGAGGCCGCGCAGACCGACAGAATCAGCGCGGCTCTCGCCGAACTGTTCGCCGCGGGGGCAGCGACCACCGACGCGGACTACCGCGCTGCCCGCGCCGGGATCAGCGAGACCCGACAGCTGCTGCTCGCGGCGTTGGACGAGGACGAAGCCATCCTCGGGCCCGCGGCGCTCGGCGCCGCTCCACCCGGGCACGACGCGACGGGCACGCCCGTGCTCAGTCGGCCGTGGCAGGCCATGGGTCTGCCGGTGGTCACGATCCCAGGGAAGCGCGACAGCGCAGGGCTTCCCCTCGGATTGCAGCTGATCGGACGTCCCGGCGCGGAGCAACGCCTGTTCGAAACGGCCGCATGGCTGGAATCCGTGCTCTGACAACGACAGAAGATCGTCAGTCGACGAAGATCGACGGTTGGCGATCCTTCCACGGCGCAGCCTGCTCCAATTGCGCGGCCACCTGCAGCAGCAGATCTTCTCTGCCGGTGGCCGCGACGAGCTGGACGCCGATGGGGAGGCCCTCCCTGCTCAGCGCGAGCGGCAGGCTGATCGCGGGATTCCCGGACACGTTGAACGGTGCCGTGAACGGTCCGAACTCGAAGATGCGGCGTAGCCACGAGCGCACGCTGTGCCGGGGGTCGTCGTAGTCGAGGGTGCCGTGCGGCACCGGCAGCCAGGCGACGGTCGGGGTCACCAGCAGATCGAATCGGGTGAAGAACAGCCCGATCGACCGGGTGCCCCGGTGTTGCGCGTCGAGTGCTGCCGCGACGTCGAGCGCGGTGAACACCTGGGTCTCCTGCAGCACTGTCCGCGAGACCGCTTCGAGCAGAGCGGGATCGGGCCTGCGTGGAGCGCGCAGGATCGCCGCGCCCGTGGCGATCGCAGTGAGGGTCGATGCCTCGACGACGTCCTCCGCGTCGAAGTGCGGGCGCGTCTCGGTCACGGTGTGGCCGATCCATTCGAGGATCGTGCCGGCGGCGACCGTGGCCGCCGATACCTGCGTCTCGACCGAACTCCCGCCCCACGGTTCGGTTGTCAGGGCCACCCGCAGACGGCCGGGATCGGCGCGCATCGCGTCGGCGTAGCGACCGGACGGCGCCGGGGCGGTGCACTTTTCACCGACCGGCGGGGCGGCGACGGCGTCCAGCAGATGGGCCGTGTCGCGGATGGTCCGGGTGAGGGCGAACTCGTAGATGTGCCCGAACCCGGCCTCGCCGACCAGTGGGCCGCAGGGGATTCGGCCGCGGCTCGGTTTCAGGCCGACGAGCCCGCAGCACGACGCCGGCACCCGTAGCGAACCGGCGCCGTCGTTGCCGTGCGCCAGCGGAACCGCCCCGGCGGCGACGAGCGCGGCGGATCCGCCACTCGACCCGCCGGTTCCCCGATCGAGCGCCCACGGATTGCGCGTCGGCCCGTACCGCACCGGCTCCGTCGCGAAGTTCAGTCCGAACTCCGGCGCCGTCGTCTGCCCCAGCGCCACCAGTCCGGCCGACCGGAACCGGGACATCAGTTCGTGATCCACACCGGCGACCGCGCCGCGGATGCTGCGGCTACCGAGCGTGAACGGCACCCCCTTCGCGAACGGGCCGCTGTCCTTGATGACGAACGGCACCCCCGCCAGTGGACCGTCGGAGCGGTGATCGAGGGCCGGATCGAACATCGGCACCGTCAGTGCGCCGAGGTCCACATCGGCCTGCGCGATCGCGACGCGCGCAACGGCTTCGACCTCCGTCGCCGTCACCTCACCGGCCCGGATCAGCTCACTCAGACCGACGGCGTCGAGCCCGGTGTACTCGTGCAGTTCCAGCGGTCCCACTCCTCAGGTCGCGACGACCGATTCAGTGTGACCCGGAGGGCCGTGCGGCGCGACCGAATTTCTGCCGCCGTCACGCGGTGGTCGACAGCAGTTCCTGTTCGCGGAAGACTCTCGGCGAGACCCCGTACGTCTCCTTGAACAGCCGCGAGAAGTGCGACGAGTTGACGAGACCGTATCGGGCACAGATGGTTCCGATGCTGTCGCCGCGGAATCGGACGTCCTTGAGATCGCGGCGGCACTTCTCGAGCCTGCGGTGACGGATCCACCCGGCCACCGTGTGTCCGTCCGCCTCGAACATCTTCTGCAGGTGCCGGGTCGACACGTGGTGGTGGGACGCTACCGTGGCGGTGTCGAGCGTGGGGTCGTGCAGGTGCGCGTCGATGAATGACCTCACGCGTAGTAGCAACGACGCGCCGGGAGCGGTGGCGTCGGCGGGCGCCTCCGATTGCACCGCGGCACTGAGCAGGTCGAGCACCGCGTCCTCGACGAGGGGCGTCGTCGGCATGGTGCCGGTGACGACGGAGTGGTGGAGGTTCGTCAGGAACGGAGAGACGAGC
This sequence comes from Rhodococcus sp. G6(2025), assembly GCF_058628105.1. Taxonomy (NCBI): domain Bacteria; kingdom Bacillati; phylum Actinomycetota; class Actinomycetes; order Mycobacteriales; family Nocardiaceae; genus Rhodococcus; species Rhodococcus sp. G6(2025). The sequence goes on from NZ_CP179750.1 coordinate 7,101,993, forward strand.
GCGCCCATGCCGGTGCTGCCCTGGATGCGGCGCGCCGACACGGTGCCCAGTTCCCGCGAGGCGATGCGCAGTAGTTCGCGGGGAAACATCAGCACGAACATGCTGAAGTCGCCCGCGAAGTGCAGGTCGTACGGCTTGCTGGTGTCGTAGACGGCGAAGTCGCCGGGCCCGAGCACGGCCTCGCGGTCGTCCTGGACGATGACGCCGCTGCCCGACAGTTGCAGGCCCACCTTCACCAGGCCGGGGTCGGACCGCTTGATCGACGTGCGGGTCCGGCGGACGTCGACCGCGTGTCCCCCGACCTCGCTGAGCTGCAACCCGCCGAGCGCGGTGGTGCGCAGGGTCCCGGTGAAGCGCCCCGGTCCGTCCTCCGCCGTGGACACCACGGCGAGCGGGACGAATGCCGTGGAGACGGCCTGACGCCAGTGCTCGAACTGCCCGTCGTCACGCGCGGGCCCACCACCGAGACGCACCTTCGATCACCTCACTGAGCGGAGCGGTTGTCGATCAGTCGACGTGCCTTACCGAGTGAGCGTTCGAGGTCGCCGGGAGCGACGACGTCGACCTTCACGCTCACGCCGATCCTATTCTTCACCAGCTTCTGCAGTTCACCCGCGGCCCACGCGTGGTCGTCGGTCACGGCATCCGGACGCGATTCCACCCGCACGGTCAGCTCGTCCATGCGGCCCGGGCGGTCGAGGATGCACTGGAACTGGGGTGCCAGCGCCGGCACGGCAAGGATCAGTTCCTCGATCTGGGTGGGGAAGAGGTTCACCCCGCGCAGGATGATCATGTCGTCGGTGCGTCCGGTGACCTTCTGCATCCGCCGCACCGACCGCGCCGTTCCCGGCAGCAGCCGGGTGAGGTCGCGGGTGCGGTACCGGATGATCGGCATGGCCTCCTTGGTCAGCGACGTGAAGACGAGTTCGCCCTCCTCACCGTCGGGCAGCACCTCCCCGGTGACCGGGTCGATGATCTCCGGGTAGAAGTGGTCTTCCCAGATGTGCAGGCCGTCCTTGGTGTCGACGCATTCCATCGCGACACCCGGGCCCATCACCTCGGACAGTCCGTAGATGTCGACGGCGTCCATGTTCAGTTGCTTCTCGAGTTCGGTGCGCATCTCCTCGGTCCACGGCTCCGCCCCGAACACACCGGTCCGCAGCGACGTCTTCGCCGGATCGATGCCCTTCTTGATCATTGCGTCGACGATCGTGAGCATGTACGACGGGGTCACCATGATCGCGTCGGGTTCGAAGTCCTCGATCAGCTGAATCTGTCGGTCCGTCATGCCACCGGACATCGGGATCACCGTGCAGCCCAGCCGCTCGGCACCGTAGTGCGCGCCGAGGCCACCGGTGAACAGGCCGTACCCGTACGCGACGTGCACCTTGTCCGACGGCTTCACCCCACCCGCCCGCAGGCTCCGCGCGACCAGATCGGCCCAGTTGTTCAGGTCGCCCGTGGTGTACCCGACGACCGTCGGGCGCCCGGTGGTCCCGGACGACGCGTGGATGCGCGAAACCTTCTCCTGCGGCACCGCGAACATCCCGAACGGATAGTTCGCCCGCAGGTCCGCCTTCGCCGTGAACGGGAACTTCGCCAGATCGGACAGGTCCTTCAGGTCACTCGGGTGCACACCGGCGTCGTCGAACGCCTTCCGGTAATGCGGAACGTTGCTGTACGCGTGGAGAAGTGACCACTGCAGGCGTTCGAGTTGCAGCGATGAGATCCGGTCGCGCGTGGCGAACTCGATGTCCTGCGAGGGGGCGGCGATACTGGTCATTCTAGTCTCCGGGGTGTGCGGGCTGGGTATGGTCAGGCGTCGAAATCGACGGTCACGCTGTCGCTGACCGGGAAGGTCTGGCACGTCAGCACGAAGCCGGAGTCGACCTCGTAGTCCTCGAGCGCGTAGTTGCGGCGCATGTCCACGTCACCGCACGTGATCTTGGCGCGGCACGTTCCGCAGACGCCGCCCTTGCAGGCGAACGGAAGGTCCGAGCGGTACTTCTCGGCGGCATCGAGGATCGACTCGTCCCGCGGCAGCGTCGCGGTGGTCGAGCGACCGTCCAGGACAACCGTCACCTCACTGCTCGGCCCGGTGACGCCGGGCTCGCGGTGGGTTTCCATCGGCGGGGGCACGTCGTCGACGAAGAACAGTTCGTGATGCACGCGGCTCTTGTCGATCTGCAAGTCGCCGAGAACGGTCTCGGCGTCGGTGACCATGCCGTACGGGCCGCACAGCCAGAAGTGATCGATATCGGCCACCGGGACCACGGCGTCGAAGATGGCCCGGAGCCGGTCGGCGTCGAGACGGCCGGTGAACAGTTCGACCTCGCGGGGCTCGCGGGACAGAACATGGATGATGTCGAAGCGCGACCCGTACGTGTCCTTGAGGTCGGCGATCTCCTCGGCGAACATCACCGAGCGGGTGCGCCGGTTGCCGTACAGGAGAACGACTTCGGCCTCGGGGTTCGCCAGCATCGATGCGGCGATCGACAGCATCGGCGTGATGCCCGATCCGGCGGCGATCAGCACGTGGCGACCGCCGGCCGCGGGGTCGGCGACGAACGTTCCGCTCGGGCCCTGCACCTCGATCCGGTCGCCGGGGCGGACGTCGTGCACGAGCCACGTCGAGAACAGACCGTCGGACACCTCGCGCACACCGACCCGCGGCGCGGAACCGGAAGGCGCGCAGATGGAGTACGAGCGGCGGTGTTCGACGCCGTCGATCGTCCGCCGCAGCGTGAGCGACTGTCCGGGACCGAACACGAACTCGTCGGCGAGCTCGGCCGGCACGTCGAACGTGACCGCGACCGCGTCGTCGCACAGGGATTCGACGTCGGCGACGGTGAGGGTGTGAAACGCCCTGTTGCGCAACGCCGCGCCGGGTGTCGGGGAGACCGCTGTGGTCATGGTCAGATTTCCTTCACGTGATCGAAGGGCTCGAGGCAGTCCAGGCACCGGTAGAGCGCCTTGCACAGCGTCGCCCCGAATTCCGAGTCGAGCCGGGTGTTCGCCGAGTGGCACTTGGGGCATGCCACGGGTCGCGGCTTGACGGTGAGCGTCAACGGCACCGGACCCGAAGTGCGCCGCGGCGCGGGACCGGGTGTCGAGTAGCCGTTCTCGCGGAGCGTGCGCAGCCCGTTCTCGCTGATCCAGTCCGTGCTCCACGGCGGCGACAGGACGGTCCTGACCTCGACGCTGCCGAACCCGGCGTCCTGCAGGGTGTGCTCGATGTCGTCCCGCATGGTGGCCATCGCGGGGCAACCGGAATAGGTGGGGGTGATGGTCACGACCACCGACCCGTCGGCGTATTCCTCGACGTCGCGCAGCACACCGAGATCGGCGAGCGTGAGCATCGGCATCTCGGGGTCGAGCACGGATTCGGCGAGGCGACGGGCGTCGCTGCGCACGGCGGTGGTCATGTCACCACACTCCTTCGGGGTGCGCCCGGGCCACGCTCTGCATCTCGGCGAGCAGCAGTCCGAGCGACTCGGTGTGCAATCCCTGCCGGCCTGCCCGGCCGCCGACGGTGCCGACGGTCCGGCCTGTCGGTGCGGTGAGCTCGGCGGCATGCAGCACCTGCTCGAGGACGGAATCGAATTCCTCACGCACGTCCCGCGGGTCGACGCCCACCCCCACCGCCGCGAGCGCGAGCTCCTCGGTGGTCGGGACGAACAGTTCCTCGACATACGGCCACACGTGGGTTAGCGCCGCTTCCATCCTGGACTTCGACTCCTCCGTGCCGCAGCCGAGCGTCACAACCCAGCGGGCCGCGTAGTCGCGGTGGTAGGTGAGTTCCTTGACGCCCTTCACCGCGACCGCCGCGAGGACCGGGTCCCGGGACGTGCGGAGACGATCGAACAGCGCGAGACGCCACGTCGAGAACACCAGCAGTCGCGTGATCGACTGAGCGAAGTCGCCGTTGTCGAGTTCGGCCAGCCGGGTGTTGCGGAACCGATTCTCGTCCCGGAAGAACGCGAGCGCGTCCTCCGCGGGAATCGGGCTCGTCTCCGAGATATACGGCACCACCGACGCGTCCGCCGCGGCCGCCCGGGCGAGCAGCAGTCGCGCCTGACCGAGCAGGTCGAGCCCGACGTTCGCGAGCGCGACCTCCTCCTCGAGTTCCGGTGCGCGCGTGCTCCACTCGGCGAGACGCTGTGAGCTGATCAGCGCATCGTCACCGAGCATCAGGCAGTAGCCGGCCAGCGCGGAGAGGTCGACGTCCTCCGGAACCGTGGTGTCGACACCCGCGAGGGGGTCGTCGAAGCTGGTGCCGAACGCCCACTGACCGTGGCTGTCTTCGTCGACGAGGCCTTCGTAAGCATTGTCGTGGTCGGTCATCGTCAGCCTCACATGTGGGGAACGTTGTCGGGGATCTCGTAGAACGTGGGGTGCCGGTACACCTTGTCGCCGCTGGGCGCGAAGTAGGGATCCTTCTCCGACGGGCTGGACGCCACGATCGAATTGGACCGCACCACCCAGATGCTCACGCCCTCGTTTCGGCGGGTGTAGACGTCCCGGGCGTGCCGGACGGCCATCTCGTCGTCGGCGGCGTGCAGGGATCCGACGTGGACGTGGTTGAGTCCGCGCTTGCCGCGCAGGAACACCTCGTACAGCGGCCAGTCGGCGCGGACATTCGACGACGACGGTTCGGTGGGTACGTCAGCGGTGGGGATGGCACCGTGGCCGCCCTCTGCCGTGTAGTCCTCGGGGATCATGCGTTCTCCTTGCTGCTCTCGCGGCGGGCGAAGGCCGTCGCGGCCTCCCGCACCCACGCCCCGTTCTCGTGTGCTGCCCGCCGGTTGGCGACGCGCTCGACGCTCGATGCGCCGTTGCCCTTGATCACCTGCATGAACTCGCTCCAGTCGGGCTCACCGAAGTCGTGAGCGCCGCGCTCGGCGTTCCACTTCAGGTCCGGATCCGGGAACGTCACGCCGAGCACCTCGGCCTGCGGGATGGACATGTCGACGAACCGCTGACGGAGTTCGTCGTTGGTGTGCCGCTTGATGCGCCACTTCATGGACTGCTCGGAGTTGGGCGACTGGTCGTCCGGCGGTCCGAACATCATCAGCGCCGGCCACCACCAGCGGTTCACCGACTCCTGCACCATCTCGCGCTGGGCGTCGGTGCCGCGCATCATCGTCATCAGCAATTCGAAGCCCTGCCGCTGGTGGAACGACTCCTCCTTACACACCCGGATCATCGCCCGCGCGTACGGCCCGAAGGAGCTGCGGCACAACGGAACCTGGTTGCAGATCGCGGCGCCGTCGACGAGCCAGCCGATGACGCCGACGTCGGCGTAGGTCAGCGTCGGGTAGTTGAAGATCGAGGAGTACTTCTGCTTGCCCTCGATCAGCTTCTCGGTGAGGTCGGCGCGATCGGCTCCGAGCGTCTCGGCGGCCGAGTACAGGTACAGGCCGTGCCCGGCCTCGTCCTGAACCTTCGCCATGAGGATCGCCTTGCGGCGCAGCGACGGCGCGCGAGTGAGCCAGTTGCCCTCCGGTTGCATGCCGATGATCTCCGAATGCGCGTGCTGCGCGATCTGCCGGATCAGAGTCTTGCGGTAGCCGTCGGGCATCCAGTCCCTCGGCTCGACCCTCTGGTCGGCTGCGATGGTGTCATCGAAGAGCTCTTGCAGCTCATCGGAACCGTGTGACGTGGTCATATGTCCTACCTCTATTACCGAATGATCGGTTGGTATCAAGTATGCATGTCAGCCCCCGCCCACACAAGGGCGGGAGCCGAATTACGTCAGTGGCCTTCGAAGGCGGGCGTACGCTTCGCGAGGAACGCGTCGACCGCGCTGCGGTGGTCCTTCGACCGGCCGAGCTGCTCCGCGGCCTCACGCTCCCGTTCGAGCGCCTCCGCCAGCCCGGTGGACGCCGCCGAGACCAGCGTCTTGACCTGCGCATACGCCGCCGTCGGACCGTCGGCCAGCTTCCGCGCCAGCGCGGCGGCCGCGTCCCCGAGTTCGGCGTCGGGCACCACCCGGTGCACCAGCCCCCAGTCCAGCGCCTGCGCCGCCGTGAACCGGTCGCCGAGCATCATCAGCCCGGTCGCCCGGCTCGGCCCGAGCGCCTGCACCAGGGTGTGACTCAGCCCGGAGTCACCGGCCAGCGCGATCCCCGTGAACGCCGTGGCGAACTTGGCGCCCTCCCCCGCAATCCGGATGTCGGCGGCCAGGGCGATGCCCAGCCCCGCCCCCACGCAGGCGCCGCCGACCGCGACGACGACCGGGACGCGGACCGCGGCCAGCGCCCGGAGCAGCGGGTTGTAGTGCTCGGCGACGGTGTCCATCGCGTGCGCGGCGTCCGCCTCCAGCCCGGCGACGTGCTCGGCCAGGTCCTGGCCGACGCAGAAGTTCTTGCCCTCCGCCTGCAGCAGCAGGGCGCGCACGCCGTCGTCGGCGGCGACCTTCTCCACCGCCGCCAGCAACTGTTCCTTCACCGCGCGGTCCAGGGCGTTGGACGCGCCCGCACGGCGCAGGGTGATGGTGGCCAGTCCCGCGTCCACGGAAAGTCCGACCACGTCGTCAGTGCTCATGAGAATGTGCCTCCTGCTGGTTGTGGTGTGGGTGGCCCGTCAGGACCAGGTGAAGAACCCCTGGCCGGTCTTGCGGCCGAGTTCGCCGTTGGCGACCTTCTCGCGCAGCAGCGCGGGCGGCGCGAACCGGTCGCCGAGCGTCTTTGCGAGGTGCTCGGCGATCGCGAGCCGGACGTCGAGTCCGACCAGATCGGTGGACCGCAGCGGTCCCATCGGGTGGCGGTAGCCCAGTTCCATGGCCCGGTCGATGGACTCGGCGTCGGCGACGCCTTCCTCGAGCATCCGGATCGCCTCGAGCCCGAGGCACACGCCCAGACGGCTGGTCGCGAAGCCCGGGGAATCGTTCACCAGCACCTCGGTCTTGCCGAGCTGGGCCACCCACTCCCGGACCTTCTCGACGACACCGGAGTCGGTGGCGGGCGCGCGGACGATCTCGACGAGCGTCGACGCCGGAACCGGATTGAAGAAATGCATGCCGATCAGCCGCGCCGGGTCATTCAGCGCCGCCCCGAGGCCGGCGATGGAGATCGAACTGGTGTTGCTGGCGATCACCGTCGACGGGTCGACCGTCTTCTCGACGAGCGAGAGCACGGACAGCTTGAGGTCCACCAACTCCGGCACCGCCTCGACCACCAGATCCAGGGCCGGCGGGAGCGCATCGGGGGCGGCCACCGTGGACACCCGTCCGAGGATCGTCGCGGGATCGACGTCGCCGAGCTTGCCGCGTTCGTGCGCGCGGTCCAGTCCGTCGGACACCCGCCTCAGCGCCGCCTGCCGGTCGCCGCTCTCGGCGATGGTGACGGTGGAGCCGAGGGTCGCGAAGACCTGCGCGATACCCGCGCCCATCCGGCCGCCGCCGACCACTCCGACGTTCTTCGGTGCCGTGCTCGTCATTTTCTCTTCTCCAGAAACGCAGTCATGCGGTCGTGTTTGTCGCGGCTCTCGAACAGCACCGCCTGGGCGATGTCGTCGGCGAACGGGTGCGAGCCCGGTGCGTCGACGATCATCTTCGTGAGCTTGAGCGCCAGCGGCGCCGACCGCGTGATGCGGTCGATGACCTTGTGCGCTGCATCGATGTGCTCGCCGGGGGCGACGACACTCATGACGAGTCCGCTGCGCAGCGCGTCCCGCGCGTCGAGGTTCCGGCCGCCGAGCAGAACCTGCTTGGCGACGGACGTGCCGACCAACTCGGGCAACCGGTAACTGGCCCCGGCCGCGGCCATGATCCCCAGCCCCGGCTCCGGGTTCCCGAAGACCGCGGTCTCGGTGGCGATGCGGATGTCGCACGCGTAGGACAGTTCGGCGCCGCCGCCGAGCGCGTACCCGCTCACCGCCGCGACGGTGGGCAGCGGCAGCTTCGCGATGCGGTCGAACAGATTGCGGTTGATGCCGGCGAACGCCTCGTCGCGGCCACGTTCACGCAGTTCGGCGATGTCGGCGCCACCGGCGAAGTGGTCGCCCTCGCCGGTCAGCAACATCGGCTTCGGCGTCGCCTCCAGCGCGGCGCACACCTGGTGCAGTTCGCCGATCATCTCCGCGTTGATCGCGTTGCGCTGCGCGGGACGGTACAGCGTGACCACCATGCGGTCGTCGCGGTCCTCGATCTTCAGTGTGTTCACGGCGCCTCGATCAGCATCGCGACGCCCTGGCCGACGCCCACGCACAGCGTGGCCAGCCCGCGGCGGGCGCCTTCGCGTTCCATCCGGCCGAGCAGCGTCAGCAGGATCCGCGCACCCGAGCAGCCCAGCGGGTGGCCGAGTGCGATGGCGCCGCCGTCCGCGTTGACGATCGACTCGTCCAGCTTCAGCTGCCGGATCACCCCGAGCGACTGCGCCGCGAAGGCCTCGTTGAGTTCGGCGGCGCCGAGGTCGGAGATCGACCAGTTGGCGCGGGCGAGGGCCTTGCGGGTGGCCGGGACCGGGCCCAGACCCATGACGTTGGGGGCGATGCCCGCGCTGGCGCTGGTGGCGATGCGGCCGCGGACGGTCAGACCGTACTTCTCCACCGCAGCCTCGCTCGCGACGACCAGGGCCGCGGCGCCGTCCGAGAGGGACGACGACGAGCCGGCTGTCACGATGCCGCCGGTGCGGAACACCGGTTTCAGCGAACCCAGCTTCTCCAGCGTGGTTCCCCGCCTGGGGGTTTCGTCGGCGGTCAGTTCACCATCGCGCACCGGCACGGGCACGATCTCACGGGCGAACCGGCCGGCGTCCACCGCCGCGATCGCCCGCTCCTGGCTGCGCAGCGCGAAGGCGTCGCTCTCGGCGCGGGTGATGCCCTCGAGCGCGGCGACCTCCTCGGCCGTCTCGCCCATCGACAACGTCACCTTGCGGACGTCCGGTCCGGCCCCGGCCGGAACGTCACGGTCTGCCGCGGTGAACCGCGGGTTCGTGAAGCGCCAGCCGAGCGAGGTGTCGGCCACCTCCCCCGGACGCGCCCACGGGGTGCCGGGCTTGGCCATCACCCAGGGTGCGCGGGTCATCGATTCGACGCCGCCGGCGATCACGATGTCGGCCTCGCCGCTGCGGATGGTGTGCGCGGCGGACGCGACGGCGGTCAGACCGCTCGCGCACAGGCGGTTCACCGTGTAGCCGGGAACGCTGTCGGGCAGGCCCGCGAGCAGCACGGCCATGCGGGCGACGTCCCGGTTGTCCTCACCGGCCTGGTTGGCGGCACCGAGGATCACCTCGTCGACGGCGTCGCCCGGGATTCCGGCCCGGCGGGCGGCCTCTGCCACGACGAGACCGGCAAGGTCGTCGGGGCGCACTCCTGCGAGCGCTCCGCCGTATCGACCCTGCGGGGTACGGGCTCCGTCCACCAGAAACACTTCGGCCACAGTCTTCTCCTTCACGGGGGTGCCGTCTATTAATAACCGAATCTTCGGTCGGTACGCAAGGGGAGGTAGCGCACAAAAAGTTGCGATGCTCCCTTGACAACCAGCGGCGGAAGCGACGATTCTGTTAACCGACCGAACGTACGGTGAAATGGAGTTGTCGTGAGCAAGTTACTGGAAAGCTACGCCGCCGGACGCTGGTACACCGCGCTGGACGAGGGAACCCCGCTGCTGAGCGCGGTCGACGGCTCCGAGGTGGCGCGCATCTCCGCGACCGGACTCGACCTCGGCGAGATGGTGACCTACGCCCGCGAGGTGGGCGGACCGGCGCTCGCGAAACTGACCTTCCACGAGCGCGCCGCCGCCCTCAAGGCGCTCGCCCTCACCCTCATGGCGGGCAAGGACGAGTTCTACGCCCTCTCCACCTCGACCGGCGCCACCAAGCGCGACTCCGGCGTCGACATCGACGGCGGCTTCGGCACCCTCCTCAGCTACGCCAGCAAGGCCAGGCGGGAACTGCCCAACGACACCGTCTACCTCGACGGCGCGTTCGAGCAGCTGGGCAAGAAGGGCACCTTCCTCGGCCAGCACGTCTACACCTCGCGCCGCGGCGTGGCCGTCCAGATCAACGCGTTCAACTTCCCGGTGTGGGGCTTCCTCGAGAAGCTCGCCCCCGCGTTCATCGCCGGCGTCCCGTCCATCGTCAAGCCCGCGAGCCAGTCGGCCTATCTCACCGAGCTCGTGTTCCGTCGCATCATCGAGTCCGGGCTGCTGCCCGAGGGTTCGGTCCAGTTGCTGTCGGGGAGCGCCCGCGGGCTGCTCGACCACCTCGGCGGGCAGGACTCCGTGGCGTTCACCGGATCCGCCGACACCGCGGCCACCCTGCGGGCGCACCCGAACGTCGTCGGTGACGGCGTCCACTTCAACGCCGAGGCCGATTCGCTCAACGCGTCGATCCTCGGCTCCGACGTCGAACCGGGCAGCGAGGAATTCGACCTCTACGTCAAGCAACTCGTCACCGAGATGACAGTGAAGGCCGGCCAGAAGTGCACCGCCATCCGGCGCGCCTTCGTGCCGACCGCACTGATGGACGACGTCATCGCCGCCGCCGAGGCCCGGCTGTCGCGCGTCGTGGTCGGCGCCCCCGACGCCGAAGGCGTCACGATGGGTGCGCTCGCCAGCCTGGAACAGCGCGACGAGGTCCTGAAATCGCTCCGCGGACTGACCAAGTCGGCGCAGATCGTGGTCGGCGACCCGGAGAACTTCGACGTCGTCGGCGCCGACAAGGCGACGGGCGCGTTCCTGCCGCCGATCCTCCTGCGCTCCGACGACAAGGACGCCACCGAACCCCACGACATCGAGGCCTTCGGCCCGGTCAGCACCGTCATCGGATACGACAGCACCGACGAGGTCATCGAACTCGCCGCCCGCGGCAAGGGCAGCCTCGTCGCCTCCCTCGTCACCCGCGATTCCGCACTCGCCCGCGACATCGTGCTGGGCCTCGCCCCGTTCCACGGCCGCGTCCTCGTCCTCAACCGCGACGACGCCAAGGAATCCACCGGCCACGGCTCACCCCTGCCCGTCCTCGTGCACGGCGGCCCCGGACGCGCAGGCGGCGGTGAGGAACTCGGCGGCATCCGCGGCATCCTGCACCACATGCAGCGCACCGCGGTCCAGGCCACCCCCGACATCCTGACCGCGGTCGGAAACAAGTGGGTCACCGGTTCGCAGCGCAACGACGACGGCATCCACCCGTTCCGGAAGAACCTCGCTCAGTTGCGGATCGGCGACACCATCGTCGGCGGCCCCCGCCAGGTCACCCTCGCCGACATCGACCACTTCGCCGAGTTCACCGGCGACACCTTCTACGCCCACACCGACCCCGAGGCCGCGGCCGCGAACCCGCTGTTCGGCGGCATCGTCGCCCACGGATACCTCGTCGTCTCCCTCGCCGCCGGCCTGTTCGTCGAACCGAATCCCGGTCCCGTCCTCGCCAACTTCGGCGTCGACAACCTCCGGTTCCTCACCCCCGTCAAGGCCGACGACAGCCTCACCGTCACGCTCACCGCGAAGCTCATCACCCCGCGCAGCAGCGCCGACTACGGTGAAGTCCGTTGGGATGCAGTCGTCGTCAACCAGGACGGCGATCCCGTCGCAACGTACGACGTACTCACCCTCGTCGCCAAAGGAGAAAACGCATGAGCTTCAAGGTCGCCGTCTGTTACGGCCACCCCGATGATCCCGAGGCGTTCGACGCCTACTACCGCGACACCCACATGCCGCTGGCCCGCAAGATCCCCGGCCTGACCGACTTCACGTGGGGCAAGTGCAGCGCCCTCGACGGCGGGAAGCCGCCGTACTACGCGGTCGCAAGCCTCGTCTTCCCCGACGCCGACACCATGAAGTCCGGATTGCAGTCCGAGGAGATGAAGCAGGCGGGCAAGGACGTCCGCAACTTCGCCACCGGCGGCGTCACCATGTACGTCCAAGAAGAAGAATCCGTCTACAACCAGTAGGAGAACCATGACTGTCGACGCGTCCGCGGAATGCCGCATCGCGCGGAAGATGTTCGAAGCCGACAACGCGTCCCAGGCGCTCGGCATCGAGATCCTCGAGCTCAGCCCCGGTCACGCAGTCGCGTCGATGGTCGTGGGTGAGACCATGGTCAACGGCCACGGCATCACCCACGGCGGGTTCGTGTTCACCCTCGCCGACACCACATTCGCGATGGCGTGCAACGGATACGACACGCCCGCCGTCGCCGCCCGCGCCGACATCCGATTCCTGACCGCCACCCGCCTCGGCGACACCCTCGTCGCCGAGGCCGTGGAGCGGGCCCGATTCGGGCGCAACGGCATCTACGACGTCACCGTCCGGCGCGGCGACGACGTCATCGCCGAGTTCCGCGGCGACAGTCGTGCGCAGCCGCGCCCGTGAGCATGTGCGCTCCGCACCTGTGAGTACTTGTTAACCACGGGACGTTAATAAGTACTCACGGGCCGCAGGCACGCGACAAGTCCGATCTCCAGCGCGACCCAGACTGCACCGTCCGGTCCCACGGCGATCCCGTGCGGCTCCGAAGACGGTGTCGGCAGGTCGTATTCGGTGATGTCGCCGTCCGGCCCGATGTGTCCGATGCGGTTTGCGCCCCATTCGGTGAACCAGCAACCGCCGTCGGGGTCGGCGACGACGGCGTGAGGTCGGGCCGAGCGGTCCAGGAGTGCGAACTCGTCGATCCGGCCGTGGACGGAGATCCGGCCGATCTGCCCGGCGCCGATCTCGACGAACCACAGCGCGTCGTCGGTCCCGCGGGTGATCCCCACCGGCCCGGCGGCGGGCGTGGGCAGAGAATGCACCGCGACGTTGCCGTCGAGATCGATACGGCCGATCGCGTTCGCCTGGTTGAGGGTGAACCACAGTGCGTCGTCCGGACCCAGCGTGATCGCCGAAGGGAACCCGCCGTCCGTGGGCAGAGGAAACTCGGTGATCTGCCCGTCAGTGGTGATCCGCCCGATCCGGTCGGCATTCGTCTCGGTGAACCACAGGGCACCGTCCGGGCCGGCGACGATCCCGAACGGACCGCTGTCCGGGGTCGGGATCGGGAAGGAATCGATCGCTCCGTTCGACGTCATCCGCCCGATCCGGTGGTCGCGGAATCGTGTGAACCACAAGGCCTCGTCCGGGCCCGGCGTGATGATGGTGGGCCCACACTCCGCGGTGTCGAGCGGAAACGTCGCGACTTCACCGTCGACGGTGAGGCGCGCGATCCGACCGGCGTGGACGAGCGTCACCCACAAGGCCTGGTCGGGCCCGGCCGTGATCGCGTACGGCCCCGACTTCTCGTCGGAGACGGCGAACTCCTGGATTCTCATGCGCTCCGCACCTGTGAGTACTTGTTAACCGCGGGGGGGCTGTTGCGGAATTGAGTGAGGGCGGTCCGGGTGCGGGTGTCTCGTGCCGAGGTGGGTGCCGGTGCGGGGGTGGCCCCCGCCGGGTCAGGGGGTGGCCGGGAGCGGGGTGCCGCCGGTCAGGTGGGTGAGGATCTTGCCGAGGTTGTGCACGGCGGCGTGGAACGCCCATTCGCTGCGGGCGCGGTCGAGGCCGCGGCTGGTGAAGCGGCGGAATCCGAGGTTGTGTTTGGCGTGCCCGAACACGGTTTCGGCGATGGGTGAGCGTTTGCGGTAGGTGGCGATACCGGCCTCGGTGCGCAGCCGGTGGGTCATGGCCTGGATCGGATCCGCTTGCGGCGGTGGCGGTCCGGTGACCGGATCAGCGGTGGCGGCGGCCTCGAGGTGACGGGATTTGCCGGTGGCGATCAACCGGTCCGGGCCCGGCGCGGTGAGGTTCTCGCGGGAGCAGTAGCCGGCGTCGAAGAGCATCACCCCGATCAGCTCCTCCGGGCTCGTGCCGGTCGGTTCCTTCCCACGTCGGGTGGTGTCGATCAGGTGCGCGGCCGCCCCGGCCTTGTCGACCATCTCGGGGAAATAGTCGTAGTCCGCCGGGCCGGTCCCGACCCCGGTGGCCAGGATCAACCCGTCCTCGCTGGTGAAGGCCTGACAGTTGTAGCCCTGCACCCAGCCGCCGCCGCGCAGCGGCTGCAACCGCGAATCGGGATCGGTGGTGTTGCGGCGCCGCTGCCCGGCGGCGGCGGTGCGCTCACCCTGTTTGCGGAGGGCGGTGTCGAGTTCGGTGCGCCGGCGCCGGACCAGGTGGTGCTTCTCGACCGGTTTCGGTGCGAACCGGGTGCCCCCGCCCCCGGCCTCGGTGCCACCCTGGAACCGCTCGATCACCGCGTGCTGGGCGGCGACCGCCTCGGCCAGACGCCGCTCGGCGGCGGCGACCTCGGCCCCGACCGGCACCCGGCCCATCACCGTCTGGCCCGCGTCGAGCCGGGCCAGATAGTCCTGCGCCTTCTGGTCCCGCTCGCACCGTTCGGCGTCCTTCTCCGCGTCGAGCTGGGCCAATGCCTCGGCGATCCGGGCCGAGCGGGTGCTGGGATCGGCCAACTCCGCCGGCACCTGTCCCGGGCCCGGATCGTCCTCGCCGTAGAGGTCGTCATCGGCGTCATCGGTGGCGGCGTGCGCGGCCACCGCGGCGGCGGCGATCCGCGCGGCCTCGGCCTCGGCTGCCCGGCGCAGCCCGTCCTCGGTGCGGTTGGCGTCCTTCGATGCGTTCGAGGCGATCTTCACCCCGTCCAACGCGATCGTCTCGAGTCGGCCCAGACCCAACCGTGCGGCCAGGATCAGGACCTGCGTGAACAGGGCCTCGCAGGCGGTGTGGTTGTCCTTGCGGAACCGTGAGATCGTCACGTGATCGGGGGTGTCGCCGGCGCAGATCACCCGGTAGGACACCACCTCCGAGCAGGCCCGCTCGATCTGCCGCGACGACCGCACCCCCCGCGACCACGCCCAGATCAGCAGGGTCACCAGCATGTCCGGGTCGTACCCGGCGCGCCCGGCACCCCCGGTGCGGCGAGAGCCGTGAAAAGCGCTGGTGTCGAGATGGGTGTCGACGATCTCGATCACCGTCCACACCGGATGCGTGGGCGGCACCCACTCCCGCATGTCCGGTGGCAACAAAAACTGCTGATCACGATTCACCGGTCGATACCCCTTGGCCACCAACACATTATCCAAGAAACATCAGGTCGGGGCGCCGCGGCACGCGGAGACCCCGACCCGGAAATTTGAAACAGCCCCCGGGACGTTAATAAGTACTCACGGGCGCGAAGCGCCTATGGGGGCCGCGTGCTTTCCGCGCTCGGACGCGGCGGCGTCGCGCGCTGCCCGCTCGGCGGCGGCCGCCTCGATGGCGATCGCGTGATCCACCGCGTGCGGCGCGATGCCGAGGTTGTCCAGAGTCTCCCACAGACTCGACAGGGCAGCCTTCGGGTCGAGGTAGTACTCCGACTCCCGGACGCGCCAGAACGTCCAGCCGCACCGTTTGAGTTCCTGCTCGCGTTCGAGGTCCGCGATCCGCTGTTCCGGGGTGGTCGAGAACGCGTCGCCGTCGCATTCGACGGCGAGTCTCATGGTGCCGCCGGTGACGACGAGGTCGATGCGCCGATTGTTCACCTCGACTTGCGAATTGACGTGGTAGCCGCGTTCGGCGATGTCGTTGAACACCCGCTGCTCGAGCAGATTGTCGAACGGCGGGATCCGGGTGTCGCGGTCGACGTCCTGCGGCATGGGGTCGGCCGGCGCCGGCGACGTCGACATCATGTAGCTGAGCAGGGAGTTGCGCAGGTCGGCCCGCTTCAGTTCGTCGACGGTCACGGAGTGGAACAGCCACAGCTGGTCCTGCGCCCGTGACGCCGCGACGTTGAACCGCCGCTTGTACTGGTTCGCCGTCAGCGGTGCGAAGTTCTGCTCGGGTCCCACGACCATCGACAGGAAGACGACGCTTCGTTCGTCGCCCTGGAAGTCGGGCGGCGTCCCGACCCGGAGTCGCCGCTGTTCCCACTGTTCGATGCCGATGCGTTTGACGAGTTCGGTCCGGATGGCGTCGACCTGGGACTGCCCCTGCAACACGACGATTCCGAACGTCTTGCCGTCGTAGCGAGGGTCGACGAGGCATTCGATGAGCTGGTCGACGAGGGCGGCGGCCTCGACGTGGTTGGTGAGTGTCGCGTCCTTGCCTGACACGGTGGCCTCGGATACGTACGTATGTTTCAGCGGCGGAAGCCGGTCCGCGCCGAACTGCCGCACCGGGACCAGCGGCAGTTCGCCGTAGAATTGGGTGCTCGACCAGTTGATGATCTCGGGCATCGAGCGGAAGTGCTCGCGGAGCCGGACCACCTGACCGAAGCTGGTGCGCAGGATCGAGAACAGGCTCGACCGCGGCGTGAGCGTGGCCTGGACGTACTCCGGAAGGTCCGGCAGGTAGGCGTCGAGCCGCGTGAACACGTCGTCGAGGGTGCCGGTGGTGGGGATGTCGGCGGGTGCGCACTGCTTGTCGTCGCCGACAACGATCACCCGCGGCGCCAGCCACAGCAGGAACAGGTTGGTGATGTCGGCCTGGCTCGCCTCGTCGACGATGACGACGTCGAAGCTGCCCGGCACGGGCGGGATCGACGCGAGCACCTGCTGCAGCGGCATCACCCACGCGGGCACCGCGCCCTGCGCCTCGCCCATCGCGGATCGTGCTGCGCTGCGGTACTTCTCGGCGTACTTCCCGGCGCCGGCACCGATGCTGGAGATGTGCTCGCGGTACGTCTGCAGTGCCCGCACCTGATCTGCCGTCAGGTGTTCGAGGCAGTCGCGCCAGGCGGTGGCCGCCGCGAGCCGCGCCGTCAGGTGCGCGAGATCCGCGTCGACGGCGTTGAGTTCGGCTTCCAGCTCCTGCTCACGACCGGCACGGTGCTGCTCGGTGACCCATTGGCGGGCACGGCGCCACGCCCAGGCCTCCGACATCTGCCAGCTCATCTCGTCCCACTCGGTGAGCGCCGCCGTCCTGCGCACCAGTTCGTACAGCGCCGGGGCGACGGGTGAGAGTTTGTCGGACAGTTCGTCGAACAGCCGCTGATCCTGCTGCTCGACGCGGGCGATCGCGTACCGGGAGAGGGCATCCGACAGGGCCTCGTTGTCGGCCTGATCGAGTGCCGCCACCAGGGCGGTGCCTTCCGGCGACGGTCCCGCGTCGACCTCGGTGGAGACTGCCGAGACGATGGCGTCGAGTTCCGCACGGGCACTGTCCACGTCGGCGCGCGTGGTGATCGCTTCTGCGGCCCCGGCCACCGCGACGGCGTCCGCAAGAGTGCGGATCCGCGGCGCGTTCGGGGACAGCGCGAACAGTTCGCGGGCCAGCGCGTCGCGCGCGACGAGGAGGGCGCGCACCCGGGCCACCCGGCCGACGATCATGTTGAGGCTGTCGACCTGGACGGCACGGGAACCGTTCATGTCCACCGGAATCCGAAGGTCCGCCAGCAGGGTGGCGGCGGTCTGCGCGGCGTCGTGGGCGCGTAAGTGCTCGGTCACGAGCCGCACGGTGGCGGCGGTCGTGGCGGGTACACCGTCGACGGTGGCGTCGAGGCCGAGTTCTTCGACGGCCTTCTGCTCGTCGCTGCGACGGAAGCGCGTCTTCCACTCGACGGCGCCGGATTCCATCGCGACGGCGAGCGCACCGATCGCCTGCAGCGCCGGTCGGGTCATGACGGCGCACTGGACGTCGTGCGCACCGATGTAGCGGTCGGCGGCCGCGGCCGCCTCGACGATCGCGGGCAGGGCGTCCAGACGACCCCACAGGTGCGTCGCCCGGCCGGAGAGGACGGTGTCGGCGAGGCCCTGGAACTGGCCGTCGAGGTCGAGGACGTCGTGTGCCCGCGCCTGCAATTCCTTGCAGTGCCGGCGAACCGTGTACGCCGTCTCGGGGTCGACACCCCCGAGGACCTCGAGCAGATGCGCCGACTGCGGGGTGTCGATGGGGACGCTGGTCGAGGCCCGCGAGCAGAGCCGTTCGAGTTCGGCCCGGTTGGGCAGCAGCGAGTCGAGCGCGGGAAGCGTCTGACGGGACCGCTGCGCCCGTTCGGGGGACGCCGTCACCGACAGCCGGCGCAGCGTCTCGACCTCGGTGCCGGTGAGGGGCGGCTGCTCGCTCAGCAGCGGACCGGGAAGCCACTCGAAGGCGTCCTGCAGACCCATGACCTTGCGGACGATGGTGGCGGCGGTGCCCTCGTAGCCGTCCGCGACAGCGTCGTGGAGGTAGGTCTCGGACTCGCGCAGCGCCTTCACCTGCTCGAGTACGACGGCCCGCTTCTGCACGGCCTCGTCCCGCTGGGCGCGGAGATCGGCGATCTTCTGGCCCTCGCTGTGCGGGTTGAACGACGACTTCCGTTCGGCGATCGTCGCGACGCTGCGGGTGAGCTCGTCGGAGCCGCCGCGGGACAGATCGGTGATGGAGACGCACAGTTCCTGCATCTCGGGCGGGAGCTTGTCCCTCAGCACCCGGAGCGCCTGCGCCTTCTCGCTCGTGACGAGCACCCGCTGGCCGCGCGCGAGCAGCGCCGACACCAGGTTGGCGATGGTGTGGGTCTTGCCCGTGCCGGGCGGCCCTTCGACCACCACTCCGCTGTCCCCGCCGAGCCGCTCGATGATCTGCGACTGCTCGGCGTTGGCCGGGAGCGGGAAGAGCGGGTCTTCGGCGAGCGTCGACGAGGTGGCAGCGCCGGTGCGCTCGAGCCACGACAGCCGGTCTGCCGGTTCGATCGCCTCGACCAGCTGCGCGAGCCCGAGCGGAACGGTCGCGCCGTCGCGTTCGAGGTGGGAGATCATCTGCTCGTAGTACTCGACCAGCGCGAAGGCACTGCGCTTGCGCAGGACCAGGGCGGGCGACAGCGTGAGGGTGCCGTCGGCGTCGGTGTCGGGTGGCCGGAGGCCGTCCCGCATCGTGACAGTCGTCATCAGCGACTTCGGCGCCCACTCCGCGAGCAGGGCGCGAACGCCGTCGCTCAGCGGCGACACGGCGGTGTCCTGCAGTTGCTTCTGCAGCGGCATCGCGTGCGCGCTGTCGTAGACGTCGAGTCCGGTGAACAGCTGGGAGTCTTCGAGCCGGGGCTGGGAGCCCGCGATCAGCCGCACCAGCAGGTCGCCGGTCCGGGGATCGCGGTGGATGCTCGCCGACTGGGTGACCAGGTGGGTCTGGACGCCGTCCGGGCCTGCGCCCGCCAGGGTCAGCAGACCGGACGCGACGACGAGTTCGATCGACTCGGGTCGGGCGTTCAGCTCCTGCAGCATCCGCTGCAGCGACTGGTACAGATCGGCGTGCGGACGACGCTCACGGTCTGCCTTCGCCCACGCCTGCCAGCGCGGCACGTAAGCGTCGAACGCCTGCCGGACGTCGTACGCGCGGCGCACGTCGTATTCCTCGTCGGAGTCCTCGGCGTAGGCGTCGGACGCGTTCAGTTCGAGATCGGAACGCGAGCTGTCGGAGCGGGCCGCAGCGTCCACCCAGCCGGCCAGGACCGTGGGCAGTTCCGGCGGATCCTCGACGCCGATGAGGGGCACGCGCAGGACGATGTCGCCCTGCGCGGCGTCGGAATCGAGTTGGATCGTCCGGCCGTCCTGATGCAGCCATTCAACCTGTTCGTGCTGGTCGACGCGGAGAACCGGCTTCGTGCGAGCCCTGACGATCTCGCGCAGGAACTGCAGCAGGCGCTGGACGCGGCCTGCGAGCTCGGCGTCGTTTTCGGGACTCGACAATGTAAACCTCTGCGAATTCTCGGTGATGACGTGCGCTTGCCCCCGCCGTGCACACTATCGGGTCGAGGGGGTGAAGTTCGAGGCGTCATCCCCTGGCAGAGGGACTGGACGGTCGCTCGGGGTGCAGATCGGGCCTCCATTCGTACCGACCGGTCGCTACTGTTCGTCCATCACGGTCCCGCGGATCACGACGCTCGCCGCGGTGATCGCGACCGTCGCACCGACGACGCTGGGAGGTGGCTCCGTGTCGGCTGCAGCCCCGGCGCCGGGGCCCGGGTCACGGCGGGGACGGAGTGTTCAAGGACAGGCAGCGGTACGTGGACGGCTGGACGACGATGACACCCGGCGCTCCCCGCACGCTGACGAGCTTCCAGGACTGGACGCGCTCGTGCGAGCCCGGCGCGGCACAGGTGCTGCGTGATTTCTTCGACGGCGCCGACGGCGTTCCGCTGCCCGCCGATCAGTGGAACGGCCTCGCCCGGCACCTCGAACAGGCTGCGGCACTGGGCAAACCGCTCCTGTGGACGTTCGTGCCCGACCCCCGGCCCGCCGACTGCACCTATGGTCTCCGCCCGCCGACAAGGGACGTGGTGGGCCAGTTCGGGAGCTGGGGATCCGGCACCGCCCCCGACGACACGTAGTCGTGGATCGTCAGGCCCAGGAGACGGATTCTTCGGGGTCGAGCCTGGGCAGCCGGTCGAACCAGGGGTTCTCGCTCGGGTGACCGATGTTGACCACGAGGGTCGAATGCCACTGGCCGTCGGGGAAGAACTCCTTGTCGATTCCCTCGGCGTCGAATCCGGCCATCGGGCCGGCCACCAGACCCAGCGAGCGCACGGCGAGGATGAAGTAGCCGGCCTGGAGGGCGGCGTTGAAGTCCCCGGTCTGCTTGCGCATCGGTTCGTTCGCCTCGAACACGTCGCGGAGTTCGGGACGGAACGGCAGCAGTGCCGGGATGTGGTCGTGGAAACGTGGGTCGACCGCGAGGACGGCGACGGCGGGCGCCGAGGCGGTCTTCGCCTTGTTTCCCTCGTTCATGTGCTCGACCAGTCGAGCGCGGCCCTCGTCGGTGCGCACGAACAGGACCCGGAGCGGCTGCGTGTTGGCCGCCGTGGGCGCCCAGCGCGCGAGTTCCCAGATCTGCGCGAGTTCCTCGTCGCTCACCGGCGTCGGAGCGAAGCTGTTCGCGGTTCGCGCTTCCGTGTAGAGCAGCGCACGTGCCGCCTCGTCGAGTCCTCTACCTGTAGAGATTGCGTGTCTCATCGACTCCCTTTCTGCTTGTTACTTCTAAAATACTAGTTGCAGGGCCGATGCTAGCACCATTGATAGGGTGGAGGCGTGGCTGACGACGGCGAAGTGACGCACGAACCCCGTGCCTGCGACGCGGCACTCGCCCGCGCCTTCACGTTCCTCGGCAAGCGCTGGAACGGTGTGATCCTCGGCGTGCTGATGGAGGGACCGTCCACGTTCTCCGAGCTACGCCGCGGAGTGGGCGGTATCAGCGATTCGGTGCTGTCCGACCGGCTCGCCGAACTGGCCGCGGCCGGACTCGTCCTGCGCTCAGTGGAGGAGGGCCCACCGGTCTCGGTCGCGTACGAACTCACGCCGGCCGGCCGGGCACTCCTGCCGTCCCTGAACGCCCTGACGGCCTGGGCGCGCGAGAATCTGCCGGCATAGCCGGATGCAGACGACGAGGACGCGGACGGTCAGCGTCCGCCGCGTCGCAGGGTCACGCGATACGTGTAGTGCTCGGGCAGGAAGTAGCTGACCGCCAACTCGACGGTCCGCCCCTCCGAATCGGAATAGAGGCGGTCCACCCGCAGCATCGAATGGCCCTCGGGGCAGCCGAGTTCGCGGGCCACGTCCGCGGGGGCGGGCGCGACCGTGATCGATTGCGCCGCCTCGACGATGGGGCTGCGCAGGTGCGGCTCCAGCAGACCGATGATCGTGTACGCGCTGACGGCGCCCTCGGACATCTCGGGCGCGTCGACGACGAGCCGGGCGATCTCGTCGGGAAGGTACACGGTGGTCAGCACGAACGGGGTGTCGTCGTGGCGCCGCCGGAACACGACCGTGTGGACGAGGTCCGTGTCGAGGCGGAGCCTGCTCGCGGCCTCGATGTCGACCCGGCGGCGCAGCGGAGAGACCACCTCCATGGTGGTGTCCGTGGACAGATTCATCAGATCCTCGATCGACCCCAGCTGACGCAGGTATCGGCCGTCGGACTCCGCTGCGAACGTCCCGCGTCCCGGGACCCGGTAGACGATGCCCTCGGCTACCAGGTCCTGGAATGCGCGTCGCACGGTCTGCCGGCTCACGCCGTGCTGTTCCGCGAGCTCGAATTCGGTAGGGAGCTTGAGGCCGCCGCGGTACTTGCCCGCGGCTATGTGCTCACGGAGCTGCTTCGACACCAGCTGGTACGCCGGCTCCGTCTCTCGTTCCCGTTCCCTACCGTTCATCGCGCACCGATCCTACGTGCAGGTTGCCGGACTACAGACCGCCCCGCGACACGAGTTGCGAGACGATGACGTTGCGCTGGATCTCGTTGGTGCCCTCACCGACGATCATCAACGGCGCGTCCCGGAAGTACCGCTCGACGTCGTACTCGGTGGAATAGCCGTAACCGCCGTGGATGCGCACCGCGTTCAGGGCGATGTCCATCGCCACCTCCGACGCATACAGCTTCGCCATCCCGGCCTCCATGTCGCACCGATCACCGCTGTCGTACTGCTCGGCCGCATGCCAGGTCAACTGCCGCGCCGCGGTCAGCTTGGTCGCCATGTCGGCGAGGTAGTTGCCGATCGACTGGTGCTTCCAGATCGGCTTGCCGAAACTCTCCCGCTGCTGCGCATACGCCAAAGAATCCTCGAGTGCCGCCGTGGCCACACCCAGGGCCCGGCAGGCCACCTGGATGCGGCCGGTCTCGAGGCCCTTCATCATCTGCGCGAACCCCTTGCCCGGGGTCCCGCCGAGGATCGCGTCCGACGAGATCCGGTAGTTGTCGAACGACAGCTCACAGGTTTCGACACCCTTGTAGCCGAGCTTGGGCAGATCCCGTGACACCGTCAGACCGGGACCGTGCTCGACCAGGACGATCGAAATCCCCTTGTGCTTGGGGGACGCGGCCGGATCGGTCTTGCACAGCAGCGCGATCAGCCCGGACCGGCGGGCGTTGGAGATCCACGTCTTCGACCCGGTGATCACCAGATCGTCGCCGTCGGACTTGGCGTTGGTGGACATCGCCTGCAGATCCGACCCGCCGCCGGGCTCGGTCAGCGCCATCGTGGCCCGGATCTCACCGGTCGCCATCTTCGGCAAATACTGCCGCTTCTGCTCCTCGGTGCCGTACAGCGACAGCAGCTTCGCCACGACGGTGTGCCCGCCCATCGCCCCGGCCAGGCTCATCCACCCGCGGGCCAATTCCTGGGTCACCTGCGCATAACAGGGCATCGACACCGGAGATCCGCCGTACTCCTCCGGGACCGCCAGACCGTAGATCCCGATCTGCTTCATCTGCTCGATCCACTTCTCGGGGTACTCGTTGGCGTGCTCCACCGCCTGCACCGTCGGCTTCACGTCGCGGTCGACGAAGGCGCGCACCGTCTCGACCAGGTACGCCTCTTCCTCGTTCAGCTTGCCCATCACTCCACCTCGCACTCGCACATCATTTGTACGGCCATAATCCGACAATGTCTGCTTAAAGTCAACGATCGGTCTTGACATGACGGCTACGCCGCTGCCAGCATCAGCAGCGCAGCCCTACCGGGCTGGCCGTACATATCCAGCCCGAACCGGGCTCCCGGACCCTAGGAATGAAGCATCGTGCAGAACCTCACCCGCAGGCGCGCCGTTCTGGTGGCCCCCGGATCCGACGAACGCAAGGCCGTCAAGGCGCTCGCGTCGACCGCCGACGAGGTGGTCCTCGACCTCGAGGACGCCGTCGCCCCGGCCAGGAAGGCCGACGCCCGCGACCTCGTGCGCCGTCTCGTGCGCGAGTCCGACGGCTCCCGGGCCGTCTCGGTCCGCATCAACGCACTGACCACACCGTGGTCCGAGGACGACCTCGCCCTGTGCGCTTCCCTCGGTGCCGCTCTCACGAGCATCGTGGTTCCCAAGGCGGAGACGGCGCAGGATCTGGCGCACGCCGATCAGGCTCTCGCCGGCACCGACATCGGGTTGCAGGCTCTCGTCGAAACTCCGGTCGGCGTGCAGAACATCGGCGACATCACCCGGTCCGTCGCCCGGCTCGAGTCCGTCATCATCGGCTACGCCGATCTCGGGGCGGCTCTGGGCCGTTCCCGATCCGCTCTCCCCGAGCACTGGCTCGCGATCCAGGACGGCGTCCTCGTCGCCGCCCGCGCCGCAGGCATCCAGGCGATCGACGGACCCTTCCTCGGTATCGCCGACGACGACGCCTTCCGCCACTCGGCCGCATGGACCAGCGCACTCGGGTTCGACGGGAAATGGGTCATCCACCCCGCCCAGGTCGAATCGGCCGCTTCAGCCTTTACCCCCACCGACACCGCAGTCGAGGACGCGCGCCGTGTGATCGACGCACTCGCCGCCGCCGAGGCCGCGGGCAGCGGGGCCGCGCAACTCGACGGGCAGATGCTCGACGAGGCCGTCGCGGTGGCCGCACGACGGGTCCTCGCCCAGGTAGGTGCGCAGTGACGATCACGCAGACGTACGTCGGTGGACCGTACTTCGACGAGCTCGAGGTCGGGCAGGTGTTCGACACCGCCCCCGCCGTCACCCTGACCAGCGGCCTCGCCGCCGCCCATCAAGCCATCCTCGGCGACCGCCTGCGGCTGCCCCTCGACGCGCACCTGTCCCGGGCCGTCACCGGATCCGGGGACGCCGTGGCGAATCCCGGCCTCGTCTGCGACGTCGCCATCGGACAGTCCACGCTCGCCACGCACCACGTGAAGGCCAACCTGTTCTACCGCGGCCTCCGCTTCCATCACTTCCCGCACCTCGGCGACACCCTGTACACCCGCACCGAAGTGGTGGGCCTGCGCGAGAATTCGGCGAAGCCCGGACGCAAACCCACCGGGCTGGCGGCACTCCGCATGACGTCGACGGACCAGGACGGCCGCACCGTCCTCGACTTCTACCGCTGCGCCATGCTCCCGCTGAGCGAGAACCCCGACGAGGACCGCGTCCGCAAGTCCGACGACCTGTCCGCGATCGGTCCGCAGACCGAGCAGTCCTTCGCCGCACCCGAGGGCTGGGACCTCGACCGCTACCGAGACAAGGTTCCCGGACAGCACTTCTCGACCGACCTCGCCGGGGCGGTCCTGCGGAGCAGCGGCGACGTGGTCTCGAGCGCCCCCGAACTGGCGCGCCTCACCCTCAACATCGCGGCCACCCATCACGACGAACGGGTCGGCGCGGACGGGCGGCTCGTCTACGGCGGGCACACCATCGGCATCGCGCTCGGGCAGGCCACGCGCGCGCTGCCCAACCTCGTCACGGTCCTGGGCTGGAAGTCCTGCGACCACACCGGTCCCGTCCACGAGGGCGACACCCTCACCAGCGAACTCGAGATCGAGAGCGCCGAGGCGTTGCCGGGCGGTGGCGGAGTTCTGCATCTGCGTTCACTCGTGTTCGCGCACAATGCCGCAGCGTCCGACGTTCCCGTCCTCGACTGGCGTTTCACCGCCCTCATGGCCTGACCTCCACCATCAAGGAGCTTCTCTCGTGACTGCCCACACTCCCCTTGCCGGACTTCGGATCGTCGAGGTCTCCAGCTTCGTCGCGTCGCCCCTGTGCGGGCTGACGCTGTCTCAACTGGGGGCCGAGGTGATCCGGGTCGACCCCATCGGCGGCTCCGCCTGCTACAAGCGCTGGCCGGTCACGAGTGACGGTGAGAGCATCTACTGGACCGGTCTCAACCGCGGCAAGCGGTCCGTGGCCGTCGACATGCGCAGCCCCGAGGGGCAGCAGCTCGTTCAGCAACTGGTCGCGGCCCCCGGTGCGGGTGGCGGAATTCTCGTCACCAACTCCGGTGGTCGTGACTGGCTCGCCCACGACGCGCTCAAGGCCCTGCGCCCCGACGTCATCACCCTCGAAGTCCTCGGTGGCACCGACGGTTTCCCCGCCGTCGACTACACCGTCAACGCGGGGCTCGGTTTCCCGTCCATCACCGGTCCCACCGATCATGCCGGCGTCGTCAACCACGTCCTGCCCGCGTGGGACGTGGTGTGTGGGCTGTATGCCGCGCTGGCCGTCGCGGCCGCCGTCCGGCACCGCGACGCCACCGGCGAGGGCACCCACATCCGCCTGCCGCTCGAGGACGTCGCGCTCGCCACCGCCGGCACGCTGGGCTACCTCACCGAAGTCCAGATCAACGGCACCGGCAGGCCGGCGACCGGAAACTCCGTCTACGGCACGTACGGAACGGATTTCACCACCAGCGACGGCGAACGGTTCATGATCGTCGCCCTCACCCCGCGCCACTTCCGTGACCTGGTTGCCGTCACCGGAACCACCGCCGCCGTGGAGGCACTCGCCACCGCACTCAACGTCGACTTCGCGCGCGACACCGATCGCTTCACCCACCGCGACGTCCTCACCGCCCTGTTCGCCCGCTGGTTCCGCGAACACACCGCGGCCGAAGTGGCCGAGGCACTCTCGAAGACGTCCGTCCTCGCCGAGCGCTACCGCACCTTCGAGGAAGTCGTGAAGTCCGGGGAGCTCGAGAAGAACCCGATGTTCGCCCCCCTCGATCAGCCGCGCATCGGCACCTACCTCGCCTCCGGGCATCCGGCGTCGTTCGACGGCCACCACAGCACCGTCGCACCCGCCTCCGCAGTCGGCGACGACACCGGCAGCGTGCTCAGGGACCTCCTCGGCAGCTCCGACTCCGACATCGCCAAACTCCTCGACAGCGGCATCGTCGGGGGGAAGTAACGCCTCGACGACGCGACGCTGCGGAAAGCGTGGTTCCGCAGCGTCGCTCGTGAGACCGGCGTCAGCCGAGTTCGTACACCTGGCCGGTGTGGATTCCGTGCACTGATTTGACGAAGGCACGTGCTACGTCGGCGACGAAGGGCAGCCCCCAGGGAACCAGTTCGATCTGCCCGAGCAGTTTGTCGTCGAAGCCCTGCCGGAAGCCGGCCGAGGTGGTGTCGCCGAACGACGGGAACGGGGTGACGCCCGCGACGCTCACCACGGCGTCGACGGTGCCGACTCGGTCGTACATGCGGTCGATCGACCGTCGGTCGCGCAGGTCCACGTCGAGAGCGCTGGACCGCGACGCGACGATCACCTCGTTCCGCGAGTTCAGCGCGTCGGCGACGAATGCGCCGATCCGAGCCCGACCTGTTGCTGCTCGACGAGCCGGCGACGGTCCTCGATCTGGCGGCACGTGAACAGCTTCCGACATCGCTTGACGATGTGCGCGCCCCAGGACCCCGACCGCGCCGGCATTCTCGTTACTCATCATCTCGCGGAGATTCCAACTACGACCACACATGCCGTTCTCGTGCGGGAGGGTGTCATAGTCGCGCAGGGTCCACTATCCGACGTCCTCACCACTACCCATCAGTGACTGCTTCGACCACTCCATCGCCATGACGCAGACGCAGGTACTCGAAACCGTGGACTGACTGGGCGCACAGAGGTGGGCCGACCGCTCGGGCAGCCCACCTGCACCAGCGTCTGTGGGGACTAGTGGTGTGTGAATACCGGTGACCGCTTCTCCACGAACGCGGCCATGCCTTCCTTCTGGTCCTCGGTGGCGAAGGTGGAGTGGAAGAGCCGCCGTTCGAAGCGGATCCCTTCGGTGAGGGTGGTCTCGAAGGAACGGTTGACGGCTTCCTTCGCCATCATCGCGACGGGCAGTGACATCTCGGCGATGGTGGTGGCCGTCTTCAGTGCTTCGTCGAATAGTTCGGCGGCAGAGACGATCCGGGACACCAGGCCGGCGCGTTCGGCTTCCTCGGCGTCCATGGTGCGGCCGGTCAGGCACAGTTCCATGGCCTTCGCCTTGCCGATGGCGCGGGTGAGTCGCTGTGAGCCGCCGATGCCGGGGATGACGCCGAGCTTGATCTCGGGCTGACCGAACTTGGCGGTGTCGGCGGCGAGGAGGATGTCGCACATCATTGCCAGCTCGCAGCCGCCGCCGAGGGCGTATCCCGCGACTGCGGCGATGATGGGTTTGCGCGCGGCGGCGATGCGGTCGCCGATGGAGAAGAAGTCGTCCAGGTAGACGTCCATGTACGACTTGGTTTGCATCTCCTTGATGTCGGCGCCGGCGGCGAACGCGCGGTCGGAGCCGGTGACGAGGATGGCCCCGATGTCGCTGTCGGTGTCGAGTTCTTCGACGGCGGTGACGAGTTCGCGTAGAAGCTGGGTGTTCAACGCGTTGAGTGCTTTCGGGCGGTTGAGGGTGATGATCCCGACCCGGCCTTTGCGGTCGAGGAGGATGGTGTCGTAGTCGGTCACTGGTTGTCTCCGGTGGTGGTGGGTGGGGTGAGGCCGAGTTCGAGGTCGCCGAGTGGGGCGAAGAACGCGTCGACCCGCGCTGGGTCGACCTCCTCGATGGTGGCGGGCGACCACTGCGGGTTGCGGTCCTTGTCCACGACCTGCGCCCGGATGCCCTCGACGAGGTCGGGCGAGCTCAGGCAGGCGACGGACACCCGGAACTCGTCATTGAGTACTTCCTCGAGGCTGCCGGCCTGCCGTGCGCGGCGCAGCGATGTCAGGGTGACCGCGCACGCGGTCGGCGACTTCGCCCGCACCTGCTCGGCCGCCTTCTGAGCCTCGGGCACCCCACTGCCGCGCAACCGGGACACGATCTCGGCGACGGAATCCGCGGAGTACGCGGCGTCGATCCAGCCCTGCTGCGCCAGCAACTCCGAGACCGGTGCCGGTTCGGTGAACTGTGCGAGCGCCTCCTGAACCGACGTGGCCGACAGCGCGTCGAGGAACTGCTCGATCTTCTCCGACGGGATGAAGTGGTCGGCGAACCCGCACGCGATCGCGTCGCCGGCACTGAGCCGGGCGGTGGTCAGGGCGATGTGCGTGCCGAGCTCGCCCGGGGTGCGGGCGAGCAGGTAGGTGCCCCCGACATCGGGGACGAAACCGATACCGGTCTCGGGCATCCCGATCATCGACCGCTCGGTGACGATCCGCACGCTGCCGTGCGCCGACACCCCGACCCCGCCGCCCATCACGATGCCGTCCATGATCGCCACATACGGTTTGCCGTAGCCCGCGATGGCCGCGTTGAGGATGTACTCCTCGCGCCAGAACTCCCGCGAACCGGTGCCCCCGTCCTTGGCGTCGTGGTAGATCGACACGATGTCGCCGCCGGCGCACAGGCCACGCTCACCCGCACCGGTGATCACCACCGCCCGCACCTCGTCGTCGCCGGACCATTCGGTCAGGGCCGCCGCGATCTGCCGCACCATCGCATGATTGAGGGCGTTGATCGCCTTGGGCCGATTGAGCACGATGCGGCCCAGCCCGTCCCGCTTCTCGACAATTACCTCAGATTCAGAATTCACGTAGGTCACCCTGCCGTTCCGCTATTTCCGACGACGCTGCGGGCGATGACCACCCGCATGATCTCGTTGCTGCCTTCGAGGATCTGGTGGACGCGCAGGTCCCGGACGATCTTCTCGATTCCGTACTCGGCAAGATAGCCGTAACCGCCGTGCAGTTGCAGCGCCTTGTTGGCCACCTCGAAACCGGTGTCGGTGGCGAAGCGTTTGGCCATCGCACACAGTTCGACGACGTCGGGGGCGCCGTCCTCGAGCGCGGCCGCCGCCCGCCACAGCAGGGTGCGGGCCGCCTCCAGTTCGGTGCGCATGTCGGCGAGCTGAAACTGCAGCGCCTGCGAGTCGATCAGCGGCGACCCGAACGCCTTCCGGTCCGTCAGGTAGGCGACGGCCCGCTCCAGCGCGGTCTGCGCGCCGCCCACCGAGCACGCCGCGATGTTGAGCCGGCCACCGTTGAGGCCGGCCATCGCGATCCGGAAGCCACCGCCCTCGGAACCGAGCAGATTCGCCGCCGGCACCCGCACGTCCTCGAAGATCACCTGACGGGTGGGCTGAGCGTTCCAGCCCATCTTCACCTCGTTCGGCCCGAACGACAGACCCGGCGACCCCTTCGGGACGATGAACGCCGAAATCCCCCGCGGCCCGCCCTCCCCGGTGCGGGCCATCACCACGTACACCTCGGACGTGCCGGCACCGGAGATGAACTGCTTGACCCCGTTCAGCACGTAGTCGTCGCCGTCGCGGACCGCCCTGGTGCTCAGCGCCGCCGCATCCGAACCGGCACCCGGCTCGGTCAGGCAGTAACTGCCCAGCTGATCCATCGAACACAACCCCGGCACCCACGCACGGCGCTGCTCGTCGGTGCCGAACCTGTCGATCATCCACGTGACCATGTTGTGGATGGAAATGTAGGCGGCGATCGACGGGCACCCCTTCGCGAGCTGCTCGAAGATGCGGGCGGCGTCGACACGAGTGAGCTCGGATCCCCCCACGTCCTCGCGGATGTAGATCCCACCCATCCCCAACGACGCCGCCTTACGCAGGACATCCACCGGGAAATGCTTGGCCTGATCCCACTCCACGGCGTGAGGCGCGAGATGCTCGGCCGCGAAGTCGCGGGCAGTGTCGCTGATCGCCCGCTCGTCATCGGTCAAGGTGAACATGTGGACCCTTTCAGATCGGGGAAGTTGGAAGTACTATAGTTGGACATCCAGGTAAATTGCCAGTGGGTGTGACCCACTCCAAAACGGAAACGCTTCGACCCGGGACGTGCCGACACAGTCCCGTCTGCCGAACGCGGGTTTCGTGAAATACCCACTCGGGGCGTTCATTCGATGCCCATTCCGGACAACTAGGAGGCTTCAGGTGGCCACTGCGCAACCACCCCACTCGGCGCCGGCCGCCGACTCCGTGGCGCCGTATGCATCGCTGATCGCCGCCGTACTGCAAACCCAGAAGCTGATCGGCCATCAACTCAACTCCACGTTGCGTCCACTCGGACTGTCCTTCGCCCGGTACGAGGTCTTGGCCATGATGGTCGCCGCGGACGCTCCGCTGCCCATGGTGCGGATCGTCCGCGCCCTGGACAGGCATCCCACCACCATCGGAACGCTGATCGAAGGACTCGAAGGTTCCGGGTTGGCCGTACGGACGATCAATCGCGCCGATCGCCGTTCGACCCTCGTCACGATCACCGACAAGGGGCGCGAAGTGGCAACCTCGGCGACCCGGGCCCTCGACGCCCTCGCCCTCGTGGACCCGCAGGTAATGCGCCGTCTCCACGACGATCTGCACCAGCTCCTCTCCGCGACCCGACGTGCATCGACCGCCGCAGCGGGCGGAGACCACCCCGCGGTGGCCGACCTGCCGGGAGGCCGGCCGTGATCGACGTCCGCAACATCCGCTCGGATGACCTTCGGTACCTGCTCGCCGTGGCGCGAACCGGTCGCCGCCAATCCGCGGCACTGGACCTGGGTGTCGACCACACCACCGTCTCGCGGCGTGTACGCGCCCTCGAGAAGGCTCTGGGTGTCCGTCTTCTGCAGCGCAGTGCCGACAGTTGGGAGTTGACCGATGTCGGCCGATCGATCGCGGAGAAGGCGCGACTGATCGAGGAAGCCGTTCAGGAAGCCGCCGACGTGGTCCTCGGCATCGGTGAGAATTCACTCCGGGGAACAATTCGGATCACTGCTCCGGACGGATTCGGGTCGTTGTTCGTCGCCCCAGCATTGGCCAAGCTGCGGATGAGTCACCCGCACCTTGTCGTCGAGTTAATCACGGACACAAGGCAACTGAATCTGTACCAATCAGGGTTCGATCTCGCGGTCGCGGTGGGCACACCGATCACCAGTCGGCTGGTCTCCGAACGTGTTTGCCAGTACTCGCTGGGGTTGTACGGCAGCGAGGAATACTTTCGCGAGCACGGCGAACCCGGCAGCCTGGACGAGCTGACAGCGCACCCGTTGGTGTTCTTCGTCGACTCCTTGCTGCAGGTCGGGGATCTCGACTTGAGCCGGCACCTGCCCGGTGTCGTCGCAAAGTTCATGTCCACCAACATCTTCGCTCATGTCGCTGCCACACGCTGCGGCGGCGGCATCGGGCTGTTGCCGGCGTTCATGGCGGACCAGCACGCCGACCTGCGCAGGATCTTGCCGGACACCGTCGACGTCCGGCTCGCCTTCTCCCTGGCCGCACGCCGCGAAAGCCTCACCAATCCCGCGGTCCAGGCCGTTCGGCAGGCGATTCAGGACGAGGCGCGCAGTCGGCGAGACGAACTGGTCCCCACCGTGTAGTTGCCGGGCGCACCAGGGGCGGCGCCGCAGGACACAGACTCCTGCAACGCCGCTGACCGGTGCGCCAGTCGGACTCTCACCGAATTCATGCCCGCGCGGGCACCATCGCATCGAGCGGATCGGTGGCGTCGACAGAGTCGAGCCAGTCGAGAATCTGTTCGGTGTGTTGTCCGAGTACCGGCGGGGCAGCATGCGCGGACCGCACCAACGACGCACCGTCGGCCGTTTCCATCCGCAGGGACGGACCCGGCAACCGGACGGGTCCCACCACCGGATGCTCGACCTCGAGGAGTAGTCCCTGGCTGCGGGTCTGCTCCCACTCGTAGACCTCGTCGATCGTGCGGATCGACCCCGCCGGAACACCCGCGGCCTCGAGCGCGGCGAGGACATCGACCCGCGTGCGGCCGGCGAAATCGGCCTCGATCGCGGCGATCAACGCCTCCCGCGCCGCGACCCGGTCCCGGTTGACCGCGAACCGCGGATCCTGGGCCGACAGACCGGCCACCGGTGCGAACTTCGCCCAGATCGCCTCGCTGCCGACCGCGATCTGAACGTAGCCGTCGGCGCAGCGGAAGCTTCCGTACGGTGCGATCTGCGGGTGATGGTTGCCTGACCGCTGCGCGACCTGTCCACCGACCGTCCACTTGGTGCCCTGGAAGGTGTGGGCGCTGACCGCGGCGGCCAACAGGGACGTCCGCACCACCATGCCCTTGCCGGTCTTTTCCCTCGATGCCAGCGCGGCCGACACACCCGTGGCGCCGTGGACACCGGCGAGGACGTCGGCGATCGGGACTCCGATCCGCGTCGGCTCACCGTCGGGGTCACCGGTCACCGACATCAGCCCGGCCTCGCCCTGAGCGATCTGGTCGTAGCCCGCGCGGGACCCTTCAGGCCCGTCGTGCCCGAAGCCGGTGATCGACAACGTGATCAGCCGCGGGTTGAGCTCTTCGAGGACGTCGACCGGAAATCCCAGCCGGTCGAACGCGCCTGGCCGCAGGTTCTCGATCAGTACGTCCGCGCGCCGGATCAGGCGGCGGAGTGCACCCTTGCCGTGCTCGGATTTGAGGTCGAGCACGATCGATTCCTTGTTCCGGTTCGCCGACATGAAGTACGACGACTGCGGGTCGTCGGCCGGCCCGACGAACGGCGGTCCCCAGGTGCGGGAGTCGTCGCCGGTGCCCGGGGCTTCGACCTTGATGACGCGGGCGCCGAGGTCACCGAGCATCATCGCGGCGATGGGTCCCGCCAAAGCGCGGGAGAGGTCGAGCACGAGGATGTCGTTCAGTGGTCCGACGGTCATGGTGTGCTCCCTTCTCAGAGTGTGCGCAGGCGCACGTTGACCTGCTTGGTCTGGGTGAAGCCGGCGATCATGCCCTCGAGCGACACTTCGCGGCCGAGGCCACTCTGCTTGTATCCGCCGTAGGACTGGCCGACCATCTGCCCGCCGCCCTGGTTGACCTGCACCCACCCGGTTTCGAGGGCGTGGGCGGTGGACAGCGCCAGATCTAGGTTGTGTGTCCACACGTATGCGGCCAGACCGTAGTGCGAATCGTTGGCCATCTCGATGACGTCGGAGTGGTCGTTCCACGGGATCGCGACGAGCGCGGGTCCGAAGATCTCCTCCCGGGACAGGCGCCAGGAGTTGTCGGCGCCGGAGAACACGGTCGGTCCCATGTAGTAGCCGTCGGAGTTGCCGAGCTTGTCCGGTGAGCCGTCGAGGACGGTGGCGACCTTGGTCGAGCTGAGGCCGTCGTCGAGGAACCCACAGACCGAGGCGAACTGCTTGTCGTTGACGATGGCGCCCATGTCCGTCGCCTCGTCCAATGGGTTCCCGACCTTCAGCCCGGCCAGGGTGGTGACGAGCCGGCCGAGGACCTCGTCGTAGACGTCCTGGTGCAGGAACAACCGGGAACCGGCGGTGCAGCTCTGGCCCTGCCGGTGCACTCGGGTCGACAGGAGCAGCTGGTTGATGAAGTCGTCGTCGATGTCCACGTCGGGGAAGACAATGGAGGGATTCTTGCCGCCGAGTTCGAGGGAGACGTGTGCGAGACGGCCACCGGCCTCGCGGGCAACATGACGCCCCACCTCGGTCGAGCCGGTGAAGGAGATCTTGTCGACGTCGGGGTGCTGGACCAGTGCTTCGCCGGCGACCCTGCCGGATCCGGTGATGACGTTGAGCACACCGGCGGGCAGGAACTCGGCGCAGATCTCGGCGAGGAGCAGCACGCTCAGCGGGGCCGCCTCGGCCGCCTTGACCACGACGGTGTTCCCGGCAACGAGGGCGGCGGGGATCTTGAATCCGGCGATCATCAGCGGTGAATTCCAGGGCAGGATGCATCCGATGACGCCGAGCGGCTCCTGCCGGGAGTACTGAAGCTGATCGTCACCGGCGGGCAGAACCGTGCCCTTGATCTCGCCGGCGACACCGGCGAAGTACCGGAACAGGTTCGCCAGGGTCGTAACCTCGGGACGCGCCTGGGTGCGCAGCGCGTTGCCGGTGTCGAGGGCGGTGAGGCGAGCCAGTTCCTCCGCGCGCGCATCGATGGCGTCGGCGATCTGGCTCAGGATCCGGCCTCGCGCCGTGAAGTGCTGAGACCGCCACCGAGGGAAGGCTTTCTGCGCAGCACGCACCGCGCGATCGACGTCCTCAGTGCCCGAGGACGGGACACGGCCGATCACGTGCTCACGCAGAATCGGGGTGGTCACCTCACTCCACTGACCGGAAATGGCGTCCACCCAGGCCCCGTCGACGAACATGGGATAGTCGCGGGCCTCGGGAATGTGGAGCTCAGCGAGTGAGGTTTGTGTGGAGGTCATGTCGGAATCTCCTTGATATATGGATGGCTCTGCTGGGATGCAGGGAACAGCGTTCAGGTGGACGGAGCGACGCTTCCGCGCTCGGACAGCGCGCCGATCGCGTGGGCGTAGACCTCGTCGACCTCACCTTCTGCATCGACCGACAGAAGAAGCGGAGAGTAGTAGTCGAGCAGCGGTCGGGTCTCGTCGTGATAGACCCGCAGACGTCGACGAATGACGTCCTCGGTGTCGTCGGCGCGGCCACGGGCCAGCATCCGTTCGACGACTGCATCGTCCGCTATCGAGAAATCCAGGACGGCGTCGATCTGGCTCAGCTGCCGGCCGAGGAGCTCATCGAGCGCGGTCGCCTGGGCCACGGTGCGGGGGAAGCCGTCCAGAATGAATCCCGTGCCCGTGTCGCCGGCAGCGAGGCGCTCCGCCACCATCCCGATGGTGACCTCGTCCGGGACCAGTTCGCCGGCGTCGAGGAACGATTTCGCCGTCTGCCCGAGTTCCGTGCCCTGCGCGATATGGGAACGGAACAGGTCACCAGTCGAGATATGGGGGAGCTGCAGCGCCGTCGAAAGCAACTGCGCCTGAGTGCCTTTACCGGCTCCCGGCGGCCCTGTCAGAATGATGCGCACAACGAATTCCTTTCACATCGAGCAGCGCCTCACACCCGGTGCCGCGGCACGGGGCGAGGTCTACGTGGGAGGGCTACGACTGTTGTTCCTGCGCGTCGTATGCACCGGCACGGATGGCCGTCACAATCGCAGAGAAGTCACGACCGGGACCATCGTGGGCGACGAACTGTTCGTAGAGTTCGGTTGCGCGCCGTCCGAGCGCCGTGTCGACGTCGTTGTCCGCCGCGGCGGCCTGCGCGAGTCGAAGGTCCTTGAGCATCAACGCGCTCGCGAACCCGCCGGCGTAGTCGCGGTTGGCGGGGCTGGTGGGAACCGGTCCGGGAACCGGGCAGTTCGTGGTCAACGCCCAGCACTGACCGGACGCGGTCGACGAGACGTCGAACAGGGCCTGGTCGGTCAGGCCCAGCTGCGCGCCCAGCGCGAATGCTTCGCTGACGGCGATCATGGAGATCCCCAGGATCATGTTGTTGCAGATCTTCGCGGCCTGACCTGCTCCGGAGTCACCGCATCGGACGATGCGGGACCCCATGGCGTCCAGGAGCGAGCTGGCCTGGTCCACCGCGTCGGCCGGGCCGCCGACCATGAAGGTGAGCGTCCCGCCGTCGGCGGCGACGGTTCCTCCGGACACCGGTGCGTCCACCGCACGATGCCCGGCGCCGACGGCCAGTTCAGCTGCTGCCCGCGCGTCGGCGACATCGATCGTCGAGCAGTCGAGGAAGAGGGTTCCCTGCGCTGCGGCCGGGACCAGATCGGCGTAGACGTCGAGTACATACTTGCCGCTGGGCAGCATGGTGATGATCACGTCGGCACGCTCCGCTGCGTCTACAGGAGATGCAGCAGAGTCGATTCCGTGTGATGCTGCCTCCTCCGCTGCCGCCGGGGAGGGGTCGAATCCGATGACCGTGTGGCCGTTGCGCACCAGATTCGTGGCCATACCCAAGCCCATGTTACCGAGCCCGAGGAAAGCGATCTTGCTCATCGTGTACTCCTAGCGGTGTGATAGCCGACATTCCACGCACGGGGCCGAGAAAACCCACCTGGGGCATCGATTCGAACAAACGGCTCGTGGATGAACCCCGGGGATCATGGCGCTTCGCGTCGCTCTCCGCCGGGAACGGTAATCAGTGTGCCCGCGTATGGATGATCGTGGAATCACCTAACCTGCAATGGGGATGTGCAGAATTGCATCACCACGATCGAAGTGAATCGAACCTGCTGACCTGTGTTCCCGGCGATGCGGTCTGGCCCGCGCCAGACCTGGGCCAAACAATGGGTCTTCTGACCGCGGGCACCGAGGAAGACGTCAGATCGGGTCGGTTACCCGACACTCAGAGCGCCCCAGCAAGCAACGGGTCGCATCTGTCACGCACTGCCGCGGATTACCGCCGGAGCAAGACCTGGCGTACCTGACGCACCTTTTAACCGCACAGGGCGGGTGAAGAATTCAATCAGGCCGCATCTCGGGTGGAGGTGGACGGAGCCGTTGTGCACCAGAGTAGCGGAGACCTACTCGGCATTGGTGATGATCGCTCCGGCCTTGTCGGGAACCGATGCCGGGCAGGCGGCGGCCGCCGCCGATCACGATGATGGACCGACGTGACTGATCATTGTGATCGGCGACCTGAGCAGACAGACATCTACCGCTGCTGCGCGCGACTCGTGACCGGCCGACTATTACCGTGACTTAGCGTTCGCGTGAGTTGTGCGGCGGGTCATGTAGTTCGCTGCGTTCGCCCGAATGTTGTCGACTTCCTCATCGGTGAGGGGGCGTCGGACCTTGGCCGGCACTCCAGCGACCAATGATCGGGGTGGCACGACGGTTCGTTCGGGCACCAGGGCGCCGGCGGCGACAAGGCTGTCCTCCCCTATCTCGGCGTCATTCATAATGACTGCGCCCATGCCGATGAGGACGTTGTCGCTGATTGTGCATCCGTGGACGATGGCGTTGTGGCCGATCGAGACACCGTCACCGATGGTGGCGGGACTGCCTGGGTCGGCGTGGATCGCACACCCGTCCTGCACGTTCGTTCCCGATCCGATGGTGACTGTTTCGTCGTCGGCCCGGATCACGGCGTTGTACCAGATTCCGGATTCGGATCCGATGGTGACGGCACCGACCACGACGGCGGTCGGTGCTATCCAGGCGTCCGGTGCGATGGCAGGCGTCCGTGCGTCATCGAGGTTGAGGATCATGATGTCCTTGCGAAGTGTTGGTTCGGTGCGACACCGATGTGGGGGGCGACGGCGCTTCGACGTGGGTGGTCAGGTCTGGTGCTTCAACCGCGGATGTGCAGTACGGCAGCAGGATTCAGAACTGCGGTGGGATCGAAGGCGTGTTTGACCGCTCGATGGACCTCGATGTTCACGGGATCGAGTTCCTTGCGCAGCCACCCGGCCTTCAGACGACCGACACCATGTTCACCGGTGATGGTTCCCCCTAGCTCGAGGGCCTTCTGGGTGATCGCATTGAACGCTTCCAGCGCGGCATCACGGCTGGCGGCATCAGTCTTGTCGTAGATGACGGTGGGGTGAAGGTTGCCGTCCCCGGCGTGGCCGAACACTCCGATCGTCAGTCCGGTCTGCTGCGCGATCTGCTCGATCGCCGCGATGAGATCGGTGATGCGTGAGCACGGTACGCAGACGTCGTCGAGTAACCAGTCACCGAACCGTTCGAGGGCGGGTAGGGCTTGACGCCGCGCTTCGAGCAGCATCTCCGCTTCGGTTGGGTCGGAACTGACAACGATCTCGCCGGCGCCGTGGCTCGTGCAGTGCTGTTCGATGTCGGCGAGCACGTTGGGCGCATCGACTCCATCATGCTGAATGAGCAGCAGCGCGGCCGTGTCGTCGCCGATACCCATTTTGGTCATGTCATCGACTGCCTTGACGGTGGTGCGGTCGAGAATTTCCAGCATGGAGGGGGTGATTCCGGCACCGGAGATCGCCCTGACCGCTTTGCCCGCACCGTCGAGGGTGGAAAACGATGCCACAAGGGTCTGCGGCTGGCGCGGAGCCGGGAGTAGTCGCAGCGTGATCTCGGTGATGATCGCGAGGGTTCCCTCGGATCCGACGAGAAGGCTGGTGAGGTCGTAGCCGGCGGTACCTTTCACCGTTCGCCGCCCGGTTCGCACGATGCGCCCGTCGGCGAGCACGCATTCGAGCGCAAGAACGAAATCGCCGGTGACACCGTATTTGACGCAGCACATGCCGCCGGCGTTGGTGGCGACATTGCCGCCGATCGTGCAGAAGTCCACACTTCCGGGGTCGGGCGGGTAATACAGACCGGCCTTGCTGACGTAGTTGCGGAGTTCGGCGGTGATGACGCCCGGCTCGACGACGACGATACGGTTGTCGGTGTCGAGTTCGCGGATGGCGGTCATGCGGTGCAGGCTCAGCACGATCGCGTCGGCTGGTGTGTTCGCCCCGCCGCTGAGCCCGCTGCCGGCGCCGCGGGGCACTATTGCGACGCCGTGGGCGTGGGCTACGCGAACACAGGCCGCGACTTCCTCGGTGGTCCGGGGCATTGCCACCGCGACGGGCAGTGCGCGATCGGTGAACTGCGATTGATCTGCGGCGTAGCTAGCGACGACGTCGGGATCGGTGGTGATGATCTGGGCAGGGAGGCTGTCGATGAGCCGGTCGATCGCAGTGGAGTCGGTAATCACTGGGTGGCTTCCGCTGGTTCGGACAGGGCGAGTTCGAATGTCATGGCGATGGGATTGTGTCCCCGGACGAGTGCGCCGCTGTAGACGTTCCCGTCGACAGCTGCAGCAGCGCAGGTCAGTTCGGCTCGGATAGTGCCGGTTTCATCGCGGCGAACTCCTCCGTCGAGGTACATGACCTCAACGGCGGGCCCCGGGGCGCTGACGAGCTGGTCGCCCTGGACCAAGGTGGCACCGATGAAGGAACCGATCTTGCCCCGGATCACCGCGGTCTCGAAACCGTGCTCTTCAGCAAGATTCTCGATCGCTTCGATGATGTCGATGTTGGGGTGGACCCGGGCGACGACTGAGCGCAAGCCACCGGATGCGTTGACCGCCGGTTTCATGGGGGCGGCGGGCTGCGGCTGGAACACCGAAAAGTTGATCTCGGTGTCGGGTAAAACGGTCATCGCCACGTCACGGCTGGCGTACAGGTCGGCGGTCACCCCGGCACCGACAATGACCGACTCCGGGATGAGGTGTCCGGCGCGCATGATCCCGTCGGCGTCGACGAACTGGGCGTGGCAGTGGGTGAAGACCTCACCGTCCCGCAGCCCGATCGTCAGTCCGCCGCGCATGAACGTGGCCGGGCTACGGCCCGTGATCGGGTCGCTGAACGTCGCGACGCTGGTGCCGGCCTGGCAGACCGCCGGGATGTAGTAGTCGAACGAGGTGAACGTCCCGCCCCGCAGTTCGCCGAACGCGCTGCTGTATCCCTGCTCGAATACGTCCTGCCGCAACGCTTCCAGCAGTGGGGTTCCGGCGGGCAGTTCGACGCTGATCGGATGGAGGGTGGTCGGATACGCGTCGATCCGTTGGGGCAGCGGTGTCCCGGGTTGGGTCAGGTAGCGAACCTCGGGCAGCACTCGGTCTGTGAGGGTTGTCATGGTCAGGCCTCGCTCGGCCAGGAGTTGCGCTTGCGGAATTCCTCCTCGAGCAGGGCCGTGGTGACCTTGCCGTACCCCGAAGTCGGAAGCACGGTGGCGAACTCGATCCGCTTCGGAATCTTGTAGCGCACCATGTTCTCTCGGCACCAGCTCAGCAGCTCGTCGGCGGTCAGCGACGAGTCCGGGCGCCTGACGCACAAGGCGTAGCCGACCTCTCCCCACGTGTCGTCGGGTGCGCCGACGACACCGGCGGCGACGACATCGGGATGCTTGAGCAGTTTCTCTTCGACCTCACGTGGATCGATGTTGGAACCACCGGAGATGAACATGTCCGAGGCGCGACCGGTAATGTAGAGCAGCCCGGTCGGATCGAGATAGCCGAGATCCCCGGTCCGGAACCAGCCGTTACGGAAAGCCTTGCCGTTTGCCTCCGGGTTGTTGAGATAGCCCGCGAACACCGCTGGCCCGCAGGCACAGATCTCGCCGCGCTGGCCGGGCTCGAGTTCGCGGCCGGCGTCGTCCTGAATGCTGATCGTCATACCGGTACGCACGTAACCGGCAGTCGGGATTCCGTCGGGTTCGGCGGTGGTGCCGTGCAACTCCGGAGGCAGGACGGTGATGTTGCCGGTGACCTCGCACAGTCCGTAGTACTGCACGAGTACTGTGCCGAGAGTGTCGAGGGCGACGCGCTGATCCCGCGACGACATCGGTGCGCCGGCGTAGACCACGTAGCGCAGGCTGCTGTTATCGGGAGCATGATCGGCCGGGGCGGTCTGAACCAGCTTGTTCAAGATGGTGGGCACGGTGAACATCGTCGACACCGAGTGCCGGTCGATGAGCTCCCAGGCCTCGGCGGGGTTGAGGGTGTCGCTGGTGGTGAGCACGACCGCGGCGCCGCGAGCGACATGAGTCAGAGCGTGGACACCTGCGCCGTGTGAGAGCGGCGCCAGCACGAGCGTGGCGTCGCGGTCGGTCAGGTTGGGCATCAGGTCGCAGATGTGGTTGGTGACGACGAATGCCATCTGATCGTGCTCGAGTACCGCCGCTTTCGGACGGCCGCTGGTGCCGGAGGTGAAGAAGTACCACGCCGGCGAGTTCACGTAGACGGGTTCATCGACGGTGACATTGCCGCGGCCGGTGTGCTTCTCGATCATCTGTGACACGTGCGCGCTGGCGAACTCGGCGGTCTCTCCTTCGTCGCCGATCGACCAGATTTCGTAGTCCGACAGCGCGCGGGCGTGGTCGTCGCTCGACGCGTGGATGATCACCAGATCCGGGGCGACGAGCTCGGCCAGGGGGACGACGTCGTCGGGAAGCAGTTTGTAGTTGGTGGGCACGATGATCGCGCCCACCCGCCAGGTGGCGTAGAGGACGGTGAGCGAGTCCATGCAGTTCGCGCTGTGCAACAGGACCTTGGAGCCGGGACCGACTCCATGCTCTCGCATCGCCGCGGCCAACGCGTTGACGCGTGCGTTGAGCTGTGACCACGTCCAGGTGTGCTCGCCCCGAATGATCGCAGGTCGATCGGGTAGCCGGGCGGCGGTCTGGGTGAGGAAGGTCGCCAGATTGGTGGTGCGCTGCCGGTTGGCCGGCGATGGTGCGGTCTCTGTGGTCATGGCGGTTACCACCTCTCGAGGATGGATGCGTAGTTGGTGACCGCTGTGCCACCCATGTTGAAGATGCCGCCGAGGTCTGCGGTGGGCAGCTGGAAAGTGCCGGCTTCGCCGGTGAGCTGCATGGCAGCGATGGCGTGCATGGACACGCCGGTGGCTCCGATCGGGTGTCCCTTGGCTTTCAGGCCTCCGGACCGGTTGATCGGCAACTTTCCGTCGGGCAGGGCGAGGCCCTCGTCGACCACCTCGTGGCCGTGGCCGCGTTCGGCCAGCCCGAAGACTTCGTAGTGGATGAGTTCGGCGATGGTGAAGCAGTCGTGGGTTTCGATGAAGTCCAGATCAGTGGTGGCTGTCGCGGCCTGTTCGAGTGCCTGATTCCAGGCTCGGCGGGCACCGGCGAACTCGATCGGATCGCGCCGCGACAACGGCAGGAAGTCGTTGGCGTGCGCGCGGGCACGGAACGACACTCGCCGTGGTGCGGTCCTCGCACGGTCGGCGCTGGTGATCACCAGTGCGACCGCGCCATCGGAGATCAGCGAGCAGTCGGTGCGGCGCAGTGGAGCCGCCACGTAGGGGTTCTTGTCCGAGACTTCGTTGCAGAATTCGAAGCTGAGGTCTTTGTGTAACTGAGCGTAGGGGTTGGTCATGCCATTGTGGTGATTCTTCGCGGCGATGGCCGCCATGGCCGCACTGGGATCGCCATAGCGGTCGGCGTATGCGCTCGCGATGCCGGCGAAGACACCGGCGAACCCGCCGGAGACATTCGACTCCTCGGGCCGATAGCAGCCCGACAACAGGATCTCCCCGGCGCGTGGGGTGTCGACGCCGGTCATCTTCTCGGCGCCGATGACCACCGCCACATCGCCGCGGCCCGAATCGATGAAGTCGCATGCCGCG
Organism: Rhodococcus sp. G6(2025); assembly: GCF_058628105.1. Taxonomy (NCBI): domain Bacteria; kingdom Bacillati; phylum Actinomycetota; class Actinomycetes; order Mycobacteriales; family Nocardiaceae; genus Rhodococcus; species Rhodococcus sp. G6(2025). The sequence goes on from NZ_CP179750.1 coordinate 7,144,401, forward strand.
TAGACCGCGGCGCTGCCGGTCCCGCAGGCGTTCTCCACCCGCATCGCGGGGGTGAACTGGAATTCGGGGTTGGTGAGGGAGACCAGCGAAGCCTGAAAGTCCTGATCGGAGAAACCGTTGTTGTAGACGCCGACGAACAGGCCGTCGACCTCGTCTGCCGTGACCTGTGCGTGCGCCAGCGCTTGCGGGACCACCGAGCCGATCAGGGCGGTGACATCGGGTTCGTCGAGTCTGCCGAACTTCGAGTGCCCCCATCCGATGATGGATGTTCGACTGGTCATGCGTTTCCTCCAACGATTAATGTGAAACTGGTTTGCTTGTAGGGCATTTCAGATTTTTGCGTGCAGCTTTGGCGCTTCGCTGCGGCGCAGAGTCGGTGCCAGGCGGGCGGCTTCTTCCTTGAGCAGGATCGCCAGCCGCGCCTGCCGGTCAGGACCCAGACGTGAGCTGATGGCTGCGATGCTCAGTGCCATCGCCGGTTCGCCACTGGCGTCGGGGACCGCGATGCCGATGGCCCACGACTCGGGAACCACGGTGCCTTCGTTGACCGCGACACCGCCGCGCCGGCGGACGAGCTCGGCCTGCTCCAGAATCCAGTCCGGGGTGAGGTTGGGGTAGTTCTCCGCGAGCTCTGCCGCATTGGCTGCGGTGACGGCGGAGGCCTCCTGCGGCGGCATCGCAGCCAGCAGCGCCATTCCATGCGCACCGACGCCGAGCGGATACCGGTCCCCTGCCTGCAGCACGTGGCTGCGAATCGGCCAGGTCCCTTCCTCGCGGTGCAGGCAGACCGAGTGCGTTCCGCGGCGCACCGAGATGAACGCCGCGTCCTCGGAGACCTGCGCGAGCCGCACCACCGATGCCAATGCCTGCTGCTGCAGCCCGTGCCGGCGCTCGGCGGCGCTGCCGATGATGTAGGCCTCCGACCCGAGCCGATACTTACGGTCCTCGGACTGCTCGAGATAGCAACTGCTCACCAATTCCGCGAGGAGTCTATGCACCGTGGGCTTACTCAACCCGCTCTCGGAGGCCAACTCCGCCAGCGAGAGCCCGCCCATCCGTTCGTGCCCGGCGACCATCGACAACAAGTTGAGGGCTCGGCGAACACTTTGCGTTCCGGTGGTCGGCTGTCGGTCGGCTGCGGCCGAAGCGGGGGAATCGTTCCGCATCATGGAATCCCTAGAAGTGAGTTGTGGAATGCGATTTTGTGTTGAAAGTACCTATCAGCACTTATTGCACGATAGGAGTGACCGTGGTCTCAGTCAACTATTCCGTTATGTGGACCATTTTGCTGGGCTTTTGTGGACTTGGTTGACGCCTCGGGGCACGCGGGCTCACAGTTGCTTCGACATCGTGACCGAGGTCACGAGCTCAGCGTTCGTTGTATCCGCTCCCCGCTCACACGCTGTTTTGCTTCGATCACAGACAGGACCCGCAACCAATGACGAAGACGATGGTGAATGAACAGCCACCCCGAATCGACTTCCGGCAGGCCCGCTGGTCACGGGTTGGTGTGCCGTTGTTCGTGACCTACTTCATCTGTTTCATGGATCGCACCAACATCAGCGTCGCGTCCCCCCACCTGGCGGAAGAACTTCAGCTCAGCGCCGCTGCGATGGGTGTGGTGTTCTCGGCCTTCTTCTGGGGATACGTCCTCAGTGGCATGCCCGCCGGAGCCTGGGCGAACAGGGGCCACGCCAAAACCATCATCGTGGTCTGCATGGTGATCATCGGCCTGGCGGCCGGCCTGACCGGAGTCGTGCACAACTACCCGGTGCTCCTGGCTGCCCGCGTCGTGCTGGGACTGGCCGAAGGTGCGATTTTCCCTGCTTTCGCGGTCATGTTCATCAGCTGGTTTCCCTCCCGGGAACGCGGACTCGCGGTTGCCTTGACCATGTACACGGTGCCGCTGTCGGCGGCAGTGATGGCACCGCTGTCTGGCTGGCTGATCGATCTAGCCAATTGGCGAGCGATGTTCATCATCCAGGCCATCCCGGCGATCCTCGTCGCTGTCTGGCTGCACTTCGCCGTCACCGAGCGCCCCGAGGACAATCCTCGCCTGAGCGAGGATGAACGCGACTACATTATTGCCACCCGGACTGTCGAAACCGCCGACGAATCAACCTTGTTGCAGGTATTCGCCCGCCCGACCGTGTGGCTGTTGGCGCTGGTGTATTTCTTCTGGGCGATGGGTATCTATGCGCTGACCTTGTGGCTGCCCACCGTGATCGGCGACCTCACCGGTGAAGGGTCGCTGATGGTCGGATTGCTCACTGCCATCCCGTTCCTGTGCGGAACCGTCGCAATGTATGTCGTCACCAAGACCGCTGTCACCACCGGCCGCTCCTTGGGCTATTTCATCGCCCCGTGTATCGGACTCAGTGGAACAGCGATGCTCGCCCAGCACTTCATCGATCTGGGAGTGGCCTTCAGTTTCGCGATGCTAGTGCTGTCTGCCGGCTCGATCTACGCGGCCCTGGCCCTGTGGTGGACCTGGGTGATGCAGATCGTGCCCCGTAATCAGGCGGGAGCCTCGGTGGGATTCGTGAACCTGTGCGGCAATTTCGGCGGGCTGGTCGGACCCCTGCTCATCGGCCTGGTCGCCACCGAAGGTAACACCGCATCCGGATTCTGGATCGTCGGTGTCGGCATCCTCGTCGCTGCTGCAATCGTCATGGTGGTCGATGCGCGCCGCACCCGCTCCCAAGCACTCGAGCAGTCGCTCTGACTCTTCCCTCGACCGTCGACCTGACACACAGAACAGAGATAGGCAATGAACAAACGCATCGCGCTCGTCACCGGAGCCGCCGCCGGCATCGGCGCGGCCATCGCCGAACACCTTGCCACTCAGGGCAACCACGTGATCCTGGGCGATCTCAACTACGAGGCCGCCAACCAGCTCGCGAAGACCCTCGCAGACCGCGGCACCGTCGCCGAAGCCCTCCGCCTCGACGTCGGCGACCGCGAATCGATCGCCCAGGGATTCGCCTGGCTGACCGACACCTACGGGCGTTGCGACATCCTGGTCAACAACGCCGGCATCGCCAGCACCTACCCGTTCGTCGACTACCCCGACGATCACTGGCTGGCCACCTTGAACATCAACGTCACCGGGGCATTCCGGTGCGGCCAGCACGCTGCCCGGCTGATGCTCGACCACGAGTGGGGACGCATCATCAATATCGCGTCCACCAGCGGGATCCGGGCCGGTACCGGCCGCGCTGCCTACGGAACCTCCAAGGCCGCGCTCATCGCATTGACCAAACAGATGGCCGTCGAACTCGCACCCCGCGGCATCACCGCCAACGCCGTGGCCCCCGGCCCGATCGAAACGTCACTCTCGCGTGAAGTGCACACCGAAGCGATGCGCGAGGCGTACAACAACCACCTCCCCGCACACCGCTACGGCACCCCCGACGAGGTGGCCGCGGCCGTCGGCTTCCTCGCCTCCGAGGCAGCGGCCTACATCAACGGCCACGTCGTTCCCGTCGACGGCGGTTTCCTCGCCGCCGGAATACTCAGCGACTGAGAGCTTTCAGCTCGTCGAGGTGTTCGGCCGACCACCCCTCATACCCCACCATTTCCAACAAGGGACCGGTCCCATCGGACCGGCCCACCACAGTGAGAGAAAGCAGCAAAGTGTCCAACGCGGAATCCAGCAAGATGACAGTCGAGATGTTCTACGACGACGATGCCGATCTGTCGATCATCCAGGGCCGTAAGGTCGCTGTGATCGGTTACGGAAGCCAGGGCCACGCGCACTCGCTGAGCCTGCGCGACTCGGGCGTCGATGTGCGTATCGGCCTCAAGGAAGGCTCGAAGTCCCGCGCGAAGGCCGAGGAGCAGGGCCTGACCGTCGGCACACCGGCCGAGGTCTCCGAGTGGGCCGACGTGATCATGGTGCTCGCACCCGACACCGCGCAGGCGTCGATCTTCACGAACGACATCGAGCCCAACCTGAAGGACGGCGACGCGCTGTTCTTCGGACACGGCCTCAACATCCACTTCGACCTGATCAAGGCTCCGGAGTTCGTCACCGTCGGCATGGTCGCCCCCAAGGGCCCCGGCCACCTGGTGCGTCGTCAGTTCGTCGACGGCAAGGGTGTTCCCGCGCTCATCGCGATCGACCAGGACCCGAAGGGTGAGGGGCAGGCCCTCGCGCTGTCCTACGCCAAGGGCATCGGCGGCACCCGCGCCGGCGTCATCAAGACCACGTTCAAGGAAGAGACCGAGACGGACCTCTTCGGCGAGCAGGCCGTGCTCTGCGGCGGCACCGAGGAACTGGTCAAGACCGGTTTCGAGGTCATGGTCGAGGCCGGCTACGCGCCCGAGATGGCGTACTTCGAGGTGCTGCACGAGCTCAAGCTCATCGTCGACCTCATGTACGAGGGTGGCATCGCCCGCATGAACTACTCGGTGTCCGACACCGCGGAGTTCGGTGGCTACCTCTCCGGCCCGCGCGTCATCGACGCCGGCACCAAGGAGCGCATGAAGGCGATCCTGGCCGACATCCAGTCGGGTGAGTTCACTCGCCGCCTCGTCGCCAACGTCGAGAACGGCAACACCGAACTCGAGGGCCTGCGCAAGGCCAACGCCGAGCACCCCATCGAGGTCACCGGCAAGAAGCTGCGCGACCTGATGAGCTGGGTCGACCGGCCCATCACCGAAACCGTCTGACGGCTCAGATGGAGGAAACAATGGATACCCGCATAGCAGTAATCACGGGTGCGGGCTCCGGAATCGGTGCTGCGTGCGCCGAAGTTCTCGCAAGTGCCGGACACCACATCATCGTCGCAGATCGCGATATTTCAAGCGCAGAACAGGTTGCAACTGCGCTGAACGCCCAGTCTTACAGCGCCGAACCTCAGCACATAGACATCGGGGACAAGGAATCGATCCGGTCGACTTTCGACGATCTCGCTATAAATCATGGCCGATGCGACATTCTCGTGAACAACGCGGGCATTTCACAAGTGCACGATATTTTGTCGTTTCCCGATGACGTATGGGAAAAAACGTTGAACATCAACCTGACTGGGGCTTTCCGATGCAGCCAACGGGCGGCGAAGATGATGGCCGAGCACAGGTGGGGGCGGATCGTCAACGTCAGCTCGATCAGCGGGATCCGGGCCGGCGTCGGCCGCACCGCATATGGGTCAGCTAAAGCCGGCGTCGACGCTTTGACCCGCCAATTTGCCGTCGAACTCGGGCATGCGGGTATCACGGCAAACGCTGTTGCACCCGGTCCCATCGAGACGCCTCTCGCCCATGTGACGCACAGCGAAGAAACTCGAAAGTCTTATTACAGCCACATTCCGTTGCGGCGGTATGGCAACCCTGAGGAAATCGCTTTCGCCGTTGGGTTTCTCACTTCAGAACAGGCCGGTTATATCACCGGACATACCCTGCCAGTCGACGGCGGATTCGTCGCTGCAGGACTGCTGAACATATAGCTACACCGTGACAGAGGTTCGTGCTCCACGGCATCGGAGCAGAGTGCATTCGTCCGTTTATCTCAATCCCTTAGAAGGAGGTCAGGTGTCAGGACACGGATTGTCGTTCATTACGTCCGACGATGTTGAGTTGATCTACGACGATGAAGGCGTCGGCCGCGCCTTCCTCTTCCTGCATGGTTACGGTTGTCGACGAGGACACTGGGAGTATCAACGTGAGGCGCTTATGGCTGCCGGTCATCGAGTAATAGCACTCGACCTTCGGGGTCACGGCGACTCCCAGAAACCGCTGCACGGACAAACGATCGCACGTATGGGTCAGGACGTCCGCGAATTGATTTCGGCGCTGGATCTCGATCAGGTGACCCTGGTGGGGCATTCCATGGGAGTGTCGGTATCGCTCGCGATGTTCATGATCTCCGGCTCTGATCGGATCGAGCGCTTTGTCTATATTGATCAGTCGCCGAAGATAGTCAACGACGAAGACTGGCACTGGGGCGTCAAAGGCGTGAACTGGAGTAATGTCGATGACTGTGTAAATTTCCGTATCAAATGGAGCAACGAAGACCAAGAACCCCCACTGCCTCCCGGCTCAGCCATGGCGGAAGAACCTTGGGCGACCTTCGATCACGCTGCGGTTTCTAGACTTTTCCTCAACCACTTCGTCTCTGATTGGCGTGACGTCCTACCGCGAATTCCTGTTCCCACCTGGGTTGTGACCTCTCGGTTCACAAATTATTACCATTCGGAAGGGATGGAGTGGGTTGCGAACCAGATTCCCATCAGCCGCTTAACGATTTTCGAGAATAGCGGACACCAACCACATGTCAGCGAGGCAGTCGAGTTCAATCGACAACTGCTCGAATTCTGCGCACTTCCCACATCGGTGACCGCCGAACACTAAGCCTATTCACAGGACAAGAACCATGAATGAAGCTCTGCGAGCCAGACTTGCCGCAAACGAAACCGCCTACGGGATGTGGGTCACCTCGGAAGCCGCCGCCGTAACCGAAGTTGCTGCAGTCCTGGGGCTGGACTGGATCTGCATCGACATGGAACATGGCTACCTGAATTACAAAGACATTCAGAGCCATCTCGCCGCAGCACGCGGTAGCCAACTGTCTGTCTTCGTCCGACCCCCCACCCAAGCCCTCGAACCGATCAAACGGGCACTCGATGTAGGCGCCCACGGGTTGATCGTTCCGCTCATCAACAACGCCGCCCAGGTCGAATCCGTCCGACAGCACATTTACTACCCACCTATCGGGCGACGGGGCATCGGCGGTGAACGCAGCGTCACCTGGGGCCTGGAGTTGGAAAACTATGTGAAGTCTGCCAACGACGAACTTATGTTCTTGCCGATGATCGAGACCCAAGAAGCTTATGACAATCTCGACTCGATCTTGTCGGTCGCCCAGACTGAAGCTATTTTCCTAGGTCCCGGAGATATGTCGGCGAGCCGCGGGGCTGTCGGCGAATGGGAAGGGCCCGGCGTTGCGGAGATCAATCTCGACATCCTAGAGCGGGCCGGAGCACGCGGCATTCACGCCGGCCTCGTCGCACGCAGCACCGAAGAAGCAATTACTCGACGCGATCAAGGATTCCGTATGGTGTCGTTAGGGTCCGACATTGGTCTCATGATTCGGCAAATTCGGTCAATCGCAACAGAACTCGGCCGCGAGCCACGACTGCACAGCTGGTTCTAATTTTCTGTCCCTACGCGTGATCGCTCCATCCCACAGGAGAAATACAGTGTCACAACACGTCTCACCCGAAGCACCTGGCAGCAGCTCGGTGCGACACGAGGAAGCGAGCCGCTCGTCCTCCGCTGCCGGTGAACTCGACGGCATCGTCGTCGCCGTATTCGGTGCCGGGTCCCGCGCCGACAGCCTGAGTAATGGTCAAGCGGCGGCGATGACTTTCGCCCGAGCCGGTGCGGGGGTCGCCTGCATCGATGTCGACGGTCACGCCGCCGACGTCGTCACCCAGCAAATCATCGGCGAAGGCGGGACGGCACTCAGCGTCCAGGCGGACGTCACCTCGGAGGACGACGTGGTCCGCGCCTACTCGGCGATAGCCGCCGAATGGGAGCCGCCGCTGGCGGTGCACAACAACGTCGGTGTCACAATTCCAGGCGAAATCGTCGACCTCGATCGGGCCGGCTGGGACAAGGGAATGGCGCTTAATGCCACCAGCTGCTACCTCACCATCCGCCACGCCCTGCCCCACATGCTCGCCCGCGGGAAGGGCTCGATCGTCAACGTGTCATCGTTGGCCAGCATTCGTGACACGGGATACGTGTACCCGGTGTACAACGCCAGCAAGGCAGCGGTGAATCAGCTGACGATCTCGCTCGCGCTCACTTACGCCAAACGCGGCATCCGAGCGAATGCCATCCTTCCCGGACTCATCGACACTCCGATCGGACGCCAGGCGAGGGGACCCGAGGTCGACCTCGACAAGGAACTCGCCGCCCGCCATGCCGCCAGCCCGACCGGACAGATGGGCACTCCCTGGGACGTCGCCAACGCCGCGTTGTTCCTCATGAGCGACCGCGCCGCCTACGTCAACGGAGTTCTTCTGCCAATCGACGGTGGGCTGAGCGCCCGGTGCATCTGACTTCGGCGTCGGATCAATCACCGGACGCATCGGCAACACCGCCGGCGAAATCTGGACACGTTGTGGGCGATAGTGTCGGCACCACACCTTGAATTCATCCGCGTAACCGTCACATGGGTCGTCGTAAGCGGTCCCGGCAAGGAAAGCATGTCTACGAACACAACTATCGACGATGGCGCGTTGTGGATCGCGCACCGAGCGGTGCAAGACCGTCGTGAGCTTTCGGAGGTCGACGCGTGATCGCCTACGTGTTGCTCGCCGGCGCCATCGTGTGCGAGATCGTCGCAACGCTGTCATTGAAAGTGTCCGAAGGCTTCAGCAAGCTCCCGCCCTCCCTCCTGGTTGTGATCGGCTACGTGTGCAGCTTCACTTTGCTCGGCCTGGCGCTCAACCGCGGGCTCCCGGTTAGCGTCGGCTACGCAATATGGGCCGCTGCAGGAACAACGATCGTGGCAATCCTCGGTGTGGTGTTCTTCCGAGAATCACTCTCCGGTGTGGCCATAGCGGGATTAGCGCTCATCGTCGTTGGCGTGGGACTACTGAATCTCGGTAGCACCGGGCACGGCACTTCATCGAACCCAGCTTCGGATGACGAAGTAAGCACCCAATCACGGTGAGGTGCAATTCTGGCATACCGGTGCACGGGGTGGCCCCGGCAGGGCGGGTTGCGCCCGCTCTGCCGGCGACAGTAGTGCTGCCGCCCTGGGCAGGTACCCGATCACACCGGGCGACGTCTTCGGCCTACTGAGAGATCTGCTTTCCATTCCAGTCGGTCAGCGTCCATCCTGTCTCCGGAGTACCGGTGACAACGATGTATCCGGTGTTGGGGAGAGGGTCGGTTGTGAAAGGGCTCAAATCGGGGTTCCTCACGTTCAAGAGGACCCAGGTAGGAATCGAAGGTCCGTGCGCAAAGACAATGGGGTTTGTATCACCGCTCGCGTAGATCTCTTCGACGGCCTTGTCGAAACGCTGGTCGAATTCGTTGCCGTCGACCGAGCCGGACATACGTGAGTCACGGTTTCCCTGTAGCCAATCGTAGAAAGGGGCGTCATACGCTGCCACGGCCTCCGCCTCCGGCCTGCCTTCCAGGTCGCCGGCTTCGATTTCCTGGAGACCCGGGAGCACCTCGACCGGCTCGTTCACTGCTTCCGCCCCGGGCTGGGCGGTTTGCTGTGTTCTCACCATTGTCGAGGCGTACACCCCGTCGAAGCCCTGACCCACAAGGGCATCGGAGGCAACCTGAGCTTGCTTCCGTCCCTGTTCGGTGCTGGCCCCGGCGTGGAGGTATCAATAATCTTGGATACGTTGCCGGCAGACTTGCCCGTGGCGCATGAATGTAATGGTGATGGGTTTCTCAGGGTTGCTGAGTGCAGTGTTCGAGTTGGCGTCTGGTGTAGATGCATCGTCGGCTTCGGTGCCGCAACTCGCAAGGCTGCAAGCGCTGCGACGGAACCCGGTTTTCGTGAGACTCGAAACTCTGTGAACCATTGGTAGCTTCTTTCCTAGGTGGCGGACGGAAACATTCACTTTTCAACACAACTATGTGCACTGAATGTTGTTGAGCCGCAGAACGGCGCCGCCGCGTGCGTCGGCGGAGACCACGATTACCGAAGAAGAATTGACAGCCCGCTGAGCTGGTCCGGCGACGAATCTGCACCTCGGCGCCGGACCAGCTCCGGCATGGCGACTGTCAGTGCTGCGCGATGAAATCGAGTGGTTGGAAGTTGAATGCCTGATACTCGTTGAGGTGTGGGTTGTGCCCGCTCTTGGGGGCCCAGTGCCGGTGGTGGTCAGTACGTGCCGGTGGTGGATTGGTGGTCGCGCCAGATCCAGCGGATTGTCCGAGGAAACACCGAACCACCGTGGCGCAAGGTATGGCCGCCCTCGCCGAAGACGAACTGATGGTCGTAATAGCGGTACTCCAGTGCCGCTGCCATGTCCTGGTTGGCGATCGCGAGGTCCCCGAAGACCACACGCGCGTCGCGTCGCCCGCTCTGGAGCCACATCCGAATCGGCTTGCGCGGGTTCCGTCTCACCTGCGGTGCGTGGTTGTGGCCGCCGCGGATGTCGACGAAAGAACCGCAGTGTGTGATGACATTGCCGAAGAAGTCCGGCCGGTGCCACGCCGCTGTGAAGGACGCGTTGCCGCCCGAGCTGAAGCCGACGATGACGTGGTCGCGTGGCTTCGTCGACACGTTCAGCTCACCTACCGCGTCCGGGAGCAGCTCCTCGATGAGGAACCGTGTCCAGGTGTCGTCGATCGAGTCGAACTCGATGCTTCGGTTGTCCGCACCACCGAAGATCGGGTACCCGGGTCCCGTCTTTCCCGCCTCGATGAACACGGCAAGGGTCAGGGGGATTTCGCCCTCGGCAATGAGGTTGTCCAGCACCACGTTGGCGCGGAAATCCCCCGCAAGGTATTCCAGTCCGTCGAGGAAGACGATCAACGACGCCGGCTCCGAGCCGTCGTACTGTGCCGGAACGTACACCCGATAGTCCCGCTCGATTCCTGGGTACGCGACCGAGCTCGTGTGCTGACGGACCGTGATCGAACCCGCTGGCACGCCCTCACGCGGACGCGAGTTCGAGCCGAGTGAGTACTCGGGCCAGGTATCGTCTGCGTCCGCGTATGCCGCGCGATCCTCGGTCGTGATGTGCTTGTCGGCGAACCATTCCTCCCAAGCCTCGGGGGACATTCCAGCGTTACCTGCATTGCTACGGTCGTCGGTCATGAAACCTCTTATCTTGACGTAATCGTGTTCGGGTCGATTTACCCGCAGCGACCGGGCGTGCCCTCACATGGCCGTGAGAGCACGCCCGGAGCACCCAATCTCCTGCCACGGACACCACGGAGATCAGGTAGTCCGGTGGGAAGCTGTCGCCTTCTACTGCCGCCCGATTCGCTGATAGACCTGCGGTCGCCACCGTCGCAAGGCGAGTGCCAACACGAAACCGAAGGCGAAGAATCCGTAGACGAAGGCGAGAAGAATGTTGGACATGGTCTGCGATCCACCGGTGAGGATGTGGAAGTTGAGAATGGACAGCACCATGACCGTACCGAAGCCCACGGCAGCGGCCAGGGGAAGCACGATTGATTTCATCACGTGGTCTTTGTGATTGCCTGTTCGCTTCAGGTAGGCCGGAACTGCGACAGCCGTGAGGAACTGCACCGTAATACCTGTCAGCGCAGCAACACCCAGCAACGCGGCATAGAAGGCCATCTCGTCGATGTGGAGTACGACTACGGCGGCGTTCAGGGCGAGCGCGGCCGCACTCATCACCATCGATGCCACGTAGGGTGATCCGTGGCGCGGGTGCACACCGCTCAGGGAACGGGGAAAGACTCCGTCAGCGCTCAGGTTGAACAAATAACGCGCGCCGACGTTGTGCGCGCAGACGATCACAGCGAGAGCGCTGGTGATGACCAACATCGAGGCAGCATCGAAAAGGAAGTGGCTTCCGAAGGTGACGAATGTCGAATCCATGGCGCCGGTGGGGTCGGCCACGACCAGTGACGCCGCGTCGTCAACTCCGAGTGCGTTGATGAACAGCCACGTCGTCGTCACGTAGATGACGACGGCGCAGGCGATGAGTCCGTAGGTTGCCCGGGGGATCGTTTTTTCAGGATTGCGCACTTCATCGCGGAACAAGACGGTCACCTCATAGCCGCCGAACATGCCGCTGGCCAAGAGCAGTCCGATGGACAACGATCCGTCGAACCAATTGCTAGGACTGAAGGGTGCCGCGCTCAGTCCCTCGGCACCCCCACGCGCGAAGATCACCGCGTTGTAGATGAAGACGACGATCAGTTCTCCGCACAGAACTACGGCGGTGACCTTTGCCGAGAAGTCGACGCGGAGATAGCCGAGGACTGCGACGATCAGCCAGAGCACGAACGCCCAGACATACCAGGGTAGGTCAGGGCCGTGGAAGGTATTCGTGACGAGGGTGCCAAATATGACGCCACCGAAGGGCAGGTAGCCCGCGCAGACGCAGAAGTATGCGAGCAGCATGGCAAGGCCGGATCCGAGACCGATTCTCTTCCCGAGGCCGGCCGTTACGAATGCATAGAACGCGCCGGGACGCTGAATGACGTCCGACATTCGCAAGAATCCCGTGGCGAAAGCCGCCACGATCAGGCCGCCGATGACGAAGAGGATCGGCGTGCCAATGCCGTTCCCGAAGGCAATCATGAATGGGATGACGCCAATTACCACGACGAGGGGGGCATTGAAGGCCATCACACTGAAGAACAGCCCCAAGGTGCCCATATTGCCCCTGAGCGCGGGAGCCTTTTCTTCGAGTACGCCATCCATTGTGGCCACACTTACACCTTTGTCAATCATGTACTGCCCTTCTGGAATTGGTCACCGACACACGAATGTGTTCTCAGGACGTCTGTTGCCGAAACTGTTCAGCGACGACAGGTGTGCGGCGGAGATGCGGCTGCGCTCAACCGAATGAGCCGAGTTGGGCCTTCGGATGCGGATGCGGATGTCGGAGTCATCCGGCGCGAGAGCGCGGAAGACGTGCTGGCGGGATCTAACACCGCCCCCCTTCCGCAGCAGACCTACGACGTGATCTGAGTCACGATTCGATGTGACTGTGCTCGTTGCCGAACTCGGCCGTCAAGCGAGTCGACAAATCCCCAGGAAATCGGTCCGCATTACGGAATCAAGATCAAGACCACATTGCGGGTTATGCAGAAGGGACTGCCGATTGACCGTTCCACCCGATTGACCCGCATCGGAGATGATTTCACAATGCGGAACCCAACCGCGTGAAGTATCGGCCCGCGACGGCCTGTCGAGCTCGCAGGAAGTCCGCCAACGCGGTGTGGAATCAACTGCTGCGATTGCACCGCCGACAACTGTTGACTTCCCAGTTTTGACGCCGCTTCCGTCCTGTAGGAGGACGCACATCAGGTCGGAGCGCTACCCAACCCCGCCTTCATTCTCCTTCCTGAAACACCAGTGCCCGCCTCAGCTGCAACCGCTGCCCGGATCCTCAGCCGATGTAACCACCGCTGATCGCAGCCCGCCGCGTCTCCCAGCAGGCTCGCAATAGACTCACGCTGTCAGTGGGCGAACCAGAAGCAGAACCAGGTCAACTGGCACGGCACGAGTAAACAACTTGCCGGGCATGACGAGTCAGCCATGCGGGTGACAGGACCGAATTTGTCGGCGATTGCGTCAATTGCGTCTCGGACCATGTCCTAATCCAAGGCCTCGGGGTCCAGGGCTGGTAGATCCACCAGCCCTCGACACAGCGCCTCCAGCGAGCGTGTTGCCGGTTCCGGGAAGTGGGTCTGCAGAGCTAAGAGGGAGCTTTCTACGAAGGCACGGATGAGGTTTCGCACCCGGTGGCTGACAGAGCCGTACGCGTAGATCTCGCGAATCAACCTCAGTTCCCACTCGGTGGCACGGGATGATCCGCCTGGCGAAAATTTCGTCCAGATCAACGAAATGATAGGTCACCGATCCCAACGCCACACCGGCACGATCAGCAATAGGTCGAGGTGGCGGCCCGCAGCCCCTCCCCAGCAACGATATCCAAGGCGGCCTTCCTGATTCGCGCATTTCGTGACGGGTCGTTCGCGATCCCCTTGCGGACCATCAGCCAGATCCCACCTCTGGTCGTGGCGATATGCGATCAGCCATAGTGCGTACGGTAGTACGTACTTCTACGACGGAAGGAGCTCGCATGGAGGCGACGAAGTTGCAGGAGCGTGCGGCCGCGCGGGCGGAGGAGCTGCCCGGGGCGGGGTTGGAGCATCCGTTCGGCGACGGATGGGGTGTGTTCAAGGTCCGCGGGAAGATATTCATGCTCCTGACGCACGTGACAGGTGAGCCGATGGTGATCTTGAAAACGGACCCGGCGGAGGGGAAGGCATTGCAAGCCTCGCACGAGCACATCACGCCGGGCTATCACATGAACAAGCAACACTGGATCACGCTGACGCCAGGTGGGGACATCGACGCGCAGCTAGTCGACGATCTGGTGACGGAGTCGTATCTCCTGGTCGTGGAAAAGCTGCCGAGAACGCAGCGGCCGATCGACCCGGATCGGTTTGGACAGGGCCGGGCATGACGGTCTCAGGGCATCGGGTAGAGCAGGCCGCTCGGCGTACCGCCGAGGATCTTCCCGGGGTCAGCCACGGGTATCCCTTCACCGAGGGACTGGACGTGTACAAGGTCGCCGGCAAGGTGTTCCTGATCGTCACCGAGGATCCTGCCGAGCGGATCGTCACCGTCAAAGTGGACCCAGACCACGGGCGCGCGCTGCAGCGCTCCCACGAAAGCGTCGGCCCCGGACGATACCTCGACAAACGACACTGGCTTTCGATCGCCGCGGGGCCGGGCGTGACGACCGACCTGGTGGAGAACCTTGTCGCCGGCTCGTATGCACTCGTCGTCGAGCGAGTACCTCGCCGTGATCGCCCGGACGATGCGCGGGAAGCGATCGATCGTCACATTTCCGACTGAGCCGCAACAGGATAGGACGCAGGAAGAAGGATACTGATGGTTGTGGAGAGGCCCCCATCGTTGTTTGACGTGGACGACACATCGCGTCCGCTGGCGGACCGCCTACGGCCGTCCGACCTGTCGGACGTGGTCGGGCAGGATCATCTCCTGGCGTCCGACAGTCCGATCGGGCGAATGGTTGCGCAGCGGAAGCATACTCGAGCAGGTCCCGAAGCCCCGGCTGCGGGGCAGCGTAGGCCGCCTCGAGCACCTCGATCTCGAACTCGACCGCCGCGGCGAGCAGATTCTGCTTACCTCGGAAATGGCGATACAACGCCGGACCGGTGATACCGACATCGGCCGCGATGTCCGCGATCGCGGCATCGTGAAAACCCCGGCGCTCGAACTACTTCTCCGCAGCGGCGACGATGAGCTGCTTGCGGTTTCGTGGCCGACGCTGCACGGCAACATCAGTCATGGTCCGCTCCTCTTTTTCAGGTGCCGCACCCGGCGAATCTCCACGGCAGCGCGCACCCGGGGCACCGCCGTCCTTCACCACCATGTGAGCAGTCGTTCGGGACTCCTTCGGAGTGCCCGACTCGATCATCCCACGGACCAGCCTCGCCGACATCAGTCGTCAGTCACTATTCGCGGTGGTGCACATTACCGGCGGTCTGCGGGCCCGCCGCGATGGTGGCCCGGTGCGACCCGGACGAGCGTCGCGGGATCAGGGTGGGCATCGCGCGCCGGATCGGATCGTCGACGGGGGTGGTGGCGAGCATCAGATCGAGCGCGGTGGCGGCGATCTGGTCGAACGGGGTGCGCACCGAGGTGAGCGGGACCGGAAGACGTTGCGACAGTGGGATGTCGTTGTAGCCGACCAGGGCGACGTCGTCGCCGACTGTCAACGAGCATCTGTGCGCGGCAGCCACGACTCCGAGCGCGAGATTGTCGTTGGCGGCGAAGACCGCGGTTGGACGGGACGCGGAGCGGAAGAGCCGGTTCCCGGCCTCCTCGCCGTCCTCGATGCCGAACGTCGTTTCGACGATCCACTCGGGCACTTCCGCGATTCCCGCTTCCCGCAGCGCCTTTCGCGCCCCGGCCAGACGACCGACGGCGGTGGACGCGAACAACGGGCCCGACAGGACGGCGATGTCGGTGTGCCCGAGGTCGATCAGATGACGGGTGGCGAGATAGCCGCCCGCCTCGTCGTCGCCGACCGAGGACGGACTGATCCCGTCGGTTCTGAGCACGAGCGCGTGCGGCACGCCGCGCTCCCGCAGCTCGCGCGGCAGCGGGTCGTCGCGCCGGCTCGAGGCGACGATCAGGCCGTCTACGTTCCGGGCGAGCAGCGTCCTCGCCGCGTCGGACTCGTCGGCGGGGTTGTCCCCCGTCGTGGCGACGACCGTGAAGTAGCCGAGGCGGGTCGCGGCCCGGCTGATCGCCTCGTACATCAAGGCCATGACGGTGTCGCTCAACCGTGGGACGAGGACGCCGATCGTCGCGGTCTGCCCGCGGCGCAGGCTCGACGCGAAGGTGTTGCGCCGGTAGCCCAGTTGATCGGCGACCGCCCGCACTCGTTCGGCGGTAGCGGAGCGGGACGGTGGAACGCGATCGTCGAGCACCCGGCTGACGGTCGAGGTGCTCACCCCCGCCGCGTCCGCCACTTCACGCAGCGTCACGACGTGCTTACCGTCCCGCGCCCGCTGGGGCGCGCTCCCATTGGCTTCCATGGTCTTCCTCTCTACCGCCTCGGCCCGGCCCTCCGCGCGTGAGGTAAGGCCTGATCACATCCGATTCAGAACGTGACCCTTGACACAGACACGATCGTATCGCACGATGAAATCGTTCACGGGAACGTTCCCGGGAACGTTTGCAAAAATCTCCTTCGATGGAAAAGAGCGATCATGAGCACAATCGACCTCCGCGGCCTCACACCGGCGCCGGTGACACCCTTCACCCGTGACGGCGCCGTCGACTACGACGCCATCCAGCGCCTCGGCTCGTGGCTCGGCAGTGTCGACGGCGTCAAGGGCCTGGTCGTGCTCGGCCACGCCGGCGAGGGCACCTTCCTCACCCAGGACGAGCAGGTTCGCGTCATCGCCGCCTTCAAGGAGTCCGTCGACGGCCGGCTGCCGATCATCGCCGGCATCACCGGCGAAGGCACCGCGGTCTCCGTGGAGGAGGCCCGCCGCGCAGTCGACGCGGGCGCCTCGGCCGGCCTGGTGTACCCCTCCCACGGATGGCTGCGGTTCGGTTACCAGGACGGCGCCCCGCAGGATCGGTACAAGGCGATTCACGAAGGGTCCGGGCTGCCGCTGATCCTGTTCCAGTACCCCGACGCCACCAAGGCCACGTACAACCTGGACACCCAGCTCGAGATCGCCGCCCAGCCCGGTGTGTTCGCCACCAAGAACGGCGTGCGGAACATGCGCCGCTGGGACCGTGAGATCCCGGTCCTGCGCCGCGAGAACCCCGACCTGCAGATCCTGAGCTGCCACGACGAGTACCTTCTGCACACCATCTTCGACGTCGACGGCCTGCTCGTCGGCTACGGCGGACTCGCGCCCGAGCCGCTGGTCGAACTCATCGCGGCAGGCAAGGCCAAGGACTACCCCGCGGCCCGGGCCATCCACGACCGCCTCCTGCCGGTGACGGCGAACGTCTACCACCGCGGCTCGCACATGGAAGGCACCGTCGCCCTCAAGGAAGGCCTCGTCGCCCGCGGAATCCTCGAACACGCCACCGTGCGCTCACCGTTGCTGCCGCTCGCCGAGGGCGCTGGTGCCGAAATCGCCGCCGCGCTGCAGTCGGCCGAGCTGACCTCGGTCGTCGCCCACGCCTGACCCCGCTCGACCCGTCACGTCGGATTCACCGAATCCGCCGCACGCGGTGCCACCGCGCCGCGTGCCGGTTCTGCCGCCCGGCCCGGACACCCCGGGCCGGCCGGCACCGCCCGCAGCAGACCCGGCCCACTCCCGGCCGCAGGTTCCGTTCGCCCCTCCCGAGCCGGCAGCGTCGGATGCCCCATCGTCAGTTGCGCCACACTCCTCGTCTGCGGTTCGAACACCAGAAAGTAGGCTCACCGATGAGTCAGCCATCTCGCACATCAGCCGATCCCGTCGGAGGCGGTTCAGTGGTCGCAGACACCCCTCCGCCACCCGGAGGTCGCGTCCGGCCCCAGCGGCGGTACTGGGTTCGGACCCTGGCCATGGCCGGTCCCGCATTCATCGCCGGAGCCTGGCAGTTCGGGCCCGGCAACCTCGCCAGTGCCGTCCAGGCCGGCAGCGAGTACAGCTACTCCCTGATCTGGGTGATCGCCGTCTCGACGATTTTCATGCTGGTCTACGCCGACATGAGTGTCCGCCTCGGCATCCGCACGCCCGTATCGATGATCAGCTCGGTCAAAGACATCCTGGGCCGACGCGTCGGCGTCTCCGCCGGCATCGGTGTCTTCATCATCACCCTGTGTTTCTCCGTGGGCAACGCCGTCGGATCCGGCCTGGGACTGTCGATGGTCTTCGGCGGGTCCCCGATAGTGTGGTCCGCCGTCTGCACAGTCTTCGTCGGACTGATCCTGTTGTTCCGCAACGTCTATCGAACCGTCGAACGCGTCCTGCTGGTGATCGTCGCCCTCCTCGCGGCCACCTTCGTCTTCAGTGCCGTCATCGCCCAACCCGACTGGTTCCAGGCCGTGCACGGACTCGTCCCGAGCATCCCGCCGGGTGGACAACTGCTCGTCGTGGCCCTCGTCGGCACCAACTTCTCCCTCAACGCCGCTTTCTTCACGTCCTACGGCACCCACGAACGCAAGCGCACCGCAGCCGAATACCGGCAAACCACCATCGCCGACACCATCCCGGGCATCGTGGCACCCGGCATCATGACCTCGCTCGTGATCATCGTCGCCGCCGCTGTCCTCGGCCGGCAGAACACCGAAGCAACCACCCTCGCAGGCCTGGCCAAGATCTTCGAACCCATCGCCGGCCCGATCGGATCGACCATCTTCGCGCTCGGGCTGTCCGGGGCCGCGTTCTCCGCGATGGTCGCCAACGCCACCGCCGGAGGCACCATGCTCTCCGACGCGCTCGGCAAAGGACCGTCGCCCAGCACACCGACAGCCAAACGTACCAGCGCCGTGATCCTCGGCTTCGGACTCCTGATCACGATCCTGTTCACGAAATCCCCTGTCCAGCTGATCATCTTCGCCCAGGCGTTGACCGTGCTGATCGCACCGTTCCTCGGGCTCCTGCTCTTCGTGATGAGCAACAACCGTCAGCTGATGGGCAACCTCCGCAACACCTGGTGGAAGAACATCATCGGCGCCCTGGGATTCCTCTCGATCCTGTCCCTGTCCGGCCTGCTGATCTACGAACTGCTCGGCTAACACCGACATGGGGCGGCACACTGCACACCGCAGTGTGCCGCTCGACTGCTGCATCCACCCCCCGAAGCAATCCGCGAGGAATCAGAAACCATGCCACTCTTCGTCGTCGACTACACCTACTCAGCCCAGACCGCCGCAGGACGTGACACGTACCGATCCGAACACCGAGCATGGCTCTCCGAATTGGTCGACCGCCAGATCGTCATCGCCTGCGGTCCGTACGCCGATGACAGCGGTGCCTTCATCCTCGTGGAGTCCGACACCACCGCAACGGTGGCACAACTCTTCACGCAGGATCCCTTCGTCATCCAGGAACTCGTACCCGAACATCGAATTCTCGAATGGACGCCGGTGATGGGTCGTCTCCCCATATCGCATGGCAACGATGCAAGTGACCAGCCACAATGCGGGAGTCGCGATCACCGTGCCGAGCCAGGACAGCGTGGAAGCGTGCGCACCGAGAGCATCGACTCCTGACAGAACCGGCAAGGCGATGGTTCACTCGCTCCGCCGGCTCATCGTCTCAGTCTCGCGTGTATACCTCCGCGCCCCCGACAAACGTTGATTGGACGCCGATTTTCGAGATCTGGTCGTGCGGCACTTCCAGCGGATCCTCGTCCAGGACCACGAAGTCGGCGAGCTGGCCTGCGGCGAGTGTGCCCTTGCGGTCTTCCTCGCCGGTGGCAACCGCTGATCCTGCTGTGTAGATCGCGAGGGCTTCGGTCGGCGAGACACGTTGCGACGACCCGACGAGGGCACCGTCCCACCCGGTTCGAGTGACCATGCTCTGCATCGCCAGGAGGGGTTCCACTGCTCCACAGGGGAAGTCGGAGGACCCCGCCACTGCGACTCCGGCATCGAGGAACGCCCGGTGGGCAAACATCCGCTCTACCCGGTCCTCGCCGTACCAATCGATCAGATGGCTGCCATGTTGATGGACGTAGTTGCCGAAGGGGACCGCGATCGCGGAAAGCTCGTTCATGCGCCGCAAGATGCCCTCGTCCACCACACTGCAGTGTTCGATGCGGTGCCGCAGTCCTGGTCGCGGCATCTTCTTCTGCGCGGTTTCGTATTCGTCGAGGACGAGCCGGATGGCGCGGTCGCCGTTGGCGTGGACGCAGACTCGGTTGCCGTCACCGTGCACCTTCTGGACCACCTCCGCGAGTTCCTCACGGGTGAGCACCTGGATGCCGTGATGACCGGTGTCGTGGTCCGGCTCTTCCAGCAGGAGGGTTCGTCCCCCGACAGCGCCGTCGACGAGCGCCTTCACTCCGACGAAGCGCAGGTAGTCGTCGCCGAAACCCGAGCGTAGGCCGAGCCGGTGTACTGAGTCGTAGTGCTCGGCGGCGAGAAGGAATCCGACACGCATCGTCAACAGGCCTTGCTCGCGAGCTGCCTCGAAAAGGCGAATGTCCGCGGGCCCGGCAAATGCGTCGCAGACCGATGTCAACCCTGCTGCGTGCCAACGGCGAATTACATTCCCTAGCGCTGCTATCCGCTCGTCGAGTCCCAACTCGGGTACGACCGTCCTCCCGTCGACATCGCCCTGGGCGTAGGCGAAATCGGTGAGAGCGCGCTCATAGAGAATGCCGTTGAGCCGACCAGTTCCGTCCCGTCCGAAGTCACCTCCGCTGGGCGGCTCCGAATTGTCGGTGATGCCTCCCGCGGCGAGCGCTGCGGAGTTGACCACTCCCCAATGACAGGCGACGTGGAGGACGATCGTGGGAACGTTCCCGGTGACGGTGTCCAGGTCCCAGCGGGTCAGAACCCGACCTTCGGGCATCTTTGCGTCGTCGTAGCCCACCGCACGGACCCAGCCCTGTGCAGGGTCCTCCTTGGCCGCAGCACCGACTTTGTCGAGTAGCTGCGTGAGCGTGGACGCCTGCGAGGGTGACACGTCGAGCTTCAGTTCGTTCTCGGCGGCCATAGCGAGGTGCAGGTGTGCGTCGTGAAATCCGGGTGAGATCACGGCGTCTCCCCTGTCGTCGACCCATGCGGTGGGGAATTGTCGGTGCAGATCGTCGGAGTCGCCGAGCGCAACGATACGGTCACCGATCATCGCGATCGCGTTGGCGGATTCCGCAGCGGAGGTGAGGATTCGACGTCCGCGAACGATGCGCGGTCGTGCGGGTGCATTCATGAGATGGTCCTTAGATCGTGATGGTGATGGTGGTGTTCAGTCGACTTCGGCAACGACGTGACGCTCGGTCGCGACGTTGAGGCTGGCATCTGTGCGCTCCGAGTGAGGGGCGGGCCGAGTTCGCGTTCGCCGGGCGAGCAGGACCACACACGCCAAGGTGAGCAAGGTGAGGGCCACGTGGTACAACGCCACCATGGCGATACCGCTGCCGGCGAGGAGCCACTGAGCGATGAACGGCACCATTCCGCCGATCAACGTGGCCGACAACTGGTAAGCCAAAGAGATACCGGTATAGCGGATCCGGGCGTCGAACGCTTGCGCGAGGAAACCGGCCAACACGGCAAAGTACGCCGGACTCGTCAGAGCACCGAGGGCGAGGCCGACGTAGATCAGACCAATGTCCCCTGTGTTGACCAGCGCATAAACAAGCGGCGTCAAAATCACCGTGGCGACCAGCGCCGTCACCATGATTCGCGTCCCCCCGAAGCGATCCGCCAGGAGTGCGCCGATGGGTTGGACGAAGAACTGCACGACCGTTGCCAGCAGCAAAGCCGACAAGATCGTCGATCGGCTGACACCCAGGTCCGTGGTCGTCCACGCAACCATGAACGTGCCCATGAAATAGGCTCCACCGACACCGATCGCCGCGGCTCCGATTCCGAGAAGGAGCGGGACGGGAGCGGTTCGGATGGTTTCGAGTGCCGGCGCCTCGGAAATTTCCCCATGCTCCTTCGCTGCAAGGAATTCCGGTGATTCCTCTACGCCGATTCGAATGATCAACCCGACCAGAAGCAGTACCGCCGAGAAGAGGAATGGGATCCGCCAGCCCCAGGAGGCGAAATCGTCAGCCGGGAGTGTGCTGACGCCCAGAAAGGCGAGGGTCGCCAAGATGTTGCCGACGGGCGATCCCTGCTGCGCGAAAGCACCGAACAGCATCCGTCGGCCGGGCGGCGCGTGCTCGGCGGCGATCAACACCGCACCACCCCACTCGCCGCCCAACGCGAGTCCTTGAATCATCCGGAGCAGGATGAGCAGAACTGGAGCGGCGATGCCGATCGACGCGTAGCCGGGCAAAAGTCCGATGGCGGTACTGGACAGACCCATCAGGACGAGGGTGGTGATCAGCGTCTTCTTCCGGCCGATCCGATCGCCGAGATGACCGAACACCACACCCCCGAGAGGACGGGCCAGGAAACCTGACCAGAACGTCGCGAACGAGGCGAGCAGTCCCACGGTCGGCGATGCCGACGGGAAGAACACGGGCCCGAAAGCGAGTGCGGCCGCGGTACCGAAGATGAAGAAGTCGTACCACTCCACCGTGGTGCCGATCAGCGCGCCGAAGCCTGCTCTCCGAGCCTCGCGAAGGTTCGGGACGGCCTCGGAAACCGGGCCGGATATAGCGTTCATGCCTTCTCCTCGAAAGAAACGGAGCCATGAGCCGGCTCACAGTCACGTGCGTGGAGATAAGTGTGCAGAGTGCTGCTATAACCGTCCAATATCCATTTCGCAGCAGGCCAATGCCTAGGAGGCATGGTGGAGATACGTGTACTTCGGTACTTCCTCGCGGTCGTCGACCACGGGTCGGTTACGGCGGCCGCCCGCGCGGTGAGAGTGGCGCAACCTTCGCTCTCCCGGCAACTTCACAATTTGCAGCAGAAGTTGGGTGTCGAATTGTTTCGCCGCGGACCGGGCGCCCTACGTCTGAGTGTCGCAGGCGAACGTTTCCTGCCGCTCGCCCGCGACCTCGTGGCGCGGGCCGACCAAGCGAGTTCAGTACTCAGGCACCTCGCCCGAGGCGACGACATCCCGCTGACGATTGCGGCGCCGGCGACCACCATCGCCGACGTCCTCGCACCGTATCTCGCTGGTCGATACCTGAGGTCAGGACTGAACGACATCATCGAGCGGGATACCCGCACCGTGTACGACGTGGTCCAGCGCGGAGATGCCGACATCGGCATCTCGACGTTCCCTCCACCCGGGTCGATGGAGACCCGAGTCATCGGCCGCGCCCCGGTGTGCGCGCTGGCATCACCGGAACATCCCCTGGCCGGACAGACCCAAGTCGCCTTAGCCGACCTCGTTCGAGAATCGCTCATCCTGATGCACCGCAACAACGCTGCCCGACTCGCATTCGACACCGCCACCGCCGGCCAAGGCCTCGCCTACGTCGACCCCCGGGTTGTGTCAGTGACATCTGTGGCCAGAGCACTCGCCGCATCGGGCCAGGGGGTTGCTGTACTGACCGATCAACCCCTCTTCAACCTCATCCGCGTGCCGATCCAGATCCCCGAAGGCATCCTCGCCGTCACCCTCTATGCGGGCTGGGATCCCGACCACTTCGCCGCGCCCGCAGTGTCGGCACTCGTCGATTCGATCTCCGACTACCACCGAAACGTCCTGACGCCGACGGCGGAGATCACGATTGCCGACCCACTGCACACGCCCGACCGACCGTGACACCGGCGTTCACTGCGCGAGGAAGTCGGCGAGAGCCTGCGCCACGAGGGCGGGCTCGTCCTCGGTGAGGAAGTGCCCGGCGCCGGGCACGAGCGTCGCTCGCGCCCCGGGGATGCGGCCCGCGAGATCGTCGGCGAACGACCGGTCCAGCCATTCGTCGTCCGCACCCCACACGATCTGCACCGGCACCTTCACGGTGCCGAGTTTCTCGACGACGTCGGCGGTGTCGCGTTCGTCGAAATATTGGACCTGGTCGAGGTAACGCTGCTGCCCGCTCGCGCCCGCGAAAGGACCGAGGTAGGCCTCCGCGACGGACGCCGGCAGCCGACGGCGCGTCGCGGTGTCGAGGTGCGCCTCGGTGATCCGCTGAAAGATGTGCGTCGGCATCGTGCGGTACACGTCGAGGTGGCGTTGCATGTGCTGCGCCACCGGCGTCACCCACGGCGAGAGCACCGCCGCGTCGAGGAGTGCGATGCGCCGGACCGGGACTCCCTCGACGAGGTGTGCCCGGAGCACCGTCGCCGCACCGATGTCGTGGCCGACCAGCACAGGCCGTTCGAGTCCCCAATGCTCGACCAGCCGGGCGAGCACGCGCGCGTGCGTGCGGATCGCCACCGGCTCGCCGGGAATCGGAGGCGAGTCACCGTAGCCCGGGAGATCCCAGACGTACACCGTGTTCCGCTCGGCGAGGCGGGGAATCACCGCGCGCCACAGATACGACGACGAGGGCGTGCCGTGCACGAGAACGACGGGCGGTCCGTCGCCGAAGACTCCCGCCGCGATGGTGGCGCCGTCCACCGTCGGCCGGTCGGGCAGGCGCCACCGGTCGGTGTCGACCGTGCTGGAGATCTGCTGTCGAGTCATGATCATCCTCCCGAGACGTAATGGTTAAACTAGGATGTTAACCATTACGCTAGCCGGAGGATGTAAGTGATGCAACTGACTTTCACCGATTACACCTTCGGGGCATCGGTGGCGACGGCGCTCGTCCTCACCGCCCCGGAGGTGCTCGTCGCGACCGGTGACGCCCTCACCGACGGCGAGTCGCTGCACGCATTCCTCACCGAGCACGGCATCGGCCCCGGAGACCGGCAGGCAACCGGCACCGATCTGGACGACATCCGTGCGCTGCGGACACGGGTGCGCGACGTCGTGGCCGCGCCGAACGAGGAGGCGATCGTCGACGGAGCCAACCAACTCCTACGCGTCGCCCACACCGTCCCCTTCCTCGGGCGCCACGACGGCACATGGACGTGGCACCTCGAGACCGCACCCGAGTCGACGCTCGCCGACGACCTGGCCGTCGTCATCGGAACGGGCCTGCTCGGAACCGTGGCTTCGCTGGGGCCGAACCGGTTCCGATCGTGCGAATCCCCCTCGTGCAAGGGAATTTTCGTCGACACCAGCCGGGCGGGACGGCGCCGGTTCTGCATGCCCCAGGTGTGCGGAAACCGTGTCAACGTGGCGAACTTTCGCGCCCGACGCCGTCGCGAACAGCAGGATCGCCCCGGAACGGGCCCCACAGACGCCGGGTGAGGAGTCGATGCCGATACGACCACCACCACCGGCGCCGGATCATCGTGTGGGAACAGCGAGGAGTTGCCTAGGCTCGGGCCGCCGCGGGAGACGCGGTGAATCCGGTGCTGGGCGCGAATCGTGCCAGCACGTCCTCGGCGGGTTCCCCGGCCTTGGCGGCGATGAACGCGAGAACGTCCTCCCTGGTGTCGATACCGATCAGCGTGTCGGGTTCGGAGAGGAACCCGAACAGGGCCGCGGCGACGGGTTCGCTCACGGTCGCCGCCGGGAACAGCAATTCGGCGTGGACCGCGTACTTCGGATCGCCGAGGAACAACCGGGTGACCTCTGCGGCAGCGTGGCCCCTTGTGTGCCAGTGCTTCTCGAACTGCTCGGACAACCAGTCGGCGGTGAACTCGCCGTCGTGCGCACGCGCCGCGTCGACGAGCGCGGCCACCTGCACGGCGGTGTTCTGGGCGCCCTGTCCGGCGAGGGGGTCGAACGCGATCGCGGTGTCACCGATCGCCGCGACCACGTGGCCGCTACTGGTCGTCCCGACCGCGCGGCGCACCGTCGGGGTGACCGCCCCTTTCAGCCACGAGTGCGGGTCGGACTCGATCACCTGCAACTGCTGGATCTCGGGGGCGTCGTGCGGGAAGTAGTCGCGGTAGAAGTCGACGACGGTCTGCCGCGCCGAGTGCACGTCGGTGACCGCGGCGAACCGCTCCTCCCACGGGCTGCCCGGTTTCGCGAATCCGAGGAAACTCCATGTGGCGCCGGCGTCCTTGTGCAGGTATGGGCCGAGCCAGGCCTCACCGAAGTCGGTGTGCAGGTTGAAGAGATTGTGCGCGCCGCCCGCCGCGGACCGGTAGCCGAAGGTGTCCGCGCCGTGGCCGAGGCCCTGCAACGTCACCAGCAGCAGTCGGCGCTGCGGTTCGCTGTACACGGTCCGTTCGGTGTCCACCGGGAACAGCGTGGACAGCCCGCCCTTTCCGGTCGCCACGAGCGTCAGGTCGTGGTCGGCGGCGATCGCGTCGAGGGCGTCGGGGTCCACCGCCCGGACCTCGAAGCGGCCGCCGCGGTCCAGGAACCGGCCGAGCCGGTCGTCGGCCCGCAGCCGCACGTCGACGCCCTGCGCGACGTACCGGAAGTCGGGGTCGAACTCGAGGACGTCGGCGCGGGTGTCGCCCTCCCCCGTGTGCAGGCGGGTGCTCATCCCGGTCGAGTGCGGACCGTCGGCGTAGAGGTCCTCGATGATGCGGGCGTCGGCCTCACGGGACTTACCGAAGTAGACGGCGGTGCCGGTGGCCGGGACGTCGTTGCGCAAGGCGTCCCGGTCGCGGTCACTGTAGAGGGTGACGGTGAAACCGGCGTCGACGAGACCGAGCGCGGCAGTGGTGCCGGCCAATCCGGCTCCGACGACGGCGGCGGTGCGGGGTGTACTCATGGGTCCTCCCGGTGGTTGTGGTGGTCGTTCAGGTGTTCGTGTACGCGCGGTAGCGGTCGGTCCGCGTCGAGAGGTCGCCGCCGAGGCGGTACCGCGCGCCCCGGTGGTCGGCGGGAAGCCGGTCGCCCTTGTCGAACAGCTTGTGGCGCAGGGTCCCGTCGGTGTAGCCCGTCGGGTAGGCACCCCGGGCCTGCAGCGCCGGCACAACGTGGGTGACGACGTCCTCGAACGAACCCGGCGTGATCGCGTACGCCAGGTTGAACCCGTCGACGTCGGTGTCGGCCACCCACTCCTGCAACTGCGTTGCGACGGTCTCGCCGGAGCCGACGAACCGCGGCCCGAGACCGCCGATGCTCGCCCACTCCGCGATATCGCGCACCGTCCACTCGCGACCGTCGTCCGCGGCCTCCTGGAATGCGGCGACGGCCGACTGGATGGCGTTGCTCTCGACGTTTCCGATCGGGTCGTCGAGGTCGTACCGCGACAGGTCGATCCCCATCCAGCCGGATGTGAAGACCAGTGCGCCCTCGAGGTCCGCGTATCGCCGGTACTCCTCCTGCTTCGCGGCCGCGGCCTCGTCGGTGCTGCCCGTGATGACGGTGGACAGCGCGTAGATCCGCGCCGAATAGGGGTCGCGGCCGGCGTCGACGAGGGCCTGGCGGATCCGTGCGACGGTGTCCTTCAGCACCCGCTTCGACGGCGGCCCCACGAAGATCGCCTCGGCGTTCTCGGCGGCGAACCGGACACCGCGCGGCGACGCCCCTGCCTGGTAGATCACCGGCGACCGCTGCGGCGACGGTTCCGACAGGTGGATGCCCGGGACCGTGAAATGCGTTCCGCGGTGGCCGATGTGGTGCACCTTCTCCGGATCGACGTACACGCCGCGCTCGGTGTCGCGCACGACGGCGTCGTCCTCCCACGAACCTTCCCACAGCTTGTAGAGCACCTCGAGGTACTCGTCGGCATGGTCGTACCGGGTGTCGTGGTCGAGTTGGTCGGCGTCACCGAAGTTCCGGGCCGCGGACGGCAGGTACCCCGTCACGACGTTCCACCCGATCCGTCCCCCGGTGAGGTGGTCGAGGGTGGAGAGTCGGCGCGCGAACGGATACGGGTGCTCGAATCCCGTCCCCGTGGTGATGCCGAAACCGAGGTGTTCGGTGACCGCTGCCATGGCCGAGACGAGCAGCAACGGGTCCGCGACCGGGATCTGGGCGCCCTGCCGCAGCGCGGCCTCGTCGGTTCCGCCGTAGACGTCGTAGGTGCCGAGCACGTCGGCGATGAACAGGCCGTCGAACAGCCCGCGTTCGAGGAGCCGGGCGAGGTCGGTCCAGTAGCCGAGGTCGGTGTAGCGGTGCGACTGGTCGTCCGGGTGCCGCCACAGCCCCGGCGACTGGTGGGCGACGCAATTCATGTCGAAGGCGTTGAAGCGGATCTGCCGGGTCATGCCGGCGCGTCCGCGTCCCGCACGCTCTGCCGCTGCCCGGCGCTCCAGGCGTACGGCAGCGGGTCACCGTTCAGGACGTACGCCCCCACCGACTGCTGCTTGTAGATCAGAGGGTTGTGGGCCGAAATGGTGCGTGCGTTGCGCCAGTGCCGGTCGAGACCGAGTTCCGACGAGGTGATCGACGCGCCCCCCACCTCGAACACTTGCGCGGTCGCGTCGAGGACGAGGCCGATCACCACGGACTGTGCGCGGGCCGCGGCGGCCTCGGCGCGGTCCAGGAGCTCAGTGTCCTCACCACCGGCGTCGAGCAGGCGGTCGAGTTCGTCGGCGACGGCGAGCACGGTCGCGCGGGCGCCGTATGCGGCGGCGGACAGCTTGCCGATCACCTGCTGCACGAGCGGGTCGTGCCGGGGCAGGTCGGCGGCGGCGTGGGTGAACGTGCGGGTACGGGCACGAACCCATTCCGCCGTGTCCGTTTCCGCACGGCGGGCGATCCCGGCGAGGACGGCCAATTGCACGAGTTGCAGGTAGGACGTCGCGTAGGTGCGGCCGGGCGCGCCGTATCCGGGCCCGAGGATCCGGTCCTCGGGCACCACGACACCCGAGAACGTGGTCGTGCCGCTTGCAGTGAGCCGCTGTCCGAAACCGTCCCAGTCGTCGGTCTGGGTCACGCCCGGAGCGTCGGCGTCCACCAGCACCGACACCCGCTCGCCGTCGCGGTCGGCCGCGACGAGGATGTGATCGGCGTAGAGACTGCCCGTGCTGTAGTACTTCACGCCGTCCAGAACCCAGGTGCCGTCGTCGCCGCGGCGCAGCGTCGTCTGGTACCGGTCGGCGGCTCCCACCCCGGGTTCGGTGATGGCGTTGCCGACCAGTGTCCCCTCCGCCGCCGCGCGCAGCCACCGCTCGCGGTTGACCGTCGGGGCGGCGAGGCGCTGGTCCTCGACGAAGCTCCAGTGCACCCGAAGCGCCTGGGGCAGATTGGATTCCGCGGCAGCCAGGTCGATCAGCAGACCGAACAGCTGTCGGACCGACGCGCCGAACCCGCCGAACTCGACGGGGACGCGCAGGGCACCGAACCGCGCGTCGCGAAGCAGACCCACCTCGTCGAACGGCAACCGGCGATCCCGTTCCCGGCCCAGCGCGCCCTCGGCGATCCGGTCGAAGATCGGATGGAACCGGTCTTCGAGTTCGCGGTCGGTCACTGCCTCGGCCTCGATCGTTGAACTGCTCACGTGCCTGCTCCTCGGTGCGTCGACTATGTCGACACCACGATGGGCGAACGGGCCACGTGGGGGCACTACTTACGATCGTGCAGAGTCGAACGCTCGGCTCGCGCGGTCTGAGGTGCCGCTCTACCCGCACCGTGTACGTCGAGCCGACCGATCATCGACGGAGGAATCGATTGTCCCGGTGAAATCACTTGGAACAGCGGCCATATTCGCAGCCTCGCTAGCTTCCCGACCCGACGTCGATCGGCACACGAGGCGCCGAACGGTGATCACTGGCGATGGTTACCACGCATTCCACTCGCGTACCGAGAAGTGAACGAACGCCGGTGAGCTCGTCGATGGTCTTCTCGTCGAGAAACTGCTCCTCGATGCTCTGCTCGTCGAGCGACCCGACCTCTTCGGAAACTTCGACGGGCGCCTTCGGTCCGCGCGTCGCCCACCAGCACAGGATTGCCCCGAGGCACACCACAGCGGTTCCCACCCAGAACGTGAGGCCGAGTGCCGTGGCCAACATCGACGACGAGAATGCGGCGGACAGTACAGGCGTGAAGTACGAGGCAGCGGCGAGCAAGGTCATGTTTCCGCGGAGGATTCCGACATTCCACAAGGCGTAGCCGAAGCCGATCGCGCACGCCGCCACCACCGTCGCCGCGATCGCGGTGAAGCTCAGGTGCATCGGCTCGCGATCGGACGACAGGTACATGCACCAGAACGCCACAGCCGTCAGCACGAAGAACGGGGTGATGCCGTTGTTCCCGTTCGCGAACATCTTGGTGACGGTGCAGTAGCCCGACCAGATCACTGCGCCGGCGAACGCGAGCCCATAGCTCAGAGGATTCGAGCGCACGTTGTCGACGGTGCCTGCGACGTCCAGTCCGGCGTCACCGCCGAGAACGACGGCAATGCCGACTACCGACAGCACGATGCCGGGCAGGATCAGGCGCGAAGCCTTCTGTCCGGCGAACACGATCGCGAACACCACCGTCAGGCTCGGCCACAGATAGTTCACGATTCCGACTTCGATTGCCTGCCTCGAGTGTCCGCCAGTCCGATCGCGAGGGCAAAGCACACCTCGTACGCGGCAAACATCACGGCACCGGTGACGAGATACGTCCGACTGAAGTCTTTGAACTTGGGCCATCCGACAGTCACCGACAACAGAATCGCGCAGCACGAGTAAATCATCGCAGCGCCGCCGATCGCCCCCAGGCTATCGGTGACCAGACGGATCATTCCGACCATCGAACTCCACAACACAATCGCCAACAGCCCCGCCGCGGTGGCACTTCCGCTCGACTTGGTCGCTCTCACAACAACACTCCTCCTTTACCGTGCTCGTGAACTCTCGGTGACACCGACGCTCGGACCGATTCGACCGGAATGCAACGAGTTTCGCGCCCTGTCGCACAGGGAAACGACTGCCGCTGCAACCGAAGGTCTCGGTTGTACTGCGGGCGTCAGAGACTAGTTTCCTGAGTCATAAATAAGCCATCGGTTGTTAAGATTGGTCATGGCAACTCGCGGTCCGCGACCGGCGGACATTGTGCTGACCGAGACCGAACGCGTAGAACTCGAGGGGTGGTCGCGGCGACGCAAGACCGCTGCAGGTCTGGCGGTACGGTCGCGAATCATCCTCGCTGCTGCCGATGGTGGATCCAATACCGAAGTGGCGCAGAGGCTGGGGTTGAACCGAGGCACGGTGCGGCGGTGGCGCGACAGGTTCGTCGAGGACCGATGCGACGGGTTGCTCGACGAACCACGCCCGGGCCGTCCGCGGACGATCGACGACGACAAGATCAAGGATCTGATTACCTCGACCCTCGAAACGACACCGAAGAATGCCACACACTGGTCCACACGATCGATGGCGGAGCATCTCGATATCTCGCAATCGACGGTCTCGAGGGTGTGGCGCGCGTTCGGTTTGGCCCCGCACAAACAGGACTCATGGAAACTGTCGAAGGATCCACTGTTCACGGAGAAGGTCCGTGACGTCGTCGGCCTGTACATGAACCCGCCCGAGCGGGCTCTGGTGCTCTGCGTCGACTGGGGGTCCCTCCCGCTTGCGGGGGCGAAGACTCAGTTCCAAGCACTGGACCGGACCCAACCGATATTCCCGATACTTCCCACCACCCCGCAACGCGCCAGTCACGACTACGTCCGCAATGGCACCTCGAGCCTGTATGCCGCTCTCGAAATCGCCTCGGGGAAGGTGATCGGATCACTCCATTCACGCCACCGCGCAAAAGAATTCATCGCATTTCTTCGCAAGATCGACGCTCAGTTGCCCGACGATCTCGATGTCCACCTCGTGATGGACAATGCATCGACGCACAAGACTCCCGCGGTCAAACGATGGCTTCTCGCGCACCCGCGCTTCGTCATCCACTTCACACCGACCAGCTCATCGTGGATGAACCTCGTCGAACGCTGGTTCGCCGAACTGACCACCAAGAAGCTCCAACGCTCCACGCATACCTCGGTCCAACAGCTCAACAAAGACATCCGAGCATGGATCGAGACCTGGAACGACAACCCCAGACCTTACGTCTGGGTCAAGACCGCCGACCAGATCCTCGACTCCATCGCACACTACTGCGCCAGAATTAAAGGCTCAGGAAACTAGGGAACAGTCCGAGGAATCTGCCGAGCACCAGACCGATGTGCAGTTCGAGACGATGCGCGCCCACCGTGAGGTCGAGTCCGGTGAGGTCCGCTCGGTCGTCAGTGGGCATCGAGGAAAGCCTGCTCGATGTCCGCGGGTATCCGGCCGCGCGAGGAGATCTCGTAGCCCTGCTGGACTGCCCATTCCCGGACTTCCTTGGCCGTGCCCCCGCCCCGGGGCCGTCGAGTGCGGGAACGGCGCGTCGGCCGTTCCTCCTCCTCGGGCTGCTCGGTCTCTTCGCCCTCGTCGTTCTCGCCCGTCACCTCGGGCTGCTCGTCTCCTTCGTCCTCCGGCAACTCTCCGCCGTCCCACACCTGTTCGTCCTCCGCGGACTCGTCACCCGCAGGTTCCTCCTCGCCCTTTCCCGCCTCGACTACGCGGAGGTCGCGGTTCTCGCCCGACCTCCGCTTGGTTCCGGCCTCCTCGGCCACGTCACCCACGAGGTGTCCGGCGCTCGACTGGAGCCGGTTGTTCAGCGAATCGATGCGCGAGCTGGTCGCAGTGACCGCCGCGGCTTTCGCGGCGTTCATCAGCTCTACCCGAATAGACTCGGTCAGCTTGGCGACCTCCGGGGAACTCGCGAGCTTCGCGGTCCAGCCCCTCAGTAGAAAGCCGGCCCCGACCGCCACCACCAAACGACCTTTGGTTTTCATCACCCTCACCCGCAGTTGCCGAGTTGTCACCCCGCACCTCGGCGTCGGTGGGCGGCGAGATACATCACGGAACCGTTCCCGGCGGGGTGCGTAAGCCCTGTTTACCCCGGACAGGGGCGCCTAATCATCATCACCTGGCGCTCATAGGACAAACACCAAACTCCACACCCTCCCCTGGGCCCGCGGCGCCGACTCGATCGGCGCGTCCGGGAGCTAGTCGTAGATGACGGCAAGTCCCCGGCGCTCGAGGTCGGCCAAACCGTCCCGCATGGTTTGGAGCTGTTCGGGTGAATGCCCCACCCAGTCCGTGATCTCGCCGACTATTCTCACGGGCTCCCGTGTGCGGTAGGAGCGGGTCGGATTTCCGGGAAACTTCTTGTCCGTCACGTTGGGGTCGTCCTCCAATGCGCCTTCCGGTTCCACGATGTAGATGCGCCCCCTGCCCTCGCCTAGAGCCAACTCCGCTCCCCACACTGCGGCATCCAATGTTTGCGTCACATAAACGTGGTTCGCGAGGCGCCCGACCCCGTAGTTCGACAGGTACCCGGGCACCAGCACATCACCCACCGAAAGGTCTGCCTTGGTGCCGTGAAGGAGCGCGCCCGACTCGTGCACTTCGAAAGGTTTCGTCACAACAACCCCATCCGTTGTTCTCGTCGGACGATTGTGCAGCACGTCAGGGGCCTTGCCGCAAGCCCCACTCTCCGCCATATAGTGAGAGTGGGAGAATCCTTAATGGGAGTTTGCTGCCATAATCGTCGACCGTATCGTCGTTCGCACAGTGAGATCCATTCGTGGACCCCACCGCCCAGCCAGTAACAGCCTGCCGGGCAGAGTGGACACAAGGGCGACGATGTCCTCCACCCGCAACGCAGCCCGCGGCGTCCTGGATCGGCCGCGGCGGTTCAGTGCCGTCGGATCCCCGGACAGGTTCGAGGAAACCAAGCTTCCGCTGCCGGACTCTGCAGGCACGCGGTCCGCGTCGTAGTGCCCGATCACCCACACCCACCGACTCAACGTGGACGGCGAATAGCGCGCTCCCTCTCTGTCGACGGTGTCGGCGGCATAGGCCACGTCGGCGGCGACGCGAGACCGGCTGCGACGGCAACGCACTGCGCCCGCGCGTCTCACCCCAGCCCAGAAGCCCGCCAGTCGCCGGCATAGACCGGTCCGGTCCGGCGCCCGCGCCGAGGACCGGACCTGGCTTCAGGGCGGCTTGCACACCCATGCGAGGTCGAACGAAGATGGAACGGTGATCATCGAACGCAGCTCGGTCGTCGGCGCACCGATCGGGCAGGTGTGGGCGAGGGTCGTCGACCCGGAGGGGATCAACGACGAAATGCGTCCGTGGATGACGATGAGCATCCCGCGGGGTCGGGAGTCGCTCACCATCGACTCGGTCCCGGTCGGCGAACCGCTCGGGCGGGCGTGGCTGCGGCTGTTCGGGCTGGTCCCGTTCGACTACGACGATCTGACCATCGCCGAACTCGAACCGTGTCGGCGGTTCCACGAGAAGTCGACGATGCTGAGCATGCGCCGGTGGGAGCACGAACGGACGCTGCGGCCCTTCGACGACGGGAGCACCGGCGTCCACGACCGGATCACGTTCGAGCCGAGGCTGCCGCTGGTGCCGCTGACGCCGGTGCTCGCCCGCGTCCTCCGCGCGTTCTTCGCCCACCGGCACCGCCGTCTGGTGCGACACTTCGACTGACATCCGCGCCCAATGTCACACCGGTGCAGTCGGACTGAACCAGTGTGACATTGGGCGCGACAACCGGGTCAGTGCGCCGTGTACCCACCGTCGACGACGAGTTCGGTGCCGGTGGTGAAGCCGGACTCGTCCGAGGCGAGGTAGAGCACCCCGTACGCGATCTCGTCGGGTTCCCCCTGCCGCGGGAGAGGGTTGCCCGAGACGAGTTGACGGTAGTACTCCTCCGGTCCGATCGCGCTGCCCTCGGCGGACCGCTGACTCATTGCCGTCCGCATCGACCCGGGGTGGATCGAGTTGACGCGAATTCCGTGCGGCCCGTACGTGACGGCGTCCGCCTTGCTCAGCAGTCGCACAGCACCCTTCGACGCGTGGTACAGCGGGACGTTGGAGCCTCCGGTCAGCCCGTGGATCGACGAGAAGTTCACGATGCTGCCCTTCTTCCGGCCGATCATGTGGGGCAGCACGTGCTTGGTGGTCAACCAGACACCCTTGACGTTGACGTCGAAGATCTGGTCGAACTCGGCGACCGACGCCTCGTGCGACGGCGCGGGCCGCCCGATGATGCCGGCGCAGTTGACCAGGATGTCGGGAACACCCACAGTCTCCACCACCGCTGCGACGGCCTCGGCGACGCCGGCCTCGTCGGTGACGTCGACCGCGAACGACGTGATCGCCGTCGAATCCCACGGCACATCAGGCACTTTGAGGTCGAGGGCCGCGACCAGCGCGCCCTCTCGTGCGAGCATCCGCGCGGTCGCGCCACCCAGGTCACCGTTCGCCCCCGTGACGACGGCGACCTTCCCTGCCACTCGACCCGTCACGACCTGCCTCCCACTGCAGCGACGGCCCACGGGCCGATCATCGGATTCCATTCGGTGATGTCGTACGACGCGACGAACCCGCGCGTCCGGAACGGGTCGCCCTCGACGACGTCGACGACGTCCCGCTTGCCCGCGGCCTCGTAGATCATCGCCGCGCCGGGTTCTTCTCCTGCCGCGAACGGTCCGGACGCGAGGATCAGTCCGCGGTCGGCGGCGGCTTGCAGGTGGATCTTGTGTTCGGGACGGTGCTCGTCCCGGCCGGCCGTGTCGCCGGTGTATACGTAGCGGACGAGGAAGAACGGCACGTCAGACCTCTTCCAGGACGGTCGGCTCGACGGATTCACTGCGCAGCGACGCGAGGATCTCGGCGTCCCGGCCGATGGTGTATCCGAAGACGAGGGCGGGCCCGATGTTGGCGCCGTAACCCGGGTAGCCGCCGCCGAAGATGCTCACCGCCGCGGAACCGGCGGCGAACAGGCCGGGGATCGGCTGGTTGTCGTCGTCGAGGACCTGGCTGTGCCGGTCGACGGCCAGACCGGAATAGGCTCCGAGGTCGCCCATCTCGATCTTCGCGGCGTAGTACGGTCCCTTGTCGAGTGGCTCGAGGTTCGGGTTGGGCTGGTGTTCCATGTCGCCCTTGAAGTGGTGGAACCAGTTCGACCCGCGGTTGAACTTCGGGTCCTCGCCCTTGGCCGCTCCCGCGTTGAACTCGGCCAGGGTCTTCTTCAGCCCGGCGGCGTCGACACCGATCTCGCGGGCGAGTTCCTCGACCGTGTCGGCCTTGTGGAGGAAACCGGTCTTCTTGAAATAGCCCTGCGGGATCGGCCACGGCTTGGCGTAGCCGATGCCGTACTTGTTCATGGCTTTCGAGTCGGCGATGATGTAGCCGAATGTCTCGTCCTGACCGGCGTTGTCCTGAATCATCGCCATGCCGAAGTCGTGGTAGGAGCTCGACTCGTTGGCGAAACGTTCACCCTTGCGGTTCACGGCGATCAGTCCGGGAAGGCCGAATGCCCGCAGGTGCGGGAAGATCCGCTGTTGCCCGCGCAGGCCGGTGAACACCGTCACCGGGGCCCACGCGGCCGGCTCGTGGACGTCTGTGTCGACGTGCCCGCCGAGCGGCGCGGCCAGTCGCACGTTGTCGCCGTCGTGCCCGACCGTGGGAGTGAAGTGGTTGTCGCCGTGCGGATCGTGACCCCAGTACTCGGCTCGCAGCGCCGGATCCGAGGAGTAGCCGCCGGCCGCGATGACGACGCCGAGCCGTGCCTCGACCGTTCCCGCGTGCACTCCCCCGAGTACCGCCCCGGTGACGACGCCGTTCTCCGACTGCAGAATCTTCGTCACGGGCGTCTCGGTCCACATCCGGATGCCGAGCTTCGCGGCGGACGACACCATCCGCACCATGAGCGAATTGCCGTTGGTCCGGTCGAACGATCGGCGGCAGAGGACCGTCTCGACCCACGTCTTGAGGAGCTTCTTCGACACGTAGGCAAACGATTTCCACGACTGGTTGGCGTGGAGGAACTGTGCGATGTCGGGCCCGACTTCGGGCATGTAACCGAAGACGGTGTAGGTGTCGAGGTAGGGGCGCAACCGCAGCCGGTTCTCGCCGAGGGTGCGCGCGTCGACCACCTTGCCGGAGATCGCGCGGCCCGACGGCTTCGCGCCCGGCGCGTCCATCTGGTAGTCCGGAGCCATTTCCGGATAGACGAATTCGACGTCGGTGTCGCGCTCGAGCCAGTCGATGGCCTCGGGCACCTCGTCGAGGAACGTGTCGACCATCTCGGCCTTGTAGCAGTCCTTGGCGAGGGCGCGGATGTAGGTTTCGATGTCCTGACGGGTGTCACCCTGCGCGACGCCCTGCTTGTTGCCGGGCACCCACGCCCAGCCTCCTGAGATCGCGGTGGTGCCGCCGAGCCACTGCGACTTCTCGGCGACGATGACGCTGTGCCCCTCGCTCGCCGCCTTGAGTGCGGCGGCCATGCCTGCGGCCCCGGATCCGATGACCAACAGGTCGCATTTGACAGTTTTCGAGCTCATGCTTGGACCTTCCCTGGAGAGTCGGCACTCGATCAGGCATCGGCGAAAGTTCTGGTGTGCAGTGACTTTCGGATCACGATGCGCGATCGGTGACGGTGTGTTCGTGACAACCACTCTGACCGACCCGAGACCCGAGTCACAGCGCGACTCCAATGGATGGAAAGGGTTTCTGTCAGTGCCGCGATCCGCGCGTCATCGCCCGGGTGATGCCGCGCGACGCCGTCGTCAGCGCCGCGACCACCGACTGCGGGTTGGCCTGATCGTGCGGTATGACGACGGACAGGGCGGCGATCACCCTGCCGCCGTCGGTGTCCCGCACGGGCACAGCGACTCCCGTCGCTCCGGGTGTGATGAGACCTGCGGCTACCGCGAAGTGCTGGTGCCGGACCTCGGCGAGAAGACGTCGCATCTGTTCGGGGTCGGTGACCGTGGCGTCGGTGTAGCGCTCGAGCGGCTGCGACAGCAGTTCGTCCTGCACGTCGCGGGAGGCGTTGGCCATCAGGACCAGACCGGACGAGCAGGCGTGCACCGGCAGACGTCCGGCGATCTTGGTGACGTTGACGACGGACCCGCGCGTGGAGAGCCGTTCGACGAACAGCACCTCGTTGCCGTCGAGGATGCCCAGCTGGGTGTGTTGCTTGATCGCGGCGTTCACGTCTTCCATGAACGGCATCGCGGCTTCGCGCAGGCTCAGGGTGTGTGAGCCGCGGGAACCCAGTTCCCACATCCGCACGCCGATGCTGATTCGGGTGTCGTTGCGTTCGAGGAGGCGGTACTTCACGAGTTCCCCGACGATGCGGTGCGCCGTCGCGACGGGGAGGTCGGATCGACGCGCGATGTCGGACACCGACAGGGATGGTGTGTCCGCGTCGAATGAGGACAAGACCCTCACGACGCGGGCAGTGACCGATTCTCCTGTCGGTGTCCGTGACATCGCCCTATTGTCCTCCGGCTACTCCCGAGGGGTCGACGGACGCCCGAGTTCGGCCAGCGGCACCCGGTACGTCTCACGGGCGGTGAAGGCGGCGACAGACGAGACCAGCATGCAGAGCGCCGTGAACACCGCCACGGGGACCCACGCGTTCACCCCGGTACCGAGCAGCGCCCAGCCGATCGCCGGGGCGAAGCCGGCGATGAGGAAGCCGATCTGCGTACCGACCGCGAAACCGGAGTAGCGCACGGGCGTCGCGAACATCTCGGTGAAGAAGCTCGGCCACAGACCGTTCACCATCGAGTAGAACAGCGTCATCGTAAGCAGCGCGGCGAGGAAGATCAGTGGAATGGAGCCGACGGAGATGGCCCAGAAGTACCCGAAGATCGTCACGGCGCACCCGAGGGCGCCGGTGATCCAGACGGGGCGGCGTCCGACGCGGTCCGACAGCTTGGCGAGCAGCGGGATCGCGACGATGGAGCCCGCGATCGACACCGACGACGCCCACAGCATCGTGGTGCGGTCGATGCCGACGTCGGGTCCGGTGGCGTAGGCGAGCCCGAAGACCGTGAACACGGTCTGCCCCACCGCGAACAGCGAGCACAGCGCGATCCGCAAGACGTCCCGCCACTGAGTGGTCACGACGGTGACGACCGGCAGCTTCTGCACTTCCGCGTGCTCGCGCGACTCCTCGAACACCGGGGTCTCGTCGAGCTTGGTGCGCACGAAGTAGGCCACCGCGAGCATCACCGCGCTGCACCAGAACGGAATTCGCCAACCCCAGCTGTCGAGTTGATCTTTCGGCAGCGCGGCCACGGGAATGAAGACAAGGGTCGCGAGGACCATCCCGGCGGCATATCCGGTCATCGTGAAACTGGTGAAGAACGCCCGCCGCCCCTCGGGTGAGTGCTCGAGCGTGAGGGTGCTGGCGCCGGCGGCCTCGCCGCCTGCGGAGAATCCCTGCGCGAGGCGGCACAGCACGAGGAGGATCGGGGCGGCGATGCCGATCTGCTCGTACGTGGGCAGGAATCCGATCGCGAGACTGGACAGACCCATGATGAGCAGGGTCAGCAGCAGAATCTTCTTGCGGCCCAGCTTGTCTCCGAAATGTCCCAGCACTATTCCGCCGACGGGCCGGGCCACGTAGCCCACGCCGAACGTCGCGAGCGCGGCGACCGTCCCGATCGCGTCGTTGCCGGCCGGGAAGAACGTGTGCCCGAAGACGAGGGCCGCGGCGGATCCGTAGATGAAGAAGTCGTAGTACTCGAGCGCACTTCCGAGGAACGACGCGAGCGCCGCCTTCTTCGGCGTCTTCGCGACCTCGGTGGGT
Organism: Rhodococcus sp. G6(2025); assembly: GCF_058628105.1. Classification (NCBI taxonomy): domain Bacteria; kingdom Bacillati; phylum Actinomycetota; class Actinomycetes; order Mycobacteriales; family Nocardiaceae; genus Rhodococcus; species Rhodococcus sp. G6(2025). Next base: position 7,183,710 of record NZ_CP179750.1, read on the forward strand.
GTCGCGGTCGTCGGGCTGTCGTGCGTGACGGCGGATACGTTCATCGACTCTCCTGCGATCGGGCCTGGCGTGGTGTGACACAACGTGCCAACCGCACCTACGCGTGCGCAACGTCACATCCATCCATTGGAAAGCCTGCCTCGCGCCCCGGACGAACGGGACGGTCGTTGCGTCAGATCGAACGAGCGTCCCGTTCGTCCTGCAACGGCTACGGCTGCGCCGGGGACAACTCCCAGCCAGTGCTCATGTCGCGGGCAAGGTCGGGCACCCGCCGCAGCACCCGCTGGCTCTCGACGAAGTCGCGGAACGGGATGGCCAGCAGGGCCCGCAACTCTCCCGGACGACCCTCTGCCAGCCGCTGATAGGACGACGCGATGTCACTGACGATGTACTGCCAGCGCGGTTCGCGATCGGCCCAGTTGAAGCCGGGCAGGGGCGTGCGGAGGCGATAGGCCGAGCCGTTCACGTCGCCGTCGACCGACATCGGCGCAACCTGACCCGGTGCGCGCGAGCCGGGAACGGACGGTTGCGCCGCGACGGTGGTGGCGTACGTGAGCGCGCGGCCGACGCCGTCACGGGCTGCCGCGGTGACGTCCCACTGATCGGCGATGATCTGATTCTGCTCGCGCGACGCCATCCGGAACAGCGCGTCCGCGTACCCCGCCGGAGTACCGGAGAAGATGCCGCTCCACGCGATCTGGGCGTTCTCGTCGAGCAGTCCGGCGGCGGCCATCTCCTCGACAGCGGCCGTGCCCTCGTTCAGGTACGCCTCGTGCATGGGCACCATGTCGAAGTAGATGTGCTTCTGCATCATCAGCAGGCGCTTCTGGTACCAGTCCATGTCCTCGGCGGTCATCGCCGGGCCGACGGTGGCGAGCGTTCTCGGGTCCGCGGGCAGGAGCGTCATCGCCTCGCCGGGCAACCCCCGGACCGTCGACGCGACGGCGTTGCCGAGCGTGTGGACGGCGTCGACCCCGAGCACGGTGCGGCCGAGGTCGAGGTCCCAGAAGCCGGCGGCGAACGACCCTCCCGCCAACCCGGCCATGCCGGACCAGTAGAGCTCGGTGCGCTGGAGTTGGTACCGGCCGTAGTTCTCGTAGACCCGGTCGACCACCGCTGCGTTGGCGATCAGCCCTGCGTTCGGATCCCAGGCGGCCAGGTCGATGCCGGACGCCTCGGATCCTCGAGCGAGCCAATACTGTTGCAGAAGAGCGGAATACCGCGTCGGAGCGACACCGTCGGAGCGGGCGGCCGCCAGCGCGGCGCCGAGTACGGCGGAGTCGGTGGGCAGCCGGGGGTCGAGTCCGCCGATGGTCTCCGCCGCCGCGTTCGCCGGTGTGATGTCGAGCAGGCCCTCATAGTCGGTGGCGTGCGCGACGATCGGCGTCGGCGCCACGAGCGCGACCACCCCGAGCAGCGCGACGAGCACCGCGCGGATCGTCGTGGTGCGGACCCACGGTGATTGGCAGTGCACAGCACCGGGCATGTCAGGTATTTAACAACATATATGTTATGGCGTCAGGGGTTTGCCCGGATTGCCGCCGGCGCAATGCAATCCCAGGTCAGCGCACGTGAGTGGCAAAGCGTGCCCCCGGACGCCTTGCCACTCACATGGGCTGGGGACCGAGCTGGCCCAGCACGGCCGAGAGGATGGTGTGCGCGCTGCCGATGACGGACTCGATCGGCTGCAGGTTCTCCGACAGCACCCATTGCTGGGCGATCATCAGCACGGCTCCCACCAGTCCGGTCGCGAGAGTGCGCAGGTGGAAGTCGGGGAAGGCGGTCCGGTCGACGGCCGGACCGATGACGACGAGAACGGCGTCCACGAACGACAGGGTGACGCGGCGATAGGCGTTGTCGACCTCCGGCCCGACACCGAGGACCTCCTGGAATGCGATCCGCGGGATTCGTGGGTCGTCGGCGACGGATCGGAAGAACGCGGTCAGCGCACCGCGAACCCGCGCATCGAGATCGGCGCCGCCGTCCCCCGCACCGCGCAGGACGCTGTCCCGCAGACGGTCGGTCACACTCGCGTACGCGGCCAGGAGCAGGGCCTCGCTGCCGCCGAAGGACTCGTAGAAGTAGCGCTTGGTGAGCCCGGCGGTCGAACAGATCTTCTCCACCGTCGCGGACCGGTAACCGCTGGTCCCGAACACTTCGACGGCCGCATCGACGAGGCGCACGCGGCGCTCTTCCTGACGCTGGCGCGGACCCGCACCGCGGTAGGTGCGGCCCGTGTCGTCGAGCCTGGGCGAACTCACGACCCCCATATTGACACCGTCCAGTTCCAGATACAAACTGACACCGAGCGGTGCCAGATCACACGCCAGGAGATCCCATGCCCACGCTCAGGAACAAAGTCGCACTCGTCACCGGGGCCGCGCGGGGCATCGGCGCAGAAACGTCGCGCGCCCTCGCCCGCAAGGGCGTCAAACTGGTTCTGATCGATCTGGACGCCGAACCGCTGAAGGCGCTCGCCGCCGAACTCGGCGACGACGTCGCGATCTCCGCGGCCGCCGACGTGTGCGATCTGGCCGCCGTGCAGAAGGCCGTCGACGCCGGTGTCGCGAAGTTCGGCGGCATCGACCTCGTACTCGCGAACGCCGGCATCGCCAGTTTCGGCTCGGTCCTGCACGTCGATCCGGCCACGTTCAAGCGGGTCATCGACATCAACATTCTCGGCGTCTTCCACACCGTCCGCGCTGCACTGCCGTCCGTGATCGAACGCAAGGGCTACATCCTCGTCGTCTCGTCGTTCGCCGCGTTCGCGCCCGCACCCGGGCTGGCCGCGTACAACGCGAGCAAGGCCGGCATCGAACATTTCGCCAACACCCTTCGCCTCGAAGTCGCGCACCACGGCGTCACCGTGGGCTCGGCCCACATGTCGTGGATCGACACACCACTCGTCCAGGACGCGAAAGCCGACCTCACCGCGTTCAACCAATTTCTCGCCTCGCTGCCGGGACCGCTCGGCAAGACGACATCGGTGGGCTCCTGCGTCGACGCGTTCGTGGACGCCCTGGCCAAGCGGAAACGCCGGGTCTACGTGCCCCGGTGGGTCGGAATCTTCGCCTGGCTGAAGGCGGTAGTGACGTCGCGGATCGGGGACCGCACCCTGCTGCCGCCCGTCCCCCGGATCCTTCCGCTGATGGACGAGGAAGCCGCGAAGCTCGGCCGGTCCACCAGCGCACGTAATGTCGCTCTCGGCGACGTCGCCGTAGACCCGAAGTAACCACCCTTCCCCGCCAGCGAGAGAGTGTTCATGTCACACACCGAGACCGCCGCCGAGACCACCGGGGCGAAGGCGCCCGTCGAACACGTCGACGTGCTGATCATCGGGGCCGGACTGTCCGGGATCGGTGCCGCGTACCACCTGCAGGACAACTTTCCCCGACGGAGCTACGCGATCCTGGAGAGCCGCGAATCGACCGGCGGCACGTGGGACCTGTTCCGCTACCCCGGCATTCGCTCCGACTCCGACATGTACACCCTCGGCTACCGGTTCAAGCCGTGGTCGGGTGAGAAGTCCATCGCCGATGGGCCGTCGATTCTCGAGTACGTCCGCACGACCGCCGCCGAGCACGGGATCGACCGGAACATCCGGTTCCAGCACAAGGTCGTTCGTGCCGAGTGGTCCACCGCCGATTCGCGCTGGACGGTCGGCGCCGAGCGCACAGACACCGGCGAGACGGTCCGGTTCACCGCCGATTTCCTGATGTCCTGCAGCGGCTACTACCGTTACGACGAGGGCTACACCCCCGAGTTCCCCGGGCTCGACCGCTTCGCTGGTCGCGTCGTCCACCCGCAGCAGTGGCCCGAGGACCTCGACTATGCGGGCAAGCGGGTCGTCATCATCGGCAGCGGCGCCACCGCGGTGACGCTGGCGCCGTCCATGGCCGCCGACGCCGCACACGTGACGATGCTGCAGCGGTCGCCCACCTACATCATCTCGATGCCGGCGAAGGACAAGCTGGCCAACAGGCTGCGACGTCACCTGCCCGCCAAGCTCGCCTACGACCTCACCCGCCTGAAGAACGCATCGGTCGCCACCGCGATCTACCAACTGTGCCAGCGATACCCGGAATTCATGAAGGGCCGCATCCGGCAACTCCAGGAGAAGTGGCTCCCGAAGGGGTACGACATCGACACCCACTTCACGCCCCGATACAACCCGTGGGATCAGCGACTGTGCCTGGTGCCCAACGGGGATCTGTTCCGCGCCATTCGGAACGACGAGGTGTCGATCGTGACCGACCACATCGACACCTTCACCGAAACCGGGATCACGCTGAAGTCCGGTGAGGAATTGCACGCCGATGTGGTCGTCACTGCAACAGGTTTGAATCTGCTCGCGTTCGGCGGGATGACGCTCGCCGTCGACGGCCACGACATCGACCTCACCGAAACCATGGCGTACAAGGGAATGATGCTCAGCGGGGTGCCCAACTTCGCGTTCGTCATCGGGTACACCAACGCGTCCTGGACGCTCAAGGCCGACCTGGTGTGCGAGTATGTCTGCCGTCTGCTCGCGCACATGGACGCGAACGGCTTCACGCAGTGCGCCCCGGAGCGCGACAGTTCGGTCGAGGAGGAGCCGTTCCTCGACTTCGCCGCCGGATACGTGCTGCGGTCGGTGGAATCTTTCCCGAAGCAGGGTTCGAAAGCGCCGTGGCGGCTGCGGATGAACTACTTCCGCGACCTGGTTGCGCTGCGGCACGGCAAGATCCTGGACGACGCCATGACCTTCAGCCGCCCGTGAGTACTTGTTAACCGCCCGCGGTTAACAAGTACTCACGGGCCCGCGGCCTCGCTCTCGCGTAGCGCCTTGCCCTCCTGCACGTACTGCTCGTACTTCTCGGCGTTCTTGTCGGAGACCCGCGTGTCGCGGGCCGGCAATTGCAGTTCGTCCTCGGCCGGAATGCCGGCCTGCAATTCCCGTCCGCGTTCGAGTTCGGCGTCCAGTTCGGCGCCGAAGAGCAACGCCAGGTTGGTGATCCAGAGCCAGAGCAGGAACACGATCACCCCGGCCAGGGAGCCGTACGTCTTGTTGTAGCTGCCGAAGTTGGCGACGTACAGACCGAACAGGACCGACGCCACGATCCACGTCACGATGGCGAGGAACGCGCCGGCGCTGATCCAGCGGAACTTGGGTTGCTTCACGTTGGGCGTGACGTAGTAGAGGATGGCCACGGCTACCACGACGATGCCGAGGACGAACGGCCAGCGGGCAATGTTCCACACGGTCAGGGCGGTGTCGCCGAATCCGATCGTGTCACCCACCGAGCGTGCGACGGGGCCGCTCAGGGCGAGCATCGCCGCAGCGGCCGCGACCAGGACCAGGCCGACGATGGTGACGGCCAGCATCTGGGGCCGGAGCTTCCACACGGGACGCCCCTCTTCGACCTCGTACATGCGGTTCATCGCGCGTCCGAACGCCCCGATGTAGCCGGACGCCGACCACACCGCACCCAGCAGGCCGAGGACGAGAGCCATTCCCGCGGTCGGTGCTGCGACCAGTTGCGTGATGGGTTCGCGCAACGTGTCCACGGCGGAGGACGGCCCGAGGTCGTCGACCATCTGCAGGACCGCGTCGGTGGTGCGCTGTCCCTGACCGAACACTCCCAGCAACGAGACCAGCGCCAGCAGCGCAGGAAACAGCGAGAGGACCGCGTAGTACGTCAGAGCGGCGGCCAGGTCGGTGCACTGGTCGCGCGTGAACTCGTGCGCCGTCTTCCTGATGACGTACCACCAGGACGGTTTCGTCAGGTCCGCGGGCGAATCCGGCTTACGCGGATCGTCGGGTTCCGGTTCGGCGTGCTGATCGTCGTTCATCGGTCACGCCTACCCGGAACGCAGGTCGGGGAAACTGGGGCCTTATTCGCGGTCGGTGCCTGCGGTGAAGTTCGCGACGACCTCTGCCGCGATCTCCCGAAGTTTGACGTTGCGGTTCTGCGAATAGGAAGCGAGTTTGTCGAAGGCGGTGTCGGCGTCGCACTGGAAGGCGGCCATCGTCAGCCCGACAGCTTGGCTGAGGGTTGTTCGCGTATCCAGTGCTTTGCGCAGTTGTTCCGTTTCGAGCTCGCTGTCCGTGACCAGAGTTTCACGAAGCCACGACATTTCGAGATGAACACGCACCCGCGCGACGAGTTCGCTCGGCTGAAACGGTTTGACGATGTAGTCGTCGGCGCCGTGGTTCAGTCCGTCGATGGTCGACTCCGTTCCCGCTCGGGCGGTGAGCAGAACGACCGGGAGCCGTGCCGTCGACTGCTCCGATCGCAGCTCGCGGAGGAAGTCGATGCCGTCGCGACCGGGAAGCATGATGTCGCTGAGCACGAGATGCGGCGTGCGGACGGCGACGCGCTTCAGCGCGGACTCCGCGTCGGCGACGGCGTCGACGTGCCAGCCCTGCTCGTGCAGCAATCGTGTGAGGTAGGCCCGCAGGTCCGGATGGTCTTCGACGAGCAGGATGCGGCGGCGGTCCGCTCCGGGTTCGGTCGACGGCGCGACCTCGGCGAACGGTTCCCGCTGGTCGATGTCGCCGAAGGACGTCACCGCGCCGACGGGTCGGTCGTCTGCCCGCGGGGTCACGCCGTCCGGCGCCGGGACCCGCGGTAGGCGGACGGTGAAGGTGCTGCCCCGGCCCGGTGCGCTGTCGAGATCGACGGAACCACCGAGTGCAGCGGCGAAATCGGCCACCAGGGAAAGCCCGATGCCGACGCCGCCTGATCCGCCGGCCTCGACGCGATAGAACCTGTCGAATACGCGTTCCCGTTCTTCGGCGGGAATGCCCACACCCGTGTCGGTCACGCTGAGCACCAGCCGGCCGGCGTCCTGGCGGAGCGCCACGGATACGGATCCGGACCGGGTGTACTTGACCGCGTTCGACACGAGGTTCAGCACGATCTTCACCCACATCTCGCGGTCCACTTCGACCGGACCGGCGCCTTCGTCGATGTCGGCCCGGAGCGCGAGTCCGGCCTGCACGGCGGCGGAATCGAACATGCTCACGCATTCGGCGGTCAACCGGCCGACATCGGTCGGCTCCGGGCGGGGCAGCAGCTGGCCGGCTTCCGCCTTGGACAGATCGAGAAGGTCGTCGACGAGCTGCTGTAGCCGGACCGCTGCCCGGTGCGCGGCCGCGATCGCGTCACGCTGATCTGCGGGCGACTCGTCCCCGGTCCGCTCTCGCAGAGTCTCGAGGGGGCCCAGCAGCAAGGTCAACGGGGTACGGAACTCGTGACTGACGTTCTGGAAGAACCGCGTCTTCGCCGCGTCCAGTTCCGCCAGCGCAGCCGCGCGGTCCCGTTCGAACTCGTAGGCCAGAGCGTCCGAGATCAGCGTCGACACCTTCGCCGTCACCAACTCGGCGAAGCCCCGATACGCGTCGTCGAACGCGCGATACGGACTGATCCCGAGCACGAGCACACCCACCGGCTCCGCGTGACCCGTCACGATCAACGGACACAGCCGCACCTCCGTCACCGCCTTCGACCCGGCGGACTCGAACTCGCCCGGCACCCGGACACGGTGGCTGGTGACGTCGGTCGCCGGGATCCGGGCGGGCCTGAACTCGCCGTCGTCGTCCACTCCGACGGCACCGACGAGCACGAGGTCGTCGGCGGCGTCGTCGCCCGAGCCGCCGGCGACCTCCCGGCGGAGGTAGATCGCGGCCAGCGGAACGTCTTGTCCGCTGTCGCCGAGAACCCGCACGACCGCACGGCAGGCGTCGACGAGCGGATCGTCGCCGCCCGCGGTGGATACCGTGCCCAGTTGCCGCAGCGTCTCCAGTCGCCGCTCCCCGAGCACGGTCGCGGTCACGTCGGTCGTCGCCACAAAGATGCCGGCGACGTTCCCGTCCTCGTCCTGCACCGGACTGTAGGAGAACGTCCAGTACGTCTCCTCGAGGTACCCGTGCCGCAGCAGGTACAGCGGCTGATTCTCCGTGTAGGTCGCCGCGCCGCCCGACATCACCTGCTCGGCGAGCGGTCCCACCTCGTCCCAGATCTCCGCCCAGCACTGCGCCCCGGGTTCGCCGATCGCGGCGGGATACTTGGCGCCGAGGACCCGGGTGTACGGGTCGTTGAAGATCTGCACGAGCTCAGGACCCCACCAGAGCAACATCGGGACCTCGGAGGGCAGCACCGTGCGTACCGCCGCCCGCAACTCGACAGACCAGGTCTCGACCGGGCCCAGCGGCGTGGCCGCCCACTCGGTGCGGCGTAGCCGCTCCCGTGTCTCGCCCGGCCCGGCGAACAACCGCTCCGCCGACCAGGAATTACCGAAACCCGAGCCAGTCACATCCATGGACCTTTCGCCCACTGCCGGTCGCCCGGACCCTTCCAGTTGTCAACAGAGAAATCATGGCCCAGTACCGCGTGCAACCGCCACTTCTGTATTCCGACATTCGGAAGCGAAGTTGGAAACGAGTGACCCGTCCGCCACGGTAGGTGAGTCGTGAGCCACATCACAGCCCACCTCCGAGGAAGAACAGGTCCCGCGCATGCAATTCGACCTACGCGAACGCATCGACAACAGCCCGATGACGCGCTACCAATGGGGCGCCATCGCCATCTGCGGTCTACTCAACGTGCTCGACGGCTTCGACGTCCTCGTCATGGCGTTCACCGCCCAGTCGGTATCGCAGGAGTGGGATCTGTCCGGCTCGGTCGTCGGCCTCCTGCTCAGCGCCGGACTGTTCGGCATGGCCGCGGGATCGCTGTTCCTGGCGCCGTGGGCTGACACCATCGGCCGCCGCGCCATGATCCTGCTGTGCCTGGCACTCGCGTCGACGGGCATGCTGCTGTCGGCGGTCAGCCAGAACGCGATGCAACTCGGCCTGCTCCGCGCCCTCACCGGCGTCGGCATCGGCGGAATCCTCGCCAGCAGCAACGTCATCGCCAGTGAGTACGCGTCGAACCGCTGGCGCGGGCTCGCGGTGAGTCTCAACTCCACCGGCTACGCCGTCGGCGCCACCCTCGGCGGGATCATCGCCGTCGTCCTGCAGAACTCGCTCGGCTGGCGCTCGGTGTTCCTGTTCGGCGGACTGTGCACGGCGGCCATCATCCCCGTCGTCTACGCCCGGCTCCCCGAATCGATCGACTTCCTGCTCGTCCGGCGACCGGCCAACGCACTCGACCGGATCAATGCCTTCGCCCAGCGGGTCGGTCAGCCGCGACTCAACGAGCTGCCCGCACCGCGTGCCGCCGCCACCGCCGACGCCGGATTCGCGATGCGCGTCCTGCTGTCACCGCAGCGCCGCCGCAGCACACTCCTGGTGTGGTTCGCATTCTTCATGGCGATGTTCGGCTTCTACTTCGTCACCAGCTGGACCCCGAAACTGCTGGTCGAGGCGGGCATGTCCGCGAACCAGGGCGTCACCGGCGGAGTGCTCCTCAACCTCGGCGGCATCTTCGGCGCCACCCTGCTCGGGGCGCTGTCCGCACGTTTCGCCCTGAAGCGTGTGCTCATCGCCTACATGGCGATCGCGGGCGTACTGCTCGTCGTCTTCGTTCCCGCCACCGCGTCCATCGTCATCGCGTTCGGGCTCGGCGCCCTGATCGGCGTCTTCGCCAACGGCTGCATCGCCGGGCTGTACGCGATCACGCCGTCGGTCTACTCGCCCGCCGTCCGGGCCACCGGCGTCGGCTGGGGCATCGGCATCGGCCGCGTCGGCGCCATCGCGTCCCCGATCGTCGCGGGCGCCCTCCTCGACCGCGACTGGTCGCCCACCCAGCTGTACATCCTCGTGGCCGTGTCCTTCGTCCTCGCCGGACTCGCCGTGTCGCGACTGCGGTTCGAGAAGACCGGCGTGGACGCCGGGGACGCCACCGCGGATGCGCCGCTGACCACCCACTGAGGCGGCTCCGCCACCCGTGCGCCTTTCTGGTTGCTGGAACAACCAGAAAGGCGCACGGGCCCGGAGGGCCTAGATCCCGACCTTCGACAGGATCGCCGTCATCGCCGCCTGGACGCCGGTGGACAGGGTGGGTTCCGCGACGGGGGCGAAGAACGGTGAGTGGTTCACCGGCACAGGCTTTCCGCTCTCGAGGGTCTCCGCGGTGTGGCCACCGAACATCCAGAACACCGACGGCACACCGATCGCCTCGGCGAGCAGACCGAAGTCCTCCGAGCCCATCATCGGAGACGACGGCGTGACGTTGTTCTCGCCCAGCACTTTCTGCAGCTCGGCGACGAGTTCGGCGGTGGCGTCGGGATCGTTGTAGTTGCGCGGGAACGTGTACAGCTCCTCGATCAGCGGCTTCGGCGCCCCGGACGCGGCGGCCTCGGCGTAGATGATGCGGCGCAGCGCGGCATTGACCTGCTCACGCACCTCGGGGTCGAGGGTGCGCACGTTGATCGTGAACTCGGCCCGGTCCGCGATGATGTTCTCCTTCAGCCCCGCATGGAACGTCGCAACCGTGACGACCGCCGGCTTCAGGGGGTGCACTTCGCGGGACACAATGGTCTGGATTCGGTTGATCATGTTGACGCCCTGGATGATCGGGTCGATCGAATCCTGCGGCTGGGAGCCGTGTGAACCCTGGCCGTAGACGGTGACCTTCAGCGAATCGGCCATGGCCATCGCGTCGCCGCTCGTGACGTGCACGGTGCCGGCCAACATCGGCCCGACGTGCTGCCCGAAAACGATCTCCGGCTTGGGTGCCCGGTCCCACAGGCCGTCCTCGACCATCGCCTTCGCCCCGGCGGCCGTTTCCTCGCCGGGCTGGAAGAGGAACACGATCGTTCCGGCCCACGCCTCCCGCGCGCCTGCGAGCAGTTCGGCGACGGTGAGCAGGGTGGCCACGTGTGTGTCGTGGCCGCAGCCGTGCATCACCGGCACCTCGGTGCCGTCGTCGAGGTGTCCGGTGGCGGCGCTGGCGTAGTCGACGCCGGTGTCTTCCGCGATCGGCAGCCCATCGGAATCGGCGCGGAAGGCCACCGTGGGGCCCTCACCGTTGGTCAGGACACCGACCACTCCGGTGCCGCCGCAGACGAACGTGTCGATCCCGAGGGCGACGAGGGAACTCTGGATCAGCTCGGCGGTCTTGTGTTCCTGCATGGACAGTTCCGGGTGCGCGTGCAGGTGGTAGTAGAGGTCGTGCATCTTCGTCCGCAGCTCGTCGGTGAGCGCGATCGGCAGGTCGGTCATGGAGCCTTCTTTCGAATCAGGTGAAGGTGAGATATCTCCGCGTATCGATTCTTACTCGATGGTCGCGAGCTCGGCCGGGCTCTGGTCGTTCTTGTTCCGCAGGAACCAGGCGAGGACCGCCGTCACGATCACCGCGATGGCGGTGGACGACAGCGCGAGGCTCGGCATCGCCGGAACCACGACGAACGTGACGACCGCGGCCACCAGCAGCGCGACCACCGTGGCCCGGGGCTGCTTCATCGACACGATCGCCTGCACGAGGACCGCCCCCAGGACCGAGGGAAGGATGTAGGAACGGGTGACGGTCACGATGTCGGAGGGAATCACGCTGATCAGCCAGGTGCCGAGCAGCCCCACGAACACAGCCAGGGACACGAGGTGCACCATCGCGGCGCCGCAGATCGCCAGGACCGCAGCCAGTTCGGCCCGCTTGGTTCCCGGTTTGGCTCCGATGTTCGTCTGCGCGATCAGCGCGGCCGGCAACAGCTTGTTCGCGATGTTGCCGATCATGAACGCCTGGTACATCGCGGCCGGGCCGAGGATGGGGAAATAGGTCAGGGGTTCGACCAGCCAGATGATGAAGAATGTCCCGGCCACCGCGGCGAACGCGGTCCACAACTGGCCTGCGGTGACGTCCACCTCACCCGAGAACACCAGGTACAGGGGCGCACCGATCGACAGGAGCAGCCCCACGATCATCGTGATACGACCCCAGCGGGACGTCGTCTTGTCGAACTCGGCGAGTTCACGCGCGCCGGTGGACACCGTTACGGCTTCGTCGGTAGTCATCGAAAAGTCCTTTCCGTGCGTGTCGTGAATCAGGAGGTGACCAGGTAGGTGACGGTGAGGGCGACGAGGATCGAAATACCCAGCCCCCATTCACGGAGCCAGCCCTTGCCGGACGTCCGGGCCACGAACAGGCAGATCCCCATTGCGACCGCGGAGGCGGCGAACGCAACGATGTGATAGCTGGACTTCGTGAGTTCCTGGAAGCCCAGCGACGCGAACGCGCCGATCAGGGCCGCGGACGGAACGACCGCCATCAACGCCGGATTCACCGTGCGGATCTTCGCGTCACCCCGCTTGAGCAGCGGGGTGAGGACGAGCGCGGACAGCATCCACATCACGCCGCCGATGCTCATCGCGAAGAATGCGACGACGAAGACGTTCTGGGTGTAGGTGTCGGTACCGAGTTTCGCGCCCATGGAGTCGGCGGCGATGCTGGCCGCGGACACGTCGTACGCGGCGGAACCGATCAGGCCGATGCGGGCCAGGACGGCGGGCGTGCCGAAGAGGGCGAGCAGGGCGATCGCCACGAGGCAGACCGCCAGGGACGGTCCGATCGCCGAGACGGCGCCGGAGCGGAACGAGACTTTCATGTCTTCCGGCGACATGTCCGCGACGGGTGCCACCTTGCGGACCGCGGTCATGTAGATCGCCGACTGCACGACGATGACGACGAAGATGCCGGCAACGGCCACCCAGAGAACAGGCGAGTTGGCGACAGCCATGATGTCCGTGGATGCCCCACTAGCAGTCACATTCATGGATCTCCCAGGGAGAGTGAGCAACCGGTGAACCGATTGCTCGAGCGATGTGAGGGTGATCCGGTGGATCACCTCGGCTGACACCCGCTCTGTTCCGTAACCTGAGAGTTTGGAGACACACTCGTGCGAGTGGTCATCGTGCCCCGTCGGTGAACGTGCCGTTACAGCCGACACGCTGCTCTCCAGAGTTCCCGACCCTGACTGTCCTGGTGCCTGAGAGTTTGTGGGTACTTGCTCCTTCGGCGCCCGGGACACGGTCCCGGAACTCTCCAGCCAGGTTCATAGGGAGAAACCATCGAGATGGTTCCGAATCGAACTGACTCGAGACGTACTGTTCCGCAGACGTATTACGAAAGCATGACTTCACCGTTCCGGCGTGTTAACTCACAACAGTTCCTGGTCGGAAATCGCCAGTGCGCGTTCGCATGCCGAACACCCCATGTGAGTGGCAAAGCGTGCGCCAGCACACTTTGCCACTCACATGGGGGTCAGCCGTGGACGTGGAGTGGCTTGCCGGCCACTGCCATCAGTGCCTCGCCGAGCGCCTCGCCCTGCGTGGGGTGGGCGTGCACGAACTTCGCCGCCTGCGCGGCGTCGACCTCGAAGTTGTAGAGCAGCTGCGCCTCACCGATCAGCTCACCGACTCGGTCGCCGACCATGTGCACGCCGACGACGACCCCGGTCGGCGCCACCACGAGTTTGACCGCCCCCGACGTCTTGAGGATCTGGCTCTTGCCGTTGCCGGCGAGGTCGTAGGTGACGGTCTCGACGTTCTCGCCGAACTTCTCCCGGGCCGCGGTCTCGGTCAACCCGACGGACGCGACCTCGGGGTGGGAGTAGGTGACCCGCGGGATGCCGGTCTCGTCGATGACCTCCGGACGGAGCCCGGCGATTTCCTCCGCCACGAAGATGCCCTGCTGGAACCCGCGGTGGGCCAGCTGGAGCCCGGGGACGATGTCGCCGACCGCGAAGACGTTCGGGACCGTGGTGCGCAGTCGATCACTGGTCACCACGAAGCCCTTGTCGAGCATCACTCCGGTCTCCTCGTACCCCATGGACGCGGTGTTGGGTCCGCGCCCCACTGCGACCAGCACGACGTCGGCGTCGAGTACGTCGCCGGAGTCGAGGGTGACCGACACCGCGTCCTCGTCCTGCGTCACCTCCGTCACCCGCACACCTGTCTTCGCGGCGATCTTGCGGCGGCGGAATGCCCGCTCGAGGTACTTGGAGATCGTCTCGTCCTCGTTCGGCACCAGCCGTGGCATCGCCTCGACGATCGTCACCGACGCGCCGAACGACGCCCAGACACTGGCGAATTCGACGCCGATGACGCCGCCGCCCAGGATGATCGCCTTCTTGGGGACCAACGGCAACACGAGAGCCTGGTCGCTGGTGACGACCCGGCCACCGATGCCGATGCCGGGCAGCGTCTTCGGCGACGACCCCGTTGCCAGGACGACGGCGCCGCCCGTGATCAGCTCGTCGTCGACCTCCACTCCGTTGGGTCCGACCAACCGGCCGCGGCCGTTGACGACGGTGATGCCGTACGAGTCGACGAGGCCCTGCAGTCCCTTGTGCAGTCGGGTGACGATGGTGTTCTGGTAGCTCAGGACCTTCTCGAGGTCGACACCGTCGAACGTGACGTCGATACCGAACTGCGAGGCGGTGCGGGCACTGTCCGCGACCTCGGCGGAGTGCAGCAGCGCCTTCGTCGGAATGCACCCCTGATGCAGGCAGGTGCCGCCCAGTTCGTTCTCCTCGACGAGGATGACCGAACGGCCCAGTTCGGCCGAGCGGATGGCGGCCGCGTAGCCGCCGGAACCGCCGCCGAGGATGACGACATCTGCAGATCGGTGGGACATGGGAACTCCTTGCTGGAACGGAAGAGGGTGGGGTTCAGTGAACTGCGGTTGCGGCGACGGCCTCCGCGTGGAGGCGGCCGGCCCGATAGGAGGAGCGCACGAGCGGACCGGACAGGACGCCGAGGAAGCCGATCTCGCGGGCGATCCCGTCGAGCATGACGAACTCGTCCGGCGTCGCCCACCGTGCCACCGGATGGTGCCGGGCCGACGGCCGCAGATACTGCGTGATCGTGATCAACTGGCAGCCGGCCGCGTGCAGGTCCCGGAGGGCCTGAATCACCTCGTCCGTGGTCTCCCCCATCCCGAGGATCAGGTTCGACTTGGTGATCAGGCCGTCCTCCCGAGCCCGTGTGATCACCTCGAGGGACCGCTCGTACGTGAAGGCAGGGCGGATACGACGGAATATCCGGGGAACAGTCTCCACATTGTGCGCGAGTACTTCCGGGCGGGTGTCGAACACCTTGCGTAGTTGCGCGGCATCGGCGTTGAAATCGGGGATCAGCAGTTCGACGCCAGTGCCCGGGCACAGTTCGTGAATCTGCCGGACCGTCTCCGCGTACAGCCAGGCGCCGCCGTCCCACAGATCGTCGCGGGCAACCCCGGTGACGGTGGCGTACCGAAGGCCCATGGTCTGCACCGACTCGGCGACCCTCCTGGGTTCGCCCCGGTCGAGTGCGGCGGGGCGGCCTGTGTCGATCTGGCAGAAGTCGCACCGCCGGGTGCACTGGCTTCCGCCGATGAGGAAGGTCGCCTCTCGGTCCTCCCAGCATTCGAAGATGTTGGGACATCCCGCTTCCTGGCACACGGTGTGCAGGTTCTCGCGTTCGACGAGGGCGGCGAGGTCCCGGTATTCGGGGCCTGTCCGCATCTGCACCTTCATCCACGACGGTTTGCGTTCGACCGGGGTCTGAGCGTTGCGGACTTCGAGGCGGAGCAGTCGGCGGCCGTCAGGCTGTGCAGTCATGTGGGGAACTCCTAGGGCCGGTCGAAACCGGTCGGTATGCGTCGTCGGACCCGCGCGGTGGACAGCGCGGAACCGGGGCAGGCGATTGGGGAGAGCGAGCACACTTCGACAACCGTTGCGGCTGCGGGCATCTGGGCTCTCATCGTCCGGCGTGTGCGGTCACGTCGGAGCGAAGATGCATCGAGGATGCCAAACGACGAGGACTTTTGGCAACACCGTCGGTCCAAGGAGACAAACCCGCGGCGTCTGTGTACTGTTTGGCCAATCACAACTGAAGACGCCGTTGACGCGCAGCGGGAGAACCTCCGTTTCGGAGGCGCCGTAGGAGCAACTTCCTCCCCGGGAATCTCTCAGGCCCCAGTACCGCAGCGCAGAGGCAACTCTGGAGAAAGTATCGGCCGTAAAGCCGGAACTTACCGAAGGTGAAGAGCACGCCGTAGTTGCGGTGCGCCCAAACTCTCAGGTTTCAGGACAGAGCGGGGAGGTGCCCCCTTGTCGATGTCCGGTGCGGTCCGGACTCAACGAAACCGGAGTCACCTCGTGCCAGCAGAACCCCGCACCGCCACCCACGGCGTGCCCCTCACCAGCGACTTTCCGTCCCGCCACATCGGTCCTGATGCTTCCGCGTCGCGGCGGATGCTCGACGCCCTCGGTTACGACAGTCTCGCGAACCTGATCGACAGCGCGGTGCCGGACCAGATCCGCAGCTCACAGCCCTTGAATCTGCCCGCGGCGCGGTCCGAGCAGCAAGTTCTCACCGATCTGCGGGCACTGTCGGAGCACAACGAGATCCGCGTCCAGATGATCGGCCTCGGGTACTCCGACACCATCACGCCCGCGGTGTTGCGGCGGAACATGCTCGAGTCCCCCGCCTGGTACACCGCCTACACGCCGTACCAGCCGGAGATCTCCCAGGGCCGGCTGGAGGCGCTGCTGACGTTCCAGACCGTCATCGAGGATCTCACCGCCCTTCCCCTGGCCGGCGCGTCGCTGCTCGACGAGGCGACCGCCGTGATGGAGGCGGTGCTGCTGATGCGGCGGGCGAACAAGTCGAAGTCCGCCACCAACCGCGTCGTCCTCGACGCAGACTGCCTGCCGCAGACGCTGGCCGTCGTCCGGGGACGAGCGAAGGCGGTGGGCATCGAGGTGGTGGTCGCGGAACTGTCCGGGGAACTGCCCGACGGTGACATGTTCGGGGTGGTCTTCCAGGCGCCCGGTGCGAGCGGCGCGGTGCGCGACCTGGCTCCGATGATCGCCGCGGCGAAGGCGCGCGGCGCGCTGACCACGGTCGCGGCGGACCTGCTGTCGCTGACGATCCTGACGCCGCCCGGCGAGCAGGGCGCCGACATCGCCGTCGGGTCGGCGCAGCGTTTCGGTGTGCCCCTGTTCTTCGGCGGACCGCACGCCGGCTACATGGCCGTGCGCGGCGGGCTCGAGCGCATGCTGCCCGGCCGTCTCGTCGGAGTGTCCGTCGACGTCGACGGGAAGACCGCCTACCGGCTGGCACTGCAGACCCGCGAACAGCACATCCGGCGTGACAAGGCGACCAGCAACATCTGCACGGCGCAGGCACTGCTTGCGAACGTCGCCGCGATGTACGCCGCCTACCACGGTCCGGAAGGGCTGCGCGCCATCGCAAATAGGGTGCACGACCACGCGACGACCATCGCCGGAAGCCTGCGCGCCGCCGGTCACACAATCGTCCACGACAGCTTCTTCGACACGGTTCTCGTGCGGGTCCCGGCGGGTGCCGGGGCGATCGTGGAGTCGGCCGATCGGGACGGCATCAACCTCCGCCTCGTCGACGCCGATCACGTTGCGATCGCCTGCGACGAGTGCACCACCGACGACATCGTCCGGCGGGTGGTCGCCGTGTTCGGTGCGCAGCCGACGACCGTCGCGGCGGCCGAACTGCCTTCGGCACTCGCCAGGACGTCGAACTACCTGCAGCACCCTGTGTTCCACGATCACCGCTCGGAAACCGCGATGCTCCGCTTCCTGCGCACACTGTCGGACAAGGACCTCGCGCTCGACCGCACTATGATCCCGCTCGGATCGTGCACGATGAAACTCAACTCCGCTGTCGAGATGGAACCCATCAGCTGGCCCGGGTTCGCGTCCATCCACCCGTACGCCCCGGTCGCGCAGACGGCCGGCTACCTCGAGCTCGTCGCCGACCTGGAACGCTGGCTCGGCGAGATCACCGGCTACGACCGGGTCTCGTTGCAGCCCAACGCCGGATCCCAGGGTGAGCTGGCCGGGCTGCTCGCGATCCACGGCTATCACGAATCCCGCGGCGACTTCGGACGCAACGTCTGCCTCATCCCCCAGTCCGCGCACGGCACCAACGCGGCGTCCGCGGTTCTCGCGGGCATGAAGGTCGTCGTCGTCGCGACCGCGGAGAACGGCAACATCGACGTGGGCGACCTACGCGCGAAGATCGCGGCGCACGAGGGCGCGGTGGCCGCCATCATGCTGACCTACCCGTCCACACACGGCGTGTACGAGAGCGACGTGCGGACGGTCTGCGATCTGGTGCACGAGGCCGGCGGCCAGGTGTACGTCGACGGCGCGAACCTCAATGCGCTGGTCGGCCTCGCACAGCCAGGTAAGTTCGGCGGCGACGTGTCACACCTGAACCTGCACAAGACGTTCTGCATCCCGCACGGCGGCGGTGGTCCCGGTGTCGGGCCTGTCGCGGTGCGCGAGCATCTGGCGCCGTTCCTGCCCGGTAATCCGCTGGGCGGCGACGACCTCGGCACCCCGGTGTCGGCGGCCAACTACGGATCGGCCGGCATCCTGCCCATCACGTGGGCGTACATCGCACTCATGGGACCGGACGGGCTGACGAGCGCCACCGAAACCGCGGTTCTCGCAGCCAATTACGTCGCCCGGTCGCTGGATCGGCATTTCCCGGTCCTCTACACGGGCCCGTCCGGTCTGGTGGCACACGAGTGCATCCTCGACCTCCGGCCCATCACCAAGTTGACCGGCGTCACCGCCGAGGATGTCGCGAAGCGATTGATCGACTACGGCTTCCACGCGCCCACCCTGTCGTTCCCCGTCAACGGCACCCTGATGGTCGAGCCGACCGAGTCCGAGGATCTGGCCGAACTCGACCGCTTCATCGAGGCGATGGTGTCGATCCGCCGCGAGATCGACCTGGTCGGCGATGGCGTGTGGCCGCTCGAGCGCAGCCCACTGCGTCAGGCCCCGCACACCGCCGAACAGGTGACCGCGGACGAATGGGACCTGCCCTACCCCCGCCACCTCGCCGCCTACCCCGTCGCGTCGCTTCGCGCCGCCAAGTACTGGCCCCCGGTGCGTCGCATCGACGGCGTCCACGGCGACCGCAACCTCGTCTGCTCGTGCCCGGCGCCCGAGGCCTTCGAGAACACCACCGACATCGACACTTCGGCCATCGCCGAGACCCCCGAGGAGGCCTTCGCATGACCCTCACCACGACGCCCGCGTCCCCGCTGCTCGGCGAGCACGGCGCGCTGGGAGCCCATTTCACCGACTTCGCGGGCTGGCAGATGCCGCTGAAGTACGACAGCGAACTCGCCGAGCACCACGCCGTCCGCAAGACCGCCGGACTGTTCGACCTCTCGCACATGGGCGAGATCGCGGTCACCGGACCCGAATCCGGAGCGGTCCTGGATTATGCTCTGGCCGGCGAACTCTCGAAGATCGGCGTCGGCAGAGCCAAGTACTCCCTCCTGTGCAATGCGGACGGCGGAGTCATCGACGATCTGGTCGTCTACCGTCTCGCCAACGAGCATTTCCTCGTGGTGGCCAATGCGGCCAACGCGCCGACGGTGCACCGCGAACTGGCGGCACGCGTCGAGGGTTTCTCCGCGAACGTCGACGATCAGTCCGCGGAGACCGCACTGATCGCGGTGCAGGGACCGGCCGCGCAGGGCATCGTGCAGTCCCTCGTTCCCGCCGAGCAGGTCGACACTGTGGCGGAGTTGAAGTACTACGCGGTCGCGCGCGCGGTGGTCGCCGGCATCGACGTCCTCCTCGCCCGTACTGGGTACACCGGGGAGGACGGCTTCGAGCTGTACGTGCCGAACGAGCTGTCCGTACAGTTGTGGCGCGCATTGCTCGACGCCACCACGACCCGCGGCGGCGTCCCCGCCGGCCTCGCCTGCCGCGACACCCTCCGCCTCGAGGCCGGAATGGCGCTGTACGGCCACGAACTGAACCTCGGCACGAATCCGTACGAGGCCGGGCTCGGCAAGGTGGTCCGGCTGAACAAGGAATTCGTCGGCCGCGATGCCCTGCAGAAGTTGTCGGATCAGTCCCCGCAGCGGGTGCTCGTCGGCCTCGCCGGAAGCGGCCGCCGGGCCGCCCGTGCCGAGTACACCGTGTTGGACGCGTCCGGCGGATCGGCGGTCGGCACCATCACGTCCGGGGCGTTGTCCCCGACGCTCGGGCATCCGATCGCGCTCGCCTTCGTGGACGTCGCGTTCCGCGAACCGGGCACCGAACTCACCGTGGACATCCGCGGCAAGAAGGAACCGTTCGTGGTCACGCCGTCGCCGTTCTACCGCCGCTCCTGAGCCGTTCCCACCCACTTCAGCCCCGAAAGGGTCACACATGTCTTCGCACGCCTTCCCTGACGACCGCAGCTACACCGACGATCACGAGTGGGTCCTGATCGAGCCGGGCGCCACGCTCCCCGACGAGCCGGTCCGCGTCGGCATCACGTCGGTCGCCGTCAACTCGCTCGGCGAGCTGGTCTTCGTCGACCTGCCGGAGGTCGGTGCGACCATCGTCGCCGGCGAATCGTGCGGCGAGGTCGAATCCACCAAGACCGTGTCCGAGCTGTATCCGCCGGTGAGCGGCCGGGTCACCCTGATCAACACCGCCGCCGTCGACGACCCGGGACTGGTCACCTCCGACCCCTACGGCGAGGGCTGGCTGTTCGCCGTCCAGCCTTCCGCCGCCGGCGAACTCCTCACCGCGGCCGAGTATGCCGAGAAGAACGGGGTGCAGGCATGAGCGTCCTGAACCGCGACCTCGCGGATTTCGACCCGGACGTCGCCGCACTGATCGGCAAGGAGCTGGGGCGCCAGCGCACCGGCCTCGAGATGATCGCGTCGGAGAACCACGCACCGCTTTCGGTGATGCAGGCGCAGGGGTCCGTGCTGACCAACAAATACGCCGAGGGGTACCCGGGCAGGCGCTACTACGGCGGCTGCGAGCACGTCGACACGATCGAGCAGCTCGCGATCGACCGCGTCAAGTCGCTGTTTGCCGCCGAATACGCTAACGTGCAACCGCATTCCGGCGCCACCGCGAACGCGTCGGTGATGCACGCGCTGATCGAGCCGGGCGACACGATCCTCGGACTATCCCTCGCCGACGGCGGCCACCTCACGCACGGCATGCGCCTCAACTTCTCCGGCAAGCTCTACAACGTCGCCGCCTACGGGGTGTCCGAGCAGGACTACCGCATCGACATGGACGAGGTGGCGAAGGCGGCACGCGAGCACCGGCCGCAACTGATCATCGCCGGCTGGTCCGCCTACCCCCGGCACCTGGACTTCGCCCGCTTCCGGGAAATCGCCGACGAGGTCGGCGCATACCTGATGGTCGACATGGCCCACTTCGCGGGTCTGGTCGCCACCGGATTCCACCCGTCCCCCGTCCCGCACGCACACGTCGTCACGTCGACGACGCACAAAACCCTCGGCGGACCCCGCGGCGGCATCATCCTGACCAACGACGCCGCCATCGCGAAGAAGATCAACTCCGCGGTGTTCCCCGGCCAGCAGGGCGGCCCACTGGAACACGTGATCGCAGGCAAGGCAACGGCATTCAAGATGGCGGCCGAACCCGACTTCGCGGAGCGTCAGGAACGCTGCCTCGACGGTGCGAAGGTCCTCGCCGAACGGCTCAGCCGACCCGACGTCAAGGAAGCCGGAATCAGCGTCCTCACCGGCGGCACGGACGTGCACCTCGTCCTCGTCGACCTGCGGGATGCCGCCATCGACGGGCAGCAGGCCGAGGACCGCCTCGATGCGATCGGAATCACCGTCAACCGCAACGCCGTCCCGTTCGATCCGCGGCCGCCGATGGTGACGTCCGGTCTGCGCATCGGCACCCCGGCACTCGCCGCCCGCGGCTTCGGCCGCGACGACTTCGTGACGGTCGCCGACCTCATCGCCCAAGCTCTCACCGCAGCGGACGGCGCCGACACGACAAGACTCGCCGCCGAAGTGCGGGCACTGGCCGACAAGTACCCGCTCTACCCGGGCTTGTAACTCGTGACGATCAGTGTGTTCGACCTGTTCTCGGTCGGTATCGGACCCTCGAGTTCGCATACGGTCGGGCCGATGCGGGCGGCGGGCACGTTCGTCGACGACCTCGACACACTCGGCCTTCTCGGGGACGTCGCCGGTGTCCGTGTCGATCTGTACGGATCGCTCGCGGCCACCGGCGCCGGCCACGGCACCATGTCGGCGATCCTCCTCGGCCTCGAGGGGTATCGGCCCGAAACCATCGCCACGGAGGAGATGGAGACGCGACTCGACGAGGTGCGGGCGAGTCGGCGGATCCGTCTCGGCGGGACGGTCGACATCCCGCTCGCCGAAGACGAGATGGTGTTGCACCCGTTGACGGTCCTGGACTTTCACCCCAACGGCATGACCCTCACCGCCACCAGCGTGACCGGCCGTGAACTGCACGCGCAGACGTACTATTCGATCGGCGGCGGATTCGTCGTCACCGGCGCCGAACCGGAGCTGCCCGTCGCCGCGGGCGCGAATTCGCTGTCGTTCGGGTCGGCGCGCGAGTTGCTCGACCTCAGCGAGCACTACGGGCTCACGATCAGCGAGGTCATGCTCGAGCACGAACGCGCCCTCCGGCCCGAGCCGGCGGTCCGGGCGCGGCTCCTGCACATCCGGGACGTGATGGTCGAGTGCCAGCACCGCGGAATCAGCCGGGACGGGTACCTGCCCGGCAGTCTGCGGGTACGCCGCCGCGCCCGCGGCTGGTACGAGCGGCTGAATCTGGAGGATCCGGGTCGTGATCCCGCGTTCGCCGAGGACTGGGTGAATCTGGTGGCCCTCGCCGTCAACGAGGAGAACGCCTCCGGCGGACGCATCGTCACCGCCCCCACCAACGGGGCGGCCGGCATCATCCCGGCGGTCCTGCATTACGCGCTGCACTACACCCCCGCCGGGAAGGCGGACCCGGACGGAACGTCGGTGCGATTCCTGTTGGCGGCAGGCGCAATCGGATCCCTGTACAAGGAACGGGCCTCGATCTCCGGGGCCGAGGTGGGCTGTCAGGGCGAGGTGGGTTCCGCGGCGTCCATGGCCGCCGCCGGGCTCGCCGAGATCCTCGGCGGCAGCCCGGAGCAGGTGGAGAACTCGGCGGAGATCGCGATGGAACACAGTCTCGGTCTCACCTGTGATCCCATCGGCGGCCTGGTGCAGATTCCGTGCATCGAGCGCAACGCCATTTCGGCGGGCAAGGCGATCAACGCCGCCCGGATGGCTCTGCGCGGCGACGGCACCCACCGGGTCAGCCTGGATCAGGTGATCGAGACGATGCGGGCCACCGGCGCCGACATGAGCTCGAAGTACAAGGAGACCTCCACCGGCGGTCTCGCGGTGAACGTGTCGGTGAATCTCGTCGAATGCTGACGTTAGTCCGCGCGGACCAGTGAATGGACGCGGTGCCGGGGATCCGATCGGGATCCCCGGCACCGCGGTCACGCATGTGCGGGCTGCAACAGACCGATCCGGTCGAATCGCTCCGCACGGTCGGAGAGTCGCTGGGTGGTGTCTGCCGCATCGAGGAGCGACAGTTCGCGGTGGAGTACCGCACCCACCCGGGTGCAGAACGCCGTGGATTCGTCTGCCGCGTCCGGGAATTCGGGGATCACCTCGTCCACGATGCCGCTCGCGAGGAGATCGGACGACCGGATTCCCTGCCGGGCGGCCATGTCCGGAGCGTGCGCGATGTCGTGGTGCAGGATCGCGCTCGCACCTTCGGGTGGCAGGGGTGAGAGCCAGCCGTGCTGGGCCGCGAGCACCCGGTCGGCCGGGATCAACGCGAGCGCGCCGCCGCCGGTGCCCTGCCCGAGCAGTAGGGAGATGGTGGGGACGTCGAGCGAGACCATGTCGGCGATGCAGCGCGCGATCTCACCGGCCAGACCGCCTTCCTCCGCCTCCTTCGACAATGCCGCGCCCGCGGTGTCGATGACCGTCACCAACGGCAGGTTCAGTTCCGCCGCCAGCCGCATTCCCCGGCGGGCTTCCCGCAGAGCGCCCGGGCCGAGCGGCGACCGCGTGGTCTGCCCTCGACGGTCCTGGCCGAGCAGGACGCACGGCATATCACCGAACCGGACGAGGGCGAGGATCAAGCCCGGATCGACCTCACCCTGACCGGTTCCGTTGAGCGGAAGAACATCCGACGCGGAGTGGAACATCACCTCCCGCACCCCCGGCCGGTCCTCGCGGCGCGAGGCGACCACCGAATCCCAGGCGGGGACGTCCGGCAGACTCTCGTGGACGGGGGCGTCCGCGAGCGACGGCCGGCCACCACGGCCGGAGGTGATGATGCGCAGCGCGCGGTCGACGATCTCGGCGAGCTGATCCGGCGGCCGCACCGCGTCGATGAGTCCGTGCGCGTGCAGGTTCTCGGCGGTCTGGACGCCCGCCGGGAACGGCGACTCGTACAGCGCCTCGAACACGCGCGGTCCGAGGAAGCCGACGAGCGCTCCCGGTTCAGCGATGGTGACGTGCCCCAGCGACCCCCAGGATGCGAAGACACCGCCAGTCGTGGGGCTTCGCAGGTAGACGAGGTACGGCAGGTGCGCCTCCTTGTGCTTGATCACCGCCGCCGTGATCTTGACCATCTGCAGGAACGCGGTCGTTCCCTCCTGCATTCGCGTGCCACCGGACGTGGGCAGGGCGAGCAGCGGAAGGCGTTCGCGCGTGGCGCGTCGGATCGCGGCGACGAGACGCTCGCCTGCGGCCACTCCGATGGAGCCGCCGAGAAAGCCGAATTCGCAGACGAGGATTGCCGTTCGGCGGCCGCGGATGGTGGCCACTCCGGTCAGCACCGCCTCGTCGAGGCCGGTCTTCTCCTGTGCGCGAAGAAGTTCGTCGGCGTACTCGGAGTCCGCCGCGACCTGGATCGGGGGCGTGTCCCAGGACTCCCACGTGCCGGCGTCGACTACGAGGTCGAGCAGTTCGGGAGCGGTCAGGCGAGCCATCAGCTGCACTCTTTCAGCCACGACATCACGGTGTCGTTGTCCGCGCCGAGGACCGGTGGTGCGGTGTGCCGGGTCTCGGTGACCTCGGTGCCGTCCGGTTCGAAGAACCGCAGGGGCGGGCCGGGCAGCGTGATGTTGCCGAGTGTGCGGTGGTCGACGTCGACGAGCAGTCCCTGCGACTTGGTCTGCTCCCATTCGTAGACTTCGGAGATCGTCCGGACGCGTCCCGCGGGCACTCCGATGCGGTCGAGTTCGACGAGAAGTTCGTCGCTGGTGTACGCGCCGAACGCGTCCTCGACCAGTTCCAGGACCTGCTTGTGGTTCTCGACGCGTTCGGGATTCGTGGCCATTCCGGGGGTTTCCGGATCGAGGTGGAAGCCCGCGCAGAACCGCTTCCACAGTCCTTCGCTGCCGACCGAGATCTGGACGGCGCCGTCGGCGGTGCGGAACAGCCCGTAGGGCGAGATCGACGGATGGTGGTTGCCCTGCGCCTCACCGACCTCGCCGGCGACGGTCCACTTCGTCCCTTGGAAGGCGTGCACGCCGACGACGCTGGCCAGCAACGACGTTCGTACGACGCGGCCCCGTCCGGTGCGCTCACGTTCCTGCAGGGCGGCGACGACGCCGAACGCCCCGTACATGCCGGCGAGCAGGTCCGCGATCGGCACGCCGACGCGCTGGACGTCGTCGGGATTGGGGCCGGTCAGCGACATCAGTCCGGCCTCGCCCTGCGCGATCTGGTCGTACCCCGCGCGTCCGCCTTCGGGTCCGTCGTGACCGAAACCGCTGATGGACAGGACGACCAGGCGCGGGTTCAGCTCCGCGAGCCGTTCGGTGGTGAATCCCAACCGGTCGAGGACGCCGGTGCGGAAGTTCTCCATGAGGACGTCGGCGCGCCGGACGAGGGATTCGAGGGTGGCCCGTCCGTCTTCGGCCTTGAGGTCGAGGGTGATCGACTTCTTGTTCCGATTCGCGGACAGGAAGTACGTCGATTCCCGCTTGGCGTCAGCAGGGTTCACGAAGGGCGGCCCCCATCCGCGGGTGTCGTCGCCGCCGTGCGGGGTCTCGATCTTGATGACGTCGGCGCCGAGGTCGCCGAGCATCATCGCCGCGTGGGGGCCCGCGAGTGCGCGGGTCAGATCGACGACGACCACTCCTTGCAGCGGACCTGTGCGCTCCATCGTGTTCGTGGACATGTGAAACCACCCGTTACTTCCTGGCGAGAGCCGCGAGAGCTGGACTGTTGGTGCAGTGACCTAGTGGACTAGCCAATTAAATGAAACATCTGATTCGGCCGATGTCAAGAGGTGAAAAGTCGATTCAACGACGCGGGGAGGCGGGCCGGTCGCCTCCCCGCCGGCCGTCAGAGCCAGCCGGGCACCACGAGAATCGCCCAGGCCACGAGTGGCCCGATGGCCACGACGAGGGCGCTGTACTTCAGGATCTGCTTGTAGAAACGGTCTCGATCGACATTCTGTGCGTTCGCGAGGACCAGCGCTCCGTTGGTCGAGAACGGGCTTACGTCCACGATGGTCGAGGAGATGGCAAGCGCGACGATGACGCCCACCGCGCCCACCTCGCCGGCGAGGAGGAAGGGGACGGCGAGCGGAATGGTCGCTCCCAGAATCGCCGTGGACGACGCGAATGCGGAGACGATGGCCCCGATGTAGCAGAGCAGAAGAGCGACGAGAAGAGGCATCCCCAGGCTGGCCACCGCGTTTCCGACGTACTCGACGGTGCCCGCCTCCTGCAGGACCCCCACGAAGGTGAGCACGCCGCCGATGAGCAGAACCGTCGACCAGCTGATCTGAGCGATCGCACCCTTCTGCGCCTTAGGCGAGGCGAGCGCCAGGACGACGGCCACCGTCATCGAGATGAACCCCACGTCCAGGTCGAGGATCAGCGAGAACACCGCGAGCGCGGCGAGACCGACCAGAGTGAGGGCCTGATCGAATGTGACTCCGGGGCGTGCGGGTGCGCCCGCGAGGGTCGCCGTCGGGCGCACCTTGGTCGCGGTGGCCCCTCCGGACCCCGAGCCACCTCCGGTCGCGGGCACTCCTCCGCCCGAGCCACCGGCACCAGTTCCTTCGGTGTTCTCGGCGCCGTCGTCGTGCACGCTGCGCCCGATCAGGTCCCGACCGCCCAGGAAGACGAACAGGAGCACCCCGATAGCGGCGTTGAACAGGAGGCTTCCGAGGAACAGGGTGAGCGGGCTGTTGGTCAATCCCGCCTTGGACGCGATGTCGTTGACCGTGACGCCGTAGATGCTGATCGGCGAGAAGCCGCCTGCCTGCGCTCCGTGGACGACCATCATGCCCATCAGGAGGGCGTTGATCTTGTAGCGGGCGGCGAAGCCGAGAGCGATCGGCGCGACGATCGCGACGGCGGCAGGGCCGAGCGCGCCGATCGAGGTGAGTACCGCCGTGATCCCGAACATCACCCAGGGGATCAGCGCGACACGACCGCGGACCAGCCGGACCGCCCCGCGGACCATGAGGTCGACGGTCCCGTTGTTCTGGGCGATCGCGAAGAGGTAGGTGATGCCGACCAGCGTCAGGAACAGGCTGCTGGGGAATCCGGCGATGATGTCGTCGCTGCTCATGTGCAGTGACAGGGTTCCGACGAAGAAGGCGGCAACGAAGCCGAGAGCGCCCATGTTCACGGGCAGCACGGTCGCCGCCAGGAACATGACAGCGAGCGCAAGTATGGGGATCAACTCGGTCGACATGAAAGTCTCCGGTTCTGTGGCAGTGGCATCTGGTCTCGACCGCCGCCGGCGAGCAAATTGACTCAGTGGCAGATTGGCCTAGCCACTTCATAAAAGCAGTGTCGTGGATCACTGTCAATAGGAACTGTGGATGCGGTTACATGCCTGTGCGAGATACCGTGGAGTAGTTTCAGTGGAATGGAGAGTGGGTGGCCCAGTGGCTGAGCAACTGCGTCCGGTAGCACGACCGCGGCTGTACGAGGTGATCGTCGAACAGCTCTGCGCCCATATCGCCGACCACGAGATGACGCCGGGCGACCGACTCCCCGCCGAGCGTGAACTCGCCGCTCAACTGGGCGTGAGTCGCGCTTCCCTGAGTCAGGCGCTCGTCGCCCTCGAGGTACAGGGTGTGGTGTCGGTGCGGCACGGGGACGGTGCCGTGCTCGTCCGCCGCCCCATCGAGGAACGAGCCGTCAAGGCGCTGCGCGAACACGCCGATCGTCTCCCCGAGGTGATCGAGGCCCGCGAGGCACTCGAGGTGAAGCTTGCCGGGCTCGCCGCCGAGCGCCGGACCGACGCGGAAATGGCGGCGATCGATGCCGCCCTCGCGACGATGGAAGCCGAGATCGCCGCCGGCGATCGCGGCGTCGTCGGCGACGAACAGTTCCACGAGGCCATCACCGTCGCGGCGCACTCGTCACTGCTGGCCAAGCTGATGCACGAGATTTCCGGGCTGATCCGGGAGACCCGGATCGAATCCCTGTCCCAAGCAGAACGCCCGCGGGCCTCGCTCGAAGGGCACCGCCGCATCGCGACGGCGATTCGAGACCAGGACTCCGCGGGCGCTTCCCGTGCGATGGCCGATCACATCCGGATGGTGTCCGACGTCGCGCTGCTGCGCGAGGGCGGATAACCGGGTCTACCCGCCGACCACCGACTGCGGCCGGTGGGCACCGAGGATCTCGTCGGTGTCGGCGCCGAGTACCGGCGGCGCGGACGTCAGACGCGGGCGCTCGCCTGCGAAACTGACCGGGAACGCGATCTGCTGCAGGCTGCCCAGCGTCGGGTGGTCGACCGTGCCGATCATCCCGAGTGCCGCAGTGTGCGGGTCGGCGTAGATCTCGTCGAGGTGCCGGATCGGTGACACGGGCACGGCGTGAGCGGCGAGTGTGTCGCACCAGTGCTCCACGGTTCCCGACGCGAAGGCCGTCGACAGTTCCCGCTCGAGATCGGAGCGATTCGCGACGCGGTCACGGTTGCGCTCGAATCGCGGGTCTGTCGTCAGGTCTTCGCGTGCGATCGCGGAGCACAGGCTCCCCCACTGAGTGTCGTTGCCCACCGCGAGGACGAAGTATCCGTCGCTCGCGGGAAATGCTTGGTACGGAGCGAGATTGGGATGACCGGAGCCCAGCGCGCCGGGACGCTCGCCGGTCGCGAAGTAATTGGTCGCCCAGTTCACGTGCAGGGCGAGCTGGCATTCGAACAGTGACGTCGTCACGTACTGCCCTCGGCCGGTCCGCGACCGCTCCACCAGGGCAGCAAGCACTCCGATCAGACCGAAGAGTGCCGCCCCCAGATCACCCATCGCGAATCCTGCCTTCATCGGCGCCCCGCCCGGCTCACCGGTGAGAGACATCAGCCCGCCTGCGGCCTGCGCGATCATGTCGTAACCCGGTTCGTCGCGCAGCGGACCGTCCTCGCCGAACGCGGAGATGTGCAGCACGACCAGATGCGGGTACCGCTCGGACAGCGTCCGGTAGTCGAAGATTCGCTGCAATCCGCTGCCGGGCTTGAAGTTCTCGACGACGACGTCGGTCTCCTCCAGGATGCGATGGATGACGTCCTGTCCCTCTTCCGATTTGAGGTCGACGGTCACCGACTTCTTGCCCCGGTTGATCGCGAGGTAGTACGTGGCGTCGGGGCCGACGAACGGCGGACCCCACGACCGTGTCGGGTCGCCGCCGTCGGGGTGTTCGACCTTCGTGACGTCGGCGCCGAGGTCCGCGAGCGACATGGTGGCGTACGGTCCCGCGAGGATCTTCGAGAGGTCCAGCACCCGCACACCCGCGAGGGGCGCCGGGCCGGTGTGGGTGGTGTTCACAGGAGAACTCCTGTCGCAGAGTCGGATCGGGGTGCGGCGGTCTGCGCGGCATCGGCGGTGACATCGGTGTCGTCGACGACGGCAGCGAGGTGGTCGAGGGCAGCCCCCGGGAGATGTCCGGTGTCGCCGGACAGGTAGGCGTTCGCGACGAGCAGCGACCGGTAGCCGCTGCCCGAGGTGATCGCGAAGTCGGCGAGGTCGTAGAGCAGAGTGGCCATCGCCGCGCGGGCCAACTCGTTCGCGTAGCGCGCGCATCCGGCCTGCGCGGTGTCGTCGTCTCCGGCGACCAGCAGATCGCCTTCCTCGACCAGGTCGTCCCAGCGTCGGCGGAGAACATCGGCGCCGGTGCCGCAGTCGGGTCCGAGTCCGGCGAGGATGCCGCGCATCGTGTCCGCCAGCCGGCGATGCGCACCGAGCTTGCGCATGCACCGCAGCACGTCCAGGGCGATGACGTTGCTCGACCCTTCCCAGATCGACCCCAGGTGGGCGTCGCGGACCAGGCGCGCGTGGGCCCATTCCTCGATGTAACCGTTGCCGCCCCGCACCTCCATGGCCTCGCCGGTGACCACGCGCGCCCGCTTGCAGATGTAATGCTTCGCGAGCGGGGTGAGGACCCGGATCAGGGCACGCGCGGAGTCGTCGCCGGCGTCCGCCGCCTGCAGACACTGCGCGCTGTACGCCACCAGGGCGAGCGCCGCCTCGGCGTCGAGGGCGAGCGGCAGCAGGGTTGCCCGCATCAGGGGCTGGTCGAACAGGGCCTTGCCGAACACGACCCGCTCCCGGGTGTGGTCGACTGCGTCCCGCACGGCTCGTCGCATCAGCGCACTCGACCGCATCGCGTTCGACAGCCGCGACGTGTTCACCATCTCGGCCATCTGCCGGAACCCGCGGTCGAGTTCGCCCACCTGAAGGGCGTACGCACCGGCCAGCGACACTTCACCGCTGGGCATCGAGCGGGTGCCGAGCTTGTCCTTCAGCCTGTCGATCGTGTAACTGTTGCGGTCGCCGTTCGCCAAAACCTTGGGCACCATGAACATTCCGACGCCGCGGGTGGACTGGTCGTCGCCGCCGGGGAACCGGGCGAGGGTCACGATGACGTCGGCGTCGGGATTGGACGCGAACCACTTCTTCCCGGTCAGCCGCCACGCGTCGCCGTCACGCTCGGCCCGGGTCTCCGTGCGGGCGATGTCGGTGCCGGCCTGCGGTTCGGTCATGAACATCGCACCGGTCATCGCGCCGTCGGGGTCCGTCGACGTCAGTGCGTCGATCCACGGTCCGAACACGTCCGGGTCGCCGAACATGCGCAGCGTGCGGGCGGCGGCATCCGTCATCGACACCGGGCACGCCAGCCCGAACTCGGCCTGCACGAACACGTACGACGCGAGGTACTTCACCAGGTGCGGTGGGACGTCGTCCCAGCCGTGCAGGCCGCCGCGGTGCGACAGTGCCGACAGTCCGTATTCGCTGTAGGCGGCTCGGCACAGTTCCTGGTAGGAGGGGTGGTACGCGATCCGGTCGATGCGTTCGCCGTCACGGTCGAACTGCTGCAGCACCGGCGGATTCTTGTCGGCGGTGGCGGCGAGGGCGTCGAGTCGGTCGCCGGCGTCGGCGCCCAGCCGGTCGAGCAGGGTGTTCAACTTGTCGCGGTCCGACGGTGCGGTCCACCGGTCGACGACGGCGCGTAGGGCGGGATCGGTGTGAGCGAAATTCATGAGTGGGCAGCATCTTTCCGGGTCGAGGTGTGTCCGGGGCGGGGCTCGGCGTCGGCCCGGTCCGAGCGGGCTTTCCCGCGGCGGAGCAGCAGCGTCATGCAGGCGAGCGAGAGCACGACGTAACCGAGTCCGAGGGCGACCACCGGCCAGATCGAGTCGGTGTGGGTGAGCAGGAACTGGCAGAGCACCGGGGCGGTTCCGGCGAAGATCGCCGTCGACAGCTGATACGACAGCGAGATTCCGGTGTAGCGGACGTTGGTCGGGAAGACCTGGGCGAGGATGCCGGCGAGGGCGGCGTAGTACATCGCGTGCGGCGCGGTGGCCAGCACCATGCCGAGCATGGCCAGGGGCACCGACCCGGTCTGCACGAGGAGGAACATCAACGGCAGCAACACGAGTTCGGGCAGCAGCATCCACCGGATCGCCCGCGACGGATCGATTTTCGTGGCCAGCACGGCGCCGAACGGCTGCACGAGTACCTGCGCGACGAGCGCGATCGTGATCACGAGCAGGAAGTCCCCGCGGTCGAATCCGAGGTCGGCGGTGGCCCACGCGAGTGCGAACGTGGTCTTCACGTAGGTGATGGCGACACCCGCGACCACGGCCCCCACGCCGAGGGCGAGTTCGACCGGGTGCGAGCGCAGTACCTCCACGAGCGGCATCCGGGTGCGCTCCTGGGCGACGACGGCCTTCTTCATCTCCGGCGTCTCCGAGATCCGCAGCCGGATATACAGCGCGACGACGACGAGCGCGGCGGACGCGAGGAACGGCAGACGCCAGCCCCAGGACTCGAACACGCTGTCCGACAACAATGTCAGCGCCAGGAACGCGAGGGTCGCGAGCAGATTGCCGACGGGCGATCCCTGCTGCGCGAATGCGCCATACAGCACCTTCTTGTTCGGTGGCGCGAATTCGGTGGCGATGAGCACGGCGCCACCCCACTCACCGCCCATCGCGATGCCCTGGACCACGCGGAGCGCGACGAGGAGGATGGGCGCCCAGATCCCGATCTGCGAGTAGGTGGGGAGGCAGCCGACGCCGACCGTTCCGATCCCCATCAGGATCAGCGTGATGATCACGGCGTTCTTGCGGCCGAACTTGTCGCCGAAGTGACCGAACACGATCCCGCCGAGCGGGCGGGCCACGAAGCCGATCGCGAACGTCGCGAAGGCGGCGAGGGTGCCCACCGCGGGCGAGGCGTCGGGGAAGAACAACCGGCCCAGCACGAGTGCGGAGGCGGTGCCGTAGATGTAGAAATCGAACCACTCGATGGTGGTGCCGACGAACGCGGTGACACCGGCCTTGCGGGCCTGCTTGGTGCTGTATTCGGGTGGTGCCGCGTCGCGGCCGGGATTCGGGTTCACGGTTCTCCCTGACTTTCGTGGGGCGTCACGCCGACGCAGAGGTGGTGTGCATCACTATGGTCGGGATTCCGTGTAGAGTCCAAGACTTAATTCAGCTTGTTTAGGTGATTCAGACACATAGTCTCGAGGAGGGGTCGTGGAGCTCCGTCACCTGCACGCGTTTCTCGCGGTCGCGGAAGAACTGCATTTCGGGCGGGCCGCCGAGCGTCTCCACGTGGCGCAGTCCCCGCTCAGCCAGACCGTGCGGGCCCTCGAACGGGAACTGGGAACCGATCTGTTCGTCCGCACCACCCGCTCCGTGCGGCTCACGGCCGCCGGCGAGGCGCTGGTGGGTCCGGCCCGGACCATCGAGGCGCAGGTCGGGATCGTGAAGGGCATCGCGCAGGCGGCGGCAGCCGGGGAGACCGGCCGCGTCACCGTCGGCTTCGGCGGCGCGGGCGGCTACACGGTGCTGTCCGTTCTCGCCCGCTCCCTCGCCGACGCCTACCCCGGCATCGAACTGGACCTACGCCCGCAGATGTACTCCGGTGAGGTGCTCGACGCCCTCACCCGCGGAACCCTGGACATGGGCATCGTGGGGTTGCCGATCCCGCGGGGCTTCGCCACCCACACCGTGCGTGTAGAGGCACTGATGGTCGCGGTCCCGGCCGGGCACCGTCTCGTCGACGCGGGCGCCGTCGTGCCGCAGGAACTGGCGAGCGAACGGTTCGTGATCTACCCCGCCGAACACGGTTCCGTGGTCCGCGACGCCACGCTCGCCCTGTGTGCAGCAGCAGGATTCGCCCCCGTCGTCGCGCACGAGGCGCCTGACCCGTACAGCCTGCTCGCAATGGTCGGCGCCGGTGTCGGCGTGGCCGTCGTGGTGGATTCGACCGCGCACCTCACGATGGACGGCGTCGAATACCTGCCCATCGCCGGCGACGCCCCCACCCTCCCCATCGCCATGGCCTGGCAGGACTCCAATCCCTCACCTGCGGTGCAGACGGTCACGCGGGTTCTGCGCGACGTTATCGGGGAGGTCGGGTAGCCGCTGCACGGGGGAAGCTCAGGCCGACACCGAGAAGACGTCGGCCAGGTGGGTGATTCGCAGGGCACGCGCGAGCTTCGGGCGATCGCTGCCGTCGGCGATGTTCTCACCCTGCGCGCCGAGGTGTGCGATGACCTCGGCAGCCCAGGCCACATCGCTCTGTAGCGGGGACAGTTCGCGATTGACGATCGGTGTGTGGCCGACATGCATGCAGAGCTTGCCGGTCATGCCCATCGACCTGGTGACGGCCAATGCCTCGGACAGATCGGGTTCGCCTGTCAGGCAGGGGCCGTCGATGGGACCGGGGAGGTCGGCCGCCCGACTGGCGACGACGAGCCGTCCCCGCGCGTAGGCCAGCGCGTCGGGGTCGGCTCCCGCATTGGTGTCGCGGCGGAAGTCGCCGGTGCCGAATGCAATTCGGGTCGTGGCATCGGCCGAGGCGATGTCGAAAGCGAATTCGACGCCACGCGCCGATTCGACCAGGGCGAGGATCGGGATGCCGGGCAGCTCGGCAGCCGTGCGATCGATGTGGTCCGCGGATTCGGCCTTGGCGAGCATCACGCCACTCAGTCCCGGGAGCCCCCGGATCGCATCCAGATCAGCGGTCCAGTCCGCGGTGGTGACGTCGTTGATGCGCACCCACCCGGTACCCCCACCGGCCAGAAAACGCGCAACATCCTCGCGGGCTTGTGTTTTCGAGGACGGAACAACACCGTCCTCGAGGTCGAAGATCACCGCGTCAGCCGCCGAGTTCGTGGCTGCGGCGAACTCGTCCGGACGTGAGCCCGCGACCAGGAGCCAGGAGCGCGCATGTGTCGCGGGGACTATGGCGGCTTGTGCCGACGATGTGAGGGTCATCCGATTCTCGTTTCCTCTCGATGTGACTTCTACTCGGGCGAGGACTGCGCTGTCCTGTATTCGAGGTGCTGGTTGTGAAGCGTCGATCAGTGCGCGGCGACACCGGTGAGATGGTCGAGTGCGGAGAATTCGCTGTCCACGGTGGGCGCGGTGAGCAGGCCGGCG
Source organism: Rhodococcus sp. G6(2025) (assembly GCF_058628105.1). Classification (NCBI taxonomy): domain Bacteria; kingdom Bacillati; phylum Actinomycetota; class Actinomycetes; order Mycobacteriales; family Nocardiaceae; genus Rhodococcus; species Rhodococcus sp. G6(2025). Next base: position 7,218,401 of record NZ_CP179750.1, read on the forward strand.
AGTCGCCGGGGAGACAGGATGTCATCGACCTGCGCGCGAGTGAGCAGACCATCGTCGACGGCGAGGTCGCCGACGTAGGCGCCGGTCGCCAGGGCCCTCTTGGCGATGTCCGCGCTGGCGGCATAGCCGATGAACGGCGAGAGCGCGGTGACGATGCCGATCGAGCGCCGAACACCCCGTTCGAGGTGGTCGCGGTTGGCGGTGATCCCGTCGACGCACTTCACCGCCAGGGTGTCCGATGCCGCGGCCAGGTGCGTCGTCGAGCGCAGCAGGCTGTAGACGATCACGGGTTCGAACGCGTTGAGCTGGAGTTGCCCACCCTCGGCGGCCATCGTGACCGTCAGATCGTTGCCGATCACCTCGAACGCGACCTGGTTCACCATTTCGGGGATGACCGGGTTGACCTTGCCGGGCATGATCGACGAACCGGCTTGGGCCGGAGGCAGATTGATCTCACCGAGTCCGGCGGTCGGCCCGGAGGAGGTGAGCCGCAGATCGTTGCACGTCTTGGACAGTTTCACGGCGACACGTTTGAGGATTCCGGAGACCTGCACGAATGCTCCGCAGTCCTGGGTTGCCTCGATCAGATTGCCGGCCGGGACGACCGGTTCACCGGTCAGCTCGCGCAAGTAGTTGCAGGCGAGCGCGGAGTACTCGGGATGTCCGTTGATCCCCGTGCCGATGGCGGTGCCGCCGAGGTTCGATTCCAGCAGCAGAAGCGCTCCCTCGGAGAGCCGGGCGCAGTCCTCGTTCAGCATGATCGAGTAGGCGGCGAACTCCTGCCCGAGGGTCATCGGTACCGCGTCCTGCAACTGAGTGCGACCCATTTTGACGATGTCGTCGAATTCGATCGATTTGCGCTCGAACGACTCCGCGAGCCGACCGAGCGACGCGATCAACATTCGGAGGTGCTCGACCAGCGCGAGCTTGATCGCGGTCGGGTAGACATCGTTGGTGGACTGACCCAGGTTCACGTGAGCGAGGGGGTCGAGTTCGGTGTAGGCGCCGCGCCCGAATCCGAGGATCTCGAGTGCGCGGTTCGCGATGACCTCGTTGACGTTCATGTTCGACGAGGTGCCCGCCCCGCCCTGGATCGGATCGATCGGAAACTGGTCGAGCAGTGCCCCGGCGCGAATCTCCGTGCACGCGGCCACGATCGCATCGGCCCGCCGGGCATCGAGGAGACCCAGGTCCCGGTTCGCCAGGCAGGCAGCTTGTTTCACGGTCGCCAACGCCGCGACCAGCGCCGGGTACTGACCGATGGCAGACCCGGTGATCGCGAAATTGTCCATCGCCCTGGCGGTGTGGACGCCGTAGTACGCCCCCGCCGGTACCGCCAGATCTCCGATCGAATCGTGCTCGATCCGCACATCGCTGTCGCTCAACTTTTCCACCAACACCCAACTCGCCGTTCTACTTGACAGGGACTATGACGTCGATCACTGTTGTCGAACAGTACACCACATCCAATATATTGGAGCTGCTGAATGACGACAACCCGAGCCATCCCCGCTGACTCCGCGACAGCACCCGAGGACGCCGACGCGTCTCGCACCCCACGCAGGTGGTGGAAGTTCTGGAAGCTGCCGATCGGCGTGCAGTCACTGATCGCCGTCGGCGTCGGCGCACTCATCGGCACGTTCGCCCCCGCCGTCGGCGAGCAACTCAAACTGGCCGGCGACGTGTTCCTCAACCTTGTTCAGATGATCGTCGTCCCCTTGGTCTTCCCGCTCATCGTGCTCGGCATCGCGCGCATGGATTCGGCGAAGAAGGTCGGGCGCATGGCCGCCAAGGCGATCCTGTATTTCGAGGTCGTCACCACGATCATCCTGCTGATGGCCGTCGCGCTTGCGAAGCTGCTCGACATCGGTTCCGGCGCCCCCGTCGCCGGCGCCGACGGTGCGTCCGTCGAGACCCTCGAGCAGGGAATCGACTTCCACGAACTACTCCTGCACGCTGTTCCCAAGAACGTCTTCGCCGCCTTCGCGGAGGGGAACCTGCTGGCAGTGATCGTGTTCGCCGGGTTCGTCGGCGTCGCACTCGCCGCGATCGGTGAGCAGTCGAAGCCGATGACGTCCGTACTCGACTCACTCGCCAGCGCGATGTTCAAGGTGGTCGGTTACGTCATTCGCCTCGCGCCCCTCGGGGTCCTGGGCTTCATCAGCTACGACGTCGCGCACTACGGGTTCGGGAACCTGTCGAGCCTGCTCGGCTTCCTCGCCGTCGTCTACGTCGGTATGGCGATCATCCTCGGCGTCATCTTTCCGATCATCGCCGCGATCTTCCGCGTCGAGTACGTCACCATGCTCAAGGCCATCGGAAATCTGGTCGGCCTCGCGTTCGTCACCCGTAGCTCCGAGGCAGTGCTCGCGCCGCTACTGCTCAAGCTCGAGGGGCTCGGCGTCAGCCGCTCGACGACCTCGTTCGTCGTGCCGCTCGGCTACTCGTTCAACACCGACGGCTCCGTTCTCTACCAGGCTGTCGCCCTGGTCTTCCTCGCCAACGCCTACGGCATCGACACCTCGATCCCCACCCTGCTGCTGATGGTCGGCGTCCTGGTCATCTTGTCCAAGGGCATGGCCGGCGTTGCCTCCGCCTCGATCGTGGTGCTCATCGCCGCAGGTAACACCATCGGCCTGCCCGCCGAAGCCGTCGCGCTCCTGCTCGGAGTGGACTTCATCGCCGACATGGCCCGCACCGCGGTCAACGTCGTCGGAAACTCCCTCGCCGCATCAGTGATCGACAAGTCCGAGGAGAAAGCCGAGGCGAAGGCCGGCCGGTCCGCCGCAACGCCGGGCGACGAACTCGGCGACAAGGTCCTCGCCGGGCGACACAACGCGGATGGGTAGCGGGGGCCCGGACAATGGACAGTCGACGAAGACGCACTCGGTATCGTCACGACAAGGCGCCAGGCACTCACCCACGCGGCCCCCGGGAGCGTGCGGCGTGCAGAGTACAGTATCCAGTATGTTGCGTGATAATCCGGTGGAGCGCCCCCGCATGAGCGACGTCGCGTTCGAGCGGATCTGCGACGCGATCGTCACCGGTGAGCTCGCGCCCGGATCCAAGGTCAAGGACAGCGAGCTGGCCGAACATCTGGGCCTGAGCCGCACCCCGGTGCGCGAGGCTCTGACCCGGCTGATCGACACCGGACTCGTCGAGGCCAAACCCGCCGCCTTCACCCGGATCACCCCGCTGAACCGGGCCGATGTCGAGGCAACGCTGGCGGTGATGGAGGTCCTGGATCAACTGGCCGTGAAAACGGGGGTGCCCAACCTCACCGACGACATGATCGACGTGATGCGCACCGCCAACGACGACCTCGCGCAGGCGATCAAGACCGACAACATCGGTGCCGCCCTCGCTGCGGACGACACTCTCCACGGCGTCATCGTCGACGCCGCCGGCAACCCACTGCTCAAGCGCCTCATGCACCAGGTGCACCCGCAGATCCACCGGATCTACTATCGCAAGTTCTCCAGCCTCCGCGGCTGGCAGGACGCCATCGAGCACCACGACAACCTGATCACACTGTGCGCGGCCCGGGACGAAGCGGCGGCCGCCGAAATATCGTCGCAACACCGACGGTTCCTCGGCGGCCTCATCGGCGAACTCTTCGACATCGACGAGTCCACCTCGTAACCTGCCGCTACGAACGGCCGCCGCGGGCATGATCGGTCATCACCCGCGGCGGCCGTTCGGCGCGCCGGACCAAGGCATCCAACTGCTCGGTGCCGATCGGACTGCCGGGGAATGCCGCGACGCGGTTCAGCGGCATCGAGGCGGCCATGCGCAGCAGTGACGGGTCGTCGAACACGCCCGACCCGGCGGTCTGCGCCAGCGCCTCCCCGAGGATCTCGCTCCCCACCGGATGCGCCAGCCATTCACCGATCGTGGACTCCGCCGTGAGCACCGGAAGGGGTGCGTCACCCTCGACCGTCACGACCACCTCCCCGCGCAGGTCCCGCGACGAGGCGCCGACCCACACCCGGTAGTCGCCGCCTTCGACGACCCACCGCGACAGCGCCGCATCGAAGTACGCCAGGTCCTCGAACGGAATCGGGATCCGGACGGATTCGCTCGCACCGGCCGCGATGTCGACGTTCGCGAAACCTTTCAGCTCGCGCACCGGCCTGGCCACTGCCGAACCGGGGACGCCGACGTACACCTGGACCACCTCACGTCCGTCCCGGGGCCCGGTGTTCGTGACCGTCAGCGCAACCTCGAGTCCGGCGGCGGTCCGCGTCGCGGCGGGGGCGGAATAGTCGAAGCTGGTGTACGAAAGGCCATGCTTGGGTTCGTGCGGTGATCGCAACACCACTGATCAAAGGGTGTTGCACATGGCCAAATATTCTCATCGGATGGTTCCGGAGATCTTTCAAACGTTCTGGGCGGGGATGACCGCGGGTGAGTTCATCACGGACGCGGCCGAGGCGGCCGGCTCGTATCGCAAACAGGGCGCTCGATGGCTCGCGGCATGCGGTGGGGTGCGCCCCAGACGTGGCCGCAACCTCAAGGGCCGGTGTTTGACGTTCGCCGAACGTGAAGAGATCGCCATCGGCATCACCGCAGGTCACACCCTTCGTGACATCGCGAAAGCCCTGAACCGGAGTCCCTCGACGATCTCACGCGAGATCGCCCGCAACCGCGAGCCCTCCGGGCGGTACCGAGCCAGATCGGCGCACGCAGCCGCCTACCACCGGGCCTCGCGGCCCAAACCGTCCAAGCTCGCCACCCATCCGTCGCTGCGCGAGATGGTGGAGAAATCCCTGACCGAGCGCCATTCACCCGAGCAGATCGCGGGCCGACTCCGACTCGATTTCCCCGACGATCCACAGATGCGGGTGAGCACCGAGACCATCTACCAATCGCTCTACCAACCCTCACGCGGCGGACTAGAACACACCCTCACCCGATTGCTGCGTACCGGACGTGGGCTGCGCCGACCCAGCCGGAAAGCCGGCCAACGCAAGAACCGGATCCCCGACATGGCCAACATCGCGGACCGCCCGAAAGACGTGAAAGACCGTGCAGTACCGGGACATTGGGAGGGTGATCTCATTATAGGAAAACGGAATCTGAGCGCGATCGGCACGCTCGTCGAACGCTCGACCGGCACCGTCATGCTCGTTCATCTGCCCGACGGATACAAGCCCGAGCACACCGCGCCCGCTTTGACCGAACAGCTCGAGACGCTGCCCGCGAACCTGCGCCGGACCCTGACGTGGGACCAGGGTTCGGAGATGCGGGACTGGAAGAGCGTCAGCGCGGCCACCGGCATCGACATCTACTTCTGTGATCCACACTCACCATGGCAGCGCGGGACCAACGAGAATACGAACGGCATTCTCCGTCAGTACTTCCCCAAAGGCTCGGACCTGAGTGTGCACTCGAAAGCGGACCTGGAACGGGTCTCACGGCAACTCAATAAGCGCCCCCGGAAACGGCTAGACTTTCGCACACCCATCGAAGAGATGGACCGACTGCTGTTGCGATGACCGCCAGAATCCGCCCATGCCCAAAAGGGAAACTCACCGCCACGTCCCGGCTGTCGTGATACCGGTAGCCGACGAACAGGCCTTCCCCGTACCGCACGTGGCCCGCCTCGCCCGGGAAGTCGAGGTACGCCGGGGTGTCCTCGAGTCGAACGGGAATCGTCTCGGCCAGCCGGCCCGACGGGTTGACCACCCCGAAGAGCACGTCGGCGACGGCTCCCCCACCGGCCTGACCGAGGAGCCAGCCCTCCACGATCGCGGGGACTCGCCCGGCCCAACCCGACACTCGCACGACGCTGCCGTTGGACAGCACGACGACGACGCGCGGGTTGGCCGCGAGCACCGCGTCGAGCAGTTCGGTCTGCGCCGCGGGCAGTTCGAGGTGTTCCCGGTCGAATCCCTCCGACTCGTCCTCCGCGGGGAGCCCGAGGAACACAACGGCGACATCGGCGGAGGCGGCAATCGACACCGCCTCGTCGACCAGTGTATTTGCCGCGCTGACGGATTCATCGAGTGAGTATCCGGGCGCGAACGTGATCTCGGGGCCGGCGGCGAGCGCCCGAATCTCGTCGAGAGCGTTGTCGAGGCGGGTCGGGACGATCTGCGAACTGCCCGCACCCTGGTAGCGCGGAGTGCGTGCGAACTCGCCGATCACGGCGATCGTCGTGTTCGCTGTGGGATCGAGCGGAAGGATTCCGTCGTTCTTCAGCAACACGACACTGCGGCCGGCGACATCGCGGGCGAGGGCGTGGTGGGCGTCGCGGTCGTAGTCGGCGGAGGGATCGAGGTTCGACCGCACCTTCTCGACCAGCGCGAGCACCCTTTCCGCCGCAGTGTCGAGTGCGGACTGCGCGAGGGCACCGGACTCGACCGCGGCGACGATCTGGGCGTCGGTGACCCCGTTCGTCGACGGCATCTCGAGATCGAGCCCGGCGGAGAGCGCGGCAACCCGATTCGACACGGCACCCCAGTCGGAGACGACGAGCCCGTCGAAACCCCATTCGCCGCGGAGGACGTCGGTGAGTAGCCACCGGTTCTCCGACGCGTAGACGCCGTTGATGCGGTTGTACGAGCACATCACCGTCCACGGAGCCGCGTGCTCGACCACGTGCCGGAACCCGCGCAGGTAGATCTCGTGCAGGGGCCGCGCGTCGATGTCGGCGCTCACCCGGAGCCGGTCGGTCTCCTGGTTGTTGGCGGCGAAATGCTTCAGCGACGCGCCGACCCCCCGTCCCTGCAGTCCGTCGACGAGGGCGGCACCGAGTCGGCCGCTCAGAATCGGGTCTTCGGACAGGTACTCGAAGTTGCGGCCGCAGAGCGGTGAACGCTTGATGTTGATACCCGGCCCCAGCAGGACCCCGACGCCCTCGGATTTCGCCTCGTCACCGAGGGCCCGACCGACCGCCTCGAGCAGGTCCGGGTCCCAGGTCGAACCCAGCGCGACCGCCGGTGGGAAGCACGTCGCGGGCACGCTGTCGCCGATGCCGAGGTGGTCGCCGCCGCCGGTCTGCTTCCGCACTCCGTGTGGGCCGTCGGTGAGATAGATCGAGGGGACACCCACCCGGTCGAGCGCCTTTGTCTCCCAGAAGTTCTCACCGCTGGTGAGCGAGGCCTTCTCTTCGGTGGTGAGTTCGGCGGATGCGGACGAACGAGTGTCCATGGTCCCTCTCTCCGTGGCGGCCGGGGTCGGGAGCATCGTATCGGGGGGACCGTCGAATCGGTGCGACTTTCCGCCGTGCCAATACATACGTACGTATGGTTTTCCCGCCTACGACAGCCGCACCACGACCGGCACGGATTCCCACGACCGCAGCGTGTTGTTCAGGTGCCGGCGCACCGGCCCGGCGATCTCCAGCGACTCCACCCGCGACGCCAGTGCCGTCAGCAGCGCCTCCGATTCGAGCCGGGCGACGTGCTGGCCGACGCACTGGTGAATTCCCATCCCATACCCCACGTGCCCCGACGGGTTGCGGCCGAGATCGAACACGTCCGGGTTCTCCCACCTGCGGGGGTCCCGATTCGCGGCGCCGAGGAACATCAGGATCTTCTTGCCGTCCGGGATGGTCGCACCGCCGATCTCGGTGTCGCGGGTGGCAGTGCGGAAGAACGTCTGGACCGGCGACTCCCACCGGACCGCCTCGTCGAACCCCGTCCGGGCCAGCGTGCGGTTCTCGCGCAGCCTCGCCCACTGCTCCGGATGCGTCGCGAACGCGTAGAGCACGGCCGCGAGACCGTTGACCGTGGTGTCCACCCCCGCCGTCAGCAACGAGCGCACGACGAGCGGCGCCTGCTCGTACGTGATGTCGCCGCGGTCCGCCGCCGCCCAGATCTGCGCGCCGAAGCCGTCGCCGGTGAGCGCGTCGCGGGCACACTGCGCCTTCACCCATCCGGACAGTTCGGCCACCCGCGGCGCCCCCTTCTCCACCAGACTGTTGGCGGGACCGAAACTGTTGAATGCGTGGTCCCCGTACGGCAGCAGGTTCTCCCGTCCGGCGTCGGAAATGCCGACGGCATCCGGAAAGACCCGCAGCGGAAACGCTGCGGCGAGGTCGGTGACCGCATCGAATTCGGTTGTGTTCGCGAGCAACTGGTCGACGAGGACCTCCGCGTCCCGGAACCACGCTGCCCGCAGTTTCTGCAGCGCGCGGGGGCCCAGAATCTTGCTCAGCACCACCCGCGGAGCGTCGTGGTGCGGCGGGTCCGCCTCGAGCAAGACACTCGGGGGACGCCACGGCGTCTCGTACCGGAAGTTGCTCAGGCCGACCCCGGCAGCGGATTGGAACGACTGCCAGTCGGTCAGCGCGGCATGGACCTGCTCGTAGCGGCCCAGCGCAAAGACGTCGTACCGCCGCAGGTACACGACGGGGCCGGCGTCCCGCAGATTTTCCTGGAACGGCAACGGGTCCTGCAGGACGTCGAGGGCGAACGGGTCGGCGTCGCTGACGGGCAACGAGGGAGCGGGGGCGAACATCGTCACGGTGAGTCCTTCGGGGTGGGGGTGTCAGAGGTCGAGCACGAGGCGGTCGGAGCAGGACCGGGAAACGCAGATGAGCATGCAGTCGCCGGCGGACCGCTCCTCGTCGTCGAGGACGGAATCGCGGTGGTCGGGGGCGCCGGCGAGGACGGTGGTCTCGCAGGTCCCGCACGTGCCCTCGCGGCACGAGGACAGGACGTCGACCCCTGCCGCCTGCACGGCGTCGAGGACGCTGGCGCCGGGTGTCACCGTCACCGCGAGGCCGGAGCGCGCGAGTTCGACCTCGAACGGTTCGTCGCGCAGCGGCGCGCCGTTGTCCTTCGGCACGAAGCGTTCGGTCCGCAGCGTACCGACAGGCCAATCCGCGCAGCAGTTTTCGACGGCGGCGAGCAGCGGCCCGGGCCCGCAGACGTAGACCTTCGCGTCGGCGGCGGCCGCGGCGAGACACGCGGGGAGGTCGAGGTGGCCCTGCTCGTCGCGAGGCACGACGGACACCCGGTCGCCGTAGGCGGCGAGTTCGTCCCGGAACGCCATGGACGTGCGGGTGCGGCCGCCGTACAGGAGTTGCCAGTCGATTCCCATCAGCTCCGCCTGGCGGACCATCGGCAGCAGCGGGGTGATCCCGATACCGCCGGCGATGAACAGGTACCTCGGTGCGGGGACGAGCGGGAAGTTGTTGCGCGGACCGCCGACCCCGACGAGATCACCCTCCGCGAGTACGTCGTGGACGTACGCCGACCCGCCCCGGCCCGCCGGTTCCCGCAGCACCCCGACCCGGTAGCTGTACGCGTCCCACCGGTCACCGCACAGCGAGTACTGCCGCGTCAGCCCGTTCGGGAGCAGCAGGTCGATGTGGGCCCCCGGGGCCCAGTCCGGGAGGCGCCGGCCTTCGGGGTGACGCAGGGTCAGTGCGACAACACCGTCCGCGACAAGCTCTTTGGCGACAACTCGCAGCGCCGCGTCCGCTGGCGCACCGGAACAAACCGGGTTCTGTGGCATCTCGACTCCTCGATCTCGCGTTTGTTCGAGGATCTTCCGAGCCGGGGGTGAGCCGCCAGATCATTTTCAATAGTTGAAAGTCGGGATGTAACCGGGGTCACTCAACGAGGCTGCCCGCCCGGACGTCGCCGAGGCTGAGTTATCAGGTGTGCGCCCTTCGGCTGATGTCTTTGTCGACGGCGGTGGCGATGTCGTGGACGAGCCGGGAGTGCCAGAGTTTGTGTGCTTCGAGGTCCGCGGTGAGCGCGTGGCAGTCCGGGCATTCCCGGGGGCTGGGTTGCGAGGTGCTTTCCATGATGCTGCGCTTTCTGGGAGAAGTGGTTCCGATTCCACCGTGGCACGGGTGGGGCGGATAGTCCACCGCGCACAGCGTCCCAGACATTGGTCAGCCGCCCGCGCAATTGCGCCGGATTCCGGCAAATCCGTGGGAATCTGCCACCTGGGCTTGCCTCATGTCGACGCCGCCGCCATCACGCGGGTGATGCCCTTCGAGGCCGCCCGCAGCGCGGGGATCTGCGCGTACGCCTTCTCGTCGTTCGGCACGATGACCGACAGCGCGGCGACCACCTTGCCGTGGCCGTCCCGCACCGGGACCGCGACGCCCGTGGTGTCCGGGTAGAGGTGGCCGGCGCAGAGGATGTAGCCGTGCCGGCGCACGTCGGCCAGGACTCCCCTCAGCTGTCGTGCCGTGCGAATCGTGTTGTCGGTGTATACCTTCAACGGTTCGCTCAGGATGCGCTCCTGCAGCTCCGACGGTCCGTGCGCGAGCAGGACCAGCCCGGACGAGGACACGTGGAGCGGCATCCGGCCCGCGATGCGCGTGTAGTTGACCACGGCGCCCGGTGCCGTGAGCCGCTCGATGAACAACACCTCGTCGCCTTCGAGGACACCGAGCTGAGTGTGCTGTCCGACGACGGCGTGCAGGTCCTCCATGAACGGCATCGCCGCTTCCCTGAGTCCGAGGGTCGGGGACGCCCGCGACGCGACCTCCCACAGGCGGACCCCGATCCGCACCTTCCGGTCCTCACGCTCGAGCCAGCCGCACCCCACCAGCTCGTCGATCAACCGCGACGTCGTGGAGATGTGGAGACCGGACCGTCGCGCGATCTCGGACACCGTGAGCAGCGAATCGTCCGAACGGAACGATTCGACTATCCGCACCGTCCGGGCCAGGACGGATTCGCCGGTGTGCACACGTGCCATGAGTTCAGTGTGCACACCGGCCGGCGCTCAGCGCAGGTCGCGCCGCCGGAACGCCGCCACGCCCACCACGAGCAGCACCACCGTGATCAGGAGCAGCCACACGATCGGCGTCGCCTCGAACTGCCCACCCGGCAGCTTCGGGGCGTGGCTGAACGGCTCCAGATTCAGCACCGCCTGCGGGAACTGCGCGATCGACCCGACCATGAAGATCAGGAGGAACGCGACGAGCACGCCCCACGCCACCGGCGTGAACCGCGGGACCACACCGAACAGCAGGACCGTCACGCCGGCGAGCATCCAGATCGCGGGAAGTTGCACGAGCGCCGCCCCGATCACGTCGGGCAGGGCTCCTCCCACGTCGCCGATGGATGCGCCGTACGTGAGTCCGGCGGCCGCTCCGGCCACGATCATCGCGACCGCAGGTCCGAGCAGCGCGAACAGGATGTGGCTCGACGCCCACCGGACGCGGCCGACGGAACCGGCCGTCACGGGTTCGAGGCGCTGGGCGTTCTCCTCGGAGTACAGCCGCAACGACGCGGAGATCGCGTAGGCCGCGGCGGCGACCGCGAGCATCGTGAACGCGTAGCCGATGAACGATTCCTCCAGCGACTGCGAGCCGCCCATCCGGGTGATGATGTCCCGGATCGTCTGGCTGTCGCCGACCTGGCCACCGATCCCTTTCGCGGCGCTGCCGATGAGCAGGCCGTACAGTCCGAGCCCGGCGGTCCAGGCCGCGAGCGTCCCGCGGTGCATCCGCCACGCCAGTCCCAGAGTTCCGGCGAGCGCCGGCGACGCGTCCGTGGGGCCGGGGCGTTCGGCGATCAGACCGGCGCCGACATCACGTCGACGGAGGAGAGCGTATGCCGCCCAGGTGAGTACGACTGCCGTGACGAGACTGGGGACGACGACCCACCAGCGTTCGTCGGCATACGGACGGATCTGCAGATCCCAGCCGAGCGGTGACAACCACGACAGGGTGCCGGACCCGGCGTCACCGACCGCGCGCAGCGCGAACGCGACACCGAGCACCGTCAACGCGACGCCGCGTGCGACGCGGGCGCCGGTGCTCACCTGCGCCGCAACGGCGGCGACCGCCGTGAACACCAGACCGGAGCAGGCCAGCGACGTTCCGAAGGCGACCGAACCGCCCGCCGGAAGGTCGCGGGCGAGCAACGCTGCCGCACACAGGATCCCGGTGACGACGGACGCGCCGCCGGCGAGGAGCAGCGCCGCGGTCAGGCCCGAGTACCGTCCGACGGAGGTGGAGTCGAGAAGCTCCGCCCGGCCGGTCTCCTCCTCGGCGCGGGTGTGCCGGATGACCGTCAGGATCACCACCAGCCCGATCAGCGTGTAGTAGATGCCGGCCTTCCAGACGCCCACCGAGCCGAGGCTGGAGTTGAAGATCGGCCCGTACATGGCGATCTGCGCGGGGCTGGCCGCGGTGGTGGCCGCGAACTCCGCCAACTGGGCGTCGGAGGTGTAGATGTCGGCGATGCTCGCGACGTACAGCGCGGGCGCGAACGCGAAGATCAGGATCCACAGCGGCAGCGCGATCCGATCCCGGCGCAGGAACAACCGCAGAAAGTGCAGCGTCCCCGTGAAATCCGAGGAAGATACCGGCGCCGGTTCCACGGGCCGGTAGCGGGACACCGTTGCGGTACTCATGCCCGCACCTTCTCCACCGTGTCGGACGACGTCGTACCGTCGTCGATCTCGTAGTGCCGCAGGAAGAGTTCTTCGAGTGTCGGCGGCTGACTGACGAGGCTGCGTACCCCGGTGTCGCCGAGCACGCGGATGAGCTCGCCGAGATGTTCGCTGTCGACCTGGCAGTGCAGCGTCGACCCGTCGAACTCGATGTCTTCCACGCCGTCGATGCGGCTCAGATCGCCGGGGTCACCGAGAAGTTCGGCGGTGATCGACGTACGGCTGAGGTGCCGCATCGACGCCAGTGTCCCGGATTCGACCGTGCGTCCGGCCCGGATGATGGTGACCCGCTCGCACAGCGCCTCCACCTCGGACAGGATGTGACTGGACAGCAGCACCGTCACACCGCGGTCGCGGGCCTCGGCGACGCACTCACGGAAGACCTGTTCCATCAACGGATCCAGGCCCGACGTCGGTTCGTCGAGCAGCAGCAGGCGAGCGTCGGACGAGAACGCCGACACCAATGCCACCTTCTGACGATTGCCCTTCGAATACGCCCGACCCTTCTTCCGCGGGTCGAGGTCGAAACGCTCGATCAGATCCTGCTTGCGGGGCTCGTCCAGACCGCCGCGCATCCGCGCGAGGAGGTCGATGGTCTCACCGCCGGACAACGACGGCCACAGGGTCACGTCGCCGGGGACGTACGCCATGTCGAGGTGCAGGGCGACGGCGTCGCGCCACGGGTCGCGGCCGAACACGGTGGCCTCACCGCTGTCGGAGTGCAGGCTGCCGAGGAGGACGCGGATGGTGGTGGATTTGCCGGCGCCGTTCGGCCCGAGGAACCCGTGCACCTCCCCTTCGCCGACCTCGAGGTCGAGTCCGTCCAACGCCCGGGTTCGTCCGAACGTCTTGACCAGGTTGCGCACTTCGATGATGGCACTCATAGCTGCTCCTAGTTCGGGGAGTCGGTATGTTCTGCGGGAGCCGCGCCCGCCTGCGCGGCGCCGTCTTCGGTGGCCAGATATGCCTCGAGCGTCGACGAATCCGGCAGCAGGCCCTCGGTGTACATCTCGAGGGCGGGCAGCGTGACGTCGGTGGCGAGGTCGCGGATGGCCGTGGCGTAATCGAGCGGAGTTTCCTTGTCGGCGCGCATCTGCAGGTAGAGCAGCATGGCGCCGACGTTGTAGAGGGTGAGGTAGCGCGCCCGCGCCTTCGGGTTGCGGCTGGGCCGGACAGTTCCGGCCGCCACGCCCATCGCGAGATACTGCTCGGTGTCTTCCACCATGTGCTCGAAAAGGGACTCGCCGAGACCTCCACCCGCCTGGAAACTCCGCACGATGTACGCGACGAGCGGGGCGTACTGCTCGATCTCGGCGAGGGCGTGCATTGTGCCCGCCGGCCCGGGGGTCGAAATCGCCTCCGCCTTCTGCTCCCGGATGATCCGCAGGACGTGGTCGTCGCATTCGGCGCGCAGGCCGTCCTTCGAACCGAAGTGGTGAATCACCAGACCGGGTGACACCCCGGCTGCGGTGGCGATCGCCCGTACACCGGTACTGAAGCCGTGATTGCCGAACACCGTGATGGCCGCGTCGCGCAGTCGGGCACGCGTGGTCAGATCGGGTTGCGGGACCTCGGAACCGGCACTGGTTGAACGCATGTTTAATACGCTAAACGCGCGTTCAACCGAGCGCAAGGGGTGAGGGCATCAAGATTTCGTCAACGCGGGGAGTCCCGGCTCGGCCGGGTGTCCGGTGAACACGACGCTCGGGCGGGGATACCGATTGCGGGCGCACGCCTCGTCCAGGGCCTCGTCGACGACCTCCCGCAAATCGGCCCGGTCTGCGCCCTGGAGGACCAGTTCAGTCAGGATCACCCCGTAGTCGCGCCGGACCTGTTCCATCAGCCCGATCGCGTCGTCGATGGCGTCGAAGTCGGCTGTGCAGCGGAAACCGATCAGCCGTAGTTGCGGCTGTTCCATCACCGCACGCAGCGCGTCCTCGACCCCCGGGCCGAGCGCCGAAGGGTCGAGCACCGTGTTCTGCCGTGGCTGCTCGTGCACGAACCGGTGGGGAAGATGAAGCGTCATCGGAACCTCCTCGGGGATTCAGTTCCAGATCTACCCCCGCCACGCGAGGTCGCGGCCGTTCTTGACGGCACTATGACTCCGCGGGCCGCGATCCTGACGCGGTGTTGGCGCGACCCTGTGCACCCGTCGAACAGGTGCCCATTCCTTCAATCCGCCCGACTCTGAGCAAGAAATAGGACAACGTCCTAGTATGCGAGTGATGAATAGTGGTGTCAGCGTCGCATCGGCGGATCGCCTGAAGCATTACCTGTCCGGGCTCGATGGTTCTGCCGATCCAGTGATGAAAGGATCGGAAACCATGAGCGCCACGAAGAACACGATGGGCGCGGCCGCTGGCTCGGATGCGGCGCCCGGTGCCGGTTCGGGTGGTCGCGGTCAGCGCGCGGGCGCCGGGGCGGGCAACGACCGGATCGTGGCGACGCTCAACGAAGTGGCGTGCCGACCGGATGGCGCTCCGTGGGGTGTTCGTGAACTTGCCGAGACGCTGGGGGGCAGCCGCAGCACGGTCAACCGCATTCTGCAGGGCCTGACCGAGCAGGGACTTGCTGCGCGGGATGCGAACGGAAACTACACAGCCGGGCAGCGGTTGAGGGTCCTCGCGAATCGCCTGCTCGACCGGCATCCGCTGCTCGGAAGCGCGCGATCGATCATCGACACCCTGTCGCGATCGTGTGACGCGACGGCGTTGTTGGCGTTGTACGACCCGTCTGCGGGGCGGTGTTTCGTCGCGATAATGACGATGGCGCCGGGTCCGGTGCGGTACAACCTCGGACCCGGGACAGTGATACCGCTGCATGCCGGGGCAGCGGGCCGCGCCATCCTCGCCGAGCTCGGGATCGATGCGGTGGACGAGTCCGCGTTGACCGCGTTCACCGAGGACACGGTGACCGACCGACCCGGTCTCGAACGAATCCTTGCCGAGGACCGGGCGGCCGGGTACACGATCAGCGTCGGGCAGCATTTCGCGCTCGCGGCTGGAGTGGCGGCACCGTTCCGGTTCGGCGGTCTGCTGGGCGCGGTCTCGGTGACTCGGCCGCGCTTCGACACTACCGATGACGACCTGCGCCGCTTCGTACCCCAAGTCCAGGACACCGCCCGCCGTCTCTCAGCCCTTCCGCTTGTCGGGCCGGACCATTCTCGTGAGAAGGCTTTCGAATCCGGTTCGGCCGCTGCATCTTCCGCACGCTTGGACAGAGCCCCCGAGCCAGGGTCCGAGGGTGGGTCGGCGGTGGCGCGGGTCGAGCGACTACTTACCGCGCTGGTCGCCGAGTCGGCCGGACTCGAGACGACGGGACGACCGTTGGCGCGTCGGATCGGGGCCAATCCGGCCACTGCCACCAAGCTGCTGGGGACGGCGCTCGAGTCCGGCCTCGCGCTTCGCCGCGGTGAGCGGGTAGTCGTGGGCCCGCGGCTTCTGTGCTGGGCGGCCGCCCTCGGTGCCACGGCTGGCGTGGTTTCGGTGACCGCGCACATCGTGGCGGCTCTGGCCGCTGACACCGGTGAGACGATCGGGGTGGCGGAGTTCGATTCCCGCTCCCGCCATGCTCAGCTGACAACAGTGGTCCCGGGTAGTCGGCCGCTGCACTACGGGTTGGCGACCGGGGTCGAGATTCCCTTACACGCCGGGGCGGCCGGCAAGGCGATCCTTGCGGAACTTCCCGGCGAGGTAGTCGACGGTTTGGCGTTGACGCAGTACACCGAGCGCACCGTGAGCAACCGAGCGGAGCTCGAGGACGAGCTGGACTGTGTCCGCGCCCGGGGATGGGCGACCGGTGACGGTGAGCGGATCCCCGACGCCTTCGGTATCGCCGCCGCCTACTTCGTCGACGGTGTCGTCGCCGGATCGGTGACCGCCACGATCCCGCGGTTTCGGGTACCCGAGGTCGACATCGACTCGGTGACGGAGAAGATCGTGCACGCGGCCCGGGAGATAACCACACTGTTGACGGTGACACTGGGCACCTGACACGGGAGATCGTACAGCTGCTCGATGCCGATTGCGGCAGCGGATGTTTCGGCAACCCCTGAGGCCCCGCGCCGAACTGACCGCCTCCAGTCGCACGGGCGCGCCCCGGTCGCGGTGATGTGGTGCGACCGGGGCGGAATCGTGGCTTACCGGAGGGCGCTGCGGATATCGGATCGCATCTTCTGCTCGGTTTCTTCCTGGGCGCGGGTCTTTTCGAGGGCGGCGGTCAGGTCGGCGCGGGGGATGATCACGATGCCGTCGGTGTCGCCGATGATGGCATCGCCCGGGTTGCAGACCACGTGGCCGCAGGCGATCGGGGATCCGATCTTGCCGGGCCCGTTCTTCCACGGTCCGGCGGCGGTGATGCCGCGGGCGAAGACGGGCAGTTTCATCGCGGTGAGTTCGTCGACGTCGCGGGTGGCGCCATCGATGACGACACCGGCGATGCCTTTGGCGACGCAGATTTCGCCGAGGATATCTCCGAAGACGGCGCGGTTGGTCTCGCCGTTGCCGTTGATGACCAGGACGTCACCGGGCTGGGCGTCGTCGAGTGCGCGGTGGATGGCGAGGTTGTCGCCCTCGCGGGCCTGGATGGGCAGGACTGTGCCGGCCAGCCGCAACCCGGGGGTGACCAATGCGATGTCGGCGGTCATCAGGCCCATGCGGGACTGGGCGTCCCCGATCAGGGCTACCGGGTATTCGGCGAGGGCGGCGATCTCGGGCAGCGTCGCGCGTTCCCATGACGGGGCGATCTGAATGTTGTCGGCGGTGGCGTTGATGAACATGTCTGTCGCCTTCTTTCTGTCGAGCCGGGCGATTGGCTCCGCGGAGGGTGTAGGTCGGTGGGTCAGCTGACGGTCAGGGGCTGGGCCGGGGTGATCGAGTTGACGGCGTTGTCGGGGACGTCCCCGGCGAGGGCTTGCCGGATGCACTGCACCGCACCGCTGCCGGCGTTGCTGAGGGATTCGCCTGTCTGGCCGGCGATGTGCGGTGTGACGATGAGGTTGTCGTGCGCGACGAGGTACTCGGCGATCCGCGGGCTGTGGGCGATCGGGTTCTTCGGGTCGGCCGATTCGCCTTCGAGCACGTCGAACCCGGCGCCGCCGAGGCGACCGTCGGTGAGGGCGTCGAGGAGGGCCTGCTCGTCGACGAGCCCGCCGCGGGCGGTGTTGAGCAGGATCGCGCCTGGACGCATCCGGCCGATGGTCGGCGCGTCGAACAGGTGGCGGGTGTCGACGGTGAGGGGCAGATGCAGGCTGATGATGTCGGCGTCGGTGATCAACTGATCGAAGGTGACCGGAATGCATCCGCGGGCTTCGATGTCGGTGTCGGCGACGTACGGGTCGGCGACGAGGACCCGCATCCCGAATCCGCGGGCGATCTCGGCGACGGTGGCGGCGATATTGCCGAAACCGAGCAGACCCAGGACGCGGCCGCCGAGCTCGAATCCGGTCAGATTCGGTTTCAGCGCGGCCCACCCGCCCGCGGCCGTGCCGCGTGCCGCGGCCGGCGTCTTGCGCGCCAAGGACAGCAGGAGGGCGAAGACGTGCTCGGCGACGGCGCGGCTGTTGCTGCCGGGGGTCGTGGTCACCCACACCGAGGCGGCGGTGGCAGCGTCGATGTCGACGTTGTCTGTGCCGACTCCGTGGCGGGCGATGATCGTCAGGTTCGGGGAGTTACTGATCTTATCCGCGTCGAATATCTCCGCTCGGAGCAGGACCGCGTCGACGGTGTCCGCGATGTCGGTGTAGGCGACCGCGTCATCGCCGTACCCGAGGTGGACCTGCCCCAGTCGGTCCAGCTCCGCAACGGCGTCGGGATGGATCTGTTCGGAGACGTAGAACGTATGCACGGGTGGCTTCCAATCTTTCACGATCAGCGGTAGAGGTGGGTGTCGGTCGTGTTGTGGCGCACGGCGAGAACCACCACGGCCAGACCCAGCAGTCCGGAGCCGACCAGGATGAAGGCGGGCACCAGGTTGTTGCCGGTGACGTCGATCAGCCACGTCGCCAGGAACGGGCTCAGACCACCGCCGATGACGGCGCCGACGCTGTGGCCGAATGCGACACCTGTGTGCCGGACCTGGACGGGGAAGAACTCGGTGATCGAGGCGTAGGTCCCGGCCTGGCACAGCGCATACGGCACCATCCCGATCAGCAGACCCACTATCGCGAGCGGAACCGAGTGCTGGCCCATCAGCAGGAACGACGGGACGGTGACCACAACGTAGGCGGTGTAGGAGAAGATCAGGACCTTCTTCGCGCCGACTCGGGTACCGAGCAGGCCGGCGACGGGAATGAACACCGCGGCGGCTAGGACTGCGAGCAACACGATCGTCGAGGCCTGCGCCTTGCTGAAACCGAGGACGTTGCTGAAGTACACCGCCACGAACACCGTGCCGAGATAGGTTCCGATGTTCTGAACGGTGGAGATTGCCACCACCTTCGCCAACGGTCCGCGATGAGTCGCGAGCAATGTGCTGAACGGCTTGCCAGTCGTGGTGTGCTCGGCGCGCGAGGCCGCGAACTCGGGACTGTCTTCAATACTCAGACGCATGTAGAGGCAGAGGATTCCGAGGGGAACCGCGAGCAGGAACGGGATGCGCCAGCCCCACGCTTCCATCGACTCGGCGGGCAGCAGCGAAGCCGCCAGTGCGGCCATGCCGGCTGCGGCGCCCTTGCCCAGTTGCGCGACGCCGGGGATGAAGGACACGTAGAACGAGCGACGGTTCGGTGCCGCCCATTCCCGGATGTAGCTGGCCGCACCGCCGATCTCACCGCCGGTCGAAAAGCCCTGCAGCATCCGGAACAGCACCAGGAGAATCGGTGCCATCACCCCGATTTGCGCATACCCCGGAAGGATTCCGGTCAGCGCAGCCGCAGCGCTCATCAGGCCGATGCTTGCGATCAGGCTCGTGCGGCGACCGACTCGGTCGCCGAGGCGGCCGAAGAAGATCGCACCCAGCGGGCGGACGACGAACGCGGAGCCGAACACCAGCAGCGTGTTCAACAGCCCCGTCATCGGGTCGTCACCGGGGAAGAACACCACCGACAAGGTGGCGGCGACATAGCCGTAGACGCTGAAGTCGTAGTACTCGATGAAGGTGCCGAACGCGGCGACGCCGGTGGCCTTCTTCGCCTTCTTCTGGTACTCGCCCGAGGTCATCGTGGTGACCGGATCGGTTGTCGGTGAGGCCACAGCGCTCTCCTCCATTGTGTGTAAAAAATGGGACAGTGTCCTAAACTGCATTCAGTGTGTCCTGGGACACGTCCCCCTGTCAACACGTCGTTCCTGCTGGACCCGCCGCCGATGCAGCCACGAAAGCGCCCCGAGTGAGTTCCGATCACGAATGGCGTCGAATGCCTTGACATCTTTAAGCAACAGAGTTCACACTGCCTGAAACAGGACGCTGTCCTATTTTTCACGCACATCCTGCGCCGCATGACTATCGCGAGCCACCCGATCCGCCGGAGGAATGACACGATGTCCTCGCTCACCTTGTCGATCAGACATCTTCAGCCTCGTGCCGAGCACTGGGACTGGCAATTACGGGGACTGTGCCGCGACCTCGACACCGATGTCTTCTTCTCCCCCGAAAGGGAGGGGCGAGGCGCCCGGGTCCGACGAGAGCGGGCCGCCAAGGAGATTTGCGATCAGTGCCCGGTCCAGCGCACCTGCCGCAACCACGCACTGTCGGTGGGCGAGCGGTACGGCGTATGGGGAGGAACCTCCGAAGCCGACAGACGCTATCTGGACGCTCCCGAACCGGCTGTGCGGCGCCCCGCCCCGAAACAACAGATGCAAATTTCGCCGAGGTACAGACACTTCATAAGTCGCTGACATCGGTCTCCGGCGGCGACGGGTCGAGGCGTCCACGGAAGCGCCGGCCCCGGTGGTAGCCGCCGAGACCGAGGTCGAGCCGATTTCTCGTACTGGTCGAGTCTGTATTGAACTGAAGTCAGCCCACTGCAGCGGAGACGTTCCAAACCGTCTGTGTCCGAACCGAGATCAGTCAATATGAAGACCGGCAAGCCGGTGCTGGCGGTTGGCTATGTTGGGGATATCGGCATGGAGGTGATCGGGATACCTTCGGCGTCCTCGATCGCTGCCTACCGTCGACAATCAACCACGATCTGACTGCCCTATGCCGTCGTGGCCTTCTCGACCGCGTCGCGCGTGAGGCCGGTCAGTTTTTCGACATTCTCGGTGGTAGCCGGATAGCCGGCCGAAGTCACCCCGATGATGTTCTCGCCGGCGAGCGCGCCGTACCCGATATGCGTGTCGTCTCCCTGCGTCACGGCACCGGCGAATGCCTTGTCGCCGACATCGGCCGGCGCCGGTAGCGCCACAAATCCCGGGACGACTTCACTCTTGTCGATCGCTTGCTCGAATGCGGTCGCGGCTGCGTCGGGGCTGGGATATCGATCGACGGAGACGGTTACCCTTCTGCCGTCGCCCCCTTCGTAGATCACCATTCTCGTCGCGTCGGGGGTGCCGGACGCAGTGGAGTTCTCGCTCGTCACCGTCTGCTGTTCTATCTCCGGGAAGTACGTCTGTACGACGTCCAATCCCACCAGAGCCTCCTGAGGCAACAGGACCGCCTCGGATGTCGTCGCCTCCGGCTGCGATTCGGCATCAGACTGCGTGTCCTGCTGCCCACACGCACCCGCGAACAGGACTCCGGCCAGGATGATCGCGGGGACGGCGAGATGTGCGCTGCTGCGGATCCTTCGCACGCGGAATCGCTTCGCTGGTTGCACCATGCTCGATACCCCCTGTTGCGCGGGACAATGCCTCATCGTGTGGCCGGCTCGGGAGCTGACCCACCGAACTCGCACGGCACCAATTCTCGCCGATCCGGACGCCGTGGACACTCACTTCGCTACGTTCGGCCGTTCCGCAAGCTCACCGGGGTCGGTGTCAGAACGGGTTGTAGATCCAGACACCGCGGTAATCCCACTCGGTCGACCCCGTCGGAATCTTCACCTGGTACAGATCGTGTTCATTCCCGACGTGATCGAACTGGCGACACCAACTCTGCCCGTGAAAGGACGCACACTCGATGGTTCGGCTCGTCCCGTACGGACTCAGGATGATCGGTTTGCCTGCGTTCACTCCGAACACCCCGGGATCCAGAGGCATGACGAAGTCGGATGTCCGGTCCTTGTAACCGAACGGGTCGGGATCGACGGGGTCGGCGAATGCCGCCGGCACACAGATGCCCAGCGGGATCAGGGATAGGATCGCCACTGCGATACACCTTTTCACTTGCACTCCGTTCACGTTGGGACGCGATCGCTGCCTTAACTGAATCACTGCCTGCTCGAGGGCCTCCGCCGCGCGCGTCAGGGGACGACGAACGTCCCACCGGCCGGATGGAGAACGGGCCATGGAGAGTTCAGCGTTGCCGCCGCTACAACCTGACCGGCTCCCGTTCGTACCGCGGCCGATCGACGTTCGCACGAATAGAGGGCGACCGGTTCCAGTAGGACGGACCCGCGAGCGCCGGTCTCGAGGTTGAGCCAATGAACCCATGCGCTCTCGCAGTACGCGCCCGCGGGAAGCGGTTCTCGCGCTTCGAATACGACCATTCCGGATTCCCCGCCCGAAGTCGCTGTGGGAGTCATCGCGACCACCCACGGGAGCATGCACGTGGCGAGCCCGCCACACCGAGACAGATAGGGCGACGACACCTGGAACGGCACTGTGGTCTCGTCCGCCGTGTCGCTTGGCGCCGCAGATGCTGCAGACGCGTTGAACGCAACAAGCCCGAACATCAACACCGCCAGAACAATTACTTGTGCGAGAGGTACACGCCGTCTTCGACACCAGATCTCCACTGCCGACCTCCTGACACCCCGCGCTCTGCATCGGGCAACTGCCATGTACATCGAGAGCCGCCGTGGGCCGTTACTGCCGGCGAGTTGGCGGGCGGTTCCACCCCTTGAATCGGGCTTGGACGACGGTGATCGTCAGGTTGGTCACGCGTTCGGGGGCGTCTGCGGGACGACGTGTCGGGGTCCGATGACGGAGAGAAGCTTTAGTTTTTCGTGGCTTTCGCTGCCGGGGATGGCGGTGTAGACGAGAAGGAACAGCCCGCCGCCTACTCCCCCGCCACTGCTGTCGAAAGGAAAGATGTCAGTGTGCGAGCCATCCATGCGCCGCGGTGAAACGACGAGTAACGGCAACAGGCAACTACGAGACCGCCATTCGAGTTCCCTCCGGGCAGCGCTGGTTGCCGAATACAGCTGCGTGAGTGCCGGTCCAGTTCGCACGATCTGTAACAGATTCTGTCCCGCTGCCGAAATGGAATGGGGGGCGACGGACGTCTCAATTCTCGCGGTAACGAAGGAATGGAGCGCTCATGAACAAGAATCTGGGACGACGGGTCTGTGCTGCGGCACTCACTGCTGTCGGACTGGGAACCGCGGTGGCGACCGGGGGAGGCGCCGTTGCGAGTGCTCAGCCCGCGCCACAGACATCGACGACAATGACGTGCTCGAGCGCGAATCCCCTCGTCTGGGCACCGCCGTTCACGTGGACCATCAACGCCGCGTCCGGGGAGTCGCTGCGACCGGGTGGATCCGCGCTGGAGCCGGCAATCCTGCTCAGCGGCGGCAACGAACTGCCGACCCCGCCCGGCGGTCTCATCCCGAGCATCGGCATCAACTGGTACGGCACGCGGGTGTCGGTCGATTGGCACAACACGACAACCGGCGCGACCGGACACAGCGTCAGCGATGAGGCGGCCTGGCAGCAGAAGCCCGGCATCCCGATCAACCGAACCTGGACGGGAACCGGGACGGTGGCGTTCACCGTGACCGTCCAGACCGGCGCGGGATGGTGGTTCGTCAATTCGCAGAACGCCGTCTGCCAGGGAACGATTTCCGTCGTGCCCGGTCGGTGACGTCGGACGTCACCCGGCTACAGGTCAGGCGGGAGGCCGTCGGTCGTTCGCCTCGGCGAGTTCGGCAAGCCGGTCGACGGAGGCAAGAAGGCTGTCCGACGTGGTGGCCCGGGCGCGCTCGAGGCGCTTCTCGTCGGTCAATCGCGACCAATCGTAGGTATGCGTGACGCGGACGCTCGCCTCGTCGACTCGGTCGAGTTCCCAGCGCCACAGATGACCCGGCGGCTGATCGCCTTGCACCGAGGGCAGCCAGGCGATCAGGCGCCCCTCCTCGAACTCCACCACGTGGTTGTCGCGGATGCCGCCGTTGGTGAGCGTCATGGTGAAGACGTCACCGACGGCGCGCACCCGCTGCCCGGCGGCGGCCTCGGCCAGGTTGTCGTTGCCGTCCCAACGCGGCTGTTGCGCCGGGTCGGCAATCAGTTCGAAAACCGTCCGTGCCGGGGCTGTGATAATGCGGCCGGCGGTCACGACGGTGGGAATTCCGTTCTCCTCGGTCATAACTCGATCAAACCATGAGACGTCCGCAGATCCGGAGCACCATGTCTCTTCGCACGCTCGGCAAGTCGGTCAGTGGAGGGGTGATCGACTTCCCAGCGACACGGGGTCAACGTGTATCGAGTTCGCGAACCGGCCGGTGCCCGGATCGCGGATCCGGAATCGAGCCCGTATGTTCTGAACAAATGTCCATCGAGGGATGGTGACCGTGACAGCTGGAACAAAGATCGACGACCCACGCGATGCTCCCCCACGCCCGTTCGAGCCTGACGACCGTTGGGTTCCGGTCGATCGGAGATGGTTCGGCCTGGACCGCGCGACGATCGCCCCAGCGCTGATCGTCATCGCCGTCGCGTCGGTGATGGCACTGATTCTGCCGGCGATCGATCGCGCGGTGCCCTACGACGACACGGTCGCCGCCGGCGACGTGCTCGAGGTCAAGGGCGATGTCACCTTCACCCCGGCCACCGGGTGGGGCATCACATCGGGAGTGCGGGTCGGCGACAGGCCGGTCTCGGGCGAATACCCTGACACAGCCACCGTCGTCGACGGCGACGTGGCGTTCACCGTCCACACCGGCGAGTTCGACGGCGACGCCGAAGCCTTGCTCGCCCAGATCGCCGACACCACCGACGCCCTGCACGGCGCGCAGGGATTGCACGTCACCGGCAGCCCCGAAACGATCGTCACCGACACCGGTGCCCGGGGAGTGATCGCCGGGTACTCCGGCACCCACTCCGACGGCGTGATTGCGGCCTTCGTCCTCGACGGCCGTGGTGTCGAAGTGGTGGCCACCGGCCCCGCCGAAGTCTCCGGCGACACCACCGTCACCATTGCCCGCATGATCACCAGCATCGGCCACCGCATCGGGGAGGGCTCGTGACCACACCGCAACTCGACGATCTCGACGCCGACCACGTCGCAGCGATCGACAACTCCGGGTGGGGAAGGTCGTTCACCTTCTTCCAGCCCCGCAACCTCGCTTTCTGGGCGTATCTGATGCTCGTCGTCACGGGCCTGTTCTCCTTCGCCTCGATGCTGGCCGGTCAGTACGCCGCGTACCGGCAGGCGATCGTGGTGGCGTTGGTTCTGTTCGCCGTCTACGGTGCGATCTTCTGGTGGTTCACCCACCACATCGACCGCTACGCCCGTCAGCCCGCCGCGTTGGTCGTCGTGGCGTTCCTGTGGGGTGGCCTCGCCGCCACCTGGACCATGGCGGCGCACGCCAACGATGCGGTTCGCGCTCTGTACGCCAAGGCATTCGGCCAGGCCTGGGCACTGGACTGGGGCGCGGGACTGGCGGCGCCGTTCGACGAGGAGATCGCCAAAGGCGTCGGGCTGCTCCTGCTGATCTCGTTGGCCCCTCGCCTGGTCCGTACCGCCTTCGACGGGTTCATCCTGGGCGCGTTCATCGGCCTGGGATTCCAAATCGTCGAAGACGTCGCGTACGCGCTGGGATCCGCGGGCTCGCAATTCGGCGCCAATCAGGTCGAGTCGGCGATGTCGACGGTGTGGATGCGGATGGCCACCGGAGTCAGCGCACACATTCTCTACAGCGCCGTCTTCTGCGCCGGGCTCGTCTACCTCCTCGGTCGGCCGGCTGAACCCCGCAAGGCCGGGCGGGGACTCGCACTGATGGCGACGGCGATGCTGTTGCACGGGGTGTGGGACTCCATGGGTGCTCTCGTGCGGGGGCACACGGCGCTGCTCTTCGTGCTGATGTTCGCGGTCATCGTCATTGCCCTGGTAGTCGCGATCAAAGTCTTCGCGATGACGGTCCCGGCAGAACGACAGTTCTTGCGCGCGATCATGGCGCCCGAGGTCGCCCGGGGCGTGCTGACCGCCGCCGAACTCGAGGCGATGTGCGGCGACCGCAAGGCGCGAAAGGCGTTCCGCAAGGCCGGAGTCGGACGACAGGAGCGGATCCGCGCCGTACATGTCCTCGACGCCGCCGACGAGCTCGCCGACGGACTTGCCGCGGCCCGCGGCGCGGACACCGGCCGTGTCGCGTTTGCCCGGTCCGAACTCGCCCGCATCCGTGACGGCGCCCCGCCACCTTCGAGGGACGCCGCCCCGACGATGTGAGCGCACCCGGTGCACGCCTCGTGCGGGTGGGCGACTGTAGCGTACGAATCGGGGCAATCCGGACAACCGACGAAAGGGCACAACCATGCGCAATTTTCGACGTACGGCAGTGGCGGGAGCCATGATCGCGGGGCTGTTGACTGCCGGGGCGGCAACGGCGTCCGCCGCTCCGTTCGGCTCTCTCGGCGACGGACCCGACCTCGTGATCACGCAGGCGAACACCGAGGGTGTCAACGCGTGCGCCGTGCGTGTCACGAATGAGGGCGACGGGACCGCCACCGGAGTCACGGTCCACACGCCGCTCGTTTACGAGAGCAGGAACCTCGGCACGCTCGCCCCCGGCGAATCGAAGATCGCCGAATACTTCGATTGCGGATTCTCGGAGCGGATCTTCTACTTCGCGACGACGAGCGGCGAAACGAATTGGGCCGACAACTTCCTGTACCTCGAACTCTGACGGCCGGCAACCCCGGGGTACCCAATCGTCCTGTTGGACGTTCGTGCATGTGGCGGAAAGCGTGGTTGTGCTGTAGAACTACAAACAGCGAGACCGGTTTGTGACATGAACCACATCTAAACGTTACTTTGCGACACCACTACACAGAGATGAACAACAGTTCCGGGGGGAGCGGATCCGCGCAGGTGGATCCGGATTCGGGAACGGTAAGGACACCACATGCTGTTGCCGATGGCACCGACCGATTCACTGTTTCTGCTCGGCGAGTCCCGCGAGCATCCGATGCACGTCGGCGGCCTGGCAGTGTTCACGCCACCCGAGGGGGCGTCCGCGGCCGATGTGCGCGCGATGTTCGATGCCGCGCTGATCGGTGACCAGGTGGCGGCGCCGTTCCGCAAGCGGGCCCGCCGTTCGGTAACGTCGCTCGGCCAGTGGGGCTGGGACACCCTCCCGCACCACGAGGTCGATCTGGAGCACCACGTCCGCCGGGACGCCCTGCCCCAGCCGGGCGGAATGGCCGAACTGATGACCCTGGTGTCGAGGCTGCACGGCACCCTGCTCGACCGCAGCCGCCCCCTGTGGGAGATGCACCTGATCGAGGGCCTCGCCGACGGCCGCTACGCGATCTACACCAAGATCCACCACGCCCTCGCCGACGGTGCATCCGCGATGAGGCTGCTCCGCGACAGCATGAGCGAGGACCCGCATCGTCGGAACATGCCCACGCCCTGGCAACCCCGCAACCCGCTGGCGGCCGTGCCGGACGCGGGCGTCGCGGTTTCGGGAGGGCTCGGCTCGGCACTGCCCGCGATGGCGTGGGACGCCGCCCGCGCGGCGGTCGGCGAGGTGGCCGGACTCCTGCCCGCAGCGGTCGGCACCGTGGATCGCGCACTGCACGGCAAGGGGGGTGCGGTGTCGCTGACCGCACCGCACACCCTGTTCAACGTGCCGATCAGCGGAGCCCGGCACGTCGCAGCCCGGTCCTTCCCCCTCGAACGGATCCGTCTGCTGGCCAAGCACGCCGACGCCACCATCAATGACATCGTGCTGACGATGTGCGCGGGCACCCTCCGGGCCTACCTGCACACCCGCGACGCGTTGCCGGACAATCCCCTGATCGCGATGGTCCCCGTCTCCCTCCGCGCGCCGAATACCGGGGCCGGCGGCAATCGGGTGGGAGTGCTCATGTGCAACCTGGCCACCCACCTCCCCGACCCCGCGCACCGCCTCGAGACCGTGCGCAACTGCATGAACGAGGGCAAGGCGGCCCTTCAGGCGATGAGTCCGGCCCAGGTGCTCGCGATGAGCGCACTCGGCGCCGCCCCGCTCGGAGTCGAGATGTTTCTCGGCCGCCGGGGTCCGCTGCGGCCACCGTTCAACGTCGTCATCTCCAACGTCGCAGGCCCCCGAACCCCGTTGTACTGGAACGGGGCCCGACTCGAATCCCTCTACCCGCTGTCCATCCCCACCACCGGGCAGGCACTTAACATCACCTGCACCAGCAGCGACGACCAGATCGTCTTCGGCCTCACCGGCTGCCGCCGCACCGTCCCGGACCTGCACCCCATGCTCGATCAGCTCGACGCCGAACTCGATCTCCTCGAAACCGCTGTCGGACTGTGAACTCGAGAGAACATCTGCGGGATCAGACCGTCACCGTGTTCGCGGCGGCCACGCGCACCTGAAATTCGAGGCGTGCCATGGCCTCCCGGGCGGCGTCGAGCGCCTGCTCTGCGGTGTCCCCGACCGCGCGTGCGTACGCGACACGTGAATCGGACGATTCCAGGACGGTGACCGCGCCGCCCGGGCGGACCAGGAGTTGCACGTCGGTCACGCCGTCGACCTTCCGGGCGTCGTCGATGCCGCTGACGTCGGTGAGAACACCCGCGACCGGTGCGGCGGCGAACCAGATCGCGGAACAGCGGGCCGGCCGCTCCTCAGCGAGGACGGCCCGGATCCCGGGTAGAACCTTCTCCCCGACGGTCTGCCGCACGACGCATTCGGCGAGGTCCACGCCGGTAGCGTCGAGGGCCAGGGACGGAATCTCGTCGCCGCCCATCCGCACATGGGTTTCGATCACCCGGGGACCGGTTGGGGTGAGCACGATCTCGGTGTGGGTTGCACCGACCTCCACGCCGACGGCGTCGAGCACGATCATGCGCGAGTCCGGTCGCCGGCCCAGAAGCGAGTGAGGTGACGGGTGCGGTCGGCGTACTCCGAACGCGCGTGCAGCATGCGCTGGTTGTCCCAGATGAGCAGTGCATTCTCCGGGATCAGCACGCGGGTGCGCAGTTCGTGGAACAGGTCGCTGACGCGATGCGCCAACCTGCGACCGGCCCGGCCGAGCGGCAGCCGGGAGTCGTCGACGTCGGAGTCGTGGTGCGGGTCGTAGTCGGCCGCGGTGAGCAGGTTGTAGCTGAAGCGCAGGGCGGTGCGGCCGGTGTCGTCCGCGCCCAGCATCGCGGTGCGCAACCTCCGTCCGGGCCCGGGAAGGTCAGTTCGGCGTCCGTCATCAGGGTGAGCTCGGCCGGTTCCAGGGTACGCCGGGCTGGGATTCCAGCCCGGGGCCTCGGTATGCGCCAGAATCGTGTTCGCGCTCTGCGAGTACGCCCGATGATCGTTGCCGGGACGGTACGTCACCTCGTGGGTGAGCAGACCGTTGTATTGCGGGACCAGATCACCCAGGGAGCCAACCACTTCCGCTGCGGCGGAGCGGTCGGGTACGTCGTGGACGACGATAGCCGTCCTCCTCCAGCCGGGACCGGTCGACACGGCCTTCCACCGTTCCCACACCCGCAGAAACGACATGACAATTCGGCGACATCCATTCCTCCATTCCCAAAACCCGACTGGGATATGTACCCCGTGATGCCGGTCGTTCGAGACCGGGATCGTCGTGATCGGTTTCAAGAATGTGGTCGTGCCGCCACGCACACCAGGCACCCTAGGGGAGCCAAACGTCACCCGGAACGAACTGCCGGGGCTGTAACAACAGGGTGCGGGTGAGATTGCGCCGCCGGAACGAGCGGTGGTCGCTGGAGCGTTCTGCGGTCGTTCTCGATGGCGGAAACCGTGCAGATCCCCAAAGGGCCGTCGCGGTCGAACATGGTTGCCGAGCCCACCGCGACTCCGTCGCACGCGCGGTGGCTGTCGGCTTCCAGTCCGAGTTCGATCCCCTCCGGCAGTCTGGTCAGCGCCAGCGTGACGTCACCGTTGATGTATCCGATGCCCTCGGTGCCCATGTTGGTTACCAAATTGGTCAAGTCGGCGATCATTGCCGCACGCACGAAGGGGGTGGTCGCTTCTCCTGCGATCACGGACCACCCTGTCGTCCAGATCCGTTTCCGATCAGAGGTTCGCCAAGCCGGTCCTCCGTGCGGCAACGGCCCCCAATCGGCATTCTCCCCACTGGTGCCGATCAACCGCTCGCCGACATGCTCGGCCGGCGAGGGAGGCTGAGGGACGCGGGAGTCGACCCAATGCGCTCCTGCTGCGTTCCTCGATTTCCGGTAGAAAGCAACCGTGGCCCTGGCCACGGCTTCATCGGACTGAATCAATTCGGCTTCGACAAGTCGAATTCGGTTTCCCCACCGGATGATCCGTGAGCGAACATCGATCCGGCCCATCCTCACCGGACGAAAGAGATCCGCGGTCACTCGGGTGGCGAAGAATTCATCCTGCTTGTACTCACTCTCGATGGCGTGGGCAAGCAAACCCAGCACGGCCGGACCGGACACCATGTCCGCCGACCATCCGCTGATGGCGGCCGCCCTCGGCTCGTACCCCGAACCTGCACGAGCGAAGAACGGTTGAGCGGTGTGTGCCGATCTGGCTGCCGCCTGTTCCGCGTCGAGCTGCGCGTCGGCTGTCACTTCAGTTCCACAGCGTGGCGGTGTCGACCGCTTCGGTGACCGGGGCACCGGGTAAGCCGGGCTCGCTGCGGGAGAATCGCGGCGCCGGCCGGTGCTGGGTGACCCGGTCCAGTTCGACGAGGGATCCGCGGGCGGCGATGTGCGGGTTCTGCGGTGCCTCGGCGAAGGTCAGCACCGGTGTGGTGCAGGCGTCGGTGCCGCCGAAGATCGCCGCCCACTCGTCGCGGGTCTTGGTGAGGAACACCTCGGCGAACAGTTTCTGCAGCTGCGGCCAGCCGGTCCGGTCGTTCTGGGCCGGCAGATCGGCCGGGTCCAGACCCAGACCCTCCACCAGCAGTGCGTAGAACTGTGGTTCGACTGCACCGACGGCCATGTATCGGCCGTCCGCGGTTTCGTAGGTGTCGTAGTACGGCGCACCGGTGTCGAGCATGTTCACCCCGCGCTCGTCCGACCACCGGCCCAACCCGCGGAAGCTCCACATCATGTGCGACAACGCCAGGGTGCCGTCCACCATGGCCGCGTCGACGACCTGACCCTTGCCCGACGTGTGACGCTCGATCAGCGCAGCGAGGATGCCGAACACGAGGAACATCGAGCCGCCGCCGAAGTCACCGACCATGTTCAGCGGCGGCACCGGGCGCTCGCCCTTCCTGCCGATCGCGTGCAGCACACCGGTCAGCGAGATGTAGTTGATGTCGTGGCCGGCCGTCTGGGCGAGTGGACCTTCCTGCCCCCAGCCGGTCATCCGGCCGTAGATCAGGCGCGGGTTGTGCGCCAGTGCGACGTCCGGGCCCAGACCCAGGCGCTCGGTGACGCCGGGCCGGAAGCCTTCGATGAGCACGTCTGCCCGCTCGATGAGCCCGAGGACGAGTTCGATGTCGGCGGGGTCTTTGAGATTCGCTTCCACGACGCGGCGTCCGCGGTGGGTCTGGTCGCGGGCCTGCCCGGCTGTCGGCAGCAGGCCGGCGCGCTGTACGCGGACCACGTCGGCGCCGAGGTCGGCGAGCAACGTCGCAGCGTGCGGGCCGGGACCGATGCCGGCGAGTTCGACAATGCGGACACCGGTGAGTGGTCCGGTGCCGGTGGTGGTCGCCATGAATTGTTCCTCTGCTTCTCGCGGTGATGGAATGCGTTGTGACGCTGAATGTTCAGCCGACTCGAGCGGTTTGCGTGGTGGACAGCAGGGTGGGCAGTGCCCGAGCGAGGTTGCGCTCGTGGATCTGCGAGGCACCCTCGTAGATGCGCAGCGCCCGCACGTCACGCCACATGCGCGGCACCGGGTGTTCGCCCACGATGCCGGCTCCGCCGAGCACCTGGACCGCCCGGTCGGCCACGACGGATGCCATCTCGGTGCAATAGAGTTTCGCCGCCGAAATGCGATGCCGCGGCGGGGTGCCGGCGTCGAATTCGCGGGCACAATCCAGGATCATCGACCGTCCCGCCTCGAGCTCTGCGTAGCTGCGACCGAGCATGGCCTGGACGGCGCCGAACTCGGCCAGGGGTTGCCCGAATTGCTCCCGCTCACCGGCGTGCCGCGCGGCCTCGGTGAGCAAGCGCGTGGCCTGACCGACGGCGGTGGCCGCGACGTGGGTGCGGGCCTGGTTGATCCCGCGCATGGCGTGCGTCATTCCCAGGCCTTCCACCCCTCCGATCAGCCGGTCTGCGTCTACTCGCACCCCACGCAGACTGACCTCGGCGACGGGCCCCTCGGCGTGACCGTTCATCAACTCGGGCAACCGGGTCTGCACGCCGGGAGTGTCCCGATCCACCAGGAACGACGAGACACCGCCGTCCTCGGTGCGGGCGAACACCACCAGCACGTCCGCCCACCCGCCGTTGGTGATGTAGCGCTTCTCCCCGTCGATGACGTAGCCGCCACGCGTCCGGGTCGCGGTGGTCCGTACCGCGGACGCGTCGCTCCCGGCGTACTCCTCGGTCAGCGCGAAGGCCATCACGCACTCCCCGGCCGCCATCGCGGGGAGGTACCTCTCGCGCTGCACGTCGGTGCCGTATTCGAGCAGGATCTGCGAGGCCAGACCGATGCTCGTCGAGAACCGCGACCGATACACAGCCGAGGACCGGGTGAACTCGAACGTCAGGAGCACCTGCTGCTCGACCGTCCACCCCAGACCCCCGACGCTGGTGGGCAGGGTGATGCCGAACAGACCGAGCTCGCTCATCCGTCGGACGAGGTCCGGGGGCACCGCACCGGCGGCGACCATCTCATTCTCCCGCGGGATCAGTTCGTCGTCGGTGAAGTCGCGAATCACCTGCCGGTACGTCTCGAAGTCGAGGGTGCGGACCCGGGGATCGATCACGTGAATGCTCCTGTTCGTGAGGGCGAAAGCTCCTGCGGGACTTGGTCAGAAACCGGCCGACTTGGCGATGATCGACTTCATGACCTCGTTGGTGCCGCCGTAGATCCGCGAGACGCGGGTGTCCGCGTACAGCCGGGCGATGGGGTACTCGAGCATGTAGCCGTATCCGCCGTGCAGCTGCAGGCACTTGTCGATGATCTCGCCGGCGTTCTCGGTGCAGAACAGCTTCGCCTTGGCGGCATCGGCGACGCTCAGGTCGCCGGTCTCGTGCAGCTCGATGGCCCGGTCCACCATGGCCTGCGCGGCCTCCACCTTGGCGATGCACTCGGCGATGACGAATTTGGTGTTCTGGAAGTCGGCGACGGGCTTGCCGAACACCTTCCGGTCACGCACGTAGTCGGAGGCGAACGTGATGGCGCCGGTGGCGGCGGCGGTGGTGGTGACCGCGATCATCAGGCGCTCCTGCGGAAGGTTGTTGGCCAGGTAGCCGAACGCCGCGCCCTCCTCGCCGAGCAGATCCTCGACAGGAACCCGCACGTCAGTGAAGGAAAGCTCGGCGGTGTCGGAGGTGCGCATGCCGATCTTCTCGAGCTTGCGGCCCACCACGTAGCCCTCGCTCGTGGTGTCGACCGCGAGGATGCTGAGGCCGGCGCGGCGGTTCTCCTCGGTGGCCGGGGAGGTGCGGCAGACGACGAGGACGCGGTCGGCTTGAACGCCTCCGGTGATGAAGGTCTTGGCGCCGTTGAGGATGTAGTGGGTGCCGTCCTCCGACAGCCGGGCGGTGGTCTTGATGCCGGCGAGGTCCGATCCGGTGCCCGGCTCGGTCATCGCGATGGCGGTCATCATGTCCCCGCTGACGAACCCGGGCAGCCAGCGCTGCTTCTGCTCCTCGGTGCCGTAGGTGAGCAGGTAGGGCAGCACCAGGCCGGTGTGCACGCCGAATGCACCGAAACTGACTGCGGCGCGGGCGGTCTCCTCGGAGAGCACCGCCTGGTACTTGAAGCTGGTCTCACCGGCTCCACCGTAGGACTCGGGTACGGTCATCCCGAGCACGCCCAGCTTGCCGAGCTGACGGTAGAAGTCGCGCGGCACCATGCCCTCGCGCTCCCAATCGGCGAAGTTCGGCGTGACCTGCGACTCGATGAAGTCACGGATGACTTTGCGGAAGTCTTCATGTTCCTGGTTGAACACGATGCGCTGCATGTCTTTTCCTTCTTTTCTGCGGACTAGCGTGGATGGGTGTCGGGGATGTGGCCGCGTCAGCCGAGAATTCGGGCGCGGTCGCGGACGGAGTTGACGGTGAGGAGGGCGATCACCGCGCCGATGACGGCGGCGATGCCGAAGATCTGGAAGGCCGAGGCGTAACCGCCGGCGGGGGTGGCGGCATTGTCGACGATGACGCCGGTGAGGTACGGGGCGATCAGGCCACCGGTGGCCATCATCGCCATGAACACGCCCAGCACGCCTGCCATCTGCTGCGGCGGGCAGATCTCCGAGATCGCGGCATTGAACAGCGGGATGATGACGGTGCCGACACCGTAGCCGATCGAGACGACCATCACCGCGACGAGGGGCGTCTGGATGTACGGCATGGTGATCAGTGCGATTCCGCACAGCAGCAGTGCGATTCCCGGCACGATGCCGCGCAGCACCCGGGAACTGGCGCCGCGCACCAACAGCCGGTCGCTGACCGAGGTGCACAGGAACATGAAGAACAGTCCGGCGATGCTGGGGATCCCGAACATGGTGCCAGCCTGCACCCGCGAATACCCCAGGCCGACCTCGAAGTAGGACGGCAACCACGTCAGCACGACGGTGACGAGAGCGTACATGGTGAAGACTGCGGCGAGCGCGCCGAGAAATGTCGGTGTCCGGAGGATCCGGGACCATGACACCTTGGGGTCGGCGGTCGGCGCAGCGGTGTCGAAGTTCGCGGCGGCCTTTTTGACGGGGCGCTTGCCGTAGGGCCCTCCTTGCCAGGTCACGAGCCACACGACGGACCAGACCACGCTGACCATGGCGAGGATGAGGAACGTGGATCGCCACCCCCAGTTCGCGACGGCCAGGGCCATCAGCGGGGCGATCAGAATCTTGGCGATCGACGCACCGGAAGCCAGGAAAGCGCCGGGCAGCCCACGCTTCTCTACGGGATGCCAGGAGTAGGCGCCGGTATGGATCAGCGCCCCCGACGGCCCCTCGAAGAATCCCAGCGCCATCCGGCTGATCAACAGCATCGTGAAGCCGGCAACGACCACCAGCGGCACCATCGACGCTGCCCAGGCCAGGCACAACAGCAGGAGCAGCCAGCGCAACGACATCCACTTGTGCAACACCCCGGCAAAGAAGCCGCCAACGGTGAATGCCAGGAAAAATGCACTGCCTACGAGCCCGATCTGGGCGGAGGTCAGACCGAACTCTGTGGCCAGCGGCTGGGCAACCAGCCCGAAGACGGCCTTGTCGGCCCAGTTGACGACGACCAACAGCACCAGAATTCCGGTGAGGCCCCAGGCCCGCACGCGGGACTCCCCTCCTACTTCGGGTGACACAACGGGGGAAACGTCCTGCTTGCTCGATGTCATTCTCATCGATCCTCTCGGGCAATGGCGACGGCTGCGCGGCGCGGAGACGCGGGGACTCGGAGCGAACTGTGACGCGAACCACCCCGGTTCGAAAAAGTAAATCATCATCCGGCATCAAAGGGCAATAGTTCACTGAAAGTCGTCGGCCACTTCTCGCGATCACGCCTTTGAATTAGGGAAGCAGCTGCAAGACGGCAGGCCGAGCGTGGTGGACAGAATCTGTCGGGTCGTGTTAAGTAAATATTGATTCGATCAGAGAGGAGTCAGATGTGACTCGCAAGGTCCACGTCGCCGGAGTCGGGATGATCCCGTTCACCAAGCCCGGCAAGAGCGAGAACTACAACGTCATGGGTGAGACCGCTGCCCGCGCAGCATTGCGTGATGCCGGCATCGAGTACTCCCTCGTTCAGCAGGCCTACGCGGGGTACGTGTACGGCGACTCCACGGCCGGTCAGGCCGCGCTGTACGGACTCGGGCTGACCGGAATCCCCGTCTTCAACGTCAACAACAACTGCGCCACCGGCTCGTCGGCGCTGTACCTGGCCCGCCAGGCCGTCGCCAGTGGTGCCGCCGAGTGCGCCCTGGCCGTCGGGTTCGAGCAGATGAAACCCGGTGCGCTCAAGCGGGTCTGGGACGACCGCCCGGCGCCGATGTTCCGATTCGACGACCTGATGACGGAGATTCAGGGCGTCGACGAGACGTCTCCGCGCGCGGCCCAGCTGTTCGGCGGCGCGGGCGTTTCCCACATGCAGAAATACGGCACGAAGCCGGAGACGTTCGCGAAGATCTCGGTCAAGGCCCGCAAGCACGCGGCCAACAACCCCAATGCCGTCTTCCGCGACCTGCTCACGGAGGAGCAGGTGCTCGAGTCGCCGCACATCTTCGGCCCCTTGACCAGATACCAGTGCTGCCCACCGACCTGCGGCGCCGCAGCGGCGGTGGTGTGCAGCGACGAGTTCGCCCGCAAGCACGGGCTGGCGGCGGACGTGGTGATCGAGGCGCAGGCCCTCACGACCGACACTGCCAGCACGTTCGAGGACCGGGACATGATGAAGGTGGTCGGCTACGACATGACCGCAGCGGCCGCCGCCCAGGTCTACGAGGCCGCGGGCATCGGCCCCGAGGACGTACAGGTCGTCGAACTGCACGACTGCTTCTCCGCCAACGAGCTCATCACCTACGAGGGACTGGGTCTGACCCCCGAGGGCACCGCCGAGAAGTTCATCCTCGACGGCGATAACACCTACGGCGGCCGGGTGGTCACCAACCCGTCGGGTGGTCTGCTCTCCAAGGGGCACCCGCTCGGCGCCACCGGACTGGCCCAGTGCGCCGAACTCGTGTGGCAACTCCGCGGTCAGGCGGGGGCGCGTCAGGTGGAGGGTGCGCGGATCGCCCTGCAGCACAACCTCGGGCTCGGCGGCGCGTGTGTGGTCAGCATCTTCAAGAAGGTGGGCTGACGTGGCACTCGATCCGGCCGTCATCGGCAAGGTGATCCCCGGTCACGAAGTGGTCGTCGA
Organism: Rhodococcus sp. G6(2025); assembly: GCF_058628105.1. Classification (NCBI taxonomy): domain Bacteria; kingdom Bacillati; phylum Actinomycetota; class Actinomycetes; order Mycobacteriales; family Nocardiaceae; genus Rhodococcus; species Rhodococcus sp. G6(2025). The sequence goes on from NZ_CP179750.1 coordinate 7,255,001, forward strand.
GCGCGGACGTCTGCGCTTCTTCGCGCAGGCCATCGGCGAGACCAACCCGGTCTACTTCGACACCGAGGCCGCCAAGGCGGCCGGGCACCGCGATGTACTCGTGCCGCCGACCTTCCTGTTCTGCCTGGACATGGAGAAGCCGGACCCGTTCGCCCTCATCCGCGAACTCGGGATCGACATGCGGTACGTGCTGCACGGCGAGCAGGCGTTCAAGTACCACTCGCCGGCCTACGCCGGCGACACGCTGGCCTACAACGGCACCGTCACCGACGTGTACTCGAAGAAGAACGGAGCGTTGGACTTCCTCGTCCGAACGGTCGACGTCACCCGCGACGGTGAGCCGATCGCCCGCCTCACCAACACCCTCGTCGTCCGAAACCCGAAGGCGGAAAAATGAAAACAGGCGACTCCCTCCCGGAATTGCAGCTCGCCGGCATCAGCCGCACCACGCTCGCGCTCTACGCCGGCGCCTCCGGTGACCACAATCCGATGCACATCGATCTCGACGTCGCGCGCTCCGGTGGCATGGACGACGTGTTCGCCCACGGCATGCTGTCGATGGCCTACCTCGGCCGACTGCTGACCAATTATGTTCCACAGGAACGACTCTGCTCCTACAGCGTACGATTCGCCGCCATCACCCCGCTGCACGCGAAGCCGACGTGCACCGGAACCGTGACCAAGGTCGAGGACGGCCTGGCCCATCTGGACCTCACCGTCACCCTCGCCGACGGAACGGTCACCCTCCGCGGCGACGCCGTCGTCGCCGCCTGACCTTCGCCACACCACCGAAAGGAAGTCCCGCTCATGGGCAAGCTCGACAACAGGACGGCCATCGTCACCGGATCCGGCCGCGGCATCGGCCGTGCCATCGCCCTCAAGTTCGCGGCCGAGGGCGCCAGCGTCGTCGTCAACGACCTCGACCCGGGCCCGGCCAAGGAGACGGTCGAGGAGATCGTTGCAGCCGGCGGCAAGGCCGTCGCCAGTATCGGTTCCGTCACCGAGGAAGGCTTCGCGGACCGCTTCGTCGCCACCGCCGTCGACACCTTCGGCGGCCTCGACATCATCGTCAACAACGCCGGCTTCACCTGGGACAACGTCATCCAGAAGATGACCGACGAGCAGTGGGACACCATCCTGGATCTGCACCTGAAGGCACCGTTCCAGATCCTGCGTGCCGCGCAGCCGTACATCAAGGCGAACCCGACCGACTACCACCGCAAGGTCGTCAACATCTCCTCCAACGCCGGTGTCGTCGGCAACGCCGGCCAGTCCAACTACGCCGCCGCCAAGGCGGGCATCATCGGACTGACCAAGACCCTCGCCCGCGAGTGGGGCCGCTACCGGGTGAATGTCAACGCGGTCGCCTACGGCCTGATCAACACCCGCCTGACGGAGGCGTCGGCGGACGGCAACGCCACCATCGACGTCGAAGGCCGGGAGATCAAGGTCGGCGTCAACCCCCAGCTGCTCGCCGCAGCCGAGCGGTCCATCCCGCTGGGCCGGGCAGGCCGTCCCGACGAGGCCGCGGGCGCAGTGTTCGCCCTGTGTCTGCCCGAGACCGACTACGTCAGCGGCCAGTGCCTGGTTTGCGACGGCGGCAGCCGCTAACTATCCCCGACAGGAGGGGTCCCCATGTACTTGACTCAGTCACTGCATCGCGCGGTGCAGCAACGCCCGAACCAGCCCATGACCGTGTGCGGGGACCGCATCCACACCAGCAGCGAGACCGGAGACAGGGTCGCCCGCCTCGCGGGCGCTCTGCTCGGTCTCGGTGTGGGGGTCGGCGACCGCGTCGGCATGCTGTCGCTCAATTCCGACCGGTACCACGAGTACTTCTTCGCCACCTGGTGGATAGGCGGCGTGGTCAACCCGCTCAACACCCGCTGGAGCGCCGCCGAGATCGCGTTCGCCCTCGAAGACTCACAGACGACGGTACTGCTGGTCGACGACACCTTCGTACCGCTGCTGGACGAGATGCGCGCACTCTTCCCGTCGCTGCGAGCAGTGGTGCACTGCGGCGACCAACCGACACCGGACGGGCTTCTCCGTTACGAAGACCTGGTCGCCACCGCGGAACCCGTCGAAGACCTGCGCGTGGGCGGAGACACCCTGGCAGGGATTTTCTATACCGGTGGTACCAGCGGCCGCCCCAAAGGCGTCATGCTCACCCACCTCAACCTGATGACCGCGAGCCTCGGGTCGCTGGCCGCCAACCACACCGCCGTCGCAGGCGGCCGCGCCCTGCTGTCCGCACCCATGTTCCACCTCGCTGCACTGGCCAGCTGGAACGGCCAGAACATCGCCGGTGGCATCCTGGTGATGTTGCCGTCGTTCGAACCGGCCGCGGCGCTGCGACTGATCGAAGGGCAGCGGATCAACTCGATGCTGTTGGTACCGACCATGATCCAGATGTTGCTGCGCCACCCGGAGCGCGAGATCCGCGACCTGTCCAGCATCACCGCAATTCAGTACGGCGCGTCCCCGATCTCCGAGACCCTGCTACGCCAGGCCCAGCGCGCCTTCCCGAAAGCTGATTTCGTGCAGGGTTACGGGATGACCGAGGCCGGCCCCGGACTCACCTCGCTCAGCGCCGACGACCACCACGCGGCCACCCGGCTCAATTCGGCCGGTCGGCCGATGGGTCACGTCGAGGTGCGGGTTGTCGACGACCGAGGCAACGAACTCCCCCGCGGCGACGTCGGCGAGATCATTGCCCGCGGCGGCAACATCATGACCGGTTACTGGAATCGACCGGAAGAGACCGCGGCGGCGCTGCGCGACGGCTGGCTGTACACCGGCGACGGCGGCTACATGGACGAGGACGGCTACCTGTTCGTGGTGGACCGACTGAAGGACATGATCATTTCCGGGGGAGAGAACGTGTACTCGACCGAAGTCGAGAATGCCCTCGCCTCTCATCCCGACGTGGTGCAGTGTGCGGTGATCGGTGTTCCCGACGATCGGTTCGGCGAGCGGGTGCACGCGTTTCTGGTGATGAAACCGGGCACGTCACTGACCTGCGACGACGTGCGAGCCCACACCAAGAAACTGATCGCCGGGTACAAGTCGCCACGGAGCATCACGATCGTGGAGCAGATGCCGGTCTCGCCGGCTGGCAAGATACTCAAGAGAGAACTCCGCCGGCAGTTCTCCGACCTGGCCGACCGCACCGCGCACTGACACCCCGAGGCTGCAATGACGATCGACACATCGGACGACACACCTGCTGTCGAGCCGTCCGCCAAGAAGACGCCGCGGCCGCGCAACCGTAAAGCGCAGATCATCACGGTGGCCCGAGAGCAATTCGGGCGACGCGGCTACCACGGGGTGAACATGGAGGATATCGCCTCCGCGGTGGGAATCACCGCGGGGGCGCTGTACCGCCATTTCCCGAACAAGCAGGACCTTCTCGCACAGGCGATACTCAATGCCGCCTCGTCGATCACGGCCACCCTCGACGACGTCGACCCCGAGGACTCGGCCTCGAACTGTCTGGCCCTGTTCCGCTACTGCCGCGACAACGACTTCCGCGCGGTCTTATTCGACCAGGAATCCCGCCACCTCGCTCCCGAACGCCGGGCCGAGGTGCGGACGGCCGTTCAGTCGGTCGTGGCACGCATCGCCGACGCCCTCCGCTCCGAACGCCCCGACCTCACCACTGCGGACGCCGACTTGCTGGCCTGGGCCATGTCGAGCGTCGCCCTCAGTCCCGCCCGGCACCGAACGACCTTGCCGCGCAAACGCTTGGAGAGCCTGCTACTGGAGCTGTGCGAACGGCTGCGGAGCGCTCCGATCCGGCACGCCGAGGAGATACCTGCCGAGGAGGCATACGTCTCCGGCTTCGCTCACGCTTCCCGTCGTGAAACCCTGTTGACCGCCGCCATCTCCCTGTTCCGGCGGCGCGGCTACCAGTCGGTGACGATGGACGACATCGGCGCCGCCGCGGGGATGGCGAGTTCGAGCATCTACACCTACTTCAACAGCAAGGCCGAGGTGCTCCAGGCGATCCTCGTCCGAGGCACCGAGTCCCTGCGGATGGGGTTGGTCCAAGCGCTTGCCGGTGCGCGCTCCCGCGAGGACGCGCTCGCTCTGGTGGTGCACTCCTACACCTCGGCCGTGTCGGCACCCGACAGTGCCATCGGCATCCTCATCGAGGAGTCGACGAATTTACCCGAAGAGGCACAGTCGCAGTCACGCACGGCTCAACGCGAGTACATCGACGAGTGGGTACATCTCCTCGGCACCGACACCCACGAGACCCGGACTACGGTGCTCGCCGCAATCGGGTTGGTCAACGACCTTTCCCGGTTGCGGCACCTGCACGCCCGACCGCGGTACCGAGACGAAATCGAGGAACTGGCACTTCGGGTACTGGGAGTCCGTACCGACTGATCACCCACCGCCGAGGCCGACCACGGCGATCATCAAGGGCAGGAAGACGATGATCAGAATTGCGCCGACGATGTCGAAGGTTATTCCGCTTCGGATCATCGTGGTGATCCGGACGGCTCCGGAGCCGTAGACCACGGCGTTCTGCGGCGTCGAGACCGGCAGCATGAAGCCGAACGATGCGGCGAACGTGGCCGCGAGCGCGGGCACGAAGGGGTTGACCCCGGCCGCCACCGCCACCGGGATCACGATCGGCACCACGACCGCCGCCGACGCCGTGTTGCTCGTCGTCTCCGACACGGCGATGGCCAGCAGCACCGCGAAGACGGTGATGGCGACGACGCTCGTCAGGCCCAGCGAGTCCGCGACGGAGGTGCCGATCGTCTCGGCGAGTCCGCTGTCGGCGAGCAGTGCGCCGAAGATGATGCCGCTGCCGAACAGCACGATCGTGCCCCAGTCGATCTTCGCTGCGTCCCGCCAGGTCAGCGTGAACTCGCGATTCTCCCAATCGGTCGGCAGAAGGTAGAGCAACGCCGCACCGAAGACCGCGACCATGCCCTCGTCGAGTCGGTCGCTGATCGTGCCGTAGAGGTCCGAGTCGTTGCCGGCGACCACCGCGACGACACCGGGCAGGATCCACAGCGTCACCGTGACTCCGAACGCGATGAGCGTGTTCTTCTCGGCACGCGACAGCGGACCCATTTCTGCGCGCTGCTCCGCCAGGTAATCGGCGACGCCTTCGATCCGCCGGATCTCCGGCTTGTTGAGGCGCAGCAGGATGATGGCGAGCGCGATGAACATCAGCAGGCAGATCGGGATGGCCATCACCATCCACTGCCCGAAGCTGATCCGCTCCCCGGTGGCCTCCTCGATGAGCCCGCGTCCGATGAGGTTGGGTGGGCTCCCGACCGGTGTCAGCAGGCCGCCCACGCTTGCGCTGTACGCGAGCATCAGCATGATCGCGGCACCCACCCGGAGACGCAACGGGTCGAAGTCCTCTGCGACGACGCCGCGGCGCTGCATGAGTTTCGCGATGACGCCGAGGATGCCCAGGGCGGTGGGCAGCAGCATGGCCACGGTCGCGGTATTGGACACGAACGCCGAGAGCCCGCATGTGATCGCGCCGAACGCGACGATCACGCCGGTGGTGGACTGGCCGACACGCGGCAGGGTCAGGATCCGAAACGCGAACCGCCGTGCGACGCCGTGTTTGAGCATCGCCTGGGCGAGGATGAACGCTCCGATGAACGTGAAGATCGTCGACGACCCGAACGCGGCGAGAACCTCGTCGGCCGGCGCCACCCCCAGAAACACCACGATCGCCACCCCGAGCAGCCCGCCGATCGGGATCGGCACCGCCTCGGTCACCCACAGCACGATGACGCCGAGCAGCACGCCGGCCAATGTCTGTTGGTTGGGCGGGATGTCGATCGGCAGGGCGAGGAAGACGATCGTGATCAGCGGCGCCAGAAACAGCCCGATGGTACGCCGCCCCTTCTCGAACCGCTCCTCCGCGGGTGAGAGCTGCTGTTCACCGAGACTGCGATAGGTGGCGTGCCCGAGCAGCGCCTTGTCGACGTCGGTGCGGTGCCCCTGGTTCTCGGCTGTCATGGCCCCTCCCCTGCTACACGGTTCGGTACGGAAGTAGTACCCATGAACGAGCGGGATAGTCGTTGAAGCGGCATGTTTTCTCCCGGATGGGCGCGACCGACGCCTAGGCCGTCACCTTGTTTCTGGGAACGATCAGCACGGGCACCGGAGCGTGACGCAGAATCTTCGAGGCGGCCGAGCCGAGGAATACGTGGGCCGCGGGTCCGGCCGCGCCCGAACCCAGCGCCAGCATGTCGCCGGCTTCCCAGGAGACGGCCTCCACCGCTTCGCGCCAGTCGTGGCCGCTGCCGACCACGACATCCACGTCGGGAACCGGAATTCGGGCGCGAACTGCATTGAGTTGCTTGACGATATCGTCGCGCGTCCGGCGTGCCCACTGTTGTACGACGAGGTCCTCCGTCGATCGCTCGATCGCGCCGCCGAACATCGTCATCGGCCGCACCGTGAACGACACGATCCGCAACTGCACCGGCCACTGCCTGGCCAGTTCGGCGGTGGCAGCAACGAGACCGTTCACGTCGGCCTCGCCTCCGTACGCGACGGTGATCCGGCGGATCGTCTCAGGCACCGGCGGGTAACCGCGCGGAGCGATCGCGACGGGCACTGCCGCGGTATGGACCAGCCGTTCGGTGACGCTGCCCAGCGTCACCCTGCCCAGCAACCCGGACGACGACGACCCGACAACGACGAAACGCGCGTCGTGGGCGGTGACGAGTTCGATCAAACCTGTTGGAATGGAATCGGATTGGTGGACGACACGGGGAATGTCCAGGCCCCCGGGCAGCTGGCCGACCACCCTGTCCAGTGCCTGCGAAGCCTGCTCGGTGACGTAGCCCAGGTATTCGCGTTCGATGGGGTCGTCCTTCGCCGGCCACGGCCGTTCCACGATCGCCGCGGCCACAACCTTGTCGCCGGTCCAGCGTGATATCTGCACTGCCAGGTTAAGGGGTGCGGTGCCCTGACGGCTCGAGCTGAAGCCGGCGATGATCGTCATCGGGGGGCTCTCCCTGCGGCGACCGGGGTGACGACGACGTGCGTCACCGGCACGCTGTGCTCGGCGCGTGCGCGGTCCACGACGTCGAAACGGTGCCACACCGACTCTTCGGGTGGCAGTGTCGAGATGACGATCTGATCCGGACGAAACGAGTCGACGGCGGCGGCCAGTGCCCGCAGCGGCCGGTAGTCGCCCAACTCGCCGTCGGCTTCGAGGTTCTCCGCGCGAAGTGTCGCCAGCGTGTCGTCCAACCGCTGCTGTGCGACCTCTCGGGTCGCTTCCGCGACGTCGAGTGGACCGTGGGTGGCGGCAGTTCCGGTCTCGATCGGGCTGGCCGGCACGACCACGAAGTAGGTGGCATCCCGATCCGCGTCGATGCGACGAAGCTCGTCGAGCATTTCCTTGGACTGGACGGTCTGGTTCGCGAGCACCAGCACGCGGTGCGGTCGTGTCGTCGCCGCGACGCCTTCCACGACGGGTCGCCGGCCCACGAACCACTTGTTGGCGAGGAACAGCACGATGACGACGGCCCACGACAACAGGCTCAGCATTAGTTGCGACCGCACGTCGTCCTGCAGATACATCTGCACCAGGATCCCCACGATCGCGGCCGCGGTGATGATCGACAACACCGGGAACAGCCACATCTTGACCCGAAGCTCCGAGTCCGGGGTGCGGTAACGCAGCACGATCTGGGAGACGGCGATGAGCAGGTAGACGAACAGGATGACCGCACCGCTGGAGTTCAGCAGGAAGACGAAGACGGTGTCCGGTGAGACTGCCGCGGCGATGACGCACAGAAAACCGACGACCGAGGACGCGAGTATCGCGATGGCAGGCACCCCTCGACGAGTCACCCTGACCAGCTGTGCGGGTGCCTCCCGGCGCGCAGCGAGGACGAACAACATGCGGGAGGCGGTGTACATGCCCGAGTTGAGACAGCTCAACACGGCGGTCAACACCACGGCGTTCATGATGTGGTCGGCGTACGGAATACCCATTTCGGTGAACGCGGCGACGAACGGGGACGCGGCCGCATCCTCGTCGTTCCACGGCAGGATCGTCGCCAACAGGAACGTCGAGCCGACGAAGAACACCGCGATCCGCACGATCACCGAGTTCGCGGCCTTGGTCACCGCCCGCTCCGGATCCGCCGACTCCGCGGCCGCGATCGTCGCGATTTCGGCGCCGACCATGGAGAAGATCACCGTGACCACACCGACGGTGATGGCCATGGCGCCGAACGGCAGGAACCCGTCATGGCTCCACAGGTTCGAGAAGTCGAGCGATTTGTTCGGCCACACCCCCAACACGAACAGTGTGCCCAGCCCGATGAACACCACGATCGCGGCCACCTTGATCCCGGCGAACCAGAATTCGAACTCGCCGAACGACGACACCGAGAACAGATTCGTCGCCGTCATCAGAATCATCAGAACCAACGCCGACAACCACAACGGGATGTCGATCCAGTACTGGATGATCGTCGCGCCGGCGATCGCCTCGAAACCTACGACGATCACCCAGAAGTACCAGTACAACCAGCCGACGGAGAAGCCGGCCCAGTTGCCCAACGCGGCGCGGGCATAATCGGCGAACGATCCGGTCGACGGGTTGGCCACCGCCATCTCGGCCAGCATCCGCATGACCATGATGATCAGGACTCCGGCAAGCCCGTAGGTAATGAAGGCCCCCGGACCGGTGTCGCCGATGACGACGCCCGAGCCGACGAACAGGCCTGCGCCGATCACCCCACCGATCGCAATCATCGTCAGCTGCCGCTGGCTCAGCGCCTTCTTCAAAGTGGGTGTTGCACTCATTGCATCCCTCCGATACTCGACGCACCGGCTACTCGCTCTGTTGGCGAGACCGGCTGTCGGATTCCGTGGGATGTACTCGGCTGGGCACGCGACCAGAGGGAATGAGCCGCAGGGGCTTGAATCTCAATCGTAAGCCGCAGCGTCCGTCCGGCGAGCGAGATTCGGACAGGTGGATCGTGTGCGCGCTGCGCGCAAGCGCACCGGGCCTTCCGCAGCGGACGGCAGGAACGCGGCCAGACCGTCACGGGCGAACGAGGACCTCCAGCGCCTTGCGGTCGTCCATCGCCCGCTTCCTTGGAGACTCCCTGCAGGACCTGGTGACACCACCAGACTTTCCGTAGCGGCATCGGCAAGGCGGCCGTCGTCGTTGCCGGAGCCCGCTCGAACCAATTTCGAGCGGTAATCGGATGGTGTAAATTGTTCCCGCTCTCCCGTGCGCCTAATCGTGCGCCCGCTCCACGACCCAGGCCGCGACCTGGGTCCGGGAGGTGAAGCCCAGTTTGGCCAGGATGTGCTCCACATGGCCATGCGCGGTGCGGGGTGAGATCACCAGGCGGTCGGCGATGCCTGATTGGTCAGGCCTTCGGCGATCAGATCGGCGACTTGACGTTCCCTCTTGGCCTACGAGGCAATGCCGGCCCTGATCGCCCGCAGCGTCGCCGACACCGAACTCGGCAGCGCCGTGAGCTTCAACCAGGTGCTGCGCACCGTCGGCGGTTCGTTCGGCAGCGCCCTCGCAGGTGCGGTGCTCGCCGCGAACCTGGCACCGGACCTACTTCCCACCGAAAACGGAATCCGGCTCGCTCTCGCCGTGGGTGCCATCGGGTGCGCGGTCGTCTTCGTCGCACTCCTCGTCAATCACGTGATGTCGCGTCCGCCGACCCCGATGTCGGAGCCCGCGGACGCGCGCATCAGTCGGAGTTAGGCACCTTCGACGATGGCGGCCATTCCCTGCCCTCCACCGATGCACATCGTGACGAGCGCCTTGCCGCCGCCGCGGCGCCGCAATTCATGCAGAGCGGTGGTCGTCATCCGCGCGCCGGTCGCACCGATGGGATGTCCGAGCGAGATGCCGGACCCGTTGACGTTCAGTCGGTCCCGATCCTCGAAACCCCATTCCTTCAGGACGCCGAGCACCTGGCACGCGAAGGCCTCGTTCAGCTCGATCAGCGTGAAGTCGTCGAAGCTCGCACCCGTCCTGCTGAACAGCTTGGACGTGGCCGCGACCGGCCCGAGCCCCATCAGCGCCGGTTCACACCCGGCGGCGGACCAGCCGACGAGGAAACCCATCGGCTCGAGCCCGAGTTCGTCGAGTTGATCTTCGGCGACGACGAGCATCGACGACGCGGCGTCGTTCTGCTGACTCGCGTTGCCCGCGGTGACGACACCGTCTTTGAGAGCACTCCGCAGGCGCGCCAGGGTCTCGGGCGTGGTTTCCGGACGGATACCCTCGTCCCGCGCGACGACGGTGACGTTGCCCTTCCGGTCGGTGATCTTGACCTCGATCACCTCGTCGTCGAACTTTCCTGCCTCCCAAGCGGCGTGGGCCTTGGCGTGGCTCTCGGCGGCGAACGCGTCCGACTCCTCACGGCCGATTCCGCATCGTGTCGCGACGTTCTCGGCGGTCTCGATCATTCCGCTGATCTTCCCGAACCGCCATTCCGGCTGGGAGCGTTCCCGCCCGCGGTCGAGGCGGTCGTACAGGTTCAGCGATCCGGCGCGGGTGCCCCAGCGGGCACCGGTGGTGTAGTGCTCGATGTTGCTCATCGACTCGACGCCGCCGGCGAGCACGACGTCGGCCGCGCCGGTCTGCACCATCATCGACGCGGTCACGAGGGCCTGCAGGCCCGTGCCGCAGCGGCGGTCGGTCTGCAGTCCGGCGACGCGGATCGGCAGTCCCGCCTCGAGGGCCGCCCACCGTCCGATGCACGGGGCCTCGGAGTTGGCGTACGACTGGCCCATCACGACGTCTTCGATGAGGATCGGGTCGATCCCAGACCGTGCCACGGTCTCTTTGATCACGGTGGCGGCCAACGTCTCTGCCGGGACGTCGCGCAGTGCTCCGCCGAAACGGCCGACCGCGGTGCGGACGGGGGCGACCAGTGCTGCTCTACGCATGTTGTTCCTCGTTTCAGGAGACCAGGACGCGGACGGTCTCGGCGACGCACGCCGGCTTGTCCTCACCCTGGATCTCGATGGTGTATTTGACGACCAGTTGCGCGCCCTGGTTGGTGCGCTCGAACGACACGATCTCACCGCCGGCCCGCACCTTCGCCCCGACCTTCACCGGCTGGGGGAAGCGAACCTTGTTGAGGCCGTAGTTGATCACCATCTTCACGCCGTCGATGCGTATGAGTTCGGCGCCAAGTTTCGGCAGCAACGACAGCGTGAGGTAACCGTGGGCGATGGGGGCCCCGAACGGGCCCTGGGCGGCACGCTCGGGATCGACGTGGATCCACTGGTGGTCTTCGGTGGCATCGGCGAACCCGTTCACGCGTTCCTGCGTGATCTCGAGCCAGTCGCTGTGGCCGAGATGTTCACCGACTGCGGATTCGACGTCGTCGATTCCCTGGAATACGCGCATGACACTCTTTTCGGGTCGGCCCGATACCGGGCGGAAGTGGAAACGGCTAGATGTTGACGTTCTCGAACACGGCCGCGATGCCCTGCCCGCCGCCGATGCACATCGTCTCGATGCCGTAGCGGGCCTGGCGGCGATCCAGTTCACGAAGCAGATTGGCCAGGATACGACCACCGGTGGCGCCGACGGGGTGGCCGAGGGAGATGCCGGATCCGTTGACGTTGAACCGGTCTCGCATGTCGGACTCGTCGAACTTCCACTCCCGCGCGCACGCCAGCACCTGCGCTGCGAACGCCTCGTTGATCTCGAGGAGATCGATGTCGTTGAGGGTGAGCTTCGCCCGGGTGAGGGCCTTGTCGACGGCGGGGACCGGGCCGATGCCCATGCGGTTCGGCTCTACTCCGGCGACGCCCCAGCTGACGAGCCGGGCGAACGGGCGCAGGCCAAGACGTTCCGCGTTCTCGGGGGTGGTCACGATCGCGGCGGCGGCCGCGTCGTTCTGACCACAGGCGTTGCCGGCGGTCACGGTCGCCTCCGGATCGACGCGTGATCGGATGGGCCGCAACGCCGACAACGACTCGGCCGTGACATCGCGGCGCGGGTGCTCGTCGGTGGTGACGACGACGTCGGGCTTACCGCGTTTGCCCGGCACCGTCACCGGGATCGTCTCGGGGTCGAACAGGCCACCGTCCTGGGCGCGGATCGCACGCGCGTGGGATTCGGCGGCGTACGCGTCCTGCTCCTCGCGGCTGATCGAGTACTCGCGGCGCAGGTTCTCCGCGGTTTCGATCATGCCGCCCTCGACGGGGAAGTTGACGCCGCCGGAGTTGGTGCGGGGCTTGGCCAAGCGATCGTGGAATTCCACTGACGCACCCTTGACGCCCCAGCGCATTCCGGTGCTGTAGAACTCGGTCTGGCTCATCGACTCGGCGCCGCCCGCGATCACCAGATCGCTCATTCCGGTCTGCACCTGCATGGCCGCGTAGATCACCGCCTGCAGCCCGGAGCCACAGCGGCGGTCGAGCTGGATGCCGGGCACGGTGACGTCGAGGCCGGCGTCGAGCGCAGCGATCCGGCCGATGGCCGCAGCCTCGCCGTTGGCGTAGCCCTGACCGAAGATGACGTCGTCGATGTCGTCGGACGTGATCGACGTCCGTTCGATCAGGCCCTTCAACACCGTCGATGCGAGGGTGGTGACGGGGATGTCGCGGTACATGCCGCCGAATCCCCCGACTGGGGTGCGGACGGGTTCACAGATCACTGCTTCGTACATGGGCTCAGAGCGCTTTCTTCGCTTCGCGGACGAGGCCGCCGCCGATGATCAGACGCTGGATCTCGCTGGTGCCCTCGTACAGGCGCAGCAGGCGGACCTCACGGTAGATCCGTTCCACCGGAACGTCTCTCATGTATCCGGTGCCGCCGTGGACCTGCACCGCGAGGTCGGCGACCTTGCCGGCCATCTCCGTGCAGTACAGCTTCGCCACGGACGGGGAGATACGACGATCCTCACCGCTGACGTACTTCTGCGCCGCGTCCCGCACCAGCGCGCGGCCCGCGGACACGCCGACCTGCTGGTCGGCGAGCATGGCCTGCACCAACTGGAAGTCACCGATCGGGGTGCCGCCCTGCTTCGTGACCGCCGCGAAGGCGACGGACTCGTCCAGCGCACGCTGAGCGCTGCCGACGGCGAGTGCGGCGATGTGCACGCGGCCCCGGGCGAGCGACGTCATGGCGGCGCGGTAGCCGGCCTCCTCGCTGCCGCCGACCAGGGCGGTTTCGGGGACGGTGACGTCGTCGAACGCGACCTCCGCGGTCCAGGCACCCTCCTGGCCCATCTTCTTGTCCTTCGGCCCGACCACGACGCCGGCGGTGTCGGCGGGGACGAGGAACACCGCGATGCCGGTGCCGGTCTCGTCGGCGGGACGGGTGCGGGCGAAGACCACGAACAGATCGGCCAACGGCGCGTTGGTGATGAACCGCTTGGTGCCGTTGATCGTCCACTTGCCGTCCTTCAGGACGGCGCGGGTGGTCAGGCCCGCCGGGTTCGACCCGGCCTCCGGCTCGGTCAGCGCGAACGACGCGACCACGTCACCGGACGCGATGCGCTCGAGCCATTCCGACTTCTGTTCGTCCGTACCGAAATTCACCAGCACCTGGCCCGCGATCCCGTTGTTGGTGCCGAACATCGACCGCAACGCCAGGCTCGTGTACCCGAACTCCATGGCCAGTTCCACGTCCTGCGTGAGGTCGAGTCCGAGCCCGCCCCACTGCTGCGGGATGGCGTACCCGAACAGACCCATCTCCGCCGCCTTGCGGCGAATGTCGTCCGGAATCAGGTCCTTTTCCGCGATTTCATTTTCCCTGGGAATTACTTCCTTCTGAATAAAGGTTCTCGTCTGCGCGAGAATGTCCTTGAAGTCTTCGTCACTCACTTCGCGTTCAGCCATGAAGGTGAATATCCAGCAACCCGGCCTCGCTGTCAAGCGAGTGCCACGAACGAGAACGCGCAGCGCAGACGGCATTTACGACCCATAGGAAGAGGGAAACTGTCGGTTTCCTACAGCGTCTTTGACCACGGCGGTCCGAGGCACTTCAATAGGTGTCAGTGTCCGGAGGAATTGTCCGGGCATATTCACGAACAATGAAATTTCCCGGCGAGATGGAACTCGATATTCGACATGGTTGGCAGACCCGAGGACGCACTCCTCTACAAGGGCTACACCGTCGATCCGCACGAATTGGAACAGCTGTTGCTGTCACGACGAGGCATTCTCGACGTCGTGGTGGTCGGCCGCTCCGTTCTCGGGGTCGGGGAGATGCCCGTCGCTTTCGTGGTGGCAGAAACCACGGCGCGCATCACCGCCGAGGAACTGATCGAGTTCGTGGCGGCCACGGTGCCGCCGTACAAGAAGGTGCGTGAGGTGGTCTTCGTCGACGAGTTGCCCCTGTCCCCACGGGGTGCGGTCCTGCGGTCCGCGTTGCGCGACCGTCTGAACGACGTGCACGCCGAGCAGAGTACGGAGAAATGATGAATACGGGACAGGTGGAACAATGACACGACTGGCGCAGACCGCCGGGCTCACGGACACCCAGGGCGAGATCGTCTCGGCGGTGCGGGATTTCGTGGACAAGGCGATCATTCCGCAGGCGCAGGAGCTCGAACATTCCGACACGTACCCGACGGCGATCGTCGAGCAGATGAAGGAGATGGGCCTGTTCGGGCTCACGATCCCCGAGGAGTACGGCGGAATCGGGGAATCCCTTCTCACCTACGCACTGTGCGTCGAGGAGATCGCGCGGGGCTGGATGAGCGTGTCCGGGGTGATCAACACCCATTTCATCGTCGCGCACATGATCGCGAGTCACGGCACACCCGAACAGAAGGCCCACTACCTGCCACGCATGGCGACGGGTGAACTGCGCGGCGCGTTCTCGATGTCCGAGCCCGAACTGGGTTCCGACGTCGCCGCCATCCGGACCAAGGCGGCCCGGGCAGCGGACGGCAACTACGTGATCGACGGCCAGAAGATGTGGCTGACCAACGGCGGGTCGTCGACGCTGGTGGCAGTGCTGGTCCGCACCGAGGAGGGTGCGGCGAAGCCCCACGACAACCTCACCGCGTTCCTCATCGAGAAGCCCGCCGGGTTCGGCGAGGTGCTACCCGGGCTCACGATCCCCGGGAAGATCGACAAGATGGGCTACAAGGGCATCGACACCACCGAGATGGTGTTCAGCGGCTACCAGGCCGCGGCAGACACGATCCTCGGCGGCGACCCGGGCCGCGGCTTCCGGCAGATGATGGACGGCGTCGAGGTCGGCCGCGTCAACGTCGCCGCCCGCGCGTGCGGGATCGCCCAGCGCGCATTCGAACTCGGCGTGAAATATGCGAAGACGCGGGAGACGTTCGGTTCGCCGATCGCCGAACACCAGGCGATCGCCTTCCGGATCGCGGAGATGGCGACCAAGGTCGAGGCCGCACACCTGATGATGGTGAATGCGGCGCGGCTCAAGGACTCCGGGGAACGCAACGACGTCGCGGCCGGGATGGCCAAGTACCTCGCGAGCGAGTTCTGCTCCGAGGTGACGCAGGACAGCTTCCGGATCCACGGCGGCTACGGCTATTCCAAGGAATACGAGATCGAACGCCTCATGCGGGAGGCACCGTTCCTCCTCATCGGCGAGGGCACCAGCGACATTCAGAAGCAGATCATCAGCCGCGGGCTGCTGCGTTCGTACAACTGAGGAAGGAAGAATCAATGACACTTCTCGAGGGACGGGTCGCCGTCGTCACGGGCGCGGCCCAGGGCATCGGTTTCGAGATGGCCCGGAAGTTCGCGAGTGAGGGCGCGTCGGTCGTCCTCGGCGACATGCACGCCGAGAACGTCAAGGCCGCCGCCGGAAAGCTGGAGGCCGACGGCTTCCAGGCCGTCGCCGTCGCCTGCGACGTGACCGATCCGGATCAGATGCAGAACCTCGGAAAGACGGCGATCGACGCGTTCGGCGCGATGGACGTGTGGGTCAACAACGCCGGCATCACCCGCGACGCGACGCTGCGCAAGATGTCGCTCGCCGATTTCCGCTCCGTCATCGACGTGCACCTGCAGGGCGCGTGGCTGGGCACCCAGATCGCGTCGATCGCGATGCGGGAGGCCGGCAAGGGTTCGATCGTGAACATCTCGTCGATCTCGGGCAAGGTCGGCATGGTCGGGCAGACCAACTACAGCGCCGCGAAGGCCGGCATGGTGGGCCTGACCAAGGCGGCCGCGAAGGAGGTCGCCCGCCTCGGGGTGCGGGTCAACGCGATCCAGCCCGGCGTGGTGAACACCGACATGATCCGCGCCCTGCGCGCCGACATCATCGAGGCGAAGCTCAAGGAGGTCCCGATGGGCCGCGGTGCCGAGCCCGAGGAGATCGCGAACGTCGCACTGTTCCTCGCGTCCGATCTGTCCAGCTACATGACGGGCACCGTTCTCGAAGTCACCGGCGGACGTCACATCTGACATCCGGCGGATCGACGGGTCGTACGCAGTAGTCTGCACTGGTGGAGTCGCGTCACGTCGAGTACTTTCTCGCCACCGTCGACAACGACGGCCTGGCGCTCGCGGCCGAGGCCCTGGGCGTCACCAAGCCGTCGTTGTCGAAGGGGCTGCGCAATCTCGAGCGTGACCTCGGTGTCGAACTGTTCCACCGCGTGGGCCGCGGCCTGGTGCTCAGTGCGGCGGGAAAGGCATTCGTCGGTCCGGCGCGGAAGATCGTGCGAGACCTGGTGGCCGCCGAGAGCTCGCTGGTCGACGTCTCGGGACTGCCGCGCGGCCGACTCGACATCTGCGCGTCCGCGCACGTCGCGGAAGGCCCCGTCACGGAACTGATCGGGTCCTTCCGCAAGCAGTATCCCGGCGTGGTCGTCCGGCTCGCCGACCTGCGGCCGGTCGACGTCATCGCCTCGCTGATCCGCGACGGACACTGCGAGATCGCCTTCAGTCATTTCCCCTTCGCTGCAGCTGGATTGACGACGCGCGTCCTCGGAATCCACGAGTACTGGCTGGTGGTTCCGCACGACGCCGAGATCGACTGGCGAGATCCGTTCCCCCTCGATGACCTTCCGAACATTCCCGTGGTGGGGTTGCCCAAGGAGTCGTCGTCGCGCACCGTCATCGAGAAGGCACTGCAGGCCGCTGGGAGCCGGACGATCATGTCGGCCGTCGTCGAGCAGCGGGAAGCCGTCGGCGCGTTCGTCGTCGAGGGCGTGGGAATGTCGTTCATGGAACGCACCCTCGCGGAACGGGCCGCGGTCGGCGGCGCCCGGATCTGTACCCTCGACCCGCCGATCACCGTCCCGTACGGGGTGATCTACGACGAAGCCCGGCTGTCTCCGGCCGGACGCGCGTTCCTCGATACGCTCGCGCCCTGAGCCTCGTCGAGCGCGGCGATGAACGCCGCCGCCGCGGGCGGAAGCGGATCCGGTCGATGGACGAGACCGATGGTGCGCACCTCCGGCGGTGCGAGCGAGCGCACCACGACCCCCGGCAGTTCCTGCTCGGCGACGCGCCGCGGGAGCAGGGTCGCCCCCGCACCCTGGACAACCAGCTCCCACATCGACTGGCGATGCGCACACTCGACGGCGATGTTGTTCACCGGCAGTCGTGGACGCGACCCGATCTCGACGATCATCGGAATGTCGGCAAGCAGGTCGACGGGCACCGGATCGGGTAGCTCGATCGCCAGATCGGCGTGGAGTGCGAGCACGATTTCCTGTTCCCCCACCATCCGGAACTCGAGCCCCTGGTGGTCGACGAGCAGTTCGGTGAGCCCGAGGTCGCACTCACCCGACCGGACCGCGCGGCCGACGCCGTCCGGAACGTCCGCCGACACCGTGGCCAGGACCACGCGCGGGTACTGTCGATGAAACCGGCCGACGATACGCGGAAGCGGATCGGCAGCAAGAGAATTGAGAACTGCGATCGTCAGCGTGCCGGACCGCAGTTCGGCGACGTCGTGCACGACGGCCCGCGCCCGCTCCACATCGGCGAGAACCTGCCGCGCCGCATGCGCGAACGACGTGCCCGCCGGGGTGATCCGCAGCTTCCGTCCTCCACGATCGAACAGTTCGACACCCAGATCGCGTTCGAGAGTCCGGATCGCCTGCGACAGCGAAGGCTGCGCGATGAACAGTGCCCGCGCGGCCTCGGTGATGCTGCCGTGATCGGCCACGGCGACGAGGTACTCGGCGTCCCGGATGTCCACCGCCCGAGTCTAGCGACCACGAAGTGCGCCGAGGCCACGCCGGCCGACGAGATGCGCAACCAAATTGAAGGCCTGCGACCGCCTCATTTCACAAGCTCGCAACCACATTAGAGGCCGATGGTATATCAATCAGTCTCATATCCGGGAAGGTGCGACCGCCGATGCCGCTGCATGACAGATCAAGGCGACAGCAACTTCCGGAGGAAGTTGCCTCGTATGTGCGCGAGATGATCATTTCCGGCGACGTGCGTGCAGGCGATTTCCTCCGCATCGAGCGGATTGCCGAAGCCGTGGGAGTCAGCACGAGGCCTGTCCGCGAGGGGCTTCTTACACTCCGGAGCGAAGGCTTCGTCGAGTTGGTCCCCCGTCGAGGCCTCGTCGTGGCGCTGGCAGAGAAAGCCGTCCGATACGAACTGGTCTGCTCGGTAACTGCACCCACAGATGCCGTCGACGTTCTCGCGGTCGTACACGGCTTCCGCGTCCCCGTCGCTCACTACCCCGTCGGTGTTGTGGCGGAACGAACGGTGTCGTTCGAGCCCGCTCGCGATTCGCTAGGCCGACTCGGCGCTCTCGCGCTCGGCGGCCGCCAGCACGGCCTCGACGACCAGATCGTAGATCGTCCGACGATCGATGCCGGTCAGCTCCGTGATGTGGGCGCGGGCCGTCGGATACTCGCCGTCGGGTAGATGCGCGTAGATGCGCGTCCATGACGCGGCGTCCTTCGCCTGGATCTCGGGGTCCAGGGTGGCAAGTACGGCGACCTGCCCGGCGAGCCCGAGCGTGGCGTCGGCAAATGCCCGGTAGTACCGGACCGTGGCTTCGCGAGACAGGCCCGACCGCGCGAACGTCTCGAGGATCAGCTCGACCATTCGGCGCTCTGCCGGACCGCCCGTCGTACGGGCGAACGTCAGCGCCGCGATGGCAGGTGAACGGACCGCGGTCGCCCAGATCCGATCGGCGATGCGGCGCAACGTGTCCTGCCAGTGCTCGCCTTCGGGCACCTCCCCGATTTCCTCGAGCTCGACCGCGGTCGCATGGTCGTAGACGGCCAGCAGCAGCTCGTCCTTGTCGCGGAACAGCCTGTACAGAGTCGTCGCATCGACCTTCAGTTCCTCGCCGAGGCGACGCATCGTCAGCCCTGCGGCGCCGTCACGCTGAGCGAGTTCGAACGCAGCCTTCACCGCGGCTTCCTGCTGCAGCCCCTTGCGTTCACGCCGCGTCGTCCGCGCCGGCGTTGTGGCGCGAGCGGTGTCCTTCGCCATCGTGCTCCCCTCGATCCCGCGATCGATCCACCGTAGCAATACAGCACCCGCGCATCCTGCTGCCCACAAAGTTGTCAACAGCGTTGACAACACCGTCGCAGCGGAGTTTAGTGGTCGTCGCCACAGCACTACTTCAAGGAGTTCGCATGACGGAATCGCGGGTCGCGACAGCGACTGACGAACCACAGTTGACGCCGCGACTGACACTGCCGTCAGTAGTGGCATTCGGGTTGTCCTACATGGCTCCGAGCCTGGTCATGATCATTTTCGGCGTCATCGCAGTCGTCAGTGCCGGCACCGCGCCCACGGCGTTCCTGGTCGCGACCGGGGCGATGCTGCTCACCGCACTGAGCTACGCACGCCTGGCGCGCATCTACCCGGTCTCGGGTTCGGCGTACTTCTACGCCCGCCGCAACCTCGGCTCGGCGGCCGGGTTCCTGGTCGGATGGGCGATCCTGTTGGACTACCTGTTCTTGCCGATGGTCGCGTGGCTGGCGCAGTCGATCCTGCTCAACGCACAGTTCCCGGCGGTTCCGATCTGGCTGTGGATGTTGATCAACGCCGGCTTGACGACGGCGATCAACGTCATCGGGATCGCGCTCGCCGATCGTCTCAACCGGTTGCTACTCGCCGTCTCCACCTTCTTGGTGCTGCTCTTCTTCGCGTACTGCATCAAGTTCCTCGCCGGCAATCCGGTCGCCTCCTACGGCGAACCGTTCTGGAACTCCGACAGCACGGTCGCCGGTATCTCCGCGGCAGCGGCGATCGCGGCGTACTCGTTTCTCGGTTTCGACGCGGTGACCACACTCGCCGAGGAGACCAAGGACGCCGCGCGAAACATCCCCCGGGCCATCATCTGGATCGTCTCCATCGGCGGCGTCATCTTCTTCGTCGTGGCATATGTCATGCAGCTCGTCCACCCCGGCGACATCTTCGACGATGCGCAGGCCGCGTCGTACGCGATGTCGGTGCAGGTCGGTGGTCAGTTCTTCGCCGATTGGACCAACCTCGCGGGAATCATCGCAGGATCGGCATCCTGCCTGGCCGTCCAGCTCAGCTCGAGCCGTCTACTGTTCATCATGGGCCGCGACGGCGTGCTTCCCCGCCGATTGTTCGGAAAGCTCAACGGCCGTACCCGGACTCCGGTGTTCTGTGTGCTCGTCACGGGCAGCATGTGCTTCCTCGGTATGAACATGCCGCTCGAAACCGCGACGGGATTCATCAACTTCGGCGCGTTCACGGCCTTCACCGCGGTCAACCTCTGCGTCATCGTGTACTACCTGCGGAACTACGCCACACGGCAGTTGAGTGCCGTCCGCTTCGTGGTCATGCCGCTCGTCGGCGCCGCCGTGACGCTGTACATGATCACCCAGCTCAGCGAGCATGCACTGATCTCCGGAATCTCCTGGTTGGCAATCGGAATCGTCTACCTCGTCTGGCTCACACGCGGCTTCCGCCGGCCGACACCTGAAATGAGCTTCACCCACGAGCAGGCGGTCATCGTCGCCGCCGGACGGAGCAGCGAGGCCGTGAAATGATCGATACCAAGTCGTTTGTCAGCCTTGCGGATTGGCAGAGCCCACCGACCAACCGGTACACCTTCGGCCGAATGCGGCAAGTCGTGCCGACTGCACGGGTCGCTGCCGGATCGGCGCCACTGCCACTCACCGACGGCGACCCGCTCGATCTCGATCTCCCCGTCGGCACCGAAACGCTCCGTTCGATACTCGACCGCACCTACACCGACGGATTCATGGTCCTCCACAACGGCACCGTGCGCGCCGAGTTGTATCCCGGAGACCTCGAACCCGGCCGGACGCACATGCTGTTCTCGGTCAGCAAGTCAATCGTCGGAACCGTCGCGGCAAACTTGATCGCGACCGGTCTGCTGGACCCGGAAGCCGCACTCACCGAGTATATTCCGGAGCTTGCGAACTCCGGCTACGCGGGCGCCACTGTGCGCCATATCCTCGACATGCGTTCCGGCATCCGATTCTCCGAAGAATACCTGGAGCCCGGCGCCGAGGTGCGGTACCTCGATCAGGCCGTGGGCTGGATTCCGCGCGTCGACGATTGGGTACCGCCGTCGCTCTACCAGTTCCTACCGATGCTGAAAGCGGATCGCCCCCACGGTGGCCCGTTCGAATACCGCTCGTGTGAAACGGATGTACTCGGCTGGGTATGCGAACGCGCCGCCGCCGACCGTATGCCGGCACTGCTGTCGCGGCTCGTGTGGTCGAAGTTCGCCGCCGACGACATGGACGCCGGGGTAGACCGTGCCGGAGCCGTTTTCGCGGACGGTGGCCTCGCCGCGACGCTCCGGGATGTTGCGCGATTCGGTGAGATCCTCCGCCGCGGCGGACGCATCGGCGCCGAACAGGTCGTGCCGCTGCACTGGATCGACGATTCCCTGCGTGGCGCGCCCGATTCGTGTGAGGCATATTCCCAATCGCCGACCGGAACGCCGTTCCCGGGCGGAATGTACCGAAATCAGTTCTGGATTCCCCACCCCGATCGGCGTGTGCTGTTGTGTCTGGGCATCTACGGTCAGTCCATCTACATCGACGTCGACCGGGGCGTCGTCGTCGTGAAACTGTCGTCCTGCCCGACACCGGTGAACGACGAACTGGACAACGCCGGATTCGCCGCGGCCGAGGCCGTCGCCGCGGCGTTGGCCTGAACGGTCACAGCATCAGGGCGTGCGGAGGCCCCCGGTCCACGGCCGCGGGGGCCGCGCACGTCCGCCTGTCCAACGGACGGGATTCGGTAAACACCCCTCGCCGTACGACTGAACAGTGCCGTCCTCTCCGAGGCAGACAAGGCTTCCGTAACGGACTTCAGCGCATTCCACAGGGGAACGAATCCGCACGATCGAGCATCCGGCGGAAAATTACTCTCCATCATGCAGCGGTCAGCACCAAACGCCTCCACCGCGGTTTCGACGTATGGGCGCCAGATCTCTGCCAGCTCATCCGAACCGGCCTTGGTCTCCCGACTTTCGAGGCCGAAACCCCAGAAGGGCAGGCCTAGACCACCGATCTTGCAGACGACGTTGGGACGTCGAGCAAGATCATGCAGGGAGTCTCGCCAGCTTCGAAAGATTGCGTGGCTCTCCTCAGCGTTCGTTTCCATGGCTATCGCCAACCCCAGATGGTTCAGGATCATCGTCGTCTCTGGAACGGAGTCCGCCAATCTGCTCAACTCTGGGAGCTGATGGTGGAGGACGGCGGCGTCGAAAGTGAGTTCTCGTTTCCCGAGCTCGCGCAGTCCTGACACGAGTCCTGGGCGGCGGATGAGTCCACTCGGGGAACGGTGCGTGATGTACCGATACGGCGCCTCCGACGGGTGGTCGATCAGTATCTGTCGCACCCCACGGAAGCGTTCGGGTGCGGTCGAGAGCGCGAGATCGAGAAACTCTCCCGCGGGCTCGCCGACGTGAGGTCTGCGTAGCCCACGATCGCGGCCGAGACCCGGCAGGGTCCGTAACCGCCGCTGTCACTCATCGCGGCCACGCCGTTGACGAACTCGACCTCACCAATCGCGCGTAACTGGGCCGGACCGTAGGTGCGTGCCATCGCCTGGGTTTCGACGTACACCGAGGCGACTATGTTGTGCCCCGCCGAGGCGTCCGCCAGATAGTCCTCGAACATGTAGCGGCCGGTCGGGCGGTCGAAGAGGTGGTGGTGCGAGTCGACGATCTCGAGGTCGGGATCGAGAATTGGTTCACTCGTCCTGCCGTTGTGTTCGGTCATAGTGGTTCCCTTTCCTGCTGCGCAGACCTAGGTCAGCTCGTCGGGATCGCTCCATCGTTCTCTTGTTCGAGGACCGCCCCGAGCGTCGCTATCGCCGTCACAGCATTGGGCCAACCCGCGTAGATCGCGAGATGGGTGATGATTTCGACGAGTTCCTCTTGCTGTACGCCGTTGCCCACTGCCCGCGAAAAATGCTCCGGCAGTTGGTTTTCCCGGCAGAGCGCGACCAGCGCAGCCACGGTTATCAGACTGCGATCGCGTGGGGACAACGCAGGTCGCTCCCAGACGTCACCGAACAGCACATCGTCTGTCAACGATGCGAGCTTCGGCGCGAGAGTGCCGAACATCCTTTGCGCACGGCTGACAGTTGAATCTTCGGTATCCCCGGACATCGGTCTCCTTCGGGTATGGGACGGAACCGCACTTCGCGAGCACGCACTGCGTACATATCGTGCTTGGCCATGCTCCGCACTAGAGGTACGCGCAGTTCGGACGTCACGGCGGTCGCCTTCGCGCCACACGTTCGACAAGTCGGCGCGTGCACCGACGTCGCCCGGCACGGAGAAACTCCGTCTGCACCGAACCTTGTGTTGCGTTATATATTGAGTGCTCGCGCGGGCCAAGGGGTACGGCGCGATGATGGGCATCGGGCGTGCTGGAGCGATCCTGTCGCCCATCGTCGCGGGCTACGCGCTCAGCGTGATGACGCCGCGCGCGATGAACCTGGCGGTCATCGTGCCCCTCCTGCTCGCGGCCCTCGTGGCAGTCGCTCTCATGCGCGTCACCCGCGCCGTCGAAGCCGACGCATCGCACGCGGAGGCTCACCCTCTCGCAGTTGCGGAGTAGGAGGCCGCGCTGTTCTTCACCGATGAAGGCGGCCACGTCCACCACAATCTCCTGAATCTGGAGGTCGAAGTGGTTCCGAGCCAAGTCGTCACGTCGATCGAACGCCGGGGTGGTGCGGGGGCACAACAGCTACCATTCGGACAAGGTGAGCGAATGGCGCGTGGACAGCGTCGTCCTCGTGACCCAACGCCTTTCCCGCTCAACGCTTTATGACGAGCTGACCCGGAATTCCGAATCGCTCGAAGAGAACGGCATCACCCGTGTTCTCCGCATCGGTGACTGTCTCGAGCCCCGGGTGACCGCGGAATCCGTCTTCGACGGCCACCGGCTTGCACGCGAGATCGACACCAGCGACCCCGCGGTTCCTCTTTGGATACGAAGCTAGTCGAGAGCGGATTGACTGCTTCGTAGATCAGGTTCGCGGGTTCGCTTCCGTGGTTGTGGTGCTACGCGACCACGAGCTTGCTGCGCAAGGCCGCGAGAGTTCCATCCGACAGCCCAAGCCCGTCCGCAACATAGTTGTCGAACGAGCCGTAGATCTTCTCGATCTCGTCAAGACCGGCCTTCAGGTACTCCGGCCGGACACTCGACAGCGCGCGCATCGCATCACCCCTGGCAGGGCCGCCAGATTCAGTTGCGCGGGCTGCGTTCGAATCTGTCGTTCTTGCCAGGTACTCGTTCGACAGCAGGTAGTCGCGCATGACAGTGCCACGATCGACGCCAGCAATGGTCAGGATAGTGGCGGCGATCCACCCTGTCCGATCCTTACCCGAAGTGCAGTTGAAGATCACCGGCCCATCAGTGAGAGCTATGTCGGTGATAGCGGCACCGAGCTGCGCACGTACCTCCGGCACATTGACCAACTTTTGATAGGCGTCGACCATCAGGCGATTGACACTGGTGACCGACGAGATATCGAGTCCACCCCCTGCCGCGGCATTGCTGTCCGCGGCGTCGCCGTACACGTTGTACCGCACATACTTCGCACCCTCAGGCACCCGGTCCGGCTTCGCCGAAACCTCACCACTGGACCGGAGGTCAAAGACCGCGCGCACACCCAAAGTACTCAGTACCGCCAAATCGCCGCCGTCAGCAACCAGCGCGTTTGAGCGGTAAATTAGCCCAGCGCGGATCGTGCCCCCATCCACAGTCCGGTAACCGCCCTCTCTGCCAGCGATGTCACGGAAGTTTTCGACTGAACTCAACCGAGGGGTAACCGGTGCAGCCGTGTTCACTGTCGCCGCCGTCGTTGTCACGGTGGAGTTCGCGGACGTATCCGCCTTGCTGCAGCCGGCAAGTAGTGCGGCCACGAGAGCAGCGGAAGAAACTGCGACACGGAAACGTGGGTGCAAGACGGACTCCAATCCGTAAGCGATCAGAAGTGACGTTAAGCACCGTACAGTGGATCATGTGATTTGTACAACCGATCGTGCCATATGATCAGCTTTTTCTCTTACCACTCCCCCGCGAAAACCGAGCCTTCCCAACAGGATCGATTCAGGCAGACCATCTCGACTTCTGGGAGATGATGACCTCATCTGCACGAACTGCTGACATATCGCCAGATCCGTTGTTTGCCAGATTTATACACGCCCGCCCCTAGTCGCGGCGTTCACGTAGTTACCTATACCGCTAACCATGTCGCCTGCGGGAGCGATCGAGACACTCGCGGTTTCCCACAGAACCATGATGGTCCGATCGCCCCAACCTGTGCGGCAAGGCTTTAGGTGCAGCACCCCAGGCCTACGCGGCTTGCCGTTGACCCTACTGAGCCTGTTCCACCACCCAGGCCGCAATTTGAGCGCGCGAGGTGAATCCAAGCTTGGCGAGTACGTGCTCAACATGCCCCTGGGCCGTCCGCTGTGAAATGACCAGCTTTTCGGCGATCGCCCTGTTCGTCATACCTTCGGCAACGAGTTCGGCAACTTGCTGTTCCCGCTTCGTAAGCGTGGCTACGGGAGTGGTCGAATCATGCCTAGGGGGGCGCTGCCCGAGCGCATACGCGACAGAGGCGGCGAAGTCGAGGTTTCCGCCCTTACGCAATGCGGAGTTGAACGTTCGCTCACCCAGAGCTCGGCGGACCGCACGTTCACAGTGATCGTGATGGTGACTCAGGTTGGGAAAGATGACCGTGGAGCTTCCAACGGATTGCACTAGTGCTTCTGCGGCGGCCATGAGTGTTGCCGCTCGACTGGGGTCATGGTTACTACAGGCAATCCACGCAAGCGTTTCGAGGCATGTTGCCGCAGTGAGGGGGTCATCTACTCTATGGGCGATTTGCAAACTTTCTTCGAGAACCATAGTGGCTCTTGCATTGTCTCCCTGCCGCCACACCGCCACGCCTAGTGCCCATAGCGCGTAGGACCTGTAGACGGATTCACCATGCGATTTGGTGGTCGCGAGAACTCGTTCATAGCATTCGATCGCACGGTGAGTGTCACCGCGCATTTCGTGTGCCCATCCGAGGGTATAGGTAGCGCCGACCTGCAGCGCGAGCTCGACCTGGTCACCGAACACCGCTACTGCCTGCTCCAGAAACAAGCACGCACGGTCAAGGTCTTCGTTGAATAGCGCGAGCAGTCCTTCGGCATGTGCGATGAGTGCGCGTGCCATGGGATCTGTTAGCTCGTCTGCCATTGCCTGCCCCTCTTCGACAAGCGCGTGGCTTGCAGACAGGTCGCCTTGCACTTCAGCGAGCACGCTGTTTGCATAGAGTGCCTTGACTCGCTCCGCGGTCGGTTCTCCGGTCTGGTGTGCGAGTATCCGGCCCAGCCAGTATCGGCCTTCATTGAAGAGGCCGCCCGATGACCAGAACATGAAGAGGGCGGTGGCGATGCTGAGTCCTACGTCGGGGTCACCTGCGTCCGACAGGCTGAATTCCATTGCTGCGCGCAGATTGGGGCGTTCTCGGCCAAGTCTGGAGATCCAGCCGACTTGTCGTGGACTGATCCAGTCCGCTTCTGCGTCGATTGCCAACTGACGGTACCAAGCACAATGCCGGACCGATAGTGCTTCGTATTCCTCTGCAGCGTGCAGTTTCTCGCGTCCGTAGTCGCGTATCGTTTCGAGTAATCGAAATCTGACCACCGAGGCAAGGGTCTCAGATATAACAATCGACTTGTCGACCAGCGAGGCGATGGTATCGATGAACTCACCGGATTCGACGGTTTTTCCGCATATCTGTTCTGCTGCATCAAGTTCGAATGAGCCAGCGAAGATCGACAGTCGCGCCCATACCGCTTGTTCGCGGGGTGAGCAGAGTTCATAGCTCCAATCAACGCATAGTCGTAGCGTCTGCTGGCGCGTCGGCACGTCTCTGCCCGATCTCGACAGTATCTCGTACTTGTCTGTCAGGCGCTCCAGCACTTGGTCGACAGACATCGCACGCAGGCGCGCAGCGGCCAGCTCGAGGGGTAGGGGTAATCCGTCGAGGCGCTGACAGATTTTGGCGACCGATATCCGATTGTCTTCGGTCAATTCGAAAGTGGAGTCGGCTGCTGCTGCCCGCTCTGCGAACAAGGTCACCGCATCGTAGCTGGGCAGGCCACGCAGCGACGGGTCGCGCTGTGCGTCGGGAACCGTGAGAGGAGGGACACGGAGCACAGCTTCACCACTGATGTCGAGGATCTCCCGGCTGGTTGCGAGGACGTGAAGTCCCGGGCATGCGCGCAAAAGTGTCTCGACGAGGGCAGCTGCGGCATCCACGACTTGCTCACAGTTGTCGAGAATGAGTAGCAGTCTTCGTGCGGCGACGAACTCGACCAGTAGGTCTTCGATGGGGCGTGTGGACTGGTCCCTCAGTCCGAGCGCGCTGGCCACCACGTCGGCGAGCAACGACTCATCTCGCAGTTCCCCTAGTTCGACCAGCCAGACGCCGTCTGCAAATGCGCGCCGCGCCTCCGCGGCCGCTCGCAGTGCCAGCCGGGTCTTGCCTACTCCCCCGATCCCAGTCAATGTGACCAGGCGCGCCGTCGAGAGCAGCTTCTTTACTTCGGCCAGTTCATTGCGCCGACCGACGAAGCTGGTTAGCTCCAGTGGCAAATTCCCGTTCGCGTTTCGTGACGGGGTCCGAGGGTGTGGCTTTCTGCTGTCGCCGGCGTCACGATCGGCGGGCATCTTGCTGTTCTTGACGGCCTGGGGATTCGCCTGCAGGGCCATGTCGTCGATCGGGTAGCCGAGTTGATGCTGTAGCTCTCGGATCTCTTCGCCGAGGGCCGCAGCTGACCGCGGGCGGTCCGTCGGGTCACTAGCCATTGCACGTTCGATGACTGCGCATATGGCATCCGGAATACCGTGCTCGCGAAGGTCTGGAACAGGCTGGGTTGTGATCCTGAGAAACTGCGCGACGACTTGTTCCCCGCTGTGGCGTTCGAACGCGGCGTGCCCGGTGATTGCGCAGAAGAGGGTCGCTCCGAGACTGTAGATGTCCGAGGCGAGGCTGGGCGGATCCCCGCGTAACACTTCCGGTGCAGTAAAGGCGGGCGACCCCGTGACTGTTCCGGTTCCCGTTTCGAAGCCCCCCGAGATGCGAGCGATTCCGAAGTCCGTCAGCGCTGGCTCAGCGTAGTCGGTGAGCAGGATGTTGGCCGGTTTCACGTCGCGATGAAGGATCTCGAGGCGATGGGCAGTCTCCAGTGCGCCCGCCATCTTCACGCCGAGACGAAGTGCTTCCGCAAAGTCGAGAGGGCCGTGACTGCGGATTGCGGCTTCCAGTGACTCCTGCGGGTGGTAGGGCATGACGATATACGGACGGCCGCTGGCGGTGGTGCCGACTTGGAGGATGCTGACGATGTTGGGATGACCTGTCAGTCGACCCATAGCGCGCTGTTCCCGGAAGAATCGGGCACGGTTTTCGTCGTCGAGGTCGGCTGTCAGGACTTTTACGGCCACCGACCGGTCAAGAGCGGGCTGGCCACACCGGTACACAAGCCCGAAACCGCCGCGTCCGATCTCCTGTGCATTCTGAAATCCGACGGCCTCGAGCTCCGACGTGATGTTCAGGGTCACGTCGCGTTGTGTCTCGCGCGGATCATTCATACGCTTCACCTCTAACGCTGCAAACCTACGATATCGCGTCGTAGAGTGCCCCTCCCAAACTGTCGAGGTTGTCTTTCGCACCAATGGCGATATGCATCCGATTTGATCGATCCCCACGTTCGGCGCGGCCGCCGAACGGGACGGCCCGGGCGATGGCGTCTCTGCGACTCTCGACATGCCGAATCCGGCTAGCTGGATTCGCGATTCTCCACCTAGAGAATCTCGACCTTCAGTCAGCTACCGGCCTGCTGTGGGCACCTTCATTTGCCGGCACAGCCCGGAATGTCAATGCTACTCTGACAAACAAGCAAGCGTTTGGTCAGAAGGGTGGATCGTGCAGACTATTTTGATAACAGGGGCAAGCAGTGGGTTCGGGGCGCATGTAGCCGCCAAGCTGGCGGCGCGTGGGTGGCGGGTGATCGCGTCGATGCGCGACACGAAGAAAACGACACAACTTGACGAGCTTATCGGAGGCGCTGGCACGAACACGGCACTCCTCGAGATTATTCGCCTGGATGTCGCCTGCGACGAGTCCCGCGCCTCAGCCGTGGACTACGTACTCGACTCAACCCCACATGGCTTGACAGCCGTTCTCCATTGCGCGGGCTACACAACCGCAGGCTTCTTCGAACACCTCGCCCCGCAGACGATTCGAGATCTATTGGAAGCCAACTTTATTGGTGCAGTCGACGTTACACAGAGACTCCTTCCAGCAATGCGCTCACAGGGACACGGAACCATCGCAGTTGTCTCCTCGAACGCTGTCAACATTGCCCATCCGATGTACTCCATCTATGCCGCAGCAAAGTGGGCGCTAGAGGGCTGGGCTGAAGCCATCGACATTGAACTGGCACCGTTCGGCCTCGACGTGAAGATTCTGCAGCCGGGCAATCACGACACCCCATTTGGGCGCAATGTACAGCCAGTGTTGCCGGAGGACAGCCCATACGCGCCGCTAGCAGCAACGGCCCTGCCAAGGATGAGCAAACTCGGAAGTAGAGCTCGGCCGACGGAGAAGGCTGCGGTTGAAATCTGCGACGCATTGGAATCGGATTCGCGTCAACTGAGAGTTCGACTCGGCAACGACGACAAAGTCATGGCAGCACTATCACGTTGGGCGCCATACACTGTCAGGCGCCGTATCGTCGAGCGAATTACTGGAATCGATAAGATGACGCTATTTCCTGCCCGATGATTCTTTGGGGAGGCACCCTTTCCCCGGCACCGGTCGAGCACCGTCTGTTCGCCGCGGCGCGCGCAGGCTTCCACGCGATGTCGGTAGCACCGATGGATTTCGGGCCTCCGGACCGTATGCTGCAGCGGGCGGACTCCGTTGCGAAGTTAGCGAACAGACTCAACATATTCGTCGCCTGCATTGATCCGGTGACGTCGTGGCTGCCGCCCCCCGTACAGGCGGGATCAATCCCCACAGCGAACTCGGCGCAGCGGTGTTACGGGGATCTCTTCGGCCGGTATTCGGTGAGCAAATGCCTCAGGCTGGCGGAAAGGCTGGGTTCAACAACAATCTCCGCCATTGAACCGTACGGAGTCGGCTTCGGCCATCAGATTGTCGTCGACTCGTTTTCCGCACTGTGCGAGAGTGCCGCTGACCGTGGCCTTACCATCCAGCTAGAGCCGATGCCATTCAGTTCGATCTTCGACCTCGCAACGGCACACCGCATAGTTGCCGACTCCTCTGCAAAGAACGCAGGAATAGTGTTCGACAGCTGGCACTTCGACCGTAGTGGAGGTACTCCAGACCAGCTGGGTGCGCTGCCCCGGGGAATCGTCACATCGATACAGCTCAATGACGGTCGCAGGTCCGAAGCCGAGGACTTGTGGGAGGAGGCGTCGACGGAACGCCTACTACCCGGTGAGGGGTCGTTTGGTATCGCAGAGTCGATCGACGCACTGGCCGGAAGGCTCGCTGATTCGACTTTGATCGGGCCAGAAGTAATCTCTGCTGGTCACCGCCTCTCGCCGGTCAACTACGTGGCACAGATTGCCTACGATGCATGCCTTCCGTACGCACAGCGAGCGGGACTCGATATAGGTCCGGTCTAATCTGCCGCGAGCCAGCCTATTTGTGGGCAGAGCGGATCGCCGAATGTGTGAGATGCGTCGTCGGCAGGCCGGGGGTGCGTCTGGCTACGATGAGTGAGTCGGGCTCATGCAGATTCGAACCAGTTCGCCCGGTAGGGACCCGGGTGGCGCTGGAACGAAACATGTTCGCGTTTGCGGGTCCCGATCAGGATCTGATGTGCGCGGGATTATCCGCGAGCGAGGGCTCGCGGCTTCCGGGTCGTGCCGACCGTTCGGGATGCTCGAGCCGGTCCGAAATGCACATCGGCCGGCGTGTGCGTCCGCAACAGCCGTCTTCCTTCGTCGTTCTCGTCGATGTCGTGGACCCGCACACGTCTGCTACAACCACGGCGCAACCCCCCGTGAGTGGTTAACGAGTCTCTGCACTCGTCAACCACTCACGGGCCCGGAGGGCCTAGCTCAGGCGCTCCAGGACCATTGCCATTCCCTGCCCGCCGCCGACGCACATGGTCTCGACGCCGAACGTCTTGTCCTGTTCGCGGAGGTTGTTGAGCAGGGTGTTGGTGATGCGGGCACCGGTCATGCCGAACGGGTGACCGAGGGCGATGGCGCCGCCGGAGATGTTCAGCTTGTCCTCGTCGATCTTCAGTTCGCGAGCCGATCCGAGAACCTGGACCGCGAAGGCCTCGTTGATCTCGAACAGGTCGATGTCGGAGATGGACTTGCCGGCGATGGCGAGGGCCTTCTTGACGGCCTCGATCGGGCCGAGGCCCATGATCTCGGGGGACAGACCCGAGACACCGGTGGACACGATGCGGGCCAGCGGCGTCAGGCCGAGGGCCTTGGCCTTGGTGTCGGACATGATGACGAGCGCGGCGGCGCCGTCGTTGAGCGGGCACGCGTTGCCGGCGGTGACGGTGCCGTCCGGGCGGAACACCGGCTTGAGCTGACTGACGGCCTCGTAGGTGGTGCCGGCGCGCGGGCCGTCGTCGGCGGACACGACGGTGCCGTCGGGAAGGGTGACCGGGGTGATCTCCCGCTCGAAGAAGCCGTTCTTGATCGCTTCCTCCGCACGGTTATGGGACCGGACACCCCAGCGGTCCTGCTCCTCACGGCTTATGCCGGTGGCCGAGGCGACGTTCTCGGCGGTCTGACCCATCGCGATGTAGACGTCGGGCAGCATGCCGTCCCCACGCGGATCGGTCCAGGCGACGCCGCCCTCGGCGAGCTTGCCGGTCCGCGCCTGGGCGTCGGCGAAATTCGGGTTCTTCGTGTTCGGCAGCCCATCGGCGTTGCCGGTGACGAAGCTGGACACCGACTCGACGCCGGCGGAGACGAACACGTCGCCCTCGCCGGCCTTGATCGCGTGCAGTGCCATGCGGGTGGTCTGCAGCGAGGAGGAACAGTAGCGGTTGACGGTGACGCCGGGCAGGAAGTCGTAGCCCAGTTCCACCGCGACGACGCGGGCGATGTTGAACCCCGACTGGCCTGCGGGCTGGCCGCAGCCGAGGAGCAGGTCGTCGATCTCGGTGGGATCGAGTTCGGGGATCTTCGCCAGAGCCGCGGCCACCATCTGCGTCGTCAGATCATCCGGGCGGATCGACTTGAGTGAGCCCTTCATGGCCCGACCGATCGGTGAGCGTACTGCGGAGACGATTACTGCCTCGGGCATCAATAACTCCTTTGTCAACTACAGGATCAGAACTCAGTCGGACTACCGCGGACGTTTGACTCGACGAGCGTGTGGCGTGTTTGCGCTGAGCAGCCCGGTCCGCTGCAAGTGCGCAGGATTAGCTCAGCGCCATGCCCAAATGGTCGAACGCCGGATCAACGTTCACTGGTGGGGGCCACCTCGTAGCGGTCGATGATCGATCCGTCACCGGCAAACGCTTCGGCGACCATCTGGTGGCCAAGGAACTGGGCGTCATCGGACTTGTACACACTCGCGCAGGCACCTTGGTCCCACTCGATACTTCGCAAACTCTCGGCGATGGCTTCGTGGTTGGAGACCGTTCCCGCCTCCTCCATTGCTGCGGCGAGTAGGCGAACGGCGTCGTACACCTGGGTTGCGGACGCTGTGGGGGTCATGCCGTACCTGGCCTGGTACTCGGACGCGAACGTCCGTCCGATTGCGCTGTCTCCAATCGATGGCGCACATGGTGTGACCGCGTTCAGCGGGCGTCGTGCGGTGTCGTCCACGAGGTTGCCTGCCACGACGAGCGGACCGGAGTTACCAGAAATTACGGGGGTCTGAATTCCGTTCTGGTTCATTTGATTGAGTTGCAGTGCCAGGACATTGGGAAAGGTCCACGAGAGGATGACATCCGAGTCACGCATATCGAGGATTGTTCCTGTGAGGTCTGTGGCTGTCGGCGGCACGTAGCGGACGGTGCCGAGTTCCAGGCCCGCCGCTTCAATGGCATCGATCGAGTTCGTTGTCGAGACGCGGCCGAATGTTTCGTCTGTGGCGACGATTCCGATTCGCTTTCCGCCGAGTTTGCGGGCAAGGGCAACTGCGTTGGTAGCTCGCGCCGTGTCATCGGGATTAATGGAAAATAGCCATTCGCTTCCCGACTCCGCCCCGCGAGCAAGTTTGCCGTCGCTGCTGATGTGAACCATGGGGATTGCAGCCGCATCGACATCACGTGTGAGGGCCTCCAGTGATCCGCCGCCGGGAAACCCGATAATGGCACTGGGGTTCTCGTCGACTGCCTTGAGGTAGGCAGTGCGGGCAGCTTGCGGGTCCGTGACGGATGCGGGAATCCGTTCATATTTCAGAGGTTTTCCCAGTACGCCGCCCGATGCGTTGACGTTGTCGACTGCCAACTGGGCGCCGTTGTTGTAGTCGTTGAGCGCGTTCGGTGAGTCTCCCTTGATCTCGATGAGTCCCACGATGGAGGCCTGATCCGAGCTTCCGGCGTCCGAGGTGTCGGCGCCGCACGAGGCCAAAGCCATCGTCACAGCAACCGCGGGGGTGAGGATCCAACTGCATAGGGCGATTCGGCGGACTCTATCTGTATTCATTGGCAGATCTTCCTACTTCTCGGTCATCGGTGGCAGTCGGTCCTCACCAACATCGCCGACGTCTATGTCTGTTTGTCCTAGATAGCTGGCGAGAACAGCTTTTCGATCAGTCAGCGCGCTGGACTCACCGTTCATCACGACGCGACCTTCGGCTAGGACGTACCCTCGCCTAGCCAATGCCAAGGCATCCGAGGTGTTCTGCTCGACAACCAGAATCGTGGTCCGGCCGGCAATCTCGCTCAATGCCCGGTAGACGGTCGCTACAACCGACGGCGCCAGGCCCAAGGATGGTTCGTCGAGAAGAAGCAGGCGAGGAGCGGCCACGAGGGCGCGTCCTAATGCGACCATTTGTTGTTCGCCCCCCGACAGTGCAAAACCTTGCCGCTTCCGCATGCGGGTCAACGCGGGAAAGAGGTCATAGACGTCGTCGTAGCTGTACAGCGCCGGTCTACTCCCCCGTGCATGGGCACCGATCTGCAGGTTCTCGTGCACGGAAAGCGTGGGGAAGACGTGTCGCCCCTCCGGTACGTGGATCAGTCCGACGCGGCTGAGGAACGCCGGCGGCCGATTATCAATCGTCTCACCATCGAATTCGATTGTTCCCTCGTACGGAACCAGTTGAGAGATGCTGCGCAGCAACGAGGATTTTCCTGCACCGTTTGGTCCGAGCAGGCAAACCACTTCGTTCTCCGCGATGCTCATGTCGACACCGCGGATGGCGTGGGTGGCCGTGTAATGAACATTGAGGTTCGAGATTTCAAGCATCTGGCGCCGCTCCAAGATACGCGTCGATGACCCGGCTGTCGGCCCATACTTCAGCTGGACTGCCCTGTGCGATAAGCCGGCCGATCTCGAGTACCAGCACTCGGTCACAGAGGGCGTCGATGAAGTCGATCTTGTGGTCGACGACGATGATGGTCGTACCCTCCTGCCTGATCTGCATCAGAAGATCGCGCAGAATCAGAGTCTCTGCGTCGTTGAGCCCGGCGCTCGGTTCGTCGAGCATGAGCACACGGGGACCGGCAGCAAGTGCGCGCGCCAATTCCAGTAGTCGCTGCTCACCGTAGGTGAGCTCGCGCGCGGCTCGATCCTCGGATCCAGCCAGCCCGACACGGCCAAGATGGTGAAGGGCATCGTTCATACGACTTGTTTCGGCGCGCCACATCCGTGACCGGAGGAACCATGCCGCAAAGAGAGTCCGACCGTTGGCGTCGTCGGCTCCGAGCATCACGTTATCCAGACAGCTCAGTTCCGGGCACAGCTGCGGAGATTGGAACACCCGTATCAACTTCGCGCGCCGGGGTTGTACCGGGCGCCCAAGGGTGATCTCGTTACCTGCGACACTCAGGCGACCGCCAGCTCGGACCACCCCGCTGAGAGCATTCAACAGGGTGGTCTTGCCACTGCCGTTCGGCCCAACCAGGCCTACGATCTCGTTCTGGGCAACCTCGAACGACACATCGTCGACGGCGACCACGCCGCCGAAGCGAACGGACAGATTACGAACACTCAGCTCCGTGGCTTTCGCAGTCATGATTCGGTCGATCTGCTGATGGTGCGCACACGGTGAGACTTGAGGGAGTCGAAGATTCCGATGAGCCCGCTCGGGAAGACTAGGATGACGACCAGTAGCAGGGCTCCGTAGAGGATGGACATGTACTGCTGAAGTCCGGCGAGCAACTCTGGGACGGCCACGTAAAAGGCCGCACCGATGAGGACCCCCCAATGTGACGCCAGTCCCCCGAGGATGACCACGAGGAACAGCCCGATTCCGAGGTTCAGGCCGAACGAATCGACTCCGATGAATCCTTGCCAGTGCGTAATCAATGCTCCTGCGAGTCCACCTACGGCAGAGCCGGCAACGAAGGTCGTCATACGCAGCGCATCAACGGGAACACCAAGGGTTTTCGAAACCGTGGGCATCTCACGAACTGCTGTGAGATCACGGGTAACCGGGGATCGTTTGAGCCACACAGCGAGGAGAAGGAGCAGCGCCAACACTGCCGCAAGCAGCCAGAACACTTGGCCGTCGGTTCTCAGTTCCTGCCCGAAGACGACCGGGTAGCCGATTCCGGTGATGTTCCCATTAGTACCGGTGAACGTCGATGTCTTGCCGAACAGCACTACCCCGATCTCGGTGACGGCCAGTGTGCCGAGCGCGAAGTAGAAATGCTCGGCACGCCAGAGAACTGCCCCCACCGCGAAGGCGGCCACCGCTGTCACGACCATCGCGCCCAGCACGCACCCGAGAAAACCAACGCCATTACGGTCGAAGAAGGCGGTGGTGTATCCACCCAGTGCCATCATGAATGTCTGGGAGAATGCGAACCTTCCCCCCAGCGCGAAGATCCAGTAGAAACCCAGTGCAGCAATCGAGTACACGAGCCACAAGTTCACAAGATTGGTCGAACTCCCCGTTGTGACAGCTTGCGACACAGACAGTACCAGCAGTATCACCACGGCAAGAGTTGTGTACTGGCCTCGCTGACGCACGCTGCTTGCCCTTCGCATCAATCGATCTGTCGTCACAAGCGCACCACCGTTCGACCGAGAAGGCCCTGAGGCCGCAGGCCGAGAATGGCAAGCATCGCAACGTACGGCAGGATCGACGCGTAGTCCTGAAGGACATAGCCGCCGACGAGATACTGGATCGTCCCGATGAGCAACGACCCGAGGAGCACGCCCCACAAGTTGCCGAAGCCGCCGAGAACAGCGGCCGCGAACGCCGCCAGCATGATCGTGAACCCGAAATTCAGGTCGAGACTCGACAGGGGCGCGACCAATATCCCGGCCAGCGCTGCAAGCCCCGCAGACAAGCCCCACGCGACAAGGCTGATCCGGCCGGTGCGGACTCCATACATTTCCGCGGTCTCAGGGTCGCTCGCCAGCGCTCTCAGCTGACGACCGAAACTGCTGTAACCGAATATGTACATTACTGCAGCGATGCACAGCAGCGCCACGACGAGGATGAGAATCCGTTGTCCGGCAATGGGTGCCCCCAACACCGTTACGACCTGGCCGTCCGCCGGGGAGGGTAGTCGCTGCGGCGTGCTGCCCTGCCACAGTGAGATGAACGCACGGATCACCAGGGCTGCAGCCAAGGTGGCGATCAGGACGGTGAGATGTGGTCGGCGTCGCAGAGGGGCATACGCCAGTCGCTCGAGGCCCATGCCGATGAGGAACATGATGCCAACCGCGAGCACGTATCCGACGACCGGAGTTGAGTCGAGGTCGGTGATGAACCAGAGCGCAATGTAGCCGCTCAAGGTGATCAGGTCCCCGTGAGCGAAGTTGACTACCCCGGTTGCCTTGTACAGGACCAGAAATCCCAGTGCGGCCAAAGCAAGGACCGCACCGTATGCGGCGGCGCTGAATGACAGCGCGACGAGAGTATCCACCCCACTCCTTACTTGAACAAGTGCTTGGTCAGGAAATGTATGCGCTCACATGCTCACTGTCAACGCATCACCTACCGGGCACCCCGTCCATCCAGTCTCGTCAACTTGCACTATTTGGCAGTGACTGCCAAAATTCGTTCGTGCCTTCAACCGGACAGCGCGCCCGAAACGCGATGAGAACGCGGGAAGTTCTTGCCCAGACCGCTGTCGAACTTTTCCTCGAGGACGGGTTCGATGCGGTCACGGTCGAGCAGGTCGCCGCAGCTGCAAATGTGTCGCCCCGCACCACCTATCGCTACTTCCACACGAAGGAAGGACTGGCATTGGCGCTTCTCACGGACCTGGACAACCACTTCCTCCAGAGCGTCCAAGCCCGGCCCCACGACGAAGCGCCTCTGGAGAGTCTTCGGCATGCGTTGGCCAAAGCCTGGGCATGGCTGGAATCGTCCGGCCAATCCGAGACTTATCTTGCACTGCAGGCTTTCGTCGAGTCCCACCCAGGACTGATGGCCGCGAACCTCCAGCGCGGCTACAGCCAAGAAGAACTCCTGGTCGCAACCCTAGAAACGAGGCCGGTCTTCCGGTCCAGCGGCGACCTCGGGCCGCGATTGGTCGTTGCAGCCTTCGCCGGCGCCTCGCGAGTCGCGGTCACGACGTGGCGCCGGACCGCCGGCACCGTCCCAATGTTGATCAACACCCTCGACACGTGCATCGCCTCGCTGCTGCCGGCACTGCAGTCTGCGGGCGAGCCCCCACACGTGCGCTAACCAACCACCCTCAGAAGGAAACGCCCCGCGTGACTACCACGGGAAGTAAGCTCCCATCGCCAGCCGTCTCCGAGCTGTCTGCGCGATCGAATCCATGGATCGCCATGGTTGCCATCGCACTCGGAGTCCTCATCGTCTCACTCGACGGCACCATTACCGCGGTCGCGAACCCCATTCTGGCACTCGACCTGGGTGCCAGCCTGTCTGGCCTACAGTGGATCACCAACATCTACCTACTGGCGATGGCAGCAACTCTGGTCCTCTCCGGAAAGCTCGGCGATCGTTTCGGCCGACGCACCGTCTTCCTGACCGGCATTGTGGGATTCGGAATCGCATCCGCGGGCATTGCGGTGTCACAAAGCGTCGGAATGGTGATCACGTCACGGCTGGGGCAGGGACTCTTCGGCGCCTTGATCGTCACCAACGCGCTCGCCCTCCTCCGCACCCTTTTCCCCGCGGAATCTCTACCGAAAGCTTTAGCGTTGTTTGCGTCGTTGATCGGCGCGTCCTCCGCTGCAGGCCCTCTCATTGGTGGCTTGCTCATCGAGCACACAAGTTGGCGGTGGGCCTTTCTCATCAATGTTCCCATCGCGGTGGTCTCTCTCGCTGTCGGGTTGAGGGTGCTTCCCACTCGGAACTCGACAGGCGCCGACTCCACTCCCTTCGACCTGGCGGGTACCGCGCTACTCGCGGCGGCGTTGCTTCCGATCACTTATGGCCTGATCCAGGCACCGGAGATCGGCTGGACCAACTGGCTGGTCATCGGACTATTGCTTGCGGGCATCTTCTCGGGAGTCGCATTCGTCTTGGCCGAACGTCGAGCTGTCGATCCGCTTATCCCGATGCGGTTGTTCGCCGATCGCTCGATATCCCTCGGTGTCCTGCTGACCGTCATCTCGTTCTTCTCCCTGGTGGGTTCACTATTCTTCGTGCTCCTGTTTCTGCAGCAGATCAACGGAGACTCACCGATGGCCGCCGGCCTGCATATCTTGCCGATGAGCATCGCGAATGTCGTCGCGTCGAGCAGCTGCGGTTGGGTCATCAAGAACTATGGTCCCCGCCCTCCACTATTTGTGGGAATGCTGTTCAGTGCAATAGGGTTTGCGCTCTTCACCGGCGTTGAACCGCGTACTGGGTACCTCGCACTTGCCATTCCCTTCACCGTCCTCGGGCTCGGAGTCGGACTGGTCATGACTTCATCTGTGCAGGCCATCCTCGGCAACGCCGACGTCACTGATGCCGGCCCCGCAGCCGGGGTGCACCAAACATCGCTCCAAATCGGCGGCATCCTAGGAACGGCCGTCCTCGGCGCAGTGATGGCATCCGCAGTCGGGGCCAAATTCGGACCCGCCATGGGCGACAATGGCATTCCATCCACGATCTCCGAAGAACTGTCGGGCGAAGCCGTGCGTTCGGTGGCGCAAGGCGCCACTCCCCTGCCAACACACGTCACTCCCGAGATACTCGCAGCCCTGCACAACGCGACGGAGACGACATTTATGCACGGCATGCACACAACCATGTGGGTCGGTGCGATCATCTCGCTGCTTGGAGCTGCAATTTCGGTCGGCGTCAGACGCGGTCGGGTGGTCGAGGGTTCAACAACGGTGCACTGACCACAGCTTTAGCACGATCCACTGCGTCGCGGGAATCGATCGCCAAAGGTGTGTGCCGCTAGGTTCACCAGGGCACCACCACAGAGGTCATTCTGTCTGTCAGAGCGTTGAGAGTGGCGCAACAGATGAAGGGGCGTTAGACGGAAAGGCCGTGCGGTTGCCGCCGGGACCGCACGGCCTTCCAGCCCCTGCCACTTCACTCAGCTCCTGCGTGGAGTCCACGCAGGCCTTCCTGGGTGCCGTGAGCAGGCATTCTCGTCAGCGTGCGCGGCGTGCGTGGTTCGTAATGAATTCACGCAGCCGGACGCGGACGTGGGGCTCCAGGTGGCGTGCCGTCGGTCCGTCGAGAATCTTGCCGAGTCTAGCCACGTAGCATGCGGGCGTCATCCCGAACTCGACCAGGAGATCCCCGCTGTTTCCTCCCCCGTAGGGGAGCCATCGGCGGGCGAATTCAAGGATCTGGGCGTCCTCGATGATGGAATCGTTCATCATTGGGAGGCCTCCCTGACTGGCGAAATGAGCTTTGTACGAATTTCTTTCGCTTGCGCGTAGAGACGGCCGGCGCGGTAGGAGGATCGGACGAGCGGTCCGGCCATGACGCCGGCGAAGCCGATCTCCTCGGCGGTCTTGGAGTGCTCGACGAATTCCTCGGGCTTGACCCACCGCTCGACGGGGTGGTGCCGCGGCGACGGGCGCAGGTACTGCGTGATGGTGATGATGTCGCAGCCGGCGTCGTGCAGGTCGTGCAACGCCTGGGTGACCTCGTCGGGGGTTTCGCCCATCCCGAGGATGAGGTTGGACTTGGTGACGAGGTTGTCTTCGCGGGCGGCGGTGATCACGTCGAGGCTGCGCTGGTAGCGGAACGCGGGCCGGATCCGCTTGAAGATGCGCGGGACGGTTTCGACGTTGTGGGCGAGCACCTCGGGGCGGGTGGAGAACACCTCGGCGAGCTGATCGGGCTTGGCGTTGAAGTCGGGGATGAGCAGTTCGACGCCGGTGCCGGGGTTGAGCTGGTGGATCAGGCGGACGGTTTCGGCGTAGAGCCAGGCGCCGCCGTCGGGGAGGTCGTCGCGGGCGACGCCGGTGATGGTCGAGTAGCGCAGTCCCATCGCCTGGACGGATTCGGCGACGCGGCGGGGTTCGTCGCGGTCGAGGTCGTCGGGTTTGCCGGTGTCGATCTGGCAGAAGTCGCAGCGGCGGGTGCATTGCTGCCCGCCGATGAGGAAGGTCGCTTCGCGGTCTTCCCAGCATTCGTAGATGTTGGGGCAGCCGGCTTCTTCGCAGACGGTGTGCAAACCCTCGCGCTTGACGAGGCTCTCGAGCTCGGAGTATTCCGGGCCCATCTTCGCTCTCGTCTTGATCCAGTTCGGTTTGCGTTCGATCGGAGTCTCCGCATTGCGGACCTCGATGCGGAGCAGTTTCCGGCCATCCGCGCTTGGCCTTTGATCCATTGCGTTCATCGCGTCAACCTGTACTTTCTCATGCCCGGCGTGCTTCACCTACAGCTCGCAGTGGAGAGAATGTTTCCCTCGATTGCTGCGATTCCACGTGTCACCAATGGTGTGATCACTGCTTCCATCCCCACGTGACCAAGTGTGCCAGTGGGTGACGATGGCCTACCGGAGCCGCAGATTCGAGCGGCCACCACGAGGAATCCGAAAGCGTAGTACCACGACATCTCAGTGGAACTAATCCGGAAACCGCTTCGTTCGCTGTATCGCTCAACAAGCTGCTCGAACGACGGATAACCGCGGTGAGCGCTGGGGCACCCGAACAGCCGATTTCTCACGCCATGTAGGCCTGACCAGAAGACCTGCGCGACACCAAGGTCGACGAACGGGTCGCCCACCGTCGCATATCTCCAATCTAAAACGGCGGAAACTCGAACGGCATCCGCGAGCTGCCAGACGACATTACGGAGTTGGTAGTCGCCATGGCGAAGGACGGATCGGCCAGATCTTGGGATGGTCGCCGCGAGGGAGTCGAACAGTTCCCGGAGATCGGGGCGAGCAGTAATACCTGCTCTTTCAAGGCTTTCGTGCACCTGCGCCAAGTGAACTTCCAGACTCGGTTCGTCAGCGCGTAGTCGATCAAGGCCGGTCCCGGTTAGGTCGACACCGTGAACCGAGGTCAATGAGTCAACGAATTGATACCCCAGTGCGTTCCGTAGTGGTACTGGAACCGCATCCAGATCAATGTCCGTTCGAAGTACTGTCCCGGCGACTCTCCGAGCAAGGTAGTAGCGAGATGCTCCTGTACCACGCTGAACGATGTCCGGTACTGGTACGACCGCCGCACCACCGAGCGCTACTTGTACTGAGAGCTCTGTCTCGATTCCGTCGTGATCATCGTCAGCCCGGTGGAGGACCCAGTGCTGTCCTCCACCGTCTATCGAGTAGCCCCGACCGAGCCGAGAATCAATAGTGCTTCGCAGGCTGAGGGCGGCACTTTCGTCAAGATCACCTGACTCAACCAGACGGCGCCGAATCTCTTGCAGGTCGGCATCCGGGCGCACAGCGCTTGCGACCGGTCTTCTCACGGATGCTCCCCTTTCCATATATGAGTAATGTCTTGACCGAGTTAGCGGGGCGCCATGCGCAGGGCGCCGTCCATACGAATGGTCTCACCGTTGAGGTAGTCGTGTTCGACGATCATCTGAGCGAGCTGTGCATACTCGGCGGGCTGACCGAGGCGCGAGGGGAACGGCACGCCCGCTTCGAGGCCCTTGCGGTATTCGTCGGTGACCCCGGCGAGCATCGGGGTGTCGATGATGCCGGGGGCGATGGTGTTGACGCGGATGCCGAACTGCGCGAGGTCGCGAGCGGCCGGGACGGTCATGCCGTGCACGCCACCCTTGGACGCGGAGTACGCGATCTGCCCGATCTGGCCCTCGAACGCGGCGACGGACGCGGTGTTGATGATGACGCCGCGCTGCCCGGACTCGTCGACGGTGTCGGTCTTGGCGATGGCGTCCGCGGCGAGGCGCATCACGTTGAACGTGCCGAGCAGGTTGACCGTGAGAATGGTGCGGAACAGTTCGAGGTCGTGCGGGCCCTTCTTCGACAGGATGCGCCCAGCCCAGCCGACGCCGGCGCAGTTGACGACGATGCGCAGCGGCAGACCCGACTCGACGATCTTCTCGATCGCGGCCTGGACCTCGTCACCGCTGGTGACGTCGGTGGCGAGGAGGGTCACGCCGTCAGGGACATTGTCGCCGGCGCGCTCGATGGACTGCTGCAGGTCGAGTCCGAACACGGTGACTCCGGCGCCGGCGAGACGCTTGGCGGTGGCGGCGCCGAGGCCCGAGGCCGCTCCGGTGACCAATGCGGCGGAATCTCTAATATTCACAGTGCTTCTCCTGCTCGAAAATGTTGAGGGCGTTCTTTGCGTTCAGCTGTTGCTAATTCGGTGCTGCGCCGCGTGGCGACTCGAGGATTATGGCGATTCCCTGCCCGCCGCCTCCGCAGAGTGCGGCAGCTCCTAGACCGCCTCCTCGGCGCCGAAGTGCGTGCATGAGTGTGAGAGTCACTCTGGCGCCTGACA
Source organism: Rhodococcus sp. G6(2025) (assembly GCF_058628105.1). Lineage (NCBI taxonomy): Bacteria > Bacillati > Actinomycetota > Actinomycetes > Mycobacteriales > Nocardiaceae > Rhodococcus > Rhodococcus sp. G6(2025). Next base: position 7,298,431 of record NZ_CP179750.1, read on the forward strand.
TGCCGACTGGGTGACCGAGTGCGATCGCACCGCCATTGACGTTGACCACTTCGTCGGTGATTTCGAGGTCGCGCATGGATGCGATCGCGACACTTGCGAATGCCTCGTTGACTTCAATGAGGTCGAGGTCTGTCAGGGCGATTGTCTTGCTTCGTCGGATCGCTTCGGCGATGGCGTTCGAGGGCTGGTGTAGTAGCGAGGTGTCTGGGCCCGCGACGAGTGCGTGTGACCTGATCTCAGCCAGCCACTCGATGTTCCGCGCCTGAGCGACCTCTTTTCGCATGATGACCAATGCGCAAGCGCCATCCGACAATTGAGATGAGGATCCCGCCGTTGTGGTGCCGTCCGCGGCGAAGGCCGGTTTCAGGCGTGCGAGTGACTCCAGCGTGGTGTCCGGCCGAATCCCTTCGTCGGCTGTGATCGTAGTGTTTCCCCGTCGTGATGAAATTTCGACGGGGACGATCTCAGTTGCGAAGGTGGAATTTGCCGTCGCCGCCGCGGCACGCCGGTGTGATTGTGCAGCAAAGGCATCGAGCTCGACCCGGGTGAAGGATTCCGCTGCTTGGTACCGCTCTGTCGCTGCGCCCATTGACGTTTGATCGAACGCACAGGTCAACGCGTCACGATCCAGGGCATCTTCGAGAGGGTGCGGGCCATAGCGGTAGCCTTTGCGCGCACCCCGCGCGAGGTAGGGGGCGTTGGACATCGATTCCATTCCGCCGGCAACGACGACATCAGCGTCTCCCGAACGGATCAGGTGGTCGGCAGAAATGATGGCTTGCAGACCGGAAAGGCACAGGTTGTTCACGGTTGTTGCGGGCACGGTCATCGGTAGCCCCGCGGCTACGGCGGATTGCCTCGCGGGGTTCGGACCAATCCCAGCTTGCACCACGGTGCCCATGATGACGCTATCGACGTCGTTGGCGACGACCCCCGCGCGCTGCACAGCGGCGGCGATGGCATGTGAACCGAGTTCCACTGCCGTGAGTGGGCTCAGCGCTCCACCAAGTTTCCCGATCGGGGTGCGGGCACCGGCGACGATGACACTTGCGGACACTACGGATCTCCTCGATATCAGGATGGTTGATCGGACTGGGTGGCGTGCTTGCGGAGTTCGCGGGTCGCCAGCACCATGCGGTGAACCTCGTCGGCACCGTCGATGAAGCGCATGGTGCGGGCCTGGGCCCAGAGCATCGCCAGCGGGTGATCCTGTGTCATTCCACCGGCGCCGTGGACTTGGATCGCCTTGTCGAGGACCCAGCCGACCGCGTCGGGGGCCGCGACCTTGATCGCGGAAATCTCGGTTCGCGCCTCCCGCGCACCCACGGTGTCGATCAGCCATGCAGTTCGGAGGACGAACAGGCGGAGCTGGTCGATCTTGACGCGTGACTCGGCAATCCAATGCTGGACGATCCCCTGATCAGCGAGTCGTTTGCCGAACGCGGTCCGCTCGTCCGCTCTGCGGCACATCAACTCGATGGCGCGCTCGGCCATTCCGATCATGCGCATGCAGTGGTGAATCCGGCCGGGACCGAGTCGGGCCTGGGCGAGTGCCTGCCCGCGCCCGCGTTCACCGAGCAGGTGCCGCTTGGGCACACGAACGTCGTCGAAGCGGACTTCTGCATGCCCACCGTGGGCTCCGTGCGTGAAGCCGAACATCGACAGCCCCCGAACGAAGGTCAGGCCCGGTGTGTCTCGGGGCACGAGTACCAGACTGTGTCGCGAGCGAGGATCCGCGTCCGGGTCGGACACGCCCATCACTACCAGAAGCTGACAGTCACTGCTCATGGCGCCGGTCGACCACCACTTTCGGCCATCGATCTTCCAGTGATCGCCCTCGTCGGTGATGGTCGTGGTCAGATTCGACGGATCCGATGATGAGACGTCGGGCTCGGTCATGCAATAGGCAGATCGGATGGTGCCGTCAAGCAAGGGCTCGAGCCACCGTTGCTGCTGCTCGTCGGTGCCGAACAGGCTGAGCAGTTCCATGTTTCCGGTGTCGGGAGGATTGCAGTTGAATGCTTCCGGAGCCACCTCCGGACTCCACCCGGTCAGTTCGGCGATCGGGGCGTACTGCAGGTTGGACAGTCCGGCGCCGCGCGGATCATGTGGGAGGAACAGGTTCCACAGGCCCTGCGCTTTGGCTTCCTTCTTCAGATCCGCCATGATCGCCGGTCGTTCCCACTGCAGGTCCCCGGCGGCGGGGTCGTCGTGGAAGTGCTTTTCGGCGGGGAAGACGAACTCTTCCATGAATGCCGAGACCCGATCGCACATCTGCTGGGTGGTCGAGTCGAAGGTGAACTCCATGTCAGTCCTTGGTCCTTGTATTCACGGTCGGAGTGGTCACGTCGCCAATCCCGGGAGTGGGGTGGGGCAGGTCAGGGGAGGGCCTCGAAGCCCCGCTCCGCGAGCGGCTGGACCATCGAACCGATGTCGTCGAACCCATCCCCCACCGTCTCGCCGTTGACGAAACGAAGATGGATGCCCTCCAAGATGACAGCCATCTTGTAGAAGGCGAAGCTCGAGTACCAGCCCAACTCGCTGACATCGAATCCGGTGGTCCGTGCGTAGCGCTCGACGAGGTCGTCGAAGGAGGGGTATCCGGGGTGCGTCGACGGAGTGCCGGCAATGGGGTTGGTGATGCCCTCCCATCCGGACCAGAACAGGTGCACCAAGCCGAGATCGGTGAGGGGGTCACCGAGAGTGGACATCTCCCAATCGAGCACGGCGGCGATCGTCGGCTGCTCGCCGATCCGCGCAATCATATTGTCGAAGCGGAAGTCACCGTGGACGATCGAGGCCTCGGAATGCTGCGGCAGCCGCTCGCCGAGCCGCCTTCCCAGCTCTTCGAGCACCGGCAGCTCTCGGGATTTCGACGCGGCGAGTTGCTTCCGCCAGCGTCGCACCTGCCGCTCGAGGAAGCCCGCCGGCCGACCGAACGTGGTCAGGCCGAGCGAGTCGTAGTCGCGAGTGTGCAGCGCCGAGAGGCAGTCGATGTACTGGTAGGACAGGGCCGCGCGTTGGGTCGGGTCGACCTCGCTGAAGTCGCTGTCCGTGCGAAGGACCTCGCCGTCGATCTTGTCCATGATGTAGAAGCTTCCCCCCGCATCCGGTGCGGCATCGTCGGCGTACACGATGCGCGGAACCGGAACAGGGCTGTTGGCCAGTGCCCGCTGCACGGCGACCTCACGCTGCATATCGTGTGCGGTTTCGAGGCGGTGCCCGATCGGCGGCCGGCGCAGGATCCACTTCCGGTTCGAGCTGGCGAGTTCGAACGTCAAGTTCGATCGCCCACCGGCGAGCAGACGTACCGCGAGTTCGTCGGAGGGATCCAGTTCGAAGAGTTCCTCGAGCTTGCTCCGCACGTGGGCGAGATTGAAGGGCGCGGATCGCGCGATCTCGTCGACCTGGTTCATAGGTTCCTCAGTATCGTTAGCAATATGGGTGTTTCAGGGGTTGGCGACGATGCCCGTGCCCGCGGGAAGCTCGTTCCGAACGAGGATCTTCACGTGGTCGATCGTGCCCGCGGTCGGCCTGAGTGCCGCGAATACGTCGTGGACCGCGTCGAGGCTGGCGTACCCGGTCACCATGAGAGACGGGTTGAACCGCCCGGTGACGAGGTGGTCGAACGTCCGCTCGAATGCTTCGTAGGTCTGTTCGCCTCGTCCGGGTCCACCGACAAACTCGAGGGAGACATTCTTCAGGATTCCGGTGACCGGGCGGATTGTCTCCGGGCGCATCGCCGAGCCGACGATTATTATCCGTGTGTACTTCGGTGCGGAGGTCATCAGCTTTCGGAGGATGTCCTTGGCGCCGGAGGCTTCGAAGACGAACGTCTCAGCGGTGGAGTCAGTTTCGTTTTTCAGCGCCTCCATCGGGTCCGTCTGCAATGGATCGACTGCCACGTCGGCGCCATATGCGAGCGCAAGCTCTCGGCGCCGAGCAGATGGATCCGAAGCGACGATCGGGTGTATTCCACGCACCGCGAGTTCGATGACCGATCCAAGCCCAACCGGACCGCAGCCAGTCACCACCGCAGCCGCCCCTGACCGAATTCCTGAGCGCAGCACTGCGTTGACGCCTGTGGCGAGCGGCTCGGTCACAGCCGCCGTGATGGGATCGATGCCTTCCGGGATCTTCAGATGCCCGCCCGCTTGAACGACTGTTCTTTCGGCGAGAGCTCCCGGAGAGGTATCGCAGTAGCCGACCGTGTGGGTCGTTCCATCGGCCGTCACGATCCACGGGAGAGCGACGATGCGGTCCCCGACGTCGTAGTCGGTGACGTCGGGGCCGAGCTCGAGTATCCGGGCTGTGAATTCGTGGCCCAAGACGACGTCGCGGCGCGGATCGAACACTTCTCCGAGAACGTCGGCCTCGAGATGTGCGGCGAGAAAGTCGTCGGTGTGTTGCCATGCCGACAGATCACTGCCACACACACCTGCGGCGAGGGGCTCGACGAGAAGCTGGCCGGGACCAGCTACCGGTTCTGCAACGTCAGTCGCGATGATGGTCCCCTGCCGAAGAACGACAGCCTTCATCGGTTCCCTCCTACCACGTCACTGTTAGCCATCAGCCCTCCGAAGGCCAGTTCTCGAGCGTCTTCTGGACACTGATCAGGGCACGCAATGCCTCGGCGCCGTCAAAGGCACGGTGGTCGAAGGTCAGCCCGAGGCGTGCGATCGGGCGAATGGTCAATAGCTCGGAGGTGCCGTCGGCGCTTCGGCGCGCGACGGGTGTGCGGACGATTGCCGGGACTCCGAGCGAGGCAACCTGAGGCTTCGTGAGAATGGGGGTCGAGACGACCCCGCCGACGCTGCCGGAGTTGCTGATGGTGATCGTTCCGCCGGCGAGATCTTCCGGTCGTCCTGCGCCGTTGGCGAGAGCGGCGCTCGTCTCGGCAATGGCATTGGCCAGCTCAGCGAGGGACAAGGACTGTGCATCATGGATAACTGGAACCAGAAGACCGTCCGGCGTGTCTACGGCGATGCCCAGGTTGACTGCCTGCCATTGCAGCAGGTGGGTATCGGTGAAGGTGGCGTTGACGACAGGGTGCTCAGCAATTGCCTTGCAGAGCGCGACGGCAATGAAGGGAAGGTAGCTGAGCTTGGCTTCGCCGCGTGAGGCTCGATCACGATTCAGCTTGGCGCGGGCAACAGCGACCGCGGAGAAGTCGACATCGACCTGCGCGGTGAGCTGGGGGGCGGTGTTCCACGATTCCGTGAGATTCTTGGCGATCGCGCGCCGCAGCCTGGTGTGCTCCGTTGCCGAGTACGCGACGTCCTCGTATCCCGCGGGCACTGTGGGTGTTGATTGTTGCGCCTGGAGAAACCCACTCTTGCTTGCGAGTTCACCCGCGGACCGCTGGTCCTGAGCTGCTGCCGGGCTGGCTCGGCGTGCCCCTGCAGGTGGCCGGTTGACCGGTGAGAACCATGATGCAGCGAGAACGAGGGAGTCGGTCGGGGGCTTCGATTCTTCGAATACCACTGCCGGGGTGCCCTGTGAGCCTGTCACTGGGGTCGCCACTGTCGACGGCGAAGGTGAAGCGGCCGGCGACGGCGCAACTGCGACATCGCCGCCCTGTTCGCCGCTCGCGGCCGCAATCGCGCGGGCCACCTGGTCCGGGTCACTGTCGACCGGGGCGAATCGTGCGATGACGTCGCCCACCGGAACTTCTTGCTCAATCGAGGCGACGTAGCTGATCAAGATACCCGATTCGGGTGACTCCACTTCGGTGTCGACCTTGTCGGTCGATACCTCACATAAGGCATCGCCTTCGTTGACTTCCTCGCCCGGCTTGATCAACCATTCGGTCAGTAGGGCGAATTCCACGGAACCCATGTGGGGCATGTGGATATCGGTAAGTTCGAGCATAGTGAGAACGTCCTCGTTTTCGAAAGGTCAGTCGCGGACTAGGTGTCGGGCCGTCTCGACGATGTCGGAGACACTCGGGAAGCAGTGATCCTCGAGGAATCGGCTCGCGGGAATCGGTGCGTCGACTGAACCGAGCCGTGCAATCGGCGCTTCAAGCCAGTAGAAGCACCGTTCCTGGATCAGTGCCGCGATCTCGGCACCCGGACCAGCCGTTCGGGGAGCTTCGTGCACGATCATCGCCCGACCTGTCTTGACAACAGAGTTGATGATCGTCTCGCGGTCGAGGGGCACCAACGTCTGGAGGTCGACGACCTCGAGCTCAATTCCCTCCGATGCCAGTACCGTCGCAGCTTCCAGTGCCCGCGGCACCATGCAGCCGTAGCTGATGACGCTGACCGTCGATCCCTCGCGGGCGATGGTGGCCTTGCCCAGCGGCAGCACGTACTCCGGATCGGTGAACACCTCACCGCGCTTGAAGTTGAGCTGCTTGCTCGGGTAGTAGAGCACCGGGTTGGGGTCGCGGATAGCCGCCTTGAGGAGCGCCTTCGCGTTTGCCGGGTTGGACGGTACGACTGCCTTCAGACCGGGGAAGTGCATCGGCAGCATTTCCATGGATCCCGAATGCTCCGGGCCCGCACCGCCGCTCGGCCCGATCGGCATGATGATGACGGCCGGCAACTCGAATTGACCACCGTGCATGTGCCGCCACTTGCCGAGCTTCTGGAAAATCTCGTCGCCGGCAATCAAGCTGAAATCTGCGAATCCAAGCTGGACGATCGGCCGCATGCCGGTCATCGCTGCTCCGGCGGCCGCGCCCACCATGAACGCTTCGGTGATTCCGGTGTTCCGGATCCGGCTAAGCCCGAACTCTTCGACGAGGCCACGGGTGCCGCCGAAGAAGCCGCCGGAAGCAATGTCCTGCCCCATCAGAAAGACCGAGTCATCACGCCGCATCTCTTCAGCGATTGCGGCGCCCTGTGCAGCCTCGTAGCTGAGAACGGTCGTAGATCCAGGAGCGTTGGCGGGTGCGGGTGTCGTGGTGGTCATGCGAACACGTCCTTGAGGATGACGGAGGGATCAGGCAGCGGAGCGGCTTCGGCTTCGAGAAGCGCTTGCGCCACCTCGGACTTCGCGTCTGCGATGATTCGATCGGCCGTGGCCGAGTCGATTCGCTTACGCATGACTTCCAACGGATCCGTATACGTGGAGAGGAAGTCGGCAGGCCGATACTTCTGAGCGTCACCTTCCCAGTGGCCCCCGACACGGGTGACGACAGCTTCGATCAGGGAGGGACCCTGGCCGGCCCGGGCCCTATCGATCGCGTCCTTCACGGCAAGGTAGACCTCGACGGCATCATGGCCGTCTACGCGGACTCCCGGGATGCCGTATGCGGATGCGCGCTCGGCGATCGTTTTGGTCGGGCTGACGGAGTCGAACGTGGTCGACACGGAGATCCCGTTGTTCTCGCAGAAGTAGACCAAGGGCAGGCGCCATCGTGCAGCTTCGAGCAGGCTTTCGTGGAAGGTGCCGCGCGCGGCTGTCCCGTCACCGAAGTCCGCGAGGGCAATCTGATCGGTTCCGCGCATCTGCGCCGAGAGGGCCGCGCCGGCCGCTACCGGATAGACCGACCCCAGTGTTGCGCCCTCGCCCATGATTCCGAGGGCCGGATCGGCCCAGTGGGGCACGCCGGCGCCTTTACCGCCGGTCGAGCCGGTTACCTTACCGAGGAGATCGCCGATGATCGGTGCGAGACCCATTCCCTTTGCGAGCGGCCACGTCGCTCCTCGACCTTGGTAAAAGAGGTAGTCGTCGGGGGCCATCGCCGCGACAGCGCCCGCCACGGCGCCTTCCTGCCCCTTGCCTGGATGCCAGAATCCCGCGAAGCCGTGATCCCGAATGTGCACAGATACCGCGTCCTCGACGGCGCGGGCTCGGGCGATGACGGTGAACATTTCCAGCAGCAGTTCCGTGCTCACCGTCGGTGATACGGAAGCTTCCGGCCGGTGCTCGCTGTGCGGCGACGCCATCGTGGCCTCCTTTTGCGTAGTTCGTGAGAGATACCGGATTGGTGGCACCTCTTGTTTTCTCGACACAGCACGTCCACAGGACGTCTGTGTCTGCAGTCACAGATCAGAGTAAGTGGATCGAGTGATTCAATCAAGTGCGGAATTGTTTTAGATCGCTGCGTCCCCCTCTCGCGCCCTTCAAAAATCGCTCATGAGCTGCAGTAATACCGGCGTGTGGATCACGCGATATGATCACCTATCCCACCAACGAAAGGCGAAACCGTGCCTCGATCCAATCCTCGCGATGGAGCGGCCACCCGGCGTGCACTCATCGACGCGGCGACCAAACTGTTTGCCTCAGAGGGCGTCGAGAAGGTGTCCATTCGGGCCATCAACGCCGAAGCAGGGCTCGGAGCGGCGTCGGCTCACTATCACTTCGGATCCAAGGATGCGATCCTCGATGCTGTACTGATCGATGCCGGCGCCGACGTGCTCGCTCACATTCACGCGCTCACGACAGCCATGGTCGACTCAGGGGCAACGCCGAATGCCAAGCAGATCGTCAACCTCCTCGCAATCCCATACCGGAAGTACCTCGGAGAAGATCCCGACAAGGGCGTGCGGTGGCTGACCATCTGCGGCCAACTGAGCCTGGCGAACGACCCGCGCCTGTTTCCGGTCGAAGACGACACCGCGAAGTTGCTTCGCAAGTTGCTCGAGCGCGCGTACCCGCACGCCGACGACGACAGCCTCGAACTCAACTGGTCTCTGACGGTCAACACCCTGATCGTGATGGCCGCCCGATGGTCGGACGCCAGCGGTGCCCAATCACGCGCTCTGTCGGATGAGAAGTTTGACGTGCTTGTCGACTTCGTGGCCGGCGGGCTGGAGACCCTGATGCGCAAGGGCAGGGTCTGAGCCATTCGCCTGCCGGTGCTCCATTCCGAAATGGCGGCCGGTCGAGAGCGCGCAAGCGCCACCTGCATGCCCCTGTAGCTGCGCACCACCGAGAGACGAGAGAAAATCCCGCACGGTCTGCTTAGTGGATCACTTGACAGAATCGATCGCTCCATCTTACTGTGCCTCACATCACAAGGTTTGAGCGACGCTGATCCTCCGACCGCTGCGCACCTCCCCGCGCATCAGCGTCCCACCTTTCCCGTCAGAGAAATGCAGGAAGCAAGATGACCGCTACACCCACGGACGGTGCGTCGCAGGAGACGCTCGATAATGACACGATGTTGCCACCCGAAGGCGTCGGACACAGATCGACTGCTGGATGGATCGGCGTCCTCGTCATCCTGGTACTTCTCTCGGAAGAAGTTGCCTATGCATTCAATCTGGTCACGCCAGCCCTGCCGAACATGGCAGCAACATTTCAGACACCCCATATAGCCTGGGTATCAACACTATTCACTCTGACCGGCGCGATCAGCGCCCCACTCGTAGGTAAGCTTGCCGATCGTGACGGCAAGAAGAAGTGGCTGCTCATCACGACCGGTTGTATGGCGCTCGGGTCACTGATCGTCGCTCTTGCCCCGACCTTCCCCATCGTGTTGATCGGGCGCGCCGTCGAAGGCTTCGGCCTTGCCATTGTCCCCATCGTGTACTCGCTGATGCGTGACATCTTCCCGAAGCGAATGCTCGCCGTGGCCGTCAGTCTGGCGACAGCCGGTATCGGCGTCACCACAATCACCGGACCGATCTTCGCCGGACTGCTCATCGACAACTTCGGCTACCAGGGCGTCTTCTTCGCGCTCGCAATCTTCCCCCTGATTATCGGCGCCCTGGTCCTCCTTGTCGTCCCAGAGTCCCCGATCCGTGTCTCCACCCAGATCGACTGGACCGGCGGCTTACTTCTGGGCGCAACCATCGCTGTCGTTCTGTTCGGGATCGGCGAGGGCGGCACATGGGGTTGGACGTCGTGGAAGACCCTGCTGTGTGGCGCACTTGCAATAGCGGCCTTCATCGTTTGGATTCAGCACGCCAAGCGGTCCGACCACCCACTGATCGACCTGTCGGTTTTGCGCGGCCGCCCCATCGTCACTACCTTGATCACCCAGTTCACCGGCCAAGCCGTCATTGCCTTGCAGTTCGTCCTGTTGTCGTTCATCGTGCAAACCCCCATTGCACTCGGGCTGACATACGGACTCGGCGAGACCGCCGGTTTCATGGCGCGGATCACCACCCCTGCAGGTGTCGCCTCCGTGTTGATGGGGCTCCTCGTGGGATATCTCGCCGAACGTCGTGGAGCGCGCCTGCCGAACTGGATCGGATTCGCCTTGATGGCTGCTGGTTCCCTGTTCCTCGCGTTCTCGCACAAGGAGTTCGTCCCCATCCTTGTCGGCTACCTCATCTACGCATTTGGCGGAGGTCTGATCAGCGCGGCAATCCCCAATCTCGTCATCGCCGCAACACCCGTACGACTTCAGGCAGTTACCGCCAGCACGGTCAACGTGGTCGGATCCTTGGGAAGCGCTGTTGCAGTGCAGATCGGATTCGCGATATTGGCCCTCAATGTCGCCACGGTGGTCGACGGATCGCCAATCTACGGTGGCAGCGGCTTCACAACGGTATACGTCCTTGCGGCCGCGCTCGCGGTAATCGGCCTTATCGCAACGCTACTCATGCCTCACGGTCGCAAATCGCAATCCACGGAAGCGCTGACCTAAGGCCTGTCGATCCCACGGTCGTGCGGAGCTCCTGCGAGCTTCCGCACGACCGGGTGTCGTCGTATCCCTCACTTCTTCATCCATGAAATCCGAACAAGAGTTGCAGGATCAGATCACCCGTGTCCTCACACTATGACGTCGTTGTCCTCGGAGCCGGTCCCGGTGGGTACGTCGCTGCTATCCGCGCGGCACAGCTGGGATTGAGCACCGCCATCATCGAGCAGAAGTACTGGGGCGGTGTGTGCCTGAACGTCGGCTGCATCCCCTCCAAGGCACTTCTCCGCAATGCCGAACTTGCGCATCTCTTCACAAAAGAGGCCAAGACGTTCGGCATCTCGGGAGAGGCGTCCTTCGATTTCGGCGCCGCCTACGACCGCAGCCGCAAGGTCGCGGACGGGCGTGTCAAGGGCGTTCACTTCTTGATGAAGAAGAACAAGATCACCGAGTACGACGGCAAGGGGTCGTTCACCGACGCCAACACCCTCTCGGTCGAGCTGTCCAAGGGCGGGACGGAGACGGTGACGTTCGACAACGCCATCATCGCCACCGGTTCCACCACCAAGCTGCTGCCGGGCACCTCGCTCAGCGAAAACGTGGTCACCTACGAGGAGCAGATCCTCACCCGCGATCTCCCGGAGTCGATCCTCATCGTCGGTGCCGGCGCGATCGGCATGGAGTTCGGGTACGTCCTGAAGAACTACGGAGTGGACGTCACGATCGTCGAGTTCCTCGACCGTGCGCTGCCCAACGAGGACGCGGACGTCTCCAAGGAGATCGAGAAGCAGTACAAGAAGCTCGGCGTCACGATCAAGACCGGTGCCGCCGTCCAGAGCATCGACGACGACGGCAGCAAGGTCACCGTCTCGATCAAGAACAACAAGTCCGGCGACATCGAGACCGTCGTGGTCGACAAGGTGATGCAGTCGGTCGGATTCGCGCCCCGCGTCGAGGGCTACGGCCTCGAGAAGACCGGCGTGCAGCTCGATCGTGGTGCCATCGGCATCACCGACACGATGCAGACGTCGGTGCCGCACATCTACGCCATCGGTGACGTCACGATGAAGCTGCAGCTGGCGCACGTCGCCGAGGCGCAGGGCGTCGTGGCCGCCGAGACGATCGCCGGCGTCGAGACGCTGCCGATCGAGGACTACCGGATGATGCCGCGGGCCACGTTCTGCCAGCCGCAGGTCGCGAGCTTCGGTCTGACCGAGCAGCAGGCCAAGGACGAGGGGTACGACGTGAAGGTCGCGACGTTCCCGTTCACCGCCAACGGCAAGGCGCACGGCCTCGGTGATCCGACCGGTTTCGTCAAGCTGATCGCCGACAAGAAGTACGGCGAACTGCTCGGCGGACACCTCATCGGCCCCGACGTCTCCGAGCTGCTGCCCGAGCTGACCCTCGCGCAGAAGTGGGACCTCACGGTCAACGAGCTGGCCCGCAACGTGCACACGCACCCGACGCTCAGCGAAGCCCTGCAGGAGGCCATCCACGGTCTCGCCGGGCACATGATCAACTTCTGACCCACCCCCTTCGACGAGACGCCCGCACAGTCATTGTGCGGGCGTCTCGTCGTTGCGGACAAAGTCATCGTCGTCGTTGTACTATACCAAGCAATCGCTTGCTTAAATGTCGCTTCGCAAGCCGTGCCCCCGTGGTGAGCTCAGCACGAGAGATGAACAGGACGATCATGCCCGCACCGATTCCGATGAAGCTTCCCGCCCCGACTTCCGAAGCGTGGGAGTGGCAACTACAGGCTCAGTGCCGCGGAGTGGATGCCGCGCTCTTCTTCCACCCGGAAAACGAACGGGGCCGCGAGCGTTCAGCACGGGCGAAGGCAGCGAAACAGGTCTGCGAACGATGCCCGGTCCAAGTTCGGTGCAGGACGCACGCCATCGAGGCCGGAGAGCACTATGGCACGTGGGGTGGATTGTCGGAGGATGATCGTAAGGGGTACCGCCGCAGATCTGCGTTTAGGCACGAAAGCCACGTCAGTCCGCTCATCGCGGGCTGACGTGGCCCCGTGCGCTCAAACGGATGTTCGGGTGCTGCGAATCCAGCTCACGAGCGCCTCGGTCGAGGAATCCACGTAGTCTGCAGGGTCTTCAGCCGCGGTCAGGGCCGGCTGAAGCGCAAGGGCTTGAGTTTTCCCGAGTTCGACCCCCCACTGGTCGAACGAATTGATCCCCCACACGCACCCCTCGACGAAAACTTGGTGCTCATACAGTGCGATCAGTTGGCCGAGAACAGACGGTGTCAACATCGGCGCGAGTATTGTCGTGCTGGGCCGGTTTCCCGGCATTACCTTGTGGGCGATAACATCACGCAACGTTCCCTCGGCCTCGATCTCCTCGGCGGTGCGCCCGAAGGCCAAGACTTGCGATTGGGCGAGAAGATTGCTCAGTAGAATCTCGTGCATGGTCGCCGAACTGCCGATGGCAGGTAGATCCACTGCAGGATGGGCAAATCCAATCAAGTCTGCCGGCACAAGCGTGGTGCCCTGATGCAGCAATTGGTGAAAGGCGTGCTGTCCATTCGTCCCCGGCTCTCCCCATAGGATTGCCCCAGTAGGTACCAGCACCGGCTCACCGTCCAACTGAACAGATTTGCCGTTCGACTCCATAGCCAGCTGCTGCAGGTATGCCGGGAGCCTCGCCAGGTCTTGTGCATAGGGAAGAATTGCGCGGGTTTGTGCACCAAAGAAGCTCGCGTACCACACGTTCAACAACCCCAGCACCATAGGGGCGTTCTGCTCAATCGGCGCCGTCTGGAAATGCGTGTCCATCAGATGGAAGCCTGCGAGGAACTCGGCGAATCGTTCCTTCCCGATCGCGGCCATCACCGCCAAGCCGATCGATGAACAGACGGAGTATCGGCCACCGACCCACTCCCAGAATCCGAACATGTTCACGGGATCAATTCCGAACGCGGCTACTTCTTCCGTGTTCGTCGACACCGCGACGAAATGCTGCGCCACCGCCTGTTCGCCGAGCGATTCGGTCAGCCATCGACGCGCGCAAGCGGCGTTCGAGAGCGTCTCCAGCGTCGTAAAAGTCTTCGACGCAACGACAAATAGAGTACGTGCCGGATCCAGACCGTGTAGCGCTGCTGTCAAGTCGGCAGGGTCGACGTTAGAGACGAAGCGCACATCCAACGATTCGGTGCTGTAAGTCCGAAGGGCACTGTGAACCATGGCGGGCCCCAGGTCGGATCCACCGATTCCAATATTGACCAGCGCGGTGATGCGCTCACCGGTTGCACCGCGCCAACTACCCGAGCGCAGACGGTCGGTGAAGTCCCCCATTCGACCGAGGACATCGTGCACGTCATTCGTGATGTTCTGCCCGTCTATCGAGAGTTCATCCTCGGGTGGGCGTCTCAGCGCGGTGTGGAGTACTGCACGGTCCTCGGTCGAGTTGATGTGCCCGCCGGCGAACATTTCGTCGCGGCGTTCTTCGAGTGCGGCAGCCCGGCCGAGAGCCATGAGCAGCTCGAGCGTATCCCGTGTCACGAGATTCTTGCTGTAGTCGATGTAGAGATCACCCGCGGTGAGAGTCAGCTCGTTGCCGCGGGCCGGATCTTCGGCGAAGAGTTCCCGTAGATGACGCGAGGACATCTCTTTGTGTTCAATCGATAGGTCCGTCCATGCCGCATTGATCGCGCTTCTGTACATCGAGAGGTCCTTTGCCAGTCCTGTGAGGTGAGAGCCTGTTTCTGTCACAACGCGACCTTCTGCACTGCGTGTCCCCCGAACTGTTGACGAAGGGCAGACACCGCTTTCATGGCGGGCGAGTCGAGCTGACGCGAGGAGAACCGTGCAAAGAGTGCAGCCGTGATCACCGGAGCCGGAACCGAATGACCGATTGCTTCTTCGACTGTCCACCGCCCCTCACCCGAATCGTCCACGTAGCCGGAGATCTCGCTGAGCGCGGGATCCGCGCCGAGCGCTTCGACCAGAAGATCGAGCAACCATGAGCGCACGACCGTGCCTGCAGTCCATGCTCGAAGAACGCCCTGCACGTCGGTCACGAGGTGTTCGGCACACAGCAGTTCGTACCCCTCCGCGTAGGCTTGCATGAGACCGTACTCGACACCGTTATGGACCATTTTTGCGAAGTGGCCGGCACCCACCGGTCCGGCGTGCACGAAGCACTTCGTTGGGTCTCCCTCGGGCAGCAACGATTCGAACAGCGGCATGGCTCGCGCCACGTCCTCCGATTCGCCTCCGACCATCAGCGCGTAGCCAAGTTCCTTCCCCCGGATACCGCCCGACACCCCACAATCGATGTAGCCGATTCCTCGCGCCGCAAGTCGCTTCGCGTGTGCCTGGTCATCAGTAAATCGCGAGTTTCCGCCGTCGATGACGAGGTCACCGGGATCGAGTAAATTCCCAAGTGTGTGCACGGTGTCCTGCGTGGCCCGGCCGTGCGGAACCATGACCCAGACGATCCGGGGGGCCTCCAAACGCGATACCAGGTCCGCAAGGGAATCGACGTCGCTGGAGCCTATGCGCGGATCGTAACCGACGATGTCGTGGCCACGGCTCCGCATCCTTTCTCGCATGTTATGGCCCATCTTCCCGAGTCCTACTAATCCCATTCTCAAGTTTGTGGTCCTTTTCGTCGTCTAGTGCGGGACTTCGGTTGGCCTAAGTCATTGGCGTGATGTGCGATTGACCCCGAGGACACCGGCGTTAGTCGCAACCTGGCCTGAATGGATCGGTGTACCGTCGCAGTCGAGTCCGCGGAGTGGAGGCAAAGTCGTCGGGGCGCTGTTTCACACCGTCCCGGTGGGGACTTGATCACCCGTACCGGAAAATTCCGGCGTCAGGCCGCAGTCTGCCTTCTGGCGAGACGAGACCGAACGACGGTCCGGATGCCTTGTATCTGCGCAGGCGTGAGGCGTCGACCCCTGGAGCCCTCGACCAGTTTCGCAAGCCGTCTGAAGTAGGCGCTCGCCGGCAGGCCGAACTCGACAAATATGTCGCTGTCTTCGCCACCACCGTATGGGTACCACTGCTTGGCGAACTCGAGCATTGCGTCATCGTCGCTATACATCATTGCGTCACCTCTCTATCTGGAGTGCGGCTGCCGGTTCAGCGTCAGCTCGAGTGAGGCGTCGGATCTGTACATTCCAACTGGCCTTCACGATCCCTGAGGGGCAGTGATTGCTGCATTTCCGTCTATGTCAACTCGAACACGGGAACAGCTCCGAACCCCGCGACGTCTTCGAACCGAACCTCTACCGGAGCGTCGATTGCTACGCGGGCGGTGACGCCCTCACCAAGAATCGCACTGAAAACTCTGAGGTTTCTCTGTTCCGGAAGAATAATCCAGCCAACGACGTAGGGCGTAATGTCCTGGTAGCCTGGTACGAAACTTCGGTGGACCACCGTGAACGTGTCTATGCGTCCTCGTCCGCTGACTTCGTCGAAGAAGAGATTCGTTCCGCGGCATCGAGTGCATTCAGGCTCGGGATGGTGGATGAAGGTTCCGCACGTACGGCACCGCTGGATCAGTAGTCGGCCCTCGTTGCATCCTTCCCAGAACGGACGCGCAAGTTCGCTAGGTTCCGGTGCTGTTCGGGTCCACATGACGCTATTCTCTCAAGCAAGCGCTTGGTTTACAAGGGGAGCAGATGACAAGACAAGCATTCGCCGGAGCGACAGCGGTGAGCGGGATAGGCATGACCGAGATATCCCGCCGCAGTGGCGTCAGCCCCCTCCAACTGGCACTGGCGGCGAGTCGCTCCGCCATTCAGGATGCAGGCCTCGCCAACTCCGATATCGATGGCGTCCTGTCCTACCACATGGCCGACTCTGCACCGGTGAACACGGTGGCCGAGCATCTCGGCTTGTCTCCCGAGACCTGGACGAATGAGATCTATGGCGGCGGGACGCAATCTGCGTCGATCCTCGGTGATGCCGCAATGTTGATCCACTCGGGCACAGCAACAAACGTGCTCGTATTCCGAGCTTTGAACGGCCGATCCGGAAAACGGATGGGCCAGGCAGCGATTCGGGTGGCCGGCGGAGAAACGCAGTTCACCATCCCATTCGGTATGGCGGGGCCGGTCAATCTGTTTGCAATGGCAGCCGCCCGCTGGATGTACGACACTGGCGCCACCGAGGAGGATCTCGCCTCGGTGGTCTGCCAATCGAGGCAGTTGGCCGCATCGAACCCGCGCGCGCTGCTTCATGCCCCCATCACTTGTGACGAGTATCGTGCCAGTCCGTTCGTGTCGACCCCCTTGCGCCGAGCGGACTGCTGTCAGGAGACCGACGCCGGTGCGGCACTGATTGTCAGCAGGGCGGATATCGCCGACGCCGTGAGCCCGAACAGTCCCCGTATCGCCGCTGTGGTGCGGGGCGGGGGCGGGGGCTCGTCGAGCATGGACAAGGCCGTTGATCTGTCAGCCATCTTTTCCCGCTACGTGGCCCACAAGTTGTGGAAAGTGTCCGGCCTTCGCCCCACCGACGTCGACGTGGCGATGCTCTACGACGCGTACTCCCCCATCGTGCTTCAGCAACTCGAAGACTTCGGCTTCTGTGGCGTCGGGGGGAGCGGGGAATTTGTGCGCTCGGGCGACACCCTCCCGAGCGGCGCCCTTCCGGTCAATCCTCACGGTGGATTGCTGTCGGAAGGGTACATACACGGCCTCAACAATGTGTTGGAGGCCGTGCGACAGCTTCGGGGAACTGCACCGTCTCAACAGGTCGAATCCCCGCATGTCGCGTTGTGCACAGGCTTCGGAGGAAGCTACGGAAGCGCCACCATTCTCGAAAGTCCCTAGCCGGCGCAACATCGGAGTTGACCGAGCCACCAACACAAATTCACGAGTAAGAAACTAGCCCGTCGGCGAGGACACAACGGCCATCGACAGAAGCGGAGTACTCGTGGCCCGCGGCAGAGTCTCCCGCTGGTGGCTGCACCGTGGCCACGGCAAGGGTGCTCCCAGGGAACACGGGTGCGGCAAATCGCGCCTCGATCCTCCTGAGCTCCCACGGCTTCGCCCCCAGCGGCTCAGCGAGGGACTTCGCCACCACGCCAAGCGTGCACAGACCGTGAAGAATGGGACGCGCGAATCCGGCAGCCTGCGCCGCGGCCGGATCGACGTGGATCAGGTGGCGATCGCCAGTGAGCCGGTAGAGGACGGCCTGCTCCGGCGACAGCTCAATGGTTCGCGATTCGTGCTCCACCGCCCGGCCGCCGCCCTCCGGCTTTGCCTTCACCCGTGGCGTGGACGGCGAGAAGCCGCCCTGACCAGGCAGGATAATGGAGTAGGTGGCGGAGAAATAGTCACTGTCGCACACTATGTCCAGGATCGCGGATCGTCCCGTGTCGCGGACCGCTTCGACATGGCCGGTGACTTCGAATTCGCTGGTGGGCGGAAGGGATCCGCGCATCGTCAGGGACTGAGACCCGTGCAGAGCTTGTGCCGGCACGAAGGCGCCGGCCGCCGACGCCGCATCGGCGACCCACAGTCCCAGCGTGAGCGCGAACGTCGGCAAGACCTTCAGGTCACGCTCGAAGATCAGGGGCAACTCATCTGCGCGAGCACCGACCGCGAGCGCGTACAAGATCGCGTCCTCTTCGCAGTACCGCACCACCCTGGTGCCCAGCTTGTATCCGACCCAATCCGTCATCTGCATGACGTGAGCGTATAGCATTTGAGCAAGCGCTTGGGTTACGCTAGCGAAGTCACGGTCGCACAGAGGCAAACCCAAGCGATCGCTTGGTACTACTGACAGGAGTTGGCATGGCAAAGCTGCGGGCAGGCCTCGGATATGAACTCGAGGTGCGTGGGCGGACCAAAGAGGTCGAGCAGCAGGCGTTCGAGAATCTCATCGAGCAGGTCACCCTCGCCGATGGGCTCGGTTACAGCACGGCCTGGATGGTCGAGCACCATTTCACTCGCGGGTTCTCGCACTCCTCGGCTCCCGATATCGTTTTGAGCGCACTTGCACGGGTCACCAAACAGATTCGGCTCGGGCTCGGCGTCGTACTCCTCCCGTTCTCGCACCCGATTCGCACCGCCGAGCGTGTAGCGACCATGGACATCATCTCGGGAGGACGCATCGAGTTCGGCACCGGCCGTGGAGCGTCCCCGCTCGAGTACCAAGCCTTTCAGCGTCCCTTCGAGCAGTCCCGCACGCTATGGGAGGAAAACCTCGACACCGTGCTCGGGATTTGGGAGGCCGACGGCGAACCTTACAGCGCAGAACACGAGTACTGGAGCGTCCCCGACGTTGGGGTCTACCCGCGCCCCTTGCAGGAACCGCACCCGCCTGTCTGGGTCGCATCGACCAGCCTCGACGGATACCTACAGGCTGCACGGCGAGGCTACAACCTCCTCGGCATGACCATGCTCAAGGGCATCGACGATGTCGCCGAGGATATCGCGAAGTACAAGGCAGAGTTGGCCCGCCACGGTTTCGACCCTGAGACGCGCAAGATCGCACTGATGATTCCGTGGCACGTCGCGCCAACGACGGATGAGGCGCATGCAAATGCCGCCGATGCGGTGATGTGGTACATCCGTCGCCAGGTCAATCTGGTTGCGCCGCCTGACTATTACGACGCACGGCACGCGAGCCACCGCGTCCTCGGAGCACTCGCCGCCGGCCAGTCCCAGGACGAAGCCATCGAGACGCTCCGCGACAACCTGATGATCGTGATCGACGATGTCGATGGGTCCCGTAAGGCTGTGCAGCGGCTCGAGGAAGCCGGCGTCACCGACTTGATCGGGCAGTTCCAGGTCGGCGGTCTCGACAACGAGCATGTCCTGAGCTCGATCAAGCTGTTCGCTTCCGATGTTGTGGAGATTCGATGACACACACACAATCCGTCGAGACTCTTCCCGAGCCGATCAGCAGAAGTAACCTCTCCGCGGCAGGAATTACCGCGGCGAAGGCCAAGGGGCTCTTGCACGTCGACTCAACTGCTACTGCCGCGTTCCCACTCTCAGCAGAGGATCGCGCGGCTGCGGTCGCGTTGACGGCAAAAACCCTCACCGACGCAGGCGTCAAAGCCACCGATCGGGTTGTCGTCTCGCTCAACAATGACGGTGAGCTCGGGGGAACCTTGGTCGCAGAGGCGGCCGCGGAAGTGGCGGCGGCAGCGGCGAGCATCGGGCCTCGCGGACGAATGCGGCTGCTGCGCACAGTCGAGAACATGCGCGCTAATGTTCTGGTGGGAACGGCCACCGGTGTGGCGGATTTTCTCGCACGACTCCACCTCGAATTCCTGGTCGAGCCCTTGGACCTGGAACTCCGACTGATCCTCCTGACCGGTGAGATCGCTGACCCGAAGAAGATCGAGCACTTGGGGCGTGAATTCGGCGCCCAAACCGTCGAGTTGTTCACCGACCCTCTCAGCGGGATCCCGATCGCACACAAAACTCAGAGCGCCACTGCGCTCACCCCGACACACGGAGACTTACTCGAACTCGTCACACCCCCGGAAACGTCTGCAAACGGTGAACTCGCAGAGATCGTAGTGAGGTACCCGTGGCACTCGAGCCTCGGGCACATCGGAGTGCGTACCGGGTATCTGAGCAGCAGGGACGGTGAATCCCTCACCATGCCTACGCACACCCATGGTGACCTTCTCCTCATCCGCGGCCGGTGGATCTCCTTCTCCGCCCTCACGAAGGCACTTCGAGGCATCGACGGCATCGCACACTGGGAACTACGCGTAGCACGGCAGGGAACGCTGGATTCGGCGACGATCTTCGTCTCCTTCAACCGCGAAAGTCTTCTGAAGAACGGCATGTGGCACGCACGGATCGAGCAAGCCATCAGCGCAATGACCCCAATATCCATCCAGGTCGAAATCGATCCTCACGTACGCGAGGATTCCGCGCCGCCATCGATTCGGGACGAGCGCGGGCACCATCTGTAAATCCAACAACTCTCGGAGGTCGAAATGAGCGCGACATCACCATTGCAACACGTCACGGGTCTTCCTGAGGTCGATGCCGCTGCGATGCGATCGGTACTCGGTCACTTCGCTACCGGTGTCATCGCGATCACTGCTCTGGATCCGGAATCCGGAGAAGGCGCCGGATTGGCAGCCAACTCCTTCACCTCAGTTTCTCTGGATCCGCCTCTGGTGGCGTTCTGCGTCGCCCACACGAGCAGTTCATGGCCGGCCATCAAGCGGGCTGACACCTTCGTGATCAACATTCTCGCCGAAGATCAGGAACACGTCGGTCGCCAGCTCTCGGTCAAGGGCGGTGACAAGTTCGCAGGGTTGGCCTGGCGGCCCTCTCCATCGGGGGCACCGGTCGTCGAGAACGCTGTCGCCTGGATCGAGGCTCGTGTCGAAGCCGAATATGTCGCGGGTGACCACGTGATCGTGGTGTCGCGGGTTCAGCACCTCTATGCCGACGGACGGTCGCCCCTCCTATTTCACCGGGGCAAGTACGGACGACTGCACATCGCCGACTGAGTCCGTACTGCACGCCGCCCAGCTGGATCACCTCTCCCGTCCACGTCCCTTTCCCCTCGTTGAGTCCACGTATCCCTGCATTGTCGGAGGCACCATGAGAACACACATTTCCCCGGCCGACGGACAGCGCGACACTGCGGTTCCACATGAACGGTTCGATACCGTGCCGGCAGCTCTAGACGCCATCGCACGCGGTGAAATCGTCGTCGTCCTCGACGACGACAACCGGGAAAACGAGGGCGATCTGGTGATGGCGGCTGAGCACGTCACAACCGAGAAGATGGCCTTCATCGTCCGACACACGTCCGGGTTTGTTTGTGTCGCGATGACCGAGGCACGTGCGACAACGCTGGGCCTGCCACTGATGGTTCCGCCCGACGGCAACACCGAAGTCCTCGGAACCGCGTTCGGCGTATCGGTCGATGCACGTGACGGTGTCACGACAGGCATCTCCGCAGCAGACCGCGCGGTGACTACTCGTGCGCTTGCCAGCCCTCAGACTCTCCCTGACGCTCTCACCCGGCCGGGTCACGTGATGCCGCTCCTGGCCCGGCCAGGAGGCGTACTGGAGCGCCCAGGGCACACGGAGGCAACCGTTGACCTATGCCGAATGGCTGGTCTCGAGTCTCTGGGTGTCCTGTGCGAACTCGTGGACGATGATGGTGAGATGTCGCGTCGTGCATCACTCTTCGAGTTTGCACGTCGACACGATCTGAGGATCATTTGCGTGCGCGACCTCATCGAGCATCGACGGATGCGAGAGCCAATTGTCACTCGCGTTTCGGAAGCCCGAATTCCAACGGCCTACGGCGACTTCACCGGGCATGCTTTCGCAGCACACGACGGCGTGGAACACCTCGCATTGGTCGCCGGAACTCCGCACCTAGCCGACTCCACGGCTACAGCGACACCGCTCGTTCGCGTACATAGCGAATGCCTGACTGGCGATATTCTCGGGTCTCTCCGGTGCGACTGCGGTCCCCAGCTCCAGGACTCTCTCGAATTGATCGCAACAGAAGGCACTGGGATCATCGTGTATCTTCGCGGCCACGAAGGACGCGGCGTGGGGTTGGGCGCGAAGTTGGCTGCATACGCGCTCCAAGAGAACGGCTACGACACAGTCGATGCGAACCTCGAATTGGGTCTGCCCGTCGACTCACGGGATTACGCTGTTGCGGCCGCCATACTCAGGGATCTCGGCGTGACACGAGCACGGTTGATCACCAACAACCCGGACAAGATCAGCGCCTTGTCAAGGTATGGCGTCGACGTAACACAACGTGTGATCCGACCTCCACATGTCAACCGCCACAACATCGACTACCTGCGCACCAAAGAAACTAGACTGGGGCACTCCATCATGCCCATCGCCGACGTCGCGGAGTTCGCAGGGTGACAACCACCGCCGCTAAACCCGTGCGCGGACAGTGGGGACTGCCGCGCACGCCTGCACACCAGTAGGTGATGTGCGGAAAATCGGCAAACTCGCGGTGGGAGCAGGGAACGCCACTGTTGGCGCTAAATTATTCGGGACCCTCGCAGTGGTAGAGCTCGCGCATGGCCTCGAAAGAGGCATTTTCCGAACGGGTTCCAGGCGCTGAGTGGAGGGGCATCTCCTTGCTCGAGACCGAACTCCGGTTGAACCGGTGGCCAGTCGAGCGTCGCCATGCTTGCGCATCGCGACAGGTCCACCGAGGGAAGGACGCTCAGAGCCGCGGTGTGCAGTGCAGAACTGCAACGTTCACGGCTCTGATTTCCGCTAGCGACGAAACACCCGACGGGTCGCCGTCCCCGTCTATATTGCCACCGCAGGACGCCCTGCTGTCGCGCCACCATCGACAACCAGATCGTGACCGGTGACGTAACCGGCCTCGTCCGACGCGAGAAACAGGATCCCCGCCGCGATCTCAGCGGGTCGGGCGGCGTATCCGATGGGCTGGAGCTTGTCGAGGATCTGCGTGATTCCGTCGATGTCGGGAACCATCGCGGTCAGCATTGTCCCGGGTGAGATTGTATTCACCCGGACACCAGCGGGCGCAAGCTCCAGTGCACACGCTTTCGACATCGACACCACCGCCGCCTTCGTTCCGCTGTATACCGCCATCCCCGCTGTGGGCGACATCCCACCGTTCGACGCAACGTTCACAATGACCCCGTGTCCTTGCTTCGCCATCAACCGGCCTGCCGCGCGCGTTCCGTAGAAGACACCACCGAAGTTGACCGAAACAGTCCGATGGAACTCGTCGTCGCCCGTCTCGACCAGGGAGTGGTTGGCAGAAACTCCTGCGTTGTTGCACATCACGTCGACTCGTCCGAATCTGTCGCGGGTGGAGTTCACGAGTGCATCCACCGACTCCGGACGGCTCACGTCGACCTGTACGAAATCTGCGCCGATCTCGGCGGCTACCGCCTCACCGCGGTCGCCATTGATGTCTGCGATTACGACCCGCGCTCCCTCTGCGATCATCAATTCGGCCGTTGCTCGGCCCAATCCCGACGATCCACCAGTGATGATTACAACCTTGTGCAGTACCCGTCCGGTCACGGCGAGCCCCTTCCTTCTAGCTGCAGCTATGGAGGGTGTTCCACCCCCGCGTTTGCTTGTTTAGTCACGCATGCAAATACCCCTACCGCCAAGGCACCCGTCCACAAGAGCACGCGTACGGTCCGTTAGCTCACGCCTTACCTATAGATGCCCCGATCGTGAGCAATCCGCCACCTGTGGACACGTGTGACCGATCCATCCCGCGATTTCGAGAGGTCGCCGCCGCGGTCAACAATGCTGCCAACTATCTGGATCCTCCACCGTTGCTAGTCGGGGCACACGATGCTGTCCCACTGTCCCGCCAGCGCGTCGCGCGCGATTTCAGATTCCAGGAACACCGGGATGTTCTCGGTGTGCTCGTAGTGCGGCCCACACAGTGACAATCCTCCGTCCACCGCCAGATTTTGACCGGTGACGTACAGGGACAGGTCCGACAACATGAACATCGCGGCAGAGGCGACATCGGCAACCAGTCCCCGCCGGCCCAGCGGAATGATGCCGCGTTCCCGATTCCCCTCGGACGTGCGGGCCGGGTGCATCCTCGGCGATTTGATCAGTCCCCACGACACGGTGTTGGCTCGGACTCCGAAGGGTCCGAGCTCGACGGCCATCGTGCGCGTGAGCGAGTCCAGGGCCGATCGTGTGGCCCCGTAGAACGCAAACCAGGGCATTGATCGATCGGCGTCGGTGACGGACAGGTTGACGATCGAACCGCGCTGCTCTTCTACCATGTGCCGGGCAACGGTCTGGCTGGTTCGCAGTGCGTAGGTCACGTTGGTCGCGAGAGCGCGAGTCCACTGGTCCGCTCCGAGATGAAGGAAGTGTCCGATATCGTCGCCGGACACGCCGCCGACGACATTGACGAGGTGCCTGATCGGTCGATCAGCTCCATCGAGAGCTGATACGAGGTCGCGAATCCCGTTCTCTGTGGTGATGTCCGTCAGTACCGGGAGCAGACGCACATCGTGACCCAAGGCTGCTGCGAGGTGGCCCGAACGCTCTTCGTCGTGGTCGACCATGATGACAGACGAGCCGGCATGTAGGAGGAGCTGGACCATCGCCGAACCGACCCCGCCGCTCGCTCCACCGATGACGACCGCGCAACTGTCCGCGAAACCTGGAAATGCGAATTCAGGAACCGGCGGAAGTTCGAACTTCACCGTCACAGCGGCATCGCCAGTCCGCCGTTGACCCGGATGATCTGTCCAGTGATGTACGACGAGGCATCCGAGGCCAGAAAGGTAACGGCGGTGGCGACCTCCCTGGCCTGACCCGGTCGGCCGAGCGGGATCTCGGCACTGTGCTCGCTGTCAACTGTGTTCCGTTGCTCTACATTCACTGTGCCATCCGCGTTCCGATAGTGAGCGGCGGTCATCGATGTCGAAATGTATCCGGGCGAAACGGTGTTCACGCGAACGCCGTCCCTACCCAACTCCATTGCGAGGGTCCGTGTCAGCTGCAGGACACCCGCTTTCGGGATGCTGTATGCACCGAGATTGGGTGCGCGGCCATCAACTGTTCCGGACGAGACATTGATGATGCTTCCACCGCCGCCAATGATCATTGCGGCGCCGACTGCACGACAACCGTGCACGAAGCTCTTCAGGTTGAGGGTGAGACCTTCCTCGAACTCGTCGTCGCGCATGGACAAGACTGGTCCTCGGGCCATGATCGCACCGGCGACATTCGCCAGGATATCGATCCTGCCCGTCCGCTCCAGCAGATTCGACGCTACGGAGGTGAAGTCGGCCGCTGAGCGCACATCCAATGAGTAGGAAAAAGCCGTGCCTCCCTGTGCCGTGATCTCCTCGGCGCAGCTTCGACAGGATTGCTCGTCGATATCCGCGCAGCCCACCGCGGAGCCCGCGGCGGCGAGTTCAATCGCCGTGGCTCGTCCGATACCACTTCCGGCACCGGTGACGAGTGCAGTGCGACCGTCTACTCTGAAGGTGGCACTGAGCATTTAGCGTCTTCCTTCCGTAGTGATTGCCTTGCTACCGCGCGGTGTAACCGCCGTCGACGACGAATTCGGCGCCGGTGATGAACGAGCCTCGTCGCTGGCGAGGAATTCGACCAGTGCAGCCACCTCTGCGGTCATCTCGTCGCGCCCCCGAATTTCCCAGGGTGGGGTGTCGGTGAAGCCGGGATGCACGAACTGACGCGAACGCCGCATGTCAGTCTTCGAACCGCACCTTTCGCGGACGCGTATGCGGGCGCAGAGCCGTATCCCACGTCGATTCCGAAAATCGAACTGGCATAGTCCACCACGGATCCGCCCTGCCCAGCCTGGAGGGCGGCGCCAGCTGCTTGTGGCCAGGAAGACACTAGTCTGCGTCACCGCAATCACCCTGTTTATAGCTCGTTTGAGGTTTCCTCGACCAGCTCCGGATGAGCGATACCCGCATTGTTGATCACTACATCGAGCGATCCGTACCGCGACACCTCACGTCCGATACCACTGGCAGCCCCGTGACCCGAACGATCTTGCCGCTGAATCGACCGGATACGCTGCCCGTCATGCCTTCAATGGTGCGTACAGTACGACGGCGTTGCCCCAAGGGTCCAGCACGACCGCTCGTGTCTCGTGTGGTCCGTCCTCCGGATCACGAACGATCGTGGCTCCAGCGGCGACTGCGGCATTCACTGCGGACGCAACATCGGACACCTTGAAGGACGCGGCGACGCGGCCACCGGTGACGTCCTCTTCAGGACCGGCGATGGCGACCGTGACCTTGCCGCCGTCCAGTGCAGCGAATCGTGAGCCGTCCTGGAACTTCGTCGGCAGTGTCAACACCGATTCGTAGAATTTCACCGCGGAGTCGACGTCGTCTACGGGATATAGCACATTTCCGACGGATACCTGTTGCGACATGATGTGGTTCTCCAATTTTTGTGAGTAAGTCGGGGGAGGCCCGCGCTCACAGCCGATTCGATTTGGTGTCTTCGTAGCGCTTGCGGGCGCGGGCGTTCGCGGCACCGAGCGCGACCTGGAAGTCACCTTCAGAGTTGTGGAAGGTGTTCCAGTTCTCGATTCGACGCCGATTCGAATCCTGGAAGTGGGGCACGACCTCGCGAGCGAACAACTCGTACGAGTTCAGGGTGTCCTGGGGCGAGGCCCAGTCGAGTACCCGGATGAGGTGAGTGCCGTAACCGCCGGACATCTCCTGCATGCGCTCGATGTGCTCGATGGCATCTTGTGGAGTCCCGACCACACCGAGATTGGACGCGCGGAACACGTCGAGGATCGGTGCTCCCTCGTCCAGACCCGACGAGTCATAGATTGCCTTCAGGAAACTCGCGTCGCGGAACAGGTAGCGTCCGGCGTCTTCCATGGCGTAGGAAACCTGCCGCTCGGCTTCCTCTCGTGTGGGGGCAACGTGAATGACGCTCACGAGCCGCCAGTCCCGGCGGTCTCCCGGTCCGTGCCCGTGTAGCGCCCGCTGTTCGGAGTAGATGTCCCAGTGTTCGGCGAGTACGCGACTGCCGGCGTCGGTTGCGGCGGCGAGGGCGAGCATCGGCAGCCCAAATCGTCCGGCCAACATAGCCCCCGCTGGCGAAATCACCGCTGTGACAGCCAACTCCGGATGCGGGCGGGTGTAGGGCAGCATCTGCAGCTGCGCCTGCCGGAGTTCGAACCATTCGGTCTTCCGATCGATGCAGCCGTCGGAAGTGAACAGAGCGAGGATCGCTTCGAGCGACTCTTCCATTCGCTCCCGGAGCGAGGAGTATTCCAGCCCCATCATGGCAGCATCGGATGGAAGTGCGCCCGGGCCAACTCCCATGATGAGCCGGCCCCGGGTGAGATGGTCCAGCAGTGTCATGCGCTCGGCGACCATCAGCGGATGGTGATAGGGAAGCGAGATCACTCCGGTACCCAGCTTGATGTGCCGGGTTCGTTGCGCGGCAGCCGCGATGAAGAGTTCGGGGCTGGAGATGATCTCCCAGCCACTCGAATGATGTTCGCCGACGAAGGCTTCGTCGAATCCGAGCTTGTCGAGGTGTTCGACGAATTGCAAGTCACGCTCGAGGTCCCAGGTGGGATTGTTCGACGGCTTGTGCTCGGGTCCGAGGAAGACGCCGAACTTCATCCTCGTGCGGTCATGGCTGGTCACGATCGATCACTTCCTTTGGTTACGCGGGTTGTCCAATCGGGGGCCTGTGATCTAGTCATGACCGTTTTGCCCTTCGTGCCTCGGTCGCCGCGTGGTCGACATCGCCCTTCGCGGTGACGACCACGCCGTAATCACGCCATGCGCCCTCGACAGTGATCCGTGCGGCTTTGACGTCCTCAGACACGGACTCCACAGGGCGTTCGAATGGATTTCCGATTCCACCACCGCCGCTCGTCTCGACGATGAATGCATCGCCCGCGAGGAAGAGTTCGTTATTGACCTTCGAATTGAGGACGACGGTATCTCCGTGGGGTGCTCGCTTCTTGAAGGCACCGGTTACTCCGGGTTTTCCGCCGTCCCGGCCTCGGGGGCCGGTTTCGAGCCGGTCACCGCGAGTGGTGACGTAGGCGTCGGCGAGCAGCCGGAACACGGTGCGTGTTCCGAGACCGCCGCGCCAACGTCCCGGACCTCCGGAGTCCGCGATGTACTCCACCTCCTCGACGATCAGGGGGCAGCGCACTTCTACGGGCTCGACCTGCGGGACCGAGTTACGCCCGAGACCGAAGTGGATGCCGGTGGCGTCCGGGCCGTCTTTACCGAACCGGGCTCCCACTCCCCCGAACTCGTAGGCGAGATGGACCCAATACGGCGCCGTTTTCGCGGCGATCGAGAAGGGCTGCAGGATTCCCGATGCTGCGATGGCACGTTCGGGGACTGCGTCGGATAGTGCCTGAAGTACCGCTTCCATTGCCGCGTAGGCCGGAAGGAAACGCCCACCGCATGGATAGGGCGACTGGGCATTGAGCAGCGACCCCTCGGGCAGGTTCACATTCAGGACCCGCAGGCATCCGTCGTTCATCGGGATCGTCGGGTCGACGAAGCACCTGAACGCAAACACAGCCGCGGCAAGCGATTGGGAGATGCTCGAGTTCACTGCGGCGGCGACCTGGCGGTCGGTTCCCTCGAAGTCCAGCGAAATGTCACGGTCACCGATAGTCACCGCAACCTGCACACGATGACCGCGCAGGCTGGTGACGCCGTCGTCATCGATGGTGTAGTCGGAGCGGTAGGTTCCGGCGGGCAAGTCCTCGATCGCGGCCCGGGTAAGAACCTCGGTGTACTCGAGGTAGTCGTTCACCCCATTCGCGAACCCCTGAATTCCGTACTCGCCGATAAGTTCCTCGACGCGTTTGGCCGCAGTCGACGCGCCCGCTATGAGTGCGCGGACATCGCCCTGCACCTTGTCAGGCGTGCGGCTGTTCAGGGCGAGGATCCGCATGATCGGCTCTTCCAACCCATCCGCGTTGGCGATGCGGACCGGAGGCAGTTGGAGTCCCTCCGCGAAGATCTCGGTCGCCAAGGATGCCATTCCGCCGGCGGACGCGCCTCCGATATCCGACACGTGGATCAAGGTCGCGGTGAAGTACTCCACCGTTCCTTCGATGAAGATCGGCTTGAAGACGAGGATATCGTTCGTGTGAACTCCGCCTTTGTAGGCGTCATTGGTGGCGAACACATCTCCGGGCCGCATCGTGTCGAGTGGGATGTCAGCGAGTAGGAACGGCACCGCCACCGATAGCGCCATGCTGTTCATCAGGGTCGTGGCCATCGAATGCGCGATAAGCCGACCGTCCTTGTCCAGGATCGCAGCTGATGCGTCGGAGCCCTCTACGACGAATGTCGAGAAGGCTGACCGCACGACGACGATGCTCGCCTCTTCCGCCGCGACGACCAGTGCATTGCGGAGCACCTCGGAAGTCAGTTGGGCTGTGCTCGAACCGCTGTCGTCGAGAGTCGGAGCCGAACCGTCGGCCAGAACGTGCGTCATTACTTCTCCTCCGAAGCGCGCGACAGAATTACGTTGAACTCGCCGTCGACCAGGGCGTTCCATGCCGGTGGGACCACGATGGTCGATTCACCGTCTGCGATGACGAGAGGTCCCGGTACCGGGTCGGCGCCGACGATTCCCTCGCGTTCGTACACGGGGGTTTCCCGGTACTCACCGAACTCACGGAGCCAGACGCGCCGTTTCCGTGCCGGCCCCTGACCTCGAGCATCAGATGTCGCGCGACGACCTAGGGGTACTTTCGGGACTACATGAGTCACCCGGACTCGATAGCTCACCAATTCGATGGGGCCCGAACCGTCGATTCCGTAGGCCTCCTTGTACTTTTCGGCGAATCTCTCACGCAGGGCTGGGAGCGATGAGTCGTCCCAGTGCCTACCTTCACCTCCGTCACTGATGCGGACGGTCAGTTCGTGTGCTTGACCGGCCAACCGCACGTCGACGGATCGCTCGACTCGGGTAGACGGTGCGGCGAGCTCCACGCCGAGATCACCGGCCGCGATCTCCGCGAGTTGAGTGAAGGTGTCGTCGACCGACGCCCCGTCGATGTCGTTCTCATGGCACAGTCGGGTGAGTACCCGGTCGGTGCTCAGGTCCGTGCCCAGGAGTCCGACTGCAGAACCGACGCCGCACGACGGGGGGATGATTACTGTGCTGATGTCGAATTCCTCGGCCACGCGCGCTGCATGCATCGGGCCTGCACCGCCGAACGCGACAACCGCAAAGTTTCGAGGATCCAGACCACGCTGGACGGTCACCACCCGGACAGCTGCTGCCATCGTTGCATTGGCGATCTCATGAATGGCATTTGCGGCGGCTTCGAGACCCACGCCGAGAGGTTCCGCGACACGTTCGCGGATGACATCAGCCGAGTTCTCGGGTTCGAGTCCCATGGTTCCACCCGCAAACCCGATCGGATCCAGGTAGCCCAGGACGAGGTTCGCGTCGGTGACCGTCGGGTCCTGACCACCGCGGCCATAACATGCCGGGCCCGGTTCGGAGCCGGCCGAATGGGGTCCGACCCGCAATGCCTGCCCGTGGTCGACCCAGGCGATGCTGCCACCACCGGCGCCCACTTCGGCAAGGTCGATCGCCGGCGTCTTGATTGGCACCCCGGTACCCGCCCGACGTCCGCCGAAGCTCCCCTTGCCACCGACGTGGAACTCGGTGGTGATGGCCGGGGCGCCGTTGCGAACCACCGACGCCTTCGCCGTCGTGCCACCCATATCGAACGAGATCACATCAGGGTGACCTGCCGACAGACCGGCCGCGCGGGCTGCGAGCACTCCGGCAGCCGGGCCTGATTCGATGGTTGCTACAGCGCGCCGACCGGCGAGATCCGCGGACATGACTCCTCCGCCGGATTCCATAACCTGCACGCGTGCCTCGATTCCGGCATCACGCAGCCGTTGCTCGAGCTTTCGCAGATACGAGACCATCACCGGGCCCACGTATGCAGACATCAGCGTCGTCGTGGTGCGTTCGTACTCCCGAAGCTCGGGCCAGATCTCGGCTGATGTCACAACCGTTGCGTCCGCCGGGAGATACTCACGCACTATCTCGGCGGTGCGCAACTCGTGGGCGGGATTGACGTACGAGTGCAGCAATGCGATCGACACGGACCGGATACCGCGATCCCGGATCTCCTCTGCGACTGCTCGCACGGACGACTCGTCCAAGGGAATGATGGCCTCGCCGGCGCTGTCGAGGCGCTCGAGCACGTCGAAACAGTCGGAAGCCGGGATGGGCGACAACGGCGGATCGAAGAACGTGTCGAAACGATCCTCCTCGACCCGCGCGTAGCGACCCAGCGGCAGAAGGTTACGAAACCCGCGCGTACCGATGTGCGCGACCCGGACACCTTTCTGCTCCAGAATTGCGTTGGTGGCAAGGGTGGTCGCATGTACCACCCGATCTACCGCGGCCGGGGCCACTCCCGCCGTAGCGAGGGCGGCCTGTACCCCCCTGACGATTCCTTCGGTGGGGTCGCCATGCGTACTGAGCGTCTTGGCAACTGACTCCTGGCCCGTCGGTCCGGCGAGGACGACGTCGGTGAAGGTGCCGCCGACGTCGATGCCGAGGGCATACCCGTTCGACGAGTGGTTCGGATCTGCTGACATGGAGTCACCCTAACTACTTGAGCAAGCGCTTGTCTATGAGTTTGTCACGTGCAGTTGAGCAGAGATTCGGCGACCAGAACAGGCAGCCACGGCACGAGTTCCCTGCCGCCTTCCTGCGCTCGACTCCACGGTGTCCAGCACACGTCCTCGTGCTCCCAGTTGAGCCGGATCCGCCGATGGAGCGTGGTCGCCACGAAGACGTGGACTGTCCAAACTCCGTCCTCGCCTGAAAGGCTCAGCACCGGCCCCTCCACCAGATCGGCCAGGTCGAGGCGAGACAGGCCCGTCTCCTCGCCCAACTCGATCAACACATGTGCGGCCGGATCGTCTCGCGAGTCGAGGTAGCCCGTGACACAGTGCCACCTACCCCGATCGCTCGCAACGAGCGAACTTCTCTGCAACAGACACAGCTCGCCGTCGTTCTGCAGAAGCATGGCGACGGCACTGCGACCGGAACGCTCGAGGCGTCGGCTCAACGAAGCCATCTCCACCCCTTTCGGTGTCCTGAATCACTATACACTTACCCAAGCGCTTGCTCAGTAGTGTATCTTCGGGATTCATGCAGACCGACCTCACAGGCAAGGTAGCGCTGGTAACCGGCGGTGGTGCCGGCATCGGTGCCGAAATCTCCCGGCGCCTCTCCCACCGCGGAGCAGCAGTTCTGGTACTCGATCGCAACCTTGACGCAGCAGAATCCGTTGCGGGCTCGATCGATCGGGGAACCGCCGTCGAAATGGACCTCGCCGACACCACCTCGATCGCGCTCGCCCTCCGCCGCGACGCGGTACTACGCGAGGTCGACATCCTCGTAAACAATGCAGGCCTCACCAGAGTCGAGCGGTTCGTAGACAGCGACCCCTCGGCATGGGACATGCTGTGGCAAGTGAATCTGCGCGCTCCCATGCAACTCTGCCACGCGATCGTCCCGGAGATGACCAAACGCGGGTGGGGCCGCGTCGTGTTCGTCGCCACCGACAGCGCGCGAGCGGGTGGCGGCGGCGAAGGCATCTACTCGGCGACGAAGGCCGGTCTGCTCGGTTTCTCGAAAACCTTGGCACGGGAAACGGCCCGGGACGGTATCACCAGCAATGTCATATGCCCGGGGCTGATCGATACGGCCATGCTGCAATCTGTTGCGGAGAACAACCCGGCGCTGATGGACAAACTGATCGGGGCCATACCGATGCGCCGCATGGGATCCTCCGACGAGGTCGCGGCGGCGATCGAGTTTCTCTGCACCGTCGACTCCGGGTACGTCACCGGCCAGACCTTCAGCGTCAACGGTGGGATCACGATGATGTGACACCGCCGGCACCCCCGCTCTCCACAACGATCCGGCCAGAAGGGATTCCAGGATGAAGATCGACCTCTCCGGCAAGACCGCACTCGTCACGGGCTCGACGAGAGGAATCGGGTTGGCAATAGCACGGGGTCTGGCCGACTGTGGCGCGCATGTGGTAGTCAACGGCCGCACTGCGACCGCCGTCGAGCAGGCCCTCGACCAGTTGGCTCCCGCCGGCAGCTTCTCTGCCGTTGCTGCGGACGTGACGACCGCACAGGGATGCGACGCGATCGCCCGCGAGTACCAATCCTTCGACATCATTGTCGGCAATGCCGCCGTGTTCGACTGGAAGCACTTCCTCGAGACGACTGACGACGACTGGATCCGCCACTACGAGATGAACGTGCTGGCGGCGGTGCGCCTAGCCCGTACCTATCTGCCCGGCATGCTCGAGCAGAATTGGGGGCGAATTGTTCTCGTGGCATCCGAGGCCGGCATGAACATTCCGTCGGAGATGATTCACTACGGCGTGACCAAGGCCGCGGAGATCGCCCTCGCCCGCGGTCTCGCGGAATTGACGGTAGGCACGGGCGTCACGGTGAACAGCGTACTGCCGGGGCCGACTGCGTCGAGCGGAGCCGACACCTTTCTCGACGACTATGCCGCCGAGCACGGGATCCCGCGAGAGAACGCGGATCGCCACTGCGCGACGTCGATCAGGCCGAGCACTTTGTTGGCCCGCCTCGCAACGGTCGACGAAGTGGCGAGCATGGTCGTCTACGCCTGTTCCCGCGAGGCCTCGGCAACCAACGGCGCGGCCTTACGCGCCGAAGGCGGCCTTCTGCGGCATTTCGGCTGACCGCAGCTTAGAGAACCACAACCGGATTGATCGGACTCGCAGTGCCTCCCACGATCGGCAGCGGCGCGGCAACGAAGAGGAACTCCACCCTCTCCGTGTGCGAAAGCTCCTCCAGCCACAACATTTCGATGAGTGATACGCCGTGCTCCCACAGCGTCAGCATGTGAATATCCTCGTCGACGGATCCATGGAATACACCACCGGGATCGAGTGCGCCGACCGCGATGTTGTCGGAGCCTATTGCCACGACGTCACGTTCCACCAGCCACTTGCCGCCGCTGTGACACAGGCCCGGCTGCTCGTCGTTGTACTTCTCGGGGTCCTGCGCGAAAACCGCAGCCCATCCGGTCCGGACGAGGACCACATCCCCGGCCCGGACTTCTACACCGGCCGACTCTGCCGTGTCCGCGAGCAACTGATCGTCGATTCGCGTCGAAGCCGCCAAATGGGGCACCCCGAGGTGCCTGGCAACGTCCAGCATCACTCCACGAGTGATGAGCGGTCCAAGTTTGTCGATTCCGCACCGTGTCGCACCGTAGCTACGCACGCGATTTGCCGAGTGCCCGTTGAACAACACGTCGTTGCGCCACATGTGGGCCAATGCGTCGATGTGGGTTGTAGTGCCGTGCGGCGATACGATCAAGGCGTCGTCCGCCACCGACATCTCCCCCTTGATCCGTCCGGTGCCGGCAGCATAGTCGCCGCCGTCCATCGACATGAAATGCTGTGGCAGCGGCCGTCCGGCGAGATGCGGGACGCGGGATGCACCGGGCCCCGACGTGGCACCCTGGATAGGGAGTGCGAGCGACAAGGTCGTGCCCTCGCGCACCGCCTTGAACGCCTCGAGCACCACGGTCGGAGTCAGGAGGTTCGCGGCGCCCCGCTCGTCGCCAGTTCCCCACCGCCCCCAATTTCCGAATTCCGACACGGCGTCGACATCGTCTTGCTCTGGCATTCTTTTCGACCTCTCAGTTGCTCTACCGAACCGTCGGCACCAGCGTATGATACCAAGCAATCGCTTGCTTAAATGCAAATTGTTTCCACGAAAGAGGGATCGTCCATGCCTCCGAACACGAGTTCAGCCCTGTCCTCCGAGCCAGAGGCGGGTGAAGCACCGCCAGCGGATGCTGACGACACCGTCGCCCGTCGGCGCGTGGTACCCGAGCACGAGGTCAAAGACCTCCTCGGTGAATACGGTGTCGATGTTCCGGTGAGCAGAACATTCACGAACGCCGCACAAGCCGCGGATGCCGTGTCCGGACTGTCCGGTCCGCTCGTGCTCAAAGCCTGGGGTCCCGGACTCGTACACAAGAGCGACGTCGGCGCCGTTGTCCTCGGGCTGACCGCGTGCGACATTCCAGCAGCGGTCGCCGACATGGCGGCCTCTCTCGACCGTCAGGGTTTTACACCAACCGGATATCTCGTCGAACAACAACATCCCGGCGGAATCGAATTGATCGTCGGGGTCGTGCGCGACGCAACCTTCGGGCACGTGGTGTTGCTCGGACTCGGTGGTGTCGCCACCGAGATGCTGGACCTGTCAGCCCTGCGCGTGGCCCCCTTGTCGCGCGCGGATGCTGCAGAATTGGTAGATAGCTTCCCCGGGGCACCGCTACTACACGGCGCACGAGGACGTGAACCCGGCAACCGAGACGCTCTGATCGAGTTCTTGCTGTCGATCGCCGGCGAGGGAAGCCTGATCGAACGCCTCGGCGACACGCTTGTGGAGTTCGAATGCAATCCGATCGTGGTGACCGCCAGCGGCGTTCAGGCGTTGGATGCTCGCCTGATCGTGGACTCAACCACCGGCATGCCGGCTGCCACGCAGACGCACCCCACTGACTTCACCCGCCTGTTCGCCCCGCGCGGAATCGCGATAGCCGGTGCCTCGGGCAGTCGATCGACCTTCGGGAACCGTTTCCTCGCCGCCTATCGGCAGGCCGGCTGGACCGACAGCCTCTGCGCTCTTCATCCCGACGCCTCCAGCGTCGACGGGGTCCCCGCATACTCCTCCATAAGCGATGTTCCGTACCCAGTCGACTACCTGGTCGTGGCGGTACCGGCAGCGGCGGCTCCGAAAGTGGTCGCCGACGCGGCCGCTTCCGGCGTCGGCTTCGTGCACGTCGTGACCGGGGGATTCGCGGAAATGGGTTCAGACGGCGCCGCATTGCAAGCTGAGCTCGGGCAAGCCGCTTCCGGTACATCGACTCGCGTTCTCGGACCCAACTGTCTGGGTGTGTTCGCCCCCCGGGGCCGGCAGACCTTTACTCTCGGTGCGCCTTCCGAATCGGGTGCGGTGTCCGTGGTGTCGCAGAGTGGCGGGCTGTCCGGTGACATGATCACCGTGGGTTCAAGACGGGGTATTCGGTTCTCGAAACTCGTCAGCATCGGGAATGCGATCGACGTGACCCAGGGCGAGCTCGTCGACTGGCTCGTCGACGACCCCGAGACCCGGATTATCGGAATCTACTTGGAAGGCACGCGTGACGGCGCAGCACTGCTCGGCGCGCTCCGGCGGGCCGCCGGAAAGAAGCCGGTCGTGATATTGCGCGGCGGCTCGAGTGCACAGGGCTCTGTAGCCGTGAGTTCACACACCGGATCGATGGCCAGCAACGAAAAGGTGTGGGCAGCCGTTTCCCGAGCGACGGGAGCTGTTCAGGTGCGTTCGCTCGAGGACTTCCTGTCCTGCCTGACCTATCTTCAGCACTATATCGATCACAGTCCGGACACCGACGCTGACGGTGTCCTGGTGATCGGGTTGGGAGGCGGCGCATCCGTCCTCGCAACCGACACCTGCGACCACGCCGGCCTCAAATTGACTCCGCTGCGCGACAAGCTACGCACACGCCTCCGCGACCTGGGATATGGCGCCGGAACGAGTGTGGCCAACCCCCTCGAGGTGCCCGTGGGACCCGCGTCGCCGACGTCGATTCTGGTCGACGCTCTGACTCCGGTCTTTACCCGAGACGGTCAGCACTACCAAGACGTGCTGGTACATTTCAACGCTGCTGCCTATTACAACTACGGCACCGCGGGCATTCGCCCACTGATCGACACACTGCAGTCACTGATCGACGCCGAACTGCCCGTCCGCGTCGCTGTCGTGGTGCGGAACACCGAGGTGTGCCCGGCTGTGGATGTCGAACTTCTCGACATCTTTGCATCGGACAGCGGTCTCCCGATGTACCGGAGCTTCAGTGAAGCCGCGAGTGCGATCGCCTCGGCACAGGCTTTCGATGCCCGTCGAGGCAGCGGAGCCTGATCGCCCCGAACACGCGCAGTAGCGCCGGGCCTCATGGCCCGGCGCTTCTGTGCATCTCGTGTCGTGTCAGTGCGCGATCACGTCGGACGCGGTTTTGACGTCCCGAACGTCGCTCGCGCGACCGTGCGGCATGATCTTGAGGATCGCAAGTCCGGCCAGGGCGAACCCGGCCGACACGAGGAATGCCAGGCGATATCCGTCGGAGTCGAAGAAGGTTCCCAGTTCGGTCGTAAAGGTATGCATCGCCAGCATCGCGAAGGCGAGCTGAACCGCAATGGCACTCGACAAGTTCTGCGCCGACAGCATGATCGACGATGTGATGCCCTGCTTCTCGGGCGGTGCAGACTGGACAACGAGATTGGGCAGTCCACCGTACGTCGCGCCCATACCGATTCCACAGAAGAGTAGCCACAACAGCACTTGCCACGTTTCGGAGTGCAGGAACGCGAGTCCGATGCTACCGACAGCGAGGGCACTGCAGCCTGCCATCATCGGGACGCGAATTCCCCATCGCGCAGCTTTGGCACCACAGATGAACCCACAGATGACCATCGCCGCCCCGTGTGGCGCCATGTAGGCGGCCACTCCGAATGCATCCGAGGCGAAGCCGATCTCGCCTCCCGGATCGCGTGGCATCTGGACGATGATGGGTACGAGCGACACGACGATCGCCGCTGGCCCGTACACAGCAGCGTTGAGTATGAGCGTCGTCCACATGGGTCGGGTGCGGAGCAATGAGATCTCGATGATCGGCTCGGGAAACGAACTGTCCCACCAGATCCACGCGGCAAAGCACGCCAGTCCCGCGACCATGAATCCGACGAAGCTCGTCGATGTCCATCCCCAGGTGCCGGCATTGCCAAGCCCGTATACGAGCAGCGCACCACCGGCTCCGAGCAGGATCGCACCAACCCAGTCGAGTCGAGACTTCACCCGCAGCGGCGACTCCGGAAGTAGCAGCAATACCCCGATGATGCAGATCACCTGGAATGCGGCAATGCACCAGAAGATCGACAGTGGGCCGTACCCGTCGATGAGCCACCCCGCGATGAAGGGCGAAATGACGAGTAACGCACCGGCACCGGTGAAGGTCACTGTGATCGCGAAGGCGATCAGTTGCTTCGGGAACACGTCGCGGATGAGGGAGTACCCCAGCGCGGGTGTCACGTAGAGAAGTCCCTGCAGCCCCCGCCCGACGAGAAAGACCTCATAGGTCGGGGCAACCGCTGAGATGACGCCGCCAGCCGCCGACAGGGCGGTGACAATGACAAGCAGGTTTCGCTTGCCGCGTAGGTCGGCGAGCTTTCCGATCATTGCGACGGCAACGGCGGTGACAAGGTTCGCGATGGTGATCGTCCAGCCCAGATCAGTTGTCTGGAAGTGCAAGCCGATACCCGGGAGCGCGGTCCCGACCAAGCTGTACGAAAACGTTGCCAACTCCCCGAGCATGACGACGACGACAAGCGCGCCGATCCACCGAGGCGTCCAGATCTTGCCCTTTTCGCCGACGGGCGGTGTGTACTCGGATTCCTCGAGTGGGTTGGCAGAGGGTGGGTTTGTTGTCATGCACGTGCTCCCTGTCCGATCCGGAAGGATGATGTAGAGATGATGTGATGCACGCCACTGCTGGGCTTGCCGTCACAGTAATTGACCAAGCGCATGCTTGGCAATAGTCGAACTTCCGAATCGGACTACTACGCAGACATTTCCTCAGTAGCTGCCCTGGTTTGCGAAGATCCGGGCGGGGTTTTCGATGAGCATCACATCGATCTGGCCCTGGCTGACCCCTCTGTCCAGCAGCGCCGGGACGACATCCTGAGGAATGTGGGTCCAGCGCCACTGTGGGTTCATCTCTCGACGACGCACCGGATCGGACATATCGGAGAAGCAGGATGTGTCGTGCGACAAGACCATCCGGCCGGCGTACCCGCGCCGGCACATTTCCGCGACGATCTCCACGCGCTTGTCAAAAGGCACGGTGTTGAGCCCGAATCGATCCATTCCCAGATACGACCCCGCGTCAGCAAGTTCTTCGAGGTAGTCGAAGTCGTCGGTGTCACCCGAGTGTCCGATCACCACCCGAGACAGATCGACGCCCTCCTCCTTGAAAACCTTCTGCTGGTCCAGGCCTCGGCGCAACCCTGAATGGGTGTGCGTAGTAATCGGTGCACCAGTTTCACGGTGCGCGTGTGCAACCGAGCGCAAAACTCGGTCCACGTCCTTCGTCAGACCAGCCTCATCGGTGACGCATTTCAGCACCGCCGCCCGAACACCGGTCCCGGTGATTCCTTCGGTGATGTCACGTATGAAGAACTCGGCAAGGCGATCGGGCCCACCGGCGGCGGTCCCCGGACCACGGTAGTGGAAGTACACGGGGAGTTCACTCAAGACGTACGCGCCCGTCGCGACCACGATGTTGATGTTCGACTGCTCGGCCACCCGCACGACCCTGGGAACGTATCGCCCGAGACCAATCACGGTCAGGTCGACCAGCGTGTCGAATCCTTCGGCCTCGAGCGCCGCGAGGCGCTGTACGGCTTCGGCTATCTGAGTATCTTCGTCCCACTGTTCGGGGTAGTCGGGCCAGTTCTGCTGGACTTCCGGGCTGGTGACGAAGATGTGCTCGTGCATCAGCGTTCTGCCGAGCGCGGACACCGGAACGTCGCCGGTGGCGGTCGACACTGTAGGTTGCGACATCATGCGAATCTCCTGTGCTGGGTCACCGGAGCGGTGACAGATACGACGGCGAGTGTTCCTGCGGGCATCAGATCGGCGCCTGCGGGTGGACGATGTGGTTCTGCGCATGCCACGGCTGATGCGCCTGGAATCCGCCGTCCACTATGATTGTCTGCCCGGTGATGTACTTCGATTCCGGCCCCGCCAGGAATGTGATTACCGATGCCAGATCGTCGGTCTCCCCGAAGTCGTCAACCAGCAGGTTGGCGTTGTAGGCGTCGAGCTTCTCCGGGGACAGGTTCTGCCGTGCGGTCGGGCTCAGGATCAGCCCGCTCGCGACGGCATTGACGCGGATACCCCTCTTCCCGTGCGATGTTGCCACTGACCGGGTCAGCGAGTACTTGGCCGCCATCGACGCTGCGTACGCGACGTGGACTGTGTCCCCGCTGAATCCGGAGGTGGATCCCACGTTGACGATCACGCCTCCACCCCCGCGTTGCATGATCGGGATGGCAAAGCGGGTAGCCCACACAGCACCATAGAAATTGACGGCGAACGTTCGCTCCCAGGCGTTGTCGGGAGTGACCTCGACATTCAGGTCACTCTTCTCCACGCCCCCGTAGGCAACGGCGTTGTTCACGAGCGTGTCGATCCGCCCGAAGGTCGCCTCTGCCTGTGCAACAAGTTTTTCGACATCCGACTGGATTCCCACGTCGGCCCGAACCGCGAGCGCCACTCCCCCACGCGCGCTGATTTCCTCCGCGACCGAATCCAGCTTGTCCTCCTGGATGTCGTTGATCACCACAGACGCACCCATTTCGGCGAGCCGCAGTGAAACAGTTCGACCGACACCTTGCGCAGCGCCCGTGACGATCGCCACCTTGCCATCCCAATTGACCATCGTGCGATCCCTTTCTTTAGAAAACTGACCCCTTCACGGTACTAGAGCAAGCGATTGCTTGGTATAGTTGGCGGACAATCCAGCAGGAAAGGGGCGAGCGCATGCTCGACTTCGAGAAACGACCCGGCGCAGCACTTATTGCGGGCGGGACCGGTGGCATCGGGCGCGCCGTCAGCCGCGTACTCGCCGAGCGAGGAAGCCAGATCTTCTTCACCTACCGCGGCAACCAAGAGGGGGCGGCGAGTTTGGCGTCCGAACTCAGCGCACTGGGCGCCAAGGTCGAGTTCGCGCGGGTCGACCTCGCCAGCATCGAGGAGGCATCCGAGCTCGCAACTAGTGTGCGCGACTCGTTCGGCGGGATCCACACGGTCATCTATGCCGCCGGACCCCACGTACCGATGACCCACCTGAGTCAGGTCACACCCCATCAGTTCCGAGCACAACTCGAGGGTGACGCGGCCGCGTTCTTCAATCTGGTGCACCCGACGCTGCCGCTCCTCCGCGAGTCGCGTGGCAGCATCGTGGCGGTCACGACGGCTGCCACCCGACGATTCCCGGTTCGCGACGGACTGTCCTCGGGTCCCAAGGGAGCCGTGGAAGCCGTCGTCCGAGCTCTGGCCGCGGAGGAAGGACGATTCGGCCTGCGCGCGAACTGCGTCGGGCCGGGAATGCTCACCGACGGGATGGCCGCGCGGTTGATCGGGTCAGGCGATCTCGACGAACGCGCGCTCGACATCACCCGTCGCAACATTCCGTTGCGCCGCTTCGGCGACGCGGACGATATCGCCGAGGCAGTCGCCTTCCTCGCGTCCGATCGCGCCGACTTCATCTCCGGTCAGACCCTCGACGTCGACGGCGGGTACGGAGTCTGAGGTACTCGAGCAGAAACGAAGGGCGGGTCGTTCGACGGGCCCGCCCCTCGTTCGTCATCTACTCGCCGGCCAGCTTCTCGACGACCGGGATGAACGTTTCCAGGTCCTTGTCGTTGTGAAGCACGAAAAAGTTGAGGCCGTGCGTGTCACGCCAGTACCGAAGCTTGTCGACCATCTCACTGACATCTCCACGCAGGATCTGTGGAGTCTCTTCCTGCTGTGAAAGATTGACAGCACTCCAGCTCTCCTTGCTTTGGGGAATGCCGACTTCCTGGATGCTCGTGCCGATCGCGATGTCGTCGAACCGCGTACCAGCGGACTCCCGGATCGTCTCGATCTTCCCGAGGAAGGATTCCAGCCCACCATCTTTCGCGTCCGGCGCAGTACCGTCGGCACGCACTCGCAGCGTCAGATTGACGTAGTTCGCGTACCGACCTGCCAGCTTCAGCATCTTCGGGCCGCCTCCGGGGAAGAGGAACTTCGGGTACGGCTTCTGCACCGGCTTCGGTTCCTGCACCAGCTCGTCGATCTGGTAGTACTGCCCTCGGTACGAGAACGCCCCCTCCCCCCACACACCACGCAGGACATCTATGGACTCGACGAATCTGTCGAAGCGCACCTTCGGTGGGTCGAAACTCAATCCCGCTCGGTCGTAGTCTTCACGCATCCATCCAGTGCCGAGCCCGACGTCGAGCCGGCCGTCCGACAGCACGTCGAGAGTGGCCAATTCCTTGCCCAACACGACGGGGTGCCGGTAGTCATTCGAGAACACCAGGGTGCCGATCCTCAGAGTCGACGTGGCCGCGGCTGCCGCCGCCAGCGCCGCGATCGGGGCGAAACGAGGACCCACGAAATGATCCGGCATCAACAGCGTCGTGAAACCGGACTGTTCGACCAGGCGTGCGCGCTCGGCCCACGCCTTTCCGGTGTCCGCCTTCCGTACAACGACACCGAACATGAATTTTTTCGTCGACTTGTCTTGTGACATTGACCTTCATTCCTCGCGTGCTGCCGCCAGGGCAGGCGTTGATGGTGAAATCTCCTGCAACCCGCTGAACCGCCGGATCGCATCGACGACACCAGCAATGGCTCGTCGACTCGCGGTCGTCCATGGAGCAACCCCGGTAAAGCCATGTGGCACATCGGCAAACGAGTGCAACTCGACCGACACTCCCGCCGCTCTCATCCGCAACGCATAGTCGACCGCCTCGTCGTGCAGACAATCGGCGCCCGCCGCAGCAACATACGCCGGGGGAAGACCGCTCAGATCGGTAGCCGCAGTGGGAGAACCATACACCGGAGGAGCGAACCGTTGATCGCCCAAATAATGTTCCCAGCACACCTCCGCATCGTGGGCGTTGAAAATCGCGCTGTCCGCGAAGGACGTCATCGACGGTGACCTCAGCGTCGAGTCGATGAACGGGTACAGCAATATCTGTCCCGCGAGCGCAAATCGGCCCTCGTCACGAAGCCGTAGCGCGACCGCGGCCGCCAATCCGGCTCCGGCACTACCGCCCCCGATCACGACCTTCCCGGCGCCAAGGAGCGCGAGAGTCCCGGCACGGTGTGCGTCGACGAGTGCCGAGACAACGGCATGACAGTCGTCGAGTCCCTGCGGGAACGGATGCTCGGGGGCCAGCCGGTACTCGACCGACACCACACCAATGCC
This sequence comes from Rhodococcus sp. G6(2025), assembly GCF_058628105.1. NCBI lineage: Bacteria > Bacillati > Actinomycetota > Actinomycetes > Mycobacteriales > Nocardiaceae > Rhodococcus > Rhodococcus sp. G6(2025). Next base: position 7,341,572 of record NZ_CP179750.1, read on the forward strand.
GATGTCGGATGCTATTCGCGCGCATAGGGCGTCATCTTCGTCGGCCGTCCCGACTACATACCCACCGCCGTGAATCCACACCAAGGTCGGTGCGTCGTGGGCGAGATCTCGGGGCACATGGATTCGGACCGGAACATGATGTCCATCGCCGAGGGGAATGCTGCAGTCGTAGTGTGTCTCCACGTCCTCGGGCAGCCGCGGCGGTGGCGCGGTTGCCCGCATTGCGGCGAAAGTTGCGCGTTGCGCGGCAGGATCTTCGAACTGCAGCGGCGGGAAGTGTGCCACCACGTTCTCGAACTCTGCGTCCACGTGACCTCCTGTATTCATCATGAGCTCGACAGTTTTGCCTGTTATCCCGTTCCCGTCGCGCCGCCATCGAGTACGAGGTCCGTGCCGGTGATATACGAGGATTCATCGGAAGCGAGGAAGACGGCGCCTTCGGCGATCTCTTCGGGCTCCCCGGGACGGCGCAACGGAAGTCCGGTCCACCGGTCCGGATCACGTTGTTCGGAGTCCGGAATGTTCACTCCCAGCATGGGACCGGTGACAGCTCCAGGTACCAAGCAGTTTACGCGGATCCGGGACGGCGACAACTCCGCGGCCGCGACGCGTGTCAGGCCGCGGATTCCCCATTTGGTCATGCCGTACGCCGCGTGGCCGACGTGACCAGCGAATCCGGCGGTGGACGAGACGTTGATGATCGAACCTCCGCCGGACGCGATCATGAGGGGAGCGACGGCGCGAATACCGAGGAAGGCACCCTTGAGGTTTACCCCGATGATGGCGTCCAGTGCATCGTCGCTTTCCTCGAGGATCGGACGCGTCCAGTATCGTGCCGCATTGTTGACGAGCACATCCAAGCTACCGTAGTCGTCGTCGATTTCGGCGACGACCTGCTTCCAGGAGTCGGTGTCAGAGACGTCGAGATACGTGTACCGGACGTCTTCACCGATCTCGGCTGCTGTCGCGAGTCCGAGTTCGCTATTTACATCGGCGATGACGACCCGGGCTCCTTCACGGGCGAACGCCCGCGCCTCGGCCGCGCCCTGTCCCTGGGCGCCGCCGGTGACGAGAGCGGTCTTTCCGGCGAGCCGGCTCATACCGCGGCTGCGGCGCGCTGACGATCGGCGATCGGCAGTCGGAAATGTGGAATGACATGTTCACCCCAGGCCTTGATGGTAGCCATACATACCTCCTGTGGAACGGTTCCCATCTGAATGAGGCAGAGAACTTCGTCGACGCCGACCTTCTCGAGTTCCTCGACATACTTGATCGCGGTCTCCACCGTGCCGTAGGCATGGTCGATGTTGAAATTTGCTGCGGCGAGCGATCGTTCGGAGTATTGCGGGCGGTCGCCGCGGTCGAATGCCGCCTCCTCTGAAGCCGCCTTGGCACGCATGTACTTGATGTTGTCCTCGTCGACGGTTGCTCCGGTGGGCGGGTTTGCCCCGCCCAGATGCCAGTAGCCGATGGATTCGCCGAAGAATCGCTGGCCGCGGGCCCCGATTTCCTTCGCTTGCTGTTCGTCGTCGAGGACGATCGTCGGGCACAGTGCGACGAAGTGGTCGTTGGTGACATCCGAGACGAACTTTTCACCCGTGCGGCTCTTCACCCGATCCCAATAGAGTTGGTGCTGCATCTTGATGCTGTCGAGCCCGCCGAAGCCGAACACGAGCGCACCCACGCCGAGTTCCGCAGAATGCACTACGGTGTCCGGCTTCGTACTGGCGAGGAACAACGGTGGATGCGGGGTTTGCACAGGCCGCGGAAGCACTCGGAGAGGCGAATTACCTTCCGGCGCTTTGATGTCGAGGAGCTCACCGTGGTACTCGAAGTCAGGTGAGCGCCATGCCGCTGAGACGATCCGGAGCGCCTCCTCCACCTGGGCAGCGGTTTCCGCGGGGTCCACGTTGCACATCGCAGCTTCCTGCAGGGTGCCGCCCCTGGCAGCGCCCAAATTGAGGCGGCCGTTCGAGAGGACGTCGAGCATGGCCGCCCGTTCGGCCACCCGGGTGGGATAGTTGAAGTTGAATGGCATGCAGACTGCACCGTGCCCGATCCGGATGCGAGACGTCTTCGCAGCCACCGTTGCAAGGAACAGTTCGGGCGCCGACATGTGCGAGTAGTGCTCGAGGCCGTGGTGCTCGACCGCCCAGACTCCGTCGAAGCCCATCTCCTCGGCGTACACGGCCTGTTCGATCGAATCGAGGTAGGTCTGACGCTCTTTCGCGGGCGTGGGATCAGCGATCTGCGCCTCGAAAATCATGGAGAACTGCATGCGGGTCCTTTCGTGGTAGTTAGCCAAGCGCTTGCTCGCCGGATGGCGACACAGATTGGCGCTGACTTGAAGGGGGATCCGGACTGCCTGTCAGGCGGCGCGCAGGGCGCGTCCGGAGGCGGCGAGGGTAGCCACTCTGCGACCAAGGAGGCTGACACTGGACGCGAGTGTGATGTCCTTGAACTCGACGGCGCCATCAGAGCCGGCCACAGTGGCTGCGTCGCGTTTCGTGATGACCATGCCCGTGCCCACGACATATCCACCGGAGGCGCGGACGGTGCGGGCGAGGAAGTCGATGTCGATTGCAGCGGCAGCAGCGGAACCGCCGATCACGGCGAGCCCCACAGCCGCGCACCGTAGGATTTCGTGCGCGCCGACCTCGGCGAGAAGCCGCTTCATTTCCTCGATGCCGGCGGGACGATCTCCCGCTTCGATCAGGAAGACGATGCCATGGGATGAAAGTCGCGAATCGCCGTCGATGGGGCGAACGGTCAGTGCGTCGAAGATGGAGTGCAGAGCCGCGTCCAGCATCGGGCGGCTCTCGTCGACGTCCGGGGTGCTTGCATCCCGGAACGCATACGCATGCAGACGGGTGTTGCCGCGGACCGCTCGCACATCGCCGTGATGAGCCAACCGCGGCAACTCCCGCGCGGATGCGAGTGCGTCCACAGGGCCGCCGAGACAATCACTGGAGCGACGGGGAGCGAGATCTGAAGTAACCAACATCAGGCGAATCCTCCGGGAAGTGGGGTGTCGCCCATGTAACCCTGATCACAGCGTCTAGTCAAGAGGCAGTGAGTCTAGTGAAATTCTCGCTCGTCGAGTGCAGCCATCCACATCGATGCCAGCACGTCCACGGCCTCCACCGCGTCCAGGTCGGAATCGGGCATTGACCACTGCATGAAGAGGCTGCCGAGCTGGGAGAAGATCAGCAAGGCCCGGATTTTGGCCTGCTTCGGCGTCCACCGCCCCGTCGCCGACAAGGCCTTCGCAATCCTGTCCGTTTCGAAGTCGAAACTGCGGCCCCTCCGGTCGCCGATTTCCTTCTCCACGCCGGCAGCCTCACTCACGACGATCGAAATTTCGCGGGTCGTCTCCCAGATCTTCACGATCTCGCGAAGCCAGACCCGAAACGCGTCCAAGCTGGGTTCCACCAGAACAGCGGCGAATCGCGAGAATGGCTCCGCGTACACCATGTCGAGCTCGTCGAGGAGCGCATCCACTACCTCGGCCTTCGTCTTGTAGTGCAGGTAGAAGGTGGCACGTGTGGCGCCGGCCGTGCTGGTGATGTCCGTGACCGCAGTAGCGAGGTAACCGCTCTCGACGAAGCAGGCGATCGCGGCCTCCTTCAGCCGAGTCTTTGTCAGCTCCTTCTGGAGGTCGCGCATGTTCCCGCGCGCAGCCTTGGTCATCGCGTCGTCCCGCCTTCCAGATTCCGTTCGACCTGCAACTCTAGTTCACGGGTTGCTCCTACCGCCCGCCCATGACGATGCCGTGCTGCCCGTCCAGGATCACGCAGCCAAGGCTATGGGGAATGGCTGGGGTCCAGCGCGGGCGCGATGGATCGGAGGGCGGCAAGTGAGTCGAAACTCGAGTCCGTCCGCGGCGAGTCGTCGTGGGCAAAGATCGTGCCATCCGGAAGTTCGAACGGCACGATTTCGGAGTCGAAGTACCCCGCTGCGGCGGCGCGGCTCGCCCGCGAATGGGACAGGAGCGCGAATTCATCCATCTCCGTCCGCGTGACCCCGTATCGCGCTGCCACGATCTCCGCGGTGTCGAACACCTCCATATACGCAAAGTTGATGAAATCCGGGCGACGCGTATCGGTGAACCGCGGGTGATGGTCGGCTGGGGAGAACCCTTTGCCGAGACACAATGAGAAACTGTCGCCACCACCGGCGACGTAGACCTCACCGTCACCAACAGCAATCGCATGAGCAGCCATCCTGACTGCAGACAGCGCCGAACCACACGATCGACTCAACGTAATTGCGGGAACGGTCACCGGAAGCCCCCCGAGGAGCCCAACCTGCCGCGCGGTGTTGTAGCCCTGGGAATGATCGGGAAGACTACAACCCCAATAGAGTTCGGAGACATCGTCCGGTTGCAAATAGTCGTTGCGCGAGAAGTGCTGCAATCACGGTGGAGCCGAGGTCGTCGGCTCTCACATCGGCGAGTCCGCCGCGGAACGACTTTCCGATTGCCGTCCGGGCCGCATCGAGAACTACGACCTCACGCACGGTCCCCTCCTCCTGAGATCATGTCTGTCAGCGCATTCAACGATTCTGCTCCTTCACCCGCTGCACGACAGGAATCATCTTCTCCACGTCGCTGTCATTCGCAAGGACGAAATACGAGACGTTGTGCAACTCGTGCCACAAAAGAATCTTTTCCGCGACGGATTCGACGCTGCCCTCCATGATAAAGGGAGTCGGACGCATGGCATCGACGTGATTTCCCAGCGTGGGATGCACTTCGCTCAGCCTGTCGTCAATCGCCACGGCACGGATACCCACCGAGATCTCCACCTCCCGATCTGCCTCCTTGGCTGCATCGTGCACTAGTTCCAACTTGCGCAGGAGCGGTTCGAGACCGACGTCATCGGGAGCGACTCCCCGTCCATTGCTCGCCGTTCGAGTAGTGACGTTGACGATGTCACCTTCGCGAGCCGCAAACCGAAGCATCTGGGGACCTCCCCCGCCGAGAAGTAGAGGCGGTCCGCCATCTTGTAGGGGCAACGGCGCGTGGTCAAGCCCTGTGGCCGTGTAAAATTCACCCGTGAAGTCGGACGGGCCGGCCTTCCACGCCTCCCGCACAATCTGAACGCCTTCCCGGAGCCTTGCCAGGCGTACTCGAGGCGAATCAAAAGCGATTCCGGCGCTGTCGTAATCGGAACGCATCCACCCGGCGCCCATCCCCAACTCGAGGCGCCCACCGGACAGCAGGTCGAGCGTCGCAGCTTCTTTCGCCAGCACTGCGGGGTGTCGGTAGTCGTTCGCAAGGACGAGGACACCCAGCCGAATGCGATCGGTCAGCTGCGCGGCCGCGGCTAGGGCCACCATCGGCGCGTACCGCAGCCCGCTCAAGTGGTCGTTGACGAGAAGGACGTCAAACGGGCTGTCTTCGAGCGCTGTGACGCGTTCGCGCCATTTCTTCGCCGACACGCTCGGCGCCAGCGTGGCTCCGAACCGAATCTTTCCGGTCATTGCGATATCCCGTCACACGCGGATGAAGGTGGCGTGTGGGCCCGTTCGCCCAGATCGGTACTACCCGTGCTCGATCCACACACTCTTGTGCTCGAGCCATTCGTCCAACGTAGTGGGCCCGTTCGAGGTGCCCGTCCCGCTTTCCTTCTGCCCGCCGAACGGGAGCGCCCAATGCAGTCGGCGATACGTATTGACCCACACGGTGCCCGCCTCGAGTCGGCGAGTAAGACGGAGCGCGCGCGAGAGGTTCTGGGTCCAGACGCCGGCAGCGAGACCGTATCCGCTGTCGTTGGCCAACCGGACGGCGTCGGCTTCGTCCGCGAACGGCATGGCCACGGCGACCGGCCCGAAGATCTCCTCCTGGCACACCCGAAGTTGCGGATCTTCAGTGAGAAAGAGCGTGGGTTCAACGAAGTATCCTTCGCGCAGTGGACTTTCGGGCGTGAACAATTCGCTGCCGCAGCGACCACCGAACGCAAGCGTCGCTCCCTCTTGCCGTCCGCTCTCCAAGTATTCGCGGACCTTGTCGTACTGACCGTCGAACGCAAGGGGACCCATGTCGGTCCGGGAGTCCAGGGGGTTCCCCAGTACCATCGCGGAGGCTCTCGACCGCAGTCGCTCCACGAAGTCGACGAAGATCGCTTCCTCGACGAGGATGCGCGATCCTGCGATGCAGGCCTGCCCCGCGCTGGCGGTGTAGATTCCTGCCGCAACCACATCGGCAGCCTGATCGAGGTCTGCGTCCGCGAAAACGATGTTCGGCGACTTCCCGCCGAGTTCGAGTGCGAGAGATTTGATGTTGGCCACCGAGTTCTCGGTAATCCGCCGCCCAGTCGCGGTCGAACCGGTGAAACTGATCTTGCGGACATCTGGATGCCTCACCAGTGCCTCACCGGCACTGGAACCTTCCCCGGTCACCACATTCACCACGCCACGGGGAATCCCCGCCTTCTCGAGAAGCTGCGCAGCAACGAGCACCGACACCGACGCCCGCTCGGGAGGTTTGACGACGATCGTGTTACCGGCGGCGATCGCCGCGGAGACCTTCGCCAGGAACATCGCCAACGGTGCATTCCACGGGATAATCAGACCCACCACACCGAATGGCTCACGTACTGAATAGGTCGTCGCGGAGTCCGACACGAGGACCGTATCGCCGGTGATCGTCTCGGCCAGCCCGGCGTGGAATTCGATCTGCGACGCGGCGCCCGCGATGGCCGGTTCCGCTTCCCGGCGCGCTCGTCCGTTGTCGGTGGCGTCCAGGCGCCACAACGTGTCGAGATTCTCGCGGACGGTTGCCGCCCAGGACCGCAGCAGGGCAGCACGGGATGCAGCCGGGAGAGCACGCCAGGAGTCGAGCGCCGACTTCGCTGCGCGTATCGCGTCATCGATGTCTTCCGCACCACCGGCGGGGATTCGAGCCCAGACCTGGCCGGTCGCCGGATTCACGCTGTCGATCCACTGCCCGTTCCGCGACGGCCGGAGCTCGCCGTCAATCAGCTGCAGATAGTCCATCGGTTCGTCATAGATCGCCATGTCGTGTCCCTTCGAGCGGAGAGCGCAGTCATCAGCGGGCGGAGTCGCTACGCGGTTGTCCGCGACGCGGTACCGGCGTTGACGTCGATGATGCTGCCGGTGATGTGTGGGGTGTCCGGGCCGATCAGAAACATCACTGCTGCCGTGATCTCACGCGGCTCGAGCAGTGCGATCGGCTGGACATGGTGCACGCGCAGCGCGGGCTCGACATCGTCCCAGGAGGGGTTCGCGAGGTCCGGGCGCATCGCCCGGTAGAGAGCCTCGTTATGCACCATCTTGGTGGACGTGTTACCGGGGGCCACTCCGTTGACGGTGATTCCAAACGCCGCCAAATCCTGCGCGGCAGCTTTCACCAGTCCGATCGCGCCCCATTTTGACGCAACGTATGGAATCGACCCCGGCACCGCGGTCCGCCCCTGGTTGGAGGCCGTCACCACGATTCGCCCGTACCCCTGGGCGATCATCTGGGGACTCACCGCCCGCATGCTGTGGAAAACCCCGGTGAGGTTGCTTCCGAGCACTTCGTTCCACACGTCGAAATCGGCGTCCTGGATCGACCCGCCTCCGTACACCCCGGCGTTTGCTATCAAGACGTCGATGCGCCCGAACATGTCGAGAACCTTGTCCATCGCGGAGAGCGTCTGCTCGCGGTCGGCGACGTCACACACTAGGCCGAACGCACGAGTTCCACACTCACGGACAAGCGCCTCGGTGTCCCGGAGGTCAGACTCCTCGGCCTGCGGGTAACCGATGCACGGTACGTCTGTACAACGATCGAGTAGGACGACGTCAGCCCCCTGACGCGCGGCCGCGACGGCGTGTGAGCGCCCTTGGCCTCGCGCGCCACCCGTGACGACAACGACCTGACCTTCGAGGAAACCCATTGTCAGCCTTTCACTACCGAGGAATCGGTTAGATGCCCGAACTGTTCGACAAGCACTCGTCGCAGAAGCTTGCCCTTGCCACCGGAGCCGTCGTTGGCGTGCGGCAAGCTGTCCACCACTACGATGTGATCGGGTCTGGAAGCGGGCGCTAGTGCGACGGCGAGGCGATCGGCGATTTCCTCCCGGTCAAGCTCACAACCCTGCTTCGGTGCCAGCACCAGCAGTATCTGCGGATCCGAATCATGAACAGGCAGCCCGACAGCACCGGCTTCAGCTACCCCGTCCACCCGGGATGCGACGTCTTCGATCTGCGCGGGGAGAGTGAGAACGCCGTCGCGCTCGATAGCGTCGGTTCGCCGCCCGAGCACTGTCAACCGACCGTGCTCATCGAGCGAACCAATGTCGCCTCCGACGAACCATCCGCCCCTGAGCGCGTCACTCGTGGCGTCGGGTTGCCCGTAGTAACCGGCCGACACGTGGGGTCCGCTGATCTGGATCTCCCCCACCGTGTCGATTACGGGCGCACCGGTCGAATCGACCACCCTGACGGCACCCCCGAATCGGGCCCACCCGACTACCCCGTCCGGGACGCTCCCGTCGTCGCGGCGGCCGATCACGCTGTACGGAGCCTCGGTCTGACCGTAGTACCCGTACAGCTCCAGGCTCGGGAGACGCCGGGAGATCCGGTCCTGCAATGACGCCAACAGCGGTTCGCCACCGAGCATGGCTACACGCAGGGAGCTGAGGTCGACCGCTTCGTGATCCGCAGCGGACAACAGCTCCACGAAGAAGCTCGGTGTCACGCTGATATGGGTGATTCTCTCCCGCGGAACCGTTTTCAGGAACTGTTCTGGTCCGAAGTTGTCCTCGAGTACGAGTGTGATTCCGGCCGCCAAGGCCGGCGCGGCGACGGCAATGAAGCCAACCCCCCAGATGATCGGGCCGGTTCCCAGTGCCGCCTGCCTCAGTACAGGGACATCTGCCCACAGGCCTTGGGAGATCGCGATTCCCGAGGCGTGCGTGTACTGCACGGCCTTCGGCAATCCTGTCGTGCCCGAGGTGAAGAACAAGGCGAGCAGATCGTCTCCCCCTGCGCCGAGCGGTGGTTCCGTTTCCGAAGACTCCGTCGTCAGTTGGTCGAGGTCGACCGCGTCGTGGCTGTCCGGTGCGCCGCCGGTTCGGATCCAGGTCCGGATGTGCTGAAGCGTGGGTCGAAGTTGGTCGATGACCCGGTCGAACTTCGCATCGTAGACGAAGGCGGTGGCCTCGATCCTGGTGACGATCTGCTCGAACGTGTCGAGAGGCCAGTACGGGTTGAGGGCACAGAGAACGGAGCCGATTTTCGTCTGCGCCAAGTAGATCTCAGCAACCGAGAGTGTGGAGTCGAGCAGTGTCGCCACCCGTTCTCCGGGACGTACGCCGGCCGCGAGGAGTGCGTTGGCGGTTCGGTTGACCCGGCCGTCCAGCTCGGCGTAGGTGAGCCGCTCTCGGCCGCAGTACGCCAACGCCGGCATATGAGGTGCTCGATTGCGCTGTGCGGACAGGATCGCGTAGCCGAAATTCGAGTAGGGGGTCCCTTGCATCGATCTCACCTCGTCATCTCGCTCGTTGCTGCTGTGGTGATCGGAGTCGGGTCACTGCCGGGGTATCCGCCGCCTCCGTGCTGTATGTCCAGGAGGTCGTAGTCGGGTACGAATCCGCGCCTCGGGATCGCCTCGACGAAGACCACCGATTTCGGCTTTTTGTACGACGCGACCTGGTTGCGCACGTGCGCGATCAGCTCCTGCTCGGTCACCGACGCCGATGCATTTCGCACCACGAGCGCGACCACTGATTGGCCCCAGGTGCTGTCTGGCCGGCCGATCACTGCAGCTGAGTCGACGTCGGGATGTCCGAGTAGGGCGCGTTCCACCTCGGCCGGATAGATGTTCTCGCCACCGGATTTGATCATGCGCAGTTTGGGGCCGACAAATGACACGGTTCCGTCGGATTCCCTTCTTCCGAGGTCACCTGTGTGGTACCAGCCGTCTCGGAATCGAGCGGCGTTGAGATCAGGGCGGTTGAAATATCCGTTGAAGAGGTGCATTCCGCGGGTTGCGATCTCACCGACGTCGCCGGTCGACACATCTCGTCCGTCGGTATCGACGATCCGCACCTGCATGAGTGGGCTCGAGCGTCCGTGAGTACCCAGACCATTGATGCCGAGAGCGTGGTAGGTCAGCATTCCGCCGACTTCCGTCTGTCCGTATCCGGCATTGGATCGGCCCCATGGGCTCCGATCGAGGGTGATCATGTGATTCCAGGTCGAGCCTGCTGGACCGAAGTGCAGACTCGACAGGTCGTATCGATCGTCCCCGTTGGCGGCAACCAGCTGATCGATCATCGCGGGAAATAGCATGGCGCCCTGGCAACGCTCCCGCTCGATCAGTTCGCATGCCCGTCGGGGATCGAACTGGGAGAGGACGACGTTCGTTCCACCGCACACGAATGTAGCCACCGCGAACATCCAGGTTCCGATGTGAAAGAGCGGACCACTGTCGAGGAAGACGAACCCCTCCGTGATCTGGCGTTGGACAGCGATGACCAAAGAGTGACTGATCAGCGCTCGGTGGGAGATGAGTGCACCGTTCGGGCGTCCGTCGAACGCGGCGGTGTACAGAAGCAGGACCGGATCCTCGGCGTGGATCGACTCCGATGAGGGTGCCGGAGTCGATGGAAAGGACGCCGACCACCGCTGGAACTCGTCATCGGAGTCGTCGCTGCAACGCACCCACGGGATACGGTCGTCACCCAGACTTTCGTGGAGGTCTCCAACTATTTTCGGTTCCGAGACGATCAGCTTCGGCTGAAGATCGTCGATGACGAAACGGAGCTCGTCCGCACTCTGCCGCCAGTTCGCCGGGCACAGGATGGCACCCACTTTTCCTGCGGCGACGAGCAACTCGAAGACGCGGTGAGAGTTTGCTCCGATCCACAACACGCGGTCACCGGGAAGCACTCCTTCGCTTGTCAGTGCGTTCGCCAGTCGGTCCGTCCGCTCATCGAACTCGGCGTAGGTAATCCGCTCGTCACCGTCGACGAGGGCCACCATGTCACCGCGGCCGCGGCGGTTCTCCCGAACGATGTCGGCGAGGGACAGCTCTGAATACACGAGGCGCCTTTCACAGGGGTGGATGGTGCACGGCGGTGTCAGCGGAACGCGGGAATGACTTCCTTCGCGAAGAACGTGATTGCCTTCGACATCTCGTCAAACGGCATGTGCCGGGTGCTGCCGAAATCGCACATCAGGTGGTTGAAACCAAATTCCTGCAGCATCGCGACCTGGCCGATGACCCGCTTGGGGTCCCCGATGACTTCGAGCTGCTCCCAGCGGAAGTCGTTGCCGACCTCGCCGCCCTTCAGGTAGCGGCCTTCCCAGAACTCGAAGCCCTTCGCGACCTCACCGGTCTTCGAATCGATCGGGGCACTCTTCTCGTTGAAGATACGCGACCGATCGAAGGACGCCTCGAACGCAGCTTGATCCTTCCTCGCCTGTTCGACGGTCGGCGCGAGCCAGACGGACCGCGACACGACGAGATCGGTGTCCGACGTGTCGAATCCGGACTCCGCGGCGATCCGATGCCAGGTTTCGGCTGCGTTATGGATCTTCTTGAACGGCGCCGCCGGATCCGCGAGGATCGGCAGCCCACGTCGGGCATACCGCTCTACCGTTTCGGGGCTGACCGCCGCGACGTAGATCGGTGGGTGCGGATTCTGAAGCGGCTTGGGTGTGAGGGAAACCTCACCACTGCGGTAGAACTGGCCTTCGTGCTTGAACGGGTCCTTCGTCCACAGCCCTGTGATCGCTTCGAGCCCCTCGTCGAAGCGATCACGGGCTTCCGCCAGACTCATTCCGAAGCCATCGAATTCGATACTCTGATATCCACGGCCGAGGCCTAGATCGAGTCGTCCGTTCGACAGCAGGTCCAGCTGGGCGGCCTGCTCGGCCACATGGATCGGGTTGTGCAGGGGCAGCACGACCACGCCGGTGCCGAGACGGAGCCTCTCGGTTCGAGCCGCCAGGTAGCCGAGCATGGTGAAGATGCTCGGTACCGTTCCATAGTCCCGGAAGTGGTGCTCGGACACCCAGACTCCGTCGAACCCGAGTTCTTCGAGCAGGTCGGCTACGCGGAGGTTGTAGTCGTATACCTCCTTGATGCTATTCCTCTGATCGGGGCGGTGGAACAGCAGGAAGGCAGAAAACTTCATCGGTCGGTGCTCGACAGGAGCATTCATGGTAGACAACCTTTCTTGCGCGGCCGTGGCGTAGTGCCGCCAGGATGGCGCTCAACGAATCATGTGGGCAAGAACAACGCGACGACTATCGATCGATCACACGCGCGCCGAACTCTTCGATCGACTTCAGCAACGAGTCCCGGTCCGTCCCGGAGAAGGGAACCGAAAGCCAGTCGACGCCGGCCTCGGCGTATGTTCCGACGTCTTGGCCCAACTGATCGAACGTGTCAAGGTCCGGGCTGTCGGTCATACGCATTCCGAACGGGACAAAGCACACGTCCGGACGGTCCCTTCCCGCGTCGAGAGCGCTGGACCGGAGGTACTGGATGCGGTCGGCCAGTTCGTCGATCGTCTCCAGTCCCGGTGTTCTCGTAAGCTTCGCCGCTGCGGCCGGTTGCGGCATGGGCATCCACCCTTGTCCGAACTCGACGACCCGACGAATCGCGCGTTTACTGTTCCCGCCGAACCAGATCGGAGGATGTGGAGACTGCAGGGGTGCCGGGCGCATCGTGTGCTCCACCACTGAGTAGGGAGGATCCTCGATGGTGACGGATTCACCCGACCACGCCGATTTCATCAATCGCAGCGCTTGATCGGTGCGCGCCCCGCGATCCTCGTAGCCCAGGCCCAATGCGGCGAACTCGGACCGGAGGTATCCCACCGCTGTTCCAAAGATGACACGTCCGCCGGACAGGACATCGAGGCTCGCGACCGCCCGCGCAGTCAGGAACGGGTTGTGATAGGGAAGCACGAACACATTGGTAAGGAGTCTGACACGGGTCGTACTTGCGGCTGCAAAGGACAGAGCGACCATCGGGTCCAGGGCTTGGTGGCCTCCCCGGGACAGCCACTTGTCCTGCGGGAAAGGATGGTCGGTGACGGACACCGCATCGAACCCCGCGTCCTCCGCAGCGCGAGCGACATCGGCCACGGCGTCGGCGGTGAGAAACTCCGTGGGCCGGTCGACCTGATCAGTCGGGAGACCGAGTACGTACCGCATCAAATCCTTCTTTCATCACCACTGCACAGGGAATGGCCTACTTCGGGGCGAGAACGGATCCGGGGAACGGCGCCAGCAACGTCTCACGCCAGGGCCCATCGAGATACTGTCGTGCACTCTTGCGCCACTCGACGAGCCTGGGGTCTGCGGTCGCTTCGGCATCGAGTCCGACCGCGGCGTCGTATGCGCGCTGCGTCTCGAGATGACTGTCGATGTCCGTGCCCCAGAAGGTAACCACCTCCGTGTCGGAGAGCATGACCTCGTACAGCCCGACGAGTCGATGGCCGTGGTCGGCGAGAATCGGAGCCCGCTCCTCGCGCACGGCAGCGAGATAGTCCTGCGCTGCCCCGGGGCGAACCTGAGCGATCTCATGGAGGAAGAATGGCGCCGTGTACTGCTCCGCACGCAGTTCCTGAAGATCAGGCGTGCCGCGCACCGCACCCATGGGGCGGGAGAAAGCCTTGTGGCGAAGGTCGTCGATACTAGACAGGAACAGTTCCGGCTTCACACCGTTGTAGATGTCCAGCTGCTGGCGCCAGCCACCGTCCCACCCGCCGTGGCAATCCCACAATGTGACGGCCTTGAACTGTTCGTGCCCGGTGATTCCGATCGCGTAGAACGCGCCGACCAGGTCGATCGCCCGTGATCGGACCGACAAACCCTTCGTCAGCTCCGCATCGGAGTCCGTCCGCTGTTCGTCTTCCTTCTTGTAATCGACCAGCCACTGAAGATACTCCCGCGGGTTCGTGGAGTTCATCGGGTGGAAGTAAACCTCTTCGAGGAGATAGATGCCGCGTGCCACTCTTCGTCCCTTCATCGAAAACAAGCAACTGCTTGCTCAAATATTGATGTTACGAGTCCGCCCAGTCCGAGGTCAATGCCGAGAGCAACCTTTGACAGCTCCCGCCTGCGACCCTAGCCTTGCATCAAAACCAAGCGCTAGTTCAACCGGAGTCTAACGTGACGAAGAGTGAAACGGGAAGCAGCCGCTCAAATACCCGAGGCAACCACAGTGCGTGATCAGAGTGCGATTGCCGGCGTCGGCCGGACGCCGTTCTACAAGAACTCGGGCGTGAGCACGCTCGAACTGGGACTTCGGGCCATCAGCGCGGCGCTCGACGACGCCGGCCTCGAACTCGGCGATGTGGACGGCTTGATTACCCACAGTGTGGGCGACGCCGTCCCAGCGTCTGCGGTAGCCCATAGCCTCGGAGTCGACGACCCCCACGTCCTCCTCGATCTCGTCGGTGGAGGCAGCATGTCGGCCGCCGCCGTTGGTGCCGCCGCCATGGCAGTCACCAGCGGCCAGGCCGAGGTCGTAGTGGTCTGGCGGGCATTGAACGCCCGCTCCGAGTTCCGGATGGGCGGCACCGGCCGCTCCGCACCGACATTGGTCGAGTTTCAGTACCAGGTTCCGTACGGCCTTCTCGCCCCACCACAACAGTTCGCGCTCGTGGCACGCTCGTACATGGCGAGGTCGGGCGCTACCTCCGAAGACCTCGGCCGCATCGCAGTCAACCAAAGGTCGCACGCGATGCTGAATCCCCTGGCGATGATGACGACACCGTTGACCATGGACGAGTACCTCAATTCACCCCTCGTCAGTGACCCGCTGCGCTTGTTCGACTGCTGCCTCGAGACGGACACCGCGGTCGCCGTCGTCGTGACATCCGCGGCCAGGGCCCACGACCTGCGTCGATCACCCGTACTGATCAGCGCTGCCTCCACTGGCGGCGGCCACAGCCTCTACTCCGGCAGCAGGACCGACTTCTCAACCAGCGCCGCCCGCGAGATGGCGCCACGACTCTACGCACGCGCTGGTATCAGCCCGGAAGACATAGACATCGCCGAACTGTACGACGCATTCACTCCATTAGTACTGATGCAGCTCGAGGACTACCAACTCGCGCCGCGCGACGAGGCAGCAGCATTTGTAGCCGCCGGCGAGACGACCTTCGGTGGAAGCCTGCCCGTCAACACACACGGAGGACACTTGTCCGAGGGCTACGCACACGGTCTCAATCATGTCGCCGAAGCGGTACTGCAACTGCGCGGAGAGGCTGGACCGCGTCAGGTCGAACACGCTCGAACCGCCCTGTGCACCGGCCAGCCCGGCTATGTCTCGGGTGTCACCTCGGCCCTGATCCTGCGAGGTGTCCGATGACCGGTTCGTACGGCGATCGCGACTCGGCCAGCTGGTGGCAGGCCTTGGAGCGACAGCAACTGCAGGTCCAACAGTGCACGTGCGGCGCACTCCGGTGGGCGCCCCGAGCTCTGTGCAACGAGTGCGGTTCCTTCGACTGGGAGTGGTTCACGACGTACGGCGCAGGGACCGTGGTGACCTGGACGGCCACGCATCGGGCATTCACCCCCGGTACCGTCGTGCCGTTTGTGGTCGTCCTCGTCCGCCTCGACGCGGGCGAGAACCTGCTCATACCCGGCGGCTGGACCGGAGACGAGCACGGATCCGACCTGACAGTCGGCCTGCAGGTAGTCGCCGAGTTCACGTCGCCCGACCTGCGGGACGGGAACCCGTCCACACTGATTCGCTGGACACGACGAAACCAAGCAAACTAGCGCTTGGGTGAAAACAATGCATACTGTACCCATGGCACCGAAATCCCGAACCACCCTGTCTGCACCCGCGACACGCCCGCGACGCGGCACTCGGCAACGGTCGGAACAGGGAGAAGGCAGCTCCCAACGGCGCCAGGCTTTGCTTGACATCGCGGCCGACCTCTTCGCCGAGCAGGGTTTCCGCTCGACTACCGTACGTCAAATCGGTGACGCAGCGGGGGTTCTCTCGGGAAGCCTCTACCACCACTTCGAGTCGAAAGAGGCGATCGTCGACGAGATCTTGTCCGCGTATTTCACCAGCCTCATGGCGACGTACGAGGAGATCGTCAACAAGGATTCGGAACCTGCGGTCGCACTCCGCCACCTCGTGAGGGCGGCTTTCAATTCGCTCGACGAGCATCGCGCCGCCATCACGGTCATCCAGAACGAACGCGGGTATCTCAATCAGTTTCCGCGCTTCGAGTATGTCGCCGAGTCCGAGGCCGAAGTCAGGCGGATCTGGACCAAGGTTCTCGACGACGGAGTGGCGTCCGGGGCCTTCCGGGAGGACCTCGATACCGCAATCACATACCGATTCCTGCGCGACTCCTTATGGGTCGCGGTGCGGTGGTTCACACCTTCCGGACGCCTGTCGGCGGACGAATTGGCCGACCAGTACCTGAAATTGGTAATGAGCGGCCTCGAGAAGCCGAGCGCTTGGGCGAATCCGGATCGGCCCCTGTTCTCGGGCTGACAACGAACACCCTGAACGTAGCCGCGTGTCCAACCCGGCTGTTGCACCGAAGGCCGTCACTGCAGAGTGGCGGCCTTCGGCATTTGCGCCAACGCGTCGCAGGAACTTCCCTCGAGCCTGCTGGTGTGAGAAGGTTGATCCTTAACCAAGCGATTGCTTGTTTCAGTCGAAGGGAAGACCGTCTCATGAACGAAATCCCCGAGTGGGGGACCCTCCCGCGAATGCTCCGCCAGCGCGCGACCGCCCATCCTCAGAGTGTTGCCCTCATCGATGGGGACACCACACTCAGCCTCTCCGATATTCGAACTCAGGCGTCGCAGGTCGCGCGAGCTCTCATCTCCCGAGGCGTCGTCGCGGGCGATCGGATCGCGGTGTGGGCGCCGAACTGCTGGCAGTGGGTGGTCACCACTTTCGGAATTTGGGACTGCGGTGCCGTGGTTGTTCCCCTCAGCACGCGGGGAAAAGGGATCGAGACCGCAGAAGTTCTCCGTCGAACCGGATGTCGGGTGCTCGTCGCAATCGACGACTTCCTCGGTACCTCGTATATCGATCAACTCGCTACGGCCGTGGGCGGCCCTAGCTCCGACGCCCCCTTTGCCGATCTCCCCGACGTGCACACGCTCGTGTTGCTCCAAGGTGACAGGAACATTCCCGGCACGTTCCCGTGGGAGGCATTCCTCGATCTGCACGACACGGTTCCGCTCGAGGCCGCGGAGAAGCGTGCACTGGCGGTCGAACCCACCGACATCTTCGAAATCCTCATGACGTCCGGTACGACGGGCCAACCGAAGGGCGTCATGCTCACCGGCGGCCAGATACTTCGAGCCTACTGGGATTGGGCCGAAGTCTGTGGGCTCGGCAAGGGTGACCGACTCCCAGTGGTCAGCCCGTTCGCACATGGCTTCGGAATCAATGCCGGCATGATCGCATGCGTCGAACGCCTTGCGACGATGGTGCCTGTCGCCGTCTTCGATCCCGATCGCGCGCTCGATATGGTCGAGGACCTCGGCCTGACGACTCTTGCAGGCCCGCCGAACCTCTTCAGCCGGATCCTCTCGGATCCCGAACTCGATCAACGGGATACCTCGTCGCTCCGCTGGGCAATCGTCGGCGCTGCGAGCGTTCCGGACGAACTCGTGACCGCACTGCAAGACCGACTCGGGTTCGAGCGAATCACCAACGCGTACGGCCTGATCGAGGGCTCGGTGGTAACGATGACCCGGCCGGGCGACCCGACGGCTGTGGTTGCGGGCTCGGCCGGTCGAGTAGTTCCCGGAATGGAGCTCCGCCTGGTGGACAGCGACGGCGCACCGGCCCGCACCGGTGAGCAGGGCGAGATCCAGATTCGCGGCTACGGAGTGATGCAAGGGTACTGGGACGCCCCGCAACTCACCTCCGACGCATTCACCTCGGATGGGTGGCTGAGCACCGGCGATGTCGGTTCACTCGACGCTGAAGGCAATCTCCGGATCGTCGGGCGGACAAAGGAAATGTTGATCGTCGGTGGCTTCAACGCCTACCCGGCAGAGATCGAGAGCCTCCTCCTGCACAACCCACAGCTCGCTCAAGCTGCAGTGATCGGCGCACCGGACGATGTCCTCGGTGAAGTTGTCTGGGCGTTTGTAGTCCCACATGAAGGCGAGGATCCGACTGAGGAGGAGATCGTCGCCTGGGCCCGAGCGAACATGTCGAACTACAAGGCCCCACGCCGCGTCCTCGTTCTCGACGCACTCCCAGTCACGGCGAACGGCAAGATCGCCAAGGCGTCACTGCGGGAGCGTGCCGATCAGCTGAGAACCTCGGCCTGAGCTGACGGCCACTCCCCCGCATCGACATACGGCCGCGACGAGGAGACCACGTGAAGTTCGATGACCACCGGCAGATTCAGAACCTGATCTACCGCTACCCCTATCTGCTCGATGCCGGGCGGCTACCTGAGATGGGAGAACTATTTGCACACGCCGACATCTACATCGATGGAAGTCTCGCCATTCGCAGCGACGCGGGAGCTGTGGCGGACCTGTGGGCACGCTACGTCCAGATCTACCCGAACGGCACCCCCAGGACACATCACATCGCTACGAACCTGATCATCGAGGATGACGGCCCCGATGTGATCCGTGCGCACTCCTACGTGCTCGTCGTACAGAATCCGCCAGGTGTACCGCTCAATCCCATTACTGCAGGCGACTATCTGGATCGGTTCGTCAAGGTGGGAGACGTCTGGCGTTTTAGTGAACGTCGAGTGGGAAACGACCTGTTCGGCGACATGGCGCACCATCTGCGCGAGCCGATGAACATTCGCGACGATATTCCGCCCCAACGATGGGAGGACGTGTGATGCACGCAGGTGTCCAGATGTTCCCCTCGGCAGAATCGATCACCCCGAACGATCTCGCGGTGAGTGCCGAGCGGTGCGGGTTCGAGTCGGTGTTCTTCCCCGACCACACTCACGTCCCGCTCGGCGACGGTTCACCGGGTTACTCCGGCCACGACGTCCCCGAGTATTACCGCACAACGATGGATCCCATCGTGGCCATGACAGCAGCCGCGACCGCAACAACCAACATCACGATCGGCACCGCGGTGTGCCTGGTAGCCCAGCGTGACCCGATCATCTTGGCCAAACAGATCGCGTCCATCGATCAACTGTCAGCCGGTCGGGTAACCCTGGGCGTGGGTGCCGGCTGGAATGACGAGGAGATGCGAAACCACGGTACGGAGCCGTCAACTAGGTTCAGCCTCATTCGTGAGCGGGTCGAAGCCATGAGTGCGATCTGGCAGCAGAAGGAAGCGTCGTACCAGGGAGAGCATGTGAACTTCGCGCCCATGTGGTCGTGGCCGAAGCCCGTACAGCGCCCCCGCCCGCCCGTACTGGTCGGGGGTGGAGGCCCGACCGTCCTGAAGCGGGTCATCTCCTACGGCGATGGTTGGATGCCATTCAGGGAAGGGACCGATCAGGTGGGCGATCCCCTCTCGGGGCAGGTTGAGGAGTTTGAAGCTGAACTTGGTTGGCGCATCGGCGAGCTGCGGCGGCTCGCCGACGCAGCTGGCCGGCCTCGCCCCTCGGTGACGTTGTTCAACGCCTGCCCCCACCCGGCGGCACTCGACAGATACCGCAGCATGGGGGTCGATCGAGTCGTGTTCTGGCTCCCGACTGCAGCCACGGACCCCACTCTAGAGACCTTGCACCAACTCAGGGCATTGCTTCGGTAGCTGAAGGCAGTCAGGAATCACTGGACTTCGAGTATGCGGCGGGGGTTTTCCACCATCATCGTTGCGATTTCCGAGCCTGAGACGCCTCGTCGACGGAGTTCGGGTAGGACGTCACGCGAGATGTGCGCGTAGTGGTAGTTCGGATGCGCCTTGCTCACCACGACTGGGTCGACTCGGTCATTGAAGCTGTAGGCGTCGTGTGACAGCACCATCCGCTCGGTGTAGCCGCGCCGACACAGCGCTGCGACCGTCGCTACACGGTCTTCGAAGGACGTCGTTTCGATGCCAAATCGATCCATTCCTAGCCACAGTCCGCGATCAGCGAGACGTGAGAGATAATCGAGATCGGTGGAGTCGCCGGCATGGCCGATAACTACCCGGTCTGGCGCTACCCCGAGCCGAGATAGTGCGCGCCACGCCTCTGTACCTGACTTCGCCTCAGAGTCGGTGTGGACTGTGATCGGGACTCCTGTCCGATGTTGTGTCTCGGAGACCGCCGTAAGCAGACGGTCGATATCTGTCGTGATTCCGGCAGCGTCGACGGCGCACTTGAGCATCCCTGCCCGCACACCGGTTTCGCCGATTCCCTCGGTGATGTCGCGGACGAAGAATTCGACCATCCTGTCGGGACCACCGAAGATCGATCCTGGGCCCTTGTTCCCGAAGTAGGGTGGCAATCTGTCGTAGGTGTAAATCCCGGTCGAAACAACGATGTTGATATCCGTGTGCGCCGCTACCCGTTCTATTGCCGGGATGCAACGTCCGAGACCGATCACTGTGAGGTCGACGATCGTGTCGATTCCGAGTCTCTTGATCTCGTTGAGTCTCTCGGCTGCTTCTAATGCGCGGCGCTCGAGGTCCCACTTCTCGGGAAGGTCGGGCCAGTTCCAGTGGATTTCGGGGCTGAGACCGAAGATGTGCTCGTGAATGAGGGTTGCGCCGACATTCGCGAGATCGAGCGGCCCGCGTACTGACGCTATGGTGTTGGTACTCACCGGGTCTCCTCGGATCCAACGATTGGGTACGCAGGATGCTCAAAAGGTCTGTTGACCTCGAGCTTCTGACTGAGCTGGTCCGTTTGCGAGTACGGTGCTCCGGTATACAAAGCATTTGCATCGAAGTACGTCGCAGTGAAGGACAGCCGCGCTGTGCTGGAGCTGTTTTTAGGAGCTCCGTGCACGGTGAGCGCGTGGTGCACGGTGGCATCGCCAGGGCTGAGATCATATCCGCCCACGACGGGTTGATCAGTGAGCCAGGCGTGTTGGGTGGGGATGTCGTCGCCGTCGGTTACGAAGCTCCTCCCTAGGAGTCCCAGGGCGTTCGACTTGTCAAAGAACCGCAGCGATCCCATTTCGGCGGTGACCGGTGCGAGTGCAACCCAGAAGGTGAGCATCGCGGATCGGTCCATAGGTAGCCAGGGGAAGTCTTGGTGATACACCGTGGGTTCACTGTGGCGCCCGGCCCCGGCAGGTTCCTTGACGAGAAGATTGCTGATCTGCACTCGCACGCGTTCTGCGGTACCGAGCAGGTGCACCGCATTTGCTCCCATGGCTGGATGGTGGGTAAGGCGATGGAAGTCTGGCTCAAATTGTGCGACGTCGCGATCCTGGCCGAAGGCCCGGTCCACCACCCCTGCGCTCGGCGTGCGACGTACGTCTCGCAGTCGATTCACCGCAATCTCACGCAGACGGTCGATCCATGCGGGATCGACGAGGGCAGGAAGATGTGCCCACCCGTGCGCCGCGAAGAAGTCGATCTCACCGGCTGTCACTGCACGGATTGCTGAAGTCACGAGCTACTCCTCATTGGTTGCGCGAGCCGCCTGTTTGAGCCGCTTGTAGTTGGTCGGCCAGCAATGACGGATCGCCGAGCCCGCAGCGCTGATGGCGGTGCTCACGGGTTAGGGGCCAAGTGTCAGCTCAACGGAAAATGACAAGACACGTAACGGTCTCCACCGAGCTCGGTGGGTAGCGGCTCCACTTCCGCGCAGTACGCGGTGGCGCGCACGCACCTTGTGCGAAATCGGCAGCCCGTCGGCGGTGATATCACAGACGGAATCTCACCGTGCGACTGAACCGACGCCCGTTTCACGTCGGGGTCGGGAACGGGTAACGCGTCCAGCAACATCTTTGTGTACGGATGCTTGGGGTCATCGAATAAGTCGGTGACCGGACCGATCTCGCACACCTTGCCGAGATACATGACCATGACTCGATCGCTGACAATCCTGACGACACTCAAGTCGTGAGAGACGAAAACGAGTGTAAGACCGTACTGATCCTTGAGGTCCTCTAGCAGGTTCACGATCTGGGCCTGGACCGACACATCGAGCGCCGATACCGGTTCATCACAGATGATCATCTCAGGTTCGAGTGCGAGCGCCCGCGCGATACTGATCCGCTGGCACTGTCCACCTGAGAACTCACTCGGCAGCCGGTCACCGGTCGCATCCGGATCAAGGCCGACAGCTTCCATCGCGCGGTGTACGCGCTCGTCCCTGTCTGCTAGGCCCCAGATGGCGAGACCCTCGGCGACTATGTCGCGTACCTTCCGGCGCGGGTTGAGTGATGCGATCGGATCCTGCAGGATCACCTGGAGCCGTCGTCGTACTGAACGCATCTCCGCGTCGGACAACTTGGTAAGGTCACGGCCGTCGAAGCGGACTGTCCCTCCGGTCGGCCTCGGCAGTTGGAGAATCGCTCGCGCTGTCGTCGACTTTCCGCACCCCGACTCTCCGACGATTCCGAGTGTTTCGCCGCGGCGGACGTCGAAGCTGATCCCTGCGACAGCGCGCGTGACGTCGGATCGTCCGGACCGGAATTCAACTTCGAGCTCGCTGACCTCCAGTAGAACGTCCGCGGTCGGCGTTGCAGACGTTTCTGTAGTCGTCATCGCACAATTCCTTCGTCGCGGGGAACCTGTGTTGTGTTTGGGTTGTGGCATGCCAGACGATGAGCGTCACCTACCGAGAGGTAGGCCGGCGGAACTCGGCAGTCCCTGACGGTGTGCTCGCATCGAGGAGCGAATCGGCAACCTGACGGTGGATTCACCAGGTCCGGTGGACGTCCCGCGATCGAATGCAGTCTGGTGTGAGGCACTGCCCCGGCATGGGGGGTGGATCGGAGCAACGCGGAAGTATAGCGATGCCCCATGTTCCGGAAGAGTGTGCCGGTTGGCGCCGATTCGACGAAACTTCCGGCATACATGACAGCGACATGGTCTGTGTGCTGAGCGACCACGCCCAGATCATGAGTAATGAGTAGCAATCCCATGTCTCGATCACGTTGGATCTCGGTCAGCAAGTCCAGGATCTGCCGTTGAACGGTCACGTCCAGTGCCGTGGTCGGCTCGTCTGCGATGAGCAGATCCGGCTCACAGCCAATTGCAATTGCGATCATGACACGTTGCCGCATGCCGCCTGAAAGCTCGTGCGGATATTGATCCAGTCGTCGCCGCGGATCCGAAATCCCGACCTGGGCGAGTAGGTCGGCCGCGTTGTCCCAAGCCTGCCGCTTCGTTCGATGTAGGTGATAACGCTGAGGGTCTGCGATTTGAGCGCCGATCTTTCGAACGGGGTTGAGCGCAGTCATCGGGTCCTGGAAGATCATGCTGATTCGTGGACCCCACAGGTGTTGCTTCTCCTCCGGTGCCATGGTTGCGACATCACAACCGTCATAGAACACCCGCGACTCGGTTGACACAGAGGCATTCTCGGGAAGCAGATTCATGATGGTCCGCACGAGCACTGATTTTCCTGAACCGGATTCACCCACGATGCCGAGAGCCGCACCCCTCTCCAGAGCGAACGACACCCCGTTCACAGCGCACACGGAGCCCTTCGGAGTGTCGAACCGGGTCGTCAGATCTCGCACTTCCAGTAGCGCATTTCCACTCATAGCCGCTCTCCGAACTCGTCGCAGGTTATCTATAGTTTCCGTGACCGTGGGTCCCAACGTCGCTGCGCCCAGTCGCCGATTCGATTGAGCGAAAGCACTGTCAGGAAAAGGACAACGCCAGGCACGAACACCAAATGAGGGTGTTTCTCGAGGTCGTTCTGGCCGGAGGCGATCATGTTGCCCCACGTCGGTTCGGGCCGCTGGATACTCAACCCGAGGAAGCTCAAAGAGGACTCGGCAACAATGAGAACGGCAACGACGACGAACGCGTACGCAAGGGTCGAAGCCAAAACGTTCGGGGTCAATTCGCGTGCAAGAATCCGCGAACTCCGCGCACCGAGCGCCCGCGCCGCAAGTACGAAATTCCTCTGGGAGTAGGCCATCGTGTTGGCACGCGTCAGGCGGAAGAACGCCGGGATAGCGAGCACTCCGAGGACTAGTGTGACGTTCTCGAGGTTCGGTCGAACAACCGACGAGAGCGCGAGAAGGAGAATCAACGGTGGAAAGGCGAGCAGCGCATCGTTGAGGAAATTGAGCCCAGCGTCCACCTTGCCCCGGTAGTACCCCGCCGTCAGACCGAGGACGCCGCCGACCACTACTCCCAGGAAGACAGCCCCGAAGCCAACGACCAGGGAGGTGCGCGCTCCATAGATCACCCCACTCAAGATGTCCAGTCCTTGACGGTCGGTGCCGAGCGGATGCCCGGAGAGGATCTGAGGGGGTTGAAGGATCGGAGCATCCAGGGTCAACGAAGGGTTTCGGCCCTCGGCGAGTGGGAGGAAGTCAGCGAGGAGAGCGGCGATGATTTCCACGGCGAGCCATCCGACGCTCAGCCACAGTCCAAGACGTCGAAACCAGACTTTGATAGGTGGACTGCGGCGTTCCGGATGCACCGGAGGATGTGTCCCTACGGCCGAGGATCGTTCGTCGTCTCGGGTCGGCTCTTCTATGCGTTCAGACACGGACATGGCGGGTCCTCGGATCCAGGTACAGGTACGAAATATCGACCAGGGCATTCACAAGCACGTAAAGGGCGGCAACGACGAGCACTGCGGCCTGCAACACCATGAACTCCTTTTTCGCCACGCTTTCGACGATCAATGTGCCCATGCCCGGGAGGCGGAAGATCGTCTCGACGATGACTGTGCCGCCGAGCAACCTGCCGAAACTGATGCCGGCGACAGTGACCAACGAGAAGGTCGACGGTCGGAGCGCCTCCTTGACCAGAATGTGCCGTACTGGCATCCCTTGCGCGCGCGACGCCAGTACGAAGTCGTCATTGAGAGTGGTCGCCATATCGCTGCGGAGCAGGCGCGTGAGCTGAGCGCTTTCGGCGAGCCCCAGAACGAGAACCGGGAGGAAAATCGTGCGCAGATTCTCGGCCAGACCATCTTCACCGATCCGAGAGAACCCTTGTCGTGGAAAGTCCGGCAGGAAGGCGGCGAGGACGAAACCGACCGCGAACACGCCCAGTGCGAACAACCGGACGCCGCGGCGTCCCTGTGCGGTCAATTGTGCACCCCGCCTGCCGACCGTCGCCGCCGCCAGAACGACGGTAGCGATCACACAGGCCGCAAGTATGAGCCCTTTCACCGCCTCGGGGCGAAAGACCGCGAAGTAGATCAGGATCAGCGCCAGCAGGAAGCTCGGTACCGAGATCAACGCAAAGGACAAGCCCGACGCAACACGATCGAATGCACGGCCGTACCGGTAGGCCGACCATGTTCCTACCGGTATCGAAATCGCCAGCGCAAGAAGAACCGACAGCATAGCAATCTCCAACGTCACGGGAAGACGCGTAGCGATCAGGGTTGAGACATCCTGGATGGGTGGGACCAGTGTCTTACCCAGGTCTCCGTGTAGAAGTCCATTGAGCCAGTCCAGGTAGCGCGCGAACCACGGGCGATCGAGACCGAGATTCTCACGAACTGCGGCGTACTGTTCGGGGGTCCCTTCGGCGCCGACGACGGCAACTGCCGGGTCTCCGGGAACAAGTTCAATCAGAACCGCCGTGCTCACGCTCACAACGATCAGGACGGGAATGATTCTCAGGAGCACAGTGGCAACTCTGTGGAACATGACAGACCTCCTCCAGTCGCGTGACTCCTATGAACCTGTGACGAATGCCTTGTCGTAACGGAGCACGCTCCCCCGTGTGAGGAGCAAGCCACCGACGCGGTTGGAATGAATGTTGTCTTCCTCGTAGGCGGCGAAACTGGCAATTACCGGAGAGTCGTTGAGGATTGCCTGCATGCGACCGACGATCTTCTGTTGCTTGTCGACCGTGTCCGCGGCCCGCAGGTCTGCCAACGCTGCATCCATCCGGTTGTCGGCGTATCCGTAGTAGTTGGATTTGCTCTGACTGTTCAGCTGTCGATTCATCAGAGCCCACAGGCCTTCATTGGTGTAGTTGGGTCCCCAAATGACAAGGTCGTAGTCACGGTCGGAGGCAACCCTTCCCAGAACCTCCGCCAAGGACATGTCGTTGGTCAATTCGACCGTAATGCCCACGTTCTCGAGGAGCGCCTTGACTGCAATCGCCTCGTTGACCCGAATGGGGCTGTTATCCGCCAGCAGCCGAATGGACCCGTTCCACCCTGAACTCTTGACCTCGTCGACGAGGCGTCTGGCGGAGTCGGGGTCGTACGCGGGCCCCTTCTCGCCGGAATACAGGCCGGGAGTTGCCTCCTGAATTAGCGCCGAGGTCGCAAGTGCCGTTCCGTTGAATACGCGGTTGTTGATGGCCTCGGGATCTATTGCCGCAGTGATCGCTTTGCGAAGCCGAACATCGGCGGTTGGCCTGTTCGAGGCTGAGTTCATCACGATGCCCTCGCCATAGTTGTAGAGGGTGGGCAAGCTTTCGAATCCCTCCGCTCGTGCGTCATCGATTGCGGGGGGTTCACGGAGAAGTGCAATGTCAAGTTCACCCGTTCGGAGCGCGTCCAAGGTGGCGTCGGCGCCCGAGATGCTGATGAACCTCAGCGTCCCAATGCACACAGGACCGCCCCAATAGTCGTTCTTCGCGGCCATGACGATTTCCTCGCCTGGCGTGTACCGCACGAGCTCGTAGGGACCGACTCCGGCACCTCGGGGGTTGAGTGCGAACTGATCAGGCCCCATCGCGTCGACGATTCGTGGATTGGTCACCATGCCGATGTCAGTGGCCAGAACGTGAGGGAAGCTGGGATATGGACCGTCGAGTGTGAAGCGAATCGTCAGCGGGTCGACAACGTCCATGGAGGCGATGGTCAACGCTTCGCCACGAGATACTTGGGTATTGCTCGGCGATTGGTGGCGCTCGATACTTCGCTTGACATCGTCGGCGGTGAGAGCGTCACCGTTGCCGAATGTCACTCCGTCACGGAGCTTCATCGTCCACACGGAGTGGTCCGCGTTGGAGTCCAAGGATTGCGCAACCTGCGGTTCGTACGCTTGCGTCTCGGCGTTGTAGGTGATCAGGGTGTCGAATAGCGCCTGGACTTCTGTGCCTCCGCTACCGGCGGCACCGGGTTGACCTACCGGGTCAAGTCCACGCGGCGACAGCAGCGTTCCCTGGGTAACCGATCCACCGATTCGCTCGGTGGTGCAGGTGCCTGTTGCCGCCGTGGCCTCGTCACCACCGGAACCACCACATGCTGCCGCGCTTAACAACATCACAAATGCTGATGCCGTGACGACGGGTTTTCGCAGTCTCATGCAGGTCCTCCTCAGGGTGCGCTCGTGCGCCAAAACTGGTTGGAAACGATTGGCTCGCGTCATGTAAGCCGTCGACAGCGGGTTCAAGCTGCGTGGATGACGTGCTGAATTCGCGACGGACTTTCGTCCTATTTGGCCGGTGAAACTCAGTCGGCCATGTGGTCGGCCTCATCGAGCACGGTGATCTCGACGGCGTCGAGGCTGACGAGCTTCTGCTTCATCAGGTCTTCGAGCCGTCCGGGAGCAGTTGTTGTTGAGCGATAGTGATTTTCGCGCGCTGGCCCGAATCGGGCCCGGCGTCGATTGCGGGTTCACTCGTGCGGAACCAACGGTCGACTTCACACGGCTTCCCGCGCGGGGGCTGGGCAAATGTAGCTGCGCCCCCGGCATCCCGACTCCTGAATTCGGTGTTGCTACTTCGCCGTCATTCCTGCGTCGACGGGCAGGGCCACACCGGTCACGTATCGCGACTCGTCCGACGCGAGCCATAGCACGGCATTCGAGATGTCGGTCGCATCCAGCCAGGGGATCGGCATCATCAGCGTCGACATAAAGCTCTCCCGGACATCGTCCTTCGTGGGATGCTCTTTGTCCGGCACAAACACCTTGAAGGTGGTGTCGTTGATGATCATCTTGGTGTCGACATTCCCGGGATGTACGGTATTGACTCGGATGTTGTGTTCGGCGAGTTCCATGGCGAGTGAACGCGCGAGGCCGAGTACACCGTGTTTGGACGCCGAGTAGCTTCCGTAGTTCGGTACGCCTTTGAGGCCGGCTGCGGAGCTGGTGATGATGATCGAGCCGCCCTCGGCTTGCTCGAGGAGGTATGGGACCGTGGCCTTCACGGTGTGGAAGACTCCCGTCAGATTGACGTCGATGGTGGTCTGCCACAACTCGTCGGTCATTTCCCAGATCTTCGCCGGAGTTCCGAAGATCCCTGCGTTGGCCACAACCACATCCAAACGGCCGAGTTCGGCGACTCCTTGGCGTACAGCCTCCGACACGGCTGCCTGATCGCGGACGTCGACCTTCTGTGCAACTATCCGCCGGCCGGTCTTCTCCACCAGGGCGACTGTCTCGTCGAGATCTTCAGCGGAGGCACTTTCGTAGGGCACGGTCTCCACGTCTTCGAGAATGTCCAGTGCAATGATGTCCGCGCCTTCCTCCGCCAGCCGCAACGCGTGGGACCTGCCCTGACCCCGTGCGGCTCCGGTGATGAACGCGACCTTGCCGGCTACCCGTCCCATTGTGAGTGTTTCCTTTCTCGTGGTGATGTCGGTGTCGACCGGATCGGTCGATGCCCTTTCCTACTTCGCCGACGTGCGCGCATGGATGTATGCGAACACAGGTTGCGAGCACGCGTCGGGTTCGCGCAGATCCTGGTCGCCACTCGTACGCGACGACCACTCAGGGAGGCTGGGACCTTCTCGAATCCTGGCGACGCATGAGTCAACAACAAGTACTCCTACTACGCGTGCAAGCGCGACTACCCAAGCATGCGCTTGCTACCCATCTTTATGAGGCAGGTCACAACTGTCAAGCGGAACCTCGGAGCCATCCCTTTCGCCCCATCCCGTCCTCCAGCCTGCTAGTATCCGACGTCGACACCCCGGGGCCAGCGTTCCCGGCTTCAAGATTGGACGCGCACTCGCGATCCCCCTTTTTCACCCATCCTCGGGACCATGGTCGAATCGCTCCATGACCGGCACTTATGCCTGATCGCAAGTAGAAGCGAAATCAATTACACAATAGGGGGTTTCATTGCCGAATCATCCGCGTAGCGGCACCCCGCAGCCCGCTCGCGCCAACGGCTCAAAAACCCGGCACGACGACGCAGATATCGACCCACTCTCATACCTGGGCGAAGTGGGCGAAGTTCGCACGGAGATGCACTGTTTACGCACCCTCCTACTGTGGGGCTGAACACGGATGCCCACGCCACCATGCCGGGTGCCGACCATGCCCGCCGCCACCCGCCACTCCCGCCGCACACGAAAAGGGAGCAATACCAAGCATGCGCTTGCTCGTTTTCGTGATAGCGTATGTCGCACATCACAGCCTCTGGGTCGAGTGACGCCGATCCTGGGTGCGCTGCGGCGGCGTGCCCGGCCCGTAAGCACGATACGACGGGCAGAGAACCTGATGATGCGATGTCCCGACGAGCGTTGACCTCAGGAGAATCATGGACCTCAAGCTTGGCCTCAAAGCATCTGCAGAACAGTTCGGGCCCAGAGAATTGGTCGAGTTGGGCGTGGCGGCTGAAGATCACGGCCTGGACAGTGTCACCGTCTCCGACCATTTCCAGCCGTGGCGGCACACCGGTGGACATGCACCCTTCTCCATCGCCTGGATGACCGCGGTTGGCGAGCGTACGAAGCGAGTCCAGCTTGGCACTTCGGTTCTGACCCCAACCTTTCGATACAACCCCGCGGTGATTGCGCAAGCCTTCGCGACCATGGGCTGCCTCTACCCCGACCGGATCATGCTCGGCGTGGGCACAGGTGAAGCGCTCAATGAGATCGCCACCGGATTCGAAGGTGACTGGCCGGAGTTCAAGGAGCGGTTCGCCCGCCTCCGCGAGTCGGTTGACCTGATGCGAGCCCTGTGGACCGGGGAGCGCGTCGACTTCGACGGCGTCTATTACAGGACGAAGGGGGCATCGATCTACGACGTTCCCAAGGGCGGCATCCCCGTGTACATCGCGGC
Source organism: Rhodococcus sp. G6(2025) (assembly GCF_058628105.1). Classification (NCBI taxonomy): domain Bacteria; kingdom Bacillati; phylum Actinomycetota; class Actinomycetes; order Mycobacteriales; family Nocardiaceae; genus Rhodococcus; species Rhodococcus sp. G6(2025). Next base: position 7,371,575 of record NZ_CP179750.1, read on the forward strand.
GGGCGGACCCTTGGTAGCGCGGTATGCAGGACGAGCCGGGGAAGGGTTTATCTGCACATCAGGCAAAGGGATGGACCTGTATACCGAGAGGCTGCTGCCGGCGGTGGAGGAAGGGGCACAGAAAGCGGACCGTGAGTCCGATTCGATCGATCGGATGATCGAGATCAAGCTTTCTTACGACACCGATCCGGCGAGTGCACGCGAGAATACTCGGTTCTGGGCACCCCTATCGCTGACTGCGGAGCAGAAACACAGCATCGATGATCCGATCGAGATGGAAGCGGCAGCCGATGCGTTGCCCATCGAACAGGTCACCAAGCGGTGGATCGTTGCATCGGACCCCGACCACGCGGTCGAGCAGATCCGGCAGTACGTCGATGCCGGACTCAATCACCTCGTTTTCCATGCGCCTGGGCACGACCAGAAGCGCTTCCTTCAGCTTTTCGAGCGTGACCTTGCGCCGCGCCTGCGGGCGCTGGCGTGAAGTCCATCTCCCATTCTGAAGGAAACGCGTGATGGCGACGCAGATACGCACCCTGGAGGACCTGGCGCTTCCTTATCTCGACTACGAAAGTCATGAGTATCGGGCAGATCCAGCATCGGTAGTGCGCGCCGCGCGTGAGCGAATATGGCTGGCTAGGTCCGTTCGCGGCTATGAGGTTCTGTCGTACGAAGCCTGTTCCCAACTGACCCTGGACAAAGAACACCTCGACGGACCCGGCAGCGAGTACTACAGACAGCAGAACGCTTCGGACCTTATCCTCCAGTACGCGTCGGAAGGCATGCTCCCGCTGATGCCGTGGATTCGCCACGATCCGATCCGGCGCGTACTACAACTGGCGTTCTCGGCGTCACGAGTGAGGCGACTCCGTTCGGTCATGCGTGCCTGCGCCGAGGGGCTGCTGGACGCTCACACGTCCAGTGGTGAGCTGGACCTCGTCGCTGACTTCAACGATGTATATCCCATCGAAGTCGTCTGCCGACTACTCGGCGTGCCCGTTGCGGATATTCCACTTTTCAAGGAGTGGACTGTCAGTCTTGCACGACTCTCCCATTACCCCATCGACCCATTCATGGGCGAAATCGATCGCGCATTGCGCGGTCTGTACGAGTACTTCCGTGATCTAGTCACCCTTCGCCGTGTGAAACCTGCTGACGACTTCGTGACAGCGATTATCGAAGCGGAATCCGACGCTGGTAACGAGGACCGTCTCTCCGAGGGAGAGATGTTTGGCGCTCTAGTCAACCTTCTCTTCGCGGGACATGACACCACCAGGCTGCAGTTCGGTTCCGCCGTGGCGCTTCTCATGCAGAACCGGGGGCAATGGGATGCGCTCGTCGAGAACCCCGACCTGGCAACAGCTGCGATCGACGAATCGATGCGCCTGCAACCTTCCCTGCACACCATCTTGCGGACGGTAACCCAGGACCTGGTTGTCGACGACATTCACTTCTCCCCGGGCACTCCGATCGCGCTCAATATCTTTGCTGCAAACCGCGATCCTGCGATGTTCCCTAACCCCGATGTATTTGATCTAGCCCGGGCGAACGCGACAAAGCATCTCACCTTTGGGCGCGGTCACCGATTGTGTCTCGGCCACGCACTGGCGCGAGCCGAAATGACCGAAGCGCTGCAAGTGCTGGCGACTCGGTTTCCTGACATGCACCTCGTCGACTCGTCGGCCTTCTCCGGGTCGTCAGCGGCCACTCAGGGACTCGAAATGATCCGAGTGCGGCTCACCTAGTCCACGTGCTCCCGAGCTGAATTGCCAAAGGCAGCCGTGCTCCGACGACTCATGGGTGCGCAGCGGAATCGACATGCGCTGCGCACCCCCCTGTTCAGGCGCCGTAGACCGGGAGCGGGGTTTCGGCCTTGGCGAGGAGGTCGGCGACGACGGGCCCGATCTCCTTCGGTTCCCAGCGCGCACCCTTGTCCTGGGTGGGGCCGTGCCGCCAGCCCTCGGCGACGGTGATCTTGCCTCCCTCCACCTCGAACACCCGGCCGGTGACATCCTTCGACTCCGTGCTGCCCAGCCACACGACGAGCGGGGAGATGTTCTCCGGCGCCATCGCGTCGAACCCCTCCTCGGGCGCGGCCATCGCCTCCGCCATCGCGCCGCCCGCGCCGACCGTCATCCGGGTGCGTGCGGCCGGGGCGATCGCGTTGACGGTGACACCGTAGTTGTTCAGTTCCGCGGCCGCCTGAATGGTCATCTCCGCGATCCCCGCCTTCGCGGCGGCGTAATTGCCCTGCCCGATCGAACCCTGCAGTCCGGCACCGGAACTGGTGTTGACGATCCGGGCGTCGACCGGGTTGCCCGCCTTCGCCTCGGCCCGCCAGTACGCGGCGGCGTGGCGCAGCGTCGCGAAATGCCCCTTCAGATGCACGCGCACGACGGCGTCCCACTCCTGCTCGCTCATCCCGACGAGCATGCGGTCGCGCAGGAACCCGGCATTGTTCACCAGCACGTCCAGGCGTCCGTACGTGCCGATGGCGGTGTTGATCAGGTTCTCGGCGCCGGCCCAGTCCGCGACGTCGTCACCGTTGACGACGGCCTCGCCGCCCGCGGCGACGATCTCCGCGACCACCCGTTCGGCCGGACCCTCCCCGGTCGCGGAACCGTCGACACCGGCTCCGATGTCGTTGACCACCACCTTGGCGCCCTCGGCGGCGAACGCCAGCGCGTGGGCGCGTCCGATTCCGCGTCCGGCGCCCGTCACGATGACGACGCGACCGTCGACCACTCCACTCATGCCTTCTCCTCTGTAGATGCTGTCGCTGTAGATGCTGTCGCTGCCGCCAGGAAGGCGGGACGTTCTCCGCCGCCGTGGACGGTCAGTGTCGAACCGCTGACGTACGCCGCCAGCGGTGAAGCCAGGAACACCGCGCAGTTGCCGATGTCCTCCGGGCAGGCCATCCGGCCCAGCGGGACCGTGTCCCCGACCGCCGCGATCCCCGCCTCGTCGCCGTAGTGCAGATGCGCGAGTTCGGTGCGGACCAGGCCGACGACCACCGAGTTGACCCGCACCTTGGGCGCCCACTCGACCGCGAGACTGCCGGTGAGACTGTCGACCCCCGCCTTCGCCGCACCGTACGCCGCGGTCCCGGGCGACGGTCGCGAGCCGCTGACGCTGGAGATGTTCACGATCGCACCACCGGAATCCTGCTTCTGCATCACCGCATTCGCGACCTGCGACACCAGCAGCGGGGCGAGCAGATTCAGCTCGACGATCTTGGAGTGGAACTTCGGACTCGCCTCCGCCGCGAGCGCGAACGGTGCGCCGCCGGCATTGTTGACCAGGACATCGAGCCGGCCGTGCCGCTCGACGATCCGGTCGACGAGACCCTGCACCTGCCCCGGATCACGGATGTCGCACGGCAGGAATTCGACCACCCGGCCGTCCACCTCCACCGGCGCCTCCCCCGGCCGGCGGGCGCAGGCCACCACCGTCGCGCCCGCCCGCAGGAACGTGCGGCTGATGCCGGCGCCCACCCCGCGAACACCGCCGGTCACCAGCACGACACTTCCGGTCATGTTAGAACCTGTTTCCATCGTGCTACCCTACCAAGCAATTGCTTGGTGAGTGAAGTCGCGGCGTGGAGGAGAAAAGAAAATGGGGATCCGGACTGAAAATGAGACCGGGGGCATCACCACGGTCACGGTCGACTACCCGCCCGTGAACGCCATCCCGTCCCGGGGCTGGTTCGAGTTGGCCGACGCCGTACTCGACGCGGGCCGGAATCCGGACACCCACGTGGTGATCCTGCGAGCGGAGGGACGCGGGTTCAACGCCGGCGTCGACATCAAGGAAATGCAGGCCACCGACGGTTACGGCGCGCTGGTCGACGCCAACCGCGGCTGCGCGGCCGCGTTCGCCGCCGTCTACGACTGCGCCGTGCCCGTCGTGGTCGCGGTCAACGGATTCTGCGTCGGCGGCGGCATCGGCCTGGTCGGGAACGCCGACGTGATCGTCGCGTCCGACGACGCCGTCTTCGGACTACCCGAGGTCGACCGCGGCGCACTCGGCGCCGCCACCCACCTCGCCCGACTCGTCCCCCAGCACATGATGCGCACGCTGTACTACACGGCGCAGAACGTCACCGCCCAGCAACTCCAGCACTTCGGATCGGTGTACGAGGTGGTGCCGCGCGAAAAACTCGACGACACCGCCCGCGACATCGCCGCCACGATCGCGGCCAAGGACACCCGGGTCATCCGCTGCGCCAAGGAAGCCATCAACGGCATCGACCCCGTCGACGTGAAGACCAGTTACCGCCTCGAGCAGGGCTACACCTTCGAACTCAACCTGGCCGGCGTCTCCGACGAGCACCGCGACGAGTTCGTCGAAACCGGCAAGCCCCGCTCGAACTCGAACACCAGGAAAGGCTGACATCGATGGCGAGCAAACGCGACAAGAGGATCTCGCTCGACGACGCGGTCGGGCAACTGCGCAGCGGAATGACCATCGGCATCGGCGGCTGGGGTTCGCGCCGCAAACCGATGGCGCTGATCCGGGCGCTGCTGCGCTCGGACGTCACCGACCTCACCGTCGTCACCTACGGCGGCCCCGACCTGGGGTTGCTGTGCTCGGCGGGCAAGGTCAGGAAGGCGTACTACGGTTTCGTGTCCCTCGATTCGGCCCCGTTCTACGACCCGTGGTTCGCGAAGGCGCGGACCGCGGGTGCGATCGAGGTCCGCGAAATGGACGAGGGCATGGTCAAGTGCGGCCTCGAGGCCGCCGCCGCCCGGCTGCCGTTCCTGCCGATCCGCGCCGGGCTCGGCTCCGACGTCCGGGCTTTCTGGGGCGAGGAACTGCGCACCGTCACCTCCCCCTACCCCGACGCGTCCGGCACGCCGGAGACGCTGATCGCGATGCCCGCCCTCAATCTCGATGCGGCCCTGGTCCACCTGAACCTCGGCGACAAGCACGGCAACGCCGCCTACACCGGAGTCGACCCCTACTTCGACGACCTGTACTGCGCGGCCGCCGAGAAGCGGTTCGTCTCCGTCGAACGGGTGGTGGAAACCGAGGAACTGGTGAAAACCGTTCCACTGCAAAACCTCATCCTCAACCGGATGATGGTCGACGGCGTGATCGAGGCCCCGCACGGCGCCCACTTCACCCTCGCCGGCGACAGCTACGGCCGCGACGAGAAATTCCAGCGCCACTACGCCGAATCGGCGAAGACCCCGAAGGCGTGGCAGCAGTTCGTCGACACCTACCTGTCCGGCAGCGAAGACCACTACCAGGCCGCCGTGAAAAAATTTGCAGAGGAGCAGCAGGCATGAGCGAGACGACCACCGACGTCACCCGCGCCGAGTACTGCGCGATCGCGTGCGCCGACATCTTCTCCGGGGCAGGCGAGATCATGGCCAGCCCGATGGCAACCCTGCCCCTGATCGGCGCCCGCCTCGCGCGACTGACCACCGAACCCGACCTGCTGATCACCGACGGCGAGGCCCTGATCTTCGCCGACACCCCCGCCGTCGGCGCGAAGGCCCCCATCGAGGGCTGGATGCCGTTCCGGAAGGTCTTCGACGTCGTCGCCTCCGGCCGCCGGCACGTGGTGATGGGCGCCAACCAGATCGACCGACACGGCAACCAGAACCTGTCGGCGTTCGGTCCGCTGCAGCAGCCGACACGGCAGATGTTCGGCGTCCGCGGCGCCCCCGGCAACACGATCAACCACCCCACCAGCTACTGGGTGGGCAAACACACCCCGCGGGTGTTCTGCGACAAGGTCGACATCGTCTCGGGCGTCGGCTACGACCAGATCGACCCGGAAAACCCCGCCTACCGCTTCCACCACCTGCACCGGGTGGTGAGCAACCTCGGGGTGTTCGACTTCGGCGGACCCGACCACACCTTCCGGGCGCTGTCGCTGCACCCCGGCGTCACCGCCGACCAGGTCACCGAGAACACCTCGTTCGAGGTGGCAGGACTCGCCGACGCCGGCGCCACCCGCGCACCCACCGACGACGAACTACAGCTGATCCGCGAGGTCCTCGACCCCCGCAACCTGCGCGAGCGGGAGGTGTCGGCATGAGCACCCTCCGCACCGCGCTGACCGAGCTGGTCGGCGTGCAACACCCGGTGGTCCAGACCGGGATGGGCTGGGTGGCCGGACCACGACTCGTCGCCGGCACCGCCAACGCCGGCGGCCTCGGCATCCTGGCATCGGCGACGATGACCTACACCGAACTCGCATCGGCGATCGCGAAGACCAAGACCCTCACCGACAAACCGTTCGGGGTCAACATCCGCGCCGACGCCACCGACGCCCCGCAACGCATCGACCTGCTCATCCGGGAGAACGTGCGCGTCGCGTCGTTCGCGCTGGCACCGAAACAGGAACTGATCGCGAAGCTCAAAACCGCCGGCGTGGTCGTCATCCCGTCGATCGGCGCCGCCAAACACGCCAAGAAGGTCGCCTCGTGGGGCGCCGACGCCGTGATCGTGCAAGGCGGCGAGGGCGGCGGGCACACCGGCCCCGTGGCCACCACCCTGCTGCTGCCCTCGGTGCTCGACGCCGTCGACATCCCCGTCGTCGCCGCCGGCGGCTTCTACGACGGACGCGGACTCGCCGCCGCCCTCGCCTACGGCGCCGCCGGCATCGCGATGGGCACCCGCTTCCTGCTCACCCAGGAATCGACGGTCCCCGACTCCGTCAAACAGCAATACCTCGCCCGGGGACTGCAGGACACCACCGTCTCCCGCAAGGTCGACGGCATGCCCCACCGGGTCCTCAACACCGACCTCGTCAACAGCCTCGAACACTCCGGCAACATCCGCGGCCTCGTCGCCGCCGCCCGCAACGCATCCAAATTCAAGGCCATGACCGGCATGACATGGTCGACGCTCGTCAAAGACGGCCTCGCCATGAAAAAGTCCAGCGACCGCACCTGGCAGCAGATCATCATGGCCGCCAACACCCCGATGCTGCTCAAAGCCGGGCTCGTCGACGGCAACACCCACGCCGGCGTCCTCGCCTCCGGACAGGTCGTCGGACTACTCGACGACCTACCCACCTGCAAGGACCTCATCGACGGCATAATCGCCGACGCCATCAAACGCATCGACGCACTCGGCGCCCTCCGCACCTGACGACAGGTTGCAGCTGCCAGCCTGGGGTGCGTGCCAAACAGCCATGGCCACGCACCCCTCTGCTGTCAGCTCTCGTCGGAATGCATATCCTCGAACCGTATCGCCCGGCGATCGACTCCGCTCCGGAGTTCCGGGATGTAGGGGTACCGGGCATTCACACTACCGCGACTGTCGGTTTCAGAGCGGGGAAAGACCCGTCCCGTGTATTCAGCAACCACCTCGAACCCGAGCATCCTTTTTTCGGCTTCCGACAGGTTGTCGTACACGTCGTCGTGCAGAGAGGCGACGTAGTCGTCCTGAGGTCGCATGAAGTGCATGCAATAGCCATTGAGGATGGAGAGTCGTGTCTTATCTGAACTTGATCGTCCCTGGAAATGCCACGTTCTACTCTCGAAGATGACCGCCGAGCCTGCCTTACAAACCATCGGTTCCGAGGTGAAGGACTCTAGCGACTCAGCCTTCCCGGTCTGGGGGTTTCTCCCTATGCGTGGCGAAGGCCAGTGATGGCTACCGGGCACCATCTCGGTCACACCCATACCGACTTCGAAGTCGCTCAGCGCCACCATCGCATGGAAGTAGACCGGGGAAGGCGTCGCAAAGGGGATTGGTTGTTGGTCGCTGTGGAGAACTTGGCCCCCCGACCCGCGGCGCACTACGAGACCCGTCGACTGCGCCATAAAGAAAGGAACGCCTCCGAGTATGTGTCGACCATATTCAGCCACAACAGGATTCATGGCCAGGTCGATAAATTCGCGACCTTTGTTCGGCAGTGCCAGGATCGCTTGCCATGCAGGAAGCGCACCGTGTGCGGGCCTCCCGAGCTCGCGGTCGCCGAGCGTGATCTCGTTTGCCATCCTGAATGATGCAACGCCTTGCTCGAGCTCGAGCGCGGCCTGCTCCTCGAGCCTACTTCGCGTGCGCGCCACCTCATCGGCCGAGATCAGGCTCTCGTGAACTGTGTACCCGAACTTGTCGAGTTGACGCTTGCCGAGTTCTATATCGGTAGTCGCGATCGGGTGATCCTGCACGATCTTTGCCGATGTGTCATTCATTCTTTCCCCTTAATTGTTTGCGACGAGGAACCTTGCCGGTGGCGCTAATGTTCTGCAGCAGTGCTGGATGCGTCTTGGTCTGTTGCACTTTTTCATCCGAAGCCCGCACTCGGGGACATCTTCGGCGATCACCAGGCGGGTTCAGGCCACGGACTCCACTGATTGCGGCTTGAGACCATGTCTCATCATCAAACTCGCCACCAGGCCACCGAGAGCGAGAGCAGTCGTCAAGGCATACACGGTGGTGAACCCCATTCCCGCGTAGATCGGCGAGCCCTCCACAACGGTGACGACATTGAGCGAAAGAATCGCAAACCCGATCTGTACGGCGACCGCGCTGCCGAGTGATCCGACAACGTTTACTGTGCTGGCGGTTACGGCTTGCAGCCGCACCGGCGCGGCCGCAATAACGAGATTGGGAATTGCAGCGCTGATCAATCCGCCACCGAATGCGTACACGAGGTACCCGGCTAAAATTGTGCTGAAACTCGTGTGAGCGAGAGCCAGCATCGCAGATCCGACCGCCATCAACCCGAACCCGACGACGTTTGGCAGTCGTGCTCCACGCTTCTCCGCGAGATACCCAACCGTGAAGCCCATCAGCACCGACGCAATGCCACCCGGCGTCGTGATGCGGGCCATATACCCCGCTGACTCACCGAGTCCATATGTGATCCCCAGTGCCGCCGGGGTCTGCACGATGAACGACAAGAGGATGAACTGAAGAACGATGACGGCTTGGCCGGTGAACTGGGTGATCAACGTGGTGACAACGGCCCGACCGCGAAGAACTGCGAGGTCAATGAGCGGCTCGACGATCTTCGACTCGTAACGCGCCCACCCGACAAAGACGCCCAGTGTGATTACGCCGCATGCCAGAGTCTTCCATGAAGTCCAACCCCACGTTCCACCTTCACCGAGTCCGAACAGGAGGCCCGCCACGCCACCTCCGAGCAGTAAGCCACCAACCCAGTCGATGCTGGTTGTGACGCGCACTGGCGACTCGGGCACGATAATAACTAGAATCCCACCTATCACGATGGGGAAGATTGCCAGCGCGAAGAACACACCACGGTAGCCGAATTGGTCGAGCAGGGCACCTGCGACTACCGGCCCAATAATGCCAGTGACACCAATACCCGCGGTGGCGAGACTGACCGCAAGTGCGAGCATCCGCTTCGGGAAAATATCCCTCATCAGCGAGTATGTGATGGGTAGGATTGCAAGGCCGATACCCTCGATCGCACGTCCGGCGAGAACAACGGCGAAGTTCGGAGCAACGGCAACGATCAAAGACCCGACCGCCATACAGGCAGTCACAATGAGCAGCCATTTCTTCTTGCCGTCCCTGTCCGCGAGCTTTCCGACCAGCGGTGCAGTGACAGCACCGGCGAGGGTGAACAGAGTGGACACCCACGCAATATTCGGCGTCGAGAAGGCCATCGCCATCTCCGGCAGTGCGGGAGTCACCAGATTGAAGGCATACGCTACTTCTTCGGAGAGAAGCACCAGAACTATCAGGACGCCGATCCAACCCGCAGTCGATTTGTGTGCGACACCGTCCGCATCGCGCGAATAGTCCTCGCCGGCAGGGGGAATCGGAGCGGCTCCCTGGCGGGCCCAGTTTTCGGGGTTAGCAGACATGCGCTACCTGCATTTCTTTAGCGGCTAGGCCGCGCGGACGTGAGTGATGTGCGTTGTCCGGGAGTCCCACGGACCATGTGACCCGTCACACATTAAGATAGAGCGAGCGATTCCGTCAACTGATCCACTACGTTGGACGCAGGAATCAAGACCCATCCACGTTGCACTGGAGGGTATTTGACACACTCCCATGGCGGCACGCCACCGGCCCACCGGAGCGAGCGAGTGAAACAAATCTTCGGCAACGCTCACGAAACCAAGCGATCGCTCAATTCTGTGACGGTGTCATCCATGACGCCCCTTTGGGGTTGTGAAGACGAGGAGACGCGAGCGTGCCCTGGTTTCCCATCGGTTCCGCATCGCCCGAGGAGTGGGTTACACCGCCGGAGCTCCCTCGAATCCCTACGCAGCGCACAATGGTCGCAGAAAAGACATTCGACAACGCTGTGTTTGAACTCGAGCGTCCCGCGCCCGTTCACAATGAGCCAGCCCTGCCGGCGGACGATCTCGCGGGATTAGTACGGAGGCCACAACCAGCCCGACCTTCAGCACTCAGACGGCCACGCGGTGGGCGATGGCCGCGCTTGCGGTTCGTCCGCTCGTTGCGGCCAAAGATGGCGAGACCTTCTACCGCAACGAGCATGGCTGTCAGCGATGGTCACGGCGCTGCGACCACCCTATGAAACTCCAGCACAGGCCTGCCTACGCGGTTCCTGTTCTGGAGTTGGAGGCATCCGGCAGCCGGTCGATCATCCGATACTGAACGGCTGTCCCCACAGTGTGACAGTGCTCTTGACATTCCCGGTCTCGACCTCGACTTTGACGTACGAGCGAGCCTGGGCGTAGCCGGCGCAGCCGTTGACGCCGAGAGAGACGTCGGACCAACCAACGGAACCTGCACCACCCTGGAAGTAGTGAGCGCCCCAATGGATTTCCGATCCATATGCATCCGGCATTTCGATGTCGAGGATGGCGGTGTCAACCGCCTGACCTGGCCCAAGCGTAATACCGCCGTTTGCGCCGCCGGAAGCCGGAATCGAAGCAGTTCCGGAGGCCAGTTGGCTGGGAGTCACTGAGGCTCCTGCATTGCCTGCCACCCCGGCCCCGAAGTCGACCTGACAAGCCAAGATATAACCCGGGTAGATGTAAGCAGTCTTCGCGGGATTGCCTTGAAGGTTGACAGAAGCCTTACCCGACACCCAGACGTTGCGGTGCAGTGGCGTCGAGCCCAGCGACGCTGACACGTTTGCGCTCTCGTTCGTCAAGTGAAGTGTGACTACAGTGCCGTCCGCCAGGGTCTCTGTGGCCGTGCCACCCGGCAGGGGCACGAAGGTGTCAGCGTTCGCGGCACCGACAGAGAAAAAACCCATGGTCGCGACAGCAGCGGCTCCAACCGCAGCCAACCGCGCACCGTTCTTTCGGTTAATAGTCATTGTTCCCTCTCAGGGTAGAAGCCTCGCGCACGCGAGAAAGATGAATTGGAGCTAGCGCAGAAGTCAGCCGATGCTGAACGGGGCTCCGTATAGAACAGTCTTCGAATAGTCGTTGCCCACGATCTCCATTACGGTGTATGCGCGAGCCTGAGCAAAGCCGCCGCAGTTCTGTACCTGCAGTTCGGCGTCGTGGTACTGCAGTGTGTACACCCCGTCCTTCAGGATGTCCTTAGCGGTAACAGGAACGTACTTGACTTCACCGGAGTTCAGGGGAACTGTCAAACCGACAGACGTCGCGAGGGAGTCCATTCCCAAGCTGAGCGACGGGTTGGCCGACAGACCGGTCACGTCCACCTGACAACCCACGATGTACCCGGTCGATACTCGCGAAACCCCGTGTGTGGTAGATCCGTTCGTGCCGTTATACGTACCCGCGGTATTGGGCGTTCCATTTGCGGTGGGCGCCTCGGTGACCTCCTTTATGCCCTTGACATCTGCGGTCACCGTGCCTGACACCCACGCCGTGCGGCCGGCACCATTGGCCGCCAACGACGGCGATACCAATGCACTCTCCGCCGTCCGCGTCACCGTCGCGTTCGGCCCCGTTTTCGACCCATCAGGCAGCGGAATAAGAGTGTCAGCGCTCGCTACGGCGTTGGACATCACGCTGAACGCAAGAGCAGCGGCACCGAGGCCTGCAATACGCACAATGCGGGGGAAACCCGGCTTGTGTTCGTTCGTGATCACTTGATTCTCCTTATTCGGGTTGGAAGCTGTTAACGCGGCCCATAGGCCAAGTTGAGATATGAGGTCGATCCCATCTACGGGAGAGGCATCGAGAGGAGCCTTCTTACTCTCTCCGCATCGACGAAGATCGACCGATGACCACGTGCGGAAGTTATGACGTGCGGGCGCTGTGGCTTTGTGGACCTTCCCATCTCGAGAATGTGGCCCAGGTCAGTTTTCGGGTCCGCGGGCACAGCGCTCCACGCTGAGTTGTGGAACTGCGAATCGCGGCGTTCGGTGCTCGCTCTGACGTGAGGGCCGCCTGGAATCGTTCTACACGACGAACTCAGGACGATTCATCCAAGCCTGGATGCGCCACACACTGGTCCTGTACTGCCCAGCACAACCGCCGCTCCCGCGTGACCGCGTTGCTTACACGCCGTCATACCGGAAATCACCTCATTCACTGCTCATCTATGCCTGTCGTTGCCCTCGCTCTCCGAACACGATTGGTTGGGACAACGAAGACCCAATCGCCGTCGCCTCGAACGCCCTTCGCATCGCATCACTCAGCTGTGCTACCGGTCACAGACCGTAAACGAGACAGCGGGTCTTGGCAATAGCCTCATTGTCTATTCAGAAATCATGGGATCTTTCGAGTGCTGCCGGGACACCCCTATCGCGTGACACCAGATCTCACGCCACGATTAGGAGGAACGCGACAGGGTCGGGTGACAACCTGCGTTCTAGAATGCCCAACTCTCAGGTCCCCCACCCTCAACCAGCAATCAGGGTAGTGGATCAGTTGACACAATCGTTCGATCCAATTATATTTGCGGTCGGTCACCAGTCACACGGCGAGCGGTGACCCTCGGCACTATTGACGATGGAACGTGAGACGACGGAACTTATTACCTGCTTGCTAGCCGGCCGCGAATTTTGCTCGCGGCAATGCCCTGCGAGGGCCTGAAGATTGCTCGGGCGAAATAATTTTGGGCGTGTACGGCGCGGGAGTTCACGCAGGGCAGAACGAGTACCTGCAGCCGCTGATCGATGGCGGCAAAATCCTCGCAGCCTGTGAGACCGCGATCGGGGACGGCAATCCGGTCTCGGCTCAGTCCTTCGCGCAGGAGTGCCAACGTGGATACGGCTGGGACCGCACCCGCATCGACAGCACCGAGGGCGCCAAGATCTGGGTCGGCCACGGTGTCCTGGCGCACAACCTGGTCAAGATCAGCACCCTGCCAGCGTGAAGGACGCGGATCGGGGGGACTTGCGCCCAACCCAATCGCTCGGTACCGTCCCGGCGTCCGCGAGATGGTCGCCGGTCGTCCCGCCCGACCACGGACGCCCGGCTTCGAAGATTGATCCGTCCTCGACGTGGAGCAGCATCACATTCCGGACACGAGTTCGTGAGGGACGGAACTCCTTTTCACTTCGTCGAACATTCAACGGAGCATGCTTCGGCGAATCCGGATATGCACCGCCGAACCGAAAGTCCGGCACAACCGGATCCCTGGTGGTCCGGGCGCGGCTCGATCAGCACGCCCGGACCACACGTGCCCTGTTCCAGCCGGTAGCTACCGACACCTCGATCAGTCTTCTTCAGTCGCAGTGTTCTGGACCACCTCGAACCAGGTGGAATCCATCTGGCCGGCTTCAAGTCCCACGAGCTCGTCGCGAGTCGCGCGGAAGGCTTCGTCATGATGCCAGGCCGACCAGTCTTCTCTCGTTTCCCACACACCGACGATGGCGCGCTCGAGTGGCTCGTCGACCCCCTTGAGAAGCTGCGCTGATATCCACCCCGGCTTTTCACGCGCCGCAGCAACCCGCTCATGCATTGCGCCGTCCCATCGCTCGGCTCCCTCCTCGCGAAGCACAACTCTGGTGATGATTGTCATCATTGTGGCTCTCCTTTCGGACCCTCCTCAGAATGAACCTGTGGGTCGGCAAACTCCACGAACGCGCCGGCACACCGCCGAGACGACGTGAAAGAGGCAGCACCGCGGGATCCCGCGGCGTCGATCAGTACTGCCCGTTCGCCGGATTGTCGCCGTCGACCACCGCCCCCGCGGCGAGTTGCCGCCGGAGGAGGTTGAGCGCCGCGTGCTGGAGGAGGAGCACGCCCTCGACGTTCGTCCCGAGAATGCGCGCCACCTCGACGGCCGGGAGGCGGTGCGCGAGCCGGAGTCGCAGCACCGTCCGGTGGCGGTCGGGGAGGGTGTCCATCAGGGTCGCGGCCCCGGCTGCCTCCTCGTCGTCGATGGTCACGACAGGCCTTTCTCTCGGATCGCACCACTGTCGCCGACCCGATGTCCCAGGTGGAAGGGACCGGAGTCCCGATCGTCCGGGATCCTGCCGACACGGCTCCGACGGCCCGCCCGACGCTTTACGCTGAACGGCATGGCCGCTCTTCGCGCGGAGTGGATCAGAATCTGGCGCAACCCGGCAGACACCCTGGCGACCGTTGCGTTCAATGCCGTCCTGATGATCGGGGCCTGGTTCCTGCTGCCCCGGAACTGGTTGTTCGAGTGGACCGGACCGTCGGGTTTCGCTCTGGCCCTCGCCGGCTGGATGTACGCCGACGTCACCGCCACCAACGTGCTGGCACCGGACCGTGAGCGGGTTCTCGCCGCACTCGACGACGGGGCCGCGCTGGGTGCGTTGCTCGCCGCGAAGGCGGTGGCGCTGTGGATGCTGATCGCGCCGATCTGCGCGACCATCGCGGTCGCCGTGGGTTTCGTCGAGCAGGACTGGCTGTTCACGGCGGTGGTGGTCGTCGCGGTGGCGCTGTGTCCGTTCGGTGCACTCGCCGGGTCGAGTCTCGTCGGTGTGTTCTTCCCCTACCACCAGCGGTCGCTGCGGTGGCGGTGGGAGCAACGCGACCGCTGGCACACCGTCGTCGTCCGATGGCTGATCCTGCTGGTGGTGCCGTACGGGGTGTTCCCGGCATTCTCCGTCGCGATCGCCGTCGTCCCGGTCGTGCTGTGGCGCCTCATGCGACCCGCCGATGTGCACACACGGATCGGCACCGCGGACTTCGCGCTGTGCGTCGTCCTCGCCGTCGTCATCTCCGCGCTGATGTGGGTGGTGGCGCGTCGAATCGCCGTGTCGCGCATACAACGCCACGAACCGTTTGCGGCCTACCTGCGCGATCGGGACAGGGGCTGAGCCGGATCCGTGCCCGCGTCCTCCACGACGGCGGCGCCGCGCGCCAGCGCCACCGCGGCCATGATGACCGCGATCAGGGCGACGAGGACGGCGGTCACCTTCCGGTCGGCGTCGAGGTATTCGCCGAGCAGCGACGCCACGAGTGGTTCCATCACAGTGGTCGCGGGCAGCGACGCCTGCAGCGCTCCGACCTGAAAGGCCGACTGCTGCAGCGCGACCGCGGCGGCTCCCACCACGACGAGCGCGTACAACTCGAGCGAGCTGAACAGCGGCCTCGGCCCCTCACCGGCGAGGTGCACCACACCCTTCGTGGTAAGTGCAGAATGTCCGGTTCGCCCGGCGACGTGAGTGCCGACGCGTAGCCCCGCACACATCGCCACTCACCTGCGCAGGTGAGTGGGAAAGCGTGCCGGCGCACACGATGCCACTCACGTCAGGAGAGGTGCTTCGGCTGGGGGGTCGCCTTGTGGAATCGGTCCGATCCGACCTGGTCCTGGCTCGCCTCCGGTGGGAATTCGGCGCTGTATTTGCCGGCATGTTCCAGGGAGACGATGACGGACTTCGACGTGGGACAGTTGCTGCCTGCCGCCGTGGAATCGAGCGGGACGAGCGGGTTGGTCTCCGGGTAGTAGGCGGCGGCCGAACCCCGGGGCGTGTCGTATTCGACGATCCGGAAATCGTGGGCACAGCGGACGCGGTCGTCTTCTGCCCAGTGTGTGAAGAGGTCGACCATGTCCCCGTCGTCGAATCCGAGGGCGGCGATGTCGTCGCGGTGCAGGAAGATCACGCGGCGTCCCCCTTCGATTCCGCGGTAGCGGTCGCTGAGCCCGTAGATCGTGGTGTTGAACTGGTCGTGGCTGCGGATCGTCTGCAGGATCACGTGCCGCGGGGGCACCTGCAGCACCTCGATCGGGGACACCGCGAATTCGGCGCGCCCCGAGTGGGTGGGGAACGTCCGGGAATCACGCGGCGGGTGCGGCAGGACGAACCCGCCCGGCCGGCGGACGTTCACCTCGTACCCCTCACAGCCGGGCACCACCCGCGAGATGTGCAGGCGGATGTTCGCGTAGTCGTCCCGCATCTTCTTCCACTCGAGACCGTAGCGGTCGCCGATCGTGGCCTCGGCGATGCGGGTGACGATCCCCACCTCCGAATCGAGGTGCGGGCTGGCCGGTTTCAATGGACCACGGGAGGCGTGGACCGAACACGTCGAGTCCTCGACCGAGATGAATTGCGGCCCACCCGCCTGGACATCCTGCTCGGTGCGCCCCCGCGTCGGCAGGATCAGAGCGGTGTCACCGCACACGAGATGCGAGCGGTTGATCTTCGTCGAGACGTGGACCGTCATCCGGGTCTTGCGCAGTGCGGCGGCGGTGACGTCGGTGTCCGGGGCGGCCTGGACGAAGTTGCCGCCCAGCCCGAGGAAGAAGTGCGCCTTGCCGTCACGCATCGCCCGGATGGAATCGACGGTGTCGTACCCGTTCTCGCGGGGCGGATCGAAGTCGAATTCCTTCGCGAGCGCGTCCAGGAAGTGCCGCGGCGGACGCTCCCAGATCCCCATCGTGCGGTCGCCCTGTACGTTCGAGTGCCCGCGCACCGGCAGCAGCCCGGCACCGGGTTTGCCGATGTTTCCCTGAGCGAGAGCGATATTGGTGACTTCCTTGATGATCGCCACCGAGTTGTGGTGCTGGGTGAGTCCCATCGCCCAGCAGAACACGGTGGCGTCGGAATCCCGCAGGAGCCGGGCCGCGTCGGTGATCTGTTCCCGCGACAGCCCGGTCGTGCGGGTGACGACGTCCCAGTCGATGTCGGTGACGTGCTGCTTCCACAGCTCGAATCCGATCGTGTGCTGGTCGATGAACTCCTGATCGAGGGCATCCCATTCGACGAGCAGTGAGCCGAACGCCTGGAGCAGCGCGAGGTCGCCGTTCAGTGCTATAGGCAGGTGCATGTCGGACAAGTCGGTGCCCGGGCCCACCATGCCGCGGGGCGTCTGCGGATTCTTGAAGTTGACCAGGCCCGCCTCACGGAGCGGGTTGATCGAGAGGATCTTCGCACCGTTCTGCTTGGCCTTCTCCAGCGCCGACAACATCCGCGGATGATTGGTACCCGGATTCTGGCCCTGCAGCACAATGAGTTTCGCCTGATAGACGTCGTCCATCGTGACGCTGGCCTTGCCGATGCCGATCGACTCCTGCAGCGCGATGCTGGTCGATTCGTGACACATGTTGGAACAGTCGGGCAGATTGTTCGTCCCGAACGCGCGGACGAACAGCTGGTACGCGAACGCCGCCTCGTTGGACGCCCGGCCGGACGTGTAGAAGATCGCCTCGTCCGGACTGTCCAGGGCGTTCAGCTGATCCCCGATCAGGGTGAAGGCCTCGTCCCATTCGATGGGCTCGTAGTGCGTTCCGCCGGGCCGCTTCACCATCGGATGCGTGATCCGGCCCTGCTGACCCAGCCAGTGCTCGCTGTGACAGTCGAGCTCGGCGATACTGTGGCGGGCGAAGAATTCGGGTGTCGCGCGGTCGCGGGTGGCCTCTTCTGCCACCGCCTTGGCGCCGTTCTCACAGAACTCCGCGGCGTGCCGGTGGCCCGGCTCCGGATCGGGCCACGCACAGCTCATGCAATCGAACCCCTCGGCCTGGTTCAGTTGCAGCAACGTCTCGGCCGTGCGGACCACGCCCATGTGCTCGAGCGCGCGCTTCATCGACACCGCGACAGCGGTCGGGCCTGCCGCGTGGTCCTTCGGGGGCCCGACCTCGAGATCGGCCTCGTCGTAGTCCCGTTCCTCGTCCTTGTGTCGCATCGTTCAGCCTTTCGTCAGGACGACCTCCCCACCAGTCGACCGAGATAGTCGATGACGTCGTCGGCCGCGGTGGCCGCGGCGGTGAGCGCGACGTACCCGTCGGGGCGCACCACCACCAGCGTGCCACCGTGTGCCCCGTATGCGCTGCGCGCCAAACCGCGGTCGTCGACGACGTCCACGCCGGGACCTCGGGAATCGCCCACCACCACGTACGTCACGTCGTCGGGCGCGTCTTCGGCCAGGGTCTGCAGGATGTGCCGGGAGCCGCCGCCGAACCCGAGGACCGTGAAGTGCGTCCCCCGGAACACGTCGAACAGCCGCAGCGGCGTGCCGTCGGGGCTCAGGCAGGGCGCGTCGGGTGCGCGATCTCCGGCGCGCAGACCCGTCGTCGCGTCCCCGTCCCGCGACAGCGAACTCCACGGGTAGCCCAGACCGAGTTGCTGGCCGTCTTCGGTCACCGCGCCCGCAAAACTCTCGGAGTCCTCGCGTCCGAGGTTCGAGGCCACCTTCTGCAGTCCCGCGCTGCTCACCCCGAGCGTCCAGCGCGCGAGCGGCAAGCGTTCCTCCTGGTACGTGTCGAGGAGCGACGGGTCCGCGGAGCCGGCCAGGGCGAGAGCCAACTTCCACCCGAGGTTGTAGGCGTCCTGGATTCCCGTGTTCATCCCGAGCCCACCGGACGGTGGATGAACGTGGGCCGCATCCCCGGCCAGGAACACCCGACCGTCGCGGAAGCGGTCCACCATCCGCACGTTCACATGCCAGGTGGACAGCCACGTCGGTTCGGACAATCGCACGCCGGGGCCGCAGGCGATGTCGTCGAGAACCCGCTGGAAGTACTCGAGCGACGGTTCGGGCAGGTTGCCCTCCTCGTCGAAGTCCGCGAACGGCACGCCCTGGAACTGCCAGGAGTTGATTCCACGGAACGGGCACAACGCGACGAACCCCCGCTCGGGGTGCGTCCACTGGTACCAGCGATCGGGGACCAGCCCGTCGACGGACACGTCGCCGAGGAGCATGCCCTCGATGCCGCCCGTCCCCTCGAACGTCACCCCGAGCGCCTTGCGCACCGCGCTGCGCCCGCCGTCGCAGCCGACCAGGTAGCGCGCCATGACGGTCCCGCCGCCGGCGAGCCGGACGGTCACCTTGTCGGTGGTCTGCTCGAAGCCGACCACCTCGACACCGCGCTCCACGTCGATCCCGAACTCCGACAGTCTTTCTCGCAGGATCTGCTCTGTCCGCCACTGCGGGATCATCAGACCGCCGTCGTAGGGCCGATCGGGCGTGGGGCTCAGGTCCGCGTGCGGGTCGCTGTCGCGCACCACCTGGCCGCGCACCGCGACCCGGCTGGGCAGGTGCCGGAACCCCGCCTCGACGATCTCGTCGACGATGCCGAGATCGTCCATCACTTCCTGGCTGCGCGCGGTCAATCCCTTTCCCCGCGAACCCGCGAACGGCTCGGGCGACTTGTCGAGGATCCGCACCTCCACGCCCCGACGCGCCAGTTCCAGCGCGAGCGTGAGCCCGGTCGGACCGGCACCGGCCACCACTGCCTCGGTAGGGCTCATGGCGTCATCGTATTCGGGACGGCACCGATCGCGCGGGAAAGTCGCTGCACAATCGTCGACGAAGGTGCCCGCTCACCGGCCTCGCGGAGTGATCCTCTCGCTCAGAAGTTTCCGCGGGCGGCTTGTTCGCGTTCGATGGCTTCGAAGAGGGCTTTGAAGTTGCCGATGCCGAAGCCGAGGGAGCCGTGGCGTTCGATGAGTTCGAAGAACACGGTGGGCCGGTCGACGAGGGGTTTGGTGAAGATCTGCAGCAGGTAGCCGTCCTCGTCGCGGTCGACGAGGATGCCGCGTTTCTGCAGTTCGGCGATCGGGGCGCGGACGTTGCCGATCCGGGCCCGCAGGTCGGGGTCCTCGTAGTAGGAGTCGGGGGTGGCCAGGAATTCGACGCCCTCGGCGGTCAGCTGGTCGACGGCGGTGAGGATGTCATTGGTGGCCAGCGCCAGGTGCTGGGCGCCGGGACCGCGGTAGAAGTCGAGGTATTCGTCGATCTGCGACCGTTTCTTGGCGAGGGCGGGTTCGTTGAGGGGGAACTTGACCCGGTGGTTGCCGTTGGAGACGACCTTGCTCATCAGGGCGGAGTAGTCGGTGGCGATGTCCTCGCCGACGAACTCGGCCATGTTCGTAAAGCCCATGACCCGGTTGTAGAAGTCGACCCAGTGGTCCATCTTGCCGAGTTCGACGTTGCCGACGACGTGGTCGAGGGCCTGGAACAGCCGCTTGGGCGCCCCGTCCCGTTTGGTGTGCGACGACGCCCGCTCGACGTAGCCGGGCAGGTAGGGGCCGGTGTAGTTGCTGCGGTCGACGAGGGTGTGGCGGGTGTCGCCATAGGTGGCGATCGCGGCGAGGCGGACGGTGCCGTGCTCGTCGGTCACGTCACGCGGTTCGTCGAGGACGGTGGCGCCCTGGGCGCGGGCGTGGGCGATGCACTTGTCGACGTCGGGGACGGCGAGGGCGATGTCGACGACGCCGTCGCCGTGGGTGCGGTGGTGCTCGATCAGGGGGCTGTCCGGGTTCACGGCGCCTTTGATGACGAAGCGGACGGCGCCGGATTCGAGGACGAAACTGTGGTGGTCGCGGTTGCCGGTGGTGGGTCCGGAGTAGGCGACGAGGGTCATCCCGAACGCGGACTGGAAGTAGTGGGCGGTCTGGGTGGCGTTGCCGACCACCCAGACGACGGCGTCCCAGCCGCTGACCGGGAACGGGTCGCGGGTGCCGTCGTACTCGACGAGCCCGACCAGTTGCTCGAGCTGGCCGAGGTCGAGACCTGCCAGGCGTTCCTTGTCGGTGAGAGTCTGCTCGATCGTCATCGCTGTCTTCCTGGTTCGAGGGACGGGGTATGGCTTGTTGCCTGGGTCACTACGAAAACCCACCCCGCCCACATAGGCAACCGGGCCAGCAGAAGCTAGCCACAGTGCCATCTTCGGCGACCCCGGAACCACTTTTCTTATACAGTCGGACTAGTTGAATCCGCCCGGAGAGGTCTGGCCATGAAGGACGCAGTGCAGTTGGACGAGCTCGACTTCGCCCTTCTCGACGCCATGCACGACGACCCGAAGGCCGGCGTGCTGGAGCTGTCGCGCCGGATCAAGGTCGCGCGGGCCACCGTTCAGGCGCGGGTGCGCAAACTCGAGGAGTCGGGCGTGATCGCCGGGTACGAGCCGCGTCTCGACATCGCGGCCGCGGGGTTCGACGTGCAGGCGTTCGTCACGCTGGAGACGGCGCAGGGCGCGCTCGACTCCGTGACGTCGGAACTGGAGTCGATTCCCGGCGTGCTCGAGGCCTTCGCGACCACCGGTTCGGGCGACATCCTGTGCCGCATCGCGGCGGGTTCCCACCTCGGGCTGCAGCAGACGCTGATCGATCTGAACAAGTCGAGCGTCGTCGCCCGGTCCACCAGCGTGATGGTGCTGTCGGTGATCGTCCCGTACCGGTCGATGCCTCTCCTGCGGACCCTCGACCGGCCGCGCTCAGCGAAGGCCCCGGCCTACCGCACAGCTTCCTCGGAACCGGATTAGCAACACGATCATCGGCTCTGCTGCACAAACTGAATAGAAAATCCTGGAACTTCTTTCTCGGTGATGTTCATCGTGGCTATGTGCCGCCCGGCCGGTTGCGGCGCACGAGTGGTGCCCGACACAGTGATCGCCGTAACAGCGCGGGCAGCGGTCGGGAACACCGACCGGGTCGCCCCGAGCCCCCGGCAGTCGAGAAACCGAGAGAAGCCATGAAGAATCTGCTCACCCGATTCGAAGAGAAGGCCCCCGAGATCGTCTTCGAGTGGCACGACACGGAGACCTCCGCACGCGGATGGACGGTGATCAACTCGCTGCGTGGCGGCGCTGCCGGCGGCGGCACCCGGATGCGTCGCGGTCTCGACCGGCGCGAGGTGGAGTCGCTCGCGAAGACCATGGAGGTCAAGTTCACCGTCTCGGGTCCGGCGATCGGCGGCGCGAAGTCGGGCATCGACTTCGACCCGACCGACCCACGCAAGGACGAGGTGCTGCGACGCTGGTTCAAGGCCGTGACCCCGCTCCTCAAGGCGTACTACGGCACCGGCGGCGACCTGAACGTCGACGAGATGGCCGAGGTCGTGCCGATCACCGAGAGCTACGGCCTGTGGCATCCGCAGGAAGGTGTCGTCAACGGGCACTTCGCGGCCAGCGATCGTGAGCGGGTCCAGCGGGTCGGACAGCTGCGCCTGGGTGTCGCGAAGGTCGTCGAGGATGCGCGGTTCACTCCCGATCCGCACGCGAAGTACACGGTGTCCGACCTGATCACGGGCTGGGGTGTCGCCGAATCGGTGCGGCACTACTACCGGGTCTACGGCGGCGAACTGGCCGGCAAGCGCGTGATCATGCAGGGCTGGGGCAACGTCGGCGCCACCGCCGCGTACTACCTGGCGCAGTCCGGGGCCCGGATCGTCGGCATCCTCGACCGCAACGGTGGGCTGTCGAACACCGACGGCTACGACTTCGAGCAGATCCGCGCCCTGTTCCTGGCCAAGGAGGGCAACGAACTGCGCGCGGCAGGCACGGTGCCGTTCGAGGAGATCAACGAGACGATCTGGAGTTCCGGCGCCGAGATCTTCCTCCCCTGCGCCGCATCACGTCTCGTGACCCGCGACCAGGTGGACCGGCTGATCGCCGGTGGCCTGGAGGTGGTGGCGAGCGGCGCCAACGTGCCGTTCGCGGACGACGAGATCTTCTACGGCCCCATCTACGAGTACGCCGACAAGAGTGTGGCCGTCGTCCCCGACTTCATCGCCAACTGCGGTATGGCCCGGGCGTTCGCGCTGCTGATGGAGGGCGACATCGAGGTGTCGGACGAGGCGATCTTCGGTGACGTCTCCGCCACCGTCGCGACGGCGCTCGAGCGGTGCTTCGCGCGTTCGTCGCAGCCGACCGGAATCGCCGGTACCGCCTTCGAGATCGCACTCGATCAGCTCGTCTGACGGCCGGGAGCCCCCATGAACACCGTGCACGACCCACCGAAATCCTCTGGCCTGCAGCAGGCGATGAAACCACGCCAGCTGGTGATGATGAGCCTGGGCGGCGCGATCGGCGCCGGACTGTTCGTCGGCTCCGGTGCCGGCATCGCCGTCGCCGGGCCCGCCGTGCTCGTCTCCTTCCTCATCGCCGGATTCCTCGTCGTCCTCGTGATGCGGATGATGGGCGAGATGGTGGCCGCCGACCCCGACAGCGGCGCGTTCTCCGTCCACGCCGAGAACGCGATGGGCCCGGTCGCCGGCCGGACGATCGGCTGGCTCTACTGGGTGCAGGTCGTCATCGTGGTGGCCGCGGAAGCGACCGCGGCGGCGGCGATCACCGCCGCCTCCATACCCGCGGTGCCACAATGGGCGGCGGCCCTCGCGTACATGAGTGTGCTGACCGCCGTGAACCTGGCGGGCGTCTCCCGTTTCGGCGAGT
Organism: Rhodococcus sp. G6(2025); assembly: GCF_058628105.1. Lineage (NCBI taxonomy): Bacteria > Bacillati > Actinomycetota > Actinomycetes > Mycobacteriales > Nocardiaceae > Rhodococcus > Rhodococcus sp. G6(2025). The sequence continues at coordinate 7,395,008 of NZ_CP179750.1, forward strand.
TCGAATTCTGGTTCGCCGCACTGAAGATCGTCGCGATCGTCGCGTTCCTGGCGGTCGGTTCCGCGATGATCCTCGGCTGGATTCCCAGCTTCGACGCGCCCGGCCTGTCGAACCTCACCGGTCACGGCGGGTTCGCCCCCAACGGTGTCACCGGCATCGCGGCCGGCCTGCTGATCGTGGTCTTCGCGTTCGGCGGCACCGAGGTGATGGCCATCGCGGCCGCCGAGACGTCGGAACCGCGACGCAACGTGAGCCGGGCGGTGCGGTCCATCGTGTGGCGGATCCTGGTGTTCTACGTCGGTTCCGTCCTCATCATGGTGGCGGTGCTGCCGTGGACCGCCGACGAACTCGCGACGGGACCGTTCGTCGCGGTCCTGAACGCCGCGCACGTGCCCGGAGCCGGCGCCGTCATGACTGTCGTCGTGGTCATCGCATTGCTGTCGTCGCTGAACGCCATGCTGTTCAGTGGCTCCCGGATGATCTACTCGCTGTCCGAGCGTGGGGCGGCGGCGAAGGTGTTCGGCCGGGTGTCGGGCAACGGCGTTCCCCGCGTGGCGGTGCTGGCGTCGGTGACGTTCGGGTTCGTCACCGTCGTCCTCAACTACCTGGCCCCGGATCGTGTTCTGCCGCTGCTGCTCAACGCGGTCGGCTCGACGATCCTGGTGCTCTGGACGTTCGTCACCGTCTCGCAGATCGTGTTGCGGCGGCGCGCCGAGAAGTCGGGCCGGACGGATCTGCCGCTGAAGATGTGGGGCTTCCCGTATCTGTCGTACGTCGCCCTCGCGCTGCTGGCCGCGGTCGCGGTGCTGGCGTTGTTCGACGACGCGGCACGCAACCAGCTGTTCGCGACGCTCACGTTCACGTGTGCGATCACACTGGCCTGCTGGGTGCTCGGACGCAGGCAACGCGGTGCGGCCGCCGACTCCACGCCGGAGAAGACGCCCGAGACCGTCGGCTGAGACGACACCCGCGGTCTCACGGATGTCGAGGGGTCATCCGTGGGGCCGCGGTGGTCTCCCGCTCAGCGGACACGTTCCGGTCGCCGAACCCTCCCGCCGCCTACCGTCGAACGCACACGACGAAGGGCCGGGAATGACCACACATCCAGACGTTTTCGCCCCGGCCACGCTGGGCCCCATCACGTTACGCAATCGGGTCATCAAGTCGGCCACGTTCGAGGGCCGCACTCCCGACGCGCTGGTCACCGACGAACTGATCGAGTTCCACCGCCGGCCCGCGGCGGGTGGGGTCGGGATGTCGACGGTGGCCTACTGCGCCGTGGCACCGGAGGGTCGCACCGAACGCGGGCAGTTGTGGATGCGCCCGGACGCCGTGCCCGGGCTGCGCAGGCTCACCGACGCTATCCACGCCGAGGGTGCGGCCGCATCCGCCCAACTCGGGCACGCCGGACCCGTCGCGAACGAGAAGTCCACCGGACTGCCGGCGCTCGCACCCTCGCGGTCGTTCAACCCGCTCAGCATGCGGATGATCCGCAGCGCCACCACCGCCGACATCACCCGGATCACCGCCGCCCACGGAACCGCGGCACGGATCGCCGTCGAATCCGGTTTCGACGCCGTCGAGATCCACTTCGGCCACAACTACTTCGCCAGTGCGTTTCTCAGCCCGAAGCTGAACCGTCGCACCGATTCCTACGGCGGATCACTCGAGAACCGGGCCCGGGTGGTGCGGGACGTCGCCCGGACCGTGCGCGACGCCGTCGGCGGCCGGGTCGCGATCCTCGCCAAGCTGAACATGGACGACGGCGTCCCCGGCGGGTTCTGGCTCGACGAGGCCATCCAGGTGGCCGGACTGCTGGAGCACGACGGCAGCGTCGACGCCCTCGAACTCACTATGGGCAGTTCACTTCTCAACCCGATGTACCTGTTCAAGGGTGACGCGCCGGTGCGGGAGTTCGCGGCCGCCATGCCGCAGCCGGTCCGCCTCGGCGTGCAACTGCTCGGGAAGTCGATGATCCACGCCTACCCGTACCGCGACCTGTTCATGCTCGAGCACGCACGCCAGATCCGTGCGGCGGTGACCTTGCCGCTCGTCTTGCTCGGCGGAGTCACCGACCGGGCGGGAATGGACACCGCCATGGCCGAGGGCTTCGAATTCGTCGCCATGGCCCGGGCGCTGCTGCGCGAACCCGACCTGGTGAACCGCATCCGGTCCGAGTCCCGCACCCAGTCGTTGTGCATCCACTGCAACAAGTGCATGCCCACCATCTTCAGCGGAGCGCGCTGCGTGCTCGTCGAGTGATCACCAGCTCGTCTGCGCCAGAACCGCATCCAGCGCCGCGTAGCTCTCGTTCATGCCACTTTCCATACCGGTCTGCAGCATGCCGTCGCGCTCTTCGGGAGTGTGGAACTGACTGACCACGGACAGCTTGGTGCGTCCGTCGCCGAGGTCGGTGTAGGTGTTGTTCTCGACGATGACGTGGCCGGGCATGCCGTCCCACTCGAACGTGTACACCAGGCGCTCTTCCGGGGTGATCTCCCGGAATCTGCCCTCGAAGCCGTGGGTTTCGCCGTCCGAATGTTCGACGAAGCGCCAGTGCCCGCCGCGCTCGAATTCCCAGCGCTCGAGGTCGAGTTCGTTTCCGCGGCCCCACCACTGGGCGAGCAGTTCCGGTCTCGTGAATGCGGCCCACACGCGGTCGCGGGGAGCGTTGAAGATGCGTTCGACGTGGATCTCCCGGTCCGTCGGCGTCGAGACGGTCGCGGTCGTGGGGGTCTGCGAGGTGCTCATGACGTGCCTTCCGTTCGATTGAGGAATTCGTCCAGACGGTCCAGGCGCCCTTCGAGCGACAGCTGGTAGTCGCGGATCCAGGCCACCTCACGCTCGAGGGAATTGGTCCCCAACATGCAGTACCGCACCCGGCCACGTTTCTCGGTCACGATCATCCCCGCCTCTTCGAGCAGTCGCACGTGTTTCTTGATGCCGGTGAGCGTCATCTCGAAGAGTTCGGCCAGGTCACTGATCGAGGAGGCGCCCTCGCCGAGCCGACGGAGGATCCCACGTCGCGTGGGGTCTGCGAGTGCGGCGAACGTGGCGTCGAGAATCGGATACTGAACCATCGAGTTCAGTGTTGCACGCGTGTGGCGCTCCGTCAACGGTTTTCGGTACGAATCGGTAGCGGTCCGGACACCCGCGTGCCGCAGAGGTGGACGTCCGAATCCGTCGGTGCACGTTCGCGCCGGAGAGAGGCGGGAATGACATCACGCACCCTTCCTCACGGCCCGATGAGGTGTTCACCCATGGGCCCGTTGCGCTCACCTGGGGGCCCGCGGTCCGACTCGGACGCGGTGTTCTCGCCCAGCGAGGGTGCCGTGCTGGAACGGTATCCGGGCAGGTAGTCCAAGTCGGACAGGGTGATCGTGCGCCGGCACCCGCTGGGGCTTTCGGTGTGCAGGAGGTCGTCGGCATACGCCACGGCGCGCGCGCATCGAGATAGGTAGAGAGCGGCGCTGGTGGTGCGTGCTGTCCTTCGGTGTCGCGTCGCTGGCGAGCCTCGTCGGCACCGGAGCATCGATCGGACCAGCGCCTGCGCACGCTTACCTCAGTGCCGCTTGGGGCCTGTCCTTCGGCGGAGCTGCCAGCCTGCTGCAGATCGCAATGTCGCGCGCCGCCGGCACCGCTGTCGATTCCGCTCATCGGTCATGGTCACCGGTGCCATCTTTGTTTCTGGACGCCACAACGCCTTCCCGCCTTGCACACCCATGACGGACGCTGACCACAAGGCTCACTGGACGCCGGGTTGTACGCTTCGCGGGCTGGGATCATCCCGCCTCGTTCGACCGCCTCCGCGTCTCCTCGAAGCGCTGCCGCTGCCGGACCCCGTACGCCGCCTCCTTGACGGCGGCGTCGTCCTCGAGACCCGACCCGAGCGCCCCACCGATGGTCGCAATGGACGCCAGCAACCAGGTGAGCGTCAGGTAATCGGAGAAGTTTGTGTTCCCGAGGGTTCCGTCACCCGGGTAGGCGTCGAGGACTTGGATGTAGATGTTCTGCGACGAGTGTCGGATGCCCTTGATCACGTAGGAGCCGTTCTCGTCGATCGTGGCGGATCGGTAGATCACGTCGGGGTTGTCGAGCCCCCATCGACGGTCCGGCTGATCGTCCCAGCGATGGAAGTTCGACCGAGGTTGGCGACATCGCTGGCCACCGCGAGTGCCAGACCATCGATCTAGGACGCCAATTCTGCTGTGGTGGCATCGTCTGTGGCGAGGCCCGACTGTGCCAGCGTGGCGCGGAGCGTGGCCTTGGCCGCGACAACCAGCGGATCCTGTGCCAACTCGACTGCCCGAGTATTGAGCGCTGCGTTCTCGAGAAAACGCATCGGCGGCGCGAGCGGGGAACGCGGACAGTTCACCGGCGATGACGAACTCCCAGATCCCGGCGCTGATGACGTACTTCCGGGGCCAGGAGAATCGAGTGGCTGTGCAGCCGCCGAAGTGGCGAGCAGCAGCGCGCCGACCACAGCTGTGACCGAAACTACGACAGCAAGCGATCGTGTGCGCACGTAGATTACTTCCTTCGCATGTGAACGATTCGTAGCGTGACGGGGGTCACCGTACGAAGCCTCGGCGACCCTTCGAACTGGCATCTCCCGCCACGCGGGAGGGTATGAGATTTACACGCATGCTGTGTGCGGTCTCATACGGAAGCGCGACTGGCGGTGTGCACGATCTGCGCGATCGCACGTGTGCAATCTGTCTTGGTGTAACCGAGCAGCGCGGTCTCGGTTGCGTCAGGCTCGTAGTGCATGGTGTTGCCCCGACCCTGGACGATCATCGCGTCGGGCAGCAGGGGTGCTCCTCGTCCAGTTCGTCGATGCTGCGTGTACCGCCCGCGGCGTCGACGAGCATCTGGAAGTATTCGCGAAAGGTCAGACTCTCAGCGGTAGAATGCACGGTCTGCGGTGAGCTGTTCAAGAACAAGTCGCGCCTGCCGGTACGCGGACGATGAGGATCGAGAGGGCGGTGCCACCGCCACATAGTCACGGGTGCGTGCTGGGCTCGACCGGATGCGACATTTCGTCTAGGAGGGCAAGTCCCTTTACTGCCCAATCGATCTCGGCCTTGCTGCGGCTGATCATGCCGTCGTAGGTGTAGGCCTTGTACGCGATGATCCGGGCGTGTTCGTGCTGCGGGTAGTGATCGAGTCGCCGAACGATGGCTGGATCCGTGCCGGCCTTGATTCCGTCCCGGACGGCGGTGAGCAACTCGACTTGAGTGGTGTAGTACTCGATGTGCTTGTGCAGGATCTCCCGTGCATGATCGGGGTCCGCCCATTCGAAGTAGGCGGCTTGCATGTGGTGGGCATCGCGTTCGGGGGCGTGGTCGAGCGGGGTGTTCATCCACGTTCGGAAGGCGGCGATGCCGTCGTCGGTGATGCTGTATTGCGTTTTGGTGCTCCTCGGCCCCCACCTGACCTGCTCGCCCTCGATCAGTCCGTCCTTCTGCATGCGGCGCAGTTCGGGATAGATCTGCGAATCGGGGGCGTGCCAGACGTGCCCGACGGAGCCGCCGAACCGTTTGGCGGCGTCGTATCCGGTGAGCGGGCCCGCCGTGAGCAGGGCCAGCAGTGCGTAGCGAAGGCTCATGTCTCCTCATCGGCCGGACTGTCTTGCCAATAACTATATCGATAGATAGTGTGTGCGTCACATCACCCAATAGCTATCTGCATAGTTATTGCGGTTTCTACTGGTGACGATCCCCAAGGACATCGCATGACCGATCTCGGCCCGGGCGGCGCGACCGCCAAGAGCATGGCCTTCCCCCTCAACGCGTGGTACGTCGCGGCGTGGGACTACGAAGTGACCTCCGCGAAGCTGCTTGCCCGCAGGATTGCCGACAAGCCGATGACGCTGTACCGCACCACCGACGGCCGCCCGGTCGCCCTCGCCGACGCCTGCTGGCATCGACTCGCCCCGCTCTCACTCGGTACCCGTATCGGCGCGGACGAGGTGCAGTGCCCCTACCACGGCCTGCGGTTCAACTCTGCGGGCCGGTGCACCAAGATGCCGGCGCAGGAGACGATCAACCCGTCGGCGATGGTGGCGTCCTACCCCGTCGAACAGCGTCATCGGTTCCTGTGGGTGTGGCCGGGAGATCCGACGCTCGCCGACCCCGCCACCATCCCGGACATGTTCCAGATGGACTCGCCCGAGTGGGCCGGCGACGGCCGCACCATCGACGTTCAGGCCAACTACCAGTTGGTGCTCGACAACCTGATGGACCTCACCCACGAAGAGTTCGTCCACTCCTCCTCCATCGGGCAGGAGGAACTCAGCGAGTCCGACTTCGTGGTCACCCACGACGAGCGCACGGTCACCGTCACCCGGTGGATGCACAACATCGACGCACCGCCGTTCTGGCTGAAGAATATGCGCGACAAGTTCCCCGGGTTCGAGGGCAAGGTCGATCGCTGGCAGATCATCGAATTCCAGGCACCGGGCACGATCCGCATCGACGTCGGCGTGGCCGAGGCGGGTACCGGTGCCCCCGAGGGTGATCGCAGCCAGGGCGTGAACGGGTTCGTCATGAACACCATTACCCCCGTCGACGAGAAGACGGCGCTGTACTTCTGGGCCTTCCAACGCAACTACCGCCTCGAAAGCCAGCTGATCACCACGCAGCTGCGCGACGGCGTGCACGGAGTCTTCGGCGAGGACGAGGCCATGCTCACCGCCCAGCAGGCCGCCATCGAGGCCAACCCGGATCACGAGTTCTACAACCTCAACATCGACGCGGGCGGGATGTGGGTCCGCCGAATCATTCAGCGCATGATCGAGAGTGAGCGCCTGCACACCGCGAACATCGACGCGCTGACCGAAACTGTGAACTGACATGACCGACAACAAGATCACCTGGCAGCAGGGACAGGTCACCTCTGTCGAGCCCGCCGCCGACGGCATCGCCAAGATCGTGATCGCCACCGAACAATCCCATCGTGCAGCCCCCGGAGCGCACGTCGATGTCCGCATCGGCAGCGGCGCCGTCCGCTCGTACTCGATCGTCTCCGGCGCCGCCGACGGCCACAGCGTGACCCTCGGGGTCCACCTGTCCCCCACCTCCCGTGGTGGGTCCCGGTACATGCACACCCTGCAGGCCGGTGACCCGATCGAGCTGACCGCCCCACTGCAGAACTTCCCGCTGCGGGTCGGTGCACCGCGGTATGTCCTGCTCGCCGGGGGCATTGGGATCACCGCGATGGCGGCGATGGCGGCGGTGCTGCGGCGGGTCGGGGCCGACTACCGTTTCGTCTACGTCGCGCGCAGTCGGACCGCGATGGCGTTTCTGCCGGAACTGCTCGCCGTGCACGGTGATCGCCTGGAGGCGCACATCGACGACGAGGGCACCGGACTCGATGTCCGGGATCTCGTGGCCGGCGTCGACGAGGTGACGGAGTTGTACATGTGCGGGCCGATCCGGCTGATGGATGCCGTGCGCCGCAACTGGATCGAGCGGGATCTGCCGCTGCCGAATCTGCGGTACGAAACCTTCGGGAACAGCGGGTGGTTCCAGGCCGAGGAGTTCGTCGTGAACATCCCGCGACTGGGCATCGAGACCACCGTTCGGTCCGGTGACTCGCTGCTCGACGCTCTCGAGCGAGCCGGCGCGGACATGATGTTCGACTGCCGTAAGGGCGAGTGCGGTCTGTGCCAGGTCGATATCGTCGACGTCGAGGGCACCGTCGACCACCGGGACGTGTTCTTCAGCGAGGAGCAGAAGGCCAACTCGAAGAAGCTGTGCGCCTGTGTGTCCCGCGTAGTGTGCGGCAAAGGCGGGCGCGGCGCGACCTTGACCCTCGAGGTGCCATGACCGCCGGCGTCGGACCGTGCGCGCTTGCCCGGGTCGGATTGACCTGGGGAATCAAGCGCAGCTTCATCCGCTATATCGCCACTCTGCCCGACGGTCGACATGCGATGTCCGAGGGCGCGCATCTGGGCGAGACGAGCTACTTCACCTTCCCGCCGATTCCATCGCCGGACGCGCCGCAGGTGGTGCGGTTCGGCGGAGTCGTTCGGCTCGGTGGGCACGGTGGGATGCTCGACATCCTGATTGCAGAGCCGTGGGTCGAGATGACCGAGTCCGGGCCGATCCTGTCGGTGGCAGATCCGACCGGATGGCCGGATCGAACTCGACGCATCCCCCTGGCCGAGCTGCATCTTCGGGAAGCAGAGCACGGGCTCACCGCACGCCGGTACGCCGCGACCCTGACCGGCGCCGGTGCGGTGATCTTCGACGGTCGCTACCCACCGGGCACCGAACTCGACACGCTCGTCATCGAGTAGGCCCGCGTTAGCCGCCGTGCGCGTCACCCCGGGTGCGTCGCCGCCGGGGTAGTCGCGCCGGCGAGAGCGGCGTGCCATTGCGCCGTCAAGACGTCGATCACATCCGAGTGGTCGGCCGGAGCGGAGCGGACGAGCACGAAGTACAGGGTGCGCTCGAAGCCGAGCATCGTCGTGACCAGCGTCAATCGTGCCCGTTGCCGTTCCGGTCCGTCCGGGTAGCGACCGAGGAAGGTCGTCATCGCGTCCGCCGCTTCCGACAGCGTCTGGTACCACCGCTGTGAGACGACCGGTTCGACGGACAAGGCATGCTCGAGGGTTTCGAGTTGCCGACGCCTGTCCACCCACAACTGTGAGCTGTCTTCGACCCACCGCCGCAGGCCGTCGGTATCGGCCGGGTCGAGGGAATCGAGCGTTCGGTAGCTGTCGATGACCTCCGGACTGAGTTGTTCGAGCATGGCGTCGACCAGCTCCGCTTTGGCCTTGAAGTGCAGATAGAGGTTGGCGCGGCTGATGCCGGCGGCCTTGGCGATCGACTCCATGGTGATCTTGTCGTAGCCGTATTCGGAGAACAGCGGAATCGCGCACTCGACGATGCGGGCGCGGGTGGCCCGCTTCTTCTTGCCCATGCGCGGTGCAGACGCGTCGGTCGGGGATGCGGTTTCCGTCGTGCTCATAGGCCCATCGTATAGGTGCCGTGACCAGCACTGAAAGCTGAACTAGACAAGAATCCAGAAAAAAACTAGACACGGATCTAGTTTTTGGTATGGTGTGTCTTGCACCACTTACGAGCCGTCATTGCGCTCGCCCCCTCTCGAGGAGTCTCTCCATGAAGCTTGCTGGAAAAGTCGCATTCGTCACCGGCGCCGGGTCCGGAATCGGCGCCGCCACCGCCCGGTTGTTCGCCGAGCACGGTGCGACCGTCATCGGCGCCGACATCTCCGAAGCCAACGTCAAAGAGGTACTGTCCGGAATCGACAAGGGTGAAGGCATCGCCCTCGACGTCGCCGACAGCACGGCCGTCAAGCAGGCATTCGCGCACGTCGAAAACCGCTACGGCGCACTCCATGTGCTGATCAACGCCGCCGGCATCAACGCACCGACCCGCGAAGAGAACCAGCGTTTGGTCGATGTCAACGTGGCTGTGTTCGAAGCCCGCAAACGCGGCGAGATCCTGCACCCGGACTTCCTGTCCGGTGTCACCGACGAGCACTTCGATCGCGTCCTCGCCGTCAACCTCAAGGGCCCCTTCTACACCATCCGCGAGGCTGCCCCGCTGATGAAACGATCCGGCGGCGGGTCGATCGTCAACATCTCCAGCGTGTCCGCACTCGTGGGAACGCCGATGCCGCTGTACTACCCGGCCTCCAAGGCCGGTGTCCTCGGCATGACCCGAGCCGCGGCCGGGGAGCTCGCACCCCACGACATCCGCGTCAACGCCGTCGCACCGGGCGCGGTGGACACCCCATTGCTGCGCGCCCAGCCCGACGAGATCGTCGATTCCATCGCCAGCGTGCAGCCAATCTCGAGCCTGGCCAAGCCCGAAGACCTCGCCGCCACCATGCTGTTCCTCGCCTCCGACGACAGCAAGTACTACACCGGACAGACCCTGTCGCCGTCCGGCGGCCTCTACATGTAAACCCGCCCGGACACACAGACAAGAGAGCACAACCATGAGCACACCCACGACCACCTTCGACCAGGACGCCCTGCGCCGCATCCGCACCACGATCGGCGAGGACATCGACGCCGGACACTACGACGGCGCGGTCATCGCCATCGCCCGCCACGGCGAAATCGGCATGCACGAGGCCATCGGATACGCCGACCGCACCACCGGACGCACCGCGACCGTCGACGACATCTTCTGGATCTTCTCGATGACCAAGGCGTTCACCAACATTCTGGTCCTGCAGGCCATCGACCGCGGTCAGCTGGATCTGACCACCCGGGTCGTCGACGTGATCCCCGAGTTCGTCGGCCGCGACCCGTTCCGCGCCGCGAAGAAGGACCGCGTCAACGTCGGTCACCTGCTCACGCACCGCGCCGGTCTCGTCGCCACACCCACCCCCCTGCCGTACTCCGAACTCGGCAACCTCGACGCCGTCATCGACGCGATCAGCCAGCTCGACGTCGTCGGCGAACCAGGCGGAACCTTCAACTACTCCCCCACCCTCAACCACGCGCTGCTCGGGGAGATGGTGCGCCGGGCCACCGGATACGGCAGCTACGGGGAACTGCTCACCAACGAGCTCTTCGCCCCGTTGAAGATGACCGACACCGCACTCGGCGCCCCCAAGGCGTGGGCCGATCGGATGGTGCCCATCAAAGCCCACTTCCCTCCCGGGGGATGGCTCAAGTCCTCGGACATCGAGGTCATGCAGGACATCGTCGTCGAGGGCGCGGAAATGCCGTGGGTCGGCGCGGTATCGACCACCAGCGACATTCTGCGCTTCGCGGAAATGATCCGCCGCGGCGGCGAACTCGACGGTGTCCGGATCCTCTCGCCGAGCATCCTCGATCTCGCCACCACCCTGCAGACCGGCACAGCACCGAACGACCTGTATGCCATGCTGTGCCACGCCCGCGGGTGGGACGTGCCCCCCGGCAACTTCGGTCTCGGCTTCGCGCTGCGCGGCGAAGGGGTGTACCCGACGTTCTTCGGCGCATCCACCAGCCCACGCACCCACGGCAACTACGGCGCCGGCTCCACCCTGTTCTGGGTCGACCCCGACAAGGACCTGACCTTCGTGTGCCTGACCGCCGGAGTGATGGAGGAAGGCGACAACCTCGCCCGCTTCCAACGTCTGTCCACCATGGCCGCGGCCACCGCCCTCTGAACGGACCCCCACATGACCAGCACCTACGGGCAGCGCCCCGCTGCACCACCAGAATTCAATCCGCTGAGCGAGAGCGCCCTGCTCGACCCGGCCTCGATGTACGACCAGATCCGCACCGAGCGGCCCGTGTTCTGGCACGAGCAGCTCGGCACCTGGGTCGTTACTCGCCGCGACGACGTCGACACAGCCCTGATGGACTGGAAGACGTTCTCCTGCACAGGTAACGGCGGAAACCTTCCCGTGCCCGAGCAATTCACCTCTATCGTCACCTCCGAGCTGATGGCGCACATCTCCATCAGCATGGACCCGCCGATCCACACCGAAATGCGTCGGGTCGCCCAACGCGGCTTCCTCAAGCCGGTCATCGACGCCCTCGAGCCGGAGATCGAAGCCCGCGCCCACCGCATCATCGATCGGCTCGCCGACCGCGGCACCGCCGAGCTGATGGAGGACTACTGCCTCGAGCTCACCACCCAGACGCTGATGGCGCTGATGGATCTGCCGGACTCGTTCGAGCCGATGATGCGCCAACTACGCGACGACCACTTCGCGGTCCTGGCCAGCGGTCGAGAGCCGATGGAGGAGCCGCGCCGCACCGAGGTGTGGACGCGGTACACCAACGCGCAACTCAAGCTCCGCGAACTGGTGCGCGAACGCCGCGACAGCGCCGCCTTCGATCTGATTTCGGTCATGGCCTCGGCACGGAACCGCAACGGCGAACCAACCCTGTCCGATGAGCGTGTCGCGCTTCACCTGTGCGAGTTCTCGGCCGCCGGCACCGACACGACCGCCCAGGGCATGGCCAACGCCGTCATCTTCCTCTCGCGCAACGAAGGCCAACTCGACCAGGCCCAAGCCGATCCGAGCCTGTGGCCCAGGGTGTTCGAAGAAACCCTCCGGCGGCGCCCCTCCGCCCCGTTCGCCTCACGGCAGGCAACCCGCGAAGTCGAACTGTCAGGGGTCACGATCCCTGCCGGGGACATGGTGTGGGTGGCACTTGCCAGCGCCAACAACGACCCCGACCACTACCTCGAACCGAAGAAGTGGAACATCCACCGCGACGAGCCCACCGACCACTACGCGTTCACCAAGGGCCGCCATACCTGTCTGGGACAGCCGCTCGGCCGCACCCAAGGCACCGCCGGGGTCCGCGTGCTGTTCGAACGACTACCCAGCCTGCGCATCGCTCCCGACTTCGAACAGGATTTCCTCCCGCTGGTCATGCTGCCGATCCGACGTAGCCTCGTCGCGACCTGGGACCCCGCCGACAGCACCACCGAATAACTCGCCGACAAGGACCTCCCCATGCAAACGACACCTGTGATCGACACTGACACGTCCCTGCCGACGTCCGCGGAGAACCGTATGACGTTGACTGTCGCGGCACGGACCGTGGTCGCCGATGCTGTCGTGGAACTGACCCTGACCCACCCCGCAGGGTGGCCGCTACCCCAGTGGGCGCCCGGTGCACACCTGGACCTGGTCCTCGGTCCGAACCTGGTGCGCCAGTACTCGTTGTGCGGCGACCCCGGTGACCGCACGGCATACCGGGTCGCGGTCCTGCGTGAACCGGACAGCCGCGGCGGCTCCCTCGCGGTCCACGACAATCTCACCGTCGGGGCCACGCTCGAGGTCCAGGGTCCGCGCAACAACTTCGCATTGGTCGACGCGCAGGAGTACTTGTTCATCGCGGGGGGAATCGGCATCACGCCGCTGATTCCGATGATCGCCACCGCCGAGGCCCAGGGCATTCCGTTCCGGCTTGTCTACGGTGGGCGCGCGCGGTCCTCGATGGCGTACGTCGAGGACCTCGAAAACCGTTATCCCGGACGGGTCACAATCCACCCCCAGGACGAGGTCGGGCATCTGGATCTGCCCGCGATTCTTGGGAAACACCGGCCGGGCCGCCGGGTCTTCACTTGTGGTCCGGGCCCTTTGCTCGATGCCATCGACGGCTATTGCATCTCGTGGCCGGCAGGATCAGTCAACATGGAGCGGTTTCGCGCCAAGACCGCCGACCCCGGAACCATCGACACCGAATTCGAGGTTGAGCTGGCGCTAACGGGAGTCACGGTGTCGGTGCCGGCCGACCGTTCGATCCTCGACGTCGTCGAGGAGGCCGGCGCGATCGTGGTCTCATCGTGCCGGGAGGGCACCTGCGGCAGCTGTGAGACACCGATACTCGAGGGTGAGGCCGATCACCGCGATTCGCTGCTCACCCAGGACGAGAAGGACGCTCAGGAGACCATGTTCATCTGCGTGTCCCGGGCCTGCTCGCGACGACTGGTTCTCGACCTGTGATCGCCCCGGAACCATGCGTACCTGACAACCATCGGTCAGCCATGAGTGGTTCCGAGTGCACGATCGCAGCACACACACCTCGCAACGAGGTCCTGACCGTTACTGGCAGTGCCCTCTCCTCCCAGGAAAGCTGAACGGCGGGATCAACTTCCGCCGCTGACCTCGGCCGATTGCATCGCAATTGGCTTCGAATCACTTCACAGAAAGACCATGATGACGATGAGCGCAAACCGCGCGGTGACGTATGTCGGACCGGGCGAGGTCGAGGTACGCGACATCGAGTTCCCGAAGCTCGAGCTGCGGGACGGCCCCGGCGTCAACCCCGCCAATATCGGCCGCAAGTGTGAGCACGGCGTCATCCTGAAGGTTGTTTCCACCAACATCTGCGGCAGCGATCAGCACATGGTTCGCGGCCGCACCACTGCCCCCGAGGGGTTGGTCCTCGGCCATGAGATCACCGGTGAGGTGATCGAGGTCGGTCGCGACGTCGAGTTCATCAAGGTCGGCGACCTGTGCTCTGTGCCGTTCAACATCGCATGTGGTCGATGCCGCAACTGCAAGGAACGCAAGACCGGGATCTGCCTCAACGTCAACCCGGATCGGCCCGGATCCGCGTTCGGGTACGTCGATATGGGCGGCTGGGTCGGTGGTCAGGCAGAATACGTGATGGCCCCGTACGCCGACTTCAACCTGCTCAGGTTTCCCGATCGGGATCAGGCGATGGAAAAGATCCGGGACCTGACCATGCTCTCGGACATCTTTCCCACCGGATACCACGGCGCCGTCACCGCCGGGGTGCACGCCGGCTCGACTGTGTACGTCGCTGGTGCGGGACCGGTCGGACTCGCCGCCGCGGCCGGTGCGCAACTGCTCGGTGCCGCAGTCGTGATCGTCGGCGACCTGAACTCTGATCGACTTGCTCAGGCCCGCTCGTTCGGATGTGAAACCATCGATGTCTCCCGGGGCGCACCTCAGGATCAGATCGAGCAGATCCTCGGTGCCCGGGAGGTAGATGCCGCGATCGACGCCGTGGGATTCGAGGCCCGCGGTCACGGTGGCGACGCAGGTCACGAGCAACCTGCCGCCGTCCTCAACTCGTTGATGGATTTGACCGCCGCCGGCGGTGGCATCGGCATTCCGGGTCTGTACGTCACCGGGGACCCGGGCGCCGCCGACGATGCTGCCAAGGGGGGAGCGCTCTCGTTGAGTTTGGGTACCGGCTGGGCCAAGTCGCTGTCCTTCGCGACCGGGCAGTGCCCGGTGATGAGTTACCACCGGGAGTTGATGAATGCGATTCTCGCCGACCGGGTACAGATCGCGAAAGCGGTGAATGCCACCGTGATTTCACTCGACGACGCACCCAACGGCTACAGCGCATTCGACCGTGGCGTGGCCGAGAAGTTCGTCATCGATCCACACGGGATGATCGCCGTCTGACCCCGTGCCATGGCGCCCCGTCGTCGGGACTGCTCGGCGGCCACAAATAGCACCGGAGGCGTCGCCGATGGTGCCGGGAGACTGGGCGATGAGCGACCCGTGCACCACGGCCCCGGACAGCCACCGGCGCTGAGCGGATCTGCGCCGCCCGGCGGTCACAGTTCCGCGGTGTTCTCCATCAGCCGCTCCCACGAAAAGCAGGTCCTATGTCGAAAACTGTTATAGCCATCGGCGTGTGCGCGCTGATGTTCGCCGGTGCCTGTTCCACGAACCCCGACGATGCAGAGTCCGCCACAAATCCGGAACCCACCCTCTCCCCGCTTGGGACGCCATGGACGTCGGTTAGCGAAAACCAAGTCAGCGGCGTCGTCCGACCGGAGGATCTCGTCGCGGTCCCGGACACCGCATGGGTTCTGGCCAGCAGCATGGCCTCGCCCAAGCGAGGAACCCCGGGAAGGCTCGTCGCCGTCGACTCGACGACCAATGCCACTGTGCCGCTCTGGCCAAGCCCGGATCAGCATGCCGAATGGAACCGCAGCATCTACCCCGATTGCGCCGGGGTCCCCGACGCCTCGTCCGCCGAACCACACGGAATCGCCATTGCCCCGACAACCGACGGACAGCCAGTCACCCTGTACGCGGTCAATCACAAGCGGGAATCGATCGAAGTCTTCCACCTCGACCCACAGGCAGATCCCGTGGCGCTGACGTGGGTGGGATGCGTTCCCATCCCCGGTGACGTGTACGCCAACGCAGTCGCACCCTTGCCGGACGGCAGCGGCATCATCGTCTCCAGCATGTTCGATCCCACTGTCTCCGGAGACCCGTTCGCTCGCATGTTTTCGGGCGTTGCTACGGGACGGGTGATGAAATGGACTCCGGCGCAGGGATGGACAGCGTTGCCGGACAGCGCAGTCGGGGGCGCCAACGGTGTCCTGGTCTCGCCGGACGGGCAGTCCGTCGTCGTTGCTGCGTGGACGCAGAAGAAGCTCGTGCGGATGTCTCTGACGAATCCGAGCGACAGGAGTGAGGTGACGCTACCGTTTCTGCCGGACAACCTCCGCTGGACGCCGCAGGGCACGATTCTTGTGACCGGGCAGAACGTCACCGTCGACGATGTTCTGGTGTGCAACGGGGGTGAAGGAACTAACTGTCCCACCGGGTACGCGGTCGTGGAGGTCGATCCATCATCGATGACCAGCACGGTGCTCATCGACGGCACCGATTCCTCGGTGAGTCTGGCGACCACGGCCCTGCCGGTCGGGGACGAGATCTGGTTGGGGACGCTCAGCGGTGACCGAATTGTGCGGTTGGACCGGGGCTGAGCTTCCCCTGATCAGGTGGGGCAACCACGGTGCCTTCCGAACCGTGGTTGCCCCACCCAGAGGCCCGGAACCCCGCACCTGGACACGCCGCAACCCCCGTGGCAGCGAGCGAGCGGGGACGTCGCCACATGGGCTTGCTGTGATGGCGTGGAGGGTCGCACCGCGTCGCCGGATCATCGAGGTCGCGCCCACATCCTTCTCGAGATGACCTCGGATCCCGATATCCCAATGACCGTCTTGCGTCGCTTTTTTCGATGAAGATCTGCACTGCGGGAAGGGCCCTGGGTGTTCGGAGCGCACGCCATGCTGAGATGGGACCGCTATTTCGCCGCCTACCGGTTATCCAGCGCTTGTCGTCAGCGGACTCGGACCAGCTGACGCCGGCGACGATGCCCTCCGATCCACGAGCTGCAGTCGACCAGCGGTACGGACAAGTGCGAGGAGGCAGCACATGGAGACGAGCAGGGCCGCTGCTATCGCTCCCGCAACGGAGTACGCGTTTCCGGTGCCCTTCAGCAGAAGTGTGGCAGCGAGGGGCATCAGCCCGGATCCGATGACGTTCGACAGCTGTACGCCAAGAGACATTCCGGTGTAGCGGATACTGGGATCGAAACTGTCAGCGAAGAGGGCGGGCTGGGCGCCGTATGCGCTGGTGAACAGAATTCCCATTCCGACCACGTACCCGAACAGGACCCACAGCGTGTTCCCGGTGTTGACGGTCCAGAAAAGCAGGAAGACTCCCGCGACACCGCCCAGAGGGCCGAACGTCATCAGGGCCCGTCGGCCGTAGCGGTCCGAAAGGTGCCCTGACAAAAGAATGACCGGGATCTGGATTACACATGTTGCGAGGATCGCGATCAGGGTGATCGTGCTCGAGACGCCCTGCTGGTTTCGCGCATATCCGACCAGGAAAGTCAATGCGACGACGCTGAATGCGCCGTAGCCGAGGAAGCCACCACAGACCAGCAGTACCGGCTTGAGGTGGCTGCCCAGTACCGTACGGATGGGCAGCTTCTGCTCAGCGCCTTCGTTCTTGATCGCTTCGAACTCTGGCGATTCCGCGATCTTCAGTCGCACGATGAGGCCGAGTACGACCAACAGGGCACTGAGAAGGAACGGGACTCGCCATCCCCACGTCATGAACTGATCCGCAGGCAACAATGTGACGGAGAGGAAGGCTGCGTTTCCGGCGAGGGTACCGATCGAGGGCCCCACCTGAGGAACTGACGCGAAGAAGCCGCGTTGAGTCGGTTTCGCGTATTCGAATGCCATGAGTATTGCGCCACCCCACTCGCCACCGAACGCGATGCCTTGGAGTAGTCGCAGCGTCACCAGTAGTGCTGGAGCCCAGATACCGATACTGGCGTATGTCGGCAGAAGCCCGATCGTCGTTGAGGCGACACCCATGATGACCAGCGTGAGTACCAGAACCGGCTTTCGGCCGAACTTGTCGCCGAAGTGGCCGAAAGCAATTGCTCCGATCGGTCGTGAAAGATAGCCGACTGCGAGCGTCCCGAGGGAGGCCAGAACACCGATCAGCGAATCGCCTTCTGGGAAGAAGAGTTGTGGAAAAATCAGGACGGCAGCGAGGCCGTAGATTGAGAAGTCATAGTATTCAAGTGCGGTGCCGGCCATGCTGGCTGCAGCGATTTTGCGAACTTTCGCGCTATCACTTCGCCTGCCGATTGTCTGGTTCATGATCATTGCTCCTCTTGGTGACCAAGGTGCGGCGAGCCGCAGGGCGAGACGGGTTCGGTCGTTCGTTCAGCTCGAGACGGCTCGGCGGGGTGGGGCTTGCTGCTGCGTGGCAGTCCAGGTCAAGTGCAGGTCAGGATTCCGCCGAATCGTTACCGGCCTGATTTTCGAGAAAGTTGAGGTATGCCGCGGAAGTCACATCGGCTTCGTCGGCATAGATTTCGTGACCCGCGCCGTCGACGGTGACGACGCGCGCTCCCGGGATAGCAGCGGCGATCGACAGCTGCTCCAAGAGAGAGGTGGCGGAACTTCGCGTCGGTGCCAACACGAGGGAGGGCACGGTTAGTTGGGGCAGCAGCGGGGCGACATCCACCCCGGATATCACTGTGCTGTAGCCGATCAATGCCGTGGTCGATGCGGACGAAAACTGGTCGATCCACCATTGCGACTGCAGCGCGTCCTCACACACCGCAGTGCCGGTCTGGCTGACCAGCCATTTCGCGAACCCCTCTGCACCAAGCGATTCGAGAGCATCCTGCCAAGTGTTGTGGGACCCCGCAAAAAATTGCTGTCCCGCCCCGTCGATGGTGGTCGGGGAACTGCACAATGTCAGGGACTGCACCTGGTCGGGATGTCCGTGGGCAAGTCCGACGGCAAGCATCCCACCCGTCGACTCCCCCAGCACGTGTACCCGACCGAGGGACAGCACATCGATGAATCTGCTCAAGTCGTCGACCAACTGGTCGAACGTCCATGGGGCGGTGCCTCCATCGGCGGACTTCCCATGGCCACGAAGATCTCGTCGAATCACCCGGTATCGGCCGGCAAGCCGTGGAATCCAGTGGTACCAAAATTGCGAGTTGCGACCAAATCCAGGTTGAATGAGGATGGTTTCGATATCTGTCCTCCACGGGTCGCAGAAGCAGTCGTCTTCGTACCATGTGTCGTAACCGTTGACCGAGATTCGGGGCATACAGGATGTCCTTGCGTTGTTGGTTGCGCTGGCCGGGCGGTCGTCTCGCGGCGCGTGCCTTGGCCGTCAATCGTCATCGCCGCTCAGTGTTCGATGTTGGCGGTATGGACGGTGCGGCGCGCGGCCGCAACGACCACTCCACCCGGTATCTGCGTAAGTACTCCGACATGAACGCAGTCGACGACGATCTCGGGGACCTGGCCATTCTTGCGGCCATTTACCGCACCGGTATGGCCGTCCTCGACCACGGCCCACACGTGCCTGGGGCATGTGCGTCGTCGGCGCGCCACCTTGGCACACGCGCCCAGGTCCGGGTCTAGGCCGCCGTGATCGGTGCAGGTGACGTACTGATTGGTGACTTCGATTCTGCTGCAACATCTGTGGAGGTTCTGACCAGTGCAAGCAAACACGCCATGGATACTGCCAGCGCGACCACGATCGCCGCGGCGATCGCGTACGGGGTACCGGTGGCATTGAGGAGCAACGTGGCGACAAGCGGCATCAAACCGGATCCGATGACATTCGACAGCTGGTACCCCAGTGACATGCCGGTGTAGCGCACGCTCGGCTCGAAGCTGTCCGCAAAGAGGGCTGGTTGAGCCCCGTATGCGCTGGTGAAAAGCACGCCCATACCGACGACGTAACCGATGATGATCCACGCAGGCTGCGCCGTGTTGATCGTCCAGAAGAGCAGGACGGTACCGGCGATCGCGGCCAGAGGCCCGACGGTCATGATCCGGCGCCGACCGAATCGGTCCGAGGCGTATCCACCGAGCATGATGACCGGAATCTGCACCATGCAGGTGGCAAGGATCGCGGCGAGTGTGATCGAATTGCTGACACCCTGCGTGTTGCGGGCGTACCCGACGAGGAAGGTCAGTGCCACGATGCTGAAGGCACCGTATCCGAGGAATGCCCCACAGACGAGCAAGACAGGTTTGCGGTGGCTGCGCAGCACTTCTGCAAGCGGCACCTTCGCGGACGTACCTTCGGCCTTGAGGGCAGCGAACTCGGGCGATTCAGCGATCTTCAAACGCACGATCAGACCGAGGGCGACCAGTAGGGCGCTGAGCAGGAAAGGAATTCGCCAACCCCATGAGAGCATGGCGTCTTCCGGCAGCAGGGTCGTGAGGAGGAAAACGGCGTTGCCGAGTAGGGTGCCCACCGCCGGCCCGACCTGGGGCACCGAGGCGAAGAACCCTCGGCGTTCCGGGCGCGCATATTCGAAGGCCATCAGGATCGCCCCGCCCCATTCTCCGCCGAAGGCGACGCCTTGCAGGAAACGAAGCGTGACAAGCACCACCGCAGCCCAGGCCCCGATGTTGTCGTAGGTGGGCAGTAGGCCGATCGCCGTCGAGGCGACACCCATGATCACCAGGGTGATCACCAGAACCGGTTTGCGGCCGATTTTGTCGCCGAAGTGGCCGAAGATGACAGCCCCGAGTGGACGGGAGAAGTAGCCGACCGCGAGAGTGCCGAAAGAAGCCAGGGCGCCGACGAAGGCATTGCTTTGCGGGAAGAACAACGTCGGGAACACCAGAGCGGCAGCGAGCCCGTAGATCGAGAAGTCGTAGTACTCGAGCGCGGTACCGGCCATGCTTGCCGCGGCGATCTTACGCACCTTGGTCGCGTCGCCGGCCGGAGGGGACACCACCGACTCGGTCATTCTGTCTCCTTAGCTGTGGGGGCGGCATCACCCCGGCTGCTTCGCCGGGACGACGCCGATATGACGTGGCAGTGTCTACTTTTCGAGGCGAACAGGGATGCTGGACCAACCGGTACGCAGCGCTCGCCCCGACGTCTCGGCGGGTGCGGCGAGCGTGATGGAACGGGTGCCGGAGAGCAATTGTGTTCCGAACGCGAGAAGTTCCTGCCGCGCGACGGGCGCACCGACGCACATGTGCGGACCGAAACCGAATGTGAGGTGCTGGTTGCGTTCGCGGTCCAACCGGATCCGGTGCGGATCTGCGAATCGTTCGGCGTCACGGTTGGCTGAGGCGACGTTAATCGCGACGAGCTCGTTCGCCGGGACCGGGGTGCCGGCGATCGTGACATCGGCGGTGGTTCGACGAACGGTCTGGTGCAGCGGCGGTCCGAGGCGCAGCACTTCCTCGATCGCAGCGGGTAACAGGTTCGGGTCGGCCCGCAGGCGGGCCTGGTCGTCGGGGTTCGTGGCCAGATAGTGCGCTAACGATCCCATCGCCGAACTGGTTGTATCTGCGCCCGCGGCGAAGATCTGGGTCCCGAGCGAGAGCACCTGTTCGCGTGAGATCGGCTCGCCGTCGGGCCGCAGTTCGAGGATCCCGCTCATCACATCCTGCTCCGGGTCCCGCGGGTGCTCGGTGCGCTCGGCGATCAGGGTGCCCACTGCGTCGTCCCACAACGTCGCCTGCAGGGCGCCGAAGGCGTTGATGTCGTGGCGCAGAGCGTCGGCGCGGTCGAGGGTGGCAGCGAGTTCGACCCAACCCTCGTCGCTCAGTCCGAGCAACACCGAAAGCACCTGCGGCGGGACAGTTCGCGCGACGGACCGGTAGATGTCACCCTCGCCGGCCTCGATGAGCGGAGTCAGTTGCTCGGCAACGATTCGGTCGATATCCGGTGACAGCCCCGCGACCCGGTCGGGACGGAAGTACTTGTTGAGGAAGGTTCGATAGAAGGTGTGCTCCGGCGGATTCGTTGCGATGGGTATCGGCCGATTCGGCGACGGATACTCGACGAAGGGGCGCCCACTCGCAAAATTCTTCCAGTCCCGGCTGGCCTTCGAGGCGTCGGCGAAAGTCAGCACACTCCAGAATCCGTCGAAGTCGTCACTGTGCACGACCGGCGAGCACGCGCGCAGTCGGTCGTACTCTCCGTACAGGTCGGAGGCGGTGCTCGGTTGATAGGACGCGGCTGAATCCACATCGTGGCGCGCGCCGGTATTCGTAGTCGTCATGGTGCACCTCTCGGCAAATCGATCCCACTGAGTCGAGGATTTTGGCGGGCATCTCGCGGGGATAGAATTGGTCCCCGCAACATCGATCGGAGTGACGGTCCGATCGGTCGGCTACCGTCGAATGTAATCTTTGTCATACAAAACAGCAAGACCCGATCTGAATCACTTCGCTTGGGGCCCTTGCGACTACGCGTAGGGCACGCGTCTTCGTCGTCGGAATCTTGGTGCCTATCGATGAAGAGCCAATGCGAGCCAGTGAGCAACCGGGTCCTCGGGGCCGAGATTCCCTGCGTTCAGGGAGGATGGTGGCGCCGCACGCTTGCAGGCGGTGCTCGATTGCCCGCTCCGTCAGGGCACCGAGGCGCGGCCGGATTCTCGACCTGCGGGCAGAATGTAGCGGAGATACACAGGCTCAGGGGCTGTTTCGGTTGATCCGCCTTCGCTCGGCGTCCAGTGATTCACGGTGGGGTCGGTCGACTGACCTGTCCGGCGTGACCGGGGCCCGGAGCCGGGGGCGCCTGCGCGAGCGCTGTGTGAGCACGCGCGCCGGCCCTCCGGCGCAATCGGTCACGGGGGGTGCCGCGGTAGGACGCACGGCGGCAGGGCCGTGGCATTTTATCGACGTGATGACGCCGCCTCACGCTGGACGCGGGCGGTGCTGCGGACCCGGTGGGCTGGGCGCATACGCCGGATCGGCAGTCCCGGATACGAACCGGGGAAGCTACGACCGGGGAAGCGCTCCCTGGGGGCGGTGGTTGGTCAGCTCCAGCCCTCTCCCGACCAGGCATTTCGCAGGAGCTGGCCCAATTCCGCGCGGGACACGGGATGCGGGTTCGACGCGGGAACCACGGGCAGGACCAGATCGACGGCCTCGTCGAGGTCGCCCTCGGACAGCCCGACGTCGCGTAGCGCGGTCGGGGCCTCGACAGATTTCAGCAGAGTGCGCAGGCCGTGCACCGCGTCGGCCGCGCCGAGCGCGGCGGCCGTACGTGTCGCCGCAGCCTGTGCATAAGGTGCGTTGAAGGCCAGGACGTGGGGCAGGACGATGGTGTGTGTTTGGGCGTGGGGTAGGTCGAACCGACCGCCGAGCACGTGGCAGATCTTGTGGTGCAGACCCGATCCCGCGCTAGCGAAAGCGACCGCGGCAAGGTATGCGCCGTAGAGTGCGTGCTCGCGTCCGGCAAGCGATTCGGGTCGGTCGGCAACCTCGGGGAGGGCGTCGGCGAGGGCGCGTATCGCCTCGGTGGCGAGCGCGGTGTTGATCGGATTCGCGCGCGGCGCCCACAGTGAGTCGACGCAGTGTGCGAGGGCATTGCAGGCGCTGGCGACGCTGAGCTCACGTGGCAGGGTGCGGGTGAGTTCGGCGTCGTAGACGACGGTGTGGGGAAGGACGCGGTCGTCCTGGCCGGTGGTTTTGCGAGCCGCCTCGGTGATTCCCCAGACATTCGTCGCTTCAGATCCGGCGTACGTGGTCGGGACGGCAATGATCGGCAGTCCGGTGGTCAACGCGACGGCTTTGGCCAGTCCGGTCGTCGACCCGCCGCCGATGCTGATGAGCAGATCGGCATGGTGGTCCCGGGCGATACTACGAGCCTGTTCGGCCTGCTCGACGGGCACGTGGGGGCGCACATCGTCGAATCGCACCGCGATGTCGAGGCCGCCGAGAACTGCGTCAGCGAGCGCGTGGTCGTGGCGGGCGGCCACGACCATGGGCGTGGATGCTCTCAGATCGTTGGCAGCCGAACGCAAATGGTTCGCCGCCTGGCCCGACCCGAACAGCACGCGCTGGCCGAGGGTGTGGTGGTCGAAAATCGGTATCTCGTTCATGAGGTTTCCTCGCGGACTCGTCGCGGGCCGGGTGAGCCGGCGGTGGGTTCACTGGTCGGATTCGAGGGCGGCGAGGGCTGTGGTGGCGGCGGTACGCACGTGGGACGCGCACAGTGCGGCGGCGAGGGAGGCATCGCGTTCCTTGATCGCCCGGACGACGCCGCGCAACTCGGCGACCGCCTGCTCGGAGCGGCCGGATGTGGACAGGGAGGTCGCCCGCAGGATGCGGACTCGTGCCTGGATGCCCTCGATGAGCTGCTTGAGAGAGCTGCTGGCAGCACCCTCGACGAGAACGGTGTAGAACTCGTCCTTGGCCGCGAGGATATTCCGGATCTCACCACCGGCGGCGGCCACCTCGGCGAAGTGCTCCACCGCCGCGTCGAGCCGCATGACTTGGGACTGCGTGGCTCGCTCGACGAACCGCGTCACGATGATTGATTCGAGTGCGGCACGAACCTCGTAGAGGTCGGCGGCTTCACTGATCGTGGGCGCGCTCACCATGGCCCCACGCTGGGGCACCACGGTGACCAGACCCTCGGATGTCAATTCACGCAGCGCCTCTCGGACGGTGGTGCGTGAGACACCGAGTTGCTCGATGAGTTCACGCTCGATCAACCGTTGCCCTGGACGGAGCCGGAAATCGAGGATTGCTTCGCGCAGCGCCGCGATGACCTGCTCCCGAAGAGGGGCGGCCGCCTTCCCCACCGGGCTCGTCACCCAGACACTGGCCGTCTTCGTTGCCATCGGATTAGTCTACTTTTTGTATGTTGATCATACAATCTCTGGGTTTGCTGAATCTGTGACCCACCGGGCGATCTCGGTGTGGTCCGCGGTGGGCTCGAGCGATTCCGACGCCTGACCCCAGAGAGCGACGGCGTTCTCGCCCAGGACGCTGGGCAGGCCGAGCTGCCGCGCCAAATCGGTGGCGATGCGCATGTCCTTGAGCATCAGATTCAACGCGAAGCCGGAATCGTAGGTCTTCGGCAAGATGAAGTTCGGCCACTTGTTCTCCGTCGATCCACTGCGCCCGCTCGATCCGTTGATGACGGTGAGCATCACTTCCGGATCGAGACCGAACCGCTCCCCCGCGAGTATCGCCTCGCTGGTCACCAGCAGATGCGTGGCCGAGAGCAAGTTGTTGAGCGCCTTCAGTGCGTGCCCGGCGCCGATATCGCCGACCCGGGTGGGCCGGCCCAGAAGCTCGAGGATCGGCAGAGCGGCGGAGACAGCGGATGGCGGGCCGCCGACCATGATGGTCAGGGTGCCGTTGACGGCACCTCGCACTCCGCCGGAAACCGGGGCGTCGATCAGGTCCACGCCTCGTTCGTCGGCGATGCGCCGGGCGAGCGCCCGGGTGCGCATCGGTTCGGACGAGCTCATGTCGACCACCACCGCTCCCGGCCGTAGCACCGCGGCGAGTCCGTCGTCGAGGACCGACTCCACCACTGCAGAACTGGGCAGCATCAGGATTGTCACGTCGGCGTCCGATGCGGCCGCGGCCGCCGAGGTCGCCGCCAGGCCGCCCTGCTCCGTGAAGCGCTGCACCGCGTTCTCGGACAGATCGAAGCCGATCACCCGATGGCCCGCATCGAGCAGGCGGCGCGCCATGGGGGCGCCCATGTTTCCGAGCCCGACGAAAGCGACCGTGGCGGTCGACGATAGGTCGTGGGTCGGCAGATCAACCCCGGCAGCAATGTCAGACATCGGCGCGCAGCTCCTTCAGGGTCGCCTCGGCGATGCGGAAGGATTCGAGTGCGGCGGGAACACCCACGTACACCGCTGCCTGGAGGAGAACTTCCTGAATCTGTTCGTCGGTGCAGCCGTTGGTCACTGCCCCACGCACGTGGACTGCGAGTTCGTGAGAGCGGTTGAGAGCGGTGAGCATTGCCAGGTTGAGCAGGCTGCGGGTCTGGAGAGGCAGGCCGTCGCGGGTCCAGACGGTGCCCCAGCAGTATTCGGTGACGAGTTCCTGAATGGGACGGGAGAACTCGGTGACGTTGCTCAAAGAGCGCTCGACATGGGCGGCTCCGAGGACTGCCTTGCGCATGGCAATGCCGTCCTCGTAGGTCTCCTTGTGCGTCCGACTGGTGGTCATCGATTACTCGCTCTCTGTCAGGATTGTATGACGAAAAATTTGGCGTGATCATGGAATCAGCTTGCCAACCGGCGATCAAGCACGAAGCAAGCCGGAAACGCGGCCCAAATGGTCCGACTAAGGCTGTCGTCGTAGCGGAGTTGGCTGGCATACGCCAACGTGACACCACCTTTCGCTGCCACCCATCCAGTGTCCCTGCAAAACTAGATCCGTGTCAAGTATTGCGGTGACTCACGTCACTCGGTACGGTAGCTTCATCACGACGGATTGTCGTACATATTTTTTTCGCGTTCACGGGCTCATCACTTTGTGTTGCGTCGCCTCGGCTACGAACAAAACACCAGGCAGCCCACTGCTGAAGAAACGGAAGAAGACATGACTGAACAGACGGTGCTCATCGCAGGCGCCGGCCCGGTCGGGATTCTCAATGCCCTGGGACTCGCGCGGGCGGGAATCTCCGTCACCGTGCTCGAGCGAGGCAGCGAGGTCGTGCAGTCACCGCGCGCAATGGTCTATCACTGGTCCGTGCTCGACGGACTCGAGCGACTCGGGCTGTTCGACGCGGCCGCCGCCCGGGGGTTCCTCAAACAGGGATACACCTACCGTGTCCATGCCACCGGCGAGCAGGTGTCCTTCGGACTCGACGCGCTCGAGGGCAAGGTTGCCCACCCCTACAACCTGCATCTCGGGCAGAACGCTCTCGTCGAACTCGCACTCGAAGAGCTTTCGGCGTTTCCGCACGCGAAGGTGTTGTGGAACAACGAGATTCATTCAGTTGACCAAGACGACAATGTTGTGCGGGTGGAGACGACGTCGCACGGCGAGCCCGTGGTCCTGACCGCACAGTGGCTGATCGGCGCCGACGGGGCACGCAGCACGGTCCGCGAGTCGGTGGGGATCGCATTCGACGGGCACACGTGGCCCGAACGGTTCGTGGCCACCAACATCCGCATCGATCTCGAAGCTCACGGCTGGCCCCTGACCACCATGCTGATCGACGATCGGTACGGAGCGATCATCTCCAAGATCGACACCACCAACCTCTGGCGGTTCACCTACTGTGAAGACGAGGCCTTGCCGGTCGAGACAGTGCTCGACCGCATGCCCGAGTACTTCGAGGCAGTCTTTCCCGGCATCGACGACATCGAGCTGGTCGCCTTCTCCCCCTATCGGATGCACCAGCGCGCCGCCGCGACATTCCGAGCCGGCAGGGTGCTGCTCGCGGGGGACGCCGCCCACGCAACAAACCCGACCGGTGGCCTGGGGCTGACATCGGGGTTGTTCGACACGTACGTCCTCTACGAGGCCTTGGCCGCGGTGATCAACGGTCGAGTGTCCGACGCGGTGCTCGACGAGTACGCCCGTCGGCGCCGGGAGGTGTTCGTCGACAAGGTCAGTCCCGCGGCGTCGGCGAACAAGAAGCTCGTGTACCACTCCTCGAACGGTGCGGCGCTCGACGAGGCGATGGCCGGACTGCGGCAACTGTCGTCCGCCCCGGACGCCTTGTTCGAGCGGTTGATGTTCCCCAAGTCCCTAGAGACTCCGTCACTGGTTGCAGAGGTGCACGCATGAAGGTTCTGAATCAGCGGGTGGCGGTCGTGACGGGCGCGGCGAGCGGGATCGGACTCGCCTTGGCGCGCCGCCTGGCCGCCGAGGGAATGCACATCGTGCTTGCCGATGTGGAACCAGATGCCCTCGAACAGGCCACGGCCCTGGTACGGGCCGACGGCGCGGAAGCCATCGGAGTGCGCACAGATGTTCGCGACCTCGGTGCCGTGCAGGAGTTGGCCGCGCGCACTATCGAAGAGTTCGGTGCGGTGCATCTGGTGTGCAACAACGCCGGCGTCGAAACCGGTGGATCCTTCCTGGAAATTCCCGACGGTGCGTGGCAATGGGTGATGGACGTCAACTTCTACGGTGTTCTCCACGGCTGCCGGGTGTTCCTTCCGCTCCTGGCCGAACATCCCCAGGCGCATATCGTCAACACCGCCTCGGTCGCCGCATTCACCAGCGGCACCGCGACGATGACCCCGTACTGTGTCTCCAAATCGGCCATTCTGAGCCTGTCGGAGTCCTTGGCCGTCGAACTGCACACCTCGGGCAGCCCTGTCGGGATCTCGCTGCTCGCACCCGGTCCGGTGAAGACCCGGATGCCCGATGCCGAGCGGAACCTGCCCGATGGCCTCGAACCCGCCCGGGAACCACATCGAGTCGCGCTCATGGAGGAACTGCGGACCAAGGCCCAGCACGCGGGACTCGAGCCGGCCGAAGTCGCCGACGTGACTGTGCAAGCGATCCGGGACAACCAGTTCTTCGTGCTGCCGCATCGCGAGATGGCGCTTGCCGGTGTGCGTCGGCGTCTGCAGTGGATGGAGACCGGCGAGCTGCCGGCACCCCGCAAGGCTGGTACCTGAGCCCGAGACCCGGCCCGCGTCCCCACCGACATCTGAGAACCGAGGACCCATGACTACTGCCGTAACCCATGCTCCGAGTTCGGATTACGACCCGTTCGATTCCGAAGTATTGCAGGATGTCCATGTGCATGACGGTCTCCTGCGTGAGGTCGCGCCTATCGTGCACATCGACAAGTACGACTTCTACGCGGTGACCCGGCACGCGGAAATTCAAAAGGCGTTGCGTGACTGGCGCACATTCTCCTCGACGGATCGACCGTTCTATCAGCCGAACCCCTTCCGGCCCAATGCACCACTGATGCAGGACCCTCCCGATCACACGCAGACCAAGTCGGTGATGATGCGGATCTTCTCCAAGGAGAACATGGCGAAGATGCAGGCGTACTTCGCCGAAACGGCCGCACAGCTGGTGGATGACCTTCTCACCGGTGGTGCGGTGGACCTCGACGCGTACCGTGACGTCGCCGCCCGGTACGTGCTGCAGGTCTTTCCCGACGTGCTCGGACTACCCACAGAGGGACGCGAGCTGCTGCTCAAGTTCGGTGATGCGGTGTTCAACGCGTTCGGCCCACAGAACAAGCACCATCACGCAAAGATGCGCAGCGGGGCACCGGCACTCGCGTGGGTTGAAGAAAACTTGAAGCGGGAACTGCAGAGCGACGGCGGAATCGGCTGGCAGCTCTACACTGCCGCGGACGAGGGTGTGATCAGCGAGACCGAGGCCGAACAGCTCCTCAAAGCCGTTTTCGGTGCCGGCTTCGACACCACGATCTTCGGCATCTCCGGCGCGTTGCGGGCGTTCGCCGACAATCCGGATCAGTGGCAGTTGCTGCGCGCCCGGCCTGATCTGGTCGAGTCCGCGTTCGAGGAGGCCCTGCGCCTGTACCCGCCGTCCCGATTCGGTGGCCGGGTCGCGCTCCGGGACACCGAACTCGGCGGAATCACCATCCCCGCCGGCACCAAGCTGCTGCTGATGTGGCTCGGCGCCGGAAGAGATCCCCGCAAGTGGACCGACCCGGACCAGTTCCGGATCGACCGCCACGACGCCGGAAGCCACCTGTCCTTCGGATTCGGCATCCACACCTGCGCCGGGCAGGCCGTCGCACGGTTGGAAGCAAAGAGCCTGCTCAGTGCGTTGGTCGACCGTGTCGAGCGGATCGAACTCACCGGTGAGCCCCGCCGGGCGATCAACTTCCAGGCGTTCGGGCACGAATCGATTCCGATCCGCCTCGTTCCGGCAGGTTGAGCCGATGACCGTCACCACACAACCGGCGCACTCCGCCCCGCATCGCAGCGCACCTGCGGCATGGTTGCGGCGCGGTGAGCTCTGGGTGCATACCGGCGCCGGCGCCCCACGGTGCGCCTCGTACGTCCGCTGGGAAGCGCCCGGAACCGACACCGGTGAGCTTCCGGTCGTACTCGTGCACGGCGGAGGTGGACAATCGCTCGACTGGACCACCACACCAAATGGTGATCCCGGATGGGCCCCGTTGCTCGTCGAGGCCGGCCACCCTGTGTATCTGCCGGATCGCCCTGCACATGGCCGCTCCCCCTACCGTCCCGATATTCACGGTGACCTGATGGCGGCGGCAACAGCCGCCGACGTACAACGACTGTTCGCCCCCGGACCGCACGACAGCCGTCACCGGGCGCACACCGAGTGGCCGTGGACGCGGGAATCGGGGTCTCCCCAGTTCGACGCTCTCGCATCCGCCGCGCAGCCCCTTCCCCGCAGCCTGGCAACTGGGCACCGGCTCGACGGCGACATGCTCGTCGCGCTACTCGAACGCATCGGACCATCCGTGGTGATCACCCATTCCGCCGGCGCACCCGCCGGCTGGATCGCCACGCAGCGCCGGCCGGACCTCGTCGCAGCCCTGGTGGCCGTCGAACCCCTCGGTCCCCCCTTCCGCGACCTCGGTGACCGGGGCCGACTCGCGCATGGATTGACCGCGGTCCCGCTCGACGACAGACCCCGCACCCACTCGGTCGATCCGACGCGCCCGCAACGACTGCTCGGACTCGCCTCGACACCGATCGCCGTGGTCACCGCCGAAGCCTCGGGCCGTCACGACGATGATCTCGCCACGGTGATGTTCCTGCAGTCTGCCGGCGCCCGCGTCGAGCACCTCGTACTCGCCGACCTCGGGTTGCCTGGCCACGGGCACGGCCTCATCTTCGAACGCGGCCACGATCACACACTGGCGATCGTCCGAGACTGGTTGTCCACCAGCGTCACTCGTAGCAACCCTCCTGCCGAAGGACTGTCATGACCGTATCCACCGCACTGCGCATGTGGGCGCTCGACGCACCGACAATGGATCTCGATGCCGGAGATCTGGTCGTCGGTGCCGAAGGCACGATCACCTTCCCGCTCCCGGCGTTCCTGATCGAACATCAGCGTGGACTGATCCTCTTCGACACCAGTTTCGCGCCGTTGCTCAACGACGACCCGCGCGCCTACTTCGGTGACCTGGCCGAGACCCTCAATATCGTCACCAGCCCGGAACAACGCATCGACCGTCAACTCGGAAAACTGGGCTTCCGTACGGAGGACGTCACCCACGTCGTTTTGTCGCACACCCACTCCGACCACGCCGGCGGCCTGTACCTGTTCCCGCAAGCGAAATTCTTCGTCGGCCCTGGAGAGTTCGACTGGGCGGCCAACCCGAGCGCCATGCAAGCGCATCTCATGAGGCCCGACGACCTGGCGCCGACCCGCGAGTTCGACTGGACGACGATCCAAACGGCACAGCACGATCTGCTCGGCGATAGGTCCATCCAGATCCTGCACACGCCCGGCCACACCCCGGGAGAACTGTCCTGTGTGGTGAACCTGCCCTCGCAGTCGATCGTTCTGACCGGTGACACGGTCCACCTGCGGGAAGCTCTCGACCGGGAGGCTCCCGACCCTCATGATTGGGACCCGGTGGCCGGGCGTGAGAGCATCCGCGCCCTCAAACGACTGCGCGACGACGAAGGTGCCCGCATCTGGATCGCGCACGACCCCCAGGACTGGTCCGCCTTCGGTGGGCCACTCGTCGCCCAGGAGTAACCCTATGATCCTCGTCGATTACCGCTGCGG
The DNA here is from genome assembly GCF_058628105.1 of Rhodococcus sp. G6(2025). Lineage (NCBI taxonomy): Bacteria > Bacillati > Actinomycetota > Actinomycetes > Mycobacteriales > Nocardiaceae > Rhodococcus > Rhodococcus sp. G6(2025). The sequence continues at coordinate 7,426,234 of NZ_CP179750.1, forward strand.
CGCCTGCGCCGTCACCACCGAAACACTCACCCGCGCTCCGGTCCCGCCACGCCAACTGTGCCCTCGCTGCGGGGGCGACGCGCACCGCCGCTACGGCGCGGCCGCACTCACCGGACGCGCCACCGCACCGGCCGCCGGCAGCACCGCATGCGTCGACAACCCCGATGTCCCCGGACTCTGCCACGTCGGCCCGGCCGCCAAACGAACCCTCATCGCCCGTCATCGCGGCGACACTGACACGCTCGCGCGCGAGCAACAGCGGCAGCGCGCCGAATACGAACGGTCCGGACCCCCGGCTTCGGGCCGGGTCCGCGGCCACAGCCACTCCGCACCCACACGACGCGGAGTGGCCCCATGACACCGAACCCTCATCTGCGCAATGAACCGATGCAGCACGGAGCCCACGATCTGGGGCAGGCACCGCTGGTGGTGTATGCCGTGCACGGCCGAGGCCAACAGCCAGAGTTCATGGCGGAGGTCGCGCACCGGATCGCCAGGCCGGAAACGGCGTACCTGCTGCCCAGCGCGGACAACAGCAGCTGGTATCCCGAAAGCTTCCTCAAGCCGCTCGCGCACAACGAACCGCTCCTCGGCCACGCCCTCGCCGCCGTCGACACCCACCTGGCCCGAATCTCCGAGCAGGGAGTGCCGGCAGAACGCACCGTGCTCATGGGCTTCTCGCAAGGGGCGTGCCTGCTCGCGGAATACCTGCTCCGCACTGGTCGCCGCTTCGCCGGTGCGGCCCTGCTCACCGGCGGCTACCTCGGCCCCGAGGAAAAGTCCTGGTCCGCGGACGGGAAGTCCTTCGACGGCATGCCGGTACTGCTGGCGACGTCGGCGCGCGACGAATGGGTGCCACTGACGAGGGTGCACGCCACCACCGAATCGTTCGTCGAACTCGGCGCCTCGGTACGCCTGCATGTCGACGACGACCCCGAACACCGCATCAACGACGACTTCATCGGTCACATCCAGAAACTGTTCGACACCATCACCACAAGGAGATAACCCATGGCCTACGTAGAAGGCTCGCACCATGTCACCCTGTCCGTCGGCAAGGCCCAGGACGACGTCGATTTCCACGTCAAGACCCTTGGCATGCGTTTCATCAAGCGGACCGTCCTCTTCGACGGCAGCAAGCCGATCTACCACCTGTACTACTCGAACGCCACCGGCGATCCGTCCTCGGTAGTCACCACCTTCCCCTGGGCGCAGGCCGGGCTCTATGGAAAGCGTGGAACCAACCAGGCCCGCGAAGTACTGCTGTCGGTACCTGCCGGCTCGCTCGACTACTGGCACGGCCGGCTCACCGAGCACAAAGTCGAGGTCGACAACCTCGATGTCTTCGACCGGCGCCGACTCGCCTTCCGTCACCCCAGCGGCATCGAGTACCAGTTCGTCGAGAACGACAACGACGAGCGCGAGGGATACGCCGGCAACGGTGTGCCGCAGCAGTATGCAATCCACGGCATCCACGGCGTCGGCATCCACGTCACCACCCCGGAGCGTATGGTCGACTTCGCCGCCGACACCTTCTTCTCCCAGGGCAAGATCGACGAAGAAGGTGACCGCGCTGCCTTCCAGGTCGGTAACGCCAAGTACGGCAACTACATCGAACTCACGGCGAACATCAGTGAGGACCAGGGCACCTGGCACTACGGCTCAGGCACCTACCACCACTTCGCATGGAACCTCGACACGTTGGAAAATCAGGACGAGGTCAAGTTCGGGGTGGAAGGCGCCGGTTACACCGATATCTCCGAGCTGAAGGACCGCAAGTACTTCAAGAGCGTGTACGTGCGGACGCCCGGCGGTGCCCTGTTCGAGCTCGCTGTCACTCATGAGGACGGCGGCTGGACCTGCGACGAATCGCCGCAGGAACTCGGCAGCAAGTTCATGCTGCCCAGCCAGTTCGAGAACCGTCGCGGGGAGATCTTTGAACAGCTCGAGCACATCGAGGTGTAGATCGTGACTCGAACACTGGCGTCGGCCGCTGCCTCCATTCGGACAGCGGCCGGCCCCGGCCACCCCCCGGCCGGGCTCACTTGGGGTGTCAAACAGAGTTTCCTCCGCTACCTTGCTGGCTTGCCCGACGGTGGGCACGCCGCTTCCGGCGGTGCCTACCTCAGCGAGAACAGTTTCTTCACCTTCCCCCCACACCCCGATAGCGAGCAGACAATTGCGGGTGAACTCCGGTTCCGTGGGGCAGTCCACCTCAGCGGTCACGCGGGCCTACTGCAGGTCCTCATTGCCGACCCACGCTTGGTCCTGCGTGAGACCGGAGCACTCCTCACGATCGCGAACCGCATCGATGCGCCGGACGGTTCCGAGCGAATCCCTCTCGCCGATCTCGAGATCAACGACTCCTATAGCACCCGCCAAGGCCTGGTACTGCCTTTGATCAGTGCCTCACTCACCACAGCAGGATGCGACCTCTTCGGTGGCCACTACCCGCCCGGTGAATCCCTCGACCCCATCTTCGTGTTCGCCCCTCAGCCCGATTCGTACCGAACCGGGCCCCGGCGCTGACCAGATCGCTGTCCCTCGGAGCCGAGCCTTTCCCGACCGTCGAACAAATCTGTCGTCCTAATCGAGAGCCGTAACAGCGGGATTCGGCCGACGCGACCGCATAGCAACTCAGAGGACCCTCCTATGCACTTAATAATGACCGCTTCCGACCCCGACGCTCATGACGCCGAACGCCGCCTGGAACTGACCGTGGCCGGAAAGGAGGTGGTGGCGGAAGGTGTAGTCCGCCTGACCCTCACCTCACCGGAAGGCTCTTCCCTGCCTGCGTGGACCCCAGGCGCTCATCTCGACCTTGTCCTCGGTGACGGACTCGTCCGCCAATACTCGTTGTGCGGTGACCCCGCCGACCGCACCCGCTACCGAGTGGGAGTGCTCCGCGAACCAGACAGTCGAGGTGGATCCCGTTACGTTCACGACACCCTCACCGTCGGCGATGCCGTGGTTGTGCACGGCCCTCGCAACCATTTCACGCTCACCGACGCGAAGGAGTACCTGTTCGTAGCAGGTGGCATCGGCGTCACCCCATTGATACCGATGCTGTCCGCGGCGGCTGCCCGCAAAGTCCCGTTCCGCCTGGTCTACGGCGGTCGGACCCGGTCCTCGATGGCGTTCGTCGACGAGCTGCGGCAACTCTATTCGGACCGAGTCGAGGTGATCCCCCAGGACGAATTCGGGCATCTCGATCTCGCCACCGTAATCGGTGAACACCGCGACGGCGTCGCGGTGTTCACCTGCGGACCGGGACCGCTGCTCGATGCGATCGACAAACACTGCAGTGCATGGCCTCCCGGAACACTGAACATGGAGCGATTCCGCGCCGAGGAGCTGCCGGCCGGCACAGTGGATACGGAGTTCACCGTCGAGTTGGCACAGACCGGTGTGACAGTGACCGTGCCCGCCGACCGATCAATCCTCGACGTCGTCGAAGACGCCGGTGTGACCGTTCTGTCCTCATGCCGCGAAGGCACCTGCGGTACCTGCGAGACCCCGATCCTCGAGGGCGAGGCCGACCATCGGGACTCGTTGCTCACCCAGGAGGAAAAGGACGCCAACGAGACGATGTTCATCTGCGTCTCACGGTCCTGCTCGAAGCGGATCGTCCTCGATCTGTAACGCCCCCGCCGAGAATCTGCGCGCGCTGGAGCTAACACCACACGACGAATTGCCGGAGGACTTGCCCTGAAGAATCAAAGTTGGATCGTGGACCGGGCTTCGACCGGCACATACGATCCCAGCTGTTTCCGCCTGATCGAAGGCCCGATCCCCGCCGCTCCAGACGGCAAGATCGTGGTCCAAACGCTGTTGATGTCACTCGACCCGACAAACCTGAACTGGCTCAAACTCGATCCTCAATTGCAGGCGATACCGTTCGGCGTCGGTGATCCGATGATCGGTGTCTCAATCGGTGTCGTCACCGAATCCTGCGCGCCCACCCACGCCGTCGGTGACGTCGTGACGGGAATGTGGGGTTGGCGACGATTTGACGTCGTCGATCCCCTGTTCGTGCGTCCCGCGAAACCTGCAACGGAAATGTCGTTCGAGCAGCAACTGGCGATCTTCTCGCACGTGGGGCGCGCGGCAGCCGGTGGCATGACTCTCATCGGTGAAGTGAAACCGACCGATGCGGTGTTGGTGGCCGGGGCTGCCGGGGCCACTGGCTCGCTGGCCGCCCAAATCGCGAAGGCGCAGGGCTGCCGAGTGGTAGGCATTGCCGGTGGACCGGACAAATGCAAGTTCCTGCTGGAAGAGTTGAAACTCGATGGTGCAATCGACTACAAGGAAGAAAATCTTCACGAGGCTGTGCACCGGCACTTCCCTCAGGGTGTCGACCTATTCTTCGACAACGTGGGCGGGGAAGGAGTTGATGCGGTCCTGGCAAATATGGCAATCGGATGCCGGATCATCGTGTGTGGCGCAATGTCTCAGTACAATATTAGCGAAACATCCAATCTCTATGGAGTCAGAAATCTACCGTTGCTCATCTTCCGCAGAGCCCGTCTACAAGGTTTTGTTGCGGATTTCGGTCCACGCAACCAAGTCGTCGACAAACTACTCGACGACCTCACAGAGCGCGGACAGTTGGTTGCGCGCACTCATGTCGTCGACGGCTTCGAGAATATTCCCGACGCGTTAGCTCTCCTACTCAACGGGAAGAACCATGGAAAACTGTTGGCACAGGTTTAATTTGACCTAATCGGGTGGGCAGTGGAGGTTCATATCGCGGGCGTCGCCGATGTCGTCGGCCTGGGGTCGGTCGCCGACGAGCAGGCGTTCCTGCGGGCCGAGACGCGTTACCTGCGCAACCGCACCATTCCAATGCTCGGCGAGACGGCGGAACAGGCTGCGACCCTGACCGCCGAATCTGTGCGGACCAGTCTGCGGGTTACCGGCACGATCACCACCGATGGTCGGTTGGTCCACACCGTCGTCGGCCGCGGGGAGATTCCGTCGGGTCGGTGCGTGACGGTCGATCACGCCGAGGTGCCCGGCATTCTCACCGACTCGGCACATCGGCTGCACCCCAGTTGGTCGCGGCGGATGCTGCCGCGCAGACCCTACTGACCGCCCGCCGAGACGGCGGCGCCCTCGCGTTCTACGACCTCACTCTCCGGCCGACAGGCTCGCCGCGTTCACACCCGAGGTTGGGCGGCCAGCGAGGACGGGGCCATCGTGGCGATCGCCGCCGAACTGCGGACCGTCGCCTACGTCATCGTGCAGGAGCTGATGATCGCGACCAACGAGGCAGCGGCGTTGTGGTGTGTGGAGCGAGGGTTGCCGATCCTGTTCCGCAACCTACCGGCCCAACCCGGTCGCCGGCAGCACCGACGAACTGATGCATGAGATCGCCGCCGCGGCCGGGGACCCGGACCTGTTCGCGAAACTACGGGGCCGTCTGCTGTCGACGCTGCGGGCCGCGACCTGCGATCCGACGGTACACGGCCACTACGGATTACGGCTCAGCGTCTACGGCCATGTCACCTCACCGTTGCGGCGGGTGGCCGATCTGATCAACCAGCGGATCATCCACCGAGTGACAATTGCACTCGCCACAGAGGCACTGAATCGGTGACCTCGCGGGCAGTTCGAACCGGCGCGCGACGGCCACACCAGTCGGTCGTTTCGCTCAGCGGCGGAGCGCAGCCGCGGAAATAGGTAGCCCCGCCGCCGCAAGGCGATCACACACATCAGCCGGGGTCCCGGGTGGATTACGCCAGGCTGTGGCCGTCGCGCTGACCGCCTGGTGGACCCGTACCCCGTCGAGGTGGAACAGATCCATCACGAACTCGTCCGGATGCTTTGCCTCGATGCCAAACTGCGCCAGCTCCGCGTCGGGGAAGTCCCGCAGATTCACGGTGACGATGACCTGGGCGCCGGCGCGGATCGCCGCGGCCAGCACATGCCGGTCGTCCTCATCCGGCAGCGTGAGTGCGGGGATGAGTGTCTCGTAGCCGGTGACCAGGCAGTCCGGTACCGCCCTATTCATCAGCTCCCGCAGCTTCGTCAACGTCCCAGTCGGGATGTCCGGGCGATTTTCAGCCAAGTTCTCGAATGTCTCGCCAGGATGCGATCCGTCCACCGGGCATGCACCAGGCCGGTCTGCGCGAGCCGGATCAGCACGTCTCGTAAAACATTCGGGTACAGGACATTCGCGTCATAGAGCACGGTGAAGGTCACGTCAGTACAGTCCGAGGTCTTCCGTCAGGGCCGCCAGCTCGTCCGCGGCGGCACGCGAGGCCCCCAGCTGCGTCCGCTGGTAGGCGAGCAAAGACGATGCGAGGATCCGGCGATGCCGGCCGACCATTCGGTACTCGATATACCCCCCGTCGAGGAGCTTGATCACATGCGGGCGCGAGACATTGAGCATCTGCGCAGCCTGCTGGGTCGTCAGCTCCTCGTGCGCCGGGACGACGGTGACCCCCTGCCCGGCGGCCATATTCGCCAACACCTCACGCATCAGCTCGAGCGCCGCGCGAGGAAGATGCACCGACTCCGCGGTGCCGGCCACGGTCACATCGAGGGTCTCCCCCGCCGGATCGACGTCACGAAGCAACTGCAGGGCCTGCCGGGCCTGCTCCTGCTCGACAACGGTCGGCTGATCATGCGCTGCGGACATCACGCCACCCCCTAAACGAAATTTACGCAACAAACGAAACAACCGCAACGGCGCTCGATTGAAGCGGCTCGATATCGCCACCTGTCTGCCACTCGACTGATACCAAACGTCCTGTTTGCCAAGTTTCTCGCCGGAATGAAAGACAACCCTGGGGATGGCAGCGCTGGTCATCTCCGCACTCCTCAGCGGCTGCGGTAGCGGCACAGGATCGACCGAAAGGAGCGACCCGAGCGGATGCGATTCAGCAGGTCGTCGGCGGGCACAGCCGCGTCCCTGAGTTGATTGCATCCTTGAGGGCACGCCAGTGCAGTCGAGGCCAGCGATCTGTCACTCCGCTGACCCGGCACTCCCCCCGGAGTCGCGCAAGGATGCCTCGTACTCGCGCAGGACGAGATCCATCAAGCCAGGGAAGCGGCGGTCGAGTTCCTCGCGGCGGAGCCAGTTGCGGTGCCGGGTTCCATCGACTTCCTGCTTGATGAGCCCGGACTCCCGAAGCACCCTCCAGTGCCTGGTCAGCGCAGATTTGGACACACCGAAGTTCGAGGTGCTGCAAGCCGTCCCGGGATCGCTCGCGATGTAGTGCACGATCGCGCGACGGACAGGGTCGACTAACGCGAACATGACGTCGAAGAGGTCGATCTGCCCCTCGTCCGGGATCGCGAGCGGGTTGGCCAAACGACTAGCCACAGTCTCCTCCTCAGTTTCCGTTCATCCGGGCGCCATGTACACATAAACGCGTACATGTGCTTACAAGTGATGTACGCACTGCCGTGTACATCACGCCCGGCCGAAGGCCCCACGGCCATTCCCACTCCCCACCCGGGAGGACGCCGCGCGAACCCATCGAGCGATGTCACGTCAACACACCGTCGCCGGCACACGGCGCGCGAGAACTTATGAACAAAGGAGACAACCCATGATGATCACCGTCATCGGAGCCGGAGCCATCGGCGGCAACCTCGCTCGCCGCCTCAGCGACGCAGGACCCAACGTCCTCATCGCCGATGCCCGCGGGCCAGAGGCCGTCGCCTCGATCGTGCTCGACGCAGGCGTGCGTACTGTCGAGATGGACGCGGCGGCGCAGGGTCGCGACGTCATCATGCTGTCGATTCCGTTCTCGGTTCAGCCCGACCTAGCCGACCTCGTCGCCACCGCGTCGGCCGAGACGATCATCGTCGACACATCGAACTACTACCCGTTCATGATGGGACCGGTCGAGGACGTCGACAACGGACAGGTCGAGAGCCTCTGGAGCCAGGAGAACCTCGGTCGCCCCGTCGTGAAGGCATGGAACGCGGCCCTCGCCGGAACCCAGCAGACCAAGGGACTCCCGGCAGGCTCCCCCGGCCGCATCGCGATCCCGGTCGCAGCGGACTCCGCCGAGGCTCGTGCAACCGTCATGAAGCTCGTCGACGACACCGGCTTTGACCCCTTCGACGCCGGCGTGATCGCCGATTCGTGGCGTCAGCAGCCCGGCACCCCGGCGTACTGCACCGAACTCGGCCTCGAAGACCTCGGTAAGGCTCTCGCCGCAGCCGATAAGGACAAGGCGCCCATCACCCGTGACCGCCTCATGGAGTACTTCGGTTCTCTCGAGACCGCGCCTACACTCGACGAAACCGTTGCGATCAACCGATCAGCACACGAGTAGCACGTGCCGTCGCAGGCCACACACCTCAGCGGGTCAACCCGCTGCCGGCGCATCCGCGCGAATCAAGCCAACTGACGCCGTGTCGGCGGAAGAAGGAGACAAGATGCGCACCACGAAAACGGTGCGTGTCAAGAAGGAGAATGCCATGGGACGTCTGGACAATTCGCCCGAAACTCTTTGGCCAGCAGGTGCTGCAGCAAGCCGTCCTGGACCGCCATGTGTGGTGCTGACGTCGGGCGGGAACGGGTATGTTGGCGTCGAGAACAAACTCGAGCCAGATGATCATGTCGGCCAGGGTCTCCGCCTGCAGGGTGATGCCGTGTTGTGGCTCGGTGGCGGTCAGAATCCACCCTCCCCGAATTGCCACGGAGAGAGGTGGGCACAACCACGACTCACCGCCTACGATGCCCGGCGTCGGTAGTGCCTGGCTCCTTTCCCGTTCCGGTGTGTGCTGCGGTGCACGAGTACGACCTGCAGTGACACGGTCGATACAGTGTTACGTCACCGACGAGGGATGACGGGCAGAAGCAAGCGCGAGGGGCGAGTTGCGTCGTGATGAACAGTCTGGTGCGCAGTGCGAAGTGTCGTCGTGTCCCCGGAATTGAGGTTCCGGTCCCAACGGGGGAAGCTGCTCGAGGTCACGTGCACGCGGAGTCGGTGACCGGCCTTGATGACGATGCTGGTGGACCACAGGTCGATCTCGTACGTATCAATCCGACCAGCTTCCGTCGCGGCGCGGGTGATGCCGTCCACGATATTGTAGGAACGTCCGAGCTCGTCGACATCGCACAGTCGGACAACCCAGTCAGTACTCGGTCCGTCGGTGGCGGCGCAGATCTGCGCTCGTACCTGGCCGGTGATCTCGAGGTCCGCGTCGAATACTGCAGACGAGAAGACCATGACATCGGTTCGATTCTCCACATTCCTCTGCTCTTTGGGCCCTGGGGGAAACTCGTTCGCCATGAAGAGCGCCCCGCCGCACGTCGGGACCGGATCGGCCGGGTCGTAGGTGAATTCGGAGTGCGCATCCTCCTCCTCGGGAGCGTCGAACGACAGCACTCCTTCCGCACGGAGATACAGCGGCGTCTCGACTGCTCGCTCCAGCGGCCAGTCCGGCTCGTCACGCCACTCGTTGATGCCCATCACGAAGATGCGAACAGGGGCACTGTCGGTTTGCTGCAGCGAGTCGAGACCGAGATAGCGGTCGAACCAATCTAATTGAAGATCGGACAGACTCGCCACACCCGGCGTCGGTGGCACAATCGAGCTCATCCCGAAGTTGACCTCACCGACCTGGCCGACTTCGAGAGCCGGGATGTGCATGTGGGCCCACGGCCCCATCACGAGTTGCGTAGCGATTCCTCGCTCTCGCATTGCAACGTAGTTGTTCAGCGTTCCCTGTGTGAAGAGGTCGTACCACCCTCCGATGTTCAAGCTGGGCACAGTCACCTGATCGAAGTGACCTTCGTTGCGGCTCTCGTCGATCGTGGCGGGATCGTCCAGTGCGCGAGACACTCCGAGGTCAGGCAGCCCAGACCTGGTGATCGCGGGGAGCTTGGCGGCCGGCAACTCCCAGTACGTTTTCGTAACAAGGTTGTCCACATCCGCCGCGGTCACCGACATCGCCGATGCAATGTCCTCAGGCTTGCTCACTTTCGGAATCTGCCCTAGTGCCTGGCCGAGTCCCCACATCGTGTTCATACCCAGTTCGATTGCACCACCGCGGAACAGGAGACCGTCCTCCGGATCGCTCCACGTCACCTGCGGGGCCATGGCGGCCAACGACGGAGCCCCGGCAACGGCAGCAGCCCATTGCGTCTGTCCGCCGTAGCTTTTCCCGAACATTCCGACTTTCCCGTTGCTACCAGCGATAACGCTGGCCCACTGCACAGTATCGTAGCCGTCGTTGCGCTCGTGTGCCCAAGGGAGCCATTCGCCCTCCGAGGCGTATCTGGCGCGAGTGTCCTGCAATACGACGATGAAGCCGCGTTTCACCGATGCGATGACGTCGATTTGCAGGTAGTTCGTCATCGGGTTCGTCTTGTCGTACGGAGTACGATGTAACAACACAGGATGAACATCGGAATCTGCCGGGCGGTAGACGTCCGCCCGGAGGATCGTTCCGTCGCGCATCGGCACTTCAACATTTAACTCGATCTTGATCTCATCCATCGTCATCTCCATTTCGATGAGGTTTACGTCGCGTCGATACAACGGCTAGAACGCCCGGGTTTGCACCAGGGGACCGACCCGAGGTGACGAAAGTGATCCTCGTCGGCAGTTTGGATTTCCAATATCTTTCGGCCATCAACATTCTGAGATTTACGGCAGCCATCTTGCCCCAACGTTCGGCTATGACCGGTCCAACGGTCGCCTTTCAGGGCAGTGTTGCGGGGCGATGGTCAAGACGCTCCTCGCCAATCGATAAGGTCCAACGCTGTATCGACAGTTCCTTGACGATGCCGTGCGCGTGGAACGGGTCGTTGTCTGCGAGTTCCTCCACCCGTGCGACGGATTCGACGTCGAGAATGAGTAGTCCGCTGGGCGGGCCTGGCTCACCCAGTGGGCCAGCCAGGACGAGCTCGCCCGCGTCGGCGAGTTGGCGAAGATATGCACGGTGCTCTGGGCGGTGCTCCGAGACGAGGGTGGAGTCGTCGATGTAGTGGTAGGTGAGAGCGAAAAGTGGCATGTTCGATGCTCCTTTGGCACTAGGGGTCGCGGTGCCCGTCCTCCCCGAGGAGAGGACGGGCACCGTGAATCACGCGGAGACTGTGGCTTTCTCGACGTTGGCACCGAGGGTGACTGCGAGTCCGGTGCAGTCGCGCTCGCCGGCGCCCGCGGCCGACGCGTCAGCGAACAGCTTCTGCGCAGCAGCAGCAGTGTCGAGTCGTACGTCGAACTCTGCCGCAGTGGCGGTGGCCAAGCGCAGGTCCTTGTGGATCAGATCGATCATGAATCCGGGCTCGTATCCGTGGGAGGCTGGTGAGGTTTCGACCACATCGGGCAGCGGGAACCAGTTACGGAAGACCCAGCTGTCGCCCGAGGATCGGGTGACGATGTTGAAGTACACCTGCGGGTCGAGACCGAGGCGCTGGGCGAGTACCGAGACCTCACAGGCGGTGGCCATTCCGACCGCCATCAGCGCGTTGTTGACGACTTTCATCGCCTGCCCGTCGCCACTCGGCCCGACGTGCACGATGTAGGAGCCGACCGACTTGAGCAGAGGCTCCGCGACCGCGACGTGGTCGATGTCGCCGCCGAGCATCAGGGTCAGACTGGCGTCCTCGGCACCCTGCACACCGCCGGAGACAGGGGCGTCGACGAAGCCGACTCCGTGTTCCTTCGCCGTTTGTGCAAGCGAGCGCGCGGTATCGATCCCGATCGTCGAACAGTCGACTACGACGGTGCCCCTGGGCATGTGGACGAAAGCGCCGTCCGGACCGGTGACCACCTGCTCGACAACCTTGGCGGACTGCAACATCGTGAACACCGCGTCGACATCGCGGACAGCATCTGCGATGGACTCGGCGATCTCGACACCGTTGGACCGCGCGGCCTCGCGTGCAGTCTCGGAGACGTCGTAGCCGCGGACGGTGTGTCCGGCCTCGACCATGTTGCGTGACATCGGGACACCCATGTGGCCGAGGCCGATCCAGGCAATCTTGCTCATCAAGTACTCCTTCGAAAGCCCGGTGCGCTAGCGCATTCGGTCTCTTCGTTGTTACGGACGATACTCAGTCTGGGTGCGAATGAAGGCGAGGTCAACGACCATATTCGCGTCGCCCTGTTGCAGAACTGCACGACCTCCCGCCCCCGGCGGGACGGGTCCGCGGATGTGCATGCAACCGTCGCACGTCAGTGGCGTGGACCCGCGGCTTCCGGAGGAGGAACTAGCGAACTGGTTCGTGATTCGTTTGTTGCGCAAGGGATTCTGGAGTATCTCGTCCGAAGGCCCATCGTGGCAAGCAGAATGGCATCGTCGGGGATGCCGCCACAGGCGTGGCGAGAACCTCCCGGCAGGTAATCTGCGTTCTCAGTCTTGCCTCAGTGGAACGGCGGTTGCGTTCGACGGACATAGTGGCACCATGTGCGTGGCAGCGCACCATTAGTCGTTTGTCGTCGGGTCGCCGTGTGCGAGGCACTGGGATGGTTACTTCGCTTGTCCGTCGAGGACGAGGGTCATATGCCCAGCAGGTGCTGTGCTGTGCTGTGCTGTGCCGTTCTGAGGGGCCGCCTGTGTACCCTCGGGGTCCCTCTCACCGACCCGGGGTGCCCCTGTAGCACTGGTTACACGCCGAGTCCGAGGGCCGCCGCGAGTTCGGTGATCTTCTGCGCGTGTGCCAGCCGGGGACGGTCGCTGCCGTCACGAATGGTGCGGCCGCGGGTCTCAAACTCGGTGAGAAAGTTGCCCGCCCAGACGATTTCCGACGCCGTGGGGCTGAGCAGTTCGTTGATGACCGCGGGCTGGGCGGTGTCGAGGCAGAGCTTTCCGGTCATTCCCATCGAGGCCGCCGCTGTGGTGCGTTCCCGCAGGACCGCGCGATCGTCCTCCACTGTCGGCCCATCGATCGGGCCGGGAAGATGACCTATCCTGCTGGCGACGACAAGGCGGGACCGGGGATAGGCCATGGCGAGATCGTCCGGCCCCGCACCGGCGTCGCGGCGATAGTCTCCGCTGCCGAACGCGAGACCGAACGTGCCGCGCGCTTGGGCGATCGCCGGTGATGCTTCGATGCCGACTGCTGACTCCACCAGACCCAGCACCGGAGTCCTGCCACCGAGACGGTCGAACGTTTCGGAGACCTGTTCTGCGGTTTGGTCTTGGCGAGCATCACACCGTGCAATCCGGGTAGGTTGGCGAGGTGGTCGACGTCGTCAGCCCAGAACGATGTGGTCCGGTCGTTGATTCGCACCCATGCCGACCGTGTCTCGAGCCACGCGGCGACATCTAGTCGGGCGCCGGCTTTGTCCCGCGCATCGACGGCATCTTCAAGGTCGAGGACGACCTGATCGGCAGCGGACGTCAGTGCCGTTTCGAAGGACTCCGTCCTCATCCCGTTGAGCAGCACCCATGACCGGGCGGCGAGCGCATCGACAGGGCGGGTGGCGGTCACTGCATGATCAGGCATTACGGCTCCTTGTAGATGACACACGCTGTAGAAAGGGAATGGGGTTCGTGCAGGCTGAAGAAGCGGCGGTACGGTCGTGCGGTCTGGGCGGACGGGGCGCGGTGCGCTCCAGAAACGGTGTGGTGATGTCAGGCCTGCACGTCGACGTGTGGCGGCCGGCGGCGTATGCAACCCCCGTCGGGCTTCGTTTTCCAAGGCGGGGATCGTCAGCCGGACCTGGCATGTTCAGTTCGGGAACCTCCAATGGCGGCTCCCCGATACCACCCCGACCCGTCCTCGCCGAACATGACGTTGGCCATGTCGGATCACAGAGTCGGTCGAATGTCAGCTACCACTGTGCGAGTACGCGTATTCCGTGGGAGCGGTGCTGTTCTCCTCGTCGTCGAGCCAGTCGAGAACGGACTGGGTGTGCTGACCGAGCATCGGCGGGGCATCGTGGGTTTCCCGCAGCAGCGACTCGCCGGTGGCAGATTCCATCCGAAGCGACGGCCCCGGCAGCTGGACCCTGCCCGCGGCGGCGTGCTCCACATCGATGAGCAGACCCTGGCTGCGGGTCTGCTCCCACTCGTACACCTCGTCGATCGTGCGAATGGCCCCGGCCGGTACCCCGGCACCGGTGAGGTCGGCCAGCACCTGCTCGCGGGTGCGATCGGCGAACGACGCCTCGATCTCGGCGATGAGTTCGTCACGGTGCGCCACACGGTCGACGTTGACCGCGAACCGTGGCTCGGAGGCTGAAAGACCCGCGATCGGCGCGAACTTCGCCCAGATCGCTTCACTGCCGACGGCGACCTGGATGAACCCGTCCGAGCATCGGAAGCTGCCGTACGGGGCGATCTGCGGGTGGTGGTTGCCGCTCGGCTGTGCGACCTGCTCGGCGACGGTCCATTTCGTGCCGTGGAAGGTGTGGGCGCTGATCGCCGCCGCCAGCAGCGAGGTCCGCACGATCGACCCGCGCCCGGTGCTCGCCCGCCCGGCGAGGGCGGCGGACACGCCGGCGGCGCCGTGGACCCCGGCCAGCACGTCCGCGATTGGGACACCGATGCGGGTCGGCCCCGACTCGGCGGTGCCGGTCAGCGCCATCAATCCTGCTTCGCCCTGGGCGATCTGGTCGTAGCCGGCACGCGTCCCCTCTGGGCCGTCGTGACCGAATCCGGTGATCGACAACGTGATCAGGCGCGGATTGAGCTCCTCGAGGACCGCGGCGGTGAATCCGAGCCGGTCGAACGCGCCGGGCCGGAAGTTCTCGATGAGCACATCGGCGCGGGCGATCAGGCGGCACAAGGCGCGGTGCCCGTGCTCGCTCTTGAGGTCGAGTTCGATGGATTCCTTGTTGCGGTTCGCGGACATGAAGTACGAGGACTGGTCGTGCTCCGGACCGACGAATGGGGGTCCCCAACTGCGGGAGTCGTCGCCGTGGCCGGGGGTTTCAACCTTGATCACCCGGGCGCCGAGGTCGCCGAGCATCATGGCGGCGATCGGTCCTGCCAATGCTCGCGACAGGTCGAGAACGAGCAGGTCCTTGAGCGGTCCTGTAGTCATGTGGTTTCCGTCCTTAAATGGAGAACGCCGGTGAAGCAGAGTGGGCATGCTTCACCGGCGTGGTCTGGGGTGCGGTCGTCGGGGCCCGTTACCGGGCGGTGCGCAGACGCACGTTGATCTGCTTGGTCTGGGTGAAGCCTGCGAGCATGCCCTCGAGGGAGGCCTCCCGGCCGATGCCGCTCTGCTTGTAGCCGCCGTAGGACTGCCCGACCATCTGACCGCCGCCCTGGTTGACCTGAACCCATCCGGTTTCGAGCGCGTTGGCCGTGCCGATGGCCCGGTCGAGGTCGTGCGTCCACACGTACGCCGCCAGCCCGTAATGCGAGTCGTTGGCCATCTTGATGACCTCGGCCTCGTCTTTCCAGGGGATCACCACCACGACCGGGCCGAAGATCTCTTCGCGAGACAGACGCCAGTCGTTGTTCGCGCCGGCGAAGATCGTGGGCGCCAGGTAGAAGCCGTCGTTGCGGTCCACCGATCCGTCGAGTGCGACGGTGATGCCCGGGGCGGCGAGGCCGTCCTCGACGTAGGAGGTCACCGATCGGAACTGCTTGTCGTTGATGATGGCGCCCATGTCGGTGCTCTCGTCGAGGGGGTTTCCGACGACCTGGCTGCCCAGGGTGGCGGTCAGCCGGCCGAGTACGTCGTCGTAGATGTCCTCGTGCAGGAACAGGCGGGACCCGGCGGTGCAGCTCTGGCCCTGCCGGTGCACTCGGGAGGACAGCAGCAGGTCGCCGATCAGATCGTCGTCGTCTGCGGCGTCCGGGAAGACGATGGACGGGTTCTTGCCGCCCAGCTCCAGCGAGACGTGGGCGAGCCGTTCACCGGCTGCCTGGGCGACGTGTCTGCCGACCTCGGTGGATCCGGTGAAGGAGACCTTGTCGACGCCGGGGTGTTGCACCAGGCGCTCGCCGGCGACCGATCCGAGGCCGGTGATGACGTTGAGGACTCCGGCGGGCAGGAATTCGGCGCAGATCTCGGCGAGCAGCAGCACGCTCAGCGGTGCCGCCTCGGCGGCCTTGACGACCACGGTGTTGCCGGTGGCCAGTGCGGCGGGGATCTTGAATCCGGCGATCATCAGGGGCGAGTTCCACGGCAGGATGGCGCCGACGACACCGAGGGGTTCGAGCCGGGTGTATTGGAGCTGATCATCGCCTGCGGGGAGCACGACGCCCTTGCTCTCCCCGGCGATGCCGGCGAAGTAGCGGAACAGATTGGCCAGGGTCTGGGCTTCGGGCCGCGCCTGGGTGCGGATGGCGTTGCCGGTGTCGAGTGCGGTCAACGAGGCGAGGTCCTCGATGCGGGCCTCGATCGCGTCCGCGATCTGGCCGAGCACTCGTGCCCTGCTGGTGAAGTGCTGGGCGCGCCATGCCGGGAAAGCGGCTCGCGCGGCGGCGACGGCCCGGTCGACGTCGGCAGCCTCGCTGGTCGGTACCCGTCCGATCACGTGGTCGCGCAGAATCGGTGTGGTGACCTCGGTCCATTCCCCGCTGATCGCCTCGACCCAGCGGCCGTCGATCAGCATCGGGAAGTCGCGAGCCGCCGGAATTCCGAGGCTTGCGGGTGCGACCTGGGTTGAGGTCATCGTGGTACTCCTTAGACATAAAACCTTGAGGTGCAGATAGTTTCGAATCACAAATGGTCATGCGGCGGGGCGAAGACTCAGCCCCGGCGACGGAACGCCTGACGTCGGCTGACTTCTACGGTGCGCCACAGCTCGTGCGCGGTCAACCACCAACATCACGCCGCAGGGATGCAAAAATGCACCAAGGAAGGGATACCGGACGAGTAGAGTTCGGGTGCATGACCGGCCGCAGTACATCATCTACCGACGAGCCCGCAGCAGCGCCTCCCACGACGGCCACGCCGCGGGCGATCGACATACGACAGGTCCGCGCCGACGACTTCCGTTATCTCAGCGCTATCGCCCGCACCGGGACCCGCCGTTCCGCCGCGATCGATCTCGGGGTCGACCACACGACGGTGTCGCGGCGAATCCACGCTCTGGAGAAGACTCTCGAGGTGCGCCTGATCGAACGTGGTGCGGACGGCTGGGAGTTGACCGACATCGGACAGGCGGTCGCCGAACGCGCACGCGCGATCGAGGAATCACTTCAACTGGCGGTCGACGCCGCAGTCGGCGGCGCCGGCAGCGCGCTGCGCGGGACGGTGCGTGTCACGGCACCGGACGGATTCGGCACACTGATCGTCACCCCAGCGTTGGCCCGGTTACGGATGCAGCACCCCGACCTCTCGGTCGAGCTCCTTACCGCCACCCGCCAGCTCAACCTGCACCAATCCGGCTTCGACGTCGCGATCGCCGTGGGAACACCGGTGAACAGCCGCCTGGTGTCCGAGCTGATCAGCACCTATTCGATGGGCATATACGCGACCGACGACTACCTCCGCCAGCACGGGACCCCGGACTCGATCGAGGATGTGAAGAACCATCCGATCATCTTCTTCGTCGACTCCCTGCTACAGGTCGGCGACCTCGATCTGGAGCGGCATCTGCCCGGCGCCCGCGCCAAATTCATGTCCACGAACATCTTCTCGCACGTCGAGGCTACCCTGGCCGGCGGTGGCATCGGTTTGCTCCCCGCCTTCATGGCCAAGCCCTATCCCGAACTGATTCGCCTGCTCCCCCGGGAAGTCGACGTCCACCTGACGTTCTCCCTGGCCGCCCGACGCGAAAGCCTGACCAACCCGACCGTGCAGGCGGTCCGTCACGCCATCCACGCCGAAGCACTGCGACGAAAGTCGGATCTGCTGCCTCCGGTGAAGTGAGCCGGCTGCGGCCCTCCCCCATCTTGGTGCAGTTCTGCAACAGCCCCGCGTGCGATTGGCTGTTGCCCGACTCGATCACTGCCGCGAATACTTCTCAGCAGAGAGTGCACGGTGTCACATCCCGGCACTGGCTGTAACCCGAACCACGTAGGAGTACGCAGTGGATCACACAACCCCCGCAGGTGGCGGCAGCGCGGCTGCGCCCACCCCGTCGGGCCTGAAGAAGGTCGTCGCGGCCTCGATGGCCGGAACGATCGTCGAATGGTACGAGTTCTTCCTCTACGGCACCGCCGCCACCTTGGTGTTCAGCAAGGTGTTCTTCGACGCCGGCATGAGCGAGCTGACCGCAATCATGTCCGCATTCGTCACCTACGCAGTCGGATTCGTCGCCAGACCGCTCGGCGGCATCGTCTTCGGCCACTTCGGCGACAAGTACGGGCGCAAGTCACTGCTGCAATTCAGCCTGGTACTCGTCGGCAGCGCCACATTCCTCATGGGCTGCCTGCCCACCCACGACCAGATCGGTTTCTGGGCACCGACTTTGCTGGTGACCTTGCGGTTCATCCAGGGCTTCGCGGTCGGCGGCGAATGGGGTGGCGCAGTACTCCTCGTCGCCGAGCACAGCCCCAACGACCGCCGCGGGTTCTGGGCCAGCTGGCCCCAGGCCGGGGTACCCGGCGGCAACCTGCTCGCCACCATCGTGCTCCTCGTGCTCACAGCGACGCTGTCCGACGAAGCATTCCTCAGCTGGGGCTGGCGGGTCGCGTTCTGGCTGTCGGCCGCGATCGTGTTCATCGGCTACTACGTGAGGACCAAGGTCTCCGACGCCCCCATCTTCGTCGCCGCCAAGGAGCAGACCGAGAAGGTCGCCGCAACTTCATACGGTGTGTTCGTGGTCGTCAAGCGCTACCCACGGGGAGTATTTACCGCGATGGGACTGCGCTTCGGCGAGAACATCATGTACTACCTGGTGGTCACCTTCACCATCACGTATCTGAAGATCGTGGTGCACACCGACACCAGCACCATTCTCTGGTGGATGTTCATCGCACACGCAATCCACTTCGCCGCAATCCCCCTTGCCGGTCGACTCTCCGACCGGATCGGCCGTCGGCCCGTCTACCTCTTCGGCGCCGTCATGGCCGGCGGATGGGGCTTCTACGCCTACCCGATGATGAACAGCGGCCACAACACCGTCATCATGTTCGCCATCATCGTCGGACTGATCTACCACGCGTTCATGTACGCCGCGCAGCCCGCCACGATGGCGGAAATGTTCCCCACCCGCATGCGGTACTCCGGTGTCTCTCTGGGCTACCAGGTCACTTCGATCGTCGCCGGGTCGCTCGCTCCGATCATCGCCGTCGGGCTGCTCGAAAAGTTCGACTCGTCGGTGCCGATCGCGCTGTATCTCGCTGCGGCGTGCGCCGTCACCGCGATCGCGGTCCTGTACACCCGGGAATCGAAGGGTCTCGCTCTCGAGAGCATCGACCTCGCCGACGCCGAACGCGAACGCGAACACCAGGTCACCAGCACGGCTTCTGCCGGGGTGAAGTAGGACCGGCGTAGCCACTAGACGTCCGCGTCGGATGGCCACGCTCACCGTGCCCTCCGACGCGGACCACGTCTTGCCCTACCGGATAGGCGGGATACGTTGCACCTCAGTGCAGTACACCCACTCGGCGGCTCAGACGGCGTCCGCGAATGTGCCTCTCGCGTCACCGTTGCGGGGTTTCCGATTTGGGTGCCGAAGCGTTACATCCGGGCCGTTCGCGGACGGAAGCGGTGCGCTCGTCCACGGCGAGGAAGCGGGCCGTGACGCGGTCCAGCGACGACGATTCGCGGCCGATCCCTCCGCGTAGACAGATCTGATCGCTCAGACCGTCGTCACCGAGAGTGGCCACCCGGGGGGTGGGCGGCCTCTCCCGTGTGCCTTGATCGCGTCGACACGGTCGCCCGTCAAGATCATCTCTGCCGCCCGCGCCATCCCGACGGCCTTGGGCAGCAGCCACGCGCCACCGTCACCCGGGATGATTCCGAGCTTGACGAAGCTCTCCGCAAAGAATGCCTTTTCACTGGCAATGCGGAGGTCGCACATGAGGGCGAAGTCGCATCCGGCACCGATGGCAGGGCCGTTCACTGCTGCGATGAGAGGCACGTCGCAGTTGTACATGACCCGCGGAATCCGTTGTATCCCAGCTCTGTAGCCATCCCGTTGTTCGTGGGGCTTCCCCCCGAACAATCCGCGACGATTCGCCATGTCCTTGACGTTGCCGCCGGCGGAAAACGTCGATCCGGCACCGGTGACGATGACAGCTCGCACACCGTAGTCGGCGTTGACGGCCTCGACGCAGGCGACCAATGCGTCGACCACCTCCATCCCGGAAATAGGATTGCTCTGCGCGGGTAGATTAATCGTCCATGTCTCGATGAACCCCTCGCGTTGGACGAGGACTGGACTATCCATGGGTGTATCTCCCTTATCTTCACTGCGGATCGATCGTTCGACTGATGCCCGACCGGCACGCGAACGAACTCGTCGGCGGCGGTCCAGACAGACCGCCGCCGACGAGCACGTTCACCACTTGCCGCCGAGAGCCTTCGCGTTCATACGCACGCGGCGCGGGCGGAGTTCAGGCGAGGCCCAACTTGGGTCGCAGCCACTGGGCAATCCGGCTCAACGCTTGATCCGCCTCGGGTGCCCGTCCCGCGTTGAAGTGAAATACATGCTGTTGCTCATCGACCACGTCGAGCACGACCTCGCCGCTCACCTTCTCGATCAATTCGGCCAACCGACGTGAGTCGTCCAGCAGCGTCTCGAAGCCTCCGACCGATACGTACACCGGAGGGAAGTCGGTGTAGTCGTTGAGCAGTGGGTTCGCGCGCGGGTCCGTTGCATCTGCGGGTTCGGAGAGGAACATCTCCCGCATCATTTCCAGAACCGCCCTCTTGGCCAATACGTCGACCGCGTCGTTCGATTCGACCGTCAACCCCTTGATCTCCATATCGAGCCAAGGCGAAAGCGTGACGACGGCAGCAGGAGTGGGTAGTTCCACGCTCGCGAGTTCGAATGCTGTCGAGATCGCGAGATTGGCACCCGCCGAGTCGCCGACAGTCGCCGTGTTCTCCGCCTTGTAACCTTGCGTGCGGAGCCACTTGTGGACGGCCATGCAGTCTTCGAGTTGGGCCGGGTGCTTGTGCTCCGGCGCGAGCCGATAGTCCACGATCAGAGCGTGAACACCCGCCAATTTGGCGAGGTGTGCCGCGAGCTTGCGGTGTGAGAACCGTGAACCTGTCACGAACCCACCACCGTGGGTGAAGACAATCACGCGGTCCTCGGCGGCCCCCAAAGGCTTGGCCCACGTTGCCGGCACACCGTTGGCTGTCACTTCCTCATAGGTGACGCCGACGGGTTCGATGGTCGGAAGATGCCACTCTTCGAACATATCTCGCTGACTGGCGAGGTCCATTCCTTCGGACCGGGTAAGCCACGAAGCGTACAGGTCGTTGAGGAACAGGGATTCTTTGCTCACGGACATGTGTTGCTCACTTTCATCACTACTCGAGGGAGGCAAATTGACTGCTCAGGAAAGCGTGAAGCCCTTGTATCCCGCACACACTGTCTCGTCCCACTTGGCCAGGTAAAGGGGAAGACCACCGGGGTAGTTCAGCAACTGCCGCGGCTTACCCGGGACGTTGGCACCCATGTACCAGGAGTCGGCTTTGTCATAGAGCGCCTCGGCCGTCAGCTCGGCGACGTGATCGGACCAGGCAGCATCCGCGTCCGCCTCGGACTCGATGCGGTTCAATCCGTTGTCCCGCATGTAGTCGATGGTGTCCACGATGAGGTCACCTTGGATCTCGGCGCAGCTGGGCCCGTTGCAGAAGCCCGACGGGCTCAGCGGTCCGTAGAGGAACAGCAGGTTGGGGAATCCTGCCGTTGCGACCCCGAGGTTAGCCCGCACACCATTCGACCACTTGTCCCGGAGCAACGTACCGTCGGTGCCGCGAATGTCGATGGCGGTCAGTCCACCGGTGACGGCGTCGAAGCCCGTTGCATAGACGATGATGTCGAACTCGTGCTCTTCCGATGTGGTCTTCAGCCCGGTGGGCGTGATCGTCTCGATCGGGTCCTCGTGCAGATCGACGAGACGCACGTTGTCCTGGTTGAAGATGTCGTAGTACGTCTGCTCCAGCGAGGGGCGCTTCACGCCGAAGGGGTACGCCTTCGTCATCGGCGCCAGCTTCTCGGCGATGACCGGGTCCTTGATCCGGGCACGCGTCCGGTCACGCCAGAACTCGTAGGCCGTGTCGTTTGCCTCATCGTCGACGAAGACGTCTTGGTACGTTCCGAGCCAGAACTCGAAACCGTATTCCCACAATCGCTCATAAGTGGTGGTTCGCTCCTCGTCGCTCACCTGGAGGGCTGACTTGGGAATGAAATCGAAGTCGAAGCCGGAGAATGACGCCGAACGACGACTGAATCTGTCCGCCAGATCGGACTTGATCTTCGCGTTGTCCTCGTCGGTGAGCTGGCGCTGTCGCATCGGGAGCGCCTGAACGGGGGTGCGCTGGAAGATGGTCAGCTGTGCGGCTTCCTTCGACGCCTCCTGAGCGACCTGCACGCCGCTGGCGCCGGTACCGATGATGGCGATTCGCTTTCCTGCGAAATCGATTCCGCCTTCAGGCCACAGACCGGTGTGGTGGTTGATCCCTGCGAAGCTGTCCATTCCCGCGAGCTTCGGGAAGATCGGCTTTGCCGCGAATCCGGTGCACAGAACGAAGTACTTGCAGACGAAAGCGCTTCCGTTCTCCGCGGTCACGGTCCAGGTGTTCGCCGTCTCGTCGAACTCGGCGGAAGCGACCCGGGTGTTGTAGTAGATGTCCTTGCTCAGATCGAGCTTCGCGTCGACGTACTTGAAGTAGCGGCGCAGTTCGTCACCTCCGGGGTAGAGCTCGGAGAATGCGAATTCATCCCATAGGTCGGGGCGCGTGAACTGGTAGATGGGACCTTCGCTGTCCACTCGGGCACCCGGGTAGCGGTTCCAGTGCCAGATTCCGCCCAGACCCTCACCCGCCTCGACTACTTTCACCGAATAGCCTCGACTCCGCAGATTTTCGAGCTGGTACAGCCCGGCGAATCCGGCTCCTACAACGAGAACGTCGAGTACTTCGGTCACGGCTGGTGCGGCAGTGCTCATGTTGGCCTCCTCTTGATGTCAAGGGCTACTTGGGGGTTTGTCGATTGCGCTCTGTGTCGCAGAAAGTGACGAACTGATTGCGGGAAAGCTCGTCCGGTGCAGCTTCTAGGTCCAGCGGACATACGCAGTCTTGGTGGTTGTGAAGAAAGTACGTGCGGCCTTGCCCTGTTCTCTGCTCATGCTGCTCGAGCCTTTGAGGCCACCGAACGGCACATGTGGCTCGACACTGCTCGTCTCGCGATTGACATGTACCAACCCCGATTGTGTGCGCCGGATAAAGGTCATCGCCGTCGCGATGTCTCTGGTGAACACTCCAGAGGACAGGCCGTAGTCCGTGTCGTTCGCGGCCTTCAGCGCACCGTCGAATCCATCGACCTCCTGCACGGTCACGACTGGCCCGAAGATCTCTTCCCTGACGAGCCTGCTCGTCTCGGACACCCCGGCAAGGACTGTCGGTGCGATATAGCAAGTGTCGGAATCGAACTCCCTGTCCGTAAGGAACTCGGCGTTCTCGTCGCGTGCGAGTCGCAGGTAACCGGCCACGGTGTCACGTTGCTCCACCGAGGCAAGGGGCCCGATGTCGGTGGCTTCGTCGTACGGATCACCGACGACCAGCGCGTCAGCATGCTTCACCACCAGTTCTCGTAGTCTGGGAGCGACGGTGCGGTCGACGTAGACCCGGCTCGTCGCTGTGCAGCGCTGTCCGGTGTGGAGCATGGCGCTCTTCACGATCTGTAGCGCTGCATCCTCGACATCGGCGTCGGCGAGAACAATGGACGGGTTCTTGCCGCCCAGCTCGAGCTGGACCTTCACGTTGCGATCGGCGACGGCCTGACGCAGTCGCGACCCGACTGCACCCGAACCGGTGAACGTCAAGGCTGCGAGTCGCGCGTTCCCGGTGAGTGCCCCCGAAAGCTTTCTACCGCTGCCCGTCACCAGATTGAGGACCCCCGCGGGCAACCCGGCTTCTGCGAGGATCCGCGTCAGAAACACTGCGGATCCGCAGGCCGGTTCTGCAGGCTTCCACACAACTGTGTTCCCGAAACCTATTGCCGCCGCGATTTTCCATGCCGGAAGCGCGAAGGGGAAGTTCCACGGTGTGATTGCACAAACGACGCCGAGCGGCTCCTCCACCGTCATCAGCATCGTGTGTGAATCAGCACTGGGGTATGTCTCTCCACTGGGCTGCAGGATCTCACCGGCGTAGTAGCGGAGAATGGCGACACTTCGCAGGACCTCGGCGCGTGCGTCGCGGATCGCCTTCCCCATGTCCGCGGTGATCGTCAGGGCAGCGTCGTGAACGCGGATTTCCAAAAGGTCAGCGGCAGAACGAAGAAAGTCCGACCGCTGAATCGCTGTTGTCTCGGACCACGCTGGTTGAGCACGGCCGGCGGCCGCATAGGCAGCCTCGACATTGCGGGGAGTCGCCGAAGCGTAGATTCCCGTCACGCGGCGGAGATCGGAGGGATCTACCCGCTCGTAAGTGTCGGTGGCAGCGCTCCATCGGCCTGCGATATACAGCGTTCTCCCGAAAGCGATCGATGACGGCAATGCTGGGTGGTCCACGTTTACGGACATCTTTGTTCCCCGATCTATATAGGCGCAGAATTGGTTTGGAAGTTCACCATCCGGCGCGGAGTTGAATCGCCTGATCAGCCGTCCGTGCTGCGCGGCAGGCGTGCCAGTACGAAACCATTCTCGGCAGTTCTGCAGTCGAAAGGAATTGGAAATTCGCTTCCTTGTCCTCAAATGTCCTGCACTCAGCGCGTTTTGAAGACTCACAGGCATCAGACTCGCTGCTGCCTGACGCTTCGGCCGGCTCGTGCCGAGCGGGAAGATGCACGACAAACGTAGCGGGATCGAAGTGGTGGGCGGCATAGATGGTCGATCCTGGCGGCATACCCGCGCCCCCTTACAACCTTGCGCAACATATTCTTGGGGACGCACGCGCGCCAATCTGTCTTGACCGCAGAGACTTCGAAACTGGACTTCACAAGCAGGCATGCCCGTCACCGCAGTTCCGACGTCGTTGTCAAGCGAGAAGGGTGCGGGTTGGCAGCGGTCACCTTCGCTGGAGCTACAGCACAAGTCGGGAGCGTAGCTTGAGCCACAGAGAGATCAACCGTCATAGACGGAGAGGTGACTTTACTGCCGCGGCTTGAAACTCACTGTTCGCAGTTGAACGCAATCGTGCTTGTGTGGACCAAACATCGCAGATTCAGGCCTTGGACCGGACCACGCCGACCCAGTCGATGCGGATCGGCTCGGGAGGGAAGCACACTCACGACTACGCCCGACACCGCACCTTCACCCTGTTCTCCGCCACGGACATCGCCACTCGGCATCATGGATGAAGCTTGTGGAGGTGTTGGTTCGGAATGAGAACGGCAGGCCGTCCACCGCGGACCTTCGGCTCCGTGAAGGAGCTGACCACCAAGATCCGCGCCTTCATCAACGGATGTAACACCCGCTGCGCGCCGTTCGTCTGGACCAACACCGCCGACCAGGTACCTACCGAAGGAAAACCGTGAAGATACCTCGACACCGAGCCACCAGGGTATGAGCGTGCCCCACTGTCACTAGATGCCGACGAGAGGGCCTATGACTGGATTCCATTGGTAAATGCGCTGCTCTACGACGACACCCTGCTTGACGTAAGGATCCTCCGCAAGCAAGGAACGCAAAGCGTCTTCGCTGGCCGCCTGGAATACCAGTAGGGCTCCGGCGCCGTCGGCCCAGGCGCCGGCCTCCTGCAGCATGCCTCGGGCAGCGGCATCCTTGACGAAAATCAGGTGTTCGGCATGCGCAGCCTCTTTGACAGAGGCATCGGTGGTATACGACCAGATCACAGCAAACAAGGCCATGGTCACTCCTCGAGTGGGGGAAAGAAACGGTTCCGAACATGCACACGGATTGCGCACCTGAGAAGGTTAGAAGTACGGATGAGGTGACTCGTGTCCTACTTCGCAACACTGGCTGCCCATTGAAGATGATGATTCATGAAACGGAATCGGATCTGACCGGCGTGTCGCAAACCCGCGAAGGCGGCCATCGCATGACTCTTCGAGAGACCTACCGACTCACTCCAGGAAGGACAACGCGATGGTGCTCGTAGGCGTTGACGGCGGCTTCTGCCTTTGCGCCATTCGTAGCCGTCGCGCCAGTAGGCGACCCAGCCCACGGAGATAGCGGTCCGGGACGCCGTAAGACCAGTCCCCATTCTCCTCGCCCAGCGGCGGCCGTACTCGACCGGCTCCGCCACGGCGACCTCATCAACACCGTCCAGCCAGACACCGCGGTGACTGTCACCGCACACGTCCAGCCATAGACGGTGTGGTGTCCGTCGGCGGCGCACCTGGTGTTCGGTCCCAGGAGTGGTTGGAAATTGCTTCCCAACCATTCACCTGGGCCGTTCGTCGCCATCGCCTGGTGCGCCGCGGTACGACTTCTTCACCGACACCCATACCTATGCGCCTCGAGCGCGACACCGCCTCGGCCAATGCCGCAGCGGACCGTATCCAGTCGTCCCTTGCCCGTGCCGTCAAGTCGGGACGACTCGACGGCAATGCCGCCGGAGGACGACACCGCCATCGCGCTGTCCGAGGACACCGCCGCCCGCTACGAGGCGTACGGCTGGCACGTGCAGATCGTCGAGGGCGGCGAGGTCGCGGCCGTGAAGAAGGCCGCGACCTTCCCGCCGGCTGGGCCGACGTCGTGATTACCTGCCCGTTCAGTTCGTGGAGGTACCAAGGACCACATCATTGCCCGCCATAGGTGAACACCCCTCGCACTGGTTCCGGCCCCGCCGGGAGCGCGTGACGGCCTGCTGTTCCGTACCCTTCGCGCACCGTCAGGAATACCCTGGCAAGTACGCCCCCATGCACCTCCCGGAATCTGCAACGCCCGGAATCGGACCGCCATGAACGATCGCCCGCCGAGTGATTCGACGGTCGCGTCTGGGCCGCCCACCGAACTGGGTCAGGACACCCAGCTGCCGCCGTCGACAACGTCGGGCGCCGAATCGGTGTTCGTGGTGGAAAGCGGTGTCGAGCGCCTCGTCGCGGATTGGGAGTCGTCCGGTTCGCCGGCCGAGCTCACCGAGTATCTCCCCGACACGGCCGCGATCAGGCGGGCCGCGCTGATCGAGCTGATCAAGGTGGACCTCGAATACCGGTGGCTGCGGTCGGGCCACCCGAAGCGCATCGCCGACTACTGCCTCGAATTCCCGGAGCTGCTCGCGGAACCACTGCCACCGGAACTCGTCTACCTGGAGTACCGGGTCCGCCGTCAAAGCGGCGCCGACGTCGATCCCGACGAGTACGTCACCGAATACCCGCAGCAGGCGGCCCGGTTCGAGACCCTCCTCGAACACGACCGCCGCATGGACCGGCGCACCATCACTGCGGAACTCGGCCCGGGCGACGACCTCGACGTCGGTGAACGCCTCGACGATTTCGACCTGATGATGGAACTGGGTCACGGCGCGTTCGCGCGGGTGTTCCTCGCCCGGCAGCGTTCGATGCAGCGGTGGGTGGCGCTGAAGATCTCCCGCAACATCGGCAACGAACCGCAGACACTTGCGCAGCTCGACCACCCGTACATCGTCCGCGTCTACGACCAGCGGGTGCTGGAGGACCGCCGGCTGCGGGTGCTGTTCATGGAATACGTGCCCGGCGGCACGCTCCTCGACGTGGTGCGGCTGGTCCGCAAGACCCCGCCGGAGCAGCGATCCGGACAGCTGCTGCTCGATTCGGTCGACCGGATCCTCGCGGAGAGAGGCGAGATCAAGCCGGAGTATTCGAGTGTGCGGGACGAGATCGCGGCACTGTCGTGGCCGGAGACGGTCGCGTGGATCGGGTTGCGATTGGCCGACGCGCTCGACTACGCCGAGGAGCACGGCGTCCTGCACCGCGACATCAAACCGGCGAACGTGCTGCTGGGGCTCGAAGGCATCCCCAAGCTGGCCGACTTCAACGTCAGTTCGAGCGACAGCGTCGAGAATCGCGGCGCCGGCGGATTCATCGGCGGCTCCGTCGCCTACATGTCGCCCGAACAGCTCGAGGTGATCGACCCGAGCATCCACCGGACCGCGTCCGACCTCGACACCCGCAGCGACATCTTCGCGTTGGGCGTGATGCTGTGGGAACTGCTGACCGGGGCACGCCCGTTCCCGGACGACGACGGAACCACGTCACCGCCGTCGCCTCAGGTCCTTCTCGAGTCCCGACGCCGGGGAGTGGACCCGGAACGATCCGCGCTTCCCGAGGACTGTCCCGCCGCGCTGCGGCGCATCCTGGTGAAGTCGCTCGCACCCGACCGGGACGATCGGTGGTCGAGTGGCCGGAAGCTGACACGGCAGTTCGCGCTGTGCCTCGACCCGCACGCCCGCGATCTCGTCGACCCGGCGCCGGGAAGCGTGCGGTCCACGATGTGGCGGTGGGCGCTTCCCATCGTGATCGCCGCCGTCGGCATCCCGAACCTGCTGGCAGCCGGATACAACTACTACTACAACAAGGTGCTGATCATCGCGACGCTGCCCGTCGAGGCGCAGGAGGATCTCGAATTCGTGCATCTGGTGATCGGCGGGATCGCGTTCCCGCTGGGCGCAGTGCTCATCGTCTACTGGTGTCGACTCGCGCTCACGGTGCCGCGCGGTCTCCGCAACGGCAGAACCTACAGTTCCGAGGTGCTGGAGAAGGCGCGTGCCACGACGCTCGGGCTCGGCCATCGCGCGGTCGTGGTCAGCTTCGGGCTGTGGGTCGTCGCCGGCGTCGCCTACCCGGTCGCCCTGGAGATCACCGCCGGCGGGATTCCGTTGCGCGCATACACGCAACTCCTCGCGTCCCTGGCCGTGTGCGGGGCGGTCGCGCTCGCCTACCCGTTCTTCATCCTCACGTTCTACGCGGTGCGATGCCTCTGCCCGATCCTGCTGTCGCACGGCGAGTTGCGCGGAAACGACGGACGCAACATCCGGGCCCTCGGCCGGAGCATGCCGCGGTACCTCGCCGTCGCCGCGGCCGTCCCGTTGATCGGGGTCGCCGGGCTCAGCTTCGTCGGCGGAAGCACCGGCGACGCCGTGAACGCGACGGTGCGCGCGCTGTGTCTGGGCGGCATCTTCGCCTTCATCGCCGTGTATCAATTGTTCCGGCGGATCGAAAGCGATCTGCGTGCGCTCGAGAGGGTCGTGTGGCTGGAGGTGCCGGGGTCGCCGACCAGGCGGCGGCGGTAGGAGCGGCCGTCGCAAAAAAGAAGGCCCCTGGCGCTGCCGGGTCGGGGTCCGACAGCGCCATGGGCTCACTGTGTATTTCTCTCGAAGCCCCCTCGGCGTTACACCCCGCGTTTCGCGCGCCCGGCGAGGCCGCCCATCGTCATGTCGTAGAGGACGGTGGCCAGCTCGTTTCGCCGCTCGCGGAGGTCGCGGCGGAGATATTCGAGGCTCACCTCGCGGTAGCTGACGGTGAGCACCAGGAGCAGGGCTTCGAGGTCGACATCCGGACCGATCGCCGACGGATTCAACGTCACATACGTACGCAACAGGTCGCGGCACCGTTCCTCGATCCGGACCGAACGGTGCGCGGTGAGGGCAAGGTGCGGGGCGTCGTTGAGCAGCGAACCGAGGATGTCGCGATACCTGTCCAGGACGGCGAGGAGCTGGGACTGCAGCGCCGCGTCCTTCAGGAACGTGCCCTTCGCGACGGCTTGCTCGAGTTGCGTCCCGAACGTGGCGGTGGTTTCTTCCATGATCTTGTCGATCAGGACCTCGATGATTTCGTCCTTGTTCGCGAAGTACTGGTACACCGACCCCTTCGAGATGCCGGCGGCCTCCGCGATGGCGTTCGTGCTGCAGCCGGTGTAACCCTTGGCCCGCAAAACCTGACCAGTTGCCGACAAGATGCGCGCGACCGTCTCCTGCGACCGCTGCTGGGAGGGGTCTTTCCGCTGGCCAGTGCCCATTCGCTGAACCCTCCCGGTCTGCCTCACAATGCGACTTGTACCCGTCCGATTCGGTGGGGTGAACTGTAACTCACAGCCCCGCGAGCCGGGGCTGAGGCACAAAGACGCCCCCTTCTCGACTACCGAATCGAGTGCACCGCAATGACAGAAACCCAGTCCCGGGAGTCGGCGCCCGGCTTCTCCGACTTCACGCCGCCGCGGCGGTTCGACATGGACTCGGAGTGGGGTCGCCGCTCGATGCGGACGCTGTCGCGGTTCGTGCACGGCGACCCGACGCCCACCCCGGCGGAGCGGGAACTCCACGCCCGGGCGGTGGTCGGTCAGGACGAGATCGGTGCCGCTCTGGCGCGGGCCGTCCTCGTCGACAAGACCGTGACGATGGCCCAGTTCTCCCGGGCACTCTCCGACGGCATCGGCAGCGTGCCCGACGCCGCGCAACCGCTGGTCGCGTTCTTCGACGCAGTGGACCGTCGGCCGTCGTGGGTCGACGACCGCCGCCTCGAGCACGGGGCCGCCGTCTGCCTGCGCAGCGGCATGACCGGACTCGACCTGCTCGCGACCGGTTCCCTCATGAACGGCTACCGCAGCGCCGCCACCTCCCGCCAACTCGTGGCCACCGGCAGGCTCGTCGGGGACGGCGCCGGTCAGCGCGTGGCCGAGACCGTGCGGTGGTGGTACGAGTGCGTCCTGCCCGGTGGCATGGACCGCGACCGCCGGGGCTGGCAGTTGTCCGTGCACGTCCGGTTGATGCACGCGTTCGTGAACCTGACCCTGCTGCAGGACGAGAACTGGGACGTGTCCGACTGGGGCATGCCGATCAACCAGTCGGATCAGGCCGGGACGCTCGCCCTCTTCTCGACGACATTCCTCGTCGGACTCCGGTCGCTGGGGGTGTGGGTCTCCGCCGACGAGGGCCGCGACGTCATGCATCTGTGGCGGTACATCGGCTGGCTGATGGGCATCGACGAGCACTGGCTGGTCGACGACGAGAACACCGGACGCCGCAACATGTGCCAGATCGGGATGTTCGCTCCCGGTCCCGACGACAACTCCAGGGTGCTGGCCGACTCACTGCAGAAGTCGTGGGCCACCTTCCACTACCCGCATGCAGAGTCCCTGCGACGCCGGCTCAACCGCCAGCGTCTGCTCAGCATCCAGCGGTTGTTCTCCGGCAAGCGCGGCATGCAGGAACTCGGATTGCCGGTCGTGCCCGCCTGGTTCGTTCCGCTGGCACTGGCGGGGAACGGGACGCTGCACGGTGCAGCCAGAGTGAGTCCGGCGGTCCGTGACCGCGTCGGCCGACGCTCCCGGCGACGAGTCGAGGCGTGGCTCGCCGCCAACGAGACGTCGTCGCGGGCTCAGCGGCGCTCGTAGATGCCGCGGACGTACGCCGCCTGCCCGGCATGCTGAAGATCGTCGGAGACGACGCTGATCAACCGGACACCGAGAGTGACTGGCGGATCCCAATTCTCGTCGACGATCCGGTCGAGGTCGTCCGGGCCGATCGACTGGACGTAATCGACGGTGCGGTCGTGCACGGCATCGTGATACTCCCGCAGGAGGCCGGCGCCGGTCCGAACCTTCGCCACCTCGTCCGCGGAGTGCCCGTAACCGATGTCGGCAACCGGGAACGGGAGGTCGAGGCGCTCCACCCACCCGCCGGAGGTCCACACCTGCGCGGTGCCCGCGACACCGGCGACGTGGTCGTCCTGCACTCGCGTCAGATGCCAGATCAGCCAGGCGATCGTGTTCGCCTTCGCGTCCACCCGAAACGTCAGGGCGTCGGCGGGGAGATCGGCCAGCGTGGAATGCACGGTCTCCTGAATGCGATCGAAGGCGTCGGTCAACAGCGCGCTATGGTCCACGATCTTCCTTTCGTCGTGTTCACATCACGTTCCACTATGACCCCCCTCGGGCTCACAGAACCGGCACGACATGTCCCCGGCACCCCGGGCGGCCGCTGACCACCACGGCGGCCGGGCTACGCCGGTGACGATCCGAACCGCCGAGCGTCACGGGTGGGCGGAGGTGTGAGGGTGTCGGCTGTGGTCGGTTTCTGTGGTCGGTTTCTGTGTTCGGCCTCGAGTAGGGAGCTGAAGGCTCGGCTACGGAGGAGATCGTGGCGGTTCCGTTTTCATGACACGGACCTTGCGATCACGGCGTCGAGGTACCGGCTCGCGGAGTCCTCGACGCGGGCGCCCTCGGCGACCATCGGCCACGCACCGTCCATGCCGCCGACAATGGCCGCGCGGGAGAGGAACCCCTCCCAGAACGCCGGTGACCCGAACTCGCCGCGCCACTGCAGGGCGGGAAGGGTGACCCGGTGCAGGGTGTGCTCGTGGGTGGTCCCGATCGCGCCGTGCACCTGGTGGACGTTGCGCACCGCCACGGCCAGGGCCTGCGAAACGACGCTGCGCGCGACCGCAACGCGGAACTGGGACAGCTCGCCGTCGAGGTCGTCGGTGAGGGCGTCGGCGAGCGCGGTGTCCACGGCAGCGCGGGCCAGCACGGACTCGGCGGCGATGTCGACGACGAGGTTCTGCACGGACTGGAACTTCGCCAGGGCGCGACCGAACTGGCTGCGGGCGGTGGTGTGCTCAATCGCCGAGGCGAGCATGCCGTCCATCGCGCCGACGCACTGCAATGCACGGGCGAGCGCGCCGCGCAGGACGTACGCCTCGACGGCCGCGGTGGGTACGGGTGACCAGGAGATGCCCTCACCGACGGTGACAGAGCCGGTCGGCACTGCCGAGATGCCCTCAATGGTCGTGATCGTCAAGCGGTCGGTTGGCACGTCCGCGAGCTCATGGGTATCGCCGGCGGGGCGCACGCACACGACGGTGGCGGTGGCACCGGCCCACGGGACACCGTGCGCGGTCCCCGAGGAATCGAGCAGCGCGACGGTGGCGGTGGAGTCGGACGAGTCGTCGATCCCGGCGGCGCGCCGGAGCGGCCCGGCCAGCAGGTCAGTCTCGGCGTACGGGACGGCCACACCGGCGGCAGCCGCGGTGCGCAGGAGCGCGGCGGCTTCGGCCCAGCCGGCTCCGCTGCCCCCGGCGTCCTCGGGCGCGGTGAGCCGGGCGACGCCGACCTCCCGCAGTGTCGACCACACGGCGTCGGCGTCGGGCCGGACGTCGGGGCCGGAGAAACCGGAGACGACGTCGGAGAGCATCGCCTGCAGGTCCTCGTCGACGGAGAGGTCGACGGTCGTGGCGGTGGTCATCAGCGCATCCCCAGTCCCCGCGCGATGACGCCGCGCAGAATCTCGTTGGTGCCGCCGCGGAGCGTGAAGCCCGGGCGCTGGTGGAGGCCCGCGCGCAGCAGGCCGTGGATCTCGGCGACCGCGGCGGTGCCGTTCGTGCCGGCGAAACCGGGTGCCAGCTCGTCGCCGAGCCGGGTGGAGACGGTGTCGACGATGTCACCCTCGGTGGCGGTGCCGAGCAGCTTGACGAGGGCTGCCGGGGTGTCGGCGGGTTCACCGCGCTGCAGCGCGCCGGCGATGTTCTGGCTGAGGTTGTGCAGTCCGGCCATCCGGGCCACGGTCCGGCCGAGGTCGCTGCGCTCGGGCAGGGCTCCGGTGGAGATCGCACCGATCTCCGCGGCGAACAGGCGGAACGAGGAGAGGAACCGTTCAGGGCCGCTGCGCTCGAAGGCGAGCTCGGAGTTGACCTGTTCCCAACCGTTACCGAGGGTGCCGAAGACCATTGAGTCCGCCACGAAAACGTCCTCGAGGACGACCTCGTTGAAGTGGTGGTCCCCCGAGAGGGAGACGATCGGCCGGATGGTGACGCCCTCGCTGCGCAGGTCGACGATGAACTGACTCAGACCCGCGTGACGGTACGAGGTGTCGAGCGGTTCGGTGCGGCACAGCGCGATGAAGGCCTCCGCGTACTGGGCCCCGGAGGTCCACACCTTGGTCCCGGTGATCCGCCAGCCGCCGTCGACCTGAACGCCCTTGGTGCGGACACTGGCCAGGTCGGAGCCGGCGTCCGGTTCGGACATGCCGATGCCGAAGCAGCACTCGCCGGCGGCGATGCGGGGCAGGTAATCGTGCTTCTGCTCCTCGGTACCGTAGCGAAGCAGGGACGGGGCGATCTGCCGGTCGGCGACCCACTGCGCGGCGACGGGGGCGCCCACGGAGAGCAGTTCCTCGGTGACGACGAAGCGCTCGAGGTGGGTTCGGCCGCGGCCACCGAACTCCGTGGGGATCGTCATCCCGACCCAGCCGCGTTCGGCGAGGCGTCGGGTGAAGTCCTCGTCCCAGCGGGTGAGCCAGGTGTCGATCCAGGGTATGAGCCGCCCGGCGTCGACCTCCTCGGCGAGAAACGCGCGTACCTCGGCACGCAGGGCGTTCATCTCATCGGTCGCCACCGTGGTCGGTGGCGCGAGAGTCGAACTCATGGGGCCTCCTGATGAGTCCTGCCCGGGCGGCGCCCGGGCGATCGGGGTCGACTGTGCCGCGTTCGGGGAGTGCGCACAGTCAAATCAAGGGTCGGTCCAGACCGCGGGTCGCCCTGCCGCGAAGGATGCCCCGCATCACTTGGAAAGTGTTCCAGAAACGCCAGAGATACACAATAGCGAAGCGGACTACGTATATACGCTATCTAGTGAGCGTGGATGCCATTGCTACGCTTTCGCAATGACGGAAACTTCTCCGGCCGCCGGAGCTGTACCTTTCGAGCAGGTTCCCGAGCGTCCCCGCCATCGCATGATCGACCGGGTCGCGGCAATCCTCGAACTCGTCGCCCGCTCCGGTGCCGGTCTCACCCTCACGGCCGTGGCAAAGGCTCTCAACGCCCCAGTGAGTTCGGTGCATGGGCTGCTCAACGGTCTCGTCGCCGTCGGCTACCTCGACGAGCGCGACCGTATCTACACCCTCGGTACAGCGCCCTACCTGCTCAACGTCATCGCGGGACGCCCCCCGGTCACGTCGATAAGTCACGAACAGCTCCAGCAAGTGCACGCCGAGGCCGGACTGACCATCGCGCTGTCCACCTCGGTGGGCGACGACCTGTTCTACGTTGACCACGTCTCCTCTGAACCGGAGTACGCGTACCTGGCGGAGAACCGCCTGCGGCGCTCCCTGCTGCGCACGTCCGCGGGGTGGCTGCTACTGGCCGACCGCGAGCAGCGCGACATCTGGGCCTACCTCAACTCCCGCCCGGTGGCCGACGCCGACTACATCGAGCAGTTCCTCTACGCCCTCGAGGCACTACGGGCGACCGGCGTGTGTGCAGCCCCGGGCGTGGCTGTCGAACGCGGTGACGGCGTGTCGGTGGCTCTCCGGGAACGCGGCCGAACCATCGCCACACTCGGTGTGGTCGGCGTTCGCGAGACGATCATAGAGCGGCGCGACGAGCTCGTTAAGATCTGTCTCCGGCACGCCGAGGAGTGGGGCTTTCGCTGACCGCTAGGCGCGCGACTCCGTGCGAATGCCGAGTGCACGAACGTTCTCACAAGATGTAGGACGAACGCGATCTCTCGTGTCAACGCCCCTGATACTTGCCGGCGCGTTTGCCCGCGAACGCCGCCAGCGCCTCACGGTGGACCTCGCTGTGATGCGCGCGCGCCCACAGAGCGGCCGACAGCTCGAGAGCAGTGACTCCAACGGCTGGTGCTGGGACTCCCGCAACAGGAGAGCTTCGTGCCACTGGGGTCGTTCCCGGTGCGGCGAAGAACGCGCGGGGCGAGGCGACCCGCAGGTTAGTCGAGCCCACGACGTTGATGGCGGTGGCAGGGGCAGGATCGACGCTGATCAGACGCGTCTCGAGCTGGAGCTGGAGCTGGAGCCGGAGTCGCAGGTCTGCGCGGGCGGGGATGCGGTGGTGCGCTCGCACTCCAGCGAGGTCCTGTGGGCCGACCTGGCCGGGACGTACTAGGCGCTGGGGTTCGATGAGATCGGCGATGAGACATTCAAAGTCGCTAGTGTGCGCCCGACTGATCGAGCCGAACGGCAAACTCGACACGACCGGGCGCTCGAAGACATCGGCGTCCAGGCACGCCCCGAAACACGATCGACGCCAACCTGCGGGGCCGTCGTTCATCGTCGCCTCCCGAACCTCCAAGGCCCCCAGGGAAACTCGAGGATCACTTCGGCCGCCGCGGTAACACTATCGCCGAAGGTGACACCGCGGAGCTGACCCGCTCGATGGGCCAGGGCCCTGACCGGCGCGACCGCAGGGTGGTGCGGCACTAAAAGTGGCAGCGCGCCCAACGCGACCGGCGCACCACTAACGCGCAGATCGACCGCACCCGGCGCGTAGGCGACCGGGCAGAACCACTACGAAGGTAACGATCCGTCAAGGTCACCGGACAGAGCGTCATCCTGGATGAGGCATCAATCGAGCGGGCCCGCCAGTCCGCCGGCCACAAGGGCTACGTCACCGACATCGAGCCGACCGCGATGGTCGGAAAGGCGGTCGTGGCCACCTATCACACCCTGCGGAAAGTCGAGCAGTTCTTCCGCCTCGCCAAGTCCGAACTGAAGGCCCGACCGGTCTTCCACCGCACCCGCGAGTCGATCGAGGCGTACCCGACCATCGTGCTCGCCGCTCCAGCCATCGCCCGCCCGCGCCGCGCGGCCAACGCAGCAAAACACTACTGAATCGTCCGTGTTTTACGTAGTTATGAATTATTCTCTTTAGTTGCGGACTTGAAGCCTGAAGCCTATGGTGTACACCACATCCCAAGCGAGACTTGGTCGCAGTCACACAGGTTCCAGGTCTCGCTCCCCTCCAGCTCGTTCGGCCCTCTAATCACCTCTGTTCAGAGGGCTACAGCGAGCGGCAACCCTGCCCCATCTCAGCGTTCGAAAGGTCCAAATCGATGACCGCAATCCACGCTCCAAAGAACGACCTGGCACAGTCTGCAGAAACACCTACCTATGACGTCATCGTTGTCGGTGGTGGTTTCGGTGGCATCTATCAGCTACGCCATCTTCGGGACCGGGGATTCTCTGTGATCCTCCTTGAAGCCAGTGGCGGTTTCGGCGGGGCATGGAGCCTCAATCGCTATCCGGGAGCAAGGGTGGACAGCCACGCACCGGTATATCAGTTCACTGACGAATACCTCTGGAAGGATTGGGACTTCTCGCAGATGTACCCCGATCATGAGGAAATGCGTAGCTATTTCAATTATGTTGATTCCAAACTGGACCTGAGCAAGGACAGTCGATTCAACACTAAGGTCGTGGGCGCGACGTTCGACGAAGAGCAGCGGATGTGGAACCTCGAAACACAGGACGGAGCCACTTTCCGGGCAAGGTTTGTGGTGTTCGCTACAGGGTCGACCACGGAACCCTACACACCATCCATCCCAGATATGGATGCGTACCAAGGAGAACTGGTTCATACCGCCCGATGGCGTTCCGATCTGGACATGACGGGAAAGCGCGTCGCGATTATCGGAACTGGCGCAAGCGCTGTTCAGGTAGTGCAGGAAGCAGGCCCAGTAGTCGAAAACCTCACGGTTTTCCAGCGCACTCCGAATATTTCGTTGCCTATGCAACAGAAGTACTTGGATGATGAGGAACAAGCCGCCCTGAAGAACAAAATGCCCGAGGTTGCCGCGAAATGTCGCGAAACCCACGCAGCGATCGACTACGACTTTGA
Source organism: Rhodococcus sp. G6(2025) (assembly GCF_058628105.1). Lineage (NCBI taxonomy): Bacteria > Bacillati > Actinomycetota > Actinomycetes > Mycobacteriales > Nocardiaceae > Rhodococcus > Rhodococcus sp. G6(2025). The sequence goes on from NZ_CP179750.1 coordinate 7,463,751, forward strand.
CCCCCGGAGCGGTGTCGAAACCCCAGAGGACGAGCGCAATGCTGTCTTTGAGCGCCTATGGAATCAGGGCGGATTCGCATTCTGGCTGGGAAATTTCTCGGACTATCTATTCAATGACGAAACAAATGCGCTGACATATGAGTTCTGGAAGAACAAGATCAAGCCCCAGATCAAAGACCCAGTCAAAGCAGAGCTGCTGGTCCCAGAAATCGCCCCTCATCCCTTCGGAGCCAAGCGGCCGGCCCTCCATCAAAACTATTATGAGGTGATGAACCAGACGAACGTCTCTCTTGTCTCCACCAAAGAGACCCCGATCGTCGGATTCACCGAAACTGGGATTCGCACAGCCGACGGAGTCGAGCACGGCGAGTTTGACATTATCGTTCTCGCTACAGGCTTCAACAACAACACCGGCGCACTAACCTCGATCGACGTTCAGAACGCCAATGGCGTCACTTTACGTGACAAATGGAGCCAGGGCGTAGACGCGTACCTCGGAGCAGTCACAGCCGGGTTCCCGAACGCCATTTTCGTCTACGGCCCCCAGAGTCCTGCTGCATTTGCGAACGGGTCCACGAACGCCGAGCTTCAGGGCGAGGTCATGGTCGACTTTTTCGAATTTCTTCGGTCAAACGGACTCACCCGTTTCGAATCGACAGTTGAAGCGGACAAAGCTTGGACCGCGCACATCAACGAGACCGACGACACGGCGCTATTCAATCGGGCGAAGTCTTGGTACAACGGGGGCAACATTCCGGGCAAGAAAATGCAGATGCTGCAGTATCTAAACGGCGTACCGACATACTTGCAGTTCTGGCAGAAGGAAAAGGAGTCCGGATATACCGATGGGCTGACCGTGTCATGACTTTTCATCACTTGGTCGCTATATCATGGACCCGGTCGATCGATGACTCGAATATATCGGCTTTCGCAATTGCGCTTGATCAGCTGTCCGCCGAATGTACAGAACTGCTACATGCCTACGCTCATGGAAGAGACATCAGTTCGCGCGACGTGAGCAGCGACTACGGGATTTCCGCTGCGTTTCATGATCCAACAGGCTACGCCGAGTACGACGTGCATCCTGCTCATATTCGCGCAAAGGAGCTGCTCTCCAAGTTCGCGGCGAAATACACCGTAGTGCAATTTGAGGCGTGACCAGCGCCTAGGATGCGTTAACTCGAAGCTGCAATCGCCATATCTACCACCGAAAGGGCAGGCAATGAAGAACCATTCACTGCAGACAATATCCAGTGGGCATGGCTACCTCGAAGCACCACGCTGGCACGATGGTCGACTATGGGCCAGCGACTTTTTTGGCAAGCACGTCCTTCATTTCGAAGAGGACGGCAGCCACACTGCATTCGCGACGCTCGAAGAGTCACCGTCTGGGCTCGGTTTCCTACAGGATGGATCGGTCTTAGTGGTCCTCTTGGATCCGACGAAGAAGAAGGTTGTGCGAATCGCGCCCGACGGATCCGTCAGCGAGTACGCCGATATCGCGCATATCGCCCGCGGAATGGCGAACGACATGCTGGTATCGCCGTCCGGACATGCCTACATTGGCAACTTTGGCTTTGACCTCGGGGCTGAGGATCCGAAGGCGACAACTTTGGCCCACGTAACACCCGAGGGCAACGTAAGCAGAGTTGAAGGCGATGCGATATTCCCGAACGGAGCTGCTCTTAGTGCGGACGGTCGAACTTTGCTCCTCGCGGAGACCTTCGGTCACCGGATTGATGCTTTTGACGTAAACGCCGATGGTTCTTTGACTAATTTCCGAGTGTGGGCACAACTCGACGAGAGCATGCACCCTGACGGGATTGCACTGGACACCGAAGGTGGCGTCTGGTTCGGCAATGGCGTGACCAACGGTCCGGAGAGCGGCTTCTATCGCGTTGAGGAGAGCGGCGAGATCACCGATTCCGTTCTCGTGCCTGACGCCTGGGCTGTTGCGTGCACGTTTGGCGGAACAGACCTGGATGTGCTGTACATGTTTTGCAATGCGACCACTCTCGAGCAGTTCGGTCAAGGTAAGTCACAAGGCACCGTCCGCACCGCGCAGGTGAATCGACGTGGCGTCGCACAGTAGGCCGGCCTGATCTCCCTAGATGTGGGCCGTCCGTACGGAGTTCGATCTGGCCCGAGACGGACCGATCGGTACGGTGCCGAGCAGTCATCTAGTCATTCGCTTCAACTGTAGACGCTCCAGCGCTTTGCCCTTCGTTTGGCTGCGGCAGCGCATTGACCGTAATCGTCTTTCGTAAGCAACCTTGGAAGACAAGGTATATGACCACTTCAGAGAGGTTACATTATGCCCCCAGCCGGTGGCGCCGACCGCAGACAGTTTTATATTAACGGTCAGTGGCGAGAAGCTGTCGACCCAGAATTATTTACTATTGCAGAAGCAGCAACCGAGCGGCCGCTGGGCGTTGCCGCAATGGGTGGTCCTTCGGAGATTGACGAAGCTGTTTTGGCCGCGCGGGCGGCACTCGACAACGGCCCCTGGGGGCGTTCCACCCCGCACGAACGGGCCGAGACTATGCGGCGGTTCGCCGATAGCCTCGAGCGCCGAGGAGAATCCACCGCGCGCTTGGTCAGTCAGCAGAATGGCATGATTAGGCCTTTATCGATTATCAGTAACGCTGCGGCCCCGGTAGCGATACTGCGTTCAATGGCTGAGCTCGCCGAGGCACGGACTTTTGAGACTCGCCGCCCCAGCAAGAAGGGGCACACCATTGTGCGGCAAGAGCCAGTCGGTGTTGTTGGTGCAATCGTTGCGTGGAACTATCCTCAGTTGCTGGCTATGGCCAAGATCGCTCCTGCTCTCGCCGCTGGGTGCACTATCGTTTTGAAACCAGCCCCCGAAACTGCGCTTGACGCCTACGTGCTCGGGGAAGCAGCGGAAGATGCAGGTCTGCCGCCTGGAGTCCTCAACATTGTTGCTGGTGGCGTCCGCGCGGGCGAGGCCCTTGTGGCTCATCCGGGTGTGGACAAGATTGCATTTACCGGGTCAACGGCTGCAGGGCAGGCGATAGGCGAGGCGGCAGGCCGGTCCCTTAAGAGGGTATCGCTCGAGCTCGGTGGCAAGTCGGCGGCCGTTGTGCTCCCTGATGCGGATCTGGATGTCTTCGCTAGGAGCCTGGACGACGCTGTGTTCAAGAACGGGGGGCAGACGTGCACCACAAACTCCCGTATCTTGGTTCCCCATAGTCGTTCCCGGGAAGTTCTAGATGTCCTGGCTGCCTATGTGGATGATCTGGCGATGGGGGACCCGCTTGACGACGCGGTCACTTTGGGCCCGATGGTGAGCGATCGACACCGAGAGCGAGTTAGAAACTATATCCGGCTTGGGGAGTCTGAGGGATTCCAGCTTGTCCGTGGCGGCGCCGAGCCGCCTGATGGCCTAACGCGAGGGTGGTTTGTTTCGCCTACTATTTTTGGAGGCGTGGACAATAACAGTCGACTGGCACAGGAGGAGATATTCGGTCCTGTCATCTCCGTTATCCCGTACGGGTCCGAGGATGAGGCCGTTCGTATCGCAAATGACACCGTCTTCGGTTTGGGCGGGGTCGTCTTTACTGAGGATCACGAGCATGGCCTAGATATCGCGTCACGTATCAGGTCGGGCACAATGGGGATCAATTATTTTTCGATGGACATGGGCTCCCCCTTCGGTGGCGTGAAGCACAGCGGAATAGGGCGAGAGTTCGGCCCTGAGGCGCTGGATTACTATCTTGAATACAGGTCCATCTATGTCTAGTCGCCTCGGAGCCTTCCGACCCCACTCCCTGTTCAATTGGATGCCTAGTGGCTTCATGATTTACCTTCCCCCTCGGCCGGCCCGACCCTTCAATACCCACCAGAATGAGCAGCCATGACCAACTCGACAGTCAACGCCCTTTCGGCCGACGCCTGGGACGCCTCTTCCAATTCAGCCGCGCTGCCTCCGCGGACTGGCGCGCTCACAGACATTCGCGTCGTCGACCTGTCGCGGGTGCTCGCCGGACCACTGTGCGGGCAGATGCTCGCTGACCACGGTGCGGACGTAACGAAAGTAGAGCCACCAGCCGGCGACGAAACCCGCGGTTGGGGCCCGCCGTTCGTCAGAGAAGACCACAGCACGTACTTCGACGGGCTCAACCGCAACAAGCGCAACATCAGCGTCGACCTACGAATCGAGGAAGGACAGCAACTCCTGCGCCGAATGCTCGCCGAGGCCGACGTCGTGATCGAGAATTTCAAGGCCGGGACGCTCGAGAGGTGGGGCCTGGGCGACGAAGTACTCGCCGCGGAGTTCCCGCGCCTCATACACTGCCGGATCACCGGGTACGGTACCGACGGGCCGCTTGGTGGCGCGCCCGGGTACGACGCCGTGCTTCAGGCACTGTCCGGGCTTATGAGTATCAACGGCGAAGCTGACGGCGAGGCGATGCGGATCGGGATCCCGCTGGTGGATATCATCACCGGCCTCAATGCGATGAACGGCATCCTCATGGCGCTGCACGTGCGGCGCGAGACCGGGCGCGGGCAGCTTGTCGACCTCGCGCTGCTCGACAGCGCGGTGTCGATCCTGCACCCACACGCCGGCAAATGGTTCGCTACCGGCGTCGCGCCGGAACGCACCGGCGTCGCCCATCCCACCATCTGTCCTTACGAGACGTTCATCTGCAGTGACGGACCGTTCTTCATTGGTGCCGGCAACGACCGGCAGTTCCGCTCGCTCGCCAACGCGTTGGACGCGCCGGGGCTCGCCGAGGATCCACGGTTCACGACGAATACCGATCGTATGGCGAACGCAGTACAGCTGCGCAAGGTCCTCGGCGGACTCATCGGCGGTTGGCAGCGCGAGGCCCTGGCCGCCGCGCTTCGACTGGCCGGTGTTCCCTCGGGGGCCGTGAACAACGTCGGGGAGGCACTCAACCTTCCGCAGGTGCGGCACCGAAAGATGGTGATCGAATGCGACGGGTACCGAGGTGTCGGCGTACCAGTAAAGCTGTCCGAGTCCCCCGGTTCGGTGCGATTCGGCCCTCGCCACCGCGGCGCCGACACCGACGCTGTTCTCGACGAGCTCGGATTTTCCGAGAACGAAGTTGCGTCTCTACGCCGCTCCGGGGTATTGCCGGAGTAGCGGGGCCGCAACACCCGTGAAATCCGTCATTCGGGAGCGTTCCGAGGACGGCATACCGATTGCAGCACAGTGGATACGAACTCCGGTCCGTTGTCCATCCGCAACATCAGCGGCGGTCCACCCCACAGCGCGAACGCCTCGTCCAACCCGATCCAAGCGAGCCATCGCACCGGCCTGGAAGTAAGCGACCATTGAAACCTTCGTCGCCCCACACTGCCCATTCGTGGTCCCCGTCGAAGACACCGAGCAGCACCGCATGCTCGGGAGGCTCGAAGTAGCGGTCGGAGACCGGTTCCAGCAGCACACGCTTCTCCGTGAGACGAACCTGCCCGAGCCCGTCGACTCGCAGAAGTCGCGCCGTCGGCCACTCCCGCAGCGCCTCGGCGTCGTCGCGCAGTGCGGCGGGGCGGTCGCGGCCACCACGTGAAGCCGCGGCCAGTCGCGATCGAGTTCGATCATAGATTCACGCCCAATCTCGTAATGGTGTTTCACAATTGCTCAGAAAACTCATGTTCGTACCGCGCGCTTTCGCCCATCAACCCTGAAGGCCCCGGAGGGCTCGCCTTCCAGGCACCGTCCTACCGACGCGTTGTCAACGCGGTTATTCCACAGATGATCTCATCCACCATGAAGAATGGCTATCTGACACTTGCTTTACTGCAAGCTAAGTGACACGACACACCAACCTTGTATCATCATATTCGTTGCACCCCAACCTTTTTAATCGATACTCAAGGCTGTTACCCTTGGCCGTGGCACGGTTCCCACCGATCAACTGATCTCGATTAGCGAAGCGGTTTGTCGAGTGCCTTTCCCCAACAAAAACCCTCAAGGAGCACGCTATGCCGCTGTTGCATGTGACCCAGACCCCCGGCCAATCCGCCGAAGCAAAGCGTGAGCTATTGAAAAAGCTGACCGCTGCATACGTGGACGCGACAGGAGCGAAACCGGCAAGTGTCTGGGTGACGATCGAAGAAGTGTCGAAGGACGATTGGGCCATCGGCGGTGAGACTCTGACCGAACGAGCCTCGAAGCCGGCCTGACCGACTTTCGGCGAGCGACTCCGACTTCTCGTTCGGCCACCTCGGTCGCGCGAGAGGCCGGAACCCACCCTCGGTTCTCACTGAACGTCGGCGCCCCCGATCAACTGGACGTGGTGCCCTCCGCTCAGCAGGTGAGCGGAGGGCACCACGTCGACAAACTCGTCGATGCCATCAAATGTTGCGGAAACGGCGTAGTCGGCGTTGCCGTCCTTGATTCCGAGATCTCGGCCGTGCCGATACTGAACAATCTGCGGACTGCAGCCGAAGTCGGGACCGACAACTATAAGTCAGTCATCGTGACTGATTGACCCTCACACAAGGAGCAACTTTCATGGATGATCCCGTTCTCGTCCAGCGCGACGGTGTTATCGAGACCTGGACAATCAATCTGCCCGAAGAGCGCAACCCGATCTCCGGCGAGGACGTGATCGACGCGCTCGTAGCGTGCGTGGCCGCTGTCAATGCCAGCCATGAGACCAGAGCAGTCATCGTGACGGGCGCCGGTTCCGCGTTCTCGGCGGGCGGTAACGTGAAGGACATGGCGGAAGGCCGCGGGCTCTTCGGAGGCAAGCCTCACCAGCAGCGCGAGGGCTATCGGAAGGGAATTCAACGTATACCTCGGGCGATGTACAACTGCGACGTCCCCCTGATTGCGGCGGTGAACGGCCCCGCAGTGGGCGCCGGCTGCGATCTCGCGCTCATGTGTGACATGCGGATCGCCTCCGACACGGCCTTCTTCGCAGAAAGCTTCGTCAAGCTGGGCATTATTCCCGGGGACGGTGGAGCGTGGTTGCTGCCACGCGCGATCGGCGCGGCCCGCGCTGCCGAGATGACGTTGACCGGGGACCGCGTCGACGCGGCGACTGCACTGGAATGGGGGCTGGTCTCCCGGGTCGTCGCCCCGGAGCAGCTGCTCGACGAGGCGCGCGGGCTGGCGGAGCGCGTAGCGGTCAATCCGCCGAACTCGGTGCGGATGGCAAAGAAGCTTTTGCGTGAATCCCAGCATCTGAGTCTCGATAGTTTGCTCGAGTTGTCCGCTGCCATGCAAGCGCTGTCCCATCACACCGCCGACCACCGGGAGGCCGTCAGCGCGTTCATGGAGAAGCGTCCGGGTTCCTTCACAGGTGAGTAGCACCTGAATCGCTCGAGGCTGGGTCGGTATCACCGGAGAATGACCGCCCAGCCGCCCGCGAGCTCAGTATGAGAACCACGAACGAGCAGATTTATCACCGCCTGACCCAACCGAGCCGGAGGACATTGCGCGTGCCATCGTGGCATTGATCGAATGCTTCAACTAACCCCGGAGGTGATGACAGTGATTCCGATCCCCCGTACGGGTTGGGCGACAGCTGGATGGTGTGGACACCTTGGCTGGTGCCCATCGTTCTCTGGTGGAACTCCTGGCACTGACCCAGTACCTACCGCGCGCAGCTGACATGACTATGGCGGACCACATCACCGCTGTTCCGGAATAAGCGGACCGTCTTTGGCCAGGTCACGGGCTTAATCGGGCGTATGCGTCTGATCGCGCCCATGCTGGCCACGGCCGGCACACTCCCGGACAACACGGACCGTCCGTGGAGTTTCGAGATGAAGTACGACGGGTGCCGGATGCTGGCCTCGGTGGGCGGCTGCGAGCCGGTGCTGTGGACCCGCGCCATGAACGTGGTGACACCTCATATCCCGAGATCGGCGGCCGCGGACGCATCGTTCTCGACGGCGGGGTCGTCGTACTCGATCACGGCAAGCCCTCGTTCGGCCTGCTCCAGCGGCGCATGGGGATTGCACACGCGACGAAGCCGTTTCAACGACGAATCCCTGTGACATTCTCACCCTTTGACGTCCTGGCGTTCGACGACCTGGACATCGTGAGCGCGTCCTACCTGGATCGGCGGGCGGAGCTGGCCGAGCTGGAGTCGATCATCCAGAACGTCGGCGGCCTGCCCATCACCGTCCCCCGCACTGGGAAAATCAGAGCAGCAGAATCATGCTAAATGCCGCGAACAGTGCTGGAATGGAAGGAATTTTGGCCAAACGGTCGACATCGATCTACCTTCCGGGCCAGCGGAGCCGAGCCTGGATCAAGCACGCAATCCGGACTCGCAGTTCGGTTTTGGCGATCGGCTTCGTCGGCTGCAGCCGGTCGGTTGCCGTGCTGATCCTCGGAGCGTACGACGCTACTGGTAATGCGGGATATTCAAACCTGCGGAGTGCCGATCGATGATGGAGAGCAAACCAGGGAGTCGGTGTTGCCCGCGCTTGTCACGTTGCGTCGACTTGGGGCGATACCTAGATCATGAGGGTGAGGAAAGCCGCGATAGGTACCAGCGCTCTTGTCGCGATCGCAACCATCGCCGGCGCCTACTCGGTTATTCATCACGCCGCCGACCCGATCGTGCCGATGGCATCGGGGTATTTAGAAGAGCATTCATCGAGCACGCAACAAGCTCGTCGGGGAACTCGGCGTGTCGTGAGAGGTGCGGAATACGGACAAGATCGTTGAGTGCTGTGCGAACCGCATTCACCAGCGCGAGTGCGTCTGCCTCGGTGACTTCTGAACGCGAGGTTCGTAGCCATTTGACCCATTCGGCGAGGTCGTCCTGGCGGATTCGCCGATCACGCTCGGTAGCACTAGCGGGGAGGTTGAGGGCTTCGGTAACTGAAACCGCGAACAGGTCCGTTGCTTCGGTTGCGATACGAACATAACCTCTCACGAGGCCGTCGATGACCTGTTCATCGGAGGCGCTGTGATGCATGGCCCTGGAGCTCTCCAGGGCCATCCATTCCTGTACTCGGATGATCATGGCGGAAAGGATGTCGGCCTTGCTGTCGAAGTACCGGTAGACGGCAGGGCCTGCGATGCCGAACTCGTCGAGGCTGACTCCACCGAAACCGCGCTCCCGGAACGCGCGCGCCGCTGCTGCGATGATCTGTTCGCGACGTGATGTACCTGGTCGTTCATTTGCGATTGGAGCCTCCGCCGCTGGCGCATCGCGGGACTCGGGTGACGCTGACGCGCTTTCGGGGGTATTGATGGCTGCCAACGCAGCAGACACCAGCAGTGGGGACAGGCGACGCTGTGACAGTGACCGGTCGTAGTGCCCTGGGCTGGTGATGATGCTCACCGCCATCCACGCGCGTACGTCGGCACCGAATCTGCTCTTGGAGGGATCGGCTTTTTCAATGGCCCTTCGCACCGCGCCTCCGATGCGACGAGTACCCTCGCGCACTCGCTCGAAGTCATCGGCGGTGAGGTGCCGTGCTTCTCGCTGCCATAGGGGGCCGAGTCGAAGGCTCTCCAGTGATGCCTCGACCATCCGCGTCAATAACTCCTCTAAGCTGCAGACGCCGGTTTCGGAGCGCTCGGCGGATTGGGCTGCCATGAGCAGTCGGTCCTGGTCTTCGAGGACCACCTGCGACAGTAGATCCTGCTTGTTGGCGAAGTGCCGGTAGATCGCCCGTGCGGTGACGTCGGTTGCCTCGGCGATGTCTTCCATCCGCACGGCGTGAAACCCGTATTTCGTGAACAATTCACTGGCGTTGTGGAGTATCTGCGCACGCCGGTCACGGGGTCGCCGGCGCGTGGCAGCGGACGTCTTCACAGTTTGCGATGCGGTCACGACGCCCCTTTTCCTCCTCGAGGCCCATACGGATGCACACGATGTCCGGACTGGCGGCGCAGCCGTTGATACAGCCTTCTGACGATATACCGGCGGCGGACGGTCCCCCCGCAGTACCCCGCACTACCGCCGTTCGAGGGCCGATCGGACACAATGCCTCCTTCTACGCGGGGCGGCGCAGGCGCACTGCGTACGAGCGTAGGTGAAGTCTCCACTACGGCCGCAGTCCGAACAGCATGCACAATTTTCGATAAGAGTCATGGACAACTTCCGTTACATGATGCTACGTGCTTGATTCGATGAAAGATACGTTTGCCTGACATTTTCGGCTCAACACTTAGCGATGCGCCCCTCGCATTGCCGCGGTTCACTAGCGGAACGGCAGCTCTTCCTGCGCGGCATTTGCGGCCTCAACAGGTCATATGCTTCCGAATGGACGAAAAATCAACCATGCATCCTCAGAACTCTCTAGCTCTGAGCAGTTTCACATCTTCAGATACGAGCTATTGACATATCTAGGGAGTGGGGCCTACTAATGTGAGTAGAAGCACACCCGGTCGTGGCGCAAACCACTAGGGATCAAGGACATGCCGCCTCACGGAGGCGACCATCCGCACCCGGCCGGTCACAGCTCCTGCTTACGCCCGTTCGAACAAAGGAACCTCGATGAAGGATCTGCAATTTCTGCAATGGAAGACCGATCAGAAGGTAGGCACGGTCTGGCTTACCCGCCCACCGGTCAACGCGGTCACCCGCGAGATGTACGCAGAGATCAAGTGGTTCTTCACCCACACGGAGGAGTACCTCCCCGAGGCTCGGGCGATCGTCTTGACCGGCGCCGGCAAGCACTTCTGCGGCGGCAACGATCTCACCGAATTCCAGACGATGACGCCGGAAAACGCCGGTGAGCGCATGCTTGCGGTCCGTGAAGCGTTCTGGTCGATCTACGATTGCCCGTTGCCGGTGATCGCAGCTGTCCACGGAGTGGCCGTGGGCACCGGATTGGCCCTGGCAGCGTCGTGTGATCTGGTCGTGGCAGCCAAGGGCGCCACCTTCACGCTTCCCGAGGTCAACGTCGGTGTGATGGGCGGCGCCAAACATGCCTCACGCCTGGTACCGCAGCAGTTGGTCCGCTATCTGCACCTCACCGGCGAACCGCTGTCTGCCGAGGAACTCGCGCAGCAGGGCGGCGTCTTGAAAGTCGTCGATCCCGATCAGCTACTCGACGTAGCCTACGACGTGGCGGCCAAGATGGTCCGGCACTCGCCGGTCACGTTGCGGTTCGCCAAGCGCAGCCTCAACGCGATCGAATACCAGGACCTCAAGGGCGGCTACGAGTTCGAGCAGGGTCTTTCCGGCGAGTTGTCCGCTTACTCAGACGCCAAAGAGGCCGTAGCAGCATTCTTCGAGCATCGCGCACCGGCCTACACGGGAGCTTGAGATGAATGCTGTTTCACCTGTGCCGGTCGAGCAGATCACCGAGATCGCCGATCTGCGGCGCGAGGCTCGGAGGTGGCTTGCCGAAACAGAGATCCCCACCGTGCCGTTGGAGCTGGAGGAACGGTACAACGTCCTTCGTCGATGGCAGCGCACACTATTCGATGCCGGATGGATGGGGCTGGGATGGTCACGTGAAGCGGGCGGACGTGGCCTCACCGCGCGGCACCAGCAAGTCTTCTCCGAGGAGCTGGCGCGCGCTCATGCACCCGCCCCGATCGGATTGATCGGCCTCGATGTGGTCGGCCCCTCGATCCACCGGTACGGTTCGTCCGAGCAGCGCTCCCGTTTTCTGCCACCGCTGCTCGCGGGCGAAGACATCTGGTGTCAGGGGTTCTCCGAACCCTCTGCCGGCTCCGACCTCGCATCACTGCGGACCCGCGCTCTTCGCCACGGGGACAAGTACGTCGTCAACGGACAGAAGGTCTGGACCAGTTGGGGCAATCAGGCCAGTTGGTGCGCATTGCTGTGCCGCACCGACCCCGACGCCGAACCCAAGCACGCCGGCATCTCCTACCTCATCGTCGACATGAGTTCCCCCGGAATCACCGTCCGTCCACTCGTCCAGATGACAGGCGATGCCGAATTCTGTGAGGTCTTCTTCGACAACGTCGAAGTCCCGGTCGGCAACCTGGTCGGCAAGGAAAACGACGGCTGGCGAATTGCCCTCGACACCCTGTCTCAGGAACGTGGCAACTATGCAATGCGCCGACAGGTGGAGATCGGCTGGGGTGTCGAGAAGACGATCGACGGACTACGAGGCACCTCCCGGGAATCGACGACCAATCGTCGGATCAGCACCGCCATCGGAGAGTCACACGTGGCGCTGCGGGTGTTGGATGCTCAGATCCGCCGAACTGTGCAACGCCTGATCGACGAAGAGGGACCACATCCGCTCGACTCGATCGACAAGCTCGTCCTCAACGACGCAGAGCAGGTGGTCGGCCGCGCCCTCGCCGATCTCCTCGGACCGTTCCGCCTCGACACCGAATCACAACCTCTCGGGCTGAACGCCGCGCAGTTGATTCACGATCACTACTTCTCGCGTGCCGCATCGATCTACGGCGGTACATCACAGATCCAACGCAACATCGTTGCCGAGCGACTGCTCGGCCTACCCAGGAGCTGATGATGACTCTCACCGTAGCTGACGTGGACCTCGTCACCCCGATCCGCGAATTCTTTGACCGCCGTGTCACATCCGACTACCGCCATGCCCTGCTCAGCGGCGGCGGCTGGGACCCGGAGCTGATGGCCGAACTCGACGACCTCGGCTGGTCCGAGCTGACCCGCCCCGAAAACCGCGGTGGTCTAGGAATCGACCTGACCGCGGTCGCCGGTCTGATCGCCTTGGTCGGTGATCGGCTCGTACCCGGCCCCCTGGTCGAGCAACTGATCCTGCCGGCGTACCTCGACATTCCCGACGGTTCGCTCGTCGCCTTCGCCGACCCTGCCGTCACCCTCGACTGGGCATCCTCGATCGGTTCCGTGCACATGGAATCGGGGCAGATCCAGGGAACGATCGAACTCGTACGCTTCGGCGGCGAGGCCGACTCGCTGGTACTGGCAGTCGACGGCCCGGACGGACCGGCGCTGCTGCTCCTACCGGGCAGTGACCCGGCGCTGGTGCTCACGCCGATCACCAGTTCTGATCCCACATCGCATTACGTGCGCCTGGAGATCGCATCGCGAACTGTCGCCGACGCCGAGATCCTCGCCACCGGAATCGAAGCGGCCACACTCCTACGACAGATCCGGGCATGGTTCCGGCTTCTCACCGCGTGCGAAATCAGTGGTATCGCCCGCCGCATGCTCGAGAAAACTGTCGAGTACGTCGCGCAGCGCCAGCAATTCGGCAAGCCCGTCGGATCCTTCCAAGCCGTGAAACACATTGCGGCGTCGATGGCACAGGCGGCCATCTCGATGGAGGCGCTCTGCGAGGCAACGGTTTCCGATATTGCCTCTGCTGAGGTTGATTTCGACATCGAGATGGCAACGTGGACGGCCAAGGCTTATGCCGCCGGCGCCGGACGACAGGTGGTCGAGGACGCCTTGCAGTTGCATGGCGGGATCGGCTTCACCACCGAATACGACCTACACTGGTACTACCGGCGCGTCCTCGCCCTGCGGACCTGGTATGGGGACGAGCACGAACTCCACGCACTCATCGGTTCGCGGCGCCTGACCGACGGAGTCGACCGATGATCACCGCAACCCACACCGATTCCGCGCGCCGCGACCGCTACCTCACCAGCGGCGAGTGGAGCCACAGCACGATCGATTCTGCTCTGGCCGAGTATGCACACCATCACCCCGATCGGCTGGCTGTGGTCGATGGCGATCGTCAGGTCAGTTATGCCGAACTCGACGCCATGATCCGCCGGTTGGCCGGCGTGCTACTCGAGCGTGGGATCCGGCCGGGCGACTCGGTGGTGTGGCAGTTGCCGAACTGGCTCGAAGCGATCGTCGTACATCACGGCGCGCTGCGGATCGGCGCCGTCTCCACCCCGATCATCCCGATCTATCGACATCGCGAAGTGCAGTTCATTCTGAAGCAGTCGCGAGCGCGTATCGCGTTTGTGCCCGGCATGTTCCGCAGCTTCGACCACCGCGGGATGTTCGACGAGCTGGCGCCCACGCTTCCCGACCTCGAGCATGTGATCACCGTTCGCGGTTCCGACAACGAGTTCGACCACCTCCTCTCGGGCACAACCCCACTCGACAATCCCGTCGAGCACGCCAGCACCGATATCGCATTGCTTCTGTACACGTCCGGAACCACCTCCGATCCGAAGGGTGCTCTACACACCCACGAAAGCCTGGATTACGAGAACCGGAGCATCATCGAACTCTTCGATGTAACTGGCGAGGACATCGTGTACATGCCCTCACCGGTCGGTCACATCACCGGAATTCTGTACGGACTGCAGTTGCCGTTCATGCTCGGCAGCCATGTCGTGTTCCAAGATATCTGGGACCCCGGCGCCGGCCTGGAGTTGCTGCAACGCCGACGCTGCACGTTCGTCATCGGTGCCACACCCTTCTTGCACGGACTGGTACACCACCCGGATCTCGCCGAGTACGACATCGCCCTGCGGGTTTTTGGTTGCGGTGGCGCCGACGTACCCCCCGAACTGATCCGGCAGGCCGAGGAGCAGCTGGGCTGCACCGCGACCCGCATCTACGGATCGACCGAATTCCCGACTCTGTCCGGCGGAAACGCGAGCGATCCGCTGGACAAGCGCGCCACAACAGACGGGCGTCCTATCGGGTCCGCAGAAGCGAGGACTGTCGATGAGCACGACACTCCGGTCCCCCCGGGCGCGGTCGGCGACCTGCAGGTTCGTGGCCCTGACCTGTTCACCGGATACCTCGATTCGAGACTCAATGCGGATGCCTTCGCCTCGGGTGGCTGGTTTCGGACCGGTGATCTGGCGGTGATCGACGAGGACGGGTATATCCAGATCACCGGTCGGCGTAAGGACATCATCGTCCGGGGCGGGGAGAACATTTCCGCCAAGGAGATCGAAGACCTGCTCTTCGAATATCCCGGTATTGCCGACATCGCGGTGATCGGCATGCCCGACCCGATCATGGTCGAACGCATCTGCGCCTATGTGGTACCGAGCGACCAGGCGCATCCACCTGCGCTGGACGAGCTCACGTCGTTCCTGCGCGAACATCGGATGGCTACCCAGAAGCTGCCCGAGCGGCTCGAAGTCGTCGAACAACTACCGCGGACGGCGACGGGCAAGATCCAAAAGTTCGTCCTGCGTGACCGAATCCGGGACGTTCTGACCTCCGACAACGCTGTCTGATCGCGCTCCCCCATCTCCCTCGTACCCCTTCCGGAAGGAAATTCTGTGAACACCACACTTCTCGAGGAGCTCGACGTCCTCGTCATCGGCGGCGGCTTCTCCGGCGTCTACCAGCTCGACCGGCTGCGCACCCTCGGCTACAACGTCAAGATCTACGAAGCCGGCACCGGACTCGGCGGCGTCTGGCATTGGAATTCCTATCCAGGTGCACGCGTCGATACCTGGGCGCCGGTCTACCAGTTCTCGCGTGAAGAGCTCTGGCGCGACTGGAACTGGAGCGAGATGTACCCCGGTCGTGACGAGCTGGTTCGCTACTTCGAATACGTCGACGAGAAGCTCGACCTGAGCAAAGACGTCCGCTACGAGACCCGTGTCTTGGCAGGCCGATTCGATGAAGAAACCCATACGTGGACATTGGTCTCCCGCAACGAGCGCACCGGTGAGGAATTCACCACCCAGGCGCGGTTCGTGATCATGTGTCTCGGTGCCGGCTCCAAGCCCCTCTTCCCCAACATCCCTGGCCTCGAGAAGTTCGGGGGCGACTGCTTCCACACAGCACGCTGGCCACTGGAGGGCTACGACCTTGCGGGCAAGCGGGTCGCCGTCATCGGCACCGGAGCCAGCGGCATCCAGGTAATCCAGGAGGCCTCGAAGGTCGCAGATCATCTGACGGTGTTCCAGCGCACCCCCAACACCGCGCTTCCGATGAATCAGCGGGCGCTTGGCGAGGCGGACAATGCCGAGATGAAGAAGACCTACCCGGAGCGATTCGCCAATCGCAAGAACACCTGGGCCGGTTTCGATTATGACTTCCTCAAAGAGAACATCCAGGATCTGACCGAGGAACGTCGCAACGAAATACTCGAGGAACTCTGGACCAACGGTGGACTGCAGCCGTGGCTGGGTGGCTTCCTGAATGTCCTGTTCGACAAGGACGACAACGACATCCTGTACGCGTTCTGGCGGGACAAGACACGTCAACGTATCACCAGGCCGGAGCTGGTGGAACTGCTTGCACCGACTGAGCCGATCCATCCGTGGGGCGTCAAGCGTGTCTCCTTGGAGCAGAACTACTTCGAGATCCTGTGCCGTGACAATGTCAAGCTCGTCGATACCTCTGCCGATCCGATCCGGGAGGTCACCAGTGACGCCATCGTCACCGCGGACGGTACCCGACACGAAGTCGATGTCATCGTGCTGGCCACCGGCTTCGACTCGGTCACCGGAGGCTTGACTGCCATCGATATTCGCGGCACCAGAAATGAAACCTTCGAGGAGGTGTTCCGCGGCGGCAGCCGTACAGCACTAGGCAAGGCGACAGTGGGCTTCCCGAATCTCCTGTACGTCTACGGACCCCAGAGCCCGAACGCATTCTGCAATGGTCCGACATGCGCCGAACTTGAAGGCGAACATCTGATCCAGATCGTCGAGCACATGCGGAACAACGGCTACACCCGTATCGAGGCCAAGCCGGAAGCCCAGCAATATTGGGGTGCGCATATCGCAGAGCTGACCTCGGCCACCCTGTTCCCGCTGGCCAAGTCTTGGTACATGGGCGCCAACGTGCCCGGCAAAACCGTCGAAATGCTCATGTATCCCGGCGGTCTTTCGGTATACCTCGAGATCCTCGAGAAGGCTGCTGCCGGTGGATATCAGGAGCAGTTCGAACTCGTCTGAACTCACCTGACCCGCCACCCGATCGGAACCCGAGGGTCGACATGCTCATGCATGTCGTGACATTCACCTTCACAGCCGTCCATCTCGACCAGTTAAATCGACGAATTCCAAAAGAATTTCGAATTTTTCGGCGACCAAATACCATACGCGCGCAATGTCCGACACGGTATCGACCTCGGAAAGCGACCGAACAACGTCAGCTACGCACTGGTTGCCCATTTCCAGGACGAAGCCGACTTCCAGCAGTATCTCGACCACCCTCTCCGCAAGGAGCTGACCCAGTCCAGTACCTCAACCCGCACGGACTAAGGAGTTCACGAGATGGCTACCTACCAACCCACAGTATTCTCGACCGGGCATCAGTTTCTCGAGGCACCTCGCTGGCATGACGGAAAATTCTGGGCCAGCGACTTTTTCAGCGAACAGGTGCTCACCTTCGCCGAGGACGGCACCGCAACGCCGATAACCAAAGTGCCCGGTCGACCGTCCGGACTCGGTTTCCTACCCGACGGGACCCCCCTTGTCGTCTCGCAAAACGAGCGGTCGGTGTATCGCATCACCGCCGGCGGCAAGCTCGAGCAGTATGCCGACTTCAGCGCACTGGCTGGAGGGATCGGCAACGACCTGTATGTGTCACCGGCGGGCGACGCTTATGCCGGCAATTTCGGATTCGCGCTCGGTGAAGAGGATCCGAAGCCGACTCACCTCGTTCACATCCGGGCCGACGGCAGCGTCTCGCAGGTTCCTGGAGATCTGATCTTCCCCAACGGCTGCGCACGTACCCCCCGTGGCACCCTGCTGGTCGCGGAAACCTTCCCGCACCGCATCAGCGCGTTCGACATGGCGGAAGATGGCGGTCTGACCAACCACCGAGTATGGGCGCAGCTCGACGAATCGTTTCATCCCGATGGCATCGCCCTCGATAGTGACGGCGGCCTCTGGTTCGGGAACGCCTTGACCCTCGGCGCCGACAGTGGCTTCTATCGGGTCGTCGAAGGCGGCCAGATCACCGATAAGGTCGAGGTCACCGACACGTGGGCAGTGGCGTGCGCCTTCGGCGGAGAGAACCTCGACACCCTCTACCTCTGCTGCAACACAACAACGCTCGAAGAGTTTCACGAAGGACGCTCGACCGCTCATGTGGCCGTCGCGCAGGTCGGGCGCACCGGAGTTCCGGCGTCCATCTGAACGTGAGGAGACAGGCGTGAACACCACGATCGTCACAGAAGGCCGGGTTCATCGCGGGCGATCTTTTCGACCGCCGATGCCGCTCACGCCGACCCGCCCGAAGCCCTCTCGTCGGGTATCCACCGACGCCGTCGCCGGATGTCTGCCCTCGAACACCGCCGGAGAAGCGCCGGATTTCCGTCCGGCCAGTCAGGCAACATCTCGATCCCGGACGTGGCGGATCAGGCTCCCACACCGGTCGCCGACGACGCTACAGAACGAGACGGCGGATGTGATGCCAGTTACTTTCGAGCGATACCCTTCGGTAACGTTCGCCGTGTCGCTACCATCAATTGCACACCGTTTACCACCTCGTCAGAGGTGATCGAGTGTGGATCATCCGGGTTCGTCCCGGTCCCACCGATGTCGAGCCCAGGCATCAAATGCACCGACACGACCTGCGGACGTGGTGCCCGCCGGTCACAGTCCCGGACCCAGGTCTGTCGCTACCGCTACCCGACCGCCGCCTCCCGGGCATCAGAAGTGACACCGCGATGTGTCGAGGGGTCTTGTCGCACAACACCTTCGGATGAAAAGCACTACGCCGTGGTTGTTTCCCGGGAGGCGGCAACAAGCCCAGGTCCGCCAGCCACGCACGCTCCGCCCATACCGACGGATCGGCCCACCGGTCCCCTCCGAAAGCGACCCACCCCGCTGTGCCTGATCATTTCCACCACTCCCCCGACCGGGACTGGCAACACCGCGCGTCCTGCCGCGGCACCGACACCAACCTGTTCTTCTCCCCCGACGGTGAACGCGGCCACGACCGCGCCCGACGTGAGCGCGCCGCCAAACAGATCTGCCAGGACTGCCCCGTACTCGAACGGTGCCGAACCCACGCCCTCACCGCCACCGAGACCTACGGCATCTGGGGTGGCATGTCCGAAACCGAGCGCACCCGCCACACCCGACGCACCCGCGTCCCGGCCCGCCGCCGCGACGCCACACACGCTCCGGCACCACACCACCACCGCTCTCCCTGCTCGCGCACGTGACGAACACGACATCGATACCCCGGCACGGCTCCGCACCGGAACCTGCGAACGTCTCTCCACAAACCGGCCGACGGCACTCCTGAAGTCCCTATCGTCGACAACGGGCGTTCTCCCGCAAAGGAGTAACCATGAGCGGATCGATCGAATCATCCCCGAACGACGAGGCCCGTGTGCTCGTCGTGATCCTCTCCGCGGTGGTGGCGGTCGTGGGTTCGATCATCGGCTCAGGGGCGCTGGTGGGAACCCCGATCTCCCAGGTCGCCGACGGCGCCCTCGCCGCCGACGCCACCGCAGTGGCCCCCGGCGGGCCCGCCTTCTCCATCTGGACCCTGATCTACCTCGGGTTCCTCGCGCTCGCGATCTGGCAGGCACTGCCCGCGCACCGCACCGATCCTCGGCAACGCCGCGCCGGGTGGTGGCTCGCCGCGGCGATGATCCTGAACGCGGCGTGGATAGTCTGCGTGCAGTTCGAACTGCTGTGGCTCAGCGTCCTGACCATTCTCGCGTTACTCGCAGTGCTGGTTGTCGTGTTCGACATCCTGACCAACATGAAGCCGTCCAGTCGTGTCGAGGCGATCGTGGTCGACGCCACCGCGTTCGTGTACCTCGGATGGGTGTGTGTCGCGGTGGTCGCCAACATCGCTGCCGCCCTGGCCGCCGCCGAGATCGATCCGTTCGCTCTCGGGGCCGATACCTGGGCCGTGCTCGTCCTCACCGTAGTCGCCGTGGTCGCCGTGGTCCTTGCCGTCGCCGGTCACGGACGCTTCACCGTCACAGCAGCCATCGTCTGGGGGCTCGTATGGATCGCCGTCGCGCGGACCACCGGCGACGGTTCCACCTCACAGCCCGCCGCCATCGCCGCGCTGACGGCCGCCGCGCTGGCCATCGTCGCCACCGCGATCGCCCGGCTACCCCGCGCACGTTCCGGCGAGCCCACGGTCACGAACCCGTAATCGCGTAGTGCTTGGCAGGTCGACCACGAGCGATCCGCAGTGGCCGACAGATTCCCCCGATCACACCCGTCCTGGCCGCCCACAACTGCGCCCGCATCTTCTCCTCGAAACACTGGTCTACCGACGCCGAACATGGAACGTCCCCGACGAGAACGAAGTCGTCCTGTGCGGAGGTCAACCAACCAGGGGACGATAACTCTCGAGCTCGAGAAGCGACCTCACGCATCCCGCTTCCGCCACGGCCGTCACCTCGTCGAGGTAGGCCAGGACGGGCCGGATCGGCGGCCGAGGTCGTGCCCGGGTCGCAGAACTGGACCTCCAGACGATCACCGGCCGTGGTCGCGTCCCTACTGACTGCACCGACATTCGAGTTGTACCGCGCAGTCCCGCTGTGCCGTTAATCGAGCCAGGCTCGGCTGCGCGACCATGAGCGAACAGGCAGGCATCACGCTTGCGACATTCGCCGAGCGCGCTCACGTACGACTCGAATCCAATTCCGGCTCCGCAGAGACGTTCTCGTCGGGCTCCGGTGCCGAGGCGAGCTTGCTCGGCCACCAGATCTTCTGCCCGATGTCGACGGTGAGGGCGGGCACCAGGAGTGACCGCACGAGGAGTGCGTCGAGGAGCACGCCGAACGCCACGATGAAGGCGATCTGTGCGAGGAAGATCAGCGGGATGACGGCGAGTGCCGAGAAGGTCGCCGCCAGAACCACTCCCGCCGACGTGATCACTCCGCCGGTGACGGTCAGGCCGCGCAACGCGCCGCGCCGGGTTCCGATGCGCCGGGCCTCTTCCCGGACCCGGGTCATGAGGAAGATGTTGTAATCGATTCCGAGGGCGACGAGGAACACGAACGCGAACAGCGGGACGACGGGATCGGCACCCGGGAACCCGAAGATGTGCTCGAAGACCAACGACGAGATGCCCAGCGTCGCAGCGAAGGACAGGACGACCGTTCCCATCAGTAGCAGCGGCGCGAGTAGCGAACGCAGCAGCAGGCACAGGATCGCGAACACCACGAGGATCACGACGGGGATGATCAGGGTGCGGTCACGCGTCGACGTGGTCTTGGTGTCGAGGTCCGTGGCGGTGGTGCCGCCGACCAGGGCGTCGGCGCCGTCGATCGGGTGGACGGCGTCACGCAGGCGGATGATGGTGTCCTCGGCCGCGAGGGAATCGGCCGGATCGGTCAGGGTGGCTTCGATCGCCACCCGGCCGTCCACCACCAGTGGGTCCTGCGTGCCGGGGGTCGACAGAACGGTGATGTCGCCGACCCCGTCGATCCGGGCAGCGTCGGCTACCGCATCGCGGGAGCCCTCGTTCGCGATGATCACCGCCGGTGAACCGGAGCCGGCGTCGAAGTGATCGCCGAGAATCTGCTGGCCCGCAACGGAATCGACTTCGAGCAGGAACGTCTCCGACTCCGCGACACCACTCGCCTCGAACTGGGGCATCAGGAGCGCGAAGAGCACCAGCACCAGGCTCGACGCCACCCAGAAACGGCGCGGGTGCGCACCGATCCGTGCCGCGAGCGCGGCCCAGAACTTGTGGTCGGCGGCCTCGTCCTTCTCGGCGTGCCGCGCGTCGAACGCGGGCCTGCTCGGCCAGTACGCCGTCCGGCCGAGGAGCACGAGCACCGCGGGGAGGTACGTCATGGACGCGACGAAGGACGCCGCGATACCGATGGCCGCCACCGGCCCGAGTCCGCGGTTGGAGTTGAGATCGGACAGCAGCAGGCAGAGCACGCCGGCGATGACGGTGCCCGCGGAGGCGGCGACGGGTTCGAGCGTCGCCCGCCACGCGGTCCGCACGGCACGGTACTTGTCCTGCTCGATCCGCAGTTCCTCGCGGTAGCGGGACACGAGCAGCAGTGCGTAGTCGGTCGCGGCACCGAATACCAGGATGAACAGGATTCCCTGGCTCTGACCGTTCAGCGCGATCACACCGGCGTCGGCGAGCAGGTACACGAGGAGACTCGACAGTCCCAGCGCGAAGACGGCGGAGGTGATCACCGCGAACGGGAGGATCGGGCTGCGGTAGACGACGATGAGGATGAGGATCACGACGACACCCGCCACCAGGAGCAGCAGTCCGTCGATCCCGGCGAACGCCGCGGACAGATCCGCTACCTGTCCGGCGGGCCCGGTGACGAGGACGGTGAGACCGTCCGGTGCGGCGCCGAGCGCGTCCCGGAGTTCCGTGACACTGTCGCCGACCTCGCCGGCGCTGTCGACGGGCACGAACATCTGCAGCGCCCGGCCGTCGGCAGACGGGATCGGCGGCGACACCTCGTCACCGAATCCCTCCGAACCGGCGAAGGAGTTCGCCGTGCGGGCGAGGAACTCGGTGTCGGACGCGGTGATCCCCGAAGTCCGTTCGGCGACGACGATCGCGGGCACGAACTGCGTGTCGGTGAAGTCCTTCTGCAGCGCGGACACCTCGGTGGCCTCGGCGGACGCGGGCAGAAACGACGTGCTGTCGTTCTGCTGGACCGAGGAGAGTTTGCCGGCGAACGGACCACCGAAACCGCCGACAGCGAGCCAGACGATCACCAGCAGGGCTGGCAGAATCCACCGCAGGCGACGAACCGGGCGTGGGCGGGCAGTTGTGGTCACGTGCTCTCCAATGCTGGACGGTTCGACGACCGGATGTCCGGATTGCGATGTTCCTATTTTGTTCAGCCTGCTGAGCAAATTGCAAATGGAGGCGAAGAAATGACGAGCGACGGCATGGACGAGTGGCCCACCGGACGGCTGTTGTCCACGGCTGCGCGGCTGGTCGAGCACTCGTGGGAGGACATCCTCCGGTCACAGAACATGACTCACGCCGGCCTCATCTGCCTGCACACGATCGCCGACCGGCCGGCCTCGCAACGGGACATCGCGAAGGCCTCGCGGGTGACGGACCAGACCATCAGCCGCACCATCGACCGCCTCGAACGAGCCGGGTACGTCACCCGGGAAACCGACCC
Source organism: Rhodococcus sp. G6(2025) (assembly GCF_058628105.1). NCBI lineage: Bacteria > Bacillati > Actinomycetota > Actinomycetes > Mycobacteriales > Nocardiaceae > Rhodococcus > Rhodococcus sp. G6(2025). The sequence goes on from NZ_CP179750.1 coordinate 7,486,683, forward strand.
GCTCGACGAGCGGCGCAAGCGGGTCGCGATCACCGAGCCGGGTCGCGCGATCTACCGCCGCCTGCTGACCCTGGAGAAGGAGGATGCGGCCCTCACCGCCGCCGTCGGCGACGTGGGGCCGCTGCGCGAACAACTCCTCCTCCTCGTCCGGTCGCTGGGACTTCCGCCCCGGGACTGATCGTCGTCGTCACACGTTCGCAGGCAGGGCGATGACGACCTCCCGCTCGTTCCCCGGCAGATAATGGACCGTCACCACCCGGCCGACCTGAACGTGCCCGACGCTGCGCGGCGGCAGGAACTTCTCGACACGGGTGGTGAACGTCGTGCCGTCGGGCCGGGTGACCGCCAGCCCGAGTTCGACCTTCGACTTCCCGTTGCGGATCTCGCCGGGCACACTGAGCGACTGCACCACCGCCTGCGCGGGAATGCCGCGAGCCGCGATGTCGAGCTTGCCCGGGGTGGTGAGCCCCTGACGAATCATGGATCGGTTCAACGCGTCCTGCGCCGTCGACGTGTCGCCCGAGCGGTCGATCTCGACCTTGTCGGTGCGGCCCGGCAGGTATCGGACGGGGAGAACGACACCCGGGCGGAAAAGAGCCAACTCGGTGAGCGGCACGATCATCCTGGCGTGCGATTCGAAGGTCTCGCCGTCGGCGCCCTCGACGCCGAGGTCGATCCGGACTTCCGGTTGATCGTTCAGCGTCATGCCGGTCTGGCGCACCGACCGCACCGTCCCGATCCCGACGGCGCCCTGCCGGAACGCGGCACTGTTGCGCCCGGTGAATGCCGCCAGCACGCTGTCGCCGGTGAGGGCGAAACAGACCACGACCACGCTGACCGCGACGATCGGCCAGATCATCTGCGGGCCGACCCACGACAGGGCGTCGATTCCGTAGTTCGACCGTCCCCGATCGCCGAGGCCGTACCACAGGTAGTAGCCGACCGACCCGACGAGAAACACCAGGGCGGCGGTACGCACGATCTTCTTCACGATGAGTCCTCTCCGTGCCTGAACTGGGGGGAAGAACGGGTGGGACGCGCGCGAACTCGACTGCCGCGACTCCGCGCGCGTCCCGGGTGAGCCGGCTCAGCCGCCCACGACGGTCGAGCATGCGAACGTGATGTCGAACTTCGACGAACTCGGCGCGGTCGGGTTGCTCATGTCGGGCGCGCCGACGCCTTCGCCGCTGATCGTGAAGGTGTCGCCGTCCTTCACGACGGTCGCGGAGCCGCCGGGCATTCCCTGGCCGAAGCCGAGGGCGTACGGGAGGCCGTTCGACCCGCCCTTGCTGCCCGCGATTCCGACGGCCTGCACGGTGTCCGCGCCGGTGATGGTCGCGGAGACCGCCAGGTCGCCGTACGTCGCATTGGCGGTGTCTGCCAGCGCCAACGCGAGGGTGTCGCCCTGCTTGGCGCAGGTGGCGTCGAAGTCGGCTTCCAGTGCCTTTCCGTCGACCGCGGCCGAAGACGCGCCTGCCGGGTTCGCGGCGGCCGGGGACTGTTCGGAGCTTCCGCCGCCGGAGCTGCTGTCACCGGTGTCGCTGCAGCCCGAGACGAGCAGGGCGACAGCGGCCGCTGCCACGATGCCGGTGGTGTAGACGCGCTTCTGAGTCCGAACGATCTTGTTCATGATCCGTCCTTCACGTTTCGTGAGGGGCGCTCGGCGCCCGTCGTCGATTCCTTCGGCTCGCGGACTGGAGCCGATGTGAGAAAGGTAGGAACGTCTCGCGCCCTACCGATCCCAGATTTGTCGCCCCGTCGACCGGGCATCCCTGCGGTAGCCTGCTCGAATGCGGAAGGCATCGAGGAGCTCAGTGGCTGCTCGGCGACCGCGAGCGATGGTCCTCGACGAGGTGTGGCGCGAGCTGGACGGGGTCGAACCGCTCAGTGGGCCGGACGGCGGACCCCTGAGCCGCACCGTGAAACTGATCCTCGATCCGCTGGTCATCCGCCCGGTGCAGAACCCGCTGTGCGCCGGTCCGATCGTCACGGCCGACGGGGCGCAGTTGCTCGCCACCCGGGTGCACGCCTCCGCCGACGTGCTCCGCGCCACCGCCGCCTGGTTCACGCTGCTCAAACGGGTTCGCCGGGCGCTGCGCATCACGGACGGCAATCCCCAGGACCTGTACTTCCAACGCTGTTTCGAACTCGCGACCGGTTCGGGCACCCCCGACCCGCTCCGGAGCGAATCCGTCGCCGAGGACACGTTGCGCGACGTGCACGATGTCGCCGCAGGCCGCACCACTCAGGCGTTGAAGGCCCACGTCACCGACCCGGAACGGGCACGCGAGCTGAACGCCCTGATCGACGTCGCGTGGGGACGGCGGCCGCTGTCGGGCCCGGCCACCGGCGACCACGCCGTCGCGATCGACGCGGTCCTCGACACCTGTCCCGGCGCGCGCCTCGAGCAGGACGGTGACGACGGACGGCACGCGCTCGACAGCCTGGTCGCCGGGCACGCGGGGACCCACCACGGCATCGCGCTCTGGACGACCGAGGTCTCGGCCCACCGGCTCGGCCTGACGGCGCATCCCGTGCCCGTGCCGCCGCGACTGGGGGCGTCGGCGTCCACGTCGACCCTCGGGCTCCCGTTCGACCGGTCCGTCTACGAGCGCGTCTTCACGGTGCTCCGCGCGTCGACCGACCGTGCGGAGCTGCCACCGATCCACGAACTGGTCACCACCGAGATCGCCCGAAGTTGCTCGCCCTGGGCGCTTCTCGACGAATCCCTGCGGGTTGCGGCGACGACGGGCGCCGCGCTGGCGACCGGTCTCAGTCCGATCGGTACCGCGCCCTCTCCAGCGGGCACGGACACCACCGCCGTCCGGGTGATCAACGGCCGCTGGCAACGGGAGGCGTACGTCCTGCAGGCACGCCGCCTCACGGTGAGCGCCGACGCCGCGTCGCTGCCCGAAGCGAATCCGCTGACGGCCATCGCCGCCGAACTCCTCGAGCCGTGGCGGCCCTACCTTCGTCGCCTGTGGGTCCGCCTCCACGGCCGCGACGTGCGCGAGTTCTCGGTCCACGAACCGGACGAGCTCTGGGACCTCCTCGACGGGGTGGCGCGATCGGTGATCCTCGACCACCGCATGCGGGTCAAGCAGGCGCTCAGTGCAAATTCGCGGACGGATGCGGCGGTCGCTCCCGAATCGAGGGCGAGTTGACTCCCGGCACGGTGCGGATCGAGCGCGCGCCCGACGGGGTATGGGTCATCGCCCGCGATGACGCACCGAGTGTCCTGGACGACGCCGCAGGCATCGACGTGGCAGTGCTGGAAGTGCTGGGCGGGCACCTGTCGTGGAGTGTGCTCGCCGACCACCCGGTCCCGGTCGGGGTGCTCGACGACGTCGCGTCGGCGCAGAACTGGGTGTGGGCCGTGTTCGGCGAGGAAGTCGCGCTCGCCGTGGCCGCCGGCTCCGGGCGCGACGTCACGGTCGAGCCGGCGCGACCGCGGGTGGCCGCCGGTGCGAGGCGACTCGCGTACGCGCACTGGGCGGCGCGGTGGTGGCCGGCCTCGACGATCGACGCCATCCCCCCGCTCGACGAGGGGCTGTTGAACGGCGAGATCGCCACCCTCGTCGAGGAATGCGATCTACTCGTCGACGGAGACGATGCCGTCGTGCCGACGGGCCCGGCGCTCGCCGACCGGCCCGGCCGGGCTGACGACTACGCCCTCGCGGCCGGCGCGGCGGCCGCGACGCTGCCGAGCACGCTCGTCCTGGCGCGCGGTACCACCGGATCCGACTGGCGCCGGTACCCACCCGGGCTCGTCGACGCGTCCGAGCGTGCGGTGTCGTGGGAGGTGGTGCGCGCCGCCGGGAACACGACCGTACGGGTGAGTGTGGTTGCGGCACCGGGCCTTTCCGAACCCGTGCCGGCGCATGTGCGTCCACACGCGCTGATCGGCACCGCATCGGGCACCGCTGACGTGGCGCTTCAGCTGTCGGGGGATGCGTGGTCCGGCGAGTCGGCCGCACCACCGGGCTCGGAATCGGGGGTGTCCGTGGACGTGCACCTGCCCGGGTTCGGCGTGAACGGTCACGCCGACGACGGAGGCCCGGAGGCCCGGGAGCGCGTTCGGGCCCTGGTCCACCGGCGATTACGCCGGGCTGCGGAGACGGCACCCGACGACGGGCCGGATGCGCCCCTGCTCGCCGAGATAGCGGCGGCCGTCTCGGATTCGGACTTCTGACGTGGGAGAACAGATGGGGCGTGACCTCCTCGCGGCCGGCGCGGCCGCGTACTCCCGCGGAGACGTCGCCGAGGCACTCCGGACGTTCGAGCGGGTCGCCCGCTCGACCACCGGCGATCTGCGGACGAGCGCGATCATCAACGCGGCCAGCATGTCCGACGAGCTGGGCGATCACACGAAGGCCGTCGACCTCTACCGGGAAGCCCTCGCGGAGATGCCGGCCGACGCGATCCGGATGCGTCCCGCGGCGCTGGTCAACCTGTCGCAGGCCTTGCAGCACCTCGGCGACCTCGACGGCGCGCAGGACGCGCTCGAGCAGGCGCGGGGACTGCTCGCGGCAGCCGACGATCAGGGCGACCTGCGCGTCGCGTGCCTGCTGTCACTGACCGCGGTCGCGATGCACCGGCAGCAGTGGGCGCACGCGGCCGACATCGCCACCGAGTCCCTCGACGCGGCGGTGCGTTTCGCCCCCGCGCTGGCGGGCCACCCGCTCATGAACCTGGCCGCCATCCATTTCGAGACCGGGCGCTTCGACCTCTCCGACGACTTCGCCGGGCAGGCGCTCGAGGCGTTCGAGACCGCGGGCGACGTCAACGCGGTCGCCGAAACGCAGCAGAACCTGGGCATCATGCACGTCCGCTCGGGGCGGCCCGACGATGCGGAACCGCTGGTGCTGTCGAGCCAGACGTACTTCGAGCGCGCCGGGATCGGCCACCGGGCGGGGATCGGATCGAAGGTGCTCGCCTTTCTCGCCGAGGGTCGGGGCGACACCGAACGCGCGGCGAAGCTCTATCGCCGCAGCCTCGACTACTTCCGGACTTCCGGAGCGGTACTCGACGCCGCGGACGTTCAGACCCGCCTCGCCACCGTCGCCTTCGGCGAAGGGCGACCCGACGAGGGAGAGACACTGCTCGCCGCCGCGTTCGACACGTACCGCGCGCTGGGGCTCGGGCTGCACTGCGCGCAGGTCGACTTCTGGCACGCCGCCCTCCTCGAGTCCGCCCTCGCTGCCTCCGAAACTCCCGACAGCGCAGTGCCGGCACGAGCCACCGCGCTCGCGGTGCCCGCGGCGATCGCCATCGACGCCGTGCGGTACACACTCCCGAACGGGCGTCAGCGCGAGCAGTGGAACCGCGAGATCGCCGATCCGGCGCTGCAATTGGCGTTCCGGCTCGCGTACGCCTCGGGTGACGCGCGCCTGGTGGCCGATCTCGTCGAGGCGCAGTGCGCGGGGACGACGGTGGACGTCGGCCGGGCCGGGCACCGCACCCCGGCGCGGCTCTCCCTGCAGTTGCCGGACCTTCCCCCGGCAGGCACGACCGACACCGAGGGGTCGTTCCTGCTCGGCGCCGCACTGGCCGGAGTCGCGGCCGGCGCCGGTCTGCCGGTGCCCCTTCCCCCACGGCTCGCCCTGACGTCGGATGGGCGAATTGCGCTGGGCAACTCGATCGCGGTCGCCGAGGAACGCTACCGACGCGCGGTCCGGGACAGCCGGGTAGTGCCTGCATGGTGACCTCCCCCAGGTGTCATGGTCGTCACACCGCACGTCCGGCGACCACCTCGGGTGGTGTGGGTCGAGTGCGGCACTGACCTGCAACGCTGCCGATTCCGCGACCATTGATAGCCCCACCCAATCTATGGAATAGGTCTCATAGATTGGACCTATTCCAATCTGCTGGATAGCCTCGTCGCTGTCGGCTTCCCCGTCTCCCCGAATAGAGGTTTCAATGGCCCTGATCAACACGCAGATCAAGCCCTTCGCCGCGAACGCTTTCAAGGACGGCGCGTTCATCACCGTGTCCGCGGACGACATCAAGGACAAGTGGGCGGTCTTCTACTTCTACCCGGCCGACTTCACCTTCGTCTGCCCGACGGAACTCGGCGACCTCGCCGACCACCACGAGGAACTGCAGCGCCTCGGCGTCGAGGTCTTCTCGGTGTCCACCGACACGCACTTCACGCACAAGGCGTGGCACGGATCGTCCGACACCATCGGCAAGATCAAGTACGCCATGATCGGTGACCCGACCCAGGAGATCAGCAGGAACTTCGAGGTCCTCCGCGAGAACGAGGGATTGGCCGACCGCGGCACCTTCCTCGTCGACCCCGACGGAGTCATCCAGTTCACCGAGGTCACCGCAGAAGGCATCGGGCGCAACGCCGCCGAGCTCGTTCGCAAGGTCAAGGCCGCTCAGTACGTCCGGTCGCACCCGGGCGAGGTCTGCCCCGCCAAGTGGGAAGAGGGCGAAGAGACCCTCGCCCCGTCGCTGGATCTCGTCGGCAAGATCTGACGCAGCCAGTCGTACCGCAGGCACGGGCTCAGGTTCCCTGAGCCCGTGCGGGCGGTTCCCGGTGCTCAGCTCCCGTGGGGGCAATCGGTGTCGCACCAACACCTTCCGGACCACCTGAACCAGAATTTTCCGGTTTCCGATCCCCTTGTCCTCCCGACCGATGGAGTAGATCCTCATGCTCGAAGCCTCGCTTGCCGGCCAACTGAAGTCCCTGCTCGAAAAGCTGACCCTGCCGATCGAGCTCGTGTCCTCACTCGACGACGGACCCAAGTCGGTCGAACTCGCCGAACTGCTCACCCAGATCGCGGCGATGTCGGAGAAGATCACCTACGAACGCCGCGACGACGACACGCGACGCCCGTCGTTCGCGGTCCGCCGCAGCGGAACCGACATCGAGGTCCGCTTCGCGGGCATCCCGCTCGGCCACGAGTTCACCTCGCTCGCACTCGCTTTGCTCCAGGTCGGCGGCCACCCGTCGAAGGAGGCTCCCGAACTGCTCGAGCAGGTCCGTGACCTCGACGGCGACTTCCACTTCGAGACCTACTTCTCGCTGTCCTGCCAGAACTGCCCCGACGTGGTGCAGGCCCTGAATCTGATGTGCGTGCTCAATCCGCGCATCAGCCACGTCGCGATCGACGGCGCCCTGTTCCAGGACGAGGTCGACGGCCGCCAGATCATGGCGGTCCCGACGGTCTTCCTCAACGGCGAACTCTTCGGCTCCGGCCGGATGAGCCTGGAGGAAATCGCCGGCAAGCTCGACGTCGGTGCCGCCGACCGCGCCGCCGCCGCGATCGCGCAGAAGGATCCGTTCGACGTGCTCGTCGTCGGAGGCGGCCCGTCCGGCGCCGCGGCCGCGGTGTACGCCGCGCGCAAGGGAATTCGCACCGGCATCGCCGCCGAGCGCTTCGGCGGTCAGGTGCTCGACACCATGGCGATCGAGAACTTCATCTCCGTTCCCTACACCGAGGGACCCCAGTTCGGGTCGGCGCTCGAGAATCACGTCCGTCAGTACGGCGTCGACATCATGAACACGCAGCGGGCCGCGAAGCTCGTCCCTGCCGCCACCGAGAACGGTCTCGTCGAGATCGAACTGGAAAGCGGTGCTTCCCTTCTCGCGCGCACCGTGATCCTGTCGACGGGTGCGCGGTGGCGTTCGATGAACGTGCCCGGCGAGGACGCGTACCGGAACAAGGGTGTGACCTACTGCCCGCACTGCGACGGACCGCTGTTCAAGGGCAAGCGTGTCGCCGTGATCGGTGGCGGTAACTCCGGCGTCGAGGCCGCAATCGATCTCGCGGGACTCGTCGAGCACGTCACGCTCGTCGAGTTCGACTCGGTGCTCCGCGCCGACGAGGTGCTGCAGCGCAAGCTGCGCAGCCTCCCGAACGCCGACATCCTCCTGAGCACGCTCACGACGGAGGTCCTCGGGGACGGCAACAAGGTCACCGGCCTGACCTACCAGGACCGCACGACCGACACCTCGCACACGCTCGACATCGAGGGTGTCTTCGTCCAGATCGGCCTCCTGCCCAACACCGAGTGGCTGGCCGGGTCGGTCGAGTTGTCCGACCGCGGCGAGATCGCGATCGACGACCGCGGCCAGACGTCGGTGCCCGGCGTGTTCGCTGCCGGCGACTGCACCACCGTGCCGTACAAGCAGATCGTGATCGCCGCCGGTGCCGGAGCAACGGCAGCGCTGAGCGCATTCGATCGGCTCATCCGGACGGGTGTACCCGCCGAGGAGTCCACCGCCGCAACGATCGCGTAGTTCGGCCGAGGTCGACGAGCCGTGCCTGCATCCGTGCAGGCACGGCTTTCGGCTTTCGGATCGACCCGGGTGCCCGGTACGCACACCACCGCCCGGGTGGGTAGGGGATGCTGGGACGGTGCCGACTCACCCGTGTCACCCACCGACCGCGATCGTCCGGATGGCCGACGCCGGGGATCTGTACACGTCGTGGCGGTGGACCCACGACTCGCACCCCGGCGGTGTCGGCGTCGCACCCGCCGCGCAGGTGGATGCAGCCCTCGCCGCGCTGGCCCGGGCTCTGCCCGACCTCACCGATCCGCAGGGGCTGCACCACGCGCTGACGGCGGGCGGCTTCTCCGCCTACGAGTCGGAGCATGATCTGGCTCAGCTCCTTTCACGCACATTTCTTCCATTCGGCCTTGCGCAGCAACTGCACGAGCTGCTCACCCGCGGTGTGCGGCCGCACCTCCGGCTCCAACCGTCGCCCCGCGTCGCGCAGGTGCCGTGGGAACTGATCGCACCCGACGCCGGGCTGCGTCTCGTCGACATCGCGGATGTCAGCCTGCTGGCTCCGCTCAGCATCGTCCACTCGCCCGGCCGGCCGGTTCGAACGTGGACGCACACCCGGCAACTCCCCGTCGTCGCGGTGCTCGACCCGCGGGTGCCGGGCTTCCGTGCGGATTCGGAACTCGGCTCGGTCCTGGGGCGGATGGTCGCGGACAGTCCGCTGTCGCAGCGGGTCGCGACGTACGCCGGCGAGGGCCGGCTGCTCCCCGAGGTGGACGGACCGACGGACTGCTTCCGCCGTGAAGACGTGGACCGGGAGTGGCTCGGCGCAGCGTTGCGCGAGGGTGCGGGCCGGCTGATGTATGTCGGTCACGTCACCGCGGCGGCACCCGAATCCGGTCAGAGCGAGCACGCCGAGCTGCACCTCGCCTGCGCCGCGGACTCCGTCGGGTTCGCGGAGCCGACCCGTGCTCACCGGCCGTTGTCCGCGAAGGACCTCCTGCTGGGCACGCACACGCTCACGGCCGAGCCGATCCGCGGCGCGGAGTTGTGGCCGATCCCGAGCAGGGTGGCGCTGATCGCCTGCGAGAGCGGTGGCGACCTGCGGTTCAGCGAGGCGCTCGGGCTGGTCTCCGCGATGATCGCCGGCGGGGCGGAACTCGTCACGGCCAGCCGCTGGGCCCTGCCCACGGACCTCGCGTTCCAGCGCATCGCCGGCACCGCAGCACACGCGCGTCCGCTGCAGGACGCCATCTGCTCGATCGACGCCGCGCACGAACTGCCCGACGCGGTCGGCGCGCTCTGCGACTGGCAACGCGAGCGGGTGGCCGCCTGGCGGGACGAGCGGACGATCGAGCACTCACCGGTGTTGTGGGCGGCGTTCGCGACGGTCTCCACCCACTGATCCGCCTCGGCCGTCCGTTCCCCACATCGTGTCGGCCGGTCGTTGTACCGTCGTTGCTGTCGGTTCCGGCACGAAGAAGGAGCATGTCCCATGACCTCTCGGCTCAACCCCTACATCAGCTTCGACGGCAACGCGCGGCAGGCAATGGAGTTCTACAAGGACGTCTTCGGAGGCACCCTTGCGTTGAACACGTTCGGTGAATACGGTGCGCCGGAAGGCGAAGGCGCCGACAAGATCATGCACGCCATGCTCGAGTCGGACACCGGCTACACGCTCATGGGAGCAGACACCCCGCCCGGTATGGAACACAACCCGGGAACCAACATCGCGGTGAGCCTGAGCGGAGACGACGGCGACGAACTCCGCGGCTACTGGGCCAAACTCGCCGACGGCGGATCCGTGTCCGTGCCCCTGGAGAAGCAGATGTGGGGAGACGAATTCGGCGCCTGTACCGACAAGTTCGGCATTTCATGGATGGTCAACATCGCCGGCACACCGGGCTGATCGCAGCGCCGGGTAGTCCTGCAGATCGATGTCGGTAGCGAAGGAGTCGGTCAGCTTCATCATCAGGCCGAACAGGAACGTGGACTTGAACGTCCAGTTGCGCAGTCTGATTCGAGTAGCCGATTTCGGCGCGAGAAACGGTCCGGCACTTCCCTTGCGGGCGATCTTCGCGTACCCGAGCATCTTTTCGTTGTAGCGTCCGAACCCCACGCGGTGGTCGCCGTCGGCGTCGGCGAGCTCACCCGCCAGGACGTACGCACCCACGAGGGCGAGGCCGGTCCCGAAGCCGCCCAGCGTATTTCCGTACGCGGCATCACCGACCAGGGCCACGCGGCCGGCGGTGTAGGCATCGGCCTCGACCCTCGCGATCGAGTCGAGGTAGAAGTCGGGCGCGTCGTCCAGGCGCGCGAGTAGCCGGGGCACGCGCCACCCCGCATCGGCATACGCGGCGGTCAGCATTCGTTTCTGCTGGGCGACGTCGGCGCGGTCGTACTCGATCCGATCGGAGGCGAAGACGAACAATTCCGGAGCCTTCGGTCCGCCGACGACGGCCATCCGTCCCGGCTCGTTGTACATCAGTCCCGTCCCGCGTTCCCGGTCCGGCGAGGCGTCACTCGCCGAGCCGGTGGTCCCGACGACGGCGTAGTAGTAGCCGAGGTATCGGACGAACTCGTCCTCCGGCCCGAACCGGTGGCGGCGGACGGCCGAGTGGATGCCGTCGGCGCCGAACACCAGGTCGAACCGGCGTGCGTCCGACTTCTCGAACGTGACCTCGACACCCGAGTCCGTGTCGACCAGTGCGGTGACGGAATCGCCGAAGAGGTACTCGCACGAATCCGCGGTGCGCCGGTAGAGGATCTCGGTGAGGTCGCCCCGCGCGATCTCGATGTCGCCGCCGACGAATTCCCCGGGGATGGTCGCCAGGTGCCTGTCGCGTTCGTCGACGATCAGGAGGTCGGTTTTACCGGTCTGCCGACGGAGTACGTCGTCGAGGATTCCCATCCTCTCCAACACTTTTCGGTGAACCTCCCCCTTGAAGTCGACGGCCTGGCCGCCGAGCCGAAGGTCGGGTGCCCGCTCGACGACGGTGACGGTGTATCCGCAGCGGCTGAGCCAGAATGCCAGTGCCGGACCGGCGATGCTTGCACCCGAGATCAGGACGGTTCTGTTCGGCATGGGAGCCTCCGCGGAGTAATTGTGTCTGACGGACACAAATCAGTATATGGTAGACACTATTCCGGATCAAGAGTCGTCCGGAGGAGCGCAGATGGTCACCCAGCCCCGTACCGCCGAGCTGCTGTGGGGATCGCCGGAGAGACCGAAGCGGGGACCGAAACCTGCGCTGAGCCTCGAGCAGATCGTCGCCAACGCGATCTCGATGGCGGATGCCGAGGGCCTCGCCACACTGTCGATGCAACGCCTCGCGGAGGACCTCGGGTTCACCAAGATGTCCCTCTACCGCTACACCCCCGGCAAGGCGGAGTTGACCGCCCTCATGCTCGATGCCGCTCTCGGACCCGCGCCCGACCTGTCCGAGATCGACGGCGGCTGGCGCGCTGTGCTCCACGAGTGGGCTCTCCGGATGTGGGCGGGCCTGCGGCGGCATCCGTGGGTGGTGGACGTGGCGGTCGGTCCGCGAGTGATGGGCCCGAACGAACTGGACTGGCTCGAAACCGGCCTCGACGCACTGCGCGACACGGGACTCACCGGCGGGGAACGCCTCGACGCGGTGGCCCTGATCACCGGTCACGTGCGCAGCCTCGCTCAGCAGACGACGGCACCCGGCGCCGAAACCGACACACCCGAGAAGTCCCTGAACGCGATCATGACGGGAATCCTCGCCGACCACGCCGACCGCTACCCCCAGGTGACGGCCGCGTTCACGTCGGCCAGTGCCACCTCCGGGCAGGACGACGCGCTGGAATTCGGCCTGGCCCGCATCTTCGACGGGCTCGCCGCCCTCGTCGCGGCCCGCGCCGGATGACACCCATTCCGCTTGCGGCTCGGCACTCCTAACGTCATGGGTAGACCACGTCGGAACGACATCGAGGAGACATCATGACGATCGACCGAGGACTACTGGCACTGCTCGAGGCCAAGCCGGGCAAGGGCGAAGAACTCGCCGCGTTCCTGGAGCAGGGGCGCGCCCTGGCGGCGGAAGAACAGGGCACCGTCACCTGGTACGCGTTCAAGGTCAGCGACACGACGTACGGCATCTTCGACACGTTCGAGAACGAGGAAGGCCGGCAGGCGCACCTGACCGGAGCCATCCCCCAGGCACTGGGCGAGGTCGGCCCCGAACTGCTCGCCACCGACCCCGATATTCGTCCCGTCGACGTCATCGCCGTCAAGTAGGCACACCCCCTCGAGCACGGTTTACCTCCATCTCCCGTCGGGCACCCGACTACGGACATCGACCGACGAGAGGTGTGGTTCCCAGTGCGAGCAGTCACGTGGCAAGGCAAACGAAAGGTCAGCGTCGACACCGTCGCCGATCCGAAGATCGAACACCCGACCGACGCCATCATCAAGGTCACGACAACGAACATCTGCGGTTCCGATCTGCACCTGTACGAAACTCTCGGCCCGTTCATGGGAGAAGGGGACATCCTCGGCCACGAACCGATGGGGATCGTCGAGGAGGTCGGCTCGGCGGCGGGCGACCTGAAGGTCGGCGACCGCGTCGTGATCCCGTTCCAGATCTCGTGCGGCGACTGCTTCATGTGCAACTTGCAGCTGTACACGCAGTGTGAGACGACGCAGGTTCGCGAGCAGGGCATGGGAGCGGCATTGTTCGGTTTCTCCAAGCTCTACGGCGAGGTGCCGGGAGGACAAGCCGAGTACCTGCGCGTCCCCCAAGCCCAGTTCACCCACATGAAAGTCCCCGAGGGCCCACCGGATTCCCGATTCGTCTACCTGTCCGATGTGCTGCCGACGGCGTGGCAGTCGGTCGAGTACGCCGCGATCCCCGAGGGCGGGTCGGTCACCGTTCTCGGCCTCGGCCCGATCGGAGACATGGCGGCGCGCATCGCCCACCACAAGGGTGCACGGGTCATCGCGGTCGACAACGTCCCCGAACGTCTCGCTCGCGCGAAGTCCCGGGGCATCGAAACCCTGGACCTGGACCAGCACGGCGGCGATCTCGCCGACGTCATCCGCGACGCGACCGACGGTCGCGGCACCGACTCGGTGATCGACGCGGTCGGCATGGAGGCGCACGGTTCACCGATCGGCAAGCTCGCCCAGCAGATCGTCGGGTACCTGCCCGATGCGGTGGCGGCGCCGCTCATGCAGAAGGCCGGTGTCGACCGACTCGGCGCGCTGTATTCGGCGATCGACATCGTCCGCCGCGGGGGAACCATTTCCATCATCGGCGTCTACGGCGGCATGGCCGACCCGATTCCCATGCTCACGTTGTTCGACAAGCAGATTCAGCTGCGCATGGGCCAGGCCAACATCAAGAAGTGGGTGGACGACATCATGCCGCTCCTCGGCGACGACGACCCACTCGGCGTCGACACCTTCGCCACCCACGAACTCCCCCTCGAACAGGCACCCCACGCCTACGAGATCTTCCAGAAGAAGCAGGACGGTGCGGTGAAGATCCAGCTCAAACCCTGAACGACGCAGACGCAAGCGGCGGTGGCCGGGATCCCGTGACGGGTGGCCCGGTCACCGCCGCCGTTTTGCGCAAACCGGATAGGCCGTCGCCCGAGCATCCCCCTGACCAGCACGGATACGGCGAAGTCCGCGTCCCACCTCTCGGCGTGTAGCGGATTGCCCAGCGCAGTGACGCCCCTCACACTTGTAAGCAAGGAAACCTGATATTCAGCGAACAGCTGTCGCAGGTCTTGCGTACGACCCGGCCGCATCGAGGCGGCCGCCGAACGAGGAGCAGTCAAGAATGACGCGAACCCTTCCCCCTGGCGTTTCCGACGAGCGATTCGACGCGGCGCTCCAGCGCTTCCGCGACGTCGTGGGTGACAAGTGGGTCCTGTCGACCGCAGACGAACTCGAAGCGTTCCGCGACCCGTACCCGGTCGGCGCCGCCGAGGCCAACATGCCGTCGGCCGTCGTCTCACCGGAGTCGACCGAGCAGGTCCAGGACATCGTCCGGATCGCCAACGAGTACGGCATCCCCCTCTCCCCGGTCTCGACCGGAAAGAACAACGGTTACGGCGGCGCCGCCCCGAGGCTGTCGGGTTCGGTGATCGTCAAGACCGGCGAGCGGATGAACCGAATCCTCGAGGTCAACGAGAAGTACGGTTACGCACTGCTCGAACCCGGGGTCACCTACTTCGACCTGTACGAATACCTCCAGAGCCATGATTCCGGACTGATGCTCGACTGCCCCGACCTGGGATGGGGCAGCGTGGTGGGAAACACCTTGGACCGCGGCGTCGGGTACACCCCGTACGGCGATCACTTCATGTGGCAGACGGGACTGGAAGTGGTTCTGCCGCAGGGCGATGTGATGCGCACCGGCATGGGCGCACTGCCCGGCAGCGACGCGTGGCAGTTGTTCCCCTACGGGTTCGGCCCCTTCCCGGACGGCATGTTCACCCAGTCGAATCTCGGGATCGTCACCAAGATGGGGATCGCCCTGATGCAGCGGCCGCCCGCGTCGCAGTCGTTCCTGATCACCTTCGACAAGGAGGAGGATCTGGAGCAGATCGTCGACATCATGCTGCCGCTGCGCATCAATATGGCTCCGCTGCAGAATGTTCCGGTGCTACGCAATATCTTCATGGACGCGGCGGCGGTGTCGAAGCGCACCGAGTGGTTCGACGGGGACGGGCCGATGCCGGCCGAGGCGATCGAGAGGATGAAGAAGGATCTCGATCTCGGCTTCTGGAACTTCTACGGCACCCTGTACGGACCTCCGCCGCTGATCGAGATGTACTACGGGATGATCAAGGAGGCGTTCGGGAAGATTCCCGGCGCCCGCTTCTTCACACACGAGGAACGCGACGACCGCGGTGGACATGTGTTGCAGGACAGGCACAAGATCAACAACGGCATCCCCAGCCTGGACGAACTGCAGCTCCTGGACTGGGTATCCAACGGCGGGCACATCGGATTCTCCCCGGTGTCGGCGCCGGACGGGCGCGAGGCGATGAAGCAGTTCGAGATGGTGCGCGCTCGCGCCGACGAATACGCCAAGGACTACGCGGCGCAATTCATCATCGGGCTCCGCGAGATGCACCACGTGTGCCTGTTCATCTACGACACGGCGATCCCCGATGCTCGTGAGGAAATCCTGCAGATGACGAAGGTCCTCGTCCGCGAGGCCGCCGAAGCCGGTTACGGCGAATACCGCACCCACAACGCCCTGATGGACGACGTGATGGCGACGTTCGACTGGGGCGACGGTGCGCTGCTGAAGTTCCACGAGAAGATCAAGGACGCCCTCGACCCCAACGGCATCATCGCGCCCGGCAAGTCCGGTGTGTGGCCGCAGCGGTTCCGTGGCCAGAACCTCTGACACGCCACGCGCCTCAGTGCGCGGGCGTCTCGGCCAGGGCGGTCCGGCAGCGGCCGAGGTATCCGCGGAACGCCTCGCGCTGACGAACACTCATGTCGGCGAGCATCTGTTCCTCCAACCCGCAGATGCTCGTGTCGTACTCGGCGAGAAGATCCAGGGCCTCCGGGGTGAGGCTGGTGAGCATGCGGCGACGATTGGCGGGGTCGACGCGCCTGGTCACCAGTCCGCGGCGCTCCAGCGCGGAGAGCATCTCGCCCATCGTCTGCGCGGTGACGAAGGAGTTTCGTGCCAGTTCGGCGGACGACAACCCGTCGCGCCGGCGCAGGACGGTCAGCGCCGTGTACTGCAGCGCGGTGATGCCCATCGGCCGCAGCAGGGCATCCATGTGGGATCGGATCGCCAGTTCGACCTGCTTGATCGCGTACAGCAGGGTCGGCGAGGAGTCGTGCGCGTACTCCCCGTCGAGCGGTGTCTCATCGATCTCGTCCGGAAGATCCGCCGTCATCGCCCACTTCTCCCCGCGCCTCGAGCTCGAGGCCCGCGAACTCGGACCTCAGGTTTCCTGACCATCTTAGGTCGCCCGAGCCGGGTTCGACCGCAACAACGAACACAAGGAACCCTGCCGAATACGGTCGGCAGCTCACACGAAGCGAAGGCAGCGACATGACAGTCACCGACGACACCGCCGTCATCACCCGCCCGCAGATCGGGCCACGCCAGCTGTTCATCGACGGGCAGTGGCGCGAGGCCGGTGCCGGGGAACGATTCGAGATCGTCGACCCCTCCACCGGGAAGCCCGTCACCACCGTCGCCGAGGCGGACGCGGACGATCTCGACTCCGCCGTACGCGCCGCACGTGCCGCGTTCGACGACGGCCGCTGGTCGGGACTGCCGGGCCGCGAACGGGCCCGGATCCTGCTCCGCGTCGCTGCGCTCGTCCGCGAACGGGCCGACGAGATCGTCGCCGTCGAGAGCGTCGACGTCGGCAAACCCGTCTCCCTGTGCCGACCGGTCGACGTGGTGACCACCGCCGAGCAGTACGAGTACTGCGCCGCGCTCGCGCAGACCGCGGGCGGCTCGAACCGGGAGACTCCACTCGACGCCCACGCCTACACTCGCCGCGAACCGCTCGGGGTCGTCGGCGCCATCACCCCGTTCAACTTCCCGCTGATCCTCAGTACGTCGAAGATCGCACCCGCCCTGGCGGCCGGGAACACCGTGGTCCACAAGCCAGCCGAGGACACTCCGCTGAGCGCCCTGCTGATGGCGGAGATCCTCACCGAGGCAGGGGTTCCCGCGGGTGTGGTCAACGTCGTCACAGGGAAGGGATCGACCGTGGGCGAGGCCCTGTTGCAGCACAGGGGGATCGACAAGATCGCGTTCACCGGATCGACGGCGGTCGGCCGGCACGCCGCGAGCGTCGCCGGAGAGAACCTCACACCCGTCACCATGGAACTCGGCGGCAACGCCGCGCACATCGTCTTCGAGGACGCCGACGTGGACAAGGCGATCGGCGCGATCATCAAGGGCTTCGTGTTCAACACCGGACAGTTCTGCATGGGCGGGCCGCGACTGCTGGTCGCCCGCCCGCTCTACGAGACGGTGCTCGGGATCCTCGGTCAGGCCGTTCCCGGTGTGCCGGTTGGTGACCCGTTCGACCCGGCCACCGTCGTCGGACCGATGGCCGGGGACAAGCACGTGCGGAAGGTCGAAGAGTACGTGCAGATCGCCCGCGCCGACGGTGGCCGCATCGTCGCCGGCGGCGAACGACTCGACCTGGGCGGCGGCTACTACTACAAGCCGACCGTGATCGCCGACCTGCCCAACACCTCCCGCGTCGTGCAGGAGGAAATCTTCGGGCCGGTGCTCACCGTGCAACCGTTCGACACCGAGGACGAGGCGATCGCGCTGGCCAACAGCACCGAATACGGACTCGCCTCGGGGCTGCAGACGTCGAACGTCGCACGGGCCCATCGGGTCGCAGCCCGGTTGCAGGCCGGCATCGTGTGGGTCAACGACTGGGCGATGCTCGACCCGGCGGTCCCGTTCGGCGGCGTGAAGAACTCCGGATTCGGCCGCGAATACGGCCCGGAGGCCCTCGAGTCGTATTCCAAGGTCAAGTCCGTCGTCATCTCCCTCGCCTAGAGCGCACCCACCTTTCAGGAGCATCCATGACCACCAGCACCACTGCCGCCGTCGTCGAAACCGGCGGAGCGAAGTTCACCGTGTCCACCGTCGACCTCGACGAGCCACGCCCCGACGAGATCCTCGTTCGTCTCGTCGCCGCGGGCCTGTGCCACACCGACCTCGGCGTCGCCTCGGGCGCGTTGCCGTTCCCGCTGCCCGGCGTGCTCGGGCACGAGGGAGCCGGGATCGTCGAGAAGGTCGGCGCCGGCGTGACGACGGTCGACGTCGGTGATCACGTCCTCCTGTCGTTCAGCTCGTGCGGCTCGTGCGGGAACTGCCGCGACGGGCATCCGGCCTACTGCGCAACGTGGTTGCCGCTCAACCTGATCGGGGGCGGGCGCGCCGACGGCACCAGCCCCGTCAGTCGCGGCGGCGAGGCGATCGGTGGGCACTTCTTCGGGCAGTCCTCCTTCGCGCACCATGCCGTCGTCGACGCGCGCAGTGCGGTCAAGGTCGACCCGGACGCCCCACTGGACGTACTGGCGCCGCTGGGGTGCGGTGTGCAGACCGGTGTCGGGGCGGTGTGGAACGTGCTGAAGCCCCGCCCGGGGCAGACCGTGCTCGTCACGGGGGCGGGCGCCGTCGGGTTGTCGGCGGTGATGGCCGCGGCTCTGACCCCGGCGTCGAAGGTGATCGTCGTCGACCGGGTTCCGGCGCGGCTCGATCTCGCCCGCGAACTCGGCGCGACCCAGGTGATCAACGCCGCCGAGGTCGACACCGCCGAGGAACTGGCGAAGATCGTTCCCGGCGGCGTCGACGGCGCGGTCGAGACCACCGGCAACGTCGGGGTGCTGCGGACCGCGATCGACGCGCTCGCACCTCGCGGCACCGCCGTCATCGTCGGCGCACCGGCATTCGGCACCGAGGTGCCGGTCGACGTCAACGCCATGATCCCGGGCCGCACCCTCGTGGGTCTGACGCTGGGCGACAGCGAAACCCAGACGCTCATCCCCGTTCTCGTCGACCTCGTGAAGTCGGGCCGGCTGCCGATCGACCGCCTCATCACCCACTACGGTTTCGACGACATCAACACCGCCGTCGCGGACATGACCAGCGGTGCCTCGATCAAACCGGTTCTCCGGTTCTGATCATCGAGAAGTTGTCGAACGCAGTGCCGCAGAAGGGCTTTCACCGAACATCTCGCGGTACTGTCCCGCGAAGCGACCGAGGTGGTTGAAACCCCACCGGTACGCGATCTCGGCGACGCCTGCCGACTCGGGATCGGCCGCCAGCAGGTCGCCACGGACCTTCCGCAGCCGGAGGTCCCGCAGATAGCGCATCGGGGTGGTCTGCAACGACGTCTGGAAGCCGTGCTGCAGCCCCCGCAGACTCACCCCGACCGCGCCGGCGATCTCGAGGGCGGTCAACGGCTCGTCCGCGTGCGCCTCGATGTACTGCTTGGCGTGCTCGACCGCCGCCGGGCAGGCGGGGGCGACGGTCGCCGCCAACTGCTCGCTGTAGTCGTGGCTCGACGCCAGGAGCAGCGACACGATCACGCTCTGCGTCAGCGGCGCCAGCAGTAGCGGGTGGCGGAAGAGGGCGTCGGTGTCACGCAGTTGCACCGACAGGGCCCGCATCACGGACCACCACTGCTGCCCGTGGCCGGTGGTGATGTCCAACGCGAGGTCGAAGGCGATCGGATTGCGGATCGGGCGTCCGAGGAGCAGCGCGAGTTGCTCCTCGACGGCGCGGCGTTCGATCTTCATTCCCAGGATTCGCCGGGTCTCCTGCCCCCAGCCCTGGAGCACCGATCCGCGGTCCGCGCGGTACACGGCGGCGCACGACGGGGTCGCGATGATCCGGTCCGCGCCCGAACTCGTCTTCAACCGGCCGCTCACCGGCACATTGACCTGGTACCAGTCTTGGAGTTCGCCGGTTTCGATCTCGACCTCGGTGTCGTAAGACAGCCAGCCCATCGTGACGGGGCCCAACTCGGCGGCATCGAGGTGTATGCCGAAGCTCTGCTGATCACCGAGAACTTCCACGGAGTGCGGGTAGAACAGTCGCCCACCCACGTGACGCGCCTCTTCGACGTCTCGGCTGACGAGAGAGACAGACGCTGGGCCGCCGACAGAGGTGGACATCCCACAATGAGACCAGAGTCACACCCCAATTGCAAGGTTTCCTTAGCTTGAGGTCTGTCAAGGACAGTCTTCGAACCGTCCGGTCGGGCAGTACCCGAACCGGCGGGTCCAGGGGCATACTTGGCCGGCTCGGGGGTTTCCGCAGACGATACGGAGAAACTGATGCTCGACCGGCTGTACGCCGCTGTCCTCGCCGTCGCCGGCCTCGGCTACGGGGGATACATCCTCCTCGACGAGCTGACCGGCAGCTCGGACACACCCGGCGAGGACGACCATCACCTCCGCCGAGAATTCTCCGAACCGGTCTCAACGGCATAACCGCTGCGTGGGACGGCGGGAAACAGTCCCCGCGCCTCGTGCGCCTCCACTGCCGACCGTATCCGGCTTCGCCGCGCATCCTCGGGGCGCCCCACCGGCGAAGTTCAACCTCAACGACCCGCCGCAGCACCGGTCAGGTCCACGCCAGCCAGCCCCGTCTTGCGTGGTGAACTAGGTATGACCTCACCGCCGGTCCGAGCGCCGGAGAACGCAACCGAGAGACCGCCGTCACCTACGACAGGCAGGAGAACCATGTCGATCCCCCGACCCCGACCCACGGGTCATCAGCTTGGATGCAAAGCGGTGAGATGTTGCTCGCCGACCGGGTGAGCAGCGGTCACACGATTCTGGTTTGACCATGTCGCGTTCGACCACCGTGTGACTGTCTGCGATATCGCTGCCGTCCCGCTCGACGACGCATCCGCCGACATCGCGATCCTGTCGTTGGCACTGATGGGCAAGAACCACGCCGACTACGTCCGCGAAACGCACCGGATTCTCCCGGTCGAGGGGCATCTGTGGCTCTGTGAGCCGACCTCCAGCATCGGTTCGGATGAGGCGCGACTCCGAGATGTCCTGTCCGGATTTGGCTTCGACCTGTATCGCGTGCAGGTCGAGGGCCAGTTCACGTTTGCGCGTGCCGTCAAGTCGGACAGTGCTCCCCGCGACGTCACCGCGCCGATCAAGCTACGCGCCCAATGAATTCGCCGCGAGGGTCGACCAATGTGCCTGCCAGGCCCCTTGCGCCACCTACTTGGTATTTCCGGATAGGGATCGACAACCGGTGACAACGAATCGTCTATCGATCTGCCTGATTCATCAGACGGTGTTTCAGCTGATTACGGGGCCGGGCCCGTCCGACTTGGGGCGGTGGGGGTGCTGGAGTTCAGCATTGATACGTCGGGCCTCGGCGAGTTGGTCTTCGAGGATGATGATGCGGCACGCGGAATCGAGCGCGGTGCCCTGGTCGATCAGTTCGCGGGCTCGGGCGGCGAGACGCAGCTGGTAACGGGAGTAGCGGCGGTGG
Source organism: Rhodococcus sp. G6(2025) (assembly GCF_058628105.1). Taxonomy (NCBI): domain Bacteria; kingdom Bacillati; phylum Actinomycetota; class Actinomycetes; order Mycobacteriales; family Nocardiaceae; genus Rhodococcus; species Rhodococcus sp. G6(2025). The sequence continues at coordinate 7,507,932 of NZ_CP179750.1, forward strand.
CCGCCGTCTGATCGTCCGGGGGTGAGCAGCTTCGCGGCGTCGAGGCTGCGCAGGAATGCCTGTGTCACGCCGAGGATCTCGGCGGCGTGACCCATGCTGTAGGCCGGGTAGTCCTCGTCGTCGAGCTTCCCGGCCGCGCTTCGGTCGGGCGAATCTTCCGGAATGGGGTGACACCTTTCCAACGGACAGGGCCCCCGGCGCCGTGAGGCACCGGGGGCCGGAGCGGGTTTCACTTCCTTATTCACTGCACTTCTTCCGGCTGTCGGGCCTTTGTGCTGCCCGGCAGCCGCCGGATGTGCCGGGGCCTTACACACTCACATCAACCCTTGCCCGGCACATCCTGGTCTTGCGGTACTTCTCTGCGGGCAGTTCATTCTCTCCCGCACCTCGTGAACTCTTTCCTTGCGACGAGAGGAACTCTACAACAGCGTCCCCTCAATGTCTACAGTCACCACTATAGAAATTCTGGAGTTGGTTGACCAGGGATTTCACACGCTCCGGGAGGCACGCTGGTTCCGCCCGTCAACGTCGACGGGCACCACTTTCGACGTCCGCACGGATCACGACCAACGGCGACTCCCCGACTGCCACCGGGGTGACACCGTGTGCGGGCGCCTTGGCCGCGTGGTGGTCGTAGGTGACGTGGTCGGCAAGCCGCCGGCCGACCGAGAGGAACCCCAGTGCCGACACCCGAACCCAACGAACAGACCGGCCGGCCGGAGTCATGGTCATGGTCATGCTCGGCATCGCCGCCGACGCCCGGGTCCGCGACCTGACCGCCGAGCAGCGCGGGCAGATCACTGACACGATCGCCGCGACGAGCCAGCGATAAGGGACGTGTATCTCCGAGCACGCGCCGCCCACTGAGTGCCCTCCCCTTTGCTTTCGTACTGGACGTTTCGTGGGCTTTAACCCTACGAAACGCACACGCAGCGGAGGTGGGGTCGTGGCACCCGCGCACAGCACCGCCGTACCCGCCGCCTTGGCCCGCCGGCCCTTGCGCACCTTCCGCCCCCAAGACGCCACCGACGTCTACGCCCACCCCCGCCCTGAACTCGCCCGCCTGGTCACACGCGGCGTCCTGCACCGCGCCGCCCCCGGCTACTACATCGTGATCCCCCCGGAACAGGCCGGGCGACCCTGGATCCCGAACCTCGAAGCCACCGCCGCCGGAATCGCCGCCGCGATCTACGGACCCGATCACGCGATCGTGATGGGCATCAGCGCCGCCCGCCTCCACCACGCGATCCCTCGTGCGTTGGCCACCGCGGTCGTCGCCGTCCCCCGCCGGCACCGGACCATCACCCTCACCGACAGGACCGCCACCATCCGGTTCCTCCGCCGCGACACCCCCGAACTCGACGCCGAACGCCTTAATACCCCCCTCGGGCCGGCACTGGTGACCACCCCGGAACAGACCGTCCTCGACCTGGCACGCTGGCCGGCCCTCGGCGACGCCGAAAACGAAATCCCCGCCGCCGTCACCTCGCTCTATCGGCGCAGCGACCGCGAACGCCTTAACACCCTCGCCGCCGAGCAGGGACTGACCGCAGCCCTCGCCCGCGCCGAAACCTGGGTGCAGGCAGCCTCGTGAACCTCGACGAACGCGACCGTGTCACCGACCTGTTCGGCGGCACCGCCCCCGCCCGAACACACCTCCCCAATGGAAGATTGAGTGAGGACATCGACCTCATCGCCCTCGACCCCGCGCAGTACCCTGGCCGCCGACCTCGACGCGGCGCTCCCGAGAGCATTGCAACGCGCTTACGGTCGCCTCGAATGGGCGCCCCCGCTCAGCGCCGGCACGAGCGTGGACGCCGCCACCCTCCACACCACCAGTGGCCTCGCAGTGGAAATCCAACTCCTCGCCTCCACCGACCGCACCCTCTAGCCCACCGAACCCCGCACCCTCATCCAGCGCTACAGCGACGCCCCACCCGCCCGGCTCCTCGTGCCCACCCTGCCCGCGTTCGCCGCCTCCAAAACCGCCACCTGGTGCGGCCGCGCCGCCGCCCGCGACCTCTGGGACCTGTGGGCACTGGCCAACATCGGCGCCATCAACCCCCACACCGCAGCACTGTTCCGCAAACACGGGCCGACCGGGAAAAACCCCGGCACCTACGTCTTCACCCGCCCGCCCAGCGACAACGAATGGCGCACGCAACTCGCCGGCCAAACCCGACTCACCATCACCGCCACCGACGCCCTCCACACCGCATGGAACCACCTCACACCCCACCCCTGACCACATCCCCCACCCCACGCGCACGGGCGACGCCTCTCCGATGCACCAGAATCAGATCCACCGAATTTCGGATAGGCCCCACACTCTCGGATGCGACGGTTTCGCTCTACGGCAAGAAATGACACCTTGCCTGGACGCCGTGTGGTGCGGTTAGGCGTTGTCTCCCAGCAGGGTCGTGCGGACGTGCCGCAAATGCACGCGCATCGCGGTGCGGGCGCTGTCCGGGTCCCGGTCGGCGATGGCGTCGACGATGTCCTCGTGCTCGCCGCAGTATTCGCGATGCAGTTCGGGGTTGAAGGTGCGTTTCTTCAGCCCACCCCAGATCGGTTGTTGACGGCTGTCGATGAGGAGCTGGCTGACCCCGATCAGGACGATGTTGTGGGTGGCGAGCGCGAAGCTGTGGTGCAGCGCGGTGTCCCATCGTTCGAACTCTTCCGAGGATCGGGCGCCGTCGCCGCCGCGCAGGCAGCGACGCATTTCCTCGATGTCGTCACGGGTCGCTGCTGCCACGGCGAGTGGGAGCAGTTCCGGTTCGAGGATGAGCCGCGAGCTCATGATCTCGCTGGGGCTGGGATGGTTCGCCGTCTCCGGGTCGACGGATTCCCGCGGGGCGAGGAACGTGCCCCGGCCGACGTAACGCACCACGGTTCCCCGGTGTTCGAGGTCTTCGAGGACGGACCGGACCACGGCACGGCTGACACCGGCGTCGGCGGCGAGTTCCCGCTCGGTCGGCAGCTTGTCCCCCGGGCCCAACTGCCGCTCGGCGACGACGGCTTCGATGTGCCGCAGAGCAGCCGCTGTAGGTCCCACAGCCAGGGTCACAACAACTCCTCTCGACGAACCAATTCGAACCAATTATAGGGGCATGGTCAACAGCTTCTCCGCCGACACTGCGAAAAATCAAGTGTTGACGATCACACTGCACTCGACCTATCGTAACCAATACGAACCGCAACCCGGTTTGGTTCACATTGGTTTTACAGGAGGTCTCATGCGCTTCGCGCGGATTCAAGGTAAGAACGGCGCGGTCGTCTGCGCTGTGGACGCGAACGGAGCTGCACTGCCCGTGCAGTTCGGTGACACCGGTGCCGCAGTGCGCGAGCTGCAGGAGATCATCGCCGGCGGCCGGGCCGCACTCGGCCGGCTGAGCACCAGCACCCCCGCCGAGGGCGGAAAGCTGCTCGCCCCCATCACCCCGCACCGCAACGTGTTCTGCGTCGGCCGGAACTACTCCGAGCACGCCGCCGAGTTCGCCAAGAGCGGGTTCGACGCGACCGGCTCCGCGGACGGCCAGCACGTGCCCCAGTACCCGGTGGTCTTCACCAAGCCCGCCGCCACGGTCATCGCGTCCGGCGATCCGGTCGACCCGCACACCGACATCACCTCGGCCCTGGACTACGAGGGCGAGATCGGTATCATCATCGGCAAGCGCGCCTCCAAGGTCAGCCGCGACGACGCGATGGACTACGTGTGGGGCTACACCCTCATCAACGACGTCACCGCCCGCGACCTGCAGCGCGACCACAAGCAGTGGTTCATCGGCAAGTCCCTCGACACGTTCTGCCCGCTCGGCCCCTGGGCCGTCACCGCGGACGAGATCGACATCAACGACCTGCAGCTGCAGACCCGGGTCAACGGTGAGTTGCGGCAGGACACCAACACCGCCCAGCTCATCTTCGATGTGCCCACCATCATCGAATCCCTCTCGGCCGGCATCACCCTCGAGCCCGGTGACGTGATCGCCACCGGCACCCCGGTCGGTGTCGGTATCGGCTTCGACCCGCCGAAGTACCTGGTCGAGGGCGACGAGGTGATCGTCTCCGCACCCGGCCTGGGCGAGCTGCGCAACAGCATCGGTATTCCGGCCCCGGTGGACCACCTCATCCCGGTCGGGACCAGCGAGCTGTTCGTCGAGAAGACCGGCAGCGGACCGGCGGTCGTGCTGATCCACGGCCTCGGCGGTGCGACCACCGTGTACGAGCCGCAGGTCGCGACGCTCGCCGAAACCCACACCGTGCTGCGCTACGACCTGTCCGGTCACGGCCGCTCCCCGTTCGCCGGGCCGGCGAGCATCGACAACTGGGTCGAGGAGTTGCGCGAGTTGCTCGACGCGGAGGGGATCGAGCAGACCGCTTTGGTCGCGCACTCGATGGGCACCCTGGTCGCGAACACGTTCGCCGCCAAGTACCCGCAGCGTGTCAGCAAGGTCGCGCTCCTCGGCGCGGTCCGCGCTCAGCCGGAGGCAGCCAAGACCGCCACCCGCGCCCGCGCCCGCACCGTCCGCGAAGGCGGCATGTCCGCCGTCGCCGACACCATCGTCGCAGCGGCGCTGTCGCAGGAAACGCACAGCACCCGCCCGTCGTCGGTCGCCCTGGTCCGCGAACTGCTGCTCGGCCAGAACCCCGAGGGCTACGCAAGCGCCTGCGAGGCCCTCGCCGCCGCCGTCGAACCCGACTTCGCCTCCATCGACGTCCCGATTCTGCTGCTCACCGGCGACGAGGACAAGGTCAGCCCGGTCGCGGTCAACGACGAACTGCTCTCGATCTACCCCAACGCCCAGAAGCACGTGCTCGACGGGGTGGGCCACTGGCACTCCCTCGAAGATCCCAGTGCTGTCACCAACCGGCTCCAGGAATTCCTGACCAAGCCCTGAGCTTCTCCCACGAAAGGAGTGGCGACAATGACGTCAGCCAACACCCCCGATCAGTCCATCCTTTTCACCAACGTTCGGATCTTCGACTCCACCGGCTCCGACCCGTACGAGGGTGAAGTGCTGGTCGAAGGCGAACGCATTGCCGAGGTCCGCAAGGGCACCGGAGATCTGCCTCGCGAAGGCGCGAGGGTCATCGACGGCCAGGGCAAGTTCCTGATGTCGGGTCTGTGTGATGCTCACACCCACTTCTCCTGGGTCAACTCCGCCGACTTGCCCGGCCTCGGGACGATGGGCGTCGAAGAGCACACCCTGCTGTGTGCCCGCTCGGCGCAGACCTACATCGATTCCGGCTACACCATGTGCGTCGGTGCCGCGGCCGCCAAGCCGCGACTGGATGTGGTCATCCGCAACGCCATCAACGCCGGCCAGATCCCCGGCCCCCGCTACCTGGCGAACTGTCAGGAAATCGCGGTCACCGGCGGCGCCCTGGTCAAGGGCATCACCGCCTTCGCCGACGGTCCCGAGGAGATGCGCAAGGCCGTCCGGCGGAACGTCGACCTGGGTGCGGACCTGGTGAAGCTGAGCATGTCCGGCGAGGAGATCACCGGCAACCAGCACGCCGAGGACAACTACTTCTCGGACGAGGAAACCGCGGCCGCGGTCACCGAGGCGCACCGCCGCGGACTGCGGGTGTGCTCACACGCCAGGTCCGGGGAGAGCGTGAAGATGTCGCTGCGCAACGGCGTCGACATCATCTACCACGCCTCCTTCACCGACGAGGAAGGTCTGGACATGCTCGAAGAGCAGAAGGACCGCATCTTCGTCGCACCCGGGCTGAACTGGCTGGTCGCCACCCTGCACGACGCCGAGGCGTTCGGGTATCCCCCCGAGGCCGCCGAAGCTGCCGGATACCAGCACGAACTCGACTGCGCGATCGAGGCGCTGAAGAAGATGAAGGAACGCGGCATCCGGGTGCTGCCCGGCGGCGACTACGGCTTCGCGTGGACCCCGCACGGCACCTATGCCCGCGACCTGCAGCACTTCGTCGAACTGCTCGAGTTCTCCCCGAAGGACACCCTGCTCGCCGCCACCGCCCTCGGCGGGCAGATCATGCGGATGCCCGACGACCTCGGTCAGGTCAAGGCCGGGTTCTACGCGGACATGATCCTGATCGACGGTGACCCGCTCGAGGACATCACCATCCTGCAGGACCAGTCCAAGATCGTCGGCATCATGAAGAACGGTGTCTTCCACAAGGATCCGGGCTCCGGACAGTCCGCGCGCCCGGCCGAGCTCAGCGAAACCCACCGGGGAACCCCCATCCCCGCATAGGAATTCGCTGACCGTCACCGGCCGGTGAGGGTGGGGAGCGTGGCGCACCCACCCCGCCGCCCGGCCACGGACAACCACGTTCGCCGATCCCCCTTTTGCCCGGAGGCGGACCGTCACCGGGGCCCAAGGAGAATCACCGTGCCGTCGACTCTGCTCTCGCGGCAGCAGGCCAAGCTCATCGCCGTCACCGAATTCTGGGACTGGCAACTCCACGCCCGATGCCGCACCACCGGGTCGGCCACCTTCTTCGCCCCCGACGGCGAAACCGCCGGACCACGGATCCGCCGCGAGAACGCGGCCAAGAAGATCTGCGGCGATTGCCCGGTGCGACCGCACTGCCTCGCCCATGCCCTGAACACCCCCGAACCGCACGGGGTATGGGGCGGAATGACCGAACGCGAACGCGCCGGAACGAAGAACCCCACCACCGCCCGGTCCGCACCGCTCGCTTCCTGAATCCCCCACGCGATCGGCGCACCTGCGCCGCCAGCGACCGCGCCGCGTCGACACCCACTCCCCACGGACCGCTCCGGCAACGCTGCCTCACACACACCCTGCCGATGCCTGCCGTGCCGAATTTCAGCGAAGGACCCTTCGATGTGCAACCTCATCCATGAGGCTCACCAACATTCGCTCTCCCGCCGCGGACTGCTCACCGGTGTCATGGCACTCGGGACCGCGACCGCGTTGGCCGGTTGCTCCGCCGCCGACACCACCACCTCCGCGGCGAGCACCGGAAGCTTTGCTTACGTCGACAACGCACGCGCGCACCGCACCCGCCTGGCCCTGCTCGGCACCGCCGGTGGCCCGATGACCTGGATCGCCCCCCACAACAGCGGCGACCAGACCCGCCACGGCATCGCCACCGCCGTCGTCGTGGACGGCGCGATCTACCTGGTCGACTGCGGAATGGGCGTCGCACACCAACTTCGGCTGGCCAACCTCGGCAAGGAGGGCGACTTCCACGGCTACGAAGGCCTGCGCAGCGTCTTCCTCACGCACCTGCACTCCGACCACACCATGGACTACTTCAACATCGTGCTCTCCGGCTGGTACCAGGGACTTCCCGGGTCGGCGCCGGTCGAGGTCTACGGGCCCGGTGACCGGGGTGCGCTGCCCCCGATCTCCGGCACCACCGACGTCCCGGTGGTCAACCCCGAGAACCCGACACCGGGCACGGTGGACATGACCAACTACCTCACCCAGGCATTCGCCACCGACATCAACGACCGGCTCCGTGACTCCGGTAAACCCGGTCTCGACAAGCTCATTCGCACCCACGACATCCCGATTCCCTCCGCCGTCGCGGCCCGAGCCAATGACAACCAGTTCCCGGTGATGGACCCGTTCCTGGTCATGGAGGACACCCGCGTCAAGGTGACCGCAACCCTGGTCGATCACGGCGCCGTCTACCCGGCCTTCGCGTTCCGCTTCGACACCGCCGACGGATCCATCGTCGTCTCCGGCGACACCGCACCCAACCCCAACCTGATTACCCTGGCCACCGGTGCCGACGTCCTCGTCCACGAGGTGATCGACGCCGACTGGGTCAAAGCCCTCTACGGCGAACCGCCGTACAGCCCGGAAGAGGAGGGGTTCATCGAACACCTCCTGCACTCGCACACCACGATCGAGCAGGTCGGCCCGGTCGCCGAGGAGGCGGGGGTGAAAACACTGGTCCTCTCGCATCTCGCGCCGGGAAACAACCCGACCGAACGGTGGCAGGCCGCGGCCGCCGGCTTCTCCGGCGACCTGATCGTCGGCGAGGACCTGATGGAGATCGGCGTCGGAGAACGCACCAGTTGATCGATACCGTGCTCCTGCTCGGGGCGGCGGTCGCCGCAGCGGTGATGATCGGCGCCGTCCTCCAACGCCTGAGCGGTACCGGTCTCGCGCTCGTGTCCGCCCCGCTGCTCACGCTGCTCCTCCGCCCCGCAGCGGGGGTGCTGCTGGTCAACATCTGCAGCATCTGTTCGGCCGCGCTGATCTTCGGTGTCGTGCGCCGCGACGTGGACTGGCGCCGATACCAGATGCTGACCGCGGCGGCGATCCTCGGCGTCCTACCCGGCGCCGTGCTGGTCGCTGCGGTCCCGGCGTCGTGGCTTGCCCTCGTCGTCGGGGTCAGGTTCGCCGGGTCGATCAGGGGCGCGAGAGGCGAAATTGCTTAGCAAAAAGAACTAGCACTCACCTGACGTGAGTGCTAAATTTTAGTGGGTCTACGTCACAAGCTGAAGACCCTCGACCGAGTCGCGACCATCGACTCGCCGAAGCGGCCTCGACAACACTGACTACGTTCTCGGACCGAACAGTCAGTCCCGAAGACGCTTCCAGCCCTGTGCAGCCGACATGTGTCCGGCGACTCGAATCGTCAACCGTTAGAAGGAGGATCATGACCGCCGCCATCCCCCGCAGGCCGCTTGCCGACCACAGCATGTGCTCCTCCGTCGACGGCAACGAGAAACGTAAGCAGCGTGGTTCGCGGTTGCCCGCCGTGTCGATCACCTTGGCGGCGCTGTCCGTTGCGTCGTTCTGGGTGGTCGGACTCGGCTTCCTTCTGGGAGTGGGCGCGGTGGTCTGCGGTGCCGTCGCTACTTCGCGGTCCACAGTCGCGGACGACGAGGCGGCATCTTTGCGTGCCCTACTGGGCGTCGTTGCCGGCGTCGCGGGGATCACCGTCTCCGCGATCGCTCTGTTCCCCATGCTGGCCCAGCTTTGAACCGCGGACGTGGCCGCTGCATTTCCGGTCGCTACCCGGACTGACCCGCGCCACCCGCTTCATCGAAGGGATGCGCGATCACACCTGTAACCCGGGCGACGTGTCCCAGTGCAGCCACCGCGCATGCCCGCTGTCGTCGACCGTCGCGTCTGTAAACGCCTGACGCATCCACGTCGCGTGGCCCCGGCCGAGTATGTCGGGAGGGTTCCACCCGCCGCGACCCACGCCTCGAGTTTCGGAATGTCGAGCCCGCCCGCCCGGTTGCATCCTCCGCTGGTGTCGGACGCCGCCACCACGCGGAAGCCCTCCTCCGTGGCTGTGCCGCATCGCATCGAGTGCGACGAGCACGACCCCGCGGATGGTGGCGCCGGCGCGGCCATGAGGAACTACGATGGACCGCCGCGGCAGGGAATGGCCGGCTCACTGGTCGACGGTGAGACCCTTCGCCTCGAGCACCTGGGCGAGATTGCTGACCTGGATCGGGGTTTCACCCTTCTTGTAGCGCTCGATGTAGGCGGCTTCGGCGGCGTCGCGCTCACGGGAGGCGTCGATGGCGAACTGGACCTCGTCGCGGCGGACCACGACCACTCCGTCGCAGTCACCCTTGATCACGTCGCCGGGATAGATGATCTGGCCGCCGAACACCAACGGCCGGTTGACGGGACCGAGGGATTCCTTCACCGTTCCCTCGATGCACACGTGCTTGGAGAAGACGGGAAACCCGAGTTCGCGGATCTCCCGGCTGTCCCGCACTCCGCCGTCCGTGACCAGTGCCCTGATGCCCCGGGCCACGCACGCATTGGCCAGCACGTCGCCGAACTGTCCTGCGGGCTGGTCGCCGGAGGACACGACGAGCACGTCGCCGGGTTGCGCGTAGCTGATGGCGACCTGGAGCATGATGTTGTCGCGCGGATGGCAGACGACCGTGAAGGCCGTTCCGCAGAACGACATGTCGCGGTCGATGGGCTTGATCCCCGAATCCAGTGCACCCTTGCGCCCCTGGGCTTCGTGGATGGTGGCGGCCGAGAAGGCGCCCAGTCGGTCGATCGCGGCCTTGTCGGCGCGGTCGATCTTGGTAGTGACGTGAACCATGATGTCTCCGTTGGTCGGGTAAGAGCGGGTGGGATCAGCTGAGCGACGCGACGGCCTTCTCGACCGCGGCGGCCGCGTTCCGCAGAATGTCCTCGGACGTGGCGAACGAGACGCGGAAATACGCCTGGGCGCCGTACGCGGAGCCCTGGATGGTGGCCACCGACGCGTGGTCGAGGAGGAAGAGCACCACGTCCTGATCGTTCTCGAGCAGCGTGCCGTCGGGAGTCCGCTTGCCCACGAGGCCCGCGCATCCGACGAACAGATAGAACGCGCCCTGCGGCAGCACAGGTTCCAAACCCTCGATACGGGAGAACAATTCGAGGATGACGTCCCGCCGCGCGCGATAGCTCGCAACGGACGTGGTGACGAAACTCTGATCGCCGGTGAGCGCCTCGGCCGCGGCGGCCTGACTGATCGACGACGGGCAGGAGGAACTCTGCGACTGCAGCTTGTTGATCGCTGCGATCAGGCCCTTGTTCCCGACGCCGTACCCCAGACGCCAGCCGGTCATCGCGTAGGCCTTCGACACACCGTTGGTCACCAGGATCCGATCGCGGAGGTGCGGCGCGGCCGACAACAGGTTCGGAACGGGTGAGTCGGTGAAGACGATCTCGTCGTAGATCTCGTCACAGAGGACGTTCACGTGCGGGTTCTGGTCGAGTACCGCTGCCAGTTCCGCCAGTTCCTGCTCGCTGTACACCGCACCGGTCGGATTCGACGGTGCGTTGAGGATCACCCATTTCGTCGCGGGAGTGATGGCGGCGGCGAGCTTCTCGGCGGTGAGCAGGAACCGGTCGGATTCCGGGCAGTCGACGACGACGGGTGTTCCGCCGTGGACGGTCACCATGTCGGGGTACGACACCCAGTACGGCGCGGGCACGATCACCTCGGTGCCCTCCTCCACCGTCGCCATCAGCGCCAGGAAGATGACCTGCTTGGCACCTCCGCCGACGGTGATCTCGTTGTCCGCGAACTCGACCCCGGTCCGGGCGAGCATCCGCTTCGCGATCGCGTCCCGCAGTGCGGAGATACCGTTGACGGGGGTGTACTTGGTGAGACCGGATTTCATCGCCGCGACGGCTGCCGCCTTGATGTGGTCCGGTGTGTCGAAATCGGGTTCTCCGACCGTCAGGTCGAGGATCTCCCGCCCCGACGCCCGGAGCTCGCGAACCCGTTGCGCAGCTGCCACACTCGGTGACTCACGCATCTGGTCGACTCGCGCTGCAGGGACGAAGGTGGACATTGTTCCTCCTGGTAGAGGGCGTGGGAACGAAAGAAGCCGGGAACTCGGGCGGTACCTTCACACCCAGGTTATCGGGGGCACATCACGGCTGTACAAGACCGATTACTTGTCGGGCGATAGCCGTTCGGAATGGCTGGAATCAGAACGCCAGCAACACCTTCGCGGAGGCGGACGCGTCCTTCGCGACGGCGAACGCCTCGAGGCCGGCCTCGATGCCGAACTCGTGACTGATCACCGGTTCGACGTTCAGGCTGCCGTCCGCCAGAGCGGCGAGCACCGAATCGATCTCGTCGTTGAATCGGAAGGATCCGACGAGTTCGAGTTCCCGCGTGATGACGAGCGAGAGCGGCGCGGGCTGAAGACCGGTGGGGAGCAGTCCGAGCATGACGACTCGGCCGCCGCGCGTCGCGCCGCGAATGGCCGATTCGAGCCCGAAGCGGTTACCGGAGCATTCGACGACGACATCGGCGTCGACGGCCGCGATGCTCTCGGAGTCGGTGGCGTCGAGGGTCCGGTCGGCGCCGAGCGCCCGTGCAACAGTGAGGGGATACTCGTGCACGTCGACTGCGGTGATCTCGCGCGCACCGGCCCGGCGCAGGACCGCCACCACGAGGGCGCCGATGGGTCCGCATCCCACGACGAGTGCGCTCTTCCCCGACACGTCGCAGGCGCGGGCCACGGCATGCCACGCGACGGCGGCGGGTTCTGCGACGGCAGCGGTGCGCAGTGGAAGGTCCGGCGGCAGCGGCCGCAGCATGCGCGAGGGCAGAGCTGCGTACTTCGCGAATGCCCCTTCGGTGTGGGGGAATTGCGCCGCACTGCCGAGGTACGTGCATCCCGGTGAGAGGTTCGGGCGATCGGCGGGGAACCTGGCGCCGCGACCGCCGGGGGTGGCGGGGTGCACGGCGACTCGTTCACGCGCTGCGGGGCCGCTGCCGTCCGCCGCGGCCTGCACCACCGTTCCCACCACTTCGTGGCCCAGCAGCATCGGTGCCTTCAGAATCGACTCACCCGCCGCCCCGTGCGTCCAGTAGTGCAGGTCGGATCCGCAGATCCCGCCGTAGGCGATCTCGACGACGGTCTCGGACGGTTCGGGCCGGCGCAGCGGCACCGATTCGATGCGCAGGTCTCCCGCGGCGTGCGCCACCACCCCGAGGGTTTCGGCCGGGAGCGGGGTGCCGGACTCTCGCTGTGCGGTGTTCACCTCGGGTCTCGATCGTTGCGCCGGATGAAGTCGAGTCCACCCGGTACCTGGAATGTGGGCATGATTTCGATCAGGCCGAGATTGACGTGACCCGGGGCGTCGATCGCGAACTCGATGGTGTCGGCGATGTCCTTGGTCGTGATGGATTCGAAGCCTTCGTAGTACGTCTCCCACGCCTCCTTCATCGCCTCCGGCGACCCGCCCAGGTTGCGTCCGAAGATCTCGGTTTCGACTCTGCCCGGGCAGATCTCCGTCACGCGGATGCGCTTGCCGATGGTGTCGTTGCGCAGCTGTCGCGAGATCTGGTGCACCGCAGCCTTCGTGGCGTGGTAGGCGGTGTGGCCGTAGAAGTTGTACAGGCCGGCGATGGAGCTGATGTTGACGATGTGGCCGAGGTCCCGCTCGACCATTCCCGGCATCAGCAGCCGGCACAGGTGCAGCACCGCACGGAGATTGACGTCCACCATGGCGTCGACCGAATCCGCGGAGGCGTCCAGGATGTTGCCGGTGGCCGACACTCCCGCGTTGTTGATCAGCACGTCGATCTCGAGCCCCTCGACGGCGGCGCTCAGTGCGTCGATGTCCGTGATGTCGACGGCGAGCGGGATCATTCCCGTCTTGTCCGCGACCTCGTCGAGCCGTTCCTTGTTGCGGGCCACACCGTAGACGGTCAGTCCGCGCTTGGTCAGGATCTCGGTGACCGCGGCACCCATTCCGGTGTTGGCACCGGTGACCAGTGCCGTCCGGTAGTCGTTGAATGGCATAACGCTCCCTTGCCTTTCTGGTGGTGAAAGTTGGTACAGCCCGGTGGTCTTCGAGTGGTCAGGAGACCACCGGGCCGAGTCTGGATCCGTCAGAGCGTGTCGCGGAGTGGCACGTGCGCCCGGTCGGTGATGGTGCTGACAGCGATGAGGGTGCCCACCGCGGTGACGACGGCATAGACCGCGGGAACGTAGATTCCGAACTGAGGAATCAGCCAGGTCATGAGCAGGGGCGCCGTGCCGCCGAAGACCGCGGAGGAGATGTTGTAGCCCAGCCCGTACGCCGAGTACCGCACCCGGGTGGGGAAGAGCTCCACGATGAGGATGTGGATGACGGCGGTGTGACCGGCGAAGATCACCGCCATGATGCATGCGCCCACCACTGCGAGCACGAAGTTGCCGGTCGCGATCAGGGCGTAACAGGGGATGGCGCCGATGGCCATCGCGATCGCCGCGCCGGCGATGACCTTCTTGCGGCCGACACGGTCGGAGAGAGCACCCATGAACGGGATGGCGATGCAGATCGCCACGAGACTCGCCGCGGTCACGAGCAGGGCGGTGCCGGTCGAGAAGCCGATGTTGTCGCCCTTCAGGAACGTCGGCATGTAGGAGAAGAGCACGTAGTAGCCGGAGCCGTTCATCAGCGGGATGAACAGCGCGAGCAGCATCGCCTTGCGGTGCTCGGGGGTCGCGAACGCTTCCTTCAGTGGGTTGCGGGACAGTCCGCCTTCCGCCTTGAGCTTCTCGAAGTTCGGGGTGTCGCTGATGGCCCGGCGGATGTACCAGCCGATGATGCCCATCGGGATCGCGACGAGGAACGGCACACGCCACGCCCAGCTGGCCGGTCCGCCGCCGTTGATGGCGGCCTCGTTGAGCCACGGTGACATCGCGAACGCCACGAGCGTGCCCGTGAGCAGGGCCAGGAAGGACGCGATCTGTGCGTAGCTGGTGATCAGTCCGCGCTTGCCCTCCGGCGAGTGCTCGGCGAGGAACGTCATGGCGCCCGCCGCCTCACCGCCCACGGAGAAGCCCTGCAGAATGCGCAGGAGGATCAACAATGCGGGTGCGGCGACGCCGATCGCGGCGTAGGTCGGGAGAATGCCGATCCCCGCGGTGGCGACGCTGATCAGCATGATGACGAAGACGAGCATCTTCTGCCTGCCGATCCGGTCGCCCAGGATGCCGCAGACGACCGCGCCGAGAGGTCGGACGAAGAACGAGATCGCGTAGCCGGCGAAGACGAGCATCAGCGCGTCACTCGACTTGGAGACGTCGAAGAAGACGATGGCCAGGGCGGTCGCCATGAAGGCGAAGATGCCGTTGTCGTAGAGCTCGACGAAGATGCCCACGCAGCCTGCGAGAACGACTTTGCGGAGCTGGCGGGGTTGCACCTCGTGTTCGGACGTGTGCCCGGCCGTGTCGGGTGAGATCGCGTTGGTCATGCTGACTCCATCTGGGGTACCGAGCTGTGCTGGGCGGATGTCGTTTCTGTGTGAAGGGGGATCCGAAGACTGGCGAACGCGTTCGCCACGCGGGAGCGGAGGAGATCGATCGAGCGTCGTTGCGTGCGGTACGCGTCCACCGCGTCGGGGACGGTCACCTTCCTGAACCGGACCTCCTGGCCGGGGCGTGCCTGGCCGAGCTGGGACAGAGCGGTGGCAGTCACGACCGCGAGCACCGGGTATCCGGCGGTCACCCCTCGCCCACGATGCAGAACGAGGATCTCGTCGCCGGCCGGAACCTCGACCGCACCGATCGGCACTCCGCGGGAGAGCACCTCCGTCGACCGGTCCCGCTTGGGGACGGGGCTGCCCGGATCGGTCGGCGTGAGGCGGAGACCGATGTGGTTCGAGTTGTCGCCGATGACGAACGGGGTGTCGAACAATCGGGCGGAGGTCGAGCCGAATTCGTGGACGTCGGGACCATCCGTCACGTCGATGGTCCAGCATCCGGCGAAGGCCGCGGGCCGGGCGCCGAGCCGGAACAGCGGCATCCGGAAGTGCGGGTGGTCGATCGGCGGTCCGTCGACGTCGATGGCGACGGACTCGCCGACCGTCAGTTGCCGGCCGAAACCGAGAACCGAGTCGGGGGCGCAACTACCGAGCAGATAGGGCGCGTCGATCGTTCCGTGCACGGCGAGGTAGACCCTGAGCCCGTCGCGGATTCCGCGGACGGTGAGTTCTTCGCCCGCGGTCCACACGAACGGCTCCCACTGCGGGCGGGCGACACCCCCGACCTGCACCTCCGCCGGCGCTCCGGTCACCGCGACGAGCAGGTCGATGCTCGCGACGGCGCCGAAGTCCATGGCAACCAACTCGAGCAGGGGTGCCGTACGCGGGCTCCCGACCAGTGCGTTCGCCACGTCGGCGCTGTACTGGTCCGAGGCGCCGCCGGTCATCTGGCCGAACCGCGACGCTCGGAGCCGGCCGAGGTCCTGGATCGAGGTCAGCCCGGGTGTCGTGACGGTGATCGATTCAGCCATGACGGACCCCCTCGTACGTCGACCACTCGGCGGCGGTGATCGGAACGAAGAGGAACGTGTCGCCGGGCCGGAAGTCGGACAGTGGGTCGGTCGCCGGATCGACGATGGTCAGCGGGGTTCGACCGATCACCGGCCAGCCTCCCGGCGCGGGACGCGCGGAGACGACGGCCTGCCTGCCCGCGACAGCGACCGCGCCTGCCGGTACGTGTGGCCGCGGAATCGTGCGGCGTCGGACGGGCCGCGGGAACGCGGGACCGTCCAGCATCGGGGCGCCGCCCGGGGAACCGAAGCAGCGCATGGTCAGTGGGCCTTCGCAGTGCAGTCGGATCACCTCGGCTGGTGAGAGTGCGAGGTGTGCTGCCACGCCGTCGAGGTCGGGGCCGAATTCTCCCCCGTAGACGACGGGGATCTCGAACTGCCGCGGGCCGCGCGCCGCGGCATCCGCGGGGAGCTCGATCAGCCGTTCGACGTGTGCACGGATGGCGTCGTGGGTGGTTGCACCACAATCGAATTCGACCAGCAATGCGTCGTACGTGGGGATGATGCCGGTGACCGCGACCTCGTCGCCGCGTGCGTCGAGTGCGGCGGCGACCGTGTGGACCACATGCCAGCGCTCCTCGGCATCCGCGGACAGCGACGTCAGACGTACCGCGGAGTCTCCGCAATCCGAGAGGACGAACTCCCGGTGCGGCCGGATGCACGTCACGCCGGACACGACGCGGACTCCTTCTCTTCCTTGTCTGCGAGGACCTCGGTCACCGGGGCGATGACGACGCCCGCCCTCAGGAGCGCCTCCCGGATCGCTCGCGCGTTGCGTACGGCGTCGGCGCCGTCACCGTGCAGCAGCACCGTGTCGGCCTCGATCGGGACGCGGGTGCCGTCGACGGCCTCGACGACACCCTCGGTCACCATCTGCACCGTGCGCGCCACCAGAGTGTCCTGGTCATGAATCACGGCGCCGGGCTCGGACCGCGGCACCAGGGTGCCGTCCGAGCGGTACGCGCGGTCCACGATGGCGACGATCGCGACGCGAATCCCCCGTTCACGGGCGTGGTCGGCGAGTTCACCGTCCTGGGCGAGCACGATCAGCCGCGGGTCGAACGCTTCCACCGCGTCGACGACGGCACGTGCGTAGTCCGCGCGCGTGGCGACGAGGTTTCCCAACCGACCGTGCGGTGCGATGTGCGAGAGCGTCGTGCCGTGCGAGGTCGCGAAGGCGTGCAGCGCGCCGAGTTGGTACAGAACGTCCGTGCGGACCTCGTCTGCGGTGAGGTCCATCGCGCGCCGGCCGAACCCTGCCAGGTCGGGAAAGCTGGGGTGCGCGCCGATGCCGATTCCGCGGGCGACGCATCCTCGGACCGTGGCGTCCATGGTCCTGGGGTCACCGGCATGGAATCCGCACGCGACGTTGGCGGACGTCAGCACGTCGAGCAGCGCGTCGTCGTCGCCCATCGTCCATGCGCCGAAGCTCTCGCCGAGGTCGGCGACGAGATCGATCTTGACAGTCACGGTGCCTCCCATGGGGACCTGCAGTGGAACCGCTGGTGCAGTTCCTGTGAACTTTCGATGTAAACGGACGCTACGCAGGATCCGGTTCGGGCGGTTAATACCTGTTTTACGTGAGGCGATAACGAACGTCTATGGTGTTTGAACAGCGGCGATGCAAAACCGGAAGAACAGGGCCTCGCATTTGGCTACGGCGGTGTTTCCGCCCGGCAACCTTGTCGAAACCGCGGCGTGCTTGCGTCGCCGCATCGTCAGAAAGGCAGATCGCTCGTGGATACCCGACGCTTGTTCTCATTCGTCCGCATCGTCGACGCCGGAAGCATCACGCGGGCGGCCGACATTCTGCACATCGCCCAGCCGGCACTGAGCCAGCAGATGACGGCGCTGGAGACCCACTTCGGTCAGCAGCTGCTGATCCGCAGCAAGCAGGGCGTGGAACCCACCGATGCGGGGCGCGCGCTGTACCGGCACGCGCAGGTGATCCTGCGGCAGGTGGAGAGTGCTCAAGCCGAGGTGAGCGTCGTCGGCCGAGAACTGGCGGGCGGCGTCTCCGTGGGGCTCGCGCCGTACAGCACGGTGAGTTCCATCGCGTTGCCGCTGCTCACCGCGGTGCGGTCGCGGTACCCGAGCATCCTTCTGCACATCAACGAGAACTTCGGCGGCGTGCTGAGCGAGGCCATGATGACCGGCCGCATGGACATGGCGCTGCTCTACGACGCCGGGCCGATCAAGGGCGTCAACTTCGAGCGTCTCCTCACCGAGGAGCTGATGGTCGTCGCGCCGGCAGGCACCGGTCTGCCCGGTGACACCGGGACGGCCGTCGCCATCAAGGATCTCGTCGACCTGCCGCTGCTGCTGCCGGGCCCGATGCACACCATCCGCAAGGTGGTGGAGCAGGCCTACGAACACGCCTTCGAGCACGCACGGGTGGTCGGGGAGGTGGAATCGGTGACCCTGATGGCGCAGGCGGTACGAAATGGTTTGGGCGCCACGGTATTACCGTTCTCCGTGGCCCGCCGCATCATGAACGTGGAGAACCTGGAACTCCGCCGCATCGAACCGACCATCGAAGTCCAGGTCTCCCTCGGAACACCCGCCAATCAGCCGCTCTCGGGACCTGCCGAGGCCGTGCGCGAGGTGTTGCGCAGTGTCGTCGCCAACTACATCCGGACCAGTTCGGAAGCCGACCGAGGCATTCAGTAACCCCGGCTCGCGTCGATCGGTGCCATCAAAGGCGCTCCGGCAGCGAAACGTTCGACGTTGGACGCGACGTGATCGGCAAGCAGCCGCGTCAGCCCCGTCGCCGGATTCGCGACGTGCGGCGTGATGATGGCATTCGGCAGGGTCCAGAGCGGATGTCCGTCGGGAAGTGGTTCGGGATCGGTGACGTCGAGGGCGGCCCCGCCGATCGATCCG
Organism: Rhodococcus sp. G6(2025); assembly: GCF_058628105.1. NCBI lineage: Bacteria > Bacillati > Actinomycetota > Actinomycetes > Mycobacteriales > Nocardiaceae > Rhodococcus > Rhodococcus sp. G6(2025). Next base: position 7,526,582 of record NZ_CP179750.1, read on the forward strand.
GATTTCAGCGCGTCGACGAGCCCCGCGGTGTCGATGAGGGAGCCGCGTGCGACGTTGACGATCCACGCCGTCGATTTCATCTGCGCGAGTGCGTCCTTGTCGACGATGTGCGCGGTCGCCGCCGTCGCCGGTGCGGCGATGACGAAATGGTCTGCTCTGGACCAGATTTCCGGCGTCCGATCGGACGACAGCGTCTCGACTGCACCCGGGACCGGGGTTCCCGAACGAGTCACGGCGAGCACTCGCGCCCCGAACGCGTCGAGCAGCGGGATCATCGCGCGACCGATGCCGCCGCACCCGACGATGGCGACCGTCGCCCCGCGCAGCGTGCCCACCTGCGGGTCGAATTCGGCCTTGCGCCAGGAGGTCGCGCGCACCTGCTCGGTGAGGGCACGGACACCGGCCAGGAGCAGCAGAACTCCGTGTTCCGCGACGTTGCCGGCGTAGGCGCCGGCCGCGGACGTCCAGGTCCGCTCGGTGTCGACGATCCCCGCGGAGATCCACGGTTCCACACCCGCCGAGGGGAGTTGTACCCAGCGCACCGAGTCCGGCAACTGCGCCGGGAACGTGTCGGGGCCCTGCGCCCACACCACGGCTTCGGCGTCGTCGAGCGGGGCGAGTACGCCTCCGCCCCGCTCGATCCCGCGCATCAGGGCGGCGTCCGGGTGCGGTCCGAGGTGGATACGAGGCGTTGCGGTGTTCGGCATCGTGGTCTTTCGAGTCGGTCGGGTGGGGATCACACTACGGCGGTGAGGCCGCCGTCGACGTACAGGATCTGGCCGTTGACGAAGTCCGACGCCGGCGACGAGAGAAAGAGCAGTGCGCCCACGAGTTCCTCGGGGCGGCCCCACCGCCCGGCGGGCGTGCGTGTGGTCAGCCACGCACTGAAGTCGGCATCGTTCACGAGCGCCTCGGTGAGCTGGGTGTCGAAGTACCCGGGTGCGATGGCGTTGGCCTGCAGTCCCAGTGGTGCCCAGTCGGCGCACATTCCGCGTGTGAGCATCTTCAGCCCGCCCTTGCTCGCGGCGTACGGGGCGATACCCGCCCGGCCGAGTTCACTCTGGACGGAACAGATGTTGACGATCTTCCCGTGCCCGCGACGGACCATCGCCCGCGCGAACTCGCGGCCGACGAAGAACGCGCTGCTCAGGTTGGTGTCGAGCACGCGACGGAAGTCGTCGTCACCGAACTCGAGCAGTGGGCTGCGGTGCTGGACGCCGGTGTTGTTCACGACGATCTCGACGGGACCGATCTCGTTCTCGACCCGCTGCGCAGCGGCGGTGACCTCCTCGGGAGCGGTGACGTCGAACGCGCAGGTGTGGACTGTCGCACCGGTGGCGCGGACGATCTCGTCGCGGCTGCGTGCGAGGGCGTCGGCGTCGCGGCCGTTGAGCACGACCTCCGCGCCCGCCTCGGCGAGTCCGTTGGCGAGTGCGAAGCCGATTCCCCGGCTCGATCCCGTGACGAGAGCGATCTTGCCCGTCACATCGAAACTCCCGTGCGAACTCACTGTGTGACAACCTTTCGTTCTTCGTGCAGATATTCGACGGCGGCCCGTGCGATCGCATCCGGCGCCGGATCGACGTCCAGGACCACGCCGAACTCGTCGGCGTCGAGCGGCTCGAGGAGCGCGAACTGGGAATCGAGCAGGGCAGGCGGCATGAAGTGCCCGCTCCGCGCGTGCATCCGGCCGTGGATGACCTCCCGCGCTCCCGTGAGGTGGACGAACAACACCGGGTCGGAGACGTCGCGGAGGATGTCGCGATAGCTCCGCCGTAACGCCGAGCACGCCACCACGCCACGGCGCTGCTGATCGGACAGCTCCTGCAGGCGGTCGCGGACGACTGCGAGCCACGGTGCCCTGTCGTCGTCGGTCAGCGGGATACCGGCGATCTTCTCGACGTTCGACGGCGGATGCAGATCGTCGGCGTCGAGGAACCGGTGGCCGGTCAGTGCGGAAAGTTGCTGCGCGACTGTTGTCTTCCCGCAGCCGGTCACCCCCATCACCACGATGTGGGGTCGCTGATCGCCACTCATGAATTGTTCCTGTCCGCCGGTGTGGAGAGATGCAGTTCGAACATGCCCGACCGGACAACTGCTTGGCAATGGCGGAGGGGATACCGGTTGACGTTGCCGTCATAGCGAAGCGCGAGGGATGCGGATGTTACCGGCTCACGAGTTTGACTGCCGCGGCCTCGATGGTCTCCTCGGAGAGCAGGACCTCGAGGGCGGCGTCGCCGAGGGGGATGAAACTGTCGTCGCTCGTGACGCGTGCGAGCGGCCCGGTGAAGCCGTCGTCGATCAACGCCGCGACCACACCTTCCGACACTCCCCCCGACTTGCGGGTCTCGTCGACGATCAGCACCCGGCCGGTGGCGTTCGCCTCCCGGACGATGTCGTGGACGGGCAGCGGTGCGAGCCACCGCATGTCCACCACGCGCGCGGCGATGTGCGCCCGTTCGAGACGGCGCGCGACGCGCAGGCTCATGTGCACCCCGTTGCCGAACGTGACGATCGTCAGGTCCGTGCCGTCACCGTACGTGCGGGCCGAGCCGATCGGCACATGGTTCTCGGTCCGCTTCGCCGGATCCGGATACGGTGCCAGCCACCGCTCGTCACCGTTCTCGTACAGATCCCGGGTGTGATACAGCGCAATGGGTTCCAGATACACACACAAAGCGCCCGCGGTGCGCGCGGCCGCGGCGCACGTGTGCATCATGGCCGCGGCGTCGTCGGGGCGCGCCGGCGACGCCACCACGATTCCGGGGATGTCACGCAGTGCGGCGACGGCGTTGTCGTTGTGGAAATGCCCGCCGAACCCCTTCTGATACCCGTACCCGGCAACCCGCACCACCATCGGGTTGCGGTATTGGCGGTCGGAGAAGAACTGCAACGTCGCGCCCTCCCCGCGGATCTGGTCGGCGGCATTGTGCAGATAGGCCAGGTACTGGATCTCCGGGATCGGCAGCAATCCGGACACCCCCGCTCCCAGCGCGAGTCCCAGGATCGCCTGCTCGTCGAGGAGCGTGTCGAACACCCGCGCGGACCCGGCCTTCTTCATCAGACCGCGGGTCACCCCGTAGACCCCGCCCTTGCGGGCGACGTCCTCACCGAACACCAGCGCCTCGGGGTACCGGGCCAGCACGTCGAGCAGGGCACGGTTGATCGCGAGAGCGACAGTGAGCGGACCTTCCTCCTCGGGAAGCGGGGATCCGACGAACTGCGCGCGACGGTCCGGGTCGACGCGTTCCGGCGCGGCCGCGGCGGCCTCGACTGCACTGTCGGTGAGTGGCTTCATCACCGCCGCGGGACTGTCCAGTTGAGGTAGTTCGCCGACCTGCTCGGCCAGTTCGAGGACCTCGGCGCGCTTGTTCTCGTAGCGGTCGAGGATGTCGGTGGGGCTCAGGCGGCCGCGCTCGATCAGCAGTTTCGCGGTGCACAGCACCGGATCCCGGTCGAAGTCTGCGGTGATCTCCGCAGATGCCCGGTACGCGGCCTCGACATCGGAACCGGCATGACCCATCAACCGGACAGTACGCAGGTGCAGAAACGCGGGCTTCCGGTGCCTGCGGACCCAGTCGGCGGCATCTCTCGCCGTCGCGTATGCCGCCGGCAGGTCGGAGCCGTCCGCCTCGAAGTACTCGAGGCCCGCCCGGTCACCGAAGTTCGCGGCGATCCACCCCTTCGGAGTCCTGGTGCTGATCCCGATCCCGTTGTCCTCGCACACCAGCAGCAGTGGCAACGGCAACCCCTGGTAGGCGGCGTGCACCGCGGTATTGATGGCACCGACGGCGGTGGAATGGTTCGCCGACGCATCCCCGAAGCTGCAGACGGCGACCGCGTCGGCCGGCCACGGTGAGGGCACATGCACCTTCTCCGACCGGGCGATGGAGAAGGCGACACCGACAGCGCGTGGGAGATGCGAAGCGATGGTGGAGGTTTGGGGAATGATATTGAGGTCGTGACGGCCGAACACCTTGTGCCTACCACCCGAGATCGGTTCCTCCGTCGCCGCCACGAGTCCGAGGAGGACGTCGCGCAGCGGATCACTGCCGTCCACCTGCTGCGCCCGCGCCAGGAAGAAAGCACCGGAACGGTAGTGCAGCAGAGCGGGATCGGAAGGTCGCAGCGCGGCCGCGACTGCGGCGTTGCCCTCGTGCCCGGACGAGCCGATCGTGTAGAAACCCTTCCCCCGCGACCGCAACCAACGGGCCGCCAGATCGAGATGCCTGCTGCCGACCTGGGCGTCGAAGAGGTCCAGGGCGCCCTGCACCGACAACGGGGACGGCGGCTGGACCGGATCCTCCGGACCGACGCCGGGGCGGCTCTCCCCGGGAACCAGCCCCGACACGACAGAGGTGAAGTAGTCGTCGATCTGTTCGGCCATTCCTAGATCATCCTGTGGCGCCGACCAGCGGGCAAGAGTCGCAGGATCAGAGTCTCGATGCCTCACCGTAAGGTCGACTGTTCCTCACGCCGGGCCGTGACCGTCACCATGACGAATACTGGGGTCACATCTGTCCCGGCGGGCGCTTCGCCTCCGGCTCCGGTGTTCGATCACATGACGTTCGGCGACACCGGTGTGGAGTGACAGGATGGCAACATGTCTGGGTCCGACTCCGCAGACCGACTGCACATTCGAGAGGCCGCTGTGATCATGAACAATTCCCCCGCTGGTGAATACACGCTGGTGCGCAGTCGATGACCACGACGAGGACCGGTGTCGCCGTGATAGGTACCGGCACGATGGGCTCCGCAATCATGTGGAGACTGTCGGAGCGAGGTATTCCTGCAGTCGGTCTCGAGCAATTCACTCCCGGGCACGATCGTGGCTCCGGGCACGGCGAGTCGCGCATCTTCAGAACCGCATACCATGAGGATCCCGCGTATGTCCCGATGCTCCGGGCCGCACTCCGAGGATGGCGGGAACTCGGTGAGCAAACCGGCGAACCCGTCTTGACGATGACCGGGGGCCTCAGTATCGGCCCCTCGAGCGGCGTGATTGTGGGTGGCTCCCTCGAAGCAGCCAGGGTGCATGACCTCACCCAGGAGATTCTCGACCCGGCCGAGTTCGGTACCCGGTTTCCTACACAGAGGTTGCGTGGGGGAGATACGGCCATCTGGGAGAAGGATGCCGGCGTGATCAGGCCGGAGTTGGCGATCACCGGTGCAGCGCGCCGTGCGAGCGAACTGGGCGCCTCTGTACGTCCCGAGAGCCGCGTCCTGGGGATCGAGGACGGTCCCAGAAACACGGTGCTCGTGCGGCTCGACCACGAGGTCATTCGAGCCGACCACGTCGTGGTCGCGGCAGGCGCCTGGATTCCCGGCCTTCTCCCAGCCGCCCATCTCCCCTTGACTGTGGAGCGCAAGATCCTCGCATGGTTCCCGGCCGAAGATCCCACGCAGTTCGGGCCCGACCGGTTCCCGGTATTCCTGCGGGACAGCCCGGAGGGTACGTGGTACGGCTTCCCCACCATGGACGGCAAGACGGTCAAGATCGCACTCCATCTCGGCGGGCGCGAGACCGACCCTGACGAGCTGGATCGGGTGGTCCATGACGAGGACACCGCCCCGTTGCGGGACCTCGTTCGTCATTACCTGCCTGGATTGAGTTCGCACCCCGTGCGGGCCGCGGTGTGTATGTACACGAACACACCCGACGGGCACTTCATCATCGGAAATCCACCCGCCTACAGGAACGTGACGGTCGTGTCCGCGTGCTCTGGTCACGGTTTCAAATTTGCACCGGTGATCGGAGAGATCGCCGCCGATCTCAGTTGCGGATCGACCCCGGAATTCCCCTTGGAGTTGTTCGACGTCAACCGATTCTCTGATTGACACAACGGGGATCCGGCGTCCGCGCCGTCGTGATCGAGGGCCGTGGTCCCTCGACTCGCCGGCTAGGTCGAGAAGTACACCGGTGGTGCTGTCGAGTCCAGGGCCAGTGCCACAGCCGCACGGGCAGCGACGGGCCCCACCAGGTTTCCCGTCCCGTTGTACCCACCGATGGCGATGACGCCGGGAAGAACCTCGGAGCAGAGGGGACGGCCGTCGGTGGTGTAACTGACGGATGCACCCCATCTCCGGACGACGTCGACGGGCTTGCCCGCCATACGTTCCGCTACTCGTTCGATGTAGCCCTGGACGTCCGGAGTGGGTGACGTGTCGAATGTCCACTCGGTGTCGACGAAACGGTCTCGCCCGCCCCCGACGAACAGGCGCCCATCCTTCGCTTGCTGGGCGTAGTCGTATCCCCAGCATCCGTACACAGGGCACGGCAGGCGTTCGGGCAGCCCCGCCGCCGTCCCCAGCATTTGCAGGCGTGCCGTCCGGACCCGCCCCTGCAAATCCGGGAGGAGCTGTTCGAGTTTGCCGTCCACCGCGACAATGACGACGGGCGCACTGACCGAACCGTGTTCTGTTGTCACCCTTCCACTCTCCACTGCGGTGACAGGCGAGTGCTCGTACAGGCCGGCCCGTCCCCGAAGGAGTGACGCCAGCCCCAGAGCTCGGCGGGAGGGGTTCATGGCCGCGTCGTCGGGCAGAAACAGGCCGCGCCCGAGCTCGCCGTCGTATTCTTCGACAGCGATGTCGTGCTCACGCAGCACCGTTGCCAGTGCTGCGCAATCCGCGAGTTCCGCCGCACGATCGGCGGCCTCGGCGTCGTCGACAGGTTCGCCGGGCAATCCCGCGAGGCGAATGGAGCCCGTCCGTGCGATGACCTCCGGACCCAGCATCTCGGCAAGCCGGTCCAACTCGAGCAGGGTTGCGCGATAGAGATCGACCGACGACGTCCCCCAGGTCGAGAGGGACGAGTGGAGGAACGTCGCCGGGCCGCCCAGGAGGAAACCGCCGTTGCGCCCCGCCGCGCCGGCCGCGACCCGCCCGGCGTCGACGCCGACAACCCGCAGCCCACGTTCGACCAGGGCGCCGATCGCCGCGAGACCCGACCCGCCGAGGCCGACGACACACACGTCGGCCGTGACATTCTGTTCCAACACCGGAAGACCGTTCCACGACGCGACCACCGGATCGTCGTCCCAGGTGCTCACCGAATTCCACTGGGTGTCGGATCGAAAATTCATCATCGCATTCCCTATCCTTCAGCTCTCGACGTTCCGATGTCCGAGGAAGTTGACGCCTTGCGCGAAGCCACGACCGGGCAAGTCTATGTGGCATTGCGGGCGACGAGATAGTCACAGACGACTTTTCCAGCGGGCACCGGTCGCTGCCGGGATGGGCTCGTCACGAAATGTTGCGGCGGTGTCGCTCGTCGAACCGGTGGATCTCGTCGATGACGGTCTCGACGATGCGCGGCCCGGCACCACCGACGGAGGTCGCGACCGCGAGTACGCCTACCGCACTGGGCTTGTCGGCCGGGTGAGGTGTCCACGCGGGGACCATCCCGCAGTCGACCGTCACGCCGGGCGCCGGCTCTACCCCGTGCCCGTCAGTCGTTCCCGACATTCGCCGGGCGGTGCCGAGCGCAGTGCGGGTCGCGGAATCCAGCAGTTCCGCGGCGACGCCGTCGGCCCGGGAGCAGCACATCAGATTTCCGGCGTCGTCGGCAACGCTGACGGCGACGGCGGCGTCGAGTGTCGCGGCATGGCGCCGAGCCAGATCGAGGGCGAGTTGCGCACGCGCTGCGGTGAGTGTCATGGCGTTCTCCGATGATCGATCGCGGATTGTGCGGCTCAGCTCACCTTCTTGATCAGGTCGGCGAGCTCGGCCAGTTCGACGGCGTCGAGGTCGGTCAAAGGCGCGCGCACCGGGCCTGCCGGTCGGTCGATCGCCGTCATGCCGGCCTTGATGATGCTGACCGCGTAACCCTGTTTCTTGTTGCGCAGGTTGCAGTACGGGATCACGAACTCGTTGAGTGCGTTGATGACGAATGCGTTGTCTCCGCTGCGGAGGGCGTTGTAGAAGTCGAGCGCGAACTTCGGAACGAAGTTGTAGATGGCCGAGGAGTACGTGGTGACACCCAGCGCGAGATACGGCAATGCGAACATCTCGGCGGTGGGCAGTCCGCCGACATAGGTCAGCCGGTCACCGAGACTCGCGTAGATGCGGGTCATCTGCTCGATGTTGCCGACCCCGTCCTTGAACCCGACCAGGTTCGGGCAGCTGTCCGCGAGCTCCGCGACAGCGGCCTCGGTGTAGACGGCGTTGGCGCGACTGTAGATCGTCACCCCGAGAGTGGTTGCGGCACACACCTCTTTGACGTGGGCGACGAGGCCGTCCTGGCTCGCCTCCGTGAGATACGGGGGAAGCAGCAGGATGCCGTGCGCGCCGACGCTCTCCGCCGACCGGGCCATCTGCACGGCCGTGGCCGTGCCGTAACCGGCGGGCGCGATCACCGGGAGACCGTCGGGTGCCTCCTGCACCGCTGCCCGGACCACCTGCTCCACCTCCGGCGGGGTGAGCGAGAAGAACTCACCCGTGCCACCTGCGGCGAACAACCCGGAGGCGTCGAACTGCCCGAGCCAGCCGATGTTCTCGCGATACGCGGCCTCGTCGAACGAGTGGTCATCCTTGAAGTGGGTGACCGGGAACGACAACAGACCGGAGCCGAGCTTGTGAGCGATCTCGTGGGGGGACGCAGTGGCCATGGGTTTCGTTCTCCTCGTTCGCAATCGCGCCGCCGTCGGTGCGCGCTGTGTCCACAAGGCTAGGAGCGCCAACCATTCAAGTCCAACACTAGTTATGGATCTTCTGATACCCAAAAGGTATTGCCGGTGCCGTCTGTGCTGAACGAACTGGACGCTCGTTCGATCTGATGCAACGAGCGTCCCGTTCGTTCAGGAGAGGTCGAGTGCGGCGCGGACGATGCTGTCGGTGTCGATGCAGTGGTAGCGGTAGACGTCGTCGAGGGAGCCGACCTGCCCGAACTTGCTGACCCCGAGCGCCGCACCGGGAACGTGGTTGATCCCGGTCAGGAATGCGAGGGTGTGCGGGTGCCCGTCGAGGACGGTCACCATCGGCGCCGCCCGGCCGGCGGGGAACACCTGATCGAGGATCCACGACGGGCCGTCGGTGAGGCCGCGGCGCGCCTGCACCGCCTCGAACAACAACCCGGGACTGGTCACGCACACGACGTCGGCGGCAATCCCCTGCTCGGCCAACCGGTCCGCGGCCGCGAGGGTTTCGGTGATCATCGCGCCCATCCCGACCAGCGTGACCGCCGGCTTGTCGCTGTGCCGGAGGGTGTACGCGCCGGCGACCACCTGACGGCGGCGACGCTCCCGGGCGGCGGGATCGGTGGGGACGGCGGCGAGGGTCTGATCGACCGGGCGGGTCGAGAGCCGCAGATACGACGAGGAGCCGTCCGGGCGGCCCAGGCGGGAGATGCTGTCGAGCAGCGTCCACTCGACGTCGATCGCGAACGCCGGCTCGTAACTCACACACCCGGGCTGCTCGAGGCCGATCGACGGGGTCTTGATCGACTGATGCGCCCCACCCTCCGCCGCCAGGGTCACCCCGGACGGGGTGCCGACCAGGATCGACTGCCCACCCGCATAGATGCCGTACGACCAGGGTTCGAGGGCGCGTTCGACGAACGGGTCGTACATCACCCCGATCGGGAACAACGGCTGGCCCCAGCGACTCCAGGTGGAACCGAGCTCGCCCATCAACCCGACCAGGTTCGTCTCCGCGATGCCGAGTTCCATGTGCTGCCCGGTGGGCTTTTCCCGCCAGTGCATGATCGTCTCGGCGTCGTCGTCGAACCAGTTGCGGCGCTCGTTGGGCGACCACACCCCCACCTTGTTCAGCCAGCCGGCCAGGTTCGTGGTCGAGGAGACGTCGGGGCTGACGGTGACCACCCGTTTCGCAGCGTCGGGGGCCTCCCGGGACAGGTCCAGCAGCGCCCGGCCCAAGGCGGCCTGCGTCGTGGACGTCCCCGACGGGGTGCGGCCGATATCGGCCGGGACCGCGGGCGGGGTTGCCGGTTCGACGGGGTTCCGCCGCAACCTGTCCGCAGTCGCCGCGCACACCTGGCCCGCCGCACTGTCGGCGCCGAACCTAGCCCACGGTTTCGCCGGGTCCATGCCCAGTTCCGCGGCGAGCTGTTCGTACTGCTCGACGGTCAGCAGCGACGAGTGATTCTGCGGATGCCCCTGCGTCGGCAGGCCGCGACCCTTGATCGTGTAGGCGATGATCACCGTCGGGCGGGTGTCGTCGATCTGCGCGTACGCGGCGCGCAGGGCGTCGAGGTCGTGACCGCCGAGGTTCCGGATCGCCTGCAGCAGGGTCTCGTCATCGAGGCCGGCGATGAGCGATGCGATCGCGGCGGCGTCGGGACCGTCGCCGGGCAGCCGCACCCGCACCTGCTCGGCGTCGCAGCGCAGCAGCCGCTGGTACTCCGGGTTGGGCATGTCCAGGATCCGGGTCCGCAGCGCCGCACCGCCCGCCCGGGTGAACAGCGACTCGAGCAGGGTCCCGAATTTCACGGTGATCACCTGCCATCCGGCGGCGGAGAACATGGCCTCGAGCCGGCCCGCGGCGATGTTCGGCACCACCCGGTCCAGGGACTGCCGGTTCAGGTCGACGATCCACACGATCTCCCCGAGTTCGGACACGGACGTGTCGAGGATCGCCTCCCACACCGCGCCCTCGTCCAACTCGGCGTCACCGACGAGCGAGTACTGGCGGCCCGTGCCCGCAGAACCGATCTGGGTGTTCACGTAGCGGCGGGCGATGGCACCCCAGATCGGGGCCGTCGCGCCGATGCCGACCGACCCGGTCGAATAGTCCACCGGATCAGGATCTTTCAACCGGCTGGGGTAGGACTGGAGGCCACCGAACTCCCGCAGCGTCGTCAGATACTTCTCGTCCAGCTCATCGAGCAGGTAGTTGATGCCGTGCAGCACCGGCGAGGCATGGGGTTTGACCGACACCCGGTCACCCGGCCGGAGCTGCTCGAACCACAACGACGTCATGATCGAGACCATCGACGCGCACGACGCCTGATGCCCACCGACCTTCAATCCTGTCGGATTCGGGCGAACCCGGTTGGCGTGGTGGATCATCGATGTCGCCAACCAGAGCACGCGCTTCTCGATCTCCACGAGCGCTTCCGGAGTGGTCGCGCGCGGGCTGAGCTGCGCCGGGTGGTCGTCGATCGTGCGGGCGTCGTTCATCGTTTCGTCCTTGCCTGTGAGTTCCTGGCACCGAATCCGATCCTCCTCGGCCCAGTTCGTGAGCGAGGCGGATCGGCGGTGACGGGCAGGCGGACCTGTGGGAACCGACCTCACCGCATCTTCGAGGTCTCGTGTGCAGATCTCGCACAACAGTCGACCATCGGAACGCACTTTGAGCAATACCGAGCGTCGCATTTGAGCATCCTGCGCATGTTCGGAGCAGCCGCCGTGGTCGGCGGTTGGCAAACTGCCCAGCACGACCGCCGCCGCTACCCTCCGGCGCTACCCTGACCGGGAGGGCTCTGCACCGCGCACACCGACCCAGGGGGAAAGCTTGACCACCACACCAGACCGCGTTCGCACGGCGTTCCCGGACATCAGCTCGCGTGCGTGGGAGCACCCGGCGGATCGCGCGGCGCTCGTCACCCTGCGCACCTTGAAGGGGTTCGACACAGTCTTCCGAACCATCTCGGGTCTGTTGCAGGAGCGCCAGCACCGGCTGATGTACCTGGCCACGTCCGTGCGCGTCGACGAACGGCAGTTCAGTGATCTCCACGACCTCCGCAGCGACTGCGTGCGGATTCTCGGCGCAGACGAGACGCCCGAGCTGTTCGTGCTGCAGACCCCGGTCGTGAATGCCTTCACCATCGGCATGGACCGTCCGTTCATCGTGGTCACCACCGGACTGCTGGACGTGATGAATTACGAGGAGCAGCGGTTCATCATCGGCCACGAGCTCGGGCACGCGCTGTCCGGGCACGCGGTGTATCGCACGATCCTCATGCATCTGATGCGCTTGGCCGGGACCATCGGCTGGATCCCGATTGGCGGGTGGGCGCTGCGCGCGATCATCGCCGCGCTCATGGAGTGGCAGCGCAAGTCGGAACTGTCCGGCGACCGTGCCGGTTTGCTGTGCGGGCAGGACGTCCACACCGCCCTTCGCGTTCAGTTGAAGCTGGCCGGCGGCTCTCGGGTGAGCGAGATCGACACCGACGCCTTCCTGGCCCAGGCCGCGGAGTACGACGCCAGCGGCGACCTGCGCGACGGCGTGCTCAAGCTCCTCAACATCGAACTGCTCACCCATCCGTTCTCGGTGCTGCGCGCCGCCGAGCTGAAGAAGTGGGTGGACAGCGGCGCCTACGCGGCGATACTCCGCGGGGAGTACCCGCGCCGCGGCGAGGACGACGACGCCAAGATCAGCGAGGAATTCCGCAAGGCCGCGAAATCGTACAAACAGAATTTCGACACCTCGAACGACCCGCTGATCCGCATGCTCCGTGAGATCGGCAGCGGACTGGGCACCACCGTGGACGCCGTCGGCAACGGCGTCGGCGACGTCGCGGCGGACATCAAGGAGCGCTTCACCCACTGGCGCAGAAATTCCGACGGCAAGAAGGATTCCGACGGCGACAGCTGACCGGTAACCCAGCGGAGGTCGGGCGCGTTCTCGCGCGCCCGACCCCTTCGGTCAGTCGGCCATGGCCTCGGCCAGCTCCTCGACCTCCTGGATGACCGGTTCGGGCACCCGCACGGGCCCGGGGGTGTAAGTGACCGACCGCAGCCTGCCGGTGAATCGGAAGGTTCCACGGCGTTCACGCAGATCCCACACGACGGGTCCGCGGGCGTCGACGCCCACCGAGATCCCGGTCCACGGCGCCATGCCGACCAGCTGGAACTGGTCGACGAGGGTGGCCACGTCGGTGCTGACCCCGGCCGAGTCGGTGAGGGCGACGGTGAAGTTCCACCGGACGGATTCGGTGGCGTCCGCCCGCACCTGCACGCCCACCACATCCGCACCGAGGGGCGCGGAGGTGTGTGCGACGCGGCCGTAACTGTTGACCGCGAACACGATCCGGCCGTCCTCGACGTAGAGCACGTATCCGCCGTGCGGGTCACCGTGCGCGACGAGAACGCCTTCCTCGCCCGCAGCGATCGCATGGGTGGCGACGTCGATGGTGAAGTCGCGGTACTGGATCAGCACACTGGACCGATAGCGTTCCAGCGTCGGCGTGCCCGCGAGGATCTTCACCGGCTCCGCGAGTCGACGCTCGTCGGGTCGCCGCTGCACGGCCTTGCGGTCGTTGAGGATCGGGAACACGGTGTTGTGCCACGCCGCCCGATCCCACGCCTCGGCGAGTTCCCGCACCTTCTCGGGGAAGAGATGCGCGACGTCCGTGGTTTCGGCGGGGTCGGATTCGACGTCGAACAGCTGCCATTGTGGATCGTCGACCCGGGTCGGATCCGTGTGCAGCGACAGCAGTTTCCAGCCGTCCCGGTAGAACCCGCGGTGACCACCGAACTCGGCGTACTGCTCCGTGTGTGGGGTGGGCTGCGCGGCGTCACGCAGAACGTCGACGATACTGACACCGTCACGCTCCTGGGCGGGAAGCCCGTTCCGGTGGCTCGGAGTTTCGAGTCCAGCGAGATCCAGGAGCGTCGGCGTGATGTCGGTGACGTACGAGTACTGCTTGCGCAGTCCGGTGTCGCCGTCGGCACGCCCGAGTCCGGCTGGCCAGGACAGCAGGAACGGCACCCGGACACCACCGGCGAACGTCTGGCCCTTGTAGAACCGGAACGGGGTATTCGACGCCTGCCCCCAGCCGCGCGGGTAGTGGACGCCGATCCTCTCCGAGCCGATCAGTTCCTCGTCGTGCGGAACGTCGCGCACCCAGTCCGACGGGACCGGTCCGTGCACGAATTGGCTGAAGTACGAACGCGTTCCCGCCGCGCCGCCCTCAGCGGTGCCACCGTTGTCGGACGTGAACACGATGATGGTGTTGTCGGTCTCGCCGAGTTCGTCGAGGGTGTCGAGCACCCGCCCCACGCTCTGGTCGATGCTGTCGACCATCGCGGCGTAGACCTCCTGGTACCGGGCGAACCGCAGCTGCTCCTCTTCGGTGAGCTCGTCCCACGGCGGCGCGTCGTAGCCGGGTTCGGTGTTGCGTTCGGCCATCTGGGTGCCGGGCGGGAAGAACCCTGCCTCGAGCTGCGCGTCGAAGCGGCTGCGTCGCACTGCGTCCCAGCCCTCGGTGTAGCGGCCGCGGTACTTGGCCAGGTCTTCGGGCTTGGCCTGGTGCGGTCCGTGCATCGCGATGTGCGAGAAGTACAGGAAGAACGGCTTGTCGGCGTCGTGGGCGCGCAGGCTCTTGATCCGCGAGACGGCCTTGTCCGTGATGTCATCGGTGACGTAGTAGTCCGACGGATACTCCTCGACGTCGACCACGGAGTTGTCCGAAATCAGCTCGTTCGGGTAGTAGAACGAATTCAACCCCTCGAGCGAGCCGTAGTAGCTGTCGAATCCACGCTGCAGGGGCCAGGAGTCACGGGTGCGGCCCGGTGCGAGGTTGGTGTCGCGCGCGAGATGCCACTTGCCGACCGCGTGCGTGGCATACCCGTTCGCACGCAGAATCTCGGCGAGGCTGAGCGCGTCGTCGGCGAGTTCCATGCGCAGTCCGGGGAAGCCGGGATCGAAGTTGGCCACGCTGCCGTAGCCGGCGCGGTGCGGGTTCAGGCCGGTGAGCAGCGCCGCGCGAGCCGGTGAGCAGACCGAGGTGGTGTGATAGTTCGACAGCCGGTAGCCGCTGTCGGCGAGCCGGTTCAGGTTGGGGGTGTCGATCTCGGAGCCGAACGGTCCGATGTCCGAGTAGCCCATGTCGTCGATGAGGATGACCACGATGTTCGGCGCACCGGCGGGGGCTTTCGTCTCCGGCGCCCACCACGGCGTCGACTCCGCACTCGTCCGCCCGATATGTCCGCCGAATCCGTCGTACCCTCGCGCTCCCGAAGGGAGCTGCTGTCCCCCGGAACCCTGCCCGTCTCCGCTGGTTGCCGAATCCGTCACAATCACAATCCCTTTCACTAGCCGAGGCGTGTTTCCCCACAGAATCGGAGAAATATTTCCCCGTGCAATCCGGGAAATCCTACGGTCGCCCAAGAGCCCGTCGAGTAGTTAGAATCATGCAGATTTCAACCACTGATCGAACTTGGTCGGGCCTCCGAGCCGGTGCTAGCTTCGATCCCGTGGGTACCCCGACCAGCTGCGACCGCGCCTCCATGCGGTGTCGCTGCCGTAGCTGAACGTCCCCTCACGCCTCTCGTCATCCGGACAACTCGATCCGGGGTGTTCACGGGTTCCGCGTCTCTCCTGCCCTTTCCACTTCCCTTCGGGTGACCCTTAGGACACAGCCATGTCTTCTCGTTTCCGCACGTCGACCACGCACCCGCGACGGGGCCTTGTCGTGTCGGCGGTTGTCGCTGCCCTCGTGATGCTGGTCACCGGGTGCACCTCGGCGGTCGGCCTGCAGCGGTCGGGTACGGAATCGGTGCTCCAGCAGGGAGAGGACGTGCCCACGGGCGGGACGGCGCGGATCGGTGTCGGTGCCGACCTCATCCCCGCGACGTTCCTGTCGCTGGGCAACAACCCCACCAACGGCGGAGTCTCGGCCAACGTCTTCGACACTCTGGTCCAGTACCCGCACGGCAGTCTCGAGCCCGAACCCCGGCTGGCCACCTCGTGGCAGCTGTCGGACGACGGACGTCGACTGGAGTTGGCGCTGCGTGACGACGTCCGCTTCCACAACGGCAAGGAATTCACCTCGAGGGACGTCGAATTCACGTTGCGGACCTACACGGATCCCAGTTGGAACGCGCAGTTCCGGCGGACCGCGGCGGCGATCACCGCGTTCGACACCAGCGACCCGCACCGCATCGTGCTCACCCTGTCGCAGCCGACCGGGAATATCTTCGATCTCCTGGCGGTCGCGCCCATCCTCGACGGCGACACGGTCGACGGACTGAAGGAGGGGCGGGTGTTCAACGGCACCGGACCGTTCACGTTCTTCTCCTGGCAGCCGAAGGTCTCACTGTCGCTGGCCCGCAACCCCGACTACTGGGGTGATCCGCCCCACCTGGACGGCGTGACGTTCGCCGTCGTCTCCGACGATCAGGCGCTGGTGACCAAATTGCGGACCGGCCAGATCGACGCCGCCTACGATCTGCCCTCCCTCGACGCCGAACTCGCCGTCTCCCGGGGCGGGTTCCGCTCCCACGTACTGGAGGGCGCCGAGTCCGACCAGTACATCGGGATCAACGTCTCCGCACCGCCACTGAACGACCTGCGGGTCCGGCAGGCGATCGCGTACGCGATCGACCGGGACCGCATCCTCACCGACGTCTACCGCGGCAAGGGTTACGCGTCCAGCCTGCCGTGGCCGCGGACCTCGCCCGCCTACGACGAACAGACCGCTAACACCTACGGCCGGGACGAGGAACGGGCGCGCGCACTCGTCGCCGAGATCGGTGACGTCCCGACCATCCCGCTGAACTACCCCGCCGACCGCACCTCCCGGATCATCGCGGAGATCATCCAGGCGAACCTTCGCGACGTGGGCATCGACGTCGACCTGATCCCCACCGACGCAGCCCAGATGACCAGTCTGCTGGTGGCCGGCCAGTTCCCGGGTTTGTGGGTCACCCAGCACGGGTTCGCGCAGATGACCCCGTCCACCCTGGCCGTGGCGGCCTTCCCGTTCAACGCGGTGAAGAACGCCTCCAACTTCCTCGACCCGGAGTACCAGGCGCATGCGGTGGCGGCCTGGCAGCAGCAGGACCCCACGTCACCCGCGGCGATCGACGCCTACCGCGCGCTGAACGCGGACCTGCTGGAGTCGCTGTTCCTGGTGGAGATCGGGGTGGTGCAGACCGAGGTCGTGGTGTCCACCGACCTCGGCGGATTCGACTGGTCCCGCACCAACGATCCGCGCTTCGATTCCACGTACCTGCTGCGCACCTGATCCGACGACCGCCCGCACACCCACCGACACAGGACTCGACATCATGGTGACCTATCTGGCCAGGCGGCTCCCGTCGGCCGTCCTCGTACTCTTCCTCGCCTCACTCCTCATCTTCGCGATCCTCCGCCTGGTTCCCGGCAGCCCGGAGGAGACACTCGCCGGTGCGGACGCCTCCCCGGAACAGTTGGCGGCCGTGCGTGCTGATCTCGGTCTGGACCGGCCGTTGGTCGCGCAGTACCTGTCCTGGCTCGGTTCCCTGTTCCGCTTCGACCTCGGCAAGTCCTACATCGTCGGCGGGTCGATCGGTGACCTGATCGCCTACGGTGCCCAGAACACGGTGGTGCTGGCGGCGTCCGCGCTGCTGATCGCGGTGGTGTACGCGCTCGTCGTCAGCACCGCTTCGGTGATCTTCCGCAATCGGCTGCTCGACGCCGTTGTGACGGTGAACAACTCGATCGCGGCGGCGCTGCCCATCTTCATCACCGGGACGCTGCTGGTGCTCGTGTTCGGGATCCTCTGGCCGATCCTGCCGTCGGGTGGGACCCCACCGGACGGGTTCCTGACCCGGCCCGACATCGCCGCGCAGTATCTGGTTCTTCCGGCGATCACCCTGGCGATACCGGCGGGGGCCGCCCTGACCCGATTCCTGGTGGAGGCGTTGCACACCGAGCTGCGGCAACCGTACGTCGTGACGGCACAGTCGCTCGGTGTCAGCCGTCGGCGCATCGTCCTGGCGCACGCGCTGCCGAATGCGCTGCCGTCGGTGTTGACCGTTCTCGGACTGACCGTGGGCGGGTTGCTCGGCGGGGCCGTGCTCGTGGAATCGATCTTCGTCTGGCCCGGCCTGGGGCTTCTCACCGAGGAGGCGATCAACAGCCGTGACTATCCGCTCGTGCAGGTGTTGCTGGTCCTCTCCGTCGCGGTGTTCGTGGTGTTGCAGCTGCTCACCGACGTCGCCCACGCCTGGCTGGATCCCCGTATCCGATTGGGAGGACAGGCATGAGTGAGCTGGTCGATCGTAATGTGACGACACCGGAATCGTCGCTTCCCGGCGGCCCCGCGGACCTGCGGCCTGGCCTGGTCCCGGAAACCCCGGCGGATCGGGATCCACGTCGCAGCACGGAACCGTTGTGGCGCAGTCTGACACATGGCCGAGGTCTGGCCGGCGCGGTACTCGTCGGGATCGTGGTGCTCCTCGGGGCGCTCGCCCCGGTGCTGGCTCCCTTCGCGCCGGACGAGCAGTTGGACGCGTCATTCCTCCTCGGCCCCAGTTCCACACACTGGCTGGGCACCGACGACGTGAACCGCGACGTGTTGTCCCGGGTGTTGTTCGGGATTCGCGCCGACCTGGTGATCGTGTTCGTCGCGGTGCCCGCCGGCGCGATACTCGGATCACTGATCGGTCTGGTGGCCGGCATCCGGGGATACACCGATGTCGTCGCTCAGCGCGTATTCGACGTGATCCTCGCGTTCCCGGCGCTCGTCCTGGCGATCGCCCTGACCGCCGTGCTCGGGCCCGGGGTCCGCGCGATCGTGCTGGTGATCGTCCTCGCCGAGATACCCGTGTTCGGTCGGCTCATACGAACGTCTGTATTTTGGGGTGCGCGAACTTCCCTACGTCGAGGCCGCCGTGGTCTCGGGTGCGAGCACCGGCTGGGTTCTGCGCAAGCACGTTCTGCCGAACTCGATCGAACCACTCGGAGTGCAACTGGCGCTGTCGATGTCGGTCGCCGTGTTCATCGAGGGTGCGATGAGCTTCCTCGGCATCGGTGTGGTGCCACCGACTCCGTCGCTCGGCTCCATCCTCAGCGACGGCAACCGCTATCTCGAGACCAACCCGCTGTTCGCGGTCGGTCCCCTGGTGGTCGTCTCCCTGCTGACACTCGGCTTTCTGCTGATCTCCCAGGCATTCGCGCACGCGCGGCGCCTGTAGAAAGGACCACCTTCGTGACCGCAGCATCCTCCACTCCCGCCCTCGACGTGACGGACTTGCAGGTGGCGTTCAGCCATCCGCGCCCCGCCGTCCGGAGCATCGGTCTCCGGGTGAACCGGGGCGAGATCGTCGCGCTCGTCGGCGAATCCGGATCCGGCAAGTCGATCACTGCCCGCGCCGCGATGGGACTGCTTCCGCCCACCGCAATCGCGACCGGTTCCGTGAAGGTCGACGGCGTCGAGGTGCTCGGCGCATCCGAACGCGAACTCGAGGCCATCCGCGGCGGACGGGTCGCGATGGTCTTCCAGGAGCCGCAGACGGCGCTCAATCCTGTGCGCACCGTCGGCTGGCTGATCGGCGAGGCCTTGCGAGCGCACGGCCGCTCGGGCCGGAAGCAGTTGCGCGAACGCGCCATCGAACTGCTGACCCTGGTCGAGATCCCCGAACCGGACAAACGCATCGACTACTACCCGCACCAACTCTCCGGCGGCCAGAAGCAACGTGTGGTCATCGCCCTGGCCCTGGCCAACGACCCCGTCCTGCTCCTGGCCGACGAACCCACTACCGCGCTCGACGTCACGGTGCAGGCCGAGATCCTCTCCCTGCTCCGTCGGCTGCGAGACCGAACGAATGCCGGCATCCTGCTGATCACCCACAACCTGGGTGTCGTCGCCGATATCGCTGACAGCGTGGTGGTGCTCCAGCTCGGCGAGGTGGTCGAACGCGGTGAGGTCACCGAGATTTTCGCTCGAGCTGAGCACGAGTACACCCGGCATCTGCTCGATTCGGTCCTCCGCCTTCCGCAGCCGAGCGAGTATTCAGAACCGGTCGCCGGGGTCGAGGAAGCAGGCACCCCGGTCCTGGACGTCGACACCGTGTCGGTCGTCTACCCGGGTCGGCGCGGTCAGGCGGCGTTCCGCGCGCTCGATAACGTGTCATTGAAGCTGGCCGCGGGTGAGGTACTCGGCGTGGTCGGCGAATCCGGTTCGGGAAAAACCACTTTGGGTCGCACGATCGCCGGATTGATTACTCCGGCGACCGGGGCGATCCGCGTTGACCGCCGAGATGTCGCCGCCACCCGCGGATCCGCGCTACGGGAACTGCGGCGTCGGCTGGCGTTCGTGCCGCAGGATCCCGCCGCCTCGCTCGATCCCCGCTTCACGCTCGAGGAGAGCATCGCCGAGCCCCTCGACATCCACCGGGTCGGCGCCCGCGCCGAGCGACGCAAGAAGGTTGTCGACCTGCTGGACGCGGTCCGGCTGCCTGCGTCGTTCGCCACGCGGCTGCCGTCCGAGTTGTCCGGCGGGCAGCGCCAACGGGTCGCGTTGGCCCGGGCCCTCGTGCTGGAGCCGACCCTGCTGATCGCCGACGAACCAACCAGTGCCTTGGACGTCTCCGTGCAGGCTGACGTGCTCGAACTGTTCGCCACTCTCCAGCGTGAGCTCGGCTTCGCGGCGGTGTTCATCAGCCACGACCTCGCCGTGGTCGAGCGGGTATCCACCACGGTCGCCGTGCTCCGGGCCGGGCAACTGGTCGAGACCGGCCCCGCTACCAGCGTGCTGACCCACCCTCGACACGACTACACGCGACGACTCGTGGCCGCTCTCCCGATCCCGGACCCCGTGGCGCAGCGTGCCCGGCGACAAACGACGGCAGCGTTGTGACCCGCATCGCCCGAAACCACGTGGATAACGTGATCTGCGCTATGAAAGCGGCGACTTTTACACGGGCGTAAGAAATCCAGGACAAGCTTTGCGGAGGCTTGTCCACCGGCGGTCGTCGGCCGCGGCGGGCTCTACAGAATGTGCTCCTGCCCACGTGTGACCGTCCAGAAAGCTGTACCACTGTGCTCCAGCTCATCTCGATACTCGCCCTTCTCAGGAAGGTCGGTTCCACCGCACTGCCGTCAGTGCGCGCCGCGTTGCTTCGCTTCGCGGGGTACCTGGTGCCGATTGCGCAGACGGCGGTCACCGCGGGGGCGGCGTGGTGGGTGTCGGTCGAGGTGGCCGGTCACGAACAGCCGCTGCTGGCTCCGTTGGCGGCGGTCGTGTGCCTGAGCGTCGCGCGGGGCGCCCGCAGCCGCCGGGCCGGCGAGTTGATCGCGGGCGTCACCATCGGAACGATCGTCTCGGACGTCGTCGTGCGATACATCGGCAACGGGCCGTGGCAGATCTGCCTCGTGGTAGCGGTGGCGATGTCTTTCGCGGTGCTCCTCGACGGTGGTTCGGTGATCGTCCTGCAGGCGGGTTCGTCGGCGGCGTTGGTCGCAGCCATGGCATCCGCTACGAGCGCCCACCCGTTCGACCGTGTCGTGGACGCACTGATCGGGGGTGCGCTCAGCCTGGTGGCGCTGTCCGTGTTGCCCACCGACCCGGTGCGACGGACACGCCGGTGCGCCGCCGCTGTGCTGGACAGCGTGGCCGCGGCCCTCCGTCAAACGTCGAAGGGCCTGGCAGCGGGTGACGTCTCCGCTCTGGAGGATGCTCTCGCACTTGCCCGTTCGACGCAGTCGACCATCGACAGCATGCGCGTCGAACTGCGCTCCGGATCCGAGGTGGCCCGGATCTCACCGATTCACTGGCGGGGACGTCGCCGCATCGGCCGGCTGGCATCGATTGCCGACCCGATCGACAACGCCGCACGCAACACCCGGGTCCTGGTGCGGCGCGCCCTGATCGCCACGTACGACGGCGAGCGAGTCGACCCGCAGTTGGCGGACGCCGTCTCCGATCTGGCGCACCTCGCCGACCGGATGCGGCTGATGATTCTCGCGACTCCCGCGAAGAAACCCAACGAAATCCAGATCAGCAACGAACTCGAACGATTCGCCCGCTCACTGCCGCAGCAGGAGATCTCGGCGGGGTTCTCCGCAGCGGTCGTCTCCGCGCAGGTCCGATCCATCGTCATCGACTTCTTCGAAGTGTGCGGCATCCCCCGCGCCGTCTGCCGGCCGATGCTGCCCCGCCCCGCCCACTACGCGGGCGCCGCGTAGCCCAGTGACCTCAGGACATCTCGAGCCGGCACTGTTCGGGCGCGCGAGAGTTGTCGATGACGCAGAACCGATTGCCCTCGGTGTCCTCCAGCACCACGAAGTCCGAGTCCTCGGGGTACCGGTCCCACGGCACCCGCTGCGCGCCGAGACCGACGAGCCGTTCGATTTCCGCGGCCTGATCCGCGCTGTCGCGGGCGTGCAGGTCGAGGTGCAGCCGAGGCTCGGGCTCCGCGTCGTGTTCGCTCTGCTGGATCGCCAGCAGTGGCCGGCCGTCGGGCAGCGTCAGGTTGGTGAAGTCGTTGTCGCCGACGGGCGGGAGCGCAGTCAATCCGAGTGCCTCGGTCCAGAACCTGGTTGCACGCCCGATGTCGCGTGCTCCGATCACGGTCGTTCCCAAGATGAGCATGAACCGAATTTATCCGCTGCGCCGGGCCGGGGTGGACGATGTGGGGTGTGGATTTCGAGGACCTGGTGTTGCGACCCCTCGCCGAGCGGTTGTGCCGCGTCGATGGCGTCGTCGGCGTCACCCTCGGCGGCAGCCGCGCCCGAGGGACGCACACGGCGGAATCCGACTACGACCTGGGTGTCTACTACGGCGGGGCCCTCGACACCGGCGGGCTGAACGATCTCGCGCGGGAGTGGGCGGGCGCCGGGGCATCGGCGACCCGGACGGGTGAGTGGGGACCGTGGGTCGACGGCGGTGCGTGGCTGTCGTTCGACGGCCGGGCGGTCGACTGGCTGTATCGCGACCTCGACCGGGTGACCGCGGTGTGGCAGGACACGCAGCAGGGTGTGTACGGGTTTCACGCCCAGACCGGTCACCCGTTCGGGTTCGCGGACTTCGCGTACGCGGGCGAACTCGCGTCGGCGGTGATCCTCGCCGATCCGTCCGGACGCATCGCTGCGCTTCACGCCGGCATGCAGCACTACCCGGACCCGCTGCGCGAAGCCCTGGTGCGGCGACTGTGGGAGGCGGACTTCGTCACCGTGCTGGCCCGCAAGGCGATCCCGCGTGCCGATGCGACGTATGTGGCGGGGTGCCTGTTTCGCGCGGTGTGCCTGTGCGCCCACGCCCTCCACGCGCACGCCCGGCGCTGGGTGATCAACGAGAAGGGCGCCGTGGCTGCCGCCGGTGCCCTGCCGAACGCACCCACCGATTTCACCGCTCGCGCTCACGCCGTCCTCGGCCGACTCGGAACGACGCCCGACGAACTGACCGCCGCCCTCACCCTGGCCGAACAACTCGTCGACGACACCCGCAACGCCTGTCCCCTGACGTGAGCGTGCGAACCCTCAGCCGTTCTCCCCGAACCGGCCGCGGGCCTCGACCGGAATCAGGGGCTTCTCCGCCCGCGCCTTGATCTGCTGGACCGCCCACGTATTGCCGTCGGGATCGGCGAATCCGAAGAAAGTTCCCCCGTCACGCTCGTCGAACACGGTGATCTCGCTGACCTCGACACCCCGATCGAGCAACTCCTGGCGGGCCGCGGCGGCGTCGGCGACCACCAACTGCAGTCCCCTCATCGACCCGGGTGCCATCTCCGTCTGCGACGGGAGGTCGCCGATCACGATCGAGCAGCCCGAACCGGTGGGGGTCAGCTGAACGACGTGCATGTGCTCGTTGGTGGTGTCGTGGTCGAGATGGAAGCCGAGCTTGTCGCGGTAGAACGCGACGGAACGATCGATGTCGCTGACGGGCAGAACGACCACTTCGAGTGTCCAGTCCATGATGCGAGTTCCTCCGTATCGGTGGGGAGCGAATTGCTCCGCATCAGATGGTGGCGCATCGGGGACGTCGGTGCCGTCGTTCTGCCCAGAACTCTGGGTTACCAGCCGCGCAACCGGTCCGGGGTGACGCGGACGAGCGTCGAGTAGTCCTGCCGGAACTTCTCGGGCGTGTAGTCCAGACCGGCCATGTCCTCGCGGTACTTCTCGACGTAGGTTTCCCACTCCTCCGGCGAGGGACCGTCCGTGTCGACGCGGGCCTTCCCGGTGAACACCGACACGTCACCACCCGTGGGGCTGCTGTTGAAGTTCAGCGCGACCTGCGGATTCCTGCCGATGTTCGCGAGCTTGGCGGTGCCCGGTTGACTGAAGATCAGGAATTCGGTGCCCGACCAGCTGAACCACACCGGGGTGGGAACCGGCGTGTCGTTGCGACCGATGGTCGTCAACCACACGATGGCTTCGTGGGCCAACCGGTCGGCGACGGGTTCGGTGATCGCGGACGCTGAAAGAGTCATGGCGTTCTCCTGTGTCGTTTCCGATATCAACCGCGGACCGGTGCGCGATCTTCCCCGACGCGGATCGAATGCGTTCAGCCGTGCGCGTGCAGCGGCTTTCCCGACAACGCCAGCATCGCTTCGCCCAGTGCTTCGTTCTGGGTGGGGTGCGCGTGGACGAACGGTGCGACGTCGGTGGGCAGGGCCTCCCAGGCGACGGTCAGCTGGGCCTCGCCGATCAGCTCGCCGACGCGGTCGCCGACCATGTGCACACCCACCACCGGGCCGGTGTGCCCGGCTCGGACGACCTTGATTCCGCCCGACGTCTTCAGGATCTGGCTCTTGCCGTTGCCCGCAAGGTCGTACACGACGGCCGTGACGTCGCCGTACCGTTCGCGGGCGGCATTCTCGGTGAGTCCGACGGACGCGACCTCGGGGTGCGAGTACGTCACCCGCGGAACGAGATGCTCGGCCACGGGAACGGGATCGAGGCCGGCGATCTCTTCGGCAACGAACACACCCTGCTGAAAGCCGCGGTGCGCCAGTTGAAGTCCGGCCACGATGTCGCCGACGGCGTACACACCGTCGACGGGGGTGCGCAGCCGCTCGTCGGTGACGACGAACCCACGGTCCAGGGTGATGCCGTGTTCCGCGAACCCGCTGTCACCGGTGCACGGTCCGCGCCCCACCGCCACCAGCAGGATCTCCGCCTCGAGGGTGTCGCCGCCGTCGAGTTCCACGAGAACGCCGTCCGCGGTTTCCTTCGCCGCCGCGACCGTCACCCCAGTGCGGGCGGCGATACCGCGCTTGCGGAACGCGCGTTCGAGTTGCTTCGAGCACCACGGATCCTCCGCCGCGACCAGGCGGGGGAGCGCCTCGACGACAGTCACTTCCGCACCGAACGAGGCCCAGACGCTGGCGAACTCGACGCCGATCACGCCACCGCCGAGAACGATGGCCTTCTTCGGGACGAACCCGAGATTCAATGCGTCGTCGCTGTTGACGATGCGCTCACCGAGTTCGATGGACGGCACCGTCCGGGCGTAGGAGCCGGTCGCGAGAACCACGGACGTCCCGGTGTAGCGGGTGCCGTCCACCTCGATCGTCCTGTCTCCGAGATACTTTCCGTGCCCGCTCACGACGCTGATCTCGTGCTGGGCGACCAGGCCCTGCAGTCCCCTGTGCAACCGGTCGATCGTGTCGTTCTTGTACTGGTGCACCGCCTCGATGTCGATGCCGTCGAACGTCGTTCGCACGCCGAACGCGGCACCGGTCCGCGCGGTGTCGGCGACCTCGGCGGAATGGAGGAGCGCTTTGGTCGGGATACAGCCCCGGTGCAGGCAGGTTCCGCCGATCTTGTCGGCTTCGATCAGTGTGACCGACAGGCCGAGCTGCGCGGCTCGGAAGGCGCAGGCGTAACCGCCGGAACCGCCACCGAGGATCAGGACGTCACTGTGGGTGGTGGTCATCAGAGCCTTCCCAGCACGGTGATCGGGTTCTCGAGGTAGTCGGCGAACAGTCTGAGGAACCCGCCCGCGACACCGCCGTCGCATACGCGGTGATCGAAGCTCAGCGACACCTGGGTGACCTTCCGAACGGCCAACTGCCCGTTCACCACCCACGGTTTGTCGATAATGCGGCCGACGCCGAGGATCGCGGCCTCGGGATGGTTGATGATCGGGGTCGAGCCGTCCACACCGAAGACGCCGTAGTTGTTGAGGGTGAACGTGCCACCGGTCAGTCGTGCCGGCGGGAGCGTCCCCTCACGGGCCAGCGCCGTCGTGTCCCGCAGTTGCCGGGCCAGTTCGACGGTGGTGAGCGAGTCGGCCTTTCCGATCACCGGGACGACCAGGCCGCGCGGTGTCTGCGCCGCGATGCCGAGGTGGACGTGTCCGTATCGGACGATCTCGTTGCGTTCGGTGTCGACGGTCGAGTTCAGTTCCGGGTACTGCTTCAGCGCCGCGAGGGCCAGACGCGCGAGCAGGGCCATCAGGCTCACGCCGGCGTCGGCGTCGAGAGTGGCGTTGATTGCCCGGCGGGCGGCGAGGAGGTCGGTGGCGTCCACGTCGACCCAGGTTGTCGCGTCCGGGATTTCGCGTCGGCTCGTCGACAGCTTGTCGGCGACCGCTTTCCGCAGGCCCTTGATCGGAATCCGCTGCGCGTCGGCTGTCTCGGGTGTGGCGGCGAGTGCCTTCTCGACGTCGGCGCGGTTGATCACACCGCCGGGACCGCTCCCGGGCAGCCGCGACAGGTCGAGATCGTTCTGCCGCGCGAGGTTGCGGACGACCGGCGAGATGACCCGTGGCGCAACACCGGTACGGTTCGGTTCCGGTCGTGTGACCTCGCGTGTCACGCCGACCCGTCGGCGACGCCGTCGCATGTCCTCGCTGGTGCCGTACCCGATCAGGACGTTGCCCGAGCCGGCTTTTTCTTCTTCGCGGTACTGCTCGTGTGCGGCGGGGGTTCCGCTGACGGTGATGAGCGGGGTGCCCACCTTCAGCGTCGAGCCTTCGTCGCCGTGCAGGGAGATCACCGTGCCCTCGAAGGGAATCGGCACCTCGACCGCGGCTTTCGCGGTTTCGACCTCGACGACCACCTGGTCGATGGTGACGGTGTCGCCGACCCGGACTTTCCATTCGGCGATGTCGGCCTCGGTGAGTCCCTCGCCGAGGTCGGGGAGCAGGAAGACCTGGTTGTTCATGCGGTCACCGCCCAGCGGGTGTCGACGGAGTCGTTCCACTGCAACCGGTCGACGCTGTCGAGGACACGGTCGACGCTCGGCAGGTGGAGGCGTTCGAGTTTCGGTGCCGGGTAGGGGATGTCGAATCCGCTGACCCGCAGCACCGGCGCGTGCAGGTGGTGGAAGCAGCGTTCCTGGACGCGGGCGGCGATCTCGGCGCCGACACCGGCGAACCCCTGCGCCTCCTGAATGACGATGCAGCGGCCGGTCTTCCGGACCGACGCCATGACGGTCTCGTCGTCGAACGGCACGATCGACCGCAGGTCGATCACCTCGATGTCGTGCCCCTCCGCCGCGGCCGCTTCGGCAGACTCGAGCGCGACGGTCACCGACGGCCCGTACGCGACGATGGTCGCGTCCCGGCCGGGACGCCGGACGGCGGCCTGTCCGATCGGTGCGCCGACCGCGAGGTCGACGTCGGCGCGGGAGAAGTACAGACGTTTCGGTTCGAGGAAGATCACCGGGTCCGGGTCGTCGATCGCCTCGCGCAGCAGGGTGTAGGCGTCCTCGACGGTGGACGGGGCCACGACCTTCAGCCCGGGGGTGTGGGCGTAGTAGCCCTCGCTGGAGTCGCAGTGGTGCTCGACCCCGCCGATGCCGCCCGCGAACGGGATCCGGATGACGATCGGCACGGACAGCGCACCCTTGGTGCGGTTCCGGATCTTCGCGACGTGGGAGACGATCTGCTCGAACGCCGGGTAGGCGAACGCGTCGAACTGCATTTCGACGACCGGCTTGAACCCGGACATCGCCATGCCGATCGCGAAGCCGATGATGCCGGATTCAGCGAGCGGGGTGTCGAAGCACCGGTCGGCACCGAAGTCTCGGGTCAGGCCGTCGGTGACGCGGAAGACGCCGCCGAGGGCGCCGACGTCCTCGCCGAAGACGACGACGTTCTCGTCGGCGGTGAGGGCGTCGCGCAGTGCGGTGTTCAGGGCCTGGGCCATGGTGAGCACGGGCATGGTGTCAGTTCTCCTCGGACTCGGCGGCCAGTTCGGCTTCCGCCTGCGCTTGCTGCTCTCGAAGTTGCGGGGTCTGTTCGGCGAAGACGTACCGGAACAGGTCCATCGGGTCGGTGGGCCGGTCGACGTTCATGCCGGCACGCAGCGCGGATGCGGCGGCCTCGGAGTCCGCGGTGAGGGCCTCAGACGATGCGTTGTCGAGCAGGCCCTTCCCGCGCAGGTACTTCTCCAGCCGGGCCAGCGGGTCGCGGCCGAGCCACTGTTCCACCTCGGCCGAGTCGCGGTAGCGGGTGGCGTCGTCGGCGTTGGTGTGCGCATCGATCCGGTAGGTGTGGGCTTCGACGATGACGGGACCGTTGCCGGCGCGGACGAAGTTCGCGGCCTCGTCCATCACGGCGAGCATGGCGACCGGGTCGTTGCCGTCCACCTGCTCGGAGCCGATTCCATAGCCGACCCCCTTGTGCGCCAACGTGGGCGCCGCGCTCTGCCGGGCGAGCGGCACACTGATCGCGAATCCGTTGTTCTGCACCAGAAACACGACCGGCGCCTTGAACACGGCGGCGAAGTTGAGGGCCTCGTGGAAGTCGCCCTCACTGGTCGCGCCGTCGCCGCAGAACGCCAGGGCGATCGTGTCGTTTCCCTTGCGGTGTTCGCCGTAGGCCACACCCGTCGCGTGCAGGAGCTGGGTGGCCAGCGGGGTGCACTGCGGGGCGCTGCGGTGGGCGGCGGGGTCGTAGCCGCAGTGCCAGTTGCCGGCGAGCATGCTGAGGATCTCGACCGGATCGATGCCGCGGGCGGCGAGCGCGACCGAGTCGCGGTACGTGGGGAACATCCAGTCGCCGGGTTGCAGGCTCATCGCCGCCGCGATCTGGCAGGCCTCCTGACCACGCGACGACGGGTACACGGCCAGCCGGCCCTGCTTGGTCAGAGCCGTCGCCTGCTGATCGAAGCGCCTGCCCAGCACCATGTTCCGGTACATCTCGATCAGACGATCGTCGCTCGGCCTCGGATACCGGGCCTCGCTTTCGGTCAGCTCACCGGCCGCGTCCAGATACTGCACCGCGCACTCGGCGGGAAGGAACTTCCGATACGGCGTCGCCAGGGGCGGCTCTACGAGCGTCACGTCTACCTCCAGATGCATTGTGTTCGTCAATGCTCGCAACTGAACGACCTATCGACAACGACAAGGCGGAATCAGAGACAAACGGTCTAGAATCGGCTCATTGAGGGCAGAATGTCTCACCGGAGTGTGAGCGACCACAGTAGGGATGGACAGATGGCCGGCGGCACAGCGGACACGTATGAACTCGACGCCATCGACCGGCGCATCATCAAGGAACTGGTCGCCGACAGCCGCATCTCGATGCGGGCGCTGGCGGAGAAGGCGCACATCTCCCGCGCGCACGCCTACGTCCGAATCGAGCGGTTGCAGGAGGCGGGGATCATCGAAGGCTTCACCACCCGGATCTCGCACTCCAAGGCGGGACTCGGCTCGTCCGCGTTCATCGCCCTCTCCATTCGGCAGGACTCGTGGCGGGGGATCTCCACCCAGCTCCGGACACTGCCCTTCGTCGAGCACTTCTCGCTGTTGGGCGGCGATTTCGACGTTCTCGTCCTGGTGCGCGCACCGGACAACAGCGCACTGCGTCATGTCGTCCTCGAACGGTTGCAGAGCCTCGAGGGTGTGCAGTCGACCAAGACGTGGCTGATCTTCGAAGAAGACAACGGGCCCGGACCGGAATGGGTTCGTTGACGGGACGGATAGGATTCCGTCATGCGCAGCGACCTGATGAAGAACGCGGAACGCAGTGGTGACCCGGGCACCTTCGTGCTACAGAATCCCCGAATGCTCAAGGTGGACTTGGCCGGAACCAGCGGTCACTTCTTTGCCCGGCAGGGATCGATGGTCGCCTACCAGGGCGACGTCGACTTCGCCTACCAGGGCAGCGGCGGTGTCGGGAAGTTCTTCAAAAAGGCATTCACCGGTGAGGGCATGTCGCTGATGAAGGTCTCCGGCAGCGGCGACGTGTTCCTCGCCCGCGACGCCGACGAGATCTTCCTGCTCGAACTCGAGGACGAGTTGGTGACCGTCAGCGGTTCCAACGTCCTCGCGTTCGACAGCTCCCTCAGCTGGGACATCAACCGCGTCGAGGGGGCGTCGATGCTCAGCGGCGGACTGTTCAACACCACGTTCACCGGCCGCGGTGTCCTCGCCGTCACCATCTACGGCACTCCCGTCGTCCTGAACGTGGACACCCCCACGTACGTCGACATGCAGAGTGCGGTGCTGTGGTCGACCGGCCTGCACTCGACGATCCGCAAGACCGCGAAGATGGGCGCCGCGATCGGCCGCGGTTCCGGTGAGGCATATCAGCTGTGCCTCACCGGAAGCGGCATCGTCGTCGTCCAGGCCTCGGAGGGGCACCCGGTTCCCAAGCCGTAACCGCCGCGGCTGCACGGGTGCCCCGGTCACTCACCCTGCCCGGGTGCGGGCGAGGGCGCCGACCGCGACGTCGACGAGCAGGAACGCGAGGAGGCTGACGCCGAGCAGCGGAACGAACCAGCCGACGAGGACGACGCAGGCGGCCCCGGCCACCGCCGCGGCCGGGTGGATTCGCCGCCAGGTGCCCCGCACCGGCGGCCTGCCCACCGCCCGGGTGGTGCCGCGGGTGGGCCTGCGGCGCCACCACAGGAGGTAGCCGCGGACGATCACGGCGAGCAACGCCACCGCGAGGACGGCCAGGACCAGCTGGTTGAGCAGGCCGAACAGCAACCCCATGTGCAGGGCGATCCCCCAGGACGTCAGCTTCGCCGCGAGCGGCCAGTCACCGAATCGCGACACGTCCGTCACCGCGCCCGTCGCCCCGTCGACCGCGATCGCGTCGGTCGAGAACTGCCACGATTCGCGGGTCTGGGTGACGGTGAACGCGGTGCCCGCGTCGGCGGGAACGGTCGCCTCGACGGCACCGGTGACACCGCCCCGCCGCGCCACCTCGAGGACGGTGTCGAGTTCGCCCACGTTGCGGTCGAGGGTTCCCGGATCCGACGCGGGGGTGTGCCCGGCGCCGTGCCCGTCGTGACCGCCCGATGCGGCAGCGCCGGCAGCGGGCGCCGAGTCCAGCTTCTTGTCGATCTTGGGGGTGGTCCAGCTCAGTGCGGAGCGGAGTTCGCCGACGTTCTCGCCCGCGTACCGCGACCAGGTCAGGCCCGTGACCGAGAGGAACACCAGGCCGACTGCGATCCAGATGCCGACCACCCCGTGCCAGCTGAGGGTGCGGTTGCGTCCGCGGCTCGACCGGTCGAGCGTCCACAGCCTGGCGGCGTCCGCGTTGCGGGCGCGGGTGGTGCGGTAGCGCTGCACCCACAGGTACACGCCACCGAGCGCGATGACCCACAGCCACGACGCGGCGAGCTCGCTGTAGATGCGGCCGGGCTCGCCCAGGTGCAGGTGCCGGTGCAACTGCGAGATCCAGGTGCGCATCGGCAGCGCCCCGCTGCTGCCGTAGACGACGAGCTCGCCCACCGACTCCGCGGTGACGGGATCGACGAAGACCGCTCGGCGCTCGGACTCGCCCAGGGTGGGATCGGTGAACATCACCTGCGTCGTGTCACCCGCTTCGGTCGCCGGGCGCACGGCGGCGACAGTGAGGTCCGGGCGAACCTGCTGCGCGGCCCGCACCTGTTCGGACATCGGCAGGTCCGGGCCGGTCGAATCGACGTGCAGGTAGTCGCGGTAGACCAGCTGCTCGACCGACGGCGCGAGAGCGTAGAGGCCGCCGCTGACGGCGGCGATCACCAGGAACGGGGCCACCAGGATCCCCGCATAGAAGTGCAGGCGCAGGATCAGTGGCCGGAAACCGCGTGGCGGCGGGGAGACCTTCGACGCCGGGGAGGACGCGACCGGTGTGACGCGTTCGAGGTCAGGGATGGACATGACGATCTCGCTTCGAATCGGGTGAGACGAGCACCCAGCGCCGTCGAGGCCGCGCACGTCCGGGGTGCGCTGGGCAACTCGAGGTCAGGGATGCGCCGACTCAGGAAGGGACCGCACCGGGACCCGCCGGGAGTCTGCTGGTGCCGTGTGAGAACACGCCGGACCGGCGACCACACGTCTGGTGTGCACCGGGAGGCGGTGAGAAAGGATTCGACTAGACGAGAGCGGGTGGTCCGCGGGTGCCGGCCCCCGCGGCGACCAGCAGCCACAACGACAGCTTCGCGCGGTAGACCGGGGTCGCGGTCCAGGTGCCGGTATCGACCTGCAGCGGGGCCAGGACGGCGAGAACGATCCGCGACAACGCGGCCAATGCCCTGAGGCAGGCGCGTTCGGCGGACCGGACCAGTACAGCGGCCACCGCGATCGCGGCGAGGTGCGCGGCGAACATCGGGGTGGAAAGCCCCAGCCCATGAGAATGATCGGCGGCCAAGGCCAGCGTGGTGTGGCCGATCAGCTGACCCGCAGCGAGCACCGACAACACGAACAGCCATTCCCGGGTGGCCACCCGGACAGCGGCGACCGACGCCCCGACCGCGGCGCACGCCGCGAGGAGCAGCACCACCGAGCCATCGCTCGGGGGCATTCCGCCTCCACCGATGCCGTGCGCGGCGATGCTGACCGCGCCGGACAGTGAACCCACGACGGAGCCGCGCACCCGCGCGACCACATCCAACCGTGAATTCACCCCGCGAGGGTACCGCTTCCGTGGCCCACCCCGGCCGCGGGGCGCAGACGCGCGAGGACGTCGGTCAGGGTGACGACACCGATCAGTTGCTCGCTGTGGGTGACGATCGCAAGGTGGCTGCGAGTCTCGCGCATGGTGCGCAGTGCGTCGTACACGGCGGCGTCCGCATCGAGGGTCAGCACCGGGCGCATGAGGTCGGCGGCCGTGGCTGCGTCGCCGGCCCGCAGGCTGTCACGAACGTGCACCACCCCCTTGATCCCGTCCTCATCGCGCACGAGCAGTCGGAGGTGGCCGCTTCGATCCGCGACCGCCCTGATCGCAGCCGCAGACGCGTCCGGGGCGACGCTGCTGGGGGCGGTGTTCGGCCGCACCATGTCTCGCACGGCGAGCGATTGGAGTTCCAGGGCGCTGGTCAGTTGACCGTGGTACCGCTCGTCGAGCGTGCCGACGGTCGCCGAGTGCTCGACGAGGTGCCGCAGCGCGTCGGGATCCTGCCCGGCCCCCACCTGGTCGACCGGTTCCACGCCGAACTTCCGCAGACACCGGTTGGCCATCCGGTTCAGCACCAGCAACAGCGGGCGGGTGGCCCACATGAACCCGCGCATCGGGATCGCCAGCAGGGTCGCCGACTTCTCCGGGTGCGCGATCGCCCACGACTTCGGTGCCATCTCACCGACGACGAGATGCAGGAACGTGACGATGATCAGAGCGAGGATGAATCCGAGCACGTCCGCCAGCCACAGCGGGGCACCCCAACCTGCGAAGGCCGGGGTGAGCCAGTGATGCACGGCCGGCTTCGTGACGGCGCCGAGCGCGAGGGTGCAGACGGTGATGCCCAGCTGGGATCCGGCCAGCAGCACGGACAACTCGGAGGCGCTGCGCAGAGCCGCGCGGGCGGCCCTGCTGGTGGGGGCGGCGTCCTCGAGCCGGTGGCGGCGGGCGGCGATCAACGCGAATTCGATCGCCACGAAGAACGCGCTGGCCGCGATCAACCCGACGGTGACGAGCGCGATGACCCATGGATTACTCATCGGTCGAGTCACTCTCCAGGACGCGGAGCCTCACGAACAGCGAGGACGGGACGTGCTTGTCGACTGCCCGCACCTCGGCGTCGAGGCTGCGGACGGGCGGGTCGGCGTCATTGATCAGGTCGGCCGGATCCGGATTCAATCGGATCGCGACGACGTCACCGACGACGGGGAGACCGCCGAACTCGGTGATGACGGCACCCGCGAGCGTCTCGAAGTCACCGGGCGGCAGGTCGTGTCCGAGGATGCGCTCCACCTCGTCGATGTGCAGATCGCCGGGCATCGTCCAGCCTTCGGACTCCGAGCCCGTCACGGACGCGTCACCGTCGGGATCGTGCTCGTCGGCGATCTCACCGACGAGTTCCTCCGCGAGGTCCTCGATCGTGATGACGCCGGCGAATCCGCCGTACTCGTCGACGACGAGGGCCATTTCGTCCCGGGCCGCCGTCAGCTGTTCCAGCACGTCTGGCAGAGGCAGCGACGACGGCACGACGACGGCCGGACGGGCCCGGGACGCGGCCGGACCGTCGGCCTGCTCGCCGAGCAGGTCGTGGAGGTGGATGACGCCGCGCAGATCGTCGGACGAACTCCCGACCACGGGGTATCGGGTGTGGCCCGCGCCCATCTTCTCGCGAACACTGCTCAGGGAATCGTGGGCCCGGACGGTGTCGACGTGGGCGCGGGGAATCATCGCGTGCCCGGCGGTGCGGGTGGGAAAGTCGAGGATCCGGTCGAGCAGGGTCGAGAGTTCCCGCGGCAGCTCACCGGCGTCGCGGGATTCGGCGACGATGTGTTCGAGGTCCCGCACCGTGGCCGAGTGTTCGACGTCGTGGACCGGCTCGATCCGCAGCGCGCGCAGCAGCAGGTTCGACGACTGGTCGAACAGCCAGATCAACCAGCCGAACAGTTTCAGGTAGATCGTCGTCGACAGCGCGAGCCAACGCGCCACCGGTTCCGGCCGGGCGATCGCCAGGTTCTTCGGGAAGAGCTCCCCGAAGAGCATCTGGACGAAGGTGGAGAACAGGACGGCGAGGACGGCGCCGACACCGATCCCGACCGCGGTCGGGATGCCGACGCCGCCGAGGAGCTCACCGAGGCCGCGTCCGATCAGGGGTTCGGCGACGTAACCGACGAGCAGGCCGGTGACGGTGATGCCCAGCTGGGCGCCGGAGAGCATGAACGAGGTGCGGCGAGTGACGCCGAGGGCGCGGGCGGCGCCCGAGTCTCCCGCCTCGGCCCGGGCTTTGAGCCGCGAGCGGTCGACCGACATGTACGCGAATTCCTGGGCGACGAAGTAGCCGGTCAGGGCGGTGATCAGTAATACGACGACGACGCCGAAGCCGATGCTCAGGACGGTCACCATGCGTTCACCCGCGCCCTGCATCCGGGACTGCGGTGATCACTCTGGGGCGGGCTGGGTCTTCGGGGGCGCGAAGCGCTGGTCATGGCTCTCTCTGTATTCGGGATATGAAACACCCATAGTAAAGGACTCTTTACCTTTGCGACCGGCGGGTGCGCAGAGTCACCCGGTTGGTGTTACGACCGGATTTCCGGATTCGGGCCGCGGTGAGGGTTACGAAACCTGAGCTTGTTCCGCGCGTGACCATTCGGAAATCGCCGAACCGTGTACTTGTTTCAGGTCGACGGAGTGCGCAACGCACTCTCCCCACGCAGAGCGAACAGACATCGAAGTCTACGCCCGGGCCGTCACCCACAGCATCTCATCAGCGCGTTCAGGCCCTTCGGGCGCCTCCGCCCCACGACCGACCAGGAGTCCCCTGTGACCGACATCGAGAACACCATCGCCGCGAACATCCAGAAGTCGCTCGGCGAGATTCCCCACCCGGCACTGCCCAAGGGCAGCAACATCTACGGGTCGACGAAAATCTTCCCGGACTACAAGGCCGAGGACGGCGAGTCCTACTTCACGCTGGTGCACGGCATCGCGCACGAATCCTCCGTCAGCTTCGTCGCCGTCCTGCAGGCAACCCGCGCACTGCGCAAGGGTTTCGAGTCCGCGATCTACTTCTACGGTCCCGGAGCGCTCAACTGCCTTGCGACACGTGGCTTTCCGACCACCGGCGACAACGGGTTCCCCGGCGAGCAGAACATCAACGACGCGCTCGCGACGTTCATCTCCGAAGGTGGAACCGTCTTCGCGTGCCGCTTCGGTCTCGCGCTGCACGGCGGCAGGGAAGAGGACCTGATCGAGGGCGTCGTGCCCGCACATCCCCTCGATGTGCAGGACGCCATCATTCACTACTCCCGCAAGGGCGCCATCATCAACTCCACCTACATGGTCTGAGGTGTGAACGATGAGCGATCTCTCGACACGAGTTGACGTAGCAGTACGTGGGATTCGGTCACTGAACGTCCCGGTCACCCGAACCTCCGGCGCCGGCCCCAGCGATGACGGTCACGTACTGATCGGCGGGATCGGCGGCGCCATCCCCATCCGGTCCGACAGCCCGTACGAAGTCAGCGGAAACCGCCTGCTGATGAACGGCACCGACATGGGGGTGGAGATCGAGCCGGTGCGCCGGCCCCGGTTCTACGACCTGGACACTGCCGACGGCATCTCCTACGAGAAGATCGCCCGGCTGCACGGGACGAACGTCCTCGCCACCACCGTGGTCCAGACCTGCATTCGGTACGACCCGCAGCAGCGGTGCCGGTTCTGCTCGATCGAGGCATCACTGCAGTCCGGCTCGACCATCGCGGTGAAGAAGCCCGAACAACTCGCCGAGGTCGCCGAAGCCGCCGTCCGTCTCGACGGCGTCACACAGATGATCATGACCACCGGCACGTCCGCGGCCAAGGATCGCGGGGCCCGTCACCTGGCGCGATGCGTCGCGGCCGTCAAGGCGGCGGCCCCGGATCTCGCCATCCAGGTGCAGTGCGAACCGCCCGGCGATCTCGGGACCATCACGGATCTCCGGAACGCGGGGGCCGATTCCATCGGCATCCACGTGGAGTCCCTGGACGAGGAGGTTCGGCGGCGCTGGATGCCGGGCAAGGCGACGGTGCCGCTGGACGAGTACCGGGCGGCGTGGCGGGAGGCGGTACGGGTCTTCGGACGGAATCAGGTGTCGACCTATCTGCTGGTCGGATTGGGTGAAGACCCCGACGAATTGGTCGCGGGCGCAGCCGAATTGATCGACATGGGCGTCTACCCGTTCGTCGTCCCGTTCCGGCCGCTCGCCGGCACGCTGGCGGTCGAGGACGGGGCGCAGGCGCCGTCGCCTGCCCTGCTCGCCGACGTCACCTCGCGGGTGGCGAAGGAACTGCAGGCGGGCGGCATGCGCGGCGCCGACCAGAAAGCGGGCTGCGCGGCATGTGGGGCCTGCAGCGTCCTTCAGAACGCCGGAGGCTGACATGTGGGACCTACCGACCGCCGAGAGCACTCCTTCCGACTTCGCCGTCCTCACCGGGCCGTCGATTCAGGAGTCGCAGCAGAGCTTACTCGTGCAACCCGCCACCGGTCGGGTCATGACCGAGGCGTACCGGCGACTGCGGCGTGAGACGTTCGTCGTGGAACAGGGGCTGTTCACCGCCAGCGACCGGGACGATGTCGACGACGATCCCCGCACCGTGGTGCTCGTGGCGATCAGCACCACGGGCGAGGTGCTCGGCGGTGTTCGCCTCGCACCGATGACGGACGGCACCGACCTCGGGTGGTGGGCGGGAAGCCGACTCGTGGTGGGTCGAAACGTCCGGAACAGCAGAGGAATCGGAAAGGCGCTCGTGCGCGCCGCCTGCGCCCACGCCGAATCACGCGGCGTGTTGCGGTTCGACGCCACCGTGCAGAGCCGGAACGAAACGATGTTCGCCCACCTGGGCTGGACGCGGATGGGTGACGTCACGGTGGCGGGCGCGCCGCACGTGCACATGACGTGGCCGATCGATCGCGTCGAGCGTCTGGTCCAGAGCACGAAGTCCTGTCTGGCCCACACCCTGGCACCCTTCGGCACGCACGGTGATGCGCTCGGCGGCAGCGGGTTCCGCGGCGACGACGGCGCACCGGTTCCGGGCAGCGACCTGATCGCGGCGTGTGACGCCATCCTGCCTGCCATGGTTCAGCGCGATCCCGAGTGGGCCGGATGGTGCGCCGCCCTCGTCAACCTCAACGACCTGTCGGCGATGGGTGCCGTCCCGGTCGGGATGCTCGACACCGTCGGCGCACCGAACACGTCGATCCTGACGAAGGTGATCCGTGGGCTCAGCCGGGCTGCGGAAGCGTGGGACGTACCGGTACTGGGGGGCCACACTCAGCTCGGCGTTCCCGCGGCGCTGTCGGTGACGGCGCTCGGGCGCACCGCGGATCCGGTGCCCGCGGGTGGTGGCCGGGTGGGCGACGAGCTCACGCTGACAGCAGACCTGGACGGGCAGTGGAGGCCGGGATACACCGGACAGCAGTGGGATTCGACGTCCCACCGCAGCTCGGACGAACTGCGGGACATGGCCTCGTTCGTCGCCCGCACCCGCCCCGCCGCGGCGAAGGACATCAGCATGGCGGGGATCGCGGGCACTACCGGGATGCTCGCCGAGGCGAGCGGACTCGGCGCCGTCCTCGACGTCGCATCGGTCCCCCGGCCACCCGCTGCGACGGCGGGTGACTGGATGACGTGCTTCCCCGGGTTCGCGATGATCACCGCCGATCGGCGGGGTAGCGCGGTGGCGCCCGCCGGGCCGGCCACCTCGGCCGTTTGCGGGGAATTGACATTTGAGCCGGGGGTCAGCCTTCGCTGGCCCGACGGCGTAACGACACGCGTGGTGCACTCCACGGTCACAGGATTGGGAAGAGCATGACTGACATCGGAATCTCCGTTGCGGCAGCCGAGTTCGGCCGCGACATGGAACAGGCGTATCGCACGATCGGGGAACTGATCGAGCAGGCGCGGGCGGCTGGGAGTTCGCTACTCGTGCTTCCGGAGGCCTGCCTGGGCGGTTACCTGCCCAGCCTGGGCGGAGGCGACGAAACCGAGGAGCAGCGGCAGCGGCGGCTCCGCAGCCTCCCGCCCGCACTGGAATTGGACGGGCCCGAGGTCCGGCGGGTCGTCGACATGGCCGGCGACCTGGTGATCACCCTCGGATTCTGCGAAGCCGACGGCGCCGACCGGTACAACGCCGCGGTGACGCTGCACGGCGACGGGATACTCGGCTCGTACCGCAAGGTGCACCAGCCGCTGGGGGAGAACCTCTGCTACCGCGCCGGCGACAAGTACGAAGCGTTCGACACACCGGTCGGACGGATGGGCATGCAGATCTGTTACGACAAGGCCTTTCCCGAGGCCGCGAGGACGCTCGCCCTCGACGGCGCGGAGATCATCACGTCGCTGTCGGCGTGGCCCACCGCCCGCACCAACCGCGTCGAGAATCCCGAAGACGACCGGTGGAAGCAGAGATTCGACATCTACGACCGCGCGCGGGCCACGGAGAACCAGGTGGTCTGGGTGGCGTCGAATCAGGCGGGAACGTTCGGATCGCTCCGGTTCGTGTGCAGCGCGAAGATCGTCGGCCCGGGCGGCGAAATCCTCGCCACCACGGGCGTGGAACCCGGCCTCGCCTCGGCCACGCTGG
The DNA here is from genome assembly GCF_058628105.1 of Rhodococcus sp. G6(2025). Classification (NCBI taxonomy): domain Bacteria; kingdom Bacillati; phylum Actinomycetota; class Actinomycetes; order Mycobacteriales; family Nocardiaceae; genus Rhodococcus; species Rhodococcus sp. G6(2025). Next base: position 7,565,648 of record NZ_CP179750.1, read on the forward strand.
ATGTGCAAGCCGAACTGGACGCGATTCGCAGCGGCGGGATGTACAACCTCCGGGACCGCCGGCCGGAACTGTACGACGACGTCGTCGCGGAGAACCGGGTGAGCGGCACGCGGCTCGACGCGTCGGCGCGACCGTCGTTCCTCCGCACCACGACAGCCGAACTGGAGCCCGTCGATGCCTGAGATGACGTTCACGGTGCGGTGGCCGAACGGACGCACCCAGTCCTGCTACTCGCCGTCGCTGGTCATGCACGACCACCTGGTGGCCGGTGAGGACTACACGGTCGCCGAATTCCTCACACGCACCACGACGGCGCTCACCGAGGCCAGTGAGCGAGTCCGTGCCAAGTTCGGGATGTACTGCACGTCCGCGTCCGAGCAGATGCAGGAACTCGAACGCGCCGGCCGCACCCTCGACCCCCAATCCCTCGTCCGGGTCCTCGAGATGAACCCGGCTTCACTCCCCGGAGAGTCGTGATGACCGAACAACACACAGTCGTCGTGATCGGCGGCGGCCAGGCGGGCCTGTCGATCAGCTGGCATCTGGTGCAGCGTGGAATCGACCACGTGGTGCTCGAACGAGAGTCGATCGCACACGAGTGGCGCGACAGTCGCTGGGACAGCTTCACTCTCGTCACTCCGAACTGGCAGTGCACCCTTCCGGGATACACCTACTCGGGCGGCGATCCCGACGGGTTCATGAACCGCGAGCAGACCTACCAGTTCGTGCGCGGGTACGCCGACACCTTCGATCCGCCTGTGCGCGAAGGGGTCGCGGTGGTGGCGGTGCGGCAGTCGGGTTCCGGAGGGTTCGACGTGGACACGACGGAAGGCCCGATGCACGCCGACCACGTCGTGGTCGCGGTCGGCGGGTACCACACTCCGGTCGTTCCCCGGTTCGCCGAACGGCTTCCCGCCGACATCACGCAATTGCACTCGTCGCAGTACCGGAGCGCCGGCGCGCTGCCCGCGGGCGAGGTTCTCGTGGTGGGCAACGGCCAGTCCGGCGCCCAGATCGCGGAGGATCTTCACCTGGCGGGTCGCACCGTCCACCTCGTCACCGGTGGGGCGCCGCGGGTCGCGCGGTTCTACCGCGGCCGGGACTGCGTGGCCTGGCTGCACGACATGGGCACCTACGACGTCTCGATCGCCGATCACCCGGGCGGTCTGGGCAAGCGGGAGAACACCAACCACTACGTCACCGGCCGGGACGGTGGCCGCGACATCGACCTCCGTGCCTTCGCGCTCGCGGGAATGCGTCTGTACGGGCGGCTGCTCGACGTCGCGGACGGCGCCCTGCGGTTCGCGCCCACTCTGGAGTCGTCGCTGGATGCCGCCGACGCCGTGAGCGAGAGCATCAAGGATTCCATCGACGCCTACATCGACCGCGCGGGCATCGATGCGCCGCGCGAGGAACGGTACGTGCCGGTCTGGCGTCCCGAACGTGAGGTCACCGAATTGGAACTGCCGACGTCGGGCATCACGTCGGTGGTGTGGTCCATCGGTTTCCGGACCGACTACCGGTGGCTCCACGCGGGCGTCTTCGACGGTGCGGGCCATCCCACCCACAACCGCGGCGTCACCGCAGTGCCCGGGCTGTACTTCCTCGGCCTTCCGTGGCAGCACACGTGGGGTTCGGGACGGTTCGCGGGAGTGGCGCGGGACGGGGAGTATCTGGCGGACCGCATCGAACTCGAAGCGGGTGTGTTGCCGGCGACGGCGACACTAGCCTGACGCCTATGGTGACGACACGGTTGGCAGCGTTGGCGGGGCACTTCGGCCGCGACATCGATCGCGCGCTCCTGAAGTTGCAGGCGCTGATCGAGAGTGCGACGAACGACGGCGTGGACCTGCTGGTCCTGCCCGACGCCTGCCTCGGCGGCTACATCTCGGATCTCCGGCGGCCGGACACGGAGGAACTCCCGCCCGCGCTCGCCGCGGACAGCCCGGAGCTGAGGGCCGTCGCGAAGATGGCGGGCCGCATGACGGTCTGCATCGGGTACACGGAACTGTGCGACGGGGTGCGCTACAACGCCGCCGCCTGCGTGACCGGCGACGGAGTGCTGGGCAATCACCGCAAGGTTCATCAGCCGGCCGGGGAATCCCTGGCGTACGCCGCGGGTGACTCCTTCACCGCCTTCGACACACCGGTGGGACGGATCGGGATGCTGATCGACTACGACAAGACGTTCCCGGAATCCGCCCGCACCCTCGCGCTCGACGGCGCACGGATCATCGCCGCGTTGTCCGCGTGGCCGGCCAGCATCACGGACCGGGCGGCGCGCATGACCCAGGACCGGCAATCACGCCTGTTCGATCTCTACGACTCGGCCCGGGCCGCCGAGAACCAGGTGGTCCTCGTGTCGTCCAACCAGACCGGAATCCAGGGTGGACTGCGATTCCTAGGTCAGGCCAAGGTGGTGGGTCCGGGCGGCGACGTGCTCGCGCGAACGGGAACGAAGGGTGGCCTCGCCGTCGCCGAACTCGACGTCGACTACGAGGTGAATCGGGCCAGGAAGGTGCTTCGGCACCTGGAGGAACGCCGCATCGACACCTACCGGAGACTGCTGGACCGAGGAGAACACTGACGTGCGGATCGCGCTGCTGACCTATTCGACCAAACCGCGCGGGGGAGTCGTGCACACGCTGGCGTTGGCGGAGGCCCTCGCCCGGCAGGGCGCGAACGTGACGGTCTGGACCCTGGGCAGGCACGGCGACGCCGCCTTCTTCCGTCCGGTCGACCCGACTGTCGCCGTGCGGGTGGTGCCGTTCGCACACGTCGACGACGAGACCGTCGGTGACCGGATCCTCCGATCCATCGAGACGATGCGCGCCGCCTTCACACCGGAGGCCTACGACATCGTCCACGCGCAGGACTGCATCAGTGCCAACGCCGTCGGACGGTGCGTGCGAACCATCCACCATCTCGACCAGTTCACGACGCCCGCGCTCGCCGCCTGCCACGAGCGCGCGATCGTGGATCCGTACGCGCGGATCTGCGTGTCCGCCGCCGTCGCCGCGGAGGTCTCCGCCGGGTGGGGTCTCGAGTGCGCCGTCATTCCGAACGGCGTGGACGCCGCCCGATTCGAGGAAGCCCGCGAGGACGCCGAGCGCCGCCGCAGGTGGGCCGGTGAATTGGGCGACTACGTGTTGGCGGTCGGCGGTATCGAACCGCGCAAGGGCAGCATCGACCTGGTGGAGGCCTACGCACTGCTCGTGAAGGAGCAACCGGACCTGCGGCTGGTGTTCGCCGGCGGCGAGACCCTGTTCGACTACCGGGGGTACCGGGACGAGTTCGACCGGCGGGCCGCAGAGCTGGGTGTGACACCGACCATCCTCGGAACGATCGACGACGCCGAACTCCCCTCGCTGGTAGCCCAGGCCCGCTCGTTCGCCTTCCTCTCCACCAAGGAAGGATTCGGGCTGGCCGCGATGGAAGCCCTGGCGGCAGGCGTTCCCGTCGTCGCACGTGACCTGCCGGTCCTCCGGGAGGTCTTTCGCGGGACGGTCCGGTACGCGTCCACCCACGAGGAGATGGCACGCGCCCTGACCGAACCTGCCGACGGCGCCTCCCTCGACGAGGGGCGCGCCTTCGCTCGCTCACATCGATGGGACAACGTCGCGCAGAAACACCTCGAGTTCTACCGGGAGGTCGCGGCGCACCGCTGACTCAGTCGGCGCTCTTGATGGTCTTCATCGTGATCAACGAGGTGACCCGCGAGACCGCGGGGAGCCCGCTGAGTTTGGTGGCCATGAAGTTCTCGTACGTCGCGAGGTCGCGGACCGCCACCCGGATGAAGTAGTCGGGGATCCCGAACAGCCTCCGGCATTCGATCACTTCGTCGAAGGCGGCGACCCGGGACTCGAACTGTTCGATGGTCGCCTGGTCGTTCACACCGATCTCGGCGGTGACGATCACCTGGAACCCCCGATCGAGCGCTTCCTGGCTGACGATGGCGCGGTAGCCGGTGATGACGCCGTCCGCCTCGAGCTTCTTGACCCGGCGCAGGCACGGGGAGGGTGTGAGACCCACGAGATCCGCCAATTCCGTGTTGGTCAGACTCGAGTCGTTGCGCAGATGGTCGAGAATTGCGTGATCTATGTCGTCCATTGAACTATTATTGCGCAGACTATGCCGAATGGGCATTCTCTCGCAATCGCACACCTGGATGGTTGCTATAGATTTGCGTGGTGATCGATCCAGCTACCCTCGCGACGACCGCAGTCGTCGACTCCGACCCCCGGCAGGCCCCGGAGTGGCGTCGCGCCCTACAGGCGTCGCTCCCCGTCGGAATCGGGCTGGTCCCGCTGGGGATCGCCCTCGGGGTGCTCGTCGTCCAGCAGGGGCTCAACCCGTGGTGGGCGATGGTTTTCACCTCGCTGATCTACGCCGGTTCCCTCGAATTCATCGCGGTCGGCATGGTGGCCGCGATGACGCCTCTCCCGTACATCGCGCTGACCGCGTTGCTGGTGAACTTCCGGCACGTGTTCTACGCCTTGAGCTTTCCCCTCGACAGGGTGAAGGGCCGGCTTGCCCGCTTCTACAGCATGTTCGCGCTGACCGACGAGGCGTACGCCATGACGGTCACCGGCGACCGGAAGTCGATGTCCGGCCGGGTGATCGTGTACTCGCAGTTGTATCTCCACGCGTACTGGATCGGTGGAGCGATGCTCGGAGCGACCGCGGCGCAATGGATCCCGGAGAACATCGTCGGCCTCGACTTCGCGTTGACCGCGCTGTTCGTCGTGCTGTCCATCGAGGCCATCCGGGCCCAGCGTGGTTTCGCGGTTCCCTCGATGGCCGTGATGTGCGCGCTGATCGCGCGACTCGTCGACCCCGAACACATGCTGCCGATAGCGATGGGCGCCTTCGTGAGCCTGCTCGTCATCCGCTACCTCGTCACCCGGCGAAAGGTGCGCACCGATGCCTGACGCCGGTTACATCCTCGCGGCCATCGCGATCATGGCGATCGTCACGTTCGCCCTGCGCGCCGTTCCCTTCGCGATCGTCATGCCGTTGCGCTCGTCCGCACTCGTCGGCTACCTCGGTGTCTACCTGCCCGCCGGGATCATGCTGATCCTGGTGGCGTACTCCCTGAAGAACGTGTCCGTCACCGCCCCGTCGCACGGGATCCCCGAACTGATCGCGGTGGCGGCGACGGCCGCGGTGCACCTGTGGCGCAAGAATGCGGTGCTCTCGATCGTCCTCGGGACCGGGCTGTACGTCGTCCTGATGAACTGGGTATTCGCCTGAGCCCGGCGCGCCTCACGTTTACGATGCAACCACACGGGTAGGCAGGAACCACAAGACAGTCGGCCGTTTCTCGGGAAGGACGCACTGATGAGTGAACAAGATGCACGCTCGGTGACCGGTGTTCGGGACAAGGACTACAACCTGATTTGGTTCGTCGAAGCGTCACTGAGCAACGCTCTGCGTCTGGAGGGCTACATCTCGGATGCCGACATGGACGGCGACGCCGAGTTGGCCGACTTCTTCCGCCGCGCCCAAGCCGTGAGCCGGAAGGGTGGCGATCTGGGCAAGGCCATGCTGGCCGCCCGCCTGAAGAAGGAACAGTAGGCCACCGGACTACGGCCCGGATCGGAACCCATCCGCCGGTGTAACCGGATTCCCGGGCTCAGCTGCTCTGTGTATGCCAGGGATCGCCGCGGACAGGCCTGCCCGCGGCGGTCCGCTTTTCGTTGTCGCGAAACCGCGGCTCGTAGTGGTGGAAGAACACCTTGCCGACCAGGTCGCGTCGGCTGTGCACGCCGGTCTTGTCGAAGATGCTCTTCAGATGTTGCTGCACGGTCTGTGCCGACACATGTAGTTCGGCGGAGATCTGCGAAGTCGACGCCCCCTGCAACACCATCGACGTGACCTCCTTCTCGCGCTCGGTCAGCCCGTACGCCGACATCAGCAGCGGATACAGGCGGCTCGGATGCGCCGGCTCCACGATCACCGCGATCCGCCGCCTGCCCGTCGACGTCAGGCATGCCCCATGCAGCACCAACCACGCCCCCGACCTCGACAGCACCCGCGAGATGGCCACGTCGCCCAGCCGGTCGCGGTCTTCCACACACCGCAATACACGACCGGCGAGAGTGATCACCGCGGCCGGCAACTCCCCCCGATCCCAGTCCCCGCCCGGCAGATCCACCATCCACCGGTCGACTCCGGGCGTCGCGGATTCGATGTTCCAGTTCTCGTCGAGGACGAGCAAACCCGGCGAATCGGCATACTCCGGTTCCTCGGCCTGCCCGTACAGCAGTGCGCGGCGGGCACCGCCCGCGAGGACCGGCGCTATCTCCTGCACGAACGACTTCTCGGTTTCCGAGAACATCGGCATCCCCTCGTCGCGATAGAGGCTCAGCGCTCCCCACGTTTCTCCCGAGCGCGTGCGTAACCGCGCAATCAGCTCCTGGTCGCCGCCGAGTGTCCGGTTCCGGCGCCAGCGCGGACTTCCCGACGGATCACCGTGCGCGGCTTCGTGCAACGTGGAAATCCCTTCGGCCGAACGCATTACGTCGGGGACGGACTGAACGTCGTCCTCGTAATACTCGGCGGCCAGCCATTCCCCGGGAAATTCGTCCATGCCGAAGTGATAGTGACTGGTCATCAGCATGGACACGGGGTCGAGAGTGAACCAGCACGGCGTCCAGTAATACGGGACGACACCGGCGACGACGTCCGACGCGTCCCGCCACAGCGACACCAGGCCGCGTGGTGCGGCGCACAATCGTGCGACCTTGTCTGCCGCGCACTGCACGGAATCCACGCTCACGAGTCAATCGTACGAGCGCGGATCGGCGCCGGAAATACCAGAATTGTGGAATGGTGCGCCCGCTCCATCGCTCCTAGCGTCGGTGACATGTCCAAAATCGATACCACGAATGTGCGGCTGAGCCCGCCGCCACCCCAATTGATGCGGCTGGTCAACCCGTTGGTCCGGCGGGTCCTCACGACCCGGTCACTGGGGCGGCGCATCCGGCGCCAAGGGCTGATCGAGTTCACCGGCCGTCGTACCGGGCGCACCCTGCGGGTGCCGGTGTGCCTGCACGACGTCGACGGTCAGACGCTCGTGTTCACCGAGCGTCCGTGGCGGCGCAACTTCGCCGGCGGCGCACCCGTGACGGTCACCCACCGGGGCCGTGTCCGTCGGGGCCGGGCCCTGCTACTGGAGGCCACCCCCGCCGAGGCAGGCGCCGCATTCCGTGCCGCGCTCGACGACGGGGCCACCCCATTCGAACTGGGCCTGAAGGTCCCGCGGGGATACGAGCCGACCGAAGCCGACCTGGCCACGATCGCCCGGTCACTGATCCGCGTCGACTACGACGACTGAGGAGAGTTCCCATGCGTATCAACAATATCCGACGTGATATCACCGCTCTCAGTGACGAACTGGAAGTACCGGGGATCGGGCACCTACCGGTGAACGCGTACGTTCTCCACGCCGCCGAACCCGTCGTCGTCGACACCGGACTCAGCCTGCCCGGATGCGGCTTCATGGAAGCCCTGGGCTCGGTGCTCGATCCCGCGGACGTCGAGTGGATCTGGCTGACGCATCCGGACCGCGATCACACCGGCGCGTTGTTCGACTTGCTCGACGCGGCGCCGCGCGCCCGCCTGATCACGACCTTCGCGGGCGTAGGCATCATGTCCTGCGCACGGCCCGTCCCGATGGACCGGGTCTACCTGCTCAATCCGGGTCAATCCCTCGACGTCGGCGATCGGACACTGACGGCGCTACGGCCCCCGCTGTTCGACAATCCCAGCACCGTCGGCTTCTACGACGACCGCAGCGAGGCCTACTTCTCGTCGGATTGCTTCGGGGCGCCGATGGAGACCGCCGAACTCGCCACGGCCAACGACGTCGGGTACTCCACACCCAACGCCGTCCGTTCCGCGCAGCACCTGTGGGCCACCGTCGACAGTCCCTGGGTGCATCTGGTGGACGAGACGAAGTTCCTGCGCACCGTCGCCGCGCTCCGAGCGCTCGACCCGCGATGGATCCTCGGCACCCACCTCCCCCCGGCGGACGGACGCACCGCCGAGTTTCTGGACATGCTCGCCGAGGCACCGAAGTCAGACCCCTTCATCGGGCCCGACCAGGCCGCACTCGAGCAGATGCTGGCCGGATTCGAGCCTGTCGGGTGAGGTCCACCGCAGAACGAAAACCGCCGGCACCACATGGTGCCGGCGGCTTCTGCGACGGTGCCGTCATATCGCCTCTCGGCAAGTGGTCGCTCTCGGCGACAATTTTAATGTGGTACCCGGGGTATGTCCGACACCGTCGACGGGTTCAACTGTACCGTCCTCGGAGATATTCCGCCCCTCCCGCGTCACACGTCGTGGTTCGCCGTCGGATGCGCGATCGCGAGCAGCGCCGGCGCACCTCGGCCCGGCCAGGTGCCCTCCAGAGTGTGCGAGCCGACAGGCGCGACCCGATCCGGATCGATCACGCGGAACACCCGCACGCCGATCCGGTCCGTCGTGATGACGGTGGTCGTTCCCTCATTCGCACAGTTCACGGCATCGACGACCGGCACGGTCGAGCCCGGTGAGCCGCTACCCGACACCTTGGTCGTCACCTTTCGGCGCTCGCCGGGTATGTCGAACTGGAGTTCCGCCTCGGTCCCTCCCGTCAGGATCGCCGTCACGAGCGCATTCGCGTACACCGGGTCGGCGCACGCGTCGTAGACCCAGCGCTCACCCAGCACGGAATGCTGCATCGTGGTGATCAGCGACGCCTCCGCACCGGCCATCGGGGCACCGCGATAGGTCACCGGCACCTGCACGACCTGCCCGTCCGCCGTCCGGACCAGGTGGGTTTCGATGCCGACCTCCCCGGCCGGATCGTCGAACCGGTACGCACCGACGACCTCGACGGACGACGCGTCGGCGGACCCGATCCAGGGCTGGCGCGGAACCCAGTCACCGAGCATCTCGGCCTTGGACGGGGACAGCTGAGCGTGATGGATGAGAGCCACGCGGCCGACGGTACCGCGTCACCCGGCAATCGGTGCTGGGTCGACAGTGCCGATCAGGACCGCGGCGCCGCGGTGAGCTTGGCGATGTCGGCGGCGTAGACGGTCATCCAGTGCGGATGCAGCCGGTAGTAGACCACGTCGTTGTCCCAGTCGAAGAAGTCTTCGCCGTAGAAGTCTGTGAAGTAGGCGAGCAGGTCCGGCCAGTCCGCGGCCGGCTCGCCGTCCTGGGGGTTGAGGATCTCCACCGTCCCGTGCGTGAACACACCCAGGTCCTCACCGCGCAGGTGCGCAGCACTGACGGCGGGACGGGCGGCGAGGTGGCGGGCCTTGGCGGCGCCGCGCGCCGTGCCGAAGTGCCACTTCCCGTGCAGGAAGTGCCCGTCGACACCGCTGATCCGCGGTTCGCCCTTCGCCGTGACGGTGGACAGGGCGAGGGTGCACATGCCGGTGACGATCTGGGTGAGCTGTTCTGCGGTCAGGGTGCTCTCGGTGCCGATGATCGAACGCAGGTGTGCGGTGGAGCGGGACAGGGAGGCGTCGAGGAGGGTTTGGAGCTCGTCGAGCTCTTCTCGTGTTTCGCGCATGGAGGTCCTTGTCTGTGTCGATGTCGATCCGGGGCCCGGTGCCGAACGGTGAAACCATGCTCGCACCGAGACCCTGACATCCTGTGTCAGGTTTTTCCGTCGATCTGCTCGGTTCAGCTCGTGGACGTGTGTCCCAGTGCGGACATTCCGGCATCGAAACTCTCCAGGGCCGCGCCGACCGCCGCGGCGACGGTGACCTCGAAGACCTGATCCTCGTTTGGTCCGGCGGCGAGAAGTTTGTCGATGTCGCTGTCGGTGATCGTGTAGGAGGCGTCGCGGACCGCCGCCGCGTAAGCCTGCCACGGTTCGGGAAGCGGGTCGCCGGACGCGGCGGCGAGACGCAGGGCGGGGGCGGTGGTGGCAGGCCGGTGCAACACCGAGTGGCGGAGGTCGGCCACGGCATCGTCACTGCCGTCGGGTCTCGCGCCGTCGGCGAGCAGGAATCCGGGGAAGCGATAGCCGAATCGGTGCAGGGCGCGGGTACCGCTGTGCAACTGGCCTTCTCGGAGGGTGAAGCCGAACGCGTTGGCCAGGCGGTTGACGATGTTCCACACCAGGTTGACACGCAATGCCTCCACCAGCGCCTGTTCGGGCAGGTCGGCGACTCCGGCGGGGTCGGCACGGTCCGGCGTGCGGCTGATCGTGTCGAGGAACTCGCGGACGGCGCTCAGTGGGGGCCGTGCCGACGCGGGACGATCCGGGTCGATCTCACCGTGGCCGGCGATGCGGGTGAGTTCGGCGTGCGTGTCGATGCAGAACGGACAGCGGTGCAACTGCGCGGTGCACATCGCGAGGTACTCCCGTTCCGCGGCGGTCCAGTACGACGGCCCGCGCATCGCGTCGGCGGTGAGCTCCAACAGCGGACGGGTGAGGAAGCCCGGCCGGTACAGCAGGAGCTTCACGATGTCGGGGCTGTCCACGCGCGACATGGTGGACGTGAGCGTGAGGAACAGTTTGGTGCGTCGGCTGTGGCCGTGGTCGAGAATGGACAGTCTCATGGGGACTCCGTGAGGTCGAGTTCGAGCAGACGTCGGGCGAGGAATCGCCGGTCTGCGGGATTGCCGGCGAGTTCGTGTGCTCGCCGGTAGGCGATTGCCGCCTCCGTGGTGCGGCCGAGACGGCGCAAGAGATCGGCTCGTGCCGCATGAAGCAGGTGGTAGCGGTCGATTCCGTTGATTTCGTCGATCAGCGCGAGCCCCTCCTCCGGGCCGGTCGCCATTGCCGTGGCCACGGCGTGGTTCAACGCCACCACCGGTGACGGATCGACCGCGAGCAATTGGGTGTACAGGGCGGCGATGCCTGGCCAGTCCGTGTGATCGGTCGAAGCAGCCTGGGCGTGCAACGCGGCGATCGCGGCCTGCAATTGGTACGGACCCGGTCTGCCGAGGCGTAGCGCCCGGTCCAGTACGCCGATCGCTTCGGTGATCTCGGCGCGATCCCATCGTGAGCGGTCCTGATCCGACAGCAGCACCACGTCGCCGGCGGAATCGTAGCGGGCGGCGCGGTGCGAGTGTTGCAGCAGCAGCAACGCGACCAGTCCGAGCGCTTCGGGTTCGTCGGGCATGAGGGTGGCGACGAGCTCGGCGAGCCTGATCGCCTCCTCGCACAGCGTGCTCTGCTCGAGCCGACCGGGGGCGTAGCCCTGGGTGAAAATCAGGTACACCACCGCGAGAACGCCGGAAACCCGCTCGGGCAGTTGGTGATCGGCGGGCACATCCAGACTGATGCCGGCGTCGCGAATCTTGCGTTTCGCCCGCACCAAGCGCTGCGCCAGCGTCGACTCGCCGATCAGAAACATGCGGGCGATCTGCCCGGCGGTCAGCCCGGCCACGGCCTGCAGAGTCAGGGCGACCCGCGCGTCCTCGGCCAGGGCGGGATGACAGCACGCAAAGATCAGGCTCAACCGCTCATCACCCATGCGCAGCAGCCTGTCCTGCCCGACGTCCGTCATCACGGTCACCACCCGGGACTGTTCACCGACCTGCGCGAGCTTCTCCCGGCCGAGCCTGGCCCGCCGCAGCCGGTCGATCGCGCTGTTCCGGGCCGCAGTGAGCAGCCAGGCCACTGGGTCGTTCGGGACGGTATCGCCCCACTTGCGCAACGCGAGTGCACACGCATCCTGCAGCGCATCCTCGGCGAGTTCGAAGTCGCCGAGCACGTGGATCAGAGCTGCGAGCATCCGGGCCCTGTGTTCCAGGTAGACCTGCTGCAGCCCCGGTTCGACGTTCATTCGCCGACGACTGTCGCCGGACGGTGATCCAGGCCCGGCACATCGACGATGGGCCGCACCTCGATCGACCCCAGCTCGGCCAACGGGCACAAGGCGGCCAGCTCCAGGGCTTCGTCCAGATTGCGGCAGTCGAGGACATAGGCGCCGCCGAGGTGTTCGTGGGTCTCGGCGAACGGGCCGTCGGTGATCAGCGTCCGACCGTCCCGAACGCTGACCGTGGTGGCGGTGTGCTCCGGCTGCAGCGGGTGCCCGGAGACGAAGACTCCGCGGCGGCGGCACTCGTCGGCGAATGCGTTCACCCGGGCCAGCGCATCGGCGAAACCCGGATCGCCCGGTTCGGGCCGCTCACAGTTGTAGATCAACAGCATGTACTGCACAGGTCCTCCTCTCACCCGTGACAACTCGGCTGTAGAGAATGACGAACGAGCCAACCCTATCTCGACTTTTCGGCCCACTCGGTTTCGATGTCGATGCCCTCGACCGAACCGGCTCGACGTCCGAGCGCGTTCACATCACCGGGACGGAGGAGAGTCGGGCTGCGTCGACGTCGCGGTCAGGCCCGCGAGGAGGATGTCGACGCCACGTTCGAGTTCGGCGGCGCCGTCGTAGGACGCCAGCACCGGCGCCAGGCCCCGGATCAGAGGGAACTCGGCGATCGGCAGGCGGTGAAGGCCGAGGCGCAGAAGGTCGTCGGACTCGTCGGGACGCTCGACGAGTTCCTGCAGTTCGTTGAGGACGTGGCCGTAGAGGAAGCCGAACAATGCCCGATAGACGTGCAAGGCATCGGCGTCGGTGAAGCCCGCCTTGGTGAGCAGGGTCAGGATGTCCTCGAGTGGACGCAGGGTGCCGAGCGGCCTGAGCCCGAGCGGCGTCGACAGCGGCCTGGTGACCAATAGCGGGACCACCTGAGGATGAGCGAGGGCCAACCGGCGAAAGCCCCGCGCGACCTCCCGCAGCTGCGTCGCCCAGTCGCCGTCGTCGGTGTCGACCTCGAGTTCTTCGAGGACACGCTCGGCAACCCCGTCGAGCAGCGCGGCCTTGTTCGGGGCGTGGCGGTACAGGGTCATCGGGTCGCGGCCGAGTGCTTTGCCGAGGCGGCGCATGGACAGGCCGTCGATGCCGTCACCGTCGATGATCCCGAGCGCGCACTCGAGTATCCGCTCACGGGTGATCGGGCCATCGTCGGAGTGGATCGAACGACGCTCGGGCATCTTCGCCACCTTCCCTCGCGTTCAACTGTAGGCCTAAACCGTAGATCTACAGTGTTGACTTGCGACGGAATCCGGCGTTGACTTGATTATGCACCGTGGGCCACAGGAGGCCGTCATGATCGTCCGAGATCGTCGGAGGCGCAAGCGTGTTGAACTCCAGCGGCGACGCATTCCCGCTCACGAACGACGCCTGATCCGCACCCGCCGCGTAACCGAGAAACGAGAAGCATCGCCATGAGTATCGGGAAAAAGCTTCGGCACAAAGCTGAAACCGCTGAAGGCGCCGCCAAGAAGACCGTCGGGAAGGCGCTCGGAAACGAGCGCATGGAGGCAGAGGGACGTGCGCAGGAAGCCAAGGGCAAAGCCAAGCAAGCCGGCGACCAGATCAAGCAGGCAGGCCGGAAGATCAAAAGAATCTTCACACGCTGACCCTCCACACCAGTCCGAATCTCGACCCCCGTCCGGAAATCAGGCCTCATCATGATCATTCTCGGCATCATCCTCGCCATAGTCGGCTTGGTCCTCAGCGTCCCAGCGCTCCTGTACATCGGGATTGCGCTCATCATCATCGGAGTGGTGCTCGAGGTCATGGGGATGGCCGGGCACGCGGTCGCGGGCCGACGCCACTACTACTGACGCACAGCCGGTCCAGGGTGGGTCCGGAATCTGGAGTAGACCATGGCGATATCCGACATCAAGGAATATGCGCACCTCACAGCGGAGGACGTCGAGGCGCTCAGCACCGAACTCGACGCGATCAGGCGGGACATCACCGATTCACTCGGTGAGCGCGATGCCACCTACATCCACCGCACGATCGCCTTCCAGCGCGGGTTGGATGCCGCTGCGCGGCTGGTGATCCACGCAAGCCGGACGCGCGTCGGATGGGCACTCGGGACCACGGCTCTCGCCGTGGCCAAGAGTGTGGAGAACATGGAGATCGGGCACAACGTGTCTCACGGCCAGTGGGACTGGATGAACGACCCGGAAATCCACTCCAGCACCTGGGAGTGGGACATGGCGGGTCTGTCGTCCCAGTGGCAGTACTCCCACAACTATCGCCACCATGTGTTCAGCAACGTGATCGGGATGGACGACGACCTCGGGTTCGGCGTCATCCGCATCACCCGCGACCAGCCGTGGAAACCGGACAACCTGCTGCAACCGCTGCGGAACCTGTTGCTGGCGACCACGTTCGAATGGGGCATCGCCCTGCACGGGTTGTATTCCGAACAGGAGCGTGCCGGCACCGCCGCCGAGAAGTCCGGCCACACCCGAGCGCTGATCGGCAAGATCGTCCGGCAGACCGGCAAGGATTACGTACTCTTTCCCGCCGTCAGCGGGCGGCGGTGGCGACGGACGCTGAAGGCGAACCTCACCGCCAACCTACTGCGTAACCTGTGGGCCTACGTCGTGATCTTCTGCGGACATTTCCCGGACGGCGCAGAGAAGTTCACCCCCACCGAACTGGAAAACGAGACCCGGGCGGAATGGTATCTACGCCAGATGCTCGGCACCGCCAACTTCCGAGCCGGCCCGGTGCTCGCATTCCTCAGCGGCAACCTCTGCTACCAGATCGAGCACCACCTGTTCCCGGACCTCCCCAGCAACCGCTACCCGGAAATCGCGACGCGGGTCCGCGTACTGTGCGAGAAGTACGATCTGCCCTACACCACCGGTTCGCTAGCCAGGCAATACCTTTTGACCCTGCGCACCATCCACAAGTTGGCACTCCCGGACCGGTTTCTATCCGCGACCGCCGACGATGCTCCCGAGACCGCGTCCGAACTGAGATTCCGCACCGCATCCACCACGCCCGCCGACGGAGCCACCGGGCGCCGCAAAGGACTCCGCACCGCGCTGCGCGCGCACCGCCGATGAGCCGATACGGGACGAGCGGTGACACCGCGGGCATTACGCCGTCAGGAACGGTATCGACCGAGTCGGGGCGGTCGAAGATACCGGCGGTCCTTCTCCGTCGTGCCACCCCAGACGCCGAACTGCTCACCGGTGATCAATGCGTGATTTCGGCACTCGGTCAGCACCGGGCAGGGCTCGCAGACATGCTTTGCGGCTCGTTCTCGCCGAATGCGTGCGCCCTGCCCTTCCCCCTCACACGGAAAGAAGAGCTCTGTGTCCATGGACCGGCAACGCGCGTGCATCCGCCAATCCCAGTTCGACGCGGAGGGCGCGACCGGCCGGAGTTCGAACCTGTGCTGAGACATCCTGGTCGCCTCTTTCGTGAGAAACGGTGTTCGCTCGACGCGAGGTGTTGGCGACCGCTGGGGTACTTGCGTCCCTTCAGTATGTGAAGGGACGGTAAATACGGCCATTAGGTCGGTCGACGCCTGTAGTCGCGTTCCTAGCCTCTGAACAGCGGAGATGGTGCCGATCCGGACTAGATGGTGGCACCGATCGCGGGTGAATGTCAATGCGGGACTTGACGGAAGCATACATATCCGAGAATATGGCCGTACAAATGTTGTGCGAGTGCGAGGTGGAGTGATGGGCAAGCTGAACGAGGAAGAGGCGTACCTGGTCGAGACGGTGCGCGCCTTCGTCGACCGCGACGTGATGCCGACGGTGCAGGCGGTGGAGCACGCCAACGAGTACCCCGAGAAGTGGATCGAGCAGATGAAGCAGATCGGGATCTACGGTCTGGCGGTTCCGGAGGAGTACGGCGGATCACCGGTGTCGATGCCCTGTTATGCGCAGGTGACCCAGGAATTGGCCCGCGGGTGGATGAGCCTGGCCGGGGCGATGGGCGGGCACACCGTCGTGGCGAAGCTGCTGTCGCTGTACGGCACCGAGGAGCAGAAGCGGCAGTATTTGCCGAAGATGGCGACCGGTGAGATCCGGGCCACGATGGCGCTGACCGAGCCCGGCGGCGGGTCGGATCTGCAGGCGATGTCCACCAACGCCAAGTCCGACGGCGATGACCTGGTGATCACCGGGTCGAAGACGTGGATCTCCAACGCCCGCCGGTCCGGGCTGATCGCGCTGCTGTGCAAGACCGATCCGGCCGCGTCCCCCAAGCACAAGGGCATCTCGATCGTCCTGGTCGAGCACGGTCCCGGTCTGACGGTGTCACGGGATCTGCCCAAGCTCGGCTACAAGGGTGTCGAAACCTGTGAGCTGTCGTTCGACAACTACCGGACCCCGGCCACGGCGATCCTCGGCGGTACCCCGGGCAAGGGGTTCGCGCAGATGATGAAGGGCCTCGAGACCGGCCGCATCCAGGTGGCCTGCCGGGCGCTGGGTGTGGCCACGGCGGCACTCGAGGACTCCCTCGCCTACGCACAGCAGCGGGAGAGCTTCGGCAAGCCGATCTGGAAGCATCAGTCGATCGGCAACTACCTCGCCGACATGGCGACCAAGCTGACCGCGGCCCGGCAGCTGACCTGGCATGCGGCCGAGCAGTACGACAGCGGTGATCGGTGCGACATGGAGGCCGGGATGGCGAAGCTGTACGCGTCCGAGGTGGCGATGGACATCGCCCTCAACGCGGTGCGCATCCACGGCGGCTACGGTTATTCCACCGAGTACGACGTCGAGCGGTACTTCCGGGATGCTCCGTTGATGATCGTCGGTGAGGGCACCAACGAGATCCAGCGCAACGTCATCGTCTCGCAACTCGTGTCGCGCGGAGGGCTCTGATTCGCGTGCGACTAGTTGTCCGGCTTCCAGTGAGCGGACGGCCACTCACCGCGCTCGACGGCGTCGCGCATCTGGCGGACGAGCAGATCGGCCACCGCATGGACGGCAGGCGGGATCCGGGGGGCGCTCGGTAACGCGAGCACGACGGTGCGCTCGACCGCCGGGGAATGGAGCGGCGCCGCACTGAGCAGACCGCCGGCGACATCATCGGCAACGGCGATGCCCGGCAGGATCGTCCAGCCGTGACCGGCTCGCACGAGTCTCTTCTGGATGCTCACCTCGTTGGTCTCGACGACGATGTTCAGACCGATGTCGAGTCTCGCGCACGCCTCCGCAACCAATGTGCGAATTCCGTGGGGCGCGCTGGGCATCACGACCGGGTGGGTCGCCACTTCCTCGAGGGTGACCGGTCGTCCGGTGTCGAGCCCGCCGTCGGGCGGGGCAACCGCCCACAGGTTTTCGGCGAGCAATGCTCGCACGTTGAGCGACGACGTGGATTTCAGGTTGTAGAGCAGACCGAGGTCGATGTCACCGGCATCGAGCCACTGCCGCACGTGTCCGGCGTACCCGGACACTATTCGCAACCGGACGGCCGGATGCTCCTGCAACACGGCCGCGACGAGTCGTTCGGCGAGCAGTTCGGAGGTGGAGGACAGAAGTCCGACCGTCACGATCCCTTGCAGCACCCCCGGATTCGGGCGGATCTCGGCCCGGGCACGCTCGAGTTCGGACAGCACCCTCCGGGCGCGCTCGAGCATGAGCCGGCCGGACTCCGTCAATTCCATTCCCGCACGGCTACGTTCGAACAGCGGGACACCCAGTTCCTGCTCGAGCGTGTGAATTTGGCGTGTCACCGCCGGCTGAACCAAGTGGAGTAGTTCGGCTGCGCGGGTCACGCTCCCGGCGTCCGCCACCGCAACGAGTGCGGTCAACTGCTTGACGTCCACCGGACGACCACCTTCCCGAGCTACCGCCGTCCCGCACCATCAGCAGGCGATATGCAAGAGCGACATCGATCACAACGAAGAATAGCAATGGTCAACCCTGAACGGTTTTGATCGGTGTCCCGTTCGAGGCCGAGTGCTGCGCGCGGTCGTGTGGTCCCGGGGCGACCGTCTCGTCGATGAGGTTGACGTCCCTGGTCTCACGCATGAACACGTAGGTGATCAGTGAGATGGCCGCGCAGATCGAGACGTATATGAAGAACCAACTCTCCCGGCCCGCGTCGCGGAACGCCAGAGCGATGTATGGGGCAGTTCCTCCGAACACGGCGGTGGCGATGCTGTACGGGATGGCAACACCGACCGTCCGCACCCCGGTGGGGAACAGTTCGGCCTTGACCACCGCGTTGACCGACGAGTACCCGACCACGAATACCAGACCGAGGACGGTGAGCACCAGGCAGGTGAGCCACGTGGGATTGTTCTGCATTCCCTGCAGGATCGGATACGTTCCGATCGTGGTGCCGATGCCGAAGAAGATGAGGACGGGCCGCCGGCCGATGCGGTCGGAGACGTACCCACCGATCGGCAAGAGGACCAGGAACACCACCAGTCCGATGAAGCTGATCGTCGAGGCCTGCGACTTCTCGAGGCCGACGCTGTTCACGAAGTAGCTGGTCAGGTAGGTGGTGTAGGTGTAGTAGGCGACGGTGCCCCCGAGGGTCAGGGTGAAGACGACGACGGCGGCGCGCCGGTTGCGCCATACCTCGGCCAGTGTTCCCCGGCGATCTTCGGTATCGACCGTTTCGGCAACCGAGTAGGCCGTCGTCTCGTGCATTCCGCGCCGCAGGTAGAAGACCGCGACGGCACCGATGGCACCCATCGCGAACGGCACTCTCCAACCCCACGACGTCAGCTGTTCGTCGGACAAGGAGAACTGCAAGACGATGAGGACCAGCAGGCCGGCGAGCTGCCCCAGGGTGACGGAGATGTATTGGAAACTCGCCCCCAGACCCCGCCAGCCCTTCTTGGATACCTCGGTCAGATACGCCGCCGACGCGGCATACTCGCCACCGACCGACAGTCCCTGCAGGATGCGCGCGGTGACCAACAGGCAGGCTCCCAGATTGCCGGCCGTCTCGTAGTTCGGCGCGAGAGCGATCATCAAGGCGCTCGCAGACATCATTCCGACGGACACCGTCAGGCCGGCTTTACGGCCGTTGCGGTCCGACAGACGCCCGAGCAACCAGCCGCCGAGAGGCCTCGCCAGGAATCCGACGGCGAAGATGGCCGCCGTGTTCAGGAGCTGCGCGGTGCGGTCGTCGCTCGGAAAGAATTGTCCGGCAAAATAGATTGCGAAAGTCGAATACACGAACCAGTCGAACCATTCGATCATGTTGCCGATGGAACCGACCAGCACCGACTTGACGTAGTGACCGCGCGAGCGAGGCGGCTCCTCGGATCGATCATCGGTTCTGTGAGCGTGCGGCGGTGTGGAGGGGGTCATGGCGACTCCTTGTGGTGGGAATGGATCCTGCAATGGCTGCGGGCTTCACCGATCGACGGTCCGGTCCGTCACGAACCGCGTCAGGGGCTCAGGACTTCGACACCCATTGGTATGCACTACGTTCCGTGATTGCTCGGCGTCGAGGAAGGCACATCGACCATGCACCACGCCCTCTGTAGCCTGCGATACTTCACCCCGAAGTAGTTATCTGGGTCTCACTTCGTTGTCGTGACTCTGGTGATTCTGCTACCTGATGGACCTGGCGCGATAATGCCAAATTCTGATGGATTGATTACGAGCAGGCATGGCTACCAGCAGAGTGAAACCGACTGCGCCGCACATTGTTCGGACGCTATTTGTCCGGCAGCCCCGTACGCGATTTCTCTTGCCGCCGCCGGCTGCGTGCGATACGGTGACCGCCATCCAGGAAGGCGCGCCGAGCGGCTATCCGATGCGTCCTCCAACTCCCAGCACCGACTCACCCAAGCGAGGCCTGAATGCGTGCAGCATGCGTGACCACACCCGGCGTCGTCGAAGTTCGCGACTTCCCCCGGCCGGTCCCGGAGCCAAACCAAGTGCTCGTGGAGATGCGATACGCCTCGATCTGCGGTTCCGACGTCCACATCGTCTTCGACGGATTCCATGACCCGGTACTCCTCGGGAGACCCGGATATCCGGGCCACGAAGGCGTGGGAATCGTTGTTCGAAGCGAGGATTCGAGGGTCGAAGTCGGACGTCCGGTGCTTACCGTCCCCCACGGTCAGCGCGGTGGTTGTTTCGCCGAGTTCCAGGCCGTCGACGCCAGTCACGTGATCGCGTTGAACGAGGGCGTAGACCTTCGGCGCATGCTGCTCGCCCAGCAACTCGGTACCACCCTCTTCGGGATGAAGAAGTTTCTACCTGCCGACACACCGGTCGAGCGGATGCCGCGGACGGCGGCGATCATCGGCGCCGGCTCCTCGGGATTGTTCTACCTGCAGCACTTGATTGCTCGGGGCCTCAAGGTCACCATTGCAGACCTGAACAAGGATCGCCTCGCCGTCGCCGAACGGCTCGGCGCGGCGCGGACCGTCCTCGAACCGGTCGAGTCGATCGCCGAGGTCGTCCTCGATACGACCGGCGGCGTCGGTGCGGACTTGGTGATCGGGGCCGCCGGCTACGATCTCGCCCGTGCCGCAGCGGTCGAAGCCGCGCGCGTTCGCGGAACGATCGGATTCTTCGGTTACCCCGAATCGACGGGCAACTCCCCGTTCCCCGTGGAGCGTTCATTCCGCAAGTCCCTGACCATGGAGTGGGTCAACGGTACGCAGTCCGAGGGCGGGCTGCTGTCGTTCCGGGCGGCAGTCGAGGCCATCGAGAACGGGACGATCGAGGTCGACCACTGTCTCGAGACGATGTTCGACCTCGAGGACACTCCCGCCGCACTCGACGCCGCCCGCGACCACGGCCTCGGTGCGGCGAAGGTCGGCATCGTCATGCCCGGATCCGGCAACTAGCGCGCCTCGACCCCACTCGCGAACGCGCTCTTACTGTTCGACGAGGAAGCCGATCGCCGCGGCGCCCGCGCCAGTGCACTCCTCTTCGAAGTACGCGTGCCGTGCGCCCGGGAGCAAGTGCACGCGGGAGTTCGGGATCCGTTCGGCGAGCAGGGGTGCGTTGTCGGCCGGGGACAGAAGGTCGTCGGTCCCGTGCAGGACGAGGGTCGGCGCACTGATCGACGGCAGCGCATCCCACGCGTCATGACCGTTGCTTGCCCGCAGGTGGGCGAGCTTGGCGTGCGCGGGCATGTCCGGGTCCCCGAGAGTGTTGTAGGGACCGGGATTTCGACCGAGCCACTCCGGCGTGTACATCAACTCCAGCAGGGCGCGGCGCGACCGGTCGGGATCGGATTGCGCCAGGCTCGCTCGGACTTCCCGGCTGCGCTCCACCGCGTGCGTTCCACCGGGCGAGGTGCAACCGAGGATCAGGGCGTCGACACGCTCCGGGTGACGCGCGGCGACCCACTGCGCCACCCGGCCTCCCATCGACGTGCCGTAGACGTGCGCCCTCCCGATTCCGAGGGAGTCCAGCACGCAGATCACGTCGTCGGCGAACAGTATTGTGCTGTACCCGGTCTCGGGCTTGTCGCTTGCTCCGGTGCCGCGGTAGTCCACCGTGATGGTGCGGAAGTGCGTGTCGAAGTCCGCGCGAACACGATCCCACCAATGGTGATTGTTGGCCTGACCGGCGAGCAGCAGCAGCGGCGGTCCTTCGCCGCTGACCTGGTACGCGATTCGAGTTCCATCGGACGCCACTGCGTGGGGCACTGCCCAGCCTCAGATCGAGTCGGCAGTACGCAGTTCGGAGATCGCCGCGCCGCTGTAACCGAGTTCCCCCAGAATGGCATCGGTGTGCGCACCCAGAGCCGGAACCGGATCGAATCGAGGTTCCACACCACTGAGGTTCGCCGGCGGCAGCAGCGCTCGCACCGGGCCGCCCGGGGTCTCCACCTCACGCCAGCGGTCACGGCCGGCCAGGGATGGGTGGGACAGAAAATCCGATACGGAGCCCAGCCTGCCGTTGGCGATCGACACCTTGTCGAGCAGGGCGAGGGCGTCGTCGGTGTTGAGCAGACGCGTCCGCGCGGAGATCAGAGCGTTGCATTCCTCACGGTGCACCACCCGCGCGGAGTTGCGGCAGAAACGTGGGTCGGTGGCGATCGACTCGTCGCCGAGCACCTCCGAACAGAAGGCGGACCATTCGCGGTCGTTCTGGATCGACAGCAGGACCGTGCCGTCGGCGGTGGGAAACGGGCCGTACGGGGCGATCGTCGCGTGTTCGGCCCCGACCCGGCTGGGCTGCGTGCCACCGTATTCGGTGTAGTAGGCGGGCGATCCCATCCATTCACCGAGCGCCTCGAACAGAGCGACCTCCACCGCGCGGGCGGTGCCGGTGGTTGCACGCGTGTACAGCGCGGACAGGATCCCGCTGTAGGCGTACATGCCGGCCGCGATGTCGGCGATCGACACACCGACCTTGGACGGGCACTCGTCGGGGCCGGTCAGCGACATCAGACCGGATTCGCCCTGGACGAGCATGTCGTAGGCCTTGCGATCGGACCAGGGACCGGTGTTGCCGTAGCCGGACACGTCGCACGGAATCAGCGCGGGATACCGCTGCTGGAGCGACTGGGCGTCGAGGTTCATTCGGGCTGCGGCGCCGGGCGCAAGGTTCTGCACGAAGACATCCGCTGTGGACAACAGCTTTTCGAGGATGTCGCGGCCCTCGTCGGACTTCAGGTCCAGCGTCAGCGACTCCTTGGAGCGGTTGAGCCAGACGAAGTAGCTCGATTCGCCGTGCACGGTCTCGTCGTAACGCCGCGCGAAGTCGCCGGCGTCGGGACGTTCCACTTTGATGACGCGGGCACCGAGGTCGGCCAGTTGCCGGGTCGCGAAGGGTGCAGCAACTGCTTGTTCGATGCTTACGACGGTGATCCCCGCGAGCGGTAGGGCGGTCTGCGATGCCATGGAGCCAGCCTTCCTCGAAATGTACGGCCATTTTGCCTCTATGTACGCGCCATAGTCAATCGGGTGGGGGCCAGGTTTTACACGTACTTGAGGTTGCCGGCGGTACCCGTCCGCCTTCTAACCGTGGTGACGGCGGTACGCCTCGACAGCCCCCGGATGGCGAGGGACGCCAGCTGTCTGGATCAGTGATCGGGCGTCGAGGAACTGCGCGCCGACGGTGTCGGCGGGAATCAGGTCCTGGGCTCGATCGATGAGAAGGTCGACGAGGGCACCGGCCACGGCGTCGGGCAGTTGCGGTGAGGCGACGAGCAGGCTGGGAACCCCTACCGTCGCGGTCTCGGCAGTGTCACCGTATGTCCGGGCAGGGACCGAGACCGGTTCGTACATGGGCCCGTAGGTCTTGCGCATCTCGACGTACTCGGCGGACAGGTCGAGTAGCCGGATTCCGCCGTCCGGACCGTGACCGGGCCGCGGCATCGCCGCCGGGGTGGGCACGCCACCGGCCCACAGTGCGGCGGCGACCGTGCCGTCGCGGAGGGAGTCGAGGACGGTGGTGAGTGAGACCGGGCGCACCGTCACGTCGTCGAGGGTCAGACCGCTCGCCTCGAGGACCCGCCTTCCGGTCTGCGCAGTTCCGGAGCCCGGGGCGCCGAGGCTGATCGTCTGGCCCCGAAGATCTTTCATCGTGTGAAAGGGTGAGCGGGCCGGCACCGCGCACTGGAGATAGTTCTCGTACACCCGGCCGATGGCCACGATCGGGGTGGCCGACTCGACAGCGGAGTCGGCCAGGGTCAGCCCGATGAGTACCTCACCTGACGCCAGCAGCGACAGGTTCTCCAGGGAACCGGTGGTGTAGCGCACCGTCAACCGGAGATCCCCACCCGAGGCGGGCGGGACGTCCGCAAGCAACTCGGCGAACTCGGACTGGAATCCGTCGCGCTCACCCGACGCGATGTCGTACGTCCCCGTGGGCTGGGCACGAGCGCATCCCGACAGTGCGACCGCTGCGGCCACACCACCGATGAACTGTCGCCGGCTAATCATCGTCCAGCTTCTCCACGTGCGGTTCGAGCCACAAGCGTACGCGCAGTCCGCCGGCGGGGGCCTCGTCGATGACGAGACGGCCGCCGTAGGCTGCGGCGACCACCTCGACAATGGAGAGGCCGAGACCGGTCCCGACCTGGTTGTTGGCCCGGAAGAAGCGCTCGGTGAGCTTGCCGCGCAACTCTTCCGGGACACCTGGACCGTCGTCGGCCACCCACACGCACACCCGAGAGCGGTCCGGTGACGGCTCCACGACGACGCCGATTTCGATGGTGGGGTGCGGGCCTGCGTATCGGGAGGCGTTGTCGATCAGCACATCGAGCACCTGGGACAGATCGTTCTCGGCGATCGCGACCGGAACATGGTCGACGTCGGGGTCTGCGATGGTGGCCAGACGCGCACCACGTTCGCGGGCCGTCACCGACCAGAAGTCGACCCGGTCGGCCACCACCGACAGTGCGTCGCAGACCGCCTCGGACCGATCGGCCCCGAAGCGCGGCGTCTCGGCCGAGGCGAGCGAGAGAAGACTGTCGAGAATGGTCTGCAAGCGTTTGGCCTCCTCGGTCACGCTGTGATAGTCCTCGCGCGCGCTGTCCGGTATCCCGTCGTCGAGGAGGTCGAGGCGGAACTGCAACGCCGCGAGCGGGTTCCGCAGTTGATGGGCGGTATCGGCGATCAGGCGCTGTTGCGCGTCCGCTGCCCGCAGCACCGCCGAAGACATCACGTCGAACGAATGCGCGAGCCGGCGCACCTCGGGCGGCCCGCCTGCGGCCGTGGCCGGCAGCACGGATCGCGGTGGCACGGAACTCGGCGGTGTCCTCGCGTCGGGCATCCGGCGGATGAGTTGCACGATTCCCTTGGACAAGTTCGCGAGCGGTCCGAGCACCCACCGGCTCAAGGCGATCGCGAGGACACCGAAAGCGACCAGTGCCAGCACGGCACCGGCCGCGATCACGGCCCATTGCCGGAGGATGTCGGAGCGGGCCTCGGCGGTCGAGGCACGCACCACGATGGTGCCGTTCACCTGAGCGCCCGACCCGACCGGCTTGACGAACAGGGCCTCGTCGGCGCTCCACGGGAACAGCCGGTCGACGGTGGAGACCCGCTCGTTGCGCAGTCCGCTGCGAATCGCGGCCTCGATTCCGGGTTCGTTGCCGTCGAGGCCTACCCCGAGGGTCGGGACACCACGCGTGGAGACCACCAGAACGCCCTCGCCGTACACGTCGTCGTATGCCTCGACCTCGCCGGCGATCCGGGCCGGGTCGCCGGTCCTGACGTACTCCTCGGCGAGGACGGCGAACCGTTGGATGTCTCCCTCGCGGCCGAGTGTGAACTCCTGCGTCCGCGAGTCCGCGGTCGCGAGCGCGAGGGGAATCGCGAAACTCGCGACCGCGCAGGATCCGAGTATCGCGAGAATCAGCAGTAACCGTCGGCGCATGTCGTTTCGACCCCGAGGTCAGCACACCCACCGGTAGCCGAAACCACGGATGGTGCTGATCAACCCGGGTCGGTCCAGCTTGGCGCGCAGAGTGCCGATGTGGACGTCGAGAGAACGCGAGACCGCCACGAACGCGTCACCCCACACCCGGTCCATCAGTTGCTGACGGCTGACCGCAGCCCCCGGGTTCTCGAGCAGGATCTCGAGGAGGGAGAACTCCTTCGACGTCAGGTCGACCTCTGTTCCCGCCACGGTGACGGTGCGGGAATCGAGGTCGACGCGGACGTCTCCGGTGACCACTTCTCGTGGTGCGCCGCCTTCGACGGCCATGCTTCGCCGGCGCACCACTTCGATGCGAGCGAACAGCTCGGACATGCGGGCCGGCTTGACCAGGTAGTCGTCGGCGCCGCCGCGCAGGCCGCGCACCACCGAACGTTCGTCGTCGCGGGCGGTCAGGATGATGACGGGGACGGCGCTGACCTGGCGGAGCTGACGCAACACCTCGAGCCCGTCGCGGTCCGGCAACCCCAGATCGAGCAGGACGAAGTCCACCTCGCCGTGGTGCAGCAGCAGTTCGGACCCGAACTTCATCCGCACGGGCTGGTGCGCCTGCCGGGTCAGACCCGCAACGAGTGCGTTGCCGACGCCGTCGTCGTCCTCGACCACCGCGATGCGCATAACCGGAATTGTCCCCCGGCCGCGGTGCGCCCGGGGAACAATGCCGGAGGACGAGGGATCAGACACGCTCGAGTCGGCGGTCGTCGCGGTCTTCCTCGCGTCCGTCGCGGGCGGGATTCTCCGTCTCCGGATCGAGGGTGGTGCCGCCCTTGCCCTTGGCCATGAACAGCGCGGCGATTAGGGTCAGTGCCGAGCAGCCGACGACGTAGTAGAAGAAGGCCGATTCATGTCCGGCCTGCTTGAGCGCGAGCGCGAGAGGCTCGGCCGTGCCGCTGAACAGGGCGGCGGTGATCGCGTGCGGCAACCCGACGCCGAGCGCGCGGACCTTCGTCGGGAACAGCTCCGCCTTGACGATCGCGCTCAGAGCGCTGTAGGCGGTCACGATGACCAGTCCGGTCATCATCAGGCCGAACGCCACGAACGCGTTGGTGGTGTTGCCGAGAACGGTCAGAATCGGGACGGTCAGCACGGTCGAGCCGACACCGAAGAACAGCATGACCTTGCGGCGACCGATGCGGTCGGAGATCAGTCCGGCCACGGGCTGCAGCAGCATGTAGATGAACAGTGCGGCGAAGTTGATCCACGCCACCGTTTCCGGGGCGATCCCCGAGGTGTTGATCATGTACTTCTGCAGGTACGTGGTGTACGTGTAGAACGCGACGGTGCCGCCGATCGCGAGGCCGAAGACCATCGCGAGCTGCTTCGGGTACTGCAGCAGCAGTCGGAGGGTGCCGCGCTTGGCCGACGGCTGCGTGCCGGACGCCTTCTCGGCAGCGATCTGGGCCGCCTCCTCCTTGTACTGGTCCGACTCGTCCATCCCGCGACGGAAGAGCATCACGGTCACGGCGGCGATCGCGCCGATCACGAACGGAATACGCCAACCCCAGGCCTGCATCTGGTCGATGGTCAGCAGCTGCAGCAGAATGATCTGGACACCGAGCGCAGCGAGCTGACCCAGGATGATCGACACGTACTGGAAGCTCGAGTAGAAGCCGCGGCGGCCGGGCGTCGCGACTTCGGACAGGTACGTTGCGCTCGAAGCGAATTCGCCTCCGACGGAGAGTCCCTGGATCAGTCGCGCCATCACCAGCAGTGCCGGGGCGAGCATGCCGATCGCCTCGAAACTCGGTGTCGCAGCGATGATCAGCGATCCTGCGGCCATCATCAGCACCGACAACGTCAGCGCGTTCTTGCGCCCGTACCGGTCCGCGTATCGGCCCAGGATGTACCCACCGATCGGGCGCATCAGGAATCCGACGGCGAAAACCAGTGCGGTGGAGAGAAGCTGGGCAGTCGTGCTGCTCTGCGGGAAGAAGGACGCCGCGAAAAACACACTGAACGCTGCATAGACGAACCAGTCGTACCACTCCACGAGGTTGCCGATGCAGCCGCGAACCACGTTCGCAACAACCCGCCTCTCGCCGGTCGACGACGTTGGGTTCGAAGTCGTGTGTCGCATGATGTTCCTTCCTCGACTGCTGTGATGATGCATAGCCACTGACACCAATGTGGTCGCCGCCACAGCGAGAGGGAAGGGATGGTCCGCTTTCCTTACATTCGCTTTAGACGGCACTGCCGCAGGTAGCTCGGAGCGCGGGCGGCACAAAATCCGGATTTCGGCGACCTCCACACCATGGGCAGACAGGTGTTCCAAATACGACAACGATGCGTTCTGCTGTCCATACATGAACATCTTGGGCGCGGGTATCGCCAGGAAGCGGTTCATCAGAT
Organism: Rhodococcus sp. G6(2025); assembly: GCF_058628105.1. NCBI lineage: Bacteria > Bacillati > Actinomycetota > Actinomycetes > Mycobacteriales > Nocardiaceae > Rhodococcus > Rhodococcus sp. G6(2025). Next base: position 7,593,162 of record NZ_CP179750.1, read on the forward strand.
CGCCCTGGTCGGAGAGTTCCACCATCGACTCGAAGATTCCACGCACGGAACCGGCCCGGACCTTGTGCCGCAGACTGGCGGAATACAGAGCGCTCGAGAAGTACCGCGAATTCCAGGCTCGGTCGATGAATTCGGCGAAGAAGCCTTCTGGGTCATCGTCGGGGTGGTTGATGATCTGCCGAGACCGGCCAGTCGCGGGGCATGGCAGAACAGCCACAAACGTCCACAAGGCTCGGTATTCGACGCCCAGGGTGTTGCCGCGCCGGCCCTGCCTGCCCGGCAACTCGATCAACTACTCGATCCCGGCTGCGCGCCGTGACCGGTCGTCCCACTTGGGGTCGACGCCTGCAGTGTGCGGTCCGTGTCCCTTGCGATACACCATGAGGGTCCGTTCGAAGGTGATGACGATGGTGCCGTCCTGGTTGTACCCGATGGTGCGCACGGTGACGATGCCGATGTCCCTGTGGGACGAGGACTCTCGTTTGGTGAGGACCTCCGATTGGGAGTAGATGGTGTCGCCCTCGAATACCGGGTTCGGCAGGCGCACCCGGTCCCAACCGAGGTTGGCGTGCACGTGCTGGGAGATGTCGGTGACGCTCTGCCCGGTGACGAGGGCAAGGGTGAAGGTGGAGTCGACGAGCGGCTTACCCCACGTCGTCTGACTCGAGTAGTGCGCGTCGAAGTGGATCGGCGCCGTGTTCTGGGTGAGGAGCGTCATCCACGAGTTGTCGACCGGCAGCACCGTGCGGCCGAGTGGGTGCCGGTACACGTCTCCGATCTCGAAGTCTTCGAAGTAGCGGCCGGGCCAGCCGGTGACCGGTGGCGCCGACTGCTCGACCTGGTTTTCGCTGCTGCTCAAGGTAGTTCTCCTTCGGTAGTTCGTCGCCGACGGCGCGACTCGGCCGACGGCGGAGGGAAGAGTGTGTGTCAGGACCCGACCGCTGCGTACTCGTCGAGCCACGTCAGGATGCTGTCGGTGTGTTCCCCCAGACCTGGTACGGGGCGCATCTCGTGTTCGGCGCCCATCACCGTCACCGGGGGAAGTAGTCCTTCGAGCCGTCCGACGGGGGAATCGAATTGCGCCCACCGGGAGCGTGCCGCGAGCTGCGGGTGCTCGGCGAACTCGTCCATCGTGCGCTGCCGGGCATACGCGATCTTCGCCGCTTCCAACCTGTGGACGAGGTCCGCGCCGGTGAGGCCTGCGGCAACGTCGTCGATGACGCCATCGAGCTCGGCGCGGTGTGCGACCCGGTCGGCGTTGGTGACGAACCGCGGATCGTCGATCAGCTCCGGCGCATGCAGCACGACACGACAGAACACGTCCCATTCGCGTTCGTTCTGCAGACCCAGGTTGACGACCTCCCCGTCGGCCGCAGTGAACGGTCCGTACGGCGCGATGGTCGCGTGGCTCGCTCCCGTCCGCTTCGGCGCCGACCCGCCGTATCGGGCGTAGTAGTCGGCGTACCCCATCCACTCGCCGAGCGCCTCGAGCATCGAGATCTCGAGGTTGGCGCCTCGGCCGGTCCGCCCACGATCGAGCAAGGCGGTGAGGATCCCCGAGTAGGCATACGTGCCGGCGCAGATGTCCGCGATGGACAGTCCGACCTTCGAGGGCTCGTCCTCGGTTCCGGTGATCGACACCAGTCCGGCCTCGCATTGGATCAGCAGGTCGTAGGCCTTTCGTGCCTCATAGGGGCCGCCGCGGCCATATCCGGAGATATCGCACGTGATCAGGTGTGGGTGGGTTTCCCGCAAGCGGTCGGCCCCGATGCCGAGGCGCCCTGCCGCGCCGGGTGCCAGGTTCTGGACGAGGACGTCGGCGCGGTCGACGAGTTGGTGCAGGATCCGGTTGCCCTCCTCGGAGCGAACGTCGAGCTCGATGCTCTCCTTCCCTCGGTTAGTCCACACGAAATGACTCGCCATCCCCTGGACCGTTCGGTCGTATCCGCGTGCGAGATCTCCGACGCCGGGACGTTCGATCTTGATCACCCGCGCACCGAGGTCGGCGAGTTGCCGGGTCGCGAACGGTGCCGCGATCGCCTGTTCGAGCGAGACCACCACGACACCCTCCAAGGGCCGATGCACAGGGTGGGAAACAAAATCCGAACGCTCGGTACTCACGTCATTCTCCTTGCCGGGGCAGTCGTGTCAGTGCCCTTTCACTGTCGCGCTCCCGCGGGTGTTTGTGAAATGCCGATATCCGCCGAGTCTCATACGACTCGCGTATAAGCTCAGGCAGTGAACTTGCAGGAGTTGCGGTGGTTCGTCGCCCTCACCGAATCGGAGAACATCACCGCTGTCGCCGCGGAGATGCATGTCACGCAACCGACGTTGTCGCGGGCCATAGCCCGGCTGGAGACGGGGTTCGGGGTGCGCTTGTTCGACCGGCGGCACAATCGGCTCCACCTCAACCGGTACGGCGAGATTCTCCGTGCACATGCGTTGCGCGCATTGAGCGAGGTGGATTCCGCACACAACCGGATCAGCACCCTTGCGGATCCGAACGAGGGCACCGTCTCCCTCTGCTTCCTGCACAGTCTCGGCGAGTGGTTGGTCCCGGAACTGATCAGCAGGTATCGCGCCGAACATCCCAAAGTGAGATTCGAACTACGCGGTGCTGCAGCAGATTCGGTAGTCGACGACATTCGGCTCGGGCGGTCCGATCTCGGCTTCGTAGCCCCCGAGCCCTCCGTCGACGACCTCGTGTGGACACCAGTGGCCACCGAACCGGTTCGCTTGCTCGTTCCCGTCCGTCACCGGTTGGCCCGCCGCAAGACGGTGAGTCTCGCCGAAGTCGCCGAGGACGATTTCGTGGCGCTCACGCCGGAGTACGGGCTGCGCCAACTCACAGACCGTCTCGCCCGAGCTGCCGGCTTCGCCCCGCGAATCGCGTTCTCAGTCACCGAGGTCGGCACGATGCGCGCCATGATCGCGGCCGGAGTGGGCGTGGGAGTTGTGCCTGCTCCATCTGCGGCCGCCGCCCCTCCCGACGGAACTGCACTGGTCGAACTCCGCGATCGCGATGCCTGGCGAACGATCGGCATGATCCGGGCCGATCGACCCCTCACCTCCTCGGTCGCCGCAGGCTTTCACAGGTTCGTCCTCGAGACGCTCGTCGAGAACACCACCGAACCCGCCGGGCCTCCTCGACGCGAATGATCGTGCCTGCCTCTCAGTCGACAGACGCCCCTCGGCGCGGGGGTCAGCGCAGGACCAACGGGTTTCCGGTCGGTGCCCCGGTGTTGATCCACACGCTCTTGGTTTCGAGGTACTCGTCGATTGCCTCGGCACCGTTTTCCCGGCCGATACCGGAGTCCTTCACCCCGCCGAACGGCAGCATGAAGCTGACCGCGCGGTAGGTGTTGACCCAGACCGTCCCGGACTCGATCGCCTCCGCCATGCGGAACGCGCGAGGCAGATCGGTAGTCCAGACCCCGGCACCGAGACCGTACTTCGAGTCGTTGGCGATGGTGATCGCCTCGTCTTCGGTGTCGAACGGGATCACCGCCAGCACCGGGCCGAAGACTTCCTCCTGCGCCAACCGGGATTGATTGCTCACCCCGGTGAACACTGTCGGCTGTACGAACCACCCATCGGTTCCGGTGCCGGTGGGCACGCCGCCACCGAGCGCGAGTTGTGCGCCCTCGGCGGTGGCGATGTCGATGTACTCGAGGACCTTCTTGTGCTGGTCCCGAGTCGTGATCGGCCCCACCTGGGTGTCGGGGGACATCGGGTCACCGAGCCGCGCGGTCGAGGCCAGCGCGACCAGCTTGGCGACGACCTCGTCGTGCACGGAACGCTGCACCAGAAGCCGGCTTCCGGCGATGCAGGTCTGACCGGTCGCGGCGAAAATTCCGGACACCGCGCCGTTGACCGCAGCGTCGAGATCGGCGTCGGCGAAGACGATGTTCGGTGATTTGCCGCCGAGTTCGAGCGAAACCCGTTTGAGGCCGCGCGCCGCCGCGGCGCCGATGTGCCGCCCGGTCGCGTCGGAGCCGGTGAATCCCACCTTGCGCACCAGGGGGTGCTCGACCAGCGGCCCGCCCACGTCCGGCCCGAATCCGCTGACCACGTTGACCACTCCCGCAGGCAGGCCCGCCTGCTCGAGGATACGAACGAATTCGAGTGTCGAGGCGGAGGTGTATTCGGAGGGCTTGACGACCACCGAACAACCAGCGGCCAACGCGGGTGCCAGCTTCCAGGTGAGCAGCAGCAGCGGTGAGTTCCATGGAGTGATGATTCCGACGACCCCGATGGGCTCGCGCCGGGTGTAGGTGAAGTATCCCGGTTTGTCGACGGGAACGACGCGGCCTTCGGTCTTGTCGGCGAGACCGCCGTAGTACCGGTACCACTGCGCGAGATACCGGCACTGGCCCAACATCTCGTTGTAGAGCTTGCCGTTGTCGCGGACCTCGATGCGGGCGAGGAATTCGGCGTTCTCCTCGAGCACGTCGGCGACGCGCTGGAGGACGAGACCGCGGGCGCTGGGACTCATGCTCGCCCACGGCCCCGTGGTCATGGCACGGTGCGCGGCCTGGGCGGCGTCCTCGACATCCGATGCTTGTCCGCGCGCGATCTGCGCCCACGGCCGGCCGGTGAAGGGATTGTCGGTCTCGAAGTAGGAATCGTCAGCGGACGGGCGCTGCTGGCCGTCGATATGGAGCAGGTATTTCTGCATGACAGTGTTCTCTTTCGCTTCGGTGTCGGCCATCAGAACGTGTCGAGGCCGAGCGCGGCACGGAACTTGTTCTTCACCGCCGTGCCGTCCCGGGGCGGAAGGGCGCGCGGCGGCTCGGTCTGCTCGATGAACACCTGAACGAAGGTCGTACCTTCCCGGGCGGTGACGATCCGTGCGACACGCTCGGCGTCGGCGATGTCGCGGACCCGTTCGGTGCAGGCAATGCCGAACGACGACGCGATGCCGGCCAAATCGGCGCCGAGGCTCGAGTGGCTGCGCTGCATGCCGGTTTCGCCGAAGTGCCCGTTGTCGACGACGACGATGGTGAGGTTCTTCGGGGCCTTGACCGCGACCGATCCGAGCGCGCCGATGCCCATGAGCTGCTCCCCGTCACCGGTGATGACGACCACGGACTCGTCCGGGCGAGCGAGCGCGAGGCCCAGGCCGGTGGGTACGGCGGCGCCCATGGCGCCCCACAGATAGAAGTTGCGGTCACGCTCCCCGGCGGCGAACACGTCATAGGAGGGGGAGCCGAGACCGGTGACGACCAGTGCCTCCGGCGCCCGGTCGAGCAGTGTCGCGACGAAATCGCGTCGGTCGAGGCGTTCGCCGGCGAGGGTTCCGATGGTCGAGTCGTGTGCGTTCACTTGCGCTCCCATTTCTTGCGTCCGATGAGCCGCTGGCCCAGGAGCACTGCGACGCGCTCACCAGCGAGGAAAGCCTGATCGAAGGCGGCGGAGACGACCTCGCCGACCTGATCGGGGTCGTCGACCCGGAAAACTGTGATGCCCATGAGTTCGAGGGCCTGCTGCGTGGTCGAACCCATGGGGATCTGCCAGGGGTTGAACTCGGCGTACTCACCACGCATCGTCACCAGCGTGAGGAACGGGAACTTGCACATCTCCAGCAGGGAAAACATGTTGACACAGTTGCCGACTCCGCTGCTCTGCATGAGCAGGACCGCGCGCTGCCCGCCGAGCCACGCGCCGCTGACAAGTCCGACGCCCTCTTCCTCGGTGGTCAGGACGACGTCTTCGATGCCGGGGTCGGCGATCGCTGCTTGGATTGCGTACGAGTGGCCGGCGTCCGGTACGTAGGCGATCTGCTTGACATCTCCTTCGCGCAGAACGTCGAAGACGGACTTCTGCCAGCCAGGTGCGCTGACGGTGGAATTCATGGGTGCTCCGATTCATGACGATGGACGCTCCCAAAGATCATGAAACAACATGATGGCGGGGTGGTAATAGAATTTCGTGATACTGCCATCAAAGGTTTTGTTTGCGGCGGGTAGAACCCGAACAGCCCTTGGTCATCTACGTTCACGACGGCACCGCTCAGCCCGGACGCGTTCCCGGCGTTCACACAGGGGTGGGCAACGCGCACCCTAGGGTGTCTGTCGAACCGCATGTCCGGACGGCAGTGTTGTTGTGGACAAGGAATACTCGACCACACACCACCAAGGACACCGCATGTTTCGCCACACTGCCATTCGCGCCGGCCTGATGTTCGCCGCGGTCGCGTTCTCTCTCACCGGCGCAGCCGGAATCGCGCACGCCATGCCCGCCTCGTCGGGGACTGATGTCGCGGTGGCCGCACAGTCGGACCGCGATGCCCGCGACCGGGATCGGCGCGACCGTTTCGACGACGACGAGCAGGCCATGCTCTGCGAGGGCCAGGCCATCGTCGACCGCCCCAGCTGCTCGTCTCTGCCGTACTGATTCGCATCGATCGAGCTGCCCTCCGCCGGCGCCGCTGCCGCGTTCAGTGCGGCAGCGGCGGTCGAACCGATGCGGCGGGCGCGTATCGTGTGCTGCACGGTAACCCCGCACCCGATGGCTTCGCCCATCGGTCCGCCTACTGCGCGGGGTCTGACGATGCTCGACGAACGACCACGGCGCACGCCTGACCATGCCTCACCCCAGACGTTCACGGTCTTCGTCGACGACGAGCCTGTCTCCGCAGACTCCGTCTGGCACCCGGGTGACACCGTGACCACTGCCCTCTCGTGGCTCGACGAGCAGCAGCTTCCCGCCGAGCTCCGATCACTGGCCGAGGAGGTCGAGAGTCGGCCGAACGGTGTCGGCCGAGGAGTCTTCTACGTCGACAGGTACCCGGGTTTCTCCCCTCAGCCAGTACTGTCCGTCAGCGGAGTGGTCGCGACCATCGAGGTCGTCGCGAACCTCGAACTGCACACCGACCAGGGCTGGAAACTGTTGCCCGCCAACGTGCAGATGTGGGACGTACCCGACACGGGCACGTGGCGCATGCCGAATCGCCAGTACTCGGTGCCCGGCACGTCCGGTGACCTTCGGTTCGTCGAACAGCACGAGTTCATCGAGCGGTACGGCGTCACCACACCGACCTTCCGTCGCGATTCCCGATACTTCCGGGTGGTTGTGCTGTTGTCACTGCGGTCCCGCAAATGGTGCGATCCTGACCTCGTCGAGCGCGTCGATCACGGAAACGTAGATGGCAGATTTGGGTGAGCTGCTGACGGATCGGCAACGGGAGGTCCGCGGCGGCGCCGAACACTATATGTATCCCGCTCAGTACGTTCCCGTTTCGTGGTGATCGACATGCTGCGTTCAGGGGCATATCTGTTGCGGTACCGGTCAAGCGATTGTCGAATCCTGCCAGAAGACATCGACGAGACGCTCGACGAGCTGCTGCATCTGGTGAAGGCCTTCGGGAATGCGGTCGGGGCCGAACCGATATCGCGGACCGTTGAGGGACACGATCGCCACCAGATTCCCCGACGAATCCCTGACGGGAAGGGAGAGGGAGATCAATTCTTCTTCGAGTTCGTTGTCTATGAGTGCGAAGCCGCTTTCGCGGATCTGATCGAGCTCGGCCAGCAGGGCTGTGCGGTCGGTGATGGTGTGCGCTGTGAATGCGTCGAGCCTTTCGGGCAACCGGCCCACGATCTTCTTGATCGGCCACTCAGCCAAGAGCACCTTGCCGCTGGAGCTGGCGTGGAGTGGAAACTGTTTGCCGATCATGTGATGCGACATCCGGGATGTGGTGCCCACGACATGCGATCCGGCGGCCTCGGCGATGAGGTCGAGTTCATCCTTCGCATTCGGCACCGACAACGTCACCGTTTCGTTGAACTGGTCGGCCAGCTCCCGCAGTAGTGGCAGAGCCCGGGCAGCGAGACCGGCATAGGGGTCGGCGTGCCGTCCGAGTCGGGACACTTCCGAGCCCAGGATGTAGTTGTTGTCGATGCGGTCCACCATGCCGGTCCGCTCGAGGCTGTAAAGCAGACGAAACGCGGTGGGACGGGAAATTCCGACCGCTTTGGCAAGGGTACTCACCGTCGCACCGGTCTTGGGTCGGGAAGCGAGCTCGCGCAGTAGACGAACAGCCTTGGTCACCGACTTGTTGGCAATCTCGGACGGCTCGCTCAAATTGACTGCGACCAGTGCAGCCGTCTTCTGCTCGTTCATTGCTCACCCGTTTCTTTGGCGTATCTCACCTCGGCCGAGTCGTGGGTCAGGCGGCGGTCAGTTGCCGGATTCCACCGAGTCGGCCCTGATGGAAAACGAGAGGCTCGCCGTGTCCGGCGTCCATCTGCAACACCCGAGCGATGACGATGACATGGTCGCCGCCGTCGAGTTCGTGGGTGACCTCGCAGTCGACGAAGGCGTGGGCGCCGTCGATCCGGGGTGATCCGGCCTCGGAGAGGGACCAGTCGATGTCGGCGAACTTGTTGGGCAGCTTGCTCGACAAGGCGCGGCACACCGACTCCTGGCCCGCGGCCAGCACACTGGCGCACAACCGTCCGGCGGCCCGGACCTTCGGCCAACTGGTGGAGGTGTGCGCGACACTGAAGCTGACCAACGCCGGATCCAGCGACAACGACTGGAAGGTACCGACCACCAGCCCACACGGGAACTCCGCGTCGGCGGTGATACCCGACAGGGCGACCACACCGGTGGGCAGGTTCCCCATCACATTCCGGTAGTGCGCCTGGTCGATGGTGGAAGTAAGCATGACGACTCCTCTTCGGGTCATAGGCTGGCGCACGCGCCGGTCAAGCGAGATGGACTCAAGATGTGTTCATAAAGTGAACGCATCGTTCAGACCGACGTAAGTATTGCGTCCTACGTCACACCCTGTCAAGCATTGAGGGTCGCTGGTCGAGTACACGAGCGGCCTGAGGTCGGGTGAGGATCCACACCGCTCCTCGATCGCCCGAATGTCAGAATTGTTCGTCCGAATCGATTCTGCAGCTCTGTTCGAATTGATTGCGCTCCATATGGTTAGAAAGCCATAGCTCTCGAGCGCAGTCGAGCTCGCCCCCCGGGCGACGTTGGCCGCACGGAGTCGAGCCAGGGGGTGCAAGGCGTCGGCGGGAGACGATCGATTCAGACTCGGCCCGAGACAGGCTCGACGGCCACCGAGGTCCCCGTCACACTTTCGATCGATGCGTTCGGAATACGAACACTTTCAGGTCAACCTCGCTGCCCGTCGCCGCCAGCGCTGCCCGTATCCGATCATCGTCGACGAACTCGCCCAGCAGGACGACGACATCGCCTTCGACTCTGCGCACGATGTCGCCGACTGCATCGGGCTGAAGATCTCGAAGGCAGGCGGGCTGATCGAGGACGGCGGCATCCTGCCCACTAACAGTCCCGGTCCGGGATCGAGGTCGACGAGGCCGTGCTCGGCGATCCGGTTGCCGTGTGGATCGCCTGACGTAGTAGGGCAGGCAAACAACGCCACCGTCAGAGGCGGACACCTCGCGCGGCGTACGTCCCGCGGGCCTGCGCCAGGGCCGCCTGCGCTCCCTCGTGGAGCACTTCGTAGTCTGCGGCGGGTGCAATGGTCCGGATTCCGTTCTCGGCGCAGGCCGTGGTCATTTCCTGACTACCGCCGTAGGCAGCGACGTCCAGTCCATGGCGAGTGCATGCCTCGACGATTCTGCGAACGGCATCGAAAGTGGCTCCCCCCAAGATATCCGAGGCGGAACCGGCCAGGGACAGCGTGAGGTCTGCCGTACCGATGAGGATCCCGTCGAGTCCGGGCGTTCCGCAGATGTTCTCGGCTTCGGCCAGGCCGTTCGCGTCCTCGATCATCAGGTAAACACGTTGAGGGGGTGCCGAGGCTGGGCGCAGTGCCGCCCGAACCGGTCCCCATGAGCGATGGCCCTCGGGGGCGTAGCGGCAGAAACCCACTGCCTCACGTGCCTGGGCGGCCGAGCCGATCTGCGGCACGACGACGACGTCGGCTCCCATGTCGAGCGCCCAGTTGGCTTGCGCGTAGTTCGTCGCCTGCGTGCGTACCCAGGCTTCGACGCCGGCGCCCTGCACGGCCGAGAGCAGAGGCACGACAGCGTCGGTACCGATTGCGCCGTGCTGCAAATCGATGACGGCCCAGTCGAATCCCGCGCGAACCATGAGTTCGACGGCGAAGACGGAGTCGAGTGTCAGCCATGCGCCGAGCGACGGTGAGGTCGAGGTCATTGTGTTGCGCTCCATTCGATGGATTTACGGGGGACCGTGGGTGACGCTCCCGGTCACTTCTGTGGCGTCGGTGGAATCAGCACCAGCTTGCCGATGTACTCGGCGAGGAAATCTTCCTGCGCGCGGACGATGTCGGACAACGGATAGGCGGCCGTGGTTGTCGATCGCTGCAGCGGCGACCTCGATCACCTCACCCCGATCGGCTCCGGGGACAGCGACGTCGGTGCGGTACTCGAGCCCGCCGTGGCCCGTCAGGAGAATTGCGGTCAACCGTTGGCAGGGTGCCCCGATCACCCCAGCGCAGCGACCGGTTCGCGGGAGGTGAAGGTCTGGACGAGTTCGCCGATGTCGGTGATACGACTACGCAGCACGTCACCGGGGCCCAGGAACCGCTGTGGTGTCCGGCCCACCCCCACACCGGCGGGCGTTCCCGTGAACACCACGTCGCCGGGATAGAGCTCGAGGGTGTGCGACAGGTGCTCGATCAGCGCCGGAACCGGGAAGATCATCTGCGCGGTGCGTCCGAACTGGACGAGTTCGCCGTTGATGCCGGCTTCCAGCGCGAGATCGTTCGGATCGTCGAATTCGTCGATCGTCACCAAAGCAGGTCCGATCGGGGCGAACCCGCGATGCGACTTCGCCAGGCTGAACTGCGGAACCGGTCCGGCCAACTGCCGGCCGCGGTCGGACAAATCCTGTCCGACGGACAACCCCGCGACGGACTCCCATGCCCGATCGGCCGGGATGTTGCGGCCACCCCGGCCGATCACGACCACGAGTTCGACCTCCCAGTCCACCGTTTCCGAGGGAAGTGGGACCGTGGTGACCGGGCCGGAGATCGCCGAGGCGAACTTGGTGAAGATCACCGGCGACTCGGGCCGCTCCACCCCGGATTCCGCCGCGTGGTCGGCATAGTTCAATCCGACGGCGAACACCTGGCGCGGAGCCGGCACCGGCGCCCCCAGCCGAGCCGGGTCGATTCCGCCGCATTGCGTCGGGGTGACCCGGTCGCGGTTACCCGTGTACCAGGTGACGAACTCCGCCCACCGCTCGTAAATCTTCTGCGGTTCGGCAGAAAAATAGCCGTGGCTTTCCGCCTCGACATCGACGAGGCCGCCTCGCGTCGACACCTGTAGGCGGCCATCGAGATTGATCAACCGCACTGAAACTCTCCCATCGTGTGCCCTGCGTGTCGATTCCGTCCACCAGAGGCAGGATCGTCCGGCAACTGTGATTCATTTGGCCACGAATCTTCAGTTTCTGAACAGAGCGTTCATTTTGCGTAATTGTTGATAGTGCGGTGCGGGTCACAGCTTGTCAAGACGAAGGCCAGACTCACGGCGGTCGCAGGACCTATCGCGACGGCCGCGCACTGAGGCGCGCCAGCACGCGATGACCGCGAGTTACGGCACGAGAATCCGATATTCGAGAGATCGTGCCACCCCGATCGACCCGGAAACCAACCCGGGGGCGGCGCGACTGGTCGCAGACGTGGGGGCGGGGTCTTGACTGGCCATGAGGTCCATGTCACAATTTTGAGCGTGGCGTTCACTTATTGAACGATTGCAATGTCGGTGGTTGAACACGGTGCCGCCGACACACGCGCACACTTCATCCCCGCCTTTCCCCGCCCCGGACGGCATTCGCACCGTCCACGTCGGCTGTCATGTCGACGCGCACCAGCAAGGAGTGACCTGGTGACGATTACCAACACGGATTCCGTCGGAGAGTATGAGGACGGCCCGGTCGGCACGAAGGCCGACCCAGGGCCGGTCGACAAGAAGCGATTCCTGGTCAAACTGACCGGTGTGATCGCCGGTGGCATGTTCATCGACGGTTACATCCTCGGCATCGTCGGCACCGTCATCGGTGCCATCACCCTCGATTTGGATATGTCGCTGTACTGGGAGGGGCTGATCGGCGCCTCCGCGCTGATCGGCATCTTCGTCGGCGGCCCCCTCGGCGGTTGGCTGGCCGACAAACTCGGCCGCAAGCCGCTGTTCGCGATCGACCTGGCGATCTTCATCCTCGGATCGGTTATGCAGTTCTTCGTCGACTCGGCCTGGCAACTGTTCGCCGTCCGGTTGCTGATGGGCATCGCGATCGGGGCCGACTACTCCGTCGGCTGGCCACTGCTCTCCGAATTCGCCCCCCGACGGTTGCGCGGCAAACTGCTGGCCTATTGCGAGGTCGCCTGGTACGTCGGCTTCATGTTCGCCTTCGTCTCCGGCTTCCTGATGACCACCGTGTGGTCCCTCGACTGGCGCATCGTGCTCGGCTCGAGCACCGTTCCGGCGGTGATCTTGTTCCTGGCTCGGCTGGGCATGCCCGAATCCCCGCGCTGGCTGATGAACAAGGGGCGCACCGAAGACGCAACCGAGATCGCCCACGCCTACCTCGAGGACCCGTCCGACGTCGTCGACATCGCCAACGAGGGCACCCGCAAGGGCACCTTCGGGATGCTGTTCTCCCCGGCCTACCGGCGGGCGACCATCTTCATCTCGATCTTCTGGTTCTGCGCGGTGGCACCGTATTTCGCGATCGCCACGTTCGCAGCCAGTGTGCTGGAGGGCTACGGCCTCGGTGACGGACTCGTCGGCGCCATCGGGGTCAACGGCCTCGCCCTGGTCGGTGTCATGGTCTCGGTCCTGCTCATCGAACGTGTCGGCCGGCGGAAGCTGACCATCCCGCAGCAGTGGGTCTGCGCGGTGGTCCTGCTGATCATCGGATTGTGGACGTCCGCCCCGCCCGCGGTGGTGCTGATCTGCTTCCTGGTCTTCGCGTTCGCCAACGCCATGTCCACCGCCCTGACCGGGGTCTACCCGGGGGAGATCTTCCCGACCGAGATCCGTGGCCTGGGAACCGGTTTCGCGACCGCGTTCAGTCGCGTCGGTGCAGGCCTGGGCACCTTCCTGCTGCCCTGGTCGATGCACAACCTCGGCGCCGGGATCACGATGCTGATTGCCGCCGGCATCTGCGTCGTCGGCGCCGCAGTCTCCCAGGTCCTCGCCCCGGAAACGATGGGCCGCAACCTGAGCGAAACCTCGGCCCCCCGCGTCGGTCAGCCCGCACGAACCTGACCGAAACGCCCCCAAGCGGAATCACGAGAGGCATCCGCAGAGAGCACCGGGAACCGGAGTCCGTACCAGGGCTCCGGTTCCCGGTGATTCACGCAGAATGGCTGATCGGCGGGACTATTCGCCCACCGCGTCCTGCCAGAACACCTCGACGAGGCGCTCGACGATGGCCTGCATCTGCTGGAGCGCTTCGGGAATGCGGTCGCGCCCGAAGCGGTAGCGGGGGCTGTTGAGCGTCAAGATCGCCACCAGCGTGCCGGAGGAGTCCCGCACCGGCCGCGACAGCGAAATCAGTTCTTCTTCGAGTTCGTTGTCGATGATGCCGAACCCCTGCTCGCGGACCTGATCGAGTTCCCGGAGCAGAACGGCACGATCGGTGATGGTGTGGGGCGTATAGGCCTCGAGCTTCTCGGGCAGCAGCGCGAGCACCTTGTCCAGCGGCATCTCGGCGAGCAGTACCTTGCCGGTGGAGCTGGCGTGCAGCGGATATTGCTGGCCGACCATGTGCGATGACATGCGGCTCATGATCCCGACCACGTGCGAGCCGGCGGCCTCGGCGACCAGGTCCAGGCCGTCCTGCGAATTCGGCACGGACAGCGTCACCGATTCGTTGAACTTGTCGGCCAGCTCCTGCAGCAGCGGTTGTGCGCGCGCGACGAGTCCGGCGTAGGGGTCGGCGCGCCGTCCGAGGCGGGCCATTTCCCAGCCGAGGATGTAGTTGTTGTCGATTCGGTCCACGAGCCCGGTGCGTTCGAGACTGTAGAGCAGACGGAACGCGGTGGGCCGGGAGATCCCGACCCCCTTCGCGAGCGTGGTCACGGTGGCGCCGGTGCGCGGGTGCGCGGCCAACTCCCGTAGCAGCCGAACCGCTTTGGTCACCGACTTGTTCGTCATCTCCGTCGGTTCGGGTACTTCGCTCATGCCACCCCTTTGTCGCGTCGGTGCGCACCACACCCTCGGGTGCGCGCTTCCACGACCACTCTACCGCCCCGGCGTTCATATAGTGAACGCCGGGGCGGCTGGGTGGGGAACTCTCGGGCGCATCCGCGCGCTCGTCGGTTGTCAGGACTGGGCGCGGCCCCAAGTGGACGATTCGCCGGCAGAGTTGACCGTGCGGGGGATCTCGAGGGGGTTGCGTTCCTGAATCGGTGCGGGCAGGAGCACTTCCGGGGCGTCCTGGTAGGTGACCGGGCGCAGGAATCGGCGGATCGCGGTGGTGCCCACCGAGGTATGCGAGACCGCGGTGGTGGCGGGGTAGGGGCCGCCGTGGTGCTGGGCGGGGGTGACCGCGACGCCGGTGGGCCACCCGTTGAACACCAGTCGCCCGGCGCGGGTGGCGGCGATCCGGGTGATCCTGCGGAGCTGGTCGCGTTCGTCGGGGGTCGGTTCGGTGCGGGTGTGGACGGTCACGGTGAGGGTGCCGTCGACACCGTTCAGGACTCGGTTCACCTCGTCCTCGGAGCCGTACTCCGCGATGATCGCGGCGGGGCCGAAACTCTCCTCGAGCAGCGTGTCCGCCTGGGCGACCAACTGCTCGGCGGTGGTGCGTAGCAGCGTCGGGGTGACCTCGGGTACCCCACTCTCGCCGGTCGATGCGGTGCCCTTGACGAGGACCTCGACGCCGGGTGCCGCGGCGGCCGCCTCGATCCGATGGTGGTAACCCTCGGCGATCTTCGCGGTGAGCATCCGCGCCGCGGGCACCTGCTGGGAGAGGGCGGTGATCTGCTCGGTGACCGGCGATCCGGCGGGCACCAGCAGGATGCCGGGTTTGGTGCAGAACTGTCCGGCTCCGAGGGTGAACGAACCGACGAACCCGGACGCGATCGCCTCGGCACGCTCGTCGAGTGCACCGGCGGTGACGACGGCCGGGTTGACGCTGCCGAGTTCACCGAAGAAGGGGATCGGGTTGGGTCGGGCGGCGGCGATGTCGAACAGGGCACGGCCACCGGCGACGGACCCGGTGAAGGCGGCAGCGGCGATCCGCGGGTCCTCGAGGGCACGGGTGCCGGCCCGGAAACCGCTGAGTAGCGCAAACGTGCCGTCGGGGGCGCCGGCCGCGGACAGTGCCCCGGCGACGACCTCGGCGGTGGCGGCGGAGGTGCGGGGGTGGCCGGGATGGGCCTTGAGCACCACCGGGCAGCCGGCAGCGAGCGCCGAGGCGGTGTCGGTGCCGGCGACGGAGAACGCGAAGGGGAAGTTGCTGGCGGCGAAGACCAGGACCGGGCCCACGGGGATCTGATACCGGCGCAGGTCCGGGCGGGCGCCGAGGACGAAGTCGGGATCTGCGCGGTCGATGATCACGTCCAGGAAGGTGCCGTCGATCAGTTCCTCGGCGAACATCCGCAACTGCACACAGGTGCGGTTCAGTTCACCGCTCAACCGAGCCTGGGGAAGCCCGGTTTCGGTGAGGGCCTCGGCGACCAGCGCTTCCGCGTGCGCCTCGAGGGCGTCGGCGATCGCGACGAGCACAGCGGCGCGACCGTGGGGGGTGCGGTCCTCCCAGAGCGGTGCGGCGGCGGCCGCGGCGTCGAGGAGGCGGTCGAGCTGTGCGTCGGTGGTGTCCTGCTCGATCGAACGGGTGTCAGTCATGAAATGCGAAATCCTTTTCTGAGTTCGAGGCTCGCGCCGGAGTGCGGCGCAGCCGGGGTGTGTGGGTCAGGCGGCGGTGAGTTGCCGGATTCCACCGAGTCGGCCCTGATGGAAAACGAGAGGCTCGCCGTGTCCGGTGTCCATCTGCAACACCCGGGCGATGACGATGACGTGGTCGCCGCCGTCGAGTTCGTGGGTGACCTCGCAGTCGACGAAGGCGTGGGCGCCGTCGATCCGGGGTGATCCGGCCTCGGAGAGGGACCAGTCGATGTCGGCGAACTTGTTGGGCTGCTTCCTCGAGAGTGCGCGGCAGACCGATTCCTGGCCGGCAGAGAGGACGCTGGCGCACAGTCGTCCGGCGGCCCGGACCTTCGGCCAACTGGTGGAGGTGTGCGCGACACTGAAGCTGACCAACGGCGGATCCAGCGACAACGACTGGAAGGTACCGACCACCAGCCCACACGGGAACTCGGCGTCCACACCGATACCCGACAGGGCGACCACACCGGTGGGCAGGTTCCCCATCACGTTGCGGTAGTGCGCCTGGTCGATGGTGGAAGTAGGCATGATGACTCCTTGTCAGATCGTGGTGCCGGACCCGGCAGCGGCGCGGGCGGAGTGGTCGGGGTGCAGTTCGGTGGCGATGTCTCGTGCGGCACGCAGTGCACTCTCGATGGCGCCGTCGATGAATCCGGCCCACAGATTGGCGATGTCACTGCTCGCGAAGTGCAGGACGCCTTCGGTAGCTTGCTGCGCGCCCAGGTAGCGAGTGACCTGGTTCGGGCGGTGCATCATCCAGGTCTCCCGCGAGTGCGGGTCGCTCATCCAGTCGTGTCCGGTCACCTCGAGGACATCGAGATCGTCACGCCAGACGGTCAGTGCCCGCTGCACGGCATCGCGATCGTTCGGATCCAGCCGCGTCGAGTCGGCGCCGAACGCCACCAGGACCGCGTCGTCGTCGCCGAGGTATTCGGTGCGCACGACCGACAGCGGGTGGGCGGCGGAGGAGTACGCGAAGAACGGGGCGATCGGACCCCGCACCCGGATCCAGCACTTGACGCCGCGTGAGGCCGCCTTCTCCTTGCTTGCGGAGAGCTTGCCGTCGTTGAGCGGTGGGGTGACGGAGAGATCGCCGAGGATGTTCTGGGGAACGGTGATCACGACTCGACGCGCCGTGATCACGTGACCGTCGCTCAGGTGCACGTGAGCGCGTTCGGCGTCGTGATCGATGCGGGTGACCTCCGCGCCGGTGCGCAGTTCCGCGGTGGTGTCGGCGGCGATCGCCGCCACCAGGGACTGGGTGCCGTCGGCGAGGCGGAATACTGCCGACGCCTCGTGCATCAAATGCCACGAGCCGGCGGCGGCGGCGGTCCACCGCAGGGCGGTGGTGAATGCCCCCTCGGTGAGAGGTCCATTGAAGTGGCCGACCCAGGCCGCCTCGTTCGCCTGGTATTCGTCCTCGCTCAGCTGTAATCGGTCGAGCATGTCCTGCACGCTGTACCGGTCGATATTCGCGAGCTCGGGTGCTGCCGGCGGCAGATCGGGCCGGGGGACGAACTTCATGGTGTCGGCGAGCAGCCGACGCATACCGGGATCGATCAGTTCCATGAATTGATCGAGCGTGCCGGTGCGCACCTGGTCGCCGGCGAGCCAGTACGCCTGCTCCGCGCGCGGTCCGCGGGTCACCTCGAGTCCGTATCGGGTGATTTCGGCCCACACGTGCGGCTGCACCCAGTGCATCCAGGTGCCGCCGATCTCGAGGTCCCGACCGAGACGATGGTCGGTCCACACCCGTCCGCCGAGCCGGTCGCGCGCTTCGAGCACCACGACACTCAGTCCTGTGCCGGACAGTTCCCGGGCGGCGATCAACCCGGCGATGCCGCCGCCGACCACGACGACATCGGCTTCGTGCTGCTGGTGGGCATTGTCCGCCATATCCACTCCTCACCGCCGTGAACTCAGGGGACGGATTCGGGACCCCTGCGTACCCGTGATGTTCATAAACTGAACGTCTCGTTCAAAATCTCTCGCCACTGATCCTGAGCTGTAGGTCACAATCTGTCAAGAGCGACGGACGCCGGGCGTGTGCCGGGCGGAGCGCGCTCAGGGGAAGCATGCGTACAGCCCGCACTCGAGCGACGCAGCCCCCGGCCAATCACCGACCCATGACCGCACGGGCCCAGGCGCTGGCGACTTGCGGTGCGGGTACCGAATTCCCAGCTGGCGCCATAAGTGGGGCGCGATTCGCCGGCGCCGACCGCGAGGCGGCACGCCCCGGATTCATCGCGCGTCCCGGGACAGGTCTTGACGCGCCCTGAGTCCCATGTCACACTTTTGACCACATCGTTCAGTTTATGAACACGTAGCGCGGTTGAGCTGCAGCGCCCTACCGATAGAGCCCATCCCACCGACCCGCAGTCGCCGGAGATCCCTCGGATTCCGCGGCCGTGCACCATTTCACGAAGGTTGTGACAACACGTGCGAACATCTGCTTCCCGCCCATCCGCCACTGCGCACGGCGATTGCCCACCGTCGTCGGTCGTGATCGCCATGCCCAAGCGCACGAGCGAGGAGGCCTGATGACCATCACGAACAACGAGGCCGTGGACATCGGCCAACAGTCAGTCGACAAGCAGCGCTTCCTGGTCAAGCTGACCGGTGTCATCGCCGGCGGCATGTTCATCGACGGTTACATCCTCGGCATCATCGGCACCGTCATCGGGGCCATCACCCTCGATCTCGGCATGTCGCTGTTCTGGGAGGGGCTGATCGGGGCGTCCGCGCTGATCGGCATCTTCATCGGCGGCCCCCTCGGTGGCTGGCTCGCCGACAAACTCGGCCGCAAGCCGCTGTTCACGATCGATCTGGCGATCTTCACCGTCGGTTCGGTCCTGCAGTTCTTCGTCGACTCGACGTGGCAGCTGTTCCTGGTCCGGCTTCTGATGGGCGTCGCGATCGGCGCCGACTACTCGGTCGGCTGGCCACTGCTCGCCGAATTCGCTCCCGCCCGTCTGCGCGGCCGGTTGATGGCCTGCAACGAGGTCGCCTGGTACCTCGGATTCATGACGGCCTTTATCGCCGGCTTCCTGATGACCACCGTGTGGTCCCTCGACTGGCGCATCGTGCTCGGCTCGAGCACTCTGCCCGCCGTCATCCTGCTCCTGGCCCGGTTGGGTATGCCCGAATCCCCGCGCTGGCTGATGAACAAGGGCCGCACCGAAGAGGCAACCGAGATCGCCCATACGTATCTCGAAGACCCCGCCGACGTCCTCGACATCACCAACGAGCAAACCCGCAAGGGCACCTTCGGGATGTTGTTCTCCCCGGCCTACCGGCGCGCGACGATCTTCATCTCCGTGTTCTGGTTCTGCGTGGTGGCACCGTACTTCGCCATCGCCACCTTCGCGGCCAGCGTGCTCGCCGACTACGGTCTCGGTGACGGACTCGTCGGCGCCCTGGGGGTCAACGGCCTCGCCCTCGCCGGTGTGGTTGTTTCGGTCCTGCTCATCGAACGCATCGGCCGGCGGAAGCTGACCATCCCGCAGCAGTGGGTGTGCGCCGCGGTCCTCGCCGCCATCGGGCTGTGGACCTCTGCACCGCCGGTACTGGTGCTGATCGGCTTCCTGGTCTTCGCGTTCGCCAACGCCATGTGCACCGCGCTGACCGGTGTCTACCCGGGTGAGATCTTCCCGACCGAGATCCGCGGCCTCGGTACGGGTTTCGCGACCGCGTTCAGCCGCGTCGGCGCCGGTCTGGGCACGTTCCTGCTGCCCTGGTCGATGCACAACCTCGGCGCGGGCACCACGATGCTCATCGCCGCCGGCATCTGCGTCGTCGGCGCCTCGGTCTCCCAGCTCCTCGCCCCGGAAACGATGGGCCGCAGCCTCAGCCAAACCTCCGCTCCGCACCAGCGGTAACCACCCACAATCCCGAGCGCGGAGTCGTCGGGCCGACAACGATGTCAGCCCGCGACTCCGCCTCGACCCAGAACGTCCCACCACACTCCGTGTGTTCGCCAAGGAAGGAGCCAGCGATCATGTCGACCATCTCGGACGCGGTCACCGCACTGGCAAACAAGGGAATGGTCCTCGTCGTCGACGACGAGGACCGCGAGAACGAGGGCGACCTGATCATGGCCGCCGAATACGCGAGCACCGATGCGGTCGCGTTCTTCCTCGAACACACATCCGGGTTTCTCTGCGTCGCCATCGACGAGGCCCGCGCCGGCAAGCTCGGTCTCGACCTGATGGTCCCCGACAACACCGAAGCCCACAACACTGCCTTCCTGGTCAGCGTCGACTACCGGCACGGCACCACCACGGGAATCAGTGCGGGCGATCGCGGCGCCACCATCCGGGCACTGGCCGACCCCGCCCTGCACCCCGCCGACCTCGCCAGGCCCGGCCACGTGATGCCGCTGCTCGCGAAGCCCGGAGGTGTTCTCGAGCGCCCGGGGCACACCGAAGCCGGAGTCGACCTGTGCCGCATGGCCGGGCTCAGCGGCGCCGCCCTGCTCTGTGAGATCGTCACCCCCGACCGGCGCGAGATGATGCGCCGCGACGACCTCCGGCAACTCGCGGCACGGCACTCGATCCCGATGATCTCCATCGCCGAACTGCGCGCCTGGCGCTCACGCGCGGCGAGCACGGTGACACCGCTGCGCCACAGTGCCGCCCGCTCCGAGAACATCGTTCTCCGGTCCGGTCGCAGCACCCTGCCGACCGAGGTCGGGACATTCGACGCGCTCGCCTATCAAGCACCCGGCAACGGCGTCGAGCACCTGGCCCTGGTGATGGGTGACGTTGCCGCCGACGACGCCCCGCTGGTCCGGCTGCACAGCGAATGCATCACCGGTGACCTCGCCGGCTCCCTGCGCTGCGACTGCGGCCCCCAGTTCCGATCCGCCATGAGCGCGATCGCCGAGGCCGGCACCGGCGTCCTGATCTACCTTCGCGGACACGAAGGCCGTGGTATCGGCCTGGGTCACAAACTGCGCGCCTACGAACTCCAGCAACATGAGGGCCTCGACACCATCGACGCCAACGTCAGCCTCGGCCTGCCGGTCGACAGCCGCGACTACCGCGTCGCCTGCGAAATCCTCGACGACCTGAGGGTGGGCCGAGTGCGGCTGATGACGAACAACCCCGACAAGGTTCGGGCCCTGAGCGATCACGGCATCACCGTCGCCGAACAAATCCCACACGAGTCGTCACCGACCGTCTACAACCGGTCGTATCTGACCACCAAACGCGACCGCATGGGGCACACCCTGCAGCGGCTCGGCTGACAACCGTCGCCGTGGCCGGTGCGCAGCGGATCCTCGCCGACACCGGCGCACCCTGACGATCGAGCTATCCCAGAAGGACGGACTAGCCCTGGTGGACTCCATTCCGCTGAACCCGCAGACTCCACCCGCACGAGACAGACTGGTTCTGGTCACCGGCGTCGAACAGCCTGAGGGCGCCTATGCCGCCCGCGCTCTCGGCACGCACGGATTCGACGTCATCGCACACAGTTTCACTTCGGAGGCGGCCGAGCGGGTCGCCCAGGACATCACCGGCATCGGTGGCCGCGCGACCGCCGCCGTCGCCGATCTCACGATCGACGGGGAGGTCGACCGGCTCTTCACCGGCATCGAAGACACCCACGGCCGGGTCGACACCGTCATTCACTCCGCGTGGATCCCCGGGCCCGAATCCACCGGCACGTCACTCCAGTCGATCCACCCCCACGACTGGGACCGATTCCTCCTCGCTCATCTGCGGATGTTGTTCACAACCGTGCGCCGGGCGACGCAGTCGATGAGTGGCCGCAACCGCGCAGGGTCCATCGTCACCGTCGTCGGCGTAGACCGATTAGCCGCTGACACAAGGGAATCCACCCTGACCCGTCGGGTGATCGACGGCGCGATCGAGGCTTTCACCGCCGCCGCGGCACACGACATCAGCGCGCGAACCGTACAGGTCAACACCATCCGTTTGATCGACGAACTCCCCTCACCCGAATTCCCTGACCAGCACATCACACCGGATTTCGACACCGCCCTCGTCTTTCTCGCCGACCCCGCCCACCGCAGCTGGTCCGGCAAGGTGCTCTCCGCACCCACGGCCCGGTTCGCCGACGCGCACTGAAATCCCACCACCGAGTTCCTCCCAACACCTTTGGAGTACACCCTTGACTGTCGTGTCCGAATCCACCGCACCGCAGAAGGTCGAGCTGACCGACGAGGAGATCTTCGCCGGCCACATCGGGGGGAAGCTCTCGGTTGAGACCACGACCGCCCTCGATACGCAGCGCGCCCTGTCCATCGCCTACACCCCCGGCGTCGCGCAGGTCTCCCGCGCCATCGCCGCCGACGAAACCCTCGCCGACCGGTACACCTGGACCAGCCGCCTGGTGGTCGTCGTCTCCGACGGCTCCGCGGTACTCGGTCTCGGGGACATCGGCCCCCGCGCCTCGCTTCCCGTGATGGAGGGCAAGTCCGCCCTGTTCAAGAACTTCGCGGGCCTGAACTCGATCCCGCTGGTCCTCGACACCAAGGACCCCGACGAGATCGTCGAAACCCTGATCCGGCTGCGCCCGAGCTTCGGGGCGGTCAACCTGGAGGACATCTCCGCACCGCGCTGCTTCGAAATCGAAAAGCGCGTCATCGAGGCCCTGGACTGCCCGGTCATGCACGACGACCAGCACGGCACCGCCATCGTCGTCCTGGCCGCCCTCAAGGGTGCGGTCACAGTCCAGGACCGCGACATCCACCAGCTGCGGGTCGTCATCTCCGGTGCCGGCGCCGCCGGTGTCGCCTGCGCGAACATCCTGCTCGCCGCCGGGATCGCCGATGTCACGGTCCTCGATTCGAAGGGCATCGTCTCCGCCGACCGCAAGGACCTGAACGAGATCAAGGTCGATCTGGCCGCACGCACCAACCCGGCCGGCCGCCGCGGCGGCACCGCCGAAGCCCTCAATGGGGCGGATGTGTTCCTCGGGGTGTCCGCGGGCACCGTGCCGGAGGAGCTGATCGCGACCATGGCGCAGGATTCGATCGTGTTCGCGTTGTCGAACCCGGACCCGGAGATCCACCCGGACATCGCCCGTAAGCATGCGGCGATCGTGGCCACCGGGCGCAGTGACTTCCCGAACCAGATCAACAATGTGCTGGCCTTCCCCGGGGTGTTCCGGGGTGCGCTCGATGCCGGTGCCCGCCGGATCACCGAAGGTATGAAGCTCGCCGCCGCCGAGGCAATCCTCTCGGTCGTCGGTGACGAGCTGGCTGTGGACAAGATCGTTCCCAGCCCGCTCGATCCTCGCGTCGCCCCCGCTGTCGCGGAGGCAGTCGCCGCCGCTGCCCGTGCAGAAGGCGTCACCGACTAGCGAGGATCCACCCGAGCACCCCGTCCGCGAACCCGCACCCAGGTTCCGCGGACGGGGTGTTCGGCGTGTCCGGCCCGAAACTGGTCGAGTCCTGGTCAGGTGCGGACGACAGACATCGACAGGGGAACAGTCTGATTCGTCGGTGACCGGAGATACCGGCCGCGGCGGGGCCGATCCTGCCCGCCGTTACGGATATTCCACCGGTACTCGTGCTCATCACTGATTGATACGGATGGTTCAGCGGCGCGGTGGCGGATGTCAGCGGGCACGCCGCTGGGTGTGCCGCCGGCCGAGGCGGGCGCGTTCGGTCTCGGACATGCCACCCCAGATGCCGTAGTGTTCCGCGGCGGTGAGGGCGTGGGTTCGGCATTCCGGGAGCACGGGGCAGTCCTGACAGATCTGTTTGGCACGGCGTTCGCGCCGTGCGCGGACGGTTCGCTGTTCGCGATCGTCGGGCGAGAAGAACATCTCGGTGTCGGTTCCGCGGCACGATCCCTCATGTCGCCAGTCCCAGCCAGAGGGGCGGTCGGATTGATGCTCGGTGATGGTCATTCGGTTTCCCGGGGTCGACGGTGCGGGGTCCGAAGCCCCGCCGAGAGGCGGCGGGGTGCACGGGCGGACGGCATCGGTAGTCCTACGACAAACGCACCGCCGTAACCGGCAGTCAGGCGTGGCCGGTACGGCGGTGCGTCGCACGTGGAGAGCGGGTGCCTGACGCCGACACATCAGGTCAGGCACCCGCGCAGTTCGTTCAGTCAAGAAGGCGCTCCTGATTCCTGAACGAACGTGTTGCCGCGGGGAATGCTCTCCCCGCGAGGATTTCTCGTGGACCGACTCGACGGGGCAGAGCGCAGAGCCCGTCGAGAGGGCGCGTCAGTTGTTGGCGGTGGAAACGTCGAATTCGATGGTGCCGAAGCCTTCGAACTCGCCTACCCAGCGGCCGGGCCGGTTCATGGGAACTGCCTGCAGGCAACTGCCGGGGAGGATGACCTGGCCGGCCTGGAACTCGACGTCGTAGGCGGCGAGGCGGTTGACCAGCCAGGCAACCGCGGCGAGGGGATTGCCGAGGATGTTGCGGGTGTTGCCGGTGATGACCTCGCGGCCGTTGAAATGCAGGGAGCCGCGCATGTCGCGCAGGGTCAGGTCGGTGAGGCGGCGGGGAGTGCCGCCGAGGAGGACCGCGCCGGTGGATCCGTTGTCGGCCAGCGTGTCCGGAAGGTCGATGGCCCAGTTCTGGACACGGGAGTCGATGATCTCGATGGCGGGCACCGCATAGTCGATGGCGTTGATGACATCGGCGACCGTGACATTGGGTCCGCGCAGACTGCTCTTCAGCACGAATGCGGGTTCGAGTTCGACGAACGGCTCGATGTAGTTTTCCCGTTCAAGGGTGGTGCCTTCGTAGGCGAAGATGCTGGCCAGCAAGAATCCGTAATCGGGCTGGCCGAGGCCGAAGGCTTCCTGCATGACCTTCGCGATGTTGCCGAGCTTGTACCCGACCAGGCGGTCACCGCCTGCGATCGCGTGCTCGACGTTGATGCGCTGGACGGCGAAGGCGGAATCCGCGTCGAGGGCGGGCCAGGTCTTGGTCGGTGCGGTGATCGGTGCACCGTTCACACGTGCGGTACGCAGGGTGGTCGCGACGTCGTGGAGTTCGGCGGTCTGCATGGGTGTCCTCTTTCGGTCGGTGGGGTCAGACGGCTGCGACGGTGCGGTTGCCGAGGCGGAGACCGGGGTGATCGTCGCGAAGCCGGACGGCGCCCTTGCCGTACAGCTTCTCGCGCAGGGTCGAGCCTTCGTACTCGCTCCACACGGTGCCGCGGCGCTGCAGTTCGGGGACGACGAGTTCGATGAAGTCCGCCATGTCCTGGTACTTGACCGCGTGCCCGAAGTTGTAGCCGGCGATGCCGGTTTCGTCCATCCACCGGGTCAGCTCGTCGGCGACGGTGGTCGGTGAGCCGACGATGGTGGGACCGGTGCCGCCGATGCCGATGAATTCGGCGATGTCGCGCGGGGTCCACTCCTTGTCGGGGTCCATCTTCGAGAACAGGTCGACCATGGTCTGGCCGGCGTTGGTCTTGACGTGCTTGAGCGGCACGTCGGGGTCGAACTGGGACATGTCCAATCCCGTCCAGCCGCTGTAGCGGGCCATCGCCCCGGCGTAGCTGACCAGCTTGCGGTAGCTCTCGTACTTGGCGTGGGCCTGTTCGTCGGTCGGTGCACAGACGACGTTGAGCATCTGCAGGACCTTGACGTTCTCCGGGTCACGGCCGGCCTCGGCTGCGAGGCTACGCAGGCTGTCGACCTGCTTCTTCAGCGCCGGGATGGACACGGCGTTGACGAACACCGCCTCGGCGCTGGCTGCGGCGAGGGCGCGGCCCTTGGAGGAGCCGCCGGCCTGGAAGATCACCGGGGTGCGCTGCGGGGACGGCTCGCACAACGCGAAGCCGGGAACGGAGAAGTACTTGCCCGTGTGCTCGATGTTGTGCACCCGGCTCGGATCGATGTACATGCCGCGCTCGGCGTCCCGGACGACCGCGTCGTCCTGCCAGGACCCCTCCCACAGCTTGTAGCAGACCTCGAGGTACTCGGCGGCCATGTCGTACCGCTCGTCGTGCGGAACCTGCTGTCCGGTACCGAGATTGCGGGCGGCGCTGTCGGAGTAAGAGGTCACCAGGTTCCAGCCGACGCGGCCGTCGGTGAGGTGGTCGAGGGTGCTGAACTTGCGGGCCAGCGCGTACGGGTGCTCGTACGAGGTGGACCCGGTCAACCCGAACCCGAGGTTCTTCGTCACCGCCGCCATTGCGGAGACGGCCATGAACGGATCCTGCGCGGGGATCTGCGCGGCGTCGGCGAGGGCCGCGTCGGCGCTGCCCTCATAAATGTCGTGGTAGCCGACGTTGTCAGCGAAGAAGATGCCGTCGAATCGCGCCTCTTCGAGCAGCTTGGCGTACTCGGTCCAGTAGGCGAGGTTCTTGTAGTTCGCGCCCTGATCCTTCGGATGCCGCCAGAGGCCGGCCGACAGGTGCGCCGGGCCCTGGTAGTCGAAAGCGAAAAGTCGCATGCGCTGAGACGCCATTGTCTATCTCCGTTCACTTTTTGAACACGTAGTTCATGTGTTGAACACCACTGTAAGAGGTGAAATGTGCGGGCGTCAATACCTCATTTCGTGCACCGCCGGGATCGGTGCCACGGCATTACACCGCCCGGCAAGTGCGGCGGAGGCGTGCGCTGTTCGCGGCGCAGGCCGAAGCGGTCTCTGCAGCGCGGCGAGGAAGCTACCGAGAGAAGATCACCCAATGGTCGGTGTGTTCAAATTTCGGTTCAGCATGTAGACATTGCCCATGCGCGCAATTCAGGTCGCCCGCCTCGGCCACCCCGAAGTCCTCGAACTCACCGAGATTCCCGATCCCGAGCCCGGGCCAACCGATCTTCTCGTCCGAACCGACGCGATCGGCGTCAACTTCATCGACACCTACTTCCGGACCGGCGTGTACCCGCACCCGCTGCCGTACGTTCCCGGCGACGAGGGGTCCGGCGTCGTCGAGGCCGTCGGCGCCGACGTCCGCGACTTCGTCCCCGGCGACCGCGTCGCCTGGTGCGGCGCGACGGACAACTACGCCGAGAAGGTGGTGGTGCCCAACGAAATCGCGATCGCGGTGCCGGAGGGCGTTCCCGCGCCGCAGGCGGCGTCCGCACTGGCGCAGGGCCTCACCGCCCACTACCTGGCGTACTCGACGTACCCGGTGCAGTCCGGCGACACCGTGCTGGTCCACGCCGGCGCCGGTGGAGTGGGACTGCTGCTGACCCAACTCGCTACGAAACTCGGTGCGCGAGTGTTCACCACCGTCTCGTCGGACGCGAAGGAGAAGTTGTCGCGGGAGGCCGGCGCGGCCGAGGTACTCCGCTACGACGACGACATCGCCGCTCGGGTACGCGAACTCACCGACGGCGAGGGAGTCGCCGCCGCCTACGACGGTGTAGGCGCAGCCACCTTCGACGCGAGCCTCGCCTCCGTTCGGATCCGTGGCACCCTCGCACTCTTCGGCGCGGCGAGCGGCCTGGTGCCGCCGTTCGACCCGCAGCGGCTCAATCCCGCGGGTTCGCTGTTCCTCACTCGTCCGACCCTCGCGCACTACGTCCGCACCCGGCAGGAACTGACGTGGCGGGCAGGAGAAGTGTTCGGGGCCATCGCGGACGGTTCGCTGAACGTCCGTGTCGGCGCGCGGTACCCGCTCGAACGCGCCGCCGACGCGCACCGGGACCTGGAGGACCGGAAGACGACCGGTTCCGTCGTGCTCATCCCCTGACGAATGGGCAGCGACCGTCACCCCGAGACACGCGGCCGAGGAGTCATACGGGCGTATAATTCTGCCGGCGATGTTTGTACCGGCGTGAAATACCGGGAGTGATTCGTGTCAAATCTGACAGTCGGCGACTTGGTAGCCATGAGGCAACTTGCGTGCAGCGTGGTCGCCGGTGAGGCCGGTGTAGACCGGCCCGTGGTGTGGGCGCATGTGTGCGAGTTGCCCGATCCGTGGAACTGGCTCAGTGCAGACGACTTGTTGATGACCACCGGAATGAGCCTGCCGGCAGCGGCGGACGAACAGACGCGGTTCATTCGACGTCTCAGCGAGGCAGGCTTGGCCGGCATCGCGATCGGCGACGACCTGCTGGCGCCCCCGCTCACCCAGGGCATGCTGTCCGAAGCCGACGAGCTTCACTTCCCCGTCGTCGCGGTCGGTCATGCAACACCGTTTGCAGCGATCGGCCGCACCGTCGCCGTCGCAGCCCAGAGCGTCCAGGTCAGTCGAATTGCGCGCTTGAGTCGGCTCTACGACGCCACGCACGCGTCGCCGGAGGACGAGACCTCGCTACTCGATCGACTGTCGGTGGAGCTTGGACACCGGCTCCATGTCGTCGATGTCGAGCTCGGCAGCGAAGTGCTTCGCGATGCACATCCACTGGAAGATGAACTCGTCGATCAACTGCGCACCCGCGTCGACGGACGGCTCGACCGTCTTCCGCCGAGAGTGGCGATCGAAGCCGGTGCCGAAACCACGGCGACGGCATTCGCCCTCGCGACCCACCGCAAGTGCATGCTCGTCGCCGCGGGGCACACCGACATCGAAGTCGATGCCTTCGTGTTGCTACATGCGCAGAGCCTGGTCGGCGTGGAAGTAGAGCGGGTGACCCGAGAACGCGAACGCTCCGACGTCGCGCGGGCGCAGCTGCTCGAGCAGATGATCGCCGGATCGATCAGCGCGGAGGCGGCTGCTCCTCGGCTCGGCCAACTGCATTTGACCGAAACCAACTGGTGCGTAATCGGATTCGACACTACTCACCTCCACGTCGTTCGCACTCTCATCGGAGACCGCGGATTTCCGTATCTGTCGTGCTCCGCGGGGGGAGAGGGCTATCTGATGGTCTCGAGCGCCGACGCCGACGCGGCGGCGGATCTACTCGACCGCCACATCGATGCGATGGGCATGTCGGCACGGAACGCGACGACTGGGCGAGTTCCGGACAGCGTTCGTCAGGCGCGGTGGGCTCTCCAGGCCGCGCGGGCAGCCGGTGGCGGCCTTGCCGAGTATTCGACCGCGGCACCCCTGTTCCTTCCCCGCACACTGACCGAGGCGCATTTCGCGACGCGGGCCGTACTGGGGAAGATTATCGACTACGACGCGGCTCATCACAGTGATCTCGTCGAGACTTTGGATGCATTCCTGTCCATGGACCGGAACTGGTCGGCCACAGCGAAACGGCTTGTCATCCACCGTCAGACGCTCGGATACCGACTACGCAAGATCGAGAGTCTGACGGGCCGCAGCATGAAGAGTTCCGCCGACATCGCCGATTTCTGGATGGCACTGATCACCCGCCGGATCAGCAGCGGCCAGGACTGAGAGACGAGGATAAGACGATGTCGAGATTGACTGTCGGTGACCTCATCGCGATGGACCAGCTCGGGTGCGCGGCCGTCGCCGGTGTCGGGGGGCTCGACCGTCGGATCGCGTGGGCGCACACCTCGGAACTCGACCCCTGGGACTGGCTGGGGGCGGACGAGCTGCTGATGACCGCCGGTTTGTGTGTGCCGTCGGACGAACGAGAACAGTGCACGTTCATCGAACGCCTTCACGAAAAGGGACTGGCAGGCGTCATCATCGGAGACGATGAGACCGCACCACCGCTGACGGCCGCGATGCTGGATAGGGCCGACAGACTGAACTTCCCCATCCTTCGGTGCAGCCACACGACCCCGTTCGCGGCAATAGGACGGACCGTGGCGGTTGCGAGTCAGAGTGTTCAAGTCAGCACGGTCGCACGACTGAGCCGACTCTACGAGCACGCACGCTCGACTGTGCTGGCGGACACGAGTCTTCTGGTCAGACTCTCGCGAGAACTGCGATTCACCCTGCACGTCGTCGACGTAGAGCATGGCACCGAGGTTCTCGCCACGGACAATGCATTGTCCGAGAACGCCATCCGGTCACTGACGTCGAGTGTCGCGGGCACACTCGATCGACTCCCTGCCCACCTCACGCTCGTAGAAGGCGCGGATTACGTGATGACCGCCCATGCACTCCCCACTCACCGCAAATGCATGCTGGTCATGGAGGGAAGCCCGGCGACGGATGTCGATGCCTTTGCATTGCTGCACGTGCGGACCCTGATCGGCGTCGAAGTCGAAAAGGTCACCAGGGAGCGGGAGTACGCCGACGAAGTCGGTGAAGCCCTGCTGCAGCGAATCCTCGCCGGCTCCGACGCACCCGAAGCTGTCACACCACTCCTCGAAGAATTCGACCTGTCCGCGCCCGAGTGGACGGTGTTGAGCTTCGATACCGACTTCCTTCCCGCTGCCAGGACGATAGCGGGAGACCGAGGCGTTCCGAACGTGACCGCCATACTCGACGAGCACGCCTACATGCTGCTCCCCACCGTAAGGTGCTCCGAGACCATCGACCTGCTCAGCGGCAAAACCCGGGCGATGGGAGCGTCGCCGTCGGCTACCGCGATCGGACAGATCTCGGACAGCGCCCGCCAGGCGAGCTGGGCCTTGGACACCGCCCGATCGACCGGCGTACCCGCCGCTCGATACTCCACCGATGTGCCACTGTTCGTGCCGCGCACCCTGACCGACGCCCGGCAAGCTACCGACGCAATCCTCGGAGATCTCCTGCTGTATGACCGGGGACACGAGTCGAACCTCGTCGAGACTCTCGAAACCTTCCTCACTCACGACCGAAGCTGGACCGCGACAGCGGACCAGCTCGGAATCCACCGGCAATCCCTTGCTTTCCGGCTCCGGAAGATCGAGTCGGTGACAGGACGAAACCTGAAGGCTTCATCGGACATCGCGATGCTGTGGTTGGCGCTTCGTGCACGCGCCCACGCGTTTTCACTCACCGACTGAACAGGGCTCGTAGAGGGCAGCGGCAGCCCGCAAGCCGTCGAGGACCGCCTCTTCGACGGTGCGCGGGGCGAGGCAGTCGCCGACTCCGGTGAACGGGATGCCGGTGGATTCGACCTCGGCGAGCAGGGCGTCGTTCTGCTGGTGGCCGAGGGCGAGGACGAGTCCGTCGACGCCGTCGAGAATGATCGGTTCGCCGGTCAGCGTGTTGACCAGGTAGACGGTGTCGTCGTCGGCCCCGAACAGGCGGGCATGCGGGATCACCCGAACCTTCGCCTCGGTAGCCGCCCGCAGCATCGCGATACGGGTGTACTGCTGCAGCTGTTCACCGGCCGCGTAGCCGTTGACGCACAGGGTCACCTTGCGCCCTTCCCGGGCGAGCATTTCTGCGACTCCGAGGCCGGTCCAGTCGCCTCGCCAGTCCGCCACGACGATCTCACCCTTGGGGGTGTTGCCGCCGCCCGTGCCGATCACATCCCACGCCTCGAGCACCGGCATGTCCCCGTCCAGCTCGAGCGGCGGCCGATAGGGGGTGGCGCCGGTCGCGATGATGACGTGGTCGGGACGTTCCGCGGTGATCATCGTCGCATCCACCTCGACGCGGGTTTTCACGATGACCCCGTAGCGGTCGAGTTCGGACTGCAGATTGGTTGCGGCGCCACCGAACTCGGACCGGCCGGGAAGCCGCTCGGCCAGCAACACCTGCCCACCGACTCGCCCGCTTGCCTCGTACAGGGTGACCCGGTGACCGCGCTGGGCGGCGACCGCGGCCGCCTTCATCCCGGCGGGCCCGCCGCCGACGACCATGACGTCCTTCGGCTTCGGGGTGATCACCAGGGTGCCGAACTCGCGTTCGCGTCCGGTCTCGGGGCGCTGGATGCACGAGATCGGGTAGCCGGCCTGGAAGTGGCCGATGCACGCCTGGTTGCAGCCGATGCAGGCCCGGATGTCGTCCGGACGCTGGGCCTGCGCTTTGGCAGGCATGTCCGGGTCGCAGATCAGGGCGCGGGTCATCGCGCAGGCGTCCGCCTGTCCCTTGGCGATGACGATCTCGGCTTCCTGCGGTTGGTTGATCCGCCCGGCGACGAGCACCGGAATCGACACAGCCGCCTTGATCTTCGCTGCGGCGGGTGCAGTGTAGGCGGCTTCCTCGCTCATCGGCGGAACGATATGCAACGATCCGGACCGGCTGGCGGATGTGCCCTCGGTGATGTTCAGGTAGTCCAGCGACCCGTCCGCGTCGAGCCTGCGGCACACCTCCACGATGTCGGTGGGCTCGTCCTCCACGGAGGAGTGTTCGATGCCGGATACGCGGACGCCAACCGCGAACCCCGGTCCGACCGCCTCTCGGACGGCCGAGATGATCTCGCGCAGGAACCGCATCCGATTGTCGAGGTCGCCACCGTATTGGTCGGTGCGCAGGTTCAGTTCGGGGTTGAGGAACTGGGCGGGCAGGTAGCCGTGGCTGGCGACGATCTCGACACCGTCGAGGCCGGCCCGCTGGAGGCGGCGCGCCCCGGCCGCATATCCAGCCACGACCTCGGCGATCATCGCCTGGGACATCGGCCGGGGCATGACCCGGAATCGTTCGTTCGGAACGGCCGACGGGGCGTACGCGACCGGAAGCGCACCGTCCTGGGATTCCATGATCTCCCGGCCCGGATGGAACACCTGGCCGAACAAGGCGCACCCGTGCTCGTGGGCGGCCTCGGCGACGCGCCGATATCCCGCGATGCAGCTGTCGTCGGTGGCCATGAGCACGTGGTAGGTGTACCGCGCGGTTTCGTGGATACCGGCGACCTGCATGATGATCAGCCCGGCACCGCCGGCTGCCCGGGCGCGGTGGTATTCGACGAGCTGGTCGGTGACCGCGCCGTCGTGGACCATCACAGTGTCGTGCCCGGAGGAGAAGATCCGGTTCTTCAGGGTGACGTCACCGACCTGCAGCGGGGACAACAGGGTGGGAAAGAGTGTGTCAGACATGGAATCCCAGTTCTGTACTGGTGATGGAAAGGGTCGGAGTCCAGCCAGGGGCTAGCTGGCGTCGGTGTCGGCGAGGACTCGCTGGGCGCCGGACACGGCGACGGCGTCCGCCTCGAACAGCATGCCCTCGACGAGGAACGAGTTCTGCACCGCGGTCACCGCGGGCCAGGGGCTGGTGAAGAATTCGGCGCGGACCTTCTTGAATGCGTCGAAGTCGTCGCGGTTGCCCAGGTAGGCGGTCAGCTTGACCACCGACGACATCGAGGCGCCGTGCTGATGCAGGATCTTCTCGATGTTGCGGAACACCTGGCGTGCCTGGGCCTCGAAGCCACCGTCGACGAGGTTGCCGGCGTCGTCGTAACCGGCCTGACCGGACGTGAACACCAAGTCGCCTGCCTTGGCGCCCTGGCTGTACTGGGCGGACTGTGCCCAGGTGAAGGGGGCGGGGCGGGTTTCGACGATGTTCTCGGTGGTCGTCATGATGATCCTTTCGGTGGGCGTCCCGGGAGTGCGGGACCTCGTTGGCGTCGCACTCGCCGGCTGACGAATGGGAACGCTATGGCATGGATCACCAGGGGGTAACCGTACTGTTGACTAAATCCGAACCGCCGCACTGTCCACCCGTACGTCTCCACTTCTCCGCCGTTGCGGGTGCTCCGGACATATTCGGGGTGCAGACTGGATCCATGGTGTCGATGCAGCGCGAGCGGGAAGACAAGTACGAGGTGGGGCTCGAGTTCGTCCTTCCGGATCTCGAGGACGTGTTGCCTGCCGGTGGACGGATCGAGCAGGGCACGGTGAATCTGAACAGCGTCTACTACGACACGGATGACCGCGATCTGCTCCGTCAGAAGATCACGTTCCGCCGCCGGACCGGGGACGCCGATGTGGGGTGGCAGTTGAAGGTTCCCGCAGACAAGGCCCGCACCGAGATTCGGATGCCTTCGGGTGAGAGTGACGCGCTTCCTGACGATTTGGCGACCATGATTGCGGGTGTCGCGCTGGGTAAACCTGTGCATCCGGTGGCGACGCTGAAAACCGTGAGACGCACACAGCGACTCCTCGACCGCGACGACCGCCTGCTGGCGGAAGTGGCCGACGACCGGGTGCGCGGTGCCGTCGCCGGTGAACGCGCTGTCCTGAGTGAGTGGCGCGAGGTGGAGGTCGAACTCGGCGACGCCGGGAACGAGAAACTGCTCAGGAAGATCGGTAAGCGCCTCACCCGCCGCGGTGCGCAGCCGTCCCCGTATCCGTCGAAGCTCAGCCGTGTGCTCACCGTCGCGCACCTCGCGGTCGACGGCAGGGACACGACCCGAACGACCGTGGAAGCGGTGCTCGTCGACTACCTGGACGCTCAGGTTCAGGCGATCGTCGCCGGCGACGTGTGGTTGCGTCGAGGGCTGGACCCGGTCCACCCCACCCGCGTGGGAATCCGACGTTTCCGCAGCACGCTACGGGTGTTCAAGCGCCTGTTCGAACCGATCGCGCGGGCAGAACTCGACGCGGAACTGTCCTGGTACGCCGGGTTGCTCGGGGAGGTGCGGGATCGGCAGGTGCAACGCGCACGCTTCGCGGACGCCCTCGCGGCCCTGCCTTCCGAACTGGTGATGGGCCCGGTCGCCGCACGCATCGAGAACGATCTGCTCGCCGAGCAACTCCGTCGTACGAAGGAAGTAATGGAAGCCCTCGACGGTGACCGCTACCGTGCGCTGCTGGCCACGCTGGCGCGGTGGCGCACCAGTCCACCGCTGACCGCCGAGGCCGGCGACGATCCCCGCGTGATCGACAAGTGCGTGCGGAAGGCCGAACGCAAGGCGCTCACACGCGTCACCACCGCGACTGCCGGCGACGACGATGCGGCCCTGCACCGCGCGCGGAAGGCCGCCAAACGAGCCCGGTACGCCGCCGAACTCGCCGCACCGATTCTGGGAAAGAAGACGGCGAAGAAGAAAGCGGCACGGTTCAAGAAGATGCAGAAGATTCTCGGCGAGCACCAGGACAGCGTCGTCGCCGCGGAGACGCTCCGGACTCTCGGTGCCCGCGCCGGCGCGACGCCCGGCGAGAACGGTTTCACGTTCGGCCTGCTGTACGGCCTGGAACTGCAGAAGGCACGGCAGGCCCGGGAGGACGCCGCCCGGCTCGCGTCGACCTAGAGGTCGAGATCAGCCCGCCGGAATCGGCGCGAGGTAACGCAGCGTCGGGGACGGACCTGCACCGCAGTCGACGAACCACGCGCCGCCTTTCGCGGTCGCGCCCGAGGGCGGGACGTCCGGTACCCCTCGCGACCGCGCGAACTCCGCCAGCGCGTTGAGGATCTCCCCGTGCGTGCAGAAGATTGCCCGGTCGGCGTCGGGCCCGTGGAGTACGGCGAACAGTTCGTCGGGGGACGCGTCCGGTGCCAGCAGCGGGTGATCGTGGACAGGCAGACCGCGCGCCTCGGCGAGTGGAAACAGGGTCTGGCGACAGCGGGTGGTGGGACTCGAGAACAGACTCGCGATCTCGATTCCGCCCAGCGCCGCGACGAAACCGTGGGCCTGCTCGTGCCCGAGTGGGCTCAGCGGCCGCTCGGCGTCGGGGCCGTGCCACAGCTTCTTCTCGCCTGCATGGGAGTGCCGAACCAGGATTAACATTCTCACCTTCTCCCGGCGCAAGGATGGTCGTTGAAGACTCCCACGCGAGACGACAATTGGCCACCGCGACCTGAGAATCGAAATGCTCTGCGGGGTAGCGCACACACCCCGACCGTCAGGTACGGAGGGAAGTGCGGATCCCGTAGATCACAGCGCCGAGCCCGAGGACGATCACACCCGAGATCACCGAGGCGAAGGGGAGGAATGCGGCGAGAACGAGGCACCCGAGGGCGCCGACGCCGGCAACCAGCCGCGACCACGGTTTCGAGGACAGGGTCCAGGCCGATGCGTTGGCGATCAGGTAGTAGACCAGCACCGCGAACGAGGAGAACCCGATGACGCCGCGCAGATCCGCTGTCGCGGAGAGGAGCGCCACCACCACACCGACCGCCAGCTCGGCTCGGTAGGGCACCGCGAACCGGGGGTGGACGGCGTCGAGTAGACGTGGCAGGTGGCCGTCCCGCGACATCGCGAACGTGGTCCGTGACACCCCGAGGATCAGGGCGAGCAGCGAGCCGAGCGCGGCGATCACCGCAGCCACCCGGACCACCGGCTCGAGGCCCCCGAACCCCGCAGCGGCAACGGCCTGCGCGAGCGGGTCCGTCGCGGCCGCGAGTGCGTCGGCGCCGAGCGCCGTCAGGACGGCGATCGCGACGCACAGGTACACGACGAGCGTGATCGTCAGAGCGATGGGTATCGCCCGGGAGATGGTCCGGGCCGGGTCCTTCACCTCCTCGCCGAGCGTGGCGATCCGGGCGTACCCGGCGAACGCGAAGAACAGGAGGCCGGCGGCTTGCAGAACTCCGGCCACGCCGTGCCCGGAGGTGATCGCGAGGCCGTCGAAGCCGGTATCGGAACCGGTCAGGCACACGACGACGACGACAGCGAGGATCGCGAGCACCGTGAACACGATGACCCGGGTGACCAGGGCCGACTTCTGCACACCCAGGTAGTTCACCGCCGTGATGGCGACGACGGCGATCACCGCGACGAGGTGCTCGCGGCCGGGCCAGGCGTAGGCGCCGACGGTCAGGGCCATCGCGGCACACGAGGCTGTCTTGCCGACCACGAATCCCCAGCCCGCGAGATACCCGAAGAACGGTCCCAGGCGTTCACGGCCGTAGACATAGGTGCCACCGGATTGCGGGTACAGCGCGGCGAGCCGGGCCGAGGAGTGAGCATTGCAGTACGCGATCACCGCGGCCACCGCCAACCCGACGAGCAGGGCGCCTCCGGCGGCGGCCGCGGCAGGCCCCAGCGCGGCGAAGATCCCCGCCCCGATCATCGACCCGAGGCCGATCATCACCGAGTCGAATACTCCCAGCCGCCGGCGCAACCGTGGCGTCGCGGTGGGGTGCGCGTCGTTGCCTTCCGAAATCTCGTCAGCGGCCATGCGTGGCAGTCTCCCCTTCGGACGTGCGAGTGTCGGGCACTCCAACGCTAGCGGTTGTCCGGAACTCGCACGTGAACCCCTCGGGGTCAAGCAGTTTCGGTGCGACGACGCCGCTCGCGGTCACGCCAGGGCTGCGTCGACCGTGGCGAGTGGGTGCGGGCATCGCGTGTAAAACACCGATAAGCGCTGGAAGGGGTGATTTCCGCCAACCGCTCGGACCATAATTGTTTCATCGGGAAAATGGCTACACCGAAATCATGTGTAACCCGAGAATCATCGGCCGGTGAGGCGCCGGGCGACAATCGAATCAAAGGTGACATCAGATGAACACGTTCGCGTTGCGCACGGCGATTACCTCGGCCGCGATCGCCGCCTGTTTTGCGCTCGGTTCGGGCGTCGCGGCGGCGGCACCGGCATTTCATGGGGACCCGAGCACACCCGGCTCGCAGCTCCACGTCCACGCCGACCCCAACACCCCCGCCGACAACAACAGTTACCAGTGCGGGGCGATCGGCGTCGGCGGTGCCGGGGTCGGATCGAACGCTCCCGGACAAAGTGGGCAACTCAACGGCGTCTTCTTCGGCAGCGGCCCCGTCCAGGGTGGTTGCATCGGGAATGACGGGTCGGTGCACTTCCCGTCCGGACGTGCCGAGTAGTACGGCCTGATCCGCACCTGGGCCGTCCGCTACGTTGCGCCCTGATTCGACATCTGTCAATATCGACGCATGTCGAATCAGGAGTTGTCGGACGGTGGCGCGTGTTGCTCGCCGCTCGCGCGTGAACCATTGACCGAGGACTGGGCCGGGGATCTGGCCCGGATGTTCAAGGCCCTCGGCGATCCGGTGCGCCTGCGCCTGCTGAGCCTGATCGCCAGCCACGCCGGCGGCGAAGCCTGCGTGTGCGACATCTCCGAGTCGTTCGACTTGTCGCAGCCGACGATCTCGCATCACCTGAAGGTGCTGCGCGCCGCCGGCCTGCTGGACTGCGAGCGTCGCGGCACCTGGGTGTACTACTGGGTGATCCCGTCGGCGCTGCAGCAGCTGTCCGCTGTGCTGCTGACCGAGAGCGGACCGGTCGTCCCGTCCGAGACCTGCACCTCCACGGAGGTTCCGGCATGAGCGAGGTCTCGACCACCGAACACCCGGCCGTCGTCGGCAAACTCTCCACCCTGGACCGGTTCCTGCCGGTGTGGATCGGCGTCGCCATGGTCGCCGGACTGCTCCTCGGCCGGATGATTCCCGGCCTGGGTGATGCCCTGTCCGCGGTGGAGATCGACGGCATCTCGTTGCCGATCGCCCTCGGCCTGCTGATCATGATGTACCCGGTGCTCGCCAAGGTCCGCTACGACCGACTCGACACCGTCACCGGCGACCGCAGACTGCTCATCGGATCGTTGGTACTGAACTGGGTGCTCGGTCCGGCGCTGATGTTCGCCCTCGCCTGGTTGCTCCTGCCGGATCTGCCGGAGTACCGCACCGGGCTGATCATCGTCGGCTTGGCCCGCTGCATCGCCATGGTCATCATCTGGAACGACCTCGCGTGCGGTGACCGCGAGGCAGCCGCCGTGCTGGTCGCGATCAACTCGGTCTTCCAGGTGATCATGTTCGCCGCGCTCGGCTGGTTCTACCTGTCCGTGCTGCCCGGCTGGCTCGGCCTCGAGCAGACCACCATCGACACCTCCCCGTGGCAGATCGCGAAGTCGGTGCTCATCTTCCTGGGCATCCCGTTGGTTGCCGGCTACCTCACCCGCCGCTTCGGCGAAAAGGCCAAGGGCCGCACCTGGTACGAAACCAAGTTCATCCCGAAGATCGGGCCCTGGGCGCTGTACGGGTTGCTGTTCACGATCGTGATCCTCTTCGCCCTGCAGGGCGACCGGATCACGTCCCAGCCGTGGGACGTCGTCCGGATCGCGGTCCCGCTGCTGGCGTACTTCGCGATCATGTGGGGCGGCGGCTACGCGCTCGGCGCCGTCATGGGCCTGGGCTACGAGCGCACCACCACTCTCGCGTTCACCGCCGCGGGCAACAACTTCGAACTCGCCATCGCCGTCGCCATCGCCACCTACGGCGCGGCGTCGGGGCAGGCCCTGGCCGGTGTCGTCGGACCGCTGATCGAGGTCCCTGTCCTCGTCGGGCTGGTTTATGTGTCGCTCGCACTCCGTTCCCGGTTTCGCGCGTCCGCTACGGAAGGTTCGCCGTCATGACCAGGCCCAGTGTGTTGTTCGTCTGCGTCCACAACGCCGGCCGCTCCCAGATGGCCGCCGGATTCCTGGCCCACCTCGCCGGTGATCGAATCGAGGTCCGCTCAGCCGGGTCCGCGCCGGCCGAGACCGTCAACCCGGCAGCGGTCGAGGCCATGGCCGAGATCGGGATCGACATCTCCGACCAATCCCCGAAGATCCTCACCCCCGACACGGTCGAAACCTCCGACGTGGTGATCACAATGGGCTGCGGCGACGCCTGCCCCGTCTTCCCCGGGGTCAGCTACCGGGACTGGGCGCTCGACGATCCGGCAGGCAAGGGCGTCGACGCGGTTCGTCCGATCCGCGACGAGATCAAGGCGCGAGTCGAAGCCCTGATCGCCGAACTCGTCCCCGCCACCGCCTGAGACGCGAACCGGCACCGAGTCGCGGTCGAGTGACTAGGGTCGATCCGTATGACCGCACTCAACGCTGTCGGACGTGTCGGCGCCACCGTCCTTGCGACCCTCGCGATCTCCGGCTTCCTGGCGTCGGGGACCGCGACAGCCGCACCGAGCACGGTTCCGTTCCAGGTCGACCCCGTCATCCCGCTCGTCGACTTGCCCACGCCCCGACTCGCCGCGACCGTCGGCGAACAACCAGGCGCCGCAGTGTTGCACGTGCGCCGCACTCCGGGGGACGGAAACCCGCACTTCGCGGTCGTCCACTGGGTGAGTCTCGGCACGGGTGCGTCCGGATCCGCAGCGTTCCCGACGCTGGATGCGCAACCCGTCACCATTCGTCCGGGCTCCGGTCAGGTCCTCGCATTCGTCGACCCGCAGGCGATCGGAACA
The DNA here is from genome assembly GCF_058628105.1 of Rhodococcus sp. G6(2025). Lineage (NCBI taxonomy): Bacteria > Bacillati > Actinomycetota > Actinomycetes > Mycobacteriales > Nocardiaceae > Rhodococcus > Rhodococcus sp. G6(2025). Next base: position 7,632,789 of record NZ_CP179750.1, read on the forward strand.
CCGGGCTTCGGGACCTTTTTCGTTCCCTGACACCTGGCTGACGGTCAGATCGCGGTCTCCTGCGCCGACAGGGCCATCCACGTGCCGTTCTGCTTGACGAACACGTCGGTGAAGCGTTCCCGGGCCAGCACATTGCCCGACTCGGTGAGGGTGTTGACGCCGTGGATCACGGCGGTGTCGCCGACGATGTCGACGGTCTGCTCGGTAGCATTCATCGTGAACGTCACCGGAACGATGCTCGCGATCTCCTCGTCACGACCAAGCAGTGTGCCCTCGCTGGTGATGTGCTTGAAGTCGGGACTCAGGATCGATTCGATCGTGTCGCGGTCGCCGGCAGTGATGGCCGTCAGCCACCTCGCTTCCTGAGCGAGAACCGCGTCCTGCTCCTCGGTGGCGTTGACCGATGCCGTCGCCGACACCGACACCGACGCCGTCTCGGTCGTGTCGCCGCCGCATCCGGCCAATCCACCGAACACCACTATCGCGACGACGACGCCGATCGCTTTTCGTGTCATACCGTCTCCAGGTGGGCCGCGGCTTTCGGTCTCTCCCAACAGTGGCACACCCCGCCCCGCGCGCGCCGACGATTCGGTAGCGTCGCAGTCGTGGCTCCAGCTCGTTCGGGATGACCGAACCTGACCGCGTAGGGGAGCTGGCACCGCTACCGCTCGATCACCGACACCGTATCGTCGGCGACGTTGACGACGTAGGCGGTGTGGCTGGTCGGGTCGACGGCCACACCCTGCGGACCGCTCCCGACCGGGACGGTGTCGGTGACGGTGCGGGTCTCGGTGTCGATCACGGACACCGACCCGTCATCCATGTTGGTGACGTAGGCGGTGTCCGCCGATGGGTCGACGGTCGCCCCGTAGGGTTGCTTCCCGACTCGCAGTGTGTCTGTGACGGTGAGGGTTTCGAGGTCGATCACCGACACCGTACCGTCGTCTGCATTCGGCACGAACGCCGTCCGGGTCGAGGGATCGACTGCGACGTCGTGAGGACTGCGGCCGGCGGCGATCGTGTCTGTGACGGTGAGGGTTTCGGCATCGATCACCGACACCGTCCCGCCCGGCCCCGTCGTCGCGACGTACAGCGCGTGGGTGGACGGATCGACGCCCATTCCCCCGGGTCGGTCCCCGACCTCGACGGTGGCGGAGACGGTGCGGGTTTCGGTGTCGATGACGGACACCGAACCGTCTTCGACGTTGGCGACGTAGAGGGTGTGGGTCGACGGATCCACCTCGATGCCCTGGGGTAGGGCACCGACGGGGATGGTGGCCGTGACGGCCCGGGATGCGATGTCGACCACCGACACCGCTCCCTCGGCCAGGCTCGTCACGTACGCGGTGTGGGTGGACGGATCCACCGCCACCCCGCTCGGTGCCCGGCCCGCCTCGATGGCACTGATGCCGCCGTCGGCGTCGATCAGCGACAACAAGTCGTCACCGCTGCTGGTGACATAGGCGGTACCGGTGGACGGGTCCACCGTCACATCGAGGAGTGGCCCCTTTCCGACACTTGCTGTGGCCGTGACCGTGGGTTTTCCCAGCGGGGCATCGTCGACGGCGGAGTCGCTACTCGATTGCCCGCACGCCGCCACGGTCAGGAGCATCGCGGCCATCGCAATCCAGGCCGCTCGCCTACGTGGCCGATGAGCTCCGAACATTCCGTCCACGACGTCTCCCGTCGACTCGGATCACCCGTAGTCGCCATTCTGTCACCGTCAACGGTGCGGAATGTCCGAGTCGGCCGACCGGAACTCCTGCAAGGATGACACTTCAGACCGCTCCTGCTCGGTCGATGCTCATGCCTCGGGTTTCCCGAGCACCGAGCATGACGGGCCCGAGGCACACGAGGAAGATCGCGCAGATGAGCCAGAACGGTGCACTCGTTCCCAGCTTGTTCTGGATGAAGGGGATCGATGCGACGACGAGGACTCCACCGAAGCACCTGCTCGCGGATTCCACGAATCCGGCGGCGGTACCCCTCGCATGGGTGGGGAATTGTTCGGACGTGAACAGCTTGGTGAAAGGAACCAGACCCGTGCAGAAGAACGCGCTGACAAACCCGCACGTGACAGCGAGTGCAACGTTCTGAGACAGTGCGAGCGCACTGAATCCGAAGATGGCGCCGACGCTGTAGAGGAGAAAGGTCTTCTTGCGGCCGAGCCTGTCGGCGAACTGTCCCACCGCGATCGCCCCCACCGCGCCGGCAATGATGATTCCGATGGTGGTGACCAACGCTCCCTGGGTTGTCATCCCCATATCCGCGTACATGACCGAGGCGTAGACCAAGAGCACATAGGCGCCCGCGCTTGCGCCGGCGCAGATCAGCAGGCACAGCATGAATCTGCCGAGCAACGGCCTGCGAAACAGATCGGCTGTCCCGCTTCCCCGTTCGGCGCCGGACTCGTACTCGGCGCGCACGACGGTGGCGATCTCGGGGTGTACGAGGTCATTCTCGTGGTGGTACCCGGCCTCGCGTTCCAACTGCTCGACCAGTGCGCGCGCTTCGTCTGTGCGGCCCTTCAGCAGCAGCCACCGAGGGCTTTCGGGCAGATTCCGGTAGATCAGCGGCACCGCGAGGATCGGCAGGCCACCGAGGAGGAACAGGATGCGCCAGGCCAGATCGACCGGCAGATGACCGACCATGACGAGGGCCGCCGCCTGCGGGACCAGATAGCTCAGCGCGAGCACCGCGGACGCCGCCGCGATCATTCGGGCGCGGGACCGGGTACCGAGTAGTTCGGAGAGCATGAGGTACGGAATGGGAAAGACCGCACCCAGTGCGAGTCCACCGAGAACCCGCATCGCCATGATCCACCCGACGTCCGCCGACACTGCACACAGGGCAGAGAACAGCGAGAACAACGAAACACCGCAGAGCAGGACACTTTTACGGCCGTACCGGTCGATGATGCGACCGGCGAGGGCTGCCCCCACGATGATGCCGCCGGTGGACGCGATCCCGAGCTGAGCGGTTCCCTGAGCCGTCAGACCCCAGGGCTCCTTCACGAGCAGCAAGATCGGGCCGATGACCCCCGTTTCGAATCCTTCGGCGACCCAGATGACCGTCACGAGTATGGTTGTCAGCAGAGCTGTCCTGGTCATCGGCAGACGGTCGAGACGCGACAGCAGGTTGGCAGTCACCATGACATCTGGTACCGCAGTGGTTTTGTCCATGACGAACCTCCTTGGGGGTATTCGGGGTCGACGAAGTCGAAAGATGCGGAACCGGGCGCAGATTCAGTGATGGGTCAGTCGGTGCCGAGGATCATCACCATGTACGCGGACATGACCATCCCTCCGGCCTGGACCAGACAGGTACGCGCATCCGGAACCTGGCGTGCGGCGCATTCGCCGCGTAGCTGACGGACGGCCTCGATCATCAACTGCATTCCGAACTGACCGGAATGATTGAATGAGAGCCCTCCACCGGAGGTGTTCAGCGGAAATGTCCCGCCGGGAGCTATTCGCCCGCCTCCGACGAATGCGCCGGCACCGCCTGGTTCACAGAACCCGAGCCCTTCGAGCGCGACGAGCACGTTGATGGTGAAGGCGTCGTAGATCTGGACGACGTCGATGTCCTGCCGGTCGAGCCGCGCCATCGCCAGTGCGTCGTCGGCGATCTCACGTAGCGCTCCGTTGTCGAGCCAGTCCTCCGTACCGAGCGGGGTCATGTGATGTCGGTAGGTATCACCGAAACCCCGAATCGACACCGGCTTCTGCGCCAGATCGGCGGCACGTCCCGCGCTCGTCAGAATCATGGCACCGGCACCGTCGTTGATCTGACAGATGTCGAGCTTGCGGAGTGGGTCGGCGATGACCGGTGACGCGAGATAGTCCTCCATGGTCAGGGGTTCCCGCCGCGCCGCGTTCGGATTGAGCTGCGCCCACCTGCGAGCCGCGAGGGCCACCTCCCCGAGATGCTCTGGCACACAGCCGAACCGGCTCGCGTACAGCTGGGCCAGCATCGCGTAGTACCCGACCGGATTGAGCATGCCGTACGGCGTCGCGAACTGGCCCATCGGTGAGCGCGGGTCCTGGACGACGCCGCCCCGCGCGCGACTCTTGTCCAAATGCTGTGTGCTGCCGTAGGCGACGAGGGCGACCTCGCACAATCCTGCGTCGATCGCCGCCATCGCGTGGACCAGATGGGTGATGTTGGACTGGCCGCCGACCACCGTGTTGTCGACGTACCGGGGGTGAATGTCCAGGTACTCCGCCACGAGCAGTGCGTTCGCGCGGTCGTCCCAGTGCGCGAAGACCCCGTCGATGTCGGCCGGGCCGAGTCCGGTCTCGAGCATCGCCGAGCGGGCGGCCCGGCATTGCAGCGACAGCGCCGTGGCACCGGCCGGTGCCTTGCCCAGACCGGCCTCACCGACCCCGACGATGGCGTACCGCCCCGCCAGTGCTCTGTTGTCCGCCATCTCTCAGTCCGCCCGCAGGTGTGCGGCGATGATCTTGGCGCGGACGTCCTTCTTGAGGACCTTGCCGACCGCGCTGCGCGGCAGCGACTCCCAGAACTCGACCTGCTTGGGGGTCTTCATGCTGCCGAACCGGTTGCGGCACATCTCGATTATGTTCTCGGCGGTCGCCTCGGACTCCGACTTCAGTTCGATCACCGCGGTGAGCCGCTCACCCCAGTCCTCGTCGGGCACGCCGACCACCGCACAATCCTGAACGGCGGGATGCGACCAGATCAGCTGTTCGATCTCGCTGGGGTAGATGTTGAAACCACCCGAGATCACCACGTCTTTCGTCCGGTCGACGACATAGAGGTATCCGCTCTCGTCGAAGACCCCGATGTCTCCGGTGTGGTGCCAGCCGAAGCGGTGGGCTTCGGCGTTGGCCTCGGGATTGTCGAGGTACCCGGGACAGACCAGCTCACCTCGGACGACGATCTCCCCGCGCTCACCGGCCGGGACGACGTTGCCGCCCTCATCCATCAGCGCCACCTCACAGGCCCCGGTCGGCCGGCCTGCCGACGCGAGGTGCTTCACACCCGCGGGATCGTCGCGGAGGTAGTGATCCTGCCGAGACAGGCACGTGATCACGCCCGGTGCCTCGGACTGACCGTAGAACTGGACGAAGACCTGACCCCACAGCCTCAGTCCTTCTTCGAGTTTGTCGACGGACATGGGTGCGGCGCCGTAGATGACGTACTCGAGGGAGGAACAGTCACGTGTGTGGGCGTCGGGATGCGCCAGGATCCGGTAGATCATCGTCGGCGGTAGGAACAGGTGCGTGACGTGCTCGCGTTCGATCAGTTCGAGCACGGTGGCGGGATCGGTCGACGGCGCGATCACATTGCGGGTACCGAAGGCCGAGAGCCCCATTGCCGTTGCTCCCGCAGCGTGGGTCAGCGGCGCAACCACCAGATGCACCGGATCCTTCGCGGGTGCGGTGAACTGGTTGGCGATCCGGTAGGCGGCGAGCAGACAGCGGTGGCTCTGCATGATGGCCTTCGGGCGGCCGGTGGTGCCGCCGGAGGACTTGATCAGCGCAATGTCGTCGAGGCCTCGTCGAGTGTTGCAGGTCTGTCCGCTGTGCTCCCGCTTCCAGGCCTCGGTGCTGAGCCCTGCCGCAGAGTGCTCGCCGAACGCGATGCAGGAGGTGAGCGTGGGTACTTCGGACCGGATCCGGTCGATGTGGGGGAGGTACTGCTCGTGGTACACCAGCGCCGACATCTCCGTGAATCGCATGAACCAGATCAGGTCCTCGATCTGGTCGCGGGCGTTGAGTGGCACATAGGTGGCGCCCGCGCGCAGGATCCCGAGCATCGCGACGAAGCCGTCGGGATGGTTGGGGGACAGAATTCCGATCCTGCTGCTCGCCAGCCCTTCCCGGGTCAGTCCGTGCGCGATCGCGTGCGACGCGACGACGACGTCCCGGTAGCTGAGCCGCAGTGTGTCGGACTGCAGAAACGTTCGGTCCGGGTACCGGGCAGCACCCGTGTCGAAGTAGTCGGTGATCATCGGTCGTCCACCTCTGTCAGAGTGAATTGGGGAAGGATCGTCTCGGCGCTGATCCGTTCGAAGCGCACTTCGACGCGGGCACCGACGCGGATGCGATCGATCGGGCAGTCCACGATGTTGGTCAGCAAGCGCACACCCTCGTCGAGTTCGATGACGGCCACGGCATAGGGAACCTTGTCGGCCATCGACGGATTGGCGGGAACCCGGCAGATCGTGAAGGTGTAGATGGTTCCCGCTCCCGCCGAGTCCACCCATTCGAGGTTCTCGGAGAGGCAGACCGTGCAGAAGGCGCGGGGGTAGAACTGATGACGCCCGCACTGCTCGCACCGTTGGACCACCAGGCGTTCCTCCCGGGCCGCATCCCAGTACGCCTCGGTCTCGGCGGTGGGCCGGGGTTCCGGCCGTACCGGGGTGTCAGCCATTGGCCCGCAGTTCGAGGCCGGGAGCCACCAGGCGCACGGTGTGCTTGCTCCGCATCCGACCGAGTCCGGCCACCAGCTCCACGATCGACTGCTGGACGGAGAAGGTGTCCTCGACCGGGACGAGTGCGTCGATCTTCTGGTCGCCGTACATGTACCGCAGGATCATCTCGTCCGGCGACAGGTGGCCGTACCGTCTGCGCAGTTCCGGCAGGATCGGGTCGAGTTGTGGCGGTGTCTCGGAGATGTCGCACGACCCGTTGTTCATCACGAGATCCTTGACGTTGTCGTCGACGGGCAGCGGCAACGCACCGAAGTATCCGCACACGTACTTCTTCACCTCGTCCGGAACCACGGCGTAGCGCTCGGGGTTCAGGACATTCATGACGGCCTGGGCGGCGACGATGGCGGGGAACGGCGTAGCCATGACCGGGGAACCCAATTCCTCACGGACCCGGCCGATCTCCTCGATCACCGCCGGCAGTCTGTCGGAAATTCCTGCGGCCTTCAGCTGAGCCTCGAGGTTCGTCATGGCGCCACCGGCGTACTGCGTCTGGTAATTGGCGGGGTCGTACTCCGCGGGGACTCCGACGGGGTAGTCCAGTTGCGCGGCGAGCTTGCCCAGGTAGTCGCCGACCTCGTCGAGTGATCGGTCGTCGACGTCGACATCGAACCCCAGTGCACGCAGATCCCGGGCCATCGTCTGAGCCGACGGCAACGAGTTGCCGTTGGCCAGCGGATCGACGGCGGTCAGGATTTGATCCGCTCCGTACACGGCCGCTTCGAGCGCGACCTGCGGACCCATCCCGGTCAAACAGTGCGTGTTCAGCTCCAACCGGGTCTCGCCGATCGCCGCTCGCAGCGCCGGTACCAGCGTCCGGGTGCGTTCGACGGTCAGGCTGCCACCCGCGTCGGCAAGAGAAATCGTGTCCACGCCGAACCGGTCGATGACCTCCCGTGCCTGCCGCACGTAGAAATCGTCGTCGTAACCCGGTGCGAGGTTGAACACGAGAGCAATCGTGACCTTCGCGCCGAGCCGCTTCGCGATGCGGATCCCGGGTGCCACGTTGTCCCACGAATGCAGGGAGTCGAGGACCGCGAAGTCACGGATCCCGTTGACGAACATCCGCTCGACGAACAGCTCGTTGATGTCGTCCGGCTGCGGGTAGAAGCCGTGCAGCAGGTTGCTGCGGACCGCCGCACGTAGCGGAGCCGTCGAGATCCGGTCAGCGAGCAGCCGCACCCGTTCGAACGGGTCCTGATTCAGGAACAGAACTCCCGCGTCGAAGCCGACCATGGCGATGGCCTCGACGGCACCGAATCCCGCGTCGGCGATCCTGCTCGCGATGGGCAGCATGTGTTCGGTGCGCATCCGGGTCGCCCACAGGCACTGGTGCGCGTCCCGGAGCGTGCCGTCGGTGAGGGCGATCGTCCGGCGCCGACCCGTCCGGGCGAATTCGGCCTCGACGAGGTGACGAAGGTTGGTGAGCACGGTGATTCACCCTTCCTGTTGCAGATGGATGCGGAGACCGGGCGCGGACACGGTCAGCGTGGCGTAGCGACCGGCCCGCCCGAGCAATCCACGGGTGAGGCTTTCGTAGGGTGTCAATGCTTCGTAGGGCTGCACGTCCACTCTCCGCGGGACGGTCGCGACCGTGACTCCCGCTATCCACGCGAGCAGAACGTCCTCATCGGCAGCGAGATCTGCTTCGATTGTCGGGGAGTCAGATTCGGACGTCAGCAACGAGCCGACACGTTCCTGGAGGTCGACGCGTTGGTCACCGTTCACCGTGCCGTACACGCCCTGCAGCAACCTGCGCAGAACCGGCCGGAGGGTCTCGTACCTCTGCTCCCCACCGAAGTGGCACATCGCCTGCTCGGCGATCGCCCGGGCGAAGGGGGGCACCATCGGCGGCGAGCCCATCTCACGGCGCACGGCCGCGCATTCGGCGGCAAACTCGTGCAGGTCGGCCCACCGTCCACGCTCACGCAGGGCGCTCCGCACGTCGGCCGCCACCTCACCCGGCAGCTGATGGACGTACGTCGCCAGATCGAACGGCCACGGGGTTGCCGCGGGAAAGCCTTCCTGATCGGCGATCCCGGCGAGGATCGCATCGGCGGACAGCAGAGCGTCGAGGTCGGGCAGACCCTGAACGTCTTCGCGTCGCAGGACGCGGATCAACGACGGCAGCGACGGAAGGGAGGCGCCGTTGGCGACCGACGGCAGTGCGGTGTCGATGCCGCGGACGCCGAGCCGGCCGGCCTCGAGGGCGACGACGGTTCCGAGTGCGGTGTGGCACCGGGTGTGCAGGTCGAGGGGAGTGTCACCGAGCGCCGACACCAGTGCCGGGACAAGGGTGCGCGCCCGGTCCGGTGTCAGGACTCCGCTCTCGTCTCGCAGCATCACCCGGTCGGCGCCGGCAGCGATGAGAGATGCGGCGCGCTCCGCATAGGTTTCGTCGGACACGCCGTCATCGGCTGTATAAGGAAGCGCGGCAATGGCGGTCAGCCCCGCCGTGGTGGCAGATTCCAGAGCGGCCTTGAGGCGGACCAGGTCCAGCAACGGATCCAGCAGGACCACCTGCCGCAGGCCCGCAGCTGCCAGTGCCGTCAGCCAGCCGTCGACCGCCGTGGGTCCGAGGACGTCGGCACCCGGCCGCCCATGCCCGGTCAGCAGGTTGACGGTGGCCCGCAACGGAACGGGGCCGTAGTGCCGATGGGCGAGTTCCACCCGCTGCAGCGGGTGTTCGTCGCGGGCCAGGCATTCGTCCAGCACCGCCGGGCTCAGCACCTCGACCGCAGCGAGGCCGCTGGACGACAGCGCGGCGGCGGGTGCGAGGACCATCCGATTGTCCAATGCACCCGCCCATACCGCGGCCTGACCGTCGGTCAGGCTGGTGTCGGTGAAGGTGATCTGATGGTTGCTCATGCCGATGCTCCCGCCTCGGTGAGGGACTGGCGAAGGAAGGTGTCCTCGACCCATCTGGTGGTGACCGCTCCCGCGGCGAAGTCGGGGTGAGCGAGCACCGAGTGGTGGAACGTGGCGGTGGTCGTCGGACCGGTGACCGTCAACTCGGACAGGGCGGTGCTCATCTTCTGAATCGCCTCGGCTCGGGTGGGGGCGTGCACGATGATCTTCGCGAGAAGTGAGTCGTAGTACGGCGAGACCGTGTATCCCGAGTAGCAGTGGGTGTCGACCCGAACGCCCGGCCCGCTCGGTGGTCCCCACTCCTCGACCAACCCCGGACTGGGGAAGAAGCCGCGATCGGGGTCTTCGGCGTTGATGCGGCACTCGATCGCATGACCGTCCAGGATCACCTCGTCCTGTGTGAAGGACAACGGTAGCCCGGACGCGATACGAATCTGTTCGGCCACCAGATCGCGCCCGCTGATCATTTCGGTGACGGGATGCTCGACCTGGATGCGGGTGTTCATTTCCAGGAAGTAGTAGCTGTTGTCGCGGTCGTCGACCACGAACTCGACGGTGCCCGCACCGACGTAGTCCACGTTCCGGGCGAGGCGGACCGCGCTCTCGCCCATCGCTTCCCGTTCGCTCTCCCCGAGTACAGGCGAGGGCGCCTCCTCGATCAGCTTCTGATGCCGCCGCTGCGTCGAACACTCTCGCTCACCGAGGTGGACGACGTTGCCGAACTGATCACCGATGACCTGGATCTCGATGTGCCGTGCGCGTTCGATGAACTTCTCGACGTACAGGGTGGGATCGCCGAAGGCCGATTGGGCTTCCGACGACGCGGACCTGAACAGTTCCGGGAGTTCCGCCGCCGACCCCACGACCCGCATGCCGCGGCCCCCGCCGCCCGCGGTCGCCTTGATCAGCACCGGAAACCCGATCTCCGTGGCAATCGCCAGAGCCTCGTCCGGATCGGACACTGCCCCCGAGCCGGGCACGCAGGGAACCCCGGCCTCCGATGCCAGGCCCACCGCCGTGATCTTGTCGCCCATGCTGTCGATCGACTCGGGTGTCGGGCCGATGAAGATCAGGCCGGCGTCGCGGCAGGCACGGGCGAACGACGCTCGTTCGGACAGGAATCCGTAGCCGGGATGGACCGCGTCGCAACAGGTCCGCTTCGCCGCCCGGATCAGCAGGTCCGCGCGGAGGTAGCTGTGGGTCGGCTGCGGCGGACCGAGGACTACGACCTCGTCGGCCATCCGCGCGGCCAGGCTGTCGACGTCCGCGTCGGAAACCCCGACCACGGTCTCGACGCCGAGGTGACGGCACGCCCGGATGATGCGGACCGCGATCTCGCCGCGATTGGCGACGAACACTCTCCGGATGTCGTGCCGAACGACTGGGATGTCGTCGGTCATGCTGCGGCCTCCGCGTCGGTGGGATCGACGATCATCAGGATCTGCTCGTGCTCGACGGCCTGACCGTGCTCGACGAGGATCGAATGAACCCGGCCCGCTGTCGGCGTCGGGACCGAGTTGAACATTTTCATCACCTCGATCAGGCAGAGTGTCGCGGATGCCTCGATCTGCTGACCCTCTTCCACGAACGGCGGCTGAGTCGGTGCCGGCGTGCGGTAGAACGTGCCCGGCATGGGTGCCCGGATGGCGATCATCCGATCCGGGACTTCGGCGAGTGCCGGGCTGCTCACGGTGACCGAGGCGGCCGGCGCGGGCGGCGGCGTCACGGCCGGGGCGGGGGCCGGGGTGGCGGGGGCGGTCGTCGGCGCGAGGGCTTCGACCGGCAGCGCGCTCGTCGGCGCGGCGCCCGGTTTGCGCGCCTGCAGGACGACGTCGCCGATCCGGAGGTCCAGCGAATCGAGATGCTCTGCGGTGTCGAGTAGTTCAAGGATGCGTCGGACGTCTGCGTGTTGGAGATTCATGGTCTGCTCCTCGTAAGTGGCGTTCGCGATGAGGTGTCGGTCAGGCCCGCATGGTGCGTGTGGTCGTGCCGAGCTGTGCGGGCAGGATTCGGTAGGCCTGACGTACCCATTCGCACAGCATCGGACGGGTGTCGCGGGGGTCGATGACGTCCTGGATTCCGAACCTTTCCGCAGTTCGGAACGGGTTCTCCACGGGTTGGAACCGCGCGTAGAGTTCGGCACGGAGCGCGTCCGGGTCATCACTTTCGGCCAGGGTGCGCCGGTAGGCGGCCTCGACGCCGCCCTCGATGGGGATCGATCCCCAGTGCGCCGTCGGCCAGGCGAGGCGTCGGTTGATGCTGCCACCACCTATCGGCCCGTAGGCGGCGCCTGCCAGCCCGTAGGCCCGACGCACGAACAGCGAGAGCCAGGGGACGCGAGCCTGCTCGAGGGCCATGGCCGTCCTGATGCCCTTGCGGAGGGTGCCCTTCTGCTCGGCGTCGCGGCCGACAAACGTCCCGGGCTGGTCGATCAGGTTCACCACCGGCAGGTGGAACGTGTCGGCCATGTCGACGAACCTGGTGATCTTCTCCGCGGAATCGACGGTCAACGATCCGCCGAGCCACCTGGGATCGTTCGCGAGGACCGCCACGGTGTGACCGTCGAGACGGGCGAGCATCGTGATCTGAGACTGTCCGAAATACCGTCCGATCTCGAACAGGCTACCGTCGTCGAAGACCGAGGCCAGCAGCGTGCGCATGTCGTACGAATACTGCTTGATTTCCGGGATCGTCGTGGACAGGGCCTCGTCACGACGATCCACCGGATCGGCGCAGGCCCTCACCGGAGGGAGCTCGTGAACGCTCGACGGAAGGTACGACAGGAATCGGACGACGTCGTCGAGTGCCTCGAACTCGTCGGCCGCCTCGTTGTCGACGACACCCGATGCACGCGCATGCACACCCGCGCCGCCGAGCTCGGCGTTGGTGACGTCTTCGCCCACCGCCTTCTTCACGACTGCCGGTCCACCCGCGAACAGGTAGGAACCCTCGGCGGTCATGATCGATAGGTGACTCGCGCACACCCGGACCGCGCCGAGGCCTGCGGCCGCGCCGAGCGCGACGCCGACGACGGGAACTGTGGCCAGCAACTCCACCATCGGCCAGTGCGGGTATCCCGGAATCTTGGTGGCGGACATCTGCTCGAGGAGGTTGACGCTCCCGCCGGCGGTCTCGACCAGCCGGATCACCGGCCACCGGTACGTCAATGCCAAACGCTCTACGTACTGCCATTTTTCGGGGTTGGTCGCCTCCGACGATCCCCCTCGGACGGTGAAGTCCTCGGCGACGACGATGACGTCCCGACCGTCGATCTTCGCCTGCCCGCACACGACATTCGACGGTTCGACCGAGATCAGCTGCCCGCGTTCGTCGTAGCGGGCCGATCCGGTCATCATGCCGATCTCGCGCCACGATCCTTCGTCGACGAGCCGTTCGATGCGTTCGCGCGCCGTCAGTCGGCCGCGCGCGTGTTGGCGCTCGATCTTGTCCGGGCCGCCCATCGCCAGAGCGAACTCACGGCGCTTGGCGATCTCCGCTTCGAACCACGGCCGGCCGGTGCTGTCCGCTGCGCTGGTGCCGACGGTCAGGACCGGGGCCGCCGCTCCGGATTCGATCTGGGTCATGACGAGATTTCCTTCTGTCTGGGATGACGGTCAGCGAAGCGCAGCGGCCGGCAGTACGTCCGCGAGGTGGGCGCGCACGTGGTGGGTGGAGCGGGCCACGAGGACGCCCGCATCGGCGAGCGCTGCACACTTCTCCTGCACGGTGGCTCCGTCGGCGCTGCGCGGCGCGTGCCCGAACGGCAGCGTCGTCGGGAGGGAATCTGCGGCACGCCCGGCCACCATCGCGATGACCGGCACGTCGATTCGTCCGTCTGCCACCGCGACTGCCAGGTCGATTTCCTGGCCGCCGGACGGTTCGCCGAACACCACTACAGCACGGGTGTTCGGGTCACTCGCGGCGAGTTCGACGCCTTCGGTGAGGGTCGTCCCGACCGCGGGCGTGCCGCCGATGGACATCTGCACGCTGGTTCCCCATCCCCAGTTGCGCATCAGCATCGCCAGTTCGGAGGCCATACCGCCGCTGCGGGAGACGATGCCCACCGAGCCGGGCGCGAATCGCTGCCACGGTTCGTTACCGCCGGGGCAGCCGATTCGGCCCACGCCGGGGACGACGACACCTTGGGAGTTCGGGCCGATGACGTGGCAGTGGTGCTCTCGCGCGACCGCGAGTGCCCGGAGCCAGCGATGCTGCGGGATGTTCTCCGAGCTGACCACGATCAGTTCGACGCCCGCCTGTGCGGCTTCGACGACCGCATCCGAGGCGGCGTGCGGCGGCGCGTAGCTCATCGCGACCCGGGAGTCTGTCGCCGCCACGGCCTCGGCGACGGTGTCGAAGACCGGCACGCCGAGCACCGCGGAACCCCCCTTGCCGGGGGTGACACCGGCGGCCACGTCGACACCGGAATCGAGCATCCACCGCGTTTCCAGCTGCCCCTGCCTGCCCGTGATGCCCTGCACTAGAAGACCTGAACGGGCTTCGAGAAGCTCACGAATCATCGGACGAGTCCTTCCAGTTCCTGCGGCGACTGCTCCATCGCGGTCAGCAGTAGGTCGCATGCGTCTTCGAGTGAGGCCGCGCGATCCAGGACGAGAGCCCCGGGCAGACGCCGACGGAGGACGGCGTGCGCCTCCGCTTCGTGTGGGCCGGCCAGCCGGACGACGGTCGGCACCCGTGTGGAGTCGAATCCGGCCCGATCCGCGGCAGCAGCGAACTCGACCGCCACGTCGCGGGCATCGGCGAGACTCAGCACGGCGCCGCCGAACAGCACCCCGCGAAGCCCGGGGACGGAGAGCGCCGAACTGAACAGCGTCTGCAGCTTCGCGCTACCGGCACCCGGCGACGCGTCGAGGTAGCAGGCGGGACGGATACCGAGGTCGGTCAGGTAGTCCAGGGCGAGAAGCCCCGCACCGCCGCCGGTGATCATGCAGGCGACGTCGCCGTCCAACTCGAAGAACTTGATGCCCGCCCTATTCGGTTCGGCGGCGTCGGCCTCGCGGACTGCCAGTTCGCGTGGGGTGGGTGAGCGGTCCACCACGGGGTCGGCATCCACCAGTGCCGACGGACGGAGTGCCTGTGCGTCGGGATGACCGTGGGGGTCGAATTCGACCGCCACACCGACGGCGACCAGTCGCTGACCGTCCCAGCGGAACGGGTTGACCTCGACGAGGACGGCCTCCGCACTGCAGAAGGCGGTCCAGAGAACCTGCAGGGCATCACTGATCGCACTGTGCAACCGAGGGTCCGACACGGCGGCCCGGTCGAGCAGGCCGGCGACCGCGTGGTCGTCGGGGCCTTCCGCCAGGCCGACCGTCATGGCAGCCGCCTGGTGCGCATCGAATCCGACTCCACCGGTGGCGGCGGCGCGCACGACAGCACCACGAGTCGTCTCGTCCAGGGCGATGGAGAGGTAGCACTCCTCGCCCTCGACGAATTCCTCCACCACCGCGGGCGCACCGCTCCGAAGAGTTGCGGTGACGGCGGAGGACAGCTCGTCCCGGGACCTGCAGATGTGCACGAGGCCGGCGAGGCCCTTGCCGCTGCCGGCGATGTCCGGCTTCACGACCCACGGCGGGCCGAACGCCGGCCCGTCCGGCAGAAGTTCGTGCTCATGCGTCACGACGACCAACTCGGGCGTCGCAAGGCCGACCCTGCGCAGCCATGGCATTGCGGCGCTCTCAGTGGCGCGGGGCATCGCGTCTCCTTCGTTTGGGGCCCTCCCCGGGCCTCTCGATTCGTTTCCCAGTGTGATCCGGGTAACTGATTCACGGAAGTGAGCGCAGGCGACCAGGGTGATTGCCATCATCGATCACTCGGGTCTAGGGTCGCGGCATGAGGTCGGAGCAGATGCGCTATCTGGAGGCCGCGATCCGCCTCGGTTCGCTGCGCAAGGCCGCTCAGGAGGTGGGCATCGGGCAGCCGACCCTCAGCCAGCAGATCCGGCGCCTCGAGGAGGACCTCAATGTCGTCCTCTTGATCCGCCGCGCCAACGGGGTTCTCCCCAGCGCGGAGGCCCGGATTCTGCTACCGCACATTCGGCAGGTGTTGCAGGCCGATCGCGCGCTCCGCGAGGAGGCGGGGCTGATCAACGGACTGCGCAGCGGCAGCGTGCGCCTGGGTGCCGTCACCACGGCCAGCCAGATACTGCTACCGAGAGTGGTTCCGCTCTACCGGAACTCGTTCCCCAACGTGCGCTTCTCGGTGTGGGAATCGGGCTCCCAGGGTGTGCGCGACAGCGTGACGAACGGCGAACTCGACCTCGGACTCGTCGTGAGGGCCAACGACCCGGCCTCCGACGCCAGCCTCACCGCAACCGATCTGATCTCCGACGAGGTCGTGCTGTGCGTGTCCCGGCGACATCCTCTGGCCGGCAAGTCGACAGTGGGAATTCAGGACCTCGCCGGCCAGTCCTGGGTGGTGTCCGCGCACGGTTTCGCCCTGCGGGAGTTGGTGGACACCGCGTTCGCACCGCCGGCACAGGACATCGTCTACGAGACGACGAACCCGCACACGAGCCTGCTCATGGTCGCGGCCCGGGTGGGCATCGCAATGCTGCCCCGGCACACGCTCCGCGACCACTGCGCCGACGAAGTTGTCACTCCGGCAACGGAATGGAATCCGCCTCAGTTGACCGTCTGCATGATCAGGCGGGCGGACACTCAGCCGGCACCGGCCGTGCGCAAACTCATCCAGGCTTTACGCGAGGTCAGCGCGGACTGGTCACGCGACCACCCGATCACCAGGTAACTGATCGCGCCATCGCCAGGGGATCATGCAGTCGCTTCTCGCCCTGATCTCACCCTTCGCCCTGCGATTCCACGACCCACGCCGCGATCTGCGCACGTGAATTGAATCCCAGCTTCGTCAGGAGATGTTCCACGTGCCCCTGTGCGGTGCGGGGCGAGATCACCAGCCGAGCGGCGATCTCCTTGTTGGTCAGCCCCTCGGCGATGAGGGTGGCAACCTCACGCTCCCGCTTCGTCGGTGCAGGCGACGGACCGGCGGACGTCGGAGAGGGCGAAATCTGCTCGCCCAGCGCGTAGGCGACGGCTGCGTCGAAACCGAGTGCCGTGCCCCTTCTGCGGGCCGCGGTGAAGGCCTGCTCACTCATCGCCTCTCGGGTCCGGCGTTCGCACTCGTCCTGGTACACGCTCAGGCCGGGCACCAACACCGTCGAACTGCCCACCGACCGGGTGAACTCGTCTGCGGCGCCCAGCAATACGACCGCGCGTTCCATGTCCTGTTCCTCGGCGGCTATCCATGCGAGTGCCTGCAGACACACACTGGCATTGAGTCGATCGTTCACCCGACGCTCGACTCGGAGCGCCTGCCCGAGGAGCTGGACCGCTCGTGCTCTCTCCCCGAGCCGCCACACCGCGACGGCCAGCGCCCACAGCGAATACGACCGATATACCGATTCGCCCTGCGCCTCGGTGATCGCGAGGACGCGCTCATGGCATTCGATGGCTCGTTCCGTGTCGTTCACGAGGTCGTGCGTCATGCCGAGGCCGACGACTGCAGCCACCTCGTAAAGGTCGTTGCGTGCCGTGAACCCTCGGACGGCCTTCTCGAGGTGTGCGCGGGCGTCGGGGAGGCGCCCCGCGAACAGTGCCGCGTATCCGACCGTGTGGTCGGCGTGCGCACGCACCAGCGGGTCGGTTGTCTGAGCGGCGACCGCCTGCGCTTCCTCCGCCAGCGTGTCCGACACGGGAATGTCGCCCTGCACTCCGGCCAGCACACTGGCGGCGTAGAGCGCCTTGACCCGATCGCCGGTAGGCTCGGCCGGTTGTCGAGCCAGGAGGCGACCGAGCCATCGCCGACCCTCGCTGAGCAATCCCCGGGACAGCCAGAACGGGTACAGTGCGGCAGCGATCCGCAGTCCCGTTGCGGGACTGTCGGACACACAGAAATCCAGCGCCTCGCGGATATTCGGTTGTTCCCGACCCAGTCTGGAGATCAACGCGAGCTGCCGGGAGCTGATCCATTCGGTTTCCGCCTCGACCGCCAGCCGCTCACACCAGTCGCGGTGCCGACGGCGAAGCGCGATGTAGTCGCCGTTCTCCTGCGCCTTTTCCCGTCCGTAGGCGCGGACGGTCTCGAGCATTCGGAACCGCACCGCGGAACCCGACTCTTCTCTCGTCAGGATCGACTTGTCGACGAGGAACGTCACGGTGTCGAGGAGGTCGTCTACGTCGTCACCATCGCAGACCTGTTCCGCGGCCTCGAGTTCGAAACTGCCCGCGAACACCGAGAGCTGCGCCCACATCCGTTGTTCCGCAGGGGTGCACAGGTCATAGCTCCAGTCGATGCACATCCGCAACGTCTGCTGCCGCGAGGGCGCGTCCCTGCTGCCGCGAGTGAGCAGCAGGTAGCGGTCGGTGAGGCGCTGCAGGATCTGGTCGGGCGTCATCGCGCGAAGCCGGGCCGCCGCCAGTTCGATCGGTAGCGGCAGCCCGTCCAGCCGCTGACAGATTCGGGCGATGGTGACCTTGTTCTCCTCGGTCAGCTCGAATCCCGGGACTACGGCGGCGCCGCGTTCCGCGAAGAGAGTGACCGCATCGTTGCGGGGCAGTCCTTTCGGCAGGTGGTCGGGATCAGGGACGGGCAGCGGGGGAATCAGAAGCGCTGTTTCCCCGCCGATTCCGAGCGGTTCGCGACTCGTCGCGAGAATACGCAGCCGAGGGCACACGCGGAGCAGGATCTCGGCAAGTTTCGCGGCCGCGGCCACCACCTGCTCGCAGTTGTCCAGCACGAGCAACACTTCACGCGGGGCAAGGAACTCGACGAGCACCTCGTGTGAGGGTCGGGCAGACTGGTCGCGCAACCCCAGTGCGGCCGCCACGACCCCCGACAACAGCGAATCATCCAGCAACTCAGCCAGTTCCACCAGCGTCACACCGTCGGAGAAGTTTCGTTGCGCCTTGGCGGCTGCGCGTAGAGCAAGCCGGGTCTTTCCCACCCCGCCGATTCCGGTCAACGTCACCAGCCGCGACGTCGACAACAAGTTCGTCGCCTCGGCCAGTTCCGTGCGGCGGTCGACGAAACTGGTCAGCTCCAGCGGAAGTCCACCCGTTCGGCCCGAATCCGCCGGTGACCACGACGGCCGGACTGACGCTCCGCCCTGCACCGCGGCCGGTTCGGTGTGCATTGCCATCTCGTCGACCGGGAAGCCGTGATGCAGTTGGGACTCGCGCAGTTGCCGACCCAGTTCCACAGCGGAGGGGCGAGCGCCGGCCTCGGCGGACATGGCACGTTCGATGACAGCGCTGACCCCCTCGGAAATGCCGTGTTCGCGCGGGTTCGGAACCGGCTCGGACGTGATCCTCAGGAACTGTGCCACCAATTGCTCACCGCTTCGCCGTTCGAACGCCGCATGACCGGTGAAAGCAGCGAACAGGGTGGCGCCGAGGCCGTACACATCGGCGGCCGGACTCGGGGACTCACCGGCGACCACCTCGGGGGCGGTGAACGCCGGCGAACCCGTGACGACGCCGGCCGTGGTTTCGAACCCGCCGGCGATGTGGGCGATGCCGAAATCCGTCAGCGCAGGCTCGCCGTAGTCGGTGATCAGGATGTTCCCGGGCTTGACGTCGCGGTGCAGGATCCCGAGGCGGTGCGCGGCCGCCAGCGCGCCGGCCATCTTCACCCCGAGTCGCAACGCTTCGTCCAGCGGGAGCGGTCCGTGACGCCGGATCCGCTCGTCGAGCGACCCCTCAGCGTGGTACGGCATCACGATGAAGGGCCGGCCGTTGCCGGTGACACCGGCGTGGAGAACGGTGACGATATTGGGGTGACCGGTCAGCCGGCCGGCCGCACGCTGCTCACGCAGGAACCGTGCCCGGTTCTCCTCGTCGAGGTCTGCGGTGAGGACCTTGACCGCCACGGTGCGGTCGAGCGCAGCCTGCGTGCACCGGTACACGACGCCGAAACCGCCGCGGCCGATCTCCTGGGCATCCTCGAATCCGGCCGCCGCCAACTCCGCCGTGACCGAACCGGACACGTCGCGTTGCGTCGCGAACGGATCGACGTCCGTCATCGACTACATCGATTCATCCCGCTCGAGGCACTGCCGACGAATGCCACACTGCTCACCTCTCGACGATGTACCCCAGGATATCGCCGCGCCGCACCGCTGCGAAGTCGATGAGAATGGTGAACACGGGGTTGGCTGGACGGCCGAAGGCGAACCGGGTGGCTCGGAATGAGCCACCCGGTCGCTCTCAGCTCGTGCGCTGGCGCGCACGTCATGGTCGTTATCGAAGCGACCGCAATCCCACGCGGAGCTCGTTTACCAAATGCTGGGGCTGCTCCCAGGCGGCGAAGTGCCCGCCCTTGTCGAGCTTGTTGAAGTGGATGAGGTTGGGATAGGCCTTCTCTGCCCAACTGCGCGGTGCCTGATAGAGCTCGTCGGGAAAGACGCTCACGGCAACCGGGATGGAGACGCTACCGGCGGCGAAGAACGGGGCCTTGTTCTCCCAGTAGAGACGAGCCGCTGACAACGCCGTGTTCGTCAGCCAGAACAGGGTGATGTTGTCGAGTACATCGTCTCGCGTCAGGCCTTCGGGCTGTCCCGCGAAGACCCGCGAGATCAGCGCCAAACTCGCCGGGTCGTGGTCGATCATGAAGGCGGCCAGACCGACGGGCGAATCCGCCAATCCGATCAGTGTCTCCGGCCGCGATCCCATCTCCACGGCGTAGCCGATGTGCTGATAGAAGAATGCCAGCTGGTCGCACGCAGCCTGTTCGTCGTCGGACAGATCGGCGGGCACGGGATGCCCGGTGAGGAGCGCCTGGTCGATCTCGGGTGGAACCACCTTGGCCATGTTGGTGTGAATGCCGAGCAGCTCCGGCGGCGCCTGCACCGCCATCGCCTCAGTCACGATCGCACCCCAGTCCCCGCCCTGTGCCACGTACCGGTTGTACCCGAGGCGCTTCATCAGCTCCACCCAGGCACGTGCGATGCGGTCGGGGCCCCAGCCGGTCGTCGTGGGCTTGCCCGAGAAGCCGTAGCCGGGCATCGACGGAATCACCAGATGGAAAGCATCCGACGCGTCACCACCATGGGCGATGGGATTGGTCAGGGGGTCGATGATCTTCAGCTGCTCGACGATCGAACCGGGCCACCCATGTGTGACGATGAGCGGCAACGCATCCTCGTGCTTCGAGCGGACGTGAATGAAATGGATGTCCAATCCGTCGATCTCAGTGATGTACTGCGGCAGAGCATTCAGCTTCGCCTCGACCTTGCGCCAGTCGTATTCCGAGGCCCAGTACTGCGCCAGTGCCTTGCTCGTCGCGAGCGGTGTGCCCTGCGACTGATCTGCGACGGTTTCCGTTTCGGGCCACCGGGTGGTCTCGATGCGCTCACGCAGTGCCTCGAGTTCGGAGTCGGGGAACTGGACTGTGAACGGCCGGATGGTGACGTCGGTGGTGAAAGACATGTAGGTTTCCTTGCTGTGTCGGTTGTTGGTCGAGAAGGGTTTTCGTTGGATTGGCGCCTGCGTTCGACGGTGCGACCGTCTACCTCGGGGTGCTGCTTCCCCAGCCGTCGAGGATCTCGTTGCCGATGGTGATTTCGGCGCGGCGGTCCCGCCTCTGGTCGCGTTGACGGTCGTGCCGGCGCTGCTGCATGGTGTTGTCGTGATCGCGGGGGATGTCGTGGCCGGCGACGGCGGCGAGGGGGCTGAGCGCCGGTGTGCTGGTGGATGCGGCCGCGACGCCGGCGGGGATGACGGCGAGTGCGGCGGCGGCGACTCCGACGGTGGCGAACCGCTTCCAGGAGGTGCTGGTGGTGTGTGTCCTGGTGTGGTGTTGGTGTGTGCTGTTCATGCCGATAAGACTCGCAATTGCGCGGCGAGTGGGACGGCGAAGATCTACGTGCTTCACTACCCGCATTTCCTACGCAGGTATCCGCGGGGACCAGCGAAGCCCTCGATGAGTTCAGCCCGGGTCCGCACCCAACGTAGCGGGGGCACTGCCCGAACTACGGATTTCGGGACTCGATGCTCTCCTCGCGGGCGATCCAGGCGGCAAGCTGCGCGCGGGATCGATGCCCGGTCTTCGTGAGGATGCGATCTACATGTCCTTCTGCGGTACGGGGCGAGATAACCAGCCTTTCCGCGATCTCCTTGTTCGTCAGTCCCTCGGCCACCAGCTTTCCCACTTCTTTCTCACGAGGTGTGAGTTTCACCTTCGCTGCAGGAGTGGCCGCCGCTGCGGGCTGGGACGTGCGCTTTTGCAACGTGAATTCAATCGACGCGAGGTGTTCGAGACGCTCACCGGCCCGGGATTCTTTCTCGAACGCAGAGTCACCCAGCAGCTGACGGGTGCGTTGTTCGTAACGAGTCCGCGTGCGGATCAACGTGTCGTTTCCGAAGAGTGGAGCGCTCCCCATCTCGCCGCACAGTGTGCGCCCGATACCGAGCAGGCGGGCGGATCGGACGGGGTTTGCTTCCTCGATCGCGATCCACGCCAGAATCTCGGTGCATGTACTCACGCCCAACCAGTCACTCAATGACTGCTTCAGCTCGAGCGCTTCTTTCAACGAGTCCGAGGCTTGCGGGTACTTGCGCTGGGTCCACAGGGCAAGTCCGCGGGCCCACAGCGCCCATGACGTCGAGAAGTGCTCCTTCAGCGACCTACCTGAGGCGATGGTGTCGTCCGCCCAGGCAAGGGATTGTTCCAGGTTTCCGGACAGGCAGTGCACTAAAGCGAGCTGAGCGCCGCCCAGCAGTGTCAGGGAATTGACCTCCCCTGACTCGGCGTGAAGTGCCATGCCGGCAGTGAGGTACTCCAGTGCGACGTCGAGATTTCCGTTTCCGAGCATCTCCGCCGCACCCCGGAACTGAACTGCAAACGCCTGGGCGGTTCGATCACCGATCGCTTCCGCGACGGCGCTGCATTCCAGCAAATACTGCTTGGAGGTCGGGTTGTCGCCCTGAACCATGGCGTTCCAAGCGATCACCCAGAGCGCTTTCGCCCTCTCGCTGCTCGGCTCCCGGTCTGCCTCCAAGGCTCGGGTCAGCCAGTACCGCCCGTCGCGCAGCAGGCCACTCGCGTTCCAGAAGAACCACAACGCACCCGCCATCCGAAGACCGGTTCGGGCCTCCCCGGGGGTAGACAGGCAGTACTCCAGCGCCGCCCGCAGATTCGCCCGCTCGTGCCGCAAACGACGGTTCCATACCAGCTGCCCTGACCCCAGTGACTGGCTCTCGCTGCGTTCGGCCAAACGCAGGAAGTAGTCTCGATGTCTTCTGCGCCACGCATTCTCGTCGCCGTGCTCGGCAAGTTTCTCGGCCGCGTAGTCCTTGATACTTTCCAATAGTTTGTATCGAACTGTGGATCCGGATTGAACGGTGGAAATGACCGACTTTTCGACAAGACTGGAGATCAGGTCAAACGCGTCCGGAACGATGTCCGGATCGGTGCACACGCTCTCGACCGCGTCGAAATCGAATCCGCCCGCGAAGACGGACAGCCGTGCCCACAGGACTTGTTCCTCCGGCGAGCACAGATTGAAGCTCCAATCGATGGCGCCACGCAGCGTTTGATGCCGTACCGGTCCGCCACGGTTTCCCCGCGTCAGAATTTCGAAGAGTGCGCCCTCGCGCGACAGGACGCGGTCGAGGGGTAGGGACCTGATCCGGACCGCTGCGAGTTCGATCGCCAGAGGGATGCCGTCCAGCCGCTGGCACAGGCGGGCAACCTCCAGGCGGCTCTCGTCGTCGAGGGTGTATCCGGGGACGACGGAGGCAGCGCGTTGCTCGAAAAGATCGACCGCCTCGGAATGAAAGCTCTTGGCGTTCTGCCCGTCGGCGAGCTGAGCTTCGTCGGGGACCGGCATGGGGGGTACCTCGAACACGGTCTCACCCAGCACACCGAGAGGTTCCCGACTGGTTGCCAGGATCTCCACACGGTCCGACCGCCGAACAATCTCGGCGGCGACGCTTCCGCTCGCCTCGATCAAGTGCTCGCAGTTGTCCAGGACGATGAGTGCATGTCTTCCACCGAGGAATTCGAACAGGTAGTGACTACCGTCCGCATTCATTCCGTCGCGAATGTCGAGCGCCTCGGTAATCGCACTGACGACAAGGTCTGGAGTGGAGATCGCGGCGAGATCCACAAACCAGACGCCGCCGGTGTAGGTTCTGCGCACTTCCGAGGCGACGCGGCACGCCAGCCGGGTTTTCCCTACCCCACCAAATCCGGTGAGGGTCACTATCCGGGAATCCGACAGACGCGCCTTCACCGCGGCTACTTCATTGCGGCGTCCGACGAAACTTGTCACTTCGCGGAAGAATTCGTGTGCATGAGAGACGAGTTGGTGAGGCGGCGGCACCATCACGTCTTCCTTCGGCTGCACGGCTCCCGCTTCGGCGTGCAGTGCCATCTCGTCGACGGGAAAACCGTGGAGGCGTTGAGATGCTCGGAGTTGCTGACCGAGTTCCGTGGCGGAGGGACGGCCCTCCGAGGTGCCGGACATGGCACGTTCGATGATCGTGCTGACGTCCTCGGGAATGCCGTGCTTCCGTGGGTCCGGACCAGGCTCGGCGGCAATCCTCAGGAACTGGGCCACCACCTGCTCCCCGCTACGGCGTTCGAAGGCAGCGTGACCGGTCATCGCAGCGAACAACGTGGCACCGAGGCCGTACACGTCGGCAGCAGCACTCGGGGGTTCGCCGGTCACCACCTCGGGGGCAGTGAACGCCGGCGAACCCGTCACGACGCCGGCGGTGGTTTCGAACCCGCCGGCGATCCGGGCTATGCCGAAATCCGACAGTGCCGGCTCACCGTAGTCGGTGAGCAGGATGTTCCCGGGCTTGACGTCACGGTGCAGGATCCCGAGGCGGTGGGCAGTCTCGAGGGCACCGGCCATTTTCACCCCGAGTCGCAGCGCTTCGTCGAGCGGGAGCGGTCCGTGGCGGCGGATCCGCGTGTCGAGTGAGTCCTGGGCGTGGTACGGCATGACGATGTACGGCCGACCGTTGTCGGTGACACCTACATGGAGAACATTGACGACATTGGGGTGCCCGGTCAGCCGGCCCGCCGCGCGCTGCTCGCGGACGAAACGTTCCCGGTTCTGCTCGTCGAGGTCGGCGGTCAGGACCTTGACCGCCACAGTGCGGTCGAGGGCCGCCTGGGTGCAGCGGTAGACAACACCGAAACCGCCGCGGCCGATCTCTTGCGCGTCCTCGAATCCGGCAGCCGCCAGATCGGCCGTGACCGAACCCGACGCGTCGCGTTGCGTCGCGAAGGGATCGTCGTCGGTCATCGACCGGACCGATTCTTCCGGTCCGAGCCACTGTCGAAGAAGTGCACCACCGCTGGCCTCTCGAGGAGATACCCAAGGATATCGCCGACGCCCCCCATCCGATGGCCGACTTACGACCTACCCTGGGCGGAGTACTCGAGGATTCCCGGTCAGGGGGCGACGAAGCCTCCGACTCCGGGGAGCGAGGGCTGGCCGGCCCGCGGGTAGAACCCCGAACCGATGACGGACACTGTGAACGCAACCGGACCGGAACCCGTGCGCACGGTGGCGCGTTCCGGTGCGGGCTCCAGGAAATTCACGCACGGCTTCACGACCACCGACCCGCGGTCACCGCTGGAGACGTTGAGATAGCTGACCCTGACGAGGGCGCCGCCGGCGCTGGACGAACAGAGCTCCGGCCGAAACGGCGCCGAGAACGTCGTCTCGCCGGGAACTCGCCACCCGCACAGATCGTGTTACGCACAACTAAACACCCGCGCTCTCGAGCGCGTCCGGCGGGGTCGCCCGCGAGAAGGATGATCTTCGCAGGTCAGACTGTCGCGGGCAGCATCGTCACTAGGACGAAATTTTTCCTGCCCGAAGCGAGTAGCCCCGCACGTCGGCGGGTACCCGGCATCCACGCTGCCCCGGGCTCGACGGCCCCGAGTGGCAGCCAGGCCCCCTGACCGGTCCCCCTCGGCTGGGAGGCCGTCCGCCGCTCGTGGCCGGGGACGCCCCCCTCTTCCTCTGCCGCGGGCGGCTCCTCGTGCGCCTGCACGTGGTGCGGTCAAGACGGGCGACGATGTGCCGGCGACCGGCGACATCCTATACGTGGCCAACGGAAGCCGCAGAATACTGTAATCGTTCACACGACCCGCCGAAGCCGAAACGCGGTTGTCATTTTCTGCGCACCTTGCACATCGAATGGGCTCTCGCATAGTCACTTTGACGTTGACGACACATCAAAGGTAGGCCACGATCATGCGACAACCGGGCTGCGGCGCCCCGCGTCGTGACCCGACATAGGTCGCTACTCGGCCGTCCTCGCCCGCACACTTCCGAGGTACTCGCCGCAAGTAGTTCGATACAAGGAGTCGCACGTGGGCGCTGCGCAGATCGTGTTCTTAGTCGGCCTCGCTTCTCTGATCGTGGCCATGGCGCTACGCAAGAACGTCATGATCCCCGCGGTAGTCGCGACATTTGCCACAGCACTTGCGTACAGCGGCAGCGTCCCGAATGCCATCATGTCGGTGTTCCGGGCCACCATCACTTCCGGCACCGCGCTGTTCGAGATCTTCATCGTCATCGCCGCGGTGACCTCGATGCTCGCGGCGATGCGGGCGATCGGTTCCGATGAGGTGATGGTGCGCCCCATCAGCCGGTGGATGGTCAATGGCCGCGTCGCTTACATCGTGTTGTTCGTCTTCACCTATCTTCTCTCGTTGTTCTTCTGGCCGACCCCGGCACTGGCCCTGATCGGTGCGGTCCTACTTCCTGCCGCGATCAAGGTGGGTCTGCCGCCGCTCGGAGCCGCGGTGGTTCTCGCGATCTCCGGGCAGGGAATGTCGATCGCCTCCGACTACGTGATCGGTCTTGCGCCGTCGATTTCCGCGAGCGGCGCAGGCGTTCCCGCCGACGACATCGCCGACCGTGCCCTGGTGATCTCATTGATCGTCGGTGTCACCGCGGCGGTGCTCGCCTACTTCCTGACCGTCCGCCGCAGGATGCGTACGGACCCAGTTCCGGGCACCGAACCGATGGGTGGAACCGTGCATCCCACCGGCGGTGTCGGTGGCACGCCCGCCGGCACGTCCGCTGGTTTCCCGCCGGGTCAGGACGTCGCGGTCTCACCCACCGCCACGGACGTGCTCGACGAGGAACTGCCCGGCTTCGAGGACGACGGAACGAGAATCACGGATCGCCCGACACTGACCCGTGCGTGGGCGATCGGCGTGCCCGCCGCGTTCCTCGCCGTCCTTGCCTACATGTTGGTCGGTCGTTTCACCGACATCGTCCCCTGGGAGGACGGCGGCGGCGCGTCCCTGGTGGGAGGCACGGCAATCATCCTGATGGCACTCGTGACCATCACGTCACGACGATCCGAGGCTCTCGAATTCTGCGCCACCCACTTCGTCGACGGTCTGTCGTACGCCTTCAAGGCGATGGGCATCATCCTTCCCGTCGCAGGGTTCGTGTACATCGGCATTCCCGACTATTCGGGCGCCATTCTCGGACTCGACGACGACACCACCGGTCCGGCCTTCCTCTTCGACACCGTCGAACGCGTGCAGCCGTACATCCCCGACAACGGCGTATTCGTCGCGCTCAGCATGCTCTTCATCGGTATGGCGGTCGGTCTCGACGGTTCGGGGTGGGCCGGCCTACCCCTCACCGGTGGATTGGCTGCCGCGCTGGCGCCGCAGTCCGGGATGGACACCGCGACCTTGGCGGCCATCGCCCAGAACGGTGCCACGTGGACGGGCGGGGGAACTCTCGTGATCTGGTCGTCGCTGGTGGTGGTCGCCGGTTTCTGCCGGATACCGGTTGCCGAACTGGTCCGCCACCTCGTCGTCCCGGTGATGGCCGGACTGCTGCTGGCCACCGGAGCCGCCGTCGTCATCTGGTAGCGGCTCATCGCCGAACAAGGTTTCCGCACAACCCCTGACATGGAAGGACACCACGAATTGAGCTCGGTCCCGTTCCGCTACGACCCCGCCCGGTGCGCACTGATCGTCATCGACATGCAGAACGATTTCTGCTCCCCCGACGGGTCGCTGGCACAGAAGGGCTTCGACGTGACCGCCCCGGTGGCGATGGCTCCGCGCCTGGACCACCTCGTCTCGTCTGCGCGCACGGCCGGGGTCCGGGTGATCTTCGTACGCACCCTGCACGACGAAACCACTGATACACCCCAGTGGCTCGGCCGCGTGGGCGAGGGACCGGACGCGGCACGCACCGGAATTACTTGCCGCACAGGAACACCCGGAGCAGACTACTATGCCGTCGCTCCGCGGGACGGCGACGTGGTGATCACGAAGAACCGGTTCAGCGCATTCGTCGGCACCAACCTCGACCTCACCCTGCGTTCCCTCGGCATCGATTCCCTGCTCTTCACCGGCGTCGCCACCGAGGTGTGTGTCGAGTCGAGTCTGCGTAGCGCGCTGTTTCACGAATACTGGGTTTCGCTCGTCGAAGACTGCGCTGCCACCTACAGCCGAACTGCCCACGACGCTTCGGTGTCCGTCGTCGCACAGAACTTCGGCACCGTGATCACGGCCGAGAAGCTCGAGACGTTCTGGACTGCAGGATCGTGAACGGCTTCCGCCGGCGACGGGCGCGACCCGCGAGGTCGGCCAGCGATCAGCTGTGACTGTGCAGTGGTGTTCCCGCGAGAGCGAGGTGTGCCTCGCCGAGCGCTTCGGCCTGAGTGGGGTGCGCGTGAACCAGGGTGGCGACTTCGTCGGGGTAGGCGCCCCAGTTGACGATCAGTTGGGCCTCGCCGATCAGTTCGCCCACGCGTTCTCCGACCATGTGGATCCCGACAACCGGTCCCTCCGTGGCTCCGGCGCGCACCAGTTTGACGCCGCCGCTGGTTCCGAGGATCTGGCTCTTGCCGTTGCCGGCGAGGTCGTAGACGACGGTGGCGACGTCTCCGTGCCGCTCGCGGGCCTGGTCTTCGGTGAGCCCGACCGACGCGACCTCGGGGTTGGAGTACGTCACCCGGGGGATGCCGCTGTCCTCGATCGGTGCCGGGCTCAGGCCTGCGATCGTTTCCGCGACGAAGATTCCCTGCTGGAATCCGCGATGCGCCAGTTGCGGACCGGCGACGATGTCACCGACCGCGTACACGTCCGGCTGCGAGGTCCGCAGGGAGTCGTCGACCGTGACGAAACCGCGGGGGTCGAGTACGACGCCGTTCTCGGTGAGTCCGATGTCGGCGGTCCGGGGTCCGCGGCCGACCGCGACGAGCAGCAGGTCCGCCTCGATCGTGTCGCCCGACTCCACCGTGACGCTGACCGTGCTCTCGTCCTGGACCGCCTTCGCGAATCGGGTGCCGGTCATGATGGTGATGCCGCGTTTGCGGAGGGCCCGGGTGAGTTGCTTCGACGACCACTCGTCTTCGGCGGCGACGAGCCGGGGCAGCGCTTCGACGATGGTGACGGCGGCACCCAACGATGCCCAGATGCTGGCGAATTCGACCCCGATGACACCGCCGCCGAGTACGACGACGCGCTTCGGAAGTTCGGGAAACGTCAGTGCCTCGTCGCTCGTGAGGATGCGGCCACCGATCTCGAGTCCGGGCAGGCTCCGGACCTGCGAGCCGGTCGCGAGCACCAGCGACGTGCCGGTGATCGTGCGATCGCCGACGTGCACGGTGCGCCCTCCGCCGTAGCGGCCGGTGCCGTGCACCACCTCGATCTTATGGCCGCGGACCAACCCCTGCAGGCCCTTGTACAGGCGGTCGACCGTCGCGTTCTTGTACGCGTGGACACCGCCGAGGTCGATTCCGTCGAGCGTCGCCCCGATCCCGAGGGCCGACGCGTGCGTGACGGTGTCGGCGACCTCGGCGGCGTGCACGAGCGCCTTGGTGGGGATGCACCCTCGGTGCAGGCAGGTTCCGCCGACCTTGTCCTCTTCGATCAGGGTGACGGTCTTACCCAGTTGCGCGGCGCGGAAGGCGCAGGCGTACCCGCCGGATCCACCGCCGAGAATCAGGACGTCCGGTTGGTCGGACATGGGAAAACTCCCTCGGTCGGGCACGCCATGGGACGTGCAGCAAGGTCGAAGTGGACTGGATTTCAGCTCAGTGCGATCAACGTCAACGGGTCCGACAGGATCTGACCGATGGCCGCGAGGAATCTCGATCCCTGCTCGCCGTCGACCAGTCGATGATCGAACGACAGGCTCAGTGTGGTGACCGACCGCAACGCGATCTCTCCCTGGTGTTCCCACGGCTGCCTGCGGATCGCCCCGAAGCACAGGATCGCCGCCTCCCCGGGGTTGAGGATGGGCGTGCCCGCGTCGACACCGAAGACGCCGACATTGGTGATCGTGATCGTGCCGTCGGCCAGATCGGCGGGCCCGGTCTTGCCCTCCTTCGCCGTGGTCGTCAGATCCGACAGGGCGATCGCGAGGTCTCGCAGACCGAGGGTGTGGGCGTTCTTGATGTTCGGCACCATCAGCCCGCGCGGGGTGGCGGCCGCGATGCCGAGATTCACGCAGCGTTTGACGACGATCTCCTGGGCGTCCTCGTCCCAGGACGAATTCAGGGTCGGGTTGGTGCGCAGCGCCACGAGCAATGCCTTGGCCACCAACGTCAGTGGTGTCAGGCGCACGTCGGTGAAGTGCTTCGTGTCGCGCAGGTCAGCCAGGAGGTCGATCGTCGGGGTGACGTCCACCGTGACGAACTCGGTGACGTGCGGGGCGGTGAATGCGCTGCGGACCATCGCTGCGGCGGTGTGCTTGCGGACACCCTTGATCGGGATGCGTTCCTCGTCGGCGTCCGCCGGGACCGTCGCCGCCGACGTCGTGACCGGGGTGGCGGTGCGGTGGCGCTCGAGGTCGTCCCTGGTGACTTCACCGTGCACCCCGGTTGCGTCCACTTCGGTGAGGTCGACTCCGTGTTGCTTCGCGGCGAACCGCACCGGGGGAGAGGCCAGCGGCCGCGACGTGCGCGGCGCCGGGGTGACGTCGACCCGGGTTCCCGCCGGACGCCGCTGCCGGCGCCGGCTGGAGGAGTCCTCGGCCACGCCGTAGCCGACCAGGACCGGGGTCCGCTCGGCCGGGGCCGCGGGAGCGGTCGGCTCGGGCGCGTCCGCCTGGCCCTCGCCGGCGACCGCGACGTCGATGAACGGGCTGCCGACGTCGATAGTTGTCCCCTCCTCGGCGTGCAACGCGACCACCGTTCCGGCGTAGGGCGAGGGCAACTCCACCGACGCCTTCGCCGTCTCGACCTCGGCGATGATCTGGTTGAGCGTCACGGTGTCGCCGACCTTCACCAGCCAGGTCAGCAGTTCGGCGTCGGTGAGGCCCTCGCCGAGGTCGGGCAGCAGGAATGTCTGGACAGTGGGCATGGCGAACTCCTGGTTCCTACGCGGTGAAGGTGCGGTCGACGGCGTCGAGGATGCGGTCGACGTCCGGCAGGAAGTGCTCCTCGAGTTTCGCCGGCGGATACGGGACGGTGAAGCCGCCGACGCGGGCCACCGGCGCTTCGAGGTGATAGAAGCAGCGCTCGCTGATGCGGGCAGCGATTTCGGCACCGATCCCGAGGAACACGGGCGCCTCGTGGGTGATCACCAGGCGTCCGGTGCGCTGCACGGACGCGGCGACGGTGTCGACGTCGAGCGGGGAGATGGACCGCAGATCGATCACCTCGATCGACCTACCCTCGCCCGCAGCGACTTTCGCGGCCTGCAGTGCAGTTGTCACGAGCGGCCCGTAGGCGACGACGGTGGCGTCGGTGCCCGGTGCGACCACCCGGGCCTTGTGCAGGGGACTCGTCTCGGCCGCCGGGTCTATCTGCCCCTTCTCCCAGTACCGGCGCTTGGGTTCGAAGAACAGCACCGGATCGTCCGACGCGATGGCCTGCTGAATCATCGTGTGCGCATCGGCGGCGGTGCTGCAGGTGACGACGCGAAGACCGGCGGTCGCGGCGAAATACCCCTCCGGCGACTCGGAGTGATGCTCGATCGCACCGATGCCGCCGCCGTACGGGACGCGGATGGTGATCGGCATCTTCACGTTTCCGCTCGTGCGGTAGTGCAGTTTGGCGACCTGCGAGACGATCTGGTCGAAGCCGGGGTAGATGAACCCGTCGAACTGGATCTCGCACACCGGGCGGTATCCGCGCATCGCGAGACCGACTGCGGTGCCGATGATCCCGGATTCGGCGAGCGGGGTGTCGATGACACGGTTGGGACCGAAGTCCTTCTGCAGTCCGTCCGTGATGCGGAAGACACCGCCGAGTTTGCCGATGTCCTCTCCCATGAGCACGACCTTCGGGTCGTTCTCGAGGGCGCGGCGCAGGCCGGCGTTGAGGGCCTTGCCGAGCGGAAGCGTGGTCGGGGCGGCCGCGGAGATGGCTGTGCTCATGCTTCGGTTCCTTCGAAACTGTCGAGGTAGGCGGCGAACTGGCGCCGCTCTTCGTCGACGAGGGGATGAGGTTCGGCGTACACGTTGTCGAACAGGGACATCGGCTCGGGTTCGACGGTCTCGAGGCATCCACGGCGCAACGCCGCTGCGGTGTCGTCGGCGCGCTGCTGCACGGCGGCGAGGTAGTCGTCGTCGATCGCGCCCGCCGACTCGAGGAGGGCGCGGATGCGGTCGAGGGGATCCTTGCGTTTCCATTCCTCGTCGAGCGCGGCCGGCCGGTACCGGGACGGGTCGTCGGACGTGGTGTGCGGACCCATCCGGTAGGTGACCGCCTCGATCAGGGTGGGTCCGCTGCCTTCCCGTGCCCGTTCGAGCGCGGCCCGGGTCACGGCGATCACGGCGAGGACATCGTTGCCGTCGACGCGCACGCCGGGAACCCCGAAGCCCCGGCCCCGCGCGGCGATACTCACCCGCGATTGCAGGCTGACCGGTTCGGAGATCGCCCACTGATTGTTCTGGCAGAAGAACACCACGGGCGCGTTGAAGCTCGCGGCGAACCCGAAGGCCTCGGAGATATCGCCCTGACTGGTGGCGCCGTCGCCGAAGTAGGTGATCGCGGCGCCGTCGGAGCCGTCGAACTGCATGCCCATCGCATACCCGGTGGCGTGCAACGCCTGCGCGCCGACGATGATCGCGGGGGTCGTCATGTTGTATTCGAACGGGTTCCAGCCCGAGTGCGTCGACCCCCGCCAGAACCTGAGCATGTGGGTGGGGTCGACGTCGCGGCAGTACGCGACACCGTGTTCGCGGTAGCTGGCGAAGACGAAGTCGTCCGGACGGAGGGCGCGCGCCGACCCGACCTGCGCGGCTTCCTGCCCCAGCAGCGGAGCCCACAGCCCCAGTTCGCCCTGACGCTGCAGCGCGGTCGCCTCCGCGTCGATGCGTCGCACCACGACCAGGTCTTCGTACAGCGCACGCACCGCGGTGATGTCGACATCGTCGACGTACCGGGAGTAGTCCGGATGCTCTACTCGCGCACCGGTTTCGGTGACCAGCTGCACCACATCGTCATTGTCGAACACGAAAACCTCCGAAAGTGATGTACCGGGAGAGCTCGCCACCCGCGAGTGACCGTGTCGGTCAGAATGTTGCATTCACACAATCATCAGGATCCATCATGCGCAAGTGTTGTCATTCAATATAAGCAGAATGCTCAAATAGCGAGCGGCAAACTCTGGCATACTGCGCTACATGACGAAACTCGATCGGACCGACGCCCGGCTGCTGCTCGCCCTGTGCGACGCCCCTCGCGCCACCGGGGTGCAGCTGGCCTCGCTGCTGGGGATGGCACGGAATACCGTGCAAGCACGGATGTCTCGCTGGGAGGAGCAACGAGTGCTCGCACCGGTCGACCGCTGCGTGTCACCCCGCGATCTGGGATACCCCCTGCAGGCGTTCGTCACCGCGGTGGTCGACCAGCATCGCCTCGAGGACGTCATCGAACACCTGCGGGACATCGCCGAGGTCGTGGAGGTCGTCGGCATCTCCGGGGCGGCGGACCTGCACATCGGCGTGGTCGCCGTCGATGCCGACGATCTGTATCGGGTCGCCGGCCTCATCCTCGCCGTGCCCGGGATCGAGCGCACCACGGTGTCCGTGGCGATGCGCGACGCCATCCCTTACCGAACCCGGCCGCTGCTCGAGCGGATCGCCGAGGAGCAATGACGAAGGCGCTGCCGTCGACCGCCCGGCAGCGCCTGTTCTCCGATCAGTGATGTGCGGCGACGACCTCCCCGCCGACGTCTTCGACGCTGCGAGTGGGAGTTACCCGCGATCTGAGTACGAGGACCAGCACCACGGCGACGAGCATGACCGCCCCGACGACCCACAGGCCTGCGCGTGAGTTCCCGGTGGCGTCGAACAGCCATCCCGTGACGTACGGGGCCCCGAAACCGCTCGTGTTGCCCACCGAGTTGACGACGGCGATGCCTGCCGCGGCGCCCGCGCCGGTGAGGAACGTGCTGGGCAGGTACCAGAACACCGGCAGGGCACAGAACACACCGACCGCGTTGACGGTCACCGCGATCATCGTCGTGAGCGGAGACTGCATGTACAGGGCGATCGGGATGGAGACGGCTCCGATCAGGGTGGGGATGGCGACGTGCCAGATCCGCTCCCCGGTCCGGTCGGAGTGCCTGCTCCACAACACCATTGCGACAGCACCGACCGCGAACGGGACCGCGACGATCAACCCGGTGGTGACCAGTGAGAAGTCGGTGTCGAACGTCTTCTTGAAACCGGCGACGATGCTGGGCAGGAAGAAGCTGAGCGAGTACAAGCCGTAGGTGATTCCGAAGTAGACGAGCCCCAGCATCCACACGCGGGAGTCGGTCAGCGCCCGGCGAACCGAGCCGCTGATGTGGGAACCGGATTCGGCCGCCTCGGATTCGAGTTCACGAGTGAGCCAGACTTTTTCGTCCTCGTCCAGCCATGTGGCCTGCGAGGGCCGGTCCGTCAGGTAGAACCAGGTGACCACCGCGAGCACGACGGCGGGGATCCCCTCGAGCAGGAACATGACCCGCCACCCGGACAGTCCGAACAGCCCGTCCCAGTATTGAATGATGGCGCTCGACAGCGGGGCGCCTAGCGCCGACGACACCGGGAGCGCGAGAAGGAACAGGCCCATCAGCCGGACCCGATAGGCGCGGGGAAACCACAGGGTCAGGTAGAGCAGCACACCCGGGAAGAAACCCGCCTCGGCGATACCCAGCAGCATGCGCAGCGTGTACAGCGAGCCGGCATTGGGCACGAAGGCCATGGCCGCCGCGATGATTCCCCACGTGAGCATGATCCGGGCGATCCACCGGCGTGCCCCGAACCTGTGCAACGCGAGATTGCTCGGCACCTCGAACAGGAGATATCCGATGAAGAAGAGCCCGGAGGCCAGACCGAACATGGTCTCGGTGAGTCCGAGTTCCTCGCTCATCGTCAGCTTCGCCAGCCCGATATTGGTCCGATCGAGATAGTTGACGAAGTAGGCCAGGCCGAGGAACGGAATGAGCCGCCGGGCGACCTTCCGGACCACCCTCGCCTCGATCTCGGGTTTCTGCAGTACAGACGACATGAATGACTCGGCTTTCTGAGGAGTGGGCATGGGTCGGACCGCCGTGTCCCGCTCGGCCGAAAAGCTTGCGTGACAGGCGTTGGTGCTCGGGGTGGTTTACGAGAAGATCTTCCCGGGGTTCATGATTCCGTGTGGGTCGAGGGCGTTCTTCACCGCTCGATGCATGCCCAGGACGACCGGATCGAGTTCCTGGGCGAGGCCGTCCATCTTCAGTAGACCGACACCGTGCTCGCCGGTGACCGTGCCGCCGAGTTCCAGTGCCGCGTCGATGATGTCCGCGAACGCGGCCTGCGCGCGGGCGCGGGCGGCCTCGTCGTCGCGCGGCGTGATGAGGAGTGGGTGCAGGTTTCCGTCGCCGGCGTGTGCGATGTTGGCGATGGTGGTCCCGTGGTCGATACCGATCTGTTCGATGCGCGCAAGCATCTCGGGGACAGCCCGTTTCGGCACGCACACGTCTTCGGTGAGGACCGGTCCGAGCCGCTCCATCGCGGGGTAGGCCAGACGACGCGCAGCGAACAACGCGTCGGCTTCCTCCTGGTCGGTGGAGACGACAGACCAGGTGGCTCCGGCTTCCTCGAAGCACGACAGCATCTTCTCCGCTTCCTGGTCGCCGACGACTCCCGCGGTGTCGATGCGGCCGAGCAGAACGACGTTCGCCTCCACCGACAGTCCCATCTTCTTCCACGCGTCGACGGCGATGAGGCACTGCTTGTCCACCAGTTCGAGCGCCGACGGGGTGAGTCCCGCCGCGGCCACCGCGCTGACGGCCCGGCCCGCGTCGACTATGGAGTCGAAGTAGCCGGCCACCGTGCGCTGCGGGTCCTGGAGTGGACGCAGCTTGACGGTGATTTCGGTGATGACGCCGAGCGTTCCCTCGGACCCGACCATGAGACCCGCCAGATCGTAACCGGCCACACCCTTGGCGGTCTTGCGTCCGAGGCGCACGAGGTCACCGGTGCCGGTCACGATCTGCATGCCGAGCACGTAGTCACGGGTGACGCCGTACTTGACGCAGCACAGTCCGCCCGCGTTGGTGGCAACGTTCCCTCCGATCGTCGACCACGGCGAACTGGCCGGATCCGGCGGATACCAGAGTCCGTGTTCGGCGCACGCGGCGCGGAGATGGTCGTTCACCACGCCGGGCTCGACGACGGCATACCGCTCGAGCGGATCGATTTCCTTGATCGCGTTCATGCCCTCGAGGGCGAGGACGACGCAGCCGTCGGTGGCGTTCGCTCCGCCGGACAGACCGGTCCCGGCGCCCCGGGTGACGACGGCGGTGTCGTGGTCGAGGCAGGCGCGCACGACAGCCTGGACTTCGAGGGCCGTTCGGGGCCTGACGACCGCGAGTGGAGCGGCGTACGGCGCCCACTCGGCTTCGTCGTGCTGGTACTTCGCGACGACGTCGGGGTCGCGCACGACGCGATCCGCGGGGAGGGATGCCAACACTGCATCGATCAACATGGCGAAAACCGGTCCTTTGCGGGCGAGAAGGTGATGTCTCGAATCTAGCTGTGATCTGCATCTCGGCCAATGTAGATTTCATCTATCAAATCCAGGAATCCATGGATGGAGGCACCAGTGAGTACTGCCGATCGCGGCTGGATGGAACTGCTGCTCGACGACGCACCCATCGACGAACTCGATGCCCTCCGGCGCACGTTGATCGAGGAATCCGACGCGTCCGACAGGGCCGCGGTCGAACGCGAAGCCAACGCCGCACTTCGGCTCCGGGCGCAGCTCGACCAGCGCCAACAGCGCAGTAGGGAGTTGGCGGCGCTCAACGACATCGCCGCCCGATTGACGACCGTCCGCTACGACCGGGTGTTGCTGCAGGAAGTGGTCGATCAGGCGCGGCAGCTGCTCGGTGTGGATCTCGCCTACATGGGGTCGGTCTACGACGAGGAATTCGTCATCGAGGTCACCAGCGGGGCCCTGACCCCGAACCTCGTCGGAATCCGGTTGTCCCTGGACGAAGGACTCGTGGGCCTGATCGTCCGCAGGTCCGCGCCGGAGTGGACGCCCGACTACCAGAGCGAACCGGCGTTCCGGCACATCACCGGAGCCGACAGCGCAGCGCGGTCGGAGAACATGCGCGGCCTGCTCGGGGTGCCCCTGCGCGTCGCCGACCGCGTCATCGGTGCCCTGTTCGCGTGCAAGCGTCAGGAACGGGCCTTCACCGAATCCGAGATCGCGCTGTTGTCGGCGCTGGCAGCCCATGCGGCGATCGCGATCGAGAACGTTCGCTCGTTGGAACGTGAGCGAGACACCATCGCACGGCTCGAATCGGTGAACGCCGAATTATCGCAGCGCACAACCGAGCTCGAACAGATACTGCAATGGGATCGGACGCTGACTCAGGTGGTGCTGCTCGGCGCCGGGGTGCAGCGTCTGGTGCAGGAGGTCGCCCAACTCTCCCGGCAACCGGCCTATTTCGTGCAGGACGAATCCGAGTTGCCCGTGGACCTGATGCCGCACGCCGACGAGGTGTCGGCGGCGGTCCGTGAGCTGCGCGCGGGCGGCAACGACCACGCCGAACGCGGCGAGGTGATCGCGCAGCGTGTCGCGGCTGCCGGCGAGATGCTCGGCGCGCTCCTGTCCGTGGGAGCCGGGCAGCCGACCACTCGCCTCCTGCTCGAACGCGCGGCACCCGCGATCGCACTGTCGCTCGCCGAGGAACGTGCGGCGGGGGAGGCGACGCGTCGCGCACGGGATGCTTTTCTCGTCGACCTCCTGACCCATCCCGCCGCCACCGCACAGGACGAGCGCCGCCAACTGCGGTTGGCCGGACTCAACCCCGACACGACGTACTGCGTCGCCGTGGCGATCGCCGCGGGCCAGGACACGGTCCGCACCGCTCTCGGGACATTGCCCTTCCCCTCGGGAACCGTTGCAGCGGAGCATGGCTCCCGCGCCCTGGCGGTCGTGCCCGCCAAAAATTCGGCCTCCGTCCAGGCGGTGTTCACCGCCGGACGGCTCGGCGCGACGATCGGTATCGCGGAGCCCGCGCGTGGCGCGAAGGCGCTCGCGCGCGCCTACGTCGAAGCCCAGCAGACCGTCGATGTGCTCGACACATTGGGACGCGCAGGCGAGGTCTCGTCCGCGCGCGGTCTGGGCATCTACCGGATCCTGCTGAGCCACATGGCGCGTGAGCACCTCGACGAACTCACCGAGGCGCAACTGGGCCCGCTGATGGCCGAGCAGGCCAAACGCGGAGTGCCACTGCTGGAAACACTGTCCGAGTATCTGGCTCACGGCCGTCACCATTCGGCGACCGCGTCGAGTCTCGGCGTGCACGTCAACACCCTCTACCAGCGTCTCGACGCGATCGACCGCCTCCTCGGCCCGGACTGGCGCGACCCCGACAAGGCTCTCGATCTGCAGGTGCTGATGCGGTTGCGGAGAACCGCAGAACTACTCGGCGCACGAACTCGGTGACACGGTTCAGGCGCTGATGCCGCCCGTGAGGATGGCGGCGAGTTCGGCGTAGGCGTGCGCGTCGTCGAGCCCGGTGCTGTCGCGGACCCCGCGCTGCTGGATGCGGACCATCATGGTGGCGGCGAGGTCGGCGGCGAAGGCGGCGTGCACGTCGCGGAAGTCCCCGCCGGCGACGCCTTCGGTGATCAACTCCTGGACCCGGCCGGCCGCGAACTGCGTGTTCCGTTCGTATACCTCCCGTGCCGGCGGGAAGGCGTCGAGGTCGGTCATGAACTGGTCGGACGCGGCCGACAGTGCGGTGCCCACGGCCGACAGATAGGCGGTGATCCGCTCGCGGGCCCCGGTGATCGGCTCGATGTGCGACTCGACGTCGTCGGTCGCGCGGCGGAAGAAGTGCACGGTGGCGGCCCGGACCAGCTGTTCCTTGCTGCCGGCGAGGGTGTACAGCGTCGACTTCGAACAGCGCAGCCGGTTCGCGATCTCGTCGAGCGTCAAGTGGGCGAACCCCTCGACCAGGATCAGGTCGACGAGGGCGTCGAAGAGCTGGGTGCGCCGTCGGGTGGCGAAACCGGTTCGGGTGGGCTGCTCCATGACAGAAATAGTACTGGGCGATGCCTTGCAGTACTATTTCGCAATCAGTACCCTGGGGCGTAATCCAGTACTGTTTTCCGTAGCCTTCTCGAGGAGAAACCGTGGCCGTCGATCGCTTGCTGCCTACTGACGAAGCCCGTGACCTGATCCAGCTCACGCGTGACGTCGCCGACAAGGTCCTGACGCCGATCGTCGACGAGCACGAGAAGGCGGAGACCTACCCCGAAGGCGTGTTCGCCACCCTCGGCGAGGCCGGACTGCTGAGCCTGCCGTACCCGGAGGAGTGGGGCGGCGGCGCGCAGCCGTACGAGGTGTACCTGCAGGTGCTCGAGGAGATCGCCGCCCGCTGGGCATCGGTCGCGGTCGCGGTCAGCGTCCACAGCCTCGCCTGCCACCCGCTGATGGCGTTCGGCACGGACGAGCAGAAGCAGCAGTGGCTCCCGGAGATGCTCGGCGGCAACACCATCGGCGCCTACAGCCTGTCCGAGCCGCAGGCCGGATCCGACGCCGCCGCACTGACCTGCAAGGCCTCCGCAACCGACGGCGGGTACGTCGTCAACGGCGCGAAGGCGTGGATCACCCACGGCGGCATCGCCGATTTCTACAACCTCTTCGCCCGCACCGGTGAGGGATCGAAGGGAATCTCCTGCTTCCTGGTCCCCAAGGACACCGAGGGCCTGACGTTCGGCAAGCCCGAGGAGAAGATGGGCCTGCACGCCGTGCCCACGACGTCCGCGCACTACGACGACGCCTTCGTGCCCGCGGAACGACGTATCGGCACGGAAGGCCAGGGTCTGCAGATCGCGTTCAGCGCACTCGATTCCGGCCGGCTCGGCATCGCCGCCGTCGCCGTCGGTCTCGCGCAGGCCGCCCTCGACGAGGCAGTCGCCTACGCCCAGGAACGGACTGCGTTCGGCAAGAAGATCATCGACCACCAGGGGCTCGGCTTCCTGCTCGCCGACATGGCGGCGGCCGTCGACTCCGCGCGCGCCACCTACATCGACGCGGCCCGCCGCCGCGACGCCGGCCTGCCGTACTCCCGCAACGCGTCCGTCGCCAAGCTCGTCGCCACCGACGCCGCCATGAAGGTCACCACCGACGCCGTCCAGGTGCTCGGCGGCTACGGCTACACCCGCGACTTCCGCGTCGAGCGGTACATGCGGGAAGCGAAGATCACGCAGATCTTCGAGGGCACCAACCAGATTCAGCGCCTGGTCATCAGTCGCACCCTCGCCGCGAACTGACGTACCCACCCCCGAGAAAGGCTCCTCCTGATATGCCCACTTCTGTGATCGTCGCAGGCGCCCGCACCCCGATCGGCCGGCTGCAGGGTTCGCTCGCCGGGTTCTCCGGCGCCGACCTCGGCGGAATCGCCATCGACGCGGCGCTCGGCAAGGCCGGTGTGGCCCCGGACCAGGTGCAGTACGTCATCATGGGGCAGGTCCTCACCGCCGGCGCCGGGCAGATGCCCGCCCGGCAGGCCGCCGCGAAGGCCGGCATCCCGATGAGCACCCCGTCGCTGAACATCAACAAGGTCTGCCTGTCGGGGGTCGAGTCGATCATCCTCGCCGACCAGTTCATCCGGTCCGGCGCATTCGACGTGATCGTCGCCGGCGGCATGGAGTCGATGAGCCAGGCACCGCACCTGCTGCCCGGTTCACGCGGCGGTTTCAAGTACGGCGACGTCACCCTCGTCGACCACATGGCCCTCGACGGGTTGCACGACGCGTTCACCGATCAGCCGATGGGGCTGCTCACCGAGGCCGGCAACGACAGGGACGTCATCGCCCGCGAGGACCAGGACGCGTTCGCGGCCCGCTCCCACCATCTGGCCGCCAAGGCATGGGACAACGGGATCTTCGACGACGAGGTCGTCCCCGTCGAGATCCCCGCCCGCCGCGGTGAGAGCACCTGGCTGCGCCGCGACGAAGGCATCCGCCCCGACACCACCGCCGAAACCCTGGCGCGGTTGCGTGGCGCGTTCCGGGACGGTGGCACCGTCACCGCGGGGAACGCATCGACGATCAACGACGGCGCCGCCGCCGTGGTGGTGATGAGCAAGGAACGCGCCGAAGCCGAGGGACTGACCTGGCTGGCCGAGATCGGCGAGCACGGCATGGTCGCCGGACCGGATTCGGGTCTGCAGTTCCAGCCGTCCGGTGCCATCGCGAAAGCCTGTGATGCAGCCGGTATCGCGCCTGCCGAGCTGGATCTGATCGAGATCAACGAGGCGTTCGCGGCGGTCGGGATCGCCTCCACCCGCGAACTCGGCGTCGATCCCGACCGGGTCAACGTCAACGGCGGTGCGATCGCCCTCGGTCATCCGATCGGCATGTCCGGCGCCCGCATCACGCTGCACCTCGCGCTCGAGTTGCAGCGCCGCGGCGGCGGCACCGGCGCCGTCGCCCTGTGCGGCGGCGGCGGACAGGGCGACGCCCTGATCCTGCGCGTCCCCTGACAACCCCGCTTACCCAACACTGCCGCAACCCTATTCGAGGAGAACTTTGTGAAGATCGATGGAGCCGTCGCTGTCGTCACCGGCGGAGCATCCGGACTCGGCAACGCCACCGCCCGGACCCTGCACGAGCACGGCGCCCAGGTCGTGCTGCTCGACCTCCCGTCGTCCGACGGGGAAGTGGCCGCCAAGGAAATCGGGAAGGGCGCCTACTTCACGGCCGCCGACGTCACCTCCGCCGGTGACGTCACGTCCGCGATCGACTTCGCCGCGTCGCTCGGCGACCTTCGCGTGGTGGTCAACTGCGCCGGAATCGCCACGCCCGGCAAGGTTCTCGGCAAGGCCGGCGCCCTTCCCCTCGCGGACTTCGAACGCGTCGTCCGCATCAACCTCGTCGGCACGTTCAACGTCCTGCGCCTCGCCGCCGAGAAGATCGCCCAGACCGAACCCGTCGACGGGGAACGCGGCGTCATCATCGACACCGCCTCCGTCGCCGCATTCGACGGCCAGATCGGTCAGCCCGCCTACGCCGCATCCAAGGGCGGCGTCGCCGCGATGACACTGCCGATCGCCCGCGAACTGGCCCGCCACCTCATCCGCGTCGTCACCATCGCACCCGGAATCTTCGAAACGCCCATGATGGCCGGGCTTCCCGAGGAGGCCCAGAAGTCCCTCGGACAGCAGGTGCCGCACCCCTCCCGGCTCGGCAAGGCTGCCGAATACGCCGCCCTCGCCGCGCACATCATCGACAACGCCATGCTCAACGGCGAAACCATTCGCCTCGACGGAGCCATCCGGATGGGTCCCAGGTAGGCGACCGACGGTCGCTGCAGGCGGCACCCAGTCAGCGGGTGCCGCCGATGAACGCCGGGACGGTCAACGGCTCGGGGACCGTGTTGTGGTCGTGCGGTTGACCGACCGTATCCGCCACACTTCTGCCCATTCGATCTCGCTGACCGCGCCGTTGACGATGCGCGGCACTGCAATGCCACAGAGATCGCCGAGCACCGCGCGGATGAGCGCCCCGTGCGTAATGACCACGATCCGGCATCCGGGATGCATCTCGACGATCGCATCGAGGGCGCGGCGTCCACGTGCAGAAACCGCCTCGAGGGGCTCGAGGTCGGGGAAGTCGCAGTCGGGCCATCGCTGCTCGGCGTCCGCCCGGGTCAGCCCTTCGGCGGCGCCGTAGCTTCGTTCGATAAGGTCGGAATATGTTCCCGCAATGCTGTTTCCGAGATGCGCGGCGATGATCCTGCCGGTGTCGATCGCGCGCGAGAGCGGGGAGGTGACCACCGTATCCCACGCATCGGCTCCGAGCATCCGCGCGGCATCGCGGGCCTGCGCGCGGCCGACGTCGTCGAGCGGTGTGTCGGTGTGGCCCTGCAGCAGCCCCCGCCGGTTCCAGTCGGTGCGGCCGTGGCGCACCAGCGCCAATCGGGTCGTCTGGCTCATCGCGACGTACTTGCCAGCGCTGCCGCACCGAGAGTGGGTGCGGCGACCTGCGTCGGGTCCGGGTAGAACAGAGCGCGGCGGATTGTCAGACCGACGCGGTCGCCGACCACCGGCCGGGTGCCGCGTACCGCACAACGGAATTGCGCACCGTCGCAGGATACGACGACGTCGCTCGCGTCACGCCCGAACAGAGACGACATGACGATCCCCTGCGTGGTTCCGACGTTCTCCACCGTCGTCACCGCGATGTCGGTGGGCAGCACGGCGAGGGTGCCCACGCCGGACGACGTGTCGGCCAGCCGATCCCGCCCCACGTGAACGGTGCCGTCGGCGCTCGAGAACCCGTTATCGGACACGGTGCCGTGCAATAGGTTCGCGTCCGAGAGGAATTTCGCGACGAATGCCGAGCGCGGTCGCTGCACCAGTTCCTCCGGTGTGCCGACCTGCTGAATCTGCCCGCTGTCGAGCACGACGACCCGATCGGCCAGGGCGAGGGCCTCGGCGCGGTCGTGCGTGACGTGCACGACTGTTAGGTTCTGTGTGCGGGTGAGGGTGCGCAGTTCCAGACGTAACCGATCGCGCAGCGGTTCGTCCAACGCAGACAGCGCCTCGTCGAGCAGCAACGCGCGCGGCTGTGCCACCAGTGCCCTGGCGAGCGCGACGCGCTGGCGCTGACCACCGGACAGGGTCGCCGGATCGCGCTTCGCCAACCCGGGCAGCCCCACCAGCTCGAGCACTTCGGCGACCCGCTCGGCCCGCCGGGCGCGCGGCACCTTCCCGACCTCGAGCGGGTACGCAACGTTGCGCCCGACGCTGCGGTGCGGCCAGATCGCATGCTGCTGGAAGACCATTCCCAGTTTGCGCTTCTCCGGGGGCACGGTGTGTGCGCCGTCGGCGACGACCTCGTCGCCCAGGCACACGAGGCCGGCGGTGGGGGCGAGAAAACCGGCGACGGTCCGCAGCAGGGTGGTCTTACCCGAACCTGACGGTCCGACGAGCGCGACGAACTCGCCATCACGCACGTCCAGGTCGATACCGGACAGTCCCACGGTGCCGTCGGGGTAGTGAAGGTCGACACCGGTGAGGGTGATCGCGGACATGACGATGACTTCCGATCTGTAAATGGGTCAAAAGCGCCCGGCGCGGCTGCCGGCGAGCAGGCCGATACCCGCGATGCCGACGAGCGCGACGAGCAGGGACAGCGCGGACGCGGCGTTGTAGTCGCCGGCCTGCTGCAGGTTGAAGATGGACACCCCGAGGGTCTGGGTGCCCGGTGCCACCAGCAGCACCGACATGGTCAGCTCGCGCACCGCGGTCAACGCCACCAGCATGCCGCCTGTCGTCGCGGCCGGCACCGTCATCGCCCACGGCACGTCCCGTAACGACCGCAGGCGGGACGCACCGGACGCGCGCGCCGCCTCTTCCAGCGAGGTGGGGGTGGTGGACAACGGCGCACGCACCGCTTGCACGACGATCGCCAGGAATGCGGTGACGTACGCGCACAGGATCACCCACCGGGTGTCGAACAAGCTCGTGTAGCGGCCGACGATCAGCCAGCCCACAGCAATGACCAGCCCGGGCACGGCCTGCGGCAGCATCGTG
Source organism: Rhodococcus sp. G6(2025) (assembly GCF_058628105.1). NCBI lineage: Bacteria > Bacillati > Actinomycetota > Actinomycetes > Mycobacteriales > Nocardiaceae > Rhodococcus > Rhodococcus sp. G6(2025). The sequence continues at coordinate 7,677,142 of NZ_CP179750.1, forward strand.
AGCAGATCCAGGCTCGTGTTGTCCCGCGCACGGGTGCGGGTGGTGAGCACTCCGACGACCAGCCCGGCGACCGCGCACACGATTCCCGCACCGACGGCGAGGAAGAGGGAGTTCTGTACGCCGACCAGGGTTCCCGGCGCGGTCACCGCTGCCACGATGCTGTCGAGTGTCAGATTGTCCAAGGTCAACGGCACGCCGGGCGCGGGGAGGAGCGCCTGGGACGCCAGCGCGAGGATCGGGAGTCCCGTCAGCGCGAGACCCACGGTCCAGGCCAGTGCACCGGACAGGATCCGGACACCGCCGAGAGGTAGCGGTTGCGGGGCGGTGACCGGGCCGTCGAGTTGCCGGGTGCGCCGAGACAGTCGCCGATCGACGACCACCGCGAGTACGGCGAGTAGCAGCAGCACGATCCCGATGGTGGAGACCACCTCGAGCGGACGGTCCACCGTGCCGGACTGGATGTACCGGTACACCATCGTCGACAACGTCACGTACCGGTCCGGCAGACCGATCAGGGCGGGAATCCCGAAGTCGGCCAGGTTCGACACCGCCGTGAGGGTGAACGCGGCGAGCAGTGCGGGCCGCAGCAGCGGCAGCGTCACGGTGCGCATCGCGTGCCACGGGGAGGCGCCGCCGATGCGGGCGATCTGTTCGAGGTCGCCGGGCACCCTTCGCATCGCCGCCGCGATGATCAGGTACGCCATCGGGTACGAGTGCACCGTCAGCAGGAACACGACGCCGTCGCCGCCGTCGATGTTCCACAGCGGAGCACCGAACGTCTCGGTCCAGAACCGGTTCACCGTGCCGCTCGGGCCGAGCAGGCCGGTCCACGCAATCGCGCCGACGAAGGGCGGGATCAGCAGCGGCGACAACAGAATCAGGCGCAGAATACCGCGCCCGGGCAGATCGGTGCGGTCGAGCAGCAACGCCATCACGGTCGCGAGAACCACCGCGAACACCGCCGACAGACCGGCCGACACCACGCTGTGGGTCGCGGCGCCGACGATATCGTCGTCGATCAGCTGTCCGATGTGGTTGCCGCCGACGCCGAGTGACACGACAGTGGCGAGCGGCGCGACGATCACCGCCGCGACGAACAACCACACCGCCACCCGCACGGCGCCGACGGGCTCGAACCGCCGCCCGGGCAGGGCTCGGGCGGCGGGAGAAGATTCGGTGCTAACCGACGAGGCCATTGAACTTCCGGACTGCCTCGTCCTGGATCTGCGTGATCTTCTGCAGATCCGGGGTGAGCAGCGCGAGTTCGGACAGTGCCGGTGCTCCGTCGGGGGTGCCGACGTCGCCGCGCACCGGCAAATACTGCTGCTCGACGGCCAGTTCCTGGCCCTGCTTGCTCACGAGGAAGTCGACGAACTTACGTGCCGCCTCGGCGGCGTCCGAGTCGGTGAAGATGCCTGCCGGCTGCGAGATGTAGGGAATGCCGTCGGTGGGATAGGCCAGCCCGATCGGAGATCCCTTCGCCGCCAGTTCCCGCACCAGGTAGTCGACGACGATGCCCACCGGCTGCGTTCCGGCCGCGACGGCCTGCCCGACCGGTCCATTACTTTCGGCGACCACCGGTTCGTTCGCGGCCAGTGCCTCGAGCCAGCTCTCGCCGAGTTCGGGGGTGCTGAGCCACACCGCGGTGTTGAAGGCGGCGGCACCGGACACATCGGGGTTCGGCAGCGTGATCTTGCCGAGGTACTTCGGGTCGGCCAAGTCCTTCCACGCGGTGGGAGGCGAGTCGACCGCCGAGGTGTTGTACGCGATCACCGTCGGGATGATGCGGGTGCCCACGTAGAAGCCGTCGGGGTCGACGACGTCCGGGTTCAGTGCGTCCACGTCGGCGGGGGTGTACTGCTGCAGGAGCCCTTCGGCCTTGTAGCCCTCGAAGGTCGGGGCGTCGGCGGCGAGCAGCACGTCGGCGCCGATCGTGCCGGTGGTGCGCTCGGCCTCGATGCGGGCGGTGAGGTCGCCGGTGCCCGCGCGGAACACCTCGACGTCGATGCCCGTCTCCTCGGTGAACGCGGCGACGAGCGCATCGATCTTGGCCTGCGGTTCGGAGGTGTACACCGTCAGAGTCTGGGCGTCGCCGCTCGCGGCGGTGCCGGTCTGTTCGGCGTCGGATGCGGCGGGCTCGGAGCACGCGGCGAGGGTGAGCACGGCGACGGTGCCGAGCGCGGCGACCGATATGCGGCGGGACAGGGATTTCACAAGTTTCTCCTGGTCGAAAGGGGTGGGTATCGATGGGATGAGGAGTTCGGGTCAGGGCGCGGCGGCGGTGAGGGTGGGGCTCGACCTGAACAGCACGTCGGGGGTGTGCAGGGGAATAGGCAGCGCGCTCACCCCGTGCCGTGAGCAGCGGACTATCGAATACGTCGGGGCATCGAACCCGACGACGGTGTCGGCGGACGTCCCGATGTCCTGCAGGTAGGCGAGCGAACCACCCACCCACAACGGGATCCCGGCGAACATCCCACTCATCGGGTGGTGGAAATGGCCGGCGAGGATCGCCATGACGTCGGAGCCGTCGAGCGCCGCGGCCAGTTCCTCCGGGGCGGCCAGTTCACGTCCGGCGAGTGTGGCTGCGGGTGACGGTACCGGTGGGTGGTGCAGTGCCAGGAGTGTGCCGTTCGGTGCGGGCGAGCCAAGCTCGGCGCGCAGCCGGTCCAGGTCCTCTCGCGACACCGATCCTGTCGCGGTGTCGAGCCCGATCACCCGGAATCCGTGCACGTGTTCTATCGGGTTTCGCCCGAAAACCGTTGTGAAGCTTGATGGTTCGTCGTGGTTTCCGGGGACGACGACCACCGGGCATCCGAGCCGGGCGCGCAACTCGGCGAACGCCGCGGCGAGGGCCGGGTAGGTCGAGGATTCACCGTGGTGCGACAGGTCTCCGGTGACCACGACGACGTCCGGACGCAGCATCGACGATTCCACGCGCTCGGCGACCTGCCGCACCCGGGCGGTGCCGTCGACCTGTGTGTAGAGCGGTGCGGCGGCGGTGGCGTGCACGTCGCTCAGGTGCAGCACCGTGAGTTCGGTGGTGTCGAGCAATCGCACGCGCAGCGCCTCGAAGTCGGTCTCCGTGAACCCGTGGGCACGAAGATAGTTCGTGACTGTTTCGTACCGGCCGCGGACGTGAGCGAGGGCGGAGGCCATCGCCGGCGGTGGCGAATCCAGGTGGAGTTCGAGTGCCCGGGCGTAGTCGGCGGGGTCGAGTGAAAGCCCCGCCAACAGTCGCCGCACCGGTTCCTCACGGTGGGGTCGCACCTGCGTTCCCGACCGGGCGTAGTCGTCGAGGATCACCGCGTGCGGAACGCCCACTGCCGCGAGAGCCAGGGCGACGACCAGTCCCGTGCGGTCCTTACCTGCGGTGCAGTGCACCAAGACCGGGGCGGGGGCGTAGGCGAGGGCGCGTAGCGCCTCCGTGAGGGCGCCGCCACGTTCGTCGAGCAGTGTCCGGTAGACGACGGCGATGTCCCCGATCTGCGGCGGACCCGTGCGCGGGTCGTACAGCGGATGGTGCGCCACCGACCAGTCGCCCGTCGTATCCGCGGTGGCACGTTCGGTGACGTCGCGCAGGTCTATCACCGTGCGGATACCACACGCGCGCAAACTGTTCCGGCCTTCGTCGCGAAGGTGATCGAGCGCTGCGGAGCGGAACAGTACGCCCGGTGAGAGGCCGGGCCCCGCGACCGCCCGCACATTGAATGTGCCGGCAACCTCCATCGCCTCCACGATCCACCTTTCACCACTCAACGTTCCATTCGTTCCGGAACGGCGTTCCGTCGGTGACATCGTGTGGGGCGGGATTGAACGGGTGGGACCGCGTCGCCCAACAGTCGGTGGCGGGAACGCTAACAGTCAGAGGGGTTCCGAGTGTCGCAACCGCTCGTACGATGCGGTTCATCGGGAAGTGAATCGCTGAGCGCGTCAGCGACGACGTCGCGCGCCCCGGTGTCCACCGCACCCCGCTCGGGATGGCCCAGCACCGCACGTTGCAGGGCATACAGGATCGTGAACTGGCTGATCCTCGCCGAGAACGAATCCGCCTCGTTCTCGTGCAGACCTGCTCCTGCCCACAAGACGTGCTCGGAGATACGGGTCAGCGGGGTATTGGAGTAACTCGTGATCGCTATTACCGACGCGTTCCGTTCACGCGCCGCCGCGCACGCCCTCAATGTGTGGGTGTTGGCGCCGGAGTAGCTGACCGCGAGACACACATCCTCGGCGTTCAGCAACCGCGCCGAGAACTGCTGCCCGAGGATGTCGAGCGGCGCCTCCACACTGCGCCCTGCGGTGGTGAAACGTAACGCCGCGTCCTGGATCGGTGGCGACGAGAAGCCGTTACCCACCATCAGGATCCGTCGGGCCCGGACGATCAGGTCCACGACGACCGCGAATCCGGCGGCATCGATCGTCGCGTGGGTCGCGGTGAGCGCCTCGGTGGCAGCCCCGAACGCCGCGTCCACCGGGGTAGCCGCCTGATGCTCGGGGTCCGTTGTGACGCGGGCCAGTTCGAGCCGGAGATGCTGAAATCCACGAAATCCGAGTCTCTGACATGCGCGCACCACAGTAGCCGGGGACGTGCCCGATGCCGCCGCGAGTTCCGCCGTCGACAGCTCGACCACCGCCGCCGGCTCAGCGAGTACAGCCCGCGCGACTCGCTGTTCACCGGGGCCGAGTGTGGCCAGACCGGCACGCAACCGTGCGAGAGTGGCGCTCGAACGCCACGGGTCGGCGAAGGAATGCGACATGTCGGCTGCTGTCCTGTTCGTCCCCACGCCGGTGGACTCCGGCGGTGTCAGGATCGTCAGGGTAGCCACCATTGCACGGCTGTCGACGAGGGGCGGCGCCGGTTCACCACGGCGTCATCGAACGGTTGCACACCGTCCATCGGCTCGCCACCGGTGACGATCGGATTTCACAGTCCGGGTGGGTGAGGGGTGGGGCATCGACGCCGTGTGCTGCGTTCAGAGCCTTCGGGCAGCGCGCGAGGGGGACACTCCGCGACACTAGTGCGGGCGCGTCTGGCCAAGGAACGTCTCCGGGATGGACGGCCATTCGGGCTGCCAGCGGCCGCGGCGTTGATCGTCGGCGATTTCGGTGAGGAGACCGGTGACGGGTTCGCCGCCGTCGGCCACCAGGCGGGGCAGTCCGTATTCGGCGCAGTCGGCGGTAACGGGAATGAGGACCCGTTTCGCGTCCACGGCCCTTCCCGCGGCGGCCAGGCACCGGGCGTGCAGAATCCTGGCCTCGAGGAGGGCCCGCGGTCGCCGCGCTGTTTCGAGTGCCCGTACCACCGCTTCCACACGGGCACAGGCATGGTCGTAGGCGTGAGCGGTCACGAGCAGCCGGATCTGGGAATCTTCGTCGATTTCGGTTGTTCGTGTGCTGATCGCGGCTGGCGCGCTCGAGTCGGCGGCGGAGAAACTCGGCGAACAGATGGTGATAACGGAACCAGTCGCGGTCGTCGTCGAGGCTGCGCAGGAAAAGATCCCGCTCTTCGACCTCCTCGAGCAGCGCCTGCCCGCGGGTCGCGTCGGCAAGGACCCCCGCGAGGTCGCCGCTGATTTGTTCCGGAACCGCAGTGACCATCAGGAAGTCGAGAAGTTCGGTGGAGGAGGAGAGGTAGCGAAACTGGTCTCGGCCCGTGGGCCGGCGGAGCACTGGCCATCGGCGGGCGGATCGGTCACGATCGACGGGTGGACCGCACCGCCCGACTCGCCCTCGCCGTCGACCGGCAGGGCGGACGATGCCTGTGGTGCGGTCGTCGTTTCGGACCGTTGATTCCGCCGACCACTGAACACCTCGTGCCACGACTCAAGGGCGGACCCAGCATCGCAGCCAACGAGGCCGCCGCCTGCCCGCGGTGCAATGCGGACCGCGGCCACACCGGTCCGGTCGACTGGCTCGCGCAATGCCGAAGCCGACACGGTTGGGCCCCGCAGGCAAGCCTGCTCGCGACCCTCCTGAACGCGTTGGACGTCGAACTCGACCACGTGGGTGGGCATCGCCGCGCCAAGCGGTACCTGTCCGGCCAACTGCGGCGCTGCCGGAGCGGCCGGTGATGTGCGCGAGACAGTGATGGCGGCCTGTGTGGCTGCGCCCGGGGCCGGGCACTCTCCAGTATGGGATCGAACGCAGGCCGCCCCGCCGGCTCGACGGCCGCTGCTCTCGGTGGTCGCCTGATGAAACTGGTCGGAGACCGCGACGCCGCCCGGTTCTCGTGCGAGATATCCCGAGTGTCCGCCGAACCGCACCCCGTCGGAGAGCGGTCGCTCTACGGCGATCTGCTCGCCTGGGTTGTCGATTCCATCGTCGGAGTGGTGATCGCGCGCCTGGGCGCCGCAGGCCCGGGAGAGAGGTTCATCCTCGACCTGCGCTTCACGGACGGCGGGTACGTCGACGTCGATGCCCTTCCGGCATCGGCGCGGTGGGTGCTGCGGACGGTGTCGGCCGTCCTCGCCGAGGATCACGAAGAGGTGCAGCGGTCGCTCACCGCCGCCGAACAGCAATTCGACCTCACCATGCGCGCGGAAACCCTGGCCGACGCACTCATCTGGCTCGACTTCGTTCTCGAGGTCGACCTTCCCGACCCACCGGACGTCACCACCACATAGGTAGGGACACCTGGTCGGGAGCGGTTCCTGCGGGATGTCGGCCGCCAGTCAGCCCGGTGCCCCCGGCTGGGTGTCGGAGTGCTCGTGTGCGGTCAGGAGTAGGTGGTCGAACCGGGCGCGAAACGATTCGGGGAGGGTCGCCTCGGCGGCGAGGGCGTCGACGAAGCGCTGGGCGAGGGTGTGAAGTTTGGTGTTGCTCTCCTGTGAGCGCCAGGTGAGGATGCCGAAGGCACGCTCGGAGGAGATGCCGTAGACGAGCATGAGTGCACCCTTGGCCTGCTCGATCACCGCCCGCGATTGTTCGAGTTCGGCGACGGCCTCGGTGAGCGCCGCGTTGAACTCACGGAGGTCGGTCTCCAACGTTTCGGTGACGTCGATGTAGTAACCCGAGGTGCCGATGACCTGGCCCTTCTCGTCGAGCATCTGATCGCCGACCACGATGACGTGGTGGATGCGGCGGTCGGTGTCGATGATGCGGTGCTTGCTGCTGAACGGCTCACCCGCGTGGATCATCCTGTCGAAGAGTGCGGCGACCTGCGCATGATCGTCCGGATGCTTGTGGGAGAGCATCAGTTCGGTGGTGGGGGTGATCTCGCCCGGGTGGTAGCCGTGCATCCGAGCGACGGGATCGGACCATTCCCAGCGCTCGCCGTCGAGGTAGAACCGGAAACTTCCGCCCTGTGGGGGAGCGTTCGAGCCGAGGAGCTCATGACTGTCCACGACGACACCCACAGCCGGCCGTGCTCGACCACCCTCGCCTCGACACCACTGTCACAGTATGCCGAGAACTGACATCCGAATGCGCAGAAATCAGCTGCCCGCACTACTGCCTACTCGCTCAGTTCGGGCCCTGGGTGTGTTTGCCCTCCGTCGGCGACGTGACGGTTGCCGGTTCCGTGGTCATCGGAGTGCGGCCCGCAGCTTCCCCTAGTGACACTCCATTCGCGGGGGTGTTCGTGTCGGTGCCACGGTGGGTGGCCTTCTTCGCCAGTTCGCCGACCTTGTGCTGCACCTGCGGCGCCTTGTCCTTCACGGCCTCCGTGGCCTCGCTCACCTTCTCCTGCACGGTGGGGTTGTGCCAGAGTTCGACGGACTGATGCCTCATCTTCTCGTAGGTCTGCCGGCCGGACCGAGTGCCCAGGACGAACCCCGCGGCCGCGCCAGCTGCGAAGATCAACGCTTTCTGCATGACATCTCCTGATTGTTGTGGGGCACGAGCGGTCGGCCGAATCATCGTCCGAACGCCCTCCTGCACAGCTTGCCCTCAACTGCCGAACCCAAACCGCGCCGGCGACGACCTCCGAACTCACCCACATCTCATCTGCACGTAACCTACGGTGGCGTAACTTGCCGTAGCGTTAGGTCATGGCGATTTCGGATGTCAAGATGTACACCCACCTGAGCGAGGCCGATGTAGAAGCGCTCGGGATCGAGTTCGACGCGATCCGGCGAGACATCGAAGCCTCGCGCGGGGAGAGTGATGCCCGGTACATCAGAAACGCGATCCGACTGCAGCGGTCACTCGAAATCGGTGGGCGCGCAATGCTGTTCGCGAGCCTGTTTCCGCCGGCATGGCTCGCGGGCACCGCGATGCTCGGCACCGCCAAGATTATCGAGAACATGGAACTCGGTCACAACGTGTTGCATGGTCAGTGGGATTGGATGAACGATCCGGAGATCCACTCGTCGTTCTGGGAGTGGGACATCGCCGGCCTGTCGGAGCATTGGAAGCAGACCCACAACTACGTTCACCACAAGTACACCAATGTGCTGGGGATGGATGACGACGTGGGCTACGGCATGCTGCGGGTCACTCGCGATCAGCAGTGGACGCCGTTGAGCGTCGGCAACCCGGTCTACAATCTGTTGCTGCAGTTGTTCTTCGAGTACGGCGTTGCCCTCCAGCACCTCGAGCTCGGCAAGGTGGCCACGGGCGATTTCGACCGCGACGAGCTCGAACGCCGGTTCCGCGAGGTGCTCGAGAAGGTCGGCCGCCAGGTGCGCAAAGACTACGTCGTCTACCCGGCGCTCACCGGTCCGGCGTTCCTGACGACCTTCACCGCGAACCTGACGGCGAACATGATCCGCAACGTGTGGACGAACGCCGTGATCTTCTGCGGTCATTTCCCCGACGGCGCCGAGAAGTTCACTACGAAGGACCTCGAGAGCGAGACGCGCGGTCAGTGGTACCTGCGGCAGATGCTGGGTAGCGCGAACTTCGAGGCCGGCCCGGTCATGGAGTTCATGAGTGGCAACCTCTGCTACCAGATCGAGCACCACCTGTTTCCGGACCTGCCGAGCAACCGCCTGCGTGAGATTTCCGTGCGGGTGCAGGCGCTGGCCCAGAAGTACGACCTGCCCTACACCACGGGTTCGATGTCGACGCAGTACTTCGAGTCGTGGCGGACCATCGCCAAGCTGGCGCTGCCGAACAAGTTCCTCACAGCGACCGCCGACGACGCGCCTGAAACCGCATCGGAACACAAATTCACCGACCCGCGCCCACAGATCGATCCGGTCACGGGCAAGCGCCGTGGGCTGCTGTCAGCGCTTCGCGCTCGGGCGGGAGTCTGAGGATCGCTGGAGGATGGGCCAAGTGCCGGTTCGTGGCCGGTACTCTCATCTGCGTTCGGCAATCCGCTGCGCGATAACACTCAACCGGGTGTTGGTTTCCTGGGAGAGTCTGCTGAGCAGCTCGAACGCACGGATCGCGTCGATGTCGAATCGCTCCATCAGCATGCCCTTCGCCTGCCCGATGACGTCACGTGAGGCGACCGCCGACCGCAGCTGCTCTTCGGTGCGTACAGCGGTGAGCGCCAGCGCGGCGTGGGCGGCCAGAACCTCGCCCGCTACCTCCTCGTCGGGACCGAACGCGTTCGGAGTGAATGCAAAGAGGTTGAGTGCCCCCATCTTTCCTTCGGAGGTATACAACTGAAAAGACATCGAACTGAGAATTCCCACATCGACGGCGGCGGCAGCGAACTGCGGCCATCGCGGTTCCGAGCGAAAGTCGTCGCTTCGCACCACGAGGTTGTTGAGCGCCGCCGCCACACACGGTCCCTGCCCGAGTTGCTGCTGAGCGTGGTCGAGCTTTCGGAGCAGCTCGGATGTCGGCGCAACGGTCTCGAATTTCTTGCCGCCGGATATGAGCAGAATGCCCGCGCATGTTTCGTGCGGCATCAGCTCGACCACTGCGGCGGTGACTGCGCGCAGGCGTTCGTCGAGGGTGCGTGGACCGGAGAGACTGCGAGCCAGCTCAGCCATGGTGCGACTGAGGTCCCCGGCGCCGGAATCGCTCATTACCACTCCTCGGTTCGATCGAAAAGGATGGCTACAGGAAGCCACCCATACCACCATAAGCACCCCGGCTCCTGTGCCGAACCCGAAATGCAGGTTCTTTCCATTGGCAGGGAGTGCGGCGCTGTTTCGGTGAAGGAAGCAGCACGCCCTTTTCGCGGTGGTCGGGATGAAGCAGCAGCGGTGCGAGTGACGCCGTGGCACCCGTTCTGCTCGCCCCTCCCTCGTCGAGCGAGCCGGATGCGGGGAATACTCCAGCACTCTCAGTCCGAGCTCGCTGCGCATGGAAGCCGAATACCCTTCACCGAGAACGATAATCACCGCATCGATGCCCCGCCGGCGCACCCCGGGCCGAGCGTCTGGTCATCCGGAGGACGGTCCGGCGCTCACAGCCTCCCGGCCCGGGGCGCGGTCGCCGCGGTGTTACGGGAGAGCAGGAACCCGAGCGCAACCATGGCGACACCGAATACGAAGTGCAGCCAGTTGTCGGCACTGTTGACGGGCACGAAGTTCGCGCCACTGTTCTGGTCGATGAGCAGGCCGTAGATCCACAGGACGAGGTAGATGACTCCGCCACCGATGAGGAACAGTTTGGCGGTGTCCGCTCGGCGGGACATCGCGATACCGGCGACACCGAACAACAGGTGCACGATGTTGTGCAGGATCGAGACCTCGAACACGCCCAGCAGCTTGGCTTCGGAGTGGTGGCCGGCGAAGGTGAGCATGTCGTAGTTGGTGGTGATACCCGGGATGAAGCCGAGGACTCCGACCAGGAGAAAGACCGCACCGACGATCAGGGCGGCGAGTTGGAGTGGTGAGCGCGTCGTTGGTGACGCAGCCGGTCGAGTCATGGGAGTGCCTTTCTCGGAGGGTAGGAACTCGAATGTCTGTTCCCGAGTGGTACCCCTGCATCCCACCGTGAAACAGTCGGGGAAGCCGCCACGGACGCGGCGAACCGTCCCCGTAGACCCCGCCGGTCAGCGTTGCCTCCAATCGTGCGCTGCGCCAGGGCTTGTTGCCGCCCTCTCGCGCTTTGGGCGGCCCCGCCGGCTATGGGCTTAACCGGGGAGCCTGGCCGTCGTCGCGTCCGGACACGACGAGGACGTGAGTATCGAAGTACCCCGCGGCGAGCGAGAGTAATCCGTGTCATCGCAATTGCTTTCACCTCGAACGCCGGGGGTACACGGATGGACATCGCAGACAGAGAGGTGGGTGCTGCACCTCGGAGGTGTTCATGCGCTATTCATCACCTACCTTCCACACCGGTGGCCGTCGATTGTCCCCCTGCGGTGGCGAGCGTTGGGTGGCAGATACTTCCGGGTTCGGAACCTGGCGTCGCGTGGTGGTCGGCACCGCGCGCAGCGGGGTCCTGGTGTTCTCGCCGTCGGCGTCGGTGGTCACAGCCGGTGCCGAGTCCGTGTGGACGGGGGCGAGCGCGTCGGCGAAGATCAGGTCCACCTCGGCCAGCATCAGACACTCGAGGTCATCCCATTCGTCCTCGGCCTGTGGCAGTTCCGGTTCCACGGTCGAGGGGCTGATTTGTGCGTACACCATCGTGTTCATCCCTCCGCGGTATGTCGGATCGGCACGGGTCAGGCGCTGACGGCCTTTCTGTCGTCACTCTGGGTGATCTCGATCTTCCGGGCCTTGGCGCGTTCGGCCACCGGGATCGTCAGCCGAAGCACCCCCGATTCGAAGTTGGCCGTGATCCGGTCGGCGTCGAGGTTGTCGCCGAGGAACAACTGACGGCTGAATACGCCCCTCGGGCGCTCCGAGGCCAGCATTTCCTGGTTGTCGGCGCGCGCGGGACGTTCGGCATGAACGGTCACCACATTGCGCTCGACATCGAGCTCGACCGAATCGGCGTCCACCCCTGGCAGGTCGAACTCGACCACCAATTGTTCGCCTTCGCGCCACGCGTCCATCGGCATGGCCGCCGGTCGCGCCGTGGTGCCGAGGATCTGCTGAGTCAGGCGGTCGAGATCGCGGAACGGATCAGTGCGCATCAACATTGTCTCCACCTCCAGAAACCCGAATCGTGATAGGTAACCTTCAGCAAATGCTGTAGATTCGTTGTAGCAAACGCAGTAAATGCTCGCAAGAGGGTATGGCGAACTTATTCGCGAGGAGGACGCGCGATGTCGACCGACGACGAGTCGCGAGCGAAACAGGGGTCTACGGCATCACCGTGGCATCCGAGCTCTCCGGGTTCGGCACTCAGGCGCTACGTTTCTACGAGCAGCACGGCCTGATCAACCCGGCGCGCACCAGCGGCGGAACCCGCCGCTACAGCGACGACGACCTCCTACGCTTGCGGCGCATCGCCGAGCTGATTGCGGACGGGGTCAACCTGACGGGCATCGCTCGCGTCCTCGACCTCGAGCACCTCAATATGGAACTCGCGAGCGACAACGCTCGGCTCGTCGAGGCCAATAGCCGGCTCGAGAGCGACAACGCTCGACTCAGAACGGACGAGACTCGCGGCGGGCCGACCTGAGCTCCCAATCAGGCTGTCCGGTCAGCGTTGCCCGTTGGCTACCGTCTCGTTGCGGCGCTTGGACTTTTCCGCTTCGGCCAGTTTCTCGACGCGGTCGGCGCGAGCGCGTTTGTCCGCTGCCTCGTCCTGTTTGTTCGCGGCGTCCTTCAGCTGGGCGTTGGCCGGCGCTGCCGCCGCTTTCTCCGCCTCCCGGAGTGTGGCCTGCTCGGCGCGGTGCTCGGCCTCTGCAGCCTGGGTGCGTTGGGCGGCAAGCTGATCGGCGTTCTTCTTCGCGACCTGCTTGCGCTGCTCGGCGTCTCGTTCGGCGGCTTGTGTCCGCTCGTCCTCACGTCGGCGTGCCTGCTCGATGTCGCGCTGCTTCGCCTCGCGCGCCGCCGCCTGCTCGTCGTGAACCTGCTTACGCTTGATTTCCAGTGCGGTGTCGGCCTCGCCCTCGGTGCGTGCCGCTTCCTGGTCGAGTTCCGCTGCCCGCGCCAGTGCGTCGCTGCGCTCGGTGAGTGCCTCACCCCGGCGCTCGGTGTCACGGTCGCCGAGCGCACTGCCGACGGCGCCGTCGAGCACTCCGAGGGTGCGTTCGTACATCAGCCGGGTCGGTGATTCGGTTGCCAGCCGGGACATCAGCTGGTCTTCGACGAGTTGCAGAGGAATCCGCAGGATCGTGTACTGCAACCGCAAGATCGTGATGGGGACGGTGAGGATGTTCATGGAATCTCCGATGATTCGTGGGGAGTGGATCAGGACAGGCCGGCGTCGCCAGTGAGGCCCTCGGCGGCGCGCCGAACTCGTTCTGCCTCGTCGCGGGCGGCGTTCGCTTCACGGACGGCGCGCCGGTGTTCGTCGGTGGCGTCGACGGCTTCTTCGGCGGCGGCGGCCGTCTTCGCTCGTTCGACAGTTTCCGCTCGGGCCGCTTCGTCGCGGGCGTCGGCCGCCGCGCGGGACTGCTCCTGCGCAACCAGGCGGTGCTGTTGCTGCTCCGCGGCCCTGTGCTCTGCGTGCTGCCGGTTCCGGGCAGCTTCCTCGGCGGCTGCCGTCTCGGCGCCGATCGCAGCGCGTTCCTCGGCACTCTCGCGACGCACCTGTCCGAGTTCCTCTGCGGCCTGCGAGGTTTCCGCCCGTGCGACGGCCTCTGCACTGTTCGCCTCTTTACGTTGCTGCGCCTGGGCCTGTTGCAGCTGTCCCTCGGTGGCCAGCGAGTCGTTGCCGGTCACTGCCCCGGCCACTTCCTTCACCTTGCCCTTGACCGAGTCGAGGAGACCCTTGCGCGCTTGTCCGGACGTGTTCTGCTCGTTCATGAGAATGTTCTCCTGGTATTCGGGCGGGCGACGGAACCGCCACCCGCGTGGGGCGGTGGCGCCAGATCAGTTGATGCCGACGACTTCCTGCGCGATGGCGGCGAGGCGGGTCTGCGCTGCCGATACCACCCCGTGGCGGTTCTTGTTCACCTCTTCGTGGGCGACGATGATGCGGATTTCGGCGGGTGCAGTGAGTTCCTTCACCGCGGCCACGGCGCCGGAAACATTGAGTTCCGTGTAGTCGGATATCGGGAGCTCTTCGTCGACGAGTGAACCGTTGACGGTTCGGGCATTGCGGATGGCGTTCGCGACGCCGGACGCGCCTTCTCGGCGGGTCACCTCTTCGGCCGACTCGAGTGCCGCGTCGCGACTGGCAACGAGCGTCTTCGTGGCCACGTCACCGGCGTGGGCGCCCCGGCTGAGAAGCGCACCGATCCGGTTCGGGGTTGCCCGGACGGTGTCGATGGCGCGATCGAGTCCGCGCGCCGACCATGTTGCCGGGACGTTGATCAACCGGATCGCGGTCCCGGTCGCGGCCTGCATCGGGGTGCGTCGCAATGCCGCCGGGCCACCGAGGGCGCCCTCCGCCAGCACCGTCGAACGGCTGGGCCTGCTCGGCCATCGCCTTCACCATCGCAGTCGCGCGACCGAGGAACGGGCCCACGACATCGGGAAGTCCACCCAGGGAACGGACTGCTTCCTCCACCGCACCGGCGCGCTCACGCGCATTGCCGGCATTCTGCGACAGCTCCCGGCGGACGGCTTCTGTTCGGGCTTGCCCGATCCTGGTCTCCGCGACCTGAATTTCCGTGTGCGTCAGATCCAGTACGACTCGCAGCTGGTTGATCACTGTGGCGGTGTTGTCGGTCATGCATTATTCCTGAGGTCGAGTGAGGTCGGGTGTGCGGTGTACGCCGGCCGGACGCTTGCGGGCGTCATCGGCGCCGGCCCTGCGGCGGGCGAACCGCGAGATTCCGAGCAGCCCGCGTGATGTGGTGGTCGGTTTACCAGCGCGGCGTTCGAGGTGGTTTCCGAGTCGGGACAGTACGGTGGCCACGAGGGGAAGAGCGAGAACGATCATCTTCCATCGGCGTAGCAGACGGCTGACGAGAATCCACATAGGGAGAACCTTTCTTATCGTGCAGTCAAGCTGCGGCGCAGCGCAACCCGGGCGCCGATCACGGTGAGCAGACCGAGGGTCGCAATTGAGAACGATGTCGTGGCGGCCGCGGCAACCGACAACATGGTGAGCGCCGCGAGGTCGAGGACACGCCGGACGGTGGGTAGTTCGACCAGGGACGGGTGCACGGCGTGGAAGGGGGGAGCGGTGTGGATTTGCGACGATGCTGCACCGTCAACGAACAAGGGTGAGAACAATTCTGGCACGATTTCGGTCCAACTGTCTGGGGCGCGGACACATCTCGTTCGAGAGGGGTGCCACGGATTCGATCGACAACGACATGGCGAGGAAGGGTTAGACGCCGGTATTCCGATCGGCGTCCGTGTAGTGCTCGCGGCTGCCGGACTTCACGTTGCCCCGGCTGGCGATGTAGCCGAAGTATTCGGTGGTATTGAACGCGGCCTTCGTCTCGGCGCTGCGGCGTGGATCGAGATCGGCGCGCGGGCCGTGGGCTGCGGTTCCGGTTGCGGTGCGGGCGACGGGGTTGGTGGAGGTCATGGACGACCTTTCAATGGGGTGCCCGGCATTGCAGATTCGGGTCACCACGTACGTCTCCTCGAATGAGGTGGACGTTGGTGAGCGCGACCCTCTGCTGGAGCGAACCCATACACCGCAAGTATACCCATTAGTAACTTCAGTGCAATTCTACAGCGTAGGCACCGGCGGCGAATTTCACCGGTTACGCTGCCTCGCTTTCGGATTCGCCGACTATGCCGGTACGCAACACAGCTCGACGAGGGTCCCGACACCACCATCGGCGGCGTCGAGACCCTCGTCCAGACCATTCACTTCATCCGGTCACCTCACACCTGACGCTCCCAGACCCGGTGGGACTTCATCAGCGCCGTGAGGCCGTCGAACAGCGCGGACGCGTCGTCGGCGATCACGATGCCCGGGGCCTCGGCCGGGATTCCGGCCGATTCGAGGAGGACACGGCCGGCGGCCCATCCCCCGATCGCCTTGCAGTGGCGAAACGCTTCCGTCAGCAACACCTGTACCCGCGGGTCCGATGCCGGCGCCGCGACGAGAATGGCGTCGAACTCCACCGACCGCATGGTGAGGAACGTCCGGGACACCGGGACGGCGCCCTTACCGGACCCCAATTTGCCACCGTGCGGTCCGATGACGAGCGGCACCATGCCGTTCTTGCCGATCATTTCGACCGCGTCGGCCACCTCGGACAGGTCCGACTCGTCGTCGGCGACGATGCCGATGATCCGGCCGTCCAGCGGCCACTCGGCTCCGACCTGCGACAGCGCGGGACTGGGCGTGGGGGCCACGTCGTAGGCGACGGTCGGCGCGGGCGCCGGGAGTCCGAGACCCGCGGCCACCTGCTCACACAGACCGGGGTCGATGTTCGCGACGACACCGAGTGCGCGCTCCTTGATCACCTGCTCGTAGCACTTGCCCAGCTCGAACGTGTAAGCCTCCGCGACGTGCGCCTGCTCGACCGGGCTGAGGCTGGCGTAGAACAGTCGGGCCTGTGAGAAGTGGTCGTCGAAGCTCGCGGGGGCGGCGCGTAGTTTCGTCGACTCCGGCATCGGCACCGGCACCTCGACGAACGCCGTGTCCGCTCCAGCCAGGAACGGGCAACCGGCGTCGAGGGAATTCGGCCGATACGGCGCGACACCCGGGTGGACGCCCGTCTGGTGCATGCCGTCGCGCAGCATGTCGTTGACCTCGGCTTGGGGCCGATTGATCGGTATCTGACCGAAGTTGGGCCCACCGAGCCGGCTGATCTGGGTGTCGAGGTAGGAGAACAGCCGCGCCTGCAGTAACGGGTCGTCGGTGACGTCGATGCCGGGAACGAGGTGCCCGGGATGGAACGCCACCTGCTCGGTCTCGGCGAAGAAGTTCGTCGGATTCGCGTCGAGCGTCATCAGCCCGATCGGCTGCACGGGGGCCAGTTCCTCGGGCACCATCTTGGTCGGGTCGAGCAGGTCGATGCCCTCGAACGTCTGGTCCGGGGTGTCCGGGAACGCCTGGATTCCCAGCTCCCATTCCGGGTACGCGCCGGACTCGATCGCGTCGGCGAGGTCGCGGCGGTGGTAGTCGGGGTCCATGCCGTTGACGATCTGCGCTTCTTCCCACACCAGTGAGTGCACACCGAGTTTCGGCTTCCAATGGAACTTCACGAGTGAACTCTCGCCCGCCGCGTTCACCATCCGAAAGGTGTTGACGCCGAAGCCTTCCATCATCCGGTACGACCGCGGGATACCGCGATCGGACATGTTCCACAACGTGTGCGCGGTGGCCTCGGTGTGTAGGGACACGAAGTCCCAGAACGTGTCGTGCGCGCTCTGCGCCTGCGGAATCTCGCGATCGGGGTGCGGCTTGGCGGCGTGAATGACGTCGGGAAACTTGATGCCGTCCTGAATGAAGAAGACCGGGATGTTGTTTCCCACCAAGTCGAAAGTGCCTTCGCTGGTGTAGAACTTGGTCGCGAACCCCCGGGTGTCGCGGACGGCGTCGGCCGACCCCCGGGAGCCGAGCACGGTGGAGAACCGGACGAAGACCGGCGTCTCGACGTCCTTGCCGAGGAACGCCGCCTTGCTGATCGGGTCGGCGGAACCATACCCGCGGAAGACGCCGTGGGCGGCCGCCCCCCGTGCGTGCACCACGCGCTCCGGGATCCGCTCGTGATCGAAGTGCGTGATCTTCTCACGCAGATGGTGGTCCTGGAGGAGGGTCGGTCCCCGGGTTCCAGCCTTGAGCGAGTGATCGGTGTCGTACAGCCGCGCCCCCTGCGCCGTGGTGAGGTGCTCACCCTGCTGGCCGCGGGCCGTGTCCGGCCCCTCGACGGGCAGCCCGGTCGCGGTGCCGAGCGCGGGAGCCCGCTGATCGGGCTTGGGGGGCAACGGCTCGGTGGGTTCCGTGGGCTCGGCGAGCGCCGGGGTACCGGAACCGGGAGTTCCGGGAATGGGCGGGTTCTTCTTGGGCACGGCGTAGCTCCTCGCTGAAAAATCCGTGGGATCGGCGCCGCATCGTGGCTGTACGGGCCGTTCTTCTCGGAGTGCCCAAACGTTCGCAAAACGAATCAGGGCGGGCACTGCGCCGCATCGTGCCCCAATCGGAAGACGCGGTTTCGCATTCGCGTCCCAGGGCATAGCTACAACAGATATCAATCACCAACGAAGTAAGAATCCGGCGTTCTGCTGCGTCGGAAAGGAGTGATCATGGGTACCGAACCAGGCACGCAGTTGCACGAGGAACCACAGTCGGAGCGTGGCCCCAAGGGCTCACGAGACGCAGGCCCGGACCAGGCCGGAGCAGGCCAGACGGACCGTAAGCCAGGATCTCTGGACCAGGAGGAAGTCACCTCCTCCGCGGAGTCGGGCACGAACCCGGCGCCCGCCGGTGGCTCGCTACCCCCAGGCGACGCCGAGCCGGCGACACCGCCCTACGACGGCCGGACGACCAGCACGAAAGAAGGACGCCCGGAGCACGACGACCACGTGGACTCCGGCGGAACGCAGTCACCGAAGCCCGGGGAGACTCCCCGCGGTGCCGTCGCCTCGCCGGCCGAGGAGACACCCGCCGCACACGCCGCCGAGACCGAGGGCAGCGACTCCGGAGTGGGACCCGCGCATCAAGGAGGCGTCGGCAAGGCCGAAGACAAGAAGTGACTGTTGCTATGAAAATAGCTGTGTGATATCAGTTCCGAAGCACCACTGAGTTCCGAAGCACCACTGCGCTTCGGACGATTCGTCTCGACGCCGACGACGTCGGGTGCAGGTGCCGCCCAACCAGCAGCTCGGGCGACACCTGCACTCCACCCCTCGCGTGAACCGACTCGTGTGCCTGAGACGTCCGCGTCGTCATGTGACCACCATGACGGCCCAGACGTTACCAGAAAACGGGCCAATTGGTTTGTTTTATTTCTGAGGTGCCATTCCCGCGTGTCGGGGCGGACACAACCGCAGTGGAAGCGCCCTCGGGCCGTATGGCGGTTTTCTGAGGTCCGATCGCGCCGGTGCTGGCTGTTGCAGCCGCCACCGATTCAGGATCCCACGGGTGGCTGGCATACCCGCCACGGCGGCATGCCGGCTCGGCGACAGGAGTTGTCCTGTCGCCGAGTCGGTGATGTACTGTGCCGCGCGGTCAGGAGGCTCGGGGCCGACCCCGGTTGTGCGCCGGTATCGGCTTCCGTTCCCAGTCGACCTGCCGCGGTGGAATGAACGTGGGGTGCCGATCGGCTCCCATCTCTATTTCCCAGTCACTGTGATGCAGCAAGCGGTGGTGGAATCCACAGAGCAGGACAAGGTTTCCCATGTCGGACGGCCCGCCTGCGGACCAGTGGATGATGTGGTGACCTTCGCACCAGGACGGCGGCGCACCACACCCGGAGAACGCGCATCCTCGATCCCTCGCCACCAACGCTTTTCGCTGCCTCTTCGTGACGGTCCGGGTGGAAACACCGAGGTCGAGTGGCGCCCCGTTCTCGTCGAGCACGATCGGCGTATAGATCGAATCGCAGCTGAGGAGCCGGGCTGCTTTGATGCTTAGCGGCCCCATCCACTCGGTCCACGCGACTCCGTCGACGGCGAAGAGTGAGCCGTCCGGTGAGGCGGCAGCATCCTGCTGTGCTCGTGCGCTGCAGTCGGTGTGGTCGGCGAGATCTTTGGCGTTGACGTGGAGGGAGACGTGTGGTCGTTCGCCGCCTTCTTCGCCGGCGATCCCGGAGTCGAGGTAGCGGCGAAGGAGTTCGGTGAACCCGTCCGCCCGTCGCTGTCCGGGGGTGCGACTGTCTTTGGTTCCGTCCTGCGCGGGCCGTGGCTTGGACAGTCCGGAGAGCGCCGAGAGCAGCATCTCGCCGGTCACGGCATCCAGGTCGCCTTTGACGGCGACACGGCCGTTGAGTGTCTTGGAGGCGTGGAACTCGTTGAGGTCGGTGTCTTCACTGGGCGGCGGATCGTCGGACTCGAAGGCGCGTTCCAGCCTGGCGATCACGGCGCGCACCGCATCCGTGTTCGCGGTGGGACCGGTTGCCGCGAACAGCAAAGCATTTCGGCAGTCATCCAACGCTTCGAGTGGCATGCCCTTGGGTGGCCGTTCGCAGAACTTCATGATCAGCGCAGCATGCTCCGCCGAAATGTTCGTATCGAAGTACTCGTCCGCGATCTCCGGTTGGAGACGCAACCCTCGGCCCAACAGCACGATTCGCCCCGCAGCACCTACCTCGAGCAACGTCTTGGAGGCCAGCCACATCTTGGCGTTCGGAAACCCCAGCACATCAACCTTGCAGCGATGGTCGACGGCACCGACGAGCTTGACGCGCAAGGCTTCAAGCCGCTGAATCTCTTCCGAGATACGAACGACCGATTCGAGCAACTCCGCCTCGGCCAGACGCCACGCATCACCGACCGCGGTCGCCAGAATCTCGTCCGACAACGCCCCCTGGATATCTCCCCCGAGCCCCATCCTCGAATTCTAGTTCGAACACACTTGGCTCTTCTGACCTTTTGATGGGTGATCTCCGCGAGCCTGATAGACGCAACGCCCTCCCTCGCATAGGTTTTGGTTTGCGAAGACAAGACCTAAGGGAGAAGGCGTTGCGCGCTGCCAGAATACTGCAGAAACTGCTAGGAATCGACAAGGCCCGGATAATCGGTATCGAATTCACGGACGACGAACGAGGGCCGGTGATCCTGGTGACCCTCGAGCCGCACGCCTCGGTGCGATCCCGCTGTCCGCATTGTGAACAGCGCTGTCCCGGATACGATCGCCCGAATCGACCTCGACAGTGGCGTCATCTGGATATGGGCGGCACGCGGTGCTTCGTACAAGCTTCGGTGTCGAGAATTCGATGCCCCGAGCACGGCGTGGTGACCGAGATGGTGCCGTGGGCACGGCCGGCTGCGAACATGACCAGGGCATTCGACGACAACGTGGCGTGGTTGGCCGCGCACAGTCCAGCTACGTCGGTGTGCGAGTACGCCCGAGTGGCGTGGCGATCTGTGACCAGGATCGTCACCCGCGTCGTCGGCGACGCTGTCGGACGTACTGATCGGCTCCAAGGGCTGCGGCGCTTGGGGATCGACGAAATCGCCTACCGGAAAGGTCACCGATACCTCACCGTGGTGGTCGATCATGACACAGGCCGACTCGTATGGGCGGCCGAAGGGCACAACGAGAGCACCTTGAATCGATTCTTCGACGAGTTGGGTGAAGAACGCACAGCTCGTCTGACGCATATCAGTGCTGATGCTGCGAAGTGGATCGCCTCGACCGTGCGCAGTAGGGCGCCGCAGGTGAAGCGGTGTATGGATCCGTTTCATGTGATTCAGTGGATGACGCGGGCTCTGGACCGGCTGCGGTCGCGTGTGTTGTCGCGGTTGTGGGGGTTCACCGACCGGGATCGACGGCACCTGCGGTGGGCATTGTTGAAGAACGTCGAGAATCTCACCCCCGCGCAGATATCAGTCCGAGCAAAGATCCTCGAGGATAGAAACAGCGAACTGTGTCGAGGATATGTCCTGAAAGAGCAACTGCAACATGTCTATTCCGGATCGAAGAAGAGGGCCTCGGTACGACTGCGAGTGTGGGTGCAGATGGCCCAGGATAGTGGGATCCCGGAACTTGTAGGCCTGGCTAAGAGCATCGCTCGCTATCGGCGCGAGATCCTCAACGCAATCGAATACGACCTGTCCAATGCCCGCGTCGAGGCCAACAACACCCACCTGCGGTCGCTGACGAAGCGATCCTACGGATTTCACAGCCCAGAGGCCTTGATTGCGATGGCGACACTGACACGAGGAGGGGCGTGCCCACCTCTTCCGCAACGTTAATCGCCCACCAAAGGGTCAGGACGGCCACACACTTTCGAGTCAATGGCCTCCCGCCATCGGCATCAGGCCTGGTCAGCACCACACGTAGGCGACCGCGACCCCAGCCCCCGCGAAAACGCACGCACGCGAACGCGGGATGCCGAAGGACCGCGGGTTCCGGCGTTCCAGCGCGATCAGCAAGGCCCTTGCCGGACCACATCAACTTCCGGAGACGGCTGCCGATGGCCGGGCTTCACCGGCCTGATCGGGATGACCAGTGGCTGATCACACGCACATGCTCGACCGCGAAGGTGCGCCGGGCCTCCACCATAAGGCCCCGTTTGCTGTTGTCCCCCTTAAGCGTTCAGCATCGCACATCGCAGTCCTCTAATCAGAGTCCTATAGTTCAACCATGAACATTTGTGTCTTCCTCTCCTCCGCCGACCTCGACGAGCGCTATACCCGACCGGCTCGCGAGTTCGCAGAACTCATCGGAAACGGCGGCCATACCCTGGTATGGGGCGGATCCGATACCGGGCTGATGAAGGTTGTCGCCGACGGAGTACAGGAGACCGGAGGGCGGCTCGTCGGGATCTCGGTCGAGTTTCTCCGGGCTTTTGCCAGAAAGGACGCCGACGAGATGGTGATCGCCAAGGATCTCGCCGAACGCAAGGCGCTGCTGCTCGCCAGATCGGATGCGGTGGTGGTGATGGTCGGCGGCCTGGGCACGCTGGACGAGGCGACTGAAATCCTGGAGTTGAGGAAACACGGACTGCTCGACAAGCCGGTGGCCCTGCTGAACACGGTCGGCTTCTATGACGGGGTGATACTTCAGCTCCGACGGATGGAGGACGAAGGGTTCCTGCCGCTACCCCTGATGGAGCTGGTCTACCTCGCCAACGAGGGTGCCGACGCACTGGCCCACCTGGAGGATTCCGTCAGGAGCCGGTGATGGAATCATGCCGCACTGAACACATTGGCGCCTCCGGTGCGAACCGACTGTCAGCAGCATCGGGCTGCGGCACCGCCCTGTTTAGGGCATCACCCTGCACAATGCGTCCAGCGCGCCTGCCCACGCACTGTCCGAGGGAGCCGCGTAGTTGACCACCAACGCGTCCCGCTCGGGCAACTGCCACCCGGCGTCCGCCACTTCGTAGCAGAACTGAGCGATTCCGCTGACCGCCAGTCCTTGCCGGGCCGCCGCCTCCACGACCGTGCGCTCGGTCCCGCGCGGGAGTTCGAGGACCGCTTGCAGCCCGGCGGCCATGCCGGTCACGCGGATGCCGGGCGCCCTCTGCGCCAGGGCCGCGACCAGTTGGTCACGGCGGCGCCGGTAGCGCAGCCGCATCGAGCGCACATGACGGTCGTACGCGCCCGATGCGATGAACTCCGCAAGTGTCAGCTGCTCCAGCGCACTCGACATGTAGTCGCCGTGCGCCTTGGCCGTCACGATCTCCGGGACGAGTTCCTCTGGTAGCACCATCCAGCCGAGCCGCAACCCCGGCGCCAGCGACTTGCTCACCGAACCGAAATACACCACCCGCTCGCGGTCGAGGCCCTGCAGAGCACCCACCGGCTGACGGTCGTATCGGAACTCCCCGTCGTAGTCGTCCTCCAAGATCAGGCCGCCGGTGGCACGCGCCCAGTTGACAGCCGCCGAGCGCCGGTCCGGGCTCAGCGCGACCCCCGTCGGATACTGATGCGCCGGAGTCATCAAAACCGCACCTACTCCGCGCAATCGTGCCAACTCGTCTGTACGGGCACCATATTCGTCGACATAGAGGGGCGGGGTACGCAGTCCTGCGCCGGTCAGCAGGTCCCGATAGAGGTCGAGGCCGTACGACTCGACTGCCACCGCCTGCACCCGCCGCGCCCTGAGTGCCTGCGCCATCAACGTCAGACCATGATGGAAACCGGAACAGATGACGACCCGCTCCGGCTCGGCGTACACCCCACGGGCCCGCGCCAGATAGTCCGCCAGGGCGGTACGCAGCTCGACCCGGCCGAGGGCATCGCCGTAGCCGAACGCTTCGTGCGGCGCCGCGGTCAGAGCGCGGCGGGCCGCGGATAGCCACTGCATGCGCGGAAAGTCCGTGAGGTCCGGTGAACCCGGCAGCAGTCCGTACGTGGGACGGCGCTGAGTCGGCCTCGCACGGGCAGCTGCAGGCGCGGCCGTGCGCGCCACGGCCCGCCTGGCCACCCATGTCCCGGAACCCTGCTGCGCGCTGAGCCAGCCCTCGGCTACCAATTCGGCGTAGGACTCGGTCACGGTATTGCGTGAGATACCGAGATCGGCGGCGAGCGAGCGGGACGCCGGCAGCCGGGTGCCAGGCGCCAGCCGCCCCGTGCGCACGGCCTCTCGCAATGCGTCCGTGAGACCGGCGCGCAGCTTGGGTCCGCTCAGTTCCACCAGCAGGTCGGCACCGAACCCGGAAGGTGGCAAGCCCCCAGAATTGGTATGAATTTCTGGCATAGAAATGGACCATACTCTAGAGCCACTCGGGACGTAGCGTTGCTGGCATGACGATGAACGAAGTACACGAAAGCACTGAACTTCTCCCCGAGCACGCACCCCGCCTGGACTGGGCAAAATTCGCACCCGAGGCCTACAAGGCCATGATCCGCCTCGACACGGCCGCCGGGCTGGGCGTCGAGCCGACGTTGCTCAACCTGGTCAAGATCCGCGCATCGCAGATCAACCACTGCGCCTTTTGCCTGGACATGCACAGCAAGGACGCACTGGCCGCCGGCGAATCGGCGGAGCGGATCATCCAGCTCAACGCATGGACGGAGTCGAAACACTTCTACACGGCGAAGGAGATCGCAGCGATCGAGCTGACCGAGACGATCACCGTGCTCACAGACGGATTCGTCCCGGACGAGGTGTACGCGAAGGCCGCGAACGAGTTCGACGATACCGAGCTCGCCCGACTCATCGTCGCCATCGCGACGATCAACACGTGGAACCGCTTCGGCGTATCCACCCGATTGGTCCCCGGTCACTACACGCCGGACTCCTAACGACCCGATCGAGCGAACGCGATAGGGCGACCAGCGAACTCGCGGAGGGGCTCGCGTCTGAAATCTGGTATCCGGGCGGCCGGTGGCCGAGAACGACCGGGACCTGCTGTCCGGATGCGTCCGGAATCCACGCCGCTTCCGGCACACCGACGCACCGACACACCGACACACCGACACACCGACACACCGACACTAGGAGATCATGGTGAGTACCGCTTCGCCTCTGCCACGCCGGCAGCCACTGGCGCGCGCCGCCGACGAGTTCGCGCTCACCACCGTCCTGCTGTTCCTCGCGGTGACTGTCGTCCGGTGGTTGCGTGATCCGGCCTCCACCCTCTACATCGCCGACCTGCACGTCGCACTTGCCGTCATCGGGGTTCTCAGCGGGATCATCCTCACCGGCCTGATGTTCAGTCCACCCGGCAAACGCGCTGGCGGGCACATGAATCCCGCCGTGACCATCGCCCTGTGGCTCATGAACGGCTTCCCTGGTCGCAGCGTTCCGCCCTACATACTCGCCCAACTTGCGGGTTCAGCGGTGGGGACGGTGCTCGGGCGCCTGGTGTGGGGGCATGCGGTCTCGTTCGCTCCTGTCGACTACGCCGCGATCAGGGCCGCGTCCGACTGGCAGCCCGCGTCCGTCTTTCTCGCCGAGATGGGCTCGATGATGGTCCTGATCGTTGTCGTCGGGTTCTTCCTTGCCTGTCCCGGCCGTGCACGCCTGCTGCCGTACGTCATCGGAGTGTCGGTCGGGCTGGTCATCGCCCTCCTCGGTCCCCGCAGCGGGGGATCGATCAACCCCGCCCGCCAGTTCGGTCCTGCTGCACTCTCTGGGCGTACCACCGATCTATGGATCTATCTGGTCGCGCCGGTCCTGGGAGCGGCACTCGGGGCCTCGTTCGACCACGTAATCAACCGGCGGTTCCGCACACCGCACCACGAGCGGGGCCCGCGATTGCATGAATACTTGCGCAGCCCACAGCCCTCCGACACTCGTCACCTGGGGCCGGAGCGATGACATCATCGCATCCACTGACCTCACAAGCTGGGACGTACCGATTCGCGTTCGCCCCGTTCCCTTCTCGGCATCAGATTGCCTGGAAACACAGAAAAGAGTTCGACATGAAGAATTTTGCGCGTGGTGCGCTGATCGCGGTTGCGGCCGTCACAGTCGTCGGAGGGTACGGCGCCGGCGCCGCGTCGGCACATCCGACAGGCGCTCCGGACAGTCTGGCATCGGTCCACCAGTCGTCGATCGAAAACTCGTTCCCTCCCCATCCTCACCACCCCATCGCCCCTCACCGCGTCGGCCCCAACCCATTCGGTCACGAGCGGGGAGGCCCAACAGAACGTCACAGGTTCAACCCGTTCCAGTGGGGTATCTGTCCCGGCTCTTCTCCCCAGAGCCATTGCTTCCCTCGAGGGCCGCGGTAGTCGGCCTCCTTGGGCCTGCACAGAGGCCAGCGCTTCCGAAAAGGCAGGGACCCGTATGACATCACCGTGCCGCGGTTGACAGCGGCGGTTCGGTGCTCACTTCCATTTCGTATAGTAAGGAGTAATCATGAGGATATTTCTTGCCGGCGCATCCGGCGTGATCGGGCAGCGGCTGATTCCCCGGTTGATTCAGGCGGGGCACGTAGTCGGCGGTATGACGCGCTCACCCAGCAAGACGGAGCTACTGGGCGACCTCGGTGCCGAACCGGTGCTGTGTGATGTCTTCGATCGGGAGGCTGTAATTCAGGCGGTTCGTGACTTCACACCGGACGTCATGCTGAACGAGCTGACCGATCTGCCGGATGATTCGGCGCAGATCAGTGAACACGCAGATCTGAACGCTCGCATCCGAACCGAGGGAACCCAGAATCTTATCGAGGCCGCTCGGCAGAGCGGGTCGCCGAAGATCCTGGCTCAAAGCGTCGCCTGGCAATTGCCTGATGGGCCCGCCGCTCGGGCGGTCGCAGAATTGGAGCGTTCCGTTCTCGCCGAGGGCGGTGTTGTATTGCGCTATGGACAGTTCTACGGTCCCGGTACCTATCACGAGCAGCAACAACCCGAGGGACCTCGGGTTGGTATCGACCGAGCTGCCGAACGAACGGTGGAGGCGCTGGGCGAGCCTACGGGCGTCGTCGTCATAGTCGACTGAGCGTTCCCGGGCTCTTACTGTTTCCACAGTCCTGACACGGCGACGACGTTGTCCGCCAACAGTTCCGTGGAACTGTCCGCCGGTACTGACGCCATCGACCGTTGGTGGGACTCACATCTGGAGAAGCGGGCTCGTAAACATGTTGCACACGGG
The DNA here is from genome assembly GCF_058628105.1 of Rhodococcus sp. G6(2025). NCBI lineage: Bacteria > Bacillati > Actinomycetota > Actinomycetes > Mycobacteriales > Nocardiaceae > Rhodococcus > Rhodococcus sp. G6(2025). The sequence continues at coordinate 7,704,115 of NZ_CP179750.1, forward strand.
GTTCCGACCGGCACGGACGTCTGGTCGACTACCTACAGTTGAGTGTCTACCTCGGCAAACCCAGGATTCTTTCGCCGATGATGTTGCGCTGAATCTGATTCGACCCGCGAGCGATCCGGCGTCCCCGGCTCTCGAGGAACACTCGCTGCAGGGAGTCGAGTTGATATCCGTCCCCCTCAGGACGGGTCAACGCAGACGCGCCGAGAAGCTCCAGCGCCGTCGAGCCGAAGATGCAGTGATACTCCGACCAGTTGACCTTGTCGATAGCCAGCAACTCGTCGACGGCCTGCCCCTCTGCGACTCGGGCACTGATCACGGAACCAACGGCACGCATCAACTCGACCTCGACCACCAGATCCGCCAACCGCTGGCGGACGATCACGTCGCCGAGCCGACCGTTCTTGTCCAGCCGCTCCACCAGCACGTCCAGTTCGTGGCGATAGCCGACGTACTGCGTCGCCGCCTTGCCCGCTCGTTCGGCGCCGAGTGTGGTCATCGCGACCACCCAACCGTTGCCGAGCCCACCCACCACATTGGTCAAGGGGGCGCGGGCATCGGTTATCCGTTCCTGCGCAAACCCCCTGTCGCCCGACGCCATCCGGATGGAGTCGACGTCGATGCTGTTGTCCGTCATGGGAACAAGGACAAACGAGATACCGCGGTGTCTCGGTGCTTCGCGGTCGGTGCGGCATAACAGGAACATCATGTTGGCCCGGGCTCCGTTGCTGGTCCAGATCTTGTCACCGGTTATCCGCAACTCGTCACCGTTCACGATTCCGCTGGTCCGCAGCGAGGCGAGATCGGATCCGGTCTCGGGTTCGGAGAAGCCCTGGCACCACGTGTCTTCGCCCGACAGAATGCGGGACAGGAACCGGCGCTTCTGGTCCTCGCTCCCATGGGCCAACAGGGCGGGCGCGAGCAGGGTCTCGCCCATTCCGAGTTGCGGGCGTCGAAGTCCCGCGCGCGCGAACTCCTCTTCCACAACGAGAGTTTCGACCGGTCCCAGGCCCCGGCCGCCGTGTTCCTCCGGCCACGACAGGCACAGCCAACGCCCCTTCCGCAACAGATCGGTCCAGTGCTTCTCGGCATCGGTGTCTTCGTGCCCGAACGGTTCCTGCGCGTATTCGAGTGGCATCCCCTCGGCGCGGTGGTCGGCCAGCCAGGCGCGGACCTCGGTCCGCAGGTCCGCCAGCCGAGCGGGTTCGTCGGCCCGCGCCGGCGCCTCGAACGCGGCGCCGGTGGCGAGGACTCCGGCGAGCAGACGCTCGCGGTGCCACACCGACGACCCGAACATCAGCTGATCGGTCTTCGCCCGCTTGAGATGAACATGAGCCTCGTGCTCCCAGGTGAAACCGATCGCGCCGTGCAGTTGAATCGTCTCGCCGGCGATCTGCAGGTACCTCTCGGTCCCCGCGACGCTGAGCAGGCTCACCAGTGCGGGCAGTTCCGGCGCTCCGGTATCCGCGGCGTGAGCGGCGACGTCGACGGCGGCGGCGATCGGTTCGAGCGCACGGGTCAGATCGGCCAGTCCGTGTTTGACTGCCTGGTTGGTACCGATCGGACGACCGAACTGGTTGCGGGTCTTCGCATAGTCAGTTGTCAGCTGCAGGCACCTGCGAGCGCCACCGACCCTCTCCGCCGCCTGCACGACGAGCGCCTTGTCGAGCGCTCGGGACAGCGCCTCCGAAATGTCTGCGGTGCCACTGATCCGTTGCGCTGCTGCGCTGTCGAAGGTGATGGTCGTGAGCGGGCGGGTCAGGTCCAGCGCGGGTTGCCGGACCCGCAGCATGCTCGCGTCCGATGGTTCCACCAGAAACAGGCCGGTCCCGTCTTCGGTTCGGGCGGCGACGACGATCGTGTCGGCGCAGTGTCCGAAGATCACGTGATCGGCCCGTCCATCGATCCGCCAGCTATCGCCGTCCGGCTGTGCACGCACGGTCTCCGAGCCGGCCTGCCACCACCCGTCGGCGTCGGCAAATGCCAGACACCCGAGACGAGTGCCGGCGGCGAGACCTGGCAGCAGCTCACTGAGCCACCGCTCCCGGGCGCAATCCGCGATGGCGAGCGTGGTCAACACGGAACTCGCGAAGAAGGGGCTGCACGCTGCGGAGCGCCCGAATTCCTCGGCGACCACCACGAGGTCACCGATACTCGCGCCTGATCCTCCGTATTTCTCGTCGACGAGCAGTCCTTGCAGTTCGAGTTGTTCGGCCATCGTCGCCCACATCTCGGGTCGGTATCCGAGTTCCGTGTCCTGGACGGCCAATACTTCGGCCGGTGCACTGGTTGCGGTGAGAAACTCTCGAACCGCGTCGCGAAGCGCGCGGTGTTCAGCGGTTGTAGTCATACCCATTCGATTGTCTCCTTCGAGTGTCCCGTGTAGCACCACCTCGGTCGGGATCCCCAGACCTGGGATGACCGGGCGGCCTGCGACCTGCCCGCCCGGCTGTGCATTATGTTGTCTTATATGGCTTTTCGACCGCTGGTGCCGCCGTGCGCACGCACTCACACGAGCAGTGTTCGGCGCGTCAGAATCGCTTGCTTCATGGCGATTCCCCCGCCGTTGGGGTAGGCCGCAATCTTGTCGGCGAGCTCGGTGGCCCGGACCAAAACCTGCTCGTCCGGCACCATCTCGTAGGCGAAGCTGCGGCGCAACAGGTCGGGACCGTACTGACGTTCACAGGCCAGCGTGAGCTGCAGTGCCTGGTTCACGTCGAATTTCGCGAGCAACCACCGCAGATTGTTCGGCGCAGCCACCCCCATCTCCGCCTCGCCGACCATGAGGAACGACGTCTCTCCCACCACGAGGAGGTCGCAGGACAGCGCGATCGCCGCAGCACCGTTGACAGCGGCCCGCTCCAGCGCCCCGATCAGCGGCTTCTCGAACTCGGACAGGGTGGCGTGCAGGTCGGTGATCGCCGCGGTAATCGCCGGCTCACCCGGGCGTACCTCGGCCAGATCCAAACCGGAACTGAAGCATCCGCCCGCGCCATACAGCAACACCGCTGTGACTGTGTCATCGTCCTGAGCGTCGGCGAACGTTCTGGCGAGCTGGGTGACCATCGGGACCGTCAGGGCGTTCTTGCGCTCGGGACGATTGAGTTCTATGTCCAGCCGTCCGCTCTGATGGTGCCGAACGACCACGACATCGCTCTCCGTAGAACTCACAACATGCTCCTCACGAGGCCGTCGAACTGCCCGACGGGAGCAGCCTGCCGTCCCGTGGCGCGTTCGCCGCCTATCAGGGACACGTTGCCTCTCAACCACATTGGTGTGCTCATTGCTTCCTTCCAGAGTCGCTGACGACCGGCTGGTGCCGTCAGGCCAGGTTTATGGACGGCGGTGCCGTCGAACGTTCTGGTTCTTCCTAACTGTTCGGGTGGTGTGCGGCGATCGTGGTTGCGTCGCGTTCGGGGTTGACCAGGATGGTGGCGGCGAGTGCGCCGACCAGCATGATGACTCCCACGATGACGAAGCCTCGGCCGTATCCAGCGGCGGTATCGGCGGCGCCGGAGACGAGGGAGCCGATGAGAAGTGGTGCCGCGACACCGCCGAGGCTGTAGATCGCGACGGTGATGGACATGACGGATCCGCGTTGTTTGGCGGGTACTACGTCGGAAAGCAGGGAGAACGCCAGTCCCCAGGCTGCGGTGTTGAGGGAGAACGCGAGCGCGATCAGCACCATTTGAGTGGGTCCGACGGGCAATGTTGTGAATCCGATCATGCACACACCGCCGGCGGCGAGTAGGCCGGCCGCGAACAGGGCGCGGGCGGTGCGGGACGATCGTCCGGCCAGCGAGAGGCGGGTGGAGATCAGGCCGGCGAGGAAGGTCAGGATGACGGCCGCGGCGAAGGGCAATGTGATCAGCAGTCCGGTGGCGTTGGCGCTGTAGTGCAGGCCTTCGCGCAGGTACAGCGGTAACCAACTCACCTTCAACGCGGTCGCCCAATAGGAGCAGAACGAGAAGATCGCGACACCGATCACCGTGGGGCGAGTCCACAGGAGCCGGACGGGCACGGTGTCGGGAAGCGTCACCGCCTGTTTCCCGGTGCCCGCCCCGGCATTGCCGGCGGGTCCTTCACCGCCGATGAACAGCCAGGCCACCAGCCAAATCACTCCGGCGGCCATGAGCACGAGAAACGCTGCGTGCCAGCTGTAGCTCTGGATGATCCAGGTCAGGACCGGGGCGGCGATCAGCGGGCCGAGGGAGGCTCCCATGATGACTACTGACGCCGGTAGTGAACGGCGGGTCGGGGAGAACCAGGTGTGGGCGATCTGCTGGGACAACGCCCCGGCGGGGCCTTCGGCGAATCCGAGCAGCATCCGGCAGGCGAGGAAGACCCCGAATCCGACCGTCGTGGTCATCGGGGCAAGGCTGAGCACCCACAGTCCGACCAGACCGGCGAGGAGCCATCGCGCGGAGATACGGCCGCCGAGGGATCCGAGAACGATCGCGCCCAGGGCGAACAGCCAGAAGAATGCGCTTTGGGCGGTGCCGAACTGTTCGCTGGTGAGTCCGAGGTCGGCCTTGATCTCGACGCCGGCGAGGCTGACGACGACCTTGTCGGCGAAGTTGATCAGCATGAACGCCATCAGCATCAGGGTGATGATCCAGCCGCGCCGGCGAACGCGGGGGCTGTCGAGTTCACGGTCGGCGGCGAGGCCGCCCTCGGTGCGGGTTTGTCGATTCTGTAGGGACACGAGTGCTCCTGGGGCCGTGACGGTGAGGGGTGGGTGGCGCGGTGGCGTGTCAGGTCACGTCAGGGAGTACTCGCCCAGCCGGTAGCGCGCGACGATCTCGTGGCTGTGTTCGCCGAGTTCGGGGACCCGCCCGGCGTCTGCGGTGCGGGGGGTGCTGCGGGAGCGGTAGGGGAGTCCTGGGATGGAATAGGTGTGTCCGTCGGCGGTGCTGCCGGTGGTGAAGATGCCGCTGGCAATCACATCGGGCGCACTGGGAACCTGGTCGTAGGTGCGAACGGCGCCGGCGACGATGCCCACGGAAGTCAGCGCCGTGAGGGCGGCTTCGGTGTCGAGGCCGGCGAAGAAGGGTGTGAGCGCGGCGAGGAGTTCGCCGCGGTGGGCGACCCTCGCCGGGTTGTCGGCGAAGCGGGGATCCTTCGGCAGGTCGGGTCGGCCCGCGAGGTCGCAGAGCTGGGTGAATCGCTGCTCGGTGTAGGCGGAGACGACGATCGAGCCGTCGGCGGTGGGGAAGATGTCGGCGGCCGGTGCCGCGGTCGGTTGCCCGTTACCGCGCCGGTGGGGCGCGACGCCGGTGAGGGAGTATTCGCCCCAGTTCACGCATTGCAGATCGATCGCCACGTCGAGCAGTGAGACGTCGATGTCGTCCCCGAGGCCGGTACGTTCTCGTCGGAACAGGGCCGCCAGCACCGCCTGCGTGACCACGTAGGAGGTGGCGTGGTCGACGAGCGGGAAACCGACCCGTTGCGGGTCTCCGTCCGCCTCTCCGGTCACGGACATCATGCCGGTTTCCGCCTGGGCGGCGATGTCGAGGCCCGGCCGGCGGCGGGAGGGTCCCTCGGTGCCGAAGCCGGACACCGCGGCGAGGACGACGGTGGGATTCAGTTCGCGTATTTCGTCGGCCGACAGGCCTAGCTTTTCCATCACCCCTGGTCGCAGGTTGTGGATCACGACGTCGGCTCGGGCGATGAGGGCCCGCGCGTGGCGGAGATCGTCCTCGGCTTTGAGGTCGAGCACGATCGACTTCTTGCGCCGGTTGTAGGCGCGCATGATGGCCTCGCCGTAGACGCCGATACCGCGCGCCTGGTCCCCGCCGGGGCCTTCGATCTTGAGGACGTCGGCGCCGAGGTCGGCCAGGGTCTGCGCGGCGCCTGGCGCCGCGATGTACTGACCGAAATCGACGACCATGATCCCGGTCAGGGGCAGGTCATCGGGAGCGTACGCAGAGTCTGGCATGGTTCCTCATTCTGTGCCGGTGTGGACCTCGGGGCTGGTGGAGCCGTTCTGGGTCCTCAGCCTGGCCGAATGGGTAGCTGTCGTACCATCGGCGGCTGTCACACTCTTCACGTCGGTAGTGTGTGACCCGTCACACCTAGGAGGCGTTCGATGCGCACCGCGCCCGAGGCAACCAAAGACGATCTGCAGTGCACGATCGCCCGTATTCGCCGGTCGGTGCCGCGGATGGCACGGGCAATCATCGACCGCTACATCGCCACCTCGCCGCTCTACACGCAGACCGCGGTGCCCGAACATTTGCACCGGGAAGGCGCCCAGACCGTTCGATCGCTGCTCGAGGTGTGCCTGCAGTCGATCACCGACGAGTCCATCGACGTCGCCGACACGATGCGCGAGAACATCGAACGCGGCACCGAACGAGTCGCGGAAGGATTACCGCTACGGGAGTACATGCGCTGCTGGCAGATCGGATTCGACGTACTCTCCGAAGAACTGGAACGCGAACTCGGCACCGACCACGGACTGTTCTGGTTCGCATACCGCCGAGCCCATACCACGTTTGACTGCATGTTACGAGAGGTCGTCTCCGCGTACGAGATCCACGCGCACGACCTCATTTCGGCGCAAGACCGAAACCATGCCCCCACCATCGATGCCCTCCTGCGCGGCGACGGGTGGGTGTTCGACGACCCCGACTCCGTCCCTGCCGAACCGAGCATCATGTTGCTGCACATCGGTGACACCCCCGCCGAAGGATCCGGCGACCGGAAGGCCCGATCACTGGCGGCCACACGGAAGGTCCGCGCCGTTCGCGCCCACCTCGCCAGGGCGGTCCCCGGCCTGTGGCTCATCGATGTCCGGCCTCGGCACGCTCGGATTCTGCTGTATCCACCGATCGGGGCTCTCGACCCGCTGGCCGTGGACCTTGCGCGGGTCAGCGGCGCACCAGTGACCATCGCGATCGAGGACGCCACCTCGATCGAGGATCTTCCGCGTGCCGGCACCACGGCCGCCGAGGTACTCGACATCGCGATCCGGTCCGGCCGCACCGGCACGGTCAGCCGAATGGGCGATGTCGCACTTGCGCACCATTTCGCCCACACCAGTGCGTCGCTGCCGGTGCTACTGGAGCGCTGCGCCCCGTTGCAATCACGATCGGACCTGGTGCACACCCTCCGGGTCTATCTGGCCAGCAACCTGGATCGACGGGCCACTGCCGACACCCTGGTGGTCCATCCCAACACCGTCGACAACCGGCTCAACCGCGTCCGCGAACTGACCGGCCTCGACGTACACGTCACCACGGAGCTGTTCACTCTCGCGGTCGCGGTCAGCGCCGCCACCGTTCACCCCGACGCGGGGGCCGACCACCCGCTGTGAATCTGTGATCGGTCACAGACTGGGGCCGCCAGGGGTGTGCGCGCAGACGATTGTTCGGCTGATGTCCGGTGCACAGAATGAGGCGCACGGATCGCAGCGTCGCGGTCCGATACCCATGCCGAGGAGAGCGCCACATGACGGACATCATCGACTACGCCGACAAGGTCTGGAAGGGCGAAGCCAACCAGAACGCCTACCACCACGGAGACCTCCGGAAGGAGGGAATGCACTACATCGCGGAGGGCGCATACATGTGGCCGGCGTTCGGCAACGTCTACGTATTTCCAACCAAGGCGGGTCTTTTCGTGTACGACACCGGTGACCGCCGCACCGCCGAAGACCTGTTCGCAGCCACCCGGCGAATCTCCGAGCAACCGGTGCACACGGCCGTCTACTCGCACGGACACGTCGACCACGTCTTCGGCATGGACCCCTTCGACACCGAAGCGCGCGAGCGCGGCTGGACCCGCCCCACGGTCCTCGCACACGAAAACGTCATCAGCAGGTTCGACCGCTACAAGGAAACCCGCGGCTACAACGGCATCATCAACCAACGCCAATTCCAGGCACCGAACCTGATGTGGCCGGACGAATACCGATACCCCGACGCCACCTTCACCGACCAGACCACCCTCGCCGTCGACGACCTGCAGGTGCACCTCCATCACGCCCGCGGCGAGACCGATGACGCCGCGATCGCCTGGATCCCCGACCGCAAGATCCTGTGCTGTGGGGATTTCTTCATCTGGGCCAGCCCCAACGCCGGAAATCCGCAGAAGGTGCAGCGCTTCGCACATGAATGGGCCCAAACCCTGCGGTGGATGGCCGACCTGGGCGCCGAAATCCTGCTCCCCGGACACGGGCTCCCGATCCTCGGCGCCGACCGAATCCGCACCACCCTCACCGACGCCGCCGAACTCCTGGAAATCCTGCACGGCCGCACCCTCGAGATGATGAACGCCGGAGCGACCCTCGACGAGGTCGTGCACACTGTTACCGCCCCCGCGGAACTGCTCCGCAAGCCCTACCTCGCACCCTCCTACGACGAACCGGAGTTCGTCATTCGCAACGTCTGGCGCCTCTACGGCGGCTGGTACGACGGCAACCCCGCCAACCTCAAGTCCGCCCCCCGCACCGACCTCGCCCGCGAGGTCGCGGACCTCGGCGGCGGCGCCGCCCAACTGGCCGAGCGGGCCCGCGCCCTACTGGCACGAGGCGAACACCGGCTGGCGGGGCACTTCGCCCAGATGGCCACCGACGCCGATCCGCAGAGCCGCGACTCACATCAGGCCCGCGTCGACATCTTCGGCCAGCTGGAACAAGGCGCCACCTCCACCATGGCGAAAGGGGTCTACGGATGGGCGGTGGCGGAATCGCGGGCCTTCCTCGACGGCAGCGACCACGCGACCGAACTGAAAGCCAAAACAGCCGGCCGCGCGCGATGGGCATTCTGACCTCAGACAATCCCCGTCCATCAGCGGACTCAGGTTCGGTGGATGAGGAACCGGACTACCGGTACACACTGGCGAACGAACGCACCTACCTGGCCTGGATCCGCACTGCTATGGCGCTCCTGGCTGCGGGTGTGGCTGCCCATCAGTTACTTGCTTTGCCCTCCGGGGCACTGCAGATGACGATCACGATGGTGTGTTTCGGGCTAGCTGCCGTCCTCGCCTCCGGCGCGTATCTGCGCTGGAGGGCCGCGCAGTCGGCCATCAGGCGGAACCTGCCACTTCCGGGCTCCGTCCTCGTGCCCGCTCTCGCTCTCGGTCTGGGGATCCTCACGCTCCTCGCCGCCGGAGCGGCATTGTGGTCGTGATCGGGTCCGCCGACCGGGATCCGGGACTACAACCAGATCGCACGGCATTGGCCTGGCGGAGAACCACACTCTCCGCCGCGGCGGCGACGGTGGCGCTCCTCCACATTCCCACCGTCCACGGTGACCGCGCTGCTTCGCTCAGCTTGGTACCAATGGCGGTGCTGCTGCTCGCGATCACGTACGTCAGCCACCGGCGAGGCCGTTCGCTGCGGCGGGGGACTCAGGGAATGACCGGACACCATGCCGGTCTGATAGCGCTACTCGTCACGGCCACAGCGGTCGCCGCTGCCGCGACCGCAGCCTTTGCCCGATAGCCGCAGTCTCGAAACACAATTCGAAGCACACACTGGAAGGAGACACCGATGCCCGTAGCGGAAGTCGACAACAACCCGCTGTTCGGCGGCACCGAAATCACCGTTGTGGCCCCAGGAATCTTCACGATGGGCCTACAGGGAAATAGCTTGGCCGTAGAAACCGATGAGGGGTTGCTCGTCGTCGACTCCGGACCGAGTCCATCCGTGGTTCCTCAGGCACTCGCACAACTCCGCGAACACACCGACCAGACAGTCCGCTGGATCGTCTACAGCCACGGCCACCTCGGCTACAACTACGGTGTGCCAGGGTTCCTGGCCGAAGCCGAGAGGCGCGGAGAACCCCGCCCGACGATCATCGCCCACGAGAATGTCGTTCGCCGCTACCAGCGCTACATCGAGACCGCCGGACTCCAGAACCACATCAACTCCCGCCAGTTCCGTCGGCCGATCGAACAGTTCGCGCCGGTGCCGACCCTGACATTCCCCGACCAAACCTACCGGGATGCAATGACACTCGGCGGCCCGAGCCGTCAGGTGCGGCTATTGTGGGCGCCTTCGGAGACGGACGATGTCACCGCCGTGTGGTTGCCCCATGAACGGATCCTCTACGGGAGCGCCGCAGTCATCGACAGCATCCCGAACATCGGCACGCCCATGCGCACCATGCGGGACGCCGTGCGGTGGGCGAACACCCTCGACAGTCTTGCCGCCCTCAATCCTGCCGTCCTGATCCCCGAGTTCGGATCAGTCATCCACGACGTCGGCGCAGAGCAGCTGGCCGCCACCTCGGCGGCACTTCGCTGGCTGCGCAGAGCCGTCGTGGAACGCCTCAACAAGGGAATGGGCGTCGACGACATCGTGCACGATATCGACTACCCGACCGAACTGTTCGACGTCCCGTGGATGAAACAAGCCTACGGGCATCGGGACTTCATCGTGCGGGACATCGTCCGCTCGGAAACCGGGTGGTGGGACGGCAACCCGACCCACCTACACCCCGCCCGGCCCGACATCGCCGCCAACGCACGCGCGGCAGCGATCACCGACAAGCAGGCCGTGCTCGACCAGGCACACCGACTGCGTGACGCCGGACAGGTTCAGGAAGCGCTGCACGTCGTCGATCTGCTGGCACTCGCGACCGCAGACTTCCCGGAGGCCCACCACGCCCGCACACTTAAATCCGAACTGAGTGCGCTTCTGGCCAAAGACGCACCAAGCTACGTCTCGCGCAGCTTCTATCGAGCCGTGACTTAAGCGGCACCCAGCAAGACGACAGGGCGGAGCCGGTCGAACTTGCGCAGCTCTCGCCCGGCAGATCGACGACCGTCAGCTCGTAAATTCCGGACCCGAACGATCCGGAGGGTTTGATTCCCCCGCTACGATCCATCGACGGGCCCTCGGTGCCGGAAAATTTCAACGTCGGGAACCATACGAACGATGAGCTTTCAGCGGCGAGGCCCACCGAATACGCGACGACGCCCGGGAGAGCAGCCACTGCTCGGCCCGGGCGTCGCGAAACTACGGTGCCGCCGGTCAGCCCACGGACATCGCATCAGCGGCGTCGACCGCGGGGTAGATGGGGTACTCCACACCGGACAGGTACTGGACAGTGCGCACCACCTGGCACGAGTATCCGAACTCGTTGTCGTACCAGACGTAGAGGATGGCGGTGTCGCCGTCGACGATCGTCGCGTTCGCGTCGACGATGCACGCGGCGCGCGAACCGATGAAGTCACTGGACACGGCATCGGTTGCAGCGGTGTAGTCGAGGTTCCGGCTCAGCGCTCCGGTGAGCGACTCCTGGCTGAGATGCTCGAGCACCTCCTCCCTGGTGGTCTCACGACCCAGCTGAAGGTGCAGGATGGCGACGGATACGTCCGGAGTGGGAACGCGGATCGAGTTGCCGGTGATCTTGGCCTTCAGCTCGGGGAGCGCCTTGGCGACCGCCGACGCGGCGCCGGTCTCGGTGAGCACGAGGTTGAACGGCGCTGAACGACCACGACGGTCGGCCTTGTGGTAGTTGTCCAAGAGGTTCTGGTCGTTGGTGAACGAGTGCACGGTCTCGACGTGGCCTCGAGACACACCGAATTCGTCGTCCATGGTCTTCAGCGGCGGGACGATGGCATTGGTGGTGCAGGACGCGCACGACACGATCTGCTCGTTCGGGTCGAGGTCGCGGTGATTGACGCCGTGCACGATGTTCGGGACGTCTCCCTTGCCGGGCGCGGTGAGCACCACCTTCGCGACTCCGGGGCGGAGGTGCTTCGACAGTCCGTCGCGGTCGCGCCAGATTCCGGTGTTGTCGATCAGGATGGCGTTGTCGATGCCATGCTCGGTGTAGTCGAGGCTCTCCGGGTCGTTGCTGTAAATGAACTTGATGACGTTGCCGTTGGCGATCAGCGTGTTGTTGTCGGTGTCGACCTTGATCGTGCCGTTGAACTGCCCGTGGACGGAGTCACGGCGCAGCAACGATGCGCGCTTGGTCAGATCGTCGCTGCCACCCTTGCGGACCACCACGGCACGCAGGTTCAGCCCATTGCCCGAGCCGGCCTTCTCGATGAGCAGTCGAGTGACGAGGCGACCGATACGCCCGAATCCGTACAGGATCACGTCCTGCGGCTGCGCGGGACTCGTCTGGGCGCCGCCGACCAGGTCGGCGAGGCTCCGTGCAACGAACTCTGGGACCGATGCTCCGTCACCGTTGGCGCGATAGGCCATCACCAGCAGTCCGAGGTCGATCTTCGAGGGCCGAAGATTGAGGTGAGTCAGCGCTTCGAGGAAGGGGAACGTCTCCTCGACCGACAGTTCATCGCCGCTGATCTGCCGGGCGAAACGATGGGTCCGCAGGATACTGATGACCGACTTGTTCACCAGGGAGCGACTGTGAAGCAGAATGGTCACCGAACGTCGGCGGTGCAGGCCGCCGATGATCGGGATCATCGCCTCCGCGAGAGCTTCCTCTGAGTTCCACTGGGCCAGTTCCACTGTGCTCACTGCGCTTGTCTGCCTTCCCGGCTCATGTGGCGTGTCCTTAGGTGGGATGCCGGCGAGCGCACACCGTTCCACCAGCGGTGACCTGGATCACCGGACCCGGTTTCGCGACTCGCGGACACCGGCGCGCCCGACGCACTCATCATATGGAAGCGTTTCGTCGGGCCGACAGCCGGTCGCCGAAACGTCCGGTGGGACGAGAATCCGGCCACCTGCAAGCACGCAAGCGGTAGCCGTCAGGCAACAGGCCGAGTGCAGGAGGAGGGAGCGGCGGCGGCAGCAAGCAGGCGAGCTGCTGCTGTTATCGTCGGCGGCGGCGGTACTAGCCCCGCGCCATGTCGACGAACTTGGACAGGTGAAGCTGGTGCGCCACGGTGATCGTCGCTGTCGGGCCGTTACGGTGCTTGCCGAGGATGAGGTCGGCCTCGCCGCCGCGGGGGTCGTCGCGTTCGGTGGCGTCGGGGCGGTAGAGCAGAATTACCATGTCGGCGTCCTGCTCGAGCGATCCCGACTCACGAAGGTCGGCGACCTGGGGGCGCTTGTCCTGTCGCTGCTCGGGACCACGGTTCAGCTGGCAGATCGCGACCACGGGAACCTCGAGTTCCTTCGCCAAAAGCTTGAGGCTACGGGAGAACTCGGAGACTTCCTGCTGACGTGACTCGACCTTCTTACCCGAGCTCATCAGCTGCAGGTAGTCGATCACGATGAGCTTGATGTCGTGTTTCTGCTTGAGCCGCCGGGCCTTTGCGCGGATCTCCATCATCGTGAGGTTGGGGGAGTCGTCGATGAACAGCGGCGCTTCACTGATCTCACTCATACGTCGAGCGAGCTTCGTCCAGTCGTCGTCGGTCATCTTGCCGGAGCGCATGTCACCGAGCTTGATCTTCGCCTCCGCCGACAGCAGACGCATGACGATCTCGGTCTTGCTCATCTCGAGCGAGAACATGACGCTGGCCATACCGTGCTTCACCGAGCACGAGCGCAGGAAGTCCATTCCCAGCGTGGAGTTGTGGGTGGGCACCATCGCGCGACCCGCAAGGTACAGGTGGTCGGCGTTGTCGACCTCGACGCAACGCACGGGGACGCTGTCGACCTTGCGCACGTCGGTGATGAATCGCGAACCAGAACGGACGGTGCTGCTACTTGCGCGACGCTCCTTGTGGAGCAGAGCCTTCCGTGGGAGTCCGAAAACTTCGTCATCGGTTGCGAATGTCAGGGTGTAGGCAGTCGACGACGCCTCCGTGCGACCGCGCACCTTCTTTGTGCTCATCTGGCAGCGGTAGCCGAGGCTGACGATCAGCTCCTGCGCGTCACGCACCAAACGCTCACTCGTAACGGAGAATTGCACGGAACCACCGGCCGTCACAGTGCCGTCGGTATCCAGCAAACCAGCAAGAACCCAGCGGCGCTGCAGCTCAGATCCGCGCAGGTACTGGACGGGAATGTGCTTGTTACCCAACACCCCGAGGGTCCGAAGTCGCGCCTGTAGGGTGCCCACCTCGTTCCGGCAGGTCTGGCAGAGCCTCAAGCCGATCGAAGGCCCGCCGCAATGTGCACAGGTCGGAGCCGGCACCGGATCCGACATGAAACGCGCCTTGCCGCCGCAAGACTGACCACAGGTGCGCACCTGGCTCGTGAACGGCACGAACGATTCTCCGCACACCACGCAGTCGCGGGGAGCGGTCGGAGCCTCAGGTGCCAACTGCAAGCTGTATCGCAATTTCGCAGTCGTCGACGGAACCGCGACCAAGCCTTCCGCCTCGATCAGCATGATGATCTCGGGGTCGGCACACGTGATCTGAGCAGCCGCCGAAGTGCCGTCACCGAGCCACGCTCCGAGCGCGTACGGAGGCACCAGCAGGTCCTGTGCAGGCAACTCGAGCGGTTTCGCATTGGTGACCGAATGATTCACGCGCGCATCCACGCCAGGGCAGCGGAGTGTGGCGGCGATTTCGGCAGTTGTGCGGACTTCCGCGAACGTGCCCTGGTTCTTGTATCGGTTGTAGCCGGTGGCGGCCTGCTGCGCGGACCGCCGAGATGCCCGCGTCTCCGTCAACCACTGATGCTGCTCGTCGGCGACGAGGACGGTGCCGTCGGAGAACTCGACCTCGTAGCAGGGCCGGCCGACCATGATGTCGGTGGCGGCGACGACGCGGGTGGGCTTGCCGTCGGCGTCGATGAGGTGGTCGCCGACCTGGACGTCGCCCATGGTGGTCCAGCCGGTGGGTGTGGCCAGGGGAGTGTCGAGGGCGAGCGCCTTACCGACACCGGGTCGGGCCGCGACGATGATCATCTGGCCGGGGTGGAGGCCGTTGGTGATCTCGTCGAGTTCGACGAAGCCGGTGGGCACACCGAGGGAGATGCCGCCGCGGCTGGCGATGGAGTCGATCTCGTCCATCGTGGGCTGCAGGAGCTCCTCGAGGGGGACGAAGTCCTCGGTGGTGCGGCGTTCGGTGACCTCGAAGATCTCGGCCTGCGCGCGGTCGACGACCTCGGCGACGTCCTGACCGTCGGCGCCGGTGTAGCCGTACTGGACGATGCGGGTGCCGGCGTCGACGAGGCGACGCAGGATGGCCTTCTCCGCCACGATCTCGGCGTAGTAGCCGGCGTTGGCGGCGGTGGGGACGGTCTGGGTGAGCGTCACCAGATAGGGCGCTCCACCGATCCGACGGAGCTCGCCCCGGCGATCCAGCTCCGCGGACACCGTGACCGGGTCGGCGGGCTCACCGCGGCTGTAGAGGTCCAGGATCACGTCGTACACCGACTGGTGTGCGGGACGGTAGAAGTCGCCGGGACGGAGCACCTCGAGCACGTCCGCGATGGCGTCCTTGCTGAGGAGCATGCCGCCGAGCACCGACTGCTCCGCCGCCATGTCCTGAGGTGGCTGCCGGCCGAACTCTTCGCCGGGCTCCGCGTCAGGCGGACCCGGGTATTCGGAACGGCCCCGATCGTCTACTACAGCCACTCGACCGACCTTCCCCATCACTGTTGCGCCACCCCGGGAAATACTTCCCGGTGTTGGTGCCCCGAACTCTTTGTACTCGCCCCTACCGACAACCTTCGCAGGCTCTTCGCGGCAGCCGGCGTCGTGATCGCGAGACACGCCGGGACGACGTTAGGGATTAGCTACCCGGTGTTCAAACCAGCCTGTGTACACAGCTGGGGACAAATTGTGGAAACTGCTGGGTACGTTTGTTAACCCCATGGGGATAACCTGAGGATAAGTGCACATCACAATCCCAAAAACCCAGATCAGAGCCGTTTTTTGGTTTCTCACCACTGTGGATGAAAACCCGTTCGGCGTGTCTTTCGCGTTGACGACTCGGGCGTGTTGAGTTGGTCGCCCCTGCGTGGCAATATGATTCACCTCACAGATCGTCGGCGGGGCGGCTAACTTCCAGACACAGCTGGAAGCCGCTCCTCTGCGTGCTTCACACCAGTGAAAACGGGTTCGAGAGGGCGGCTGCGAGCCGGAATCGACAAGCACAGACCCCCCACACGCCGAGGCGTCCGGGGGGCCTGTGAGTGAACGAGTCGACTAGGCGCCGACGACGTTCAGGTGGAACTTCGCAACCACGTCGGGGTGCAGGTTCACGACGATGGCGTGCTTGCCGGTCGCCTTGATGTGAGCCTTCGGCAGCTCCAGATTGCGCTTGTCGACGACGGGTCCACCGGCGGCCTTGATGGCACCGGCGACATCGGCGGCGGTAACCGAACCGAAGAGCTTGCCCGAGTCACCGGCGGTCTTGACCGACAGCGAGATGTTCTCGAGGCCCTCGATGGCGTCCTTGAGCTCCTTGGCGTGGTCGAGTCCGCGCACGGCGCGAGCTTCCTGCGCACGACGGATGCCCTCGACCTGCTTCTCGGCGCCACGGGTGGCGACGATGGCCAGGCCGCGGGGCAGCAGGTAGTTGCGGCCGTAGCCGTCCTTGACCTCGACGGTGTCGCCAGGCGCACCGAGGTTGTCCACGTCAGCGGTGAGGATGAGCTTCATGTCTTTCCTCCCTTTCCTTAGCGAGCCACGGTGGCGTAAGGCAGCAACGCCACCTCACGTGAGTTCTTGACGGCAATGGCAACGTCGCGCTGGTGCTGGACGCAGTTGCCGGTGACACGGCGCGCGCGGATCTTGCCGCGGTCGCTGACGTACTTACGCAGAAGCGTCGTGTCCTTGTAGTTGATCTGCGTGTTCTTCTCTTTGCAGAAGATGCAGATCTTCTTCTTCATTACCTTGTCGCGCAAGGGCGGCTTCGGCATTAGTTTGCTCTTTTCTGGATGTTCCGATCAGGTACGGATCAGAACGGGGGTTCGTCGCTCCCGCCACCAGAGCCTCCGAAGGAGCCGGACGCCTGCGGCGCGCTGCCCCACGGATCATCTCCGCCGGTGTTGGATTGCGGACGTCCGCCGCCCGATCCGCCGGAGGAACCGAAGCCACCGCCGCCGCCGCCACCACGGTTGGCCTTGTTGACCTTGGCCGTGGCGTACCTCAGCGAGGGGCCGATCTCGTCGACCTCGAGCTCGACGACAGTGCGCTTTTCACCTTCACGAGTTTCGTACGAACGCTGCTTGAGCCGGCCGCTCACGATCACTCGCGAGCCACGGGTCAAGCTCTCCGCGACGTTCTCGGCTGCCTCGCGCCAGATGTTGCAACGCAGAAACAGTGCTTCGCCGTCTTTCCATTCATTGGTCTGACGGTCGAAGGTGCGGGGCGTGGACGCGACAGTGAAGTTCGCGACCGCGGCACCCGCGGGGGTGAATCGAAGCTCCGGATCAGCCGTCAAGTTTCCGATGACGGTGATGACGGTGTCGCCTGCCATATGGTTCCTCCTGCAGAATGTGGAGTTCGGTTGGGCACGAGCCTAGGGCCGGTGACCGACAGAAATCACTTGTTGTGGCGCAGAACCTTCGTACGCAGCACCGACTCGTTCAGACCGAGCTGACGGTCGAGCTCTGCGACGGTGGCGGGAGTAGCGCTGATGTCGATCACCGCGTAGATACCTTCGCTGTGCTTCAGGATCTCGTAGGCGAGACGACGCTTACCCCAGACATCGACCTTGTCGATCTTGCCGCCGTCCTGGCGAACAACATTGAGGAACGTATCCAGCGAAGGAGCAACAGTGCGCTCGTCCAGGCTGGGGTCAAGGATGACCATCAATTCGTAATGACGCATAAGACCTCATCACCTCCTATGGACTAGTGAAAACGGCCACGGACTGTCCGTGGCAGGAGGGTCGTTGCGTCAGCAACCTTTGCAGGTTACACGACGAGCCCCTGACCAGCGAAATCAGGCAAGCCGGTGTGACACCGGGAACCGCGGGGTACGCCGACACGATGGCAGAGGACAAGAAATTCCGACAGGGCGACGAGGTGGAGTGGAACACCCACGGCACCACCACGTCGGGGACGGTCGAGGAGAAGATCACCGAGGACACCGAGGCGGCGGGCCGCACGGTGCGGGCGTCCGAGGACGACCCGCAGTACCGCGTCGTCAGCGACAAGAGCGGGCGGGACGCCGTCCACAGACCCGACGCCCTGCGCCGGCCGAGCGACTGACCTCCGCACCCGCGGCGTTTCCGCTTCGCACGTGGAGGCCCGCGCACCCTAATGTGGATTCATGCATATCGGAGCTCGGCAGCGGTCGCCGATCACGGCGCTCGTCGTCGGGTTGGCGGGCCTCTCCATGCTCGCCGGCTACCTGCAGAAGGCGCGGTGCGCTGGGGCTCCGTTCGACGGCGTCGGGCGAAGCCTGATCTTCGACCGCATCAAGGACACACAGGTCTGCTACTCCGATATCCAGTTCCTGTGGCTCGGACGCGACGTCAACCTGCACGTTTTTCCGTACGTCACCGGGGGAATCAACGCCGACGGCATCCTCACCGGCGGCACCGTGGAGTACCCGGTGCTGAGCGGTGTGCTGATGTGGCTCGGCGGCATCGGTTCACACACCGACGCCGACTTCCTGCTGCACTCGGCGCTGATCCTCGCCCCGTTCGGCCTGCTCACGGCGTGGATGCTGGGACGGCTGGCCGGCTGGTGGGCGCTGTTGTGGTCGGCCGCCCCGCCGCTGGTGCTGTACGCCTTCCACAACTGGGAACTGCCCGTGGTCGCGACGTCGGTGGCCGCGATCTTCGTCATGACACTCGAACGGATCCCCCTCCGCGCCCGTGCTGTCCTCGCGGCGGTGCTCCTCGCCGTCGGCTTCTGCCTGAAGGTGTATCCGGGTGCGTTCGTGCTTCCGCTGATCGCCTACGTCCTCACTCGGAACGGCACCGCCGGGCGGCGTTACGACGTGCGCGGCGCGGTGATGGTCGCGGTGGCCGCGATCACCACCGTCGTGGCGGTGAACCTGCCGTTCGCCCTCATCTCCTACAGCGGGTGGCGGGCGTCGTTCACGTTCCAGGAGAACCGTCAGGCCGACCTCACCACCAACTCCATCTGGTACTGGGGCCTGCGGCCGCTGTTCGGTCCGGTCGCCGACGACGTCCCGCTCCCCGCGTACGACCAGACGGTGAGCCTGCTGTCGCCGCTCCTCGTGTGCGCGGCGTTCGCGATCGCCCTGCGTCTCGGCTGGCTGCGGTTCCAACGCGACGGCGCCTACCCGTGGATCGCCGTCAGCGCCGCCATGCTCTGCGGATTCCTGCTGCTGCACAAGGTGCATTCGCCGCAGTACACGTTGTGGCTCATCCCCTTCTTCGTCCTGCTGCGCGTCCCGTGGGGGCTCGTCGCGGCGTATCTGGTGGCCGACCTGTCGATGGGGATCGGCGTCTTCAAATACTTCGGCGCGCTCGCCGCCCAGACCGACGCGTCGACGTTCGAGGTTCTCGTGAAGTTCGGGGTCTGGGGCCGCGCGGGACTGCTGGTGGTGCTGTTCTTCGTGTTCCTGCGCGCCGCCCAACGACATCCGCCCGTCCGCGGGCGCACCGGTCCCGAATCCGGCCGGCGGCCGGTGCTGAAATCTCCCGAGCCGGTGCGATGAGCGAATCCTGGTTCGCGCACCCCACACTGACCGGACGGCACGTCCGACTCGAACCGCTGGGCGAGGACCACGTCGACGGCCTGCTGGACGCCGCCGACGACCCCCGCATCTTCCACTGGACGTCCGCCGCCATCGCCGACCGCGACGACGCGGTGGCGTTCGTCCGCACCGCCGACGAGGATCCGACCCGCCTCGCGTACGCGCAGATCGACATCACCACCGAGCGGATCGTCGGCTCGACGTCGCTGTATCTGATCGACCCGAAGAACCGCAGCCTCGCGATCGGGCACACCTGGCTGTCCCGTTCCGCGCAGGGCACGCTCATCAATCCGGAGGCGAAACTGCTGTTGCTGCGGCGGGCGTTCGAAGACCTCGGCGCGGTCCGCGTCGAATGGCACACCGACGAACGCAACGCCCACTCCCGCGGCGCCATCGCGAAGCTGGGGGCCGAGTTCGAGGGAATCCTTCGCAAGCACCGACGGCGCCGCGACGGAACGTGGCGCAACACCGCACTGTTCTCGATGATCGACGAGGAGTGGCCGCGCATCTGCCCCCGACTCGAGGCACGAGTCGAGGGCTGACACGGTCGGGTCACGTCACGTCACGCGACGGGTGCGGTGGCCGTCACCCTCTTCACGAACTCGACTACCGCCGAGCGCATTTCGGCACTGCGCGGAACCGCCCCGGACATCCAGAACGCGCCGTGCATCAGCCCGTCGAAGCGGATCGCCTCGGTGTCGACCCCCGCCTGCCGCAACGACTCGGCGTACGCCTCCGCCTCGTCGCGGGCCACCTCGTTCTCGGTGGTGAGCACGAGGGCCGGCGGCAACCCCTCGAGACCGCCGGCGCGACTCGGAACCGCGTACGGGTGCTTCGCATCCTCGGGGGAGGACAGGTAGTTGCTCCAGAACCAGTCGAGGTCCCCGGCGCCGATCACGTACCCCTCGGCGAACTCCGTCTTGGACGGGAGGTCCGCGTTCGGATCGATCACCGGGTAGATCAGCACCTGCCCCCGCAGGCGCGGTCCGCCCTCGTCCCGGGCCCGCAGCGCGGTGACGGCGGCCAGGTTGCCGCCCGCGCTGTCACCCATGACGACGACGTTGCCGGGGTCACCGCCGTAACTTTCGACGTTGTCGGCCACCCACTGCAGGGCGGCGGCCGCGTCGTCGGCGGCGGCCGGGAACCGGTGTTCCGGCGCGCGGCGGTACGTCGCGGCGACGACGATCACGCCCGCGCCGTTCGCGACCGCCCGCGCCGGTTCGTCGACGACGTCGATGTCGCCGGCGACGAACCCGCCGCCGTGGAAGTACAGAACCACCGGGTGCGGCGCCCGGCCCTCCGGCACGTAGACCCGCAGCGCGATCTGCGCTCCGCCGCTCTCGTAGTGCGCTTCTTCCACCCGGGCGACGGGTTCGGGCGGCGCCTGCAGTCCGGTGAACGTCGCCACCACCGCCCGCGCCTCCTCCACGGTGCTGTGCTCGAAAGCCTTCAGCCCCTGCGCCTGTAGTCCGGCGATCAATTCTGCTGCGTGTGCGTCGAGTGCCATGTCGGTCTCCTTCGTAGTGGTTCGGGGTCAGGACACGGTGGAGGCCACGTGGGCCTCCGCCCGGGTGAGTGCAAAACCGGAGTAGCCGCCTGCCACCACCTCGTCACACGTCGCCCGGTAGGTGGGGGCGCCGCCGAGGTAGACCATGCAGGCACGAGGCTTGCCGGGAATGTTCGCGCCCATGTACCACGAGTTCGTCTCCGGCAGCAGGGTCTGGTTGGCGATGTCGTTGGTCAAGGCACCCCAATCGCTTTCGGCCTGCGCGGTGGGCTCGATGACGTCGAGGTCGCGGCGGTCCAGGTAATCGATCGCGTCGGTCGCGAAGTCGACGTGGTCCTCGATTGCGAGGGGCATGTTGTAGAGCACCGACGGCGACTGCGGTCCGGTGATGAGGAACAGGTTCGGGAACTCGTTGACCATGATGCCGAGGTAGGTCTTGGGTCCGTGCTCCCACTTCTCGGCCAGCGGCAGACCGCCGCGACCGCGAATGTCCATGGCCATCAGCGGACCGGTCATCGCGTCGAATCCGGTTGCGAGGACGATGGTGTCGACCTCGTAGGTGCGGTCACCGACCCGGACTCCGGTTTCGGTGATCTCGTCGATCGGCGTGGACTTCACGTCGACGACGCTCACCGAGTCGCGGTTGAACGCCTCGTAGTAGTTGGTCTCGAGCGGGGGACGCTTGGTGCCGTACGCGTAGCCCGTCGGCGCCAGCGTCGCGGCCTTCTCCGGATCCTGCACGCGCTCGTGGATCCGATCGCGGATGTAGTCGGCGATCGTGTCGTTGGCCTTCTTGTCGAACAGGATGTCCTGGTAGGAATCGATGAACAACCGGAACCCGCCGGCGTTCCAGCGCTCGTCGAACGTGCGGCGGCGCTCCTCGGCATCGACGGCGAGCGCGGACGGCTGCACCTGAGTGAACGGGACGCCGAGGAAGTGGTTGCGGGCCGCGTTCCGCACGTCCGCGTAGTTGCTCTTGATATCCGCCACCTCGTTCGGGTCGATCGGACCGTTGCCGAGGGGGGTCGCGAAGTTGGGGGTGCGCTGGAAGACCACCAGTTCGGCGGCGTCCTCGGCGATGAACGGGATGGCCTGAATGCCGCTGGCCCCGGTCCCGATCACGGCCACCCGCTTGCCGGTGAAGTCGGCGCCCGCACGCGGCCAGTTTCCGGTGAGCAGCACCTCGCCGCGGAAGTTGTCGATACCGCCGAACTCCGGTGTCTTCGGCACCGACAGGTTGCCTGCCCCCGAGATGAAGTACCGGCTGCGCACGACGGCGCCGTCGTCGGTGCGGACCGTCCACACGGAGTTCTCGTCGTCCCAGTGCACGCCGACCACGCGGGTGTCGAACGTGATGTCTTTGCGCAGGTCGAAGCGGTCGGCGACGTGTTCGAGGTAGCGGAGGATCTCCGGCTGTCCGGCGAACTTCTCACTCCACTGCCATTCCTGCTGCAGGTCCTCATCGAACGAGTACGAGTAGTGGACGCTCTCGATGTCGCAGCGGGCACCGGGGTACCGGTTCCAGAACCAGGTGCCGCCGACGTCCGAGCCGGCTTCGAACACCCGCGTCGACAGCTTCATCGTGTCGCGCAGCTTGCGCAGCGCGTAGAGGCCGGCGAATCCGGCACCCACGACGACGACATCGACGTCGGCAGAAGAAATGGGCTTTGACATGGTGTTGAGCTCCTCGAGGCGATGGGTTCCGGCCGGAGTCGAGCGGGCAACCGGGGTATGCCAACGACAATGACCCACGTCACATCACCCCCACACCGGGTAAAACACCCCCTCGGTTACCTGTGTTGTCCGTCACATTCGATGGGGGTAGGTTTCGTTCCACACCTGGCCAACCGGACACGGGAGAAATCCACTGACTCGCTCGAGAGAACTCACGAGGTCGATGACCAGCTTCGTCGGCCGGCGCCGCGAGATCGAGGAAGCCCGCGCACGACTGCAGCAATCCCGGCTCGTGTCGCTGCTCGGTGCCGGCGGCGTGGGCAAGACGCGGCTGGCCGAGGAACTCGCGGTCCGCTCCGCGCGTGCCTTCCGCGATTCCGTCCGGTGGATCGACCTCGCACCCGTCCGCGATCCCGCCGCGCTGCCCTCCGCGGCCGCGGCCGCCCTCGGCGTCACCGACCAGTCGAGCCGTGCGGTGATGGACAAGGTGATCGACCAACTGCAGTCCCGGCACATGCTGGTCGTCCTCGACAACTGCGAGCACCTACTGTCCGCGGCAAGCGAATTCGTCGGTGCCGTCCTCGCCTCGGCGCCGGAGGTCCGGATCCTCACCACGAGTCGCGAACCGCTCGGGATCGCCGGCGAATTCACGTACCTCCTTCCGCCACTGAGCACTCCGGGTGACATCGAGGACTGCCGCGCCGCGGACATCGCCCCGTTCGAATCGGTGTCGTTGCTCGTCGAGCGCGCGCAGGGCGTCGTCGCCGACTTCCGCCTCACCGACGCGAACGCCCCCGCCATCGCGCAGCTGTGCAATCAGCTCGACGGGATCCCGCTCGCCATCGAACTCGCCGCGGCCCGGCTGCGGTCGCTGTCCGCGTCGCAGCTCGTCGAACGACTCGACCAGCGTTTCGCACTCCTCACCGGCGGTGACCGGGCGGCGATGCCCCGCCAGCAGACGCTGCGCGCCCTCATCGACTGGAGTTACGAACTGTGCTCGGACACCGAGCGGCTGCTGTGGTCGCGGCTCGCCGTGTTCCCCGGAAGCTTCGATCTCGAAGCCGCGGAAGCCATCAGCGGGTTCGGTGCGTTGTCGGACTCGCCGGTCATCGACGTTCTCGACCGCCTGGTCGGAAAATGTCTTGTCACCGTGGACCGTTCGACCGAGCGTCTCCGCTACTCGCAGCTGATGACGGTGCGGGAGTACGGGCACGAGCTCCTCGAGCTGAGCGGGGAGCGCGACGAGCTGTACCGGCGACATCTCGAGCATTATTCGGAGCGTGCCCGCCGGTCGTCGCTCGACTGGTGCGGGCCAGGACAATCCGAGATCCTCGCGGAACTGCGGATCGACCACCCCAACCTCGTGGCCGCCCTGGACTGGGCGCTGCACGACGACTCGCAGCGGGCGGCGGCCGCGGAACTGGCCGTCTCGCTGCGGTACCACTGGATCGCGGGCGGCAACCTGTCCGACGGGAGGACCCGGCTCGAGCGGATACTGCTACGGCTCACCGAACCCACCCGGGAACGGGGCGACGTGCTGTGGGTGACCGCGTGGACCGCGCTGATCCAGGGCGACCGCGACGCCGCGCGCGAGCACCTCGACGAGTGCACGGCGATCGCGACCGCGCTCGGTGACGAACGACTGCGCGCGCACGCCGACCACTGGGCGGGGATCCACGCCGTGTTCTCCGGCCGCCCCGACGACGCCATCGGACTGTTCCGTGATGCCATCGCCGTTCACCGCGCCGTCGGCGACACGGCCTCGGTGCTGACCGCATCGTTCGAGATGGGCATGGCGCAGACCTACGACGGGCGACTCGACGACGCCCTCGAGACGTGCCGCGACGTGATCGCGGTGGCGGACGCGCACGGCGAGAAGTGGAACAAGGCCTACGCCCTGTGGGTTTCGAGCGTCGCGTACTTTCACCTGGGCCGGGGCGACGATGCCGTCGACGCTGCCCAGCAGGCACTGCGGATCCAGCGCGACTTCAAGGACAAGATCTGCACGGCCCTGTCGATCGAGGTGCTGTCGTGGGTAGCCACGTCGAGCGGTGACGCGAACGCGGCGGCGAGGCTGTGCGGCGCCGCGAAGGGTGTGTGGCATCGGCTGGGCACGTCCGTCGCGGCGTTCGGCCCGCACATCACCGACGACTCCCTCTCGTCGGAGCGCACCGCGGCCCGCATCGTGGGACCGGACGAGTTCGCCCAGCTCGCAACGCCTGCAGTCCGGCTCACGATCGAGGAGGCCGTCGACCTCGCACTGGGAACCCCCACCGAGCACAGGGCACCTCGCGCCGAGGCGTCACCGCTCACCAAACGGGAACAGGAAATCGCCGGCCTGCTCGCCCAGGGCCTCAGCAATCGGCAGATAGCCGAGTCGTTGGTGATCTCGCGGCGCACCGTCGACGGACACGTCGAGCACATCTTCGACAAGCTGGCCGTCAGCTCCCGCACGCAGGTGGCGGCGTGGGTCGCCGCCCGGGCTCATCCGCCCGCCGTGGAGACCGGCCGATAACCGGACCGTTACCGCCCGCCGCGCGAAAGGCACTGCACAGTCGGGAATCTCGACGGTCTATACTCCACCTCGTCGCCCACGGTCGTGGGCTCCACCACGGGGAGGCAACGCATGACGTCGCAGCAGCAGGACACCTCGGCGGACCACAGCGGGCCGCTGGCACCGCCGCCCGCCAGCAGTCTGCCGCTGGCCATTGTTGCGATCATCGCGTTCGTGCCGTTCGGCATCGTCGCACTGCTGCGCTCGCTCACCGTCCACCGACTGTGGGAGCGGGGCGAATACGACCTTTCGGTGCGCGCCGCCGCCGACGCCCGACAGTGGTCGATCCGCGCCATCGCCCTCGGCCTGTCGATCGCGGTGTTCGCGGTCGGGGCGGCGCTGGTGCTGTCGAAGCCCTAAACGCTGTGAGCGGGAGCCGATTCTACCGGCGGCCGCGGCCGTAGCCAGGCGGGCAGCCACCGCGGCTGCGCATCGGGCGCCTGGTCGAGCACGCCGCCCGCCGGATCGTCGATGAAGCCGTATCGCACGAGGTCCTCGCCGGGCCGGTAGATCTGGCGGATGATCAGCGCGCAGATGACCACGACCGCAATGTCGCGGACCACCACCGCGGCGGTGAACCACTGCTCGGGGAGTCCCTTGTTGGACACGCCGAGGTAGTAGAACATCCGCGGCACCCACACCAGCGCGTCGATCGTCATCCAGGCCAGCAGGATCCGCCGGTGCGGGAACGCGAGCACACCCAGCGGGACGAGCCACAGCGAATACTGCGGGCTCCACACCTTGTTGGTGAGGAGGAAACCCGCGACCAGCAGGAAACACAGTTGGGTCAGCCGCGGCCGTCGCGGCGCCGTCAGCGCGATGTACCCGATCCCGACACACACGAGGGCGAACAGCAGGAACGACACCGCGTTGAGCACGGTGGGCGCCTGACCGGCCGACAGGATCCCGTCGAATCCGGTCCAGCCCGTGAACGACGAGATGACGTTGTAGACGGAGTCCGGGTCGGCGCCGCGTTCGGAGTTGAGCCGGAAGAATTCGGCCCATCCGCGTGGGAACAGCAGGGCGATCGGCAGATTGACCGCCAGCCACGCGCCGATACCGGTCAGCGCCGTCACCGACCACTCACGGACCTTGCCCGTGCGCAGGCACAGCACCAGCAGAGGTCCGAGGAGCAGCAGCGGATACAGCTTGGCGGCACCACCGAGCCCGAGCAGGATTCCGGCGAGAACCGGCCGTTTCCGCGACCACGCCAGCAGCCCACCCGTAGCGAAAGCCGTTGCGAGGGGATCGAAATTCGTGAACACGTGCACGATCACCAGCGGGGACACTGCGATCAGCGCGGCGTCCCAGATGCGCCGTCCGGCCAGCAGCGCACTCGCCCAGACGGTGACCAGCCACGCCAGCGCCAGACCGAACGCGACGACGTTGAAATAGATCGCTACCTGCAGCGCACCGGGCAGCCAGTGCACCGCATCCCACGACTTCGCGATCGTCATCGCGCCGTACTGGTAGAGCCCGGAGATCACCGGGTACTCCATGTAGCGGCGCTGGGTCTGGCCGTTGCCGGCGTCTTCCTCCCACCACTTCTTGTAAGGGAAGGCGCCCTCGTTCAGCCGTTCCGCCCCGTACAGCGGGACCGTGTCCGAGTAGCACATGGCGACGTACTGCCGGCTGCCACTCCAGTCGAGCCCGAGCGCGCCGTTCTCGCCGACCGGCGCCTGCTGGATGCACGGCGCCTTCGCGAACCAGCCGAGCGCGAGAAACACGATCGCCAGCAACAGAATGGCGCGCATCGGCGTGAAGAACCGGCTGCGCCCGACGACCGCATGCCGTCCGACCGGACCACCGATCACCCCGGAGAGGTCGGCGGTCAGCGGGTCGGTGCGCCCGGGAAGGTCCCGCCAATCCGCGGAACGCCGATCCTTCGCCAGCGGCGCGGGCGAGACGAATCCCGTCTCACCCGCGTCGCGGACGGCGTGCGCGTCAGGGTTGTCGGCCACTCCGCGAGGCTACCGGTCGCCGTTAACGGGCCGGAACCTGCTGTTGGCCGTTGCCGTTACCGGCGTTCGGCGGCGTCGTCGTCTCCGGTTCCTCCGGAACCGCCGGGGCCGCGGTGGTCGGCCTCGGTGCCAGACCCGGAATCGGAATGGTGATCCCGGGCAGGATCTCGACCGGCGACGGCGTCACGACCAC
The DNA here is from genome assembly GCF_058628105.1 of Rhodococcus sp. G6(2025). Classification (NCBI taxonomy): domain Bacteria; kingdom Bacillati; phylum Actinomycetota; class Actinomycetes; order Mycobacteriales; family Nocardiaceae; genus Rhodococcus; species Rhodococcus sp. G6(2025). Next base: position 7,731,455 of record NZ_CP179750.1, read on the forward strand.
CGGCGGCACGAGCTCCGTCGGCAGCTGGAACGTGCTCGTCGGCGGCGCCGACGTCTTGGTCGGTGCCGGTGCCGAATAGGCGGGGATACCCGACTGGCCACCGATCGCACCCGGCTTCGGGAACTTCTCGACGTCCGTGCCCTCGAGGGCGCCGTCCATCGTGTCCTTCCAGATGTCGGAGGGCAGACCGGAACCGTAGATCATGGCGCCGCCGCTGTTCTCCAGCGCCTGACCGTCCGTGGTGCCCACCCAGACCGCCGTGGACAGCGACGGGGTGTACCCGACCATCCAGGCGTCCTTGTTCTTGCCGGTGTCACCGAGCTGCGCGGTACCCGTCTTTGCCGCCGACGGGCGTCCGCCCGCCAGGTTGTGGCCGCGCGAGTACCCGGCGATGGGTTCCATCGCCGACGTCACGTTGTCGGCGACGTCCTTGTCGATGCGGTCCTCACCGGTGTCGCCGCCGCGGTCGAGCAGGACCGTTCCGTCGGCGCTGACGACCTTCTGCACGAAGTGCGGCGCGTGGTACGTACCCGAGGCGGCCAACGTGGCGTACGACGACGCCATGTCGAGGACCCGCGACTGGTACTGGCCGAGCACGATGCCGTTGTTCGGACCGCTGCCGTCGGGCTCGGTCAGCGACGGCCCGACGCCGGGGATCTCCTTCGGGATGCCCGCCTTGTGGGCCATCTCGGCGATCGCCTGCGGTCCACCGTCGAGTTCGAGTTCCTGACGGTAGAAGCTGGTGTTCAGCGAACGCTTCAGCGCCTCGGCGATGGTGCAGGTGCCGCAGCCCTCGCCTTCGACGTTGCTGATGGTGATGCCGTTGACCGTGAGCTCCGAGCTGTCGTACATCTGCGACAGCGGAATGCCCTGATCCAGGGCCGCGGCGAGACCGAACACCTTGAACGACGAACCGGTCTGCAGTCCCGCGTTCGCGAAGTCGTACCCGCCGCCGTCCTCGCCGCCGTAGTACGCGCGCACCGCGCCGGTCTTCGGATCGACCGACACGACACCGGTCCGCAGGTTCTCCGGCTCACCCTCCATGTTGGAGCGCGCCGAATCCACCGCCGCCGCCTGGGCGACGGGGTCGATCGTCGTGGTGATCTCGAGGCCCTCGGTGTTGAGCAGCTGCTCGCTGATCCCCGCCTCACCCAGCTCCCGCAGAACCTGGTTCTTGATCAGGCCCTCCGGCCCGGAGTCCTGGTTGCCGTTGTCGACCTGCGCGATCGGCACGTACGGCGGGTACTGCATCACCGACCGGGCCGACTGCTCCAGAGTTCCCGCCGACACCATGCCGTCGAGGACGTAGTTCCAGCGCGCCTGCGCACCCTCCGGGTTGTTCTCCGGATCGAGCAGCGACGGCAGCTGGATCGACGACGCCAGCACCGCGCTCTCCTCGACCGTCAACTGGTCGACGGGCTTGTTGAAATACGCCTTCGACGCGGCCGCGATGCCGTACGCACCACGCCCGAAGTAGATGGTGTTCAGGTACGCGGCGAGGATGTCGTCCTTGGACCACTCGCGGGCCATCTTCGACGAGATGACGAGTTCCTTCATCTTTCGCGTCAGCGAACGCTCGGAACCGACCATCGTCTTCTTGACGTACTGCTGCGTGATGGTCGAGCCACCGCCGGCGCTGTCCTTGCCCAGGACGTTGTCGCGGGCGGCACGCGCGAACCCACCGATCGAGAAGCCGGGGTTCGAGTAGAAGTCCCGGTCCTCGGCAGCGAGCACCGCGTCACGGGTGTGCTTCGGGATCTGGTCGAGCGTCACCTCGGTGCGGTTGCCCTCCGGCGGCACGACCTTGCTCAGCACCGACGTTCCGTCGGATGCGTAGATCGTCGCCACCTGGTTGGTCTTGAGGTCGCCGGGCCGCGGGACGTCCTGGACGACGTACGCCGCCATGAACAGCAGGATCGGAATGATCAGACCCATCGCGACGCACGCGTACGCCGTCCGGCGAACGATCTTCCACCGCGACTTCTTCACAGCCGCCTTCTTTCCACCCTTGGGCGGTTCGCCACCGCGGCCGCCGCCGGTCTTGCGACCGTTCGACGGCGGAGGTCCCGGCGGGCGCCCACCGGGACCCGACTGGTTACGCGCCACCGGGGGCGCGCCTGCGGGGCGTCCGGGCGGCGGGCCCGGACGACGCGGCGGGGGACCCGGCGGACGCCCACCACCCTGCGGCGGCGGACCGGGACGACGAGGCGGCGGGCCGGGGGGACGGCCACCACCCTGCGGGGGCGGAGGCGGCATCCGACGCGGCGGCGGGCCGCCCGATCGGCCCGGCGGGGGCCCACCCGCAGGCTGTCCGCCGCGGGGTGGTGGACCTCCGGGGCGTCCCTGTGGCGGGGGGCCACTCGGTCGTCTCGGTCCGTTCGGTCGATCACCCGGGGCGTTGCTGCGGGGGGAACTCACGTACAAATCTCCAGTGGTTGTGGACCGGCTTCAGTCCTGCGTTACGTCTGTGGGCACTCTTCTGCCCGCGTCCGTGTTCGGGCGTGTCTACTCGCTCGCGGTTCGACGGCTCGGAGGCCGCGGCCGTGGCGACGAACGCCTGGGCCGTTTCGGTTCGGGCACGGTACCGAGAACATAGGACTGGACCAAATGGTTCCAGCTGCATGTCCGGCACACCTCGACCACGTGAACCGAGAACTCCTCCTGAGTGGACGCGAGACGCACCAGCTCCTCGGCCGTACGAGCCGAACCCGACACCGGGCCCAACTTGTCACCGAAGACCCAGGAGACCAGAGTCAACTGCTCCTTACGGCAGATCGGGCACACCACATCACTGCCCTTGCCGTGGAACTTTGCGGCACGAAGCAGGTAGGGGCTGGCGTCACACACTTCCGTGACACCTGTCCTGCCCGAGTAGACCTCGGCCAGGAGTGACCGGCGCTGAAGCGCATAGTCCACCACCTGCCGCTGTATCCGCACGGAGACCAGAGTACGTGCGTCGCGTCCGGAGAGAAGGGGTCGGTCGAGTGACGCTGGTCAAACACGGTTGCCGCACTACGATGCCGGTGTGGCCTCAGGACCGTCCTCGCAGACTCGCGCACGTGACCTCGATCGGGTCAACGCATGCAGCCAGCTCGACGCCGCCTACGCCGACGGGCAGCTCGGCGCCGGCGAGTACCACGACCGCACCGCCCAGGCCATGTCGGCGAAGACCCTCGCCGAACTGAACCTGCTGATCAGCGACCTGCAGCTGCCGTCGTCGATCACCGCACAGGCACCTGTCCGGACACCGGGATCGCCCCGCCGGGCGCTGCGGATCGCGCTCGCGTGCGGTGCGGTGATCACGGTCGGCGCGGTCGGTCTCGCGCTCACCGAGCAGGACGGCCCGGACCCCGCCACGCCACCGGTCCCGGTGCAGGTCGACAAGCCACTCGCCCAGCCGGAGGTCGAGGTGCCCGCGGTGGAACCGATCATCGTGGGCCAGGCGCAGCCCCTCACCCAGGACGGGATCCACGCCCTCTTCGAGCAATACCGGCAGAGGTTCGGCGACCTCACCGTCCACGAACTGGGGTTGTACGACGAGTACGCGATCCTGTCGCGGACAGCCCCGGACGCGCCCGACAAGGTCGACCGGTACGACTTCCGCGGCGGGTTCAAGACGTCGGGCATCCGCACGCAGCGCCTCCCCGGAACCGGCGAGGTCGACCTCGCGCAGGTAAACGTGCCGGCCCTCGTCGCGCTCATCGCCGACGCACCCCGGCTGGTCGGAGTCCCGGACGGCACCATCGGGCACGTTCTCCTCGCCGACGGCGGCAAGGGACCGACGATCAACGTGTACGTCTACGACAAGCAACAGACCGGCGGGGGCTATCTGCGGGCGACGCTCGGCGGAGACGTATGGCAGGTGAACCCCGCGAACTAGTTCTAAGATCCACCCGTGGCCAGCCGATACCCACCGAACACGCGGGCACGCGACGTCGATCGAGCGAACACGTCCGCACTGCTCGACGCCGCGTTCGGCGACGGCCAGATCAACGAGGCGGAACACCGCGCGATGTCCGAACTCGCCGCGGAGGCGCGCACCCTCGCCGACCTCGAGGTCCTGGTCAGTGACCTGCAAAGGCCCGCCGACGCACCACCGGACGCACGTCCCCCACGCGACACCGCCAAGCAATGGTTCCCGGCCGCCGTCGCCGTCGCTGCAGTGGTGGCGGCCGTCGGCGCCTTCACGCTCGTCGACAGCGACGACGCGCAGGCCACCGTGACCCCCGTCGCGCAGCAGGTCGATTTCGATTCCGTCGAACCGCTGGTCGTCGCGACGCCGAATCCCGTCACCCCCGAGGGCATGAAGGTGTTCCTCGACCGGTACCGCGCCAAGTTCGGCGACCTGATCGTCGAGGACCTCACCCTCTACGAGGGCGGCCACGCCAGCCTCGAACGCGCGCTTCCCCTCGAACCGAACCGGATGGTCCGCTACGACTACCGCGGCGGGTTCACGCCGTCGGGTACCCCGACCACCCGGAAGGTCGACACACCCGTGTTCGACCTGTCGACGCTGAACCTCGATCGGATCGGCGGAACGGTCGTGGGTGCCCCGGTGAGCCTCAACGTCCCCGACGGAGAAGTCAGCCACATCTCGTTCGAGGCCGACGAGGACGGCCCCAGCGTGTCGATCTACGTGACGAACGAATTCAGCGAGAGCGGACACATGGAACTCGCCTCGTCCGGTGAGCCTTTGAGCGTCTACCCCTTCGGTCGATAGGACGCAGATGCCCAGGACCACACTCGCGGGAATCCGTGCCCGCGACTCCGACCGCGCCGACGCCTGCGGGATGCTCGACGCCGCACTCGCCGACGGGCAACTGTCCGCGGAGGAACACGCCTCCCGCACCTCCACGGCGATGCGGGCGAAGACGTTCGACGAACTGGACCGCCTCATCGGGGACCTCCAGATCCCCAGCCGGCTCGCGGCCAGCCCCGTCGTGTCGCCGCGACGCCGCCGATCGTCGCGGCGGTGGGTGTATGCCGCGGTCCTCGTCGTCGCCGCAGCCGCCGTGGGCGCCATCGCCGGAGCCGTCGCGAACAGCGACCTCGGCCCGGCGAAATCGGTGCCGAACCTCACCACCGGCGCCGGGCTGCACTTCTTCCTCGACGAGTACCGCGCCGAATACCGCGACACCGTCGCCGACGAACTCGGCCTCTACCCGGCCCACGCCGTCTTCGACCGGCCGTCCGCCGGCAACGCCCGGCAATCCGACTCCTACCTCTACGACGGCGAATTCGACGACTGGGGCAGCTCCTCCACCCGATCCGACGACGAGAAGTCCTTCGACCTCGGCACCGTCGACCAGGTTGCGATCGCCCGCCTGCTCGCCGGGGCACCCGAAACCCTGCGCGTCCCCGACGGTGCGGTGGAGATCGTGTCCTTCCGGTACGAACCCGGGTCCGACGACGGACCGCCGACCATCTCCATCCACGTGAAGAACGCCGCCGGCCACACCGGACACATGGTCGTCGGATTCGACGGCGAACCGTTCGACATCTACCCCTACGAGGACTGAGCGTCCGGGGTCGTGCCCGCTGGGATCCGTCGGCCGCTGGTTGGTCGCCCGATGTGACATTCGTTCAGTCAGACGGCACCGGTGTGACATTCGGCGACGCAGCCGGACACCCGGACCTGTGTTAACAACCTGTGACGGCTTGTCCCATGTATCGAGCGCGCGTATCCTCCTATATATCGGTGCGATATAGTTTTGAATCGCATCACGCGGTTAGGTCGGGCGACTCAGGGGGTGGACGTGCTCGAATTGGCAATTCTCGGGCTGCTCCACGAGTCACCCATGCACGGATACGAGCTGCGCAAACGGTTGACGGGACTGCTGGGTGCATTTCGCGCCTTTTCGTACGGTTCCCTCTACCCGACGCTCCGACGCATGCAGGCAGACGGTTTGATCGCCGAGGACGCAGGCCCTCCGGGGACCGTCAAGCGTCGCGCCCGCCGCGTCTACCAGCTCACGCCGATCGGCAAGGAGCGGTTCAAGGAACTGGTCGCCGACACGGGTCCGCAGAACTACACCGATGACGGATTCGGCGTTCATCTCGCCTTCTTCAGCCGCACTCCCGCAGAGGCGCGGATGCGGATTCTCGAAGGCAGACGACGCCAGGTCGAGGAGCGCCGCGAGGCGCTTCGCGACGCGATCGGAAAAGCGAGCGGCACGCTGGATCGCTACACCAAGCAGCTCCACCAGCTCGGTCTCGAATCCAGTGAGCGTGAAGTGCGCTGGCTCAACGAGCTGATCGCCGCCGAGCAATCGACAGCAACACCTAAGAAAAAAGGAGAACCCGACCATGGGTGAGAACAGCACCGCGGTGCGCGTGGCCATTGTGGGCGTGGGGAACTGTGCCTCGTCCTTGGTTCAGGGCGTGCAGTACTACAAGGACGCCGACGAGACGGCGACCGTTCCCGGCCTCATGCACGTCAAGTTCGGCAAGTACCACGTGCGCGACGTCCAGTTCGTCGCCGCGTTCGACGTCGACGCCAAGAAGGTCGGATTCGACCTGTCCGAGGCCATCTTCGCCAGCGAGAACAACACCATCAAGATCGCCGACGTCCCGCCGGCCGACGTTCCGGTGTTGCGCGGCGCCACCCTCGACGGCATCGGCAAGTACTACGCCGAGACCATCGAGATCTCCGAGGCCGAGCCCGTCGACGTCGTCAAGGCTCTCAAGGACGCCAAGGTCGACGTGCTGGTCTCGTACCTTCCCGTGGGTTCCGAGGACGCCGACAAGTTCTACGCCCAGTGCGCCATCGACGCGAATGTCGCGTTCGTCAACGCCCTGCCCGTGTTCATCGCTTCCGACCCCGAGTGGGCTGCGAAGTTCAAGGACGCCGGCGTCCCCATCGTCGGTGACGACATCAAGTCGCAGGTCGGCGCCACCATCACCCACCGCGTGATGGCGAAGCTCTTCGAAGACCGCGGCGTGCAGCTCGACCGCACGATGCAGCTGAACGTCGGCGGCAACATGGACTTCAAGAACATGCTCGAGCGTGACCGCCTGGAGTCGAAGAAGATCTCCAAGACGCAGGCCGTGACGTCGAACCTGACGCGCGACCTCGGTCCGGGCAACGTGCACATCGGCCCGTCGGATCACGTCGGCTGGCTCGACGACCGCAAGTGGGCGTACGTCCGCCTCGAGGGTCGCGCCTTCGGTGACGTTCCGCTGAACCTGGAGTACAAGCTCGAGGTCTGGGACTCCCCGAACTCGGCCGGCATCATCATCGACGCCGTCCGCGCAGCCAAGATCGCCAAGGACCGCGGCATCGGTGGACCCGTCTACCCGGCGTCCGCGTACCTGATGAAGTCCCCGCCGGTCCAGATGGCGGACGACAAGGCTCGCACCGAGCTCGAGGCGTTCATCATCGACGCGTAGTTCACCACGCAGCAATATCGGGCGAATGCACCTTTCGTCGTCTTCACGGCGATGAAAGGTGCATTCGCCTTTGTGTTCGATTTCTTGTCAGACCCTCCCTCTACGGTGACACCCAGGATTCATCGAGGGAGGCGTGATGTCCGACAACACTTTCGATCGAGAGATCGACGACGCTTGGACCGAGCTCCAGGACCGTCTGACCGGGTACGTGCACGCTATGGAGGACGACGACGAACTGGTGCTGCAGTCGCAGTACGACAGCGTCGACGACGGCCTCGTCGAGACCGCCGCGTGCGTGCGATTCTTCGCGTGGGCCGGCGACAAGGTGCGGTGCGAGGTGCCGTCCAACCGCTTCCTGCACCCGGCGCGGGCGCTCACCGAGGAGGAGCACGATCGGCTGATCGAGCTCGGCTGGAACCGCCCCGACCTGTGCGAGCACGCCGACGAGGGCAACGGTTCCGCGTCGTACTACCTCGACGCCGACCGGGAGGACGCCCACCTGCTGGCGTCGATGACGGTCACCGTGTTCCGGGAGATCTGGGACCTTCTGCATCCCTCGTTCCTGAAGGCGATCACCGGTGGCCGGGACGAGACTCCGGAGTTCGGCTCTGCTGACGTCCCGGCCCAGCTACGTGACGGCGCCGGGTTGCGCGACCGTGTCGATGCCGCGGTCGAATCGATGCTCGAGCAGGCACCGGGCAAGGACGCGGACGGCGACATCCTCGTCTGGGTCGGCGACCTCCCCACGTATGTGCGGGTGATCGAGGAGGACGCCCGCGTCGAGGTGTTCGCCCGCGTGGTCCACACGATCAGCGATCGCACGCGCACCGCGGAAGCGCTCGCCGACCTCAATCGCCAGTGGCCCGACATCAAGTTCCTGCTCATCGTCGACAACGTGGTCGCCGTCATGCGCGTCGACGGGTCACCGTTCGTCGCCGATCATCTGGTGTCGGTGTTCCGGATGTTCGAGCATTTCGTGGACACCGTCGACGACGCGTTCGCCGAAAAGCTCGGCGGCAAACTCAATTCCACGCCCGGCGCCACGTCCTCGTACGCCGACCACGAATGCGAGGACGAGTTCCCGGCCGCCCTCGTGACGCTGATCCACCTCGACTCCGAGAGCGGGCTCGACCCGGACGACGTGGCGGAGATCTGCGGACGCGACCGCGACACCATCCTCGAGTTCCTCCGGCTCTGCACCGAGCAGGAGTTCGAGTGGCGTCACAACGCGGAACTCGCCCGCGACGAGGAGCCCGAAGAGGCCGACATGTGCGAGGACGAGGCGACGGCCTGGGCCAAGACGAAGGAAAGCCTCCGCGCCGCGCTGCGGGTTGTGGTGCTGCCGAACAGGACTCCGCCGCGCGGCGGGATTCAGAACCTCGGCTAACCCGGCAGCGGGATGATGACGCCCGGGAGGATTTCGATCTGGGTCGGCGCCGGGACGGGTGCGGGCACCGGGGGGACGGGCGGGACCGGGACGGCCGGGGGCGGAACCTCGACGGGCGCTGGGGTGGGGGCACCGGGCGGCGGGACAACCCCGCTGGTGCCGGGTCCCGTTCCGTCGCCGCTGGTTTGACCGGACCACGTGGGCACACCGGCCTGGCCGCCGATCGGGTCGGGCCACGGGAAGTCTTCCCAATCGGTGTCTTCGAGGGCGCCGTCCATCGTGTCTTTCCAGATGTCGGACGGCAGACCCGAACCGTAGATCAGCCCGCCCCAGCTGTTGTTGATGGCGGTGGCGTCGGCCTTGCCGATCCACACCGCCGTCGCCAGCGACGGCGTGTAACCGACCATCCAGGCGTCCTTGTTCTCGCCGGTGTCCCCGAGCTGCGCCGTGCCGGTCTTCGCCGCGGACGGGCGTCCCCCCGCCAGGGCGTGGCCACGCGAGTAGGAGGCGATCGGCATCAGAGCTTGGCTGATGTTGTCGGCCACCGCGGCATCGAGCCGGCGCTCACCCGGGCTCGGCGCACGGTCCAGGAGCACGACGCCGTCGGCGGTCACGACCCGCTGCACGAAGTACGGCTGGTGGTAGATGCCCGACGCCGCGAGCGTCGCGTACGCGGACGCCATGTCGATCGGCCGCGACAGGTACTGGCCGAGGACGATCCCGCCCTCGGGTTCGCCGCCGTTCTCGCTGAGCGTCTTGCCCTGCACCCCGGGGATGAACTCCGGGATCCCCGCCTTGTGGGCGGCGTCGGCGATGGCTTGCGGACCGTTGTCCAGCGACATCATCAACCGGTAGAAGCTCGTGTTCAGCGACCGCTTCGTCGCCTCGGCGATGGTGCACGTGCCGCAGGACTCGCCCTCGACGTTGCCGATCTGCACGCTGCCGACCGTCAGCGGTGCACTGCTGAAGCGGGCGGAGAGGGGGATGCCCTGTTCCAGTGCGGCGGCCAGGCCGAACACCTTGAATGACGACCCGGTCTGCAACGGCGCCTGGGCGTAGTCGAAGCCGGCGCCGTCCTCGCCGCCGTAGTACGCGCGCACCCCGCCGGTGCGGGGATCGATCGACACGACCGCGGTCCGCAGCCCCGGATCCTCCCCTTCGAGGTTGTCGTGGACGGCGTCGATCGCGGACTGCTGCGCCCTCGGATCGATCGTGGTGGTGATCTGCAGACCCTCGGTGTTGAGAGTCTGCTCGGAAATCCCCGCGTCCGACAATTCGCGCAGCACCTGGTTGCGGATCAGGCCGTCGGGCCCCGGCGCGGAGTTGGCGTCGGTGGGCCGGTTGGACGGGGCGGTGACCGGGAATTCGGTCGCGCTGCGGTCCTGCTGAGCGAGCACACCCATCGCGACCATGCCGTCGAGGACGTAGTTCCAGCGGGCCTGCAGCTGGTCGAGGTTGGCCTCGGGGTCGAGGTAGGACGGGCTCTGGATCACGGAGGCGAGCACCGCGCCCTCGGCCACCGACAGGTCGCCGACCGGCTTGTCGAAGTAGGCGCGCGACGCCGCCTCGATGCCGTACGCGCCGCGCCCGAAGTAGATGGTGTTCAGGTAGGCGGCGAGGATCTCGTCCTTGGACCACTCGCGGGCCATCTTGGTGGAGATCACGAGTTCGCGCATCTTGCGGTACACGTTGCGGTCCGCGCCGACCAGCACGTTCTTGACGTACTGCTGCGTGATCGTCGACCCGCCGCCCGCGCTTTCCTTGCCGAGGACGTTGTCGCGGGCGGCACGCATGAACCCGGTGACGGAGAAGCCGGGGTTGGAGTAGAAGTTGCGGTCCTCCGCCGACAGGACGGCGTCGCGGACGTGCTGGGGAATGGCGTCGAGCGCGATCTCGGTGCGGTTGCCCTCCGGCGGGATCACCTTGGTCAGCTCGGTGGTGCCGTCGGCGGCGAAGACGGTGGCCACCTGGTTGGTCTTCATGTCCGACGGGCGCGGGACCTCGGCGCGGACGTAACTGACCAGGAACCCGACGAGGGGGACGACCAGCAGCAACGCGATCACGACCAGGCTGACCCGGCGGACCGTGCGCCACCGGTTGCGCTTCTTCTGCCCGTCCGGTGGTGGAGTGGTCGTGTCAGCCGCACCGTCGTCCACGGGCGGTGTGCCCCCCGGTTCGGAGGCATGATTGCCCGTCGCGTCGTTGCCAGAACTCACTTCCACACTCCCGGTCAGTTATCCGGTCACGGAGGATCATCGCACCCACCCGTACGTATGTTATGTGAACGGCCTCGAGTGTGACGCTCGCCGCGCTAACGGTCAGCAAATATCCATACCGACCGTACTGTTCATACCGACCGTACTGTTTCAGTGCACCCGATTCCGGGCGACGATCGCCAGCCCCGACAGCACCAGGCATCCGAGCAACACCAGCGCGGGGGTGACGCCGGGGTCGCCGCGGACGACCTCGACGACAGCGGCGATGAACGCCATCACCGTGAAGAACCCGAGGACGCCGATCAGAACCTCGAGCCGCTGCCGCTTCGCCACCGGATGCATGGCCGACACCTTTCCCCTCGCTCCGCTCGACCGTCAGCTCTTCACGCCGCCGGCCGTCAAACCCGACACGATGCGACGCTGGAACAGCAGCACCATGATCACCAGCGGAATGGTGACGATCGTGCCCGCCGCCATGATCGCCGCGTACGGCACGACGTGCGGGTCGTTGCCGGAGAACCGGGCGATCGCGACCGTGACCGGTTCGGTGGCATCGCTGGAGAGCTGGCTGGCGAGCAGGTATTCGTTGACGGTCGCGATGAACGCGAGGATGGCGGTGGTGAACAGGGCGGGCGCCGCGAGCGGCAACATCACCAGACGGAACGCCTGACCGCGGCTGGCGCCGTCGATCCGGGCCGCCTCCTCGAGCTCCCAGGGGAGTTCCTTGAAGAACGACGTCAGCGTGTAGATGGTGAGCGGCAGGACGAACGAGATGTTCGGGATGATCATCGCCTGGTAGGTGCCGATCCAGCCGATGTTCGTGAACAGCTGGAACAGCGGAGTGACGAGGGCGACGACGGGGAACATCGACGCGCCGAGCACGATCCCGACCACCACGTACTTGAACCGGAACTCGATGCGGGCCAGCGCGTAGGCGGTGAAGATGCCGACGGCGAGGGCGACGACGGTGGTGATACCGCCGATGATCATGCTGTTGACGACGGCCCGGGTGAAGTTGTTGCCGCTGCTCGTCGACAGCGCGTTCTGGAAGTTCTCGAGCGTGACGTGCGTGGGCCAGGGTGTGGTGTCGAACGTGTAGTCGGGGTCGCGGAACGCCGTCACCATCATCCAGTAGAACGGTGCGAGCCCCCAGACGAGGATGATCGCGACACCGATGTAGATGCGGGAGTTCTTGAAAGCGAACCGCTTCGGACGGTTGCGGCGGACGGGCCTGCTCGGGAGTTCGAGTTCCGGGGCGCGATGGGTCACGACTTCGGCCCCTTTCGCTGGGCTTCCTGAGTCTCGACGGCGTTGGCACCGAGGAACTTCACGAGGACGAACGCCACCGCGAAGATCAGGAGGAACGTGATGGTGGAGAGCGCGGACGCGCTGTTGAACCCTTGCCGCACCTGGTCGACCACGAGGATCGACACCGTCGTGGTGGCAGGGTTGCCGCCGGTCAGGATGGCGGGGAGGTCGTACATGCGCAGGGCGTCCATCGTGCGGAACAGGATCGCGACCATCAGCGCCGGCTTCACCAGCGGGAGCGTGATCTGCCGGAACCGCTGCCACGCGGAGGCGCCGTCGACCCGCGCCGCCTCGTACACGTCCTGCGGGATCATCTGCAGGCCGGCGAGGATCAGCAGGGCCATGAAGGGGGTGGTCTTCCAGACGTCCGAGATGATCACCGCGAATCGCGCGGGCCAGGCGTCCGACGTCCACAGGATCTCGGTGCCGAGGAGGCGGTTGGCGATGCCGTCGTAGGCGAAGATGAAGTACCAGAGCTTGGCGGTGACCGCGGTCGGGATGGCCCACGGGATCAGGACCGCCGCACGCAGCAGTGCGCGGCCCTTGAACGTCTTGCCCATGATGATCGCCATCCACAGGCCGATCGCGACCTCGAGGCCCACCGTGACGACCGTGAAGAACGCGGTGTTCCCGACGGCCGACCAGAACTGCGAGCCGAGCGTGCCGGGCGGGCACGCCACGGCCACGCCGCTCGGGGAGGTGCACTGCTGCAGAATCCAGTGCGTGTAGTTGGTGAATCCGGCCCAGCCGCCCTCGACGAACATGCCAGTCGACGGATCGAGTCCCGCGTCCTTCTGGAACGACATCACCACTGCCCGGATCACCGGGTAGCCGATGACGACGGCCAGCACGGCCAGCGTCGGGACGACGAACAGCCACGCGCGGCGACTGCTCAGCCCAAAGCGTCGCCTGTTCTCGCTCACCTCACGCGAACCGCGGCCGGGGTCGTTATCCCCGGCCGCGGGACGGGTCGGCGCTCCACTGGTGGTCCCAGTCGGAACGGCCATGTTCACTCCTGTGCTCTACGAGCCTGCGGACTGGATGCCGGACTGCATGTCCGTGATCGCCTGATCCACCGACTTCTCACCCTTGATGGCAGCGTAGGCGTTGTCCTGCACGGCCTTCGACACGGCGGGGTAGAACGGCGTGACCGGACGGGGGACGGCGTTCTCGATCGACACCTTCAGCGTCGGCATGAACGGGTAGGCCGCGATGATCTCCGGGTCGTCGTACAGTGCGGCGCGGACCGGCGGCAGCGAGCCCGTGGCGATGATCCGCTGCGCCTGCTCACCCTGCAGGAAGGTCAGGAAGTCGCGGGCCGTGGCCTTGTTCTCGGAGTACGCACTGATGGCCGCGTTGTAGCCACCGAGGGTCGAGGCGCCGATGCCGTCCTTGCCGGGCAGCGGGGCGACCGCGAACTTGCCCTTGACCGCGGACGAATCCTTGTCGGCGGTGCCGTACACGTACGGCCAGTTGCGCAGGAACAACGCCTTGCCGTCCTCGAACGCCTTCTGGCTCTCGGGCTCCTTGAACGTGGTGTCCTGGGCCGGGATGTCACCGTTCTTGAAGTTGTCGACCAAAACCTGCAGGCCGGCGCGGGCCTCGGGGCTGTCGACGGTCGGCGTCTTGCCGTCCTCGCCGACGAACGAGCCGCCGTACGCGTTGATGACCTCGGCGGTGTTCACCGTCAGGCCCTCGTACGGTGCGAACTGACCGGCGTAGCAGTCGATGTTGTTGGTCTTCGCGACCTCACACGCGGCGGCCAGCTCGGCCCACGTCTTCGGTGCGGCGGGCAGCAGGTCGCTGCGGTAGTACAGCAGGCCGCCGTTGGTGTTCTTCGGCGCGGCGTACTGGGTGCCGTTGTAGGTGGCGCTGTCGACCGTGGCGGGGAGGATTCCGGTGTTGTCCACCGCGAACTCGCCGGTCAGCGGCTGCAGCCAGCCCTTGGCCGCGAACTCCGCGGTCCAGGGGACGTCGAGCGCGACGACGTCGTAGTCGGACTGCTTGGCCTGCAGGTGCTGGACCAGGTCGTCGTGCGCCTGATCGGCGTCATTCGACTGCTCCTTGAACGTCACCTGCTCGTCCGGGTGCTCGGCGTTCCACGCGTCGATGATCTGGCGGACGACACCGGTCTCGGTGGTGTCCTTGCCCTCGACGTACGTGATGGGTCCGCGACCGTCGAGGTTCTCCGACGTGGAGTCGCTGCCGCTGTCGCTCGAGCAAGCGGTGAGCGTGACCAGCGAGGCAGCGGTGGCAAACACCGCGGCGCGCCGGACCGCTCTCGAAATCTGAACCATGGAGTCTCCCCGTAGGTAGATGTGGATGAACCCGTTACCGGCACGACAGAACTCGCGGCACCGGCGCGGTGTCGGAACATACTGTGGCATGGAACACCGTCGAAGTGCCGCATTACCCCCGACCTGAATCGGTCACGAGCCGTTCCGTTCACCGCCGGTTCAGCTCAGCCGGTAGCCCTCGGACGCCGAGAACAGGTGCACCTGGGACGGGTCGACGTGCAGTTTCACCAGGTCACCCTTGCGGGGCGGGTTCCGCCAGTCGGCGCGGGCCACCAACTGCTGCGTCTCCCCGTTGACGGTGCTGCGGCCGTAGATGTAGGCGTCGGATCCGAGTTCCTCCACCACCGCGACCTCCATCGGGATACCGGTGGTCGACAGTTCCAGGTGTTCGGGGCGGATCCCGACGACGACCTCACGTTCGTCGGTATCCGCGCGCAGCTGCCGGGGCAGCGGAATGGTCGCGTCGCCGAGCACGACCCCGTCGGGGGTGATCGGCAGCGTGAAGAGGTTCATCGACGGCGACCCCATGAAGCCGGCGACGAACACGTTGGCGGGCCGGTTGTAGAGGTCGCGGGGCGACGCGCACTGCTGCAAAACCCCGTCCTTCAGCACCGCCACCCGGTCGCCCATCGTCATGGCCTCGACCTGGTCGTGCGTCACGTACACCATCGTCGTCTCGAGCCGGCGCTGCAGCTGCGCGATCTGGGTGCGCGTCTGCACGCGGAGCTTCGCGTCGAGGTTGGACAGCGGCTCGTCCATCAGGAACACCTGCGGCTGCCGGACGATGGCACGTCCCATCGCGACACGCTGCCGCTGACCGCCGGACAGCGCTTTCGGCTTGCGGTCCAGGTACGGCTCGAGGTCGAGGAGTTTCGCCGTCTCCTCCACACGCGTGCGGATGTCGTCCTTCGCGGCGCCGGCGAGCTTGAGCGCGAAACCCATGTTCTCGGCCACCGACATGTGCGGGTACAGCGCATAGTTCTGGAACACCATCGCGATGTCGCGTTCCTTGGGTTCCTGGGTGGTGACGTCGCGGTCACCGATGAGGATCCGTCCGCTGTGGACGTCCTCGAGCCCGGCCAGCATCCGCAGCGACGTCGACTTGCCGCAGCCGGACGGGCCGACGAGGACCAGGAACTCACCGTCCTCGATCTTCAGGTCGAGCGTATCGACGGCCGGTTTGTCCGAGCCGGGGAACAGGCAGGTGGCACCGTCATAGGTCACTGTGGCCATGAACGTCGAAGTCCCTTCTACCCGGCGCCGCGCACAGGTGCGTGAGAATGTACCTGTTGACGCACTTTCTCACTCACCTACGGGTCGGTGGATGATCGGCTCGCGCAACCGCCGTCAGGCCTCGTCGCGAAGCCACCGATGACGATTCGGCCGAATTAGCCTCGGTCCGAATCATGTTGGTGGCATTCATCTACAGGTTTCTCCACAGCTGGGGATGAATGTGCCGATGAATCGGCGCGGTGAATTCCGCGTGAACACCACGAGTCGCCGGCGCAACCGCAAACGAGACCTCCTGCCGCAAGGGGCGCTTCGCGCCCGTGCGCCTTTTTTGGTTGCCCTAGCTACCAGAACGGCGCACGGGTGGCGGAGCCGCCTCGAACCGGTCCGGGCTGTCCACGACACCCGCGCTGCAGGCGGTCAGGCGGGGTTCGGCGCGGGTCGTGCGAACCCGGACCAGGTCGGTGCCGTCCGGATGCCGGACCAGGACGTCGGTGTCGCCGTCCGGGCGTGGGACCGCCGACAGCGGGATCACGTCGTCGAGTCCGAGCAGCGACCGCTCGGCCCGCACGGTGTGCTCGGCGAACTGCATCACCGGGTCGTCGGCGCACCGGCCGCGATAGTGCTCGAGCACCACGCGTCCGCGATCGTGTTCGGCGACAATGTGTTCCGCGGACTCCGCGGTGACCCGGCCGTAGTAGATGCCCGACGGCAGGCACACCACGGTCGCGGCGAACCGGTCGCCGCCGACGTGCGTCGACTCCCAGACCCGTCCGTCGCGGTGGCCGAGGCCGGTGACGACGGGGCGTCCGAACGACGCGCAGCAGGCGTCCTTCTTGCCGTGGGTGCAGACGAGGAACAGTGACTCGGTGGGGTCGAGGCGTTCCCCCACTCCGGGTGGCAGGTCGAGATCGAGGTCGAGCAGCTCCCGGTCCTCACGCACCAGCAGACGCTCCGCCCAGCCGTCGGCTCGTCCGGGACGCACGAGGTAGACGTGACGTCCGGCGGCGACGTCGCGGCGCTGCCGGGTGCGGATCAGCACCGGACGCACTCCCGCGTCGGCGCACCGGGCGGCGAGCGCGTCGCCCAGGACAGGGTCGAGGCGGCTCTGCCGGAGCCGGTCGCGGCCCCACGGTCCGGGTTGCTCGATCAGCAGCCAGCCGCGCACCCGGGGCGCGGTGCCGCACAACGGCTCCTGGAGTGACCGGGAGAGCGCCGCGCAGGCCGGTGGCCTCCACCCCTCGGGCGACATCGTCGTCTGCACGCTCACGCAGCAGACTGTATAAGGTTAGGTTCGCCTATCTTCTACCCCCTTCGAGATCGAGGTCCAGGATGCGTTCAGCCACGTGCTCTCCGAATGTCACCGACGTCCAATGGCAGGAGATCGTCGACGCCCTGACGCGACGCGAATTCGGGGCCGGGCTGGGAGCAGCCGCACTGGCCGCCCTCACCGCCGCCTGCGCGCGACCCGACGCGGCAACCGGCAGTGACAGCGGCGCCCAGCGCACCGTCACCCACGCCATGGGCACGACGACGGTGAGCAACCGGCCCAGTCGCATCGTCGCCCTCGACAGCCTGCCTATCGACACCGTCGTCACGCTCGGGAAGACACCGGTCGGGGCTGCTCAGGCCGGTTCCGCCGACGCGCTGCCCGCCTACCTGGGCGGCGGTCTCGACAGCACCACCGTCGTCGGATCGATCGCCGAACCGAACCTCGAGGCGATCGCCGCGCTGCAGCCCGACCTCATCCTCAGCAGCAAGCAGCGGCACGGCGACCTGTACTACGCGCTGTCCGCGATCGCGCCCACCGTCTTCTCGGTGTCGCCTGCGGTCGACTGGCAGGGGACTCTCCGGTTGTTCGCCGAGGCCATGGGTGAGACGGAAGCAGCCGAGCAGAAGCTGTCGGCGTTCCACGCCCGCGCCGCCGCGTTGACCGAAACCAACCGGGGACGCACCGCGCACGTCATCCGCGTGATGGACGACGGTCTGCGCCTGCACGGACCCGGCACGTTCTCCGGTTCCGTGCTGACCGCGGCCGGCTACACCATCACCGGGCAGCCGTGGGACGCGAAGAACGACATGTCCGAGATCTCGCTCGAGAACGTCGCCCAGATCGACTCCGACATCGCGTTCGTCGCCAACACGTCCGCACCGGGAGAACTGGGGATCGACCCCGTACTCATCGGGCAGATGGGGCCGTCACGACGCGACGGTGTCCGCCAGACCGACTACCGGGTGTGGATCACCGGCATCGGCCTCACCGGCGCAAACCTGATCCTCGACGACCTCGAGCGGCTGTAGGCGGCTCCGCCGCCCGTGCGCCTTTTTGGTAGCGCCGACGACCAGAAAGGCGCACGGGGGCTAGCCTGCCTGGGTGAGTTCCGACAAGATGCTGACCCGCATCGGTGGGCTCCTCCGGCAGGCGGAATCCACCGACAACCCGCACGAGGGCGAGGCCTTCATGGCCGCCGCCCAGCGGCTCGCCACCGCCTCCTCGATCGACCTCGCGGTGGCGCGCGCACACGCGGCGGGCCGGGAGAAGCGCGCCACTCCCACGCAGCGCCTGATCACCATCGGTGAACCGGGGAAGAAGGGTCTGCGCACGTACGCGCAACTGTTCCTGGTGATCGCCGCCGCCAACGACGTCCAGTGCGACATCGCCCAGACGTCGGCCGTCATCTACGCGTACGGGTTCGCCGGCGACATCGACGTCTGCGAAGCCCTGTACGCGAGCCTGCTGATCCAGATGGTCCGGGCGTCCGACTCCTACATCAAGTCGGGGGAGTACCGCGGCGAGACGACGGTGCGGACGCAGGTCGAGAAGCGCGGACGCCGTCGCGTCGCGACACGGGTGCGGCGCCCCGTCGCCGGTGTCACCGCCCGGTTGAACTTCCAGCTCGCCTACGCCGCGCGGATCGGGCAGCGCCTCGCCGACGCCAAGAAGGAGGCCGAGGAGCAGGCGGTGTCCGTGCCGGAGTCGTCGGCGGAGACGGCGCTGGTCCTGCGCGACAAACAGCTCGAGCTGAAGGACTACTACTCGGAGAACTCGCAGGCCCGCGGCACGTGGCGCGGAGGGCGGGCGTCCGCAGGACATTCGTCGAGCGCCCGCCGGGCAGGCGACCGCGCCGCCCGGACCGCCCGCCTGAGCAACTCACCCGAACTGTCGACCGCCCGCAAGCAGATCCCGTCGTGAAGCGACCCCGCGACACTCAGCGGACCGCCGTGTACGACGCGGAAGCCCTCGTGCGCACCATGTTCGACCGCGCCGACGAGCGCGGGCTGCGCGTCGTGGACGTGATGGGGTCGCAGGTGACGCTGCCGGTGGAACGCAAATTTGCGTCGATCGACTCGGTGCAGGACTACGTCGACCGGGTGCTCGCCCTGAACTGGGTGCGGTCGACGTGGACGCGGGCGGCCACCCCGGTTCACGTCCGCGCGCGGTCGGGCAACAAGGCCGCCCACTACGAAAGCGATTGCGCCACAATCGCGGTCCCCGAGCATCGGAACGGAAATGCCTGGGCGTTCCGCGAACTGGTGGTGCTCCACGAGGTGGCCCATCACCTGGATCCGTCCGACCCCGAGTACCCGACGGTCGCACCGCACGGACCGGAGTACGTGGACCGCTACCTCACCCTGGTCGGGGAGATCATCGGCCCCGAGGCGGCATTCGTCCTGCGGACCATGCTCCTCGCGGGCGGGGTGCGGCTGAACTGAGGCGCCTCAGACGCGGGGGCGCAGCCGGACGAAACGGATCTCACGGCCGGCCGCCCGGAAGTCGGCCGCGCTGCCGTCGACGTCGAAGCCCATGCCTCGGGCGATCCGCATTCCGAGTTTCGGATGCTCCGACCCGTAGTGCGCCATGAAGTCCGCACCGGTCTCGGGGTCGAGGAATTCGGCTGTGACGGACAGTCGCCGGCGGCCCAGCTGGATCCTCGCGTTCGGCTGCGCCCGCAGGTTCCGGTACCAATCGGACTTGGGACCGAACCCGGCGGCCAGCACGTAGCCGTCGCCGACGGCGTCGTGGTTGACCACCTCGAGCACGACCTGCCGCCGGGCGCCGGTCTTGCGCCCGACGTGTTCGAGGAGCAGGAATCGGCCCCCGAGGAGAAAACCGAGGTGGACGCGGTAGAGGTAGATCGGCGCGCGGAAGAACGCCCGCCGGATGCCGGTGGGCGGGTCAGGCCTCTGCGTGACCTTCACACACCCAGTCTTCCACGTCCGCCGTGCAGTCGGGCGGTGATGCGTCCTCGTCCATTTCGGAGACGATGGGCGGAAGACGCGCCGACAACCGGGTGAATGTACCGCTTGGCGTATCTGGGGCGCCGGACGGTACATTCGCCCGCTCAAATCGCCCGCTCGGCGGGTTCGTTGTGCGCCCGACCGTCGCGCGAGCACTATGGATCGAGAAGGCCCAACGTCTACTCCGAGGAGCCACGAATGACTCGTCCAGTTCGCATCGGTGTCCAACTTCAGCCGCAGCACGCGCCCGACTACGGGCTGATCCGCGACGCGGTACTGCGCGCCGAGGACGCCGGCGTCGACATCGTCTTCAACTGGGATCATTTCTATCCGCTGTACGGCGACCCGGCCGGCGCCCACTTCGAGTGCTGGACGATGCTCGGGGCGTTCGCCGAGCAGACGGAGCGGGTGGAGATCGGCGCACTCGTCACGTGTGCCGGCTACCGGAACCCGGATCTGCTCGCCGACATGGCCCGCACCGTCGACCACATCAGCGGTGGACGGCTGATCCTGGGCATCGGCTCGGGTTGGTTCGAGCGCGACTACGACGAGTACGGCTACGAATTCGGTACCGCGGGATCGCGGCTGAACCTGCTCGCCGAGTACCTTCCGCGGATCACCGCCCGGTTCGGCAAGCTGGAACCCGCACCCACCCGGCACATTCCGATCCTCATCGGCGGTGGCGGCGAGAAGAAGACACTGCCGCTGGTCGGGCAGTACGGCGACATCTGGCACAGCTTCAGCGACATGGACACGTACAAACGTAAGTCGGGGATCCTCGCCGGGTACGCACGGGATGCCGGACGCAGCCCCGACAGCATCCAGCACTCCACGTCGTGGCCGGGTGTCGACGACGCGGCAGCCCACGTCGACGCCGGCGTCACCCTGTTCACCGTCGGTGTGGGCGGACCCGACTACGACCTCGGCACGCTGAAGGAGGCCATCGCCTGGCGCGACGAGAACACCCCGCCGCCGCTGTCGGGCCTGGCGTAGGCGCTTCGCACCCGTGCGCCTTTGTGGTTGTTCTGGCTACCAAAAAGGCGCACGGGCGGCGGAGCCGCCTACAGCCGCTCGAGGACCATGGCCATGCCCTGTCCGCCTCCGACGCACATGGTTTCGAGGCCGAACTGCTTGTCGTGGGTGGTCAGGTTGTTGAGCAGGGTCGCGGTGATGCGGGCACCGGTCATGCCGAACGGGTGGCCGAGGGCGATCGCGCCGCCGGAGACGTTGAGCTTGTCCTCGTCGATGTTCAGCTCCCGCGCCGACCCGATCACCTGCACGGCGAACGCCTCGTTGATCTCGACGAGGTCGATGTCGGAGATGCCCAGTCCCGCGATGGCGAGGGCCCGCTTGGACGCCTCGATCGGGCCAAGTCCCATGATCTCCGGCGACAGCCCGGACACCCCGGTGGACACGATCCGGGCGAGCGGGGTCAGCCCCAGCTCCTTGGCCTTGGTGTCGGACATGATCACCAGGGCGGCGGCGCCGTCGTTGAGCGGGCACGCGTTGCCGGCGGTGACGGTGCCGTCCGGCCGGAACACAGGCTTGAGCTGGCTGACGGCCTCATAGGTGGTGCCGGCACGCGGGCCGTCGTCGGTGGACACGACGGTGCCGTCGGGCAGGGTCACCGGGGTGATCTCCCGCTCGAAGAAGCCCTCGTTGATTGCCGCCTCGGCGCGGTTCTGCGAACGCACCGCCCACCGGTCCTGCTCCTCGCGGGTAATGCCGGTGATCTGCGCGACGTTCTCGGCGGTCTGGCCCATCGCGATGTAGGTGTCGGGGACCAGGCCCTCCTCACGCGGGTCGACCCACTGCTGGCCGCCCTGGGCGAGCTTCTCGGTGCGGGTCTGCGCGTCGGCGTACAGCGGGTTCTGGGTGTCGGGCAGCGAGTCGGAGTTGCCCGCGGTGAACCGGGACACGGTCTCGACACCGGCGGAGATGAACACGTCGCCCTCACCGGCCTTGATCGCGTGCAGTGCCATGCGGGTGGTCTGCAGCGACGACGAACAGTACCGGGTGATGGTGGTGCCGGGGATGAAGTCGTAGCCGAGCTGGACCGCGACGTTGCGGCCCATGTTGAAACCCTGCTCGCCGCCGGGCAGGCCGCAGCCCAGGATGAGGTCGTTGATGTCGGTGGGGTCGAGCGCGGGCACCTTGTCGAGTGCCGCCTGGACCATCTGCGCGGCGAGGTCGTCGGGGCGCATGCCCTTGAGCGATCCCTTCATGGCGCGACCGATCGGGGAACGAGCGATGGAAACGATGACGGCCTCGGGCATGAGTAACTCCTACCGATTGACGTGGTGGACGGCAGTCGGTGCGGACCTGCAGCCCCTCAGTTCTAAGCATGTGCTTATTTTCTAAGCGTTCGCATATATTGACCACGCCCGCGGCACGGTGTCAACCCCCCGCGTTGACTCATCCAAAATGCCCGCGTAAGCCCCTTCGTTGCCTCACGTGAGAACGCCCGCGTAGCGGCGTGTCGATCACGTCGGTGTGGTGGTCGAGGGTAGGGCCGGAGGATGGGACTGACCATGGCTGAACGCAGAGCCGTCACCACGGCGATCGCGACCCGCTACAAGCGCGCCGACAAGCCGGGCAAAGCGAAGATCCTAGACGAACTGTGCGCCACGACCGGCTGGCATCGCGACCACGCCCGCAAGGCATTGCGGGCAGCGTTGATTCCGAAGGTGGTCCGTCCCCGAACCGGGCGCCCACCGACGTACGGGCCGAACGTTGTTGCAGCGTTGATCTTCTGCTGGGCGGTGCTGGGGATGCCTGCCGGGAAGCGGCTTGCGCCGGCACTGCCAGACCTCGTGCCCATTCTGCGTGCGTTCGGTGAACTCGACATCGACGACGCTACCGCACTGTTGCTGGTCGGCATGTCTGCAGCCACCATCGACCGACGGCTGGCGCCCGAACGCAAGAACCATGAACTCAAGGGCCGATCACATACCAAGCCCGGTTCCCTGCTCAAGTCCCAGATCCCGATCCGCACCTGGGCGCAGTGGGATGATGCGGCGCCGGGGTTCGTCGAGATCGACCTGGTCGGCCACGAGGGCGGCAACGCCGTCGGTGAGCACGCTTACACGCTGACGGTCACCGACATCGCCACCGGTTGGACCGAGAACCGCAGTGTGCGCAACAAGGCCCGCAAATGGGTCATCGCCGCACTCGACGAGATCGCTGCCATCATGCCGTTCCCACTCCTCGGCGTCGACTCCGACAACGGCAGCGAGTTCATCAACCACCACCTGCTCGACTGGTGCAACAGACAGCAGATCACCTTCACCCGCTCGCGTCCCGGAAACTCCAACGACGGGGCACACGTCGAGCAGAAGAACTGGGCCGTAGTACGCACCATCGTCGGCTATCTCCGCTATGACACCTCTGCAGAGTTGTTGCTGCTCAATCAGATCTGGGTTCTGCAGTCGCAGCTAACGAACTACTTCTACCCACAGCAGAAATTGGTGTCGAAAGAACGTGACGGCGCGAAGGTGACCAAGAAGTACGACATCGCCACCACTCCGCATCGGCGTGCAGACCAGCACGAGGCCGTCACCGGAGAGGACAAGGCCATCCTCGCCGACACGTACTCGACCATCAACCCCGCCGCCGTCCAGCGTCAGATCCAGGCATTGACCACCGAGCTCATCGCCCTCGCCACCGCCAAGAACACACCCACGAGGAGAGCCCCTCTCACGCGGGCACTTCTCGATGAGTCAACGAATCAGACTTCGCGGGCATCTTGACATGAGGCAACAGGCCCCCGGACGGTCGCGATTGTGCTCAACCGACAACGAACCGCCCGAACTCGAGCCCCCGAGGCCGTTTCTTGCACGAAACCCCGTCGATAGTGTTGTGGATCACACCACAAAGAAAGGGCGGACGAAATCGTGTCGCACATCGGCTATTTCGCTTGGGACCTCGCCGCGCAGCGCGGAGATGCGCCATGCCTGCGCGACGACCGACTCGAACTGACCTACGCACAGTTCGCGGAGCGGGTCGACGCCTTCGCCGCACAGTTGTCCGAGAACGGTGTCGGTCGTGGCGACGTCGTCGCGATCATGCTGCCGAACCGGGCGGAACTGCTCATCGCCCTGATGGCCTCCTGGCGGATCGGTGCGGCCGCGACCCCGGTCAATCCCACGTTCACCGCCAGCGAGGCGGAGTACCAGATCGACGACGCCACAGCGGTTCTCGTCGTCAACGAGGGACCCGGCGCACCGACCGGTGGCCGTCCCGTGATCGCCGTCGACGACATGGCGACCACCCCCGACCCCGCCTGGGCACCCGGCACCACCGCCGGCGGAGACGACCTCGCCCTGCTGATCTACACGTCCGGGTCGACCGGACGGCCCAAGGGCGTGATGCTCACCCACGACAACCTGCAGTTCATGAGCTCCTCGATGGTGCAGCATTTCTCGCTGACCGCCGACGACCACTGCCTCCTGATCCTCCCGCTGTTCCACGTCAACGCGATCTGCGTCAGCTTCCTGACCCCGATGCTCGCCGGCGGTCAGCTGAGCGTCACCGGACGCTTCTCACCGGCCCGGTTCTTCGACGACGTCGCCCGCCTGCGGCCGACGTACTTCTCCGCAGTCCCGACCACCTACGCCCTCCTGGTCTCCCAGGACACCGTCGGCGACACCTCCTCGCTGCGCTTCGCGGTCTGCGGGGCCGCACCGATTTCCAAGGAACTCCTCGACCACGCCGAGCAGCGTTTCGGACTCGTCATCGTGGAGGGCTACGGGCTGACGGAGGGCACCTGCGCGTCCGCGTGCAACCCGCCGGAGGGCCTTCGCAAGCCGGGCACCGTCGGCCCCGCACTGCCGGGGCAGACCATCGCGATCGTCGACGAGTCCGGCGCACCGGTGCCGGCGGGGGCGGTCGGTGAGGTGGTGATCCGGGGCGCGAACGTGATGCGCGGCTACCTCGGCCGCCCCGAGGAAACGGAACGCACCGTCGTCGACGGCTGGTTGCACACCGGCGACGTCGGCCGACTCGACGAGGACGGCTACCTCACCCTCGTCGATCGCATCAAGGACATGATCATCCGCGGCGGAGAGAACATCTACCCCAAGGAGATCGAGAACGCTCTCGCCACTCACGACGACGTCCTCGAGGCGGCCGTGATCGGAGCCCCGCACGACGTGTACGGCGAGGTGCCGGTCGCATACGTCGTCACCTACCCGGAGACCGCCGTCACCGACGTCCTCCTGGCCGACCACCTGAGCAGCCGGCTCACGAAAGTCAAACTGCCAGTGGCCATTCACATCGTCGACGCGCTGCCCCGCAACCCCGTCGGCAAGATCGACAAACCGGGACTGCGGAGTCGCCACCGGCCTGCCGCCGTCAGCTGATCCAGCAAAACCCTGCACCTCGGGACACACCCGAGGCGATGCCCTCTACCCTCAGGAGCCTCCCATGGGATTCAAGACCGGGAACTTCCCCGAAGTCGACCCCGCCACCTTCCTCGACCTTCCGTTCCGCGACCGCCTGCGCGCCATGTCGACCCATTGGGTCGACTACGGTTTCGGAACCCCGAAGATGGTGCACACCATCTACATTCTGAAACTACTCGTCCTCTACCTCGGTATCGGGCTGACGTTGGCGACGTTCACGTCCGGCCTGAACGTCCTCGACGTGGGTGCCTGGTGGAACGAGCCGATCGTCTACCAGAAGCTGATCCTGTGGACGGTGCTGCTCGAAGCGGTGGGTCTCGCCGGTTCGTGGGGTCCGCTCGCCGGGCACTTCAAGCCGATGACCGGCGGCATCCTGTACTGGCTGCACCCCGGGACCATCCGGCTCCCACCGTGGCCGGGGAAGGTGCCGCTGACCTCGGGCGACACCCGCACCGTCGGCGACGTCCTGATCTACTCGGCCCTGCTGATCAACATCATTGTGGCGCTGTTACTTCCGGGCGTGCACACGTCGTCGATCGACGCGGCCCTCACCGACAACTCCGGACTCGTCCGCCCCGCGGTGTTGTTTCCCCTGATCGCGCTGCTGGTGCTGATCGGTCTGCGCGACAAGGTCATCTTCATCGCCGCCCGCAGCGAGCAGTACCTGCCCGCGATCGTCTTCTTCGGGGTCCTGCCGTTCGTCGACATGATCATCGCGCTGAAGCTGCTGATCGTCTCGGTGTGGGTCGGGGCGGGCGTCTCCAAGCTCGGACACCACTTCTCGATGGTGGTGCCGCCGATGCTGAGCAACACCCCGTGGATGCCGTTCAAGAAGATCAAGCGCGCGCACTACCGCAACTTCCCCGAAGACCTGCGGCCGTCGATCGTCGCCGGAGGTGTCGCCCACGTGCTCGGGACGGTCGTGGAGGTGGTGACCCCGCTGGTGCTGCTGTTCTCCACCAACCGCACGCTGACGCTGCTGGCGGTCGCGCTGATGGTCGCGTTCCACCTGTTCATCCTGTCCACGTTCCCGCTGGCGGTGCCGCTCGAGTGGAACCTGCTGTTCGCCTACGCGTCGATCTTCCTGTTCCTCGGATTCCCCGCCTGGGACGGGTACGGCGTCGCCGACATGTCCTCGGTGTGGCTGACCGCGGTGATCGTCGCCGCCCTGGTGTTCTTCCCGATCCTCGGCAACCTGCGCCCCGACCTCGTGTCGTTCCTGCCCTCGATGCGGCAGTACGCAGGAAACTGGGCGTCCGCCACCTGGGCCTTCGCACCGGGCGCCGAGGAGAAGCTCGACGAGCACATCATCCGTCCCACCAAGAACACGCGCACCCAGCTGCTCGCCACCTACCCGCCGGAGGTCGCGGACGTGGTGATGCACCAGTTGCTCGGCTGGCGGTCGATGCACAGCCAGGGGCGGGCGTTGTTCTCGCTGATGATGCGCCACCTCGGCGACGACATCGACACCTACTCGCTGCGCGAGGCGGAGTTCAGCTGCAACTCGCTGGTGGCATTCAACTTCGGTGACGGTCACCTGCACAACGAGTTCCTGATCGCGGCACTCCAGAGGCGCTGCAACTTCGCTCCTGGCGAGTTCGTCGTCGCGTGGATCGAATCGCAGCCCATCCACAGGGGCACTCAGCAGTACAAGGTGATCGACGCCGCCCTCGGCGTCATCGAGCGGGGAACGTACAAGGTGTCCGACGCGATCAACGAGCAGCCGTGGCTGCCGAACGGTCCCATTCCGTTCGACGTGCAGTGGACACTGGACGGAGACGACTCGAACGTGCGGACGCGGGAGGCGCAGATGCAGAAGACAGATCTGGTGGTGCGGCCGTGACCACCGCAGTTGTCGTCGGCAGCGGGCCCAACGGGCTCGCCGCCGCGGTCCACCTCGCCCGCCACGGCGTCGACGTCCAGGTCCTCGAGGCCGCCGACACCATCGGCGGCGGTACCCGCTCCGGCGAACTCACCGTCCCCGGACTGCTGCACGACGAGTGCTCGGCGTTCCACCCGATGGGTGCCGGATCGCCGTATCTGCAGACCCTCGACCTCGGCCGGTACGGGTTGACGTGGAAGTGGCCGGAGATCGACTGCGCCCACCCCCTCGACTCCGGAGAGGCGGGGTTGCTGCACCGGTCGATCGCGGCTACCGCCGCCGGACTCGGCGAGGACGGCGCGCGCTGGCAGCGCATGTTCGGCGGACTCGCCGACGGCTTCGACGACCTGGCCGCCGACCTCATGCGTCCGATCGTGAACGTGCCCCGGCACCCGCTCCGGCTCGCCGGCTTCGGGCCCCGGGCGTTACTCCCGGCCGCCGTGACGGCCCGCTGGTGGCGCACCGACAAGGCCCGCGCACTGTTCGGCGGTGCCGCCGCGCACGCCTACTACCGTCTCGACCGTCCGGCCACGTCCGCGGTCGGGATGATGATCGTCGCCGCCGGGCACCGCTACGGGTGGCCCGTCGCCGAGGGCGGATCGCAGTCGATCACCGGCGCACTCGCCGCCCTGCTGACCGACCGGGGCGGCAAGATCACCACCGGTGTCCACGTCCGCGAGTGGAACGAACTCCCGACCGCCGACGTCGTCCTGCTGGACGTCGCGCCGTCCGCCGCGCTCGGCATCCTGGGCGCTCGCCTGCCCGACCGGGTGGCCCGCGCATACCGCCGGTTCAAGCACGCGCCCGCCGCGTTCAAGGTCGACTTCGCCATCCAGGGCGGGGTGCCGTGGACCGATCCCGAATGTGGACGCGCCGGGACCGTCCACCTGGGTGGGAGCTTCGCCGAGATCGCGGCCGCCGAACGCGACGTCGCTGCGGGCCGGATGCCGGAGCGGCCGTTCGTGCTCCTCGGTCAGCAGTACCTCGCCGATCCCGGTCGGTCGAACGGCGATCTGCATCCGCTGTACGCGTACGCCCATGTGCCGCAAGGCTACTCGGGCGACGCGTCCGAGGCGATCACCGCACAGATCGAGCGATTCGCCCCCGGTTTCCGGGACCGCATCGTCGCCACGGTCAGCAGCGGACCGGCTCGTCTGGCCGCGTCGAATCCCAATTACGTCGGCGGCGACATCATCGGCGGGGCGAACACCGAAACCCAGGTCGTGCTGCGTCCGCGCATCGCCCTCGACCCGTACAGCACCGGGGTCCCCGGCACGTACCTGTGTTCGGCCTCCACACCGCCCGGCGCCGGGGCACACGGGATGTGCGGATACAACGCGGCGCAATCGGCCCTGCGCTATCTGCGCAAGGGCGGAGGGGACGTGCTGTGAGCAGTCCCGCCCCCGGCGACCGCGGCGCCGGTGCCAGGCGCCGCATGGCGCGGGTGCCCGCGATGGCGGAGGCCGAGGTCCTCGACATCGTCGCCGGCATCGCCCGGAAACTCGATGCGCGGCAGGCGGAGATCACCCGCACGATGAGCGCGCTGCTCGCGCACGAGATCGACCAACTCGACGAAGACCCGCAACTCGTCGAACTGCTCGAGGCGAGCGTGAACGGCAACGTCTCGACGATCGTGCACGTCCTCGCCAACGACATTCCCGTCGATCATTTGCAGCCCACCACCGCCGCCGTGGAGTACGCGCTGCGACTGGCGCAACGCGACGTGTCGTCGAACTCGCTGGTTCGCGCGTACCACATGGGTCAGGACGACCTGATCAAGATCTGCTACGACGAGGTCAGCGCCCTCCAACTGTCCGGACCGCTGACACTCGCTGTGCTCAAACATATTTCGGAGGTCGTGTACAGCTACATCGACTGGATCACCCTCTACGTGTTCGACGCCTACGAGCAGGAACGCCGGCGATGGCTGGGTGCCCGCGGCAACGTCCACTCGTCGACCATCCACACCCTCCTCACCGGAACCGGCAACGACGGGTCCGCGTTCGAGGCCGAGACCCACTACCGGCTCGAGCAGACGCATGTCGCGATGATCCTGTGGTCCACCGGTCCCGACACCGAGGCGAGCCTCAACGCACTCGACCACTACGTGCGGGATCTCGCCCGCCACCTCGCCACCGACTCCGCACCCATCGTCACCGCCATCGACCGCCGAACCCTGTGGGCCTGGCTGCCTTTCGGCCGCCGGAAACCCGTCCTCGACACCACCGAACTCGCCGCAACCCTGCCCGCGAACCCGGGCATCCGGACCGCGATCGGACTGCCCGCGTCCGGGGTCGCGGGATTCCGGCGGTCGCACGAACAGGCGCGCGCCGCCTACTCCGTGGCCACCGTGCCCAACACCCCGGCCCGTCCGATCGTCGGCTTCGGCGACCGCGGCGTCGCCGTCGTCTCCCTCCTCGCCGAGAACCTGGACTCCACCCGGGCCTGGGTGTGGGAGGTCCTCGGCCCGCTCGCGGAGAACACCGACCAGGCCGCGACACTGCGGTCCACGCTCAGCACCTACTTCGCGACCGGCGAAAGCCACCTCCACACCGCCCAGCAGATGAACCTCCACCGCAACACCGTCAAATACCGCATCACCAAAGCCCTCGGTGAGCCCGCCACCGGCACCCACAGCAAGCTGGATCTCGCACTCGCCCTGCAGGTGTGCGAGTTCTTGGGGCCGACGGTGCTGAAGTAGGCCCTCCGGGCTTGTGCGCCTTTCTGGTTGTTCCAGCTACCAAAAAGGCGCACGGGCGGCGGAGCCGCCTACGCCCGACTGAGGATGGACCCGAGATCGGCGGAGGGGGAGAGGGTGCCGTACTCGTGCGTGCGGTCGGGGCCGAGGCGGGCGTCGACGAATGCATCGGCGACGGCGGCAGGCGAGAACCGGGTCAGCAGCGACGCCTGGAGTGCGAGGGCCATCGATTCGACGACGGTGCGGGCGCGCAACTGGGCGCGGGCAGGGTCCTCGGTGGCGAGTTCGCCGAGCTGGCGACGGACCCGGTCGAGGTGCTCGTCGAGCACCGCGTTGCTGCCGCGGGCCAGGTTCACCTCGGCGTCGAATGCGGCGACGCTGTCGGGTTCGCGGGTCATCGCGCGCAGGACGTCGAGGGCGATGACGTTGCCCGACCCCTCCCACACGGCCATGACGGGCTGCTCCCGGTAGCGGCGGGCGAGCGGAAAGTCCTCGGTGTACCCGTTGCCGCCCAGGCATTCCAGTGCCTCGTACGCGTGGTGCGGGCCGCGCTTGCAGATCCAGTACTTCGCGACCGCGGTCGCGAGCCGGCGGAAGCTGCGTTCCTGTTCGCTCGCGTCCTCGTCGTGTGCCCGGGCGAGGCGCAGCGCGGTGACGGTGGCCGCCTCCGACTCCAGTGCCAGGTCGGCCAGCACCGATGTCATGGCCGGCTGATCGGCCAGGACCTTCCCGAACGCGGAGCGGTGCCGGGCGTGCCACACTGCCTCGGCGACGGACTGCCGCATTCCGGCGGTGCTGCCGAGCACGCAGTCGAGGCGGGTGCGCGCGACCATCTCGATGATGGTGCGGACGCCGCGTCCCGGTTCGCCGACCATGATGCCGACTGTGCCGTCGAGTTCGATCTCGGATGACGCGTTGGACTTGTTGCCCAGCTTGTTCTTCAGCCGCTGGATGCGGAAGACGTTGCGGGTGCCGTCCGGGAGGATGCGGGGCAGCAGGAAGCACGAGAGGCCGTCGCCGCCCGCGCCTTCCGCTTGCGCGAGGACGAGGAACGCGTCGGACATCGGAGCGGAGCAGAACCACTTGTGCCCGGTCAGCAGGTAGTCGGCGCCGGGACCGCCGCGTCCGGCGGGTGTCGCGACGGTGGTGTTGGCCCGGACGTCGGAGCCGCCCTGCTTCTCCGTCATGGACATGCCGAAGATCGCGGACGCCTTGTCGGGTGCGTCGAGTGCGGGGGTGTAGCTGCGGGACAGCGCGCGCGGTTTCCAGATCGCGGCGACGTCGGGTTGCAGGTCGAGGGAGGGGATGACGGCGTTGGTCATCGAGATCGGGCAGGAGTGTCCGGGTTCGATCTGCGCGAACATCATGAATGCCGCTGCGCGAGCGACGTTCGCGCCGGGCTTCGGGTCGGCCCACGCCGACGTGTGCGCCCCGTGCGCGACGGCTGCGGAGATGATCCGGTGGTACGCGGGGTGGTATTCGACCTCGTCGATCCGGTTGCCCCAGCGGTCGAACGTCTTCAGTTCGGGGATGATCGTGTTGGCGAGTTCGGCGTCGTGCTGGAACGTGGCGCTGCCGACGAGTGCACCGATGTCGGTGAGTTCGCCGGTGGCCCAGTCGGCGTCGTGGCGGCGCACGCCCTCGGCCAGCACCGTGTCGAGGGTGAACTCGTTGACGTCGGCGCGGGGCGCCGACTGGTTGAGCACGGTGTGCGTCCGGTGGGGTGCGGGATGGGTGACGTTCGTGTCGGAAAATATAGTCATGGCAGTGTCTTTCGTGAGTCAGCTCGCGGAGCGGATCAGGTGCTTCTGGATCTTGCCGGTGGGGGTGCGGGGCAGCACGGTGGCGAAGACGTAGTCGCGCGGAATCTTGTAGCGCGCCAGCTTGTCCGACAGGTAGTCGCGGATGTCGTCGGCACCCACGACGTCCGGTTCACGCCACACGACGTGCGCGACGACGGTCTCGCCCCATTCGGGGTGCGGCCGCCCCACCACCGCGACGTCCACGACGTCGGGATGGCCGGAGATGGCGTCCTCGACTTCCTTGGAATAGACGTTCTCGCCGCCGGTGATAATCATGTCTTTCGCCCGGTCGACGATGAAGAGGTAGCCGTCGTCGTCCTGGCGTGCGAGATCGCCTGTGCGGTACCAGCCGCCGTCGCCGAATACGGCTGCGGTGGCGTCGGGGTCGTCGAGGTAGCCCTGCATCACGGTCTCGGTGCGCAGCCAGATCTCGCCGATCTCCCCGGCGGGCACGTCGATGCCGTCGGGGCCGGCCAGGCGCATGTCGACGCCGGCGAGCGCCGCCCGGCCGATCGAGCCGGCCTTCGCGAGCTGTTCCTCCGGGTAGAGGACGGCCCCCACGGGACCGGTCTCCGTCATCCCGTACACCTGGTAGAAGCGGGTGGTCCGGTACGACTCGACGAGTCGGCGCGCCACGTCGGCGCCGATCGGTCCGCCGCCGTAGAGCCAGGCCCGGACGCTGGAGAGGTCGTAGTCGGTGAAGTCCGGCACCGCATTCAGTGCCGTGGTGTAGATGACCGGCGGACCGAAGCACAGCGTAATGCGTTGCTGCTGTATCGCTTCCAGGAAGTGGACGGAGTGGTACTCGCGGACGAGCACGACGGTGCCGCCCATGTACAGCGTCGCCATCAGCCAGTTGTTGAGCGGCGACGCGTGCCAGATCGGGACGGCCATCAGCAGTCGCTCGTCACGGGTGATCGACAGACCGAGGGCCGCCGTGGTCGCCACGAGCACGACGTTGCGGTGGCTGTGCACGCAGCCCTTGGGCGCGCCGGTGGTGCCGGACGTGTAGAGGATTTCGGCGGGGTCGTTCTCGTCCGGCTCGATGCCGTCGATGCCGTCCAGGTCCGCGATTGCGTCGTCGAAGAAGGCGTGGCCCGCCACGGTGGTGTCGGTGGACAGCAGCTGCACCGGCGTCTCGAGTCGCTCGATGACGGGTGCGAGTGCGCCGTCGAAGACGCATACCTTCACCTGCGCGTGCCGCAGGATGTAGTCCACCTCGGATGCCTGCATCTTGTGGTTGACCGGCACCACCACCGCGCCGATGCGCCAGGCGCCGAGCATCGCGTAGACGAATCCGGGGGTGTTGAAACACATCAGAGCGACGCGGTCGCCGTGCTCGACCCCCAGTGTCCGCAGCAGGGCGGCGGCCCGGCGGCTGCCGTCCTGCACGGAACCATACGTATGGTCGCGACCCTGGAAATGGAGAAACGCCTCGTCGGGCGCCTTCCGGGCGTTGCTGTCGAATACGCGAACGATGTTCATCGCGCTCCTTGGAGGAGAGAAGGTCAGTCGATGGAGGTGTTGCGGACGGTCTCGGGGATCTGCAGGTTCGCGAAGATGACGGCGACGGCCTCCTCGAGCGAGTAGCCGAAGCTCTCACCGGTGGCGGTCTTCTGGATCACCAGTCCGAAGATCGCCGACCAGAACGCCTTCGATTCGACGTCGATGCCGGCGCGCAGTTGCCAGCCGGTGCGCATCAGGGTGCGGATCAGCGCGTCCTCGCCCGACGAGTGCAGGGTCCGGAGGGTGTCGGTGATGAGGTCGCGCAGTTCACTGCGGCGTCCCGTCATCAGCATCGCCGACGTGAAGAGTTCGACGCTGGGGGCGCCCGGCCCGAGCAGGGAGCCGACGAGTTTCTCCGTGTAGTCGCCGACGGTCTCCGCCGTCGCCGCGTCGTCCTCGGCCCGCTTGCCGGCACGCAGCACGGCAGCGCACGCGACCTCGACGAAGAGCCGTTCCTTGGAACCGTAGTAGTAGGTGACCTGGTTGGGGTGGGCCCCGGCGGCGGCGCAGATCTGCGTGATCGGGACGCCCTCGCCGTGCTCGAGAAACAGTTCGGTGGCGGCGGTGAACAGGGCGTCGCGGGTCTGGCGACCGGACTCCCGGGTGGCTCGCGCTGCTCGGCCCGTCTGCGGCACCATGACTGCCTCCTACTTGTTTGTCATACAAACAATAACTCGACTTTGTTTGTATGACAAACAAGGAGAGTGACGGCTGTCGCCCCCGACGTCCTCCGACCCCGGAAATACCGACCGCCAGGGTTACGCTGCTCACCATGTTTTCTTCCGTCGGAGCGAAGATCCGTGTGGTGGTGGCGCTACTGCTCACCGCCCTGCTGGCGCTGACCCTGTCGTCGTGTTCGAGTGACGGGGAAACGTCCGGGGCGGCACCGCAGGATCTGTGTTCGCCACCCGGCGTGGGCGCGGCCACCGCCGCCCCGACCAACCTCGCCGCCGCAGGCGCCGCGGCCGAGGACCGCTACACCACGCCGTCGACCACTCCGATCGACCAGATCGACGCGTCGAAGCTGAACCTCATCACCCCCGGTGTGCTCACCGTCGGCACGCTGTCCGACGCACCGCCGAGCATCTGCGTGAACTCGGACAACCAGTTCACCGGCTACGACAACGAACTGCTGAAGGCCGTCGCCGACAAGCTCGGCCTGCGCGTCGACTTCGTTGGCACCGAGTTCGCCGGACTGCTCGCCCAGGTGGCCGGGCGCCGCTTCGACGTCGGATCCTCCTCCATCACGACGACGGACGAGCGCCGCAACACCGTCGGCTTCACCAACGGCTACGACTTCGGCTACTTCTCCCTCGTCGTTCCCAACGGCGGCCCGATCCAGGGCTTCGACGACCTGACCGCGACCACTCGGATCGGTGTCGTCCAGGGCACCGTCCAGGACGACTACGTCGTGAACACGCTGAAGCTGAACCCGGTGAAGTTCCCCGACTACGCCACCGCCTACGCAAACCTGAAGTCCGGGCAGATCGACGCCTGGGTGGCGCCGTCCCAGCAGGCCGAGGGCGCCATCGCGCCGGGCGATCCCACGTCGATCGTCGAGAACACCTTCAGCGTCAACAACTTCGTGGGCTGGGCCGTCAACAAGGAGAACCAGCCGCTCATCGACGCCCTCAACTCCGGGCTCGACGCCGTCATCGCCGACGGCACCTGGGCGCAGCTGTACTCCGACTGGGTGCCCCGCGAACTGCCCGAGGGCTGGAAGCCCGGCAGCAAGGCGGCGCCGGTGCCCGACCTGCCCGACTTCGCCGCGCTCGCCGCCCAGAACTCGCAGAACACGACCGAAACCCCGGTCGCGGAGCCCAAGTCGACACTCCAGCAGCTGAAGGACACGTTCTTCAACTGGGACCTCTACACGCGGGCGTTCCCCGATCTGCTCAAGACCGGTCTGCCGAACACGTTGATCCTCGCGCTGGCGTCGGGCATCGTCGGCACCGTCCTCGGCATGCTGCTCGCGATGGCCGGCATCTCCCGCACCCGCTGGCTCCGCTGGCCCGCCCGCATCTACACGGACGTGTTCCGCGGGCTGCCCGCCGTCGTCATCATCCTCATCGTCGGACTCGGCGCCGGACCCATCGTCAAGGGACTCACCGGCAACAACCCCTACTGGCTCGGTGCCGCCGCGCTGTCACTGCTCGCGTCCGCCTACATCGGTGAGATCTTCCGGTCCGGCATCCAGAGCGTCGAACCCGGACAGCTCGAGGCGTCCCGGGCGCTCGGCTTCAGCTACCGGAAGTCGATGACGCTCGTCGTCGTCCCGCAGGGTGTGCGACGGGTGCTGCCCGCGCTGATGAACCAGTTCATCTCCCTCATCAAGGACTCGTCGCTGATCTACTTCCTCGGCCTGCTCGTCAGCCAGCGGGAACTGTTCGCCGTCGGCCGCGACCTCAACGCGCAGACCGGCAACCTGTCGCCGCTCGTCGCCGCCGGCCTGTTCTACCTGGCGATGACGATTCCGCTGACCCACCTCGTCAACTACATCGACAACCGTCTGCGCACCGGCCGCGCCGACACGTCCGGCACGCTCGACCCGGTGGAACAGTCCATCGTCGTGGAAAGGGGATAAGGCGATGGCCGTCTCTCTCACTGGCACCGACCTGCATCTCGCATTCGGCACCAACAAGGTGCTCCGCGGCGTCGACCTCCACGTCGACGCCGGCGACACCGTCACCGTGATCGGACCGTCCGGCTCCGGAAAGTCCACCCTGCTGCGGGTCCTCAACCGACTCCACGAACCCGATCAGGGTGACGTCCTGCTCGACGGCAAGTCGGTGCTGAAGGACAACCCGGACAAGCTGCGGCAGCGCATCGGCATGGTGTTCCAGCACTTCAACCTGTTCCCGCACAAGACCGTCGTCGACAACATCGCCCTCGGACCCCGCAAGCTCAAGGGGATGTCCAAGGACGAGGCGCGGTCGCTGGCGCTCGAGCAGCTCGAACTCGTCGGGCTCGCCAACAAGGCCGACTCCCGGCCCGGCAACCTGTCGGGCGGACAGCAGCAGCGCGTCGCGATCGCCCGCGCCCTCGCGATGAAGCCCGAGGTGATGTTCTTCGACGAGGCCACCTCGGCACTCGACCCCGAACTGGTGAAGGGCGTCCTCGCGCTGATGGCCGACCTCGCCAAGGGCGGCATGACGATGGTCGTCGTCACCCACGAGATGGGATTCGCCCGCGAGGTGTCCGACACGGTGCTGTTCATGGACCACGGCGCCGTCGTCGAGACCGGGAAGCCGGACCAGCTGTTCGACAAGCCCGAAACCGAACGGCTGCAGCAGTTCCTGTCCCAGGTGCTGTAGGCCGCTCCGCGGCCTGTGCGCCATTTTGGTAGCTGGAACAACCAGAAAGGCGCACGGGCGCGAAGCGCCTACCGCGTCATCGCCCGGATCCGCCTGGCCGCGACGGAGATCAGCGCCAGCGTGGGTTCGGTGGCGACCTCCGACTCGATCTCGGTCAGCAGCGCACGCGCGCGGGAGAGCCGGGCGGCGTTGTGCTGTTCCCACTGGTCGACCTTGTCGGCCGCGTCCTCGCCGGGTTCGCTCACGGACAGCGCGTCGAGGGTGATGGCGCGCAGTGAGCTGTAGAGGTCGTCGCGCAGGGCCAGGCGGGCGAGGGCGTGCCACCGGTCCAGCCGGGGGAGAGCCGTGACTGCGGTCAGTGCGGTGTTGATGTGCAGGTGCGCCGACAGCGCGAAGTACAGTTCGGCGACGTCCTCGGGGCGGTGCTGCGAGATCTCCGCGATGTCCACGATGTCGAGGAGGCAGTACGTGTGCAGCAGGTCCGCCACGTCCGCGGCCAGCCCGGTCTCCGCCCCACGCGATGTGAGGGCCTCGGTGCGCCGCTCCACCGCGGTGATCTCGTCGCCCCGTAACCATTCCCGCACGCGCGGCCCGAGGTCGCGGACGACCGGCCGGTAGCGGGCGATGGTGGCCTCGAGCGGCAACGGTTGCGGCCGGTGCGTGGTCAGCCACCGCGACGCGCGGTCGATCAGTCGCTGGGTCTGCACCGTCAGTGCGTTCGTCCCGGCCGTCGGAGTGGTGTCGGCCGTTGCCCTGATCCGCTCGAAAGTCGCTCCGAGGTCGAAGATCTCGGCGACCGCGGTGAAGGCGTTCACCGCCTCCGCGGAGTCGGCGCCCGTCTCCTCCCGCAGCCGGAAGGCGTACGTCATCCCCGCCCGGTCGACCATGTCGTTGACGACCGACGTCGTGACGATCTCCCGGCGCAGCGGATGCGCGGCGACCGTGTGCGCGAACTCCCGGCCGAGGCGCGGCGGGAAGTAGTTGTGAAGCCGGCCGGCGTAGACCCCGTTGTCGGGGAGGGTCGTGCCCGACACCTCGCTCTTGATGAATCGCTTGACCTGCGCGGTGAGCTGCGCCAGCTCCGGACTCGTCAACCCCTTCTGCTCACGTTCGAGCGCGCCGAACTGCGCGGACGTCGGGAGCACGTCGATCGCGCGGTCCACGTGTCCGCGCCGTTCCAGGTCGTCGACCATGCGGGAGTGGAAACTGACGAGGGTGCCGGCCTGCGCCCGGTTCAGGCTCATCATCTCGTTCTGGCTGCGATTGTCGGCGAGGACGAGCCTGCTGACGTCGTCGGTCATGTCGGACAGCAGCGTTCGCCGGTCCTGCGCGGTGAGGGTGTTGTCGGCGGTCGCGCCCGCCAGGGCGATCTTGATGTTGACCTCGTGGTCCGAGCAGTCGACGCCAGCGGAGTTGTCGAGCGCGTCGGTGTTGACGCGACCACCGTTGCGCGCGTATTCGATCCGCCCGAGCTGGGTCAGCCCGAGGTTGCCGCCTTCGCCGACCACCCGGACCCGCAGTTCGGGCGCGTCGAGCCGGACCGCGTCGTTCGACTTGTCGCCGACGTCCGCGTGGCTCTCCGTCGTCGCCTTGACGTACGTGCCGACGCCGCCGTTCCACAGCAGGTCGGCGGGCGCACCGAGGACGGCACGCACGAGTTCGACGGTGGTGAGGGCCCGATCGTCGTCGATTCCGAGAACGCGCCGGGCCTGCGGTGTCAGCCGAACCGACTTCGCGGACCGGTCGACGATCATCGCGCCGTCACTGAGGACCGCCTTGTCGTAGTCCTTCCAACTCGACCTGCCGAGCCCGAAGAGGCGTGCCCGCTCGTCCCACGACCGCTGCGGGTCGGGGTCGGGGTCGATGAAGACATGCCGATGGTCGAATGCTGCGAGCAGGCGGATGTGGGGGCTGAGCAGCATCCCGTTTCCGAAGACGTCGCCGCTCATGTCTCCGACGCCGACGACGGTGAAGTCGTCGGTGCGGGTGTCGACGCCCATCTCGCGGAAGTGCTGCATGACGCTTTCCCACGCGCCGCGGGCGGTGATGCCCATCGCCTTGTGGTCGTAGCCGACGGATCCGCCGGACGCGAATCCGTCGCCGAGCCAGTACCCGCGCTCGAGTGCGATCGCGTTGGCGACGTCCGAGAATGCCGCTGTCCCTTTGTCCGCGGCGACCACGAGGTAGGTGTCGTCGCCATCGCGGCGGACGATGCCCTCCGGCGCGATCACCTGCCGGGTCGTGATGTCGAGGTTGTCCGTCATGTCGAGGAGGCTCGAGATGAATTCGCGGTAGCAGGAGATGCCCGCCGACGCCGTCGCCTCCCGGTCGGCGGCGGCGTCGCCGGTGGGCACGGGCGGGTTCTTGACGACGAAGCCGCCCTTTGCTCCCGCGGGGACGATGACGGCGTTCTTGACCGCCTGCGCCTTGACGAGTCCGAGGATCTCGGTGCGGAAGTCGTCGCGGCGATCCGACCACCGGATGCCGCCGCGGGCGACGTCGTCGAATCGCAGGTGCACGCCCTCCACCCGGGGCGAGTACACGTAGGCCTCGTATTTCGGCCGGGGCAGCGGCAATTCGTCGATCGACGAGGAATCGAATTTGAACGCGAGAGCGCGCGCGGGCCGACGGTCACCGGCGTAGTACGTCGTCCGGGTGGTGGCGCGGATCAGGGACAGCAGTGCCCGCAGGATCCGGTCGGCGTCGATTCCGGCGACGGCGTCGATCGCGTCGACGATGCGGCCCTCGAGCGCGTCTTCCGCTGCGGCGTCGCGTTCGATCCCCGGGTCGAGGCGGAGCGCGTGGAACTCCACGAGGAGTTGCGTGATTGCACTGTTGCTCAGCAGGACTCGTTCGACGTTGCTGCGGCTGTACGGAAGCCCGGCCTGACGCAGGTAGGCGGCGTACGCGCGGAGGACGGTCACCTGACGCCAGCCCAGCCCGGCGTGCAGGACGAGCGCGTTGAACCCGTCGACCTCGGTCTCACCCGTCCACGCCGCCCGGAACGCGTCGGCGACCCGGATGTCCCGGGTCACCCCGTGACCGTCCGTCACGGCGACCAGATCGACGGTGAGGTCGTAGATCCAGGCCCGATGCCCGTCCGGGCGGGTCAGCGCGGCCGGCCGTTCGTCGAGCGCGTTGACACCGAGGCTGGACAGGATCGGCAGAACCTCGTTGAGCGGCGCGGGTTTCCCGACCGCGTAGATCTTGAGGTTCTCGTACGGCGCGGACGCCTCGGTGGTGGTGAACGTCAGCGCCACACTGTCGACGTCGAGGCGCTCCACCTCGGCGACGTCGCGGATCGCCTGTGCCGGATCGGTTTCGGTGGCGTAGCTGATCGGCAGCGCGGACGCGTAGTGGCGCGCGACGCCGGTGTCGAGACGATGCGGTTCCGTGAGCAGCGTGCTGCGCCACAGCTCGTGGGAC
The DNA here is from genome assembly GCF_058628105.1 of Rhodococcus sp. G6(2025). NCBI lineage: Bacteria > Bacillati > Actinomycetota > Actinomycetes > Mycobacteriales > Nocardiaceae > Rhodococcus > Rhodococcus sp. G6(2025). Next base: position 7,771,551 of record NZ_CP179750.1, read on the forward strand.
CAGGGGGTGTCGAGTTCCGTGCCGATGCTGTTCATGACGATGGGGTGATCTCCTGTAGTGGGATCGGAGCGAAGCCGATCACGCAGTGGTGAAGCGAATCAGTTGACCGGGTCGAGCCTGGGCGATCCGGTCGATGTCCTCGTCCGCGACGACGCCGATGACGGGATAACCGCCCGAGATGGGATGGTCCGCGAGGAAGACGACGGGCTGCCCGCTCGGCGGAACCTGGATGGAGCCGAGCGCGACACCTTCGGTCGGGAGTTCGGCCTCGGACGTCCGCACCAGTGCAGGCGCGTCGCCGTGCCGGTTCAGGCGCGCCCCGATGCGGTCGGTGTCCGGGGAGACGGCCCACACCCCCGTGGTCAACGCTTCGGGGTTGGTGAACCAGTCGTCGCGGGGGCCGCCGACGACCCGCACCGACAGCGTTCCCGCCTCCATCGGGGGGACGGGCGCGACCTCGACGTTCGGGAAACTCGTCGCCGCGGTGCCGACGAGCAGAACGTCGTTGGGTTTCAACGCTTCCGGGCCGATTCCGGAGAGGGTGTCGGTGCTGCGGGAGCCGAGCACGTCCGGCACCGCGACGCCGCCTCGGACGCCGACGTAGCTGCGCAGGCCGACCTGCGCGTACTGCAGGCGCAGCGTCTGCCCCGGCTGCATCACGATGACGCTCGCGTGCCCCATCGGGATTCCGTCGAGCAGCGCCGTAGCGGGTGCCCCGGTGACGGCGACGATGGTCACCTGCGGCGCGCGGAGGGCGAGGCCGCCCATCAACACCTCGATGCACGCGCTGTTCTCGTCGTTCCCGACCAGCCGATTGGCCAGCTTCGCGGATCCGCGGTCGGCGGCGCCGGACACACCCACACCTGAACTCAGGTAGCCGGGGCGGCCGAGGTCCTGGATCAGGCTGAGCGGACCCGTTTCGAGTACTTCGAGTTCACTCACAGTGTTTCCTCGTCGACGAATCGGACGCGACGCCCCGGCTGCAGCAGCGCCGGAGGGTTCGCGTCGAGGTTCCACATCGGGGAGTCCGTGGTTCCGATGATCTGCCATCCACCGGGTGAGGACCGGGGATACACCGCGCCGTAGCCACCGGCGAGGGCCACGGACCCGGCGGGCACCACGGTCCGGGACTGGGCCCGCCGTGGCACGGTGAGCCGGTCGTCGCCGCAACTCAGGTAGGCGAAACCCGGTGCGAATCCGATGAATACACAGCGCCAGGTGGCCGCCGTGTGCGCCGCGATCACGTCCTCGCGGCTCATCCGCAGATGGTCGGCGACGTCGGCGAGATCGGCGCCGTCGTAGCGGACCGGGATGGTGACCGGCTCGGATTCGGTTGCGCGGCTGTCCTCGTGCACCTCGAGGTCGACGGTCATCGTCTGCAGCGCGCGGCGCACCTCGTCGAGGTCGGTGCGCGGAGTCGTGGTCACGAGTACCGTCCGCGCCGCAGGAAGCACGTCCTCCACCCCCGGGACCGGGGTGCGGCGGAGGCGTTCGGTCAGCGACACCACGAAGGGTTCCGACTCCAGTTCGACGAGGAGGCCCCGGTTGCCCGCCGGAAGGATCCGGGTGCCGGCGCTCGGGGTGGTCATGCGAAGGACCCGAGCGTGACGTCGGCGCTCTCCAGGGCGTGCCGAACCTGGCGGGCCGTGCGCACGGACCCCGGCGAATCGCCGTGGACGCAGATGCTGTGCACCGACACCGCGACGTCGGCGCCGTCGATCGACTCCACCGTTCCGCTCGACACCATGCGCACGGCCTGGGCGGCGGCGACGTCGGGATCGTCGATGACGGCGCCGGTCACCGAGCGCGGGGTCAACGTGCCCGCGGCGGTGTAGCGGCGATCGGCGAAACCCTCGGCGACGAATTCGATGCCATGGGTTTGCGCCGCACGCTGCAACTGCGAGCCGGGTGGGCCCATCAGCGCGAGCGGTTCGGTGAACCGACCGATGGCCGACGCGATCGCCTCGGCCCGCTCGTAGTCGAGCGCGGCGGAATTGTAGAGCGCACCATGCGGTTTGACGTACGACACACGGGACCCGGCGGCACGTGCGAACCCGGCGAGCGCGCCGATCTGGTACAGCGTCTCGTCGCGCAGATCCGCCGGCGACACCGCAAGTTCACGACGGCCGAATCCGGCCAGATCCCGGAAACCCACGTGCGCACCGATCGCGACGTTGCGCTCGGCCGCACCCTCGCAGGCCCGTCGGATGATCATCGGATCCCCCGCGTGAAACCCGCACGCAATGTTCGCGCTCGTGACGATGTCGAGGAGGGCCTCGTCGTCCGCCAGGGTCCACTGCCCGAAACCCTCACCGAGGTCGCAGTTCAGATCAACGCGCATCGGGAACCTCCAGCACGTACTCGCTGTCCGGGATGTCGGTGATCAGCATGTACCCGGGCGCGTGGGTGATCGCGAACGGCAACCGGGACGCCATCACCGCGGCCTGCGGGGTGACCCCGCAGGCCCAGAACATCGGCACGTCGCCGGGCTCGAAGTTCACCGGATCGCCGAAGTCGGGGGCCGCGACATCGGCGATGCCGAGTTCCGCGGGATCGCCGATGTGCACGGGCCCACCGTGGACGGCAGGCATCCGCGCCGAGATCGCCGCGGCGAGCGCGACCTGATGTTCGGGAACGGGCCGCATCGACACCACCATCGGTCCGCTCATCCGGCCCGCGGGCCTGCATTCACGGTTGGTCACGAACATCGGGACGTTGCTGCCCTGCTCGACGTGCCGCAGCGGGACCCCGGCGGCGGCCACCGGGTGCTCGAACGTGAAGCTGCACCCGATGTGGAACGCCACGAGGTCGTCCCGCCACAGCCCCGACACGTCCGCGGTCTCGTCGGCCAGTTCGCCGTCCTTCCACACGCGGTACAGCGGCAGGTCCGTGGTGATGTCGGCGCCGGGGGCGAGCATCGTCTCGCGGGAGCCGACGTCGCCGACGTCGAGGACGGGGCACGGCTTGGGGTTCCGCTGCGTGAACAGCAGGACGTCGTAGGCCCAGTCCTCCGGTACGGCGATGAGATTCGTCTGGGCGAATCCGGGCGCCAGACCGGCGGTCGGGGTGACACGTCCCGAACGGAACGCGGAGCGGAGGTCGGCCGGTGAGTCAGTCAAGTTGGATCCCGCGGGTCTCGGGGAGGAAGAACAGGGCGAAGACGGCGATGGCATATCCGAGCGCACCGAAGATCATCGCGCCGCCGATACCCAGCTGGGTGGCCGCCAGGAAACCGACGACCGCCGGGAACACGGCGCCGACCGCGCGGCCGAAGTTGTACGTGAAGCCCTGGCCCGTGCCGCGGGACTGCGTCGGGTACAGCTCGGACAGGAACGATCCGAATCCACTGAAGATCGCCGACGTGCAGAAGCCGAGGGGGAAGCCCAGGATGAGGATCAACATGTTCGCGCCCTCGGGCACCTGGGTGTAGCCCACCATGAAGACGGCCGACAGTGCCGCGAACAGCTGCATGGTCCGCTTGCGTCCCAGCTTGTCGGTGAGGATGCCGCCGCTGACGTAGCCGAGGAACGCACCCGAGATCAGGATGGCGAGGTAGCCGCCGGTGCCGACGACGTCGAGTCCGCGCGAGGTCTTCAGGAATGTGGGCAGCCAGGACGCCAGCGTGTAGTAGCCGCCCTGCACGCCGGTGGCGAGCAGCGACGCGAGGACGGTGGTCTTGAGCAGTCCGCCGCGGAAGATCGCGGCGAACGAGCCGGTCTCCTTGCCCGCGGACTCACGACGTTTCGTGACGACCTCGGGATCCTTCAGATTCCGGCGAACCCAGATGATGAGGAACGCGGGCAGGACACCGGTGAAGAACAGCACTCGCCACGCGACGTCGGGATCGAACAGCTGGAAGACGACCGTGTAGACGATCACCGCCAGCGCCCAGCCCACTGCCCACGCGCTCTGGACGAACGCCACGGCCCGGCCCCGGTACTCGGCCCGGGCGTATTCGGCCACGAGAATCGCACCCGCCGCCCACTCGCCGCCGAAGCCGAGGCCCTGGAAGGCGCGGAAGACGAGCAGCGTCTCGAAGTTCTGCGCGAAGCCGCACAGCACCGTGAAGATCGTGTACGTCGCGACCGTGACCTGCAGGGTGCGGACCCGGCCGATCTTGTCGACGAGGATGCCGGCGAGGGCACCGCCGAGCGCAGACACGACCAGCGTCACCGTCGTCAGCAGGCCAGCCTGTCCGGTGGTGAGGCCGAAGTAGGCGGCGATGGCCGCGAGGCCGAGCGGGAGGACCTGGAAGTCGTAGGAGTCGAGTCCGTACCCGCCGAACGCGCCGATGAAGGCTCTCTTTCCCTTCGGCCCGAGGGTGCGGAACCAGTCGAAGGGGCGCGCCTGCGCGACCTCGGTCTGTGTATCTGTGGTCATGGCACCTCGCCTGAAGAAGGGATGTAACTGCCGGAAGAAACGGTGTAACTCCCATCACGGTACAAATCGTTCAACGATCCTGCAATACCCTGAGAGGATCGTTTAACATGGAATTCATCGCGGAACCGAGCTCACAACTATGATTGCGGTCGAGATCGAAACCTGAGGAGTGGACTTGACCAGCTCGAATGCCCTTCGCGGCGATGCGCATTCCCGCCTGGCCGCTCACCGCGGCCTGCTCGAACGCACCAGCAGGACCACCCGGGTGGCCGGCATTCTGCGGGACGCAATCATCGACGGAACGTTCCGACCAGGGGCGCGTCTCTCCGAACCCGACATCTGTGCCGCCCTCGACGTCTCCCGCAACACGGTGCGCGAGGCCTTCCAGATCCTGATCGAAGACCGACTGGTCGCGCACGAACTCAACCGCGGAGTCTTCGTCCGCGTGCCCACGGCCGAGGACATCACCGAGCTGTACATCTGCCGGCGCGTCGTCGAATGTGCGGGCGTCAACGGATTCGACCCCGCCACCGGCGACCTGTCGCGCGTGGCCGAGGCCCTGGACCTGGCCGACGAGCGGTACGCCGTCGAGGACTGGACCGGAGTCGGCACCGCCGACATCCACTTCCACAGCGCCCTCGCGAGCCTCAACAACAGCAATCGCATCGACGAACTCATGCGCAGCGTGTGGAACGAGGCGCGGCTCGTCTTCCACGTCATGGACGACGCCCACCGATTCCACGGCCCGTACCTCACCCGCAATCACGAGATCTACGACGCGCTGGTCGCGGGCAACACCGAAGCCGCAGGTCAGCTACTCAAGACCTACCTCGAAGACGCCGAGGCGCAGATCCTCGAGGCGTACTGAGGCGCTTCGCGCTCGCTCACCGGTCGACCATCACACCGAGAGCTGCGGTGAGGCTGTGAGGACACGCTTGACCAACGATGCTGCGGCGGTGACCTGTGCCTGATCGATGCCGGTTTCCACATCATGACGGTGAAAATGCGCGACCAGCTCCTCGGTCGCGAGGTTGCCGTGTGCGCCCGGTGCAAAGGGGCACCCGCCGTATCCGCCGACCGCGCTGTCGAAGTGTGCGATCCCCAGATGGCGTGCTGCTTGCAGGGCGGTGGTGAGTGCTTGGCCGTCGGCGTTGTGCAGGTGCAGTCCGATGGTGAGGTCGGGCAGTGCTTCGCGCACGGCGCCCACCGCGGTGAGCACGTGCTCGGTGGTGGCGGTGCCCAGGGTGTCGGCCAGCCCCAGGGCGCGTATCCCCATGGCTGCGAACTGTTCGGCGACCTCTACCAGACGTGTGGGTGAGACGGTTCCCTCGAACGGGCAGACGAATGCGGTGGATATCCCGCCGAGGAACCGCTGCTCCGGGTAGCCGGCCACCGCCTGGGACAGGTCCTCGAGGGCCTGTGCAGCGGACTTGCCGGCGTTCGCTCGGCTGTGTGCGGAACTGGCCGACGCCGCGATGTGCACGACGTCGACTCCGGCGGCCACTGCACGGTGAACCCCGGTGGGGTTCAGCGCCAACGCGCTGACCTGCGTGGTGGCGCGGTAGGGCTGCAACCGGGCGATGAGCGCGTCGGCGTCGGCCATCTGAGGAACGCGGGTGGGCGAGACGAAGGACACGGCTTCGATCTGCCGGACTCCGGCTGCCACCAGCGCGTCGGCGATGGTGAGTTTGTCGTCGGTGGCGACGAGGACGTTCTCGTCCTGTAGACCGTCGCGCAGGACGACGTCGGTGATGGTGACGGGCATGCGAGAACCTTCTTGGGGTGGCCGGGGATCAGAGCGAGGTGGGAACGACGATCAGGGCCCAGGCCACCAGCGGGGCGAGGAGCACGACCAGGCCGCAGTAGGCCAGGACGCTGCGCTGGAACCGTTGACGGTCTTCGACGTCGGCCTCGGCCACCACGATGGATCCGTTCGTGGCGAAGGGGCTGACGTCGACGACGGTGGAGGCGAAGGCCAGCGCGATGATGAAACCCAGCGCGCCGAGTTCCCCGGCGGCGAGCATGGGTGCGGCCAGCGGCAGCGCGATGCCCAGGGTGCCGATCGAGGACCCGACCGCGGAGATGATCGCGGCGGCGTACAGCAGGATCAGCGCGGCGGCGAGAGGGGAGCCGAGGTGGGTGGCGGCGTCGCCGAGGAAGTCGAGGGTGCCGTTTTGTTTGAGCACCGTCATGTAGGTGAGCATGCCGCACACCAGCACGACCGCCGGCCACGCCACCTTGTCTTCGATCCGGGGCATCTTCTTCGGGGCCATCAGCAGCAGAACCGTGCTGATGCAGATCGAGCTGACTCCGACGTCGACGTTGAAGGCCACCGAACCTACTGCCAGGAGCAGGATTCCGATGAGCGTCGCGACCCGTTCCCGGTTGAACGGGGTGCGGCCGATGACATCGACGTCAGGCAGGACGGCGGTCGCGGAGGCGGTGCCAGATCCCGGGCTGGGATGGGGGCGGGTCGATGCGCCTGCGCTGGCGCCGGCGCCGGTGATCTCGTCACGGTCTTCGGGCAGCTCGTGGAGCAGGTCGCGGCCGTAGATGGCGAACAGTACGGCGAGGAACAGGGTGTTCAGTGCAAAGGGAACGATGAACAGCAGCAGCGGGTTCGCCTCGTACCCGGCGGATTTGATCAATCCGTTGACGAAGGCACCGTAGATGGTGATGGGCGAGAACGCGCAGCCCAGAGCACCGTGGTTGATGGCCATGCCCATCAGCAGGGGGTTGATCTTCTTTTTCCCGGCCAGCCGCATCGCGATGGGGGCGAGCATGCCTGCCGCCATCGGTGATCCCAGGGCCATCAGCGCGCCGGAGAGCAGGAACATCATCCACACCAGCGCCCAGCGCCGTCCGTGGACCAGGCGTAGGGCCGATTCGACGATGATGTTGATGGTGCCGTTGGCCTTGGCGATGGCGAACAGCAAGGTGATCCCGGCGACGATCAGGAAGATGTCACCGGGAAATGCGTCGACGATGTCGTCGATCGGGATCCCCGACACCCATCCGCCGACCAGGAAGGCGCCGGCGAAGGCGAGGATGCCCATGTTGATCGGCACCTTGGTGGCGATGGTGAAGATCAGCACGAGGGCGAGGATGGAGATGGCGTAGACCATGGGACCGTGTTCTTTCCGTGCGGGGCAAACGGGAAGGGTGCGGCTGCACCAGGGAGCAGAGGGGCGGCGGATGCCCGCGGGTCAGATGATGACTGCTGTGCGCAGTGCGTTCAGGCGGTCGGGTGTCAGGCCCAGCATCCGGCCCAGTACGGGCTCGGTGTCGGCACCGAGATCAGGCCCCAACCACCCGACTTTCGTTGCCTGGCCATCGAACTGAGGTACCACGCCGGGGAAGCGCACCTCCTCGGGTGAGCCGTCTTCGACGTCGACCTTGAACGGCTGGATCATCCCGCGGGCCAGATAGTGCTCGTCGGAGACGATGCGGGCGGCGTCGTAGACGTCGCTGGCCGGGACACCGGCGTCGGACAGTTCGGTGACGACGTCTCTCGTGGATCGGGTCGTCGTCCATGCCACGATCGCCTCGTCGAGATCGTCTTCCCGCAGATAGCGTTTGGTGCCGTCGACCAGGTCGGGATCACTCGCCAGGTCTGGGCGGCCGACGGCGTTCATCAGCCTTGCGAAGACCCCGCTGGCGTTCCCGGCGATCAGAACCGAGCCGTCGGCACACGGGTAGGAGCCGCTGGGCACCACACCGGGAAGATTGCCGGCGGTGCGCTCGCGCACCATGGCATAGGCGTCGTAGTCAGCGGTCAGCGACTCCATCGCCATGAAGACCGATTCGTACAGTGCGACATCGGCGACCTGGGGCCTCGGGTGGTCGCCGCCGCGGGCTTTGGCCAGAAGCATCATCAACGCGCTGACCGCGCCGTAGAGACCGGCGAGGGTGTCGCCCAGCGGTGCTGCCGGACGCACCGGCTCACGGTCGGGATAGCCGGTCACATAACGCAATCCGCCGAACGCCTCGGCGACCCCACCGAAGCCGGCGCGCTGCGCATAGGGGCCGTTCTGGCCGTAACCGGAGATCCGGACCAGGACGATGTCCGGGTTCGCTGCCTGTAACTGTTCGGGCCCGATGTTCCAGCGTTCGAGCGTGCCAGGGCGAAAGTTCTCGATCACGACATCGACCTGGGCGGCCAGGTCCAGCACCAGCTGCTGCCCCTCGGCGCTCTTCAAATCGAGCGTCACCGATCGTTTGTTTCGGGCGATGGTGCGATACATCATCGAGGTGGTGCCCCTGCTGCGACGCCAACCGCGCAGCTCGTCCCCACCGTCGGGACGCTCGATCTTGATGACTTCGGCGCCGAAATCAGCCAGCAGCCGGGTCGCGAAGGGCGCTGCGATGAAGTTACCGAGCTCCAGGACAGTGATGCCGTCGAGCGGACCTGTGGTGGCGTTGTTCATGACGCTCCGATTCCTGTCGGCGATGCGATCAATCTTCGTGGTGGCCCATTATTTGGGTCATTATGGCCCGAATAATGGGGCAACCATAGTGCTCCGGATCACAGAGCGCAACGAGGCATGGCGGCCGGCCCACGTCGAAATGACACGAAAAGACGCACCCTCCGGGGTCAGGAGTCGAGAAGTGACTTTTCGATGCGATGAGCGGCGTCGACGGCCGAGGGACCGAGACGGGGTCCGGGATCGTCACCGAGCCGGTGCAACGGGCCCGACACGCACACCGACGCGACGATCTCGCCGTGTACTCGTACCGGTGCACTGACCGAGCCGAGTCCGGGAACCCGCTCGGAGAGCGTCTGCCACCAGCCGCGGCGTCGCGCGACGGGGTCGTTGTCGAAATCGCCGGCCAGCACGTGACCGCTCGACCCTTCCGCCAGCGGAAATGTGGTGCCGACCGGCATGGTGGCCCGCAGTTCGTTCGACGATTCGACACTGGCGGCGCACAAGCGCAGGTCACCGCGCCGGACCCACAACTGCGAGGACTCACCGGTGCCCTCGCTCAGCTCCCGCAGCACCGGCATGGCGATATCGGTCATCCCCGCTGCAGTGAAGCGATACCCGAGCCAGTATCGACCCTCGGCATCTCGACGCAGGTAGCCATAGTGGGCGAGCTCGGCCACGAGACGTTGGGTGGTCGACTTCGACAAGCCGACAGTGCGCGCAAGCTCGCTCGTGATCATCGGTCGTAACTCGACGGCGTCGATGATGGCGAACGCGCGCGACAAGACACCGACCGTCTTGCGCTGCTCGTCCGCCATGGCCCGATTCTCCCCACGAAACCACGCCCGCGAACTGCATGGTGTTGCCGCCTGTGTCACACGATCCTAGCTTCGAGCACCAGCGACACGACGGATCACCGGTCTGGTCACCTCTCCCACTCGGCGGCGGTGCCGATGCTGCACTCGCCCGATCACCGCCCGCCTCTACACGTCACCCACGCACGGGCGCGAAGCGTCCGTAGAAGCCCTCGATGTGCTCCCGCACCAGGCCGGCGGCCTCGGCGCCGTGTCCGCCGCGGAGGGCGGCGACGATGCCGCGGTGCTCGCAGCGGAGGTGGGTCGCGACCGCAGGCCAGTCGTCGAGGAGCGGAACGGCCTGCATGACGTAGCCGTGAATGGAGTCGCGGAGCGAGACCATCATCGCCTCGACGAGGACGTTGCCCGCGAGTCCGGCCATCGCGACGTGCAGGTCGGCGTCGAGCCGGTGGAACGCCTCGGGTGAGAGGTCCTCGTCGTCCATCGCGTCGAGCAGTGTGTCGATGGTCGAGAAGTCGAGGTCGGGGGCCTTTCCGGCGGCTTCCTGCACCGCCCACGACTCGAGCAGTGTGCGCGTCTGGACGACGTCGTGGATGGGCAGCGTGCGCGTCGCCATGTGCAGTCGGATGGCCGCGCCGATGGACGCGGCCGGGTCGGCGGCCACGATCGCGCCTGCGTCCGGTCCGGACCCGACGGCCGTGCGGACGATGCCCATGGCCTCGAGCACGCGTATGGCCTCGCGGACGGACGAGCGTCCGACCCCCAGTTCCTCCGCGAGTGCGCGCTCGGCGGGCAGACGACCGCCGACGGTGAGTTTGCCTGCCGCCAGATCCTGCTCGATGCGATGCAGGACGACCTCGTGTGTGCGCACGACGAAAGTTTACCTGGTGTGGTCTGACCACAGTGCGCTACTGTGGTCAGACCACAGCCCAGCCCGGTTGGAGTACCCGATGAGAATCGCCCTGTTCGCCACGTGCCTGGCGGATGCCCTGTTCCCCGAATCCGCCACCTCGACGGTCCGCCTGCTCGAGCGGCTCGGCCACGAGGTCGTGTTCCCACCGAAGCAGACGTGCTGCGGGCAGATGCACGTCAACACCGGCTACCAGGCCGAAGCGCTGCCACTCGTCCGTCACCACGTGGAGGCGTTCGAGAGCGGACCGTCCTGGGACGTCGCGGTGGCGCCGTCCGGTTCCTGCGTCGGATCCGTCCGGCACCAGCACGCGATGGTCGCCCGCCGGTACGGCGACGAATCGCTCGCGACGCGCGCCGAGGAGGTCGCGTCCCGGACGTACGAACTGTCGGAACTGCTCGTCGACGTCCTCGGCGTCACCGACGTCGGCGCCTACTACCCCCACCGGGTGACGTACCACCCGACATGCCACTCGCTGCGGATGCTGCGCGTCGCGGACAAGCCGCTGCAACTGCTGCGCGCGGTGCGCGGGATGACGCTGATCGAACTGCCCGCCGCCGAATCCTGTTGCGGTTTCGGCGGAACGTTCGCGCTGAAGAACTCCGAGACGTCGACCGCGATGCTCGCCGACAAGATGGGCAACGTCCTGAGCACGGGCGCCGAGGTGTGCAGCGCCGGCGACTCGTCCTGCCTGATGCACATCGGCGGCGGACTGTCCCGGCTGCGCAGCGGGGTCCGCACCGTCCATCTCGCCGAGATCCTGGCGAGCACCGAGAAGATCGGGAGCAACGCATGACCACGTTCCTCGGCTCGCCCACCTTCCATGCGGGCACCGGAAATATCCGGGGCACAGAATCTTTCCCCGACGCGGCGCGGAAATCGCTCGCCGACACCCAGCTGCGCGCCAACCTCGGCGCGGCCACCACCACCATCCGCAACAAGCGCATCGCCGCGGTCGCCGAGGTCGACGACTGGGAGGAACTGCGCCGGGCGGGCAGCGCCCTGAAGGCGGACGTGATGGCGCGGCTCCCCGAACTGCTCGTGCAGTTCGAGGAGAACGTCACCGCCCGCGGCGGCACCGTCCACTGGGCGCGCGATTCGGAGGAGGCGAACCGGATCATCACCGACCTCGTGCGGGCCACCGGCTCCGACGAGGTCGTGAAGGTCAAGTCGATGGCCACCCAGGAGACGGGCCTCAACGAGCATCTCGAAGAGAACGGGATCGCGGCGATCGAAACCGACCTCGCCGAACTCATCGTCCAACTCGGCGAGGACAAGCCGAGCCACATCCTCGTTCCCGCCATCCACCGCAACCGCGCCGAGATCCGCGAGATCTTCCTGAAATCGATGCCGGGCATCGACAAGGACATCACCGACGATCCACGGGCACTCGCGATGGCCGCGCGGGCACACCTTAGGCGGAAGTTCCTCTCCGCGAAGGTGGCGATCAGCGGCGCGAACTTCGGGGTCGCGGAAACCGGGACCCTTGCGGTGGTGGAGTCGGAGGGCAACGGGCGGATGTGCCTCACCCTCCCCGACACCCTCATCACCCTCATGGGCATCGAGAAACTGGTCCCGACGTTCACCGACCTGGAGGTGTTCATGCAACTGCTGCCGCGGTCGTCCACCGCCGAGCGGATGAACCCGTACACCTCCATGTGGACCGGGGTGCATCCCGGCGACGGCCCGCAGAACTTCCACGTCGTCCTCCTCGACAACGGTCGCACCAACGTCCTCGCGGACGAGGTCGGGCGTTCGGCGCTCCACTGCATCCGCTGCAGCGCCTGCCTGAACGTGTGTCCCGTCTACGAGCGGGCGGGCGGTCACGCGTACGGGTCCGTGTATCCGGGCCCGATCGGCGCGATCCTCAGCCCGCAACTCACCGGGACCACCGGTCACGACGACCCGAACGCCTCGCTGCCGTTCGCCTCGACGCTGTGCGGCGCCTGCTTCGATGCCTGCCCGGTGCGCATCGACATCCCCAGCATCCTGGTGCACCTGCGTGCGGAACAGGTCGACTCCGAGCGGCACGGACTTCCGGGCGGCCTGGACCTCGCGATGAAGGCCGCGGGCTTCGTGATGGGGTCGGAGAAGCGGTTCGCCGCCGCCGAGACGGCGTCCAAGATCGGCCGGGTGCTGGGCGGCAAGAAGGGACGCATCACGTCGCTGCCGTACCCGGGGTCGAGGTGGACCGCGAGCCGCGACCTCCCCGCCCCGCCGAAGGAGACCTTCCGACAATGGTGGGCCCGCACTCACGAGGACACGACACGATGACCGCACGCGAAGAGATCCTGACCCGGATCCGGTCGGCGCTCGCCGAAGCGCCCGCCCCCGAACCCGTTCCCCGCGACTACCACCGGCAGCCCGCGTCGGGCCCCGGGGACGTCGAGTTCTTCGCCCACACCGTCGACGACTACCGCGCGCAGGTCCACCGCGCCGACGAGAACACGGTCGCCGAGGTCGTCACCGGGCTGATCGCGGAGGGCGCGCGCGCCGTCGTCCCGCCGGACCTGCCGCTGTCGTGGCGGCCGCGACGTGACGTCGTCGTCGACGGGGCACCCGCCGAACTGTCGACGCTCGAACTCGACGCGCTCGACGTCGTCGTCACCGGCTGCACCCTCGGGATCGCCGCCACCGGGACGATCGTGCTCGACGGCGGCGCCGGCCAGGGGCGGCGGGCACTGACCCTGGTCCCGGATCACCACATCTGCATCGTGCGCACCGATCAGATCGTCGACACCGTGCCGCAGGCCTTCCAGACCCTCGACGCGACCAAACCGCTGACGTTCATCAGCGGTCCCAGCGCCACCAGCGACATCGAACTCAACCGCGTCGAGGGCGTCCACGGTCCGCGGACGCTGGACGTCGTCATAGTGCGCTGACGCGCCCGTGCGCCCTTTTGGTAGTCCCGGGTACCAAAAAGGCTCACGGGGCGCGGAGCGCCCTCGCGGCCAGATCGGCGGTGGCGCGGACGATCTCCGCGCCACCGAACATCACGTCGTCGTTGTGCCCCGCCCCTTGCAGCACGACGGTTTCCACCGGGCCGAGCGCCGCATCGGCCACGCGAGCGCTCTGCTCCGGCGGGACGACGATGTCGGCGGTGCCGTAGACGACGGTGGTGGGCACACCGATGCGTGCGACGTACTCCGCGACGGGGAATCGGTCGCGCAGCAACAGCTTGACCGGCAGGAACGGGTAGTGCGCTGCGCCGACGGCGGCGAGGTCGACGAACGGCGACCGGAGCAGCAGGCCCGCAGGCGGATGCTCGGTGGCGAGTTCGGTGACGACGCCGGTGCCGAGGCTTTCCCCGAAGTAGAGCAGCCGCTCCGGCGGCACGCGACGTTCGTCGACGAGGTGTCGGCGGGCCGCCCGGACGTCGAGTGCCAGCCCGTCCTCGCCGGGGTGGCCGGGGTTGCCGCCGTACCCGCGGTAGTCGAAGAGCAGTGTGGCGAAACCGGCGGCGGCGAGGTCGGACGCCAGCAGCGCCCGGTCGGCCCTGTTGCCGGCGTTCCCGGCGGCCACGAGGACGGTCATGCGCGGGTCCCCGCTCGCGGGTGGGACGTACCAGGCACCGAGTTCGAGGCCGTCCGAGGTGGTCAGCGTGACGTCCTCGGCCCCGGCGATCAGTCGGTCGGCAGGCGGCACCGGGGAGTTGTCGGGGTAATAGATCAGTCGTCGCTGCAATACCCACACGGCGGCGACCAGCAGAGCCACGACGACGAGCGCGACGATGCCGACGCGGATCATTGCCGGATCGGTGTTCCGGCCCACTCCAGCAACTCGGCGACGGGCAGGGTGTTGATCACGTCCGACGGCTCGACTCCGCGTTCGGCGGCGCGCTCGCAGGCGTACCCCTGCCAGGCGAGCTGACCGGTGGTGTGCGCGTCGGTGTCGATGGAGAACTTGCACCCGCTGTTCAGTGCGAGGTCGATCAGGCGTCCCGGCGGGTCTCGGCGCTCGGGGCGGGCGTTGATCTCGACCGCGGTGCCGTACTCGCGGCACGCCTCGAACACCCGTTCCGCGTCGAATTTCGATTCGGGCCGCGGCCCCCGCGCACCCTCGACGAGCCGGCCGGTGCAGTGCCCGAGGACGTCGACGTGCGGGGACTTCACGGCCTGCAGCATCCGCTTGGTCGTCGTCGCCCGGTCGGTGTCCAGGTGCGAGTGCACGCTGGCCACCACGATGTCCAGGTCGGCGAGCAGGTCGTCGTCCTGGTCGAGGGAGCCGTCGACGAGGATGTCGACCTCGATGCCGGTCAGCACGCGGAACGGCGCGAGTTCCGCGTTCAGTTCGGCGACGACGCTCAGCTGGGAGAGCAGTTGCTCCGACGACATTCCGTTCGCGACCGTCAGCCGCGGCGAGTGATCGGTGATCGCGCAGTACTCGTGGCCCAGGGCGGCGGCGCGGCGCATCATCTCCCGGATCGGGCACCGGCCGTCCGACCAGTCGGAATGGGTGTGCAGGTCGCCGCGGAGCGCGTCGAGCAGTTCGGTCCCGCCGAGTCCGATCGGTTCGGCCGCATTGCGCAGGTACGTCAGGTACAGCGGCACCGACGCGGCACACTCACGGATGATCGCGGCAGCCTCGGACCCGATGTCGGGTGGCGACACCCAGCCGCGCTCCTCCAGGTCGGCCAGCGCGTCCTCGTCCGCGTACGTCAGCACGTCGGCCGCCCGCCGGAATGCGGCGATCCTCGGTGCCTCGTCACGCGAGCGCTCGAGCCAGAACGCAATTTCCCGCAGCGCTTCGACGGGGTCCATCTTTCAATGGTGCACGGCTGCCGGGCTGCTGGCTAGGAGCAATTTCTGCCAGAACTTAGGCTCCCCTCGTTGTCCGCACGTTCATACAAATGTTCCCTTCGTCTCGCTTACGACTTCTACGGTGCCGGAGTTGTCCACATTCGAATCGGGAGCCACGGTGAGCTTGAAACCCCTCGCACTGTTCGTCAATCACGACGGAGTGTCCTCGCGCGCGTCCGTCACTTGTCAGTACAAGTGCGGAAACGCGTGCTCCCACGACGTGCCCAACACCTCGCACGGCGAGTATTTCCGTGACATCGCCCGCACCGCCCTGTCGCGGCGCGGGATGCTGCGCGGCACGGGGATGGCCGTCCTCGCCGTCGGCGCGGGCAGCGCGCTGGTGGCCTGCTCGGACGACTCCGGCAGCGGAAGCGTCTCCGGCACGGGCGGTTCGGACGGTTCCGCGCCCACCGGAACGAACTTCGACGCCGTCGCCCCCAACACCGAGGACGCCCTCGTCGTCCCCGCCGGGTACGAGCAGGCCGTGGTGATCCGCTGGGGCGACCCGGTGCTGCCCGGGGCTCCCGCGTTCGACTTCGACAACCAGACCGCCCAGGCGCAGGCGCAGCAGTTCGGGTTCAACAACGACTTCGCCGGACTCCTGCCGGTCGAGGGTCAGCCGAACACCTTCCTGCTGGTGGTCAACCACGAGTACACCACCGAGCCGTTCATGTTCACGGGCTACGACGCCGAAAACCCGTCACCGGAGCAGTTCCAGACCGCGCTCGCCGCCCACGGGCTGTCCGTGGTGCAGGTGAAGGGCGAATCCGCCTCCGGCGCGCTCACTCCCGAGTTCGGACCGTACAACCGGCGCATCACGGCGACGACGGAATTCGTCGTCACCGGTCCCGCCGCGGGCAGCGACTTCCTGAAGACGTCCGCGGACCCGACGGGCACGAAGGTGCTCGGCACGCTGAACAACTGTTCGGGTGGCGTGACACCGTGGGGCACGGTGCTGTCGGGGGAGGAGAACTTCAACCAGTACTTCGCGAACGCCGAACTGGTCACCGACCCCGCCGTCGCCGCACGGCTGAAGCGGTACGGCGTGGAAGGTGCTGCCTCCGAGCGTAAGTGGGAACGGTTCGACAAGCGTTTCGACCTCATCCAGGAGCCGAACGAGGTCAACCGCTTCGGCTACGTCGTCGAGGTCGACCCGTGGGACGCGACGTCCGCACCCGTCAAGCACACGGCACTGGGCCGGTTCAAGCACGAGGCCGCCACCATCCACGTCACCGACGACGGCACCGTCGTGGCGTACAGCGGCGACGACGAGCGCTTCGACTACATGTACAAGTTCGTCTCCAGCCGCAAGGTGATGGAGGGCAGGAGTCAGGCCGCGTTGCGCCACAACATGACGCTGCTCGACGCGGGCACCCTGTACGTCGCGAAGTTCAGCGGCAACTCGGCGGACGAGATCGACGGGTCGGGCACGCTGCCGGCGAGCGGCACGTTCGACGGCACCGGGGAGTGGATCCCGCTGCTGCGCACCGGCGAGGACGGCCGGGGTGAGTCGCTCGTCGACGGCATGAGCGCCGAAGAGGTGGCGGTGTTCACCCGTCAGGCCGGCGACAAGGTCGGTGCCACCAAGATGGACCGTCCCGAGGATTTCGAACCCAGCCCGACGACCGGCAAGGTGTACGTGGCGCTGACCAACAACACCAAGCGCGGCGTCGACGGCGGCGCGGCGGCCGACGAGGCCAACCCGCGGAACAACAACAAGAACGGCCAGGTCCTCGAACTCACCGACGACCACGCCGGCACCGCGTTCACGTGGAACCTGCTGCTCGTCTGCGGCGACCCGACGGAGGCCGACACGTACTTCGGCGGCTTCGACAAGGAGAGCGTCAGCCCGATCTCCTGCCCCGACAACCTGGCGTTCGATCCGCACGGCAACCTGTGGATCTCCACCGACGGCAACGCGCTGAAGTCCAACGACGGCCTGTTCAGCGTCGTCCTCGAGGGCCCGAACCGCGGGGAGACCAAGCAGTTCCTCACCGTGCCCAAGGGCGCCGAGACCTGCGGTCCGATCGTCGGCGACGAGCGGGTCACGGTGTGCGTGCAGCACCCGGGTGAACTGGACGACGCGAGCGCCGACAACCCGGCGTCGCACTGGCCCGACGGCGGCGACGCGCAGCCGCGTCCCGCCGTCGTGGCGGTGTGGAAGTCGGGCGGCCGGATCGGCGTCTGACCCCATGTGAGTGGCAAAGTGTGCCCCAGCACGCTTTGCCACTCACCTGGCGGGGGTGGGCGGGCGCCCGAGCAGCGACTCGAACAGCGCGCCGCCCGCGAGGAACCCGTACCGGTCGTAGAACTCGAACATCGCGGACAACCGGGCGCGACCGTCGTCCGTCAGGTTCCGCCCGTGCCGCGACATCCACTCGTCGACGGACACCTGCTTCACCGACACCGGGCCACCCGCCCGGTCGCACAGGTCCCGCACGCTGAGGGCTTCCGGGCCGCCGAGTTCGTAGGTGGCGCCGTGGTGGATGTCCGGGCCCTCGGCGAGGACGCGCGCCGCGACCTCGGCGACGTCCGCGAGTGCGACGAACGAGAACGCCGCGTCGGGACTGTAGGGCAGTTCGACGGTCGTCGCCGTGCCCGCCAGCACAGCCCCGAAATTCTCGGCGTAGGCGCACGGCTGCAGGACGGTCCACCGGAGCCCGCCGAACGTCCGGAGCGCGTCCTCGCACCGCGCCTTGTCGACGTGGTGGGGCATGAGCGGGGTGTACGGCCAGGCCACGGAGTGGTAGACGAGATGCTCGACGCCCACCGACGCTGCGGCGCGCATCGCGTTCCGCAGCAGCGCCGGCTCGTCGGGGTGCACGTTGGGGGCGATGAAGTACACGCCCCGGCAACCCGACAGCGCCTCTTCGAGTCCTGCACCCGTTTCGAGGTCGACGGCGAAGTCGCCGGGACGCCGGGCGGTGTGCACCACCCGGCGTACGTCGGCGAGTCCCTCGAGCGCCGCCACGACGGCGGCTCCGGTCTTCCCCGCGGCGCCGATGACGGCGATCTCGGCGCCGCGGGAGAGTGACTCGGTCATCGGATCACCGATCGATGAAGTCGAACTCGGCGAACTTCGCACCGCCGGACAGGCGTTCGTAGCCGGGACCGCGGTCGAAGAAGGGCTCGTCGAGGCCGCGGTCCGCGCGCATCTGCTCGCGCAGCGCGTCCGTGGCGTCGACGTCCGCGACCGGTTCCCCGGTCGACGAGGCCAGCACGACACCGTAGTCGACGCGTGCACCCTGCGCGGACACCTTGCCCCACAGCACGTCCCGGACGACCTCCTCGATCGGACGGTCGACCGGGTCGCCCCAGCCGCCGCCACCGGTGGTGCGGATGCGCACCACTTCGCCGGCCTTGATCGGTTCGGCGTCGGTCAGCGCGTCGAACTCGCGCTCGTTCGGGCCGCCCGGGTCGAGGACCACCGAGAACGGTCGTCCGGCCTTGCCGCCCTTGACTCCCCAGCAGGAGAGGATCGACCGGTCGGCGATGGACATGAAGTTCGCGTCCTTGAGCATCCGGATGTGCTTCTCGTAGCCGAGGCCGCCGCGGTAGCGTCCGGCGCCGCCGGAGTCCTTCGCCAGACCGAGCTTCTCGACGATGAACGGGAACCGGCTCTCGGTGAATTCGGTCGGCAGGTTCCGCGAGTCGGGGACGACGTGGATGGTGTCCTCCCCGTCCGCGTAGTGCCTGCCGCCGGACCCGCCGCCGAGCACCTCCCGCATCAGGTACGAGTGCCCGTCGAAGTCCTCGCCGTACACCCCCGTGTAGCGGATGGTCTCCTGGTCGGCGGGCATGTTCCCGTCGACGGCCTTCGCGACGACGCCGGCGAGCACGCCGAGCAGCCGCAGGATCACGAACGTCCGGGCGTTGGTGGGCGCCGGGAAGATCGGGGTGATCAGCGTGCCCTTCTCCGGGAACTTCATCTCGATCAACGGCACGACACCCTCGTTGACGTCGAGTTCCGCCATCCGCTCGGGACTGTCGGCGAGGTTGCGCAGGATCGGCGCGAGCCACTTGATGAGGAAGTTGCCGTCGGCGTAGTCACCGCAGTGGTTGATGGGACCCTTGGCCTGCGGGCCGGTGCCGTTGAAGTCGAGGATGAGGCGTTCGCCGCCCTCGTCCTCGGGGCCGGTCTTGGTGAGCGTGATCCGCTGCCGGTGCAGCATGGGCTCGTCGACGCCGTCGTGTTCGGCGTAGTCCTCCCACGTGTATTCGCCCTTGGGAATCTTGCTGAGGATTTCCCGCCGGTACGTCTCGGTGGTCGCGTCCATCATCGCGTCGAAGCAGGCCTCGACGGTGTCGCAGCCGTACCGCTCGAACAGCTCGGTGAGGCGACGGGCGCCCATGAGGCAGGCGGAGCACTCGGCGTCGAGGTCGGCGGCCAGCGCGTCGGGCATCCGCGAGTTGCGGGTCATGATGCGCAGTGCGGCCTCGTTGGGCACCCCCTGATCCCACAGCTTGATCGGCGGGACCATCAGGCCCTCCTCGTACACCGTGGTCGCGCCGGACGGCATCGATCCCGGGCAGCAGCCGCCGATGTCGTCGTGGTGACCGAACGCCTGCACGAACGCGACGACGGACGGTTCCTCCTCGCCCGGTCGGGTGGCGAACACCGGGACGGTGACGCAGAGGTCGGGGAGGTGGCCGATGCCGCCTTCGGACAGGTAGACGTCGTTGTGGAAGTAGACGTCGCCGGGCTTCATCGTGTCGAGCGGGAAGTCCCGCGCCACCGGATGCACCAGCGCCGAATACGAACGGCCCGTGAGCTTCCGGAGGTTGCGGTCGTGGATGCCGGCCCGGAAGTCGTGCGCGTCGCGGATCATCGGGGAGCGGGAGGTCCGCGAGATCGACGTCTCGACCTCCATCTCGACGCTGGCGAGGTAGCCGGCGACGATCTCCACCAGCACCGGGTCGGGCGTCGTGCCGTCGACCGGGGTCAGCCGGTAGGGCTTGACCGCTTGCACTGCAACGGGTTCGGTGGTGACGGTCATCGGTTCGCTCCGTTCGAGTCGGCGATCTTGGTGATGCGGATGTTTCCGAAGGTGTCGATCCTTGCCCGGAAACCGGGGTGCACGGGGATGGTCGAGCTGAATTCCTCGATCACCGCCGGACCCTCGAGGACGTCGCCGGCGCCGAGCCGGGCCCGGTCGTAGACCTGGGTGGTGACCCACTCGTCGAAGTACGCCGGACGGGTGCCGGTCACGGCGGATTCGGCTCCGGTCCCCGCCGCGATCTCGTTGAGCGTCGGGCGCTTGATCGGGCCGATGCCGCTGACGCGCAGGTTCACCCACTCGACGTGCTGGTGGGGGTCGCCGCGGAAGTCGTAGCCGTACAGCTCCTGGTGCGCCTGGTGGAACCTGTCCGCGGCGTCGTCCATCAACTCCTGCGTGACGGGACCTTCACCGACGGGCACCCGCACCTCGAACGCCTGGCCGAGGTAGCGCAGGTCGGCCGAGCGCGCGTACTTGCGCTCCGCCTCGCCGAAGCCCTCGTCGGCGAGTGCACGTTCCGCCTCGGCGGCGAGCGCGTCCAGCCCCGACTGCAGTTCCTCGATCTTCAGGCGGTCGTGCCTGCAGACGTGGGTCTGCACGTAGTCGTTGCGGACGTCGACCGTGAGCAGCCCGAATGCGGACACGTTGCCCGGGTTCAGCGGGACGAGGACGTCCTTGAGACCGAGGATGTCGACCAGCCGGCAGGCGAGCAGCGAACCGGATCCGCCGAACGTGACCAGGGTGAAGTCGCGGACGTCGAGGCCGCGCTTGACCGTGATCTGCCGCAGCGCGTTGGCCTGGTTCCACGCCGACACCTCGAGGATGCCGGTGGCGCACGCCTCGAAGTCGAGCTTCAGCTGGTGGGCGAGCTGCTCGACGCCCTTGCGGGCCAGTTCGGTGTCGAGGGGGATCTCGCCGCCGAGCAGGTGGGGTGGGATGCGGCCGAGCAGCACGTGGGCGTCGGTGATCGTCGGCTCGCTGCCGCCCTTGCCGTAGCAGAGCGGGCCGGGGTCGGCGCCCGCCGACTGCGGTCCGACGCGGAGCGTGCCCTCGGGGGTCTGCCAGGCGATGGAGCCGCCGCCGGCGCCGACGGTGACGACGTCGATCATCGGGATCTTCGACGGGTACGCCCCCACCCGCCCCTCGGTGGTGAGCGCGGGCTCACCGCGGACCACGACGGTGACGTCGGTCGACGTTCCGCCGCCGTCGCACGTGAGGACCTGCTCCACACCCGCGACACTCGCGATGAGCGCCGCGCCGAGTGCGCCGGCCGCCGGGCCGGACAGCACCGTCGTGATCGGCTGGTGCACGACCTCCTTGGCGGAGAGCACGCCGCCGTTCGACTTCATCACGTAGAACGGGATGTCGCGGGCCTCGCCCTCGTCGGAGGAGAACTCGCGCAGCCGGTTCGCGATGTTGTTCACGTAGTTGCGGATGTTCGGCTTCACGGCCGCGTCGACCAGCGTGGTGATGGACCGCTCGTATTCGCGGTACTCGCGCAGCACCTGGCTGGAGATGCTCACCGTGGCCTCGGGGTATTCCTCGAGCAGAAGATCCCGGACGCGGTTCTCGTGGCTCGGGTCGGCGTAGGAGTGCATGAGGCACACGCCGATGGTGCGGATGCCGCGCTCGGCGAAGAAGCAGGCGGCCTCGCGGACGTCGTCCTCGACGAGGGGACGGATCTCGCTGCCGTCGAACGCGAGCCGGCCGCCGATGGTGCGGACGCGGTCGGCGGGGACGATGCGGTCGGGCTTGACCCAGAAGTAGGAGTTGCCGTAGCCGTCGGGGACGGACTGGCGGGCGATCTCGAGGACGTGCTCGTAACCCTCGGTGGTGATGAACCCGAGGTTCTCGACCTTGCCTTCGAGGAGCTTGTTGGTGGCGACGGTGGTGCCGTGGCTGACGGCGCCGATCGCGTCGCCGGTCTCGCCGAGCTTGGCGAGCACCTTCTCGATTCCGGTGAGGAATCCCTGCGCCGGGTCGGCAGGCGTCGAGGGTGTCTTGGTGGTGACGACGGCTCCGGACTCCTCGTCCACAGCCACGACGTCGGTGAATGTTCCGCCGGTGTCGATACCGACCCGAATCTTTCTGGATTCCACGATTCCTCCTGGGCTCGTCTCTGTAAGGCAATTGCACCGCTTCCGCCGCCCGGTTTCTTTGTCACATATCGCCGAACTCACCGGTCCTCGTTCGGCGCTGCCCGTGCCCGGATGGCCCGGACAGACGACAGCACCCCGAACCGGACGGTTCGGGGTGCTGTGTGACGAGGTGTTCGCGGCGCTACTTCGCGCAGGTGCCCCGCACGAGGATGCCACCGGCGAGAACACCGGCGAGGGCGATGCCGGCGCCGAGCGCGGCCGACGCGAGAACGGTTGCCGTGGAGGTGCCCTCGGGCACCCGCACCCGCGCGGCGGCTGCCGCGGGAACCGGGGCCACCCCCGCGACACCGGGGACCGCCGGAACCTCGCCCGGCGCCGCGGCCACCTCGGCCGCCGGAATGCCGTTGGCGATCACGCCGTCGATGCCCTTGAAGAACACCCCGGCCATCTTCTTCGCGACGCCGGTGATCATCCGCTGCCCGACGCCGCCGACCATGCCGCCGACGACGGCGTCCGCGTCGTAGCTGAGCAGGGTGCCGCCGTCGCGTTCCTCGAGCCGCACCGTCACGTCGGCCTTGACGGTGCCGGGGGCGCCCGCACCCGATGCCGTCATCACGAACGACTCGGGCCGATTCTGCTGCGACAGAATCACTTCGCCGTCATAGGTACCCTTGATGGACGCGACACCCGCCGTGATGGACAACTTGTAATGGTTGTCGCTGAGCTGCTCGAGGGACTGCACCCCGGGGATGGTCGCCGCGAGGACCCGTCCGTCCTGCAGGTTGTCGTACACGGCCTCCGGTGGGGCCGTCAGTAGGGCGGTGCCGGCGATTCTCATTCGTTCTCCTTGCTCTGTGACGACGCGTGTGCGAGGCGAAGCTCGAACAACTCTGAAGGGGATATCG
The DNA here is from genome assembly GCF_058628105.1 of Rhodococcus sp. G6(2025). Taxonomy (NCBI): domain Bacteria; kingdom Bacillati; phylum Actinomycetota; class Actinomycetes; order Mycobacteriales; family Nocardiaceae; genus Rhodococcus; species Rhodococcus sp. G6(2025). Next base: position 7,794,880 of record NZ_CP179750.1, read on the forward strand.
GCATGGAGGTGATCGGGATGCCTTCCGCGTCCTCGATCGCAGCCGCGATGACGGCGGACGTCGGGATCACGCCCGCCTCGCCTGCGCCCTTCATCCCGAGGGGATTGAGACCGGACGGGGTGACGGTGTGGTCCATCTCGAGCGAGTCGGGCATCTCGGTGACGAACGGCATCAGGAAATCCATGTACGACGCGTTGAGCATCTGGCCGTGCTCGTCGTAGACGATCTTCTCGTACAGCGCGCCGCCGACACCCTGCGCGACAGCGCCCATGACCTGGCCCTCGACGATCCGCGGGTTGATGACGTTGCCGCAGTCGTGGATCACGGCGTACCGCCGCACGTGGATCTCCGCCGTCACCGGATCGGTTTCGACGATCGCCGCGTGCACACCGGACGCGAACGTCGACGTCGGGGGCGAGTAGTAGCCGGTGGCCTCGAGCCCGGGTTGCTCGCCCTCCCGGACCGGCGGAATCGTCATGTCGGTGTCGGCTTTCGCGAATCCGGTGGCCTGCCTCGACGCGTCGTCGAACGCGTAGCGCAGCGGATTCGACAGCACCGCGACCACACCCAGCGAGATGGACGTGCCCTCGGCGCCGGGCAGCGTGCCGATCTTGCACACGTGCCCACCGCGAAGTTCCAGTTCGGCGGGATCGAGGTTCAGCGCCTCACCGGCGATCGTGCGGGCCTTCTCGGCCACCATCTGCGCCGCCACGTGGAACGCCGATCCGGACATCACGGCGCCGCGGGACGCGAACGTGCCGACGGCGTAGCCGAATCGACGGGTGTCGCCGGTGACGATCTCCACGTCGGTGACCGGCACGCCGAGGTCGTCCGCGACGATCTGCGCGAACGCCGTCTGGTGGCCCTGCCCCTGGGTGGTCAGACCCGTTGCGGCCTTGACCTTCCCGGACGTCTCGACGAGGACGTGGGCGCCCTCGTACGGGCCGGGCCCGGTGCCTTCCACGTAGGCGCCGATCCCGATGCCCACTGCCCGGCCTTCGGCTTTCGCCTGCTTCTTGTAGTCGGCGAACCCGTCCCAGTCGATGAGTGTCTTGAGCTTGTCGATCCCGGCCTGGTAGTCGCCGGTGTCGTAGATCAGCGGGCGGCCGTCCTGGAACGTGAGGTGGAAGTCGTACGGCATTTCCTCGGGACGGATGAAGTTGTGCTCGCGGACCTCGATGACGTCCTTGCCGAGATACTTCGCGATCGCGTCCATCGCCCGTTCCATCGCGAACACGGCCTGCGGTCGGCCGGCGCCGCGGTAGGGCGTGACGATGACCGTGTTCGTGTACAGCGAGTACGCGTCCACCCGGAAAGATTTCGGCTTGTACGGCCCGAGCACCTGCGTCGACGTGTTCAGCATGACGATGATGCCGTACGGCAGGTAGGCGCCGTTGTCGTGCCAGAACGTGAAATCGAACGCGAGGAGGGTGCCGTCGTCGTCGAATCCGACCGTCACCTCCTGGATCTGGCCGCGCTCGTGCGCGCTCGACACGAAGTGCTCGCGCCGGTCCTCGACCCATTTGACCTCGCTCGAGATGCCCGCCGTCCCGAGCCGCCGCGCGGCCCAGGTGACCATGACCTCCTCCGGCCACGGGTGGACGATCTTGACGCCGAAACCACCGCCGACGTCGGGTGCGATGCAGTGGACCTTGTTGTGCGCCATCTTCAGTCGTGCCGCGATCGCCGCGCGGGCCGACGTGGACGTCTGCGTGGACGTCCAGAACGTGAGCGCCTGCTCGTCGGTGTCCCAGCGCGCGTAGACGCCCTTGCCCTCCATCGGCATCGACGCCGACCGCTCGATCTCGAGGTTCAGGGTCAGCCGGTGCGGTGCGTTCGCCAGTTCCGCGTCCACGTCGCCGAATCCGTGCTGCAGGTGCGCCGCGACGTTGTCGGGGACGTCCGCGTGCACCGCGTTGTCCGCCTGCCGCGCCACGTCGATGCCCACGACCGGTGGGAGCATCTCGTACGTGACGTCGATCTTGGCGCACGCGTCCTCGGCGATGTACCGGTTGTCGGCGACGACCATCGCGATCGCCTCGCCGACGTGGTTGACCTCGTCCTTGGCGAGCGGATACCCGTTGCGCGGGGCGGTGATCGCCGGATGCGGGATCAGGAGGGGGAGGTTCTCCGCCATCTCCGGGGAGTCGTCCACGAGGTCGTCGTACGTGTAGATCGCGTGCACACCAGGCAGATCGAGTGCGGCATCGATGTCGATCCCCGTGATGCGGGCATGCGCGTGCGGTGACCGGACGAACGCGGCGATGAGCGCGTTGTGCCCCAGATCGTCGAGGTAGCGGCCGTTGCCGGACAGGAGCCGGGCATCCTCCGTGCGGGGAATCGGCTTGCCGAACAACTTCTCCGACGCGGCGGGCGCGTCGGCGTCCGTGGTGGGCGCGGGCTCGGTGCGGGGTTTTGTGACGCTCATGCTCGCCCTGCCCTTCCAGCGACCGGGTTGGTCGTGCCGCGGACCTTCGGATCGAGTGAGGCCCGCGACGACTCGTCGTCCTCGCCGAGCGGGAACTCGCCCGAACGCTCGCGCTTGATCTCCGCGGCACGCAGCACGGCCGCCCTGATGTTCTGGTATCCGGTGCACCGGCAGAGGTTGCCCGCGATCGCGTCGGTGGCCTCCTCGCGGGTGGGTGAATCGTTCTCCTCGAGGAACGCGGCGATGGTGGTCACGAAGCCGGGAGTGCAGAATCCGCACTGCAGACCGTGGCAGTCGATGAACGCCTGCTGCACCGGATGCAGGGTGCCGTCGGGTTCGACGAGACCCTCGACGGTGGTGACCTCCCGGCCCTCGAGGCTCGCCGCAAGCACCAGGCACGACCGCACGGGCTTGCCGTCGAGCAGCACGGTGCATGCGCCGCAGACCCCGTGCTCGCAGCCGACGTGTGTCCCCGTCTGGCGTAGATGGTGCCGGATCGCGTCGGACGCGAGCGTGCGCGACGGCAGCACCACCGTCTGCGTCACCGCGTTGAGCGTGAACGTCACCGCGACGTGCTGTTCGCCCGTCTCCTCCTGCAGTTCGGCGAGTTGCTCGTCGATGCTGCGCTGACGCGGGCGGCCTTCGCCGCCACGATGCATTGCCTTTGCCATGGTCACCTTCCTCCCGCCGACGCGTGCACGGCGGCACCGTCGAGTACTGCATCCTGCGCGGCCGCGAACCCGACCCGGGCGGTCAGCGCCGCCACCAACTGCGACCGGTACCGCGCCGTGGCGTGGATGTCGGGCTCGGTGTCGATCCGCTCCCGCGCGAACTCGGACAGATTCCGCCACAACGGGTCCCGGTCGTCCGTCGCGGACGCACCCCGCAGCACGTCCGTGTAGTCGACGACCTCACCGAGTTCGCCGGCCGACACGTACGTCATCCGGGCCTCCGAAACCGCACCGCGTTCGACCCGCACCTGCGCCGCGACCCCGACGAGTGCGTAGTCGCCGTGCCTGCGGGCGATCTCGTCGATCGCCGTCCCGACACCGGGTTCGGCGGCCGGGACGGTGACGCTCGTGGCGATCTCGTCCGCCTCGAGCGTCGTTTCGAGCGGCCCGGCGAACAGGTCGGTCGAGCGGATCTCCCGGACCCCTCGCACCGAACGCACGGTGACCGAGCCGCCGAGCAGCGCCAGCACGGCCGGCATCTCGGCGGACGGGTCGGCGTGGACGATCGAGCCGACCGTCGTGCCGCGGTTGCGGATGGTCGGGTGTGCGACGAGACGCAGTCCGCGGCCGATCAGCGGTTGCACCTGGGCGGCGCCGCGGTCGGCTTCGAGCACCGAGTGGGTGGTCAGTGCGTCGAACGTGACACCGAGCTCGCGTGACGACGACACCGCGTCCAGCCGGGGGATCGATCCGATGTCGACGAGGTGCGCCGGCGCGGCCAGCCGCATGGAGAGCAACGGGATCAGCGACTGCCCGCCCGCGAGCACTTTTCCCTCGTGAGCCACGTCCGCGAGGATCTGACAGGCCTCGTCGATCGACCGAGGTCGGTGATAAGTCAGTGGCGACGGTTTCATTCCTCAGATCCTGCCCGTATCGTGCGCTCGACGTTTCGTGAACTAGTGACAAAACTCACGTCCCACCGATGGCAGATCACGTGAGCTGACCGACCCGATCCGGGGCCGTTCCGTCGTCCGCGGTGGGCTTCGGGGTGTGACCGCCTGCCCCCGCGTCGTCGGCGTCCTTCGGGGCGATGACGCGGCACAGGTGGTACATCCCGATCACCACGATCGTGCCGAGTGCGATGCCGCTCAGGGAGAAGCTGTCCGTGAACGTCAGCTCCGTGTCACCGATCGCGATGATGAGGCCGGCGGCGATGGGCATCAGGTTGAGCGGGTTGCCGAAGTCGACGCCGTTCTCCTTCCAGATCTTCGCGCCGAGCAGGCCGATGATCCCGTAGAGCACCACCGTGATTCCGCCGAGCACACCGCCGGGGGTCGCGGAGATGACGGCACCGAACTTGGGGGAGAAACCCAGCAGCATCGCGATGACGCCTGCCGCGGCGTACGCGGCCGTCGAATACACCTTCGTCGCGGCCATGACGCCGATGTTCTCGGCGTACGTCGTCGTGGGGGATCCGCCGACGCTGGTCGCGATGGTGGTGGCCAGGCCGTCGCCGATCAGGGCGCGTCCCATCATCGGGTCGAGGTCGGTCTTGGTGATCTCGGCGACGGCCTTGACGTGTCCGGCGTTCTCCGCGATCAGGGCGATCACACCGGGCAGCACGAGGACGATGAACGTGAGACTGAACGACGGCGCGTGGATGCCGACGATGCCGTTCGCCTCGTCCGAGAACGGCGGGAGCCCGATCCACGACGCCGAGGAGACGCCGTCCCAGTTGACACGGAAGTGCTCGGTGACTCCGCCGGCCACCGGGTCGTACGACGTGATCATGCCGGTCGTCAGGTCCAGCACCCACGACAGCACGTATCCGAAAAGCAGCGTCAGGAAGATCGCGACCCGCCCGAGGAATCCGCGGAGCGCGACGCTCGCCACCACCAGCACGACCATCACCGTCAACGCGACCCACTGGTCCTGCGGCCAGTACGTTCCGGCGACGACCGGGGCCAGGTTGAACCCGATCAGCATGACGACGGCACCGGTGACCACGGGCGGCAGGATCTTGAACACCACCCCGCCGCCGAGGAAGTGGATCAGCACGCCGATCCCGGCGAGCACGAGACCCGACACCAGGATCGCCCCGGTCACCTGCGCCGAGGTGCCGCCCTGGGCGCGGATGGCGGCGATGCCGCCGACGAACGCGGCCGACGTCCCCAGGTAACTGGGAATCCGGCCCTTGACGACCAGCAGGAAGAAGAGGGTGCAGAATCCCGACAACATCACGGCCAGTTGAGGATTGAGACCCATGATGATCGGGAAGACGAACGTGGCCCCGAACATCGAGACCACGTGCTGCCCGCCGAGCCCGATCGTGCGACCCCAGCTGAGCCGTTCGCTCGGGGCGACGACCTCCCCGGGCGCGATGGTCTTGCCATCTCCGTGCAGTGTCCAGATAGGCATAGGGGGACCTTTCAGACAGGTGACGGTGCAGGGGTGCCGACGGCCAGCTTCGATGATGTGCCGCATGTCACATTTGCACCTCGATAGGAGGGCAACGTTATTACAGCGTCAGCCACCCGGCGTGAGAAGAATCTGCCAGTGCGTGCCCGGCGAAATTGGCAACTTTAGGAATTGATGCCGCGCATCGCCATGATCTTGAGGGCGAGCGACAGGTCGAGGCGCAATTCGGGGTGATCGGTGAACGACCCGAGCATCTTCTCCAGCTTCACCACCCGGTACCGCAGGGTGTTGTAGTGAAAGTGCAGTTGACGTGCGGTTTCGGCGATGTTGATGTTGGTGGCGAGCAGCACCTCGAGGGTGCGCCGCATGTCCTGCGCCTCGGGTGTGTCCGCCGTCAGCTCACGCAGGGTCTCCTGCGCGAACGACTCGAGTTCGCGGTCGTCCTCGACGAGGCTCAGCAGCCGGTAGACACCGAGGTCGTCGAAATGCGTCACGGCCCAGGCGCCGGTGATCTGCCGTCCCACCTTCAGCGCGGTCCGGGCCTGGCCGTAGAGGGCCGGGATGCCGTCGACCGAGTCCGTCGGCCGGGACACTCCCACCCCGAAGGGTCTGCGCCCACCGCCGCCGTCGCCGCGCACGTACGCGACGAGTTCGTGGACGAGGTTCATCGTGTCGGTGCCGACCCCCATCAGGATCACCGTCTCCGTCGCCAGCGCGGTGACCGCGGCACCCGTGTCACGGCCCGCGACGGCACTCGTGAATGCCCGCGCCTGTCGCTCGACGAGCGGCATCCGGGTGGGCATCGACGGCTCGTCCTCACCGACCGGATCGGGTTCGATCACCACGACGACCACGGGACGGTCCAGGTCCCAGCCGAACGTCTTGGCGTGCGCGACGACGTGCTCGTGTTCGCCGCCGCGGCCGAGCAGCAGGTCCCGCACGAAGTTCGCGCGGTGCTTCTCCTCCACCGAGGACACGACCAGTTCGCGGGCGACCACCAGGGCGCACACCGCCGCCGCCTGCTCGACGAGATACAGGTCTTCGCTGCGCAGCGGGTGTCCGGTGCTGAAGTGCACCAGCCGCCCGTGATCGATGCCGTTGGCCGAAATCGCTGAGACGGCGATGAACTCGTCGCCCAGCCGGTGCAGGCCCAGCCCGCCCTCCGTCGAATCGGTGCGGACCCGCCCGGTGGAGTCGAGCGCCGCACTCGACGCCAGCCGGTTCAGCTCGGACTCGTCCCCGGCCCGGCACAACTGACGTCCGTCGGGTGTCGTGATCAGCACGGCCCCGCCCAGTTCACCGTGGACGGCGTCGGCGAGTTCGGCGAACCCTCCGCCGGCCATCACGACGTCGACGAGCACTCTCCGCAGCCGGTCCGCCTCGAACACGGCGTCGACCTGCCGGGCCGACAACTCCGCGAGCGCAGCCGCCAGCGGGTGTGTCTGCGAGTACAGGTCCGCGACCACGACGAGAGGAAGCCCGAGTTCGTCGGCCGCATCGGACATCTCGGCCGGCAACGTCGCGGTGGGGTCGTCGAGCCGGACGGCGAGCCCGGAGACGCCCCGCCTGTCGAGTCGGGCGAGAAACGCGTCGATCGGCTCGACCAGCCGGCCGAGAACCGCGGACGTGGTGAGCAGCAACTGCCCGGTGCGGAGCCACGGTCCGATGTCCGGCACCGCCATCACGGCGACGTTCGACACCTCACGCGAGGTGCCGGTCTCGCCGGCGACGAGGGTCGGGGAGACGAGGAGATCGGACACCAGCACGTCGGCGAACGGTTGCGGCGCAACGTCCCGACCAGGCCCGTCGCCGGTGTCGGCGGCTGCGCGGAACCCGGGAGCGGAACTACCGACATCCCTCGCCGTCACTGCAACACCCTGCTCACCTGATCCGATACTCGCCCCGAATGGCGCGAAAGTGTGACCTTAAGTCGAAACCGAATAACCGTCAAACGACGGTCACGCGGCGCACTCGGATGCGTACGAAACCTATGTACACGAAGGGCAACTCGTGGATCGGCATCGGGCGCGCGCCTACCGCACAGCCGGGCAGGTCGCGTGCTTTCCCGCTGGACCCGATCATAACCATCGTCGCACCGACCAGGGCAGACGTCACGGTGAGCGGCCGGAGCCTGCGAGTAGGCTGGCGCGGTCGAGAAGGAGAGATCTTGTGCCCATGAGTGAGCCGTATGCGGTCGTCGGAGCAACGGGTGGTCAAGGAGGCGCCGTCGTCGACGCGCTCCTCGAACGAGGACGTGAGGTACGAGCGCTGGTCCGTCGAAGCTCTTCGCGCTCAGACGCGTTGCGCCTGCGAGGCGTCGACATTGCCGTGGCTGATATCACCGATCGGGCGGCGATCGCGTCTGCCGTCGAGGGGTGCGCGGGCGTGTTCGCCATGACAACGCCTTTCGAGGACGGCCCGGAGGCGGAAATCGCTCAGGGTGCCGCGCTTGTCGGCGCGTTCAGTGATTCCGGTGTTCCCCACGTGGTGTTTTCTTCGGTGGCCGACGCGGACAAGAGCACCGGGGTCCCACATTTCGACACGAAGGCTGCTACCGAGTCGCTGCTGCGAGACTCCTCGGTCTCGTACACGATCGTCGGGCCGACCTACTTCTATGACAACCTGCTCGGTGGCCTCGACAGCATCCGCCGAGGCCGGCTCGATCTGCCTCTGCCGGTCGACACCCCGCTGCAGCAGTTGTCGCGCCGGGACCTCGGTCGGTTCGTCGCCCTCGTGTTCGACGACCCGGACCGCTTTGCCCGGACACGAATCGACCTGGCGTCGGACGATCCGACGCCACGTCGGATGGCCGAAGTGCTCGGCGAGGTACTGGGCACGCCGGTTCATGCCCATGCGTCCGACGCGGACGCCATCGCATCGCCGGACATGCGCGCGATGTTCCGCTTCCTTACCGACACCGGATACGACGCGAATATCGGCGAACTGCGCCGGCTCTACCCCGAGGTGGGGTGGCAGAGCTTCGACGATTGGGCAGCCGAGTTGGCGTGACCGCGTGATCTCCGCAGATTAGTGGCGTTTGCCGGTCGGGGTTGTCCGGGTGCCCGGTGGTGGGGTGTCGGCCCGGGCGAGTTCGGCTACGCGGTCGGCCAGCTCACCGGTCAGTGTCGTGTCGGGTTCGGTGCTCGCGGCGTCCGCAAGCCGGGTTATGACGGTGGTGGTCGCCGGGTCGGCGGTGTCGGCTACGTCGTCGAGGTTCTCGGCGAGCGAATCGGTGTCGAGTTGATGGGCCGCCTTCTCGTTCAGCTCGGCGTTCCCTACGGTCGCGGACCGAGAGGCGGTCTCGACCTCGGCGGCAGCGATATCCGAGGCGCCGGGATCGTCATCGGTGTCGGGGGCGGTGCCGGCGACCAGGGTGATGCGGGGTGGGGCGTCGGCGCCACGATGGGCACGGTCCTGGTGACCCAGAACGCTGCCGACGGCGCAATCGAGCAGGCCGAGGCCGCCCCGGTACAGCCGTCGGGCCGGTGCTGCGGGTGCCAGGTGTGCGATGACCTGTTCGTCGATCAGGTGAAGGGGGTAGCGCACGATCGTGTACTGCGCGCGCAGTACGGCCAGGGGAAGTGCGGTGATGATGTTCATGAGGCCTCTGTATCGGGTGAAAGGAAGGACTGGGTGCCGCCGCAGGGGTTCCATACCGGCGCGGGAGACGCCCCTTCCACCGCCTTGACATCCCGCGTCGTCGCTCCACGTCCGGTTACCCGAAACTGCGTCCGATTACCCACGCCGTGATGCGACTGGTGGCCCGCCGGCTACGCACTCCTGGACTTCGACATCACGGTGAATCGAACCGCTCAGCTGCTGGAGCTCGAGCCCGGTGGTGCCCCGGGTCGTCTTCATCATCTCGGCGAGGATCGACACCGCGGTCTCCTCGGGAGTACGCGCGCCAAGGTCTAGGCCGATCGGGGAGTGCAGCCGTGCCAGCTCCGCCGCGGTCGTCCCCTGTTCCCGCAGCAGCGCGACCCGGCGCTCGTGCGTGGCCCGGCTGCCCATCGCGCCGATGTACGCGGCGTCCGATCGCAGGGCCAGGCCCAGCAGTGGGATGTCGAATTTCTCGTCGTGGGTGAGCACCGCGAGGACCGTTCGGTGGTCGACCGGCGCGGTCTCGAGGAAGCGGTGCGGCCACATCACGACGACGTCGTCGGCGTCCGGGAACCGGGCGCGCGTCGCGAACACGGCGCGGGCGTCGATCACCGTGACGTGGTAGCCGGCGAACGCGCCCAACGTGCACATGGCCGCCGCGAAGTCGATGGCCCCGAAGATGTACATCCGCGGCGGGGGCGCGAAGATCTCGACCATGCATACCGTCTCGGACCGCAGCTGATACACCCGCGACTCACCGGCGTCGAGGCGACGGCGGACATTATCGACATCGGTCTCGGGCAGGTCGAGGTCGCCCGCGGCCCCGTCCCCGGTGATCACGCAGCGCCGGGTCCGTGCTCCGTCGCCGGTCTCCGTCACGACGGCGATCGGCTCACCGCCGCGGATCCTGCGCGCCACGTCCGCGAAGTCCGGGAAGTCGTTGTGCCCGATACGCTGAACGAACACCTCGATGGTGCCGCCGCACGTCAGACCGACACCGATCGCGTCGTCGTCCGCCACGCAGAACACCTCGGTCCGGCTGCGCCCGTCGGCCAGCACGTCCCGCGCCGTCTCGTACAGCGCGCTCTCGACACACCCACCGGACACACTTCCGAGCACCTCACCGGATTCCGACACGGCCATCGCCGCGCCCGGTGCCCGCGGAGACGACTTCCAGGTGCGCACCACCGTGGCGAGGACGAAGTTCTCGCCGCGATCGAACCACGCTTGCAGGCCCGTCAGGATGTCGCGCATCGCCTCGTACTCCTCGGGTGCTTCGTCGGGACCCTCACGCTAACCGGCGGCGACCGGCCGTCGCGGCACACAATGCGCCGAAATCCCCAGCGGCCGCTTGTGCATTCTCGCCATCGCTATCGATCGGCGGGTCCGCAATTCTCGGACGGTCCCCCTTCCTTCACAGAGAACCGAGGATCCACCATGAACCAGTTGCTCAGCGGGATCCGGGTCCTCGACCTCACGCGGGCCCTCGCCGGTCCGCTGTGCACGGCACTGCTGTCCGATTTCGGCGCCGACATCATCAAGGTCGAGACCCGTTCCGGTGGCGACAGTTCCCGGCAGTGGCCGCCGTTCGACGGCAGCGACAGCCTGTACTTCGCCTCCGTCAACCGCGGCAAACGGTCCGTCGCGCTCGACATGCGCAGCGAGCAGGGTCGGAAACTGCTGCGCCGCATGGCCGTCGACGTGGACGTCATCGTCGAGAACTTCCGACCCGGCGTCCTCGCGGACATGGGACTCGATCAGGAGTCGCTCGCCGAGGACAATCCCGGAGTGATCGTCATGAGTGTCAGTGGTTTCGGCCCGACCGGACCCGAGCAGTTCTCCCCGGGACTCGATCAGGTGGCGCAGGGCATGTCGGGCCTGATGTCGGTGACCGGCGCGGGCGACCACACGCCGATGCGCGTCGGCATCCCGATCATTGATACGGTGTCCGGTATCTATGCGGCGCTGGGCATCACGGCGGCACTCGTGTCGCGGGGCCGTGACGGCGCCGGCCATCACGTGCAGACGTCGCTGCTCGAATCGGCCCTGTCGATCATGTCGTTCCAGGCGCAGAACTATCTGAGCACCGGACGCGTCGCGGAGCCGAACGGCAACACGCACCCGACGATCACGCCGTACGGCACGTTCGACACGGCCGATTTCCCCATCATCATCGCGACCGGCTCGGATCGGCACTGGGAGTCGCTGTGCCAGGTTCTCGGGGATCCCGAACTCGCCGACCGGCCCGAATACCGCACCGGCCAGTCGCGACTCGCGCACCGCGATCGGCTCACCAAGGAACTCCTCGAACTGCTGTCCGTGCGGCCGGCCGCCGAATGGGTGACGGCGATTCGCGCGGCGGGCATCCCGTGCGGTCCCGTCCACACGATCGATCAGGCCTTCGCCGACCCGCAGGTGCAGGCGCTGAAGATGGTGCAGCCGGTGGCCACACCGAACGGCGGTGAAGTGCCGCTGGTCCGTGGTCCGTTCTGGGTGGACGACGAGACCCTGCCCATCCGGAATGCGCCGCCGATGGTGCTGGGACAGGACACGGCCGAGGTGCTCGGTGAATTCGGGCTGAGCGACGAAGACATCGAGGGCCTGCGGCGAGACCGGGTGATCTGACACCCGCGTCGGCCGTGGTCGCCTCACAACCGGGCGGCCACGGCCAACGCCACGTGCTCGCACCATGGGCGCGCGACGACCTGCACGCCGATCGGCAACCCGGACCGGGTGCTTCCCACCGGAACGACGACGGACGGCAGACCCGTCACACTGATCGCGCGGCAACTCGCCAGGGCCTGAGCCCACGTGAGCGACTGCCCACCGACGTCGAACAGTTCCTCGCCGAGCGGTGGCGCCGGGATCGAGGCGACGGGAAGGACGAGCACGTCGCCCATCTCGCCGAGCAATCGGTGGACGAGTTCCGCTCGCTGCGCCCACAGTCGCTCGACCAGGCGCCGGTCCACGTCCCGCGCGTCGGCGAGCATCGTGGCGATGTTCGTTCCGAAGTCGGTGCCGAGTTCTTCTATGTCGGTGTGGGTTTCGACCGAACGCAAAGTACCGAACAGCTCGTTCCCCTCCGACAGCGCCGCCCCTCGGTACGGTCGGGCATCGAGCCTGCCGGCGGCGCCGGCGACGGCCGCGGCGATCTCCTCGCCGACGGGCACGGTTCCGTCACCGGGCGCCCACGTGATGTCGAGACGCGGAAGGTCCACCGAAGCCGGGTCCGTCCAGCGGTACTGCCGGGACGAGAGCACCCGCAGCACGAGCGCCGCATCGTCCAGTGTCCGCGCCATCGGGCCGATCGTCTGCAGCGTGCCGTGCATGGTCGCCAGATTGGTCAGCAGGTGATCACCCGACGGGACGCCGGGATACTGTCCGTCGGGGTCCACCCGGCCGATCGTCGGGCGCACCGACCGCAGACCCGTGCAGTGGGCGGGCCAGCGGACCGAGCCGCCGAAGTCGGTGCCGAGACCGACAACACTCATCCCGGACGCGATCGCCGCCGCCTCGCCGCCGCTCGAACCGCCGGGGGAGCGGGGAACACCGCCGGGCCGCAGCGGGTTCACGGTGTACCCGAACAGGTCGTTGTGCGTCAGGCCGCTGGCCCCGAACTCCGGGGTGTTCGTCTTCCCGACGAGAATCGCGCCGGCCGCCCTCATCGCGGCCACCGCGGGCGCGTCGACAGAAGGCACGTTGTGCTCGAGCGCGCGCGATCCCGCCGTCGTCCGGACACCCGCGGTGGCGATCAGGTCCTTCACGGTGAACGGGACCCCGGCCAGAGGACCGACGTCCTCCCCTCGGCCGATCCGGATGTCGAGGTCGTCGGCGGCCCGGATCGCCTGATCCTCCGCGACGGTGACGACGGCGTTCAGCTCCGGGTTCCGGGCCTTGATGTGCGCCAGGTGGTCGTCGAGCACCTGGCTCGCGGACACCTCCCGGTTCGTCACCGCGCGGGCGATCGTCTGCGCGTCCGAGCCGACCCAACTGCCGTCGTTACCCCACACATGTCCTCCTCGGCTCGTGCTCAGGGGTCGACGCTAGACATCGCCGGACCCGCCGCACACGGCCAGTGTGCACAGGAAACCGTGGCCCGAGCTGTGAAGAGTTGATACTTCGCCGCGCTACGGGCTCTGGGAGGATCAGGTGATGCTTCCGCCCTGGGTCCGCCTCGCCGCCGCGCTGTTCGCGGTCAGCTGGGGTGCCAACCAGTTCGCCCCGATGCAGCTCGTCTACCGCGAACATCTCGGTCTCGGCAACGGCTCGTTCACCGCGATGCTCGCGTCGTACGTCGTCGGGCTGGTGCCCGCTCTGCTGTACTTCGGGCGCGTGTCCGACCGGTTCGGGCGGCGCGCGGTGATCCGCCCGATGATCCCCGTCGGCATCGTCTCCTCCCTCGTCCTCATCGCGGGCGCCGCCGTCCCCGACCTGCTCTACCTGGGCCGGGTGCTGGCCGGACTCGCGTCCGGCATGGCGTTCGGCGCCGGCACCGCCTGGATGAAGGAACTCGGCTCCACCGCCCCGGCCGGGGCGGGTGCACGCCGCGCCGCCGTGTCGTTGTCCGCGGGATTCGGCTGCGGAGCCCTGTTCGCCGGCGTGATCGCGCAGTGGCTCCCCGCCCCCGAACTGCTCCCGTACCTGGTGCACATCGCGCTGATGCTCGGAGCCCTGGCGCTGGTGTGGGCGGTGCCCGACGTTCGGGTCCGGGCGACCGACCTCACCGCCACACCCCTGTCGGCGCTGGCGACACCCCAGTTCCGATGGGGCATCGCACCCTGGGCACCGTGGGTGTTCGGTGTGGCGACCGTGTCGTTCGCGACCCTTCCGCCGCTCGTCTCCGAGTCGCTGCGGTCCACGTCGGTGGCCTTCACCGGGCTCGTCGCGGCGCTGACCCTGATCACCGGTGCGGTGATCCAGCCGTGGGCCAAACGGTGGTCGCAGCAGGACGACGCCGCCGCCGGAATCCGGGTCGGCATCACCCTCGGGGTGCTGGGCTTCGGCGCCGCGACCGTGGTCGCGTACACGGACGGGGCGCCGGCCGTCGCCGCGATCGTCGTCGCGGCCTTCCTCCTCGGAGCCTGCTACGGCATACTGCTCGGTTCCGGTCTCGCGTCCGTCGAAAGACTGGCACCGGCAGACGAACTCGCGCAGACCGTGGCGGTGTTCTACTGCCTGATCTACGTCGGCTTCGCCGTCCCGTTGGTCATCTCACTCCTCGCCCCGCACCTCGGTTACGCCACCTGCTTCGTGGGGGCGGCACTGCTGATGCTGCTGTCCGTGGCGGTGGGCCGGAAGGTGAAGGACCGGCACCTCACCCACACGTGAGTGGCGAAACGTGCCCGAGCACGCTTCGCCACTCACCTGGGGAGGGTCCTACCGTGCGGTCGCGCCGCACTCGCCGCACGCGGGCACCAGCGCCTCACTGCGCGGCTGCGGCGTACCGGCCCGCGACCGCACCGGGAGCAGCGGCGGCCACGGCCAGTGCTGGCCGAGTCGGCCCCGCGCGCGCAGGAAGCCGAGACCGAGCACGAGCCCGAAGATCAGGTGCCCGATCAGCGACAACGTGATCGTCGTCGGCGTGAGCGGGAACATGTCGTGCTGTCCGTGCGGCGACAGGGCGACCGTTCCGATGAGCCCGGCCCACACCGGGAACACCGCGAAGGTGACGAACGCGAGGAGGACGACGCGGCGTGACCGATGTTGGAGGCCGAGCGCGAGGGCGATGAGGAAGAAGGCGATTCCGATGCCGCCGCCGTCGCCGAGGTACCGCCACAGGTAGCCGACGATCGCGCCGGTCCGGGTGTCGGTTCCCGAGTGCAGCCACGTACCCATTTTCGGAATGAAGTCGCCCCACAACCCGAGCAGATACACGGTGTCGAGGCGGAAGACGTCGTAGGCCAGACACGCGAACATCCCCCAGCCGAGGCCGTGGCCGACGATGCGGTCGATCGGGTGCGGAGCGAACACGCACAACACGGCGAGGGTGGCGGCGAGCGGAATGATCACCAGCGCACCGGTGGCATTCATCGGCACGACACCGAACACCTGCGCCGAGATCGCGAGCAGCGGTAGTGAGGCGAGCAGCAGGTACAGGCCCATCCGGGCGAAGGCCCAGTGGTGACGGACCTCTTTGTGGACGGATTCGACGGCGGGCAGGGCCGCGCCCGGCGGATCGTGTTCGTGGACGTCAGGGACGGTGGCACCGAGGATGCGGGGCATGGGGGGGTTCCTTTCGGTCGTGGGGTTTCTCTCCGAGTAGTCGGTTTTCGAGATCCCCAGCGTCCGTCGAGTGCCCGGCCTTCGAATAGTCCCCCGAGGGGTGGTGATAGCCACCCCTGTACGTACGCCCCGTCAGTACGCTCGCCCGAAGATCACCCGCTTGCCATACGCCGACGCCGCGCCACATCGCACGCACCCACCTGCGTCCGGTTCGCCGCCGAGCGGAACACATCGCGGGGTGGCAGCAGTGAGGGACTTGATCTCCTCCTCGCACGCGGCAATCCCGCAGTGCAGGGCCAGTGCCCACCCGGTCGACACCGCGTCCGCGAAATCCTCCCAGTTGTCGACGGTTCGGGTGTGGTCGTCGCGGAACGCGGTGGCCCGAGCGAGCAGGAAGGCCTGAAAGTCGTCCAGGACCCCCGGCATGGTCTCGGGCAGGGAGTCGATCGGCACGGCCTGCTTGCCGTCGTCGCCGAGCCGTTTCACCATCATCACGGTGCGGGCCTCCAGATCTCGCGGGCCGAGCTCGAGCCGGACCGGGACGCCGCGCATCTCCCACTCGTTGTACTTGAAACCCGGGGTGAGGTGGGGACGGGCATCGACATGGGTCCGCACCCCTACCGACCGCAGGCGGCGGGCCAGCTCGTCGGCCGCTTCCTCGACCGCGACGTTGCCGCCGCGGGTGATCGGCACGATCACCACCTGGTGGGGCGCCAACCGCGGCGGGAACACCAGGCCCTTGTCGTCGCCGTGAGTCATGACGATGCCGCCGATCATCCGGGTACTCATTCCCCAGGACGTGGTGTGACACAACTTCTCTCGTCTAGCCTCGCTGGTGAACCGGATGTCGAACGCCGACGCGAACTTGGTGCCCATGTAATGCGAGGTGCCGGACTGCAGTGCACGGCCGTCACGCATCATGCCCTCGATCGTGTAGGTCGCCACCGCACCGGCGAACCGTTCGCCGGGTGTCTTCTCACCCGGAACGACCGGGATCGCGGCCAACTCACGCGCCACCTCGTGATAGATGTCCAGGGCCAGCATCGTCTCGCGGCGGGCGGCAGCCTCGTCGACGTGCGCGGTATGACCCTCCTGCCACAGAAACTCTGTCGTGCGCAGGAACATTCGCGGCCGCAGCTCCCACCGCACCACATTCGCCCATTGATTCAACAGCAGCGGCAGGTCGCGGTGCGAGCTGATCCACTTGGCCATCATCTCGCCGATCACCGTCTCCGACGTCGGCCGCACCACCAACGGCTCTTCGAGAACTTTCCCGCCGGCGCGGGTGACCACCGCCAGTTCCGGGGAGAACCCTTCGACGTGTTCGGCCTCCCGGCCCAGGTAGCTTTCCGGAATCAGCAACGGGAAGTACGCATTCTCGTGACCGGTGTCCTTGATGCGACGGTCCAGCTCGGACTGCAACAGCTCCCACAGCCGGTACCCGTACGGCCTAATCACCATGGTGCCCTTGGCCGGACCTCGATCCACGAGACCCGCCTTGAACACCACCTCGTTGTACCAGGCAGCGAAGTCCTCACTCTGGGCTGTCACACCACGCTCATCCCGTGCCATGCCCAGACAGACTACTCGGGAGAATCAGCCGTCCGCAGCTGTCGAATGACGAGTTCCGGTGCAGCCTGTCCGAGATCACCCTCGCCGCACCGGCGAGGACAGACAGGGAGGCCAGATGACCGCAGCCCATGCCGTCTCGCCTGGCTGGGAATGGTGCTCGCGATCTCGTTCCTGAGTCCGTCATCCGTTACGCTGCTGCCCAGCCGCATTGTGTGTTCGTTTTTTTCGTTTTATGGTGAGGTATGGGCGCTGGGTCGAACCACACGGTATTGCCGCCGGCCACCGACGATCGGGATCTTCTCGCAGCACTGAAGGCCGTTCTTGCTGGTTCTGACGAGGTGTCGATCTCGTCCCCGGGCGGGTCGGTGCCGTTGCCGGACAGTGTTCGGGGGTTGCTCGTCGACGCGGTTGCTGCTTTGGATCGGGGTCAGGCGGTGACGGTGGAACCTCATCGCACGGTGTTGACGACGCAGGAGGCCGCGGACCTGTTGGGCATTACGCGGCCGACGTTGGTGCGGTTGTTGGAAGCGGGGAAGATTCCGTACACGTCGCCGGGCCGGCATCGGCGGGTGGAGTTGGCGGACGTGCTCGAATTCCAGCAGGGTGAGCGGGCGCGCCGGGGCCAGGTGTTCGAGGAGATGGCGCACGAGGAACCCCCGGACCCGGGCGATGCCGCTGACGGCTTCGTGTCGACTCGTTGATCTGGGCAGGGTGACCTATGACGACCTTGCGGGTAGTTCTCGACACGTGCGTCATGCTTCCCCAGGCCCTGAACAACCTGCTGCTGACGCTGGCCGATTCCGAGTTGTTCCGGCCGGTGTGGACAGCGGATCTGCTAGACGAGGTCGAGCGCAACCTGTCCGGGGAGAGGTTCGGTAAGTCGCCGCAGCAGGCGGCGCGGCGAGTGCAGCAGATGCGCAGAGCATTCCCCCTCGCAGAGGAGGAATCACGCGGATACCGTGAGCTGATCCCCGCGATGACCAACGATCCGAAGGACCGGCACGTCCTGGCTGCGGCGGTGCGGTCCGGTGCGGGTGTGATCGTGACCGCCACCCTGCCGGATTTCCCGCCGGCGGCCCTCGATCCGTTCGACGTCGAGGCGATCCACCCCGACGAATTCCTCTGTGATCTGCTCGATCTGGACCCGGAAGCAGTGCTCGAGAGCATGCACGTACTGCTCGAACGGAACATGCTCCCGCCGCGCACGGTGGGGGATCTGCTCGAGTCGCTCGAGCGGCTGACCCCACAGTTCGTCAACGCCGTCCGCGCCTTGCTCGTCGCCCGGGGCGAGGCTCCCGACATTGGTGCGGTGCCGGCTGCGTCCTCCTTTCCTGAGTTGACCGACGAACAGGTCAGCGCCTTGCTGCCCGAGATGCGGGAGGCCTACCTCGAGCTTCGTGCGATGGATCCGGCGGAATTATTGCGGTTCCTCGGGCATACGAAGCTGGTGAGTGCGGCGTGGGCGTTCTTGACGTCGGTGTGCGTCGACGGTGATCTGTTATCGGTGTGGCCGAACGTGGATCCCGACTTCCGGTCGGTACTCGCATGGCGGTGGGTGCGGGACAACCATTATCAGATGACTGTCGACGGTTGGGAGGGTGAGGCGGTCGCGGCGGCCCTCGCGGGTCCGGTGCCGGAGCATCCGCTGTGGGTGCATTTCGAGCGTGTGCATGTGCGGTCGTTCCGGGCGATGCTGCCGGACCCGGCGACGTGGGGGATCGGTACCGGAACAAGGATCGTGGGCCCCGGTGTGGAGGTGCTCTATGTGCACGAGATGTCGACGCTCGACAGCGGTGTGTGGGAGCCGAACGTTCCTCGGCCGGTGTTTCCGATCCTGATGCATCTCGTCGACGATCGGTGGCTGGTGCGGAATCTGGGGTCCGAGGAGGACCCTGCCGCCTCGGCCTGATTCCTTCGCACCCGAACCTCGCCCGTACCTCGGGACCTCGAGCGCGTTTGATTTCAGCTTCCTCACGCAGAAGTCCATAGCGTCCCGCAGATTCGGCTGATACCGGAATTCGTCCAGATCGATTCATCCGGTCCGCGATACGTTCGATGAAATCTGCCCGACGGCGTGATCCAGCTGACTCATCACTGAGGTAGACGTAATCCGAGTCATTCGAGGATGAGCGGGAGTTTCGTCGCCAGCTCGCCGAGTTCGGCCTTCTCCGTGTCGGTCGGGTCCCGCCGTCCGGTGCCGACCCGCAGTGTGTCCCTGTCGGAGAACGACGCGGGGAATGCGGCCCCGGCGATCTTCTCCAGCAAGTCGCGGGACCGGGCGAGGCCCTCTGCGGGCGGTTCCGCCACGCCTGGGAGGTAAGCGATCAGGTCGAGGTGGTGCAGCGTCGATTCCAGGACATACGCGGAGAGGTAGTCGCCTGCAGTGAGGACCTCGTCGCGGGTGCTGATCCGCAGATTCGGGTCGGCGAGTTCGGCGGCGCGGCCGGCGGCGGAGCCGACGTCGTCGAAGTGGTATTTGAGCAGCCGAGGCTCCTGGTACGCGGCGGCCAGACGGACGATCAGCGCGTCGAGCGGGTCGTCGCCGGTCGGCGGCGTGTCGGCGAGGTCCCAGTAGGTCACGGCGTCGCGAGTCGGTTCCGTGTCGGCGGGGGTGACGAGGGTGATCAGGACGTCCTGCGCGTCGATGATCAGGTGGCACACCAGATCCCGCACGAGCCAGCCGCTACAGCCGGACTGCTGTGCGAAGTCCTCGTCCGGCAGGTCGGCGACCGCCGTGCGTAACGCCGACCACGAGCGTGAGAAAAGATCCACATCGGCACGGTAGTGCGGGCGTACCGTCGATGTCATGACCGAGGACAACCAGGTTGCGCCGTGGGACGACATCTACCGAGGCGACGCGGAGGAATTTACGGGACCGGTGCCGTGGAACATCGGTGAGCCGCAGCCCGAGATCGCCGGGCTGATCGCGGAGGGCAAGTTCCGCAGCGACGTGCTGGACGCGGGCTGCGGACATGCCGAGACGTCCCTTCAGCTGGCGGCGCAGGGCTACACGGTGGTGGGCCTGGACCTGTCGCCGACGGCCATCGCGGTGGCTCAGGCCGCCGCAGCCGATCGTGGACTGACGACGGCGACGTATCAGGTGGCGGACATCAGTTCGTTCACGGGTTTCGACGGCCGGTTCTCCACGGTCGTCGACAGCACCCTGTTCCATTCCCTTCCCGTCGACCGGCGGCGCGACTACCTGCGCGCGGTCGCTCGGGCGGCCGCACCCGGCGCGTCCTACTACATCCTGGTGTTCGCGAAGGGCGCCTTCCCCGAGGGCGAGGGACCGAACCCGGTGACCGACGACGAGCTGCGCGAGGCCGTCGCCGAGTTCTGGACCATCGACGACATTCGCCCGGCCTTCATCCACGCGCTGCTCGGCCCGGAACAGGCCGCCAGCTGGGAGCACGACGAGAAGGGCCGGTCCAAGCTGCCGGCGTGGCTGCTGTCGGCTCACCTCGACTGAGTCAGCAGTCGGAAACCCTTACCCGGCTGAGCTGTTCGTACCGGACGGGCGCAGGAGGAATTCTCCGGCGAGTTGGATGGCTTCGCGTTTGGTGTACCCGGGGTGGTCCGCGACGATGAAGTGGCGGCCGATCGCAAGTCCGAACATGAGGGTGCTGCGTGCCTCGATTTCGTCGGGGTCGGTGACGAAGGTGCCGAACATCTTTCGCAGGAAGTCCATCCGCTCGTTGTCGATGGCGTGCAGGCGCGCCGCGACGGACCGGTCGTGGTGGGCCCAGGCCCGGATCGCGAGATCGATCCGTTGAAAGTCCTCCGAGTAGGTCAGTTGCCCCACGCGCCGGATTCTGTCGGCGGGGGTGCCGCCTTCGGCATCGGCTTGGGCGATAACGGCTTTGGTGCAGCGGCGTTCCCACTCGTCGAGCATCTCGGTGAGCAACGCGGGACGGCCGTCGAAGTAGCCGTAGAACCCGCCCTTCGTCACGCCGAGTTCGGCGGCGAGAGTCTCGACGCGGACGGCGTCGGGCCCTCCTCGCGCGAGGGCGTCGAGGCCCGCCTCTATCCAGCGGGCTCGTGTCGTGCGGGCGACGGCGGGAATCGGGCCACCTCCATTGATCGCGTTCAATTTGTACGGTACCGTATAGATGAAATATACGGTGCCGTATAGATCGGGGACGACAGTGCCACGAATAGCAGAGGCCACCTACATCGAGCAGCCCTGGCGCATCCACGAATTCACGCGAGACTTCGACGTCGAGGACGTGTGGTCGTTCCGCACTCCCGGAGCCGGGCCCGACGACTTCCCGACGATGCTCGCGGCGATGCGAGCCGCAGGCGGACCCGCGAAGCAGCCCCGACTGGTGAGGTTCCTGTTCGCCGCCCGATGGAAACTCGGGGCACTCTTCGGCTGGGACAATGCCTCAACTGGTGTCGGTGAGCGGGTTGCCTCGCTCCGCGACCGCCTGCCCAGCGACCTCCGCGCCGCTCCGCGCGGCCCGGACGACGAGGGCATGCCCCTCACCGCGGTGTACGAGCTCGACACGGAGTCCGCCCGCGAGCTGGCGAACAAGACCGTGCACACCGTGATGCATCTCGGCTGGGCGAGAGGAGCGAACGGCGATTACGAACTGCAGATGACCGTTCTCGTCAAACCCAACGGATGGTTCGGGCGGCTCTACATGACCGCCATCGCGCCTTTCCGATACCTCGTCGTGTACCCCGCCCTGACCCGGCAATGGGAGCGAGCGTGGCGCGACCGCCACCAAGCGGCGACGAGGTAGACGGCTTTCGGACTCAGCGGCTCACCGCGGTTTCCCGCTCGACGCGCGACAGCTTCTCCGGGTTGCGCACGATGTAGAGCCCGGTGATCTTGCCGTCGTCCATCCGCACCGCCACGACGTCGTCGATTTCCCCGTCGAGCCGGACGATCAGCGCGGGGGAGCCGTTCATCTGCACCGGCTCGACCGACACCGTGCCGTCGATCCGGGGCAGGCCGGCCGCCAGCAGGCGACCCACCTTGTCGGCCCCCACGATGGGCCGCAGCACGGCCTGCTTGACTCCGCCACCGTCACCCAGGAGGACGACGTCCGGTGCGAGCAGGTCGAGCAGGCTCTGCAGATCGCCCGTTTCGAGCGCCCGTTGGAAGGCCTCGAGTGCGTCTCGGGACTCGGCCGGGGATACGACGCCGCGCGGCCTGCGCGCCGCGACATGCGCCCGCGCCCGGTGCGCGATCTGACGGACGGCGTCCGGGCTCTTGCCGACGGCGTCCGCGATCTCGCCGTACTCCAGAGCGAACACCTCACGCAGCACGAACACGGCCCGCTCGGTCGGCGCGAGCGTCTCCAGCACCAGCAGCATCGCCATCGAGACGCTGTCGGCCAACTCGACGTCCTCGGCCACATCGGGCGCGGTCAGCAGCGGCTCGGGCAACCAGGGGCCGACGTAGGACTCCTTGCGCCTGCTGAGTGTGCGCAGCCGGACGAGCGCCTGGCGGGTGGTGATCCGGACCAGGTACGCACGCTGATTGCGGACCGTGTCGAGATCGACCCCCGCCCACCGCAGCCAGGTCTCCTGGAGGATGTCTTCCGCGTCGGCGGCCGAACCGAGCATCTCGTAGGCGACGGTGAACAGCAGATTGCGGTGGGCGACGAACGCCTCGGTGGCGGGGTCCGAACGATCGTCCTGGCTCCCGCCGCGATCTGCGGGTGTGGTCTGCGACGTGCCGGCCATGGTGGCTCCTCTTCACTCTCGACTGTGTCACACACCAGACACCGGACCCCGCCGTTTTGTGACACCAGACGGCAGCCGACCCGTGTTGCCCGCTGCCAAATTACGTGACTTCGAGGCAGCGGCGTGAACGATTTGTCACAAGGATCGGGTCGCCGGCATCTCATGTTCGTTCCGAGCAGTACACGACACCACGAGTGAGGACGAAGTCATGGACGCCCGATTCAACCTGTTCGACAACGAGATCGCCCTGAAGTTCGGCAAGAGGTTCGCCAACGCGTCCCTGGTGATCGACCAATCGCCACTGCCGAAGGCCACTCAGGAACTGGTCAAGATCCGGGCCAGTCAGATCAACGGCTGCGGCTTCTGCACCGACATGCACACCAAAGACGCCACAGCTGCCGGCGAGACCCCGGTCCGGCTCAACCTCGTCGCGGCCTGGCGCGAGGCCACCGTGTTCACCGAGGCAGAGCGGGCCGCGCTGGCGCTCAGCGAGGAAGGCACTCGGCTCGCCGACGCCCACCACGGCGTGTCCGACGAGACCTGGGCCCAGGTGCGCAAGCACTACGACGACGACCAGATCGCCGCGCTGGTCTCGCTGGTCGCCCTGATCAACGCCGCCAACCGGATCAACGTGATCGTGCGCAATCCGGCGGGTTCGTACGAGCCCGGCATGTTCGCCAGTATGACGAGCTGACCGGCAGACGACAGCCTCCTGACAACGAGCCCTTGACTTTGACACAGTGACAAGGACTCGAATGGTCGGCGAAGGAGGTGGTTGTCGTGAACACAACCAACCACGGTGGGTCGAATGCCCACCTCGTCGACGCACTGTCCGCAGCCGACCCGTCGGGTCGGCTGCGGGCGGCGCTCTCCGCAGGCACACGCCCCGATCCGCATCTCACGGACACTCTCGTCGATCGGTGCGCCGTCGAACCGGACTTCTTCGTCCGGGACATGCTGACCTGGGCATTGTGCCGCTTCCCGACCGAGCTCACGGTGCCGAGACTGGTCCGGGAGCTCGGGTCGGACACCGCGCAGGCCCGCAGTCAGTCGCTGCACACCCTGTCCAAGATCGGGGACCGGCTCGCCTGGCCCGCCGTGTCGGCACTGCTGCACGACGAGCACGACGAGGTCGCGCGCAGCGCGTGGCGGGCCGCCGTGGCACTCGTGCCGCCCGGCGACGAGGCTGCCCTCGCGGCCGATCTGACGACCGAACTCGGACGGGGCGACCAGCACATGCAGCTCAGTCTGAGCCGTGCTCTGGTGGGACTCGGGGACGCTGTCCTCCCGGTCCTCGACGCGGCCGGGACGAATCCCGATCCGCGTATTCGAGCGCATGCGGAGGCGACGAAGCGGCTCTGTCACGACCCCGACAGCGGGTTCACCCTCTCGGTCGAGACGGCGAAACGCGTCGCGGTCACCGGTCCGGACGCGTAGCAGGAGGCGATGGAATGTTGATCGGTGAGGTCTCCCGGCGTTGTGGTGTCAGCACGCGGATGTTGCGCCACTACGACGGGCTGGGACTGGTGAAGCCCACGGGCCGCACGTCCGGCGGCTACCGCGAGTACTCCGCCGACGACATCCGACGCCTCTTCCACGTCGAGAGCCTGAGGACCTTGGGGCTGTCGTTGAACGAGGCCAAGCGGGCACTGGACGAGCCCGATTTCGCACCGGCCGATCTGGTGGGAGACCTCATCCGGCACACGCGCCGGCGGATCGCTGCCGAGCAGGAACTGCTCGGCAAGCTCGAACGCGTCGACGCCGCCTCGCCTGCGGAGTGGGACGACGTCCTGCGCGTCGTCAGTCTGTTGCGTGCGCTCGAATCGGAGTCCGCTGCCCGCCGTCAGCAAGCGATCCTGTCTCAGGACGGGACTGCGTCGCTGCCCGTCGAAGCGCTGGTCGAGGCCATCCTGTCGGAGGACGACACCAATGTGGCCGGAGCGCTGCAGTGGTCGTTGGCGCGGGCCGCCGGCCCGGGACTCGCGGATCTGGCCGACGGTCTCGACGCGGAGGAGGTCGATGTCCGGCGTCGCGTCACTACCGCGATAGCGGCAATCCACACCGCGGAGGCGGCGGTTCATCTGAGACGAGCCCTCGATGATTCGGACGCCACGGTCCGCGGGTACGCGGCCCTCGCTCTCGGCACCCGCGGAAGCGTCGACTCGATACCCGCCCTGATCGAGATGGTCGTCGAGGGGCGGCGCGATGTGGAGGCCGCCGAAGTGCTGGGCCTGCTGACGACGGTCTCACCCTCGGCCGACGACATCGTCCAGGCCCTGCAGGACACGCTCGGTGGCGCCGAGGACGCGCCCACGCGGTTGCGGATAACGCAGGCCCTTGCCGAGATTCCCGGCACCGCGGCCCGGCGGGTACTCGACGGGCTGACCCACGACGGCGACCGGACGATCGCGGCCACCGCAGCCGCGATCGTGAACATGCAGGACCGCGGACGAATCATCGAACGTTGAGCCTCCGACCCGTCCGGAGTCTGTGCTAGCCGCCGCGTTTGCGTCCGAAGGACCCCCGGCCGTTGCGGCGCAGCAGTGCCACCGTGGTGGCGAGGCGCCCCCGATTCAGGTCGGGTTCGAGACCGGCGCTTATGCGGTGCAGCTGGTCGGTGTGCCAGCCGAGGTCGAGTACCCCGTCGAGTGTTTTCAGGTCGACCACCTTGCCGAAGACGCCTCGCATCCCGGATCGCAGTTGGTGTGTGGTGAGAGTGTCGGTTCGCCCGGTGAGAATCACGTCGGCTGCGTCGGTCGTCGTTGCGGTGGGTCGGCCGATACCGACGACATCGCATTCGCCGGCCCCGATCGCCTGATCCATGGCGGTGCGGGAGCGGAAACCGCCGGTGACCGCCAGCGGGACATTTCCTGCCAGCGCGCGGACCGTGCGCGCGTACTCGAGGAAATACGCCTCGCGGGCGCGTGTACTGGCCGCGGCGGTGCCCATCATGGCGGGGGACTCGTAGCTTCCGCCGCTGACCTCGATCAGGTCGAGGCCTTCCTGCGCCAGTGCCGCGACCACGCCGCGCGACTCGTCCTCGGTGAATCCGCCGCGTTGGAAGTCGGCCGAGTTGAGTTTGATGCCGACCGCGAAGCCGGGCGACACCCTCGCGCGGATGCGGCGCACGACCTCGAGGACGAACCGCATCCGCCGCTCCGGGTCACCGCCCCAGTCGTCGTCGCGCCGGTTCGCCAGCGGTGAGAGGAACTGGGCGACGAGGTAGCCGTGTGCACCGTGAATTTGCACGCCGTCGAAACCCGCTGTCTCGCAAACGAGAGCGGCGGCGGCGAAACGTTCGATGATGTCCTCGATCTCGCCGGGAGTCAGCTCACGCGGGGTTACCGCGCCGGGAATATCGAGCGGGACCGCGCTGGGGGCGACGGGAGTGTGCCCGAGCGCCAGCGGGTTCGACTGGCGTCCCGGATGGTTGAGTTGCACCCAGATCGGTACGCCGGCGTCCTTGGTGGTCTTGGCCCAGCTTGTCAGTGCGTCGAGGTCGCGTTCGTCCTCGATGACGATATTGCCCGGCTCACCGAGCTGGGTGCGGTCGATCATGACGTTGCCGGTGACGAGTAGACCGTACCCGCCTCGACTCCAGGTGGTGTAGAGCTGTTCGAGGCGGCCGTCGGGTGAGTTCCGCTTGTCACCGAGCGCTTCGCTCAACGCGGACTTCATGATGCGGTTCGGAAGCACCTGGCCGCAAGGCAGTGGTAACGGGTCGTGGAGGGACGTCATAGAGGTTTCCTTTCAGACGGATTCGTTGGTCACGACGTTGCAGAGAGCGCTGTGTGGGCGGCCCGCAGTGCAACCTTGTCGATTTTGCCGACCGCGTTCTTGGCGATGGTGTCCACCACGACGAGCGCGGTGGGGCGCTTGTAGCGGCTGAGTTTGCGCGCGCAGAGCGCTTGCAACGCAGCGGGATCGACGGTCGAATCGGGTGTCGGCTGGACATAGGCGACGACGACCTCACCCCAGATGGTGTCGGGAACGCCGATCACGGCGGCCTCGAGCACGGATGGGTCGCCGGCGAGGACGTCCTCGATTTCCTTGGGATAGATGTTCTCCCCGCCGCGGATGATCATGTCTTTCGAGCGCCCCACCAGGGTCAGGTAGCCCTCCGGATCGAGGTGGCCGACATCGCCTGTGTACAGCCATCCGTCGATGACGGTCTGTGCGGTGTCCTCCGGACGGCCGAGGTAGCCGCGCATCACATTGGGGCCGCGCACGACGACCTCGCCGTCCACCCCGGGGCCCAGTTCGACGCCGTTCTCGTCGACGATGCGCATCTCCTGACCGAGGAAAGCGATCCCTACCGTTCCGGCGCGCCGGGGTCCGGTGAGAGGGTTGAGGGTGGAGGCGCAGGTCCCTTCGGACAGCCCGTAGCCCTCGAGGAGGGCAAACCCGTACCGGTCCTCGAACCGGGTCAGCAACTCCGCTGAGGCGGGTGCGGCACCGCAGATGCCGAACCGCAGTGAGGACGTGTCGGGCCGAACATCGGCCGGAAGCGCCGCCAGGATGCTGTAGATCGTCGGCACCGCGCTGAAGTAGGTGGGGCGTTCGGATTCGACGAGGTCGAAGAAGGTTCGGGGATCGAATCGGCCGGCGATGACGACGCTCGCGCCGGCGAGTAGCGGGGTGAGGACGCTGACGACGATGCCGTTGACGTGGAAAAGCGGCAGGATCAGCAGGCATCGGTCCGCCGGACCCAACTGCAGCGCCTGCGCACCCATCTCGGCCATGGCGTCGATGTTGGTGTGGTCGAGCATCACGCCCTTCGGCACCCCGGTCGTGCCGCTGGTGTAAATCAGCAGGGCGAGTGCGGACGAGTCCGCAGGTGGTGTGTGATCGGACTCGGTCGCCTCCTGGAACAGCTGGTCGACGGCGAGAGTGGCAACGCCACCCAATAGGGTCGTGCCGTCCTCGACGACGAGCAGCCGTGCGGCGGAGTCGGCGAGCTGCCGAGCGACCTCGACGTCGGTCAGGGTCGGGTTGACCGGGGTGATGGTGGCGCCGAGCCGCCAGGTCGCGAACAGCAGCACCACGAACTCGGTGCGATTGGTCAGCTTCAGGGCCACGACGTCTCCGGGCCCGATTCCCCGGTCGTGGAGGTGGCGGGTGGCCGCGCGAACTCGGTCGAGGAACTGAGCGTTGGTGAGCGATCCGGTGGCGTCGGAGACCGCGGGTGCGTGCGGGTCGAGATCGGCGCGGCGGTCGGGCAGCGATGCGAAGTTCATCGTGGTCGTGTTCACCTTCGGTGTGGTGCGGCCCGGCCCGGTGACGGTGTGACCGGTGCCGAGTCGAGTTGGCGGGTGAGGAAGTCGATCTGGTCACGGACCAAGGCCTCGAAGGGTTCGCCGAGGTAGAAGTCGAAGTGGCCGGCGTCGTAGGTCTTGATCTCGCCTCGTGGTGCTGTCCGCGCGTATCGGAGGGTCTGGGCGGGTGGGGTGACGGTGTCGGTGTTGCTGATGCAGAACAGGATCGGAAAGGCGATCTTCTTCGCTGCCCGCCCGGGCCGGTAGGTGACGAGACTGGGAATCACCCGTGCCGCAACCTCGTTCCGGAACGTCGTCCCTGCCGGCACGATCGCCTGGTAGCCGGGCAGTGCGTCCGGGGCGTTCATCAGTGCCAGTGAACCGGGGGGCCCGGCGAGCGGAATCATGACCGGCGCGCGCCGACCAACCTTGGCCATCAGATCCCGGGCGACCACGGGGGAGGCCTTCACTGAGGCGGCCGGGCCCAGCGCGAGCGCGGAGGCCAACCCGTCGGTGAACGGGCACTGCGCGACCGCCGCCCGCAGTTCCGGATGCCGTGACGCGACGGTGATGGCGTGGCCACCGCCGAAGGAACTGCCCCAGACCGCGATGCGTGTGCTGTCGAGACCGCCACGAGCCTTCACCCAGGAGATGGCGGCATCCCAGTCGGCGAGCTGCTTTGTGATCGACAGCAGCTGGCGCGGCCTACCGCCGCTGTCACCGAAGTGCCGATAGGTGAACGCGAAGGCGGCGATGCCGGCCTTGGCGAAACGTTCGGCGAAGGCGTCCAAGCGCATGTCGCGGGTGGCACCGAGGCCGTGTCCGAGGATGACGACGGGCGGTGAGGTGACGCCGGTGGGCAGATACAGCCACGCGGCGCAGGAGCTGTCGCCGGAGGAGAAGAGGACGTCGTGGCGGGTGAAAGGTTTCTTGGTGGCCATGGCGGGTCTCATCGTCCGTTCGTCGAGCCGCCGGGCACGCGGCCCGATTCGAGGGCCTGCTTGTAGATGTCCGGGTTGTAGAGGGGCAGCTCACCGGTGGCGTCGGTGGTTGCGAGGTAGTCGAGCATCAGCTGCTGGCCGTCCTCGGATTGGTCGGTGCCGAGGAATTCGGTGCGTTCGACGTGCAAACCCTCCGTCAGCGACATCGATCCGCCGAAATACACGGATCTTTTGACCGCCGCGACCGCCTCCCTCGGGCGGGCACCGAAGTACTCGGCGAGTTCGGTCGCCCGCGTGATCACGTCGTCGGGGGCGACGACCTCGTCGACGGCTCCGTTGGCGAGGGCCTGCGCGGGAGTGAACGGCCTGCCTTCGAGGATGGCGACCAGGGAGCGGTGGGTGCCGATC
This sequence comes from Rhodococcus sp. G6(2025), assembly GCF_058628105.1. Lineage (NCBI taxonomy): Bacteria > Bacillati > Actinomycetota > Actinomycetes > Mycobacteriales > Nocardiaceae > Rhodococcus > Rhodococcus sp. G6(2025). The sequence continues at coordinate 7,824,089 of NZ_CP179750.1, forward strand.
AGTCGGGTCAGGCGCTGGGTACCGCCACCACCCGGATTGATTCCCAGCAGTACCTCGGGCTGGCCGATGAAGAAGTCACCGTCGGCCATGACCCGCAGGTCGCACGCCCAGGCGAATTCCGCGCCGAGGCCGAGGGCTGAACCATTCAGGGCGGCAACGAAAATGACGCCACTGGCGTTCATCTTCAGAAACGTCGCGTGCAGCCGGTCGAGCTGGACCGCTCCCCACAGCGGGGTCCTGCGCACCACGGGCTCGAGGGCGCGGGCGCGATCAGCGCCTCTGGCCACCCGCGCGATCGCGGAGGCACCGCGACGGCCCAGCGGCGGGACCGCTGCACCCTCTTCCTGCAGCCACCGCACATCCGCATGGCTGACGAACCGGCCGGGGCGTGTCCCGGTGAACACGACCGCACGGACGTGCGCGTCGCGGTCGACGCGGTCCACCAACTCCTCGAGCTGGTTGGCTATGTCGAGGCCGAACAGGCTGTGCGGGCCGCCGTCGACGCGGACGATCAGCACGTCCCCGCGGTCCTCGACCTCGAGATGGCCTTTGTCTTCGTGTGTCATGAGATTCACATCCGTACATGGGAGGAAGGGGAAGGACGTGCGGCGAGCACCCGTGGGAGCGGCCATCAACCTGTAACTTCGTTATGACGTACTATAACCATGTTATGCGGTGGTGGCAAGGGTCACTCGGTACTTCGGTGCCCACCGGGCGGAAAATGCGAAGTCAGGTGGAGATATGGGAGAGACGTCGCCGACCACACCCGAGGGTGTGCCGGAGCGGCTGATTCGAGCCACGGTCGGCCTGCTGGCCGAACAGGGCCCGTCCGCGATCAAGGCGCGGACGGTGGCGTCCGCGGCCGGACTGTCGACGATGGTCGTCTACCACCACTTCGGCGGCATCCCCGAGCTCGTCCGCGCGGTCGCAGACCATGGATTCACCGAACTCGGCACGGCCTTTTCCCAGGTCCCTGTGACGGAGGATCCGGTCGTGGATCTGTTCGTGCTGGCATTGACGTGCCGGCGCCAGGCGCGCGAGAACCCCCACCTCTACGACCTGATGTTCGGACTCTCCACTCGTGCCACCTACCGACCGTTGGAGTCGGACGTGCGGTTGAGTGGACATTCTCCGGCCTTCCGTGATGCCTACACACACGTCACCGACGCGTGTGCGCGCTTGGTGAACTCCGGCAGGGTCGAGCCCCACGCCCCGGAGGTGGTCGCGGCGCAGTTGTGGAGTTACGTGCACGGCTACATCACTCTCGAGCTGGGCGAGCACTTCGCCGAGTTCGACGACGCGGTGGGACAGGTGCTGCTGCCGATGGGCGTGAACTTTGCCGTCGGCCTCGGCGACACGCGCGAACGTGCCGAGGTCTCACACGAGAGGGCCGTGCGCATGTACGACTCGGTCCGGCCCGCTTTGGACAGCTCGGCGGGCGCCTGAGCCGAGACCGCGGGGCCCCGGCGCGAAGTCGTTGCTGGGGCTCGGATTCATCCCGACTGGAGGTTGATGGAGCAGCGGCATTGCCTTCGTCATATAACGAAGTTACAGTTGCCGCATGAAACGTGATCTCGTGGGCCGCAAAGTAATCGTCACCGGAGCCGCGCGCGGCATCGGCGAGCAGGTAGCACGCCTTGCCGCGGCGCAGGGTGCTCGGCTCGCCCTGATCGGTCTCGAACCCGACAGACTGCGCGCCCTTTCCGAGGAACTCGGCCCGTCGGCGCACTGGTGTGAGGCGGACGTGCGCGACAGCGCGGGATTGCGGTCCGCGATCGACGAGTGCGCCGATGTCATGAACGGCGTGGACATGGTCGTCGCCAACGCCGGAGTGGCCGCCTACGGAACGGTGCGACACGCGGACGAGGCGTCCTTCGAGCGAGTCGTGGACATCAACCTGAACGGCGTATTCCGCACCCTCAAGCATGCGACACCTCATCTGCAACGCAGCCGGGGCCACGTCCTGATCGTGGCATCCGCACTGTCCTTCACCTCGATTGGCGGTCTGGCCTCTTACGGCGCGAGTAAGGCCGGGGTCGAGTCGCTCGCACTTGCCTATCGCGCGGAAGTGGCCCACCTCGGGATCACCGTCGGTCTTGTCCATCCGTCCTGGATCGACACCGACCTCGTGCGGGGCGCCGAGGTCGACATTCCTTCTTTTCAGCAGATGCGCCGGCGCCTGCCGTATCCGGGGAACGTCACGACCAGTGTCGACCGAGCGGCCTCCGCCATCGTCGACGGGCTCGCATACCGGCGCAGTCGCGTCTACGTTCCCCGGGCGGTCGCCGTCGCCAACTGGGCCAAGGCGCTGCTGAATTCTCCGGTCGTGTGGCCGTGGACCAGGCGGTTCTCCGCCGCGACAGTTCCCGACCTCGAAACCGAAGTTGCCGCCTTGGGCAGGAACGACCAACTCGTTCCAGAGTTGCCGCACCTCAGTGAAAACGATCAGCGCAGCCCGGCGCGCATCTAGCGAAACCGGCTGTGGTCCGCACGAACACAAGAGATAGGAAATCACGATGAAGGCTGTCGTTCTCGATCGATACGGGAACATTGACGGTGTGCGGGCGGGTGAGGTACCCGACCCGGAGTTGCGAGATGATGACGTCCTGGTTCAAATCCACGCCGCGAGTGTGAACCCCTTGGATCTGAAGATCCTGAAGGGAAAGCTCAAAGCTATTCTGCCGTACCGTCTACCGATCGTCCTAGGCAACGACCTGGCCGGTGTCGTCGTTCGAGTCGGCGCCGCGGTGCGCCGATTCAAGCCCGGCGACGAGGTATACGCGCGGCCCCGGCAAGATCGGATCGGCACGTTCGCGAAATTCATTTCCGTGAACGAGGAGGACGTGGCGATCAAGCCACGAGAACTCACCATGGAAGAGGCGGCGTCGATCCCTCTGGTCGGTTTGACCGCGTGGCAAGCGCTGATCGAGAGGGCAAACCTGGAAGCGGGACAGAAGGTTCTGGTCCATGCCGGCTCAGGCGGTGTCGGCACGTTCGCGATTCAACTGGCCAAGCATCTCGGCGCGACCGTGGCCACGACGACGAGCACCGGGAATGCCGATTGGGTCGAGCTCCTCGGTGCGGATGTCGTCATCGACTACAAAAAGGATGATTTCGCGGAGATCCTGCACGACTACGATCTCGTCCTCGACACCCTCGGCGGTGAGACGCTCAAAAGATCACTCCGCGTTCTCAAACCCGGTGGACAGATCATCTCCATCTCCGGTCCACCCGATCCCAGCTTCGCGAAAGAAGCCGGATTGAACTGGATCGTGCAACAGGTGATGTGCCTGCTGAGCTTTCGAATCAGACGGGCAGCGAAACGACGCGATGTGACCTATTCGTTCCTGTTCATGAAATCGAGTGGAGAACAATTACGCCGTCTTGCGTCCATCATCGATGCCGGCGCCATACATCCGGTCGTCGATCAGGTCTTTCCCTTCGAATCAACCAAAGCAGCACTGGATTACGTCGAGCAGGGACGCGCAAAAGGCAAGGTCGTTGTCAAGGTCGGAGGACAATCCCATAGCGAGGCCACCTTCTGATGTCGTCGGGATCGGGTACTTCCGTCGACACCAGTCGATGGCGAGTCAGAACTGACGTCCGCGGTCGACAGGCAGTGAGTGAAACGTGAAACCGTGGAACGACGCAGAATAGTCTTGCTGGGCGCGACAGGGTATACCGGGCAACGAGTACTCCTAGAGCTGCTCGCACGCGGTGAGGAGCCGACCCTGGTCGGCCGAAACCATACTAGTGGGGCCATTCATGCAGCTCGGTCTGGCGACGGTGACCGCGGCGGTACAGGCGGGGGCGCACTACTTCGACTCCACCGGGGAGGGAACCTTCGTCCGGCGTGTCTTCGAGTTGGACTCCGTCGCGACAGCCCGCGGAGCGACCGTAGTGCCGGCGTTCGGCTACGACTATGTACCGGGCAACCTCGCCGGCGCGCTCGCGCTGACGAGCGCGGGGGATCGGGCCACCCGGATGGAGATCGGCTACTTCCTCACCCGTGCAGGACATGGTGACGCGCTGCGATACCGAAGCGGCCTGCGTGATGTCTTCAGCCTGACCACGGGGGGCACGCGGAAGACCCTGGTCGGTGCGGCGGCCGATGATGCGTTCGCCTATCGCCACCCGCACGCCGGGGCTCCCGCCCGCCTGGTCGACGAGCGCGTCGGCAAGCGTGTGCGCACCTTCAGCTACGCGGGCGTGAACCGTGCGGCGATGACCGTCGCCGGCTCGGAGCATCTGGGCCTGCCGGAGTCTTCGCCCAGCTGGAGAATATCGACGTGTGCATGGGGTGGTTGGGGCGATGGACGCGTCCGATACGGACGGCCACCGCGCTCCCTGCACCCCTCCTGCGGTCGGCGCCGGCACGGGCCGCACTGACCTGGCTGTCCGAGCGGCTCCCCGGATCGCACCGTGAGCCGGACAGCGACGGCCGTTCGCTGGTCATCGCCGTCGCCCGCGACGACTCCGGTCGGGCATTGGCCACGACGGCCCTTGCCGGACCTGATCCTTATGAGATGACAGCATCGCTCTTGGCCTGGGGTGCCGTCCGCGCGGCAGCGCCGGATGCCGTCCTCGAGCCCGGCGTGCACGGCCCTGTCGCGGCCTTCGGCCTCGACACTCTCCGAATCGGCGCGTCCGAGGTCGGTCTTCACGATGTCGACGAACCGTCAGCCTTGCGTGCGGCACACGATGGCACAGACCCGGTAACTCGAAGTGTGAATCGGACATTCGGGTGACTGTCGACCACGCTCGGCGACCTAGCGGGTCGTCGCGGAGTGCACGGGGTACGCCGAGGAGCGACCGGTCGGGCGGTTTCCACCGTCGGTCACACCCACCGAATTTCCCACCCCATTGCGGCCTTTTGACCGATTGACGGCCATCCGTTGCGGGTAGTCGGGTTCGGGGTTGGTTCGCACCGGACTTACCGATCTGGGGGTACGCCGGGCGGCCGGCTCCGGGCGCTCGGCGTCGACCGATGACGGCCGATGCGGGTGAAGGGAGTCGACGATGATGACCCGATTGCAAATCGCGGCAGCGGTGGTCGTGGGCTATTGGCTGGGCCGAGGGCACCGGAAGAAACTGGGACTGCTGCTCGCGGCGGCGGGTGCCGGCCGCCTCGCCGGCGGACCCCAGGAGATGGTGGACCGGGCCTCGAAACTGCTGCAAACCTCGCCCGAGTTCGCCGAGCTCAGTGAATCGGTGCGTGGCCAACTCCTCGACGCCGTGAAAGTGGCGGCCATGACCGCCGCCACCGCCCGAGTCGACGCACTCAACAATCGGCTGCTCTCCGGCAGCGATGCGGTCCTGGAGACCGCCGAAGACCTGGTCGAGGACACCGCGGACATGGCCGGAGACGTCAGCGACGACACTGTGGACACGGTGGAGGAAGCCGCCGATGACACCGCGGGCAGAATGCACAAGCTCGTCGACGACACCGTGGGTGTGGTGGGCGCGCTGGGACGCAAAAAACGACCGAAGAAGACACCGCCGCCGGACGACGTCGACGACGAGACGGCAGAGGAGGCCGAGGAACGACCGGCGCGGCGACCGCCCCGCAAGCGGAGCACCCCGGCGAAAACCTCCGGTAGTCGAAAGCGAGGAGCACAGCGATGACCACAGCAGGTGGCGGCCCGAGTTCCAGCAGCCTCGCCGATGTCATCGACACCATCTTGGACAAGGGCCTCGTCATCGACGCCTACGTGCGGGTCTCGCTGGTCGGTATCGAACTGCTCACCATCGACGCCCGCGTCGTTGTCGCCAGTGTGGATACCTACCTGCGCTTCGCCGAGGCGGTGAACCGACTGGAGATCGGCAGCGAACCGAAGGGCCTGACCGACCTCGTTTCCGATGTGAAGGGCAGCGGCAGCACGAAGTCCAAGACCAAGGGCGCGCTCGAGGCCGTGGGGGAGACGCTCGGTGACCTGCTCGGCGGATCGGAAGCCGAACGCGAACCCGAGCCGCGCCGGAGGCGAAAGTGATCGGACGCTGACGTGGCCGCGCCGGCGCTCAGGCTGATTACATATTGCTGTTCCCGATAGGAGACGCCCACAGCCGGGTACGTTCGTGGCATGGGTGACGAGGCAATCGACCCCGAAGTGGCTTATGAAGCCCTGTCCGCCGGCGCACGCCTCGCTCTGCTGCGAAACCCCGAAGGCATCATGCCGCCGCAATTCATCGGGCAGGTGATGGTCGTATGCGGGGACGCGTGCGTCGCGGGGATCAGTGGTGGAGTTGATTCGGTACCGCAGATGGCGGTTCTCCAAGGGCCACTCTCCGAATACCTCTCCCAGTGCAGGTATGTGCTGGATGCGTGGTGGAACTCCCTGACGCCGCGACTCCGGGCGGTCATCAGGTGTCGCGAGGCGGTACCCGAATCGCTGACACTGCAATTACCCCAGCACACGCCCTGGACCGCGGTGTCCACGCCGTGTTCTCACCTGTTGGTGCGGGACTATCTCGAATTGCAGGCAACGGGGCTCGAACTGATGTAGGCGGTCACTCGGGGATCTTCTCTCCGGAAGTCTCGCCTGGTTCGTATTCGTCGTGGCGGCGTAGCCAACTCATGAAGGGGTCGTCGCCGCGGCGAGGTTGCGGTTCCCAGTCCTCCTGACGGCCGCGGGCAGTGAGGTCGAGCCAGTGATAGGTGCCGAGGAGGATCTCGGTGGAGCGCGCGTAACCGGAGTAGGTGTGGAAGATGCGCTCACCCTGGCGGAGGAAAACACTGACGCCGTGCTCTTCGCCGCACCAGCCTTTCCACGCGGGGTCCGACTGCACGAGTTCGGCCTCGTCCTTGTAGTTGTATTCGACCGGTGCGACCGACGCGTCGAGGGTGACGTGGAAGTCGTAGTTGAAGTCGCTGCCGTGCGAGGAGTACCAGGGGAAGGTCCAGCCCATGCGCCGGCGGTACTGCTCGAGTTTGTTCAGCGGTGCGCGTGACACGGCCGCGAACGAGGTGTCCCGGGCGTAGAGGTGCCGGAGGTTGCCGACGTTGTCCATCGTGAACGAGCAGGAGGGGCATCCTTCGTCGGCGTCGGGTTCGAACATGAAGTGGTAGATCAGGAGTTGGCCGCGGCCGTCGAACAGGTCTGCAAGTCCGGTCCTGCCGTCGGGGCCGTCGAAAACGTAATCCTTGGTAATTTCGACCATCGGTAGCGCGCGCCGAGCGGCGTTCACCCGATCGCGGTGGCGGGTCAGCTCCTTCTCCTGTGCGAGTAACTCGCGCCGCGCGATGAGCCACTCCTCGCGGGTGGTGACCTGTGGATCGGAGGCTGTCATCGTTCGTCTCCTCTCGAAGGGCACCTGCAATCGTCGCAGGCGACTCTCGGCGGTGGCTACCACCGAGACCGGGAACGACTGATTCGCGGTTCGTCTCCTCGTGCAGGATGCGAAGCTGAGTTCGTGAGTAGCGCTCTCCATCCTGCGGTGGAACCGTACGAAGCCGGGTTTCTCGACGTTTCCGACGGCCATTTCCTGTATTGGGAGACCACCGGAAATCCCACGGGGACGCCGGTGCTGTATCTGCACGGAGGGCCGGGATCTGGATGCACTCCCGGCGCACGACGCTTCTTCGACCCGAATGCTTTTCGCGCGGTGCTGTTCGACCAACGCGGATGCGGGCGCAGCCGCCCGCTTGCCGCCGGCCCCGACACCGACCTATCGACCAACACGACAGCACATTTGATGGAGGACATCGAACGCCTGCGTAAGCATCTGGGGATCAGGTGTTGGGTCGTGGCCGGGGTGTCCTGGGGTGTGACCCTGGGTTTGGTCTACGCCCAGCGCCATCGCGAGCGTGTCCTCGCGATGGCGCTCGGAGCGATCACGTCCGGATCCCGAACCGAGATCGACTGGATCACCCGTGACATGGGTCGGATCTTCCCCAGGGAGTGGGAGGAGTTCATCGCTCCCGTGCCGGCCGGCGAACGGGACGGGGATCTGGCGGCCGCTTATGCGTGCCTCCTCGCCGACCCGGACGCGGCGGTGCGCGAGGAGGCGGCGAGGAGGTGGTGTGCGTGGGAGGACACCCACGTGTCGTTGATGCCGGGATGGAGACCGAGCCCCCGATACGAGGACGCAACGTTCCGGATGATTTTCGCCAGGTTGGTGACGCATTACTGGAGTCACGAGTGCTTCCTCGTCCCGAACCAGATACTGGAGGGAATGAGCCGTCTGGTAGGTATCCCGGCAGTGCTGGTCCACGGCCGCTTCGATGTTTCGGGACCGTTGGACACGGCCTGGAAGCTCTCGCGGGCCTGGCCGGAAAGTCGACTCGTCGTGGTTGACGATGCCGGCCACGGTGGAGGCGGATTCAGCTCCGCGCTGGTGGCCGCCTTGGACTCCTTCAGCGGGCCATGATCGCGGCGCTTCGAGAGCTTCGGCCGACGTCAGGTACTCGTGAGGATGACGAGTCGCTGGGTCGCCCGGGTCATGGCGACGTAGCGGTCGACGGCCCCTTCGATCCCCGTGCCGAAGGTGTCCGGGTCGACGAGGACGACCAGGTCGAATTCGAGCCCCTTCGACAGCTCCGGGGTCAGCGAACGGACGCGGGGCGTGGCCCGGAACGTCGAATCGCCGATGACGCAGGCGATCCCGTCGGAGTTTGTTTCGTGCCAGGTGTCGAGGATCGAGCCCAGATCGGAAAAGGATCCGTGTGCGACGGGGATGTCGTTGCTGCGGATGGAGGTCGGCACGTTGGCGTCCGGGAGCACGGCGCGGATGACCGGCTCGGCTTCCGCCATGACCTCTTTCGGTGTCCGGTAATTGACGGTCAGAGAGGCCAGTTCGATCCGGTCGAGCCCGACCCTCTCGAGCCGTTCCTGCCACGACTCCGCGAACCCGTGCCTGGCCTGGGCGCGGTCGCCGACGATGGTGAAGCTCCGGGACGGGCAGCGCAGCAACAACATCTGCCACTCGGCGTCCGTCAGTTCCTGCGCTTCGTCCACGACGACGTGTGCGAACGTGCGGTCGAGCAGGTCGGGGTCGGTGCCGGACAGCGCGGCTTCGTCGACCAGCATCTCCTGCAGGTCCTTCTGCCGCAGTTGTGTCATCAAACTTTCACCGTCGTCGTAGGCATCGGACGCGATCAGGTCGTCGATGACCTTGGACCTCTGCTCGCGTTCGGCGGCGACGGCGGCCTGGTGGCGACGCCGGCGTCGTGATTCCTCCGGGTCGCCGAGCCGCTGCCGTGCTGCGTCGAGGAGCGGCAGGTCGGACACCGTCCAGCGCTGGGCGTCCGGGCGTTGCAGCTTCCGAACGTCGTCGGGGCTGAGCCAGGGCGCGCACTTGTGCAGGTAGGCGGGCACCGACCACAGGTCGGCGACGAGGTCGGCCGCCTCGATCAGGGTCCACGCGTTGTCGAGGGTCGTGCGTAGTTCGTCGTTCTGCTGCAACGACTTCCGAAGCTGGGGGGCCGGAACGTCACCGTCGTACTTGTCGATCAGGATCGTGAGCAGCAGCTCCCAGATCTGCTCGCGCGCCTCGTTGTGCGGAGTACCGGGTTCCGGCGCTTCGAACGCCTCGGCCCAGTCGTCGGCGCTCAGCCAGATGTCGGACCACTCGGTCGCGACCGTCATACCCTCGGTCGGCGGCTCCTCGTAGAACGCGACCGCCGCGTCGATGGCCTTCACCAGATCCGCGGAAGACTTCAGGCGGGCCACATCCGGGTCGGTCTCGACCGTCGCGGTGGCGCCCTCGGCGACGAGCTCCCGCAGGGTGCAGAGCTGCACGCCCTCCTCTCCGAGGCTGGGCAGGACATCGGCGACGTAGGCCAGGTAGGGCTCGTGCGGACCGACGAACAGCACGCCGTGACGGAGTCGGGGGTCGGAGTAGAGGAGATACGCGGCGCGGTGCAACGCGACGACGGTCTTGCCCGTACCCGGCCCGCCGTCGACGACGAGGGCGCCACGGGATCCCGCGCGGATGATGGCGTCCTGGTCGGCCTGGATGGTGCCGAGCACGTCCCGCATCCGGGCCGACCGGTTGCTGCCCAGGCTCGCGATGAACGCGGACTGGTCGTCGAGCGCGGCGTTGCCTGCGAACCCGTCCGCGGTGAACACCTCGTCCCAGTAGTCGCTGACCCGGCCGCGGGTCCAGCGGTACCTGCGACGGCGTTCCAGACCCATCGGATTGCCGTGGGTCGCACCGAAGAACGGCTCGGCCACGGGGGAGCGCCAGTCGACGAGCAGCTGATTGCCCGCACGGTCCATGAGGCCGAGTCGTCCCACGTACACGGGCTCGGGGTTGTCTGCACTGACGAAGTGCCCGAGGCACAGGTCCAAACCGTAGCGGCGCAAGGCACGCAGCTCGGCGTTCAGCCGGTGGACCATCATGTCCCGCTCCATCGCCTCCTGGCCCAGCCGGCGGGGTGCCTTGCGCTCGGTGTCGATGCGGTGGTCGAGGTCGGCGATCGACTGCTCGAGGCTTTCCGCGATGGCCGCGAAGTGCAGCTCGTCGTCGGCGATCAGCGCCGGGTCGGCCTTGGGTGCGAGGTGGTCGGGAAGGTCGAACGCGCTGGTAGTCAGATTTTTCATGTCATCAGCTCCGATCTGAGGTGCGGGCGATCGTGTCGAGCAGCAACGTCGCGGCGACCGCCGCACCGTCGGTGCGGATCGTGCCCGCCACGGCGGCCGCGCGTGCTCCGGTCTCGGGGGTCAGGGCCGCCGTGAGCGCGGCCGACAGTGACTCGACGGCCGGAACCGGACCGTCGTGCGCCGCGCCGATGCCCAAGTCGGCCACCCGGCCGGCCCAGTACGGCTGATCCACCGCCTGCGGCACCACCACCTGAGGCGCGCCGGCCCGGGTGGCCGTCGTCGTAGTCCCGGCGCCGCCGTGATGCACGACAGCGGCCACGCGCCGGAACAGTGCCTGCTGGTTGACCTCGCCGACGGCGAAGCAGTCGTCCACGTCGTCGATCAGGGCCAGGTCGGCCCAACCGCGCCCGACGAGTACGCGGCGGCCCTGCGCGCGGACCGCCTCGATGGCCACCTCGGCGGCGTCCGTCGCCGCGTGCAAGGGCATGCTGCCGAAGCCCACGAACACCGGTGGTGTGCCTGCGTCCAGGAACGCCACCAACTCGGCCGGGAGTGGGCGGTCGTCGGGCAGGATCCACGCACCGGTCTGTACGACGTCGAGGTCCGGCGTCTCCTGCCACGGATCCAGGGTCGGGTCCGTCGCCAGCCACGGCCGGTCGCCGATGACGTAGTCGCGAACGTTGCCCACCGGGGGCAGGCCGATCGACGCCCGGTTGGTGTCGAGCGCCTCCCCGAACAGTGCATCGATGCTCTGAGCGTCCAGATCCCACAGCGCCCGGTTGTCCGTCACATCCGGCGGGAACGCCCGGCCCGGATACGCGAGCGGCGGGCGATGCGGCGACGGCAGGGTCAGCTGCTGGAACGTCACGGACACGGAGCGGATGCCCAGCTTCTCGGCCACCGACAGTGCACCGGCAGCGGCCGGCATCACGCCGGTCGCCACCAACGCGTCACATCCCTCGGCCGCCGCGGTGACCGCGTCGAACTGGCCGGCGATCAACTCGGCCGCGCGCCGCGGCAGGTCCGCCGCCGACGGCGCCGCAGTCGTCAGCGCGCGCGCCGACCGGCCGACGGGCACCATCGACACACCGACCCCGGCCAGCCGCTGGGCGAAGTCCTCGTCCGGCGGCGCGCACACCCGCACCTCCGCGCCGAGTGCCTGCAACTGCACCACGAGTCCCACCAACGGTTCGACGTCCCCACGCGACCCATACGTCGACAACAACACACGCACTCGCGACTCCTATTTCTGCAGGTTCTGGCTTCGGCCGGTAATTCTGCGGCACGACCCGGGCCTTGCCGCAAGCCCCGGGGTGCGCTATAAATTGAAAGTGGAAAGGGGTTGGTACTCCTCTCCACTTCCTCGTCCGATTCGGACAATCCTCAGGCCTCGCCGCCGCGTCGTAAATCGAATGCGTTCGCCCACAATCGAGCTCACCGATCACGGTAACGCCGTCCGATCACAGCGGTGGGCGGGATAGACTGCTCGGCACATGCCGCTGGTACGCCCTGGCCTGCCGTCTGCCCTCGCGGGCGCTCTGTGTCAACACTCAGGAGGTCGCACATGACTCCGCACTCGTGCGACGACCTGAACGTCGCCACCCGGCGTGGGGAGCGCCGATGGTGACGGCTCACCCGATCCCGTCACGGGTGATGCCGCACCGGCCTCGACGCCTCCTGCAAGAGGCATAGGCATTGCACCTACCCCTCCCGACCTCCGCCATCCCGAGAGTGGCCGCCGCGGTGGTGGTCGGTGTCGCGGCGGGCTTCATCGGCGGCCTGGTGATCACAGCCGCGTTGGGGGCTCTCGTCGGCATCGCCGCCGCTGCCGCCGTGTTCGTCGTATCCGGTTGGGCGGTGTTGTGGCCGATGGATGCGGCGGCAACTCGCCGCAACGTGGGACATGAGGATTTTCGTCCGATAGTCGACGAATTGGTCGTGGTGACAGCGACTTCGGGAGGTCTCGGAGGAATCGTCGCACTTCAGGTGGCCGGCGGATCCTCGGCGGGAACCGCGCACGCCGCCGTGGCTCTGATCGGGGTATTCCTGGCGTGGGCTTCCCTGCATCTGATGTACGCGGCCCGATACGCCTTTCTGTACTACGAGGGATCTGGTCCCGAAAAGTCAACGGGTGGTATAGATTTCAATTCCACCGCCCCGCCCGCGTTTCGCGACTTCTTCTACTTCAGTTACAACCTCGGGATGACCTACCAGGTATCCGATACCGACGTCTCGAGCCCGGAGATTCGGGCGGTCGCGCTCCGGCACTGCCTGTTGTCCTACGTTTTCGGTGCAGTCATCCTCGCGACGACGATCAACCTGGTCGCCGGGATCCTCACCAGGTGAAGACTGGGGTTCTCGTACTGATTTCGGCGCCTGCGAGAACCGAGCATCTTGCCTGGTCCCCGGTGTTAATGTTGATCTACTCGGCCACACCGAAAGGTGCACCTCGATGAGAAGATTCACTCGAAGAGTCGGTGGAACCATCGTGGCGCTGACGCTTACCGCCGCGGCATTCATCGTGTCACCACCACCGGTGTACGGATTCGCCGAGGATATTTGCTACACCGAGGACGGTGCCCCACCGCACAACTGCGCTCCGCTGCCACCCGAATGTCTACTCGACGATCCCAACTCGCCGATCTGCGGCGCCGAGGCGTTCCTCCGCTACGGCTTCACGTTGCGCCGCCCACTCGGCGGACGGAGTCTCGTGCATTCGGACTCGACGTACATCATCGCCCGCACCGTCGGCTTCTCCGAGCGGGACGCCTACTGGATCGCGGCGTACGACGAAGCGACCGACCTCGGCACGTTCGCCCCACGCGACATCTTCGGCCGGCTCGTCCCGGACGCCGACGCATTGACCACCAAGGACATCAGCGGCCTGGTGCGCACCCACTTCGCAACCGGCGGGTTCCTCTTCCACTTCCTGCCCACGCTGCGCGAACCGGCGGATCCCCTGCCCAACGGCCTGCAACCGGATGTCGACGATCCCCGGCACGAGATCATGCTCACGCACCTGAGAACTTGGGCGCTGGCCGGGCCGGGAAGTGGCGCACCGTTGTGCACGGGAGGTTTCACGAACCCCTCGGAAAACGGCGACTACGCGACCGGCGCAACGTGTTACGGCGATGCCGATCCCGTGCAGATCAACGGCACGTACAGCCTGGAGACGCCCGCCGCCATTCCGTTCACCAACATGACGGGGCAGCAGGTCATCTCCGACACGGTCCTGTCGTCACAATTCGACTCCTGGATCGGCGAGAATTCCTGGAATGCGAGGACCGGCATCTACATTCACGCACTCGGCGATCGCATCTCGCACCATGTCTGCACCGACGCCGGCACGATCACGCCGCCGGGTCCGGCAGGGCCGGACTTCCGGATCGATCTGAACCAGCCCACCTGTGACCAGGGTCCGCACGCCGTCCGCCACGAATACGAGACGGGCGTGGACTTCGCCGGGCTGCACCCGGAAGACCGGACCACCGAGGCGGCCCTGTCAATGGTGTACGACGAACTCGTCAACTTCGCACGGGTGCGCGGAACCCTGGATGAGCGCGCCACGACGCCGGCGACCAAGAATGCACTCCTGACCGACGGCCTCGTGCCGGCGCTCGAGATCCGGGAGCCGGTCGAGCGGCTGAACGCCGTCACCGACGTCGGCTGCCGAGTCGGCGTCCCGGCGTTCCCCGGAAACCCGGCGTGCCGGGATTGATCGCGCCCGTCAGGCGTCAGCTGCCGAATGGGGATGCGCTGTTGGAGTATCGAGCGAAGTCGCCCTGCGCCCCGCTGTAGACGTTGAGGTCGACGTCGCCGTTGACGCCGGCGATGCGACCGGTGCTGGTGTACTGCCAGAACGTCCAGTTGCTCCAGCCGCCGGGGAGGGGGCCGGGCGTGTTCTGACCGTTGTAGTCGGCGATCCACAGCGGGTATCCGGCGAACTCGTTGGTGTTCGCCATCGCCGTCCGCCAGAAGTTCGGGTACGTGTAGATGATCGGCTGACGTCCGGTGAGCGATTGGACCGTGTTGAGGTAGCGGTGCGTCCAGTCGATCAGGGCCGCGGGCGGCAGCCCACCGGAATGCTCGATGTCGAGGACCGGAGGCATGTCACCCGGACCGTTGATGCCCAGCACCACTGTCGAGTAGAACGCAGCCTGCGCTTCCGGCGACTGGGTGGGGTCGGCGTAGTGGTACGCGCCCCGGGAGACGCCGGCCACCCGCATGGCGAGGCAGTCCTGGACGAAGAACGGATTGACGTAATTGAGACTCTCGGTGGCCTTGACCATCGCGAAGTCGTGGCCGGCGTTGCGGACGGCGAACCAGTCGATCGGTGACCCGCCCGGGTGTTGCCACGAGGCCACGTCCGGACCTCTGACAGGTTCGGCGGCAGCGTGCCCCGGCACTGCGGCCGCGAGCGCACCGGCGAGCAGTAGTGGTGCGATCTTGGAGAACCTTCGGACCTTCACCCCGATAGCCATGCGCCCGAGGGTAACGTCTTCCCGCTGCCCGCACGTGGCAACGGAAGTCACTTCGTCACGTACGCCGCCTGCCGGAGCGTCTCGCCGCGCGCAGCCCGCCCCGGGGCGGACGACGCGTTGATCGCGAGCACCGACAGCAACTCGTACGCGACGTGCGCTGCCGCGATGCCGGTGATCTCGGCGTGGTCGTATGCGGGCGCGACCTCCACGATGTCGGCGCCGACCACATTCAGGCCGACGAGTCCGCGCAGCGTGTTCAGCAACTCGCGGGACGTCATGCCGCCGGCCTCGGGTGTTCCGGTGCCCGGCGCGTGCGCGGGATCGAGGACGTCGATGTCCACGGACACATAGACCGGTCCGCCGTCGAGCCGTCGACGCATCCGTTCGACGATGCTGGCGACGCCGTCCACCTCGTAGTCGTCGGAGCGGATGACCTGGAATCCGAGGACGGCGTCGTCCTCGAGGTCCTTCTTGCTGTACAGCGGGCCGCGGATGCCGATGTGCTGCGAACGCTCGAGGTCGATGAGCCCCTCTTCGCTGGCCCGCCGGAACGGGGTGCCGTGCGTGTAGGGGGCGCCGAAGTAGGTGTCCCACGTGTCGAGGTGCGCGTCGAAGTGCAGCACGGCGATGGGACCGTGGTCGCGGGCGAGGGAACGCAGGATCGGTAGGGCGATGGTGTGGTCGCCGCCGAGCGTCAGCACGGTCGAGCCGTCCTTGCGCAGGTCGGTGACGGCGCCGTCGACGGTGGCCAGGGCCTCCTGGATGTCGAACGGGTTGACGCCGATGTCGCCGAAGTCGGCGACCTGCTGCGCCGCGAAGGGGTGCACGTCGAGTGCGGGGTTGTACGGACGCAGCAGCTTCGATGCGGCGCGGATGTGGCCGGGACCGAAGCGTGCGCCGGGACGGTAGCTCACGCCGGAGTCGAACGGGACGCCCATCACGGTGACGTCGGCGCGGGACACCTCGTCGAGCCGGGGGAGGCGAGCGAATGTGCTGGGTTCGGCGTAGCGCGGCGTGCGGGTGGCGTCGACGGGGCCCTTTATGTCATCTGTACTCATCGGAATCCTTCGGTGTGTGCCGGAGACGTGGCGTCGTCGTATCGTTTCCTTGGAACGCATTCTTGTCAACACCTGTTTCCTATACGAGACACAACGAAGGATCGATGCATGGCGAACGAGCTCGCAACCGAAGGCGCGTCGGGCGTCGACGCGCCACGGATCGGCCCCCGGCTCAAGGCGGCCCGGCAGGCCCAGCGCCTCACCCTCGACGACCTGGCCGCGAGCTGCGGCATCACCAAGGGCTACCTGTCGAAGATCGAACGGGACCACGCGAGCGCCTCCGTCGCCACGCTGGTGCGGATCTGCGCCGCCCTGAACATTCCCGTCGGGTCGCTGTTCGAGAGCTCCGCCGCAGGTGAGGTGGTACGGGCCGACAACTACCCGCCGATCAGTTTCGGCGGGGAGCGGATGGCCGAGTTCCTGTTGACACCGTTCGGCGAGCGCCGCATCCAGTCGCTCCTGAGCCGGATCGAGCCCGGCGGCGGGAGCGGCTCGGAAACGTACGAACTGCCGGTCGACGTCGCCTTCGTCTACGTCGTCTCGGGCCGGATCTGCATTTCCTTCAACGGTCCGGGGGCCGGGGAGGACGTGTCGCTCGCGACCGGGGACGCGTTCACCTTCTCGCCCCAGCTGCCGCACAGCTTCCGCGCGCTCGGCGGCGACACGGCGACCGTTCTGTGGATTCTGGCCCCCGCACTACCGGACGACGTCCGGCCCACCTCCCGCTAGGAAACCGTCAAGCGGTTTAGGAAACATGTGTTGACAGTCACGGCTCGCCCGTTCATTGTTGTCCACATCACTCCACCGCTCAGGAGCTCAACGTTGGACATCACCAAGATTTCTCCGCGCCCGCCGGGACTGGCCGGCGCACTCCGCGCCCGCAAATCGGTCGACGCGATCGTGGCGCGCAACGACCAGGAACCCGGTCACGGCCTCAAGCGGTCGATGGGCCTGGTGCACCTCACCGCACTGAGCATCGGTGCGTCGCTGGGAACGGGCATCTTCGTCATCCTCGGCGAGGCGACACCCAAGGCCGGTCCCGCCGTCGTCCTCGCCTTCGTGCTCGCGGCGTTCACCGCCCTCTTCTCCGCCCTCTCCTACGCGGAACTCGCAGGCAGCATCCCCGTCTCCGGTAGCTCCTACTCGTACACCTACGCGACGATGGGCGAACTCTTCGCGTGGATCTGCGGCTGGTGCCTGATGCTCGAATACGGCGTCTCGGTCGCGGCCGTCGCCGTCGGCTGGGGCGAGTACATCAACGAACTACTCCACGGCATGTTCGGCATCGCACTACCCGCCGCGATCAGCGAATCACCGGGCGCGGGCGGCATCGTCAACGTGCCCGCCATCGTCATCGTGCTCGTCGCGGTGGCACTGCTGACCCGGGGAGCGTCCGAGAGCGCCCTGGTGAACACGGTCATGGTCGCCCTCAAGATCCTCGTGCTCGTGTTCTTCTGCGCGGTCGCGTTCACCGCGTTCCGCGCCGGAAACTTCGCACCGTTCATCCCCCTCGGCGCGGCCGGCGTGACGGCCGCGGCGTCCCAGGTGTTCTTCGCCTACATCGGCTTCGACGCCGCGTCGACCGCAGGCGACGAGGCGAAGAACGCGAAACGCGACCTTCCCCGCGCGATCATCCTCTCGCTCCTGATCGTCACGATCCTCTACTGCCTGGTCGCGATCGCCGCCGTCGGCGCGATGCCCTGGCAGGACATCGCGGGTGAGGGCGCCGCACTCGCGACCATCCTCAATGCCGCGACCACCAGCACCTGGCCCGCCATCCTCCTGTCCGCGGGCGCGGTGATCGCAATCGCCAGCGTCGTCCTCGCCGTGATGTACGGGCAGACCCGGATCCTGTACGCGATGTCGCTCGACGGTCTCGTTCCGCGGGTCTTCTCCCGCGTCAACCCGCGCACCCGGGTGCCCGTCGTCAACATCGTGGTCGTCGGCGGTGTCGTCTCCGCGCTCGCCGGCTTCGTGCCGCTGGGCGAACTGGCCGACGCGACGAGCATCGGCTCGCTGTTCGCGTTCATGCTCGTCAACATCGCCGTGATCATCCTGCGCCGGCGCCATCCCGACCTGCACCGCAGCTTCCGGACCCCGCTGTTCCCGCTGATGCCGGTGCTCGGCGTCGTGTTCTGCGCGCTGCTGCTGTTCGGCTTGGGCGTCTCGACGTGGGTGGCGTTCGCGCTGTGGATGGCAGTCGGGCTCGCGATCTACTTCGCGTACGGCGTCCGCAAGTCCGAACTCCGCAACAGCCCGGAAAGGGTGCCGGCACCATGAGGGCAGCGCTGTTCCAAGGTCCCGAACTGTCCTTCGACGTCGCGGCGAACCTCGCCGCCATCGCGTCGGCCGCGCAGACGGCGGCGGCAGCCGGGGCGTCCGTCCTGGTCTGCCCGGAGATGGCGGCCACCGGCTACAACATCGGATCCCTGATCGCGGAGCGGGCCGAACCCGCCGACGGACCGATCGCGACGCGGATCGCGGAGATCGCACGCGAGTCCGGGATCGCCGTCGTCTACGGATACCCCGAGGCGGATGGGGGCGTCGTCTACAACAGCGTGCAGGTGTTCGACCCGTCCGGGACGTCGCTCGCCAACTACCGCAAGACCCACCTGTTCGGTGAGCTCGACCGGTCGCACTTCGCCGCCGGCGACGAACTGGTGGTCCAGTTCGACCACGCCGGAATCCGGTGCGGACTCCTGATCTGCTACGACGTCGAGTTTCCGGAAGCCGTTCGCGCACATGCCGACCGGGGAACCCAGTGGCTCGTCGTCCCCACCGGCCTGATGAGCCCGTACGAATTCATCGCGGAGAGCGTCGTCCCCACCCGGGCCTACGAGAGTCAGCTGTTCGTCACGTACGTCAACCGGTGCGGCACCGAAGCCGACCTCGACTACTGCGGATCCAGTTGTGCGATCGCGCCCGACGGCACCGAACTCGCCCGCGCCGGCCGCCACGAAGAGCTGGCCATCGTCGACCTCGAACTCGACGTCCTCCGCCGATCCCGCCGTGAGAACACCCATCTCGACGATCGACGCGTCGACCTCTACCCCTTCATGCAGGAGAAGACTTCATGACGATCCCCGTCACCCCGGACAGCACCGCCGCGGACACCGATCCCCGGCCGCTCACCATGTTCGGCCCCGACTTCCCGTTCGCCTACGACGACTACGTCACGCACCGCTCGGGTCTCGGCGCGGTGCCCACCGATCGCCACGGCACCGAGGTGGCAGTCATCGGCGGCGGACTGTCGGGGATGGTCACCGCGTACGAGCTGATGAAACTCGGCCTGAAACCGATTGTCTACGAGGCCGATCAGATCGGTGGCCGGATGCGGTCGCATCCGTTCGACGGGCACCCGGACGTGGTGGCCGAGATGGGTGCGATGCGGTTCCCACCATCGTCGACCACCCTGTTCCACTACCTCGACGCCATGGGACTGCGGACCGAAGCGTTCCCGAACCCGCTCGCCGACAGCACCCCCAGCACGGTCATCGACCTCAAGGGCGAAAGCTACTACGCGCAGCACCTCGACGACCTGCCACCCGTGTTCCGGGAGGTCTCGGATGCGTGGCAGCGCACGCTCGAGGACCACGCCGAGCTGATTCCGCTCCAGCAAGCAATCCGCGACCGTGACACCGCCGAACTCAAGCGCATCTGGAACGACCTGGTGGTCCGGCTGGACGATCAGACGTTCTACGGCTTCCTCGCCTCGTCGAAGCACTTCGCGTCGTTCCGGCATCGGGAAGTGTTCGGGCAGGTCGGTTTCGGAACGGGTGGGTGGGACACCGACTTCCCCAACTCGATCCTCGAGATCCTGCGCGTCGTGATCACCGCCGCCGACGACCACCACCGCGGCATCGTCGGCGGGTCGCAGCAACTGCCCCTGCGCCTGTGGACCGACACCCCGGCGGGGATGGCGCACTGGCCGGACGGCACGTCGGTGCGCGCGCTGAACGGCGGAAGCACCCGTCCCCGCGTCACCGAGGTCCGGAGGACCGCACCGCACCAGGTGACGGTCACCGACTCGTCCGGGGAAATCCGCACGTACCCCGCCGCGGTCTTCACGGCGCAGAGCTGGATGCTGCTCAACAACATTCACTGCGACGACGACCTGTTCCCGATCGACCACTGGACCGCCATCGAACGCACCCACTACATGGGGTCGACGAAGGTGTTCGCCCTCGTGGATCGCCCGTTCTGGAAGGACAAGGATCCGGTCACCGGCCGCGACCTCGTCAGCATGACCCTGACGGACCGGATGAGCCGCGGCACCTACCTCCTCGACCACGGTGACGACAAGCCCGGCCTGATCTGCCTGTCCTACACGTGGTCCGACGATTCGCTCAAGCTGCTTCCGCTCGACGCGACGGAGCGGATGAACCTCATGATCAAGTCGCTCGAGGAGATCTACCCGGGAGTCGACTTCCGCAGTCACATCATCTCGACCCCGGTCACGCTGTCCTGGGAGACCGAACGCGACTTCATGGGTGCGTTCAAGGCGAACCTCCCCGGCCACTACCGGTACCAGGAACGGCTGTTCAGCCATTTCATCCAGGACGAACTCGACCCGCGACACCGCGGCATCTTCCTTGCCGGAGACGACATCTCGTGGACCGCGGGCTGGGCGGAGGGCGCCGTGCAGACCGCACTCAACGCCGTCTGGGGCGTGATGCACCATCTGGGCGGCGCCGCCCCGGCCGACAACCCCGGCCCCGGCGACCGGTACGCGGAACTCGGCCCTATCCGCTTGTGCGACTAGCACCTGTGAGTACTTATTAACGTCCCGCGGTTAATAAGTACTCACGGGGGCGTCAGCCCAACCAGTCCAGGACCGCGGCGGCCGTCCACGACTGCTGCATGCTGCCGAGGGGCTGACCGGTGAACGGTTCGTAGTATTCGGCGAAGCTGCCGTCGCTCGCCTGCCGCAGCCCCTCGGACCGCAGCAGGTGCGCGCGCTCGGCCCACCCGCGCCGGGCGAACGCCCAGGAGAACAGCCACGTCATCACCGGCCACACCGGACCGCGCCAGTACTCGCGCGGCCGGAAGTCGCCAGACACCGGCGACGTCGACGGCGGCACGGCGTACCGGAGGTCGGGGTGGCCGCAGAATTTCGGTCCCTCGAACGTGCGGAGCAGGGCGCGTTCGGCGTCCCGGCTCAGGCCGCCGCACAGCAGGGGCGAGAACATGGCGAGGGTTTCGGTGGAAATCCACCGGCCGCTGCGCAGATCGAAATCGCGTGCCGCCCCGGACCGTTGGTCGGTGGTGGTGAGGACGCCCTGCCGGAACCGGGCCGCCCACCCGTGCAGTTCCCGGACGTCGGAGTTCGGCATCGAGTGTTCCTCGCCGATGGTGGCGAGCACCTCGCACGCCATCGAGAACACGGCACTGACGAACACGTCCTCCACCGCGAAGCTCATGGCGGTGGCCAGTTCCGCGTCGTCGTAGCGGACGGTCTTCATTTCCTCGAGCAGCCACAGGTAGCGGTCGTATTCGCCGTTGGACGGCCGCTGTCCGGTGTCGGCGACGTGGGACAGATCCTCGCGCAGATACGTGGGCATCACCCCGGCCACGACGTTGGCGTACGAGTGGTCCCAGCGCGGCGAGTTGTCCATGCCGGACTCCCAGCCGTGGTACAGCGCGATCCGGCCGTTGCCGTCGAGGTCGCGGGCGTTGGCCAGCCAGCGGTGCCAGCGCACGAGGTCGGGCCAGCGCCGGTCGAGGAACTCCTCGGCGACGGCGCGGGTGCTGCGACCGTGCCTGCGCGAGTGGTCGAGGATGCGCTGCACCGCGATGGCGTGCACGGGCGGCTGGGTGATCCCCGACGTCTGCGTGCCGCTCGGCGCGTGCGCCGCGAGGGTCCCGCACTCCCACCTCCCGGGGCCAGGGAAGTACCCGTCGACGCCGTTCGCGAACACGATGTGCGGGATCATCCCGTTCTTCCACTGCGCCGACAGCAGGGTGTCGAGTTCGACGACCGCCCGCTCCACGCTCAGGGGCGCCAGGCCGACCGCGACGAACGCCGCGTCCCAACTCCACATGTGCGGGTACAGGCGCGGCGCGGCACTCGTCATCGTGCCGAGGTCGTTGCCGCGAAGCAGGTACGCGGCACGTGCCGCGAGCTGTGTGGGGGTGAATCCGCGGTCCGCCATTGCACCATTCTGCTGCGGGTCGGCCCACATCGCTCGTCGGACGGGTTCAGCCCGCGAATCCGCACAGGGTCAGCGTCGGACGCGAGTTGCGCAGCGGCCGCAGGTCCGACAGCCTGCGGAGCAGGGTCGACCCCCACAGGCCCCGGCCGAGGGGCAGCGTCACCTCGCGGGTGAACGCGAGGTCCGGCACCTGTCCGGGCAGGTCCGCCGCGTCGCCGGCGGAGAGGTGGAACGGCATCGGCGGGACGGTGTAGTCGCCGTGAATTCGCAGTCCCTTCTGCGTCTTGCGGCTCAACCATTTCGGTATCGAATCGAACATCATCCGACCGCCGGGGAAACGCCGGGCGCAGTCGCCGATCAGGGACAGCGACTCGTCGGCGGGCAGATACATCAGCAGGCCTTCCGCCGAAACGAACACGCCCCGGCCGGTGTCGACGTGGTCCATCCACGAGCGGTCCAGCGCGGACACGGCGAGTGTGGTGACGTTCGGCTCGTCCGGCAGCAGTTGCCTGCGCAGCGCGACCACCTCGGGCAGGTCGATCGACACCCACCGGATGTCGGGGTCGCCGATCCGCCAGTAGCTGGTCTGCAATCCTTCACCGAGGGCGACGACCGTTCCGCCGGGGTGGTCGGCGAGGAACGCCCGTATCTCGTCGTCGAAGGCCCGAGCGCGCAGGGCGTGGGATTGGCTCGGTTTCCCGAAGTTTTCGTACGGATAGTCGAGGGTCTCGTAGAGCCTCACGGCGAGCGGGTCGACCAACGTGCCGCCCGGACTCGACGCCTCGACGGCACGGTTGCGGAGGGTCCACATCATTGTCGCGGGAACGCCGGTCAGGGCGGTCGCGTCCACCCGTTCCCGGTTTTCGTCAGCCACGCGGCACCGGCTCTGCCTCTTCGAGCTTGGAGTGCTTGCGGGAGTAGAAGAAGTACACGATCAGGCCGAGGATCAGCCAGATCCCGAACCGCAGCCAGGTCTCCCACGGCAGCGAGAGGATGAGCCAGCCGGAGAACACGACGCCGATGATCGGGATGACCGGCATGAACGGAAGCGTGAACGTGCGGGGGACCTCGGGGCGGGTGCGCCGGAGCACCGCGACCGCGATGCAGACGACGATGAACGCCGACAGGATCCCGATGTTGGTGAGTTCCGCGACGGTGTTGATGGGGAAGAACCCGGCCAGCAGAGCGGATCCGATGCCCACGATCCAGGTGACCCGCGTCGGCACCTTGCGGACCGGGTGCGTCTTCGCGAACCATTCCGGGAGCAGGCCGTCCCGGCTCATCGCGTACCAGACGCGGGTCACGCCGAGCATGAAGGTGAGCACGACGGTGATGATGCCGACGATGGCCCCGACCGCGATGATGTTCGCGACCCCGGGCATGCCGACCGATTCGAACGCGGTGGAGAACCCGCTCTCGGGGCTGATCTCGGTGTACTTCTGCATTCCGGTCAGCACCAGGGTGACCAGGACGTACAGCGTCATCGCGATGCCGAGGGAGTACAGGATCGCTTTCGGCAGGTGCTTGGTGGCGTCCTTCGATTCCTCGGCGGCCGTGCTCATCGCGTCGTATCCGAACACCGCGAAGAACACGGTGGCCGCGCCGGTGAAGACGGCGGCGGTGCCGAACGGGAAGTAGGGCGTGTAGTTGGCGCTGTCGATGTGGAAGACGCCCAGCGCGATGATGAGGACGACCAACGCGACCTTGATCGCCACCGCGATCGTCTCGAATCGACCGACACTGCGGATTCCGCGCGAGAGCACCCATGCGGTGCCTAGGCAGAACAGGGCTGCGAAGACGTCGAACACGTGCCCGTCACCGGTGCCCAGCGCGCCCATCATCCAGTCGGGCAGGCTGATGCCGATTTGTTCGAGGAGAAACCGGAAGTAGCCGGATACGCCGATGGCGACGACGGCCGCCACCGCGATGTATTCGAGCAGCAGGTCCCAGCCGATGAACCAGCCGACGATCTCGCCGAGCGCCACGTAACCGTAGGTGTAGGCCGATCCGGCCTTGGGGATCATTCCGGCGAACTCGGCGTAGCACAGTGCGGCCGCGGCACTGGCGACACCGGCGATCAGGAAGGAGATCAGCACGGCCGGACCGGTGACGGAATGCGCGACCGAGCCGGCGAGTGAGAAGACGCCTGCGCCGATGATGCCGCCGACGCCGATCGCGGTGAGTTGCCACAGGCCGAGCGATTTGGTCAGACGCTCGTCGGGCGGAGTGTCCTCGTCGACCTCGGTGAGGGGTTTGCGGCGCAGCATTTGGGTGCGCAACTTGTCCATCGACATTGCCGGGCTCCGTTTCCCAGTGGGGTGAGATGCGGTATCTCACTCAATCACCTTTCGGGGCCCGCGTGGGCGAGGAACACGGGACTCGGTGGCCGCCGTCACCCTTGCGGGAATACGGTAGGGGGGTATGGTAGTTCTCAGACAGGACATCGACCCCCCGAAGAGAGGCAGACCCGTGAGCACCTCGAGCGTCACCGTCACCGGCATGACCTGCAACCACTGCGTGTCCTCGGTTACCGAGGAGATCAGCGCACTCCCCGGCGTCACCAACGTGAACGTCAATCTGGCCACCGGCAAGGTCGTCATCGACAGCACCACCGACCTCGATCCGAGCGCCGTCGCGGGCGCCGTCGAAGAAGCCGGGTATTCAGTCGCCGGCTGAGCCGGCACCTCCAACGCGGCCGGCTGAACCGGCACCTCCACCACAGGAGACCCATCATGAACGCAACCGGCAAGTTCGCCGGATTCACCGTCGGCCTCGTCGTAATCTTCGGCGCCGCGCTCGCACTCGGGTCGGTTGCCGGCCCGGAGGTGGCCGTGCCCGCCGCGCACACGGCCGAGGACGACGGGCACGGAGCGGGAGGCCACGATGCCGCCGCCGACCCGACCCCGGGCGGACTGACGCCCACTGCGGACGGCTACACCCTCGAACTCGCATCCGACCAGGTCACCGCCGGTGCCGCGGTTCCGGTGCAGTTCCGGATCACGAACCCCTCGGGGGTACCCGTGACGGACTACACCGTCGAGCACGAGAAACTGCTGCACCTGATCGTCGTCCGCCGGGACCTCGCCGGGTTCCAGCACGTGCACCCGACGCTCGACGCGGCCGGAACGTGGAGCGTCCCCCTCGACCTCACCCGCGGCGGCGACTACCGCGTGTTCGCGGACTTCACCCCGGCAGGCGGCGAAGGCGTCACCCTGGGCACGGACCTGCGCGTCGCGGGCACCTACGACCCGCAGGAACTGCCCGCTCCCGCAGCGACCGCCACCGTGGACGGGTACACCGTCACCCTCGGCGGCGCGCTGCGACCGGGAGAGACGTCGAACGTGACCCTCTCGGTGAGCCGCGACGGACAGCCGGTCACCGATCTGCAGCCCTACCTCGGCGCATACGGTCACCTGGTGGCGTTGCGCACCACCGACCTCGGATACCTGCACGTGCACCCGGACGGACATCCCGGCGACGGCGTCACCGCGGCGGGCCCGGGGATCGACTTCGCCGTGACCGCACCCAGCGCGGGCGATTACCGGCTGTTCCTGGACTTCCAGCACGCCGGCGCCGTCCACACCGCGGAGTTCACCGCCACTGCCGGACCGGAGGAGAAGTGATGACCCGCGGGACCGACATTGCGGCACCACCCGATTCCCAGATCGAACTGGCCATCGGCGGGATGACCTGTGCGTCGTGCGCCAACCGCATCGAGCGCAAGCTGAACAAACTCGACGGCGTCACCGCGACCGTCAACTACGCGACGGAGAAGGCCCGCGTCCATTACGACGCCGCGGACGTCTCGCCCGAAGACCTCGTCGCCACGGTGGAGCAGGCCGGGTACACGGCGCGACTGCCCGAGGTGAAGCCCCCGGCCCCGGAGGAAGAGGACCCGGCGGCGGAACTGCGACAGCGGCTGCTCGTGTCGGCGGTGCTGACGGTCCCCGTCATCGCGATGGCGATGATCCCGGCGCTGCAGTTCACGAACTGGCAGTGGCTCTCGCTCACCCTCGCGGCCCCGGTCGTGGTCTGGGGTGCGTGGCCGTTCCACAAGGCCGCCTGGACGAACCTGCGGCACGGCACCGCGACCATGGACACCCTGGTGTCGATGGGCACGCTGGCCGCGTTCGGCTGGTCGCTGTACGCCCTGTTCTGGGGCACCGCCGGCATGCCGGGGATGACGCACCCCTTCGAGCTCACGATCGCGCGGGTCGACGGCACCGGCAACATCTATCTGGAGGCCGCGGCCGGTGTCACCACGTTCATCCTCGCCGGCCGTTTCTTCGAGGCCCGCGCCAAACGGCGGGCGGGAGCGGCACTGCGGGCGTTGCTCGAACTGGGCGCCAAGGAAGTGTCGGTGCTGCGTGACGGCACCGAACAGCTGATCGGCATCGACCAGCTCGACGTCGGCGACCTCTTCGTGGTCCGTCCCGGTGAGAAGATCGCCACCGACGGCGTCGTCGTCGAAGGTTCGTCGGCGGTGGATGCGTCGATGCTGACCGGTGAATCCGTGCCGGTCGAGGTGTCGCCGGACTCCGAGGTGGCGGGTGCGACGGTCAACGTCGGCGGCCGAATCGTGGTTCGCGCCAGCCGGATCGGCGCCGACACCCAGCTCGCGCAGATGGCGTGGATGGTCGAGGACGCGCAGACCGGCAAGGCCGAGGTGCAACGCCTGGCCGATCGGATCTCCGGCATCTTCGTCCCGATCGTGATCGCGTTGTCGGTCGCGACCCTCGGTTTCTGGATCGGGACCGGCGGTTCGGTCGCCGCCGCGTTCACCGCAGCCGTCGCCGTCCTGATCATCGCGTGCCCGTGTGCGCTCGGACTCGCCACCCCGACCGCCCTCATGGTGGGCACGGGACGCGGGGCCCAGCTGGGCATCCTGATCAAGGGACCGGAAGTTCTGGAATCGACGCGGCGGGTCGACACCGTGGTCGTCGACAAGACCGGAACCGTCACCACCGGCACGATGTCGCTGCACGACGTGGTCGCCGCCGACAGCCAGGACGAGGAGCAGGTTCTCCGGTTCGCCGGCGCGCTCGAGGACGCGTCCGAGCATCCCATCGCGCGGGCGATCACCCGCGGCGCGAAGGAGCGGCTGACGACGCTCCCCGAAGTCGAACAGTTCACCAACATCGCCGGACTCGGCGTCCAGGGCCTGATCGACGGACACGCGGTGGTCATCGGCCGCGCGAAACTGCTCCGCGACTGGTCGCTGCAGCTCACCACGGAACTCCAGCGCGTCGTCGACGCGGCGGAGTCGGAGGGCAAGACCGCCGTCGGGATCGGCTGGGACGGCCAGGCGCGCGGCGTGCTCGTGGTCGCCGACACCGTGAAGCCGACGTCGCGCGAGGCGGTGGCGCAGTTCCGCGAACTGGGCCTCACCCCGATCATGCTCACCGGCGACAACACTTCCGCGGCCCGGGCGATCGCCGCCCAGGTCGGCATCGGCGAAGTCGTCGCGGAGGTACTGCCCCAGGACAAGGTCGACGTGATCAAGCGTCTGCAGGCCGAGGGCAAGGTGGTCGCGATGGTCGGCGACGGGGTCAACGACGCCGCCGCCCTCGCGCAGGCCGACCTCGGTCTCGCCATGGGAACCGGCACGGACGTGGCCATCGAGGCCAGCGACCTCACGCTGGTGCGCGGCGACCTCCGGGCCGCAGCCGACGCGATCCGGTTGTCGCGCAGGACGTTGAGCACGATCAAGGGCAACCTGTTCTGGGCCTTCGCCTACAACGTCGCGGCGTTGCCGCTGGCGGCGGCGGGCCTGCTCAACCCCATGCTGGCCGGTGCCGCCATGGCATTCTCATCGGTGTTCGTCGTGAGCAACAGCCTGCGACTGCGCCGCTTCCAGCCCCTGACCACTCCCACCCGAGGGGAACACTCATGACCGAGCAACCGACCACCGACCACGCTGACGACCACACAACCGGCCACGGGTACATCAGCGCCAAGGACGACTACCTCAAGCGCCTGCGCCGCATCGAGGGCCAGGCGCGGGGTCTGCAGCGGATGGTCGAGGACGAGAAGTACTGCATCGACATCCTCACCCAGGTCTCCGCGATGACCAAGGCGTTGCAGGCCGTGGCGCTGGGTCTGCTCGAAGACCACATCAGCCACTGCGTCGTCGACGCCGCCGTCGCGGGCGGCACCGAGGCCGACGCGAAGATCAAGGAAGCCACCGACGCCATCGCACGACTGGTGCGTTCCTGAAACCGGACCACGAGAGCAGCTTCCGAGGGAGCGGGCATGTCTCACGATCATCAGCAGCAGGAAGTGGAACAGGTCCGGGACACCGGGCACGACGCACACGGTGAGCACGCGGATCGGCATGCCGGTCACGGCGCGCACGGTGAGGTGTTCCGGCAGAAATTCTGGATCAGTCTCGCGCTGTCGGTGCCGGTGGTGGTGTTCAGCCACATGTTCGCCGACCTCCTCGGCTACCCCGTCCCCGACTTCCCGGGTGCGTCGTGGATTCCGCCGGTGGTCGGCACCGCGATCTTCTTCTACGGCGGCGCCCCGTTCCTCACCGGCGCATGGGGTGAGCTGAAGTCGCGGCGGCCTGGCATGATGCTGCTGATCGGCATGGCGATCACGGTCGCATTCCTCGCGTCGTGGGTGACGACCCTGCAGATCGGCGGGTTCAACCTCGACTTCTGGTGGGAGCTGGCGCTTCTCATCGTCATCATGCTCCTCGGACACTGGCTGGAGATGCGGGCGCTGGGGTCGGCGTCCGGCGCCCTCGACGCGCTCGCCGCGCTGCTGCCGGACACCGCCGACAGGGTCACCGACGACGGCGTCACCGAGGTGTCCGTCTCCGAACTCGCCACCGGCGACCTCGTGCTGGTGCGGGCCGGTGGCCGCATCCCGGCCGACGGCACCGTCGAGGACGGCCGCGCGGAGGTCGACGAATCGATGATCACCGGCGAATCCAATCCCGTCCCACGGTCGGTCGGCGACACCGTGGTCGCCGGCACCGTCGCCACCGACAGCGCGCTGCGGATCCAGGTGGGCGCGGTGGGGGAGGACACCGCCCTCGCCGGCATCCAACGACTGGTCGCCGACGCGCAGTCGTCCTCGTCCCGGGCCCAGGCCCTCGCCGACCGCGCCGCGGCGTTCCTGTTCTACTTCGCCTCGATCGCAGGGCTTCTCACGTTCGTGGTGTGGTCGCTGCTCGGCAACGTGGACGAGGCCGTGGTGCGGACCGTCACCGTTCTGGTGATCGCCTGCCCGCACGCGCTCGGCCTGGCGATACCCCTCGTGATCGCCATTTCCACCGAACGCGCCGCGAAGGCCGGTGTCCTGGTGAAGGACCGGTTGGCCCTCGAACGCATGCGCAACGTCGACGTCGTCCTGTTCGACAAGACCGGCACCCTGACCCAGGGCAGGCACGCCGTCACCGGGGTGGTCACCACCGCGGGTGTCACCGAGACCGAACTGCTCGCGATCGCCGGCGCCGTGGAGGCCGACAGCGAGCACCCCGTCGCGCGGGCCATCGTCGCCGAGGCGGCCGCGAACGTGCCCGCGGACGAGCGGCGCACCGCGTCCGACTTCCGGTCACTGCCCGGACGCGGGGTGCGCGCGAACGTCGGAGGCGTGGAAGTGGCCGTCGGCGGACCGGCGATGCTCACCGAACTGAACGTCACGGTCCCCGGTGACGTTGCGGCGCAGACGACACGGTGGGTCGAACGCGGCGCCTCCGTCCTCCACGTGGTCCGCGACGGGCGGGTGCTCGGCGCGGTGGCGCTCGAGGACGCCGTCCGCGAGGAGTCTCGGCAGGCGATCGACGCCCTGCACGAGCGGGGTGTGAAGGTCGCGATGATCACCGGAGACGCCCGTCAGGTGGCCGACGCCGTCGCCGCCGATCTCGGCATCGACGAAGCGTTCGCCGACGTGCTGCCGGAGAACAAGGACGCCGAGGTCGCCGCACTCCAGGCCCGCGGTCACCGGGTGGCGATGGTCGGCGACGGTGTCAACGACGCGCCCGCACTCGCCCGCGCCGACGTGGGCGTCGCGATCGGCGCCGGCACGGATGTCGCCATCGAATCGGCCGGTGTCGTCCTCGCCGCCGACGACCCCCGCGCCGTCCTCTCGATCATCGATCTGTCGCAGGCGAGCTACCGCAAGATGTGGCAGAACCTGGTGTGGGCCACCGGATACAACGTCATCGCCGTCCCCCTGGCCGCCGGGGTCCTCGCGTTCGCCGGGGTCGCGATCTCACCCGCGGCCGCCGCGATCCTGATGTCCGTCTCCACCATCGTCGTCGCCCTCAACGCCCAGCTGCTGCGCCGACTCGATCTGGATCCGGAACGGCTGGCACGGAAGTGATCACGGTGACGACGGGTTCGGTGATTCGGTGCAGCGCGGACACCAGCCCGTCGACCGTGTCGGTGACCGCCGCGATGTAGGCGTCGGGGCGGATGACCCACACCTCGCCGGGCTTCGCGTCCAAGGCGGCGGTGAGGACGCCGGTTCCGTCGATCTCCGACAGCCGGACGAGGCGGATCGGCGTGTGCACCGCTGCGAGTGCCGCGCTGCGGATCGCGTCGACGTCCACGCCGTCCCCCGCGAGAAGCAGGATGCCGTGCCGGGCGATGTCGCGGAGCCGGCTGCCGGCACCGCCGCGCAGCGTCACCGGGGTGTCGGGCACGAGGATTCCCGGCGCGGCGGCCGGGGTGCAGCCACGCTCGGGGCGCCCGGCGAAGGGTCGTTCCGGATCGGTTGTGGTCAAGGGTGATTCGATGTACCAGAACGGCTCGGCGAGACGACCGCTGTCGACGTGTGCCCGTGCGTGCGGGTCGGTGACCGCCGCAGTGAGCACGTCGCACCGGTGCCGGTGCTGGTCCTCGGACTGCGGGACGAGGAAATCCATCGTCGCCGTGGTGACCGCGATGTTCTCGACGGCCGCCGCGTGCCGCTCGGTGTGATACGTCTCGAGCAGCGACTCGTCGGCCCAGCCGCGCAGGACGAATGCGAGCTTCCACGCCGCGTTCTCGGCGTCGGCGACACCGGAATTCAGGCCGCGCGCCCCGAACGGCGACACGATGTGCGCGGCGTCGCCGGCGAGTAGCACCCGGTCGACGCGCATCCGGTTCGCGACCCGGGAGTGGAAGCGGTACACCGATTTCCACACGATCCGGTAGTCGGTGTCGCCGATGATCTTCCGGATCCGCGCGTCCAGCGCACCCGACTTCTCCTCGGCCTCGAGGTCGTACTCGCCGGGCACCTGCCAGTCGATGCGGAACGTCGAGTCCGGGCACGGGTGGATGAGCACCTGCCTGCCCGGGTTCCACTCCGGGTCGAAGTAGAAGCGGCGCTCGTCGGCCCAGCCCGGAATGTCGGCGGCGATGTCGCAGATCAGGAACTTGTCGTCGAACGAACGACCGTCGAACGTGACGCCCAGCTGCCGCCGGATCGCGCTGCCCCGCGACCCCACGGCCACCACCGCGTAGTCCGAGGTGACGGCCTCCTCCCCGGAGCCGGTGCGGCAGGTGATGGTCACGCCGGTCTCGTCCTGATCCACGGACGTGGCCTCGTATCCCCACCGAACGTCGATCGACGACGTGGCCGCGATCCGCTCGTCGAGCAGTTCCTCGGTTCGCGCCTGGGAGATGTTGACGAACGGCGGGAACGACGAGATGCCGCGGTCGACGAACGTCTGCGCGAACAGTTCGTGGTCGCGGTGGAAGGTGCGTGCGCACCCCCACGTCACGCCCTCGTCGGCCAGCTGCCTGCCGACGCCGATCGCGTCCCACACCTCGAGGACGTCCCGCTGCTGGCAGATGGCTTTCGATCCGATCGGGTCACGCTCGGCCCGCGCGTCGAGCAAAGTCACCGGTATTCCCCAGCGCGCCAACAGCAACGCCGTCGTCTGCCCCACCGGGCCGTTGCCCACGACGGTGACCGTGCCGCCGCGGGTGTGTCGTCTTCCCATGATCCTCGCCTTGTCAGTGTGAAACGGTGACGGATGTCAGCCCTGTGAAACGGTGACGGACGTCAGCCCTGCAACTGGTCCCAGACCTCGCGGTCACGCTCGGCGGTCCAGATGACGGGCCGTTCGATGCCCGACAGTTCGTCCCACACGCGGGAGACGTCGAACGGGAGGCAGTGTTCGAAGATCGGCCAGTGCCCGTACTGCTCGTTCAGTGCGGCGTGGGTGGCTTCGAACGCCTCCTTCAGGGTGCCGCCGCGCTGCTGCACCTCCCCGACCTCGGCCAGCATGACCTCGATGAAGTGGCGGGTCTGCTCGATCGCGGCGTCGACGGCGTCCCGCCCGTGGGAGACGGCGCCGCGCCCGCCGATCAGGACCTCCGCGCCGAGCGCCTTGATCGCATCGAGGGTGCCGGTGGACCAGTCGCGATGGAACGCGTCGCCGGTGTAGAGCGCGGCCTGCGCCTCCACGAGGTCGCCGGCGAAGAGGATCTTCTGCTTCGGCAGCCACGCGGTGATGTCGCCCTCGGTGTGTCCGCGGCCGAAGTGCTGGAGCACGAGGTCGCCGCGTCCGCCGCCGAGGTCGATGGTGAGTTTGTCGGCGAACGTCAGGGTGGGCCACGTCAGTCCGGGCACCGAGTCGGCGGACTTGGCCAACCGCGGCATGCGTCCGAATTCGCTTGCCCAGTCTTCCTTTCCACGCTCCTCGATGAGGGCACGGGTGGTCTCGTGCGAGACGATGGTCTCGGCGTCGAACGCGGACGCACCGAGCACGCGGACGGCGTGGTAGTGCGAGAGCACCAGGTACCGGACCGGCTTGTCGGTGTGCTCGCGCAACTTGCGCAACCAGTCCTGCGCGGCCACCGGGGTGGCGAGCGCCTCGAAGCAGACGACGAAGTCCTCGCCCTCGATGGCGCCGATGTTCGGATCCCCCTCGGCGGTGAGGGCGTACACGCCGTCGGCGAGGACCTCGAGGGTCTGCTCCTTTTCACCGAGGTCGGCCGACGAAGCGAAGCTTGTGGGGCTCATGCGATCCACCTAACTAATCAAAGGTTTGATTGATGGTGGTCACAGTAACCCGGATCACAAAATAATGAAAGCCTTGATCAAAATTTGGTTCCTGAACGACGGCCCCCGGCGAACGAACGGGACGCTCGTTCGATCTGACGCAACGAGCGTCCCGTTCGTCGCGACGGGGGCGACGGGGGGAAGTGGGGGCGACGGGGTGGGTAGCGGCATCACCCCGCGAGCAGTACCCCGACCAGGGCGATCGACGCGACCCAGACGGTGGAGATGCCTGCGAGCACGAAGGGTCGTGCGCCGACCTTCTTGATCGTCGCGATCTGGACACCGGCGCCGAGGGCGAACATCGCGGCGGTGAGGAGGGCGGTCTGCACGATCTTGGCCTCGGCGAGCAGGCCCGTGGGCAGCAGGCCGGACGACCGCAGGCCGACGCAGGCGAGGAAGGCGAGGACGAAGAGCGGGACGAGCGGCGGCCGCTTCACATCGGCGTCGGTGCCGGCGAGCCTGCGCTGGCGCACGCTGAGGACGGCCATGACCGGGGCGAGCATGAGGACGCGGGCGAGTTTGACCACCGCGGCCACGCCCAAAGCGGCACCACCGATCGCCCCGCCCGCGGCGACGACCTGCGCGACCTCGTGGATGGAGCCGCCCGCCCACAGGCCGGCGTCGGTGTCGGAGAGTCCCAGCGCCCGCGACAGCAGCGGAATCGCGGGGATCATGAGCGTGCCGAAGATGACGACGAGCGCGACCGCGGTGATCACCTCTTCCTCGTCGGCGTCGACGACACCGTCCACCGCCGCCACCGCTGCCGCGCCGCAGATCGAGAATCCGCAGGCGATGAGCAGTCGCTGGGTCCAGCTGAGGCCGAGCAGCTTGCCCGCGAACATCGTTCCCACGATGCCGAGACAGACGATCGAGACGACCACGACGATGACGCCCCAGCCCAGTCCGAGGATGTCGCTCAGCATCAATTGGAGTCCGAGGAGGGCGATGCCCACCCGCAACAGTTTCTTGGCAGAGAACTGCAGTCCCGGGCGCAGGCGTTCGGGCAGATGCACGACGTTCGACAGAACGGCGCCGAGCACGATGGCGATGAGCAGCGGGCTCACCGTCGGAAGGAACCGGCCGACACCCATGGCGACGGCGGTGGCGACGGCGCACAGCGCCAGACCCGGCAGGAGAGTGGCCGTGGCGGTCTGCAGTCGCGGCAGCGTTGCCGGGCTCTCGACGCGCTGTTCCTCGGACTTCTCGCTCAGTTGACTACTCATGGATCCACGGTCCGTCACGGTGGCCGTCTCCGGTAGCCGTCATCTCGACATGAACACATATCATCGTGATATGTCTTGCGCCGGGGTCATATACTCGATGCATGTCCCGCAGATGGCCCGAGTTCCCCGTTCTCGAGTTGCTCGTGGGCGTCGACGACCACGGAAGCCTCAGCGCTGCCGCCAGAATCGCCGGAATGGCGCAGCCGAATGCGAGTCGCGCCATCAAGCAACTCGAGCGCCAGTTCGGCATGACGCTGTTGCAGCGCAGCCCGACGGGCTCGATACTGACACCGCAAGGTACCGTGATCGCGCACTGGGCACGCCGGGTGCTCTCCGACACTCGCCGGCTGCTCGACGTGGCCGAGGGACTGCGCGCGGAACGCGCCGCCGAGTTGACGGTGGGTGCCAGCATGACTGTCGCGGAACACCTGATGCCGGGGTGGCTGGGGCAGTTTCGCCGTTTGCACTCCGACGTGACCATTCACCTGCAGGTGCACAACTCGACTCAGGTGTTCGAGCGGATCAACAGCAGGATCTGCGACGTCGGGTTCGTCGAATCGCCGACGGTACCACGACCGTTGAAGAGTCTCACGGTGGCGCGTGACCGCCTGGTCGTCGTCGTTCATCCCACCCACCCGTGGGCCCGGCGGCGGAAGGCGCTGACCGTCGCCGAGTTGGCGCTGACACCGCTCCTGGTCCGCGAGCCGGGATCCGGCACGCGAACCACCCTTGACGTGGCATTGCAGGAATACGACCGGGCGGCACCGCTTCTCGAGCTGGGCAGCGCCGCCGCGATTCGCACCAGCGTGCTGGCCGGGGTCGGTCCCGCGGTGATGAGCACCCTGGCGGTGGCGGAGCAGGTCGGCGCCGGAGAGCTGAAAGTGATCGACGTCGACGGTCTCGAGCTCGACAGGGTGCTGCGCGCCGTGTGGCGGGGCGCGCGTCAGCTCGACGGTCCCGCAGGCGAACTGGTGCGTCTGGTCCGCCGGGTCGGTGCCGAGCCGTGAGCGGCTGTCACCCGAGAATGCAGGTCGCCGCACCGGCGGCGATCACCAGTACGATGACCGCGGAACGGAACACCCCCGGCGGGAGTCGTCGGGCGATCGCGAGCCCGGTGACGTTGCCGATCAGCGCGGCGGCGACGAAGACCGGGAGTCGCGGCCAGAACATCGATTCCGTGATTTCGTCGTGTATCCACAGGACAGCGAGCGCCATCACGTTCGCGACGATGAAATAGCCTGCGAGATCGGCGATGAAAGCCATCGGTGGCAACCGCGCGCGCATCAACAACAGGACCGGTGGCGGTCCGTTGAGCGATGTCGTCGTTCCGAGGTAGCCACCCACGGAACCGGTGAGGAGGTGCGCAGTCGTGGACGGCGCACGCGTGACTTCCGCCCGGTTGGGGAACGCCATCGCGAGCCCGCACAGCATCACCACAACTCCCGCTGCGGGCTTCAGATACTGCTCCGGCAGCAGACCGAGGGTGACCGCGCCCAGCCAGGCGCCGGGCAGACTGCCACCACCGAGCAGCGCCACCCGTCCCCACGTGATGTGTTCCCGCAACTGGTACGCGGCGCCGATCCGCGTGATCAGGCCCGCCACCAGATTGACGAATACCACTTCGGGAACGGCGAATCCAACCATCAGCATCACCGGCGTCGCGATCAGTGCCGTCCCGAACCCGGTGGCGCCGCCGATGACCGACGCGATGCCGATGCACAGGGCACCGATGAGGAGCATCGTCATCGCGACTCCCTTCCCGATCCGGTGGCACGTTCCCGTGCAGGTCTGATGTTCAGGTGGCCAAAGATTGGACTGCGCTCACCAGAGCCATCAGTTCGATGTCGCTGCCGGTGCACCCTCGGGACAGGTCGTTCCACGGTGCGGCCAACCCTTGCAGGATGGGACCCAAGGCTATTGCACCGCCGAGCCGCTGAGCAATTTTGTACCCGATGTTGCCGGCATCGAGATTGGGGAAGACCAACACGTTCGCCCGGCCGGCGACCCGTGAACCGGGCGCCTTGGACGCGCCGATCTCGGCGACCAGCGCGGCATCGAATTGCAGGTCACCGTCCACATGCAACTGCGGGTCCCGGACGCGCACCAGCTCCGCGGCCTCGCGGACCTTCTCCACCCGCGGGTGGCTGGCGCTGCCCTGGGTGCTGAACGACAGCATCGCCGCGATCGGAATCTGCTCGGTGAGCTGGAAGTGGGTGGCGCTGGCGGCCAGCGCGATGTCGACCAGTTCCTCGACCGTGGGGTCGGGTACGACGGCGCAGTCGGAGAACGTCAACTGCCTTCCGTCCGACAGCAACATCAGAAACGAGCTCGACAGGATGCTCGAACCCGGCGCGAGACCGACGATGCGCAGCCCGGCCCGCAGCACATCGGACGTCGGCCTGCTCGCACCCGCGACGCAGGCGTCGACCACTCCGGCGCGCAGTGCCCCCGCGGCAAGGCACACCGGGTCGGACAGCGCCGACTCGATCCGGTCGGGGTACCTGGCGAATCCCGATTCGACGGCGTCACAGATCGCGGGGTCGGCGGCCGCCTCGTCGAGGTCGACGACGAGTTCCTCGGCCAGCGGGATACCCGCGGCCTCGGCGATGCGCCGGATGGCGTCCCGCCGCCCGAACAGCCGCGGGGAGACGACACATTTGTGGTGCAGATGGTGGGCCGCACGGATCGCGCGCTCGTCTTCTCCGTCCGCCAGACCGACGACGCGGCCCTCCCCACGCAGGGTCGCGACCCAGTGGTCGATCAGCGACGAATCATTCAGTCGTGCAGCGTCGGTGGGTGGTACAGCGGTGACGCCCGGGGCCATGGCCTCGCTCTCCCATCACTACGAAGAAGGGTGGCGGTCGTCGATCTCGACGACCGCCACCCGCTGGAACTCGGGGAACGTATCGTTCCCTACGGCTGGATTGCCTTTTCGATGTCGGTGAGCATGCTGTCGATGCCGTGGAGCAGTTCCGAGAGCACCTCGTCGTCGGCCACGAGGGGCGGCGAGATCATCAGCATCGTGGCCCCACGGTCGTCGCCGCGGAGAATCACCTTGGTGCGGGCGAACGCCTCCGGCAGCACCCTGCGCAACACTGTCAGCGACTCCTGCTCGGTGAACTCGCGGCCGCTGTCGCTGTCGGCCATCAATTCGATCGCGTAGAAGAATCCGGTGCCGCGCACGTCCTTGACGCAGCGGTGCGCGCTCATCAGCGAGTCGAGTGCCGACCGCAACTTCGGGCCGCGCGCGGTGACGTTGCCCAGCACGTTCTCGTCGCGCATCGCGGTGATGTTCGCGACCGCCACCGCCGTCGACACCGGGTGTCCGCCCCACGTCGCGCCGTGTGTGAACACGCCGCCCTTGGGCGAGTCGTAGAGCTCGCGAACCAGCTGCTCACGCACGATCAGGCCGCCGAGCGGGGCATATCCGGACGTGGAGCCCTTCGCGAACGTGATCATGTCGGGCACCACACCGGTGAGCCCGTGCCCGAACCAGTGTCCGAGGCGGCCGAACGAGCAGATCACCTCGTCGGAGACCAGCAGGATCCCGTGCTTGTCGCACAGCGCGCGCAGCGCAGGCCAGTACCCGTCCGGCGGAACCAGGGCGCCGCGCCCGTTCTGAACCGGCTCGGCGAACACGGCGGCGATGGTGTCGGCACCCTCTTCCTCGATGACGGCTTCGATCGCGGCGATGCAGTCGAGCTCGTTCGCCGGGCCGCAGTCGCCGAGGTAACCGAGGGTGTTGGGCACGGAGCGGACCCCGGGCAGCAGCGGTCCGAACGGGTCTTTGATCTTGGGCAGCTGAGTTACCGAGAGCGCGCCGAGAGTGGTTCCATGGTAGGCCATCTCGCGGCTGATGATCTTGGTTCGCTGCGGGTTGCCCTGGCTGCGGTGGTACTGCCGGGCGAACTTGACGGCCGTCTCCACGGCCTCGGATCCCGAGTTGACGAAGAAGGTCGTCCCGAGATCGCCGGGCGCCAGGTCGGCGATGAGCGCGGACGCCTCGATCGCGGGAATGTGGGCGCTGCCCCAGTTGGAGGCGTACGCCAGCGTTCCGATCTGCTCGCTCGCCGCCTTGGCGATGTCGTCGCGGCCGTGACCGATGTTCACGCAGAACAGGCCTGCCAGACCGTCGAGGAAACGGTCCCCCTCGGTGTCGATCAGATAGCTTCCCTCGCCACGAACGAACACCGGAAAGTCGCTTTCCCAGGTGTCCTTACGGGTGAAATGAGGTCCGAGGTGCCGGCGGGCCCGTGCTCGCAATTCGGTGACGTCCACGACCATCTCCTTCGTTGTCGAATGGCTGTGATCCACAACATACCGACGGGGCAGACCGCAGGTCAGGGCCAGAAGAGCGGTATTCGATGGGTCCAGTCTGGTCCCCGTAGACGGCGCTCAACTGGTCCTTCTGGTCCCATGCCAGAGTGATCCAGACTTCGGTATCGAATCGCTCGGGCACCACGACGTGTGGTCGGAGCGGCGAACAGCCCCAGCTAACGGAGGTCTCAGATGAGGATCGGTATCCCCAAGGAAGTCAAGAACCACGAGTACCGGGTGGCGGCCACTCCCGCCGGTGTCCACGAAATGGTCGCCCACGGGCACGACGTGTTCGTGGAACGCGGTGCGGGGGAGGGCTCGTCGATCGGTGACGACGCCTACGGTGCCGCCGGCGCGAAGATCCTCGACTCCGCCGACGCGGTGTGGCAGAGCGCGGAACTGCTGCTCAAGGTCAAGGAGCCCATCGCCGAGGAATACCACCGGATGCGTTCGGACCTCACGTTGTTCACCTACCTGCACCTCGCTGCGGGTGAAGAGTGCACCCGGGCACTGCTCGCCGCCGGTACCAATTCCGTTGCGTACGAGACCGTTCAGCTTCCCGACGGTTCCCTGCCCCTGCTGTTCCCGATGAGTGAGGTCGCCGGCCGGCTCGCACCGCTCGTCGGCGCGCAGGCACTCATGCGACCGGAGGGTGGCCGAGGCGTACTGATCGGCGGCGTGTCCGGTGTGTTGCCGGCTCGCGTCGTCGTGATCGGTGCGGGTGTATCGGGCATGAATGCCGTCGCCGTCGCCGCAGGCACCTGGGCCGACGTGGTCCTGTTCGACAAGAACGTCGACAAGCTGCGCGCCGCCGACCGGATGTACCAGGGCCGGATCCGCACCCTCGCCGCGAACGCCTACTCGATCGAGCAGGAGGTCATGCAGGCCGACCTCGTCATCGGTGCCGTGCTCGTCCCGGGCGCCAAGGCACCGAAGATCATCTCGAACTCGCTGGTCTCGCGGATGAAGCCGGGCAGCGTTCTCGTCGACATCGCGATCGACCAGGGTGGTTGCTTCGAGGATTCGCGTCCCACCACCCACGCGGAGCCCACGTTCAAGGTTCACGACTCGGTGTTCTACTGCGTGGCGAACATGCCGGGAGCGGTGCCCCACACGTCCACGTACGCACTCACCAACGTGACCTTGCCGTACACCCTGCAGATCGCCGAGAAGGGCCTCGCCCGCGCGGCCAGGGAGAATGCCGCACTCCGCGCCGGTGTCAGCACCGTCGCCGGGCGCCTGACGAACGATGCCGTCGGTGAGGCACTCGGGATCGAGTCGGTCAGCGTCGACGACGCGCTCAACCTGGTTTGATTTCGCCGCCGGCCCGGCATACTGAGAAGTGCTCGTTCGAGAACTTCTCGGCGTGCCGGGTCGGCCTACCTCTGGCCACTCTTGGATCCACAGGAGGCGATGCGTGCCGAGAACACTGATCGAGGTCGACCGCAATTCCGCCGAACCGCTCTACCGCCAGGTTCGACGGGCGATCGAACACGGCATCGCCAACGGGCTGTTCGATCCACGACACCGCCTTCCGAGTTCGCGTGAACTCGCGGTCGATCTCGCGATCTCCCGGAACACGATCAACCTGGCGTATCAGGAACTGATCGCCGAGGGACTCGTTCAAAGCCACCAGCGCTCGGGCATGTTCGTCAATCCCGACATGATCGAGACGCTCGCAACGGACGCCCGCGCGACCATTCCGCGCATCGACTGGTCGTCCCGCATCCGGCGTTACCCCGACGCCGACGTCCCGCACATCGAGAAGAACGTCGACTGGCACAGCTATCCGTACCCGTTCCTGGCCGGGCAGATCGACATCCGCAGTTTCCCCGCCCGCGCGTGGGTGCGTTGTCTCCGCGACGCGCTGTATCAACCCCACGCCTACGCGAGCCTCCAGGACAGCGTCGGTGCGGACGACCCCATGCTGATCGACATGATCCGCCAGCATCTGCTGCCCTCGCGCGGCATCGAGGCGAGTGCGGACGAAGTTCTGGTGACGGTCGGTTCCCAGCAGGGGCTGGACCTCGTCGGCCGGGTGCTGCTCGGACCCGAGGATCGGGTTGCCATCGAAAACCCCGGCTATCTCGATGCTCGACACATCTTCCTGCGCACCGGCGCCCAGGTGTA
This sequence comes from Rhodococcus sp. G6(2025), assembly GCF_058628105.1. Lineage (NCBI taxonomy): Bacteria > Bacillati > Actinomycetota > Actinomycetes > Mycobacteriales > Nocardiaceae > Rhodococcus > Rhodococcus sp. G6(2025). The sequence continues at coordinate 7,864,992 of NZ_CP179750.1, forward strand.
CGGCATCGACGTCGACGACCACGGCCTGCGCCCGCCGGAGACGCTGCGCGGCACAGATCTGATGTATCTGACACCGAGCCATCACCATCCGACCAACGCGACGCTCGGCATCGACCGTCGTCAGCGTCTGCTGCAACTCGCCGCGGAGTCCGGCACCGTGATCGTGGAGGACGACTACGACAGCGAGTTCCGCTACCACGGCAGCCCCAGCCCGGCGCTGAAAGCGCTCGATTCCAGCGGCGACGCCGTCTATCTCGGCACGTTCTCGAAGTTCCTGGCCCCGGGCCTGCGTCTGGGCTACCTCGTCGGGCCCGCGGATCTGGTGCGCGAACTGCGGAAGGCCCGGCGGTACGTGCTCCGTCATCCACCGGGTCACCAGCAACGGGCCCTGGCCATGCTCATCGACAGCGGGGAGTACCACCGCGCGCTGCGCCACCACCGCACCCAGATGAAACACAAATGGGAGCGGCTGTGTGCGGCCGTCGACAAGTACCTTCCGTGGCCGCAGGAGCCGTATCCGCCCGGTGGCGTCAGCTTGTGGATGACCGGCCCGGAGAACCTCGACTGCCGGGTACTCGTGCGCGAGGCGGAAGCCCGCGGTGTGCTCATCGAACGGGGCGACATCTTCTTCACGCAGCCGGTCCCGCCCCGCAACCACTTCCGCATCGGCTACGGCGCGATCCCCCTGCGGTCCATCGAAGAAGGCATCGCACTTCTCGGCCAGGCGTGCCAGGCGAGTTTCCGCTTTGGCAGGTAGACCCGATAACACCCGCGCCTGCGCGCATCCTGCCGCCCAGACGGCGGCCTGTTCGGCCGGCTTCCTCGCAGCCGCAGTGGCCCACGGCCCGTGGTCAGAACATATTGGAGGCGCGTCGGCTCGGGGACTCTAGGGTGGTCAGCACATGACTACAGCAGAATCCTTGTTGGCCGGCCCACGTGGGCGTCGGATGCTGCTCGCCTACGCGAGGGACGCCGAACGAACTCTGCACTCCGAGTTCCGCAGTGACTCGTTCGATCACGCCGTATTTCTGGCGTCGTATCACCTCGAGTCCGGTCGCGAAGGCGCACGCGTGCTGTTCGGGCCCGGCGCTGAAGAGGCTCGGCGGACCGTCCTCACTGCAGACGATGTGGCGCATCGCCTGTCCCAGGTGCCGCTTCCCGAGGTGACAGCGGTTGCACTCCGTTCGGCCCTCGCCGACGCGGTGGACGCGGCGCGCTACTGGCAGGACCCGGACGGTGAAGACATCCTCGTCGATACCGAGTCGGTGCGCCGTGAGCTTCGACGGGTCGCCGAGCACATCGCACGATCCCCGCACGCGCAGTGGTGGACGACGCCCGCTGCGACCGATCAGTGGTCGGTGGGCTGGAGTGAGGACGATACGGATCTCGTTGACTCGACTACCACAGAACTGTTGCGTGACTACCGTGATCGGACTGCCGCGGAGGAAGTGCGAGCAGAACGGGATCGTCCGGCGGATCCGTCGGCGAACTGGTCCGGCTGGTGGTGGTCGACTCCACCCACACGGTGTTCGTCCCGGCGGCTGTTCGACCGGACCCCGGCCGGTTTGTGGTTCGTCGAGGACAGCATGGGATGGGAGCGCGCCATCACGCGACGAATGAACATCCCCGCCGGCGCTCGCGTGTACGAGGTCGACGGTGCGCAAGCGTGGGCAGAACTGTGCAGACAGTTTCCCGTCGAGGTCACCGCGCAGAAACGACACGATTGGTACCGCACCACCGGACGATCTGGACGATGGGTCATTCCCGACTGGCCGCGGCTCTCCGAACGGTACGAGGGCGTACACCTCACCGTGGCGGGATATCTCGCCGCGGCGGGCACCGCGATCGCCGTCGACACCGACACCGACACCGACACCGCGAGTGTCATCGCGGGATGGGCGCCCGACGACACCTACTGGCTCACCGACACCGTCAACCTCGACAGTGACGATTCCCGGACCTGGGTGTGCGACACCAGTGGAAGACATCCTTCCTGGGTCGGCGAAACTCACCGCTGAGGACTGCTGTCCTTGAGCCGCAGGCGGATCCGCGAACGCGATGCCGGCGGGAATCCGCACGCGACACGCTAAATTTGGGGCACCCCAACGTAGAGGAGAGCCCCATGGGCAAGGTGGTCATGTACAGCTCGGTGTCGGTGGACGGCTTCATCGCGGACGAGCACGACCAGCCCGGACCGCTGTTCGACTGGTTGTCCAGCGGTGACGTCCCGTTGGACGAAAGCGGCGAGCTGAAGGTGTCGCAGACGTCCTACGACTACACCCGGTCGTACTGGGACCAGATCGGGGCGACACTCGTCGGCCGCCACGTCTTCGACCTGACGGACGGCTGGGACGGAAAGCCTCCGAGCGGGATCGACCACGTGGTCGTCGTGACGCACCGGCCGAAGCCCGAGGGCTGGGACCCCGAGGCGCCGTTCCACTTCGTCGACGGCATCGAGGCAGCCGTGGCCAAGGCGCAGGAGCTCGCGGGTGACCGCATCGTCGAGGTCGCCGCCGGCGACGTCGGTGGCCAGGTGCTTGCCGCAGGCCTGATCGACGAGGTGCGCATGGACGTCGTACCCGTCGTGTTCGGGTCCGGCAAGCGCTACTTCGGGTCGGTCCACGCACAGCACCTATTGGAGGATCCCGACGAGGTGATTCAGGGCAACCGGGTGCTTCACCTGCGCTATCGGGTGCGCCGTCGACCGATCTGAGCGGACTGCGAACGGTGACACAAGATCGGGTCTCAGGCTGCGTTTGCGCATCGCTGTCCCTGGTCGGGCAGCCGACGCCGATCCGCCCCATCACCTCACCTGCGGCAAGTTCAACTCGAGATCACTGGTCGCCGGCTTCCGTCCAGGCGCCGGTTGTCGCGTTCGAGTTCGCCGGTCCGGTGTTCGCGGTCGAGGACGCGGCCGATGCCGACGACGTTGACTCCGGCATCGATGAGTTCGGCGACGCGTTCGAGCCGGGCCAGTTCGTGGTCGCCGTACCGGCGGGTGCCCGCGCCGGTACGGAGGGGAGTGATCAGCCCGTACTCCTCCGCGCGGGACCGGCGGCAGTCGACAAGCACTGGCCAGGAACGCCCGCGGGACTCGCGGCGGTGCGCCGTCTGGTCGGGATCCGGCCGGCATGAGCTTCGCGTAGTCAACGGGATAAGTCCGCCTCACGCTCGGGCAGCGCACCGGAGCGCCCGCCACGTGCGATTAGGGACCGGGCACACGGGGTAGTCACGGTATACGCCTCGCGCGCACCGGCGCGCCATGTTCCACATGCTCCCGACGCCCGACGCAGTGCGTGGCGACGACACACAGCAGGTGGGTTCGATGATGAAAATAGGAAAGACCAAAACCAAAGTTGAGGTCGCCGCAGCGGTCGGCGCCGGATATCTACTGGGGCGCACACACCAGTTGAGGATGGCCGTGAAGATCGCTGGTGCGGGCGGGCGGTCCCCCAAGGGGCCTGAGGATCTGCTCGTACAGGGATCCGAGTTTCTGGCCTCGTCTCCGGAGATTGGGGAACTGGGCGATTCGGTTCGGGACGAGCTACTCGACACGGCGGCCGCCACGGCTGAGGCCAGCAGTGGACACGTCGATTCGTTCAGCGACCGCCTCCGGTCGGGCGGCGCGCACGTCGTGGCCGGCGGCGGACATCTGGTCGCGGGGGTGAAGAGGATCGGTCGGCGCGGGCACGCCCACCCGCGGGACCCCGAGGATTCCACCGTCGACGAGATATCGGAGCACGGAAAAGACGAGGACGGACGTTCGTCTCCCGCGGTCGAAGAAGAACAACAGGCGAAGCCGCACAGACTGCGCAAACGTCGGGTCACGACACCCAGTGATTCGGCGGGGGAGTCCCGCGACCAATCCGCACAGGAAGCACGACCGGACACAACCGCACGCAGGAAGGGGACGGCCAAGGCGCACTAGCCTCCTCACCCGTTGGGGCCCGGTGCGCATCGATCGGCGCCGGGTTGCGCGTGTCCGCGATCCCGTTATCGGTGCTCGTGGATTCGCTCCGACCGGCGCCGAAACCGCACACTCCGTCATGCAGCAACTCCTCGCGGACAACGAACACTTCCTCACGGTCGTGATGTGCGTGGTCGTGGTGGCACTCGCCGCCGCCGCGGTGTGGACGATCTTCCGCTGACGGACAGGATCCCGGGGGTCCGGCGAGGCGGGAATCTCGTTGTTCGGCATGAAATCCCGTGTCCAACGGGCCGGCGCCGCCCTCCAGGCCCAATTGCACGACTTCCAGCCCCGCAGCGGATCGTGCGCCTGCGGAGCGACGTCATCGGAGGACGAGCACACCGCTACCGCACCCTCGGCCTATCCCGAGATCCACCACGCGACGTCGCCGCTGCGCAACGCCGCGCGTGAAAGCGGAGAGGTGAAGCGGTGAAGTGTCGAACTTTCGCGTCACCTGATCGAGCTGCCACAGCTCTCGTAGTCCCACGGGTACCCACAGTCCCCGCTGGACCTCACGAAATTACTGATACTGCCAGTACTGTTATCTGGTCCGTACTGGAGAGCTGAGGAGTGACATCTGTGGCACGCAAGGTTGTAGTTGAGATGGTCGACGACATCGACGGCACCACCTTCGGTGAGGACGGCGAGAGCATCCACTATGCAGTCGACGGCGTCGAGTACGTGATCGACCTGAAGGACGAGCACGCGAAGGAACTCCGAGAGACCTTCGAGTACTACATCGCGCACTCCACCCGCGTCGGCGGCCGCAAGCACCGCTCGGACCGACCGGTCAACCCCACTGCCGAGAGACGGCCGTCGGGCGAAACGACGAAGATCCGCGCCTGGGCACTCGAGCAGGGCTACGAACTGTCCTCTCGTGGACGTATCCCCACCGAGATCGAGCAGGCTTTCCACGACGCCCACTGAACATGCGCAGCGCCTTCCCCGTCGCGGTGGTCGATCGTGGCAGGCTATCGGTATGTGTGGTCGTTACGCCTCGACGACGAGCCGGGGAACGCTGCTCGATACCTTCGAGGTCGCCCCTGAACGGGCCGACCCGGAGATGGCGCCGGACTACAACGTGGCGCCCACGAAGACCTCCCCGGTTGTGATCGCGCGGGTACCGAAAGACACCGACGACGAGCAACCCCAACGACAGCTCCGCAACCTCAAATGGGGCCTGACACCGTTCTGGGCCAAAGATCCGAAGATCGGCTCACGCATGATCAACGCCCGCGCCGAGACCGTGCACGAAAAGCCCGCGTACAGGCAGTGTTTCAAGTCGCGGCGCGGGATCGTCCCGGTGTCCGGGTTCTACGAGTGGTTCCCGACCGACGAGGTCGGCAAGTACGGAAAACCCCTCAAGCAGCCGTACTACATCCACCCGGCCGAGAGCGACATTCTCCCGTTGGCCGGCATCTTCGACTTCTGGCGCAACCCCGACGTCCCCGACAACGATCCGGACGCCTGGCTGATCACATTTTGCGTGATCACAACCAACTCGACCGACGATGTGGGACATATCCACGATCGGATGCCGATGAGCGTCGCCCCGGAGAACTGGGCGGACTGGCTCGACCCGACCAACACCGACGTCGACCACGCCCGATCCTTGATGGCACCGCCGGCACCGGGCAGCCTCGAGACCTACCCGGTGTCCAAGGCCGTCAACAACGTCCGCAACAACGGTGAAGACCTGCTGAAGCCGATCACTCTCGAGGACGCCCACTGACCACTGGTGCGACCCGCGCAAACACCACGCACAGCCGGCGGACACACCGCCTCGGAATACCACCCGATGGTCCGCTGTTGAACAGGCTGACGGTGGCGCACATACCCCGGGTACCACACCAGAAAAGTCGCTGCGAGCGACCACTTGCCGAGAGGCGATATGGCGTCACCGTCCCGCTGGCCGGGTAAGACCTACAGTGCCAAGCGTTCCCGAAAAGGAAACGAAGCCGCTGTCACCGGGGAAGGCGACAGCGGCTTCCCTTTGATCGGATACGTTCCGTCACAGCGAATCCCGTGTGACCGACCCCGGATCGAGGTCTCCGCGCTGACCCGGTAGATAGGGCGACCCCACCCGATTGAAAACCGCGCCCTCCATCCCGGAATTCCTGGCGGCCCCCAGAATGACGGCACCGTCCACTCCTACCCAATGCGGCAAGATCTGCACGGGCACGCCGAGCCCGCGTAACTCGTGACCGAGGTCGGTGGGAGCGGCACGGCGCTCCAGATACCGCGTCGCCATCAAATCGGAACCGTCGGCAGACAGAACGTCGAACGGAAGGTAGGTGACCGGCACCTGCCGTCGCAGGGCCGTAGTCGGGCGCAGGGTGTTCATCCGCTTCTGCAAGCGCGCGAACGACAGCCGACCCTGGGAGAGGGCCACGATCTCGCCGTCGAACACGATCCGGCCGCGACCGCCGAATGCTTCGGTCAACGCCTCGGCCACCTCTGGGTACGAGGAGGTGACGACGTTGGGGTTGCGGGTCCACAACACCGGCGGCTCGCCGCCGCCGACCGCAGCCACGACGCGGCACCCGTCGTACTTCATTTCCGCCGCCCAGCCACCGTCCATTTGCTCCGGAGGTTCACCCGGGGTGGCCAACATCGGCGCAATCAGCCGCATGGGCCGATTGTGCGCCCATTTGCGCAGCTCGGGCGACCCTTACGGTTCCGGTATGCGGAAGACCAGCCGATTCGTCAAGCGTATGTTCACGCTGCTCACGTGACGCTGAACCACCAGTACGCGATCTGTGCCAGACCGTTGGCGATCGCATAGAAGGCGGGCTGCGCCCACTCGGGAATGCCCCAAAGACTCAGGTCGTCCATGGCGTCCTCCACACGTTGAAGTTGGCCCCGACAACTACGCATCGCTCGCGGTTACGGGGGATCGGAATCACGTCATCGCCTCCGGGGTTAGTTGAATGGAAGCGACTGCCACCACTGGATCGCGTTGCCTAGTGCCACCCACGCGTCGAGGAGCTGAGGGAAAGCGTAGAAGAATCCCAGGTCCAACATGGCGAACTCCTTGGTCGGAACGGGCTCTGTTGAATGGAAGCGCACCTCCTGCGCTGTGTATCGCCCGCCGGAGGCGGATCGGTACAGCTACCCAATCGAGTGGGGCCCGTAGGTGCAGGCCGAGTGATGGCGGGTTCACCCGCAGATCGCAAAGAGAAACAGGCCGCCACACCTGCCAATCCGCGGAACACCGTAGATCAGGACCGTGATGATCACCGGTCTGGGCAGTGAGTGGCGACCTGTTGCTCGTCGCGGTTGTCAGAGTAGATCGTCCCTGTGACAGAGACGATCAGGACTTCGCCGGGACGAGAAACTTCACCGCGACGCTGAACGCATATTTTCCTGGGTTATGGATAGGGACTCGATGAGTGCATGGCCGTCCTCATCGATGCTGAGGATTTTGAACTGAGGGTGGAGCATCACCGTGTCGCCAGTTGTCAAACCCGCGCGAGTTCCGGGATTCTCGGGCATACGCAACGATGAACCCGTACGGTTTCGGTGTGCAAGCCGCCGATAATTGCCGGATTCGATCGATCGTGGCACCGACTGCCGCAACGGGCGCCACAGTGCTGTGCCGATAGCGGATCCCCTACTGCCCGCTGCGCGATACGGGATTCACGCGGGCCAACGCAGGTCGGGCAGGTCCAGACCGAAGCGCCATTCCTGATCGACCTTGGTGATCTCGTCGATACCGTCGGTGAACGTGCGCACGACGATGACGTCGGGGATGACCACGGCCTCACCGTGCCGTGAACCGATGCAAATCAATGTCTCACACGCGGCGTCGACCACCTTCGGCCGTCACCGCGCGCGAACGAGGAGGTCGCCGACCTCGCAGTCGAGGGCGTCGCAGATCGCGACGAGGGTGGAGAACCGGATGGCCTTCGCGCGGTCGTTCTTGAGGACGGACAGGTTGACCAGGCTGACTCCTACCCGTTCGCTCAGCTCGGTCAAGGTCAGGTTGCGTTCGGCGAGCAGGACGTCGAGGCGGCAGTGGATGTCTGAGGCGTCGGACCCCGCAGACGCCATCAGACGAGTCCTTCGGTGTCCCGCTGGAGTCGCTCGCCGGTCTGGAAGGCGACGGCAACCACCGCGAGGGCGAGTGCGACGAAGCACGGCGTCCAGTTGATTCCGAACCTGGCGTTGTCGTAGGTGTGCTCGCTGAGCGCGGCGAAGGCCCCGTTGATGCCCATGTTGCCGAACATGGTGGTCGCGAACCACCCGAAGAGGATCACGCCCGAGCACACCGTGATGAGGCGTGAATTGGTGCGACTGAACGCGATTCCCCGCATCAGGTTCCGGCAGAGCAGGTAGCCACACGCAACCACGAGGACAACGGTCACGGCGAGGGCGACCTGCGCGATGACCAGTGACGCGACGGTGATGCCCGCCATGTCCGACACCCGCACAGTCGCCTCGTCCACCAGTACGGTCACGGCAGCGCCGTCCGGGCCGACGGGCAGTTGTGCCGGAGTGTCGACGAACGGCGCGCGCACCGGCACGTCCCTGTTGGTCACGATCTCGGCGATGCGGACCACGCTGACCACGAGCGTCACTCCGGCGGCGATCACTCCGCCGGCGATCACGAGCAGCAGTCCGACCCGGTCACTTCGCGTCAGTGATTCCTTTTCCACACGGTCACCCATCACAGTCCCCTTATCGAATACCGATATTATCGTCTTTCGATGTTAACGATAATCGGTATGGTAGGCAATCGGTTGCAGGGCAGCGGTACGCGCCGCGGGGCTCCAACGTGCTGGCGTCGTAGATCGGCAAGTCGATTCCTCGAGGGACGTCGACGTCGACCGAACCCCCCGGCCTCCCGGGCTCGTATGAAAATCCCCGGTCAACCCACTCCAGAAATTCTGTAGTCGCGGGAGTAGACATTGAGGTGGTGCCGTTGTAGAGTTTCTCTCGTCGCAAGGAAAGAGTTCACGAGGTGCGGGAGAGGATGAACTACCCGCATAGCAGTTACCGCAAGATGAGGAAGTGCCAGGGCACGGGTTGATGTGAGTGTGTAAGGCCCCCGGCACCTCCGGCCGGCGACCGGGCAGCAAGAACAGCCCGACAGCCGGAAAAAGTGCAGTGAACAAGGAAATGAAACCGGCCCCCGGTGCCTCACGGCGCCGGGGGCCCTGTCCGTTGAAAGGTGTCACCCCATTCAGGAAGATTCGCCCGACCACAGCCCGGCCGGGAAGTTCGACGACGAGGACTACCCGGCCTACAGCATGGGCCACGCCGCCGAGATCCTCGGCGTAACACAAGCATTCCTCCGCAGCCTCGACGCCGCGAAGCTCCTCACCCCCGGACGCTCCGAGGGCGGCCACCGCCGCTACTCCCGATACCAGCTCCGCATCGCCGCCCGCGCCCGTGAACTGGTCGACCAGGGCACCGCACTCGACTCCGCGTGCCGCATCATCATCCTCGAAGACCAACTCGCCGAGGCCCGACGCATCAACACCGAACTCCAGCACACCCCCCGACCACAGGCCGATGGAGCCAGCCCCACACTCGACTGAAACACCGCTGCCTGCTCCGAACGCCAGTCGACGGCTATTCCTGGAAGTCGCCCGTCCACTCGGCGGCCTCTGGCAGCCCAGAGCGCACCATCTTCGCCCGCCGGCGTTCGATCCCGCTCAACCATCGGCTATCGGCCCGGCGGGCGGAGGTTCGCGGCGTAGAACTCGATGCTGGTCGTTTTGAGTCCAAACTCGGGGTAAGCCACCGTGACGTGGATGGTGCTCTGTGTGGGTACCGGACTGAGGAAGTAGTGCGCTCGCGTTTCAATCACACCCAGGTCGCGGACACGGCTGCGGGAGTCGCCGCCACCAGATAGCCATGGCTCGTTCGGATCATCGGGAAAGTCGTCCTGTCTGAATGAGTTGGACAGCACGGTGCCGCCGAAGAAACCGTGCTCACCAAGAGTTGGTGATACCGCGAGGACCAGCCGGATCCTGGTTTTGTGAGCCTTGTCCGGCCTGATCCTGTACCCCAGATTGATTGTCTCGGTGTCGAAGGGGATACCGGCGGTGGGGTCTGGGTCCGGTTCGCGGGCGACCAGATCAAAGCCCATCCCGTTCTCGTACACCTTCACTCTGGTGAACCGGAGGTCGAGGCCGTTGTTTGTTCTGAATGGGATGGAGAGCTTCGGCTCGTAAAGGACTGGATCCTCGTCCTCTGTTGTCAGGAACGCGTCGGGTCGTTTCCGAAATTCGGGCACCTCGCGGCGGCCGGGCGGCCGCTGCGCGCGCTTCTCGCGTTGTTCCTGTTCCTCACGTTCCAGTTCGCGCTCAAGTTCTTTGTCCGGGATGGATTCGCCAGCCAATCGCAAGATCCGGGCGCTCCACTTCAAGTGGGCAGTCCACTCCGGTGGAGGATCGCCGACATAGGCAAAGTTGAATCGCTTTTTGGACATGCCACCGATACTTGCATGCGCTAACCGGTGAACGGCACAGTTGCTGACAACGTCCGTGGTGACCCGCAAGCCGAACCCGCACCGGGACGAGATCGGCGCCCAGCGCGCACCAGCAAGGATCAACGCTCGTCCCGAAAGCGGATCCGAGAAGGGGTAGAGGACTTGCATTCGGGCGTTGCCCTTATGCGGAACCCTCACCTGGCTCGTTCCGATTGCCGTCCCATGACTGGAACTCGCTGACCTGCCGCGTTCCCGTAGAGGTGGTCCGATGAAGAGATTCCGAATTGGGGCGTCAAACGGGGCAGAAACCTGCGGGTCGCTACGCCCAATCGACGATGTATCGCAGTCCGTTTGCAACACGCGGATTGCGTTTCCTCGTCTCTGGGGGAGATTTCGAAACTGATATGCAGACTGATTCGCTCGACCGAGGTCATCCCTCCACACGTGGTCAATGGTCAACTAAGTCTGGCTACAACATCCCTTCCATACCAGCCCTTTTCGCGGCATTCAGCATGCTTTTGCTGCTCTGGTTCTCCCCGTGCGGAGGGACGGTGATGGGCAGGCCGCCGACGTCCTGGATTATCGAATCCAGCTCGGCCAGCGCCGCCCGCCGATCGAGGTACGACGCGCTCATGAAGTCCAGGTCGTCGAGCACCAGAACGCCAAAAGGAAGGTAGGTGACCGGCACCTGCCGTCGCAGGGCCGTAGTCGGGCGCAGGGTCTTCGGCCACCTCCGGGTACGAGGGGGTGACCACGTTGAGGTTGTGGGTCCACAACACCGGCCCCTGACCGCGGCCGACCGCAGCCAACAGGCGGCACCCGTCGTACTTCATTTCCGCCGCCCAGCGGCCGTCCATTGCCTCCGGGAGCTCACCCGAGTTACCGCCGGTAGCCGGAACCCGCCCTCGCCTGATCGGCGAGGACGGGTTCCGTTTCAGCTGAGGCACTTACGTTCGGGCTACCGCATGTCCGCCGCTTCTCCGTCGATCATGACCATTGTGGGACGGGGGATTTCGGTGGTGCCGTCCGCGAGATCCCCGAGGCTGCCGTCGAGCGCCACCAGGTCCGCACGGCGGCCCGCCGTCAAGGTTCCGACACGGGTCTCGTCGTGCACCAGGTACGCGCTGTCGATGGTCATGGCCCGGATCGCGCGATCCACTCCGATCCGCTGGTTCCCGCCGAGCACGGTGCCGCCCCTCGTCATCCTGGTGACCGCGGTCCTGATGGTCGCGAGCGGGTCCATCGGGGTGATCGGGCAGTCCGAATGCAGTCCGAATCGCAGCCCCAGTTCGTCGGCGCAGGCGAGGGGATCCATCTCGGCGGCGCGCTCGGCACCGAGGAACCGGTCGCGGTGGCGGTCGCCCCAGTAGAAGACGTGGTTGACGAAGAAACTCACCCCGAGTTCGGCTTCCCGGATCGCGGCCAGGTCGCTGGGCGCGCTCACCTGGCAGTGTTCGATGCGGTGCCGTCCCACCCGGCCGTCGGTGGCTTGCGCCCTCCGCAGCGAGGTGATCGCGGCACCGACCGCCGCGTCGCCGTTGGCGTGCACGGCGACCTGACCGCCCGCACGATGCACCCGCAGGATCATCTCGTCGAGTTGCGCCTGCGGGTAGAGCAGGTCGCCGTGATGGCTGGGATCGCATGCGTACGGCGTGCGGAGTGCGGCGGACAGCCCCTGGATCGATCCGTCGGCCCAGAACTTCGCGCCGGCCAGCCGGAAGCGTGCGCCGGCCCCGGGTGTGTGCTCGAACGTGACTCCGCGGTCGTCGAGGGCCTCGAGCGCCATGTCACCGCGCAGGAACCCGACGACGTGCACCGGTAGCTCACCCGACGCGTCCAGTGAGCGGTAGGCGGTCAGCTCCTGCTCGCCGGCCGAGAGACCCACCCCGAGATCGTGGATGGTGGTGATGCCCCGCGACCGCGCCGACAGCAGGCTGCGAAGCAAGGCGCCGTTGACCTCCTGCTCGGTCAGCGCGGGTACCGCCGCGGTGAGCCTCGCCACCGCATCGATTTCCCACGCCATCCCGGTCAGACGGCCGTCGGCCCCGCGGGGGAAGAGCGGGTCGTCCACCGGCACCGTGGATTCGTCGATGCCTGCGGCCGCGAGTGCGGCGGTGTTGGCGACGGCGAAGTGCCCGCAGATGTGCAGGACGATGACCGGACGATCGGTGCTGACGGCGTCGAGATCCGTCCTGGTCGGATGCCGTCCTTCGGCGATCTGGGTGTCGTCGTAACCCCACCCCCTGATCCATCCGCTGCCGGCGGCCGCGGCGCGCAACGCCTGCTGGATGTCGGCGATCGACCGGCACGGTGGTGTCCGGCAGTCCGCCCAGCCGTCGGTGAGGCCGGCGTAGGTGGGGTGGATGTGCGATTCGATGAGACCCGGGATCACCGTGGCCCCGGGCAGGTCGAGGCGGCGGGCGCCGATTCCGGCGCGGTCGGCCATGTCCTTCCTGGTGCCGGTGGCGATCACATCGGCTCCGTCGATGACCAGCGCTTCGACAGTCGGCGACGACGGGTCCTGCGTGTGAATGGAATCGGCAGTGAGCAGTGTCCTGGACATCAGGCACCCACTTCGCTGCGTGCGGCCACGGATCCCGCGGCGGTGCCGGACGTTCGGCCGTCGGCGCGAAGGCCGCGGACGGGATCGGTGGGTGGCCAGAACACCCGCGTCGACACCACGAAGAGGATGTTGAGGACCAGGGCGGCCGCGCCGAGATTGACACCGTGCTCGGCGAGCCACACGGACACCGGGCCGTGCTTGTCGAGATACAGCCACAGCACCACGACGTCGCCGAGCACCACGCCCATGGCGAGGGCGGCGGGTCGCAGCTTCCATCCGAAGACCATCGTCGCGAAGACCACCGCGGCCTGGGTGACGCCGTAGTAAGCCGTGTTGACCAGGGTGAGCAGGAGCTGAGGTGTCGCGAGGGTGAGCAGGAGCGAGATCCCGAGGTACGCCACGACGACTCCACGCACCCAGACCCGTTGGCGGGATTCCGGGATCCCGGGAATGATGTTGCGCGACACGATCGCGCCGATTCCGAGGGCCGCCCCGCACAGGACCACGATCGCGCAGAGGGCCGCGCCGCCTGCGACGACGCCGGTCAGCCAGTCGGGCAGCAGTTGTCGCGACAACTGCAGGAGCACCTGGTCGGATTCCGTGCCCTCGAGCTTCGTGGGCAGCAGCGTGATCGCCCCGAAGGCGGCGGCGACGAGGAACGGGTACATGAGCATGTACAGGGGATTGAACTTGGCGACCCGCTTGATCGTCGCCTCGGACTTCGCCGCGAGCACGGCCTGCACGATGATCGGGAAGATGAAGAACCCGACCGATTGGAACACAATCGTCGTCAGTACGAAGGTCAGCGACGACCCGGTGACCGTGGAGTGTGAGGCCGAGCCGCCACCACTGGCGGCCGCCGCGGCGAACAGCTTCTCGGTGCCACCGGTCTCGATCACTGCCGCCAGCCCGATCAGGACGGCGCCGAGCAACAGGGCGGTGTCCTTGACGTACGACACGAACGCGGGGGCGCGCACCCCGGACAGCATGAGGAACAGCAGCGCGAGGGCCGCGCCTGCGAATACCGCGACGGTGGGGTCGATGGAGATACCGAGACCGGTCAGCGCGATCTGCAGTCCGGCGAGCTGAAGCTGGCCCCACGGGATGAGGAATACGACCGAGGCGATGGCGATGGTCAATTCCAGCCCACGCGACCGGAAGTGGCGCCCGGCCACATCGGGCAGGGTCATGGCGCCGTATCTCTTGCCCGCGCGCCAGAGGTAGGGCGCGAAGAAGTATCCGATCGGGTAGGCCAGCAGGATGTACCCGATGAACCAGACGCCGTAGCTCGCCCCGTGCGCGTACACGCCGCCGGGGAACCCGATCAGGGTGCCGATGCTGTACGCCTCGCCCGCTCCCAGGATGAAGACCAGCAGCGGACCGAACGACCGGCCACCCACCAGGTAGTCGGAGATCTCCTTCTTGCTGCCGCGCCGCGACAGCACGCCTGCCCCGAGGGCGAGGACGAGCACGAGGGTGAAGAAGGCCGCGGTCATGACTGGTCTCCCATCCCAGCGCTCGCAGCGGCCGATTCGGCGTGCTCGGCAGCTTCGAAGTCCTTGCGGTCGAATAGCTTCCAGGCGAGATGGAGGCACAGCGAGGTGAGCGGCATCCACAGGAACAACCACGCGAACAGGATGGGGACTCCGAAGACCGTGGCCGTGGATCCGGACAGGGCGACGATGCCGCCCAGGACCCCGGCGAACGGGACACCTATCGCGAGTAAGGCGCTTTTTGCCTCGTTGGACATGATTGTTTTGTCTCCTATTCCGACTGCGTCCACCGGCGTCGCGGGTTGGGTCCGGTGCCGGTCGACGTGCACTCTGGCACTAGTGTGGTTTGAATCACTCCCCTCGGGCCATGGGCGAATCCTGGAAAACGTCGAGGCGGTTCGTGAATTTCACGGGAGTGCGGAAAATGAGGGAGAGGGTGCCCGAGTCCGTGGGTGAAGACACGATCCAACGGCTGTGCCGGCAGGTCTCGGAGGAGATCGAATCGGTCACCGACCGAGCGGTGGGTCAGATCCGCGCCGAATTGCAGTCGTACGCCGCCGTACCGATCGACGAGCAGCGCGGATACATCAGTCGGCAGCTCGCGGCGACGTTGCGCGCCCTCGCGGAGAGCGAGCCTCTCGCCGACGACGTCCTCGAGCGTTCGCGTCAGCTCGGGCGGCGCCGGGCAATGCAGGGTTTGCCACTGTCCGACGTCATCGAGACGTACCACATCGCGTCCCGCGAATTGTGGAACACGATGGTGGCCACCGCCGCCGAGCCGACAACCGACCTGCTGCGCGCGGGCGGCATGATGTGGGATCTCGTCCACACCGCCACCAGCGCGGTCGCCGTCGGACACACCGACGCGACCCGAAGCGAACAGGCCATCCGCGCGGGGGTGCGATACCGGTTCTTCGAGGCCCTCGCGAGGTCGGTCGACGGCGACCACCGTGATGTGCGCGAGCTGGCAGAGGCGCTGGGTTTCACACCGCAGCACGAGTTCCAAGCGGTGTGCGTCGCCGCGGAGGAGTGGTCGGAAGCGCAGCTCGAACGGCTGCAACGCACCCTGGACACGATCCCGGGCACCACTCAATGCAGCGGGCACGGCACCGTCATCATCGCCCTGAGCCAGCGCGCACCGGTCGACGACATCATCCGCGAGGTCCGGCTCGGTCACCCGGGCACCACGGTCGGAGTCGGATTGGGCCGCCCCGGCCTGGCCGGCGCGGCGATGAGCATCACGGACGCGCGCCGCGTCCTGCATCTGGCCTCGCCGACCGGCGAGGTGGTCCGTTTCGCCGACGAATGGGTGGCCGCCACCCTGGCGGATCATCGCGACGAGCTCGCCACGCTGCTGGAGCCGGGTGTCGCCGTCGCCGCGGACCATCCGCACCTCGTCGAGGCGGTACTGGCCTTCGCCCGCAACGAGTTCTCCATCAGCGCGGCCGGGCGGGACATCCACCTGCATGCGAACTCGATCACCTACCGGCTCGACCGCTGGCAACAGCTGACCGGCTGGGATCCCCGGACCCTCGACGGCCTGCAGCGCTCGGTGTCGAGTCTGAGTCTGTTCCAGCGTGATTCGGGCGATTCGAGCTCACGGGATACGCGGTCAGCGCAACGCCACCTGCACGAGGACGGCGGCGCCGAGGAAGCCGAGTAGCCACAGCACGCGTTGACGGACCTGCTGGGCGGTGGTGCGGTCGAACAGCCATTTCCCCGCGGCGGCGCCGAACATGCAGAGCGGCGTGAACAGGGCGATCTGTGCGAGGACGGGCACGGTGAGGAGACCACCGGCGGCCGACCCCGCGGCGCCGAACGCGTCGATGACGAGGAAGAACACGACGAGCGAGGCGCGTCCGGCCGCCACGTGGGTGGACGCGGAGAAGTACATCAGGACGGCGGGCGGGCCACCGAGGGCGAAGCCGCCGTTGAGGAGACCGGACGCCACGCCCGTCACCGTGGTCACCCCGGGGCCGGGCAGCGACTGCCGGTCGGGGACGGCGGCCATGGCGACGGCGGAGCCGATGATCGCGACGCCCAGCAGGACGCGCACCAGGTCACCGGACAGTTGCGTGAGCGCCCACATCCCCAGCGGCATTCCGATCAGGGTGCCGGCGAACAACCAGCGCAACGACTTCCAGTGCACCTGCCGCCACACCTGGGGCAGCATCGCGGCGCTCGCGACGACCTCGAGGACGAACACGGTGGGGATCACCGACGTCGGGGGGAGCAGGACGACGAGTCCCGCGACCCACACCATCGCGCCACCGAACCCACCGAAACCGCGGACGACACCGCCGGCCACCACCACGCCGAGCGCGAAGAGGAGGGCAGGCAACGACAGATCCCACACTGTTGCCGCCATACCCTGTTGCACCGCTTCCGTTCGCCGTTTGTCTCCGTCAGAAGTGTGGGGGTCGCGGCGTCGAAGCGACAGGTCCAGACGACGGCGAATCGTCGGTACCAGCACGGCACGGGACGTGGCCCCCGGCGACTGCGCCGGGGGCCACGTGCTCGCAGGGAGCGGACTACACGTAGTCCTTGTACTTGTCGAGCAGGCGAACCGGCTTCGACAGCGCGTCGCGGCGGAAGGGGTCGCCGAGTTCGCGGGTGCACATGATCTCGATGACCGTCGTCTTGCCCTCGTTCATCTGTGCGGCGACCGCGCGCTGCAGTGCGGGACCGACCTCTTCGAGCTTGTCCACCACGATGCCCTCGGCGCCCATCGCCTGTGCAATCCCGGCGAAGGACTCGCTCTCGAGCTCACCCGCGACGAAGCGGCGGTTGTAGAAGTCGACCTGGTTCTTCTTCTCCGCACCCCACTGCCGGTTGTGGAAGACGACGGCGGTGACCGGGATGTCGTGCCGGACAGCCGTCATGATCTCGCCCAGGCTCATCCCCCATGCGCCGTCGCCTGCG
Organism: Rhodococcus sp. G6(2025); assembly: GCF_058628105.1. Classification (NCBI taxonomy): domain Bacteria; kingdom Bacillati; phylum Actinomycetota; class Actinomycetes; order Mycobacteriales; family Nocardiaceae; genus Rhodococcus; species Rhodococcus sp. G6(2025). Next base: position 7,882,376 of record NZ_CP179750.1, read on the forward strand.
TAGGCGATGGCGGGCCGTTCCGGTGCCGCCGCCTTCGCGCCGATGATGGTCGGCAGCGCGTAACCGCAGTTACCGAAGCTCATCGGGGCGAGGAAGCTGCGCGGCTTCTCGAACCGGAGGTAGCTGTTGGCGACGGAGTTGATGTTGCCGATGTCCGTGGACACCATCACGTCTTCCGGCATCGCCTTCTCCAGCTCGCGCAGCACCTGACGCGGGTGCAGCCAGTTGCCTTCCTCGCCTTCCTGTTCGGCGATCATGTCGAGGCTGAACGCATCGCGCTCGTGCGTCCATTCGTCGAGTTCCGTCTCCCACGCGGCCTTCTCGGCGTCGATCTTCTCGCCGCGTGCCGCACGATTGCCGTCGCAGACGAGGGACTTGCCCTCGAGCCGCTCGGTGAGCGCGACGGCAGCGGCCTTCGCGTCACCGCAGATCCCGACGGAGATCTTCTTGACCAGACCGAGCATCTTGTGGTCGGCGTCGATCTGGATGATCTTGGCATTCTTCGGCCAGTAGTCCATGCCGTGCTGCGGGAGAGTCCCGAAGGGGCCGAGGCGGGTGCCGAGGGCTAGCACCACGTCCGCCTGGCTGATCAGCTTCATCGCGGCCTTGGACCCCTGGTAGCCGAGCGGTCCGGTCCACAGCGGGTGGCTGGCGGGGAACGAGTCGTTGTGCAGGTAGCTGTTGACGACGGGGGCGCCGAGACGCTCGGCGAGTGCCTTGCACTCCTCGACACCGTCGGCCATCACCACGCCGCCGCCGGACACGATGACCGGGAACTCGGCCTGCGCCAGCAGTTCAGCCGCCTCGTTCAGGCTCGTCTCGCCACCGGGACCGCGGTCGAGGCGGGTGGGCTGCGGGATCTCCGTCTCGATCTCACCGTAGAAGTAGTCGCGCGGAATGTTGAGCTGCGTCGGGCCCATCTCGGACATCGCGCGGTCGAAGCAGCGGCCCGTGAACTCGGCCATGCGCTTCGGGTTGTTGACGTGCCCCTGGTACTTCGTGAACTCCTGGAACATCGGCAGCTGGTTGGCTTCCTGGAAGCCGCCCAGGCCCGTTCCCATGGTGCCGGCCTCGGGAGTGACGATGACGACGGGGCTGTGCGCCCAGAACGCGGCGGCGATCGCGGTGACGCAGTTGCTGATACCCGGACCGTTCTGCCCGATCACCATGCCGTGCCGCCCGCTGACCCGGGCATACCCGTCGGCCATGTGTCCCGCGCCCTGCTCGTGCACGACCGGGACGAGCCGAATCCCGGCGGGAGCGAAGATGTCCATCGCATCCATGAAGGCGGATCCCATGATGCCGAACATGTCGGTGACGCCGTTGGCGACCATCGTCTCGACGAACGCCTCCGACGGTGTCATCTTCTGTACACCGGAGACAGCGGTGCGATCGGCACCGTTCTTCTTCTTGCTCATGTGTGATCCTCCTTCAAGGGCGCGCCGGAACCGGCAGAGAATGTCAAAAATCGGAACGTCTCGTTCGTGATTTTGTGATCTGCAACGACAGTAGGCCACGTCACACACTTCGTCAATGAATGTTCCTAAAACTGGAACGAGATGTATGATTTTTCGATACACGATGCGAATGCGTCGCCGTTTCGGCCAAGGAGGAACCGTGGGTGAGATTCACCGGATCGACGAGTCGAACGGACACCCGACTACGGAGCTACCCGGAGACACACCGACGCTCCGCCTGTTCGCACTGCTCGAGATGATCGCGTCCAAGGACCAGCTGTTCACGTTGCAGGGGCTCGTCGAAGAGACGGGCATGGCCAAGCCGACCCTGCACCGCATGCTCCAGCAACTCGAGGGCGCCGGACTCCTCACCCGGCAGAACAACGGCAGGCACTACGGCACCGGCGTGCGCCTGCGACGCTTCGCCGAAAATCTGCTGCTCAACGACACCCACCACGGCGCACGACACGCCATCCTCCGGAACCTCGTCGCGGAACTCGGCGAAAGCTGCAACGTGACCACCCTGTCGGGTAGCGAAGTGGTGTATCTCGACCGCGTGGAAACCTCCGAGCCCCTTCGCTTTACACTCCATGCGGGATCGCGGGTGCCCGCGCACTGCTCGGCCAGCGGCAAGATGATCCTGTCGCAGCTCAGCCCCGCCCAGCGCCGGCGACTTCTCGGGCGGATGCCGCTCGAGAGGTACACCAACAAGACGGTCACCGACGTCGAGCTGATCGAGACCGAACTCAAGCAGGTCCGCCGCGACGGTTACGCCATCGACGACGAAGAGTTCCTTCCCGGCCTCGTGTGCGCTGCGGTACTCGTCCCCTGTGCCACAGGCAATTCCAACCTCTGCATCGCAGTCCAGGCCCCGGTCATGCGACTCACCCCCGACAAGGCGCTCAAGCTTCTGCCCGCGTTGCGGCGGGCGGCCGACGCCATCGGTGAGATCGAGAACGAGGTCACGGACGACGGTTCGCCAGACCTGAACTGAAGGAGGGCGCATGCCCGAAATGACCACTGCGACACCCAGCCACGTGCTGTCCGCACGCGAGCTGTTCGGACTCGACACCGACCTGACGGTGCGCGCCTTCCGCGAACCCGCCGACCACGTCCCCGACGTCGACCCCGCGTACCGGTTCGATCACGCGGTGACCACGGCCCTGCTCGCCGGGTTCGACCGCAACCGCCGGGTGATGGTGCAGGGTCTGCACGGTACCGGCAAGTCCACACACATCGAACAGGTCGCGGCGCGGCTCAACTGGCCGTGTGTGCGGGTCAACCTAGACGGACATCTCAGCCGGCTGGACCTGATAGGCCGGGACGCGGTGGTGCTGCGAGACGGCAAGCAGGTCACCGAATTCCAGGAAGGCATCCTGCCCTGGGCATTGCAGCGACCCGTCGCCCTCATCCTCGACGAATACGACGCCGGCCGCCCCGATGTCATGTTCGTCATCCAGCGTCTCCTCGAACGCGACGGGAAACTCACCCTGCTCGACCAGAACAGGGTCCTGACTCCGCATCCGGCCTTCCGGTTGTTCGCCACCGCCAACACCGTCGGCCTGGGCAATCTCAACGGGCTGTATCACGGTGTGCAGCGGCTCAATCACGCGCAGATCGATCGCTGGAACATCGTCGCGACGCTCGATCACCTCCCCGCGGAACAGGAAATCGAGATCGTGTCCGCGCGGGTGCCGTCACTGAGCCGGGAGCTGATCGGGTCGATGGTGGCCGTGGCCAACCTGACCCGGAGCGGTTTTCGGGTCGGCGACCTGTCGACGCTGATGTCGCCGCGCACGGTGATCACCTGGGCCGAGAACATCGAGATCTTCCACGACCCGGCGCTGGCATTCCGGTTGTCGTTCGTCAACAAGTGCGACGAGGCCGAGCGCCCCGTCGTCGCCGAGTACTTCCAGCGATGCTTCGATTCGGAACTGGAGCGGTCGGCGATGCTCGCGACGAGCACGGCCTGAGCGGGCGGTCATGACAGAACTGCCTGTGCGCCCCGCGGCGGTCCGCCGTCAGCAGGAGGTGCACGAACTCTGTGCCGGCACGATCCGTGCCCTCGCGGGCCAGGGCGGGTTGCACTTTCGCGGACCGGAACTCCATCGCGGACATCGGCGCGTGCCGATGTCCGCCCCACACCTGCACCCGGGTTTCGACGGCGCCGACTTCGCGTCCTTCCGCGGTGCGGCGGACGGCATGGCGTCGCGCCTCCTCCACACCGACCCCGTCCTGCATCGCAGCCTGTGCCCGGACGCCACGGCGGGTCGGCTGATCTTCGAGATCCTGGAACAGTTCCGCGTCGAGTCGCTGGCCGCCGACGCGTGGGGTGGCGTGCGCACCAACCTCTCCCACCGCTTCACGCAGTGGTCGCAGGACTACATGGCGTCCGGGCTGACCGAGACCGTGCACGGGATGCTGCTGTTCACGGTGACGCAGATGTGCCGGGCCCGGATCACCGCCGAGCCGATACCCGAGGCCACCGAGGACCTGATCGAATCGACGCGGTTCGCTCTCGCCTCCGTTCTCGGCGACCACCTCCCGTGGCTGCGTCGAACCCGTTTCTCGCAAAACGACTTCGGGGTCCACGCACAGGACGTCGCCGAGCTGATCGGCCGTCACCTGGAGTCACCCGACGACACGGACGTCTCGGCCGACGACGCGAGCGACGGCCGGGCGGCGTTCTCCCTCCTGTTCGACTTCGACCCCGACGACGACGAGGCCGTCCAGACCGCGGTGTCGGGACGCAGTCGCGCACTGGGGGAGGGCGGAGACGGATACCGGGTGTTCACCCGCGCCTACGACGAGACCCGGCAGATCGCGTCCCTCGTCCGGCTCGAGTTGCTCCAGGACTACCGCCGGCGACTCGACGTCATCATCGACACGCAGCATCTCAACGTCCGGAGACTCGGACGGCAGCTGAAGGCGCTGCTCGCGGAACCGGTCCCCGACGGATGGGAAGGCGGCCGGGAAGAGGGATACCTCGATGGTCGCCGGCTCGCCCAGCTGGTCACCTCGCCCACCGAGCGCAGACTCTTCCGGGCCGAACGCACCGAGCCGCACACCGACACGACGGTGACCTTCCTCATCGACTGCTCGGGTTCGATGAAGGAGTTCGGCGAACCGGTTGCGGTCCTGGTCGACGTGTTCGCCCGGGCACTCGAACTGGCCGACGCCCGGTGCGAGATCCTGGGTTTCACGACCGCCGCTTGGAACGGGGGACGGGCCCGCCGAGACTGGCTCCGGTCCGGCCGTCCGCGCAACCCGGGACGCCTCAACGAGGTCCGGCAGCTGGTGTTCAAGGACGCCGAGACTACCTGGCGCCGAGCCCGTCCCGCGATCGCGGGACTGCTGAAGAACGACCTGTTCAAAGAGGGCGTCGACGGTGAGGCCGTCGACTGGGCGTGCTCCCGGATGCGGGACCCCCAGGGCCGCAGGCTCCTGTTCGTGATCTCGGACGGAAGCCCACTGGACGGCGCCACCGCCCTGGCCAACGACGAGTTCTACCTGGACCACCACCTACAGGACGTGGTCGAGCGACACGAGGACGAGCGGGCCGTCGAGGTGTACGGACTGGGAGTCGGGCTGGATCTGAGCCCGTACTACGACCGCTGCCGGACACTCGATCTGACGCGCGGTACCAACAGCGACGTCATTGCCGACGTGCTGTCGATGATCGGCCACTGACAGCCATCACCTGCCAGTGGCTCAACAGTGAGGAGTCATACCCATGACCGCACACGGGGTTTCCCTGGTCACCTTGGACATTGCCGGAACGAGCGTCGACGAAGGCGGCGCCGTGTACGTTGCGTTGCGCGACACCGTCGAGAAGCACCTCGGCGAGCCGATTCCGGACGATCGGTTCGACCGGTGGAAGGGCACCGGCAAGCGGCAGGCCATCGAGGGACTGCTGCGGGAGAGCGGGGTGCCGGCCGAGAAGAATGTTCTGGACGCCGTCGAATCCGATTTCACCGCAATGCTTCTGGCTGCGTACCGGAAGACACCGCCCACCGCACTGCCCGGGGTTCACGACGCCTTCGGTGCGTTGCGGCAGAACGGCATCAAGATCGTTCTCCAGACCGGCTATTCACGCCAGATCGCGGAACCGCTGCTGGAGCAGGTCGGGTGGGAGATCGGGCGGGACATCGACGGTGTGATCACGAGCGACCAGGTGCGGATGAGCAGACCGTCGCCCTATCTCATCTTCCGCGCCATGGAGATCGCCGGAGTACAGAGCGTCGACGAGGTGCTGGTGGGTGGTGACACCCCGAACGACCTCCGGGCGGGGACGAACGCCGGGGCGCGGTACGTGGTGGGTGTTCTGACCGGCGCGCACGACGCGGCGACGCTGCGTCCGGAGCCCCACACGCACATCCTGGAGAGCGCAGCGAAGATCCCCGAACTGCTGGGCTGAACGACGACTGTGGGCCGGTTCTGCTGCACGACAGCGGAACCGGCCCACAGTGATTCCGGAAGAGCGGGATTACCTACGTCACCAGCCGCGTTCGGCGAGCCGGTGCGGGACGGGGATGTCGTCGACGTTGATCCCGACCATCGCCTCACCCAGCCCACGGGAGACCTTCGCCAGCACGTCCGGATCGTCGAAGAACGTGGTCGCCTTCACGATCGCCGCGGCCCGCTCCGCCGGGTTACCCGACTTGAAGATCCCCGACCCGACGAACACACCCTCCGCACCGAGCTGCATCATCATCGCCGCATCCGCCGGGGTGGCGATGCCACCGGCGGTGAACATCGTGACCGGCAACTTCCCGGCCTTGGCGACCTCGACGACCAGATCGTACGGGGCCTGCAACTCCTTCGCCGCCACATACAGCTCGTCCTCACTCAGCGAGGTCAACCGGCGGATCTCCCCACCGATCGTCCGCATGTGCGTGGTCGCGTTCGACACGTCACCGGTACCGGCCTCACCCTTGGACCGGATCATCGCCGCACCCTCGGTGATCCGCCGCAGCGCCTCACCCAGATTGGTGGCACCACACACGAACGGGACGGTGAACTGCCACTTGTCGATGTGATTGGCGTAGTCGGCCGGGGTCAGCACCTCCGACTCGTCGACGTAGTCGACCCCGAGGGACTGCAGAATCTGCGCCTCCACGAAGTGCCCGATCCGGGCCTTGGCCATCACCGGGATCGACACCGCGGAGATGATGCCGTCGATCATGTCCGGATCACTCATCCGGGACACCCCACCCTGCGCCCGGATGTCCGCGGGCACCCGCTCGAGCGCCATCACCGCGACCGCACCGGCGTCCTCGGCGATCTTCGCCTGATCGGGGGTGACGACGTCCATGATGACCCCACCCTTCAACATCTCGGCCATGCCACGCTTGACGCGTGCCGTACCGACGGCGGAATTGTTCACGACTGTCTCCTCTGATGACGATGGGTATGCGGCTTCTGTTGCGCCGCGGCAAGCAGTTCGATGTCCGAGCCGCCGAGCGTCTCCACGGACTCGATGCGCTTCTCGGCCTCCGCGACGGACTCGTCCGCGGAACCGATCGGGGGAACACCGGATAGTGATTCGTCGTCGCGACCGCCCTTGCCGAGCAACTTCCGCACCTCGTAGCTGATCAGGATGACGATCAACGTCAGACCGCTCATGAGGAACTGGGAGCGGGTGGTCGGCAGGAACGCCATCGCGAGGATGACGGTGGCCATCAGGGCGATGGTGGCGTAGCTCAGCCACGGGAACAACCACATCCGCAGTTGCAGTGCGGCCGGGTCTTCGCGCTCGAGTCGACGCCGGAGCACCACCTGGGAGATGGCGATGAGGAGGTAGACGAAGAGCGCGACGGCGCCGTACGAGTTGACGAGGAAGCCGAAGACGACGTCGCCCCACACGTAGGTGCAGGCGACGGAGACGTATCCGACGGTGGTGCCGAGCAGGATCGCACGACGGGGCACGCCGTTGCGGGACAGCGTCGTGAAGAACTTCGGGGCGTCGCCGTTGCGGGTGAGCGCGAACAGCATTCGGGACGTGGTGTACAGCGCCGAGTTCAGGCAGGAGAGAACTGCGGTGAGGACGATGAAGTTCATGATCGTCGCGACACCGGGAATTCCGAGGACCTCGAGCACCGCGGCGTACGGACTCACCCCGACGCTCTCGGTGTTCCACGGCTGGATCGTGACGACCACGAGAATCGAACCGACGTAGAACGTCACGATCCGCACCACGATCGACCGCATGGCGTGGGCGACAGCACGCTTCGGCTCCTCCGACTCGGCGGCCGCGATCGTCACGATCTCGGCTCCGGTGTAGAAGGCGACGCAGGGGACGACCGCGGCGAGCACCGCGCCCCAGCCGAGCGGGGTGAAGCCGCCGTGGTTCACGAGGTTGCCGAGCCCGGGCGTCGAATCGGGCCACAGTCCGGTGATCCAGAGGGCGCCCATCCCGAGAAACAGAACGATCGCCACGACCTTGATCGACGAGAACCAGTACTCGAACTCGCCGTAGGAGCGGGCGGACACCATGTTGGTGGCCGTGAGCAGGAGCATCAGCCCCAGGCTGAGGAGCCACAGCGGGATCATCGGCAGCCAGAGCTGCAGGATCCGGCCACCGGCGATCGCCTCGACGGCGACCACGATCACGAAGAAGTACCAGTACATCCACCCCGTCGCGAACCCGGCGCGGCGCCCCAGGGCCTGGCGGGCGTAGACGTAGAACGATCCGACCACCGGCCGGGCCACCGCCATCTCCGCGAGCATCCGCATGATCAGCAACGTGATGATGCCCGCGATGAGGAAGGAGATGATCGCGCCGGGGCCGGCCCCGCCGATGACGACACCGCTGCCCACGAAGAGACCGGCGCCGATCACCCCGCCCAGGGCGATGAGGTTCATGTGCCTGCGTTTCAGGCCCTTGCCGAGACCTGAACTGTCGGTGTGTCCGGGAACGGTACTGTCCACATTTCCTCCAGAAGGCGCTGCCGGGACCCTCGACCGACACGACCTCGTCGGTCGTACGTCGATACGGGCACCCACCGGTTCAGCTACCCAATCGTATGTGTGATTCACATCACTTATTCCAGTGTTCACCTCACACTACGACTGGTGCCAGAACTCGCCCAGAGCCAGTTGCCTCGCAAGCGATGGGACCAGTTCGACCGCGGAACCACCGACCGAGAACGCCCCTGAACTGGGCGGACAGCGATCGCCACCGGGAGGGGCGTGTTCACACGGCCTGGCGGTGCGCTGTCGCGACCGATCTGGATCCCCCGGCGCCGGCGCTCACCCGCGAGGCCGGGCACACGCCCTTACCCTGTGACCAGTGGTAACGAACTGGTCCTCAGACGTGCCGTCGAACTGGCACTGTGCTGCCCACCGGACCCTCCATACAGTGTTGTGCATCACATCAACAGTTCAGTTCGCGGTGGATCGTCTCCCGTATCTCCGCCGGCACTGTTCTCCGTTCCAACCGCCCGACGATCCGACCCCGGATCGCGATGGCGACCTGACGATTCCGGTCAGCGCACAGTGGAGGAAAACGTGACTTCAACACCACCCCCGGTCCAATCCCAGGACTCCGGCCTCGGAAAGGGCCTGAAGAAACGGCACATGAACCTCATCGCCCTGGGCGGCGTGATCGGTGCCGGATTGTTCGTCGGCAGCGGCGTCGTCATCGAGAGCGCAGGCCCGGCGGCGATCGTGTCGTTTCTCATCGCGGGGGTCATCACACTCCTGATCATGCGGATGCTGGCCGAGATGGCGGTGGCCCGGCCGGTGGTCGGATCGTTCTACGTGTACGCCAGGGAAGCGCTCGGCAATCGCGCCGGCTTCTCCGTCGGCTGGATGTACTGGTACTTCTTCGTCATCGTCGTCGCCGTCGAAGCCATCGCCGGCGGCCGAATACTCCAGCTCTACCTCCCGTCCGCGCCGCTGTGGATCCTCAGCCTCGGCCTGCTCGTCATCCTGACCTGCACCAATCTCGTGTCAGCGCGGTCGTTCGGCGAATTCGAATACTGGTTCTCGTCGATCAAGGTGATCGCGATCGTCCTCTTCCTCGGATTGGGCGCACTGTGGATCACCGGACTGTGGCCGGACTCGACCCCCGGAGTGGCGAATCTCGTCAGCCACGGCGGATTCGCTCCGCTCGGCTGGGGCGCGGTGCTCGCCGCGGTCGTCCCCTGCGTGGCCTTCTTCACCGGCGCCGAGATCGTGACCATCGCGGCCGCCGAGTCCGCGGAACCCAAGAAAGCGGTCGCCCGGGCGATGCGCTCCATCGTGGTCCGGATCATCACCTTCTACGTCGGTTCCATCTTCGTGGTCGTCGCGGTGGTGCCGTGGAGCACGGAGGCCGTCGGCGTCAGCCCCTACGCGGCAGCTCTCTCCGCCCTGCACATTCCCGGTGTCGCCACGATCATGAACGTCGTCATCCTCACCGCGGTGCTGTCCTGCCTGAACTCCGCGCTGTACACCTCCTCGCGGATGCTCTTCGCCCTCACCCGCAACGGCGACGCCCCGCACATGTTCACCCGCCTGTCCGGCGGCGGCGTGCCCCGGCGCGCGATCCTCGCCGGAACGGTGATCGGCTACGCGTCGGTGATCGCGGCGTTCGTCTCCCCGGATCTCGTGTTCTCGTTCCTGGTCAACTCGTACGGCGCCGTGGCGCTCTTCGTGTACCTCATGATCGCGATCTCCCAGGTCGCGCTCCGCAAGAAGCTGGAGGCGCGAGATCCCGAGGCCCTCAGCCTGAAGATGTGGCTGTTCCCCTGGCTCAGCTACGCGACCATCGTCCTGATGGGAGCCGTGATCGCCGCCATGGCCGTGCTCCCCACCACCCGTTCGCAGTTCTGGCTGAGTGTGGTGACTCTCGCCTTCATCCTGATCGGGTACGAGTTCCGCCGACGCAGCCGGACCAACGCCGAACGCCTCGACACCGTCACACCGCCCGCGGCCTCGCCCGCCGACGGATCCGACGCGGAACAACTCGTCGGAGTCGTCACCCGCGAGCAGCCCTGACGCACCCGCCGTACCGAAGGACAGGGACCGCACGAGCGGTCCCTGTCCTTCTCTGTGCGTCCGATGCGACATCGGCTTTTCCGGCACGACCCGCCGGGAATCGGGGCACACTTGCAGAAGACCTCGGCGGAGGAGGGCACCGTGTTCCACCGCGGAGACGACGCCGTCACCGAAGAACACTCGCTGGACGAGTCCCTGCTCGTCGAGCCCGAATCCCGGAGCCGGCCGTGGCGGGAATTCCTCGTCTCGACCCCGGGACGACTGTCCGTGCTGGGGATCGCCCTCGTGACCGCCGCGCTGGCGACCGGGGCGATCACGTCGGCGGCGATCGGTGCCCGGCAACAGCGCATCGAGACCCTGCGAACGCACACCGAACCCCTCACCTACGCGGCCGAACGGCTCTACAGTTCGCTGTCCATCGCCGACGCCGCGGCCGCCACATCCTTCATCTCGGGCGGTGTCGAGCCGATCGCCGTCCGCAATCGGTACAACCAGGCGATCGGGGACGCATCGAACGCGCTGGTCACCGCGTCGAACGGCGTAGCCTCGACAGACGCCGCGGCCCTCGCGCTGCTGTCCGAAATATCGCGGGACCTCGCCGACTACACCAGCCTGATCGCCACGGCCCGCGCCAACAATCGGTCGGGCAACCCGGTCGGCGTCGCCTATCTCAGCGACGCCTCCACGATGATGCAGGACACGATCCTGCCCGCAGCCGAGAGCCTCTACTCGGAGCAGTCGAGGACCGTCGCCGACACCCAGGTCCTCACCGCGCGGCTCCCGAGAGCCGCATCCGCCGTCGCCGTCGCCCTGCTCGTCGCGCTCGTCCTCGCGCAGGTGTACCTGGCGCGCAAGAGCAAACGCCGCGTCAATCCCGGCCTCGTCCTCGCCTCCCTCCTCGCCGCCACCCTCCTGATCTGGTTGGCCGCCGCCACCCTGGTCTCCACCGCGGCCACGGACCGGGCGAGAACCGAAGGGGCGCAACCACTCGGCACGATCACCCAGGCGCGGATCCTCGCCCAGCAGGCCCGGGCGGACGAGACCCTCGCGCTGCTGCAGCGCGGCTCCGACGAACAGTCCGAGGTCGACTACGCCCGGCGGTCGGCCGAACTCGCCGACATCCTCGGGGGGCTGCAGGACGGCGATTACGGTCCGGCGACGACACCGCCGATCGACGCCGCCGTCACCGCACTCGGCGACTGGCGGCGCGCGCACACCATGCTGCAGGAGAAGCTCGACGTGGGGGACTACCCGGGTGCGAAGGCCATCGCGATCGGCCCGGCGGACTCGGCGTCCCCCGCCACGTTCGCGGCGCTCGACCAGTCGTTGCAGGACGGCATCGACCGATTCCGCAGCGAGGAACTCGACGGGATGGCCGACGCATATCGCTCGTTGTCGCTGCTCGCGGTGGGTAGCATGGTGATCGGCGTCCTCTGCGGGTTCGCCGTCGGTGGGGGGATCTGGCCCAGACTGAACGAGTACCACTGATGACGCGGGTGATTCGACCGAGACGGCGGACGCGCCAACGCGCCCTCCTCCTCTCCGCTGCCGCGGTCGCCGTCCTCGCCGCCGGATGCGCCACCCCGCAACCCCTCACGCCCACCGTCAGCGGCGACTACGCACAGGTGCCGTTGACGAGTGGGGCCGAGATCCTTCTGCCCACCGGCGAAGTACCCGAGGAGCCACCCGCACCCGACTCCTGCGGTGCCCTCGCGAGTCTCCGCCCCGCCGCCGCACCGGACGTCCGGGCGCCGGGAAGCTCCCTGGCCGAGATCACCGCCCGCGGCCGGCTGATCGTCGGAATCGATCAGAACACCAACCTCTTCAGTTTCCGGGATCCGACCACCGGCATGCTGATGGGATTCGACGTCGACGTCGCGGGAGAGATGGCGCGGGACCTGCTCGGTGACCCCTCCCGGGTCGAATTCCGCCTGCTCACGTCCGGCGACCGTTTCGACGCCCTCCAGAACGAGGACGTGGATCTCGTGGTCAAGAGCACGTCGATCACGTGCGAACGGTCCGAGCGTGTCGCCTTCTCCACCGTGTACTTCCAGGCCTATCAACGTCTGCTGGTGCCGAAGGGGTCCGGTATCTCCGGCCCGGAGGATCTGGCGGGCAAGCGCGTCTGCACCGCCGGCGACACCACCTCACTGGACACCGTTCGCCGCGTGCAGCCCGAGGCCACGATCGTGGCGGTACCCGACTGGGACGACTGCCTCGTGGTCCTCCAGCAACGGCAGGCCGACGCCGCGAGCACCGACGACTCCATCCTCGCCGGGCTCGCCGCCCAGGACCCGAACCTGGAGATCGTCGGCCCGCCGCTCGAATCGGAGCCGTACGGCATCGGGGTCAACAAGAACCACGACGATCTCGTGCGTTTCGTGAACGGCACGCTGGATCGGATGCGCGCGGACGGAACCTGGACGAGGCTCTACGACAACTGGCTGACGGTTCTCGGTCCTTCCGCCGGACCACCCGCCCCCACGTACCGGGACTGAGGTGACACCGAGTGAGCGACGAAACCAGGCGAACACCGATGGACGACCCGCAATCCACCAGGGGTGTGCGGTTCGATCCGTTCGCGGACGACGACGATGACGACGTCCCCTCCTCACGCACGGTGCCGGACGCCGCCCACACCTCCGACCTGTCGATGCTCCTGACCAATCCCGTTCTGGCGGAGCACAAACGTTACTGCGACCGATGCAAGCGTCCCGTCGGACGATCCACCGCCGCGCGGCCGGGCGACACGGAGGGGGTGTGCACCCACTGCGGCACCGTCTTCTCGTTCGCCCCGCAACTCGAGGCGGGTGAACTGGTCGCGGGCCAGTACGAGGTCCTGGGGTGCCTCGCCCACGGCGGTGTCGGCTGGATCTACCTCGCGCTCGACCACAATGTCAGCGACCGCTGGGTGGTGCTCAAGGGCCTGCTGCACTCGGGCGATCCCGTGGCCCAGGAGGTGGCTCTCGCCGAGCGCCGGTTCCTCGCCGAGGTGACGCATCCGAGCATCGTGAAGATCTACAACTTCGTCGAACACCCCGGGATGGACGGCAATCCCATCGGGTACATCGTCATGGAGTACGTCCGGGGCAGAACCCTGCGCGACCTGCTCACCGAACTGAAGGAGGACGCCGGACCCGACGACCCGAAGCCGATGCTGCCGGTGGAGCACGCCATCCGCTACCTCCTCGAGGTCACGCCCGCGCTCGGATACCTGCACTCGATGGGGTTGGTGTACAACGACCTCAAGCCCGAGAACATCATGATCGGCGACGACTACGACCAGCTCAAGCTCATCGACATGGGCGCGGTCGCCAGGATCGGGGACCACGGATACATTTACGGCACACAGGGTTACCAAGCCCCCGAGATCGCCACCACCGGTCCGACCGTCGCCTCCGACATCTACACCGTCGGGCGGACGCTGGCCGTGCTGACCCTCGACATGCCCACCGCCGGCGGCTGTTACGTCGACGGCCTGCCGACACCCGAGGAGGCGCCGCTGCTGGCGGAGTACGAGTTCTACCACCGGCTGCTGCTCCGGGCCATCCACCCCGATCCGGCCCGCCGGTTCGCGTCGGCCGAGGAGATGTCGACGCAGCTCGAGGGTGTCCTGCGCGAGGTGCGGGCCCAGCAGACCGGCCACCCGCAGCCGGGGTTGTCCCACCGATTCAGCCCGCAGCGCACGACGTTCGGGACCGACCTCACGATCAGCCGCACCGACGTCTACGTCGACGGGCACCGCCGGGACGAGCGGATCAGTGCGATGAGTATCGTTCGAGCACTACCGATTCCGTTGGTGGACCCGGACGACCCGGCCGCCCCGTTGCTCTCCGTCGTCCACAGCCGACCGAGGGAGCTCCTCGATTCACTGCGCAGGGCGAAGGAGTCGGCGGACGACGGCGTGGCGTCCACGAGCATCGAGATCCCGCTCGCCGAGGTACGCGCGCACCTCGACCTGGGGCAGCCCCGTGATGCCGCCACCATTCTCGAATCCCTCGACCACCAGCGTGAGGACACGTGGCGCGTCGACTGGCACACCGGACTGTGTGCGCTGGTGGGCGGCGACTTCGAGGCGGCGTTCACCCGGTTCGATTCCGTCCTGACCGCGCTACCGGGCGAGGAGGCCCCGAAACTCGCCCTCGCGGCGACTGCCGAGATGTGGTGCGAATACCGCTCCGGCGAGGACATCGGGCGGTGGCGGCGGACCGCCGAAAAGTACTACTGCACAGTGTGGCGCACGGATCACGGCGCGGTGAGTGCGGCGTTCGGGCTGTCGCGGCAACTGGAGCACCGCGACGACCGGGCGGCCGCGGTGGAGGCCCTCGACGAGGTGCCACCGACATCCCGGCACTATGCCGAGGCCCGGTTGACGAGTGTGCTGATGCTCGTCCACGATCGGCCGCTCGCCGAGGTGAGCGAACGGGATCTGCAGGAGGCCGCCCGGCGAGTCGAACTGCTCGCCCACGACGAGCGCCGCGCACTCCAGACCCGGGTGCTCGTCCTCGGCGTGGCCGTCGACTGGCTGCACGCCGGCGGCATTCCGGAGACGACGCGGATCCTCAGCGTGCCGTTCACCGAACGCGGTCTGCGCACCGGGGCGGAGTCGGCGCTCCGGGCCCTCGCCCGCAAGGCCCCCGAGCGCAGGCATCGGTACACCCTGGTGGATCTCGCCAACCTGATCCGCCCGACGACGTGGCTGTGACTCCCGGACTCGGGTCACCGCACCCCGAATCCGGTGTGCTCGCGTCCCCACCGGGCATTCCACGCCATCACCTGCATGCGGTCGCTCAAAGCATCACGGCTTCGGACCGTTTCGGCCAGCTGGCCCATGAGTTCGATGATGCGGCGGCGGGCGTCCTCCAGTTCCGTTGCCAGGCGCTCCTCCTCCCTCGACCTCGCGGTGCGGTTTCTGCGCGCGACCATGGTGTTCATCTCTACTCCGATCGTGACGACGTGGCGTTCGGCTCCTCGCACCGACAACTCTGGGCCGTCTGGTACGGGTCCAGAAGATCCAGATAGACAACGAGACAGGGGACCAATCTGGACCTATGACGTAGCGCACAAGTGGTTCTGACGTCGGAGACGATTCGGTCGTAGGGTTCGAGTGCTCGCCGAAATCTCGACCGGAGGTACCCATGCGCATCCACACCGACGCACTCACGATCGCGGGCCGGGACTTCTCGTCCCGCCTCCTCATGGGCACAGGCGGTGCGGCCAACCTCTCGGTACTGGAAGAGGCACTCGTCGCCTCGGGCACCGAACTGACGACGGTGGCGATGCGCCGAGTGGACGCCGCAGGGAGAACCGGGCTGCTCGAACTGCTGGATCGACTGGGTATCGCGTTGTTGCCGAACACAGCCGGCTGCCGGGGCGCCGCGGAGGCGGTGCTGACTGCGCGCCTGGCCCGTGAGGCCCTGGGCACCAACTGGGTCAAGCTCGAAGTGATCGCCGACGAGCGCACGCTCCTGCCCGACGGGATCGAACTCGTCGCGGCCGCAGAAGAACTCGTGGACGACGGATTCGTCGTGCTGCCGTACACCAACGACGACCCCGTACTCGCGCAGCGCCTGGTCGACGCCGGGTGCGCCGCCGTGATGCCACTCGGGTCGCCGATCGGCACCGGGCTCGGTATCACGAACTCCCGCAACATCGAGATGATCGTCGCGCGCACCGACGTCCCGGTCATTCTCGACGCCGGGATCGGCACCGCGAGCGACGCAGCACTGGCGATGGAACTCGGCTGCGACGCCGTACTGCTCGCCACGGCGGTGACAAGGGCGTCGGACCCTCCGCTGATGGCCGCGGCGATGGCCGCAGCGGTCACGGCCGGGCACCTCGCCCGGAATGCCGGACGGATACCGAAACGGTTCTGGGCGCAGGCGTCGTCACCGGTCGCGGTGTAATCGGCGCCCCGCGAACACCGACTCGGCTAGCGTGAGCCCCCATGCGGGTACACCACCTCAATTGCGGCTCGTTCTCCTCGGCGCTCATCGGACGGTTGGTGTGCCATGTGCTGGCGTGCGAAACCGACGCGGGCATCGTGCTGGTCGACTCCGGCTTCGGGCTGGCGGACGTCGCCGATCCCACCGGACGCGTCGGCCGGTACGCGAACCTGATGGGCGCCCGGTTCCGGGAGTCGGAGACGGCGGTCCGCCGGCTCGAGAAGCTGGGCCTGAATCCCGCGGACGTGACCCACATCGTCGCGACCCATCTCGACTTCGACCACATCGGCGGCGTCGCCGACTTCCCGAACGCCACCCTGCACACCACCGCCGCGGAACGAACGGCGTCAGAAGGACGTTCGTCGTTCCGGGAGAAGGTCCGCTACCGTCCCGCCCAGCTCACCCCCGAACCCACGCTGCACACCTATTCGGGGCCGGGCGAATCCGTGCTCGGGTTCTCCGACACCTACCCGATCGCCGGTGCCGCCGACCGCATCGTGCTCGTCCCGATGCCCGGCCACACCCGCGGTCACGCGGCGGTGGCCGTCGACACCGGCGAGAAGGGCTGGCTGCTACACGCGGGCGACGCGTTCTACCACCGCAGCACCGTCGCCGCCCCAGGACAGGTGTCGCCGGGAACCGAGGGTCGCGCCCTGCGGGTGATGGAAGAGCTGATCGCGGTGGATCGTTCGAAGATCCGCGGCAATCATCGCCGGCTCCGGGAACTGAACAATCAGGTGGCGCCGCGGGTACGCGTCTTCTCCGCCCACGACCCGACACTGTTCGAGGAACTGGCCGGAGAGCGGGGCTAGGCCCTCGGCCCGTGCGCGGTTGACGAGTCCCTGCACTCGTCAACCACGCACGAGCGCTACTTTGCCCATTCCAGCAGGTCGTCGGCGGACCACGTGTTCACGACCCGGTCGGCCTCGACGCCGCACCGCATCGCCCGCTCGCATCCGTACCCCTGCCAGGCGAGTTGCCCGGGGGCATGCGCGTCGGTGTCGATCGAGAACAGGCACCCCACGTCGATGGCCAGATCGATGAGACGGCTCGGCGGGTCGCGGCGTTCGGGACGGCTGTTGATCTCGACGGCCGTGCCGTGGTCGCGGCAGGCGGTGAACACCTGCTCCGCGTCGAACGTCGACTCCGGCCTGGTCCCGCGCCCGCCTTCGACGAGGCGGCCGGTGCAGTGTCCCAGCACGTCCACCAGCGGATTCTCCACCGCCCGGACCATCCTGCGGGTCATCGCCCCGCGCTCCGCCCGCAACTTGGAGTGCACGCTTGCGACGACGATGTCGAGTTCGTCGAGCAGATCCGGATCCTGGTCGAGTGAACCGTCGTCGAGGATGTCGACCTCGATGCCGGTGAGGATGCGGAACGGTGCCAGTTCCTCGTTCAGCGCGGCGATCACCTCCAGCTGAGAACGCAGCCGCTCCGCCGACAGCCCGTTCGCGACCGTCAGACGCGGGGAATGGTCTGTCAGAGCGCAGTATTCGTGACTCAGAGCGGCCGCGCTGCGCATCATCTCGTCGATGGGGCTGCCGCCGTCCGACCAGTCCGAGTGCGTGTGCAGGTCGCCTTTCAGCGCCTCCCGCAGCGCGCCGCCGCCGATCGGCTCCGCGTTCTCCCGTAGTTCCGCGAGATAGACGGGCACACCGTCGAGCGACTCACGGATCACGGTCGCCGTCTTGGGTCCGATGCCCGGCAGATCCTTCCAGCTGTCGGTGCGCCGGCGGACGTCCCGTTGCTCCTCGGACAGTTCGGCCACCACGTCGGCGGCACGCCGGTACGCCTTCACGCGGTGCGTCTCCGCACGCGCCCGTTCGAGCCAGAACGCTGTCTCTCGCAGGGCCTGCACCGGGTCCATCGGGCTGTCGGCGTCCATGCCTCCAGTGTTGCGCCCACCCCGACGTCACCGCAACGCTTCGCGCGCCCCGTCCCGGACCGCGGTGGTGAGCGCCGCGAGGATCGGCGAATCCAGCTTCCACCGCTGCCAGTACAGCGGGACGTCGACCGGGCGGGACGGGTCGAGTTCGACGAGCCCATGGTCGTCGCCGGTGTGTAATTCCGGCAGCAGTCCCCAGCCCAGACCGTGGCGGACGGCGTCGGAGAACGCCGAAGACCCGGGAACGAAGTGCCGCGGCGGCTGGAGCCGGCGCCGCGTGAACCCGCGCAGGAACCGGGCCTGCAGTTCGTCCTTGCGGTCGAAGTCGAGCATCGGTGCCACCGCGAGGGCGTCCGCCGTCGGACCGTCGGGGAGCCAGCGGTCGGCGTAGTCGCGGCTGCAGAGCGCGCGGTACCGCATCGACCCCAGCTTCTCCACGGTGCAGCCCTGCACCGCCTCCGGGACGGACGTCACCGCGGCCATCACGGTGCCCTCCTTCAGCAGGGTGGTCGAGTGGAATTCGTCTTCCCGATGCAGATCGAACAGCGCCCGATGCTCCGGCGCCAGGCGGGCGAGGGCCGGAATCATCCACGTGGACAGCGAATCCGCGTTGACGACCAGCGACAGCGTGCTCGTCGTCGCCTCCTCGGGGTTGAGGGACGACATGGCCTCGCGCTCGAGGTGGGCCATCTGGCGGGCGAGCGTGAGCACGACGTGTCCGGACTCGGTGGCCCGGACCGGCTTGGCCCGCTGCACCAGGACGCGCCCGACCTGCTGCTCGAGTACCTTGATCCGCTGGCTCACCGCGGACGGCGTGATGTGCAGTACCCGGGCCGCGGCGTCGAAGGTGCCTTCGTCGATCACGGCCGCGAACGTGCGAAGCGAAGCAAGGTCCAGATCCATATGAAGCGATGCTAATGGCAATGAAGGATAATTAGCTGGATTGATGATCGCGGGGTTCGTAGCGTGGTTCTCATGCACTTCACCCCTGCCCTGCTCACGGCGGCCGCCGGCTTCGGTACCGGCCTGTCGCTGATCGTCGCGATCGGCGCGCAGAACGCGTTCGTCCTGCGACAGGGGATCGCGCGCAGGCACGTCCTGCCGGTGGTCGTGCTGTGCGCGGTATCGGACGCCGTGCTCATTGCGGTCGGGATCAGCGGGATCGGCGCCGTACTCGCGCACGCTCCGGCTGCCATCACCCTGATCCGCTGGGCGGGTGCGGCATTCCTCGTCTCCTACGCGGTGCTCGCCGCTCGCCGCGCCCTCCGCCCCGGAACGCTCGACGCCACGCAGGAAATAGGGTCGGCGACCCTCGCGACGTCGATCCTCACCTGCCTCGCACTCACATGGCTCAACCCGCACGTGTACCTCGACACGGTGCTGATGCTCGGCTCGGTGGCCAACAACCAGGGCGAGTCGGGCCGATGGCTGTTCGGTCTCGGTGCCGCCACCTCGAGCGTCGTCTGGTTCCTCGCGCTCGGCTACGGCGCCCAGTTCCTGCACCGGGTGTTCGCCCGCCCCGGCGCGTGGCGCGTGCTCGACGCCGGGATCGCCGCGCTGATGCTCACCCTCGGCATCACCCTCGTCACCACCTAGTCAACTATTGGTTGACAAGTGGACTCGTGTCAACCAATACTTGACACATGCCGGACGCCGCGCTCACTCAACTGCTGTCGGACGCGATCGCCAAGGCGGACCCCGAGATCGACCCCGGACTGGACCACGACCCCGCCGCCTACCTGGCCCTCGTCCGGCTCACCTCGCAGGCACGGGAGTCGGTCGACGAACTGCTGGTCTCCGCGATCGCCGCCGCGCGCTCCGCCGGGCACAGCTGGGACACGGTCGGCGCCGCACTCGGCATGTCGCGGCAGGCGGCGCAACAACGTTTCGGCAAACGGATCGGCGACGCCCCCGACACGGACCCGGACGGCCGGACCCGCCGGCTCACCCCGCTCACCGCGTTCAACGAGATGCGCATCCTCAACCACGCCGGCTCGTACGGCTGGCACTCCGTCGGATTCGGCACCCTGTTCCACACCGTTCGCAAGTCCGAGGAACAGTGGGAGCACACCCGCGTGTCGGCGCCGGCGAGCCGCCAGAAACTCGAGGCCGACGGCTGGCAGAAGGTCGGGACGTTGTGGTTCCCCTGGGCATACTTCAAGCGCCCGTTGGGCATTCCCGCCCTCCCGGAACCGGTGAGCGGCGACTACCTGATGGAACCGTGATGGACGTCGTCGCGCGATTCGCGGCCGCCCGCATCGCGCGGCTCGCCACTGTCGGGGCGGACGGGGTGCCGCACCTCGTCCCGCTCGTCTTCGCACTCGACTCCGACACGATCTACTCCTGCGTCGACCACAAACCGAAGCGCACCACGGCCTTGCGACGCCTCACGAACATCGCGGCCAACCCCGCGGTCACCCTGCTCGTGGACCACTACGACGAGAATTGGGACCACCTGTGGTGGGTGCGGGTCGACGGTCGGGCCGAGGTGCTCGCCCCCGACTCCCCGGCGGGCGGCGCCGCGATCGACGTTCTTGCCGCGAAGTACCCGCAGTACGTCGACCGCCGACCGGACGGACCGGTGATCGCGATACACGACCTGACGTGGCACCACTGGAGTGCCCTGTGAGTACTTGTTAACCGCCCGACGTTAATAAGTACTCACGGGCGTTAGCCTCGACAGCATGCCCACAGCCCTGATCACCGGCGCGAGCCGTGGCCTCGGAGCCGCCATCGCCCGCGAACTCGCACCGACCCACGACCTCCTCCTCGGCGCCCGGTCGGCCGGGTCGCTGACCGACATCCTCGACGAACTGCCGGACGCAACGCCCTGGCCGGTCGAGCTGACGGACTACGACGCGCTGGCGGCGGCGTGCGCCCCGATCGAGCGGCTCGACGTGCTCGTCCACAACGCCGGCGTCGCCGATCTCGCGACCGTCGCGGAGTCGGCCGTCGACCAGTGGCGGCACACGCTCGAGGCGAACGTCATCGCGGTGGCCGAACTGACACGGCTGCTGCTGCCCGCTCTCCGCGCCGCGGGTGGGCACGTCGTCCTGATCAACTCGGGCGCCGGGCTCCGCGCGAACGCCGGCTGGGCGTCGTATGCGGCGAGCAAATTCGCCCTGCGGGCGTTCGGTGACGCACTGCGGCTCGAGGAGCCGTTACTGCGCGTCACGTCAATTCACCCCGGCCGGATCGACACCGATATGCAGCGCGCCATCGTGGCCGGCGAGGGCGACGAGTACCGGCCGGAGAAGTATCTGAAGCCGTCGACCGTCGCAAAAGCCGTGCGCAACGCGGTGGAGACACCGGGTGATGCGCACCCCACAGAAATCGTGCTGAGGGTCCGCTGACAGCGAAGAAACCTGCGTGAGATAGATCACAGATTGATCTCACAGAAAGGCTTTAAGCTGCTCACAATTAGTCGCCCTACAGTTCTTCTCATCAGCAGAGGTCGCAAACGTGAGTCAGGTTCAACGAGCTGACTCCCAGGAGGTATCCCCACGATGAACACCGACCAGCGTACGTACAGCGACACCGTCGTCGCCGTCGACGGCGACGTCTTCGCGACGATGTTCACTCTCGATCTCGGTGACGGCGAGGTCGATCGCGAAGCAGTCGAGCGGATTCACGGCGGCGACTTCGACGAGTGGATCGAGGCGGCAGCGCGGTCCGGTCTGTTCACGCCGCAGGCGGTCGCGGGCCTCGTTCAGACGTGGCAGGACAACCCGAAGTCGTTGTTCGACGCCCTGCTCGTCGATGCCGACGAGATGACCCACAAGCGCTACGCGATCATCTGGGACGCGCTCGACGACGCCGACACGTTCGAGAACGTCGAGTACGCCTGACGCTCAGAACGGCCACGCGGGCACGGGCGGCAAGCCCTCCCGCGTGGGGCGCCCGATAACCCACGCCAGCAGTTCGGTGCGCGGAAGTTCCGGCACCCCGACGTCCGGATGCCTGGCCGCCAGCTCGGGCAGCTCCGATTCCAGCGTGTGCTCCACGAAGGCCGCCGGCCAGTCGGCCGCCGAGTAGCCGAGCCCCAGGTCGACGTGGTGGATCTCGAGCTCACGCCACCGCAG
Organism: Rhodococcus sp. G6(2025); assembly: GCF_058628105.1. Lineage (NCBI taxonomy): Bacteria > Bacillati > Actinomycetota > Actinomycetes > Mycobacteriales > Nocardiaceae > Rhodococcus > Rhodococcus sp. G6(2025). The sequence continues at coordinate 7,904,727 of NZ_CP179750.1, forward strand.
CACCGGCACCTGCCGCACAGGCACCCGCTGACGCCAGTTCACCGGCGTCTCGTACAGATCTTCGGTGATCCGCCGCAGCGACTCGAGCACCCGCCGTCCCGCGAAGCGGAAATCGGCCACCAGTAGTTCGGCCGGACGCCCGCCCCCCTCCTCGATCGCCGCGGCCCGCGCGGCCGGACCGCCCGGATACATCTCGGGCGCGGCCTCCCCGGTGATCACCCCGACCGCGAACCGGTTGAGCGCGTCCGCATTCCTCGCGAGGTGCGTGACGACGTGCCCCCGGCTCCACCCCGGCAGCAACGACGGTTCCCGCGCCTGGTCGTCGGTCAATCCCTCCAGCGTCGCCTCCGCCGCCCGGTGCGATTCGGCAACCGTGTCGAGCAGTTCGGCATACGACAGTGCGGCACTCGGCGACGTCATGCTGACGATGCTAGGCGATGCCACCCACAGCCACCTCACGACGAATCCCCAGGATCCCGATAACGGAACGGTGACGATCGGCATCCGGCGGGTGCAAATCGGACAATCGTACTGATACTGAGATCGACTGTCGGACAACGTGGTTGAAGGGTGGTGTGTGATGTACAACGAATCCGCTACGTGGGGGATACCGAGCGAGACCTTTCTGGTGGTCTACGTCGCCGCCGCCGTGCTCGCGGTCGGGCTGGCGGTGTTCCTCCGGTCCCGGGGCACCGCATCCACCCCGACCGCCGGTGTCCGCCTCGATCCGGTGCAGGCCGGGATGCTGACCAGCGACGATCGCGCCATCGCCGCATCCCTGACGCTGCTACGGGGAGCTGACCTCATCTCCGCCGACGGGACGGTCCTGCGGGCGTGGGGAGTCGCCGACAACGCCCTCGGATCGTTCACGCGGGCCGTCTACGACGAACTCGCCTCCGGGCGCAGCGCCCTCGGCAACCTGCGGCTCCCGGGCCGGTTGCAGGCCCCGCTCGACCACCTGCGGTCCACCCTGGTCGCGCAGGGGCTGCTCACGGGTCCCGCACAGAAGGCGTGGAACCGCCGCGCGAGCCTCCCGATCCTCGTCGTCGTGGCCGTCGGCGTCGCACGCCTCGTCGCCGGGTTCGCCGGCGGCAAGCCGATCGGCTTCCTGCTGGTCGCGGTGGTTCTGCTCTCGGCCGCGCGGGAGCTCGTTCGCCGGACCGGACGCAGGACGCCCCAGGGCACGGCGGAACTGCAGCGCCTGCGCCGCGACCACTCGTACCTGTCGCCGCGGATGCGCCCGTCGCTCACCGCATACGGTCCGACGCCGATCGCGCTGTCGACGGCACTCTTCGGGATGGGGGCCGTCGGCCTGTTCTCCCCGGGTTTCGCGAGCGCGGCCGGTATCACCGACAGCGGCAGCGGGGACGGCGGCAGCAGCGGTGGAGGCGACAGCTCCTGCGGCGGCGGCGGAGGCTGCGGCGGCGGTGGGGGGTGCGGGGGATGACCGCCCTGATCGAGCCGGGCCTCGGCATCGGCTGGCGGCCGGAGATCTGCGGGATCATCGACCGGCTCGACGGCCTGCGGTTCTGCGAGGTGATCGCCGAATCGCTGCCCGCCCGCCGGCGCGGAGTCGGCGTTCCGGACGAACTGCGGTCGCTGGGCGTTCCCGTCGTCCCGCACGGCATCTCGCTGTCGCTGGGTGGCGCGGACGGTGTCGAGCAGCGCCGGATCGACCATCTCGCGCGGTGCGCCGACGCGCTCGGTGCGCCGCTCGTCAGCGAGCACGTCGCGTTCGTGCGGGCGGGCGGAATCGAGGCCGGGCACCTGCTGCCGGTGCCGCGCTCGGCGGAAGCCCTGAACGTGCTGGTGCGCAACATCCGGCGCACGCAGGAGTGCCTGCCGGTGCCCCTGGCCGTGGAGAACATCGCGGCCCTGTTCGACTGGCCGGACGACGACTACTCCGAGGGCGAGTTCCTGGCCGAACTCGTCGAACGCACCGGCGTGTACCTGCTGCTGGACGTCGCCAACGTCTACGCGAACGCCCGCAACCGCGGCCGCGACGCCGGCAAGGAACTCCGGCGGCTTCCCCTCGAACGCGTGGCGTACGGCCACGTCGCCGGGGGATCCGAACGGGACGGCGCGTACCACGACACCCACACCGACCCGGTGCCCGGCGAGGTGCTGGACCTGGTCCGGCAGTGGGCATCCGCGGGTGCCCCCGCGATGATGCTCGAGCGCGACGGGAACTACCCGCCCGCCCGTGAGTTGTTCGCCGAGCTGGATGCGATCGCGGATGCGGCCGGCGTCGACCGGGTCACCGGGGACGCGGTGTGGAGTCTGCCGTGACGGGGCTGGCGGAGCGGCAGGCGGCACTGGTCCGGGCTCTCGTCGCGGCGGGGGAGCTGCCCGCGGGATTCGACCGCGACGCGCTCGACACCGCGTCGAAGGCCTTGCTCCGCAAGCGATCCGGGGAAGTCGGCGGTCACCTTCCCCACGTCCGCGCGGCCCTCGGCGACCGATTCTTCGCGCTGTTCGCCGCCTGGGCCGACGGCAGGCCGAAGGTGAGCACCCACGCGGATGCGGTGGCGTTCACCGCGCACCTCGAGTCGACCGGTCACCTGCCCGAGCCGAGTCGCCGTCGTCGCCGCCTGTACCGCCCGCGACGAACGTGAGCAGCAACTCGTTCACCTCTTCCGGTCTTTCCTGCTGGACGAAGTGCCCGGCGCCCTCGACGAGATGGAGTCCGCGCAAGTCCGGGACGGTGTCGCGCATCCGGTCGAGGGCCTGCGCACCACTCATCGTGAGGACGGGATCGTGCGCACCGGCCACGAACAGCGTCGGCACCTCGATGTCGGCTCCGGCGAGATTCCTGGAGCGTTCCCAATTGGCGTCGTACGCCCGGTACCAGTTCAGTCCGCCGGTGAATCCCGTCCGGGTGAAGACCTCCACATAATGGTCGAACTCGTCCTCCGTCAGCCACGACCACGGCAGGGGTGGGGCTTCGGGCAGCACGTCCAGGTAGCCGTTGCCCTCCGAGGGGTGCTGCCAGATGTCCAGATAGCGGTAGGCGCCCGACAACGCATAGAACAGCCGCTGCAGGAATCCTCGGGGATCGGCGTCGAGTTCGCGGTCGGCGACACCGGGTTCCTGGAAGTAGTGGATGTGCAGGAAGTGCTTGCGCGCCATCGACGCATACAGCTCCGACGGTCGCAGCGGGAACCGGTCGGGCGCGTAGGGGACGGCCAGTAGCACCAGCCCGGACACGCGTGCGCGGTGACGCAGTGCGACGGTCCAGGCGACCGGCGCGCCGAAGTCGTGGCCGACGAACACGGCACGCTCGTGACCGAGACTGTCGAGCAGGCCGATCAGCGCGTCCGACACCCGCTCGTTCGTGTAATCGTCGATGTCGCGGGGCACGTCCGTGCCGCCGTAGCCGGGCATGTCCGGGGCGATCGCCCGGTACCCGGAAGCCGCGAGAGCCCGCATCTGATGGCGGTAGCTGTAGCCGAGCCCCGGGAATCCGTGGCACAGGACGACGGGCGGACCGTCACCCAGTTCGGAAATCTGCCAACGGAATCCGTCGACCGTGACCACCCGCTCCGTCGACGACGCCATGCTCCGCATCCCTCCACCGGCTGGAACGTGTTTCAGCACTGTAGCGTAGCGACGACGCCATTAGAATGCACCTGACTCGCAGTGGCGACCGTCGACCGGCGGGGAAGTGGAGTGATGCGCAATGGTGGAGGCACGCTCCCGCCATGAGTTCGTCGCACTCCAGCTCCGGCAGCGCATCATGCAGCGGCAGTACGCGGTGGGTGAGTCGCTGCCCAGCGAGAGCATGCTGTGCGCGGAGTTCGAGGTGTCGCGCGGTCCCGTGCGCCAGGCCCTGGCGACGTTGAAGAACGAGGGGCTCATCCAGCTGTCCCAAGGCAAACCGGCCGTGGTGCGCAGTCACGACATCACGCAGACCCTGGACACGTTCACCCCCTTCTCGCAGTGGGCGCGCCGCACCGGCCGCGTGGCGGGCAGCCGCACGCTCGAGATCTCACGTCGCCGGGTGTCCGAACCTGCCGCCAGCGCATTGGGATCGGCCCCGGACGACTTCGTCGTCGAGGTGCTCCGCGTCCGGCTGCTGGACGGCGAACCGACGATGATCGAGCGGAGCACGTTCACCGACCGTGTCGGCTCCCTGCTGTTCGATTTCGACATCGACACCGGATCGATCACCGATTACCTCACCTCCCGCGGCGTCCGCTTCGAATCGATGGAGCACGTGCTCGACGCCGTCGCCGCGACCGGGGTCGACGCCGAGAATCTCGGCATCGACCCCGGCAGCCCGTTGCTTCGGGAACGTCGGACGTCGCGGGATCAGAACGGCGACACGTTCGAGTACGCGGACGATCGGTACCGCCCCGACCTCGTCGCCTTCAGCATCGTGAACGCCCGCACCATCGACCCCAGGCTTCCGTCGGACGACGGCAACGGAGCCTGATCGGAAAATCAGGTGTTGCGCAGTTCGGCGAGCAGACCGGGCAGGTCCGCGACGCTGTCGAGAACGTGGGTGGCCCCGGCCTCGGACAGCTGGGTGGCGTCGTGGGCGCCGGTGAGCACGCCCACGGAAGCGAGTGCTCCGGCGCGGAGACCGGTGGTGACGTCCGACGTGGTGTCGCCGAGCACCACCATGGACTGCACGGACGGGGCACCGGTGCGCATCAACGCGGTCAGCGCCAGGTCCGGGAAGGGGCGGCCGCGGACACCGTCTCCGGGGCACAACACGACGTCGGCGACGTCCTGCCAGCCGAGGGCGCGAATGATCGCCATCTGCGTTTCGCGCGCGAAGCCGGTGGTGAGCGCCGTCTTGATGCCCTGCTCCCGCAGGGAGCCGAAGAGTTCCACCGCGCCGGGGATCGCGCTGCACCGCCCGTCGTCGACGAGTTGCGAGTAGCAGCGTTCGAATTCCTTGTTCGCGGCCTGCGCCTGCTCCTCGTTACCGCCGCTGAGATGGCGGAAGACGACGATCTTGGACTGGCCCATGGTGTCGGAGACGTAGTCGAGCATCCGCCTGCGGTCCTCGTCGGTCTTCGACAGTCCGGCATGCGCGTCCGCGGCGAGGAAGGACTGCTGTACCAGCCCGCTGTCCTCCACGGTGGTGCCTGCCATGTCGAAGACGACGAGGCTGATGTCCCGGTGACGTGTTCCCATTGTCTGATTCCTCTCGGTGTTCGGTGAATGTGGTTGTGCTGCTATGCCATTACGGGCAGGGTGTCGCGGCCGAAGACGGAGTCGATGCGGTCCTTCGCCAGACCCATGCTGGTGGTCATGCCGATCCCGGTGGTCACGGTGACGACGTGCACGCCGTCGATCGGCTCCTCGATCAGGAAGTCGGAATCGGGTGCCGAGCTGTACACGCCCTGCCAGCGTTCGGTGACGGTGACGTCCGAGACGCCGAAGAGGGCGGCGGCCTCACGGATCAGCACCTCGAACCCCTTCTCCGACTGGAACGGCTCCGCCGAGATCTCACGGATGTGGGTGTCGCCCAGCAGGATCGATCCGTCGGGCTGCGGTGTGTACATCTGGTGGAGGTCGAGGTCGACGTAGTCGGGGTACTCGTCACGCAGCCTCGCCGCGAGTGCCGCCGTCGCGGGAAGATTCTGGAAACCGCTGTACCGCACGAGCGACCAGCCCGTGAACAGCGGTGCGGGCAATGGCGCGGACAACGGAATCCTCGCGCGCATCATGTGGAGCCGGCACCGCAGGAGCCCCCCGCGCTCGGCCGGCCCCGGGAACAGGCGGTCGATGTCGTAGTTGACGGTGACGAACACCGTCGCCGCCTGCAGATCGCCCCGCGAGGTATGAACGACGCCGGTCTCGAATCCGGTTGCGGCGGTGCGCCAGAAGAAGTCGACACCCGACGCGTCGAGCCACTGCGCAATGGCGGGGGCCGCTTCCCGCGGGTTCACCTGGAGGTCGTCGGCCATGTACATGCCCCCGACGACGCGGTCGCCGACGATGGGTAACGCGCCGAGGATCCGGTCTCGGGACAGCAGTTCCACTTCGGCCGGTCCGCGTACGGCCGCGAACTCGGTCATGACTGCCAGCTCGTCGTCATGTCGTGCCACACAGTATGTTCCGGATTCGGCGGACCAGAACCCGGCCTTGCGTGCCAGGTCGAGCCAGTGCTCCCGGCCCGCTCGGGCGTAGTCGCGGGCGACGCCCGACTGGGCGGTGATGCAGGCGTGGCCGAAGTTCTGGACGGACGCGCCCGCAACGCGGTCGGCGTGGTCGATCACCGCCACGGACAGGCCTCGGTTGCGCGCGTGATACGCGTGCGCGAGGCCGACGATTCCGGCACCGACGACCACCACGTCGTAGCGTCGTTGAGTTGTCATGCGACTCACTGTGGACCCGCCCAGGACAACATGTCAATACAAGTATAAGAAATTTGCCGCAGGTATATATAAGTCGCTTTCCGTTAACCGTCCGTTGTGCGACCCGGCGGGCGCGTCGGGTGGTCGCGGTCGGGGGTTGCTGCGAAAATTGCCGCCCGAGTCCACCCACCTGCAGAGGGGCTGATCGATGAGTAGTGGTTCCGGCCCGAGAGCCGTTCCCGTCCACGAACCGGCGTCGTCCCACGACCGCTTCGGTCCCCTGATCGAGCGCCGTGACGACGTCGACTTCCCCTTCTACAACGGGACGCCGACCACGCTGTCGGTGCGGCAGTGGGTCCTGGCGTGGGCCTCGGTCGCAGTCGGCTTCGCGGCCTTGGTCCTCATCCCGCAGACCGACAACGTCGTTGCGCTGATTCCGCGCATCCTGTTCGTCGGTATCCCGCTCGTCGTGCTGGCGATGGTGACGCGCGAGCACTGGACAGCGTTGTTCCGGAAGGTGCACGGCCGTGACGTCCTCACGATGATCGGCTTCGCCGTGCTCAACCTCGTAGTCACGTCCGTGCTGGCGTTGATCGTGCGCGCCCTGTTCGGGGTGGCGTCCAACGAGGCCATCGACGGTGCGGGCGAGGGCGGTGCGCTCGACACGGCAGCGTTCTACGTGGGAACCGGGATCCAATTGGTCGGCGAAGAAGTCTTCACCATCGTCCCGTTTCTCGCGCTGATGTATTTCCTGTTCGCCAAGGCGAAACTGTCCCGCAAGACCGCGATCATCCTGGCCTGGCTCCTCAGTGCGGTGTGGTTCGGCGCCGCCCACCTGCAAACCTACGACTGGAACTTCGCGCAGGCCTTCATCGTGATCGGCGGGGCCCGGCTGGTGCTCACCCTCGCCTACATCCGGACCAAGAACCTGTGGGTCTCGACGGGCGCGCACATCATCAACGACTGGACGCTCTTCACCCAGGCGATCGTGATCAACGCCGCGCTCGTCACCCTGTAGCCGAGTACTCCGCGTCCGACCCTCAGTTGGGAATGGGGATGACGATGGGTGGCAGACCCGGTATCTGCACCTGAATCTGCTGCGGCGGTGCGGGCGCCGGCGCGGGGGGAGGCGGGTAGTTCACCGGCGGTTCGGGTGCGGGCGGCGGGGGAGGTGGCGGCGGTGGGGGCGGGGGCGGAGCCGCAGCGGGCGGAGGCGCAGGTTCCGGGGCGGGAGCCGGCGCGGGACGGGGAGCGGCTTGCTGCACCACCGCGGGCGGCGAATCCACTACCGGCGCCTGGGCTTCCACGGGTGCCACCGGATTCGGGCGCTCCGCCGGCTGCTGCGGGCCGGAACCGATCGGCACCGGCGTCAGTCCACCGGTCATCAGATCCACCACGGTCACTTCGGTCATCGCCAGGTTGGAGGGCTGCACGACGTACAACCTGTCCTGTTGGAAACCCGGCCACGGATCGCCCTGCACTTCCGCGTTCTCGTTCACCACCGGAGACAGCAATGGGCTTCCGCGCACACATCGGACGCGGGGAACGCCGTGGTCGTCGATCAACACGATGGTCCCCGCCTCGAGGACGGACTGGAATGCGCTCGCATGCCCGTCGTCGAAGCCGTGATTGGTGACGCGGGTGTCCGCACGGAGCAGCACAGGTGTCAGGGTCCGGACGTAATTCCGCACGTCGTCGACCTGGAACACACTCGACCAGGCCTGCAGCATCGCGGGATCCTGCTCGAGATCGTCGACGAGGCGTTGCCGATCGCAGAGCACCCGGTCGGGGCTTCCGCCGTAGAGACCGGCACGGTCGCCGATCACCCGGATCCCGGCGGCGCGGGGTTCGCTCGGCAGGTCGGTACCGGGCGGACCGAACGGGACCGTCGTCGGCGTCTGCGGTGGAAGCAGCACTTCCGTCCACGGAAGCTGCCCGCTGTCGGTGGCCCGGTCCAGGCCGACCGGATCGGGGTGGCCCCCGGAACCCGAGGAGCACGCCACGAGCACCGTGGCGGTCAGCGCCCCGGCGACCGACAGCCAGCTACGCGGTGCGCGCCCGGGGCGCGTACCGGCTCGAACGACTGCTCTGCGTCGGGCACGCCGTGCGGCCTGCCCGGCGACGTCGGTGGCCACCACGCCATGGTAAGCACAGTCGCTGATCAGCCGGGCCGAATTGCGGTGTGGTTGCCGGGCCCAGCGTCGGTCAGCTCGTGATCATGTCTTCCTGCGACCAAAATGCGCGCATGGACGTGATCTTGCCGTCGTCGTCGAACGTCATGACGTCGATCGGCGCGATCTCGAGCTTCTGCTCACCCAGGTCGGTGACGAGGGAGAAGTGAAACGCGGCCGAGTTGCCGGCGATCTTCAGCGTCAGGAGCTCGCCGGTCTGCTTCAGCGGTTCGATCACCCCGTAGAACTCCCGCAGCGATTCCACCGTGGTTCGCGGCTCGGTTCCCACCGGATCCTCCACGGTGGCACCCTCGGCGTACAGTGCGACGACGTCGTCGGCGGTCCCGGTGGCCACCGCCTCGATGTACCTCTCGACGGTCTTGCGGATGTCTTCTGCGGACGGTGCCATGATGCGAACTCCTCAGTCGAATAGAACGTGTTCTAGTGGTGAGAGTAACGCAGCACCGGCCCGGTGGGGAGCCCCTTCTCCCAGGCAGCGGGACATGTCCGCACAGGGGTCCGCCCCTGCCGACGTCGGAAGCCGGCAGGGGCGGGAGGGAACGATCCTCAGGTTCGCGGCGCGGACGCCTCCTCCAACTTCTCCAGCCGGGGAGCGCTCGTCCCCATTACCGGGGCAGCGGACACGGAGGACACCTCTTCCAGCGACTTCCCCTTCGTCTCCGGCGACATGAAGAAGCAGATCACGAACGCGACCGCCGTCAGCACCGCACCGAAGAGCATCGTGGTGCCGGTTCCCAGCGCCGAGATACTCAGCGGCAGCAGGTACGTGCCCGTCGCGGCGCCGAACCGGCTCACCGCGGTGGCGATTCCCACCGCAGTCGCCCGGAACTCGGTGGGGAAGAGTTCGTTGGGGTAGATCCACACCAGGATGCTCGGACCGCCGGAGATGAACGCGTACGCGCAGAAGGCGGCGACGATGAACCAGAGGGGACCGTCCGCCCACAACCACAGCCCTGCCAGCGGAATCACCATCAGGGCCAACGGGACCACGGCGATCGGACGCCGGCCCCACTTCTCGACCAGGAACAGTGCGGGGATGGATCCGGCGACGATGAGCCCGATGATGACGGTTTCGACGATGAGCCCCGCGGAACCGTCACCGGAGATCGAGAAGCCCGACAGGATCGTGGGCAGGAAGGTCAGCAACGCGTAGAGCGGGGTGACGACCGCCAGATACAAAGCGCTGCACATGATCAGCCGGGCCAGGTACTGGCCGCGGAAGTAGATCCGGATGTCGGCCTTCGGCTTGTCCGCCGTGTCCTCGACGGTGACCTTGCTCAGGTCGAGTTTCTCCCCGTAGATCTTCTCGACCACGGCCTCGGCGTCGGCCACCCGGCCGTTCTTCAGGAGCCAGCGCGGCGACTCCGGGATTCCGCGGCGTACCAGGATCACGATCAGACCCAGCACCGCACTGGACGCAAGGAGCAGGCGCCAATGGTCGTTGCCACCGGAGATGCCGACGACGAGCGCACCGACCACGTACGCGGAAACCGCGCCCGCCGACCACGCGACAGCCGACATCCCGACCATGGCGCCGCGCTTCTTGGTGGGGGTGAACTCGGTGAGCAGCGAGGTGGCGATGGGGTAGTCGGCACCGATGGCCGCACCGATGACGAAGCGCAGAACGATGAGCTGCCACGGCAATTGAACGAACACCGACAGTGCACACGCGACGACCAGCACCACCAGGTCGAGGGCGTACATCTTCTCCCGGCCGATCCGGTCGGTGAGGAAGCCGAACACGGTGGCGCCGAAGAAGATACCGATCAGCGAGGCGGCACCGATCAACCCTGCCTCGGCTGTCGTCGGGTGAAGTTGCTCGGTCACCCCGAGCAGGGCCACGCCGATGATGCTCATGACGTACCCGTCCAGGAATGGTCCGCCACAGCACGCGACCAGGAGCTTGGTGTGAAACCCGCGTTTGGCGGGTCTGTCCATCACGTCGAAGGAACTCATGTCGTCTCCACTACGTAGATTGGTGCCGTCACCCTGGGGGTGGCGGTCGAGTCGGCCGCACTCGGCCGGTACCGCTAAGAGGTTGTCTTGTTCAGCGCCGAGTAGGCGAGCTGCTCGAGCAGCAGCGAAGCATGATGCGGGGAGTCGGCGCTGACGTCCAGCACCTGCTTGGTGATGCTCAGCGCCAGTGGCGAATACGCCGCGAGTTCGTGCGCGATGCTCAGCGCCTGCTTCACGTGCTCCGCGGAAGGGGCGATCTCACTGACGACGCCCCAGCGTTCGGCGTCGGTGTGATCGAAGCGCCGTCCGCGCAGGACGAGGTCGCGGGCACGGCCCGCCCCGACGATGCGGGTGATGCGGGTGACCCCACCGGAACTGGGGAGGATCCCGATTCCGATCTCCGGGAACCCGAAGACCGCGGACGGATCGGCGACGCGGATGTCGGTGGCGAGAGCCAGTTCGAGCCCGCCGCCGAGGCAGTAGCCGGTGATCGCGGACACGGTGAGTTGCGGGAGAGCCGCGAGCACCTCGTACACCGACCCGGAGGTCCGGTAGTACTCGGCGATCGCCTCCGGCGTCATCTCCCGCAGTTCGGTGACGTCCGCGCCGGCCGAGAACACCGAGTCGCCCCCGGTGAGGACCACCGCACGACTGGACTTCACCTCGGGTGACCCCAGTGCGCCGAGCAGTTCGGCTTCCATGTGCGTGGACAGCGCGTTCCGCTTCTGTTCGCGCCTCAGGGTGACGACGGCGACGTCGCCGTCGCGGCGCACATCGACGGTCCCGGCGTTCTCGGTCGACATCGTGCTACTTCTCCCCGGCCTCGTAGCGGAAGGACAGCAGGTTGTCGAGACCCCGCTTGTTGGCCTCGTTCGCGATGACCAGGCGCTGGATCTCCGACGTGCCCTCCCAGATGCGGTCGACGCGCAGTTCGCGCCACAGCCGCTCGACGGGGTAGTCGCGGATGTAGCCGCGCCCACCGAAGATCTGGACGGCCCGGTCGACCACCCGGTTCGACGCCTCGGAGGCGGCCAGCTTCACGGTCGCGGCCTTGGCGTGCAGCGTCTTTCGCAGATCGGCATCATCAGGGTCGGCCTGGTCGAATTCCCACGCCACCTGGTGGGTGAGTGCCCGGTTGGTGGTGATGTCCACGACGGAGTCGGCGATCATGCCCTGGATCAGCTGACGGTTGATCAGCGGCTCGCCGCCCTGCACCCGCTCCCGCGCCCAGTCGACGGCCAACTTCAGCGCCCGCTCGGCGGCACCGATCGTGCGTGCGCCGATCATCAGCCGCTCCTCCGTGAACCAGTCGCGGGTGAGGTCGTGGCCCTGTCCGATGCCACCGAGGACGGCGTCGGCTCCGACGCGCACGTTCTCGAACGTGAACTCGGGGTGCTCGTAGACGAAGGTGTGCGTGTAGCGGGGGATGTGCTTGATCTTCACACCCGGGGTGTCGACGTCGATCAGGAAGATCGTTGCGGCGTGCTCGGGTTCGACGTTGGCCAGCACGATGAGGTAGTCGGCGACGTCACCGACCGTGACGAACCACTTCTCGCCGTTGATGATGTACCCGCCGTTGCCGTCGGGGGTCGCGGTCGTGCTCGCCGCGGAGAAGTCCGAGCCCGCGTTGGCCTCGGAGATCGCGACGGCGTCGCGGCGGTCGCCACGGGCACCGGGAATCAGGTAGCGCTCCCGCTGTTCGGGGGTCGCGTGGGTCAGCGGGTTCGCGGGCCGCCACACCGTGTCCCACAGCGCGTTGGTGAGCTTGCCGAGTTCGTCCTGCACGACGGCCTGCTCGAGCACCGTCAGTCCGGCACCGCCGTACTCGACGGGGGTGTTGATCGCCTGCAGACCCGATGCGAGGACGGCAGCCTTGATGGTGGCGTGGGATTCGTCGGAAATTCCGTTGTTTCTTTCGCACTCGTCCTCGAACTGCATGATCGTGTCGGTCAGGGCGCGTGCGCGCTCCTTGAGGTCGGCGAGGCGGGGGCTGTATGCGAATTCCATGGTGTCAGAACTTCCTTGTGTCAGTTGGTGTTCGATGTGTTGAGGACGATGCGTGCGTCGAGTCCGAGGGCGTGCTTCGGAGTGACGAACAGCGGGTTGATCTCGAGTTCCGCGATCTCGGGGTGCGCGGTGGCCACGGCCGTGACGGCGGCAATGGCGTCCGCGGCCGCGTCGAGGTTGATCGGGGGCCTGCCGCGAACCCCTCGGAGCAGAGCGGACGCCCGCAGATTGTCGAGCAGACCACGGGCGGTCTCCGCATCGACGGGCGCCAGTGCGAAGGCGACGTCGGCGAGGACCTCGGTGAAGATACCGCCGAGGCCCACCATCGCCACGGGTCCGAATCGCGGGTCGGTCTGGACGCCCACGATGAGTTCGACTCCCTCACTCAGGTCGGCCATGCTTTCCACGCAGTAGGCGGGCGCGGCGAGCGAGCCGTCCATCCGCGTGAACGCGTCGGTGAGTTGCTGCGCGGTTTCCAAGCCGAGTGCCACCCCGCCGGAGTCGGACTTGTGCAGCAGCCCCATCGCCTTCAGGACCACGGGGTACCCCACCTTGTCTGCCGCTGACACCGCCTCGGCGCACGTCCGCACCAGTTGCGCTTCCGGGAACTCGACGCTCGCACCGCGGAAGAGTTCGCGGGCGTCCCAGTAGGCGTCGCTGGTGACCGGCTCGGCCGGCTCACTCTCCCCGCCCGCAGGATGCTGCGGCGCAGCGGTTTCCGCGATGACCCCGAGCGCACCCGCGGCATCCTCCACCGCCCGGAAGACCGGGACTCCGCTGTCGGCCAGGACCCGGGCCGCGGCGCTGTCGGGATGCATCGTGTGTACGACGACCGGCTTGCCGTGGGTGCGCGCCGTCTCGGCCATCGCACGGGCGGTGTCGACCTCCGCTCGCGCGAGGTTCTCGCCGTAACTTCCGTAGCCGCCGAAGTATCCGGTCAGCAGGACGGAGTCGACGGCCGGACTCTGCAGGATGGTGTCGAGGACCGAGACGAACGAGGTGATGTCCTGTTCCCCGGCGCCGGCGAGGTCGACTGGGTTCGTCACCCCGGCGGACGGCGGCAACAGAGCGCGCAGTGCGCTGCTGATGTCGGCGGTGAACTCCGGCACGGCGAGTCCGGCTGCCTCGACGACGTCGGATGCGACACCCGCGTGCCCGCCGCCGTCCGCGATGACGCCGACCCGGTGCACCTCCGCAGGTCCGTACCCGAGGAGTGTGGCCGCCACGTCCGCCAACTGCCGTGGACTCGACACCCGGTACACCCCGGCGGCCCGGCAGGCCGCGTCGATGACCGCGCTGTCGGACGTCAGCGATCCCGTGTGCGACTGCGCCCCGCGGATGGAGGCCTCGCTGCCACCCACCGTCAGCAGCAGAACCGGCTTCCCGGCCCGCGAAGCCTGGGCGGCGGCATCGACGAATGCGCGTCCGTCTCCGAAGTCCTCGCAGTACACGGCGATGAGATCGGTGTCATCGTGCTCCACGCAGGAGCGGATGAGGTCGGCGGCGCCGAGGTCTGCCTGGTTCCCGAGCGAGGCGAACCGGGAGAACCCGTGCCCGCGGGCCTCGAGGAATTGGCTGAGTTCGAGTGCCATGTTGCCGCTCTGGGAGAGCAGCGCGACCCGTCCGGCCGGAAGCGGGTTCGAGGCCAGCGTCAGCGCGGTGCTCGAGTCCAGCACACCGAGGCAGTTCGGCCCGAGCAGGACGGCTCCGGCCGCTCGCACCCGCTCCACGACCCGATCCTGCACAGCCTTTCCGGCAGCACCGAGTTCGGCGAAACCGGCGGTGACACCGACGATCGCGGTGGCGCCCGCCGCGAGGGCGTCGTCCACGGCCTCCTCGAAACCCTGTGCCGGAACGGTGATGACGACGAGATCGACTCGTTCGTCGAGTTCCGACAGGCTGCGGAGCGAGGGGTGTCCCAGGATGCGCTCACCGCGCCGGTTGACGAGGTGGACCGACCGGCTGCCCTTCATGCGGAGGGCCTGAACGCTGATCCAGTTGCCGTACTTCGTCTCGTCGTTGCTGGCACCGAGGACGGCGACCGACCGGGGGTCGAACAGTGCCGTGAGGTCGCGGTCGGTGATCGTGCTCATCGCGTCTCCTCGACCTTCGGAGCGGGATGGCCCGTACCCCAGGCGTCGGCGCCGCCGTCGATCACCAGCGTGGTGCCGGTGACGTAACTGCCAGCGGGGGAGGCGAGGAATGTGACCACTCCGGAGACGTCCTCGGCCGTACCCAGGCGACCGAGCGGAACCGCGGACGTCCACTGCGCGCGGGCCTCTTCGGTGTAGTTGCCCTCCATGCCCTCCGTCGCGATGGTGCCGGGGGCGATGCAGATCGACCGGATTCCGTACCGGCTCCACTCCAGCGACAGTCCGGAGGCGAGGTTCTCGAGGGCGGCGCGAGCGGAGGTGGCATGGACCATCGATGCGATTCCGCGACGCGGGGAGAACGCCATGAAGAAGATGCATCCCGACCGCTGCGGAATCATCGCGCGAACGGCGACCTCCCGGGTGACCGCCCAGGTGGCGTCGACGGCGAGGCGGTGCACGGCGCGCCATCCCTTGCTCGTGATGTCCTCGGCCGGCGCCGCGAACTGGCCGCCCGCGTTGTTGACGAGGATGTCGATCCGGCCGAACGTGTCGAGCGCGCGGTCGACCAGGTCGGTCACCTGCTCTTCCTCGCGAATGTCGGCGGGCACTGCGAGCACCCGGGCGCCCAGCGCCTCGATCTCGGCGGCGGTCTTTTCGAGGGGCTCGGACCGGCGGCCGCTGATGACGACGTCGGCTCCACACCTCGCCATGTCCAGTGCGATCGCGCGTCCGATCCCGGTGCCTCCACCGGTGATCAGTGCCACCCGCCCGCGATGGACGTCGGGGCGCAGCACCTGCCCGGCGCCTCCACCTGGGTTCTCACATTCCATCGAGCGTTCGCCTCTCGTCGCTGCCGTTCCGACCCGGGGGTCTGACTGATGCATCAGTTATACCGTGATGCAGCCCACACATGTCAAGGTTTTTGCGGAAACTGACTCACGGACCGAATACTTCCGCTGCTCGTTGAAGTGGCTTGACCTGCTATTATGGAGGGCGATGTCCGGATTCGGCGCCTTTCGCTCAGAGGATGCTTCGTCTGACTGATGCGTCAGTTTGAGGCGTATGATTTGATAGATCAGTCAGATGACCATCGAAGGAGGGACAGTGACCGCTCAACTCACCGAGGACGCGCGCCGAACGGCGATACTCGATGCCGCGGCTCAGCTGATCGCCGAGCGCGGATACCACTCGGTCCGCATCTCCGACATTGCACAGGTCGTCGGCACCAGCACCGGGGCGGTGCACTACTACTTCCCCGGCAAGAGCGACGTCCTCACGGCGGCCCTCCGCCACGCCATCGACAACGCGTTCGACCGGCAGAGCCGCGAACTCAAAGCGATCGACAACGCCCACGAGCGGCTGCTCCGCTTGATCGACATGCAGTTGCCCCGCGTCGGGCCGCTGCGCGACGAGTGGTCCATTTGGCTGCAGTTCTGGGCCGAGGCCACGCTGCGACCCGAACTCCGCCCGTTCCACAACACCTACTACGCGCGCTGGCACGAAACCGTCGTCAAGATCGTCCGGCGCGGACAACGCCAGGAGATCTTCCGCACCGACGTCGACCCGGAGACCATCGCGCAGCGGCTGACCGCGCTCACCGACGGGACCGCCATCCAGGTGCTCACCGGCGCCCCGAACATGACCGTCGCCGCGATGAAAGAGGTTCTCGTGCAGTTCGTTCACGACGAACTCGTCGCGCCGCGGACATGGTGACCCGACCACCGCGGACCGCTCGACGCGTTCGAGTCCATGGGCGATAGCACCACCCGCGGCCGCAGTGCCGTCGCCTGGGGATGTGGTGCGGCCTCCGCGGTCGCCTACGGACTCACCCCGACGTTCGCCGCGATCGGCTACGCCGGTGGAGTGTCGCCGGCCGTCCTCGTCTGCCTCCGCAGCCTCGTCGGTGCCGCACTCCTGCTACTCCTGGCCTGGTCCACCGGACGACTGACGGGCGTGACCTGGAAGTCCGCTGTCGGGCTGTGCGTCGTCTGCGGCCCACTGTTCGGAATCCAGCTTCTGTGTTTCTTTGCGGCAGTGCGGGTTACCGGCGCCCAGATCGCGGTCGTGATCGTCCACATCTACCCGCTGTTCGTGATGGCGCTGGTCTGGGTGCTCACCCGGAACAGGATCCACCGCGGTCAGTTGGTGCTGGCCCTCGCGATGTCCGGCGGCATCGCGCTCGTCGCAGGCGCGGGCGGCTCCGCCGTCGCCCTGAACGGGGCGATACTCGCCCTCCTCAGCGCCGCCGGGTACGCCGTGTATCTGGTGGTCGGGGAACGATGGGTGCACCAGGTCAGCCCCGTTGCCGCCGGCGGACTGGCGTCACTCGGCGCCGGAATCGCCACCGGCACGATCGCCGTCGTCGACGGACAGTCGTGGACGTTCGCGCCCAGCGGGTGGGGGTCCATTCTGTTCCAGGGGCTCCTGCTGATGCCCATCGGGATCGGTTGCTCGTTCATCGCGGTGCGCGCGCTCGGCTCGGCCTCGGTCAGCCTCCTCGGACTGCTCGAACCGGTGGTCGGGGTACTGGCCGCACAGATTCTGCTGGGCGAGCAACTGTCGCCGGTGCAGTGGGCGGGAATGGCCGTCGTCCTGATCGCGTCCGCAGCACTGCCGTGGATGCGGGAGAAGCGTCCCCGTCACGTCGATCGGTCACCGGCCCTCCACGACGCCGAGAGCCGATAACGACTACTGGTCCGGAGCGAGACCCACAGCCCTCTTCATCGCCTCGAAAGCGTTGTCGGCGTCGGTATTGGGCCCGACGATCAAGATGTCGAGGCGACGTCCGTCGGTACCGAAGACGTACATGATGTCGGTCGGCTGATCCGGATCCGGGCCGGACACCTCGATGCCGTCCCGCCGGTCGATGCCGCGTTGCGAGATGCTCAGCGAGTTCCAATCGAAGGCGACGCGTTCGGTCGTTCCCACTCGATCCGTCAACGCGCTGATCAGGTCGTGCAGTTCGGTGGTCAGATTGGTGGTTCGGGGCCACCACGCCCCGTCGACGCCCTCCGACACCTCGCCGCGAGCGCGCAGGAGCAGCCTCGGGGTCCGGGTGGGTGCGTCGAAAGGCTGCCCACCGTCGGCCGGCCGAGAAAGTCCCAGCCCACGACCGGAATGCGTGATGTTGTCGTCGTGCGTCATCGTTCACGTCCCTTCGCGCTCGCGGTGCGGTCGAAGCCATCCCTGATGCCCGACATCAGCAACTCGTCGGCGGTCAGGGCACTGTTGGGGTTGGCGGCCGTATGCATCGTCGAGTCGGCATAGCGGGCATCGGCCTCGGGAGGCACCACCAGGAGCGTCAACCTCGTCCGCTTCAGACCGCTCACGTACAGGGTGTTGAGCGGCTGGTACTCGTAACCGTCGAGATGCACCGATCGTCCCGCGACCATGACCCGGCGCGGCGCAGGAAGCCAGGCCTTGAGGTCGTACACGACCCGATCGACCACACCCATCCGAACCGCCACCAGCGCAACCAGATCCGCAATCTCCACGGTCAGGTCACGGGACCGGGGCCACCAGGCGCCGTCCACCGTGCCGGCACCGGGCGCCTCCGGCTTCAACCGAAGCCGCGGCGACTGCGCCGGGCCGCCACGAGTATGGGCGCCGTGAAGACGACCGGGAAAGTTGCGATCCTGTTGTAGCGTCATGACGACGCTCCCGCCTCGGCCGCAAAGCGGCCGATATCTCTGTCGGCGGCGACGCGATCTCGGGCGTTCGCGTACGAAGTGCCGCCGATACCCTCACCCTACGCGCAGGGGGTACGGCGATCGGCTACGCCGACCACTCGACCAACGGCGGACGCACCGCCGCGCACAGCGGATTTCCCCGGGCGTCGGTGAGCCCGAGACGCGCCGTGATGCGGCCGGCAGCCGACGCCGCGGCCGCAGTCGCCGGATCCACCGCGTCCCACATCAACTTCGCCCGGCGGAACATGTCGAATCGGCCGTCGGCATCGAGCGTCCCCCACGACAGGTAGACGAACCGCGCGCCCGGCCGGCCCTGCACGTACGGTCCGGTGATGTCGAGACCCGTCGGCGTCGGGGTCGCCGTGCAGTCGAGAACCCAGCGCGCCGCGGTCGCGTCTCCCGACTGCAGACCGAGTAGGTCGCCGTGTGCACCGCGGCGTTGCACCGCCACGTGGATGTTGTCGTAGCCGGGGAAATTGGCTCCCGGCGGGCACGACGATCCGGGAAGGTCGGTTGCCTCGATCACGAGTTGCACCCATGT
The DNA here is from genome assembly GCF_058628105.1 of Rhodococcus sp. G6(2025). Lineage (NCBI taxonomy): Bacteria > Bacillati > Actinomycetota > Actinomycetes > Mycobacteriales > Nocardiaceae > Rhodococcus > Rhodococcus sp. G6(2025). The sequence goes on from NZ_CP179750.1 coordinate 7,923,516, forward strand.
ATCAAACCACCCGTGAGTACTTGTTAACCGCCGGTGGTTAATAAGTACTCACGGGTGCGTCAGCGCACTATGTTGACCATCTTGCCGGGAACGACGATCACCTTGCGGGGATCCTGGCCGTCGAGGAGCGCCACGATCTTGTCGTCGGCCAGCGCGATCTTCTCGATCTCCTCGCGCGGGGCGTCGGCGGCGACGGTCACGCGGCTGCGGACCTTGCCGTTGACCTGGATCGGGTACTCGACGGTGTCTTCCACCAGCCACTTCTCCTCGGCCACCGGGAACGGTCCGTGGGCCAGGGACTTCTCGTGCCCGAGCCGCGACCACAACTCCTCCGCGAGGTGCGGGGCCAGCGGTGCCAGCATCAGCACCAGCGGCTCCACCACCGAGCGGGGGGCACCGCCGGGGTACGCCTTGGTGAGGTGGTTGGTGTACTCGATCAGCTTGGCTGCCGCCGTGTTGTCGCGCAGGGCCGTGTAGTCCTCGCTCACACCGGCGATCGCCTTGTTCAGCGCGCGCAGCGTGTCCTCCGTCGGGGCATCGTCGGTGACGCGCACTGCACCGGACTCCTCGTCGACGACCACACGCCACGCACGCTGCAGGAAGCGCTGCGCACCGACGACGTCCTTGGTCGCCCACGGGCGGGACGTGTCCAGCGGGCCCATCGACATCTCGTACACGCGGAGCGTGTCGGCGCCGTACTCCTCGCAGATCTCGTCCGGCGACACGGAGTTCTTGAGGCTCTTGCCCATCTTCCCGTACTCGCGGTTGACCTCGATGCCCTGGTGGAAGAACTTGCCGTCCTTCTCCTCCACCTCGTCCGCGGGTACGTACACGCCGCGCGCATCGGTGTACGCGTACGCCTGGATGTAGCCCTGGTTGTACAGGCGGCGGTACGGCTCGCTCGAGGTGACGTAGCCGAGGTCGAACAGCACCTTGTGCCAGAACCGCGAGTACAGCAGGTGCAGCACCGCATGCTCGACACCGCCGACGTACAGGTCGACGCCGCCGGGATCGTTGGGTCCGTGGAGCTCCGGGCGCGGACCCGTCCAGTACCGCTCGTTCTCCTTGTCGCAGAACACGTCCGGGTTGGTGGGATCGATGTACCGCAGCTGGTACCAGGAGCTGCCGGCCCACTGCGGCATCACGTTGGTGTCGCGGCGGTACGTCTGCAGTCCGTCGCCGAGGTCGAGTTCGACGTTGACCCAGTCGACGGCCTTGGCCAGCGGGGGAGAGGGCTCCGAGGACGCGTCGTCCGGATCGAACGACACGGGTGCGTAGTCCTCGACCTCCGGGAGCTCCACCGGCAGAGACGATTCCGGCAGGGCGTGCGCGTTGCCCTCGGCGTCGTACACGATCGGGAACGGCTCGCCCCAGTACCGCTGGCGGGCGAACAGCCAGTCGCGCAGTTTGTACTGGATGGTGCCCTTGCCGGTGCCGTCCGCTTCCAGACGGTCGGTGATCGCCTTCTTGGCGTCGGCGACGCTCATCCCGTCGAGGAAATCGGAGTTCACGATTGTGCCGTCGCCGGTGTACGCGTCCTTGGTGAGGTCGCCGCCGGAGATGACCTCGACGATATCGAGACCGAACTCGGTCGCGAACTCGTAGTCGCGGTGGTCGTGACCCGGGACAGCCATGATGGCGCCCGTGCCGTAGCCGGTGAGGACGTAGTCGGCGATGAACACCGGCAGCTCGAGCCCGTTCACCGGGTTCACCGCGTAGGTACCGAGGAAGACGCCCGTCTTCTCCTTGTACTCCTGACGCTCGAGATCCGACTTGGCCGCGATCGACTTCCGGTACGCCGCAACCGCTTCGGCAGGCGTAGCGGCACCACCGGTCCAGCGCGAATCGACACCCTCGGGCCACTGGGCCGCGACGATGTCGTCCACCAGTTCGTGCTCCGGCGCCAGCGTCACGTACGTCGCGCCGAACAGCGTGTCCGGACGCGTCGTGAACACCTCGATCTCATGACCGTCCGCCTGGAACTTCACCTGCGCACCGTGCGAGCGCCCGATCCAGTTGCGCTGCATGGTCTTGACCTTCTCGGGCCAGTCCAGGTACTCCAGGTCGTCCACCAGACGGTCCGAGTACGCGGTGATGCGCATCATCCACTGCTGCAGGTGCTTACGGAACACGGGGAAGTTGCCGCGGTCGCTGCGACCGTCCGCGGTGACCTCTTCGTTCGCCAGCACCGTGCCCAGACCGGGGCACCAGTTGACCATCGAATCGGAGTGGTAGACGAGGCGGTAGGAGTCGAGGACGGCCTCCTTCTCGGACACGGACAGCGACGCCCAGTCCCGTCCGTCCTCCAGCGACCGCACGCCCGACACGAACTCGGCCTCGAGCTCCGAGATCCGCCGGGCCTTGCCCGCCTCCTTGTCGAACCACGCGTCGTGGATCTGCAGGAAGATCCACTGCGTCCAGTGGTAGAAGTCGGTGTCGGTGGTCGCGAATGTGCGGCGTTCGTCGTGGCCGAGCCCGAGGCGGCGCAGCTGCCGCTTCATGTTGACGATGTTGGCCTCGGTGGTGGTCCGCGGGTGCGTACCCGTCTGCACCGCGTACTGCTCGGCAGGCAGACCGAACGCGTCGTAGCCGAGGGTGTGCAGCACGTTGTGGCCCTGCATGCGGTGATAGCGGGCGAACACGTCGGTGGCGATGTAGCCGAGCGGGTGACCCACGTGCAGACCCGTCCCCGACGGGTAAGGGAACATGTCCTGCACGAACAACTTGTCCGCGGGAACGTCGCCGGCGAGGGGACCGACCGGGTTGGGCGCGTTGAACGTGCCCTCCTCGCTCCACCGGTCCTGCCAGCGCTGCTCGATCTGGCCGGCGAGCTCCGCGGTGTAGCGGTGCTGCGGGGTCGCGTCGGACGGGTTGGCGGGCTGCACGTGCTCGGTCACTGTGGTCGCTATCTACTTGGCTGACATTCTGAATTAGGGGGATACCGTCAACCAGGGTAGAGCCTCACCCCACCCGGGCTCACCTGCGCGTCCGGGTCCGCCGTATCCTGGTCTCGTGTTGATTGCCTCCGCCGTGCTGTTCGTGCTCGCCGTCGCTGTCTCCGGTGTCGCCGTTGCAGGCCTCGCCGAGCGCCTCCCGCGCAACCGGTGGGCGGGCGTCCGCACCCCCGAGACGATGCGCGACGATCAGACGTTTGCGCTGGCCAACAAGGTCGCAGGGCCCACCCTGCTCGCCGCGGCCGGGCTCCTCGTCATCGGCGGAATCGCCGCAATCCTGATCGGCGGAGTCTTCGGAATCGGTGCCGTCCTCGTCAGCGTCGTGGCCGCCGCTCTCACCGCGGCGACGGGCGGATCACTCGGTGCCCGTGCCGCCGCGGCGGTGCCCGCCGCCGACACCGGCGGGTGCGGCAGTTCCTGCGGTGCGTGCTCGCTGAAGGGCGCCTGCCAGCCGTCCTGACCGGCTGCCGACGGCCCGTCCATTGAAGTCCTCGCGCGTCGTCGACCCCGCAGGCGCAGTGTTCGGTCTCCTGCTGCCGGTCGTCGCCGCCCTGTTCGGGGTGATCCTGACGAAGGTCTGGGAACCGCGGCTTCCGGCGGAGATCGCCACCCACTGGACCACCACCTCGCCCGACGGCTTCTCCACCCCGATGTCCAGTGCCTGGACCTTTGCCCTGGTGACAGTCCTGTTCGGTGGCGGATGTGCCGCGATCGCCGCACTGGCCCAGGCGATGCTGATGATGCGCCGCACGATGCTCGTCGTCGGACTGTCCGTGGTCGGTCTGATCCTGACCGTGCAGGTGGTGCTGCTCTACGTCCAACTCGACGTCACCGACGTCTCGAGTACCGAACTTCCGTTGTGGTCGCTCGGCGTCGGTGTCGTGATCGGCGCGATTGTCGGCCTGCTCGGCGCCGCCCTGCTGCGCGACTACCGGCCCCGGGTGTCCGCCACCAGTCCTCCCGACCCCCGGTTGCCGCGCGCCGAAGACCCGGCGACGGTCGCGGACACGGTCGGTTTCGGCACCGTCGGCTCGCTGGTGCTGCTCCTGCTGCTCGGTGTCGCGCCCGCTGTCGCCGTCTGCCTGCTCGTCGACGGGTGGTGGCCGCTCACGGTGTTCTTTCCCGTCGGGCTGCTGATCGTGAGCCTGCTCCGCTTCCGGGTCATTGTCGATCCGTCCGGCATCCGGGTGGTGAACATGGGCATGACCGCCCTGCAGTACGGCATCGACGAGATCGAGGGCGCCCGCGTCGACGTGATCAAGCCGTTCGACGACTTCGGCGGCTGGGGACTCAAGGTGAAGGGCCGACGGAACTACGGCGTCGTGACGAGGACCGGTCCCGCCGTGATCGTCACGACCGCGTGCGGCGACCGGCTGACCGTCACCAGCGCACGGGCCGAAGAGCTGGCCGGTGCGCTCAACACGTTCGCCGACAGCCGGCTCCGCCACCCGTGAGTGGCCCGGGAGTGCAGGGACTCGCTAACCACTCACGGGCGGGACGCCTGGTGCACCGCGTCGAGCACGCGGTCGAGGTAGCCGAGGGCGGCCCGGACCGCGGCGTCCTCGTCGCGGGCGGCGATCGCGTCGATGACGGCGCGATGGTCGTCGGTGGTCAGCGACGGGGGGTGGACGCCTTCGGTGAAGTCGTAGGTGGCGCGGGTGGGTTCGAGGATCCCGGCGAACAGGTCGGACAGCACCGGATTGTGCGCGGCCTCCACGACCCCGAGGTGGAACGCGAGGTCGGCGTCCGCGAACCGGGACGGCTGATCCGTCGTTCGCTGCCGCTCGTCCAGTAGCGCGGACAGGGACCGCAGGTCGTCGTCGGTGCGGCGACCGCACGCGAGCCGGACGGCCTCCGTCTCGAGCGCCCGCCGGACCTCGAAGACGTTCAGCATCTCGGCGACCGCGACCTGCCGCCCGAGCAGCCCGCCGATGTCGGTGCGGGCCCGCACGAACGTCCCGGACCCGCGCCGGATCTCGAGGATGCCCGTCGACGTCAGGGTCTTGATGGCCTCGCGCACGGTGTTGCGCCCGACCCCGAGCAGCGTCATCAGTTCGGGTTCCGTCGGGATGCGCTCGCCCACCGTCCAGTCGCCCTGGGCGATCTGGCCACGCATCCAGTCCAGGGACTGCTGATACGCGGATTCGCGCCGAACCACTGTCATGTACTCATCCTCACACCTCGCTGGCTCGCGACTCACGACCGGCCCGCCTAAACTACGTAGGACGTCCCATGTATTCGGACAGCCCGAGGAGGCGACCCCACACGTCCACGTCAACCGCTCATGCCGACACCGTCCCGACCTCCACCGCCCGCACCACCAGCCGCCACTTCCACGGCCTGAACTACCTCCTCGTCGTGCTGCTCCTCGGCGCCAACATCCCCACGGCGCTGTACTCGCTCTACCGCCACGAGTTCGGATTCACTCCGCTGGTCCAGACGCTGATATTCGCCGTCTACGTCGCCGGACTGCTTCCCTCGCTGCTGTTCTTCGGCCCGCTGTCCGACGCACTCGGACGCCGTTTCGTGTTGCTGGCCGCCATCTCCTTCAGCCTGCTGGGCGCCGTGGTCCTCGCGTTCGCCGACTCGACCATCTGGCTGTTCTTCGGCCGAATCGCCCAGGGCATCGCCGTCGGTGCGTGTTCGGCCGCCGGATCCGCCGCCCTCATCGAGCACGAACCGGCCCGGAACCTCCGCCGCGCGGGTCTCGCCGCCACCCTCACCACCGCACTCGGTGCGTCGCTGGGCCCGCTGTTCGGCGGGGCCGTCGCGCAGTATCTCCCGCACGCCCTGGTCCTGCCGTACGTGCTGTTCGCGCTGGCTCTGCTGCCCGCGCTGATCATGGTGCTGCTGCTCCCCGCACCCACCGGCGGGCAGTCCCACCCCACCCAGTTGTTCCAGGTCCCGCACGTCCCCGCACCCATCCGCCAGGTGTTCTGGCTGTCCTCCCTCGGTGTCGCCCTGTCGTGGGGCGCCGTGGGCCTGTTCCAGTCGGTGGTCCCGACGTGGATCATCGGCCTGCTCGGCGTGGACAACCTCGTGGTCGCCGGCGGTGCCGCCGCACTGGTCATGATCTGCTCGGTGACAGCGCAACTCGTGGCCAACCGGCTCGGAACCGTGCTCTGCCGAACCCTGGGCATCGGTGCCGTCGGTGCAGGCATGATCGGGTTGCTCGTCGTCGACTTCGTGCCGTCCCTCGCCCTGCTGTGCGTCGTGACCGTCATCGTCGGTGTGGGGCACGGACTCTCGTTCGCCGGAGCGATGCGCGCGGTGGGTGCCGCCGCCGCGGAGCACGCCCCCGACGCCCAGGGCGGGACGCTCGCCGCGTTCTTCACCGTCGGCTACGTCGGTCTCGCCGCGCCGTCCATCTGCGCGGGCATCGCCATCACCGTCCAGGGCATGCACGTCGCCATCATCGAACTCGCGATCATCGGCGCCGTCCTGTGCGGCGTCCTCGCGGTGCTGAGCGTCCGCACGAAGGGTCGTGACCACGCCGTTCTACCCTTGACGCCGTGAAATTTCTCAGCCGGTTCCACCTCGACGGGTTCGTCCTCGGCATCGTCGCCGTGGCGATCCTGGGGAGTGTTTTCCCCGTGTCGGGGACCGGTCAGACCGTGCTCGAGTGGGCCACCCGGATCGCGATCGGCGTCCTGTTCCTGCTGTACGGCGCGCGGCTGTCGCCGCAGGAGGCGCTGAAGGGACTGAAGCACTGGCGGCTGCATTCCGTCGTGTTCGCCGCGACGTTCGTGCTCTTCCCGCTGATCCAGAAGTATTCGAGGCGCAGCCGCGAGGAGTCGGCCAGTACTGTGGCATGAGAGATGTGAAATGCCGATGCCCGAGCCACTTCGTCACTGCGAGTTCCGCTTCTACGAGGAGCTGAACGACTTTCTGCCGCCGGTACGGCGCAAGCACACGTTCGAGCACGAATTCGACGGCACCCCGTCGGTGAAGGACCGGATCGAGGCGCTGGGCGTCCCGCACACCGAGGTGGATCTGATCCTCGTCGACGAAGTGTCGGTCGATTTCGCGCACCTGCTGCGCGGCGGCGAACGGGTCGCCGTGTACCCGATGTTCGAACGACTCGAGCTGACCGGAGTCACGAAACTGCGTCCCCGACCGCTGCGCGACCCGACGTTCGTGCTCGACGTGCATCTCGGCCGACTCGCTCGCTACCTCCGCCTGCTGGGATTCGACACCCGCTACCGCAACGACTTCGCCGACCCGGAACTGGTGGACATCTCCCTGTCCGAGCATCGCATCGTCCTGACCCGGGACACCGGCCTACTCAAGAGGTCGGCGCTCACCCACGGCGCGTTCCTGCACGAAACGGACCCACGCAGGCAGTTGCGGGAAGTGCTGGACCGCTTCGACCTTCGGTCGCGAATCTCACCGTTCACGCGGTGCGCGCGGTGCAACGGCCTTCTCGCGCCCGTTCCCCGTGCCGAGGCGCTCGCCGAGGCACCACCGGGCGTCGCGGGCAACGAACACGAGTTCAGTCGGTGCCGGGACTGTGCGCAGCTGTACTGGCCGGGCAGCCATCTTCCGAAGCTGCGCCGACGCCTGTCGGAGGTCGGGGTGACGCTCGAGGTGGATTCTCAGGATGCGTGACGCAGCTGCTCGGCGAACTCCGCCGAGCACACGCAGTCGCCGAATTCGTCGCAGTCGATGATCAGTGCGTGCCGGACCTCGGACAACTCGACGCACGACTCGTCCGTGCACTCTGCTCCGTAGAGCGCGTGCACGATCAGTGTTCCGTGACAGGTGTCGATCACGTGTGCTGTCCTCCTCACTTCGTTCCCCACCTCTGTTGATACCACCCGTCCCCGACAGTCCAGGGACGTGCGCGGGGTGTGTCGGCTAGTTGCGCTCGACGTCGATCGGGTGAGTGGCGAGCAGGGCGAGGGGGAGCGGCTGCCGGCGCAGCACCTGCGCCCACACGTCGACCCGGGCGGGAGCGACCACGTCCGACGCGAGCGCCGAGATCACGATCCAGTCGTCGCGCTGGAGTTCGGAGTCGAGCTGGCCGTACGTCCAGCCGGAGTAGCCGGCGAAGATCCGGACACCCTCCACCAGCGGGGCGATGACCTCGGGGTCGGAGTCGAGATCCACCATCACCACGCGGCCGTGGACCCGGCGCAGACCCGCGACACCGTCGGCCTGCGCACCGGTGCGCAGTGTCGCCAGGCACAGTGCGGCGTCCCGTTTGACGGGGCCGCCGACGTACAGCGCGGAGGGGCGCGCGGCGAGCGGTGCCCACTGTGGCAGCACGTCGTGCACCGCGGTTTCGCTGGGACGGTTGATGACCACGCCGAGGCTGCCGGCGTCGTTGTGCTCGATCACATAGATCACGGTGCGACGGAATGCGGGTTCGACGAGATCTGTGGACGAGACCAACAGGCTGCCGGGCCGGACCACCGGTTCCGTCGACGCCGTTCGATCTTCGGGTTCTTCTGCGTGCGCCACCTGAACATCATCCCACCGCGGCGGACGCGATGTGACGGAGGACGCGACCTGCGTCCGGTTCGCCGCTTTACGCCGCGGGCAGCCCCGCCGTCTCGGCCAGAACCGCGAGGTGGTGCTCGAACAGTGCCCCCGGTGTGGTGAACGTGTCGGCTCCGTACTGCCCGAACACCTCGAAGTTCACCGCCCCGAACAGAGCCGACCAGACCAGCACGCCGCGGGCGAGCAGAGGGTCGGGGGTGGTGAGTCCGAGTTCGGCGCGGATGCGGTCGAGGTCTGCCGCGAGTTGGTCGTCGATGGGCGCCGCCGCGGCCGCCTCGAGCTTGCCCGCCCGGAACGCGGTGTCGAAGATTCCGACGAGGGCGTAGATCACCCGCGTCCCCGGAGTCGTGGTCTCCTCGCCGGGCGCGTGGTAGCCGGGAACCGGGCTGCCGAACAGCAATCCGTAGCGGGCGGGTTCGCGGAGCGCCCACTCGCGCACCGCTCGGCCGAGTGCCAGGAACTGTTCCCGCGGTTCGGCGGCGGACGCGACGGCTGCCTCCGCGGCATCGCCGAGTTCGTTGTATCCGTCGACGACGAGCAGCGTCAGCAGTTCGTCGCGGCTCTTGACGTACCGGTAGACGGCGGAGGACACGACGCCGAGGTCCCGCGCGACGGCCCGCAGCGACAGTGCCGCGGCGCCGACCGCGGCCAGCTGTTCGCGTCCGATCCTCGTGATGTCCTGCAACGTCTGTTCGCGGGCGCGCTCCCGTGGTGTTCCTGGCATGGGGTCCAGGGTGGCAATTTCAGAGAGCGGTGTCAACAAAGGAGAGCAGTGCTCTTGACAATGAGGTCGAGAGGGAGCATTCTCGAATCAGACAGAGAGCAGTGCTCTCGAATCTCCGAAATCGACTCACACAGCAGGAGCGGACATGTCGAACATCGAGATCGTCACCGGAGCAGGACCCGTCGGCTGGACCGTCGCCCTGCAGCTCGCCGAGCAAGGGCGCCAGGTGCGGGTCCTCACGCGGTCGGGCAGCGGCCCGGACCATCCCCTGATCGAGCGGCGGAAGGTCGACGTCTCCGACGCCGACGCACTGCGTGAGGCATTCGACGGAGCAGTCGCCGTCTACCACTGCATCCACGCCGCCTACAGCGCGGACGCGTGGGAGCGCGAACTCCCCGCCGCCGAGCAGACCGTGCTCGAGGCCGCAGGCCGCGTCGGCGCCGTCGTAGTGTTCCCCGAGAGCCTCTACTCCTACGACACGTCGCACCAGCCGATGACCGAGCACACGCCGCGGTCGGCCGACTCCGGCAAACGCGGCATCCGGACCCGGTTGCTGAAGGCCCGCGCCGAGTCCTCGACCCCCACCGTGAGCGTCGTCGCGTCCGACTTCTTCGGACCGCAGGTACTGAACGCGCACGCCGGCGAGCGCATGGTGCCCGTCGTCCTCGCGGGCAAGACGATGCGCGTCCTCGGTTCCGCCGACCTGCCCCACTCGTTCACGTACGTTCCCGACTTCGCGGCCGCGATGATCGTCGCCGCCCACGACCCCGCGCTGTGGAACTCGGTGCTGCACGCACCGACGGTCCCGGCCGTCACCCAGCGGCAGATGGTCGAGGCCTATGCGAAGGCCGCCGGGGTTCCCGCCCCGAAGGTGAGCACCCTGCCCGGCTGGGTGATCCGCGGCGGCGGGCTCGTGCACCAGGGGAGCCGCGAACTGGCCGAAATGCTGTACCAGTTCGAGGGGCCGTTCGTGATGGACTCGTCCGAGAGCGAGGCCCGGCTCGGGCTGACCCCGACCCCGCTGGACCGTGCCGCCGAGGAGACCGTCCGGTGGTGGCAGGACAGGTCGATCGCGGCCGCCGGATAGGGTCCTGTGAATGGCGAAACAGCTCGGCAACCGGCGCGAGGCGTGGCGCAGAACGGCGTACACCCTCCGGCGGTCGCCCGGGCTGGCCCGTCTCGCGACGGTGCGATTCGCCAGTCAGCTGGGCGACGGCATGTTCCAGACGGCACTCGGCGGCGCAATTCTGTTCAACCCGGAGCGCGCAACGGATCCCGTCACGATTGCCGCCGGTTTCGCGGTACTGCTGCTCCCGTACTCGGTGATCGGACCGTACGCGGGCGCGCTCCTCGACCGCTGGGACCGCCGCGCCGTGCTGCTGTGGGCGAATGTTCTGCGCGGACTGCTGATTCTGCTGACCGCCGTGTTGCTGGAGACCGGGACCGGTGAGTCCGCGCTGCTCCTCCTCGCCCTCGCCGCCATCGGCGTGAGCCGGTTCGTTCTCGCGGGAGTCTCGGCGGCGCTGCCGCGAGTGGTGCACCGGTCCTGGCTCGTGGCCACCAATTCGGTGCTCGCCACCGCCGGCTCCGTCGTCGCCGCACTCGGAGCAGCGACGTCCGTCGCCATCATCTCCCTCGTGGGCGCCGGCGACCGCGGCTCGGGAATCGCCGTCGCGGCAGCCGCCTGCGGTTCCGCGGTGGCCGCGTTCGCGGCGTCGCGCTTCCACCATCGGCTGCTCGGCCCGCACGCCGACGAGAAACCCGAATACGGTGCGGTCCACGCCGTCGCGGCCGGACTGCGCAACGGGGCGGTCGCCGTGTGGCAGTCACCGGGCGTCACGACGGCGATGATCGGAATAGGCACGCACCGGATCGTTTTCGGTGTCAACACGCTGATCATGGTTCTGGTGCTCCGCGACACCGCCACCGTCAGCGCCCTGCCCGGAGGTCTGGCCGGTTTCGGTGTCGCGGTCGGCGCCACCGCCGCGGGCATGCTGCTGGCGGCGATCTCGACGCCGTTCCTGATTCCGCGCGTCGGACGGTCCCGCACCATCGTCGGCGGCCTGATCCTCGCCCTCGTCGTGCAGTGCACACTCGTCGCGACGCTCACGCAGGCGTCGCTGCTGTGCGGTGCGCTCCTCCTCGGATTCGCCGGGCAGTCCATCAAACTCACCGGTGACGCGGCAATGCAGATCGAGATCGAGGACGACCGCCGCGGACAGGTGTTCGCCCTGCAGGACACGGTGTTCAACGTGGCCTTCATCGCGTCGATCGCCGCAGCCTCCCTCGTGATCGCCCCCGACGGCCGGTCACTCGGGCTGGTGCTGGCGGGTGGTGCGGTCTACGGACTCGGACTGCTCGGCGTCCTGTTCAACTCCCGACGCGAACCCGCCTGACAACCGAGCTATTTCGACCCCGGCATCGGCACGTTCTGCAGCCGCACCTGACCGCGGGCCACCTCCTTGCCGGTGTCGGTCGCGGTGATCACCACCGACCACAACTGCTGCACCCGACCCTGCTGGATGGGCACCGCGACCACGTCGACCCGTCCCTCGGTGCGGGCCCGCAGGAAGTCGGTTCCGTTGTGCACACCCACCGCGAACTCACCACGGTCGGCGACGGCAGTGCTCGCACCGATGCTCGCGGCCGATTCGACCGCCGTCGTGTAGACGCCGCCGTGCACGACTCCCCACGGTGTGTGGTGGTCGGCGGACAGGTCGATGTGGCCGACGACCTTGGTCCCCGACACCTCGTCGAGTTCCAGGCCGGCAGCGGCGACGAAGGCGCTCGCCGCCTCCCGGGTCAGATCGGTCATGATGCGTTCTCCTCGTCGAACACTCGGTTAGTTTGAAATCCCAACCCACTGTGCCCGGCTTCGGCACCGACGTCAATGGTCCGGTAGTACCGGTTCCACCTACGCCCGATGAAAATCTCCTGTGCGACAGTGAGACCGCACTGTGACCGGACGGGCCGGGCTCGTGCGCTGAGGATGCCGTCGCCGGGTGTTATCTTCAACCCGAACGTGCAGGTCGGTCCACCGTTACTCCGACCACCGATCTGGAGGGGTCCCGTGGTCGAGAAGTCATGGTCTGTGGCCGGAGTGCCGCTGTGCGTCGCGGCCGTCGTGGCCGCGACGATCGGCTTCACCGCCGCCCCCGCCGCGGCCGAGACCACTCCGTGGCTGCCGGTGAATGCCTGCGGCGAGACCGGGTTCAACCCGGCAAAGGAGCCTCCGAGTCCGGGCGGCGGCCCACTGCTGCCGCCCCTTCCCCCGACCGTGAGCATCCCGATCCCGTACCCCGACTTCGTGCCGGTGCCGGTCCCCGGACCGACCGCCGACCAGACGCGTGTCGCCCAGGACCTTCCCGCCGACCCGTGTGCGGACCCGTGCCCCGACCTCACCGATCCGGTCGACGAACCGGAGACCGAGCCCGGGTCCTCGGGTTCTGCAGGCTCTTCCGGTTCCGCGGGGGCTTCGGGTTCTGCGGGGTCGTCGGGCTCGTCCGGCTCGAGTGCGCTGACCATCCCGAAGATCTCGATCGATCCGCGTCCCGAGACCATTCCCATCCCCGTTCCCGGCGGCCCCGGACCCGAACCGCAGCCGGCGCCTCCCGTCGAGATCAACCCCGCCGAACGTGGTTCCCTCACCGCACCCGTGGCGAAACCGGAGGTCGGCGACGTCCGGTTGGTGTCGCAGCTGACGGGCCGCGGTTCGGAGAACCGCACGGACAAGCGCTGGCAGGTCGACGGCACCGACCTCGGCATCACCTGGGAGACGAAACCCGGTGAGGTCGCGGTCGCGTTCGGCGACACGTTCGGCAAGGACTGGGCTCCGCCCGGCGCGTTCGGCGAGGACTGGCGGAGCAACGTTCTCGGCCACAGCACCGACACCGACCTGTCCGACGGCATGACCATCGACAGCATGGTCCAGGACAGCCGGTGCCATGCCGCCGAGATCATCGACAGCAGGCACATCAACAACTTCGAGACCACCACCATCCCCACGTCGGGGTTCGCGATCGGTGACCGTCAGTACCTGAGCTACATGTCGGTGAAGCGCTGGAGCATGGTCCCCGGTATGTGGTACACGAACTACGGCGGCATCGCGTACTCCGACGACAACGGGCAGACCTGGACCAAGGACCAGCACGCCAAGTGGGACAACATCTTCGGCGCCCGCTTCCAGGTGTCCGCGATGGTGCCGCAGGGCGACTACGTGTACATGTTCGGCACCCCCAACGGGAGGATCGGCACCATCGGCCTGGCCCGGGTGCCGGTCGATCAGGTCCTCAACACCACGTCGTACCAGTACTGGTCGGACGGCATTTGGACCCCCGTGTCCCAGCGCCTCGCGACCCCCATCGTCGGTGGGGTGGCCAGCGAACTGTCCGTCCGCTACGACGCGGCCGCGGGCACCTGGCTGATGAGCTACCTCGAGCCCGTCGGCGGCTCGATCATCCTGCGGCGGTCGTCGAGCCCGCAGGGTGTGTGGTCGGACGGCGCGACGCTCGTCGACACGGCCGACTACCCGATGGCGTACGGCGGCTTCATGCATCCGTGGTCGACGGACAAGGATCTGTATTTCACGATCTCGGAGTGGGACAGCTACAACGTCTACCTGATGCACGCGTCCCTGCACCCGTGAGTACTTGTCAACCGCCCGTGGTTAACAAGTACGCACGGCATGGAGGGCGACCTCGGTGGCCTTGACGACGAAGAACACATCCAGCCCCGGCACCAGATCGAGTTCCGCGACGGACGCCGCCGTCACATCGGCGCTGAGTTCGAACCTGCCTCCGGCTTCGGCCGCGCGCACCCGGACCGTCGGCCCACGCACCTCGATCTCCGAGATGGACACCCGGAAGACGTTGCGCGGACTGCCTTCCGGAGAGCGCCGGTGGACGGCCACCGAATGCGGAGCGAACACCGCGACCGCCGGCGCACCCGGCACGAAATCGGCGTCGGGAAGACCGTGCAGCCGAACACCGGTCTCGGTCTCGAAGCCGTCCTGCGCCCCGAACACGGGAACGAGGTTGAGCCCGGCGATCCGCGCGGCGAACGCACTGCGGGGGCGGGTCAGCACGTCTCGCACCGAACCGAATTCGACCACCTGACCGCCCTCGACGACGATCACCCGGTCGGCCAGCGCCAGCGCGTCGAGGATGTCGTGGGTGACCACGACGGCGGTCCGGTCGCCCTCCCGCAGCACCCGTCGGAGCAGGACGCGCAGGGCGGGCGCCGCGGCCACGTCGAGGGCTGACATGGGTTCGTCGAGCAGGAGGGCCTGGGGTTCGGCCGCGAGGGCCCGCGCCACCGCGACCCGCTGAGCCTGCCCCCCGGACAGCTCGTGCGGACGGCGGTCGGCAAACTGCGTCGCATCCACTGCGTCCAGCCATTTCTCGGCGATCGCCCGCGCCTCCCGACGTCCCCGGCCGGCACTGCGCGGGGCGAATGCCACGTTGGCGGCCACCGTCAGATGCGGGAACAACAGCGCCTGCTGTGCGAGCAGCGCGATGCCGCGCCGGTGTGGGGGCACGGCGACGCCCCGGGCGGTGTCGGTGAGCACGCGACCGTTCAGTTCGACGCGTCCGAAGTCTGGGCGAACCAGGCCGGCGACCACCGAGAGTGCCGTCGATTTACCGGCACCGTTCGGCCCGAGCACCGCCAGCACCTCGCCCTCGCCGAGGTCGAACCCCACGTCGACGCCACGCGCATCCACCCGCGCCTCGACGCTCAGGCCGGTCATACTGCAGCCCTCGACGCCCAGCCCCGCGAACCCACCACGATGAGCACCGCGACCACGACGAGCACCAGCGACAACGCCACGGCCGCCTCGGCATCGGTCTCACGCTGCAGGTAGATCTCGAGCGGCAGGGTTCTCGTGACGCCCTGCAGACTGCCCGCGAACGTCAGTGTCGCCCCGAACTCGCCGAGCGCCCGCGCGAACGACAACACGGCCCCGGACACCAGCCCGGGCAGCACCAGCGGCAGCGTCACCCGCCGGAAGACGGTGGTGGGGCTCGCACCGAGCGTCGCGGCGGCGTGCTCGTACCGGCTGCCTGCGGTGCGGAGCGAACCCTCGAGGCTCACCACCAGGAACGGCAGCGCGACGAACGTCTGCGCGAGCACCACGGCCGTGGTGGTGAACGCGATGTGGATGCCCGCGACCTCGAGGTGCTGCCCGATGAGGCCCTTCCGACCGAACGTGTACAGCAGGGCGATACCCCCGACCACCGGTGGAAGCACGAGCGGCAGGAGAACCAGCGACCGCAGCACGTGCAGTCCGCGAAAACTGCTGCGCGACAGCACGGCCGCCATCGGAACCCCCAGCAGGACGCACAGCACGGTGCTCAGGGCTGCGGTCCGCAGGCTCAGTTCCAGCGCTGCGAGCGAGGATTCGGACGTGACCAGCTGGAAGAACCGCGACCAGTCGACGCTCGCGAGCATCGCGAACAGTGGCAGGACGACGAACAGTCCGCCCAGTGCCGCCGGAACGAAGATCCAGCCCGGAAGCCCGGACGGGACTCTGACGCGCGCCGCCCGGATCACGGCTGGGCGAACCCTGCCTTCGCCAGCACTGCCTGGCCGTCGGGTCCCGTGACGAGGTCGACGAAGCCCTGCGCCGCGTCCGGCGCCCTCGAAGCGGACAGCGTCGCAATGGGATAGGTGTTCACAGCCTGCGCGGCCTCGGGGAACGCCACGGCCGTCAGCTTCTCACCCGCGCTCGCCGCGTCCGTGACGTACACCAGTCCGGCGTCGGCCTGACCGGCCGTCACCTTGTTCAGCACGTCGGTGACCGACGACTCCTCGCTGACCGGGCTGAGGTCGACACCCGACGCGGACTCGACCTTCTGCGTCGCGGAACCGCACGGAACCTGCGGGGCACACGTGACCACCAGCGTCCCCTCACGGTTCAGATCCGTGAAGGACGTGATGCCCTTGGGGTTTCCGGGTGCCGTCACGATGGTCAGCGTGTTGGCGGCGAAGTCGACGGGACTGCCCTCGACGAGTCCGGCGTCGACCACCTTCGTCATGTTGGTGGTGTCGGCGGACGCGAATACGTCGGCCGAGGCGCCCTGGTCGAGTTGAGCGGCGAGGTCGGAGGATCCGGCGAAGCTGAACTCCACGTGGGATCCGGGGTTCGCGGTCTCGTACATCTGGCCGAGTTCCGTGAACGTGCCCTTCAGCGACGCCGCGGCGAACACCGTGATGCCGCCCCCCTGCGCGGACGCGGACGCCGCCTCGGCCGAACCCGAGGCTCCGCTGTCGTCGTTCGAACCGCAACCGGTGAGAAGACCGAGACCGAGTGCGGCCGCAGCAGCCCCCGTCGTGGCCCGCCGCCAGGACATCCTCATGAAACTCCTCCCGGTGTTTCGACGATCACCGTGGTCGACTTGACGACGGCTACCGCGACCTTGCCGGGCTCGAGCCCGAGGTCGCGGACGGCTTCGCTGCTCATCAGGGATACGACGCGGAAAGGCCCGCACTGCATCTCGACCTGGGCCATCACCTTGTCCATCACCACCGCGGTCACGATGCCGGTGAATCGGTTACGCGCCGAGGAGTCCGATCCGAGCAGATCGGGCGACTTCGAGGCGTTGGCGCGCGCGAACTCGGCGAGCGCGGGGCCGTCGACGACCTTGCGGCCCGACTCGTCCTTCTCCGCCGCGAGACTGCCGTTGTCGATCCACCGCCGGACCGTGTCGTCGCTGACGCCGAGCAGTTCTGCTGCCTGTCGTATCCGGATACCCGTCATCCGAGAATTGTCCGCGCATGCGTCATGACCGACATCCTATGTCGGCAAATACGGACTGATCAAGTGCGCCTCTCCGCAGATGCGGATCAGTACACGTCGCGCACGTAGCGCTTGTCGGTCGCGAGCTGCTTCATGTACAGCTCGGTGTCCTCTTCGTCCAGGCGCCCATGCGTGCGGACGACCTCACGGACCGTCTCGTCGACGTCCTTCGCCATGCGGCTGGCGTCGCCGCAGACGTACAGGGACGCACCCTCCTGCATCCAGCCCCACAGCTTGGCGCCGTGCTCGCGAATGCGGTCCTGCACATAGATCTTCTGCCGCTGGTCCCGGGAGAACGCCGCATCGAGGTGGGTGAGAAATCCGTCGCGGTGCATAGCTTCCATCTCCTCGCGGTAGTAGAAGTCGGTAGCCTCGTGCTGCTCACCGAAGAACATCCAGTTCTTGCCCGTGTGACCCAATTCCCGGCGTTCGTGCAGGAATCCGCGGAACGGAGCGATGCCGGTGCCGGGACCGACCATGATCATCGGTGCATCGGCCGCCTGCGGGGGACGAAAGTGCGCCGACTTCTGCACGAAGATCGGCACGTCGGCCTCGTCGCAGTGATCGGCGAGGAACGTCGAGCAGACCCCGGAGCGGTTCTTGCCCTCGTGGTTGTAGCGCACCGCGGAGACGGTCAGCTGCACCTCACCCGGATCGACCTTGGGGCTCGACGAGATCGAGTACAACCGCGGCTGCAGGCGCTTGAGAACGCTCAGCCACTCGTCGGCGTCGGCGTCGACCCCGTACTCCGCCAGCACGTCCATCGACTGCCGCCCCCACAGCCACTGCTGGAGCGCGATCTTGTTCTGCGGGCGCAGCAGCCGCGCCAGCTCGGTGTCCTGGGTGCGGCTCTGCACGAACCGCAGCAGCTCGGGAGTCACCTTCGTGATCTCGAGCTTCGTGCGCAGCGCCTCGCGCAGCGTCATCTCCGGCAGGTCCGGCAACGTGACGGGCGTGTCCGGGATCGACCGGGTGACCTTCAGCCACTCGTCGACGACGGCGTCGCTGTTGGTCGGCCAGACACCGAGAGCGTCGCCCGCCTCATAGGTGAAATCCGGATCGCTCACTTCGAAACCGAACTGCCGCACGTCCTTCGACGATCCGGCCGCGCTGAGCGGAATGTTCTTCGTCAGCCGCGTGATCAACGGCGTCTTCCGCGTGAACGTCGCCGCCTTCTTCGCCGCGGGCCGGGCAGGCGCGGGTGCGGACGCCACCACGGTCGCACCGTCGGCCGCCGCACGCTCCCGGACCAGCTTCTGGACCTGGGTCAGCCACTGACGTGCCTGCTCCTCGTAGTCGGGTTCGCAGTCGACCCGCTCGGTGAGACGCTTCGCCTCCAGCTGCTCCAGCCGGGCGTCGATCCGCTTGCCGTGCCCGCAGAAGTCGTCGTAGTTGGAATCGCCGAAAGCCAGCACGGCGTAACGGGTCTGCGACAGCTTCGGGGCCTCGTCGCTGCTGAGCGCGGACCAGAAGTTGCTGCCGTTGTCGGGGGCGTCGCCGTCCCCGAACGTGCTGGTGATGATCAGGAGGTCGCGGACGTCGGCGAGGCCCGCGACGTCGTAGTCGTCCATGCTCATCAGGCGGGTGCCGTGCCCGGCCGCTTCGAGTTGTTCGGCACATTCGGCGGCGAACTCCTCGGCGTTGCCGGTCTGCGACGCCCACACCACCACCACGGGGTGCTGTACCGATTCAGTGTTCGCGTCCGGCACCACGACGCTCTGCGGAACGTCGGAACGGGAGAACAGCCCCGCCATCAGACCGTCCAGCCACACTCGCTTGGACCCGGAGATCGGTGCGCTTCGCGGAAGGACCGGAACGCCCTGGATCTCGGTGGACTGCAGCCCCGACAGCAGCCCGGCGAGGTACATGCGTTCGTGTTCGTCGAAGGTGGGGGAGGCGGAGTCGTCCAGGCCCAGGATGCGACTCATCTCCGCGGCGGGCGAACCCTGCGCGAGCGTGAGCGCCCCGCCGGATTCCGGGGCCTCCGGCGTCGACACCGGGGCCACCCGGGTCAGGGAGACGGCGCACGCCTTGAACTCCGGCTGGAAGGACGTGGGATCGACGGCGTCGTTGGTGACGGCGTTGATGCTGAGGTACTCGCCGAAGGAATCGTTCCAGTGGAACGGGGCGAAACACCCGCCGGCGAGGACGCGGTCGCTGACGACGGCGGGAAGGACCGCGCGACCGCGCCGGGACGCCACCTCCACCTTGTCGCCGTCGGCGATCGAAAGCTTCTGCGCATCAGCGGGATTGATCTCGACGAACGGGCCGGAGTTCAGCTTGTTGAGCTTGGCCACCTTGCCCGTCTTCGTCATCGTGTGCCACTGGTGCTGCAGGCGACCGGTGTTGAGGACGAAGGGGTAGTCGTCGTCGGGCATCTCGGCGGGCAGCATGTGCGGGCGTGGGAAGAACGCGGCCTTGCCGCTCGCGGTGGCGAACGCCAGGCGGGGGAGTGAACCGTCGGGAGCCGACAGCAGGTTCTGGCTCACGCCGTCGTTGACGTAGCGGAGGGGGTTGCGATCGGTGCGGTTGCCGGGCGGGCTCGGCCACTGCACCGGTGTGTCCCGCAGACGGTCGTAGGTGATGCCGCGAAGGTCGTAGCCGGTCTTGGGATTCCAGGTGCGTTTGATCTCCTCGAACACGTCCTCCGAGGAGTCGTAGGTGAACGCGTCCGCGTATCCCATCTCGCACGCGACGCGGGCGATGATCTGCCAGTCGGGCAGTGCCTGACCCACCGGATCTACGGCCTGCTGCAACAGGGTGAGGTTGCGCTCGGAGTTGATCATCACCGAATCCGACTCCGCCCAGAGCGCCCCGGGCAACAGGATGTCGGCGTAACCGTTGGTCTCGGTGTCGAGGAAGACGTCCTGCGTGATCACGAGCTCGGCGGCCTCGAGACCCTCGATCACCGTCCGCCGGTTCGCCACGGTGGCAACGGGATTGGTGCAGATGATCCAGCAGGCCTTGATGTCACCCGCCACCATCCGCTCGAACATGTCGACGGTTCCGGTGCCGACCTCCGTGCGGATACTCCCCTCCGGCAGCTCCCACAGATCCTCGATGAACGCCCGGTCGTCGGCGGCGAGCACCGACCGCTGCCCCGGCAGGCCGGGACCCATGTACCCCATCTCGCGGCCACCCATCGCGTTGGGCTGACCGGTAAGGGAGAACGGGCCGCTGCCCGGACGGCAGATCGCACCGGTGGCCAGGTGCAGGTTGCAGATCGCGTTGGTGTTCCACGTGCCGTGGGTGCTCTGGTTGAGCCCCATCGTCCAGCAGCTCATCCAGTTCTCGGCCTCACCGATCCACTGCGCGGCCTGACGGATGTCGGATTCGGGGATGCCGGTGATCTCCGCGACCTTCTCGGGGGTGTACTCCTCGAGGAACTCCGGCATCACCTCCCAGCCCTCGGTGAACTCGGCGATGAACTCGGGATCGGTGTGCCCGTTCGTCACGAGCAGGTGCAGCAGGCCGTTGAGCAGTGCGAGGTCGGTGCCCGGCGCGATCTGCATGAACAGGTTCGACTTGTCGGCCGTCGCGTTGCGACGCGGGTCGACCACGATCAGCTTGGCGCCGGCCTTGACGCGGTCCATCATCCGCAGGAACAGGATGGGGTGACAATCCGCCATGTTGGCGCCGATCACGAAGAACACGTCGGCCTTGTCGAAGTCCTGGTACGACCCGGGCGGACCGTCCGCGCCCAGCGACTGCTTGTAACCGGTGCCCGCACTGGCCATGCACAACCGCGAGTTGGACTCGATCTGGTTGGTGCCGACGAAGCCCTTCGCGAGCTTGGTGATCAGGTACTGCGCCTCGATGGACATCTGACCGGAGACGTAGAAGGACAGGGCGTCCGGTCCGTGCTCGTCGAGTTGTTCCCTCAGCCGGCGCGCGGTCTCGCTGATGGCGGCGCCGACCTCGATCGAGGTGGGTGCTTCCCCGCGCTCGTCGCGGACGTACCCGGTTTCCATCCGGCCACCGGCCACCAGCATCTCGGCGCTCGTCGCACCCTTGGTGCACAGCCGCCCGAAGTTGGTGGGATGGTCCTTGTCGCCGGACGCCTTGAGCACGCGGCGTGCATTGGTCTCGGGATCGATCCCGACTTCGAGCACCATGCCGCAGCCGACACCGCAGTACGAGCAGGCGGTCTTCACTGTGGAAGTCCCGGCTTTCTGCTGCTGCATCGACTAGCTCCTCACCTGCACGGTCGCAGCCTGTCCACCCGGCTCACGACCTGTATCAATGCTGCCGTGAACCGTGTTTCGTCGGGATTAACCCCCGTGAGCGTTCGGTGACGTCTCTCGCACCCGGGCCCGGGCACGGTGGTGATGTCGAGGCAGAAACAACCAGGTCGTGTGACTGTCGTCACTTCAGGTGAGTGGCCGCCCGAAAGCGGAGTAAGGAGAACCGAGCGGATCGACGCTCGGTCAGCCCTGCTGCGTGGCCCACCACGACAGCAGTTCGGCCTCGGCCTCGTCGCGACTGAGGGGGCCGCGATCGAGCCGGAGCTCCTTGAGGTACTTCCACGCCTTCCCGACGTCGGGGCCCGCCGGAATGCCGAGCAACTCCATGATCGCGTTGCCGTCGAGGTCGGGGCGCACCCGCGCGAGGTCTTCCTGCTCGGCGAGCCGGGCGATCCGCTCCTCGATGTCGTCGTATGTCGCCTGCAGGGCGGCCGCCCGCCGCTTGTTGCGGGTGGTGCAATCGGCGCGGACCAGCTTGTGCAGCCGCGGCAGCAGCGGGCCGGCATCGGTCACATACCGGCGCACAGCGGAATCGGTCCACTGACCCTTGCCGTAGCCGTGGAACCGCAGGTGGAGGAACACCAGCTGCGACACGTCGTCGACCATCTGCTTCGAATACTTCAGCGCCCGCATCCGCTTGCGGACCATCTTCGCGCCGACCACCTCGTGGTGGTGGAAGCTCACACCACCGCCCGGCTCGTTGCGCTTCGTGTCCGGTTTACCGATGTCGTGCAGCAGCGCCGCCCACCGCAACACCAGGTCGGGGTCGCCGTCCTCGAGGTCGACGGCCTGCTTCAGCACGGTCAGCGAGTGCCAGTACACGTCCTTGTGCTGGTGGTGCTCGTCGATCTCGAGCTTCATCTGCGGCACCTCGGGCAGCACGAAATCGGCGAGACCCGTCTCGCACATCACGTTCATGCCGTCGATCGGGAATTCGCCGAGAATCAGCTTGTCGAGTTCGGCCCGCACGCGTTCGGCCGTGATCCGCTCGATCTGCGGCGCCATGTCGACGATGGCCTGATGCACGCGCTCGTGCAGCGTGAACCCCAGCTGTGACACGAACCGGGCGGCCCGCAACATGCGCAGCGGGTCGTCGTTGAAAGAGTTCTCCGGCGCCGACGGCGTGTCCAGCACCCCGGCCAGCAGGGCGTTCATGCCGCCCAGGGGGTCGACGAAGTCCTGCGATCCGTCCGCACCGATCCGCACGGCCATCGCGTTGACCGTGAAATCGCGCCGAACCAGATCGTCCTCGAGCTTCGTCCCGAACTGGACGACCGGATTGCGCGACACCCGGTCGTAGGCGTCGGCGCGATACGTCGTGATCTCGATCTGCTGGCCCGCCTTGGCGGCGCTGATCGTCCCGAACTCGATGCCCGTGTCCCACTGGTTGTCGGCCCAGCCGGACAGCAGCTTCTGCACCCGCTCCGGGTGAGCGTCGGTGGTGAAGTCGAGGTCGGTGCCGAGGCGGCCCAGGATCGCGTCCCGGACACTGCCCCCCACCAGGTACAACTCGTGACCGGCGGCAGCGAACCTCTCACCGAGCGGCGTCAGGACTTCGGACAGCTCGCGCAGCGTCACCGCGGCGCCGGCAAGCAGTCGCGTACGGCGCTCGTCGTCGAGAGAAGGGGCAGTCACGTCCAGGAAGCTTACCGAGGTGCGCAAATAGCGAGATACGCATACACGCTGTCACCTCGCCGTTCGGTTCACCACAGGTGTGTCACGAAGCGTCTCGGTTCGGGTGCGGCGTTCCGGTGGAGACGGCAAAGCCAACTACTATCGATGGGGTGTCTGCTGCCGAACGTGCGAACAGGAGTCGCCGCAACTCGCGGCGGCGCGGCGCCGTCGGCAAACCCGCGAAACCCCACATGAGGACGGTTCGCGAAACCTCGGCGGGCGGGCTCGTCGTCAACGGTCTCGGCGGACCGCGGGAGAATCTGTGCGCCGCGCTGATCGGACGCACCGACCGACGCGGGCGGCTGCTGTGGTCGCTGCCCAAGGGACACATCGAGCAGGGCGAGACCGCCGAACAGACCGCGATGCGTGAGGTCGAAGAAGAGACCGGCATCCAGGGCACCGTCCTCGCGTCGCTCGGCAGCATCGACTACTGGTTCGTCACCGAGGGCCGACGGGTCCACAAGACCGTCCACCACTATCTGCTGAGATGCCTCGGTGGGGAACTGTCGGACGAAGACGTGGAAGTCACCGAGGTAGCGTGGGTGCCGCTCGCCGAGCTGGGATCACGCCTGGCCTACGCAGACGAACGGAAACTCGCAGAAATCGCCGGTGACTTGATCTCCAAGATGACTACCACTCCGACCGCCCCCGACCTGAAGCTCCAGAAGGGGCCAGACGCCGGATGAGGATGGCTTTGCGTCGGGTCGGTGCCGTGACGTTGACCGCACTCGCGGTCGTTCTGGCTCCCACCAGCACCGTGGTGGCGGCGGCCCAGGACCCGGTGCCGCCCGAGAGCGCCGGGACCCAGACGGTCGACGAGGACCCCGAGTTCCTCGAACTGCACATCGACAACGTCACGCCGTCCACGGTCACCACCACCAGCGACCCGTTCGTCACCGTCACGGGCTCGGTGAAGAACGTCGGCGACCGCACGGTCCGCGACGTCAGCGTGCGGTTGCAGCGCGCCCCCGCCGTCGCGAGCAGCGAGGGCCTCCGTACGTCTCTGACCCTCGATCAGTCGCGGTACGACACGGTCGGCATGTTCGACACGGTCGCGGGCCGCCTCGACGAGGGGCAGAGCAAGCAGTTCACGCTGTCGCTGCCGCTGCGGTCCGACACCGACATCTCCCTCGACATCACCGAACCCGGCGTGTATCCGCTGATGGTGAACGTGAACGGCACCCCCGAGTACGGCGGGGCGGCGCGTCTCGACGACGCCCGTTTCCTGCTTCCCGTGTTCGGGGTCCCCGGCACGCCGGCCGTGCCCCCGGACATCTCCAGTCCCGTCGCGGTCACCATGCTGTGGCCGCTCGCGGACCGGCCCCGGCTCGCGGCGGGGGTGCCCGGCTCCGTCACCGAACCGGTCCGTCTCGTCGACGACGACCTCGCGACGTCGCTCGCGGACGGCGGCCGCCTCGACGAACTGCTGGGCGCGGTGGAGTTCGCCACCCGGGAGAGCGTCGACCGCGACCACACGCTCCGGGACAGTATGTGCCTGGCCGTCGACCCGGACCTGCTGATCACCGTCGAGAACATGACGCGCGGATATCTGGTGGTGGACGACCCGTCCGATCCCACCGGTTCCGCGCACGAGGGCACCGGTAAGGATGCCGCGTCGGCGTGGCTCGACCGCGCCCGGTCGCTGGCCGCGTCCATGTGCACCACGTCGGTGCCGTTCGCGCAGGCCGACCTGTCCGCGATCACCGAGGTCGCGAACCCGGACCTGTCCGCGACCGCCGTCGAAGCCCCCGCGGACATCGTCGACAACGCTCTGGGTGTCACGTCGCTGCGCAATTTCGTGTGGAGCGACGCCGGGGTGCTCGACGACGCGACGGCGCAGATGCTCCGCGGAGACGAGGCGACCACCACGCTCGTGGCCGCCAATTCCGTCGACACGACGACACCCCGCGACAGCGCCCACGTCATCGAGGCCACACCGCCCCCCGCGCCCGTTCCCGCGAACGGGGAGACGACCCCGGCGGCCACCGAGACGCCCGCGGCCACCGGAAGCGTCGACGCGCTGCTGTTCGATCCCTCGGTCGGCACGGCGCTCGCGGCCATGGGGACGACACCGCAGACCCCCTCGTACACCCCGCAGCGCGCGCGGTACGACCTCTCGGACGATTCGCAGACCGCCCGGCTGCAGGACGCGCTCGGTGCGGTGTCGTGGTCTGCCCTCGAACCCGAGGCCGCACGGGCTGCCGGCACCCCGCGTTCGCTGATGGTGGTGCCGCCGCAGCTCTGGACGGCGGGCGCCGAGGACGCGAAGACACTGCTGTCCACGGTCTCCTCGCTGATGCGCTCGGGCCTGGCGACGCCCCGGCCGCTGCCCGCGATGCTGGGACGCCAGCCCGGATCACCCGAGGTCGCGACCCTGGAGTACCCGGATCAGGCCGCCGAGGACGGCGTCCCCGCCCATATCCGGGACGCCGCCGGCACGCAGACACCCCGCATCGAGGCACTGAACGCCGCGCTGGTCGACGACCCGCAGGCCCCGCTCACCCCGGAACGCTTCACCGCACCGCTGCGCGAGGACCTGCTGCGCTCGATGAGCCTCGCGCATCGCCGCGACGACGAACGGCGGTCCGCGGAGGAGGCGTCCGACGTGCGCGCCGACGAGGTGGCCGAAACCATGGACGACCTGTTCGGGGCAGTCACCGTCGTGTCGCCGGGCGGCGTCTACACGCTGGCGTCGGAACAGAGCCCGCTGCTGCTGGTGGCCAGGAACGACCTGCCGGTCGGGATCACCGTCCGTCTCCAGGTGGATGCGCCGTCGGGGATGACCATCACCGACATCGGCCCCACCACGCTGCCCCCGCGGGGCAGTCGCACCCTCACCGTTCCCACCGAGGCCAACGACTCCCGCAAGCTCGTCGTCCAATTCTCTCTGACCACCGCCGATGGACAGCAACTGGGAGAGCCGACCAGCGTGACGGTACGGTCCAACGCGTACGGGCAGGCGTTGGCGATACTGACAGCATGCGCGGGTGCTCTGCTGCTGTTCCTCGCCGGCCGCCGGCTGTGGCATCGATTCCGCGGCCAGCCGGATCCAGCTGACGAAGGGTACGAACGTTCATGACCGGGAACTTGCCCAGTAGGGGCCAGAGGCTTCCCGATCGCTCCCATCCCCGGGTCGCCCCGTGGGAGCGGGACCACTGGGCTCGGGAAATCCGGCCGGACGAGGCACCGACGGTGCAGTTCGCGGCCATCCGGGTCGACCCCTCGCCGCCTCCGGTCCGGGATTCCGGGCCCTCGACCGCGCCGCAGAAGCAGAGCAACTCGCGACTGCTGGCGTCCACCGGTTCGATCGCGGTGGCGACGCTCGTCAGCCGCATCACCGGATTCGCCAAGCAGCTCCTCGTCCTGACGCTGCTGGGTGGGTCGGTGGCCAGCTCGTTCACCGTCGCCAGCCAGATCCCGAACATGATCTCCGAGCTCGTGCTGGGAGCGGTGCTCACCGCGATCGTGGTGCCCGTCCTGGTGCGCGCCGAACGTGAGGACCCGGATCAGGGTGCGGCGTTCGTGCGACGCCTGTTCACCGCCACGTGTGTGCTGCTCGGCACGGCGGCGTTGCTGGCGACCGCCGCCGCACCCGTACTCACCACCCACGTCTTCCTGTCGGCCGACGGCAAGGTGAACACGTCCCTCACCACAGCTCTGTCCTATCTCCTCCTGCCCGCGATCCTGTTCTACGGACTGTCGGCGCTGCTCACGGCCATCCTCAACACCCGGCAGGTGTTCAAACCCGGTGCCTGGGCTCCGGTGCTGAACAACGTCGTGATGCTCACCGTGCTGGTGATCTACTACGCGACACCGGGGGAGATCACCCTCGATCCGGTGCGGATGAGCGACCCGAAACTGCTGGTCCTCGGTGTGGGCGTCACGCTGGGTGTCGTGGTGCAGGCGATGAGCCTGGTGCCCGCGATCCGGCGCGAGGGCATCTCGCTGAAACCGCTGTGGGGCCTCGACGACCGGCTCAAGCAGTTCGGCGGGATGGCCGTCGCGATCATCCTGTACGTGCTGATCAGCCAGGCGGGCATGATCGTCGCCACCCGCATCTCGTCACACGCGGACGCGTCGGGTCCCGCGATCTACAACAACGCGTGGCTCCTGCTGCAGCTGCCGTACGGCGTGCTCGGCGTGACGGTGCTGACGGCGATCATGCCGCGACTCAGCCGCAACGCCGCCGCCGACGACACCCCGGCCGTGGTCGACGACCTGTCCGTCGCCACCCGCCTGACGATGATCTCCCTCATCCCGATCATCACGTTCCTCACGTTCGCCGGCCCCGAGATCGGCCAGGCGCTCTACGGGTACGGCAACTTCGGGACCGGTGACGCCGAACGCCTCGGCCAGGCCGTCAGCTGGTCCGCGTTCACGCTCATTCCCTATTCCCTGGTACTGATCCAGCTCCGCGTGTTCTACGCCCGCGAGCAGGCCTGGACCCCGACGTGGATCGTCCTGGGCATCACCGCGGTGAAGATCGCGCTGTCGGCGCTCACCCCGATAATCGCCTCCAGCGACGACCAGGTGGTCATCCTGCTCGGCGTGGCCAACGGCCTCGGCTACATCACCGGCGCGCTCGTCGGGGGCTGGCTGCTGCACCGCAGTCTCGGCAACCTGCAGATGGCGAACGTCGGCAAAACGGTGTGGGTGGTGGTGCTCGCGTCGATGGCGGGTGCGCTCGTCATGCTCGGCGCCGACCGCCTCCTCGGGCTCGACCGGCTCACCAGTTTGTTCGGCGGTCCGGGCTCGATGGTCCGGGTCATGATCAGCGGCGTCCTCATGCTCGTCGTCACCTTCGTGATCCTCTGGTTCGCGAAGATCCCCGAAATCGTGTCCATCACCGTCGCCGTCGCCCGCAAGGTTCGCGCCCTGCGCGGTCGCGGCGCCGCACCGGAACCGGAGGCTGACCCGCTCGCAGAAGCCGAAACAGAACTGATTCCCGTGGTCCGCGCCACACCGCACGACTTCGGGGGACAGCCGCGTGGTATCGAACGACCCGGTGGACTCCCGTACCCTGGACACGAGCGGGTCGGATCGCCGCCCGGTACTGGTCGGAGTTGGGCATTCGAGAATGAAGGAGTGAGGGTGAGCGACGACGACGTGGCCGGCAGCAAGAGAGCCGGAGGTTCTACGGTGCAAGCGTCCGAACGCGATTCGGCCGCCGCCCCCAACGGCGTCGACGCCCCGACCACCCGGATCTCGTCCGAGTCGGCCTCCACCGACTCCGCGAAGTCCGGCAAGCAGGCCGGCGCCGCCGCACCGCAGAAGAAGGACGCAGACACGTCCGCGGGCTCCGCAGACACTCCGAAAACGGGGCAGAGCAAGGAGACCGGAGATCCTGCGGATGCGCAGACGAAGGCTGCGCCGAAGACTCCCACCAAAGACTCCGGCGAATCGCGCGGAGACACACGTCACATGGGCGCGGCCCCCGCACGGGATCTCAGTTACGACACCGGAGTGATCCCGATCACCCCCGCACCCGGACGTGAGCCCGGCGCAGGCCCGCGTCGTACTCCCCGTGGCCCCAAGCTCATTCCCGGCGCGTCCGTCGCGGGCGGTCGGTACCGCCTGCTGACACCGCACGGCGGTTCGCGGGGACTGCAGTTCTGGCAGGCACTCGACGTCAAGCTCGACCGCGAGGTGGCGCTGACGTTCGTGGACGCCGAACAGCGCTCCACCTCGGCCGGTCCCGAAGGCCCGCAAGCCATTCTGTCGCGCACCCTGCGACTGGGCCGGATCAACTCGCCCGGTCTCGCCCGCGTGCTGGACGTGGTCCGCGGTAGCTCCGGCGGCATCGTCGTCGCCGAGTGGACCCCGGGACGCTCGCTGCGGGAGATGGCCGACACCAAGCCGTCTCCGATCGGCGCCGCCAGTGCCATCCGCGCACTCGCCGCGGCCGCCGAGACCGCGCACCGGGCCGGTGGGGCACTGTCCATCGACCACCCCGACCGCGTCCGTATCAGCATCAACGGCGATGCCGTGCTGGCGTTCCCGGCCACGCTCGCCGACTCCGACTCGAGTACCGACGTGCGCGGACTGGGCGCCATGCTCTACGCCCTCATCACCGCCCGCTGGCCGCTGGGCGACCCGTCCGCTCCCGCGGGTGACCCGTCGGGTTCGCACCGTCCGGGCAGCGTCGGCGGTATGCGACTGGCCGACCGCGACTCGAGCGGGCAGCCCATCGGACCGCGGGTGATCCGCCCGGAGGTCCCGTTCGAGATTTCCGCGGTGGCGCTGCGCTCACTCGAGCCGAACGGGGGAATCCGCACGGCGGCCACCGTGCAGCACATTCTCGACCAGGCGTCCGTCGTCAACGACAAGACCGAATTCATCCCCGTGCTGCGGCTCGGGCAGCGGGCCCCCGGCACGACCGGTCACGCTCTCGCCGACCCGGAAGCACTGGAGGCGGAGAAGAAGAAGTCCAACCGGATGATCGCGGCGCTCGTGGGCCTCGCGGTCGTCACGATCATCGTGCTGGCGCTCCTGGGCTTCTGGCTCGCGACGTTCCTCACGGGCAGTAGTTCCGACGCGCCGCTCACCGAACAGGACTTCGGGCTCACCACGTCGGCCGAGGCCCCGCCCAACCCCGAGTCCCCCGCCCCCGCGCCCGCCCCGGCGGCGAACGTCGCGCCGGTCAGCCCCTCGGGGGCGACGGTGTTCTCGCCGCAGGGCACCCCCGACTCGGCCGCGAACGCCCGGCTGGCCGTCGACGGCAACACGTCCACCGTGTGGAGCACCGACTCGTACTTCCAGCCGTTCCCCGCGCTGAAGAACGGTGTGGGCCTGATGGTCACGCTGGACGAGCCGGCGACACTGTCGAGCGTGTGGATCAACTCGCCGACACCGGGCACCAACGTCGAGATTCGCAGCGCCCCGTCGGAGAACCCGACCCTC
The DNA here is from genome assembly GCF_058628105.1 of Rhodococcus sp. G6(2025). Classification (NCBI taxonomy): domain Bacteria; kingdom Bacillati; phylum Actinomycetota; class Actinomycetes; order Mycobacteriales; family Nocardiaceae; genus Rhodococcus; species Rhodococcus sp. G6(2025). Next base: position 7,953,309 of record NZ_CP179750.1, read on the forward strand.
GACCAGACGCAGGTGCTCGGTTCGAAGGTCCTCGGCAACGGTGTCACCGAGATCCCGGTGAAGTCGGAGGGACCCACCAAGAACGTCCTGGTGTGGATCACCGGCCTGAGCAATTCCGGTGGCAAGAACCAATCGTCCATCGCCGACATCGGTTTCAACGCCGCGACGTAGTCGGCACCCGGTGCTCGCGGACCGGCGACCTGAGCTAACATCCGCCGGTGCGAATCTTCCGGGGGGATTCCGAGGGTCAGCCCTCGGACGTCGACCTGTTGGCTGCGCACGTCGCCGGCGATCGGCACGCCTTCGAGACACTGCTCTCGCGGCACTACGACCACCTGTGGCACGTCGCCAAACGCACCAGCTACACCACCGAGGACGCGGCGGACGCCCTGCAGGAGGCGCTGCTGTCCGCGCACCGTAACGCGGGCTCGTTCCGCCGGGACGCCGCGGTCCGCAGCTGGCTGCACACGATCGTGGTCAACGCCTGCCTCGACCGCATCCGCCGCAACAAGGCTCGTCCGGCGGTGTCCCTGTCCGCCGACGAGGACGACGAACCGCGCGACGCCCGCGACTACGTTTCCGAGGTGGAGCTCAGCATGGTGGTCGAGCGCGCACTGGCGCAGCTCCCACCGGATCAGCGGACCGCGATCGTGGCCGTCGACCTCGAGGGCCGTTCGACGAGTGAGGCGGCCGCGCTTCTCGGGGTTCCGGAAGGCACCGTGAAGAGCCGCTGCGCCCGCGGCCGGAAGAAGCTGGCCGCCTCTCTCGAATATTTTCGGGTGGAGGGGAACCGATCATGACTCCGGGGCGTCAAAACGTAGTAGGAGCGGGGAACTGTCCTGTCGTCCCGGACCACAACGACTCGGTGAGGAGGTGCCATGGCCGACCGTGAACCCGATCCGTCCGATGCCGCGCTGCCAGTCCCGCCGTACTCCGAGGACCTACTGGCCGATCTGCACGCCGGGGTGCTGCCGGACTCGGTCAGCGATCGCCTGTGGCCGCTCGTCCGGAACGACCCGCAGGCGATGGCCGTGATCGACGCCCTCGACCGGGTCACTGATCAGTTGGGCGCGCTCGGACGCGATCATTCCGTCTCGACCCCGATTCCCGCCGACGTCGCCGACCGCATCAACCGTGCTCTCGCCGCGGAGCGGGACACACCTGCCGAGGCCACCGTGGTCCCACTCACCCGGCGACGGAAGTGGGCTGCCGCGGCCGCGGGGACGTTCGCGGCGGCGGCAGCGGTCGTGGTGGCAGTCGCGGTCGTCACGCCGGACAGGCAGGAACCCGAGACCCCGGTCGTCGCCCTGCCCAGTTCCGAAACCTCGCCGGCACCAGCCGTTCTCGATCTGGGCACCGGTCTCGACTCCGGACGCCTCCTCACCGTGATCGGTTCGCGGCAGCTCGGACCACTCGAGGATCCCGCACAACTGTCGGAATGCCTGCGCGCCAACGGTATCGAACCGTCCCGCCCCCTGCTCGGTTCCGGCGAGGTTCGCCTCGACGGTGTTCCCGGGGTACTACTGCTGGTGGCCGCGCCGCGTCCGCCGCAGATCACGGCCCTGGTGGTCGGCGGTGAGTGCGGCGCGGGAGATCCGGCGACGATCGCCGTCACCGAGATCGGTTGATCCTCAAGATCGTTCCCGCTCCGAACGGGCGCCCGGCAGGAGTAGCTCGAGGATCTTCCCACGCAGTTCCGGAGTGTCGTCCTCGACGGCGATCAGGCTGGTGAACAGCGCGGCGCCGGCAGCGAGCACCAGCACGGCCGTCGCGGTGCTCGACCCGGCCGGGTCCACCTCGCTCTCGAACAGCTGAGTACTCGGCCCGCTGAATCCCCGCCACAGCGCGGTACGGAGGTCGTCGTGGTCGCGGATCGCTGCCAGCAGACCCGGCGTGGCCGCTCGCACCTCCGGTCGCGAGAACAATTCGGCACTGCCGGTCACCACCCAGCGGATCCAGCCTTCGCGGTCGGCGCCCTCGAACGGTGTCAGGTCGGGTGTCGCACCGAGGATGGCGTCGAGAACCAGATGCGCCTTCGACGGCCATCGTCGGGTGATGGAGGCCCTGCTCACCCCGGACCGCGTCGCGATGGCCCGCATGCTCAGTTGATCCCAGCCCGATTCCACGAGCATCGCCCGGGTAACCGCGAGGACGTCGGTGTCGATCCGCGGGTCGCGGGGGCGGCCGGTTCCAGTTGCATTCATTGGTTCGAATTGTGGGACAGAAGTGCCTTCCGCGCTATATCGTACCTATTACGAGTCCAGTGGCATCGTAATTGAAACGGACGAACACATGAAGATCGCGGTCACCGGCGGCACCGGATACGTCGGCGCCCACACCACGCTGGCGCTCCTCGCCGCCGGCCACACGGTTCGACTGCTGGTGCCGCCCGCCGAATCTCCCGACACCCTGCTCGTGGCAGCCGGGGACGACGCCGCGCGGATCGAGCAGGTGGTCGGTGACATCCGCGACGCCCAAGTGGTCGCACGCCTCCTCGACGGCTGCGACGCGCTACTCCACGCCGCCGGGGTAGTGGGCACCGACGATCGTCGCGAACAGCTGATGTGGGAGATCAACACGCAGGCCACCGCCGCGATCCTCACCCGGGCGGCCTTCCTCGGACTCGACCCGATCATCCACGTCGCGAGTTTCAGTGCCCTGTTTCCGTCACCCGACGCCGTCATCGGACCGGACAGTCCGACGGCGTCTGGCCGCAGCGCGTACGGCCGCACCAAAGCGGCCGCCGACCGCATCGCCCGCGCACTCCAGGACGCGGGCGCCCCCGTGGTCATCACTTACCCGACGAGCGTCGTCGGTCCCGGGCTCGGATCCACCAAGGGCGTCACCGAACAGGGATGGGGCGCGATCGTCAGCGGCGGGGTGGCGCCCCGATTCGACGGCGGCATGCAGATGATCGACGTGCGCGACGTGGCCGCGGTCCACACCGCCGCGATGCACCCCGGCCGCGGACCCCGGCGATACGTCTGCGGCGGCGAACTCGTCGAGTTCAACCACCTCATCGACGTCCTCGAACATTCCTCGGGCCGTCGCCTCCGGCGCATCCCGCTGTCGGGCAGCACCTTTCGCGCGCTCGGACGGATCGCCGACGTGGTCGGCAGGTTCACGCCCCTCAGCGCGGGGCTCAGCTACGAGGCAGCGTGGCTGCTCACCTCGGCGACCCCGACCGACGACTCGCGAACCCGCGACGAGCTCGGGCTCACCTGGCGGCCTGCCCGCGCGGCGCTGGCCGCGACCTTCGCCTGAAACGCCCTCCCACCACCACCCTCGAAGGCAGACCACCATGACCGTTCCACCACCCCGGCCCGGGATCTGGGAGCCGGCCCGCCTGGGTCCCCTGACGTTGCGCAACCGCATCGTGAAGGCAGCCACGTTCGAGGGCGTCATGCCCCGCGGCCGGGTCACCGACCAGCTCGTCGACTTCCACGCCGAGGTTGCTCGCGGTGGCGCCGCCCTGACGACCGTCGCGTACTGCGCCGTCTCACCCGGCGGACGCGTCCACGCGAACACCCTCGTTCTCGACCGCGCCCGCGTCCCCGACCTACGCCGACTCACCGACGCCGTTCACGCCGAAGGCGGGTTGGTCGCGGCGCAGATCGGTCATGCCGGTCTGGTCGCGAACACACTGTCCAACCGCACCAAGACCCTCGCGCCGTCCACCCGCCTCAGCCCGCCCGCCATGGGTCTGGTGAAGGGTGCCACCCGAGAAGAACTCGACCAGGTCACCCGCGACTTCGAGGACGCGGCCCGGAATGCCGTCGAGGCCGGATTCGACGCGATCGAGGTCCACCTCGGGCACAACTACCTTCTCAGCTCGTTCATGAGCCCCAACCTCAACAAGCGGACCGACGAGTACGGGGGCAGCCTGGAGCGGCGGGCGGCGTTCCCCCGACGGGTGGTCGAGCGGGTGCGCCACGCCGTCGGCGACTCGGTGGCCGTCACGGCCAAATTCAATATGACGGACGGTGTCCCGAAAGGGCTGTGGCTCGACGACAGTCTCCGCATCGCGCAGCTCCTCGAAGCCGACGGGCATCTCGACGCACTGCAGCTCACCGGGGGCAGCTCGTTGCTCAACGGGATGTACTTCTTCCGCGGCGAAGTCCCGATGGCGGAATTCGTTGCCTCACAGCCCAAGCTGGTGGGCTGGGGTCTGAAGGTCTACGGGCCGCGCATCTTTCCGACGTACCCGTTCGAGGAAGCGTTCTTCCTCCCGATGGCCCGGCAGTTCCGCGAGGCCCTGTCGATGCCGCTGATCCTCCTCGGCGGCATCAACAGGCTCGACACCATCGAGAACGCACTCGGCGACGGGTTCGAGTTCGTCGCGATGGCGCGCGCCCTGCTCCGCGACCCGGACCTCGTCAACAAGTTCCGCGACCGGCACGTGGCCGAGGGACTCTGCATCCACTGCAACAAATGCATGCCCACCATCTACACGGGCACCCGCTGCGTCATCCGGGAGACTCTGCGCTGATCAGGGCGCCTGCGGGGGGAGCGACCGGTATCACCTGCAGTCGGGGAACAACACCCTTTAGTCTTGTGTTGATCCATACGACTGAGCACCCCTCACTACTGGAAGGCCCGCATGACCACTCCATCGACGGTTCATGAACTCATCATCGTTGGTTCGGGACCTGCCGGATACACCGCTGCCGTCTACGCGGCGCGCGCGGAACTCGAACCGCTGCAGTTCGAGGGGACCCAGTTCGGTGGCGCCCTCATGACCACCACCGAGGTCGAGAACTTCCCCGGATTCCGTGAGGGAATCATGGGACCCGACCTGATGGATCAGATGCGGGAGCAGGCCAAGCGCTTCGGCACCGACATCCGCACCGAGGACGTCGAGGAACTCGACCTCACGGGCCCGATCAAGAAGGTCGTCGTCAACGGCGAGACCTACCAGGCGCACGCGGTGGTGCTGGCAATGGGCGCCGCAGCCCGTTACCTGGGGATTCCGGGTGAAGAGAAGTTGCTCGGCCGCGGCGTCAGCGCCTGCGCCACGTGCGACGGATTCTTCTTCAAGGATCAGGACATCGTCGTGGTCGGCGGCGGCGACTCCGCCATGGAGGAGGCCACCTTCCTCACCCGCTTCGCCCGCAGCGTCACCGTGGTGCACCGCCGCGAGGAGTTCCGTGCGTCCCGCATTATGCTCGAGCGCGCCAAGGCGAACGCGAAGATCCGGTTCGTGACCAACGCGGCGCCCGTCGAGGTGCTGGGCGAGAACAGCGTCACCGGCCTCGTGATCCGCGACACCGTCACCGGTGAGACCTCCACGCTGGACGTCACCGGCATGTTCGTCGCCATCGGTCACGACCCGCGCAGCGAGCTCGTCAAGGGACAGGTCGACCTCGACGACGCCGGCTACGTGATCGTCAAGACGCCGACCACCGCCACCTCCGTGGACGGTGTCTTCGCCGCCGGCGACCTGGTCGATCACATCTACCAGCAGGCGGTCACCGCCGCCGGCACCGGTTGCTCCGCGGCGATGGATGCCGAGCGCTGGCTGGCAGAGCGCGGCGACATCACTGCCAACACTGTCGCCGCCGCCGGCTCGCCGGTCGACGCCTGACCTCACCCACACACACCCACCTCGAGTAAGGGAAATCCCCGTGTCGAATACCGTCACCATCACCGATGATTCGTTCCAGCAAGACGTCATTTCCAGTGACAAGCCTGTCCTCGTCGACTTCTGGGCCACCTGGTGCGGCCCGTGCAAGATGATCGCCCCCGTCCTGGAGGAGATCGCCGGTGAGCACAGCGACAAGCTGACCATCGCGAAGCTCGACATCGACGCGAACCCGGGCGCTGCCCGCGACTTCCAGGTCATGTCGATTCCCACGCTGATCCTGTTCAAGGACGGAAAGCCGATCAACACGATCGTCGGCACCAAGGGCAAGGCTGCGCTGCTGAAAGAGCTCGCCGACGTTCTCTGATCGACACCCGAACACCCGGCACGATTCCCGATTTTGTGGGAATCTCTGAGACAATCGATCGATGTGCTCCAGTCGCATCAGCTAGACCGACCGGAACACATCGATCGTTTTGTTTGTACCGAGACTCGTATGTACTCGTTGATTCGGACTGAGAGGCCCTGAAACATGCACCGACTCCGTCACGGCGACCATGGTCCGGCCGTTGCTGAGATTCGGGGCACTCTGGCCGGTCTCGGTTTCCTGCACAACGGCATCGCGGACACCCGGCGCGAAGGCACCAACGGTTCGCACTGGATCGCCCCCGACGCCGTGTTCGATCATCACCTGGACAGCGCCGTACGGGCCTTCCAGCAGCAGCGTGGGCTTCTCGTCGACGGAATCGTGGGTCCTGCCACCTACCGGTCCATGAAAGAGGCGTCGTACCGCCTGGGCGCGCGCACGCTGATCTACCAGCTGTCCGCACCGCTCTACGGCGACGATGTCGCCACCCTGCAGACCCGCCTGCAGGATCTCGGCTTCTACGTCGGACGCGTCGACGGCTTCTTCGGACCGCAGACCCACGATTCGCTGTCCTCGTTCCAGCGGGAGATCGGGATCGCCGCCGACGGCATCTGCGGTCCGGCAACCCTGCGGTCGCTCGAGTTGCTCGGCACCCGCGTCACCGGTGGTTCACCGCACGCGATGAGCGAAGAAGAAATGGTTCGCAGCTCGGGACCCCAGCTGAGCGGCAAGCGGATCGTCATCGATCCGGGCCTCGGCGGCGACACCTACGGCACCATCGTCCGGTCCGCGTATGGCACGATCTCGGAGTCCGACATCCTGTGGGACCTCGCCAGCCGCCTCGAGGGCCGCATGGCCGCCACGGGCATGGAGACGTTCCTGTCCCGCCCGCACCACGCCAATCCCACGGACATCGAACGCGCATCCACGTCGAACGCCTTCGATGCCGACCTGATGATCTCGCTGCGCTGCGATGGCAACACCAGCCCGTCCGCCAACGGTGTCGCGAGCTTCCACTTCGGTAACTCGCACGGTTCTACGTCGATGATCGGTCAGGTTCTCACCGGATTCATTCAGCGGGAGATCGTGGCGCGCACGCCGTTGCAGGACTGCCGGACCCACGGTCGCACCTGGGACCTGCTGCGCCTGACGAACATGCCGACCGTGCAGATCGACCTCGGGTACCTCACCAACGACCTCGACGCCGCGGTGCTCTCCAACCCGCGGGCGCGCGACGCCATCGCCGAAGCGATCCTCATCTCCGTGAAGCGTCTGTACCTGCTCGGTCAGGACGATCAGCCGACCGGAACGTTCACGTTCGCCGAGTTGCTCGCCGAAGAGCTGTCTTCCTCCGAACGTTCCTGACGTCTCGTTCCCGAACGCTCAGTGCGCACCGACGGGTGTGCGCTCCCCGATGTCGACCATGCTCACCGTCGCGGTGTGGATGAGACGCTCCAGGGCAGCCTCGACGTCTTCCTTCCACCCGTGATCCCGATTCAGCTCGAGCCGTAGGCGCGGGAACCGATGATGGGGCGCGACGATTTCGAAGCCGTTGTCCTCGAGGAATTCGGCGGGGATCATGCACTCCTCGGGGGAGCACTCGCGGGCCGCTGTGGCTGACGCCATCCCGTGTGTGTCGATCGGCCCGGTTCCGTCGGTGTTGCGGATACCGAACGCCTCGAGCGCGCGAACACCGCGGCGCACCAGATCGGCCACCACGGCTTGGATCAACGTGGTTCCCAGATTCTGTTCTTCACCGGCCGGCTCGAGCCGAAGGCTGGTGAGGAGGACGGCGTCGGCACCGACCGGAGCGGTCGGGAGAAGCTGCGCGCGCGGCACGGTCCGCGGGGGAGCGTAGAGGGCGCTGCCGACCGGCTTGCCGTCCATGACGGCCACCTGTCCGCACGATCCCCATTCGAGCATGACCATGGAGAGCCAGGCTTCCTTCTCGAACTCCTGATCGCAGAATCCGCGCGAACTGTGGATCGCCGCGGGATCCATTTCCCAGAAGACACAGCGACGAGCGTGGGCGGAGAGCTTGTCCAAGCCGTCGAGAGTGAGCGATGTGACGTGAGTCGACACTGGCTAGCTCAGCCTCCATATGTCACTACCGCAGATCATTCGACATCCTCTGGTATTCAACGTTTTTCGCCCCCGATAGTTCTGCTGGAGTCGGTCCGTCAGCGGCCACTGTCACAGTGACGGATCACCCGCGGGTACTTCTACCTCTCTCAGGCGCTCATGAATCGGCCTTCTGTGCCTCCATCATCCCAACGATCCTCTGAAGATCGTCCACCGAACCGAACTCGACCACAATCTTGCCCTTGCGCTTGCCGAGGCTGACCGTGACCCTCGTGTCGAACGAATCCGACAGCCGCTCGGCGACGTCCTGCAGGCCCGGCATCTGGATCGGCTTGCGGCGCTGGGCGGGCTGCGCCGCCTGGTCGTCGCTGCGGTTGGCGAGCGTCACCGCCTCCTCCGTCGCGCGAACAGACATGCCCTCCGCGACGATGCGTGCCGCCATCACCTCCTGCGCGTCGGCTCCGGCCTCGAGCGACAACAGGGCGCGAGCGTGCCCGGCCGACAGCACACCCGCCGCGACGCGGCGCTGCACGGGAATCGGCAATTTCAACAGTCGGATCATGTTCGTCACCACGGGACGCGAGCGACCGATCTTCGCCGCCAGTTCCTCGTGGGTCACCTCGAACTCTTCGAGCAACTGCTGGTACGCCGCGGCCTCTTCGAGCGGGTTCAGCTGCACGCGGTGGATGTTCTCCAGGAGCGCGTCGCGAAGCATGGCGTCGTCGCCGGTCTCGCGAACGATCGCCGGGATCGTCTCCAGCTCGGCTTCCTGGCTGGCACGCCACCGACGCTCGCCCATGACGAGCTGGAACTTGCCGTCGTCGAGCGGACGCACCACGATCGGCTGCATCAACCCGAACTCACGGATCGAGTGGACGAGTTCGGCGAGAGCGTCGTCGTCGAACACCTGACGCGGCTGCTTGGGGTTCCGCTCGATCAGGTCGGGGGCGATCTCCCGGTACACCGCCCCGGTGGGGGAGGGGAGGGGTTGAGCACCGTTCCCGGATTCGCCGTCGGCGCCGTTGCTCCCTCCATTGTTTCCCGTGGACGCGGGAGCGGTCTGCTCGTCCGTCGCAGAGTCCGACGAGTTCGGCGCGGGAGCGGTCAGTACGGTGCGTCGGTCCGCGCCGATCACGACGTCCGCGGCGGCGTTGCCCAGCCCCGGTCCCGTCGTGGTCGGTCCCGTAGGAATGAGCGCGGCCAGTCCACGGCCAAGTCCACCCTTACGCGTCTGACTCATCGCTGCTCCTGCTTCGTGATGTGTGCGGTGCGTGCTGCGAGTTCACGTCCCGCGTCGAGGTAACTCATGGCACCCCGCGAGCCGGGGTCGTAATCGAGCACGGTCATGCCGTACCCGGGCGCTTCGGACACCTTCACGCTGCGGGGAATGACGGCACGGAGGACGGCGTCACCGAAGTGGGTGCGGACCTCTTCGGCCACCTGGTCGGCCAACTTGGTGCGCCCGTCGTACATCGTGAGAAGGACCGTCGACACGTGGAGATCCGGGTTGAGATGTGCCTGCACCAGTTCGATATTCCGCAGCAGCTGTCCCACACCCTCGAGGGCGTAGTACTCGCACTGGATCGGGATCAGAACTTCCTTGGCCGCGACCATCGCGTTCACCGTGAGCAGTCCGAGCGAGGGCGGGCAGTCGATCAGGATGAAGTCGGCATCCACCTCGCCGAGAGCCTTCTCCGAGAGCGCGCCCTTGAGCCGTCCCTCGCGGGCGACCATGGAGACCAATTCGATCTCGGCGCCGGCGAGGTCGATCGTGGCCGGAATGCAGAACAGCCGGTCGTTGTGCGGACTCTTCTGGATCGCCTCCGCAGCCGTCACCTCACCGAGGAGAAGCTCATAGCTGGACGGCACACCGGAGTGGTGGGCGACGCCCAACGCCGTGCTGGCGTTGCCCTGCGGGTCGAGGTCGATGACCAGAACGGTGAGTCCCTGAACCGCGAGGGCGGAGGCGAGGTTGACCGCGCTCGTCGTCTTACCGACGCCGCCCTTCTGATTGGCGATCGTGAGGATCCGCCGTTCGGGCGGCTTCGGCAGACTCACCGAGTGGGGGTGCAGTACCTGACTCGCGCGGTGCGCGGCGGCACCGATCGGAGTCTCCTCGACGGAGATTCCGTTGTAGGGGGCCGTGAATCCGTCGTCTCCGTTCCCGGAGCTCGTCGCCTGGTCGGATTGATGGTCGGTTTCACGTGAAACTGTTTCACGTGAAACGGCGGATTCAGGCCCACCCGACATTGACTACTCCTTCAATTGGGAATCGCTCGTTACTCGACATATTCACTCCCTAGTCACCGTGGACATCGTCATCGACGCTGACGGCGTTTCGGTACACGTTCTGCCCGAACGACAACGGTGGGGACAGGAAGCAGGCCCACTCCGCATTCCACGATATCCAGCTTGCCAGCACCCAACCGAGTCAGGGAAGCGCGATCACGGGAAATCTCTTCGGCGGCGCTCGAACCTTTCAATGCGAGCATTCTCCCATGCTCGTGGATAAGCGGCAGCGACCACTTGGCCAACTTCTCCAACGGCGCCACCGCGCGGGACGTCACGACGTCTGCGCCGCCGGCTTCCTTCACCACCCCCGACTCCTCGGCCCGGCCCCGGACCACCAGCACGTCCAGACCGTTCGACTCGACGAACTCGGCGAGGTACACCGACCGTCGCAGCAGCGGCTCCACCAACGTGATCCGGAGATCGGGTCGGGCGATCGCGAGCGGGATACCGGGCAACCCGGCACCGCTGCCGACATCGACGACCGACTCACCCTCGGCGATCAGTTCACCGACGACGGCACAGTTGAGGAGATGACGTTCCCAGAGTCGCGGAACCTCCCGGGGCCCGATCAACCCCCGCTCGACACCGTCGGTCGCCAGCGACTTGTAGTAGCGCTCCGCGATATCGAATCGTTCACCGAACACCTGGCGTGCCGCCGCTTGTTCGTCCCATTCGGCCGGCTCTCCACCATTCGGTTCCACGTGAAACATCCTCCCGCGAATAACGCGAAATCAACAAACACAGCTTCTTTATTATCCGCCCTCCGTCACGACTATGTCCTTTAACTCGAACGCGCAACGCCGGAACAGTGTCGAGCCGCACCCCCTTCCGGTGGGGGAGGGGAGGGGTTGGGTGTGCACTGTCGGTGAAGCGCCCGTTCGACTCGGCGGTCCCGCCGTCGCCTCGCCGGTGAACCCTCTCTGCGATGGATCTCGCGCACATCGCGTCATCTGGTTCTGCGGATCAACAGCGGGGCGATCGACGCGCGCATGTTTCACGTGGAACAGGCGACGGATCGCAAGGGGTCTATCTGGGGCCGGCCGTGTCCCGGCCCGAGATTGTTCTGCGCCGGTGCGCGCCCGGGACGGTGGTCCGTCTGATCGCATTCGGCGCGGGCAGTTTCACGTGGAACAACTGTCCTGTGTTTCACGTGGAACAGAACCGACCCCGTCCGTGCATTACCCGGCCGCCGTCCCAACTCGGCAGACGCAAGGGTCCAGCGAATGGCCGACCTCCCAACTAAGGCGAAGCCATCCACGCCTACTCGACGCTAGCTCTCGGCAGCTTCACTCCGACGAAGCCCGAGTTTTCAATCATCACAGTGACGAAACTCCCGGGTGTGGTATGGACGACCCGTGGACTCCACATACGCGATGGGTCAGACCGTGGTGTCCGGGAAGGAGTGGTGCTCGTGAGCGACGAGCCAACGACCGTCTTCCTTTCGCAACCCCACTGTGAGGCGGAGCCGGTTCTCCGGATTGTCGGCGAGCTCCGCTTCCATTCCACAGCGGAGGAGCGCATGGGCGAACGCAACATCCTCGCCGACCGTCACATCCAATGACAGCATCTCGAACCTGGCACCCTGCGACTGCCATTCGAAGAACGGCGGCCATGTCTCGCGATACGCATCGATTCCACGAGCGCCCTCGTATGGCGGTGGCACGTCGAACATCACGATGTCGTCGGAGTGGTCCGCGAGAACCCCGGCCATGTCGCCACTGTGCACAGCCTCAGCCCAACGGTCGATCAGATCCCGGATCTGTCGTTCGTCCTCGCTCATCATTCACTCCATCCAGTAGACGGCACCGCTTCGGTCGCTTCAATGATGTGGACTTCGAGAAGCATCGAAACTCATCGCACCGAACCACTGACGCGTAAGTGGTATGTCTCGAGACATCGCGGACACTTGCGGATCGTTCCGCTCACCATCGCCGGATGAGCAGAGGAGAGCTTCGATGGACCCCGCACCCTTCTCGACGATCCCAGCAGTCGTCGGCGGCAGGAGAGTAACTCGATCGCTTCGCCCACAGCGCCCCGACGGATTCACGTGCGGGCGGCCCCTTCAAAACTGAGCGAGGTGCGGCATCCCAATCTTGACCCCCGCCCATAGACCCGGGCTCGAGTCCACTCGGCCTGGGCCGCCGAGGGTTGTTGAAAGAGTTCCAGACGATGCCGGCGACCCCACCTGCTTGCGGGGGATATCGTCAGCGATTTCCGCTTCCCGCCGCTGATCGATGGGGCGCATCGCCGGGTGGACTCGGCCGCCTCCGGGACGTCCGAGACGGGAAGAGTCATCTCGTCGAAGCGCTCGCGCGCACGCCGCGATCGAGACCGAGCTGCGGGTGCTCTGGTCCATCTTGGAAACCCTCATCCAGACGGTGAACAAGGCGAAGGTAGACGGCACGATCGGGGGCGAAGGTCGGCGGACCGGTGGCGAAGTTACCCGCCCGCACTGTCCACGAAGTCCTGAGACAGCGCAGTCACGCGACGGTGGCGCACGAAATCTCGCCGCGGACACCCGACCTCTCGGTGGGGGAGGGGAGGGGTGCGTGTTTCACGTGAAACGAAACGAAGCCAAAGTGACGGATCGCGACATACGGACAGCGAAAAGGCGGGGCTCCCGGAGATGGATCCGCGAGCCCCGCCTTGGTGATGCTTCTGTGGATCAGTCCTTGATGACGACCACGCGACGTGAAGGCTCGGCGCCTTCGCTCTCGCTCGACACGCCATCGACCTTCGCGACCGCGTCGTGAACGATCTTGCGCTCGAACGGCGTCATCGGAGCGAGCTCCTCGCGTTCACCGCTCTCGAGTACGCGGCGGGCAGCCGAGGAACCCAGCTCGGTCAGTTCGGCGCGACGGCCGGCACGCCATCCGGCGATGTCGAGCATCAGGCGACTACGTTCGCCCGTCGCCTGCTGCACGGCGAGGCGAGTCAGTTCCTGGAGTGCGTCCAGCACCTCACCCTTGCGCCCGACCAACTTGGTGAGATCGTCTCCACCGTCGATGCTGACAACAGCACGGTCACCTTCGACGTCCAGGTCGATATCGCCGTCGAAGTCGAGTACGTCGAGCAGCTGCTCCAGGTAGTCGCCGGCGATTTCCCCTTCCTCGATCAGGTAGTCGTCAGAATCGGAATCCACCTCGGTGTCCGGGTTCTGCGTCGTTGCAGTCACGTCTGTCTCATCTCCGTCCACTGCGATGTCAGGCTCACTAGCCATGCTCGTTCTCTTTTCTGAATCAGCGCCGCTTGCGCTTGGGGGACTTTCCGCGGTTGGACTGGGGGCGGGCACCGGGCTTCGGCTTCGACGTACCCGCAGTCGAACCGTCACCACTCACCTGATCGGAGGCGCTGTCTTCGACGACGCCCTCGACGATCTCCGGCTCGTCCGCTGAGGAAGAACCGTCCGTTGCGGTCGCGGACTTCTTCTTTTTCTTGGTGAGATCGGGACGTGCACCGGGCTTCGGAGCGTTGTCCGCCCGGCGTGCGATGGCAGCCTGCTTCTTCTCTTCCTCTTCTTGGTCGATGCGACGGAAGACGATGTGCTGCTGCGCGTACGTCCAGATGTTGTTACTCACCCAGTACAGGAGGATCGCGATGGGGAGGAACGGACCACCGACGAGCACACCGAGCGGGAAGACCCACAGCGCGAGCTTGTTCATGATCGCGGACTGCGGGTTGGCGGCGGCCTCGGGGCTCTGCCGAGCCACAGAAGCGCGCGAGTTGAAGTGGGTCGCGATGCTGGCGATGACCATCAGCGGAACCGCGACAACGGCGATGTTCAGCACGGTGGGGATCGGGCCGTAGGCAGCAAACGCGTCGAGCTGTTCCTTCGGCATGGTGATCCAGGCCGAGATGGGAGCGCCGAACAGTCGAGCACTCAGGAAGGACTGCACGTCCTCGACGCTGAAGAAGTAGTTCGGCGTGTTCGCGTTCGCCTCGACCGACATGCCGAGCTGCCCGAATCCGGTGCCGGTGCGGTTGAACGAGCGAAGCACGTGAAACAGGCCGATGAAGACCGGAGCCTGCGCGAGAACCGGGAGGCAGCCCATGATGGGGTTGAACCCGTGCTCCTTCTGGAGCTTCTGCATCTCGACGGCCTGACGCTGGCGGTCGCCCGAGTACTTCTTCTGCAGAGCCTTGATCTGCGGCTGAAGTTCCTGCATCTGGCGCGTCGTGCGAACCTGCTTCACGAACGGCTTGTACAGCACGGCACGCAGCGTGAACACGAGGAACACCACGGAGAGTGCCCATGTGACACCGCTGTCCGGCCCGAGGAAGGGAATGGCACCGAATATCTTGTGCCAGACCCACAGGATCCCGGACACCGGATAGTAAATGAAGTCGAGCACGGCTCTATGTACTCCTCTGTTCGTCCACGTTCGCCGGACAGCAACGACGGCCACCCGCATGACGGTCGCGACGGGCAGGGACCGGGTCCCACCCACCAGGGTGCCAGGGGGCACACTTCGCCAACCGAACCACCGTCAAAAAAAGGCCTTTGATCGCCCCGTGGGTACGCAGGGATTCCACCGCATACTCGCTACAGGTCGGCATGAACCGGCAGGTCGGCATCCTCAGGGGCGACACATACGTCCGGTAGAGCTCGATGAAGAAAATGAGAGTGCGCGCCGGTAACGCACGGACCGACTTCCACGCGGAAGAGGCCGAGGAGGTGGCCTCGGCCGTGTCGGCGCGCGACTCGTGGAGTGCGCTTTTCATGCGGAGGTACTCACGGGCGCAAGAAGGTCCAATCGAAGGAGACCTGCACGAAGTTGCTTCTCCAGGTCCCGGCTACTTGCAGTCGCAGCTCCCGGAAGAGCCCGAATCACCACATCGGTTCCCCGTGGAACCACGTCCACGAGGTCGATGCAGATATGACGAAGCCGGCGTGCGACTCGATGTCGAATCACCGCCGGCCCGACAGCCTTACTCACAACCAGTCCGAATCGCGGACCGCCGCTACTCACCAGCTCATCTGCCTGCGCACGGTCGAATGCGTGCACAACCAGGTCGCGTCTTCCCATCCGACGACCACGTCGCACAGTCAACGAAAAATCTGAATGACGACGCAATCGGTGCGGCTCAGGCAACACCCCGAGCTCCCGAACCCAGTGTCGGGATCAGGCGGTGAGAGATTCGCGGCCCTTACGGCGACGCGCCGAAACGATTGCACGACCCGCACGGGTCCGCATACGAAGACGGAAGCCGTGAACGCGCGCGCGGCGTCGGTTGTTCGGCTGGAACGTCCGCTTGCCCTTGGCCACGGTCAACACTCCTCGAAGTTCATCGACGCCTCCCGGCGTCATGGATCTAACATTGGCGAAAACTCAGGTGTTCATCCACAGGGTGGGGATGGAACGACCTCGAAACTGGACTCGAGCCAGCACGAAACCGCCACCTCACCACAGGGTGACTGTTCGAGAGTACTTACCACTCACGGTCAGGTCAAACTCGCTCACCTGCGATTCCCCCGCGAATCGGTTGACCGACACGCCGAGGATCGACAAATGCTTGCACCCCAA